>NZ_PYGF01000001.1 GCF_003014575.1 Cecembia rubra
CTGTTATGAAGTCTGTTTTCCTCGCTGCAAGGGAAGCATCGAAAAAATGGACTATGCCCATTCGAGACTGGGGTACTATCCTTAACAGTTTCCTGCTTATATTTGGTGATAGGGTCAGGCTTCTTGAAACCTGACCATAAAATCATAATTTAAAGTTTACACACTTATCGGGATAGTGTCCGTAAACCCCTTAACCCTGATCGTTTAACACTTAACATTCAACACTTAACACTCATCACTTCTCACTAACCACTAATCAACCAATCCCTAATTAACCAATCAACTATTCACTAAATAACTAATCACCAATCACTAAACCCCCTCAATCGCTTCCAAAATCATCCTACAGGCTTCTTCGATTTCGGTATGGCTGATAATCAGTGGAGGGGCGATGCGCATAGAGTCATCACAAAACAGGAACCAATCTGTGATCACGCCTTTATTTATGGCACGGTCAATAATAGGTTTGAGCACACCAAAGGATTCAAATTCTACAGCCATCATCAGTCCTTTGTTTCTAATGCCTTTGATAATGGGGTGTACCAATAATTTTTTGAATAATGCTGCTTTTTCTTCTACCTGATCCAAGAGGTTTTCTTTTTGAATTACCTGAATTGTAGCTAATGACGCTGCAGCAGAAACAGGATGCCCCCCAAAGGTGGTAATATGGCCTAACAATGGATTGTTTTTAAACACCCCCATGACTTCTTTATTGGCAATGAATGCACCAATCGGCATACCACCTCCCATTCCCTTGGCACAGACAAGTATGTCGGGTTCTATGTCAAAATGCTCAAAAGCCCAGAATTTCCCTGTCCTTCCAAATCCTGCCTGAATCTCATCCAGAATCAACAATGTTCCTGTTTCATTACAGCGCTTCCTCAATGCCTGAAAATATTCTTTACAAGCCACCCGGATTCCTGCTTCCCCTTGGATGGTTTCGATGATGACTGCAGCCGTATCATTTGTTATCTTATCCAGATGATGGAAGGCCCCATATACAATATTCCTGATCCCTGGTAATAATGGGCGGTAAGCTCTTTTGAATATTTCATTTCCACCAACTGAAAGGGATCCGTGTGATGAACCATGGTAAGCATTGATGCAGGAAATAATTTCCCTGCGATTTGTATAGCGTTTTGCCAATTTCAGGGCACCTTCTACCGCCTCAGAACCTGAGTTGACCAGGTACACATTGTCCAATTGTGAAGGGAGGGTGTCTGTGAGTGCTTTTGCCAATTTGACCTGAGGGCTTTGTACATATTCTCCATATACCATAAGGTGCAGGTATTTGTCCAGTTGCTCTTGGATAGCTGCCAAAACCTTTGGGTGACGGTGGCCAACATTGCTGACCCCAATGCCGGATATGAGATCCAAATACTTTTTTCCATCCGGTCCATACATATAGACTCCCTCGGCTTTTTCGATTTCAATCAAAAGCGGAAAATCCGTGGTCTGGGCAAGATGGGAAAGGAAGAGTTGGCGGTTATTCATTTTTAGACTGTTAGTTGCAAGAGATTAGATGCTAGAGTTAAGAGACTAGAGGCAAGAATCAAGAGACAAGAATCAAGAGAAAGAACTTTGTACAAAGTACCAAGAAGCTATTTTGTTCAAAAGTTCAAATGTTCACTAAATCCAAGAACAATTTTTACTTTTTCCCACCCTGCATCCTGTCCCCAAGCTAAAAATATCCATAGAATATTTTCTTAACGCTTGGCCCTCTTGGCTCTTTATACCCTGAAAACTTAAGACATTTTAGACCCGTAGCAGATACTATACCTTCCTAAACCGGTAGAAGATGCCCAAAGGCAATTTCTTACCATATTTATCTTTAAGGTACAATTCCCCATGTTCTGCGTTAGCCACATCACCAAAATTGGACTGGATCAGGTTGGCCGCAATCATGGAGCTAAAACTGAGGGAATACATGTTAAGTATCAGGAAGTGCTGATTTGGGTCCAACAATTGTGCACAAAGCTTGAGCATTTCATTGATCTGTTCTTCTAGAATCCATTTTTCCCCATCAGGTCCTCTGCCATAGGCTGGTGGATCGAGTATAATACCATGGTAGGTGTTGCCTCTCCGTACTTCTCTTCTGATAAACTTCATAGCATCATCCACAATCCAACGGATGCCTTCAAGTCCTGAAGCTTCCATATTATGCTTGGACCAGGTCACTACTTGCTTTACAGAATCAAGATGTGTCACATCAGCCCCACAGGCACGGGCTGCTACTGAGGCGGCACCAGTATAGGCGAAGAGATTAAGAACTTTTGGGTTTTTAACCGGAAAAGCCTTCAAGGTATCTGAAATATAGTCCCAATTGACAGCTTGCTCTGGGAAAAGCCCAATATGCTTAAATGAAGTCATGGCCAAATTAAGCTTCATTTTCAGACCATCCTGATTTTTATACTTTACCTGCCAGTTGTGCGGAATTTTACTCAATTCTTTCCATTGGCCTTTTTCCGGATTATTTTTTTCTTTGGCAAAATGGGCATGGCTTAATTTCCTCCATTCTTCCTCGCTCAGACTTTTGTCCCAAATGGCCTGTGGTTCGGGACGGCTAAGGATATAGGGACCAAATCTTTCCAGTTTTTCAAATCCTCCAGTATCGATCAGTTCGTAATCTTCCCAATAGATGGGGCAAAGTGATAGGATGGTTTCTTTCATTTTGCAAAATTAATGGAATAATTGAACAGGATTTTGATTTTAATTTTGCGAATAGAATCAGTAATTTAGGATTATATTCAAAATCTGCTAAAAAGAAATGAAAAAGATAATTTTCACGTTGGCATTGGGTCTGGTATTGCTGGTGGATTTGGCTTGGTCACAGTCAGTTTCTACTCTTAAGCAGAATGACATTGACTATGGACGTGCGTTTCGGTTAAATGCAAAGAGTGATGGGGTTAAAGGAACTCCTTTCCTTTACGATGAACCAAAATCAGCCAAAATATCACTGATAGGAGGAAAGGTTTACGAGGATATTCCATTCAACATTCTTCCTGAAAAGGAAGAAATCTACATACAGACTGGTGGTGTAGATAGTGAACCTCTGGTATTGAAAAACTGGGAATGGCTCCAAACACTTGAGGAAGAACCCAAACTTTTCCGGTTGGAATACCTGGAGGGAAAACAAAGGATTGTTGAAGTATTGTTTGAAAAAGACAAGGAAAAGTTTGTTGCCATCCACAGCAAATATTTAGTTGAGCCCACTGTACTAAAGGATGGATATACTGGGCCACAATATGATACTTACAAACAAAACACGAGATTTTATAGAATTTCTGGTTTATCAAGCAAGGAATTCAAGTCCAACAATAGTAGTATTAAAGAATTGGCAGGACCTAAATTCAATGAGGTGAATGCCTTTATCAAGACCAATAACATCAAGGCTGACAGGGCTTCAGGTATGAAACAGATATTGGAATTTATCAACAGGTAGAGATTCCTAGATGAGCTCTCATATACCTAGGAAGAAAAAGAAATTGATAATAATCATTGGAAAGGGCTTTTGGAAATGGCATTACAGCCATTTTTCCAAAAGCTCTTCACTTTTTAACCATAACTTTTCCCTCATGTTTTTAGATATGGCCATCCTTGAGGGGGATGCAGGTTTGGAATTTTTGAAATAGAATCCATTTTGTGATTCCGGTAATTGTGTTTTTGCAAGGAAAACCGTCGTTTTGGCTCCATTCTGGGCATTGATCATAAATGGCTTGGCTATAGTCCAGAAAAGTTTAAAAATACCGTTAGCTTCATTTCCAAAATTGGTTTTCACGACCCCGGGATGCAGGGCATAGGACTTTAAGCCTTCCTTGCCAAATTTTTCAACCAATGACTTTGTAAATAGGATGTTGAAAAGTTTGACATTGGCATAAGCAGTAAAAGCACTGTATTTTGTTTGACTGTAATTGAGGTCTTCGAAATTTACTCTTGCTACTTTATGTGCTTCCGAACTAACATTGATGATTTTGGGGTTTTCTGCCTTCAAAAGTGCAGGCATCAATTTATTGGTCAAAAGAAAATGCCCCAAATGGTTGGCTGAAAGTGTCAACTCAAAGCCATTTTTGGTAATAACTTTTTCCGGAAATATACCACCTGCATTATTGATCAGTAAGTCAATGCTATCAGTCAACCTTTCGATTTGTTGAGCGGAATTATTTACCGATTCAAAATCTGCCAGATCGGTGTAAATAAATTTGACTTTATTTTGCTCTTGGAGAGGAAGTTTGGCTATTTCTTCTTTGGCTTTAGCTTCATTTCTTGCCAAAAAAAATATTTGTTTACAGATTGGGGTCAATTGTTGGAATGTCACTGCCCCAATCCCTGATGTAGGTCCCGTTATGGCTAATTTCATAGGTGTTTTTCTTTTTAAACCTGATTACAGGTAATTTGGTTTGAAAAGAAAATTCTGTTGAAACTAAGTAATACCAAGGATTCCGCAAAAATTTGTACTTTTGGGTCGAAATAATTTCAAAAAATCACCCAAAACAAAAGTATAGGACTGTTGAGTTCACGGGTATACTTTTGGATATCAGTCAATTAAATAGAGGCTATTAAGTTAGGGGCTACATTTAAATTACAAGGTTTTGGAGGTTAAGAAACCCTTTATTGATATTGAGCAAGTTCTCAAAAGCAAAAATGCCAAATTACATAAATGGCTGCCCGGTTTCGTTATCCGGTATATCAAAAAGATAGTCCACGAGAAAGAAATCAATGCCATAATGGCGAAAATTGGGCATTTGCAGGGATTGGATTTTGTGCATGCCCTGATTGATGAGTTTGGTGTAATGGTAACCATTACAGGTGAAGAAAATATACCATTGGACAGGCCAGTGATTTTTGCGTCCAACCACCCATTAGGAGGGATGGATGGAATTGCATTTATGCATGCTTTAGGGAAATACCGGACCGACCTCCGCTTTTTAGTCAATGATATTTTGACCAATATTAAAAATTTTGAGCCCATATTTATCCCAGTCAATAAACATGGTGCTAATAGCCGAGAAGTCACCAAATTGATAGAGGAGACCTATGCAGGGGAATTTGCTGTTTTGGTTTTTCCTGCTGGTTTGGTATCAAGAAAGCAGGCAGTAGGTATCAAGGACCTTCAATGGAAGAAAAGTTTTATCTCCAAGGCAAAAAGATATGAGAAGGACATCGTGCCTGTCTATATTGAAGGAAGGAACTCTGACTTCTTTTATAACTTAGCAAAATTGCGTAAAAACCTGGGCGTCAAGGCAAATATTGAGATGTTTTATTTGGCTGATGAAATGTTTGCACAAAGAGGTAAAAAAGTTGTCATCCATATAGGAAAACCAATTTCTTACCATTATTTTGATCAATCAAAAAGCGAGAGCGATTGGGCTGAAGAGGTCAAAAATCAGGTTTACCAAATGGCCGAAAAAAAATAACTATGCAAGCAATTATACCCGAAACAGATCGTGGACTATTAAAGAGTGAGTTGACACCTGAAAGATTTCTCAGGTACACCAATAATGGAAATAACCATATATATCTGGTTGATTATCACAATGCTCCCAATACTGTTAGGGAAATAGGACGATTGAGGGAATTGACTTTCCGGGGTGCAGGAGGTGGCACAGGCCTTTCTTTGGACCTGGATGAAAATGATACAATGGATAATTGTTACAAGCAATTGATCACCTGGAGTCCTGAGGATGAGGAGATTGTGGCAGGATATAGACTTATCAAATGTGAAAATGCAGGTTTGGACAAAGATGGAAATATCAATCTTTCTACAGCTCACCTTTTTTCTTTTTCAAAAAAATTCCTGGAAGAATACATTCCTTATACCATTGAATTAGGGAGGTCATTTGTTCAGCCCAAATACCAACCAAGTATTGATAACAGGAAAGGTCTCTTTTCGTTGGATAATCTTTGGGATGGTTTGGGCGCCGTGGTTATGCTCAATCCCGATGTCAAGTATCTTTTTGGAAAAGTTACCATGTACCCTCATTACAATAGGGAGGCACGAGATTTACTACTTTATTTCATGCATTTTTATTTTCCAGATCCGGATAATTTGGTTAGGCCGCTTGAACATTTGAAACTTGGGTATGAGACAGATCCTAAAAACTTCGAAGGTTTATTTGATGGATTGGATTACAAGGAAGGATATAAACTGCTCAATAGTAAAATCAGAGCATTTGGAGAGAATATTCCTCCTTTGATCAATACCTACATGAACTTGTCCCCTACCATGAAAACCTTTGGGACAGCACTTAACGATGAATTTGGAGCAGTAGAAGAAACAGGAATATTGATTACCCTGGAAGATATTTACGAAAGTAAAAAGCATAGGCATTTGGAAACCTTTGATCGGGACAGGGTGTTTGGAAGTCGATGAAGCTACAAGATAAAAAGACAGTGATTCTGGGCGCAAGTGCGAATCCTGAGAGATATGCCTATTTGGCAGCAGAGATGTTAACTGAACGAAATATTCCTTTTGTGCCGGTTGGTATTAAAAAAGGAGATGTTTTTGGACAGTCCATATTGGAAATCAAAGAAAAGCCTCACATCCCAGATGTTCATACCGTGACGCTTTATATTGGTCCACACAATCAGCCCGAGTGGTATGATTACATTTTTTCTTTAAATCCTCAGAGGATCATTTTCAATCCAGGTACCGAAAACCCTGAGCTTTATGACCTGGCCAAATCTAAGGGTATTGATGTATGGAAGGCATGCAATCTTGTATTATTAAGGACTGGCCAATTTTAAGATTTTTTGGTTTCTAAAAAGGAATTCATGTACCAAATATGTGGAGCTGATATCAGTGAAACCAGAATAAAAAAGAGTAAAGTAAGTTCTTCAGGTTTGCTTTCAGGATAAAAAACAGCCAAAATGATCATCATTCCTACTAAGCTTACAGCGGAAAATGGAATCATCTTTATCACAAAGTTTTTAAAGTGATTTTTACCTAAATATATTTTCAAAGACTGGTATTCCTCCTTCATACTTGGGAGTGCATGCCAAAAGCCAAAATATATTACAAAGCTGGTTAAGAGTGGTAATTGGTAAAGCAGAATACCTAAAGCAAGCATTTCAATTACATAAATATGCCATCGAAGAGGTAGGTTCTTTACAATCAATATTAGACTCAAAGAGAAACTGCACAAGATAATTGGCCAAGCCAATACTGCATAAGACTCCAATTGCATTAGGTTGTGTAGAATAATTGATGTCTGTTCAAAACCTCCCCAAAGGATTACAGAAATGTAATATGTACCTATAGACAGATAGGTTAAATTTTTCCAAATTGTGATTTTTTTGCCTATAAAATGGCTTTGACCAAAATGAAATGCTGACATCAAAAGGAAAGCAACCAATGCAAGGATGGGAAAAAAGACCCATACTATCATATATGCGAATATGATTGCCAGGTATTTGAAAATGAAAGTTATCAATTCCTTATTGCTGATCCTTGGATTAAGGATTAAATAATCCAAAGCTCCATGGGGTATACCAATAGTTAAGATTATGGTTCCAAAAAGAATCCATTCAAAAATTTCATTGTCCTGAAATAAAAGCATATATAAAACAGATAGGGCAACTCCAGTTATTTTCCCGATGATTTCAATGTTTTTCATAATGCAACAGGGATTTGATAAATATGGAGAACTGAAGTCTTGACAGAAGTTTGATGTCATCCAAAAAACTACTCTCCTCATTAAGAAAACGAAGGATATCAGGTCCTGTATTCGATTCAAAGAGATTGATGAATACCTCAGGAAGTTTTTTTGGCCACTTTTTAGCAATGTTCAGTAATATATTGTCATAAAAATTATATTGCCATTTTCTCTTCCATATTAATGCTTTACCCTCAGCAGTTGCCAGAGAATTGACAATTAATTGGCAATGCTTTTGAATATTATGAAATGTAAATCCTGTGCTTGGTTTACTGCAACCCGCTAAAGTGCCTATTGGAATGATATTAAATGCTGGGGCTTCCGTAAGGGAATATGTAGTCATAGGTATGCTCCCTTCTTCCCGAAAAGTGATCTCATATCGATCTTGCCCTAATTGATTCCGAATGAAATGATTTATTTTTGATTCCATGAAGCTTCTGTCCATTTGATCAGTAGTAAATTCAGTGTATTCAATCAATGCTTCATTTTCTTTGAAAGGTAGAACATAAAAAAAGGCAGTCTTTGATGTTTTTTTTTGATCAAAATCCATCATGATTGCAGTGTCTACTTCAAAGCATGCTTTTTTTGTTTTGACTTTCCATCCAAGAAAAACCTGTTTGAGTATTTTGTGATGACGCAAGTTTGTGGAAGAATCTGGAACGCTGTTAAAAACCATTTCTGCATAAAAACTTCCATGGTTTTTTGTGCTTACGGTAACACTATTATTTGGACTGCTTTCTATAGTTTGGACGCTGTCTTGAATAAAATGGATATTGGTGAAATTTTTAATCTTGGCTAATATTTCACGGTAAAAATCAGAGGATCGGATGTGGTAATAGTTAAGTTTACCCAAATCTTTTTTTAGCTTTTTTTCCCCTTGAGAAATAACTATGTTTTTCCAGAAGGTCAATGGGCTGTTCTTAGGATGTATGTCCAGGGGCGTTTCGGCCCAATAACACCATGTTCTGTCATTTGTTTTTTTGTCTGAAATGTCTATGATCAGGATTTTTTTATCCCGGAGTTGGCTGTTGAGAAGGTGATAGACCAAGCTCATACCCGCGCAACCAAATCCTGTGATGATATAATCATAAGTCAACAAATGCTTAGACATGGTATTTTGGTTAAATATTGTTGGACTTTCCGAAAAAAATAAAAGAAGGTTGTTCCAAGTCTGGAACAACCTTCAAGATTAGACTAAGCGACAACTGCATTTTTGTTTTTTGCTGTTTCGGCTATGGCTACAGAGTAGATTACCAGACCAAATCCAATTTTGTTGATGGCATCAGCTAAGTTGTAGAAAAGGTCAATACTGCTTACCTCAAAGGCTCCGGATAATAAGTTACCTGGCAATACCATGTATCCGATAGGATAGATCGACCAACCTAAGGTTATGAAGATTTTTAAAAGGAACATGGCCTGGCCCAGTGCAGGGCTATTGGAAGTTTTTGCCAATTTTGCCACATCTCCGGCAAATACCTCATAAACAATGTAGAGGTATCCGATTGTAGAAATTATTCCCCACATTATATTGTTTTCGATCCCTGAGGTTTCCCCGATATATCCTGTGACTAGCATGAGAAGAGAAGCAACAATTAATTTGAATAAGGTTGCACCTTTGGCGCCAAATGGTTTGGTCAACAGGTAAAATTCAACGCACATCAAAGGTACAGTCAATGTCCAGTCCACATACCTGAATGCAGTCGGGCTTTGTCCTGTTTCTAGGTAAAAGTCCCGCATGTAATAATAGTGGACAGCAGCAATACCTGTAATAAGTCCGGATACCAATAGGGAGGTTTTCCACTTCCCATCTACTGATCCTCTTTCTACAAAAAAGAATACAGCAGAAGCAAACATAGCCATATACCCAATAAAAAAGGTAATAGCAATTGGGTCACTGTTGATGATCTTGTCAAGACCAACCAAATCTGCGGTTAAAATGGTGTTCATAGTTAATTGTTTTAGAGTGTTGAAGAATTTTGAAATTTTATATTGGTGATTTAATGATTGATAAATTAATCAGAATTAAATTTGTTTAATGAATTATCGAAAAAGGTAAACAAATGTGTATAAACGTTTGGTTTTTAATGTTGAATTGCTCAAAATAGTGATCGGTAAAAAATCATCAGATACTGATAATTTGGGCAATTGAAGAATAAAATTCTGTATAAGGATTAATCGGTAAAATGGCCTTTTTGGATGTTGAAAGGATCGGATTTCATATTGAAAAAAGGTATGTGCTCTCGTTTTTTTTGCGTATTATTACGGGTTGATTATTGATAGAAAAAATCTCTTTTTTCAGTTAGAAAAAAGCGTTTGAACTTGTTATGAGCGAAAATAAAGAAGGAAATCAGAAGGATTATTCAGCTGGTAATATCCAGGTATTAGAAGGTTTAGAAGCAGTAAGAAAAAGACCCGCCATGTACATTGGGGATGTAGGCATCAAAGGTTTGCATCACTTGATTTGGGAAGTAGTGGACAACTCTATTGATGAGGCTTTGGCGGGACATTGTGATACCATCTATGTTATTGTCAATGAAGATAACTCAATTACAGTAGAGGACAATGGTAGGGGAATTCCTACCGACATTCACCCTAAGGAGAAGAAGTCTGCTCTTGAGGTAGTTATGACCGTACTTCATGCCGGAGGTAAGTTTGATAAAGATACGTACAAAGTTTCCGGAGGTCTACACGGTGTGGGTGTATCCTGTGTGAATGCCTTATCCACTCATTTAAAAGCTACGGTACACCGTGACGGAAAGATATTCGAGCAGGAATATAGTATTGGGGTTCCCCAGTATCCTGTTCGAGAAGTTGGCACCACTGATAAAAGAGGGACCATTATACATTTCAAGCCTGACCTCAGTATATTTACCGTTGGAGAATACAAGTATGAGACCATTGCCAACAGGTTGAGGGAACTTTCATTTTTGAATGCAGGTATAAAAATCCACTTAAAGGACCTTCGTGAATTAGAAGAAGATGGAACACCAAGGTCTGATATGTTTTTTTCCGAAGGTGGATTGGTGGAATTTGTACAATACTTGGATGAGACAAGGGAAAAAATAATCGAAAGCCCAATTTACATAGATGCAGACAAGAACGCTGTACCTGTGCAGGTGGCAATGAGTTACAATTCCTCTTATTCTGAGAATGTAGTTTCCTATGTGAACAATATCAATACCTATGAGGGGGGGACCCATGTATCCGGATTTAGAATGGCATTGACAAGGACTTTAAAGACTTATGCAGATAAATCCGGGATGTTGGATAAACTGAAAATTGATATTTCAGGGGATGATTTTAGGGAAGGATTGACAGCAGTTATTTCTGTAAAGGTAGCAGAACCTCAATTTGAAGGTCAGACTAAAACCAAGTTGGGTAACTCAGATGTTTCCGGTGCCGTTAATAGTGCGGTATCAGAAGTTTTGCAGACCTGGTTGGAGGAGCATCCAAAAGAGGCAAAAATAATAGTTGGAAAGGTAGTCCTGGCCGCTCAAGCAAGGCATGCTGCCCGAAAGGCCAGGGAAATGGTACAAAGGAAGAATGTTCTTGGCGGTGGAGGCCTCCCTGGAAAATTGGCTGATTGTGCCAATTCAGACCCAACTGTCTGCGAGCTTTACCTGGTGGAAGGTGATTCTGCAGGTGGTTCAGCTAAGCAGGGCAGGGACAGGGATTTTCAGGCAATCTTACCATTGAAAGGTAAAATCCTTAATGTGGAAAAGGCACATGAACATAAGATATATGACAACGATGAGATCAAGAATATCCTAACTGCGCTAGGAGTGAAGTTTGGTACTGTCAATGATGAAAAGGAACTGGACCTTTCCAATTTGAGGTACCATAAAATTATCATCATGACGGATGCTGATATTGATGGATCTCATATCAGAACTTTGATCCTGACTTTATTCTTCCGCTATATGAAGACCTTGATTGAAAAAGGGTATGTTTATATTGCACAGCCACCTCTGTACCTTCTCAAAAAAGGTAAAGATGAAAGATACTGCTGGACAGAAGATGAGAGAAAAATACTGATCAAAGAAATGGCGGGAGAGGGGAAGGAAGAATCAGTTAATATCCAACGCTATAAAGGTTTGGGTGAAATGAATCCAGAGCAGTTGTGGAGCACTACTATGGATCCAAATACCAGGACGCTAAAGCAGGTAACAATTGAATCTGCCGCAGAAGCCGATCATTTATTCTCCATGTTGATGGGGGATGAGGTTGCCCCAAGAAGGGAATTCATCGAAAGGAATGCGAAGTATGCC
Organism: Cecembia rubra; assembly: GCF_003014575.1. Taxonomy (GTDB): domain Bacteria; phylum Bacteroidota; class Bacteroidia; order Cytophagales; family Cyclobacteriaceae; genus Cecembia_A; species Cecembia_A rubra. Next base: position 11,921 of record NZ_PYGF01000001.1, read on the forward strand.
AAGATTGACACTTGATACTTCAACCGATCATGGAAAAAGGGGCCGAGTGCCCCTTTTTTTGTAATAAATTCTTAAACTTACGCATGATGAATCATGCCGATAGATTGTTAGATTTGCATTAATCCGTAAGGCTTATGAGAATAGCAACAACAGATAGATTTGATAGTATCATTGAAAGTAGTGACCTGGTCAGCCGTGACCTGAGTTGGATAAAATTCAATGAAAGGGTATTGGACCAGTCCAAAAAAGAGCGCAGATCAATTTTTGAAAAATTGAAGTTTTTGGCCATTACCGCCTCTAATTTGGATGAATTTTTTATGATCAGGGTAGGGTCTTTGTACAATTATCTTGATTATGAAAAAGAGCGTGTAGATTATTCCGGCTTAAGGGAAGAGCCATTTAAGATGAAGCTGATGTTGGAGTGTCAGCAATTCCATAAAAGACAGCAGGAACACTTTCTGAAAAACCTGTTGCCCAAAATGTCTGAAAGTGGATTCATTTTAAGCAATGTAAGAAACCTGGAACCAGAAGAGCAGGAATACATCAAAACATACTTCAATAAAGCAGTGTATCCTATGTTGACTCCCATGGTGTTTGATGGATACAGAACATTTCCTATTCTTATGAACAAGCTCCTCATTTTTGGGGTGGTTACTTTGGCTCCAGGAGACAAGAAGGAAAACAGAAAACTTTCATTTGTACAGATTCCGGCAAATATCCCGAGGTTTTTTGAAATCGAGCGTGAGGATATGGTGGTTTATGTACCTATTGAAGAAGTAATTCGGGAGAACATTGTTTCTTTGTTCAGAAACGTAAACATTGAGTCCATTAACTTATTCAGGATCACCCGAAATGGTGATTTTACCCTGGAAGAGAGTGAGGATATGGATGCCAACTTTCTGGAAGAAGTTAAAAGAAAATTGAATGAAAGAAAAACAGGAAGGGTTGTCCGAATTGAGATTGAGGAGGGTTATTCCAAATGGATGATCAGCTTACTCAAAGACCGTTGGAATATCAAGGATGACAGCATTTTTAAAGTGGAAAGAGCCAGTATGTTGGACTTCACAGGGTTGTGGCAGGTAGTTGGTAACCGCAGGTTCAAGGACAAAATTCCACAGATGCCAGCCCCTGTTCCCCCGATTTCTTATCCTCAGGATGGAGCAGATGAAATTTTTCAAGTGCTTAAGAATAGAGATATTCTTTTGCACCATCCATACAATAATATTGATCCTATTCTGGACTTAATTGAAAAGGCAGCCGATGATCCCAGCGTAATGGCCATAAAAATGACCATTTATAGGTTGGCCAAAGATTCTAGAATAACCAAAGCATTATTGAGGGCAGCGGAAAATGGTAAACACGTTTCTGTGTTGTTCGAGGTAAAGGCCAGGTTTGATGAGGAAAATAATATCCGTGAAGCCAAAAAACTCCAAAAAGCAGGATGTTTTGTGATATATGGCATCAGTAACCTTAAAACTCATACTAAGCTTCTATTAATCGTCAAAAAAGATGATAATGTAGTGACACGTTTTGTCCATTTGGGTTCAGGAAATTACAATGAAGATACTGCACGGTTATACACAGATATTGGCTTATTGACTACCAATGAAGTGCTTGCCAATGATGTTTCTGAATTCTTCAATGTAATCACAGGCCATTCTATGCCTACGGTGTACCAAAACCTGATTACTGCTCCGAGGGATATGAGAAATCAGTTGATCGAATTCATAGAGCAAGAGGCAGAAAATGCCAGAAATGGACTTCCCTCCGGCATATTTATCAAGGTCAATTCATTGGAAGATTCTGAAATTATTTATGCCCTTTACAGAGCGTCCCAGTCGGGAGTTCCAATAAAATTGATTATCCGAGGGATTTGTTGCCTGAGGCCTGGAAGAAGAGGTCTTAGTGAAAATATTGAGGTAATATCCATTGTAGGTGACTTTCTTGAACATTCTAGGATTTACCATTTTCATAACAATGGCCACACCAGGACCTATGCCGGTTCGGCAGATATGATGGTAAGAAGTTTTGATAAAAGGCTTGAGTCTTTGTTCAGGATTGAAGACCCGGTACTGGAGAAACAGCTGATGAATATTCTTGCTTACAATTTGAAAGATAATGTTAACGCTTACACCATGCTGGAAGATGGCAAATATGTACCCAAATTGCCTCAAGCTGATGAAGAAGAATTCAATGTTCACAAGGAGTTTTTCCATGTGACCCTTGAAGAAGTAATGAAAGTCAAATTGATTTGAAACCTTAAATTAATATAGGTAGATCCTGCCAAGTCAAAAAGCCAAATTCCTGCCAGATATGCTGGATTTTGGCTTTGGCTTTGTAGGTTTTTTTGTTTCTCAGTCTTTACCCAAATAGGCGTTTTTTATTTTTCTTGTAAAGCACTTGCATCAATCCATCTTTGAGTCCAACGTCAGGTACAATCATCTTTTTGGAATTGGCTGCGGTCATTGCAGCGAGATAGATTTTAGAGGCGGGAATAATGACATCTGCCCTGTCGGGGTTAAGGTTCAGTTTGTTGATTCTTTCTTCATAAGTGAAGGATTCAAGGAATTTTTGGATTTCCTTTATCTTGTCAATTTGGATAAAGGTCTTATTTTTTGGGGGATTACTTAGTTCGAAGATTTTACTGATATTTCCACCTGTTCCTATACAGGTAATTTTTTCCTTATTTCCAATATGCTCTTCAATAAACTTATTCATGCTTTTCCAAACTGAAAGTGGAATATTGTCCTCGAGGGCACGGACTGAACCAATTTTGAAAGATTTGGATGCAATTTTGTTTTTTTGTGAATAAATATTCAATTCAGTACTTCCTCCTCCTACATCTATATGCAAGTAGGATTTATCGTCGATATAGGACCAAAGCGCCAGGTTGATAAGTTCTGCTTCCAACTTTCCATCAATGATTTGTATCTTCAAACCGATGTCTTCCTTAACTTCTTCTACGATTTCTTTCCCATTTTCTGATTCCCGCATAGCAGATGTGGCACATACCATATAATCATCTACCTCATACAGGTCTATCAACAGCTTGAATGCTTTCATCAATTTGATGAATTTCCTTTTGTTCTTTTCGGAAATCCTGTTGGTGTGAAATACATCTAGACCCAATCGGAGAGGAAACCTCAGGTATTCCAACTTCTTGAAATTGGTGTTTCCTTCATAATAGGTTACAGTGGTGATTTGGAGCCTAATGGCGTTAGAACCTATGTCGACAGCAGCTAATCTCAAAATATTGTAAAATGGTTGATTTTCCAATATAACTTAAATCTTTGGAATTGTGCCAAATACTTTGGGTTTTGATTGGATTGGAGGGAATTTTGGAAATATTACTTTAAGTAGATTACATCCTTTGGTAATAATGCTTTTTCAGCCTTTTTTTGACTTTGTAAAAATTGAATATCCCTAAAAGTAATAAACCCAGACTCAGTCCAAATGCCAGGTATCCCAAATCCCTGACATGATCCAGTGCATTGACTTCCATCAGGGCTGTACCACTTACTAAAAAATATAAGGAGGTCCTGATATAAGATAAAAGCGTCCTGTCATTGGCTAAATAGGTTCTTTGGCGGGCGAGATAATCCCTTACAATTAATTCGTTTTCGCTTAAATTCTCCTTTTCCATAACAACGAGGTTTTAATGATTTGATTGCTTTATTTTTTCTTCTGATTTTACTTTTTGAGCACTAATTTGGTAATTTGTTGGCTATCTTACCCAATAATAGCTCAGTTTAATTACTTTTGGACCTTGATGATTCAAAAACAAATTTTAGCAACAATATATTCATGAGCAGACCTAATTTTGATGATATTTTTATGGAATTGGCGGTGAATTTGGCCAAGAGGTCTCATTGCATCAAAAAGCACGTAGGTGCAGTTTTAACCAAGGATACAAGAATTATTTCTATTGGTTACAATGGTCCTCCGGCAGGAACACATAACTGTGATGAGGAATTCCCTGATACAGGATGTGCCAGGGACAGCAAGGGAAGTTGCACATTGGCCATTCATGCAGAACAGAATGCTATTCTCTATGCTGTTAAAAATAATGCTTCTGTCGATGGGTCCACCTTATATGTTACTTTAGCACCCTGCCTTGCCTGTGCGCGGATCATTTATTCAATTGGTATTGTCAAAGTGATCTATATGTATTCATATGCAGAATATAAAGGCTTACCTCATGATGAAGGGCTGGCTTTTTTGGAGAAATTTGGTGTGGAGGTAGTGAAATATGGAAAGGAAATACAGTTTGATGATCCATTGATTTAAATAAAATTCACTTCTGGGTGTAGAAGTATTCCAAATTGTTGTTTGACAGAATCTTGTATTTTTTTGCTTAGTTCCCGAATCTCAGCTCCATCCCCACCTCCATAGTTGACCAAGACCAGGGGCTGATTTTTGTGTACACCAATTTTACCAAAAGTTTTTCCTTTCCAACCGGTTTTTTCAATTAGCCAAGCTGCCGGTATTTTTACGCCTTCATCCATTGGAAATGAAGGAATATCAGGGTATGCTTCTTTCAATGCTGCAAATTGATTCTTTGAGATTGTTGGGTTTTTGAAAAAACTCCCAGCGTTTCCAATCATCTTTGGATCAGGCAGCTTGGTCTGCCTGATATGGATGACCGCATCGCTGATGTTTTTGATATTGGGACTGGAAATTCCCATATCTTCCAAAGTTTGCTTGATGGCTCCGTATTCAGTGTGTAAAACAGGTTTTTTACTCAAACGAAATACAACTTTAACAATTATGTATTGGTCTTTCAATTCATTTTTGAAGACACTTTCCCTGTATCCAAAATGACAGGTATTCCAGTCGAAAATTTTTTCTTCTAGTGTTTCTCGGTGGATAGCCTTAAGTTGGTGAAAAACTTCCTTTAATTCTACCCCATAAGCTCCTATGTTTTGCATTGGAGATGCCCCTACAGTTCCTGGGATAAGAGAGAGGTTTTCTACTCCTCCCCAGTTGTTTTCGATACAGTATAAGACAAATTGATGCCAGTTTTCACCGGCACCTACCTCTACCAGTATTTCCTCATTATTTTCTGAGATCACTCGAATTCCCTCAATTTCGATCTTGAGGACCAAGGCCTCAATATCCTTGGTGAGCAGGATATTGCTTCCACCGCCCAAGATAAAAACAGGGACATTAAGTGCCTTTGATCTTTGGACTGCAGATTTGACATTTTCTTCAGTTTTTGCCTGAACAAAAAATCTTGCTTTTTTGTCTATTCCAAAAGTATTATATGGAAGAAGTGAGATGTTTTCCTGTATATTCATAAGCAAATTTGTCCTTGCGAATTAAGTAAGAATTTGATCAAATTGAAAGGTTAAAGGTTAAGGCTTCTAAATTAACTGTATGAAGGAATTGGTAATTAATGGTGTAAGAATACGTCCAGGTCAGACTATTAATATTGATATTGCCATTGCAAGGCTGCCAACGCATACTTTGATTGATTTACCAGTGTATATCAAAAGGGCAAAGGAGGATGGTCCGGTTGTACTGATCTCAGGTGGGGTCCACGGGGATGAAATCAATGGAATAGTAGCCGTCAGGAGAATGTTGGAGGAGGAAGTTATCCATCCCGTTAAAGGGACGATCATCTTTATACCTTTGGTCAATATTTATGGTTTTTTGAGCAATTCAAGGACTTTTCCAGATGGAAGAGATCTCAACAGGAGTTTTCCCGGAAGCAAAAGAGGTTCATTGGCTTCCCAAATTGCTTATATCCTTATGAATGATGTGATCCCTATGGTGGATTTTGGTCTTGATTTTCATACCGGAGGTAGAATGCTTTCCAATTATCCTCAGATAAGGGTTGACTATAAGGATAAGAAGGCACTTGAACTGGCCAAGGCTTTTGGAGCGTATTTTACACTGAATTCACCCCTTATTGATAAATCATTTAGAAAAGAGGCATTTAAAAAAAGGAAACATATCCTCGTATATGAGGGAGGGGAGTCCATGAGATTGGATGATTTTGCTGTAGAAGAAGCAGTGCTAGGTACCAAAAGGATGCTTGCCTATTTGGGTATGATTGATGAGAAGTTTGAACAGTCCCCAACGCTTTTGATACAGGAAAGCTCTTGGGTCAGGGCTAAAGTCTCAGGTATATTTTCTGCATCCGTTAGATTGGGTGATGAAATAAAAAAAGGACAGATTTTAGCAAAGATTTCAGATCCTTATGGTCGGGTAAAAATCCCTATCAAGGCCATCCACAATGGGCATGTGATAGGATTGAACAATAATCCAGTAGTCAATGCAGGAGATGCTTTGGTCCATGTAGGAAGGGTACCAATATAAGAAAAGGCTGCCATTTTTGGCAGCCTTTTCTTATATGCCTTCATTTATTACCAGATCTTATAACCACCCTTTTTCTTAGATAATGGGAAATTGATAAAATGAATATATCATCAAATATTACTCTGTTCGGATTGATGCCACCATGGGTAAAAAGAATTCTCCATCAGTAATTTTAAATGCCTTACGAGCTGATAGTTCGCTTGTAGATTCCAATGGGTCAAATACAATCGCTTCGAATGTCCCATATGCCCCTTCAACTGTAAGGTCTGTGAAAGTCAACTTCCCATCGTCTCTGGCTCCTAAGTTTTCACTCTGAAGTAAGCTGGCAAGATATGCTCTGCCATTTTCATCGTAATAGACAAATGTCAGGGTTGGGGCCAGAACCCCATTGACCATAATTGGATTTTGCATTTCATAGGTTCTCTCCAAATCACCGGTATACCTTAACCCAATGACCATAGAATTTTTCTTGGTATCCTTTCCACTTACCATTGTGAAAGTGGCCAATTTTAGACCGCTTGGAGTATCAATAAATATGATATCGGCTTCCGATGTGGCTTTAAATTCTCTTTGCACCCCTTCAAATTTGAAACGGTAATAGAAATCAGGTCTATTATCCTTTTCACAGGAAGAAAAGACAAGGAATATAAGCAACAATACCAGGTAATTTCTTAAAGCGTTCATTTTGGTTGTAATTATTAAGCCAATAACAAGACGATTTGTGACAGTCTCTTGTTTACTTGTTAGGATCAAAATTAAGGTAAAATTATATTTATCTCGATGAGATGGACTTAAAAAAAGTTAAGCACAATAGATTTGAGGGTTTTCCAAACCTATTGTGCTTTTATCTTTTGAAATAATACGATTTTATTGGAAGTATTTTTTTAGGCCCTCCAATTTTTTGTCAAGAGAGGCTGAAACTGCATCATAAGCAGCTCTGTTAGGCAGCAATTCATTGACAGAGAAATAATATTTGATTTTAGGCTCAGTTCCTGAAGGTCTTGCAGAAATTTTACTTCCATCTTCTAAATAGAACTGTATCACATTGGACTTATCCATTTTAAGTACAGATTCAGTTCCTTTGGCAATGTCATAGACCTTACTTTCTTTGACGTCAACTATTTTCACTACTTTCAATCCATTCATTTCTGTAGGTCTGTTTTTCCTAAAATCAGCCATAAGTTTCTGAATCTGCTCAGCTCCGTCTTTTCCTTTTTTGGTTACAGAAATCAGGGATTCTTTGTAGAACCCAAAGTTCATATAAATTTCAGCCAGTACATCCTGAATGCTCATGCCTTTGGTCCTGTAGTAGGCAACAATTTCTGCTACCATCGCACAGGCAGAAACTCCATCTTTATCCCTGACAAAATCACCGACCAGGTAACCATAGCTTTCTTCTCCGCCTCCGATATACTGTTTTTTACCTTCTAGATTTCTGATCACTTCTGCAATGTTTTTAAATCCGGTCAATACCGAAAAGCAGGTCACTCCAAAACCTTTGCAGATTTCATCGATCAATTCAGTAGTGACGATGGTATTTACCATGAATTCATTTCCGGTCAATCTGCCTTGCTCTTTCCATTTGCTAAGAAGGTAATAGGTCAATAAGGAACCTGTCTGGTTACCGTTAAGTAGTTCAAATCCGCCTTTACCATCTGGTACACAAGCAGCATATCGGTCTCCATCTGGATCACAGGCCAGGACCAGTTGGGCATTTACTTTTTTACCCAATTCCAAAGCCATGGTCAGTGCCTCAGCTTCTTCCGGGTTAGGGTATATTACAGTAGGAAAATTACCATTGGGCTCAGCTTGTTCCTTGACTACATGGATGTTTTGGAATCCAAAAGTTTTTAAGGCTGCAGGAACCATTTTGCCTGAAGCTCCATGGATAGGAGAGAAGACAATAGGCATTTCTTTCTGAAGGCCGTTTTCCAAGGGGGAGAGACTGAGTTTTTTGACTTCGTTCAAGTAAATCTGATCAAAATCAGACTCTATATACTCAATCAGTGCGTCATTCTTTTCCCATTTGACATCATCCATGGAAGTGATTTTTTGTACCTCTGCAATGATGTTATTGTCATGAGGTGCTACCACTTGGCCACCGTCATTCCAATAAGCCTTATAGCCATTGTATTCTTTCGGGTTATGGGAGGCTGTTACCATTACACCGCTTTGGCAACCAAAATAACGGATGGCAAAGGAAAGCATTGGGGTAGGGCGCAATTCCCTGAAATATTTGACTTTGATGCCATTGGCTGTAAACACATTGGCTGTGGTATCTGCAAAGAGCGTATTGTTGATCCTACAGTCATGGGTAATGGCCACCTTGATTTCTTGATTAGGGAAGCTTTCCAACAGATAATTGGCAAGACCCTGGGTAGCCATTGCCACAGTGTATACGTTCATCCGGTTTGAACCCACACCCATGATGCCCCTGAGCCCACCTGTACCAAATTCCAGGTCTCTATAAAATGAATCAATCAATTCTGTTTTATCAGGAGCATCCAATAATGCCTGTATTTCTTGTTTGCTTTTTTGATCAATGTTACCGTTCAGCCAGCTTTGTGCTTTGGCTATGATATTGGGATCTATTGCTGTCATTTTTTGTAAAAAGTTTAAATGAAATTCCAAGATAAAGATTTAGCCAAAAATTGCCATGGATAGATGTGATTTAAGCACAAAAAAGGCAAGAAATACAAAATTTATTTTCCTATCCGATTATGATTTTGAGCCTGACGAAACCCAATTCATCATCAATGTTTTCATGGAACCAAATCATACCATCCTTTACAAATAAATTCCCAGGAACTTTATTGTAACCGGGTACTTGCATTTCCCCCAACATCTTGAATTCTTGATCAAATACAGTCAGGTAAACATTAGCTTTCTTTCCGTCTTCCTGATTTGGGATCCTGTAATAAGATAATCTTAGAAAAGTTTGATTATGATCGTCCCAATACCATTTACCAAATTCTATTTGTTCTTCCACTATTCTCATTTCGTTCCTGAAATCTTCAGGTGTAGAAACCAAGGACTTATAAGTGGGTGATTTGGTGTCAGGAGTCAATGTACTTTTAAATTCAAAATGAGTTAATTCTTCAGTTTCAGGATCCAATAAGTATATTTCATTGACAAAATTTGAAGATATAAGCACCTTGTCTCCAACCTTTACATGGTATATTTTTCCGAAATAATTGATTTTTGGATTTTCAAGCTCAATTTTAAATTTTTCAAAATCTTTGATGGGATCGAAATTGATTAAATTCAATTCTCTAAGGCCCAACTGTAGTTTTACAAGATAAGGTTGGATTTCCTGTACACTCAAAAGTCCTGTCAAAATGGTGGAATCATTGAGGAACACCAGATCGTTTTTGAATCCGAAATTCCCGATGTGATCAGGTATTTGATAATCTTTTGGGCTGAGGGGTATTTCTTTAATCAATTTTCCCTCGGTAGTATAAATCCCGCTTTTTTCAAGGCCCATGATGAAGATTTTATTGTTTTCCAATGCAATAAGCTTTTGCTGAAAACCACTAAGCGCATCAGGTCCGTCTTTTGCAAACTCCACTTGGTCCAATAATACCAGCTTTTGTAGGTCGATGATTTCCAGAGAATGGCTTTTCCTATCAAAACAAAAAAGTCTGTCTTTTTCTGGATTTAAATCAAAATTCACCATGTTTACTGCCGTCATGATGAGCTTGCCTTTTGAATCTATGGTTACAGTATCCTGCTCAATTTTAAAGGAAAATTCACCGGAACTGCCCGTTTTCTCACCGTTTTTACCACAGGCTGTAATGAAAAAAATGATGATGAGGAGTTTTAGATTTTTCATAGACTAAATAGTTTTTAACAAGAATAAAAAAATAGTTGTAAAAATCAAAAGAAGTTCCGGGAAATTAGTTGGTGAAGTTTCCTAATTAAAAGGACGGAATCTTCATTGAAAGCAGAAAACAAAAAAAAATCCAGCATTTCTAAGTCTTAATTTGATCCTTAGAAAATGCTGGATTTTAATATTTATGATAAGATTACAGGTTTCCTCTCAGTTCCTGTTCTCTTTCTATAGCTTCAAACAATGCTTTGAAGTTTCCTTTTCCGAAGGAACGGGCTCCTTTTCTCTGAATGATTTCATAGAAAAGGGTAGGCCTGTCCTGAACAGGTTTGGTAAAGATCTGCAAAAGGTAACCTTCTTCATCTCTGTCCACCAGAATGTTTAGGTCTTTCAACGGTTGAAGGTCTTCGTCTATTTTCCCGACCCTTTCGAACAAATCATCATAATAGACTGCTGGTACTTCCAGGAATTCGACGCCTCTTTTTCTCAATTCAGATACTGTATGGATAATGTCATCGGTAGCAATGGCCATGTGCTGAACGCCTGGGCCGTTGTAAAAATCCAAATACTCTTCAATCTGGGATTTTTTCTTGCCTTCAGCTGGCTCATTGATGGGGAATTTGATATACCCATTGCCATTGGATACCACCTTGGACATCAGGGCAGAATATTCTGTGGAAATATCCTTGTCATCAAAAGTGATCAGGAGGTTGAAGCCCATCACTTTTTCATAGAAATCCACCCATTTGTTCATTTCGCCCCAACCTACATTGCCTACGCAATGGTCAATGTATTTTAAGCCAATTGGAGTGGCTTTATATTCACTTTTTCTTTCCTTAAATCCAGGAAGGAAAACACCAGTATAATTTTTCCTTTCTACAAAAGTATGGATGGTCTCTCCATAAGTTCTGATGGAAGCTACTTTCACTTCACCAAACTCATCAGTCAATGTTTTCGGTGCTTCATAAGATACAGCACCTCTGGAAGTGGTTTCTTTCCAGGATTTTTCGGCATCATCTACCCAGAGCGCCAATACTTTTACGCCATCTCCATGTTTTTTGATATGGTCAGCGATAGGGTGGTTTTCCTGAAGAGGGGTGGTAAGAACCAGTCTGATTTTATCCTGCTTCAAAACATAAGAAGCCCTGTCCCTGACGCCTGTTTCAGGACCGGAATAAGCGATCAGTTCGTATCCAAAAGCATATTGGTAATAAAGTGCGGATTGTTTAGCATTACCTACGTACAGTTCTACATAGTCGGTCCCATTGATGGGAAGGAAATCCTGTTCCATGTGATGTGTTTTTTGGGTTTACAATTCTTGGTGCAAAGATAGCAAATTTGGAGAAGCTTTATAAGGATTCCTATGTCTAAAGGAAGGGAAGCTTATGCCTGGCCATTGGAATTGCTAAGCAAATAGACTATGCTGAGAAAAGCCCAAGGTAATACCCAAGAAGTCCAGCCTAGGCTTGGGAAGCCGAAAAAAATGAAAATATACCAAATGGGGACAAAGACCAATCCAATGACAAATTTGAAAGTTGCTGTGAAAGTAGGATCTTTTATCTTTCCCTTAACCCAAAGCCAAATCCAGTAAACCGGAAAATGAAATACTTTCATTACTTTGTTGGCCAAATAGGGGCCTGATGAAGTTTCATTTTCTTGACTTAATTCTTGGCCTTCAATAAATTGTTTTACTAATGCTGGATCGGTTAGGTCTATTTTTTCATTGTTCATCTTTTTCAGCCATTGGCTGTAATGTTCTCTTGGAATAGTCGTTACCAATGGGCTGAGCCTAATTGTTGTCTCTTTGATAATGCCCTCATAGTTTTTAGGATAATAAGTATTGGCTGGAAATGCTTCACCAATGTAAATGCCTACCTTAGTTCCTGATTTTTTATGGTTGCCATAATTGATGCCTATGGGCAAAATGAGAAGTTCCAACTCAGGGTTTTCATCTAAGGTCTGGAAAGCGATTCTCGCAAAGCCTTTCTTAAGAGGTCTTAAACTCCTGTGCAAATCGTGGTTGCCTTCCCCAAAGATCAAGAGAGAGCCATTATTGGACAGGATTTTCACAGATTTTTCAAAGGTTTCTTTGTTTTTGCCCATATTGTCAATGCCGTCCCTGACCCGGTAAATTGGAATCATTCGGATAAAGGCCAATAGCTTGGATGCAATGGGATGCTTAAAAGCTGAGGCACGGGTTAAAAAATGAGGGTTAAGTTGGGTATGGGTAGCTATCAATATGGGATCAATCAATGCATTTTGATGATTAGCTACTATCAGCACTGCTTTTCCCTTTGGAAGATTTTCCTTCCCAAAGACAGAGATTTTTTTGAAAAATAGATGCAGTGCAAACCAAACAGCCCTTTTCAGCAGGGAGTTAAAGGCATTTTTCATGATTGTTTTTTTCTTTTGCCAATTTCAACCGCTGACAGATAAAGTCTTTCGGCTTTGGAAAGTTTTCCAGATGGTGGCTACCGTCATTCCGGAGATAATGTGCCAGATACCCCACCAAGCAGCAATGATGGCCATTCCCCCCAAACCTTCAAAATAAGTGAAAATAAGTACCAAAGCCAATCCAGAATTCTGAATGCCAGTCTCAATGGTCAAAGTTTTAGTGTCTTCGAGGGACAAGCCAAAACTCTTGGCAGTAAAGAATCCTCCTGCAAGCGCCAGGAAATTATGGGCCAATACCCATACAAATATCAATGCAATGAACCGGATAAAAAGGTCATAGTTACCAATGAATGCAATAACCACAAAACCAACAAAAATCAGCATGCTCATTGGTTTTAAAATTTTTGTAGCTTTTAAAGACCATTCAGGATATAGGGTGTTGATATACATTCCGAGCACCAATGGAATACCCAGAATCAGCGCAACGGTCTGAAAAACATCAAAAAAAGGAAGTGAAATTTCCTTTAAAAGCGAAGCCGAAGGTCCATAAAGCCTTGACCAAAACCCAAAGTTCAGTGGGGTTAAAATTACTGAAAAGGCAGTGGAAAAAGCAGTCAGAGATACTGAAAGGGCTGTATTTCCTCTTGCTAAATGGGTCATGAAGTTTGATATGTTGCCCCCAGGACAGGCGGCTACCAACAACATCCCCAAAGCTACAGAAGGAGGGGGTTCCAAAATATGGACCAATATTAAAGTCAGGGCAGGTAAAAATAAAAACTGTGAAAGTAATCCTGCTGTGAAAGCCTTAGGATGTTTGGCAACATATCTGAAATCTGATACCCTGAGGTCCAAGGCCACACCAAACATGATGATGGCCAAAGAAATATTTAGAATAAGAAGTGAATCTTGATTGAAATTGAGTCTGCTTGTGTCTAGAGCTTCCTGCATAGGCGATGGGTAAGAATATTTTTGGAAGGTAGTCAGACCTCTTTAAAAAGACAAGTTTACAGGAATGAGGTATCAGAAGAAGCTTCTTTTGTCATCTTCTCTGCTATGTCTTTACCTAAATATTGGTCAATGAGGTAATGCCCCAAATAAAGTAAAGGAGTCAGTAGAATGGCTACTGAGAATTTGTAAACATAATTGATGATCCCAACTGAAGCTACCTGAGCCCATGACCAATTACCAAATACATAAAAAGCGATGCCCAGAACCACGAAAGAGTCAATAAATTGGGATACCAATGTGGAACCGGTGGCCCTTAACCAGATCATTTTTGGTCCTGTGATTTTCCGTAGTTTTTGAAATACGTACACATCAATCAACTGGCCCAATAAAAAGGCGGTCAATGAACCGATGATGATACCCAATCCCTGTCTGAAGATGATATTGAAAGCATAATTGATATTGAAGGGATTTCCCTCTGCATCAGGACTATTGACATCCAACCAAAAGGGAGCCGGGGGAAGCTGTGTCACACCTGCAATTACAAAAAAGATGTAAGCAATAAAAAATGCGGTTACAAAACTGATCTTTCTGACCCCTTTTTTTCCATAATACTCATTTATGATGTCTGTAGTCACAAATACAACAGGCCAGATAACTGCACCAGCGGTCAGGTTGAAGTCCAAAATATAGTCCCCGAATATTGTCCAACCTGCAGGTTCCCAGCCTAATGTCAGTTCACCGGAAAAAATTTTAACTCCGATGATTTCGGCAAGGATGGCATTGGTAAGAAAAATACCGCTCAGAATGATGAAAAGGTTAGTTTTTTTAGATTGAAACTCCTTTTCTTGTATAGTGTTTTCCATGTTTTATTGAGTAAAAGGAAGGATCAATCTATACTGTATGTGACACCTTCCTCGCTTAAATAAGAATGTGGGAATTCAGCTTTAGCTTCATCCAAAATCGGGCTTAGGTCAAGATAACGGGTAGAGTAATGGCCTAACAATAACTTTCTAACGCCAGCCGCACTTGCTATTTTTCCTGCTTGGGCAGCGGTGCTGTGGTAAGTCTCTGTAGCCCTATGTTCCTCATCATTACCAAATGTTGCTTCATGGTAGAGCAAATCTGCTCCTGAAATGTAAGGTATGAGTTCTGGATCATAAATTGTGTCCGAGCAATAGGCATATGTTCTCAATTTTCTTTGAGGATGGGCATACTCTTCTACCCCATAAATAATGTTGCCATCTTCATCGGTAAAATCTCTACCTTCCCTTAATTGGTGAATAGCTTCGATGGGAAGCTTATTTTCTATGAGTTTTTCTTTGATCAGATTCCTAAGTCCTGGTTTTTCCTGAATTAAGAAACCTGTGCAGGGTAGTCTATGTTTGAGCGGAAAGCTAAAAACTTTTAAATGCTTTTCTTCAAGGATCAATTCCTTTTGATCGGGATTTGTAGGAACAAATCTCAGCGGGAAATTAAGTCGGGTATTGGAATGTCTCAGCTGGACGGTGATGATTTCATCTAAGCCATTTGGACCAAAGATGGTCAATAGTTTTGACCTTTTGTTGAGGTGAAAACTGGAAATCAATCCCATTAACCCAAAGTAATGGTCTCCATGAAGATGGGAAATGAAAATAAAGTCAATTTTTGAAAACTTGAGTTTGAATTTTCTGAGTTGGATTTGGGTGCCTTCTCCGCAATCTATCAGCAAATAATTATTGGCAATATTAACCAATTGGGAGCTTTGATTTCTCCCATGTGATGGTATCGCGGAGTTTGACCCTAATACAGTTACCTGAAAATCTAAGCTCAATCTTCTTCTTCCTCCTCTTCGTTTTCTGCATCAATTTCATGCATAAATATGGCTTCAGCAGCCTCTTCCAGGGTTTCTACAATATGAAAAACCTTATCTAGCATAGAAATCTTAATCAACTTCATAACATGATCCTGAAGACCGGCTACTATAAAAATTCCCCCATTACGGCTAAACTCCCTATTACCTACCAATAAAGCACTCAGCCCACTAGAATCAGCATATTTTACATGGCTCATGTCAATAATGAGGTTGTTATAACCTTCAGCATGAACTGTCAATAGTTCAGACTTTAATTTGGGAGACAATGCGGAATCCAATTTTTCCTCCATTGGAGTAAAGATCACAAATTGCTCTTTTTTATCTACAGTATATTTCATAATATTTTTGTTTCTTAAAGTTGGTTTAAAATGGCAGTTTCAATGCTCTTTTCCAAATCATTGTTTGCTGACTTTACAAATTTATCTCCAGTGATTTTTTCATATAATTCAATATACCTTTCGGAAATTTGATTGACAAAATCATCTGGCATATTTGGGACACTTTGTCCTTCTTTTCCCTGGAATCCATTTTGAATCAACCATTGGCGGACAAATTCTTTGGACAATTGTTTTTGTGGAAGTCCTGCTTCTTGGAGTGCTTCATATCCTTCGGCGTAGAAATACCTGGAGGAATCTGGCGTATGGATCTCATCAATCAAAAGGATTTCATCTCCATATTTCCCAAACTCATACTTCGTATCAACCAGGATTAGACCTTTTTCCAAGGCCATTTGACTACCTTTTTCAAATAGGGCATGGGTATATTTTTCAAGAACAGCGTAATCTTCAGGGCTAACGATTCCTTTTGCCAAAATTTCTTCTTTTGAAATATCTTCATCATGTCCCTCAGAGGCTTTTGTGGTAGGGGTAATGATGGGTTGTGGCAATTTGTCATTTTCCCTTAAGCCATCTGGTAAAGCAACACCGCAAAGCGTTCTTTTACCTGCTTTATATTCCCGTGCAGCGTGTCCTGCAAGATATCCCCTTATGACCATCTCTACTTTGAAGGGTTCGCATTTTTTTCCAACTGTAACTTGAGGATGTGGTACAGAAGTAACCCAATTGGGAACTATTGCAGCTGTGGCCTGAAGAAATTTTGCAGCAATTTGATTGAGGACTTGACCTTTATGCGGAATAGCTCTTGGCAGGACAACATCAAATGCTGAAATCCTGTCCGATGCTACGACGGCCAATTTGTCTTCGAAGATATAGACATCTCGGACTTTTCCTTTATAAAAGCCTATCTGTCCAGGAAATTGAAAATGGGTTTCTTTGATTGCTGCGCTCATATTCATTACGGTTGAACAAAAATAGAAAAAGCACCTCGTTTTGGATGATTGTTTTTCTTAAAACTTTATAAAAACTTTATTGATGGTCAATCGATGAAACCAATTTGCCTTCAATATACTTTTTCTCGCTGGTTAGGGTGCCATCCTCCAAGAAAAACAATTGCATTCCATGTAGCATACCAATGCGATAGGGACGGACTTCCCTCACTTGGCCGGAGGAGTAATAAAATTTAGCCAACCCTTCTTCTTTTCCTCCTTTAAAGTAAATCTCCCTTTCCGGTTTACCGTTTTCATAGAATCCCAGTAAACTTTCCAATTGACCGTCTTTGTTATATTTAGCTCTTTCCCTTATTGCTCCATTTTCATAATAGGCCACCACTTCACCGGAAGGCAGCCCCTTCTTGTAAAGTACGGTCTCTTCAATTTTTCCATTTTCAAAAAAACTTTTGAACTGTCCAACCGGATTTCCATTCTGGTATTTACCTTGGCGGGCTATTTGCCCATTGGGGTAATAAGCCACGGTCTCTCCATGCTGATAACCGTTTTTATATTGAAACCTGGCTCTAACCTTTCCACTTGGAAAATAGTTTTCCTGTAAGCCATGAATGACTCCCATATTATAAGTTGTGATGGATACTAATATTCCGTCACCATCATAAATTTCTTTAATTCCATGGATAACACCTTCTGAAAATGGTGTTTTTTCTATAAGTCCACCCTCTTCATCATAAGTATAAGTCAAACCATTAGGTTGGTTATTTTTGAAATTGGCTTTTTGCTTTAAACTCCCATTTTCGTAAAAAGTAAGCACTTCCCCATTCAGTTTGTTCTGGACAAAACTTGCTTTTTGGGATATTGTGCCGTTTTTGTAAAAACTAGTCGTTGGACCTTCCCTTAGGTTATTAACATAGTTCACTTTTCGAAGTGTATCCAAAGTACCTGGGAAATAATCCACAAAAAGGCCTTCTTTTTTTCCATTAATGAGTTGACCGGTAACAGCAAGACTACCGTCCTCATAATAGAGACGGTAGTCACCTTGTGGTATTCCATTGGATGTTTGATAAACCTCCTTTATCAATTGCTTATATTCATCATAATAAGTCCTGACCAAGTCCTGAGCTACAATCTTCTGGACCGATAGGAGAAAAAATAAAGAACAAAACAATTTGATATGACTCATTACAATATTTAAGTTTATGTTATCCGCAATGAAACCGGTAATCATTACAAATGCGGTTTTTAACCACACTGATAATTATTGGTATTGGATCCACCTTGGTGGACAAGCGTTTCCTGTATAGGGTTCTAATTTACAGGTAAATTCCATGAAATTCAGGTAGTGGTATGATTGCGGATAATCATATTAAGGTTTTCAGACTTTTTCAATTACAATAGCAGATGCACCACCTCCGCCGTTGCAAATTCCTGCGACACCAATTTTTCCATTTTTTTGATGAAGGACTGAATTGAGTGTTGCTATAATTCGGGCTCCCGATGCACCCAGTGGATGACCCAATGATACAGCCCCGCCATACACATTCAGTTTGTCCATATCCAGGTTCAATTGTCTTTGGTTGGCAATAGCCACTGCTGAAAACGCTTCATTTATTTCATAGAAATCCACATCTCCTTCCGAAATCCCGGCATTTTTGATAGCTTTTGGGATTGCCAGGGCAGGGGCTGTAGTAAACCAAAGTGGATCCTGTGCTGCATCTGCAAACCCTCTGATTTTGGCAATTGGTTTCAAGCCCAATTCCTCGACTTTCTCTTTGCTTGCCAATACCAATGCAGAGGCGCCATCATTCATGGTAGAAGCGTTTGCGGCAGTTACAGTTCCGTCTTTTTCAAATACAGGTCTTAGTGAAGGAATTTTGTCGAAGACAACATTCTTGAATTCTTCATCTTCGTCTACAATAATAGTTTCCCCTTTTCTGCCAGTGATTTCAACAGGTACCACTTCATCTTTAAATGCTCCGGACTTCCAAGCTTCCGCTGCACGGGTATAGGATTGAATGGCATAATTGTCCTGATCCTCTCGGCTGATTTTCATCTCCTTCGCAGTATGATCAGCACAATTTCCCATTGGAAATTTGTAATAAACCTCAAAAAGCCCATCTTTTACAAGGCCATCTACCAATTCAGCATTTCCGTATTTGTAGCCAAACCTTGCCTTGGGAACATAGTAAGGGACATTCGACATACTTTCCATACCACCTGCTACGACCAGGTCATTTTGCCCGGTCATGATTGACTGTGCTCCAAACATAACGGCTTTCATTCCTGAAGAGCATACTTTGTTGATGGTAGTACATGGGACATGGTAACCAATACCTGCACCAATGGCAGCTTGCCTTGCAGGAGCCTGACCTAAATTGGCAGAAATTACATTTCCCATCATTACTTCTTCCACTTCTTTGGGATCAACGCCAGCTTTATTTAAAGCACCTTTGATGGCAATACTGCCTAATTCCACAGCTGTCAAACCTGATAGTTTGCTTCCAAAACTTCCGAGCGGAGTTCTGACAGCTGCTATGATATATACTTCTTTCATTTGGGTTTATATTTAAGTGAAAATTAAATTTCAGGTTTGCAATTTTTCGTTTTTTAACGTTTGATAGCTATTGAATGAAGGACGCGCTATCTCTTCATAACCATTTTTGGTCTGATGCTTAAATCAAGAGTTTAAGGCTGCCAATTACCATTCCGGTAAACCTCTATCAGGTCTTTTGCTTGGTTTTTTCCTATTTTGCTGGATATAACGTAGTTCTGCAGCATTCATGGCTTCCAAAATCTGGGCAGCTTGTTCTGGCGTCAGGTTCATTTCCTGGAGCTTTTCCTTTAGCTTTTCCATGGCTTTTTCTCTATCACTTAAGTCAGACTCCAAATCTGATGGTTCATCTGAATCCCTTTCTTCTTGGGACTTTTCCCCTGATTTATCTTCTTTTTTCTGGGATTCGGATGCTTTATCTTCATCCGTTTTCTCATCTCCTTCACCATCTTTCTTTTCCTGAGATTGCTTTTGTTGGTCTTGATCTTGTTGATCCTCCTGATCTTGCTGCTCATCCTGATCTTCACCCTGATCTTCCTGCTGTTGCTGTCTTTCGGGGTCTTCTTCCAGCCAACGGCTCAGCAATTCATAGTTATATCTTGCCTGTTCGTTGTTAGGATCCTTAATTAGGGCAAATTTGAATGCAGTCAATGCTTCCTGATATTTGTTCTGTTGGGCTAGGATGATGCCGTTTTGATTTGCTGCAAATGAAGCTATTAATTTATCTGTTGAACTTTGAAGGCTTTGATAAGTTCTTTGGGCTTCTTCTGTTTGTCCATTATAATGATAACTCAAGGCAAGATTGTAGCTCGCGTTTGGGCCGCTGATCCCAAAATCAGAAGATAGCTTCAAGTGATCCGCCACAGATTTTTCATAGTCTGTAGCAGCATAGCTTTTGGCAGCTTCCTTGATTGCCTTGTTTCTTTTTCCGATTTCAGTCCAGGAACTTGGAAGCAATAACAAGAACACAAATAGGTATCTCAGTAGCATCATTATAATTTAATTAGCGCCTACAAATTAATGGTTTTGAAGGGTAGGATCATATCAATAACTGCCAAACATATTCCTATAAGCAGGAAATAGAAATATTTATTGGCAGAAGCCTCAATCATCCTCGTCCCGGTGACAGTTCCTTCCAGCCTTTCAATGGCCAACATCAGATCGTTGATTTCCTGAGCTTCATCCGAAAGCTCAAAATATTGCCCATCGGTCTGATTAGCAATAAGTTTCAAATTGCTGGGCTCTAAGCGTGTAATGGCAGGTTGGTTGGTTTTTGGATCAATAATCAGGCCATTACCTCTTGGTATGGTACTTCCCTGGGAGGTTCCTACACCAAGGGAAAAAACTTTAATTCCCTGCTCCTTTAATTTATTGGTCAGATCTCTGAAATTATCAGCGAAATCTTCCCCATCAGATATAAGAATGACTGTTTTTGATTTGATCCCATTGCTTTCTTCTGTTTCAAATTTACTCAAAGCCATGGTTAAGGGAGCACTGATATCTGTACCTTGATTGGGGACCAGCCCTGTATTTAAGCCATCTAGGTGAAGTTGGAGTACGTTTTGGTCAAAAGTTAGAGGGCATTGGATAAAAGCTTCAGAGCTAAAGATGATCAATCCAATTCTGTCTCCGGCAAATCTTTTGACAAGGTTTTTCAGTTCAAATTTTATTCTTTGCAATCTGCTGGGGCCTATATCTGTAGCATTCATGGATTGAGATAGGTCAATTGCAATAAATATATCCCTTCCCTCTTCTTTAATTTCTTTAAGTGATGTGCCAATGGAGGGTCCGGCTAATGCAACTAGGAACATTACAAAATAAGAAATCCGAAGCAGGAGCTTAAAAACAAGTCTATGTGTACTAACCTTTAGCTTTTTATTGATTCTATAAAACCTAAATAAATAGACAGCGTATAGCATAGCAAAAAACACTGCTAGCCAAATAATCAGTTTTACGTCAGGATATGCCCAAATCATGGCCTGAAATTATAAAATAATGCTGAAAAGAAAAGGATTCATAAAATATTGCCCTAATTTTCAACTGCCATTTCCCAATCAGGGTTATATTAAATAAAACGTTACCGAGTGTATGAGGGTTATACCTTTGTTTTTTTATTTATTGATGCTTTTTCTTCCTCAAGCCATTTGGGCCCAAGAAGGTGAATTTTTAAAAGGAAAGGTAGTTGAAATTGATTCTGAAATGCCACTACCTGGGGCAAATGTGTACTGGGAGTCTTTCCCACTTGGGGGGGTAGTAACAGATTTGGAGGGGAATTTTTCTATTAAAGCTATTCCATTACCAGCTAAACTGGTGATTTCATTTTTGGGATTTGAAAAATCTGTAAGAAATATCAGCAATAAAGATTTAGAAAAACTTCAAAGGTTTTTCCTTAAACCGGAGGAGCTTAATTTGGATGAGGTGATTGTCTCGGGGAGGGCTCCCGACCAAAATGTAAAAGGTCTTGATTTAGGGAAATCCGTTGTTCCCATTGAGACCATCAAAAACATTCCAGCCTTGTTTGGGGAGGTGGATTTATTGAGGAGCTTACAGCTCCTTCCGGGAGTGCAGACAGCAGGGGAGGGCACAACAGGGCTTTTTGTTCGGGGAGGTTCCTCAGATCAGAACCTTGTTCAACTGGATGGGGCGCCAGTGTATAATCCCTCCCATTTTTTTGGATTTTTCTCTGTATTCAATCCGGATGCACTCCAAGGGGTAGAATTTTACAAAGGGAATATTCCTGCAAGTTTGGGAGGACGGATATCTTCAGTTGTGGACGTATCGCTCAGAGAAGGGAATTACCAAAAAATCAAAGGTGAGGGAGGAATTGGTACCATCAGTTCGAGGTTGACTTTGGACGGCCCATTATTTTCGGATAAGTCTTCTTTTGCTGTGTCCGGAAGACGGACCTATGCAGATATGTTTCTCAGGTTTTCAAATGATGAAAATTTAAACAGCAACTCTCTTTTTTTTTATGATTTAAGCGGCAAATTCTCTTTCAGGTTAGGTGACCGGGATAAAATCAGCTTCTCCAGCTATTTCGGTTCTGATTTTTTAGGCCTTTCCAATCAGTTTGGCTTTGGCTGGGATAATTGGGTCAATTCTTTAACCTGGGCTAGAAAAATCAATTCGAATACCTATTTTGATCTGAATGCATACCGGAGTCGATACCGCTATCTTGTGGGTTTCGATGACTCGGATACAGGATTTGAATGGGACAACATCCTTTCTGAAAGTGGACTAAAAGCACATTGGTCTAAGCTTTTCAATGAAACAACCCAATTTGAATGGGGTTTACATTCGCAATTTTATCATTTTTCACCTATTAGTTTGCGGCCTTCTGAAGGATCTAATATAGAGCCAATTGCCACCAATCAAAGAAACGGGTTACAGAATAATTTATTTATTTCATTTGCCAAAGAACTGAATTCGAAATTGGCGATGGAATCAGGCCTTAGGTGGGGATTTTATAATCAAGTGGGAACTGGTGTGCAGTATGTATATGAAGGTGGAGTCCCAGGTCCAAATATAAGCGTATTGGACAGCATAACTTTTGGTAGATTTGAAAACATGAAATTTTACCAAGGATTAGAGCCTCGGATTTCCATTCGTTATTTGGTTCAGGAGAGTTTAGCGATAAAAGCAGCATTTAACCGAAACTTTCAATATGTACAGGTTGCTTCCAACAGTTCTGCAGGATTACCAATAGATCGTTGGATTCCTGCGGGGACTTATATTCCACCGATCAGAGGGGATCAGGTATCCTTGGGTTTGTTCAAAAATCTAAAGGATAACCGATGGGAGCTATCATTGGAGGGTTATTACAAGGATTTTCATAACATCATTGATCTCAGGCAGGGAGCCAATATTTTATTTACCGATAATGTAGAGACTGAAATTCTCTCTGGTATAGGATATGCATATGGGCTGGAATTTTTGGTAAAAAAGAACATGGGAAAGACTACTGGTTGGTTGGGTTACACCTATTCGAGGACTTGGAGGAAAGTGGTTGGCATCAGCGGTGACGATTGGTACAATCCTAGATTTGATAGACCACATGATGTAACTTTGGTATTGAATCATGAATTTTCAAAAAGATGGTCAACCAATCTCACATTTGTTTACACCACAGGGCAAGCTGTTACATTCCCAATAGGTTCTTATGAAATGGATAATCAGCGTGTTCCTTTGTACGGGGTTCAAAGGAATGCTGATCGCTTTCCTGATTATCACCGTATGGATGCCTCTGTAACATGGAGAAATATAGACAAAGGAAGAAAATGGAGAGGCAGTTGGAATTTCAGTGTTTACAATTTATACGGAAGAAAAAATCCATTTTCTTATCAGTTTACAAACATTATCAATGAGCAGATTAATTTTGACCCAAGATCCGGGGAGGAGATTTTTAGTAGGAGGCCTGGTGTAGTGATGACATATTTATTTACCTTTCTTCCCGCTTTGACTTATAATTTTCAATTCTGATATGAGAAATCTAATCCTGATATTGATCTTGAGTTTTGGTTTTTTTTCCTGCCAAGAAGAGGTGTTTTTGGAGCTGAATACGGTAGATCCCATGCCCGTAATCGAGGCTGTTTGGACAGATATGGGAACCATGAATTATGTAAAGTTAAGTAAGTCAAGGGATTTTTATGAAGAAGAAGATAATGAGTTGATCAAAGATGCTACAGTTTTTATTCAAAATCTAAATTCAGGTTTAGTGGTGCCGTTTCGGTATACGGAGCAAGCAAGAAGGTATTTGCCACTCAATAATGCCCGAGGCAGAAAAGGAGATAAGTATAGGCTTACAGTACGCTGGAAGGACAATGAATACCAATCTGAAGGTCTGCTATTACACCCTCCAAAACTTGACAGTATAAGGTATGAATTTAAGGACAGCAGGTTGTTTAGGGAAGAAGGCTACTATGTTACTCTTTATGGAGATATTCCATTTGCAGAAAACAACAATTACAGAATCCGAATTGTCAGAAACGATACCTTGCTAAATAGCAGGAATGATTATTTGCTTTTTGATGATACATTCGGGACTTCTATCTTAAACAATGGCTTTGAATTGGCTGGATTTCCCTTTCGTGCCAATGATAGAGTAAGGTTGGAACTATTCCGTCTCAATAGAGATGCATTTGATTATTTAAACCAATTGGTGGCTCTGCTATTTAATGATGGAGGATTGTTTTCTCCTCCCCCTCAAAACCCGGCTTCCAATATTCGACTGGTCAGCGGAAAAACAGAGGCATTGGGTTATTTTATGGTAAGCCCGGTATTGATTGAGACCCTGGTGATAAGTCCGGACTTAAAAACCTCAGATTAAAACCCATAATTCTGACATTTGATTACTTTTGGGGTATGATTGATTTTGACCTAAAAGGAAAAGTAGCGGTAACCTGTAAAGACCGCTTTGCTCCTTACCTTGAGCAAGAACTACAGGATTTGGGTTTTCGCCCCAAATATGTAGGAAGAACCCACATGGAATTGTTTGCCTCTTTGAACGATTGCATTTTTCTAAATCTGCATTTGAGGACGGCAAGCCAAGTCTTATATGAAATCAAAACCTTGTACCTCCACAAAGCTGATGATATTTACAGAAGAATAAAGGCATTGCCTTGGGAGGATTACCTTGATCCGGATACTTATTTTTCTGTGATCTCCCATGTGGATAATGAGACCGTAAATAATCCCCTGTTTGTCAATGTCAGGATAAAAGACGCTATTGTAGACAGGTTCAGGGAGAAGTTTGGTAAAAGACCGAATTCGGGATCAAGCCTGGATGGGGCCGTTATCCAAATGTTCTGGAAAGAACAGCAGGCCACCTTATACATCAACACTTCTGGAGAAACCATTGCTAAACACGGCTATAGAAAAATTCCTGGACATGCCCCCATGCTAGAAGCTTTGGCTTCAGCCACTATTTTGGCAAGTGATTGGGACCAAAATAGCCCTTTTATCAACCCTATGTGCGGTGCAGGGACTTTGGCCATTGAAGCCGCATTGATGGCTACCCAAAGATTTCCTGGACTTTTCAGAGACCATTATGGTTTTATGTATGTCAAAGGGTTTAGTGAAGAAATTTATCAAAAAATCAGGAAAAAGATGGAGGACAAGGTAATTGATAGACCTGGTCTCCGGATTATAGCTTCTGATATCAGTGAACAGGCCGTATTGTTTGCAAGGGAAAATGCAGGAATTGCAGGTGTAGAAGATCTGATAGATTTTGAGGTTTGTGATTTTGAAGAAACTACTGTGCCCCAAGATGCAGGAGGAGTGGTCTTTTTTAATCCGGAATATGGGGAAAGATTAGGTGAAGAAGGAGACCTGGGAGATACATACAAAAGGATGGGTGATTTTCTCAAACAAAGATGTGCCAGCTATTCAGGATATATATTTACCGGAAATATGGCATTGGCCAAGCGGGTTGGATTGAGGACTTCCAGAAGGAAAGAATTCTATAATGGAACTATTGATTGCCGTTTACTTAAATATGAGTTGTTCAAGGGCAAAAAAGAGATATAAAAATCAAGAGGCTGTCAATTGTGAGACAGCCTCTTTGATTAATTGATTTTTTTACTCAATTCATCCATTTTTCTATTTAGATCCAGTATTGCGGCACTATATCTGTCATCCCATTCTTGCAATCTGTCTTTGGACCTCATTTCAATTTCATATTGGATACCGGGAAGTACCCATGAGGCATAACCACTGAAGGGGTCCGTGGAGGCATAGAGGGATCTGTACCAACTTCCAAAATACATACCCTTGGAATCGATGAAGCTCTTTTCAAAATTCAAGAGTTCTTTGTTGATTATAGCTGATTTTTTGGAATCAGGGTTTCCGCTTTCAAGGAATGCATTGATTCTGGATTCCAACGTTGCTGCGCTTTCTTTTAAAGTAGCGATTGCAGACCTTGATTTTTCAAATCCTTTGAAATCTGCATGAAAGCCCTTTACACCTTTTTCTGCATTGTCAAAGTGAACTTCCAGGTCTTTGGCATACCTAGTCAATTGATATGGAATCAGCTCAGCATTGGCCAACCGTAAAGCGATGATACCGATGAGCTGCTCCACTGTTCCACCCATTTTGAAGGAAGGGTCAGCAAATTTCTCATAAAAATACATGTCATCGTAGTTGGTGTGATATAAAGAAGGGCCTCCTGCACCACCATTGATAGAAGGTACACCTACATGCATATAGAAAGCGATATGGTCTGAGCCGCCGCCTAAGTTGCCGATATTAGGTTCATCGCTTTTTCCCGCCCAAATTTCATATACTGTTTTTGTGGAATCAGGATAGATAACCTCCTTGGCAGCATCCATGATGATTTTTTTAAGGGTAGGGGAAGCAGAAGCACCAAAATTTCTTCCACCTACAGCAGCATCCAAGTTGATGTAAGCTACTGCTTTGGCATTTAATTCATCTCTAAACTGTTCTACCCATTCAGTGGATCCGATAACACCATGCTCTTCAGCATCCCAGTGGGCAATCATGATGGACCGGGATGGTCTTATACCCTGTGAGGCTAATTTTCCCAAAGTTTCTGTCATGCTCAAAAGCATAGCTGTTCCTGAGTTTGGATCAGTGGATCCAAATGCCCATGCATCATAATGACAGCCCAGGATAATCCATTCATCCGGATGGGTAGCACCTTTAAGTGTTGCCACTACATTGTTTGCTCTGACAAATCCTCTTTCTTGCTCAACTTTTAACCTTACCAATAAATCAGGCCCACCTTCCAAACGATAGGTGAAAGGAAGTCCTCCCTGCCATGCAGCAGGAACTGGTTTACCGTTCATTTTTTCCAATATTTCCTGTGCTGAACCATAGGAAATCGGAGTGACCGGTATGGTATGGAGTCCTTTGACTTCTTTGGGGTCCAATCTTTTGACCTTGGTTTTGCTGTCCAAAGGCAAAGCGGGCTCGAATGGAGTCAATGGATCCCCTGTCCAATCCACTGTTAGCAAGGAGCCTCTTTGGATGGAATTGTCATTAAAAAGAAAACCCTCTGGATAGACTAGGCCTCTTGAAAAGCCTGCATCTGCAGGATCAGTGAAAATAATCAAACCTGCTGCTCCATATTCTTCAGCAAATTTGGCTTTATAACCTCTAAAGTTCCCGCCATATCTGGCCATAACAATTTTACCTTTAAGGTCAATTCCAAGTTCCTTTAACTTTTCAAAATCCGCCTTGGTACCATAGTTGGCATAAACCACCTGGGCAGTGACATCACCACTTCCAGAAAAGGCATTCCAACCTTTCTTTAGCTCCGGATGGTAGGAAAAAGGATTGTCTTTAATAATATACTCTTGTTGGTTGAGAGGTTTTCGGATTGGATAAACCAGTTCAATCAGAGATTCCCCTTGCCCTTTGGTCAAATAGACGTCGTAGGGATAGACTTTTACCTCCCAACCAGCCTTCTGCATAGTCGAAACCATATAGTCTTTAACTTTTTCATTAGCTTCGCTACCTGCTACATGGGGATGTTCTGTTATTGTGCTCAGATGGGTTTTGAACCTGCTAAAATCGACTGATTCTTTAAACTGATTTTCAATTTGCTTTTGCCTGGTTGCAGAATTCTTGGCAAATCCATCCAAAGTTTGGGCATGGACAGAAAAACCGGATAGCAGGGCAAAAGTAAATGTCAATAAGTAGGTATTCTTCATAGACTTTATTCGTTGGAAATTGATCATCTACAAATTTATTTAAAGTAAAGGTTTATGGCAGTTAATCTTTTTGAATGGTTGAATTTCGTTATGGTCAGTTTTTGAATTACAACTTAGCATTCTGGAGAAAGGGATGTATTATGTCTGTAAAAAATATACTGTCATTTTTTAACCAATGCATCAGTCTTTCTCATTATTTTGTTCAAAAAGCCTTAATATTAGGTGAAATTTGCACTTTAGCCAATCAAATGGTGTTTACTTCAGGCATTATGTTGAAAGTAGAAAAAAATAAAAAAGTGGGAGATAATATAGAATTGGTTCCACAGCTGACCTTGGACTGCGTAATATTTGGTTTTCATGAAGCATCACTTAAGGTATTATTGTTGAAATGGAAAGATACAGATTACTTCAGTCTTCCCGGAGGCGCAGTGAAGCAAATAGAGTCATTGGATGATGCGGCCATTAGGATATTGAAAGAAAGGACTGGTCTTGATAGAATATTTTTACGGCAATTTCACACCTTTGGAAAGGTTGAAAGGTATGATAGAGAAGAGATCAAGCAAAAGCTTTCCCATTTGGTCAATCCTGACTTATGGTACAAAAGGCCAATATCAGTAGGTTATTATGCACTTGTTGATTATGAGGAAGTATTCCCCAATCCTGATAGCTTATCTGAGTCTTGTGCTTGGTGGGACCTCAATGAAATTCCCGAATTGTTGTTTGATCATAATGAAATTTTGGAGAAAGCCCTTCACGCACTGCGTTTGGAACTCAGTTTTCAACCTGTAGGTTTAAACTTACTTCCGGAGAAATTTACCATGCCGGATATGATGCGGATGTATGAAGCGATTCTCGGGAAAAAAATAGATCCCAGGAATTTTCAGAAAAAAATCCTTAAATCAGGAATTGTGATCAAACTGGATGAGGTAAAAAAAGGAGTGGCTCATAAGTCCCCTTTTCTTTACAAGTTTGATGAAATAAAGTATGCTGAGGTATTAAAAGAAGGAGGACTGTTTTTTATTTGATTCTCTACCATTATCTTCAATGCGATAGTTAATAGATACATGGATTCCCTTCGGATTTTGCATTTACAAAAAACTGCCTATTCCTTAATCATTTTAGTATTGGTGGTCTGGATAATGAAATCAGGTTCAGTAATCTTGATACCTTTGTTCTGGGCGGCATTTTTTGCCTTTGCACTTTATCCAGTGTCCAATTGGTTGGAAGAAAAGGGGTTTCCAAGAGCTGTGGCCATTGTATTAACTTTGATTTTGATCACCTCATTAGCTGTCTTTTTGTTTTATTCACTTACAGATCAGGTCATTGGCTTGATTAAGGATATCCCAGATATTAAGGCATCTTTTTTTAAGAAAGTAGATCTTTATCTGGAGGATTTTGGTGGTTTTATTCAAGGGGGATCGGAAATGCCTTCTGCTTCTGATTTACTGAACCCCCGTAATCTGGAAGCTGCCTTATATGAAACCGGAAGGTCCTTGGTTTTATTGGGGGTGATGCCTTTGTTTATTTTTCTGATGTTGTTTTATAAGGACTTTTTCAGTGAATTCCTTAGAAAGTTATCAAAAGATGGTGAGCCAAGGGTTTTGATTTTTATCAAAGACTCGGGAAAAGTAATTCAGTCTTATTTGCTGGGAATGCTTTTAGTTACAATCATAGTAAGTATAATTTCCGGATTGGTTTTTTACTTTTTGGGAATTAAATATTACCTCTTGTTTGCGGTATTTATTGCAGTGATGAACCTGATTCCCTATGTTGGGGTGATTTTCAGCTCATTGCTTTTGGTTTTTTATGTACTATTGACCACGGACAGTATGTTTTACCCATTGGCTACGGTATTTTTGTTATGGCTGATCCAGTTTGTTGAAAATAATTTCATTACCCCAGTAGTAGTTGGAGGAAAAGTAAGGGTAAATGCCTTTGCTGTCATTTTGGCTATTTTGGTGGGAGGCTATATTTGGGGTGTTTCCGGAATGATATTGTTCATCCCTCTTGCCGGTCTTTTAAAAATTACTTTTGAAAGGATTCCTTCACTAGCAGCTTACGGTTATTTGTTAGGGGATGTTTATCCTGTAATAGAAAAGCGGGAAAACTTTTATAAGGCATTCATAAGATTGATAAAACAAAAAAAGAGGCCTTCATGACCTCTTTTTATGTGCGCACGAGAAGAGTCGAACTTCCATGCCCAAGGGCGCTGCCGCCTGAAGACAGTGCGTCTACCAATTTCGCCACGTACGCAAATCGATATGTAAATTGTCGGGATGACAGGATTACAACCACCCCGTGCAAATCTTTATGTATCAGTAAGTTACAAAACGTAATTTCAGCGGGTTCACCGTTCAGTTCTCAATTTATTCGAACTGGTTTGAGTGCATTTGGTGAACTCCGAAACCTTTGTAAATATACAAAAAAGCCCGCTTTTTGGGTTCAAATCGTGGCAAAAAGTGCTAAATTTTATTGGTAACTGGCGATAGATTTTAGTGCCGTTTGACTGCCTTCATCTGGCAAGGTCAATCGGTGATGTAGCGCTCTACAATGGACGGTGCAAGGCCAGTGAATTCGCAAAATTCGTTTACGCTCACGAACTGGTGTGACTCTTTAGCAAGCTCCTCCCTAATCCTGTTAAGGAGCTTCCTGCCGTATCGTTCACTCTTGCCAGTGATCCGCTGCACGTCTTTTGGATAAATACAGGCTCGTTTGGTTTCGATCATACTTTATCTATACTTCATGTATGCTTTTGGTGTACTGTAAATATACGGAATGCCATTGGCAGTTCATTTTGAACCATTCGGAATAAACGGTATTCAATGTTCCTAACCGGAACCTGTTTTTTGTCTGCCCTTCGTAATTATCGGATTTTCGAAGAGTTGCAACGAAGCAACAAATCAAAATTCAAATGATATGGCAAGACAAGCTGGGATTATCAAGTTGAAGGGCAAAGTCGGTGACATGTCCTTTTACAAAACGAAAGATGGCTACCTGGCCCGGGAAAAGGGTGGGGTGGACAAAGACCGGATCCAGAATGATCCGGCTTTTCAGCGTACCCGTGAAAACGGTGCTGAGTTTGGCCGTGCCGGTGCAGCCGGACGGACTTTGAGAACGGCCTTTAGGCCGCTACTTCTGCGTACCTCTGACAGTCGGTTGACCTCCAGACTGACCAAAGAAATGGTGAAGGTGATCAAAGCGGATGCAACCAGTGCCCGTGGAGAACGGAACGTTCTCGATGGTGAGCTGGAGCTTTTGCAGGGCTTTGAATTCAATGCAAATGGCCGTCTGGGAGCTACAATATATGCGCCATTTGACGCAAGTATTGACAGAGCTACTGGTGAAGCTGTAGTCAATGTGCCGGGCTTTGTTCCCCAAAATACCATTGCTGCGCCTCAAGGTGCTACGCACCTGAAATTTGTATCTGCTGCGGTGGAGATTGATTTTGAGGCCGATGACTTCACCCTGGTTGCTTCTGAAAGTGGAGAGATTGAAATCGGGCCACAGGCGGAAGCTGCGGTGAACCTGTCCAATGGTTTGCCTGCAAACAGTACCAAGGCACTAATGCTGGTTTTTGGTGTGGAGTTCTATCAGGAAGTGAACGGTAGCTTCTACCCACTAAAAAACGGCTCCTACAACGCCCTGGCGTTGGTGGCTATTGATGGTGCTCCTGCAGTTCAGCAAACCTAATGTTGGTTCGGATGGAATTGATTCTCACAAGAAGCTATTATCCGGAGGGAACCAACGGAAAGCTCTGTGATGGTGAGCAGCTGGTCTGCTCCACCATCGAGCTTCCCTGGAGGGAAAACCAGCGGATGGTATCGAGCATCCCGGAAGGGAGGTATGAGCTTGTAAAGCGATACACCGATAAACGGGGCTGGCATTTGCTGGTGAAAAATGTACCCAATAGAAGCGGCATCCTTTTTCACCCTGCCAATGACGCCCTGAAGGAACTGAAGGGCTGTATAGCCCCGGTTTCAAAGGTCATCGGTCCAGGTAAAGGGACGGATTCCAAAACTGCCGATTCCAGGCTGAAAACACTTGTGTTTGAGGCCATGGAAAGAGGCGAAAATGTATTTCTCAATATTCAAAAAGCAAAAAGCGTATGACGATCATAGAAAGGGCGAAAGCCCCAACACCCAAGTTTTTCAAAGTGCTCCGAAACGTGGGTTTGGCACTAGCGGCAGCTGGTGGCGCTCTGTTGGCAGCACCAATCAGTTTACCGGCCGGAATAGTTGCCCTGGGCGGCTATCTCACCGTAGGTGGGACGGTACTGACTGCAGTCAGTCAGGTGACTGTAGAGGATGGTGCAAAAGCGGACAGGAAAGATGGCTAACCTGGTAAGTGGAGGAGGCACGAAGGCAGGAACTGCCGGAGGCACGTTGCTGAGTGTCCTGGTGAATATCAGCTCCGGGGATATCCTCCACACCTGTGTATTAGCTGCTGTTGGAGCGGTAGTGAGCTTTACCGTGTCCATTCTGCTAAAGGTGCTATTCCAACGGTTCAAAAGAAAACATCCACCTCCGAAGGGGATGTGATTCCCGCAAGTCGGGAAAGTTTGTGTTCCTCTCAATTAAAAGGCCTCCTCGTGGGGTCTTTTTTCATTCCAGGAGGATCCGGAACATAATTGCTCTTTTTACCTGCTTCACAAGCTCCACCTGCTTTTGGAGAATCTTGGCTTTCTTCTCAAAGTACTGAAGGAGTGCCAATGACTTTAGGTACTTCCCACGGTCTTTCAAGGCCTTTTCCTGCCCTGCCAGCAATACCGCTCTGGCATCACCTATCCTGATGAATGGGACAACAGAACCGGTCAAGTGTGGCGTGAACGCCTGTGCCTGCCAAAGACCGTAAGAGAGCCAGAAATAAAAGTTCCGTGCCTCTTCCGATTCTGTGGTGATGGCGAAGCAATTGGGACAAGGGGTATCGAGCGGCTTTCCCGCATTCAGCCCTTTGGACAAAATGAAGAAATGTGGCCGGGCACTGGAGAAGCCTGCATTGTAGGTTTTGATCTGAAAAGTGTGCATAGTATGAGCATTTAAAGTTTTGCTCGCTGCGCTTCGCACACATTTCAAAAGAGAAAAGAAAAAAGGGAAAAAAAGAAAAGAGAAAGCCTTTGGTCAGGTGGGCATGGACAGGGCAGTCAAGGTTTTTTGGAAAAATACTTCCGCCAATTGGCGGAGGAGATTTTTTCAAAAACCCGAAGGGCTTGACCTTGACGGTCCTGATTAGGGTTGGCCTAGTGCGGCCCGCCTAACTTAGTTGCACTCTTTGTTTTTGTTCTTCTTTGTCCGACACCAGAGAAAAAAAGAGCCCCCCTAAAAGGGAAGCTCTGAAAGGCACAACTCGAACCATAGAAAGCGAAGCGTATAATCTGTGATACCACAATGCTGAACGCCTGCATGGAACGGACGACCTGAGGTGCGAACGCCCGCCAGCAACCACCGGCTGCCGCAACGGACTCTAAATAATAACTTAAACATAATGCCCTTCATCACAGGAACGGTGTGATTGCGGCAAGGGCTGTGAAAAAAAAATACTACCTGAAGGGTGGAGATTTTTTTTGAAACAGGCGAAGCGGACCCTTGCAAGCTCTCACATCCGCATGCCTGTAACTTTGCTTTATGTTTTGGTTATTTTGAACCCGCTCTAATTGATGTTATTTACAATATCTCTTTCATTCAAGTAGTTGTTCAATTCATCAAACCTTAAATCCTTTAATTCATTATTCTCCCTGAGCTGGTCTATCATTATTCTTAACGAACGCCTTTGTCTATCCTTCCCTACTATTTCATTAAACCACTCAATACCATTGAGATTAGGGTCGGGTGACCTTTTATTGGTGAATTTGACGATGCTTTCGAGTCCTGACTCTGGAATAATATCCCATGAAATACAAAGCATATTAATTGCGGTAAGTAGCTCCCGATTGAAGGGATGTATTAATGCTTTGTCCTTGGATCCGGAAGAATTACTGTTGCCTGGAGAGTGATTCCCCTGCTCATGTATTAAAGGATTAAAAAGAGGAAGTGGGTCGTGTTTGATAATATCTAGAAATTCGTTGGCACAATGAGTACCGACAAAAAAGTATTTCGATTGAGCGTCATAATCACCCCTGGGTCTATACGAAAAGATGTAGTATTTGTCATCCAATGCCCCACAACAGCCTTGTTTGTGTTGACCATTAAGAAGTTTTAAGTAGTTAACGGGTTGAATATAAAATTTTCGGTTGAGTTCTTCCTTTCTTTTTCTGGTTCTACAATTCATAAATAATCAATATTGTTAGCTGTGGAAATTGAATTTAGTGCGGGAACGCAGGAAAACCAAAACGGCTGGACGGAGGCTGTGGAGCGCAGCGTAATGGACGAACGGCCAAGCCAGCCGAAGAGAGGAACGAACGGAGGCTTGCGAGCCGTCTGCGAGTGGAGCAAGGGGGCTAGACCGGAAAGCAGTGAGGTACGAACTGCGGGGGCTTGCTATGTGTGAAGTGGAATGCAGGGCTTTTGTAATTTGATCCTCCACAAAAGCCCGGAATGGAACGGAACTACACAAGGGCTGGCGTGATTTTTTGCCTTTTGAGCGTTGGCCGGGTATAAGCGATTACCTGTGTGTTGGGAACCGGGGTTGGTGCAAAAAGCATGACAGTCCCGCAGCCCGCAGCGACCCGCAGGCGAGCAAAAACACTGGCAGCCGGTGGATTTTTTGCGGCTGAACGAAGTGCAGTGAGCACTGCCAAGCTGAAGCAGACCGCTTTCAATTAAACAATTCCTGCAAAGCCTGGCAAGCGCAACGAAACGAAGAGAAGCGGCAAAAAAGACAGAGTAGGCTGCCGTGAGGATGACAACCGAGTTGCAAGCAGCATGACAGGCTCGGAGCTTTAGCGGAGACCTGTAAGGCAACACAGCTTATTTTTTGACCTTAGAAAATAGACCCTTTCAAAAAATGGGCTGTGGTGGCCTGGCATGATGCTATGCCGAGGGCGGAAGACGAACACCGCTTTTCCTGCGTGGGGTCAGGGTTGGGAAAAGCAAGTGTGGCACGGTATGGAATGGAGCGAAGTGGAATGGAATAACGGGCTACTCTTGCTGTGCGGTGCTGGAAGCTTGTGAGTGCAGCGCAGCGGAATGAGCAGGCTGGAGGCACAGGGGTGTGGGGAGAGACTATCTTCGGTAAGGGATTGACCTTAATTCGCTTCTCTTTGAAGGAGATCATGATGTATGTTAGACATCACTCAGTAATTCCGCTTTACACTTTCTTAAAAAGTACTTGAATTGAAGTAAATCAGATTGGCTTCTGACATCATTATTGAAAGTAGAAGGCTTACCATAAATCAAGGATTCAAAAGTGATTAATACTTTGTTCGTGCTAAGGCCATCGTAAAGGTTTATAAGCCCATCAAATATTTGGTCTCCCATCATGATGAAAACTCCTCGGATATTCAGGCTTATGCCGTGTTCAAAACTCATTATTTCTGATTCTAATAATTCCTCAGAAATTAGACCTCTATCTAACAGCTGTTTTACAAATTTCTTTCTAGCCTGATAGGCATTAAATTTTTCTTGATCAAAGGTATACTCGTTAATCTGGACTGTAACTTTTTCCAAATCGAGAAATTTGCACAAAGTCATTCTGTGCTGGCCGGTGGTAGTAAAATAAAGAGAGCCAAACTTTGAAACTGTTCTGGATTCGTTGTAATCACTTTGGGCGTGCTCGATCAACTCTTCATGAGTCATGTTTGAATGACGAATATCCTTAAACCTTTTCAAATTGTTCAATAAGTCAATCCAGGTAATATCACTCTCATCGTTATAAGCATAGGCGTATTGAATACCTTTTATATCTAGCGGACTAATGATTCCTCTGTAAGTCTTTGTTGAATTCCGAGAATAGAACCTATAGTTCTCAATTTCATTTATTCTGAGAACCTTTTCAGTATGCCACTTTTTAGGACGAATTGGGCATCTTTTTTTCAGCCAATCAAGATTGCTCTGCTTACTCTCCACCATAGATTTCATCAAATGTTGAATAGTTCTTAAAGCCTTTCCCTCTGTTGATCCTGCCTTGCTTTGTATTGTCGATGCGATGCTGGAGGAACAAACATAGAGCCTCAAACTGGGCTTCTGGGACTTGGTAGGCACTGGCTTTAAATTCCTTTTTGATGATGCCCCAAATGGCAGCATAGTTCATTTTGGATTTACCAACATCGCCTTCCTTGTATTCGTTATATCGATCTATCAGATGCTTCACATAGTTTTTCAATTCCGCTTTTTTACCTATGGCACCATCAGCGAATTCCATCTTTGGTTTGCTTCTGGATTTATAAACAATGGTCTGTGCACTGATCGAATTGGCCACTGTAGAGTTGGACACATTGCCTTTGATGTTGATGGTATTTGATGACTTTGCACTGGATTTGCCTTTAGCTTTAATCATAAGATAGTTCTTGATTTGTTTGACCTCCTCCTCACTAATATCACCTTTTGTAATCTTGGAATGGCAAATCGGGCAAAGCATCAAAAGGTTGTCAGGGGAATTGTTTTCGGGAATTTCGTCAATATGATGAATTTCAAAATGATCTACATTCTGATCATCACAGATTGGGCACTGGGAGTTAATCTCTTGCTGTAAAAGAGATTTCGTTTTTTGGGGTATGGATTTTCGAGCTTTGGCCATGGTCTAACTTTGCTTCAGTAGTTGGTACAATTGCTGGTTGATGAAAATATTCTCTTTCCCGATAGGTTCGAGTTTTAGGATTCCAATGGATTCCAAAGTCTTTAAGTACCTGGAAGCGGCTTTTCTTTCTACGCCCAGCCCATTAGAGATATATTCTATTTTGGTATAGGGGTGAACAAACAATTGTTCGATCAAGTCTTTCGAGTAGATTTTAGGGGCTTCATTTTTTACCTTATCCTGAATCTCATTGAAGATGCTGTTGATCCCATGGATCTGGGAAATGGCCTTTGTCGCAGTATCCTCA
The DNA here is from genome assembly GCF_003014575.1 of Cecembia rubra. Taxonomy (GTDB): domain Bacteria; phylum Bacteroidota; class Bacteroidia; order Cytophagales; family Cyclobacteriaceae; genus Cecembia_A; species Cecembia_A rubra. Next base: position 48,744 of record NZ_PYGF01000001.1, read on the forward strand.
ATGGCCTTAAGCATAAACAATATCCAACCTTCCCAATTGTCTTTAGTCCTCACCTCTTGTAGCAATTTGTAGTAAGCTCCTTTGTGGCCTATAATGTAGCCACTGAGGTACAGCATGGGTATTTCCAACAGATTGTGAAGGATGAGGTAAAGCACGTTAATAATCCTGCCCGTCCGGCCATTTCCATCATAGAATGGATGGATGCTCTCAAACTGGTAGTGTTGTATGGCCATCCTGATCAGGGGAGACATTCTATCGGGTTCATCATTGATAAAGTCTTCCAGATTTTTCATCAGTCTGACTATTGTTTCTTTATCGTCCGGTGGTGTATAGATGGTTTTACCCGTCAGATCGTTTTTTAGGGAAGTACCAGGTAGTTGTCTAATTCCGGCCTCATTCTCTTCCAATATGGATTGAATCCGGACAATACCATTGGTGTTTAGGAAGCCTTTCTTTTTAATCTCCTCAAAACCAAAGAGCAGGGCTTCCCTGTACCGTAGGACTTCCTTGGTCGAAGGATCAATTGTCATCGACTTGGCTGCCAGAGCCTGATAGAGCTTGTCATGCGTGGTAATGATGTTCTCCACCTCTGAGCTAGCCTGTGCTTCTTTGAGTACAATGGCATTGATCAAAATACCCTGGTTGGGCAAGGTCCTTGCCAATCCCTTCAGCTCTGCAAGGGCAACAGCAGCTTTACTTTCCTGTTTGAGGATTTGGATAGTCTCTACTTTTTCCACCGGAGGAGGTAGAAGAGGCAAATCATTGAGTGGTTTCGATGGATCGATATTCTTCATTCCTATTAATTACGTGAGACAAAAATACAAAAATTGGGACATGAAACAAGTTATATGTACCGTGATGGGACATGAGACAAAAACATTAAAAACGGGACATGAAAATCTGCACATGTACCACTAAGGGACACGTCATATCCTTTTGTCCTTGGCCTCCTTCTCAAAAGCTATTACATTCATCATCTCCCTCATCCTTGATCTAACCCTATTCCCATAACAGTTCTCTATCTCACTGGCGGAAAGGTTGGTCGTGGCATGCGTGAGCATGTGGCGGCTGATGAACATATCATAGCGGCTCAAAAGAATCTCGGCCATTACATTGGTTTCGTTTCCATAATACTTGATGTTGGATTCCACGCCCAAGTCATCAAAACAATAGGCTTTAGGGATCAGCTCTCCGCTTGTTTGCTGGAAGGCTGCTTTGGAGTATTTGTTGATAACAGGATAGCCGTCCTGGATGAATTCCAGGGTGATATCACGAGCGGATTTGATGATGTATTGCTCTTTGGGAGCCAACATAAACCGTAGAAGGGTCATCAGGGAAGTTTTGCCACAACCGACCGGGCCGGTTAGCAAAATGCCTTTGTGTAGGTCAATGCCGTGCTTTTCAGCATTGGGTTTGTCCTGGTAGAAGTAGACCAGAAGTTTGAATATAATCAAGTGGTCTTCCTTCCATATCCGGAATTTTGGACTGGTGTAGGCCTTGCCTGCTTTCTCCAGAAATTCAAGGCATTTGTCGAATTGGATGATGTTGCTTTGAACACTCTCTGAGCAAGACTTAGAGTGGCTCGCCATAGTCTTTGCCGGTTCCTGAGTGGAGGTTTCCGGGTTTAGGACGTGGCTGATGGTTTCGCTGATCTTTTGCATAGGTATTGAATTTTTGAGCGTTCAGCATCCAGTTGCGGGCGGCTGCTTTCCAGTCTTTCATCTTGGAGCGGCCACCTACCAGCCAGCCATTGCTTTGGAAGTAATTATAAAACTTCTCAGCCTCCACGGATGGATAGCCTTTTTCATCAAAGTAGATTTTGACATGTTCTTCCAGAGGTGGAATTTCCGGGCCATAGCCGGTCATTCTTTCTCTTTTAGCGGAACTTTTCTCTTTCTTCATTTCCGAATCATTTGAACTTGTCTCAAAATTTTTAGCTCGCTTACCCAAGTTTGTTTCGTTTTCATAGTTTAAAGGGTTTGTATTGTTTGTATAAGGTCTCACAGCTATTTCACTGCCTGTATCAGTACCCTTATCATCACCTTTATCAAAACTGTACAGGTAAATGAGGCTGCCCCGATGCGGATTGTATGACGGTTCATAACGGATATACCCGAATTGATCCAACTGTTTCAGGCACTTGGTGTAGGTGTTCACCGAACCGATTTTTGACAACCTCATCAACTCGTCCCGCGACACGGATATCGGGTTCTTGAAAAAGTTGAGGTTCCACCGCCTGAACAAGGCCATATACAGACTGATATGGTAGGGCGTGAGCCTGGTATCTGCATCCATCTGCTGGAACGCTGCGGAAAGGTGCCTGATGTAGTTCATGCCCGGCCATGTGCTTTACCTCAAGCGGTTCTGAAACTTATTGGACTGGAGCATGGACTGAATGTCGGTATAGTCATAGTAGATTACGCCCCCGATCTTGGTAAAAGGCAATGTGCCGTTCACCCGCAGGTTCTGCAAGGTGCCGGGTGAAATACCAAGGAGCTTGCGGACTTCATAGGATTTCAGCCATTTCTTGGTTGGCTGCCCGGAATGTTCTTTGAGTAGCCTTTTGAGATCTTCCAGGAGTTCGATCTTGAACTCACGAAGGTCGTCCGTGGTAATTACTTCTGCTGCCATATCTTAACAAATGTTGATTGAATAGCGAAGATGTTCCCGTTTAGTGGGTTTTATTCACAAGGCAAACCGAAGTTGGGAAAGATTTTATTCTATTTCTCATCAGCTTCATCCATTCTGCGGATAAGGCTTTCATGCAGGGAATCGAGGAATTTCGTCCTTCCTGTCTTTCTGATACGTATTTCGAGGAATGTGCGGTGGTATTGTCCTAAATCAACTCCAAAAGTGTCTTCCATACATTTGGAAATTTCTTTCAAGTCTGCTCTACCATGGTTAAAAACCCCACGGGCATGGAGGGCGTACATCAGCTCAATCAACGCTACTTTGGAGTCTGTCCATGTTATTTTCACCTTCGGTTCGACTTGTGATTTTCCGTTGTTTAAATCTGTCAAGCTCAGCTTGTTCAACTCATCTTCCAGATAGACATTGAGCAAGTCATTTGCGAGAATGTTAGAAACCTTGAAATCGTGGCTGGTGGAGAAATTGGGATCTGTCTCGAAAAAGAAAGAATCAAGGGTTAACCTGATATCCTGTTTGCCCCGGACAAAATATTTGTGGTCGAGGTAATTGCTATTGGTTCGATAATAGCGATAAAATTCCAGGTTGTTATCGAAATACCGTTTGAGTTTGTCAAGCTCATTTTGATAATACTTTCTTCTGACCTTGATGCCGCCATTGGGCTTGTTAGTTTCGATATTGAACACACTCAGATGATAGATCAGCTTGCTGATGAACTTGGGTTTGATCTCCTTGAAAAACGAGATTTCATCGTTTTGTGAAACCAATGGCTTCTGTTGCAAATCATCTCTCAACTGGTTGATGGCCTGAAGGGCTGTCTGAAAACTTTGCTCTGATTTTTTGAGAATGTTGTCTTCTTCCAGATCAATCATTCTAAGCTTGTCCTCTAAATCTTCATATAGGTGGTTGTAAATTTCAGACATTTAAAAAGTGAGTTTGTTATTTTCATAGCTTAAAGTATTCTTAGTTTCGCTGTATCCTTACCGCATTCAATATCGCCAACAGTGCCACACCCACATCGGCAAATACAGCTTCCCACATGGTAGCCAGGCCTCCGGCTCCCAGTGCCAACACAATGAGCTTCACCCCAAAGGCCAGGCTGATATTTTGCCATACGATCCGTTTGGTTTGCTTGCCGAGCTGGATGGCCGTGGCAATTTTGGAAGGCTGGTCGGTCTGGATGACCACATCGGCCGTCTCGATGGCGGCATCACTGCCCAGGCCGCCCATGGCCATGCCCACATCGGCCAGTGCCAATACAGGGGCATCATTGATGCCGTCTCCCACAAAGGCGATGACACGGTTGGCGTCTTTTTTCAATTCTTCCACTTTCTGTACCTTTTGTTCGGGCAGCAAGTCGCCAAATGCCTTGTCTATACCAAGTGTTTTTGCCACTTGCTGGGTCACAGCGTCCTTATCTCCGGACAGCATGATCAGTTCCCGAACCCCTGATTTGCGTATGGCTTCTATGGCCTGTGAGGCATCCTCTTTGAGTTCATCTGCTATCACCAGGTATCCCGCATATTTTCCGCCTACTGCCGCATGGATGACGGTATTGACCTCCCCGGCAGCATCAGCACAGGTAACGATTCCTTCCTTGGCCATCAGTTTTTGATTGCCGATCAACACTTGCTTTCCCTGCACCTTGCCTTTCAGGCCATGCCCTGCCACTTCTTCCTGTTGTTCGGGTTCTGAAATGTCTTTGCCCTGCGTCCTGGCATACTCCACAATCGCTTTGGCAATGGGGTGGGTGGATTTGCTTTCCATGTCTGCCGCCAGGCTAAGCCAGTCGATAGTGATGCCGTCCATGGTTACAGCTTTTTGCACTTCAAATACTCCTTTGGTCAGGGTTCCGGTTTTGTCCATCACCACGGTATTGACTTTTGTCATGAGGTCGAGAAAGTTGGAGCCTTTGAATAGTATCCCTTTGCGGGAAGCTGCCCCGATCCCTCCAAAGTAGCCGAGTGGTATGGAGATCACCAGCGCACAGGGGCAGGAGATCACCAGGAAGATCAATGCCCGGTAAAGCCAGTCTTCAAACACATAGTTTTCTACAAAAAAGTAGGGCAGGAAGGCCAGTCCAACTGCAAGAAAAGTAACGATGGGCGTGTAAACCCGCGCAAACCTGCGGATGAACTGTTCGGTTTTTGCCTTACGGGCGGTGGCGTTCTGCACCAGCTCCAGGATGCGTGCCAGCGAACTTTCGTTGAACAGCCTTGTGACTTTCAGTTCAATCAGCCTGTCGAGGTTGACCATGCCTGCCAGCACATTTTCTCCTTTGTTGTAGGTAGCCGGTTTGCTTTCACCCGTCAGAGCCGAAGTGTTGAAGCTGCTTTTTTCGCTCAGCATTTCCCCATCGAGCGGCACTTTTTCTCCGGGCTTAACCTGTATGGTTTCCCCGGTTTGTACTTCCTCCGGGTGTACGGTCACCGTTTGGCCGTTTCGTTGCACGGAGGCCGATTCAGGACGGATGTCCAGCAGGGCTTTGATGTTACGTTTGGCCCGGTTCACAGCTCCATCCTGAAACAGCTCACCGATGGCATAGAAAAGCATCACTGCCACTGCCTCGGGATACTCGCCTATGGCAAAGGCACCCAGCGTGGCTATGCCCATGAGGAAAAATTCCGTGAACACATCGCCCTTCAGTATGGCCTTCCAGCCTTTGACCAATACCGGCCAGCCCACAGGCAGATAGGCCAGCACATACCAACAGATGCGGATCCAGCCCTGGAAAAATGCAGGCTGTCCCAACTGGTCAGCCGCAATTCCGGCCAGCAGCATGGCAAGGCTCACAATACCACTGCCCCAGGTTTGCAGGAAAGTGGAGGAGGTTTTTTCTTCTTGTTTCTTTTGTTTGTTTGGTTGCTGGTCGGTATCACAGCAAGCTTTGTCTTCTATATTGTTTGTATTGGCCATGATCTTGTCAGTTTTAATGTGTGAAAAAGGAAATGATCCCTGTAAGAATGAGTATGCCTCCTGAAACCAGCCCGGCATTGTGTTCCAGCCTGTGCCAGTTGAAGCGGTGCAGTCCTTTTTGTGCCAGGTACACCCAAAAGGTGATCCCCAACACGGAAACGATGGTATAAAGCAGGCCCACTGCCAGGATCATCGGCCAGCCGTACGTCCCTGCCATCAGGAAGTAGGCTTCAATCTCCAGGCAGGGCGAAAGAAACATCATGAATACCAGCAAGGTCACCACTTGTGTTGCTCCAGCTTTTTCCAGTTTTTGTTTTTCAGCAATGTGAAAGTGGTGGTGATGGTGGTGCTGGATGATAAAATACAAGCCGATGGCGATAAGCAATGAGGGAATGACCCAACGGGTGTAACTGTTCAGCGTTTCCGCCAATGACAGGCTGAACAAGCCCAGAAATACACCTAGCATAAACGTACTCAACGAATGGGCCAAAGCCGCCACAGAGGCAATGCGAACCGTCTTGCTTCCTTGCCAGCCAAACCTTTCTTTCAAAGCCAGTACCGGCAGCCAGTGGCTGGGGATCAGCCCATGAAGGAGGCTGAGCATGATGGTACCGGTGAGTAAAGTGGTCATGATTGATCGGCCTGGGTTAAATTCTAAAATTCAATCTCGTTTTTGATAAAGTCCTTTGCGCCTTCCGGGCCTGATAATTCGAGCCAGACCGGAGAATCCTGATGGGCAACTGTAAGACCCAGTATTAAAAAGTCACAACAAAGCCGTTCGGTCTTGATGAAATTGTTCAGCAGATATAGTGTTTGATCCGAGCTGTCAAATCTGTACCTGAACCCATTGGCAAGTTCCTGTTTTTCCAATACCCGCACTTTTAATGAAGCTATCACAGTAGCTTTTCTTTGCCTCAGCTCAGTAGTTGTGAGTTTGCAATTGATCGTGTTTTTGTCCATTGTGTTGGTTTTAAGAAGTCCGGGACATGGGTGATAATGAGCATTGAATCACACCCAGTTAAGTGTTTTACCTGAAAATACGTGTAAACCCGATGCACAGCCATTGCAATTTTTAATCCGCACATTTTCCACAAACCCCCTTTACTACCAGGTTAGCTTCTTCGCCATTGAAGTCTTTTGGCAGATTAATTTCCGGGATTTTGTATTTGGGTAAACAGAAGGTTTCGCTGCACACCCGGCAATGGAAATGCACATGCAAGTCCCTTTCGATATTGCATTCACATCCCTCTTCGCAAAGCGCATACTTTGGCGCTCCGGTACCGTCATCAATGCTGTGTACCAGTCCGTTTTCCTGAAAGGTTTTCAGGGTACGGAACAGGGTAACCCTGTCCGATTTTTCAAAGGCTTTTTCCAGGTCGGAAAGGCTGATGGCAGCCTCCTGACCGGACAGGGCTTCCAACACCAACAGCCGCATGGCTGTTGGTCGGATATCCTTTTGCTTGAGTTTATTTTCAAGTTCTTTGATCACCATTGTTGGCTCTTTTAATGCCCATGTCCACCGCCTTCTTCTTCAGTATTTTTGGCCTTCGCCAAGAGCGTAAAGGCACCTTTGGTGACCAGTTCAATGGCACTCAAATCCTGCGCTGAATCAGCCAGCGAAATCTGAGTATAAGCATCCTCGGTATAGCCTTTGATGACTTCCAGCATTTCAAAATTGTGCATGGTTTCATCGTTTTCTGATTTTTCGCCTGCGTATGCAAAAACATAGTGCTTGCCCCCGAACCGCACAATGGATTCCTCCGGAACAGCCCAGACTTCATTGCTATCAGTTTCCACTTTGGCCGCCACATACATACCTGGTTTCAAATCTTCATACATTTGTTTCAAATGTCCGTGCACAGTTACCGAACGGTCTTCCCTAACTCCACTGCCCACCAGGAATACTTCGGCCTCCCGCCACTCATCGGGAGCATTCGCCAGGGCAAAACGGATGCGCTGACCTTCTTTGACCCGTGGGATGTCGTTTTCATATACCGTCAGTTCCACATGCAGGTCTTCGGCATTGGTGATGTCCATGATCACATCCTGTGGGTTGATGTACTTGCCTACATTGGTGTACACCTCTCGAACTGAACCGTTTACCGGGGCATAAATATTGACAGACGCTGAAACGGTACCTTGACGTATTTTTGCTGGATTGAAACCGATAATTTTCAAACGTTCTTCCATGCTTTTAATTCGGGCCTCATTGGCCAGGTAGTCACTTTTAGCCTGTTGAAAGGTTTTGCCAGAGGCCACCTTTTCATCAAACAACTCCTTCTGACGGTCATATTCTGCTTTCAGAAATTCCTGATTGGCCAAGCCCTCAAGATAATCCTGTTGGAACTGGATAAACTCCGGATTTTCAATCACTACCAAAAGCTGACCTTTTTTCACTTTGCTGCCCGGCAGCATTTCGGTATATTTCACAAAGCCACCATAGGGCATGTTGATGGAAATATTGCTCTGAGGAGGCACGCCAATCACTCCATTAACCCGTAGCTCAGAACCGATAACCTTTCTTTCGGCATTTCCAATCTGAATGTCTGCCTGATCGTATTGTGCCTCAGTGAGTTCTACCGTATTCTCACCTTCTTCGTGATGCTCCTCTGTTGTTCCTTCATTTTTTGAACCACAGGAGGCAATAGTCAATCCCAGTATAAAAACTATTGAGATTCTGTTGATGTATTTGATTGTATTTTTCATTTGTTGATTTCTTTTTATTGAACGCCTGAGATAAACTCGATCTGGATAATGGTCTGGTTGTATTGGTTGAGAATGTCCAGGTAATTAAACCGGACTGTCAATGCCCGGTTAAGTCCCTGGATGTATTCTACATAGCCAATTTCACCGCTTTCAAAACCCCTTTGGGCTTGTTTGAGAATAAGCTCTGCCTGAGGCAGGGCGTTTTGCTCATAATAATCCAGACTGGTTTGAAACTTTTGGTACTGCTGAAAGAGCGACCTGAATCTGCCTTGCAGTTCATTGGTTATAGCTTGCAGCCTTGCCTCACTTTCCTGTTTTCTGAGTTCAGCAGCTTTGATGACCGAGCCTTGTGCCTTTGCTCCAAAAAAGGGAATGGCTATAGCCACCTGAAAACCTGTGAAGCGGTCGCTGGAAGAGAAAGTGACCGGATTGCCATCCAGATCTTGATTCGGCCCATTGAGCGACTGGTTGAAATAACCCACCGTAAGGTCGGGTAGCAGCCTTGACTTTTCCACCGACTTTTCCCTTTCGGCTACTTCTATTTGTTGCCGGAACCATGCCAGGGTAGGGTTGTTGGCAATACTTGTGGTATCAAGAAGGACAGTGCTTTCCCGTACTTCGAGCTTGCCAACCGTGATGTCCACCGGGCTTTCCACATTGAGCAGGGTTTGTAACTGCGTCTGGTAAATCTCGATATCTGACAAGTTTTGCTGTAACATGGCTTTGATCTCAGCTACCTGCGATTCGGCTGTTGCTTTTTCAAGCAGGTTGCTTTCCCCGGTTTCATAGCGAAGGTTGGCAGCCCGCACAAAGCGTTGGTAAATACTGTCCTGCTCCAGCAATAACTGCCTTTTGCTTTTCTCCAGCCAGAGGATGTACCAGGTAGCCTTTACCTGCTGCACCAGTTCATTTTGGGTGGCGTTTTTTCGCCACTCGCTGGCTTCCATTCTCGCTTTGGCCAACTTGCTTTGGTTGGTATAAACCGTTGGAAAGGCTATGGATTGTGAAATATTGAACTGGTTGTCATTATTGTAAATACTGTTGTACTGCCCGTGCGTGAGGCTGAAACTGGTCTTAGACAGATTCCAACTTGCCCCTTTTAGCGCCCGTTCCTGCTGGGTTTGCAGGTCTGCTGCTTTCAGGTTAGGATTGTTCTGTATAGCTATTTGAATCGCCTCTTCCAGCGATTGGTAGTTTGCCGGTGATTCCTGCGCCTTTACTTCCGTAAACTGGAAGAAAAACAAGCCGATAATCAACAAAGGTGCTACTGCTCCCGGTTTTACTTTTATTCCTCTTTCAAAATAGTAGTAAAGGATGGGCAGCACCACAAGCGTTAAGAAGGTGGCCGTAATTAAGCCGCCAATTACCACAGTGGCCAACGGGCGCTGTACCTCAGCACCGCCTGATTGCGAAAGTGCCATGGGCAAAAATCCCAGAGAAGCCACGGCTGCCGTCATGATCACCGGACGCAAACGGACTCTCGTGCCTTTGTAAATCCGCTCAAAAATATCGGTGATACCGTCCTTTTTCAAGTGGTTGAACTCACTGATGAGTACAATCCCATTCAAAACGGCTACCCCAAACAAGGCAATAAAACCGACTCCCGCGGAAATGCTGAAAGGCATGTCCCTGAACCATAAGGCAAAAATACCCCCTATGGCAGAAAGTGGGATGGCTGTAAAAATGAGGATGCCCTGCTTAATGGAACCAAAGGTGAAATAGAGCAAAACAAAAATCAGCAGTAAAGCCAACGGTACGGCAAAAGCCAATCGTTCACGGGCTTCTACCAGGTTTTCAAACTGACCTCCATAGGTTACAGTGTAGCCCGGAGCAAACACCACCGACTCATCAATTTTTTGCTGAAGTTCTGTGACTATGCTCTCCACGTCCCGGTTACGCACGTTGAAAGCAACAATGATCCGTCTGCGGGTATCGTCTCGCTGGATTTGGTAGGGGCCTTCTTTGATTTCTACTTCTGCCACCTGGTAGAGCGGAATCTGGTGGCCATCCTTACGAGCGATGTACAGGTTGCGAACTGACTCCACATCTTCCCGGTTGGTTTTGTCCAGCCTGACCACCAGGTCAAAGCGCCTTTCATTTTCATACACCAGGCCTGCGGAAGCCCCGGCAAAGGCCGCTTGCACCGAGCGGTTTACATCCCGGATGCTTAGTCCGTATTTGGCCAATTGCTCTCTTTTGTAGCTGATGACGATTTGCGGAACACCTGTTACCTCCTCAATATATAAATCCTCGGCCCCTTCTACACTTGAAGCAAGCCGGCCGATTTGTTGGGCGTATTCCGAAAGCTCGTTGAGATCTTCCCCGTAAATTTTCACGGCCACATCCTGGCGTACACCGGTCATTAACTCATTGAACCTCATCTGGATGGGCTGCTGGAATCCGAAAGTAACACCCGGAATGACCTCCAATGCTTCGGCCATTTTGTTGGCCAATTCTTCCCGGTTGGAGGCTGTTACCCATTCGTCCTTATTCTTTAAGATGATCATCAAATCTGCCGCTTCTACGGGCATAGGATCAGTTGGAATTTCACCTGCTCCAATTTTTGAAACCACTTGTGTTACCTCAGGAAATTGTTCCAATAGGATTTTTTCTGCCTGAGTAGTAGCCTGTATGGTATTTTGAAGAGAGCTTCCGGTAATTACCCTGGTCTCAACGGCAAAGTCGCCCTCCTCCAGGGTAGGTACAAACTCACCGCCCATATTGGAAAATACCCAAAGCGATACCCCAAACAATCCAAGTGCAACACCTAACATCAGTGGTCGTTTGTGCATGGCCCATCGGATGGCAGGATCGTAGAGGCGGTGAAAAAAGGCCATGATCTTATCGGAAATATTGGGCTTGTATTTAGTTTTTTTGCTTAGTACAAGTGCTGACATCATGGGCACATAAGTGAGTGAAAGAATAAAAGCCCCAAGAATGGCAAAGCTTACGGTTTGCGCCATTGGGCCGAACATCTTGCCTTCTACACCCACTAAAGCCAAAATGGGGAGATAAACGATTAAAATGATGATTTCCCCGAATGCGGCTGAATTTCGGATCTTGCTGGCAGATTGATACACTTCCATGTCCATTTCCTGCTGGGTGAGTTTCCTGCCCAGCTTTAGCAAACCTAAGTGGTGCAGTGTGGCTTCAACAATGATCACCGCTCCGTCCACAATGAGGCCAAAGTCAATTGCCCCGAGGCTCATCAGATTACCCGACACGCCAAAGAGGTTCATCATGCCAAAGGCGAAGATGAGCGCAAGGGGAATGACCGAAGCAACTATGAGACCTGCCCGGAGGTTGCCCAACAACAAGAGCAGTACGAAAATCACAATTAAAGCCCCTTCAGTCAGGTTTTTGGTTACCGTCCCTATGGCGGTATCGACCAGTTTGGTGCGGTCGAGAAATGGTTCTATTGTAACGCCTTCCGGCAATGTTTTGCGGATTTCCGCAATCCGGCTTTTTACGTTCTCGATAACTTCAGCTGAGTTTTCTCCTTTCAACATCATCACAATGGCACTAACTACCTCGCCTTCACCATTGCGGGTAGTAGCTCCATATCGAACGGCACTACCAAGCTGTACTTTGGCCACATCTTTTATGAGGACAGGGATACCATCTTCATTGCTTTTAACAAGCATGTTTCGGATGTCGTCCAAGTCGCCCACCAAGCCTTCACTTCGGATAAAGTAGGCATTGAGGTTTTTCTCGATATAAGCACCTCCGGTGTTTTCATTGTTTTCTTCCAAAGCCTGAAAAATATCTGCAATGGAGACGTTCATGGCCTTGAGCCTGTCCGGGTCTATGGCGATTTCGTACTGCTTGAGATAGCCACCAAAGCTACTTACATCGGCAACACCGGGCGTACCCAGCAACTGCCTGCGAACTATCCAGTCCTGAATGGTTCGTAGTTCACGGGCATCATATTGATCTTCATAGCCGGGTTCGGTACCTACCACATATTGGTAGATTTCGCCCAACCCAGTGGTAATGGGAGCCATGCCCGGTTGACCGACTCCCGGTGGGATTTGGGCTTGCACATCGGCCAGGCGTTCGTTTACCTGCTGACGTGCCCAATACACGTCCACATCTTCTTTAAACACAATGGTCACCACCGACAGCCCAAAGCGGGAGAAAGAACGGATTTCGTCCAGCTCCGGGATGGTGGCCATGGTGATCTCTATTGGGAAAGTGATTAAACGTTCTACCTCCTCAGCGGCCAGCGAAGGGGAAGTGGTTATGACCTGTACCTGGTTATTGGTAATATCCGGTACGGCATCAATGGGAAGCCTCGTCAGTGAGTAGCCTCCCCAAATGACCAGGCCTAGCGTAAGCAGGCCAATGATCAGTTTGTTCTTGACCGAAAATTGAATGATTTTATCCAGCATTTATTTTGCATTTTGAATCCTGATTTTAATGAATTGAATGGGGCGAAAATGCCCATCGGAGGGATGCCGGACGGCAATAAAAAGACTAAATCTTTACTTCATTGCGCAGTGCAATGAAGTAAAAGGCTCATATTAAAGTGTCCGGTAAATCAGGCCTTGGGGGGCTGGAAAGAAGATTCTGAGTACTCAGAACAAAGAGAAAAATTATAATGACTACCCTTGGTTTGGGTAGAAAAGTGTAAAGTGGCTATTTCTGGCTGCCCCAGTAAAGGGGTCATGAAAATGTGGACGTGACAGCACTGGTGCTGGCCATGAAAGGGTAGATCATCGTGATCAGAATCATCGTGGTGCCCTTGAGCATCACCCGTATCATTGAAATAATCTTCAGCCAAAAAATCCAAAAATGAATCCCCATCAAATTCCTGATGTTCTTCGTAGTGATCAAAAAGGTTGGGGAGCTTTTGCAGTTCACAGCATAAATCCATAGTGGGTCCCATCAGGAACAGAAAACTAAACAATATGGATAAGATGGAATTCATTTGCCCGCAAATATACGCAAAATTAAGGTGCAAGGGTAGTGCATTTTTTTTCACTACCATTGCACTATCCTTATTTCAAAAAAATAGCAGCGTTATAACAACATCTTCCTTTTCAGCAATTGCGCATTAATGGCCACTATGATCGTACTCAGGCTCATGAATACTGCGCCTATAGCAGGACTAATCACCAGGCCGGGGATAAACCCTGTGGCCAAAGGCAATGCAATTGCGTTGTAGCCGGTAGCCCAAGCGAGGTTCTGGATCATTTTGTTGTAAGTGGCCCTGCCAAACAGTACCAGGTTGGCAATGTCCTTTGGGTTGCTGTTAACCAATATGATATCGGCTGTTTCGGCTGCCACATCGGTACCTGAACCTACAGCAATACCCACATTGGCTTGTGCCAGTGCAGGGGCATCATTTACCCCATCACCCGTCATAGCCACAAAGTGGCCTTCCTTCTGTAGCTTCTTGATAATCTCTACTTTTTGGTGTGGAAGCACCTCGCTATAGTAGCCATCCAGCCCAAGTTTATCGCTTACTGCTTTGGCCGTTTTCTCATTGTCACCAGTGGCCATATACAGTTTCATACCTTTTTCCCGAAGCGTTTCGATGGCCTTGGAGCTTTCTTCCCTGATCTTATCCGACAGGGCAATGAACCCAATAAGTTTTTCTTCCCTGAGGGCAAACACTATGGTTTCAGCTGCATCAGAGCCAGCTTTTTCTGGTATCTCTATTTTGTTTTCCTTCAGGTACCTTGGGCTGACCACCTTCCAGCTTTTCCCATCGATCTTGCCCTGAATACCCTTGGCCGTCAGCGATTCAAAATTTTCTACCTTTTTCAGTTTTAGTTTTGCCTCTTTCGCTGCTTTCACAATTCCCTGCGCTATGGGATGCTCCGATTGCTGTTCTAGCGAAGCGACAAAGGCCAATAGCTCTTCTTTGTCTATATCATCCGTCAGACTCTCATATCGTGAAACCCCAAACTTTCCTTCGGTCAGTGTCCCGGTTTTGTCAAATACCATTGCGGTAATCTTCCGGGCATTTTCAAAAGCGGTACGGTTACGGATCAGCAAGCCTTTGCTTGCGGAAACAGTCGTAGAAATGGCTACCACGAGTGGAATAGCCAAACCCAGTGCGTGTGGACATGAAATGACCATGACGGTCACCATCCGCTCCAGGGCAAAGTCCAATGGTTTGCCCAGACTGATCCAGGTTACTAGTGTAATCGTGCCGGCACCAATGGCAATGAACGTGAGCCATCTAGCGGCAATGTTGGCCAGATTTTGGGTTTTGGATTTGGCTTTCTGAGCCTCTTCCACCAAGGTGATCACTTTGTTTAGGTAGCTCTCTTTGCCGGTTTTGGACACCTTTACCTTGATGGATTGACTGCCATTCACCGATCCGCCAATTACCTGGTCGCCTTTGGATTTTTTCACCGGCTTGCTCTCACCGGTGAGCATGCTTTCGTCAAGGTGACTTTCTCCATCCACCACTGTGCCGTCCGCAGGTATTTTCTCATTGGCTTTTATTAGGATGATGTCTTCTTTTTTCAGTTCATCCACTTTGATGTCCTTGATTTGGTCTCCATGTACCAGGTGCGCTTCGGAAGGCATCATTTGCACCAGCAATTCAAGTGCCCTTGATGCTCCCATTACCGATTTCATTTCGATCCAGTGCCCCAGCAGCATGATGACAATCAGTGTGACCAGCTCCCAGAAGAAGTCCATCCCTTCCAAACCAAACACCACGGCCGAGCTGTACACGTAAGCCACGGTTATGGCCACTGCAATCAAGGTCATCATGCCGGGGTTTTTGTCTTTCAGCTCGTCCCAAAGTCCTTTGAGAAAAGGCCAGCCCCCATAAAAGAAGACAATAGTGGAAAGCCCAAAAAGGACGTACTGATCACCAAAAAAGGTCAGCTCAAATCCCAGTAATTGTTGGATCATGTGAGACAATGCAAGGATTGGCACAGTGAGCACCAGAGATATCCAAAAACGCTTTTTAAAATCTTCGATCATCATGGCATGGTGGTCATGGTGCCCATGCTGATGGTCTGATTTGTTGATGGTTTGATGATCTGATGATTGGCTCTTTTGGTGACCCTCGTGTGTATGATGCTTGTGGTGTTCGTGATTATGCTTTTCCATGAGTAAAAATTTTAGTGGTTAATCCGTTTTGAATGGAAGGGAAACACTTAGCTTTTCCCATGACATGCGGATAGCGCCAGAGCCCTCTCCCTTGTCTTCAATGGTATAAGTTAGCTGTTCTGCAAGCGGCATTTCCGCATCTGGAGTTACCTCAATTCTGATGACATCCTCTGCCTGATCGTAATCATCTGCCAGGTGCTGCTCCCAGTTTTTGTTTAGGATCAATGTCCAACGGTCCTGTCCGGGAATGGTAAAGAATGCATACTTCCCTTTTGGTATCGTAGTTTCTTCGACCTGGATTGCTTTGGAAAATTCTATATTGGTGGCACTGTGTGCACCTGTCACCCAAACTTCGCCATAGGGTACCAAACCTCCCCAGATGACCCTTTCCCGCACTGCGGGTGAGTGGTACTTGATGGTAATGTGCGTATCACCCACATTGCCATGCGCTTCCTGAGGGATGCTCTTTTTCGAGTTGTCCGATTGCTCAGTAGGTGCTTTTTCCGGCTGATGGTGTTCGTGACCACCATTTTCACCTTTTTTGTTTTGGCAGGATACGATCAGCAATCCCAGTGCAAGTGTGTAAATCAGTTTGTTCATCATTTATTCTTTTTAAGTTTTGAAGTGGTTTTTAAGAAAGTTTTAGAGGATACTGCGTAAAGTGTAAAGCCTGATAGCACTGTAAATAGGCCAAAGACTGAAAATGCCCTGAGCAGCCAATTGTTAAAGTTGTCCCGCCCGGCATAATCCATGGTGTGGAACATCCAAAGAAAATCGAACCAACGCCAACGGCTGTGGCGTACCCGTTCGAAGTTGCCGTTACGGGCATCTACGTAGGCCGTAAGGTTTTCGGGATGATCAAAGTGGACAGCCCAGGCTGGTAGCGGCCTACCACGGTATTCATGATGGTTGTCGGTTTCAGTAATCCATTCGGTTTTCAGGATTTTCAGGTTTTTTACGAGATGGTTCTGTGCGATTTCGACCGCCTCCGTTTCGGTTATGCCCTTTTTGATTTGCCCGGTCTGGGCATTGTAGAGCAGACTATCGTTGACCCAATAATGCGGTTGGTGATTGATGTAGCGAAGCTCAAGGGATGAAATACCAAGCGTTGAATCTAACTGAGCCGGACTGATTAAGTCCGGGGGTGAATGCGTCATTACATGTTCACGATGGAACTGGTCTCCATGGATTTTGTCAATATCCGTCCAACTAAAATAGAGGCCACTGATCGTCCACCCAATAAACTGAATGCCTATAAAAAGCCCCAGATACCGGTGCGTTTTGCGGATGTAGTAGTTTCTGTTTCGTTTCATTTCTCCATCTTTATCCCCTCATAATAGCAAAATGACCCGATTCGGGTATTGATAAAACCCGTTTCCTGCACATCCGAAAACCCTGCCTCACGGATGTAATCCGGCAGCAAGCCCTTCACATTGGCTGTGGTGGTTTTGAAACCGTCCAGAAGCTGCACGGTGTAAAAAACTGTGCGCATCCATCGGTTCTTTGCCTTGCCCCAATCGCCAATGATGAGCTTGCCTCCGGGCTTTAGAACCCGGTAGATTTCACTGAAACAATGCGCTTTTGTTTCATCATCTAACTGATGAAATACCAGACAACTGTAGGCCTTGTCAAAAACAGCATCATTGTACGGAAAAATGCCCCCATTGTAGAGTTGGAGTTCAACCAGAATGTCTTTGTTTTTGAGCTTTGAAAAGGCTATCTCCCTTACCTTCGGGTCAATGTCTAATCCGAAAAATGAAGTGTTGGGAGACCGTGAAGAGGCAATCGCCAGATTGGCTCCTGAACCAAAACCAAATTCGAGTATCGTTTCATCCGCTTGAGGATCCAGCTTCTGTATCAGCTGGTTCCTGAATTTCTTTTCAGGCATGGTCAGCCTTATGGTGGTGTCATAGAGGCCGGTAAGGAAATTATAGCCTAAAGCAGGAATGAATTCCTTCTCAACTTTATGTTCCTGATTTTTCATTTTTTCTCTTAATTGTTTTTGTTCTAATTTCTCCCAGCCTTGGCTGACTAAGCATTTATGAGAGCCGAATGCACAAAAAATGCAGCACTGATCGCCTGGAACTGTAATCTCGCATTCACATCCCTTACAAATGAAGCTATCCGACCGCACGTTATAAGGTATTCTACAAACCTGCTTCTGGCCGCATACCGGACAGGTAAGTACCGAATCAAAAAATAGCCCAGGCATACTGGTGATTTCAAGTCAATTAATGGTCATGCTCCAGTTCTAAAAATTTACCTTCCGGACCTACACCTTCTATGTGTACCAATTGTGCTCCGTAATGCCCTGCATGTGCCACAGCATACGCTGCGCTCAATAGCACAACTGCCACAATAGCCATTGCCCATCTTTTCGATTTGAAAATAAATAGATTGATCCCTTGTAACAGCAGGCCGATAAACCCAAGATTGATTGTCCAGTCAGCCCAGAAGTCGTGTTGTTCCAATACGAGCTTGGCATGTTCTGTTAGTCCGTGAGTATGCGGATGGAAGTTTCTGCCAGCTAAGTAAGCAGCTACAAAACCTACCAGCACCAAAGCGAATGCTGTCCACGCCAATTCCCTTTTGATGAAAAAGATGTTGACGACCGCCAGAAAGGCTCCCACAATCAGCAATACGATAGCGAAATGGACAATTAGCGGATGGATTGTGGGAAAATCCGCAAGATCAGCCGTAACCTTTTTTTCGTGGTGTGCATCTTGTGGATGCACATCATGGCTGTCTGCCTCGCTGATATGGGTGTGGTCTTTATGCTCTTCCTCGGTGGAATGAATATTCAACACGGTATCCGCTTGTTGGGCGGTAGTGTCTTGTTTGCTTTTGTGGCCGTCATGTGCCGATACGGTTGCTGTAGTGAATAGTACCAATACAACTGCTTTTAGAATATTTTTCATTGTCATATTATTTAGTTGGTTAATGATTGGTCTGTGGTTTTCTTGCTGACGAATGGGTTTGCCATATTTTCCATTGACCGTTTTCTTTTTTCAAAATACTGGAGGCAACTCCTTTTCGTTCAATAACTGACTTGTCATTGCTTAGCACAATGGTGTATTTGTAGGTTTCAGTGGCAATGGCGAATGGTAAAGCGACTTCAATGGCTACTTCATAGTCACTAAACTTGAAAGATTCGAAATGATTGAGCTCCGGGCCCAGGTGGTTGGCCAGATAGTCCTGATATCGGCCTTCAACTTTGCCTGATTCAATAACAATTGATTCCGATACAAATAAATTACCTGTGCCGGTTGTATCGAGGCTTTCAATGGCCTGTTTGTATGATTCCAGGACTTGTTTCACCTGGTTAATTTCATCCGACTGTTGCGCTTGAGTCTTCACGGCCACTATGGCAGCAAGACCAAAAAAAAGCAGTTTCAATTTCATGGATTTTGGGTTAAAGGATTGTTTTTAGTTTTTCTTAAATGCGTTGTAATTAGCCTCTGATTCAAAGTAGGCAACTGCACCTTGTTGGTTAGTCACTACTATAAATGCTTCTGATTTATCTACAGGATTACCACTAAAAGGGTCGATGGCGATCCTTGCACTTTCTATATTGTTGAGCTTATCCACGCACATTTCGCAGCAACCATAATAGGTTTTGTCATTGACCGGTACCGGGATTTGGGCTACACCCATATAGGCGTCATTGACCATACATACCAGGCTTGGTTCAACTGGTCGCTCAATTTCATCCTGGATATAACTGACAGAAGGCTTTAGCTGCTGATAGTTAATCCAGTACACCAATGCTGTGGCTGTCACTAACAATGCCGCAATGGTCAGGTAGGCATATACCAGATTCCGGGTAGATGTCTTGGAATTGTCCTTGTTGCTTTTCTTCTTCATGACTTTTCTGTTTGGTGCCTGATGGAAGAGTGGCGGCAGTGTAGGATGCAAGACTACACCTGCACAAAGGCCACTCTCCAACAGGGCTTTACTTTTTACTTATCTTCCTCTTTTTTCATTTCCTGTTCCAAGAAGAAACAGTGAGCAGCACACGCATGTAGTTTATAGTTTTTGTGTACCGTGCCTTTTTTGTGACCTTCTGGATCCAGGATTTCACATTTATCACCCATCGTTTTGGTGCTCAGAATGAATACTCCATCGTTGTTGTAATAGCGACCATCTTTTTTGGCTTTGCCAAGGGGATTACCTTCGGCATCATACACTTTGCCGTTTTTGATAAAGCCCAGTTTTTGATTCTGATTGTTAAAGACTATGTCTTCTTTACTGATGTATCCGAGTTTGGTGCCCCGGTCATCCGATACCTCGCCTTTTCCATTGATGTGGATGAGGCGTTGCTCTGTTTTGCTGCTTGGCTGAGCCAAGAGCCCATGTGCTGCCAGCAGCATTCCTCCAAGGAATGCGATGGTGAAAATGATGTTCTTTTTCATTTCTCATTGTGTTTGTGCCTGGTGTCAGGATTGGGCTCAGCTTATCGTGAACCCAATCCCTTATGCCAGGACTTGTGTCAGTTAATTGTCTCTTTTACGCTTCCGCACTTCAGCATCTTGTCACCGAAGTAAGGGTTGCGGATCTCCTTTTCGTTGGAGAGCCAATAGCCTCCTGTGTTGCCATTGGCCATTGGGCAGTATTCCAGGTAGAGTTCTCCCATGCTGATATCAGCGCCCTTCACCAAAGTGGCCATCTCATTGCTTAAGGCGGTAAAAGCCTTTCGCTGGTTTTCCAGTGAACCTGCCTGCGCCACTTTGGCCGCCTCTGCATGGACTTTATCACTGCCCTTTACATTGTGAAGGGCTTTCACCAAAGATTCAGAAGCAGATTTTGCTTTCTGAAAATCAGACGCCACCAAAGCATTCTTCAAAGTGATGTAGTGTGTGTAGGAAGAACCTAATGCCTTGTCTTTGAACATTGGTTCCATCTTTTGACTGCTCGTTTGTGCTCCATGCGCTGCATGGTCATGTTGTGCGGTTGCTCCCCAGCTTACTAAAGCCAGGCATAGCATGATCATTGTTTTTTTCATTTTTCTATTTGTTTAAAGGTTAAATACTTGAATCAGGGCTAAACCAGTGACCAGAAGAATGACTATTCCCCAAGTAATCCGGCTGCCCCATTTTTTTATTTTAGATAGAGATGATTCATCTCCTGTTTTGCAGCAAGATTTCATTGCTTTAGTGATTATGCCCACCAGCTACTTGCTTGGCTGGCTCTCCTTCCTCAAAGACTTTTTGGCCTTTGAGATAAGTCTTTTTTACCTCACCACAGGAGAGCATGGCCTCACCGAAATAGGGGTTGAGAATCTCTTCCGTTTCACTGAGCCAAAATGCGCCTTGGTTGTCAAAAGCCATCGGGCAGAAATCTTTGAACACTTTGTCTTTTTCCAGTCCGAAGGATTCGGTGACTTCCAGCATGTTTTCAGAGAGCATTGAGAAATGCTGCCTTAGGCCGACAAGGGTTTCTTCACCCTGCATCATTTTGGCTGCCTCAGCCAGCTGCTGCTTCAGCGCCATCCAATGATCATGGGTCTTGCCCTTCAGCCCGTCCATACTTACCTTGCCCAAGGCTAAGTCCAATTGGCTCAGGGCGGATTTTGTAGCCTTTGTATCATCCGCCACCAAGCCATCTTTGATTTTGAAGTATGCATCAGCCAAGGCTGTGATTTGTTGACGGAAAGACTGGGGAACTTCCATAGTTTTGGTTTTTGGTCGCATGAGCATGCTGTAGTTCCCTGAAAGCTGTGCGGCAGCATCAATGGAAAATACTCCATTGGTTACTATTTCTTCTCCAGCTTCAAGGCCAGCTTCCACCAAGTACATTTCGCCCATACGGGAACCTATGGTGATTTCCCGCATTTCAAATGCTGGAAACTCTGAGTCCTGCACTTTTACATACACAATGGATCGTTTTCCTGACCAAAGCAAAGCTGTACGTGGTATGGCCAAAGATGATTGTCCTTTCCGAAGCGTAGTTTTTACCCGTGCATTGATGAACATCTCAGGCCGCAGTTCTCCACTTCTGTTATTAGCTTCTGCCCGAACGGAGGCTGCCCGGGTGCCGGGATTGATGACCGGATCGATGTAAGTTACCCTGGCTGTAAATGTTTGACTTGGAATGCCAGCGGCAGTAAAGCTCACTTCATCACCAATCTTCACAAACGGAAGGTCTGTTTCATATGCATCGATCATGATCCACACCCTGCTCAAATCCACAACATCAAACAGTATGGATCCGGTGTTTACATAATCGCCTACTGCAATGTTTCGCTGGGTTACGATCCCGCTTTTATCTGAAAGCACATCAAACTGATCCCTAACTTTTCCTGTTTTTTCTATCTCATCGATTTGGTTTTCATTGAGTTTCCACAACCTTAACTTTTCACGTGCAGCAGTGTAGAGCTGGGGGTAGGTCTCTTTAGTGGAGGCAGCTTCCAGCAATTCCTTTTGAGTTGTAACTAACTCCGGTGAATAAATGGTGGCCAATCGCTCACCGGTTCTTACCACCTGCCCGGTGAAGTTTACAAAGAGCTTCTCTATTCGTCCGGGAAATTTGGCCGTCACGGAAGCGAGCTGGCGTTCATCCGCTTTCACTTTGCCTGTGAGGAAAAGTTCCCCCTCTGGGGAAACTCCAGTCACCCTTGAGGTATGGATATTGGCCATAGCCACTGCTTGGGGGGTCATTTCATGTATCATCGGATTGGCATCTGCTGCCGATCTTTTGGATGATGCCGGTATCAGGTCCATTCCGCAAATCGGACAGCTCCCCGGTTCCGAGAGCCTGATTTGTGGGTGCATGGAACATGTCCATATCTGGCCGTCTTCCGACAGCTCGTGCTGATGAAATTCTTCATCTTGGTGGTCTGAAGATGGTTTTATCCACCATCCCATCAGTCCTCCCAGCACTACTGCCATTAGTATGATAAGGAGGACTTTTTTGTTTTTAAATATTTCTTTCATTGTCTTAAATGTTAAAATGTCAGTTGAGATTGGAGGCAGCCAGGTTTTCAAGCACTGCCAGCGTAGTATATTGATCTACAATTGCAGTGATCCATCGGAGTTGATAGTCGAGCAACTGTTGTTGTACCCTAAGGACTTCTTCAAATTCCCTTCCCTCTGTCGAATATGAAATCATCAGGAGATTTAAGGTTTGTCTGGCCAAGTCGGTCTGTTCCCTGTATAAGCGTACCCTTCTTTGGGCGTCATCCAAGGTGCGCATGGCACTAGCCCATTCTGTAGAAAGCTGGTTGACCGTATTTTCCCTTCTTTGCTGCACAGCGGTTTGCCTCAACTCTGCTTCTTTTTGCAGGGCATTGTATTTTTTTCTATAAATTGGGATGGATAAGCGTACCATTGGCATCACCATATCATCACCGCCCATGGGCGTTCCGTTTTCGGTTCGTGGGCTAAAAGGCATGTAGGTAACTCCAGCCCCCAGCATGGGCCTTCCTTCAAGTTTGGCCATTCTTTTTTGTGCTTCATAAGCCTCCTCTTCCGCATCCAGCATCTTCAGCATGGGATTGTTTTGGGTAATGCTGTCCAATAGTGCCAACCGCGCTATGTTTAAGGGAAAGTCATCCAATGTGTCAGATATGGTCACTTTATCATTGATGTCCCGATTGAGCAGCTGGTTGAATTCAGCCTGCAAGGGAAATCTGGAATCCAATAGCAATGCCAGCGTGTTTTCCAATTCTTTGATTTCCATCCTTACTCTAAGCACATCGCTCATTCCTGATCCGCCACCCCCCATTGAGGGAGAAGTGGAAGATGTACTCCTGCCTGCTGTAGATGCGCCTTTTGCACCAGGATTCGTACCACTGCCCATATTGCCCATTCCACCGGAAGATGATGATCCGGATTCTTCCTTCATTGATGCATTCCTTTGCATACCTCCTGAACCGGAACTTGTACCGGCACTTTGAAAACGTATCAATGCCAACCTTTCATATTGGTTCAGGATATCCAGGTTCTCCTGAACAATCCTGATTTCTTCTTCAAGCTCGTAAAGCCGGTACCAGGTGTTTTTTACTTGAAAAACCAGTCGATTTTGGACATCCTGGAATAATTCAAACCGGGCGAGGGCCATTTTACTGGCCTCATCTTTTCTGGCACCCAGGGTGCCAAACCAGGGGAACATTTGCATCAATTGGAGCTGTGCCCTTTGGTTTCCCATGGGGAACTCCATTGGCCTCAGGAAAAAGCCCATATCCAGTTCAGGATCGGGTAAAGAGCCTACCTGTGGCACACGCTCCAGGGCTGCGCTATAATCATTGAAGTAGGCTTTCAGCTCAGGATTATTCTCTGCGGCAATCCGAAGGTATTCTTCCAGACTTTGTGAAAGTCCGGGAACCTGTACCCCCAGACAAAAAAGCGCTATTATTACTAATTTTCTCATGTCTTCTTTTTTATGATTCCGAAAATACTTCAGGATTGTTCCTTAACCTTCTTTCTGCCCACCAGCTATAAAGCACAGGAACAATCAAAAGTGTGATCAATGCTACTACCATTCCCCCGAACGATGGTATCGCCATGGGAATCATGATATCTGAACCCCTGCCTGAAGACGTGAGTACAGGTAGCAGCGCCAGCAGGGTTGTGGCAGTGGTCATCAGACATGGCCTTACCCTTTTCATACCCGCCTCCAAAACTGCTTTTCGTACCTCTTTGATATTTTCCGGGCTGTGCTTTTCAAAGCTTTGTTTGAGGTAGGTGGCCACCACCACACCATCATCAGTGGCAATCCCGAACAAGGCAATAAAGCCAACCCAGACCGCCACACTCAGGTTGTAGGTTTTC
The DNA here is from genome assembly GCF_003014575.1 of Cecembia rubra. Taxonomy (GTDB): domain Bacteria; phylum Bacteroidota; class Bacteroidia; order Cytophagales; family Cyclobacteriaceae; genus Cecembia_A; species Cecembia_A rubra. The sequence continues at coordinate 72,857 of NZ_PYGF01000001.1, forward strand.
ATCTGGAACAATTCCCGCATGTTGGTACCAAAGACTGAAAAGTCGAAAAACCAGCCCTGCCCGTAGAACCAGAGCATCATGAAACCTCCTGCAAAGGCCATTGCGATGGCAGTGAAAACCATCATACTGGTAGCCACAGATTTAAATTGGAAGTACAGGATGAGGAAAATGGCTATCAAACACAGGGGGACTACAATGGCCAGACGTTTTTCTGCGCGGATTTGGTTTTCATAACTGCCCGAAAAAACGTATCGTACCCCGGCCGGAACTGTCAATTCTCCCGAATCTATTTTTTCCTTAAGATACCGCTGGGCATCCTCCACTACCGTCACCTCTGCAAATCCCGCTTTTTTGTCCAACAGCACGTACCCAACCAGAAAACTGTTTTCCCCACGGATCATTTCAGGGCCTGGACGGTAAGTAATATTGGCCAATTGCCCCAGTGGAATGTATGATCCTGTGGGGGTTGGTACCTGCATGGTTTCTATGGAAGAAGGATCATCCCTCCATTCCCGGGCATATCGTACCCTGATAGGGAAACGCTCCCTTCCTTCAACGGTGGTGCTGATTTGCATACCGCCAATGGCTGTTTCCACATAGTCCTGAACGTCACGGATACTCAGGCCATACCTGGCAATCTGTATGCGGTCGATATCAATTTCCAAATAGGGTTTCCCTACAATTCGATCCGCAAACACTGCTTCGGCCTTAACAGAAGGAACTTCTTTCAGGTATTTTTCCAGTTGCAGTCCAAACCCTTCAATAGTTGCGAGATCCGGCCCATAGACCTTTATACCCATAGGTGCCCGCATTCCGGTTTGTAACATGACCAACCTGGTTTCAATCGGCTGCAGCTTTGGAGATGAAGTTACTCCCGGAATATTGACCACCCCTACAATTTCATTCCATATATCATCCGGGGATTTAATATGGTCACGCCATTGACGGAAATACTCACCATCTGAATCAGGAATGAGCATCCCGACATCTATTTGCTCTGGAGACATGGTTTCATGGTTGTATAGCTCTCCGTTCTTCAGTTCAAAATGCCCATCTCTATTAACTTTAAAGCGAAGTTTAGTCCCATTGATATCAGAAACATATTCACTTTTATAGCTGATGGTATTTTCAAACATGGAGATTGGGGCCGGATCAATTGCCGTTTCTGCACGACCTGCCTTACCCACTACCATTTCTACTTCCGGAATGGCAGTCACCATCATATCCAGTTTTTGCAAAACTTCCCGGTTTTCTTCCACACCTGCATGAGGCATTGATGTGGGCATCAACAGGAAGGTGCCTTCATCGAGTGAAGGCATAAATTCCTTGCCCATTGAAGGGAAAGCTTTTGCCATCGCTGACCAGCCAGAACTTTCTCTTATATCCCAGCCCATTTTTTCTGTTGCTTTTGGAATGATGCCAAATACTTTATCGAAACCCATCCATATATTGGCTCCAATTAAAAGAATGATGGCGGGAAGTGTTAAAAACAGTGCTTTATGATCAAGGCACCACATCAGTATTCGGGGATACAGGCGAATGAACAAGGCAAAGCCCCCCAGCACCACTGCAATAATGGTTGCAATAAATAGGAAATTGACTAGCAAACTATTGGAAACACCTAATGGAACCCATTCGACAGTCAGTAGCCAGGCAACCATGGCTACCGTAAAACCGACAAGCATCAGGTTCCGGTGTTTTCCGAATTTTTCCGGAAAATGGTGTAATAATACATTGATTACCCCAAAACCAAAGAGTACCCATCCTGCCCAGTTCCAAACCGTAAATGCTACAATAGGGCCTGTTATTATCAAAAGGTAATTGAAATATTGCCCAAATCGTCCTTTACCTTTTTTCATAGAGAAAATCCAATGGGCAAAAGCGGGCATAATGATGAGCGTAAAAATCAGAGCCGATACCAATGCAAAAGTCTTTGTGTAGGCCAATGGTCCGAAAAGTTTTCCCTCTGCTGCCTGAAGTGTAAAGACAGGTAAAAAACTGACAATGGTTGTGCTTACTGCTGTCAGGATGGCGGAAGCCACCTCTGTTGTAGCGTCATAGACAGTTTTCAGTTTGGATTGGCCATCAGGAGCCTCATCCATGTGACGGAGTATATTTTCATTGAGGATAATGCCCAGGTCAACCATAGTACCTATGGCAATGGCGATACCCGACAAGGCCACAATGTTGGCATCTACCCCAACGTATTTCATGAAAATGAAGCACATCAACACCGCCAGAGGCAACAAAGCGGAAATGAGAATAGAGGCCCTCAGGTTATACAACATCACAATAATGACGATGATCGTAATGAGTATCTGTAAGCTTATTGCCTCGTAAAGTGTACCCAGGGTTTCGTAAATCAAGCCGGTACGGTCATAAAAGGGAACAATAGTAACCTTTGATACCGTACCGTCTTCCAGGGTTTTAGTGGGCAAACCCACGGCTATCTTTTCAATTTCTTCCTTTAAACTATTAATGATTTTAAGCGGATTGTCACCATATCGGGCGATTACCACTCCACCAACAGCTTCGGCACCTGATTTGTCTAGTAAGCCGCTCATATTCCGTGGTTGAGGGCCGATATTGACCTTTGCAATGTCTTTTATGCGAAGCGGTACATTATCCGTGACTTTTACCACTGCCTCGTCCAAATCACTTAGTTTTTTAACATACCCGAGTCCTCTTACAAAATAATCAACCCTGTTGACCTCAATGGTATTGGCTCCAACATCGATGTTGCTGTTTTTTACGGCCTGCATTACATCCATCAGGGAAACCCCATGAGCCTTGAGGGCAGCAGGATCGACATCTACCTGATATTCCTTGACATACCCACCTACAGAAGCTACTTCGGCCACTCCTTCCACACTGGTAAGGGCGTAGCGGATGTAATAGTCCTGAATGGTACGCAGTTCGTGGAGATCCCATCCTCCTGTGGGATTTCCGTTTTTGTCCCGACCTTCAAGGGTGTACCAATACACCTGGCCTAGGGCTGTGGCATCAGGGCCCAATTTGGGTTGGACTCCAATCGGTAAAAGTCCACTGGGCAATGAGTTGAGTTTTTCCAAAACCCTTGACCGGCTCCAGTAAAATTCAATGTCTTCGTTGAAGATGATGTAGATGCTGGAAAAGCCAAAGGCAGAACTACTCCGCACACTTTTTACACCTGGAAGACCCAGCAATGCCGTGGTGAGCGGATAGGTGATTTGATCCTCCACATCTTGCGGGGAACGACCCATCCACTCGGTGAAAACGATTTGCTGGTTTTCCCCAATATCCGGGATAGCATCCACGGGTACGGGATCACGAGGTAGGAAGCCCACCTCCCAGTTGAACGGGGCTGTAACAATACCCCAGGCTACAATGAGTAGCAATACGAGAACAGTAACGAGCTTATTCTCGAGAAAGAATTTGATGATGGAATTGAGCATATTTTGATTTTTTGATGAATACAATGATTTGATGGTCTGATGGAGTAAATCCAACAAACCATGAAGCATAGTTGAACCGAACCGATAATCGCATTACCGGAAGTTCAGGTCATCAAAAATCAAATAAGGAAGGACTGAACGAGTACAATAATGTCACGCTCAATCAATGGGGGGGAATAGTCGTTAAACGTATAGTGATCAACGGCAGTGGCACTAAAAAGAAACGATACCACTGCGAAGAGAACTGCGATCATTTGAAAGTCAGGAACCGCCACTTTGGACACTTGGGTAAGGTCTTCATGTCCTTCCATTACTACAGTCTGGTCTTCGCAACAACCCTTTTTAGTGACCTGCTGATGTTCGCAATCTGGATCATGCTTATCCGTGGCACAAGGTGATTTCTGTGTGGCCATTTCGCAGGGCTCAGCCCCGGAAAAAAGTGCAATGCTCTCCAACTGCCCCATGCAAAAATGCATACCAAAGGTGAAGCTCGTGGAACTGAGCAGCACCAATATGGAAAGCAGGATGGCCGATATTTTTCTAAAACGTTGCACTTTGTAGAAAGTCTGATTCGAATTTACGAAATTTAGTTTAGAATGTTCGATTTTAATATCAAAAATGATGATTTGTATTTCAAATACCTCAACATGTAGTTGTTTGAGCTTTATTTTCCATTTGAAAATTCAGGTCTGCAGATGCTTAATTTTAGAGTTATTGTCTCTTACACAGCAGTGAAAAGAAGAATCCCGTGCGGGTGGACTCATCCACACGGGAGTTCTGTCAGAAACTAATCACCGCTTCAACCATGACTCCACTAAACTCAGCTCCTGCAAAGCGTCCTGTCCACGCATTGCCTTCATATTGCTGCTTAATGTACTCAACTTTTGTTAAAACGTTCTTTGAAAGATACCAGCCTCCACCAAAGTTGACCCTGCTAATATCGAGATTCTCTGATGCACTTTCACGCATCTTGCCACTCACTGTATTGTATCTGCCCCCAAGATAGAAACGTTCATCTGCTCCAAATCGGTACAATACCTCTGCGGCTATTTGTGTGAATGCACCCTCTGTGTCAGCTTGAGGTGTTGTAAATTCATTGCTTCCATCAGCCAGCTCATAAATACCAAAGAACTCCAGGCCTTTGTACTTGATGAATGGGTTAATCTGCAAGGCTGTGAGCTTTGTAAATCTGGCATTGAACTGACCATCACGAGGGCCACCTTCTGTATTGCCATCCACATCCGGTACTGTAAAAAGTACATTGTAATACCTGGAGCCTCCCCGGTCTCCACCATATAGATAAGTACCTGTTGAGGTCCCTTTATTGATGTACCAGGATCCGGTCAATCGTACTCTCAAATCCTCGCTCAGTTGTTTATCGTACCCCAACTTACCGAAGAAAGAAGGCTTATTATCTGTATTGTCGTTCACAGTTACATTTTGATTGAGCTTGCCGTTTGTCAACCCAACCACTGCCAATAAACCATTCTTTTGAACTGTAAGCTCTCCGAATGCCTCGGTGGAGAATGCATCCATAAGATAATTCCCCACAAAAGGGTTGAAAATACCTCTCGCATTGTCCGTTCTCCTGAAATGTGCGTCTCCATAGTTGAACTCATCTAACCCTATGGTGATGCTTGTATATTTCATTACTCCCTCCAGAAACCCGGGTTTAACAAAGTCAAGATTATCAACTCTCATGTATCCACCCTTAATCCATGCTTCGTTGTGTGCTCTGGAAGAAAGATAGGTCCTGAGGTGCATCCGAACACCTTCCATTACCTGAACGTCAAGGTTGAGGTTAGCTGAAGGTAAATTGAAATCGGAACCAAGCTCAACCAAGGTACTAGCATCATTACTTTGGTTAAGGCCCTGAAATTGCATGGCGAAATCACCGCCTACTCTTACTTTGAGGCCATCAAAGATAACTGTATCCACTTTTGAGGGCTCGAATACATTCAGGCCGTTTTTATCGTTTGGCCTGAAATACTGCAAGCCTGGTTGTTGGGCGTATGTGGTATTGATCACCATCAGTGTCACGGCAATGAATACCAATTGAATTTTATGAAACGTTTTCATGATTTTAACATTTTGTTGAAAGTCTGATTAAAGAAACTTGATGATAGTTTTGTCGGATAGATCGTGTCTAATGCTGTTCGAATATCCCGGAGCAGCTATACTATACAGAACTATTTCCGACATTGCCCAAAGGTTTCGTAACCCAGGCAACTAACTGATAATCAGATGTTAGCTAAAGAAGAAATGACTGGAACAGGATAGAGCGATACCGCCCTGACCAGCCGGGGGGAGCCTTTTTAGGAGTTGTGTAGTTTCTTGACTCGAAAAATTGTGTAGAAGGCAAATGGAAAGATGGCTGAGCCATTGCCGCATGTGAAAAATCAATGACCAGAATGTCTGAATGAGGTGTCCTGAAATCATCGAGAGAGAAGATGGTTTCCTGATCCTCACAGCCATCACAAGGGTTGCTGTGGTCGTCACAGCATGGTTCGTAATGTTTTAGAAAAAGCTCGAAGCTGATCAGTTCGCCCCCACAAAAGTGCTGAAACACTGCCATCCCTTTGCCAGGGAGAAGCATTGCAATTATTAGGACGATATATAAGTTGCGCTTCATGAGCCTTTTGATGTAAAATGCCATCCATTGAAGCGGGTATCTATTTGTTATCCCCTTCAATATGACTCAAAAGTACGCAACGGTTATTGAGCGCGCTATGACATTGCACATGTCAAAACATGATGCATGTCACATAAAGCATTGTCTACCCTAGCAACATGCTTGATCAGAATCCAATTGTACTGGTGGACAAGGTGCTGAACCATAGCTGCAATACACGCAGCAATCCCCTTCCTTTGGTTTTAGCACCTGGTGGCAGTTTTCACATTCATAGAAATACTGACAGGCGTCAGTCGGCATAGTTTCTTCTTTCTGATGTCCGCAGTTGGGGCAAGTGATGGTAGATTCTAAGATGATTTCCATTTATTTCTCTGTTTTATTGGTCACTGAATATCCGGTTGAGTTGATGGCTTGCTCAATTTCAAGGATGCCTGTTTTGGACTTGTCAAATTCTACAACGGCATTGCCCAGTTCGTAAGAAGCGGCCACTTTAAGGATACCACTGAGCTTATTTACCTCATGTTCAACATGCGCTGCGCACCCCTGACAAGTCATGCCTTTGATTTGAAAATTTACGGTCTGAATGTCTGACTTATCAACGATGATCACTTGCTTTTCGGCTTTCGGGTAGAAAATGTGAGCATACAGCGGGAATGTGAGCATCAGGGTAGCAAAAACGGTGACTATCCCCAAAAACTTCTGGGTCTGCCAAAAGCTAGGATATGCATATTCTCCGCCAGGCTCACACGCACATTCTATTTCATCTTTGGCCTTTGGTCTACCATGCCTGCCGGCAGGCAGGAGTTTTTGGTACCAAGCAAACCCCAACACTATAACTGTAATACCGACAAAAATGGGCCGTGCAGGATCCAGCCAGGAGAAAGTGGAGGCAATCCCGCTTGCACCGGCCACTAGTGCAAGCACTGGGGTGATGCAGCAAAGTGAACTTAAGAGTGCAGCCATAATACCGCTAGTTAAAAGAGAATTTTTCATAAGGCAGGAATTGTATTTGGGAGATTAAACAAATCGAGCACTGATGAAATGATTCGCTGACTTTGCTCTTCTACTGAATAGAAGATGGTTTGACCGGATTTTTTGGTCGTCACGATTCCCGCATCCTTCAGTTTTTTTAGATGTTGGGAGACGGCCGGCACGGTCATGCCCAGGATGTCTGACAAGTCACATGGGCAAAGTTCATTTTCCTGTTTCAAGAGGTACAGGATTTTGAGGCGAACCGCATTACCTGCCAGATTCAGTACATCGGCCAGTTCTAAAAAGCTTTCTTCTTTGTTTTTCAAGTCTTCTCTGCAGCGACTGATCTGGATGCTATCTGCAAAGACACGGATACATGTATTCATAGTATTTAAGCAATTGCTTAAACAAAGGTAGGGAATGATAGTTATTTAAGCAAGTACTTAAATACAAAGGGCTATTTCGCCCTTCTCATCAATTTTGGTGCTGCTAGTTTCTCTCTTAGATTCTGCATATCCTCACTCACTTTTTTCTCTACCACTTTGGCGTAAACCTGCGTGGTTGTAATTTTGGAGTGACCCAACATCTTGCTAACCGTTTCCAGTGGCACACCATTACAAAGCGTAACTGTAGTAGCAAAAGTATGCCTGGCTAGGTGAAATGTGAGGTTCTTTTCAATTCCGCACAGATCAGCAATTTCTTTCAGGTAAGAGTTCAGCTTTTGGTTAGAAATCATTGGGAATATTGCCCCCCTCTGCACAGCTCTTGGATGGGTTTTGTATTTCTCGATGATTTCCCAAGCTTTGGGAAGGATAGGAACCCTTACCGGCTGGTCGGTCTTCTGGCGGCAGGTAGATAACCAGTATTCCCCATCAATGCCAATGGTAATATTGGATGGGGTAAGGTTCATAGCATCGATGTAGGCCAGTCCGGTATAGCAACTGAACACAAACAAATCTCTTACCCACTGCAGGCGGACAATTTTGAAGTCCTTGTTCTCTACGGCCTCCAGCTCTTCATCATTGAGGAAATCCCGATCCACCCGATGGAATTTGAGCTGGTACTTGTCAAATGGATCCCTGCTTACCCATTCCATTTTCACGGCCATTGTCACCATCTTCCGGAACCTCTCCAGATGCTTCATCACTCCATTGTTGCCAAGCGGCTTCTGGTGGTCTTTGGGTTTATAGTTTCGGAGGTAGAATTCAAAATCGGTGATGAATTTATAAGACAGTTCCGAAAGGAACATGTCGGTAGTACCAAAGCGCTCTTTCAAAAATCGATGGATATACTTCTGAGTGGTGAAGTAGTTTTTCATCGTGCCCCACGCCAGTGTATCCCGCATTGTCTGGTTGTGATAATCCACCAGCTTGCATAAGGTGAAGTCCTTTTGGTCTGTACCCAGGAACATACTCTTGATGGCATCAGCAGTGATCAGCCTTTTTTGGACCTGCATCTCCTGGTAGCACTCCATAATCCTTGCCCGGTCTTCATCCAGATAGTAGTTGAGCGATTTGATTTCTTCCCGGCTGCCCTTGGCCATGCCTTTGGTGCCATTCCAGTCGCCTGGCTTGATCCAGCGCTTCAATGATATTTCAACTCTTCGGCCATCAACGGTGACCCGGGCATAGATTGGGAGTAGGCCATCTTTGGCCTTGTTCGTTCTTGTGATGAACTGAACTCCGAAGGTGTTTGTAGTTCTCATGACAATTCAGTTTTTGAGTGTTTGTGTTAAAATGATTCCTCTCGTGGTGAACTGCTTCCACAAGGTCACTCAAACAGACCTAAAGCAGTTCAAAATGTGTGATTCAACTATCTGTTTTACAGCTATTTGCATCAATCTGGTGAACTAAATATAACCATTCATTTGGTTCACCGGATAGGTCTCATTTTTGCTGAAATTGTCTAAATCGAACTGATACGTAAAAAATAAAAAAGCCCGCAAATAGTAAGATTTGCAGGCTTTTGGGTTCTGATGAACCTTTGTTGTCGGGGTGGCAGGATTCGAACCTACGACCTCCACATCCCAAATGTGGCGCGATACCGGGCTACGCTACACCCCGAACTATTCGTCAAAATTAATGAAAGATGTTAGTAGCGCAAACCATTTTTTTTAAAGCCTTGTTGCTCAATCCTATAATTTTCAAACTATTGATTGTAACAATATTCAGATTGAAATAATCCTATCAATTTAAAGTTTTGGAAAGGATTTCAGGTGCCAATTCTTAAAGAAAAATTATCATATATGTCTGTTTTCTTACCAGTAGAATCTTCCCAATAAAATAAACCTATAATTTCAAGCCAATATCAATGAATAACTCGTCCGCTGAGGCGGATCCAATATCTAAATATCAGGTTGATCTTAAGCCCCAATTTAAAAAATTGGTTACTGGTCTTATTGCTGATATACATGAAAATTATAAATCAGCCCTTTTGATTGGATATCTTGCTCCTGTTTTTTCGAGCCAATCCTTTAATTTTTTTTCCAAGTTGGATGCAATTTCGCTTTCAACCTTGGAAAGGTCGTTTTGCTCTTCTAAATCTTCATTCAGGTAATAAAGTTCCATTCTATCGTCCTCGTAGAAATAGATGAGTTTCCAACCGTTTTCCTGGATAACAGAACCTGGATTTCCTCCCTGGTTTCCATAGTGGGGATAATGCCAATACAATTCATTCCTGGAAATTTTTGCAGAAGGATCTTTCACAACTTGGGCTAAGGAAACACCGTCGATTTCCTTGTATTTGATTTCAGATTCTTTCAATCCAGCCAGTTCAACTAAAGTAGGTAGAAAATCATTGCTGATTACAGGCGTATTAATCGATTGTCCGCCAGGAATATGGTTTTTCCAGGAAATAATCATGGGAACCCTGATACCTCCTTCATACAACCAGCCTTTTCCTGCCCGCAATGGCAAATTAGAAGTCGGACTTCCTTCTGCTGTTGAAAGTCCCCCATTATCTGAAAAGAAAACAACGATGGTGTTTTCCAATAGATGGTTTTTCTCCAAACTCTCCAGAACTATTCCCACAGCTGTGTCCATGGCCTCTACCATGCCTGCATAAACAGCGTGCGCCTGGGTGGTACGGTTCATATTGGCATATTCAGGTTCGAATTGATCAGTGAGGTTCATTTTTGCCCGTTTTCTAAGGTATTTTAGCTCTAACTCCTCAGTAGTCATCAAAGGAGTATGAACTGAATAGAAGGACAGGTAAGCAAAAAAAGGTTTTTCTTTATTTTTGGAGATAAAATTGGCTGTTTCTGAGGCTAATCTCCAGGGAAGGTATTCCCCTTCAGGGCCATCCGGCAATTGAGAGTTGCCATAAGGAGAAAAATATTTGTTACCTGTCGATGGCCCACCCTTATTGTTCCCGCCTATATTGATTTCAAATCCTTGATTTTCTGGCCAAAACTCTTCAGTTTCTCCAAGATGCCATTTACCAGCAAAAAAGGTCTTGTATCCTGCATCTTTAAAAGCCTCTGCCATAGTGTATTCCTCTAGAGCCAAATTAGTAGTATATTCTGCCGGGACCAATGGTTTATTGCGCGTCCAGTGATTTTGGAAGTTCCATGGCTGGGGAGCTCCAAACCAATCTGTATAATGATTTTTGGAAGGATATTTTCCCGTCATGATACTTGCTCTCGTTGGAGAGCAAACAGGAGATGCGGTATAAGCATTGGTGAATTTTACCCCCATGGCTGCGAGTCGGTCTATATTTGGAGTTTCATAAAATTCACTTCCAAAACTTCCTAGATCAGTCCATCCAAGATCATCTACCAGAATGAAGAGTACATTTGGCTTTTCTCTATTTTGAGCAAAACTTTGAAAATAGGATAATGAAATTAAGAAAAAGATTACCAAAGTTTGAAGTACTATTTTGTTTATCATTTAAAATGAATTTATAATCTAGCCAAGTTTAATCTGAAAATTGATATATTCCAATCCATTGTCTTTGATTACCTATCAATTGGATGAATATGCCTTTTCATTGACCGATTAGACTAGATGGATTTAATAAAGAAGCTTTAAATTGCTTATGTTCAACATGAATGATTCAAGAGATGAAAAACTCACAAGCCTTTTAGGATTCCTCTATAGGTATATAATATAGACTAGTTTTATAAAAAAACTGTATATTATTTTACGATTGACCCAAAATACCCATGATTAAGAAGTTTATCCAATTGATCTTACTCGTTTTGCTGGGAGGCATTTCTGCTTTCGGACAAACTAGAAATGAAGAATTTTCTATTGATTTTATTGATGTAAGAAAAGGGCTGTTAAGTAATTTTGTTACCAAGACATTAAGTGATGATGATAATATCAAATATTTTGCAACTGAAGGGGGAGTTTCTAAATATGATGGGTACAACTTTACTAGCATTCGTCCAGGTAATGATTTTCCTGAGTTAGAAAACGAGAATATAGAAACCCTTTTCAAAGATTCAGAGAATAATATTTGGATTGGAACCAAAGAAGGTGGGATTGCTGTGCTAGATGCAAACACAAATAAGCTCAGAAGTCTCAATCAAATTTTTTCAAGTATCCCTAACAAAAGATTACGGGTCATCACAATCAATCAAGCCAAAGATGGAATGATGTGGATAGGAACTTGGGGTAATGGCGTCTTCGTTTTTGATCCAATTGAAGAGAAATTGATTACTCATTACCCTGCTACTTTGCCAATTTATTCTATCATTAGAGATCAGTATGAAAATATGTGGTATGTGGGTAACTCTAGACTTCATAAATATGATCCATCAGAAGGCAGGCTTTTAACTTTCAATACAAAAAACTTGATGTATAACCTGATTGAGGACAAAGAGCGGGATAAAATCTGGATGGTAGGTACTCGCAGTGATCAGGTATTTTTAGAAAGTTTTGATTACGAAACCCAGGAAATCGAACAGCATCCAGTTAACTTCAATGCCCGCTATGTAAAAGCTATGGCTTTGGATCATCAAAATAGGTTATGGTTAGGAAGCTGGGGAGATGGATTGTATATCAGCAATGATCAAGTTGACCACTTCGAAAAAATCAACACCAATCCTCAAGGAGGGATTTTTGATAATATAAATTATTCCATCATTTTAGATATTGACATTGATAAAAATGGTATTGCTTGGCTGGGAACTTCTCATGGTGGCGTATTGATTTTGTATCCTAATAAAGGATTTCAGCTACTTAAGACCAATACCAATTATCATAAAATTGATCAAAATATCATCTCAATATTTAAAGATAGATCAGGTAAATTGTTTAAAGGATCTTTGACTGATGGTTTATACAAACAGGATAAATCAGGTGATTTTAATAAGGTATCAAATATCGTTTCAGCTAAAATCAATACTTTCTTTGAGTATGAAAACACCTTGTTCATTGGGACCGCTTTTGGACTTTATATTATAAAGAACAATGATTTTTCAACTGCGAAAAGATACATTCCTTATGAAAAGGTGACTGCAATTCTCTTGGATTCAAAAAATAGACTTTGGATAGGGACCCAAGAGCGTGGATTGAAAATGACCTATTATCAAGAGGACCCTGATCTTGAAAATCTTACGATCTATTCTGTAACAGAAAATCACCGTGTACTCGACAATAATAGAATCAGTCATGTAAAAGAAGACAAAGAGGGGAATATTTGGTTGGCTACTTATGCGGGGCTCAATCTCTATGATGAAGAAAATGATAAATTCTACAACCAACAATCCTTAATCAGACATAGGGCTACCAGCATTATCATCAATGATATTCACCTCAGTAATGATAAAATATACCTTGGTACACCAACAGGTCTGAGTATTCTTAGTTACAAAAATAAAGTCTTGGATTTAGAAGAGTTTTATGATAAAGATAAGGGACTAATAAATGATTTTATCTGTGCGATTGAAGAGGATCGCAATGGCGATCTTTGGTTGAGTACCACTACAACTATTACCAAATATCAAAAAGACCTCAAAAATTTTATCAATTATGATCGAGAAGATGGAGTGATGATCAATTCATTCCATATTTCCTCCTCGCTTCAAGATGAAAATGGGAACATTTATTTTGGTGGGTCTAATGGTATTATCACTTTTGAACCTAGCAAAATCATTAGTGATTTCAATATTCCAGAAGTTGTTTTCACCAAGTTAGTTGTCAATAATAAGCGGCTGGAAGTTGGTGATGAAGTTGATGGGCAAGTAGTTTTGACGAAAAATATTCAACGAACAAGCAGCATAAATCTTGGTTATGCACAAAACCACCTTTCTTTGAGTTTTGCAGCAAATGACTTTTTTGGTCCAGATAACATTACCTATGCATACAAATTAATTGGAATGCAAAATGAATGGATTACGTTAGGTGTCAAGAATGAAATCAACTTCACCGGACTAAGGCCAGGTAAATATGAGTTATTAGTCAGAGCTAGTAGAAACAATCAAGATTGGTCAGAAGCAAAAAGATTAGAAATCAATATAGCAACTCCCCCTTGGTATACATGGTGGGCCTTCTTAATCTATACTTTTTTGATTGTGGGGATTTTGGTTTTGGTAAGACATTATTCAAGTCGACAAGCTAGACTTAAAGCTGAACTACGCATTATTCAAATTGAAAAAGAAAAGGAGCACGAGCTTAACGAAGCCAAAATCACCTTTTTTACAAATATTTCCCATGAATTTAGAACACCGCTTACACTGATTCTAAGTCCAGTAACTGAATTAATAGAATCTTACAAACTTGAAGAAGCAGTTAAGGAAAAACTGAAATTAGTTGAGAATAATTCGAAGAGAATGCTCAATCTGATCAATCAGTTACTTGATTTTAGAAAATCAGAACATGGACTTTTGAAGTTAAAACCGACCAAATCAGATTTCATTGGTTTTGCTAGAGAGGTTTTCTTGAATTTTAAAAGCATCGCCGCAAAAAAGAAAATCAGCTATCACTTCGACAGCAATATTGATCATTTTCAAATGGACTTTGATAGAGATCAAATGGAAATAGTGATCAACAATTTATTATCAAATGCCTTCAAATATACCAAAGACAAAGGTATAGTTAGATTTGAAATTGAAGTTAAAGACAATCAAATCTGCATGATGGTCAAGGATACTGGCATAGGTCTTTCAGAAGAAAATAAAGAAAAAATCTTTAACAGGTTTTTTCAAGTAAATCGAGATGGTTCAGGTAAAATGGTAGGAAGTGGTATTGGCTTAGCATTCACCAAAAATATTGTAGACTTGCATGGAGGGCAAATACTTGTGGATAGTGTGTACAATATAGGAACGACTTTTACGATTTGTTTACCTTTCAAGAGGCAGGAGGGGACATTATTTGATTTAAATGATAAAATAAAGCACCTTCAACCAGTTGGACTAAATGAGAATATTTCTTATGAATCATCAGAAGAGGAAGTGATAATAGATGATAAATTATTCACTGTTTTGATAGCTGATGATAATGAAGATGTTAGGAGCTATCTCAGGGGACTTTTAGCTGAAGATTACCATGTATTAGAAGCTGAGGATGGAGCGCAAGCATTGAAGGTTATTCATCAAGAATTACCTGATTTGGTGATTTCAGATGTGATGATGCCTAATATGGATGGGATTACACTTTGTCATGAATTGAAAAGCCAAATCAGCACTTCACACATTCCTATTGTCCTATTAACTGCCAGGACATCTTTAGATTATGAACTAGAAGGACTACAAACTGGAGCAGAAGATTACATCACCAAACCATTTAATCCTGGAATAGTCAAAACAAAAATTGCTAATATTCTAGAAAACAGAAAAAAGCTCAGGGAATACTTCTACAACAAAGTGAGATTTGAGCCCAATACACAGGAAATCCATGAATCTAATATCGATACGGAATTTATTGAGAAAGCAATTCGCTTGGTCAATGATAATCTGCAAAACGAAGCTTTCGGAATTGAAATGATGGTCAACGAGCTTTTTATGAGTCAAAGTACCTTGTTTAGAAAAATCAAATCTTTAACAGGAATGTCTTTGACAGGTTTCATTCGCTCTATCAAACTCAAAGCGGCAGCACAATTGATTTTACAAACGGATATGAAATTAAGTCAAGTAGCACATGAGTCTGGCTTTAATGATTATAAGTACTTCAAAAAATCCTTTGAATCGCAATTTGGCTGCCTTCCATCTGAATATAAAAATAAAATTTTAGAAGTATCGAAATAGAATTATAGGGTTAAAAAGCAAAAAAAACACCTCCCTGAGGTGTTTTTTTTATATTGGTTGATTTAGCCCCTAACATGAATGATTGATACCATAGATATTTTATTATTTAAATCAACTTTGATTTAGAAAATATAATTTCTCTAAACAACAATAAACCAAAACACACTATTTATGGATTCATTATTTACAAGTAACCAACCTGATAGTTACCTGTCGTCTTGCTGGCGTAAAAGCATAAGCTTACTTACCCTACTACTTTTTATTACGATCTATCAGGCTGAAGCATTTCAACAAAATAGGCAAGTCACAGGTCAGGTGATTTCACAGTCAGACAAAGATGGGATGCCAGGGGTCGCAGTAACATTAAAAGGTACAACCCTTGGTGCAGTTACAGATATAGATGGTAGGTTTTCTATCGATGTCCCATCATCGGAATCAATCTTGGTTTTCAGTTTCATTGGCTATGCCACACAAGAAAGAGCAGTTGGAAATCAAACATCTATCAATATTACACTTTCTGAATCAGAAGAATTGATGCAAGAATTTGTAGTGGTAGGCTATGGAGAGCAAAAGAAGCTTAATTTGACTGGCTCTGTTGAGACTGTCAGATTTGACGATGCAGTCAATCAACCTGTGACTAATTCAGGTCAATTGATGTATGGTAGATTTGCAGGTGTACAACTTACACAAGCAAGCGGACTTCCAGGAAGTGATCAATCTGGTATTATCATTAGAGGACAAGGATCTTTTGGAGGCACAACTCCCCTCGTAGTAATAGATAATATCCAATACGAAGGGTTAAGAGAATTTAATAATCTTGCCCCTTCTGATATTGAAAGTATATCTGTTTTGAAAGACGCATCAGCAGCTGCCATTTATGGAGCTAGAGGCGCCAATGGTGTCATTGTGGTTACCACTAAGAAAGGGCAAAAAGGCAAGTTTTCAGTTGATTATAACAATTTTATTGGCTTTCAAAGAGTAACTGTGGTGCCTGAATACCTTGATGGTGTACAATATGCTCAATTAAGAAATGAAAGGGATATCAATTTAAATGGTCCTAATGCACAAATTAGGTATTCTGATGAAGCCATTGATGCGATACGAAATGGAACAATGCCAAATATGTATGCGAATACAAATTGGGCACAAGTAGCCTTGAGAGATGCACCTATTCAAAATCATTATTTGGGATTTACTGGAGGCTCGGACAAAACAACATACAGAGTTTCTGTTGGTTATTTGAATCAGGAAGCAGTAGTACAGGGAAAGTTTCAAAATGAAAGATTTACATTGGGCGTCAATCTAACTGCTTCTCCTAATGAATGGTTGACTGTAACTAATGTAACAAATGCTTATTGGGCAAAGTTTAGAGGCCCTACAGGTGGCCCAGGTGCAATTACAGGAGAGACTGGTATCATCAATCAATTTCAAAGATCTGCTCCGACCATACCAGTTCGCTACCCAAATGGTGAGTTAGGTTTTGCTGATGGTGCATATTTAAATCAAAATAGCTCCTATCCAATCAATCACGTTCTGGAAACTGGATTTAGGGGCGATCATGAAAATGACAATATCAATTTCAGTGAAAGATTGGGGCTTCAAGCAAAAATTATTGACGGATTAGTTTTTGAAACAAGTGGGAGCTTAATTATAAATTTTGCGAATATCTCAGACTTCGCGCCAACCAGAGTTATCAGAGATTGGGACGGCAATATAATTAATCAGAATTTATTGAATAGACTTTCTAATGACTTGAACTTTAGCTACAGGTTAATGAATGAAAATATCCTGAGGTACAATACTTCTTTCAATGATTCACACAACTTCAACTTCATGTTAGGCCACTCTGTGATTTACGACAAAGTGGATGGTTTTGGCGGCACGCTTCAAGGATTTCCAACTGACAATATTCAGGAATTCGATGGTGGTGGAGTTATTAACCCTTCTGTAAGTGGTGGTGCCTCAGAAGAAGCTTGGCAGTCATTTTTTGGTAGAGTCAATTATAATTATGAAGAAAAATACCTTTTTGAATTCAATTTAAGAAGAGATGGTTCCTCTAAGTTTGGTCCTGAAAATAGATACGGAACTTTTCCGTCTGTATCTGCAGGTTGGAATATTGGTAGAGAAAGCTTCTTAGCAGGTTCACAGGTATTATCAGATCTAAAAGTCAGAGGAAGTTGGGGAATCAGTGGCAATGATAGAATTGGAAATTATATTTTCGAGCAGACCTATAATACAGGATTGGATTACCATATTGGACAGAGCACCATAGTTCCTGCTGTCGCTCTGACTGCCTTAGCAAATCCAGGTATCAGATGGGAAAGGATAGAGCAATACAATTTTGGATTGGATATGGCTCTTTTCCAGAATAAGTTGAATATAACGGCCGATTATTTTAGAAGAATTAGTTCTGACATACTTTATACGAACTTCCCTATTCCTAATTCCATTGGGGTTACAAATCTAGCTGCGCAAAATGCCGCTGGGATGGAGAATAAAGGGATAGAGCTATCTGTAAACTACAGAAAGAGCTTCGGGCCTGTAAGAATGGAAATTGGTGGGAATGTCACAAGAATGGCTGATAATAGAGTGACCAATCTTGGAGAAGGTGGGGAAGAAACGATTACCGGCAATAATATCATCAGAATTGGTGTTCCGTTCCAGTCATATTTCGGTTATCAAGCTATTGGTATTTTTCAATCTCAAGAAGAAGTGAATAGTGCACCTGTACAATTTGGGAGCAATCTGACAAGGCCTGGAGATATTAGATATGCAGATACCAATGGAGATGGTGTGATTGACGCCAATGATAGGGTAGTTATAGGAAATCCTTTTCCAAGATGGATCTATGGAGCTAATCTTAATTTGACCTTCAAGGACTTTGATTTGACTGCAATCTTCCAAGGTTTGGGTAGAGTAGACAGAATTATGCAGGGAAATGGGCAACTTCCAATGGTGGATGATAGAAATAACGCGCTTTCTTATTGGCAAAATAGATGGACACCTGAAAATCCATCCGAAGACCTTCCAAGGTTAGGAGGAGTGAATAACCAATTGATTTCTACTTTCTATATTGAAGACATGTCATTCTTCAGGTTAAAGAATATTGAAATTGGTTATAATCTGCCCAAAGCAGTTGCACATAAGCTTTTGATGCAAAGAGCCAGAATATTTATTGGTGGACAGAACTTGCTGACTTTTACCAAAGTCAAAAACTTTGATCCTGAGAGGCAGAGAGGCCTAAATACTGAAAGAACTACTCCACTCTACAAAGTATATACTGCTGGTATCAACCTTAAATTCTAATAATCATGAAAAAATTATTTATATATCTTACAGTTATTCTAACTATTTCCTCTTGTATGGATGATTTCCTCGATAGAGGTTCACTTACCCAATTAGCAGAAGGGAATTTCTGGCTGACTGAAGCAGATGCACAGTTAGGTATCAATGGCGTTTATGCAGCTTTACAAAGTAGAGCTTTATATAGTGGAAATTTGAATGGAAATGCTGGCATCCCTCAATATGACGGTTTATCAGACAATGTTTTCAATTCCTTTAAATGGGAAGGACCTGGAATATTTATGGAAGCCAATGTAGATCCTGCAACCCCATTTTTCAATTCTTTTTGGACTGCCAATTATGTTG
Organism: Cecembia rubra; assembly: GCF_003014575.1. GTDB lineage: Bacteria > Bacteroidota > Bacteroidia > Cytophagales > Cyclobacteriaceae > Cecembia_A > Cecembia_A rubra. The sequence continues at coordinate 91,731 of NZ_PYGF01000001.1, forward strand.
GAATTGGGAGGGCAAATGCAGCAATAAGTAATATCAGCAATATTTCACCTGATAATATCAGCGAAGAATCAAAAGGTGTTCTACTAGGACAAGCATATTTTCTTAGAGCATTATTCTACATGAATCTGGCTGTTTATTTTGAGGAAGCTCCTTTAATTTTAGAGGTGCAAACTTTAGAAACGGCCTATGTTCCTAAGAATTCATATAATGAAATTAAATTAGCTATCGAAGAGGATTTGGCCAAAGCAATTCAAACATTGCCAAATTCCTATCCTGGATCCCAATTTGGCTATGCAACCAAAGGAGCTGCTTTATCTTTAGCTGCAAGATGGGCACTTTATAATAAAGAATATCAAAAGGTTGTAGAATTCACAAATGAAACATTAGGATTAGGATACGGATTGCACAATAACTATGGACAGTTGTTCACGGAAGCTGGTGAATTGTCAAATGAAATAGTATTCTCAATTAGATTTATTATTGATCAATCTAATAATACTGAAACTTTCTCAGGAACATTTTTAGGGGCGCCAAAAGTGGATGATTCTCCAATGGCAAACCTGGTGGATGATTATTATTGTATTGATGGATTGCCGATATCTGAGTCACCACTTTATAATCCTCAGAACAGAAAGGAAAACAGAGATCCAAGATTGGGTGCCTCTATTTATTTCCCTGGAGATATATTCCTAGTTGATCTGAATAGGCCATTTATTGGAAACACTCCTACAGGTTTTGGAAGGAGAAAATATACCAGAAATCAGGCATCCCCAGAGGGCGTTGCCGTATTTTCACCAGGGGGACAAGATTTTTATTTAATAAGATATGCTGATGTTTTATTGATGCGTGCTGAAGCCTTAGCTGAATTAGGACAATTAGGTGAAGTTTATAATTTGGTTAATCAAGTTAGAGTAAGAGCAGGAATGCCAGTGATTGAAGATGTTGAAGGAAGTGGGTTAAGTCAAGGTCAATTAATTGATATTGTCAGACATGAAAGAAGGGTAGAGCTGGCATTTGAATCCCTTAGATTTTTTGATTTGAAAAGGTGGGGAATTATGGAGGAAGCTTATGCGAGAGCAGCTGCTGATCCTGTTGGGCCATTTAATCCACAGTATAGGGGAAGAAGATCAGAAGTATTCCCAATTCCTCAGCAAGAATTGGACGCCAATAGGAATTTAGTTCAAAATCCTGTATGGAATTAATCAGACAGAATCCTCTACAATGAATAATTAACAGTGGCAGAGCAATACAAGAGCTCTGCCACTATTGTGAAATGGTACGCAGTAAGTTCTTATTGGGCAAAAAAAAAATAATGCTTCTTTATCCATTGATGGACTTTGTATGTGACGAATCAAAACTCTAATGAAAAAGTTTAATGTAACCTTTCTGTTACTAACCGCTATTGGTATTTCATGCAATCCAATTAACAAAATTCCCGAAAACGAAATAGCGGTTCCAGAAGGATACGAACTTGTCTGGCACGATGAGTTTGACATAGATGGAAAACCAGACCAGAAATTTTGGTCATACGAGGTTGGCCTGAAAAGGAACCATGAACTCCAATATTATCTATCAAAAAATGCCAATATCAAAAATGGTGTACTGGTTATAGAAGGGAAACAAGAGAAAGTTAAAAACCGTGCCTTTGACCCTACTAGTAATGACTGGCGAAAAAATCAAGAATTTGCTCAATACAGTTCCGCTAGTATAAATACCAAGGGAAAGATGTCCTTTAAATATGGAATTCTTGAAGTTAGCGCTAAAATTGATACAGCACTTGGCATGTGGCCTGCTATCTGGACACTGGGTATTAGCCATAACTGGCCAGCTAATGGCGAGATAGATATGATGGAATACTATCTGGTAAATGGAGAGGGCACCCTATTGGCCAACGCAGCTTGGGCCAGTTCAGACAAACGAGCTGCTTGGGATGAAGCTAAGATCCCAATTAGGAAATTTATAGAACGTGATCCAGAATGGACGGAAAAATTTCATGTATGGAAAATGGATTGGACCCAAGACTATATTCGCTTATACCTTGACGATGAATTGCTCAATGAAGTGAATCTTACAAGCACTATAAATCCCGATGGCTTTAATCCTTTCCAGCAACCTCATTATATTCTTTTGAACCTAGCCATTGGATCAAATGGTGGAGATCCAAAATCTACGCTATTTCCAAAGAAATATGAAGTGGACTACGTTCGGGTTTTTCAAAAAAAATCTTGAAACAATTAAACTGCTTTATGGAGATTCCACAAGTGAACCATATCGAACAATAATAGAACCATGTAATCCATTTAGAATGAGTTATTTATGAAATTGAAAGTTTTCGCTAAACTCAAAAACAATGATTAAATATATTACATTCTCCATACTGCCATTTCTATTGATAGTAAACACTTGTCAAACACTTGATGACTTCGAAAGCAAGAAATTTGATAACAAGCAAAGCAAAAGTTTTGCTATGGTGGACCCAGACTCACCAATCGGCATCCAACCCAACATTGTTTCACCAAATAATTCAAACAGTAGGGTATCAGCGCCTCCAAGTGGAAAGTGGAACTTGGTCTGGAGTGATGAATTTAATGGTAGTACCTTGGATGAATCTAAGTGGATAAAGTCTGTTAGTACAAGAAGCCGTAGTTTAAGTAATCGGGATCCGGCCCTAAAAGACTGGCAATGGGTTGCTGACCATGCCTATCTGGATGGTAATGGGGAACTTACTCTAAAAGCGTCAAAAAATGCGGTAGATTCAATGCAATGTGGTGCCGTTGAAACGCGGAATTTATATGAACCAAAGTATGGTTTCATCGAAGTAAGAATGAAGATCGCAGAAACTACTAAAGGCAATCATAGCGCATTTTGGTTTCAAGGACATAATATGGACAATGTAGATGGAACTGGTAACGATGGTGCAGAAATTGATGTTTTTGAATCTGCTTGGACTGGTGATTTTACCAAGGCTGTAGTCCATATAGATGGCTATGGGACAGATAAAAAATCAAATACCAAAAGATATGATACACCTGACCTTCACACTGGGTATCATACTTGGGGTTTGAAATGGGATAGTTTGAGTCTTACAATTTATTATGATGGGGTGGAAAAAGTGTCCTATTCTGGAATTTGGGTGCCACAAGTTGTAGAATGGATTTGGCTTTCTGTTGGAGCCAGTTTCGGGGATGGCGATTTTGGAAGCCAACCTATAGGAGTGCTGTCTGAAGCCAAGCTAGATTATGTTCGTGTATGGCAAAAATCCGATTTTGATCCTACAGTCGACTACTTTAGATTGGTAAATAAAGAGTCCGGCAAATTTATCAGAACTGCTGGAAGTGCCGATGATTCGTATATTGAACAAGCTCAAATATCACAAAATGGAAATTGGTCAACATGGGTTATTGAGTATACATCGAGGGATTATTTTTACATTGTAAATGAAGGAACAGGTAAATATTTTAGACCTGTAGACAACTCAGTAGGAACAAATGTTCAGTTAAAACCTACCAGCTTCAATGGCGCTTGGACCCAGTGGAAATTAGTAGATGCCGGTGGTGGCTATTACCACATCCAAAATAAACTGACAGACTTGAACCTCAGAGTCCCTAACACGACAAATTCAGGAATTCCATTGGAAATGACTGATACAAATGGTGGTTGGACAAAATGGCAATTAGTTCCTGCTTATTGAGTGACCGTGGAAATGGTCTTTCTTACTAAGACTTTAAATCATAAGATTATTCTAATTTGAAGATTCTTATTGCAAGAAAGCGGAAAATCAAATTTCAAAAAAACAACAACATTCATTATCATTTCGCATAGCTACTCTTTGAATTCAAAATCATTATAATTTTTGATTAGCTACCAGCATTTAATTTAACCGGACTTATGGTTTTGCTTGATTTACCCCCTCGTTTGCTTGATTTCGACCATCAAATAAAATTTATATAAAACATCTTTGAATCAGAATTTAATACAAAAGATTTACTCAAAATCTATTTGTGAAATTATTGTAAATCCCAATTTAACCATGCTTTTGCTTAAAATCCGTTTTCTGCTTTTACTAGTGCTTTTTTCTTTCAGCTTGGAATTAAAAAGCCAGTCTATCCAAAAGCCTAATCTGATAATCATCTTAACCGATGATCAAGGATATGCTGATGTTGGTTTTAATGGAAGTATAGAGATTCCAACTCCAAACATTGATCGAATAGCTGAAAATGGAACTGTATTTTCATCAGGGTATGTGTCTTATGCAGTTTGTGGGCCAAGTAGAGCCGGTTTAATTACTGGCAGATATCAAGATAAATTTGGGTTTGGAGATAATCCATTATTTGCGCCTAACGATTCTACTATGGGCCTTCCGCTTACAGAACAGACTCTTGGAGATTACCTACAGTCAGCAAATTACAAAACTTCTATAATCGGAAAATGGCATTTAGGAGCCCATCAAGCACTACATCCTAATAAGAGAGGTTTTAACGAGTTTTATGGTTTTCTTGGTGGAGGTCACCAATACTTCCCAGAAAACTTGACTTTAAAAGATGAGTTTGAAGTTAGAACCGAATACGAATCATACAGAACCAAGCTTTTAAAAAATCAAATTAGGGTAGAAGAAAATGAGTATCTGACAGACGCTTTTTCTAGAGAAGCGGTTTCCTTTATTCAAAGGAATCATAAAGACCCATTCTTTTTATTTCTTTCTTATAATGCTCCACACGGTCCTTTACAAGCGACAGAAAAATATTTGAAAAGATTTCCAAATATTTCAAATGAAAAAAGAAAAACGTATGCAGCCATGGTTTCAGCTGTGGATGATGGAGTGGGAGATATTTTGGATTTGTTGAGGGATTTAGGAATAGAAGATAATACTCTTATTTTTTTCCTTTCAGACAATGGGGGACCTACCGCAAATAATGCCTCTGACAACAAACCTTTAAGAGGTAAAAAAGGAGATTTTTTTGAAGGAGGAGTGAGGGTGCCTTTTGCTGTTCAATGGAAGGGAGTTATACCGGCAGGTCACACCTATGATCATCCCATTATTTCACTTGATATCTTCGGAACGATCGCAGGTGTGTTAGGCGCTCGAACCAAAAATGAATTGGATGGAGAGAATTTAATTCCTTTTCTAATAGGTGAAAACAAAAATGCACCACACGAAGCTTTATTTTGGAGAAATCACAAAGTTGATCGCTATGCAATCCGAACTGCTGACTTTAAAATGATAACTGAACCAAAGCAGCAATACTTATTTGATATCAAGTCTGATATTTCTGAAAAAAGAAATCTTTCCTTAAATAATCAATTTCAGCTAAATGATTTGACAGAAAAAATCAATAGCTGGAAAAGCTTTTTGAAAGATCCTCTTTTTATGGGTTTGATGGAAGATGAGGCCTACTCAAAATTGAATCCTGATCGCTTTGGTAAAAAACCTAATGATTAAAAAATCTCAGTTCACATAATTATATATGAAGACAAAAGTTTCTGTATTTATTGTAATTCTTCTGTTATACTTCACCTACAGTACAGAAGCAATAGATTATTATTTCCATCCCAAAACTGGTAACGATCAAGCTAATGGGACCTCTGAAATGTCACCTTTTAAATCTTTGAAAAAATTAGGGGACTTGAATCTTGAGCCGGGTGATCGGGTACTATTGGCTGCTGGAGAAGAGTTTACCGAAACTTTATCAATCATCAATGTTCATGGAAGTTTTGAGTACTCTATCCTAATAGACTCTTATCAAAATAATGGAACCACCTCAAAAGGCAAAGCCATCATCAATGCCCAAGGTCTTTTGAATGGTCTCTTTGTATCCAACTCAAGTCATATCATCATTAGAAGTCTTGAGATTAGTGCAAATGGACCCTTAGAAGATATTGGCTATGGAGAAATGCGTGTAGGTGTAATGCTTTTAGGAATAGTAAATGAAAAGATTCAAAACATCCAATTGGAAGACTTGAATATAAAAAATGTTTTCCATGAAAAAGAGGGTGTTAGTAGGTCTCAAGCAGAGGTACGGTCTGCTAATGGGACCCAAAAATATGGATGGGGGATCCGATTGGTTGCACAAGATAATTCAGAAATAGAGCAGATTGATATCAGGAATTCACGAATTGAAAATGTAAGTCACACCGGAATCAAACTAACAGGTACGCAAAAGCAGAATATTCGAAACATTCGGATCTATGATAATGAAGTAACCCGAACAGGCGGTCCGGGAATTCAAATGTCAGGTGTCAAGTTTGTCCATGTGAAAGGTAATGATGTGAGTTACTCTGGTAGTGAGGACGACTCTAGGAAATGGGGTAGGGGCTCAGGACTTTGGACTTGGTCAGCTTCTTATGTGATGATAGAGCATAATAGTTTTACTTATGCCAATGGACCTGGAGATTCTGCAGGTGCCCATATTGATTATAATTGTGACAATGTTATCCTACAATACAATTTCAGTGCTGAAAATGCAGGTGGGTTCTGTGAGATTTTAGGAAATAACTACAATTGTGCCTATCGCTACAATATCAGTGTAAATGATGGTCACAGAATCAAAGGAGAAAACGGCGCATTTCAAGAAGGCAAAATATTTTGGCTAAGTGGATATCAAGGGGAACAAAAACCTAGAAAAGGTCCAATAAACTCTTATTTCTATAACAATACAATTTATGTCAAACCTGGCCAGACTTCAAAAATTGCGGTTGATAATGGTTCTAATGGTCTTTTGATTGTCAACAATATTTTCCATTTGGAGGGCCCTGTTGAGTTTGTTGCTGGAGACCAATACAAACCAGATGAGAGTAGTGGAGAAAAGAATTTGCAAAGGGTTCTTTTTGAAAATAACCTTTTTCTCCATTCAACCAACTGGCCGAAAAATAGCATGTTGAATGATCAAAAGCCTCTTTTTGGCTCCGCTAGATTTAAAAATGCTGGAGGTTTAGATCCACAGGATTATGTTCCTTTGGATGATGTAGTTACTAAAGGCATTCCAATATCTTTTATCTCAGGAGATGACTTCGGCTTGATGTCTGGCCTGGAAATGATGGAGGATTTTCTAGGAAACCCAAATGATGCCAACCCAAGTATTGGCGCCATAAAATTTATTAATAATTAAAAATAGCATACGAATGAAAAAAATAATTGCATTAACGATTCTATCATTGACCTTCCTACTTGCTTGTCAAATGAAATACCAGAGTTTTTTCCCAGGTCAAGTATGGCTTGATGATCAAAATACACATATCAATGCACATGGTGGAGGTTTTTTAATTCATAATGATAATTATTATTGGTTTGGAGAGCACAAGATTGCAGGTGAAGAAGGAAATAAAGCCCAAGTAGGCGTGGGAGTTTATTCATCTAAAGACCTTTATAATTGGAAGAATGAAGGCATCGCATTGGAAGTCCATGATGATCCCAATTCTCTTTTGGTAAAAGGTTGCATCATTGAAAGGCCAAAAGTGATTTATAATGAAAAGACAAAGAAGTTTGTGATGTGGTTTCACCACGAACTCAAAGATAGAGGCTATGAAGCTGCTATGACAGGTCTAGCTATAAGCGACAATATCACAGGTCCTTATACTTATATCAAAAGTTTCAATCCTCATGCTGGAATATGGCCAACGAATTACCCAGATAGTCTAAAATCATTGTCCGCTGATGTTGACAGTTATGTGAGACCTTCCCCAGAATGGAAAGATGCTGTTAGGTTAGGGCTGTATTTGAGAAGAGATTTTGAAAAAGGTCAAATGGCACGAGATATGACCCTTTTTGTAGATGACGATGGCAAAGCTTATCATGTACATTCTTCAGAAAATAACCAAACACTTCATGTAGCAGAATTGACTGATGACTATATGGATTTTTCTGGAAATTATACCCGAGTACTTCATGGAGAGCAAAATGAAGCCCCTGCGATATTTAAAAAAGACGGAAAGTATTATATGTTTTCTTCCGGATTAACAGGTTGGAAACCAAATCCAGGAAAATCTGCAGTAGCTGACCATCCCATGGGGCCATGGACTGCTTTAGGAAATATGTGTATAGGTACAGAGGATGAAATGAAGACTACCTTTTGGTCTCAAAGTACAGCCGTAATTCCAGTTATTGGCAAAAAAGATGCTTTTATTTTCGTAGGAGATAGATGGACACCTGATAATCCTATTGACGGAAGTTATATTTTTCTTCCTGTTGAGTTTGAAGAACAAAAGCCAGTTTTGAGGTGGAGAGATAATTGGGACCTTACCTTTTTTGAAAAAAATTGAAATTTATGAACAAATTATTCATTTATATAGGGTTAGTTTTTTGCTTGGATGTTTCGGTTTTTGCCCAATCATCCAAGCCTAATTTCATTGTGATTCTTGCAGATGACTTGGGTTATGCAGACCTGAGTTTGAATGGCAGTAAACAAATTCAAACCCCAAATATAGACGCCATAGCCAAAGGAGGAGTGAATTTCACACAGGCATATGTATCAGCACCTGTATGTAGTCCATCTAGAGCAGGCTTGTTGACAGGGAAAAATCAAGTTAGTTTCGGGTATGATAATAACCTAGCATTTAATCAAAAGGGATTTGATCCTGAATATGCTGGTCTCCCTATTGAACAAAAAACCATTGCAGATCGGTTGAAGGAAGCTGGTTATGTTTCTGGGATAATAGGTAAATGGCATCTTGGATCAAATCCACAATTTCACCCAATAAATAGAGGCTTTGATGAATTTTGGGGATATTTGGCAGGGGGACATCATTATTTTAAATCAGAGAAGGAAGGACTAGGATATTTAGCACCCTTGGAAAGTAATTATAAAACGCCTCAAGAAATCACATATCTTACTGATGACAAAGGTGATGAATGTATTAATTTCATCAAACGTCACAAAGAACGTCCTTTTTTTCTATATGCTTCATTCAATGCTCCTCATGCACCCATGCATGCTACTGAAGAAGATTTAGCCTTGTTTTCTCACATTTCTGATAAGGATAGAAGGATTTATTTGGCTATGGTTCATCGACTTGATATCAATGTGGGTAGAATTGTCCAAACTTTGAAAGATGAAGGATTGATGGAAAACACGATGATCGTTTTTTTAAGTGATAATGGTGGTCCAGTAGATCAAAATCACTCAAACAACGCACCTTTTAATGGTCAGAAAGGTATTTTGCTAGAAGGTGGTATCCGAGTCCCAATGATGATCCAATGGGATGGAACCCTGCCTCAAGGTGTTACTTATACACCAGCCGTTTCTGCATTAGACTTGATGCCAACAATCTTGGAATCGGTAGGAATTAAAGTAGCAGAACAGGATAGTTTGGATGGTGTGAATCTAATTCCTTTTCTAAATGGAGAAAAACAAGGAAATCCCCACCAAACTTTAAAATGGAAATTTACTGTGAGTGCTGGTATTCTAGAAGAAAATTGGAAACTAATTAGAATACCTGATAGATTACCTCTATTATTTGATATTTCAAAGGATATTTCAGAACAGCATAACTTAGTTTTACAATATCCTGAGGTAGCTGAAAGGCTTCTCCGTAAACTAGGCGATTGGGATTTGGCTTTGCCCCATCCCTTATTCTTAGAAGGTGCTGAATGGAAAGCCAAACAACGTGATCTTTATGATAAGACCTACCTGATTAGCCAACCTGAAAATAAGTAATAGTCTAATAGAAAAATAAACATATGCATATGACTAAAATATTGAATTTTCTTTTTCTCAGTTTATTGATGATTTTCTCGTGTCAATCCAAAGAAAGTGAAGAAATAACTGAGACTAAAAAACCCAATGTCTTGATCATTTATTTAGATGATTTAGGCTATGGAGACTTGAGTGCTTACGGGGCCACAGAAATCTATACGCCAAACATGGATAGACTCGCCAATGAAGGTCTCAAGTTTACCAATGCCTATGCCACCTCTGCTACATGTACACCTAGTAGATACGCAATATTAACAGGAAACTATCCATGGAGAAATGACAATGCCAAAATACTTCCTGGTACTGCACCTTTATTGATTGAAACTGATGAAATGACGATTCCCAAAATGCTCAAAACCAAAGGGTATCATACTGGAGTCGTGGGTAAGTGGCATTTAGGTCTTGGAGATGGCTTTGTCGATTGGAATGAAAACATAAGCCCGGGACCAAATGAAGTGGGATTTGATTATGCTTACATCATGGCTGCTACTCAAGATAGAGTACCTACGGTGTATATCAAGAATGGGAATGTTGTAGGTTTAGATAAAGAAGATCCAATTCTTGTTGATTATGATAATAACTTCGAAGGTGAACCTACAGGAAAAAATAACCCTGAATTGCTCAAAATGATGTGGCATCATGGTCATAACAGCAGCATTGTCAATGGAATCCCAAGAATCGGTTACATGAAAGGTGGCGAAAGTGCCAAATGGGTGGACGAAGATATGGCTGACCATTTCCTACTAGAAGCCCAACAGTTTATCAAAGAAAAAAGCCGAGGAGAAAATCCATTTTTTCTTTATTATGCCATGCAGCAACCTCATGTGCCAAGAACACCACATCCAAGATTTGAAGGAAAATCAGGGATGGGACCTAGAGGAGATGTAATTTTAGAAGCGGATTGGTGTATTGGAGAAATCATGAAAACCTTAGAAGAAGAAGGGATTTTAGTAAATACTTTTATTATTTTTTCATCTGATAATGGCCCTGTTCTAAATGATGGGTACAATGATAATGCTGTCGAAAAACTTGGTAAGCATAAGCCTTGGGGACCATTTAGAGGAGGCAAATATAGCTTATTTGAAGCAGGAACGAGAATGCCTTTTATGACCTATTGGAAAGGAACCATTCAGCCTGGAGTGTCTGAAGCCTTGGTTTCACAGCTTGATTTGTTGAATTCATTATCAACTTTGGTGGGGAGTGATATCAAAACAGTAGATGGCGAGGATCTATTGGATGTGCTGTTAGGAACATCAAATGAGGGTAGAGCTGAAGTTATTTTGGAAGCAACGTCTAGAACAGCCTTGAGAAGTGGAGATTATATAATGATTCCCCCATACGATGGGCCTAAAGTAAATGAACTTGTTAATATAGAATTGGGAAATGATTCAGAATATCAGCTGTACAATCTTAAATCAGATCCTGGTCAGAAAAATAACCTTGCAAAATCTCAGCCTGATATTTTGAAAAAATTGATTGAAAGATTTGAGAAATTAAGAGGTAGTGAGTATAAAAAAATCCAACAATTGGAATTAAAATAAGAGTATGAATTCATTGATCAAATAAGGCTTGGAGAAATTTTCCAAGCCTTTATTTTTGAAACAACACATCATTTTTGTTGGAATCAATCCTGTCAGACTAACTATCTTTTGAAGCTTTCAGTTTTTATCCAAATCAATTCAAAAAGATTTTTTACCCCTTCGTTTTGAATGATATAGCCCCCCAAAACGCGGATTTACGAGGTAATTTAGAGCTTGATTTTTATCAAAACAATTAATAGTAAACCAAAAAATATCATGAAACAAATTTACAAAAAGGTAATGTCAGCCTTCCTTTTGGTTCTGGGATTTTCCCTAATGATACCATCAGAAGTACTCGCATTACAAGGAAACTCTAATCCCTGCCCTTCCAACAAATACCTTTATTGGGTAGGGGATGTGAACAATGATTTCTTTAATGAATTGAATTGGAGAGAGGCAGTACAGACTCCATCGATACCTATTCCTCCTGGTCAAATTGGAGAACTCGGACAGTCAGCCAAGCCTGAATGCTTGCCAGGAGCTAATAAAAATCCGAATGTAATATGCCTCAGTGAGCATGACCCCGATAAAGATAAAACACCAGCAATTGGTACCTTATCTCCGGGGCAACCAATAGCCTTCAATCTATATATTGAAAATGCTGAAGTGATAGCATCTGGTGATATTAAATTTGGATGCTTGGATATTGGATTGACATTGAATGCCGCTACGCTAAAATCATCCTCTACTATCTCTCAAGGAGTTATTAGTCTAGGCAATGAAAGTACCCTGAAAATTTCTACAACTACCATTTCTCCCTTGACTGAGTTCGACTTTTTGGATGCAGCATCCTGGATCTATTGGGATGGGATCACTCCTGATAAACTTGGAAATGCGTTAGACAATAAAATAACTATCAATGGACTAGAAACATCGTTGGGTGCTGGCTATAGAATTAATCAATATTATCAAAAAGGCTCTTTGATTAGGCCCATTGATCGGTCTTACTTCCCTCTTGAAGTATTTAGTTCTTTAAGTTTTGAAGGAGTTTCTGCTAAAATATCTGAAGATTTAATTTATCGTGGATCAGCAATTCCACTTGGTGATAATTTAGTAAACTCTTTTATTCTCAAACGTGGGTTTATGGTAACTTTTGCAATTAACACGAATGGAACAGGCAAAAGTAAAGTTTATATAGCCTCAGAAAAAGATATGGAGATTGATGCTCTTCCAATTGCTTTACAGGGGAATGTAAGCTTTATTCGAGTAGTTCCTTGGAATTGGGTAACCAAAAAAGGAACAGGGAAAATCCATGAACAAATAGATGCAGGTTGGTTTTACAATTGGAATTTGAATGAAAAAGCAAAGCCCAATTATGATTATGTCCCGATGGCTTGGGGAGCAAGTGGTACCTTTCCTGCAAATATTGACCAAATGATAGGGTTAAAAACCACAACTCATATTTTAGGGTTTAACGAATCAGATAATTGCTTTGGACAATCAGGGCAATTCAATAATTTGTGTGATCCTGAGGTAGCTGTTGCTTATTTTGAAAATCTTATGGGTACAGGGGTTCGATTAGGTTCACCAGCACCAAGGGAAAATGGACCGACAACATGGCTACTTGAATTTAATCGAATAGCAAAAGAAAGGGATGTAAGATTCGATTTCTTAGCTGTTCACTGGTATGATTATGGTAGTAATCCAAATAACACACCTAATGCGAATCCAGAAGCAATTTTTAATAGGTTCAAAAACTACCTGACAAATGTCTATAATATTTATCAACTTCCTATTTGGATTACTGAGTTTAATGCTAACGAAAATAGAAGTACAGCGATTCAAGAAGAATTCCTGAAGTTGGCTTTACCTTATCTAGAAAGTCTTGATTATGTTGAGCGATACGCATATTTTCCTCCTAATCCCGATCTTGCCGATCCTGCAAATAATCCAGAAACTTCAGAGTATACAGATGAAAATGGAAATTTAACCTCAATTGGAGAATTATTTCTTGCTCTTGAATCAAATCCTTCTATACCAATGGATACCTACGCTTCACCAAATAATCTGGAGGGTTTGGATTTACCATTTGTCCCGAAACCTGTCAATTCGTTCGCTTTTGAAGCTGAATGTGGAGATTATTTAGGAAGCAAGTGGAATGTAATCCAAGATGAGAATGCATCCAATGGATATTATATCAGAGGAAATGTAAATAATGAAGGTGAAAGTCCTATTGCCCAACAGATTCATTTTGAATTTGATTTAGACTCTGAAAGTGCTGATCAATATCGAGTTTGGATAAGAGCCAGAAATATGGGCGGAAATGGATCTATCAGAATTGCGGTCAATGGAAATGAACTCAGTCAAGTAATTCCATTTGTAGCCTCTTCATTTACTTGGTTCCAAATTCCACGGTTTTATGATTTGGGAGAAGGAAGGCACAGGTTAACTATTGAATTCCCTAATTCTAATATTTTGTTAGATCAGGTTGCATTCACATCAGGTCCGGCAGATTTCGATTTGTTTTTAAATGAACCAGGTTTCTGCATTCCAGATTCTTTTACTTGGGGATTGGTAAAGACGGATTTCGCTGATTTTTTTGAAGCAGAAAATGGAAATATCGGTGCAGCTTGGGAAATAAAAAGTGCTGATAGGGCCATTAACGGCAAGTTTGTCACTTCTACTTCAGCACAACAAAGCAGTATTGTCCCTCCAGGAAGTGATGGTTTCCTAACTTATCAAATAACAGTAGAAGAAGCTGACGAATATGAATTTTGGGCAAAAATTCAGGCCTTCGATGAGGAAGAGTATAGTCTTTGGATTTCAGTAGATGGTGAACCTTTCAGAAAGTGGCAGAATTTAGGAAATCCACTTTTTGAATGGTATTGGAAGAAGTTTCATCATAGTTACAACGAAGAAGATCGAAAATTTAGCTATTTCCTAACTGCCGGAAACCATGAAGTAAGAATAGGCTATGCTAGTGGAAATGTATCTATTGATAGGATAGCAGTTGCTAGTAAAGGTAAACTACCTGAGAAAATTGATCCTAATGTACTTCTTATCCAAGAACGTCTTGAATTTGAAGCGGAGTTTGCAACAATTTTAGGGAATGCAGTTATTCAAGGTTGTGAATTAGCATCAGAAGGTCAATATGTAAATATGGGAAATAATAATTCAAATGGAGTTAGGTTTGGGGAGGTTATTGCACCTGAATCAGGACTATATGAATTAAATATAGTTTATTACAGTAAAGTAGCTAGAGCTTTCTCAGTGAGAGTTAATGGAGAAAATCCAATTCCACAATCTGCTGCTCCATCTGGACTTTGGTGTTTTGAAGGCGGAAATTCTGCTATTCATAAAATTGAAGTTATCCTTAAGGAAGGCTTGAATGTTATAGATATCAACCCTTTTAGTGGTGCAAGTCCTATTATTGACAAAATCAAACTTGAAAAATCAAAAAGAATTGCACCTTCTATGATCTCACTTGAAGCAGAAGAAGCTGAACTGATAGGTTCTATGCAAACACCAACTTGCGCTACTGCTTCAAATGGGCAGGTTGTTAACTTGGGCGCAAACATTAGTAATCAGATTAATTTCAGAAATATTAATATTAATAATGCTGGTATTTATAGTGTTGAATTTCATTATTTCACGCCAGTTCTAAGAAAAATGAGAATCATTACCAATGGTATCGCTCAGACTGTCGACTTTTTGCCAACAGGTGCCTTCTGCTTTGAAGGGGGATCGCCTGGTACTCAAACAGTAGAGTTAGAATTGCAGGCTGGAGAAAATGTTATTCAACTTACACCTATTGAAAATGCCGCTCCTGTAATCGATAAAATCGTGATTACTGACCAAGGGTCAACTACACAAATGTTGCGTGTGGTAAGCGATGAAGAGGTAGCTTTTAGCCCGGGCATATTGCTGGAAAACAAAGAATTCAAAGTATTTCCAAATCCTATAAAATCCGGTGATCAATTGACCATTCAGGTGCCAGGGGCATCAGAGGAAGGGGTGCCTGTACTGGTTACTTTGACAGATATGACAGGTAGGAGAGTTTATTTGGAAACACTCAGCAATTCAGAAACCCAAACGATCATTCTGAGGGAAAGCCTCAAAAAAGGAATCTATATGGTATTGGTTCAACATGGTAACCAATGGCTTACCAAAAAGCTAAAAGTTGATTAATCACCCTAAAATCAATCACTCCGGCTGTCACTGATGCCGGAGTGATTCTTTTTGTAAAAAAATCATCTTTTGCCCCAAGACCAATTTAAAAATGCCATGGCATCGGTGAATTAAGCCTTTTCACTTTATGAACCCATATATTGAAGCATTCAAACAAAAATTTAATTACAATCCAAGTCTTTTCAGGTCTCCAGGGAGGATCAACTTAATCGGAGATCATACTGATTATAATGATGGTTATGTACTTCCTGCAGCAATAGATAAAGGTATTTATTTGGCCATTTCCTTGAATGATACAAATCACTGCCGTATCCAATCTTTGGATTTTGAGGATGAGGCAGAAGTGGAGTTGTCCCAGGATCTTCAGCCGGCTACAAAAGGTTGGCTTAACTATATTTTGGGAGTCATTGCACAATTTCAAAGTTCAGGTTACCAGATAAAAGGGTTTGATTGTGTCTTTGGCGGAGATATTCCCATAGGCGCCGGTTTATCTTCTTCAGCGGCTTTGGAATGTGTTACAGTTCGGGCATTGATGGAGTTACATGGAATTGAAATTCCATTGATTCAGCAGATACAAATGGCCCAAAAAGCTGAACACGAATTTGCAGGAGTAAAATGTGGCATAATGGATCAATTTGCTTCTGCTATGGGTAAAGCCGGCCAAGCCATTCAGTTGGATTGTAGAACTTTGGACTTCCAGTATATTCCTGTTCATCTGGAAGATTTTTCTTTGATTTTGGTGGATTCAAAAGTGAAGCATAATCTTGGTGATTCGGCATATAATAAAAGGCAGCAAGAATGTCAGGAAGGTTTTAAATTAATTCAAAATTCTTATCCCGGTATCAGGGCACTCAGAGATGTGGATTCTGATATGCTTTTAGGTTTAAAACCGGATTTAGATCCTATCATATTCAAAAGGTGTAAACATGTAGTTTCGGAAAATCAGCGCGTACTGCATGCAAGTGCAGCCTTAAAAAACGGGAATTTAAAAGAATTAGGGCGATTGATGTTTTTATCTCATTTCAGTCTTTCCAATGATTATCAGGTAAGTTGTAATGAGCTGGATTTTTTGGTGAATGTGGCCCAACTTTCAGAAGGTGTACTTGGAGCAAGGATGATGGGAGGGGGATTTGGAGGCTGTACCATCAATCTTATCCATAAGGATTATGTGGACCTATTCAAAACCAAGGTTTCAAGCACATTCTACAACAAGTTTTCCTTATCACCAGGTATTTATGAGGTTTCAATTTCCGAAGGTACCTCAAGAATTCATTGCTTATAATTACCGTTCAGCTATTATGTCATATCCTTTCAATTTCGAAGAACACAGTCATAGACGATTCAATCCATTCACTGGTTCATATATTCAGGTTTCCCCACATCGTTCGAAAAGACCTTGGCAGGGACAACAAGAGAAATTATTATCTTCTGAAGAACTTTCATTTGACCCGGAATGCTTTTTATGTCCAGGTAACAAAAGAGTAGGGGGAGAAATGAATCCAGAATATTTGGGGACTTATGTTTTTGCTAATGATTTTGGTGCTTTGACACCAAATATTCCAGAAGGGGAATTTGAGGAAGGAGAATTCTTTAAAGCCAAAAGTGAAAAAGGCATATGCAAGGTGATCTGTTTTTCACCTGACCATACCAAAACCATCCCAAAACTCGAACTCAAGGAAGTGGTTGAAGTTGTTAAAACTTGGAAGAGGGAATATGAATTACTGGGTTCTGAACCTTTTATCAATTATGTGCAGGTATTTGAAAATAAGGGTGAAGTAATGGGTTGTTCCAATCCCCATCCCCATGGACAGATTTGGGCTCAGGAAAGTATTCCTGATGAGCCATTCAAAAAGCAGCTCAACTTTAAAAATTATTTTGAAAGGAAAAACTCCACAATGGTTGTTGATTATGTGCATGAAGAGCTAAAAAAAAATGTCAGGATCATTGATGAAAATGAGAGTTTTGTGATCCTTGTTCCTTTTTGGGCGGTGTGGCCATTCGAAGCGATGATTGCTCCCAAGACCCATATTGAGAGCCTTGCAAGCATAAATGACCGACAAATACAGGATTTGGCTGATGCTTACAGGAATCTTACGCAGAGGTATGATAAACTGTTTGAGGTTTCTTTTCCTTATTCAGCAGGACTTCATCAGGCACCAACTGATAGCTTGGATCACCCGGAATGGGATTTACATATGGTATTTTACCCTCCTCTGCTCCGATCGGCTACAGTCAAAAAGTTTATGGTCGGCTATGAAATGCTAGCCAATCCCCAGCGTGATTTGACACCAGAAAAAGCTGCTGAAATTTTAAGAAATGTAAAATAAGCTTAAGAATTCCATTCTATATTGTACATAAGTTAAACAAACAGGTGTTTTTGAATCGCCTGACCATTTAATGGTCATTACAGGAGCTTACAGTCAAAAAAAAAATGAAATGAATGGTATTTAACCTAAAGCAATAAGTGTATCTGGGGCTTTCTGTTGTTCATTCATTAATCGGGCAGAATTTCAATCAAGTAGCCTTGGGATCGAAACAATTCTATGATTTCAGGGATTTTTTCCCTTGGGCAATAGGCTACTCTAAATATCCTGTCACAGTCTTCCAAATCAAAATTGGCATTTAGAATTCCCAATTGTCCAGCTATTAATTCTAGGATAAACGTCGCAGTTTCTTCTGTGTCCACATTGGTCCTGAAAACTTCTACCATTTTTTTGATTGTGATCTTATTATCAGATTTCCATTAATTCTTATTGTTGAGCATAAATGCATCTGAATTACTTGGGCCCTTTAAAATTCTTATTGGAAACAGCATGAATTTTGCTTGGTAAAAGAAGATAGCTATTTTGTTTCCCTCCAAGCACATCCATTAGACCGAGTTGCCAAAGTACTTGGATGGAAGCTGGATAAAAACCGCTGGGAGCTACAAATGAGCTTAAGTGTTTACCGATTTTGGGCAGTCTAATAGCTGTTGGGCCATGGTGTACTGCTTACATCTTTTGCCTTAATGCTAGTAATTTTATCTTTTTACAAATCTATTGAGTACATTTCTTATTGAGA
Source organism: Cecembia rubra (assembly GCF_003014575.1). Lineage (GTDB taxonomy): Bacteria > Bacteroidota > Bacteroidia > Cytophagales > Cyclobacteriaceae > Cecembia_A > Cecembia_A rubra. Next base: position 110,188 of record NZ_PYGF01000001.1, read on the forward strand.
TTGTCTGAACACGACATTTCTAAAGGTGATTTGCGACAATCTTTTTTAACCACAACTAAAATGAAACATGTATCAATTTTATTACTGGACCATGTAAATATCGGCAGCATGGAAAATGCAAGGCTTGGCTTATTGGAGGCTAATACCTTTCAGAAATTGAATGGAATGGAGGATTATTTTAAGGTGGAATTAGTAGGTATTAGGCCTGAGGTGAATTTATACAATGGGGCTTTTACCATTCGGGCTGATAAAACGTTGGATCAGGTCAGCAATACTGATTTGATCATCATACCACCTGTACAGCAGGATCTCGCTTCGGGAATACAGGACAATGAAGCTTTCTGTCCCTGGATCAAAGAACAATATGAGAAAGGGACTGAAATTGCCAGTTTATGCCTCGGGGCATTTATTTTGGGGAATACGGGCCTTCTTAATGGAAGAAAATGCGTAACCCATTGGAAAGCAACTGGTCAGTTTAAAAGACTCTTTCCTGATACGCAGTTATTGCCTGATAAACTATTGACTGATGATGCCGGCATCTACACAGGAGGAGGGGCATTCTCCTCTGCCAATCTGATACTATATGTGATCGAGAAGTACCTTAGCAGGGAAGCAGCGATATACTGTTCTAAGATTTTTCAAATTGATATGGGAAGGAATGCACAGAGTGAGTTTATAATTTTTACAGGTCAAAAGGACCATTCAGACGATCAGGTCAAGACTGTCCAGGAGTATGTAGAAAGAAATTTCCCAGAGAAGTTTTCTGTGGAATTTTTATGTGAGAAATTTTTTCTAAGCAGGAGGACGCTCGAAAGGAGGTTTAAATATGCGACAGGTAATACGTTATTGGAATATCTTCAAAGGGTAAGAGTGGAAGCAGCTAAAAGAAATTTAGAGAAAACTAACAAGACTGTTTCTGAGATCATGTATGACGTTGGTTATTCGGACTCTAAATCTTTTAGGGAAGTTTTCAAAAAATATTCCGGACTTTCACCTTTAGAATACAAAAGCAAATACGGACTCAATTAAGTTAAAAGGCGTAGTTGATTTTAGAAAACCATTTAAGTTGGATTAATTTGTTTTCTTATTAATGGCATTCGTATACCCTTTTTTCTTTCTTTCTCCAATTCATTGTCGGATTTGACCTATTAATTGTCGTTTTTGGCTGTATCCCTTTCTGGGATAATTCATAATTTTAAATTCTGTTAACTGAAATCCATCATGAAGAATTTTGAAAAAGTCACCATTTCAACAAAAATAATGGCTCCATTGTCTCTGGTATGGAGGGCATGGACGAATCCAGATCATGTTGTTAATTGGAACTTTGCCGCAGATTCCTGGCATTGTCCTTCTGCAACATCTGATTTCAAAATTGGAGGAAAGTTTTCTTACAGAATGGAAGCCAAAGACAACAGTTTCGGCTTTGATTTTAAAGGTGAATTTACCGAAATAAAGCCAATGGAATCTTTGGCCTTTCAACTTGATGACGATAGGCGTGTCTGGGTAAGTTTTGAGCAGCAAGGAGATGAAGTGTCTCTAGTTGAGGAGTTTGAAGCAGAAGAGGTAAATGATCTTGATTTTCAGAAACAAGGATGGAATACAATTCTTGAAAATTTTAAGATTTATGTAGAAGACCTTTGTGAGATTGATAAACTTCATTTTGAAGTATTCATTGAAGCACCGGTAGATCTAGTTTTCAGGACAATGTTGGAGGATAAGGCTTATAGGGAATGGACTTCGCCATTTCATCCTGGGTCCTTTTTTAGAGGTAATTGGGGGGAAGGAGAAAAAATATTGTTTATTGGGCCAGATGAAAAAGGTAATGAGGGGGGGATGGTGTCCAAGGTTGTCCGTTTTATTCCCAATAAACAGGTTAGCCTGGAGCATTACGGTTTATATCATAATGGAGAAGAAATTACAGAAGGACCAGAAGTGAAGATTTGGGCAGGTTCAAAAGAAGAATACTTTTTTAAGGAAAGGGATAATGGAACTATGCTTAAAGTGGCTACTGACTCCAATAGGGAATACAAGGAATACTTTTTAGATGTTTGGCCAAAAGCGCTTCAGATACTTAAAGAAATATGTGAAACCAACAAATAAAATATTATGGCAAGTGTAAGTACCTATCTGAATTTCAAAAGAGAAACTGAATCGGCCTTTAACTTTTATAAAAAAGTTTTTGGAACTGAATTTATTGGTGGTGTCTATAGGTTTTCGGATATGCCTTCTGAAGAGGGAGCTCCACCTATAGCGGATGAGGACAAAGATTTGATTATGAATATTACTTTACCTATTGTGGGAGGACATTTGTTGATGGGTACTGACGCTCCCGAATCTATGGGTTTTCAGTTGGTTCAAGGCAATAATGTCCACATCAGTCTGCACCTTGACTCTAAAAAAGAGACCGAATACTTCTTCCGTGAGCTTTCCAATGAGGGTGTTGTCAGCATGGATCTCAATGAAATGTTCTGGGGGGAATATTATGGAAGCTGCACAGATAAGTTTGGTGTACAGTGGATGTTCCATTGTCCTTTGTGACGAGGGAATGCAATAGAATTTCTGGACTTATTGAATTGGCTAATGGTTTTAAGTTCGAGTTCCGGATTTCTTAGATTATCTTAATTTGCCTTCAAAAAGCCCCTTCAGAGGCAGTTTGATAGGCAAGTTTTTTTCTATTGAATAAATATTATCATTTCATTGATTTGATTGTCCCGGTATTTGAGGCTTAATGGGGTTTCTTATATTTGGACGGTGCTGTTCCAAACTGTTTTGAAAAGCACTTACTGAAGTATTTCGGGTTGTTGAATCCTACCATGTAACCTATTTCAGAAATTTTAAAATCGCTTTCCAATATCAACTGAGCTGCCCTCTTAAGTCTAATAGTCTGAATGAAATCATTTGGACTTTGGCCGATAAGCGCTTTAAATTTTTCAAATACCAAGGTCCGGCTCATTCCCAGCTCTTTTACAAGATCGTTTACATGAAAATCAGGATTGTCGATATGCTTTTCAACATTTTCAATTGCTCGGCTAAGGAATTTCTCATCTTCTGAAGTGATTTTAATTTTTGAAGGCTCCAGGTTGGGAATTAATTTAAATTGCTTTTGAAATTTCAGCCTTCCTTCTAGGATATTTTTAATTTTTAAGATCAGTAGATCAATAGGGAAAGGTTTGGTTATATAATCATCCGCGCCAGACTCATAGCCTTCCAGTTGGTTGATGTGAGAACCTTTAGCTGTCAGTAATATTACAGGGATATGACTTGTTTCTATATTTCCTTTGATATTTCTGCAGAGTGTTATTCCATCTGTTTTTGGCATCATCACATCCGAAATTATAAAATCAGGTTTATGCTCAAGTGCTTTGATCATTCCGGCATTTCCATCCCGTGCCGTGATAATTTCGAAATGTTCCCTTAATGAATTTTTAAGCATTTCCAGCAAATCTGGATTATCCTCGACAATCAGTAGTTTTTTGTCAAAGTGGCTTGAATTTGGATGTTGTTCCTTGACAATTTCCAGGGACTCATCTTCATTTTGAATATCAATGTGATCAATAGTGGACGTGTAATATTCTTCCGATTTTAATTGACTTCCTTGTGCCAGTTGGGCCTTATCAAAATGATTAAATCCATTTTTTAGATAAACAGTAAATATGGTCTTTTCTTTAGGAATACTAGTGACTTTAATCTGACCATGATGAAGTTCAACAAGGTTTTTTGAAAGAGCTAGGCCAATTCCTGTTCCTGCCTGAAAGAATTCGCCTTCGGGGTTTGCTTGGAAAAACCTATCGAAAATAAGTTCCAGATTTTCTGGTTTAATACCCCAACCATTATCATGAATTTCGAAGAATACCCTGTCTGATTCTAAATCATTACCTACCCGAACCTCTATTTTGCCATTATTTGGTGTGAATTTAAAGGCGTTGAAGATGAGATTGAAAAATACTTTTTCCATTTGTTCGGGGTCAAACCAAAGTGCATAAGGCAAATCCTTTTCAAAAGAAATTTTAAAATCTATATTTTTTTGTTCAGCAAAACTTAAGAATGATTCATAAATTCCCGTTAGAAATGAATTTAAAGGCACATGTTTAATAATAAGTTTCAGATGTCCGGTTTCCTGTTTCCTAAAGTCCAATAATTGATTGATAAGCCGAAGAAGTCTGTTCGTATTAGTATCAATTGATTCTATTTGCTTGTTTACCAGTCCGGCAAATTTTTGTTTTTTAAGTTGGTCTAGTGGAGCTTTGATCAACATTAAAGGTGTACGAAGTTCATGAGAGATATTTGTAAAGAATTTCAGTTTTAACTGATTGATTTCCTCCTGTTTTTCTTTTTCCAGTCTTTCAAACCTAAGGTCATTTTTCAGTTTGATTCTCCAGACCATTAGCTCTTTGATGCCAAAAGCTAAAAGTAAGGATAAAAGCCCATAAAGGGTATATGCCAAATTGGTGCTGTACCAAGGAGGCGAAACAATCAGGGCCAAATGGCTTTCAGGGCCAGCATGTTGGATTTGTTCTATAAAGGCTTTTACCTTAAAGGTATAATGACCTGGCTTTAGATTGGCATAATTGGCAAATCTTCTTTTAGAATCAGTAATTACCCAGTCATGGTCATATCCTTCAAGTTGATAGGCATATTGGATTTTATTTTGAAGGTTAAATTCCAATGAAGCAAATTCGATTTCCAGACTGTTGTGGTCGTAATCCAAATTGATCTTGTCTTGATATGCAATCTGCTTTTGTAAGATAACTTTGTCCAATACTATGTCTTGTGGGGATATTTCCTTATTCAGCACCTTTAATTTTGTAAATACAGGTGATTTGGGGCTAGTATAGGCAGATATTTTTTCAGGATAAAATGCATTCATTCCGTTGGTTCCTCCAAAATAAAGCCTTCCCTGATTGTCCTTAAAAGCACTTCCAAGGTTGAATTCATCAGATTGAAGGCCATCTTCTTCTCTGTAGTTTTTGAAAACTTCTGATTTTAGGTTGAATGCTGCCAGACCATTTAAGGTACTGATCCATAATTGACCATCACCATCTTCCAGAATTCCTTTTATAACATCACTGGGTAATCTGTCTTTTTCTCTGTAAACCACTGTTTGATGAGATAGAGGATTAATTTTATTCAAGCCACCTCCAAAAGTTCCCGCCCAAATAAAGCCATTCCTATCTTCGAGGATGCATGTAATAATGTCGTGACTGATGTTTTTTTGTGAATTATTACTCTGGTAATATTCAAACTCACCAGTGTCAAGGTTCATTTTATTGAGGCCACCACCATATGTTCCTATCCAAAGGTTGTTTTTACTATCAATTAATAATGATCTGATATCATTGAAACTTGGGGTATTCGCTAAATTAGTTCCAGAAAGGAAATGTGTAAAAACTCCAGTTTTTGGGTTATACTTGTTAAGACCGCCACCATTGGCTGTACCTATCCATATATTACCATTTGAATCTTCAGTGATAGCCCAGACTTCGTTTTTGCTCAAACTGTTTTTTTGACCATCATGAATCAAATAACTGACTTTTCCAGACTTGGGCTCAAATATATTAATACCACCTCCATCTGTTCCGATCCATATTTTGTTGTCTTTGGCCTGGAATATCACCTGAACATTATCATGGGATAATCGCCCGTTTTTTGTTGTGAAATACTGGAATTGTTTTTGTCCATTTTGAAGCAAGTTCAGACCACCATTAAAAATTCCTACCCAAAGATTATTGTCTTTGTCCATTAAAATGGATTTAACCATTCTTCCAGATAGTCCTTTTTCCGATCGGGGGTCAAAGCGGTAATGTTCAAAATACTGTTGGCTTGTATTGGTTTTATTAAGGCCTTCCCCGGAATACATTCCAAGCCAAATTTGATGGGACCGATCTTTGAAAATGGAATATACTGAATTACCCTTAATACTGTAGGGATCAACAGGATCATCGCTGTACTGTTTCAAAGATTCATTTATCGGATCATAAATAAAAAGTCCATTGCCTAAAGTGCCTATCCAGATATTTCCATATTGGTCCTGCTCAAAATCTGTGATATTAAGTTTGGGACTAAAACCATTTTGATAAAAGTGTCTTAAATTGAATGGTTCATAATAATCTTTTCCCTTGTCTTTTTTCCAAACGCCATTTTTTTCTGTACCGACCCACAAAACCCCATAACTGTCTTCATAAAATGCCTTTATGGAAGAAATCCCTTTTTGAATAAAAAAAGAAATTCTTTCAGGTTTTCCAGTGCCAAGGGGTATAAAGTAAGCACCTCCATCTAATGTGCCGATATAAATATTTCCCTTCCGGTCTTCAGTTACTGTCCAGATTTTATTATCTGTAAAACTTGAGTTTTTTGTATTGAAAAATTCTGTGTTTAGTTGGTTGAGATAATCTTCAAGATTTGAATATTTCAAATCCTCAAAACCATTGACCTGAATTAGACCATCGCCTTGAGTGCCAATCCAAAGTCTGTTACTTCGGTCCAAAAAGATACTTGAAACTTTATTGATCAAAAGATCATTCTTATTTGGATCATGAAAATTGAACCTTTGGAAATTTTCTGTTGTCGGGTCTAAAACATTTATTCCTCCTCCTTCAGTCCCGATCCACAAAAAACCGTTTGGATCCTGCACTATAGCTCTGATCACGTTATTGTTGATACTGTTAGGGTTTTGGGGATTGTGCCTGAAATTTCTAAATCCATATCCGTCAAATCTGCTCAGACCATCATCAGTTCCCATCCAAAGAAAACCCATATAATCCTGGGTGATGGCCAATACCGAATTTTGGGGAAGTCCGTCTTTGGAACTGTAATGGCTAAATTTAAATACTGATTCTCCTGGCATTTCCTGGGCTTGAATGGTGGAAATAGTCAGGAGTGTAAATAGCAATAGGTAAAGTTCCCTAATGCAAGGATGATTTTTGGATATTTTATAAGCGGGCAATTTTTTCACTGATTTTAATCTTGCGTGTCAAAATTAATTGATATAAGTAAGTGGGTAATGCAAAATCTTTTTAAATCGAAATTTTGGATGATTTTATCCCAATTTACGGACAATTTTTTACCTCATGGACAGATGTGGTCCTCATTTTGGATTTTTATTATACCGTTGATTATCAAACAGTTTTGAGATTTGTGACAAGAGTATGTCCCAGGTTTAGATGCTCATGTAGCTCTAAGACTGTATGTGCTTTTAAATACAATTATCTATAAACCTAACATAAACATTATGAAGAAATTCGACCCAATAGCTTGGTTGATTCTGTCCTTATTGTTGAGCTTCTCCATTATGGTCCAAGCCCAACAGCCGATCCAGATATCGGGAAAGGTAACAGATGAGAATACAGGGGAATCAATCCCCGGTGTAAATATATTGGTAATGGGGACCAATAAAGGTACTGCGACTGATATAGATGGAAACTATAGCCTGACTGCAAATCAGGGGGATAGGTTAAGATTTAGTTTTATAGGCTACTCTGTTCACGAGGTGGTTCTTTCCAACCAAACCTTGCTGAATGTTGCTTTAAGGTTGGACTCTCAGACCCTCAATGAGGTACTGGTTATTGGTTTTGGTGAACAGTCCAGGGAAACATTGACCTCAGCAGTATCCAAGGTGGATAAAAGAGTTTTGGAAAATGTTCCTTTTGCCAATGCTGCATCAGCTCTTCAGGGTACTGTGGCAGGGGTGCGGGTACAGACTACCTCTGGTCAGCCCGGTGCTGCCCCAAGAGTTATTGTTAGGGGGGGAACCTCTATAAATAATCCTGATGGGGCTCAGCCACTCTACATCATCGATGGGGTGATCCGTAATAATATGAATGATTTAAACCCTGATGATATTGAAACATTTCAGGTGCTCAAAGATGCTGCTGCTACAGCCATTTATGGCGCCAGGGGATCAAATGGTGTCGTGATTATTACTACAAAGACTGGAAAAGCAGGTAAGACATTAGTTAATTACAGATATACTGCCGGGGTTTCAGAACAATGGAACCAATATGAAATGGCTTCAGCTAGGGATTATATCTACTTCAACAGAATGGGGATTTTGAGACTTTCTGAGAAAACCTCAGGTCAATTGTTCAGGCTAAATCAGGCAAATGGTTTTGGTGTAGGTAATAACCTGCTCAATAATACGGCTTTCACTCCTCAGTATTTAAGCCCGGAAAATGAGCATAAGCTAAATGAAGGTTGGCAATCCATGATTGACCCAGCTGACCCTACTAAAACCATTATCTTTGATGAGGTGGATTGGCAGTCTATCTTGTTTAGACAGGCAGTAACGCATAACCATAATATTCAGATTTCCGGCGGTTCTGAAAAAGCCAGGTTCGATATGGGACTTGGATACCTTGACAATCAAGGGGTAGCGATCAACACAGATTTCAAGAGATTTACTGTGCGGATGAACGGTGATATTGAAGTCAACAAGAAATTGTCGGTTTATGGAAGGGTAAATTTCACCAATTCATCTAACACGCAAGTGTTTAATGAGAATGAAATCTTCCAAAGGGCATTAGGTTTGCCTCCAACCGCCAAATTCAGGTATGAAGATGGAAGCTTGGCACCGGGCCAAAACCGTTCCATGGGAAATCCAGTCTATCATTTGGGGAGATCAGATGCTTTGAATGCCACCAATAGACTGACCTTATTGGCAGGGGCAAATTGGGAAATTTTACCGGGCCTTACATTTGAACCAATAGGTTCTTTGTTCTTGGTACAATCTACAAGTAATTCTTTCCTGAAGTCTTATTTCAATACACCTACCCAATTCATAGACAATAGACCGGCTTCTGCTTCAAATTCATTATTTTGGCAAAAGCAGTTTGATGGTGTTTTTACCCATAAAAAGTCCATAGGATTTCACAATTTTCAGACAAAAATCGGGGGCTCATATTTTGATAGAGTCAGCTATGTAGCCTCAGCTTCAGGCAGAGGGGCTGCTTCTGATCTAATTCCTACATTGAATGCCTCTGCGGAGCCTACGGCTGTTTCTTCCTCCCACACACAGCTGAGAATTCTAGGATACTTTGGAAGGTTTAATTATGACTTTGATCAAAAGTACCTTTTCTCTGCATCTGCCAGAGTGGATGGAGCTTCCAATCTTGGGAAGAATAATTATTGGGGAATTTTCCCTGGTGTATCTGCGGGCTGGAATATCCATAAGGAAGATTTCTGGTCAAATGTACCATCACAGATTTCTTCATTTAAGGCAAGGGTAAGTTATGGTGTCAATGGAAATGTGGGCAATCTTACCGATTTCCATGCCCAAGGTCTGTACGCTGTCGGTGAAAGGTACAATGATAGGGCAGCCATCCTTAACAATAGAATGGCGAATCAGGATTTAAGATGGGAAAGATCCAAAACATTTAATGCAGGATTTGATATGGGCTTGTTCAATAATAAGATCAACCTGACCGCAGAATTTTATAACAGGTTAACAGATGACCTGCTGACAGATCTTCAACTTCCCCAATCAACAGGTTTTTCGTCAATTCTAACCAATCTTGGAGCATTCAGAAATGAAGGCTTTGAAGTAGAAATCGGTGCGACGCTGATGCAGAAAAACAATTTTAACTGGTCAGTAAGTGCCAATGCGGCTTATAATATCAACACTATAGTGAGGCTGCCTGATAATGCTAACGAAAATAACAGGATAGGAGGTGTGTTTGTATTTAATCCAAGGACGGGTAGATATGAATGGCTTGGAGGTCTTCAGGAAGGAGGCAGATTGGGAGAAATGTTTGCATACCAGCATTTGGGTGTATATCCAACTGATGAAGCTGCGGCTAACGGACCATTGGATTTATTGGTTCCGGGCAATAATAAGTCAAAGTTTGGAGGGGATGTTATTTGGGCAGATCTGGATAAGAATGATACAATTGATAGCCGGGACAGAATCAGGGTTGGCAATATGTTCCCCAAATGGACAGGTGGGTTTACCAATATTCTGAATTACAAAAGACTTAGCCTTACAGTAAGAACTGATTTTGCTTTGGGGCATACGATTTACCATGAAACCAGGGCAAGGTTCAATGGCCAATATCAAGGGGATATCGGAATTTTAAAAGAAACTACCAAATCTTGGCAAAATCAGGGAGATATTACAGATTTTCCAAGATTTATGTGGGCAGATCAATTGGCACAAAACAACTCTTTCCGAGGAAGTTCTTTCTTCCATGAGAAGGGGGATTACCTGGCCTTAAGGGAGGTTACACTCAGCTATAATTTCCCACAAAGCATTTTAAGACCTCTAAGGTTACCGTCTCTTCGGGCCCATTTCACCGGATCCAACCTTTATTATTTTACCAAATACACTGGTTTAAACCCTGAATTGGGGGGTACGGATTCAGGTAGATATCCAATTCCAAGGAGCTACTTGCTAGGGATCAATGTGTCATTCTAAAAAAATTAAAGCAAGAAAATCATGAAAAATTTAAAATACAGAATTTTCTTCCATTTTGTTTTGGCAATGGGTTTACTGACAGGTAATTCCTGTACAGACATGCTGGAAGTGGAACCGATCAGCACCATTACTGCAGCAGGTTTCTGGGTCAACGAAGACAATGCCATTGGGGCTTTGAGCGGGATGTATGTAAGGTTCAGAGAACAGGCCAATACTAACCTTTTCATTTGGGGAGAGGGTAGGAGTGAAACCTTGAATTATGGTCTTCAAGGTTCCGAAGGTTTGGAAAGATATTTTCTAAATGATCTTGATCCCACATTCTCAGGGCCAGTTTGGTTAAGGATGTATACTGTGGTGCATGATGCAAACCTTATCATCAAATATGTACCCAATATCACTTTCAGTAATGCAGCCAATAAAAACCGGATGTTGGCTCAAGCATACACCATGAGGGCCTTTCTTTATTTTACTATGGCCAAGACCTGGGGGGGAGTTCCACTTATTACTGACCCTACAGAGGGATATAATGCAGAATTGACCTATAGGCCAAGAGCAACAGTGGAAGAAGTCCTATCGCAGGTCAAAGAAGATCTTGATAGGGCAATACAATTGTATCCTAATAATGCACTTGCCACGGGAAAGGCCTTTTGGTCAAAACCTGCCGCCAATGTATTAAAAGCAGAAGTTTACCTCTGGACCGGTAAGGTAATGGGCGGTGGACAAACTGATTTTTCTACTGCACTGACAGCACTCAATGAAGCCCAAGAAGGCAGTGGACTTTCTCTACAGAGCAATTTTGATAACATTTTCCGCTACAATAATAAGGGAAATAGTGAAATCATATTTGCAGTAAGATATTTGGATCTGGAAGCCGGTGCCAATTACAATGCAAACATGTATATCCGTGACGATGAAATTCCACCTGCTGCCTCACCCGCTGTCAAAGCAAAACTTGGCCAAGGTGGGGGACTCAATAGGTGGGCTCCATCTCAAACCCTCAGAAGCCAGTTTGATAGCAAAGACAGCAGGAAGGATGCAACGTTTGTGGAGATTACTATTCCGAATGCCAATGGTATTCAAACCTATTACGGCTCTGTTGTAATGAAGTATAGGGGATTCTTAGATCCTTCAGGTAGAAGGTTTATTGATGATATCGTGATTTATAGGTTTGCAGATGTATTGTTATTGAAAGCAGAAGCCAAGAATGCTTTAGGCCAGGATCCAAGTCCGGAAATAAACCTCATCAGGCAGCGTGCTTATAAAGAACATTTTGAGGAATTCAGATTTGTAAACGGAACAAAAGAGCAAAATGACGAGGCAATTCTTCAGGAAAGACTCAGAGAATTTGCATTTGAAGGAAAAAGGTGGTGGGATTTAGTAAGGTTCGACAAAGCTTTTGAACTAGTGCCATCTCTAAGGGGAAGAGCGGGTCAGAGGCATCTGCTTTTATGGCCAATTTCACTTTCAACGATTAGTTTAAATTCTAAAATAGTACAAAATCCCGGCTATGGGAATTGATTGGGTAATAGTTGTTTAGAAAGGGGCCGGTAAATCCGGCCACTTTTCTCCATATACTGAATACCTCACAAGTATTGTACTTCTTATGAATTAATAGCAATACCATCAATTGCAGTCCTTTATCTACAATAATATGAAATTTGAAAAAATAGAAGGGTTGATTGCTGCTACATTTACACCATTTGACAAAGATGGGGCACTTCAGCTTGGTATAATTCCGGAATATTACAGCATTATCAAAAAGCACAAGGTAGTGGGTGCATTTATCTGTGGAACAACAGGAGAAGGAGCCGCCCTTACTTTTAAAGAAAAATGTAAAGTACTTGAGAGTTGGGCCCCTTATTCAAGCCAGGATTTTAAGGTAATCAGTATGGTCTCCGGAACGAGCCAAAAAGAAGCCATAGCTTTGGCTAAGCTTTCATCCGAACTTGGTCTTTATGGCATTTCAATGAATGCTCCTTATTATTTTAAACCCTCAAATATCGATGCTTTATTGGATTTTATAGATCCAATAGGTGAAGCCGCACCAAATTTGGCCTTATATTATTACCATATACCACTTTTGACCAATGCTTACCTTTCTATGTTGGAGTTATTGGAAAAAGCTGAAGGAAGGATCCCAAATTTTGCTGGAATTAAGTATACCCATAATGACCTTATGGATTTTAACCGCTGTTTGCGATTTGGAGAAGGGAAGTTTGATATCCTTTGGGGGTGGGATGAAACCTTTTTGGCGGGATTGACCATGGGAGCAAAAGGAGCAGTAGGAAGTACTTACAATTTTGCCGCACCTCTTTACCATAAAATTATAGATGCTTATCAGAAGGGGGATTTTACAGCTGCCCTCAGTTACCAGGAAAAATCAATTGATTTTGTGTCTTTATATGGAAAATATGGGGGCAGTGCTACAGGAAAAGCCATTATGAAACTCTGTGGCCTGGATTGTGGATCTTTTAGACCACCAATCAAAATTTTAAGTGAAAAAGATGAAGTCAGCCTTTTGAGTGAACTTAATCTGCTCAAATTTTTCGAATACGCTATAAGAAACACTATCCAATAAAATAATTTCCTCAATTAGCCAAAATTAAACCTGTGAAAAACCTATTGTTGTTCTTTTTGTTATTGCTGTATTTTTCGACCCGGATTTTTGGTCAGAATTCAAGTGATAATTCATTGCTTTATTGGGGTGTTCCATTAAATCTGCCACCAATAGAAGGATCAGACCATTCACTTGGGTATGCGGGAATGTACGCCGGAATCCATAATGATGTGGTGATTTTGGCGGGAGGCGCAAATTTCCCTGAGAAGCTTCCTTGGGAAGGTGGGCAAAAAAAATGGTGGGATGTTATTGAAATACTCCAAAAAGATAAGGATGGATATAAATGGAACCACCAAAAAGTAAGATTACCAAAGAATTTGGCCTATGGCGCAGTAGTATCTACAGAAGAGGGTGTGATCGTATTAGGCGGAGAGAATGAAGATGGACCCCAAAAGGATGTTCTTCGCCTTTCTTGGATCAGTGACAAAAAGGAAATTTTCATAGAGAGATTACCTGATTTACCAAAGGCCATATCTCATGCAGCAGCAACCTATTACAATGGGAAAGTCTACCTTGCCGGAGGAATTTCTGATGAAACTTCTGGGGATTTTTTTGTGCTTGATTTGAAAGGCAGTGAATTGAAATGGGAAAGCTTACCTACGTGGCCAGGGCCGGAGCGCTCTCATGCCCTTTTGTTGGTTCAGACTGGAGGTGAATATGAAAATCTATATTTTTTTGGAGGAAGGAGGAAAACGCCTGGTGGCATCAGTGAGGTATTAAGTGATGTATACAGGTTTGACACAAGAAAGAACAAGTGGGAGAAAATTGGAAATATAGAGGATGGAGCGGGTAATGTATTGCCATTATCAGCCTTTGCAGGCACAGCAGTGGGTTCTGGACATATTCTACTATTTGGAGGAGTGGAGGAATTGCCTTTCAATTCATTGGAAGAAATTGCCGTTTTGCTATCTAGGGATAGCCTTGGATTTTCCGAAAGAGACTCCCTTTTGTTGGAAAGGGACCGAATCATCAATTCGCATCAGGGTTTCCAAAATCAAGTACTCGCATTCCATACGGTTACCAAAGCCTGGACAGTATTAGAGGAACTTCCATTTCCTGCCCCTGCGGATTTTAATGTCGTCAATTTGGGAAGTGATATCCTTTTGGTTTCAGGAGAAACATCGCCCGGAGTAAGAAGCTCAGCTATTCAAACCCTTTCTATACAAAACCATCAAAGGTTCGGCACCCTCAATTACATTGTGCTTGGAGGTTACCTTACTATACTGGTGATTATGGGCTTTTTTATTTCCAAAAAGCAACATAATGTTGCTGACTTTTTCAAGGCTGGTGGAAGAGTGCCTTGGTGGGCAGCCGGAATCAGTGTTTTTGGCACCCAGCTCAGTGCCATAACCTTTATGGCAATACCTGCTAAAACATTCTCCACTGACTGGACACTTTTCTTCCTTTTGATGACCATAATAATGATTTCACCTGTCATAATTGCTTGGTTTTTGCCCTTTTTTAGACGCCTTAATTTGACGACAGCATATGAGTACCTGGAACTAAGATTTAATAGGACTGTCAGGAATATTGGAAGTCTTATTTATGTAACCTTACAGTTCGGTAGGTTGGGAATTGTTCTGTTATTGCCTTCATTGGCTCTATCTGTGGTCACAGGTATGAGTGTGGAGCTTTGTATATTGATCATGGGAGTCCTTAGTATCCTTTATACTGTCCTTGGTGGGATTGAGGCAGTTATATGGACAGATGTGGTTCAGGTCTTAGTCCTTTTGGGTGGAGCATTGGTTTCTTTGGTTTTGATGTTGTATTCAATGGACATGGACTGGGCCACTTTTCAAAAACAGGCTTGGAATTCAGGAAAAATGAAAGTTTTTGATACTTCATTTGATTTTTCTGGTACAGCAATTTGGGTAGTGTTGATTGGAGGGTTGGCTTCCAACTTGGTACAGTATGGGAGTGACCAGACTGTAATCCAACGATACCTTACTACAAAGGACGAAAAAACTGCAGCAAGGGGCATTGTAACAGGTGCCTGGTTGGCATTGCCCTCTGCCCTGATTTTCTTTGCCATTGGCACTGCTTTGTACCTCTTCTATCTACAGCGGCCAGAAGATCTTTCTCCCGTCATTCAAAATACAGACAGTATTTTTCCTTGGTATATCATTACCCAATTACCGCAAGGCGTTTCAGGATTATTGATTGCTGCTGTTTTTGCGGCAGCCATGTCAAGTCTTGATAGCAGTATGAATTCTGTAGCTACAGTGATCACAACAGACTTTTATAAGCGCTGGTTTCCAAAACAAGAAAAAGAAGGAAAGCAGCTTGGGTTTGCCAGATGGACAACCATTGTTGTTGGGTTGGGAGGAACAATATTAGCTTTAATGATGGCAAAAATGGGCATTCCTTCCTTGTGGGATCAGTTCAACATGCTTATAGGATTGTTTGCAGGTGGACTGGGTGGAATTTTCCTAATAGGCATTCTATCAAGATCAGCAAATGGCCAAGGTGCTATATTGGGTTTTTTGTCAAGTGCAATTGTGCAGATTTTAGTCAAATATCAAACCGCACTCAGCATTCATATGTATGCATTCACAGGATTGGTAAGTGCGATGTTGTTTACCTATCTTTTCAGCATGCTTTATCAGAAACCTAAAGGCAAAAGCTTAGAAGGATTGACGATTCATTCTCTAAAAAAAGGAAAGGAAGAAAAGGAGTTTGAAGGTGTGATGGCTTATAGAGGGAAATGATCAATACAATTGAAATAAGTGGAAATAAGTAGAAATATATAGAAATAAAGGAAATATGAAAAAGCATAAGGCATTTGGATTGTTGACGATGATCATAGGCATGATGCTCAGCATCTCTTGCCAGTCTCAGAAACTGGAAAGTGGAAAGGCTCTCTCTTACGAACCCCGCTATGTGCCGCTCCTTCAGGGAGGGTTCAGCCATGTGGGGAGTATTCTACTGGAAGAAAATACCCCTGCTGACAAAGGTCAATTGACTTTGACAATTGTTGGGAATCAAGCGATGGACAGCGTAAAGCTTGTAGCGAGAGTCGGAGAAAAAGAAACGCAAGTGCTGGCCAAAACGGCTAAGGTCAAAGGCAAGACTACTTTAGAGTTTGAGGACTTACCTTCCGGAACACAATTCTTGGAAGTTCATGTCAAGGCCAATTCCGCACATGACCTGAAGGACAAGGTCACTATTTCGGTAGATAGTATAATGCTGGATAAAAAGAAGATTGCTATAAACAGCACCAAACAAGTTCCTGCCTACAGACTTGCTACAGCCTTGAGAAGTTACGGTTTTGAAGGCGTACATTCTTACAGGATACCTGGACTGGTTACTACCCCAAAGGGAACTATGTTGGCTGTGTATGATATCAGAAGAAAAAGCTCTGTGGACTTGCAGGGGGATATAGATGTGGGACTTAGCAGAAGCACGGATGGTGGAAGAACTTGGGAGCCCATGAAAGTAATCATGGATATGGGTGAATGGGGAGGCCTGCCTGAAGATCAGAACGGTATAGGTGATCCGGCCATTTTGGTAGACCATGAAACTGGCCATATCTGGGTTGCTGCTTTATGGTTGCATGGCAAGCCCGGGAAAATGGCCTGGAATTCATCTGAACAGGGTATGAAGCCAGAGGAGACCGGTCAGTTTATGCTCGTCAAGTCTGAAGATGATGGTCTTACCTGGTCTGAGCCCGTCAACATCACCCAACAGATGAAAGACCCTAAATGGCACCTATTTTTCAACGGCCCGGGTAAAGGCATTACCATGCAGGATGGCACCTTGGTTTTTCCGGCACAATACAAGGACGAAAATAATATGCCTCACAGTACCATTATTTACAGCAAAGATAAAGGCAAGACCTGGTCTGTAGGTACAGGAGCAAGATCCAATACTACGGAGGCCCAGGTGGTCGAGCTTGCTGACGGTACTTTAATGCTCAATATGCGGGACAACCGTGGAGGTTCACGAGCTGTTGCAGTTACCAATGATTTTGGGAAAACCTGGACAGAACATGCTACTTCCAGAAGAGATTTGATAGAGCCTGTATGTATGGCCAGCATCATTGATAATCCTTACATAGACCAAATGCTGCTATTCTCCAATCCTGCACATGAAAAAAGAAGGGTCAATATGACCATCAAAGCAAGCAAGGATGAAGGCAATACCTGGCCGGAAGGCATGCAGCTGCTGTTGGATGAAGGACAGGGCTGGGGCTATTCCTGCCTGACCATGATCAATGAAAAAGAGGTAGGGATTCTTTATGAAAGCAGTGTGGCCAATATTACTTTTCAAATAGTGGATTTGGATGATGTTTTGAAGCAAAAATGAACCAATACGCAAGAATATACAGAGATGCCCTTTTGAATGATGTGGTACCTTTTTGGGAAAAGCATTCGCTGGATAGGGAATATGGAGGGTACTTTACCTGCCTTGATAGAGAAGGGAAAGTCTTTGACACGGATAAGTTTGTGTGGCTGCAGGGCAGACAGGCCTGGACCTTTGCCATGTTGTACAACAAGGTGGAAAAGAATCCTGCCTGGTTGGAAAGTTCGCGTTTGGGTATAGATTTCCTGAAAAAACATGGGATGGATGAGGAGGGGAATTTCTATTTTTCTTTAGATAGAAAAGGATCTCCTCTGGTAAAGCCTTACAATATATTTTCAGATTGCTTTGCGGCCATGGCCTTCAGTCAGTATGGTCAGGCTTCCGGAGATCAGGAAAGTTTGGATTTGGCAGTAAGCACATTCAACAATATCCTCGAAAGGCAGCATAACCCAAAGGGTAAGTATTCCAAAATCATTTCCGATACCCGGACTCTGAAAGGCTTCAGCCTTCCGATGATATTGAGCAATCTTTGTCTGGAACTCGAGCCTCTGCTGGAAAAAAGCTTGGTGGAAAAAACCATTGATGCCTGTGTCAAGGAAGTAATGGAGGTGTTTTTGGACAGAGAGAGCCTGATGGTCTACGAAAACCTGCTGGAAGACGGCAGTCTGAGTGACAGTTTCGAAGGCAGGCTGATCAATCCCGGACATGGGATAGAAGCCATGTGGTTTATGATGGATATCGCAAAGAGACGGGGAGACAAAGCTTTAGCTACTCTGGCTAAGGACGTTACCCTGAATTTATTGGATTACGGATGGGACAAGGAATTTGGAGGGATATTTTATTTTCTCGATAGAAAAGGCCATCCACCGCAGCAATTGGAATGGGATCAGAAACTCTGGTGGGTCCACCTTGAAACACTTGTTGCCCTGGCCAAAGCGTATCAGATGACAGGAGACGCTGCCTGTATGGATTGGTTTGAAAAAGTTCACAATTATAGCTGGAAGCATTTTGCAGATCCTGAATTTGGGGAGTGGTATGGTTACCTGAATAGGAGGGGAGAGGTCCTGTTGCAGCTCAAAGGTGGCAAATGGAAAGGATGTTTTCATGTTCCAAGAGGGATGTTTCAAGTATGGAGAACTTTGGATAGCTGTGATTAGATCAAGCGATCCTTAATTCTTTCTACATAGGAACCTAAGTCTGAAAAGATGATTTGGATCACCTTTGCTTTATTGGAAGTTAGGTGGAAAATCAGGATAAAATTTATTGGACATTATAAATCCTTTTTATTGGAATCACAAGGCCTTTTTTTATAAGGACACTTTCATCTGTAACAGCCCAGATAGTGGTATTGATAAAAAATTTATTACTAAAATCTTCAAAGAAAATCTTTACTTTCACTTGCTCCAAATTACCTAATGACATTGCTCTTTCTAATTCAATTTGCCTTTGGATTTTTTTCTTTTCAGTATAGAGAACATCCTGATCTGGAAAGCTTAACTCACCTACAAACTCTTTATCAATCTCCTTGAATTCCGGTTTCATAATTAAATTTTCATTAAAGGTTAATGGTCATTTCAATTTTGCTTTTACCTGACTTTTTTATTCCATAATTGATTAGAACAAATTACCACTGGCCGGTGGAGTAAGAACTATTGCGCTTGCCACTTACTGGGTTGGTTCTTTAAAGTTTCTAAGGTTTTTCCTCCAGTTGCTATTGTTGAAATGTTTATTTCCATTACAATGTGATTTAATAATACCAATTTGATGATAAGTTTTATTTGAATTTTTGATTCTGGCCTGAAAAACTGTTTGTATGTAATAAGGCGGTTAAAAACTGTAACAAATAAGATTTAGAACTTTCTGAGAACGGAATCTTGAATAATGAATGTATTTTGACCAATCGGCTAAATTTATATTATGGATTTACTTTTTGATAAGTTTTCTGGTACATCCTATGGAATACCCGTTTATTCTTACTTTAAGCAGATCTGCTTATTAACTCACATGCATAACAAATGCTGGCTAAATCATGATAAATGGTCAGAGAAATTCATACTTAGCCCAATGTCTAATCAATTGTTGAAGATGAAAAAGCAAAATTGATGTCAGGTTAAAGGAGATATTTGGGTTATACCTATGTAATACAATTTGATTTATTCCAGATTATGCTGAAAGGAAAGAAATTTTCGAAAAAGAATTGCAAAGTAGGCCTGCATCCGGGCTGATATAATCTTATATAGCTCAGCTGAACAGGTCAGTTATTGTATTTCACTCTCAGGAGGGGGTATTTTGATATTTGATACCTCTGAAAGGGACGCAATCTCCTTATGCTTTTTGATAGTTTCGATTTTTTTTTCGTCAATGGTACCTGTAATGACACCAAATTCATAAATATCAACTATGTCCAACCCTTCGTTGCTAAGCATCTTGGCTATTTTTTCTCTCTGGCCAATGTATTCTTCAGAAAGCGTAATTATTAAATTCTTTTTCATAGTTAACAATTTATGGTGCAATAGACAAGCCCACACCAACGTCAATGCTTTGTAGAGGTAACCTTCTTGCGATGTTCTTTAATTCATTTGATATTTGATAAGCAGTCGCATTGGGATATTTTTCCCAGAGTAA
Source organism: Cecembia rubra (assembly GCF_003014575.1). Taxonomy (GTDB): domain Bacteria; phylum Bacteroidota; class Bacteroidia; order Cytophagales; family Cyclobacteriaceae; genus Cecembia_A; species Cecembia_A rubra. The sequence continues at coordinate 130,137 of NZ_PYGF01000001.1, forward strand.
AGCCACAATTCCTGCAACATGGGGCGTTGCCATACTGGTCCCTGAAATTGTCCGATATCTTGTAGGCATTGTCCAAGACGAATATACCATTACTCCTGCAGAAGCAATATCAATTTGGCCACTTGGGTTAATCGAACGATTTGAAAAATCAGCCACATTTAAATTTAAATCTAGTGCTGCAACAGCAAGGATGGATGGACAGTCTGCAGGGCTACTTACAGGACGGAACTGATTCAATGATCTCCTGCTATCATTTCCTGCAGCGGCAACCACCACAGTTCCGTTGGAGAGTGCAAACTGTGCAGCTCTTTCATAAGCCAAATCATAGGATTGTCCTGGAAAAACACGGGAACCCAATGACATGGAAATTACTTTACAGCCATTGTTGACAGCCCAAGTCATTGCATTTAATATCCAGGATTGTGCACCGCTTCCCTGATTGTTGAGCACCTTTCCAACATAAATGATAGCATCTTTTGCCACTCCATACCTCAGATTGTTATTGTCTATATCTCCACAGGCAGTCCCTATACAATGGGTTCCATGTCCATGGAGGTCTTGAACTGCTTCATTTGGAACAAAAGAGCAGGAAAAAATATTTCTATTATTGAAATCAGGATGGCTTAAATCAAGTCCCGTATCCAAAACAGCAACTTTGACATTTTTCCCGGTGTATTTGGAATTAATGACATTTGTTACATTAATGCCCCAAGTTGAGGGAGAATTTAATGATGCAGGTGCATCATCTGGTATATACACGATTTTTTCGGGTTCTAGAATGAAACCATTTGATGTTGATTCCAATAATCTGATTTGCTCACCTTCTCCACTCACTAAGGCGACTCCAAGTTCCTCGTAAATAAATGCATCAGCATCTTTTATTTTCGCTTCTGTTATTTCTTCGTTTTTGAAATCAGTTGAATTTGCAATTTTGAATCCCAATTTTGATTCAAATAATTTTTTGACATTTTCAAAAGTCTTACCTTCAGTCAGACAAATCAGGTACCTCCCAGTATATAATGGCTTTTCATCATTTTGACTCTCATAAACTTCCTTCATGAATTTTTCAAATGACTGTACATTATTGTTGTTTTCTTTGAGAAAAGTCTGCTTTCCTAGTATGGGCCTTTTCATGACTTTGAGTTTTGAAAGTTAGAGCACTTTACTTTTTTACGGGGTCAATTTTTTCAATATAGCTTAGGTCAGGTTTCCATGTGATTATTCCATTCTTTGAGCCTAAATCATAATTTATTAACTAAAGGCTAAAATAACTTATGTACTTCTATGAACGAGTATGGGCCAAGAAATGGTATCCAAATTAATTTTAAATCACCCATGGCAGGCTTTTCTCGGAAATTAGTGGTTTATAAACTGAATAAATTATTCTGGAAGTTATAATGTTATTTTTTTTGGTGCATGTTGTCTTTTATAGGACTAAAACCATATGCCTGCCCTTGAAATGTATTTGAGGAGGACTTTTATTGATTTTTATTCAAGACTGGAAAACTTATTCGGTAAATAATTTTTTTGACGGGTATTTTTTAATTCATTATCAGCATTAGATTAATCTTTCAAAAGTTTATTCTTATCCAAAAGAAAAATTTATTGAAAAAATTAATTTGGACCAATTCTGAACTTCATCGAAAAATAAAAAAATAAAATTCAGAAGATTTGGTCATTGATATATCAATCTTGCAGGCGGTGTTAATTACCAGGCTCTAATTGCAAATATTCATTTATCTCCTGAAAATATATGAAATTTTATTAGCCTTAATCCTTTTACTTAATTCCAATCGACAAATAATCTACTAAGCCCTTATGTTGACTAGGTAGATACTAGGAAGCTTTTTGAGAAAAGAAATTTTGAGAAACTCTTAAACTCATTAGTTTATTAGGGTTTTTGAATAATTCGGCCCTAAAAGGAACTAAAGTTTTTTCCTCTTTAAGGTAGTTAGTTTGAATTTGGAAAAAAATCACCTGTACAGGGGATTGTCCTTCTAACATATTTTTTAAAAATTACAAATCATAATCAATTGCAGAAATTTTGACAATTGGTGTCAATTATTTGATTTCCTAATTCATAAAATATAGATTGCCTAAAACATATTGTTATGAGGTTCAAAATCAATCTTTTCAAAACAGGAAGCCGGAATTTTCTTCCTATCAATTATCAATATGAGTTGTCCTCAGTTGTTTATAAAATCATCCATCAGGCGGACAGTGATTTTGCAAAATTTCTACATGGGCAAGGTTATCTAATTGGAGGGAAAGGCTTCAAATTTTTTACATTTTCCCACCTTAAGTTTGACAGATTCCAAGTCTATCCAAATGAGCAGCGAATTGAACACCATGGTGATTATGCCTATTTCTATATCAGTTTTTTGATCGATAAGGCTGCGGAAGAGTTTATCAAAGGTCTTTTTATCAAACAAGCTTTTGGTTTGGGGGATAAAATCTCCCAAGTGGACTATGAAGTCAGCAGTATAGAGGCATGTGCGCCACCGGTTTTTAAAGAAAAGATGATTTACCGCTGTCTTTCTCCTTTCCTTTTAAAGGAAAAGAGGGCAGATGGAGGCGAAAATTACCTACATCCTGAGCATGCAGACTATCTAAGATTACTAATAAATAACCTTAGCAGTAAAGCGCAGGCTTTGGCTCTGGCTGTTGACACTATGCCTTTGCCAGAAGAATTACCCGATGCATCCATTCAGGTTTTGAGCAAGGTGTACAAAAAAGGCGTGCGAATAAAGCAGCATACCCCTCAAGCCACCCAATTGATTGGCTATATGTATGAGTTTGAACTCAGTGCCCCGGTAGAACTGCACGAAATAGGCTACCATGCCGGTTTTGGGCATCTGGGTAGTCAGGGATTTGGCTGTGTTGAGGTGAGAGGAGGTGGAATATGATGGAGTTAAATGGATTTTTTGATGATGAGGGCAATAAAATTGACCCAATGACAGTGAAGAAGCCGAGTCTTTGCTTGCTATGCAAAAACAATGATACATCGGATAAAATCGAAAATACACTTTGTATGATGACAAGGTACGACCAAAGAAATGAAGAAAATTTTGAATGTGGAGCTTTTGACGAGGCTCTTAATTAATCTATATCCTTATGATTAAAGAACTAACACAATTCATAGATACTGTTCCAGATGTAATTAAAGAACGTGCGCTTGAGCCCAAGGCAGGTCTTCATATTCTCATAAAATTTGATCAGGAAGGTAATGCTGATATTCTTGGTAGTGAACGCTACCTAGGGAAAAAGCACGGTGAAACATCGCAATTCTTAAAGGAATGTACTAGAAAGCAGGAAGCAGCGTGGATGATAGATACTAATAAGTGTTTTGACTTACCTGCCAAAGGCATTCACTCTGCTAGCCCTTTTTGTGTAGCATTTAAAAGAGAATCTTGGATTGGTGGTGAGAAATACCCAACTGATAGTTCGAAACCTAATGTTTTAGAGCGCTTGGAAGGGTACTTTGCTAAAACATTCGATGAAAAGTTTAATCTGGATGATGCAGAGAGACAAAAGGCTATACAGTTCAAAAATTTCCTACAAAAGCAGTTAGATGAAATTATAAATAAACTACCAGCATATAAGGAGCTGGATGCTAGTGATTATATAGTTTTTTACAAAGATGAACCAATTGGAAAGTACATTGAATTTAAAGAACTATATATTGCTGACGGTCTTTTCAATACTTCTGAGTTCAATATTGAAGTAGAAGGACAGATATTGGGTACAAGTAATTTTTATAATGGATTTAATAGTAAAAAACCTTTTTTGACACATCAAACTGCAGCTTTCGATATCACCTGTAGAATAAGTAACCAAGAAGCCAAAGCACTTACGGAGTTCCAACTTTATGCCAACAAAAGGTTGTTACCTAATCCATTACCTATATTTATTGATGAACCAGAATTAACTCAGGATGCCATTAATATTTTCCACCGTGATGAAAACATTAAGCCTAATCATAGAGAAATCATTTCCGAACTATGGAAGAGAAAGGGAGACCTTGGTAACTACTATCTAATTTATTTTGCAGGAGGGGCAATCAAAGATTTTGATTTTGTTTCCAAGTTTAATTACCACCTCAATAAAGAAAAAGAAACTGATGGTAGCAATAAGCCTTGGAAGGTTGAAAATGTAACGGAAATAAAAGATAAAAACAAGTCGATGCAATCGACCATTGAGTTGCACTCAGTTTTTGACTTTGAGCGGGTGGTAATTCGGCAGCTTTTCAATAACTCGTTGGTCAAGGTGGATGAGAAGAAAAATGAAGTCTCTATGAGATACTTTGATGATATTGATGCAAAGTATTATCGTCCTGCCCTTTACACTTTAATTTTAAAATACAGAAAACCCATATACGATTTCATCTACAAATCCATGCGCAATGGGATTGGCAGAGTACAATTCGAAGATATCTGCATGACAGGTATTATGGATGACCTCAAGGAAAACAAAGACTATTCAATCAAGGCTAAGCTAAATTTATACTTTAGTCTGTATCAATATTTTGACACTAATAAAACAACTCAAATCATGCCAAGTAAGATAGAAGATTTAAAGCATCAACTGGCAAAAACACTAGATGATGTAGATGCCCATATTCAAACAGATGACCAATATGCTTTTGGGGCAGGGCAATTAATTTATTATTTATTATCAAAAAGTGAGGCTGGTGAAAGGACACATGCTGTGCTTGAGCCCTTCCTGCAAAAAACGAATCATTCACATTTTAATGAAGCAATTGCCAATACCTTAATGAGGTATAAGCATGCCATTGGATTTGACCAGAAAAGATTTAACAAGTTATCTTCTGAGATTTTGGGGTACATTCCAGAAACAGGGTTGCAAGTATTAAGACCCTTATTATTGGCAGGCTATTTCTGTCCAAATATTTTCTACACTAAAAAAACTGAATCACAAAACTAAAAATGTAAAATTATGAGCAAGTTTAATAAAAGAGCCTACGGAGCTGCCGTAATAAAAAGCATCAACTCCAATTACAATGCTGATTTCACCCATCAACCAAGAACTTTGCCTGACGGCCGTGTATATGCAACAGATAAAGCCTTGAAATATCTAGTAAGAAATTATCTTCAGCACGAGAGTGGGGAAAAAATTTTCTATTATAAAACGCTAAAGGAAGACACTCTTAACCCAAGATCTCTAGATGAAACCTATGTGAAATATTTTGGAGAAATTCCTAAAGGTGAAGGGAAAGGCGCAGAAAAAGATGCATCGGTAAAAAGGAAAATGCTAGGTAACCTGCTCCAATGTCTTGATGTAAGGCTTTTTGGAGGAACCTATGCTGGAGCTACTAATCTATCCATGCACGGACCTGTGCAATTTACACATGGCATTAATCAATTTGTAAGGGGAGAGATTTATTCTGAACAAATCATGTCTCCTTTTAGAAATTCTAATGATGACAAAGCAGACTCTGCTATGACTACCCTGGGTTCACAGTCAAAACTTAGAGAAGGTCATTATGTACATGGTGTATCGGTTAATTCAAAAAACCTTGAAATGCTTACACAGCTTTCGGGTACTGAAAATCATTTAAGTACGGATGATATTGAGAAACTTAAACTTGGACTGAGATGTGGAGCTACTTACTACAATTCCTCCGCAAAAGCTGGTACCGACAATGAGATGCTTGTGTGGGTTGAACTAAAAGAAGGTTCTAAACTGGTACTTCCTTCTTTTACTGAGTTGATTCAAGTAAAAGATAATGACAAAAGGGATATAGATTTAGCTGACCTATCCGGTTTATTAGAACAAAAGCATATTCTATCAGAGATTGAAAAAATTGAGGTTTTTTACAATAAAGCGACTACCTCAGTTATTAACCTTCCCAACGGTTCTATTGAACTAGATCTTTGATTATGGAAAAATTAGTTTCTATAGATTTATATGCCGATTTTGGATTCTTAAGGAAGCCTGATACCAATGACGGGATAGCAATGAGTTATAATATGCTCCACAAACCTGCTGTTATTGGGATATTTGGTGCTATCCTCGGATTGGAAGGCTATCAGAAAAGAGGTGAACTGCCCCAATACTATCAAGTACTTCATGACCTAAAAATAGGAATTGAGCCAATTGGTGCTGAAAAAGGAAATTTCCCCAAAACTACCATAGTATATACCAACACCGTAGGCTATGCAAATAGGGATGGGAATTTTATTGCCTATGAAAATACTTTGATAAAGCCTTGCTATAGAGTTTATATTTCTTTACCATCCGATCATTCGCTATATGACTACCTTAAAAGCGGTAAATCTGAGTATATCCCCTATTTAGGGAAAAATGAATTTCCAGTATGGTGGTATAAGGATAGTTTCAAGGAATATGACCTAAAACCTTTTGGCTTTGATCGAGAATTTCAAGTGAAATCACTTTTTCGTAAGCATGAAGGTGATATAAGCCAAAAAAACCAAGCAAAGTCTGGAACTTTCAGCTTGATATCAGAACTCTCTGCAATTAATGACGCATTTTTCTATTTTGAGCGCTTACCCATTGGTTTTCATGAATTTAAAACCAAAAGAGGTAAAGAATATCAATATGAAATGGCTTCATTTGTATTCTCAAATGCGAAGTTTGCTTCAGATTACAAACTCGAAAATCTCTACTCGATTAATTCGAGTGAGGTGGTTCAATTAAACTGATATGCGATCTTTCTCAAAATTGATATTGGAGCTAAAAGTCAAATCGGTATTGAAGGATTGGGAAAAGTATTTGGCTCACACTCCGGATGAAACATTGAGTGACCATATGGAATTGGTCGCACAATATTTTCAATTACTTATTGAAACCCATGGATTAGAACCCTTATTAAATAAGCAGTTTTCTAAGTTGGCAAGCAATGATGAAAATGTTGCTCAAATTGCTAAAAATTTATTTTGGCAAGCTATTCTGTATCATGACTTTGGAAAGGTAAATGAAAATTTTCAACGAAAACTTGAAAACATTGATTTATTCCCATCACAAAAAATTAATGGCATACAAAGTCAACACTCCGTTTTGAGTGCGTTTATTTTTGTTGTTCATCAACTTTCGGAATTAGCAAAAATTGAAAAAGAGTTAGGTGAACAAAATTTAAAATTACTTATTAAATGGATTATCGCACTTGCCCATAATATCATAAGACATCATAGCCCTCGTCTAGATGACTTGTCCAAAAAAGAAACCTTTTCCTCCTTGAACTTTGAGCTATGTACAAAATTAACTACATACTTAGATTGTTATCAATTCGAATTCAATCAAAGAATAATTGAAAACGTACCGCTAATTACTAACCAAATTGTTTCATTCCAAGAGTTAGGATTTGAGTGGTTTTCATTGATTCGCTTAAATTTTTCCCTGCTCACGGCATCTGATTATTATGCTACCTCACACTACTGCAATAAATGGTCAAAGTTATATAGTGAGTTTGGAGTACTATCTACTGAACAAAAAAATCGGCACTTTCAAAATTTGCAAGAAACCCAACCCCATAATAGGAATCTCTATTTAAAAAAGAAAGATTTTTACAGCCAACTATTGGATGAACTTCAGGAGCCTTCAAATACCAACCTAAACAAGCTGCGCTCTAAAATGGCTGCTGAAACGATTGAAAATATACGAATAAATGCAGATAAGAAACTTTTCTACATTGAAGCACCAACGGGAGGAGGAAAGACCAATATGGCTTTTATAGCCACTCAAGAATTACTCCAAGTGAATCCAGAATTGAATAAGGTTTTCTATGTGTTTCCTTTTACAACTTTAGTCACTCAAACACAGAAATCAGCAATTCAAACACTAGGACTGCAATCAGATGAATGGATGGAGTTGCATGGTCGGGCTGTATGGAAACAAAAAGAAGATCCTGAAAAAGATAAAGATGGACTGTTTGGTAACGAGCGACTTGACGATATCCACAATCAATTTGTAAACTATCCATATACCTTTCTCAGTCATGTTAGATTTTTTGATATTCTAAAAGCCAATGAAAAGAGCAGTATCTACTTAATGCACCGACTTGCAAATAGCATTGTTGTAATTGATGAAGTCCAAGCGTACAACCCTATACTTTGGGACAAAATGGCATATTTACTTCGAGAGTATGCAGAAGCTCTTAATATAAGATTCATTGTAATGTCTGCAACTTTGCCAAAGATTGGTGAACTAGCTGCTTCTGAATTCTGCTACCTTATTCCCAATGCCATCAAGCGTTTTTTTGTGAATCCAAATTTCGCTGGTCGGGTATGCTTTAGTGATGAACTACTCCAAAAAAAGCGTCCTGAGAAAGAAGAAAGGGAATCATATCTTGATTGGTTGGCAAAGGTAGTTTTTGAAAAGTCGGAGCAATACAGACAAACTAATGGTCAAGTTCGAACAATCATTGAGTTCATATTTAAAAAATCTACAAGTGAATTTGCAGTCATAGCAGAAAAATTTTTTCAAGATTATGAAATCAAAATTTTGAGTGGAACTATTCTAGAGCCGAGAAGAAAACAAATTATCGAAGAGCTTAAAAACGAAGAAAATAAAAGCAAAAATGTTCTTTTAATTACAACTCAGGTAGTTGAGGCGGGAGTGGATATTGATATGGATCTCGGTTTTAAAAACCGTTCCATTATAGACTCAGAGGAACAATTGGCAGGCAGAGTCAACAGAAATGTTAATAAGAAAAACTGCATTGTTTATCTCTTTGAACTTGATGATGCCTCAGTTATTTATGGTAAGGATAGAAGGTTTAAGGAAACAAGATCACATCTTGAAGATGAATACTTCGATATTCTTAAAAACAAGAGCTTTGATAGGCTTTATGAAAAAGTTAAGGAATGGCTAGGTAGTACCAATCAAGTAAGTAATTTAGCCGGAACAGCCTCTTCATATGAGAAAGAGTTAATAGGGAAACTAAATTTCCCAAAGATTGATGAAGAATTTACGCTGATTGGACATTCGAATACAAGTGTCTTTGTTCCACTTGATCTACCTGATGCATCTTCAGTTTTTTCGGATCAACAATTACAATTTTTAGAAGAATTTGGGGTAGAAATTTATGAGGATAAACTTTCCGGAGAAGCGGTTTTTAATCTTTACAAAAATTTGATTATCAGTTACTCAGAAAGTTTAACTTCTAAAAAAAGAAATCTGAAAATCCTTCAATCAATAATGTCTATGTACACATTCTCTCTCTTCTCAGAAAGTAAGGTGGTGAAAGAACTTATATCTGGCGGGAATCAGGAAGAGTACGGATTCCTATATTTAACTTCACACAAAGAAGTTTATGACATTCAAATGGGATTACAGGATCAAAAATTTAGTGAAATGATATTCTTGTAATAAAGTCATCATGATTATTATCCAAAATAATTAATCGGTTGTAAACATATGCAAATCAACGCCACCCTTATTAACCTTTATCATGTTTGCAAGCGCCAAATGTGGCTACATGCACATGGAATCAGGATGGAACACAATTCAGAGGTGGTAGCCGAAGGCAAACTTATAGGAGAAACCACTTACCAAGATCGGTCGCAGAAATATACTGAACTGCAAATCGGTAAAATTAAAATAGACTACTACGACAACAAAAACAAGGTTATTCATGAAGTGAAGAAGTCTAATAAAGCGGAGTATGCCCATATCGCTCAAGTGAAATTTTATAAGTATGTATTGTTGCAGCATGGTATTGAGGGAGCATCTGCTATATTGGAGTATCCAAAATTGCGCCAACGACACGTAGTTGAATGGGAAAAAGGGGATGAGTCAGTGGTGCAAAGTTGGATGATGGAAATCCAAAAACTTATAGCACAAGAAAACTGCCCTCCGTTAGAAAAAAAGAATATTTGCCGCTCATGCAGCTACTATGATTTTTGCTTTTCAGGGGAGTAGAGTACTGAAATGAAGGATGGGCTGGGCAAAATCGCTAATTAAAGGTTGTAATTTCATCTACTCAAGGATATCCATAAACTGTATGAAAAAAACCTACTATCTTTTTAACCCAGGACGACTAACCAGGAAAGACAATACGCTAAAATTCACGCCTGTTGATGAATCAGGAAAGGAAGGAATGCCCAAGTATATTCCAATTGAAGGGGTATCAGATCTTTATTGCTTTGGGAGCCTTGATGCAAATAGTGCTTTGTATAACTTCCTTGGCAAGGCGGGCATCAGTGTTCACTTTTTTGATTATTACGAGCATTATACAGGAAGTTTCCAGCCCAAAGAATATCTCCTAGCAGGAAAGATGCAGATTCAGCAAACCCTTCACCACTCAAAACCTGATAAAAGGCTCAAAATTGCCAAAAAATTTGTAGAAGGAGCCTCATTTAATATCAGTAAAAACCTGAAGTATTATCTCAACAGGGACAAGCCTTTGGAAAATCACCTTGAAAAAATAAATGTCCTAACAGAGAAAATAAGTTTGTGTAATCTAATCCCAGAATTGATGGGAATTGAGGGAAATATTCGACAGGTTTACTATGAGGCTTTTGACATTATACTTAATGAACATTCCATGGAGGGCAGAAGCAAGCAGCCTCCTTTAAATGAAGTGAATGCCTTGGTTTCTTTTGGGAACATGATGTGCTACACCATGTGTTTGGATCAGATTTACCATACCCAATTGAACCCTACTATAAGTTTTCTTCATGAACCAGGATACAGGCGTTATTCCCTTGCCCTTGATTTGGCAGAGATATTCAAGCCTATTTTGGTTGATCGGGTGATTTTTAGGGTATTGAATAAAAAAGAAATCCAATCTAAAGATTTTGATATCCATGTCAACAAAGTTATTCTAAAGGAATCAGGTAAAAAGGCCTTTATCAAAGCATTTGAAGAACGCTTGAATGAAACAATAAAGCACAGAACGCTTAAAAAGCATGTCAGTTACAAGCATTTAGTCAAACTGGAGTGTTACAAACTGAGCAAGCATTTGTTAGAAATTGAAACTTATCAACCATTCAAAATTTGGTGGTAAATCCAGTACCCAATGAAAATAAAAATTGAAATTAGTCAATAAGTCAGTTTGATATGTATGTTATTTTAGTATATGATATTGGTGAAAGGCGTGTGATCAAAATGCTGAAATTATGCAGGGAATACTTAAATTGGATTCAAAATTCTGTGTTTGAGGGAGAAATAACAGAGGTAAAACTTAAAGAGTTGATTTCAAGGGCCAAAAAATTCATGAAAGAGGAAGAGGACAGTTTGATAATATTTAAAAGTAGGGAGGAAAGATGGCTTGAAAAGGAAATAATTGGTCAGGAAAAAAATGATCTTGATACTTTTATTTAAGGGATTTGGTCGTCAACCTTCAAGTTTTTTTAAAAAGGCAAATGAAATCTTAGAATTTTTTTTCAAAAAACAGTGATTTTGTAGTGCAATCAAGGTTGTCAAACCCCAGTCAAAATCGAGGTATTTGAGGTCGACGATTAAAGTATAAAAATTTCTTTAGCAATAGGCCTAATTTTTAAAAATTAGACCTATTTTTATTGCCAAGGCCACGGCCATCAATCGCACCATACAGGAATTGAAATATTGAAGGAAACCAAAAAGACGCTGCAGACGGATGCCATCAATCGCACCATACAGGAATTGAAATATATTTATAATCATGTAATGTTAACAGGGAATAACCCATCAATCGCACCATACAGGAATTGAAATGGGATTATAACCGATAAAACACAAGTGGATGGATGGCCATCAATCGCACCATACAGGAATTGAAATTAACTGAGCCATCTGTTTCCAATGCTAAGTTCAACCATCAATCGCACCATACAGGAATTGAAATAGATCTGTCAGTCCTCCTGTGGATGGGCCTGGGCCACCATCAATCGCACCATACAGGAATTGAAATCTGATATCCTGTAATCTCTCCACCCTGATGTCCTCTCCATCAATCGCACCATACAGGAATTGAAATAATTTTTCTTAATGGCCGGCTGATCACCGAGCGGCCCATCAATCGCACCATACAGGAATTGAAATAGGCTTCTGAATCTCCATTCTTTTACCGCCCTTGTCCCATCAATCGCACCATACAGGAATTGAAATATGGTAATAGATGTTCCCTCCTCTATCCATATAACACCATCAATCGCACCATACAGGAATTGAAATTTTCTTAGGATTCTTACAGATTTAGCCATGGCCTCAACCATCAATCGCACCATACAGGAATTGAAATCCGTAAACCAGGTGCAGACATTCCCGAACCCCCCAACCATCAATCGCACCATACAGGAATTGAAATGTTCAAAAAAGGAAACCTCTATGTGCCAACCGAAGCCATCAATCGCACCATACAGGAATTGAAATACGATTTCAGCCGGGCTGTTTTTTTCAGAATCAACCCATCAATCGCACCATACAGGAATTGAAATCTGCATTTGCCGCAATTGAAAAACTTCAAGATGAAACCATCAATCGCACCATACAGGAATTGAAATTCCAGATACCTATCGATCTGTTGCTCAATTTGCCGGCCATCAATCGCACCATACAGGAATTGAAATTGTGTACTTTTTAATCAGATCCTTAACAGCGGAAACCATCAATCGCACCATACAGGAATTGAAATCCGATGGGTACTACTATGTGGTTGGCACTGACATCACCATCAATCGCACCATACAGGAATTGAAATAAGAAAAATTCGCCCAATCGCTGATTTTCGGAAATACCATCAATCGCACCATACAGGAATTGAAATTTGAAAAAGCAAACATTAAATTAAAAGAAGATGAGCCATCAATCGCACCATACAGGAATTGAAATTGGCATTAAGCATTTCCTTAAGAGCAATTTCGGACCATCAATCGCACCATACAGGAATTGAAATATCTTAGAGGCAATTTGTAAAGAACGCCCCCCTTTCCATCAATCGCACCATACAGGAATTGAAATATCGGAGATGGCGCAACAACAATAACTGACTTAACCATCAATCGCACCATACAGGAATTGAAATAAAGGATATATGACCCTTGATAAGTCAGACTTACAGACCATCAATCGCACCATACAGGAATTGAAATAGGTATGCAGAATACAAGTTTCTAAACAACCGTGTCCATCAATCGCACCATACAGGAATTGAAATAAGCCAAAATACAGTGATATTACGGCAAATGGATTGCCATCAATCGCACCATACAGGAATTGAAATACTTTTATTGATGCTTCTTTCAATGATAAGTACTTTCCATCAATCGCACCATACAGGAATTGAAATAGAATTGGATAATGAGATAAAACAATTGGATGCAACCATCAATCGCACCATACAGGAATTGAAATTGCTTTGCAACCGATCCAGCAGATGCCGAAGCAAAACCATCAATCGCACCATACAGGAATTGAAATAAGCAAAGAAGAATCTGGAAGCTGCCGATGCGATTAACCATCAATCGCACCATACAGGAATTGAAATTTGTTTTGTTTTCAGCAGTCTGCCCGGTTTGGGCTTCCCATCAATCGCACCATACAGGAATTGAAATACAACATCCAGCGCATCGGATTTATCATCATAACTTCCATCAATCGCACCATACAGGAATTGAAATTACACAATCAATGCCCCCGTACTATTTATAGTACACCATCAATCGCACCATACAGGAATTGAAATGAAACGCTGTAGAGAAAAAGTAATGACAAACCTAGACCATCAATCGCACCATACAGGAATTGAAATAAGCATCATGCAAGGTGCTTTCATCCCTCTTGGTGCCATCAATCGCACCATACAGGAATTGAAATATAATCGGATACCTGCTTCATTCTTACAAGACAAGCCCATCAATCGCACCATACAGGAATTGAAATAATCGTATTAAAATAAATTACAAGTCAAGATATTTTGCCATCAATCGCACCATACAGGAATTGAAATACACCTAAGATAAACATATTCGAAATCGGGGAACAGCCATCAATCGCACCATACAGGAATTGAAATTTGTCCACAATATTCCAGATCCTGCCCTTGTAGCCCCATCAATCGCACCATACAGGAATTGAAATAGTTTTTCCCGCACCTCTTCCACTTTGGCCCTCCCGCCATCAATCGCACCATACAGGAATTGAAATGCAATAGCGGCATTCAGTATGCCAATTGATGCCCAGCCATCAATCGCACCATACAGGAATTGAAATAGGTCAACCATGACATTGAGATCAATTTTCTAATTGCCATCAATCGCACCATACAGGAATTGAAATATGGCTAAGCTTATTTACATTAAAGTCATAGAGGACGCCATCAATCGCACCATACAGGAATTGAAATATGGCATGAACCAATTGTCCAAGGGAGGAAAAGAACCATCAATCGCACCATACAGGAATTGAAATATCTTTAATCTTAACCCTTATTTTTTTTGTCTTTACCATCAATCGCACCATACAGGAATTGAAATGGAGTTAAGGGATGCGGCAAAACAGGCCGGATTGGGCCTTCAATCGCACCATACAGGAATTGAAATAATATTGCCCTTGAAGGTTTCCTCGATTTTCCCGAAACCATCAATCGCACCATACAGGAATTGAAATCCAGCTTTAGACATTCTTACCCCAACCCAAGATGACCATCAATCGCACCATACAGGAATTGAAATTTTTTGTGTTTAGGGATTTTTCCTTCTTTCATGATCCATCAATCGCACCATACAGGAATTGAAATAGGGTAAACAATGGAGGGGTTGCGGCTGCAACAAGCCATCAATCGCACCATACAGGAATTGAAATGTTAATCTCATCTTCGCCTCCTCTTTTTGCCGGAACCATCAATCGCACCATACAGGAATTGAAATCAGTAATAGGAAAACTGCTTTCCAGAACCTACACTTACCATCAATCGCACCATACAGGAATTGAAATTGAACATTACCTTATTGGCGAAATTTGATTTTCCTGTCCATCAATCGCACCATACAGGAATTGAAATTACATTTTTTCCGACCATTTTCGGCTTTTTCGGTTCCCATCAATCGCACCATACAGGAATTGAAATACTCCCACCCTATTTTGAACCTAGGATCCTTTGCTCCATCAATCGCACCATACAGGAATTGAAATGTAGTCCATGGCTAATAAGAAGCTTTTAAAGGAAATCCATCAATCGCACCATACAGGAATTGAAATTTATCACTTAATAATGTTTGGAGTCCAGAACGCCCAGCCATCAATCGCACCATACAGGAATTGAAATATAACCTGGAGTGCATTTTCATAACTTCCGATTGCCCATCAATCGCACCATACAGGAATTGAAATAGTGATTTAGATAATTATCCGTTTCACCCGTAAGCTCCATCAATCGCACCATACAGGAATTGAAATTAAGCAAAGCCACCACTATAATCACTAACACAACTCCATCAATCGCACCATACAGGAATTGAAATACGTAAGGGCGAAGTTTACGGTACTTCCCGAACCATCCATCAATCGCACCATACAGGAATTGAAATATAATCGGCGAATCCCTTTCCCAACTTGGCCAGAAACCATCAATCGCACCATACAGGAATTGAAATATCTTTTTCTGGAAAAAGCCGCTTAGAGCGTCGATGCCATCAATCGCACCATACAGGAATTGAAATATGCCAAATCAGGAAATAGAACTCAGCACAATAAGCCATCAATCGCACCATACAGGAATTGAAATTATATTACAACACCCCGGCGGAACTCGAAGCTCTGGCCATCAATCGCACCATACAGGAATTGAAATAACTTATCCAATTTTTCCAACTGATCTATAGGAAACCATCAATCGCACCATACAGGAATTGAAATGCCTCGGTTGCACGATTGTCATTTCCACGCGTTCTACCATCAATCGCACCATACAGGAATTGAAATTATATTTCGTCCTTGTTATAAACGTGCCTTACATATCCATCAATCGCACCATACAGGAATTGAAATGTGAAAATCTGAACCTGTCTTTTTTGCGTCTCGATACCATCAATCGCACCATACAGGAATTGAAATCCGCATAATGTTGATGAATGGCATATTGGAGATGCCCATCAATCGCACCATACAGGAATTGAAATTATTTATTAAGGCCGTGTTAAGGTCCGAAGCGGTTTCCATCAATCGCACCATACAGGAATTGAAATACGCCATGACTATATTACCGGAATGGGCGAAGGGGCCCATCAATCGCACCATACAGGAATTGAAATAAGAAAAGACAGGCCCCAACAGTTGGGAAATAATTAAACCATCAATCGCACCATACAGGAATTGAAATTATTTAAGGTCCTGGATCTTGTTTTCATTCTCAATGCCATCAATCGCACCATACAGGAATTGAAATATGTATTTTGTTGATGAAAATGGTAATAGAATAGCCCATCAATCGCACCATACAGGAATTGAAATATGTAAGGCCTCAGTTTACGGTACTTTCCGAACCATCCATCAATCGCACCATACAGGAATTGAAATAAGAGTTTTATAAATTGGAGATAATTAGACTTGGTCCATCAATCGCACCATACAGGAATTGAAATATCCCTATGGCCCCAACGACCTTGCCGGAGCACTGACCATCAATCGCACCATACAGGAATTGAAATTTGATAAACTTCCGTAAAGCAAGATTTTTTGGAGTAGCCATCAATCGCACCATACAGGAATTGAAATAAGACAAACAATGGATATTAATAATAATTCAAGTGTCCATCAATCGCACCATACAGGAATTGAAATGTGCATATAGCTTATACAGGAGGAATGCATCAGGACCATCAATCGCACCATACAGGAATTGAAATCCTGTTCAGAATCAAGCATATTCATCTGGTTTTTTGCCATCAATCGCACCATACAGGAATTGAAATAGTACGCCAGCTAATAGATTTGCTTTACCCGGAGCACCATCAATCGCACCATACAGGAATTGAAATTTTTGCACCCGGTTAATATCGCTTATTTTAGCTACACCATCAATCGCACCATACAGGAATTGAAATTTGGCAAGTACCGCAAGGGTGCCAATAGAGCCTACTCCATCAATCGCACCATACAGGAATTGAAATTTTACTATAATAGATTATACAAGTGTTGAAGCTATTCCATCAATCGCACCATACAGGAATTGAAATGCACTTGGGAAATAAGCGCCGAGGAGCTTATAAAACCATCAATCGCACCATACAGGAATTGAAATTAAGTTCGTTTTCTGTCTCCGCCTTGTCGCTTAGGCCATCAATCGCACCATACAGGAATTGAAATTATATTTTGCCGTGCGTTGCAAATACATCTAAGCGCCCATCAATCGCACCATACAGGAATTGAAATTCGGTTAGGTTGAATGCCCGTATTACAGGCAGCTCTCCATCAATCGCACCATACAGGAATTGAAATAAGCTTTCGCTAGCTTCTTTTGCTTTTTCGATTTTTCCATCAATCGCACCATACAGGAATTGAAATCATAATCCTCGTCCACAACCGAATATGTTTCATCGGCCATCAATCGCACCATACAGGAATTGAAATACCAATATCTGCCTACCAACAAGGAACCCCACGTCCATCAATCGCACCATACAGGAATTGAAATAGTCTTTTGCCTGCATTTTGTCTGATCTTTCGGTTTCCATCAATCGCACCATACAGGAATTGAAATTGGAATGGCAGTTGCAGGATTGGGAACAATAGGTGCCCATCAATCGCACCATACAGGAATTGAAATAACTTACAAAAGATAAATCCATAAATCAAGGCAAACCATCAATCGCGCCATACAGGAATTGAAATTGGATTATACCTTTTGCGAAATTAACATAGGTGTTTCCATCAATCGCACCATACAGGAATTGAAATGAGTCATATATCCTTTTGGACTGATCGGGACCGAATCCATCAATCGCACCATACAGGAATTGAAATGTTTCTTCCAGGGGTTAACATAGTGTCGCCCACTCTCCATCAATCGCAACATACAGGAATTGAAATTTTTTAGCACCTGACCCTCCGTAAATTTCTCCTACTCCATCAATCGCACCATACAGGAATTGAAATTTATTTTGATTTATATATTAATAATGAGCATGGCCATTAACTACAAAAAATTATTTTAAATCACTAAATTCTAGATTTAAAACTTCTTCATTTAATTCCATTTTAAAATAATACGGAGTCCACATTTAATAGATCATTCTTATTAAGTGCTAAAACCTCATTTTCTAATCTCCAGAAATCCGAATTATATCTTAATACCGTTAAAATTATTTCGAATGTTATTGACTTTGATCTATAATTTTGAAAATTATTATTGAAAAATTAAATGTCATTTTACTAAACCTAAAGGCATGGAATTTCAAATTTCTCCTATCTTATTTAACAAATTTAATCTTGTTTTTTTGTGTCAGATTTTTGTACTAGAAACAAAATCAGGAGAAGTATTTTCCAACCTTTTGCTCCTAGTTTAATTTATTAAATGCTTTTCCAAAGCAACAATCCATTTAAAATAACCTTTAAGAAAAATTTAAAAAAGGGGGGGGGAGCTTACAGCTGTTTTGTTCTTTTTTATCGATTGTCCTATCAAGTTTTGACAGAAGAAAAATAAAAAAGCCTAATGTTATACATTAGGCCCTGATTCCGCAGAGAGTGGGGGATTCGAACCCCCGGTACGGAATTACCCGTACGACAGTTTAGCAAACTGCTGGTTTAAGCCACTCACCCAACTCTCTATAATTTTATATTCTGCCCGTACGACAGTTTATCCGCCGCGGCGGATGGTTTAAGCCACTCACCCAACTCTCTATAATTTTATATTCTGCCCGTACGACAGTTTATCCGCCGAGACGGATGGTTTAAGCCATTCACCCAACGCTATAACTTGATGCAAATATAAATCAATATTGAAGAATTAAACAAAATGTGCCAGCCAATTAATCAACTATTTTTAACAAATTATTGGAAATCCTTGTAGTTCAATAAGAAATATTTGTGGAGTTTTCAAAGAAAAGAATTAGGAGTGATAAGGATAGTCTCCTGCTGAAATGTAAAATTTAATTTTTTCTTTTTTGTTCAATCCCAAGCCAATATTTGAAATTCAATTTAGCTCATTCAAATGGAAAAAAATGATATTCGAAATTTTTAACATAAAACATCTTTATGTAAAGAATAAAATTCTGACAAAAAATGATATTCAATAATTTATTTTATTGTTCCTAATTGTTATTTTTACAGCTTCTGGTCAAGGTCAATTGATCGGAATCACCTAATATTGCGAACACAATAGGATGTTAAAAATAAAAGAGTTAGAGTTTCTAGTACCTGATTATCTAAAAAATTCAGACTTATTGTATGTTGGAATTCTCGACATTGAAGGACAGATATTTTTTGCAGGGAAGCAGTTTATAACGCTCTTTGAGCCTAACGGCGCTGATATATTTGAGAAGAATTTCAGAGAAACCCTTCATGAAGGCAACAAATTTGATCTGAATGATTTTTTATTGCAAGTCAGTGAAAAACCTAATCATCAGACCCAGATACAGCTCATACATGGCAATAAAATGATCAAATGGGAGTTTTCTGTATTGAAAAATGCTGAAGGTGACTTCTCAGGTATTATGGCTGTAGGTCATAAAATTTCTGCAGTTCTCCCTCAGCCAGACTTTTTGTTATGCTCTGATAATTCTGATTCACAGACTGATATTTTTATTCAGTTGAACAGCAGATGGGAAATTGTACATTTAAACTCAAAGGCTGTTGAATTTTTTGATCGGAAAGCAAAAGAACTTATAGGAAAAACCATTTGGCAGGTTTATCCGGACCAGAGTTTTTATAAACATGCCCTGGAATTCAAGAATGCAAAAGAATCTAAGAAGCCGAGGATTTTTGAAGAGTTCAACAGTATGAATGGCAGGTATTACAAAATATTTGTAAATCCTAAATCTTCTGGTATCGATCTGTTATTAAAAGATGTAACAGATATCCAAAAGGTTTCTGAAGATTACAGAATGGTTAATTTAACCCTTCAAACCGTTTTGGATTTTTCTGATGAGCATATTTTTATTGTAAGTAAGGACCTCAGAATTTTTGGTTTTAATAACAAAGCTGAGCAATTGATTAAATCTATTTTTGGTAAAACGCTCAAAAAGGGGGATAAGTTTTTGGCCTATCTTATGGATGACATGGATGAGTTCTTTCTGAAGCATGTAGAAGATATTCTTCAAGGGAAAAAATTTTATTTAGAAAGGGAAATTCATTTAAACAAATTGGGTCAAAAAATCTGGTACAGCCATAAATTTCATCCATTAAAAGATTTGGATGGTCAGGTCAAAGGCTTTCTTTATTCCTGTAAAGATATCCATCAGGAAAGAATTGGTTTTGAAAAACTTGCCAAGCAGAACAAAGTTATGCGGGAAGTTTTATACCAACAATCCTCTACCCTGAGGTCTCCATTGTCTTCCATTTTGGGGCTACTTGAGCTGATTGATAAAGAAAAATTGGATAAAGAAAACCGCAAATATTTCTCTTATTTGAAACCATTGGCCCAGGAATTGGATCAATTGATCAGAAACAATTCAAAGCAGATTTCAGATTTGGATTAATACAGTTGAGGAAAATCCAAAAAACAGTAGTCTCATGACCTGATTTCCTGCCATCATAATCCAAATAGTATTCCTTTTATTGTTTATCCTTCAGATTTTTTTCCCGGGTCCAGAATTACCTTTTCGTATTAATATTCTTAGCTTTTTGATTTTTAAGCCAATGTTCAGGCAGAGATGCAATGACAAAGTTCAGGGTTATCTTAAACAAAAACCCGATCAAACTGTTTCCATTGTAAAATAAAGAGTCATGAAAGATGTTTTAAAAGCTTACAATGGAAAGTCCAATGGAAACAGCAACGGTAATGGGACTCTGGAAAATGAAAACAAACTTTTGATCAAAGACGCGCTTTTTGTGAGATATAAAGGCAATTTGGTAAAAGTGAAGTTCACAGATATTATCTGGATGAAAGGAGATGGTAATTATACCACTTTGGTTACCAATGATAATGTTTACTCCTTAAGAAATATTTTAAAGGAATTTGAAACTGTACTCCCGGGAGATGATTTTATCCGTATCCATAAAAGTTATATTGTCAGATTGGATCAAATCAATACAATCAATCCCAGGGAAGTGACAGTAGGTAAGGATACGGTCCCAGTGGGTAGGACTTATTTTCAAAATTTACTGAATGGTATCAATAAACTGGGCTCAGGAAACGGTGATTGAAATCACCGTTTCCAAAGCAAACTGCTATCTCCATAACTGAGGAATCTGTAATCATTACTTAGTGCTTCTTCGTAGATTTTCCGCCAATTTCCTTCAGTAAAGGCTGCTACCAATAAAATCAATGTGGAGGAAGGTTGGTGGAAATTTGTAACCAGTGCATCGCAGACCTTAAAATCATAGCCCGGCATAATAAACACTTCAGTAGAACCGGTAATTTCTTTAAGATTACTTTTTTTCATCATCTCCAGTACAGCCTTGAAACTTTCCGTTCTTTCAGGAAGGTTATAAGCTTTGTGTTCGTATGGGTATAATTTGGGGATAAAAAACTGCTTATCACCTCCTCTAATCAACTTAACGCCATACCAATACAAGCTTTCTAATGTTCTCATGGAGGTTGTGCCCACTGCAATGATTTTTTCGGGATGGGCAGCCAGCCTTTCCAAAGTGCTCAATTCAATGACTACCTGCTCACTGTGCATGGCGTGGTCGGTAACTTTTTCACTCTTTATGGGTTGGAAGGTTCCAGCACTCACGTGAAGGGTAAGGAACTCCTTGTTCACGCCTTTGTTTTCTAAGTTGTCCAGTACTTCTTCTGTAAAGTGCAGGCCTGCAGTTGGCGCAGCTACTGCCCCTTCCTTTTTGGAATAGACTGTCTGATACCTTGGTCTGTCCTCTTCAGTAGCTTCCCTGTTTAGGTAGGGAGGAAGTGGGACTTCCCCAGAGGCCTCCACTATCGAAACAAAAGGTATATTGTCACCTGTCCAAGAAAAAGATACCACTTTGTTTTCCCTGTCTGTTAGCTTAGCGCTGATGATGATACTTTGCCCTTGGATATCAATTTGCCCCTGTAGGACTTCTCCATCTTTCCATTTTTTAAGATTACCTATCATGGTTTCCCAAGACACTTCATCTGTACAAATCATCACCTCATTGATAACCGGACTCGGAGCAAGAGGCTTTAATAGAAAAATCTCTATTTTAGCTCCCGTATCCCTTTGGAAAATCAATCTGGCAGGAATTACTTTCGTATTGTTAAAAACCATCAAACTTCCGGAGGGAAGCAAATCAGGAAGTTCAAAAAACCTGTGGTGTGAAACATCACCATTTAAATATTGTAATAATTTGGAATGATCCCTTTTTTCCAAGGGAAATTTGGCAATCCTCTCCTCCGGTAAAGTATAATCGTAATCAGATAATCTGATTTCTTCAATGGATGAAATTTTAAACATCAGGGTTCAGTTTTCAATTAATTGGCAAATATAATCCCAATGACAGAATATTTTCACATACCAAAATTCAACTATTTACCTCATCATTTAAGATTCCGATTTGATGCAGGCACCTCAAGAGGGGTCTTAAAAAGCAAAACCACGTTTTTTCTGAGTGCTCATGAAGCAGAAAACCCAAAGGTCAAAGGCTGGGGTGAGGCCGCACCACTTCCAAAATTAAGTGTGGATGATATCCCTGACTTTGAAATTCAACTTAGTAATTTATGTGCTAAGTTTTCAGGAAATGATATTCCAAAGTCAGAGCAGGGGATATTGAATTGGGTTTCAGATAATATTCCAGCCGAACTTCCAAGTATACGCTTTGCGTTTGAAGTGGCATTGTTGGATCTCTTTTGGGGAGGTAGAAAGAAAATATTTGAAAATGCATTCTTTGATAATGAAAAATCAATTCCTATCAATGGATTGATTTGGATGGGGGATAGGGATTTCATGCTGCAGCAGATTGATAAAAAGATAGCCGAAGGTTATGATTGTATCAAAATGAAAATCGGGGCTATTGATTTTGATCAGGAATGTGAACTTTTAGAATATATCAGGAATAGCTTTTCTCAGGAAAAAATAACGCTTAGGGTAGATGCAAATGGTGCTTTTTCTGCTGAGGAGGCCATGAAGAAATTGGAAAAGCTGGCCCAATTTGACCTGCATAGTATTGAGCAGCCCATCAGACAAGGTCAATCAAAAGCTATGGCCGAATTATGCAAGCAAACGCCTCTTCCAATTGCATTGGATGAAGAATTGATCAATTTATCGGAATATGCGGAGAAGAAAAAACTGTTGGAACAAATAATGCCCCAATATATCATATTAAAGCCGACCTTATTGGGGGGAATCAAAGCCTCAAAAGAATGGATTGATCTAGCAGAGGAACTTGGGATAGGTTGGTGGATGACTTCAGCTTTGGAAAGCAATATAGGACTCAATGCCATTGCCCAGTTTACCTCAACTTACCATATCAGTATGCCTCAAGGTCTCGGTACAGGCCAGCTGTATCATAACAATATTGATTCTCCGCTTAGGATTGATAATGGATTTATTTTTTACGATCATAACAAAAATTGGTCTGAGGGGATGTGTTATTGAGGATAGTGTAAAAAAAGTAAAGCCCCGTTTACCGGGGCTTTTTACTAATTGTCAATGTGTAATATATAGATTAAACTACTTTTACATTCACTGCATTTAGGCCTTTTCTTCCTTCTTTAAGGTCGAAAGTAACTTCGTCATCCTCTCTGATTTCGTCGATCAAACCTGTAACGTGAACGAAATACTCTTTGGAAGACTCGTTGTCAATAATAAAACCGAATCCTTTGGACTCATTAAAAAATTTTACTTTTCCTGTGTTCATGATAATTGTATTGTAATTGAATAATTTCCCCAAAGGTAAGGATTGTTTTTACAATATGATGGTTTTGTGTAAAATATTTTTTAAGTTTTCCTTATGCTTGACAAAAAAATATTTTATGATTTTTTATGAGAGCTAATTTTTTTTCAATTTTTACGTTCTAATCCAGTCCAAACAAGTAAACAGGTTTATTGAATTCCGCCTCTATTTCCAACTTGTGGAGTTTGCCGGATTTTAGTTCTCTTTCAAACACCGTGATGTTATTTGAACCTTGATGAGCAACTAGCAGGTAATTGCCATCTTTGGTAATAATAAAGTTTCTTGGCATTTCTCCTCCTGTTTTGACCCTTTCAATGAATTTAAGCGATTCATCTTTTTGGATTTCAAAGACACTTATTTCATTGGCCTCTCCTCTGTTGGATGCATATACAAAACGGGCATCCGGCGAGATGCGGACCTCTGCTGCACCAACCGTTCCAATAAAATCAGGTGCTGTCAAGGGTAGAATTTGTTTTTTGGACATCTTTCCCTTGTCAAAACCATAAACCCCCAGTTCAGCACTCAGCTCATGGACCAGGTAAACAGTATTTCCTTCAGGATGAATTGCCAAATGTCTTGGTCCTGCCCCTCCGTCCACCTCAAAATATTGGATTGATGCATGGTTAAATGGAACCGCAAATCCGGGATTGAAGTTGTAAAGATGGATTTTGTCAGTACCTAAGTCAGCTACCAACAGAAAGTGGCCATCAGGATGGAAAACAGTACTGTGGACATGGGGACCTGCCTGACGGTTGCTGACTATGCTCTGCCCTTCGTGCTGTATTGTCTGAACATGTTCTAGATTTCCCTGATTGATTTTATAAGCTGAAAAATTTCCTCCGCTGTAGTTTCCAACTACCAAAAACTCCTCCTTTTCATCCAAAGCGAGATAGCAGGGATGGTCACCGAAAGAATCCTTTGTGTCCAATAAAACCAGTTTATTGTTTTCCCTTTCAAATTTAAAGGACTTGATTTTCCCTCCATTTTCTCCAGCAGTTTCCTCAACAGCAAATACCAATGTTTGGGCTTTGTTACTGATGACAAATGAGGGATTTGTAATTCCTGCTCCGATAATCTTGGTTTCCAGTTTCTTATTTTCATGATCAAAAACCAACAATCCTATACCCTGACTGTCATCGTTGGTATAGGCTCCCAATAAAAATGAATAGTTTTGGTTAATCATTTTTTCACTTTGGATTTCCTGTTCACATGAGCCCATTAAGATGCCCAGGAAGAGGAATAAATAGCTTTTAAGTTTGAGGGCTGTTTTTGTCATAATCCACAGGAGGTTCAAATGAAGTGTTTTTTTTCTCACTGTAAAGTACTTTACTTTTTGGATCATATTGACCTGCAAGGTCATCTATTTTCATCCCTTCCCATTTTTTTGTTTTGTTAAGGTAAGCTGCTCTGGCCAGCATATGGCCCCCGATAGGAGCGGTAAGTATGATGAAAATTATAGTGGCCAATACCCTGGTAGTCACCGAATACTCCTGAAAGAATATTGCGGCAGATGCCAGCAGCAATCCCAGACCCAAGGTTGCTGTTTTGGTGGTGACATTTATCCTCAAGTAAACATCTCTCTTTCTGAACATGGCCACAGAAGTTGATAGTACAAATAGAGAGCCGATGGTGCTGAGAACCATGATAATTAACTCATTCATTTCTTTTTCTCCTTTCTTCCAGATAATAAGCAAATGCTACTGTACCCAAGAAAGCAATCAGTGCAAAAAGCATGGCAATGTCCAAAAAGGTGCTTTGGTCATAAATGATGCTGTAAATCACCACTATACCTATAGCCATTAGTATCAGCATATCCAGGGAAATTACCCTATCAGCTAGGCTTGGGCCTTTTAAGAACCTGATAAACACCAGGATTACGGAAATCCCTAAAATGGGAATGACCACATATTGATAATATTCTACAAGTGTCATCTTACCAGATCTAATATGCGTTTTTCAAATACTTCCTTTAATTGCTTGACATAAGCCTCCTTGTCATCACAGTGTACGACATGCACAAACAGGGCCTTTTTATCATCCGAAATATCAATTACGAGTGTTCCTGGTGTAATATTCAGGAGGTGTGAAAAAAAGGTGATTTCACCATCGGTTTTTACACTAAGCGGAACCTTTAATATCGCAGGCGATAATTTTGATTTAGAGTATAAAGACTCTATTAATGTCTGTATATTGGATTTAATGATCTGATACAAAACAAAAACTGAAAAAGAAATCAGTTTAGGTACTATCGTGAAATAGTTGTTTTTCCTTCTGTCAGGAGAAATGATCCACAAAATCCCGAAACTGATAAGAAATCCAAATACAAAATTTTCCTGAGTTAAAGTTCCAGTTGCCAAAACCCAAATTGTAGCCAACAAAATATTTGCTAAAAGAAGTGCCTTGATCATGGTAGTTGGTTTTGAAGTACAAGCTGAATATACAATGAGGGATCTACTAATTCAGAAGCTATCTTCTGGGACAATGTAATGATGCGGCCGGCCCCTAAACCAATATACAAAGAAATTATCGAAAGTAGCAGCATTGGTACGATATAGGCCCATTGCTGAAGATTGGATAAGGCATCAAAATAGACTCCATTAGCTTGTTTGGGTAGGTTTTCCCCCTTTTTCCAGAAAACTTCTGACCATACCCTGGCAATTACCCAAAGAGTAAGGAAACTGCCAATTACCACAGAGCCTACCAAAAGGTAATTCTGTGCGGATAAGGCACCCTGGATAAAGAAGATTTTGGCCCAGAATCCAGAAAGGGGCGGGATCCCCACCAGCGAAAATAAAGGTACTGCCATCAACAAAGAAAGCAAAGGATGGGATTGGTATAATCCCCCCAATGCTTTTATGTCCTGGCTTCCATTGATTTTCATGACCAATCCCGAAACCATAAATAAGTTAGTCTTGACAATAATGTCATGGATCAAATAAAACACAGTGCCTACTAATACCGCTTCCGAAAAAATAGAAATGCCAACCATCATGAATCCAATATGGGAGATGATCAGGAAGCCAAAGATTTTACTCATATGCTTTCTGCTCATGGCACCAAAAGCACCTGCCAAAATGGTAAGGGCAGCAATGATGGAAGTTATAAATGTCATGAATTCATCCCCACCAAAAATCAAGGAGAAAGTCCTCAGCATAGCATAAATCCCAACTTTTGTCAAGAGTCCTCCAAATATTGCAGTTACAGCCGGGGGAGGGGTATGGTAAGATGCCGGCAGCCAAAAGTACATAGGAAAAATGGCGGATTTGATACCAAAGGCTACTAGGAATAAACTCCCCGTAACATTGACAAGTCCACTGTTTTCTATCAGTTTCATTTTGACAGCCAGGTCAGCCATATTGAGGGTTCCTGTCAGGCCATATAGAAAACCTATTCCTGTTAGGAAAAAGGAAGATGCCAATAAGTTGAGTGAAACATACTTTATTGTACCTTCCAATTGGGCCTTTTTGCCACCAAGAGTCATCAATACGAAAGAGGAAATGATGATGACTTCAAACCACACATATAAATTGAAAATATCTCCTGTAAGAAATGCTCCCTGCAGCCCCATCACCAGGAAGTGGAAAACCGGGTAATACCCGAATTTCAACCTTTCTTCCCTCATGCTACCTGCTGAAAAAATGGAGACACCCAAGGCGGCGATGGATGAAATGAGGATCAATGTCATGGCCAATAAGTCCGCCACGAATGTGATTCCAAATGGGGCTTTCCAATTGCCTGAGTGGGTGATCTGGATGCCATGATGCCAGACAGAATGGAGCATATACACTCCAACAGCAACTGCCGCGGTTGAAAACAGGATGCTTATAGTTTTTTGGGCCTTGGTCTTTGTCCAAAAGAACATCAAAACCACTGCTGCAACCAACTGCAATATGATCGGTAATACTATATACGGATTACTCATATCTCTTCGTCAGTTGAATTAAGTTCATCCAGGTCGTCAGTCTTTAGGACCTGATATACCCTTTTGATCAAAATAATAGCGAATGATTGAAGCCCAAAGCCAATTACAATCGCTGTCAAAATCAAAGCCTGTGGAAGTGGATCTGCATAAATCTCAGTAAAGATTTTGGCACCATCCTCAATAACCGGAGGATGGCCTTTTGTAAGTTTTCCTAATAAGAAAATAAGCATATTGACCCCATTGCCAAGTAATATCAGCCCGATGATCATTTTGAACATGCTCCTTCTAAGAAGCATGTATATGCCTGAAGCGTGAAGGAGGCCTATGATAAATATCAGCAATAATTCCATTTCAAATAATTTCTCTTATTGAAAACATGACTGTCAAAACCGAACCTATAACCACAAAATATACCCCAATATCAAATAATAAAGCAGTACCTACCATCCCTATCATTCTTAGAGGTTCACCATACCAAAGTCCGGTCATAAATGGCTCCTGGTAAATCCATGGTGCTAGTCCTGCTATCAGGGCAAACACCAGCCCCATGGGCATGAGAAATCCGGGATGTATTTTGATGATGTTCTTGGTTTCTTCAAGCCCAAAGGCAAACGAATGGAGAATAAATGCCAATGCAGCCATTAAACCTCCGACAAAGCCTCCTCCGGGTAAATAATGTCCCCTAAGTAGGATAAAAACCGAAAAGATCAACAAGATCGGTAGTAAGTATTTGGATGAGGTTCTAAATATAATTGATTTCATGTCAGTCTTTCTTTTCAGGGTTAAGGTTCAGGTACATAAGGCTAAATACACCGATAGCTGCAATTACTAATACCGCAGTTTCCACCATGGTGTCAAATCCCCTGAAATCCACCAAAATTACATTTACCACATTTCTACCTTTTGCCAAGATATAGGCATTGTCTGCATAGTAATCAGAAACCTCCCTGATACTTGATTCTTCAAAAACCTCTAAAGCCAAAATAGCAATCAAGGCCCCGAAAAACAGGGAAATAACGGCATCCCTTATCCGTATAGGAACGCTGGAAAATGTTTTGTTCAAGGGAAGTTTGAAAAGTACCAGCATAAATAACAATACGGTTAGTGTATCTATGGAAAATTGGGTCATTGCCAAATCCGGAGCGGAGTAATACAAAAAGAAAAGACAATTTGAAAAACCGATAACTCCCAGGGCAACTATTGCAGCAGTCCTGGATTTGGAAAAGACAACAAAGAATATAGAAGTCACCATCAAGAAGACCACAACGAATTCAGAAGTGGTGATTTCAGAAATCTGATTCCAATCTAGATAAATCACAACTCCCGAAAAAAGGCGGTAACCAACCATAATGCTCAAAAATAAAAGGATGGTAATCACATAATTTCGAAGGTATCCATTTTGAAAAAAGGAAGTCCATTTTTCAGCAAAGGCCTGAAAACCTTTTCCCAGAACATTTACCAGATTTTCAGGTGAAAGTGATGCATATCGTTCGATTGCCTTTATTTTGCCAGGACTTGGTTTCCAATAAATGAAAAGCAGGGTACCTAAAACCAAGGTCAAAATACTTAGTCCTAAAGCTAAATTGAATCCATGCCATATGGCCAGGTATGTGTCAGCCTCATATCCGGCTATACTGTTCAGAACAGGCAGTATCAGTGTTTTATCTATCAGTCCTGGGAAAATCCCGAATGCAAGACTAAGGCATCCCAATAATATTGTTGGAATCCACAGTTTTGGAGAGGGCATTTTGGCTGAAATTGAAGCTTCTGAAATCTTTCCTGAAAAAGGTTTGAACCCTGCCCAGAGCCCTGCTACCAATAAGCAGATTTTGGTTAGAACTACCAGAAATGTCAATAATCCAGCTGCCGTGGGAAGCTGTAATGTAGCATCATACATTGCCTCCTTGGAAAGAAATCCCAATAAAAAAGGAAGGCCAGCACTTGACAAAGCAGCGATATAGCCAGCAATTGCAACCGGCATCATTTTGGTTTTAAGGCCGGAAAGTTGGAGGATTTCCCTTGTACCTGTCTCATGGTCAATAATTCCCGTGATAAGGAATAAGGCTGCTTTATAAAGTGCATGGGTAAGGATAAATAAGGCAGCAGCCAATAAGGCACCCTCGGTTCCCAGACCGATCAGAAATACCAATATCCCTAAAGCTGAAATGGTAGAATAAGCCAAAATACTTTTGAGGTCCGTTCTAAATAAAGAATGGACAGCAGCATAAGTCATAGTTACTGCACCAATAATAGTCAGTGTCCAATTCCATTCCGGGCTGTCTCCAAGGATTGGGGTAAAACGGGCAAGGAGGAATATGCCTGCCTTTACCATAGTTGCTGAATGGAGATAAGTGCTCACTGGAGTAGGGGCTTTCATGGCACCAGGCAGCCAAAAATGAAAGGGGAATTGGGCAGATTTGGTAAATGCCCCGATGAAAATCAGAATAATAATCCAAAAATATGCAGAGCTGTTTTTCAGTACCTCTGGCTGACTCATCATTTCTGTTAAGGAATATGTACCTGATATTGCACCTATCCAGATAAAAGCCACTAACATGAACAATCCTCCCAAACCTGTGATACCTAAAGCAGTCAGTGCAGACTTGCGGGAAGATTCTTCCTCATTGTTGAATCCAATCAGAAAGAAAGAACTGATACTGGTCAATTCCCAAAAAATAAAAAGTGTTATCAGGTTATCAGAAAGTACCACGCCCAACATCGAGGCCATAAACATGGATAAATAAGCATAAAACCTATCCAGGTAGTTATGACCTTTGAGGTAATAACTGGTGTAAATGAAAACCAAAGAACCAATTCCTGTGATCATCAGGGAAAAAAGCATGGAAAGTCCATCCAATCTAAAATTCAGATCAATTCCCAGTTGGGGAATCCAACTGTTTGTTTCAATAAGGAAGTTTGATCCATTTATTTCTGGGAGCTTTGATACAAAATAAATGAAAAGCAGTACGGGGACCGCTGAATAGAGGTAAGGGAAAGTCTTAAATAGGATTCTACGCCATAAGGGAGTCCCAATTGCAAAAATAAACCCTAACAGAACGGCCAATATCATAAAACAGAATTTATGTTTTCTAAATTAGAATATTTATTCCCGAAATTATTCAAAGCATGTAACTTCTACGACTTTACGCAAGAGAAAAATTTTGGTTTTTCTTTGTCTTTTTGTTAAAAAAATGCATTCCTTTTAATTTTTTTCACGGAGTTATGGGTTTTTGTTGACAAAAAATTAAACATAAATCGTATTTGTTGTTTTTTTGTTAAATTCAGCCTTTCAAAACCTTAAACCTATCATGTCAAAAAATAATTACGAAACCGAAGTAGCCAAAAGATTTACCATTTACAACAGTCTGTTTTTGGATTTACCCTTTAGTGATATCCACAGGACTGGAACCTTGTTGCCGATTTTGGCTTCCAAATGCCATGAAGGATTTCAGAATAAGAAGACACCAAAGGAAATTATTCATGGTTTTTTTGATGAATTGATGGCCAAAAATACCGAGGAAGAAAGGCATGAATTGCTATTTAAGATGGTGCAGTACGTAGAGCGGCAAGTAGTACTATTCGATTCTATAGAGGATGCGGCCTTTGACAAAATTCATGATGTCAAGGGAAAAGGAAGTCTTCAGGCATTGGTGGCAAGGGTAGACAATGACCGAAAAAGGGAAGAATTGATTAAGAAACTGAAAGATTTTTCAGTGAGGCTTACTTTGACTGCTCACCCAACGCAATTTTATCCAGGCAATGTATTAGGAATAATTACAGACCTTGAATCTGCTATAAAGGAAAATGATCTGGGTAACATCAATCTGCTTTTACAGCAATTAGGGAAAACCCCTTTTATAAATAGAGAAAAACCAACACCATTGGATGAGGCAGTAAGTTTGATCTGGTTTTTGGTCAATGTTTTTTATGTGACTATTCCTGATATTCTTACCCGCCTGCTCAATATGTTGGAATTCCCACTCCATGAATGGGAAAATACCGGTTTGTTAAAAGTTGGGTTTTGGCCAGGTGGAGATCGGGATGGAAATCCTTTTGTGACCCATGATATAACCATAAAGGTAGCCGAAAGACTTCAAAAATGGATTTTGAGATGTTATTACCGTGATGTGAGAAAAATACGTAAGAGGCTAACCTTTAAGCATGTAGAGCCGATTATGCTGAAGGTTGAAAATGGACTCTTTAATTCCTTATTTGAAAACCAAAATTATTATAAGAGCAAAGAGGAGTTATTGTTTGATCTGATGGAGGCCAGAAAAGGGCTGGTCGAGCATCACGATGGCTTATTCTTGGAACAATTGGATGAATTTATCCTGAAAGTTAAAATCTTTGGTTTTCATTTTGCCAATATGGATGTCCGTCAGGACAGTAGGAAGCATGATGGGCTTTGGAATGAGA
The DNA here is from genome assembly GCF_003014575.1 of Cecembia rubra. Taxonomy (GTDB): domain Bacteria; phylum Bacteroidota; class Bacteroidia; order Cytophagales; family Cyclobacteriaceae; genus Cecembia_A; species Cecembia_A rubra. The sequence goes on from NZ_PYGF01000001.1 coordinate 162,403, forward strand.
TCATTGGTATCCAGTTAGGGGAGGAGGCATTGGAAACATTTCAACAGCTTCATGAAAAAGATAAAGAAAAGTTTATTCTGGATTTTGAATCCCTTCCGGATATCAGCCTGCTGAAGGATGAATTTCATCAGGAAATGTTGAAATCTTTTGATGCTATACGTACGGTCCAGAAGAACAATGGGGAAGATGGTCTCCACCGTTACATCATTTCCAACTGTCAGTCGGCTTTGCATGTGATGGAGGTATTCCAATTGGGAAGGCTTACCTTGGGCAAAGACCATGAAGAGCTTTGTTTGGATATTGTTCCTTTATTTGAAACCATAGATGATCTTGCGGAAGCCCCAAAAATCATGGAGCTGCTTTACCAAAATCCTGCTTACAAAAAGCATTTGCTCAACAGAAAATCCAAGCAGACCATTATGTTGGGCTTTTCTGATGGGACCAAAGACGGAGGGTATATACGTGCCAATTGGTCTATTTTGCGGGCCAAAGAGGAATTGACCAAAATATCCAGACAATATGATGTAGATGTGGTCTTTTTTGACGGGAGAGGGGGACCACCTGCTAGGGGAGGGGGTAACATGCACAATTTCTATGCTTCCCATGGCCCTCAGGTAGAAAACAAGGAAATCCAGGTAACCATTCAGGGACAGACCATTTCTGCCAATTATGGAAAGCCTGTCTCCTGTAGTTACAATCTTGAACAGCTTTTGTGTGCGGGGATTGAAAATGAGCTTTATTTAAATTCAGATAAAACACTCAATGCCTATCAGAGGGCACTGATTGATGAAATGGCAGATGTGTCCTATAACTTTTACAAAGACTTCAAAAGCCATCCCCAATTTCTAAGCTATCTTGAACATGTCACGCCTCTGAAATATTTTGGTCAAGTCAATATCGGTTCGAGACCACTTAAGCGTGGTAAGGATTCCGGTTTGAAATTCGACGACCTTAGGGCCATACCTTTTGTAGGCTCCTGGGCGCAGATGAAGCAGAATATACCGGGATTTTTTGGGGTTGGAGCAGCTTTGGATGCCTTAAAAAGAGAAGGGAAGTTTGAAGCGGTCAAGCAGTTATATAATGATTCGCTCTTCTTCCGGTCCCTTCTTGGAAATTCCATGCAGTCATTGGCAAAGTCTTTTTATGAGGCTACGGCTTATCTGAAGAAAAACAAAAGGTATTCAGAGTTTTGGCAATTGATGTTTGAAGAGTATGAAAGGACCATTAGATTGTTGCTTGAAGTATCTGGAATGGAGACCTTGTTGGAAGACAATCCAACTTCCAAACAATCCATTGCTATTAGAGAGAAAATCGTATTGCCAGTGATTACTATTCAGCAATATGCCATTCAGACTATGCTGGAAAAAGGGGTGGATGATCCAGTTTTACAAAAACTCATCCTGCGCACCATGTTTGGCATTATCAATGCTGCTAGAAATGCAGCTTAATAATAGAAAAACGGCACTGAATACCCAGTGCCGTTTTTCTAATCATCCCCAAAATCAGGGGTCGGTAAATTCAAAACTTCATATACATTTTTTAAGTGATCGTAATTTTCTGCCAATACGATCAAGGTGTCGTTACCAAGGATTTTCGTAGTTCCATTTGGTGTTATGTAATTTTTATTTCTCTTGATCATTGCTATGATGGCATTCTTGGGAAAACCTAATTCAAGGATTTTTTTTCCTACGACTACATTTTCCTCAGGAATATTGATTTCCACCATTGCCGTTTTAGGATCTTCTTTGAGAAAGCTATCCAATGGTGACACAGGTTTGGCTTTTTCCGGTAAAGCCACTTTAAACCAAGTTGCCACTTTCGAAAGTGTTGTACCTTGAATAAGCACAGAGCTTACTGAAATAAAAAATACGACATTGAAAATTACAGGTGCTTTTTCTATGTCTGCAATCAAAGGATATGTTGCAAAAACTATTGGCACGGCTCCTCTAAGACCTACCCAAGAAATATACCATCTCCTTCTGTTTTTCATATTGAAAGGTAAAAGAGATAAAAATACACCTAGTGGTCTTGATACAAATATCAAAAATAAGGAAGCAGCCAGACCCAAGCCAGCTAAGGGAATAACTTCATTTGGGTTGACCAAAAGTCCTAAGGTCAAAAATAGCACAATCTGCATGAGCCATGCCGCTCCATCGTATATTTTAAGTATTGTTTTTTTATGGATAAAGTCATGGTTGCCTATATAAACTGCGCAAAGGTAGACAGCAAGGAAACCATTTCCACCTACAAGATCTGTAAAGGAAAAAGTTATAAACATTAAAGCTATCACCAAGGCAGGGTATAGGCCATCAAATCCAATGTTGATTTTATTGATGGTATGGATGCTTATCCAGCCAAAGAGTAAACCTAAAGTTGCTCCCAGGATCATTTGTAAAAAAAATGTAGAGATAAGTGAAGCAAAAGAAGTCTCTGGATTAGTGACAAGTCCAAGAAAAGCGATGGTCAAAACATAGGCCATAGGATCATTACTTCCACTTTCTAATTCCAGAACTGACCTTAATTTGTATTTTAATGCGACGCTTTTTGACCTCAAAATAGAAAATACAGCAGCAGCATCTGTTGAAGATACAATTGCCCCAAGCAGTAAAGCCTCGTATACTGTGAAATCAGAAATTTGCCAAAAGAAAAGGCCTAAGGATACTGCTGTTATCAGAACTCCAAGAGTAGAAAGCGATATGCCCTGCCAAAGTACGGGTTTGATGGACTTCCAGTTTGTATCTAGTCCACCTGAGAAAAGGATAAAATTCAATGAAACAATTCCTATAAACTGAGCTGTAGAGGGGCTGTCAAACTGAATTCCAAGACCATCACTTCCTGCCAACATTCCTAATCCCAAAAAAAGGATAAGGGTAGGGACGCCAAATTTATAAGAGGTTTTTCCTGCTAGGATACTTAAAAAAAGCAGAATAGACCCAATAAACAAAATATTTTCAGAAGTAAGGCTCATGCTATTTTTGGCTTTGTTATTTAAAATTAGTTTTTAGCGGGTTTTTTTTCCAAATCATTGACATTTTTAATACATTTTAGGTAATAAAATTCATTATTCCATTCCCTGATTTCTTATATTTAATTCTTATGCTTGTTAATTTGATTTTATGAAAAGTAACTCAGGTGAAAAACCCAAATTATGGGTTTTAGTGGATTTCTCAGATTATTCCAAAAAAGTATTACAGGTTGCAAGGCGATGGTCAGAAAATTTAGAGCTGGAAGTCCAAGTTTTTCATGAACTGGATTTTCAGGTTCCTACCTTAGCAAATCATGAGTTGAGGTTAAAAATGAAATATGGACATATTCATGAAATCAACAGGACCTGGTTAAGGATGAAGAAACTGATTTTTGGAGAAGAAGCTCGGATCGGTTTTGAAATCTTAGAAGAACCTATCATTGAATTTCTTAAGAAAAATCATCCCTCTGTTCCTGCATTCATATTAATGGGATTAAAAGGTGGGGGCTTGTTGAAACAAGTTTTTCTAGGTAGCATGGTCAATGAGGTGGTTGAAAAAATTAACCAAATCACAGTGGCAGTTCCAAAGCATTTGCATGAATTCCAGCCAAAAAAGATAGTGATAAGTGTTCATCCGAAATATGAATTGAATCTCAAGGAATTGGAGCGCTTGCTATTCTACCTACCAAATACCGTGACCTCCATTCAATGGATTAGTATTGCTATGGAAAATGATAAAGTAGAGGAACTGAATGATTATTTAGTAGCTATTTCAAAAAAAGTGGATACCAATCTGATGGTTGAAACTGCTGTTTTTTCTGGTGAAGACCTTTTTACAAAGTTGAAATCCTTTGTCTCAGGAGATAATAGTCAGATTTTGGTTGTCCAGAGGGGAAGCCGAACATTCAAAGATAAACTCTTCAGAAAATTTCTCGTCAATGAGTTGGTTTATGATGGTTCAATTCCTTTGATAATACTTCCTTTTTGACAATTGGTGATTTAGAAACATTTATTGCCTTATACTGATTCTTAAAGTATTATGAAGTAAGTTCAAATTCAGAGTAGATGAGCAATTTATTACACAAGACCAAAAAGTATTGGGAATCCGATGTTTCCTTTATTTCCTTATTGGTCATGTTACTGATCATTGTTTTTATCCTGCCTGTGATAATTGACAAGTGGGAAAATACTTTCCTTTTAAACTTCATGTTCATAGCCTTATTTTTTATAGGTACTTTTTCGGCAAGAGAAAAGGTCTTTGTAATTTCTTCTATGATCATGCTTTCGCTCCATCTCGGACTAAGAATTATCAGGTTCGCTAATAATCCCTATGAATTTTATGATCTTGAAAGAGTTGTCATTATTCTGAATCTCATTCACTTTATGATTATCAATTTACGCTTATTGTTCAGGGATGAGGAAGTCAATGCTTATAGAATAATTGGAGCGGTCAATGTATACCTTTGCATGGCATTGGTGGGAGCCTTTGGGATGGAATTGATCCAATTATATTCAGGGTCTTCCATAGAAGGAAATATTCAATTGTCGGGCGCGGATCAGGATTTTGGTGATTTTATGTATTTCAGCCTTGTTAGTTTAAGTACTGTGGGTTTTGGGGATGTTCACCCAGTAAATACTTTGGCAAAAATGTTATCTTCCTTCCTTTCTGTTGTTGGTATCCTTTACCCTGCGGTAGTTATTGCCAAACTGGTTTCTTATGCTTCAAAATATCAAAACAATTAAATTTCCGTATTTCAAAACTTTTTCAAGGCAACTTTATTTTCTCCATTTATAGAAATAGGCTTTTGGAAATTTATTATCCAAAAGCCTAAATCGATTATTTAATTAAGGGTGTATTCTACCACAATTTCCGTATTCAAAAGCCTGGAAATAGGACAGTTTTTTTCAGCATCTTTTACCAATTCCGCAAATTTATCCTCAGCGATTCCATCCACTTTTGCCTTCAAAATTAATTTGGACTGTTTTACAGTTCCTTCTTCAAAGGTGATAATACATTGGGTTTCCAGTGCCTTAGGAGGGAAATTTGCCCCACTTAGGTTAAAACTGAGTTTCATTGAAAAACAACCCGCATGGGCTGCTGCAATCAATTCTTCCGGATTGGTGCCGGTTCCTTCTTCAAATCTTGAGCTGAAAGAATATTGGGTTTTATTCAATACTCCTGTTTCTGTGGTCAAGTGTCCCTTGCCCTCTTTTCCTGAACCTTGCCATACGGCAGTAGCTTTTCTTTTCATATGTTTTTTTGTTTTTTAGTGGTCATCCCGACAATTCAGTTGGGGAAGTATTTGAAATCTTGCATGAAAATATCCCTGAGTGTGGTTTAATTCATTCCCGATTTCATAAATTCATTTGTTTTTACAATCCTGCGATCAATAAAATATCAATTTGTTGATCAATCCTAAAAATAAGATTTAAATTCAAGGAATGGAAGATTACGAAGACTTAATTATTGTTCAATTATCGGATGCCCAAATGGCACTTGCAATTGAATTGATGGAAATGGTTTTTTCATTAGAGCAAAATATTCCCTCTTCTTACCTTCCTGTGAAGTTTTTACCACAAAAAAGTTGGGGAGCTTTTCATAAACAAAAGCTAATTGCACTGGCCACAGCTTGGTGGGAAGGCAATATCTGGCATTGGGGCAGGTATGCAGTCGCACCGGACTGGAGAGGAAAGGGCATAGGTAAAAAACTAGCAGAACAGAGCATTAAAGAGCTTTTAGATGATGGGGTTAATGAAATCCATATTGATGCAAGGGATATTACAGTAAGCCTATTGTCAAAGTTGGGAGCAAAAATAATAGGAGAAACCTTCGATTTTTATGGTAATGTGACTCCGATGAGGCTAACAAACCAAGACTTTGTGAATAGATAAACAGAATGTATAAAAAGTCAAATGAAGGCCATTAAATTTGGCTAATTGAAATTTGATTCAGATGCCAACCTGTAAAAAAAGAGGCTGTTCCATAAATGGACAGCCTCTTTTTTTACCAGTTTGATTTTCTTTTAATTCAAGAATTCATCAAAAGTTAAGGACACAAAGTACATTGTACCTACAGTTGGGTTACCCCAAGCCTGACGGTATCCTGAACTGTTGAATAGGTTCTGTCCACCCAATTTGACGATTGATTTGATGCTTTTCACCTTGTAACTTACCTGGGCATCCAAAGTACTGAATGCAGGCATTACAGAAAGCTGTTGGGTATTTACAGCAGGTGATACGAAAGAAGACTGCCATACAAATTCACCTTGCCATCTCCATGCTAAAGCAAAACCGATGTTTTTGTTGTTGATGTTTCTGTTGGCAAAGGTTAGGTTGGTTCTGTAGTCAGGGGTGTTGAAAGAAGGAATAAAGCCCACTTCTGCCAATTCATCCAAATTAGCCAATTTGTTGAAGGAAACGTTACCACCAATAGTGTAGTTTTTAGGCAACTGATAATCAGCTCCTAAAGCCCATCCATAAGATTTGATTACTTCTTCCCTGTTAACAGGCATAGAATAAATATTTCTTGAATTTGCGCTCAGCAAATTCAGGCCTAAATCTGAAGCAATTCCAGAACCTGGGAACCTATCCTGCACCAATATCTGACCTCCAATAAAATTCTCAAACCTGTTGTAGTAGAAATAACCGTCTATAAGCAAACGGTTATTTGCCAATAAACTTTTGTAACCTACTTCATAAGACCTTACAATTTCCGGTTGGAATCTGGTGAATCGGTAAGGAGTTTTAAGTCCCTGATTTTGCTGTGCAGCTACTACTGGTATAGCTTGTGCTACAGCTGCCAACACAGCAGGATCATTTGGAGGTGTTCCTTGAGGGAACTGGCTATAAACTTGTTGGAATACCTGTTGTTGGAATTGAGGATTAGCAGCCAAGGTTTGGATTGCAGTTCCAAACTGGGTAACAGTAGCTAAGGAATAAGCAGGATTGTTGTTCAGATTATATCTTTCTCTAAATAGAGGAAGACCACCGATCAATCTTGCCTGAGGGGTTAATAAATCTATGTATTGATCTTGAGTAGTCGGGATGCGGAAACCTGTCTGATAGGAAGCTCTGAAATTATGCTTTCCTGCTGTGTAAACAGCCGCAACCCTTGGTGACCACTGACCGTCAAAATTTTCGTTTTTGTCATAACGTACTGAAGCAGTTACTTTCAATTTATCCGCAATGGTTTTGCTACCTTGGGCATATCCACCAAATTCTCTGATATTGAACTCATTGCCATCGTCATCAGTTGCAAATAACGTTCTTTCTGAGTTAAGAGCATATACTCTGTAGTTGGCTCCCACTACGAAATCAGCAAATTTGATGTCTTTGAAGGCATAAGATCCTTCCAAGTGGTAGAGGTTGGTTTTGTCAACAAATCTTGCTCCGACGCCCTGAGCATTACCTGGAATAGGTCTGGACCTAACATCTTCAAGAGCTTGATTGAATTGAGGAGTTCCAGGTAAAAACCTTCCTTGGTCTGCAACTCCCCTTGCTGTAGCATGTGCCTGAGCTTCATTTTAACCAAGACTTCTAGCTTGAACAAAAGCACCTACGTATTGACCGAACCATTGTTGGCTAGGTTTCCATGCCTCATTGATACCTTGACCTGCAATTCCGATTGCATAAGAGTCACCTGACCTCTCTTGGGTGGTATAAGCCCTTAAGAACCAATTGGCTCCTCTTAATTCTGCTTTATATTGTCCAATATTGAATCCAGTTATGGAATATCTGTCAGCTCCTGTGTATACTGTAGTTCCTGCACCATAGTTACCTTGGAAAATCGCTTCTACATTATCGTTTAGTCTCCAATGCAATGCAGCATTCAATTTCAATGATTTGGTTCCATAATCTGCCAAATCTCTTTCCAAATAACCTGTCCTTGAAACAAAGGTCTGTGGCACCAAAGCCAAAGCAGCTTGAGGAAGTACACCTGCACCTACCAGACTTTGAGCTACACTGAACATGTTAACATTGGTTTCGTCACCATAAATGTTCACACCGTTGAAGCCTGGGTTAGTTTCTCTTGTACCATTTTCTATTCCAAAACCATTCAACAAAGATTGGTCGCGGAAATCATTGGCCTGCCAATCGTCTGCTCTCAGATAGTTGACATTGAATTTCATGGCTACTTTGTCAGAGAAGGCAGTAGCGTATCTCGCAGCAAAATCATAGAATCCGGTGGTTGGATTGGATCTGGTATTTTGATCCATGATACCACTTTTGATTTGAGCAGAGAATCCTTGGTATTGGAATGGGTTTTTTGAATTCATCAACAAAATACCATTGATGGCATTTGGTCCATAAAGTGCAGATGCAGCACCTGGAAGCAATTCCACACTTTCCAGATCCAGTTCAGAGATACCGGCAATGTTTCCAACAGAGAAGTTCAAACCCGGAGCCTGGTTATCCATACCATCAATAAGCTGAACTGTCCTTACGTTACCATTGGCATTGAAGCCTCTAGTGTTAAAAGATTGGAAAGTGAGTGACTGGGTACTCATTTCTACCCCTTTCATGTTTTTCAGTCCGTCGTAAAAATTCGCCTGTGGAGCCTCCCGGATAGAAATGATATCCATTCTTTCCACTGTTACTGGAGATTGAAGAACACTTTCCTCCACCCTTGAGGCGGATACTACTATCTCCTGACCAAGAATGCTGGCTTCAGTTAAAGTAACCTGTAAGTTGGAGACATTGGATTCAGTGATCTCAATTTCCTTGCTGGTAAATCCGATCATAGAAAAAACCAAAGTAAAGGGAGGGGCTTGGTTGACTCTAAGGTTAAAATTACCATTGAGATCAGTGATGGTACCTACAACCCGACCTTTGACCACAATATTAACCCCTACAAGGGTTTCTTTGGTCTTGTCTTCTGTGACTTTTCCAGAAATGGAGGTCGTCTGGGCAAATGCCTCATGACTACATAAGGAAACTATGACAAGCAATAAAAAAACTACTTGCCATAAACTTTTGGTAAAATTTTGCATAAGCTATGTTGGGTTAATTGTTTTTGATTTTAATCCCTTCAGTATATTCCTGAATACCACGGAAAATTAGTTTAAAATCACAATTATTAATCAAAATGCAAAAAAAAATATTTTAACTTTTTTTAAAACTTTTCAAGAATTTTGGAAACTGCTTCATTATCAAAAGAAAATGATCGTGTATGAGAAAAAAATACACTGAAAAGATGAGCTCAATTCTTATTTTATCTTAGCTAGGATTGAAGATTTTCCAGTATTTAACCTGGATTGGAAAAAATAGATGTTGGTTTTAGATTATGTTAAAAAGACGCATTTTTTTTTCAGAATTACCCTAAAACCAACATCCAGATTGCCAAATCAAAATGTTTATTTACTCATTTTCTTATTTTCCTCATTGACATGTTTGACTAGCCTGTCACATAGATCCTTCATTTCCTCTGCCATGAATTCATCACCGGTACTATTGAGAATGGTTTGGGCCATTCCACCCAAGATGTCAATGTAAAATCTTTTCATTTCAACCACAGACATATCTTCCGTCCAAAGATCAATCCGTAAAGTGTTGTGATTCAGATTATCCCATACATTTAAACTAATGCTTTTGGTAGATTCCAGTCCCTCGGATTCCTTATCAGAAGCATCCCATTGAATGGCTTTTGGTAGATTTTTATCGTCCAGCTGGACTACAAATTTGATTTCAGAATTTTTCATTGATTTTCAGAATTTCATCACAAAACTAGTTAAAATAAATTTTTGTCCATTTTTGTTCCCCAGTTACCTTTCTTTATTTCTATTTTTAGGTCATGCATTGGACAATTTCTTTTGATATTCCGGAGGGTAAGGCCAAAATCAATCATCATTCAGGCCTTTTTTCTATTGGTTCATGTTTTTCTTCTGTGATGGGAGACAAATTGGCAGATAGAAAATTTACTGTATTGAACAACCCGTTTGGTACACTTTTCAATCCGATTTCCATCGCTCAGGTGATGGAGGATTCCCTTTTGGAAATGCCTGTCAATTCTGATTTAATTCTCGTGCGGGATGGCTTATACCTTTATTTTGGAATGCATTCTGATGTTGTGGCCTATTCTAAAGAATCATTGCTGAGGTTGATCCAAAAAAAGCAGGCCCAGGCCAAACAGGTGCTAGAATCTGCAACCCATATTTTGATCACCCTTGGTACATCTTGGGTCTATGAATTTGGTGCCCAAGGGCAAATCGTAGCCAATTGCCATAAACAGCCCTCCAGCCTCTTTGAAAAGCGGTTGCTTAATCCCGATGAAATAAAAAAAGCATTAGGAAGCTTTTTCAACTTATTTAAACAATTCAACCCTAATGCCATTGTTTTACTCACAGTAAGTCCGGTCAGGCATATAAAGGATGGCATACCTGAAAACCAGCTGAGCAAGTCCATTCTTCGGCTTGCAGCCCACAATTTATCAGAAGACTTTGATTTTGTCCACTATTTTCCAAGTTATGAAATCATGATGGATGAGCTAAGGGACTATCGGTATTACAAAGAAGACCTTATTCATCCCAACAGTCAAGCCGAAGATTATATTTGGGAAAGGTTTAAGCACACATGGATAGATCCTAAATCCTATCCTTTGATTCAGGAATTTGAAGGTATAAGAAGGGACTTGGACCATAGACCTTTTAATCCTGAAAGTCCGACCCATCAGAAGTTTTTGGATAACCTTCAAAAGAAAATTGAAAAATACAGTAGGGATTTTGATTTTTCCAAAGAAATAGATCACTTGAGAAAGCAAACTAGGTATAGGGGAAAATAGGGGATTGGAGTAGTTTAAAACTTATTATTCCAAATAATAAGCCTGCCATCATGCCGGTTAGGACCTCAATCCTAGAATGCTTTTTTAATTCTAATCTTGACCAAGTTGTGCCCATAGCCAATATCAAGACAAGAATTCCTATGCTACAGGAAATACTTAAGAATCCCATTCCTGCAAAGAATGAAATGGCTGCATGTAATGAAGCCTTGATTTTTAAGTTAACCAAAGCCAGTAGTAACAACATCATAAAAAATATGAGGGTATTGACAACCACGGTTTTTGGGAAGTTCAAAAAATAGCATGCAAACAATAAAATCAGAAAAAGCAATACCGCAAAGGGATAGAATCCTTTTCTTTGGTTTTGATCAGATACATCAAAATTGGTGTAACTACCTTTTTTAATTTTTCTCAAATTATGAATGATAATCGGGAAGGTAATTAATCCCAAAACTAAAATTGACAATAGACAAGCCTTATCTTTTGGAAGATTGGCCATTCCCATCACAAGTACATAGGTGGTTCCCAAAATCAGAGGGTGGCCGATTATGGTCAGGAACCATGCAATTTTTTGTTTCATGAATGAATACTTCCAAGGGCTTCTTCAGCGAGTTTTTGATATCCAAGGTCTGATGGATGAATCCCATCAGCTGCAAAAAATTCTTTTGGGAAATTGTCTTTAAGAGGCAAATAAACTAAAATATCATTCTCTTTTGCTAAATCTTGGATTTCCATGGTCAGCATTTTCCTATGCCAAAACAGGAAAAATCTTATTATTGCAGGAAGTGCAGGGAAAAGATGGACCGGAGGAACGGAAGGTATAATTATTTTCTTCGTTCTATAGGTCTGTGAAAGTAATTGAATAAAGCCTTTCAGTTCTCTTCGGAACTTTGAAGGTGGGGTAAATTTGAAGCAATCATTTGCTCCGATAAGTAGAATTGCTTTTTCAATAGGGAAGGGTATTTCTTGTTTGCCATGCGCCAAAAGTCTTTTAAGTTTATTGGCCTGCTGTCCATTCTTTCCCAAGTTGTAAACCGATAATTCTTTTCCCAATAACTGGTAGAGTTGATGGGCATAGGTTGATTCTTGTTTGCTTGCACCTACCCCTGCAGCTGTGGATTCTCCAATAATGAGTAAATTGGCTTGATTTTGTTTGCCTTGTAATGACAAAAACTCAGAATGAGCAGGCAATCTGCCAATTTTCTGTCTTAGTTTTTTTCCAAATAAGTAAAGTATAGGAAAAATGGGAATCAACAAAATCAATTCAAAAAAGTAAAGAATTCTGTTTACAATCATTATTCTGCTATTATCATTTTATAACAAAAGGGTTGAATTGCTTCAACCCCCTGATTTTTTAGCTTTGTAACCTTCCTGAAGTAAAACCTGGAGAACTTTTTCCCTATGGTCACCTTGTATGAGGATATCGCCATCTTTGGCACTTCCTCCTACACCACATTTTGTTTTAAGTAATTTCCCCAATGTTTTAAGATCATCTTCCGAACCGATAAAACCTTCTATAAGTGTTACCTGTTTTCCCCCTCTTGATTTTTTATCCAACATAACTTTTAGGTTTTGTTGCTGTGGGGCTAAGGTTTCCTGTTCTGATTCGGCATCCAAGCTGTATTCAAAATCTTCACTGGTAGAATAGACTACTCCATCCCTTTTTTTCCAGTCATTGTTTTTCTTTTTACTCATTTTACTTTTTGGATTTCATGGTCCATACCGGTCTTTTGGCGGCATTGACCACGTCTTCTGCAATACTGCCACTCAATAAATGAAGGAAACCTGTCCTTCCATGAGTGGCCATGGCAATCATATCAGCATCAATATCTTCTGCATATTCCAAAATACCGTCTTCTTCGGTGGAACTGTTGTAGACAACTTTTGATGCGGCATTGATCTCAAAATCATCGATAAAATCTTCCATTTTGCCCATAGAGGTTCTAGTACTTTCAAACATGCTGGGAGTATTGATTTTGACAAGATGTAATTCTGCATCAATGGTTTCAATAGCCGATTTGAGCCTTTTGATAACATCTGATGGCACATCATTGAAATCACTGGCGAATACCACCTTTTTGATTTCTTCCGGAGATACTGGGCCTTTGATCGTTATCACTGGGCATGTTGCATTTCTTACAACTTTCTCAGTATTGCTTCCTATCAAAACTTCTTCAAGTCCTGAGGAGCCTTTACTCCCCATAACTACAATATCTGCCTTGATTTCAGCTATCTCCTTCGCGATACCCGCAAAGGGGTTCCCGAAAACCATTTTGGTTTCGAATGTATAGCCCTCATTTTTAAGCTCTTCTTCAAAAGCAGCCATCTGCTTTTTTCTTTTTTCAATGAGTTCGATCATAAAAATCTGGGTTCCTTCACTGCTAAAAGCTCCCACCTCTCCATAAGAATTAAAACTTTGCGGAGTAGGCAATTCAATCACATGGAAAAGTTTTAGTTTATTTTTGGATTTTTTTGCAAGGCCTTTTGCAAATTCCAATGCATAGCCCGCTTCTTCTGAAAAATCGTAGGGTACGAGAATTGTCTTCATATGGTTGGTTTTTGAATGATTTTGGAAAATACAAAAAATCCATCAATACATATAATCTGATGAGAATTTATGTGAAAAATATTAGTCCTAAACCAAAAAGTATTACCCAGAATAAGGTTGAGAGGGCCATTTTCTTCAAGTATGGATCCAGTTCTATAGCTATGGTTTTGGACTGTACAGCTTTGCCTACTGAAATCATTAAAGGTAATACCAATAAGGCCAATAAGCTGCCCCAGGCTTGATTTGCCCATGCAAACAAAAGGATTGCAAAATTGCCTGATAGGATGAGCAGCCAATTGTAGGTAATGGCCTTTTTCCTTCCAATCCTTACAGGAATCGATCGCTTCCCGGCTTTTTTGTCAGATTCAATGTCCCGGATATTATTGATGTTCAGGACAGCAGTACTGAAACAGCCCAAAGAAACTGCCGGCAAAAGAATGCTTGTACTAAATTCTAGGTGGTGCAGGAAATAACTACCGGCTACCCCTAATAATCCGAAAAAGATAAATACGGAAATGTCTCCCAATCCCACATAACCATAGGGGTTATTGCCTGCAGTATATGTTATGGCTGCCCAGATAGCAGCCAAGCCAAACACCAAGAATAACAAAAACAATTTGATATCCTGCAATGACAGGTACAACAATAAGAGGCCAGAAATTAAGGAAAGCAAACTCAATAATATGATGGCCTTTTTCATTTCATGAAGTTGGATGACTCCGGATTGTACCGCTCGGACAGGACCCTCTCTTTCTGCACTGTCAGCACCATGTATACTGTCCCCGTAATCATTGGAAAGATTGGAAAGAACTTGCAGGAATATGGTTGTAAGCGCTGCCAATACTAGTACTTCCCACCTAAATGCTTGATGGTAAGCCGCCAAAAAAGAGCCCATTAAAATACTGGATAGGGCCAGGGGCAATGTTCTCAAACGAAGGGCATGAAGCCAGGCCTGCTTTTTGTTTTGAAGGGTAACTTGCACTTTGTGTTTTTTTGTAAAACTAATAAAAAACCTGCATCCTTATCACAGAATGCAGGCTGAATCATATTGTAGTAATCAAGAATCAAGCTGTAACCAAATCAATGATTTCTTTATCGGTTGGTTTGACAGATGATGGGAAGAACTTCACCAATTCACCTTTTTCATTGATAAAGTATTTGCAGAAATTCCAGCTAGGCTCCTTTTCATTCCAACCGTTCAGGTCCTTATCTGATAGCCACCTGTACAAGGGGTGTTTATCAGCCCCTTTGACTGAGATTTTATCCATCATTTTGAATGTGACCCCATAATTTTCTGAACAGAATTGCTTGATTTCTTCATTGTTGCCTGGTTCCTGACCACCAAAATTATTGGCAGGGAAACCAAGGATCAATACCTTGTCTCCATGCATTTCATGGAGTTTTTGTAGGTCTGCATATTGTGGGGTAAAGCCACATTTAGACGCCACATTGACCAGAAGAAGCTTTTTGCCTTTGAATTGGGAAAAGTCAACTTCTTCTCCATTGATATCATTCAATTTAAAATCGTAAATAGATTTTTCCATAAGCAATTGCTCAAGGGTTGAGATAAATTCAGGATTTTGTTTCTGTACACTGGAGGTACAGGCAATGGAAATAACGGCTAAAGCAAATAAGATTTTTTTCATATTACATTCTGTCTGGGACTTTAATGCCTAATAAACTCATTCCTTTTCTGATTGTTTTCGCAGTAAGAGCAGAAAGTGCAATCCTGAAAGCCTGAATAGAGCTGTTTTTTTCATTAAATATCGGTAATTCTGCGTAGAATTTATTGTATTCCTTGGCCAGATCAAATAAATACTGAGCCAAAACAGAAGGTGAATATTCTTCACCAGCCTGCCTGATTTTTTTCTCAAAATCATTAAGAATTACAATCAGGTCCCTTTCGGAATCTTCCAATTGGTTGATTTCCTCAAAGCCCTTGGAAGAATAATC
This sequence comes from Cecembia rubra, assembly GCF_003014575.1. Taxonomy (GTDB): domain Bacteria; phylum Bacteroidota; class Bacteroidia; order Cytophagales; family Cyclobacteriaceae; genus Cecembia_A; species Cecembia_A rubra. The sequence goes on from NZ_PYGF01000001.1 coordinate 177,643, forward strand.
AACCCCTATTTGATCTGCTTTTCTCAAAATTGAAGCAATTCGGGCATGCGAATATTGGATAAATGGACCGGTATTTCCCTGGAATTCGATGGATTCCTGAGGATTGAAGAGCATGCGTTTTTTTGGATCTACTTTCAATAGGAAATATTTCAGTGCACCCAAACCCAAGATCTCATACAATTCTGCAGCCTGATCGGCAGTGAAACCATCTATTTTCCCTAATTCTTTGGTATGACTCTCGGCAGTTTCAACCATTTCCTGGATCAGGTCGTCAGCATCGACCACTGTTCCTTCTCTGGATTTCATTTTTCCGGTAGGCAGGTCTACCATGCCATAGGACAGGTGGTAAAGCCCATCTCCGTAGGGTCTCCCTAGTTTGCGCATTATTTTGAATAGGACATCAAAATGATAATCCTGCTCATTTCCTACCACATATACGGATTTGTTGATCTGGAAATCATTGTATTTTAGGTCACATGTTCCCATATCTTGGGTGATATATACCGAGGTGCCATCAGCCCTGAGGACAAGCTTCTCATCCAACCCCTCATCAGAGAGATCCACCCAAACGGAGCCATTTTCCTTTTTATAGAAAACTCCTTTTTCAAGACCTTCTTCCACAATATTCTTGCCTAATAGATAGGTGTCTGACTCATAATAAAACTTATCAAAATCTACCCCCATCTTTTTGTATGTGACATCAAAACCTTCATAAACCCAGGAATTCATCAATTTCCAAAGGCTTACAACCTCTTTGTCGCCAGCTTCCCATAGTCTCAGCATTTCTTGAGCCTCCAACATAAGGGGAGCGTTTTTCTTAGCTTCATCTTCGGAAAGGCCTTTTTCTACCAGTTGATTGATCTGCTTTTTGTATTCCTTGTCAAATATCACATAGTACTTCCCAGCTAAATGGTCACCTTTTAATCCGGAAGACTCAGGGGTTTCACTATTGCCAAAGTGCCTGTAGGCTACCATTGATTTGCAGATATGAATTCCTCTGTCATTAACCAGGTTGGCTTTGATTACTTCATAGCCGTTGGCTTTCATGATTTCAGATACCGCAAATCCGAGGAAATTATTTCTTAAATGTCCCAAATGCAAGGGCTTATTGGTGTTAGGCGAAGAATATTCAACCATAACACGCTTTCCCTTGGTTGAAAGCTGACCAAAAGAAGGATTGTTGTATAATTGACCAAAGATCTCAATCCATGAATTTTGGCTTACGCTGATATTGAGGAACCCTTTTACAACATTGAAAGCTGGCACAACAGCACAGTTTTGCAGCAAATATTCACCCAACTTTTGACCTGAAGCCTCAGGATTGAGTTTGGTTAACTTTAGATAAGGGAAAACCACAAATGTAAAAGTGCCTTCAAACTCCTTCCTTGTGGGTTGGAGTGAGAGCTCATTTATACTGATTTCTTGGTCAAACAGGTCTTTGAATGCCTGGTGTAAACTGGAAATTATTTGTTCTTCTAGATTCATTTTATTCAAATGCCTTATAGGCTATATAAATTTATTTTTAAACCGAAAATCCTGCAAAGAAAGGTTTAGAATCTTCCTAATCACCATCCATTGCGGTTTATTTTTTTTTTACCGCCAAGTCCGCAAAGGAGGTTATACATTGATTTCCTTAGCGTTCATTGCGGATTTATTTTCCGCTAAGCCCGCAGAGGAATGATCATATTCCGTCTTTCTCTAAGTCCATTGCGGTTTATTTTTTTACCGCCAAGTCCGCAAAGGAGGTTTTACATTGATTTCCTTAGCGTCCATTGCGGTTTTAATTTATCCGCCAAGCTCTCAGAGGAATGATCATATTCCGTCTTACCCTGCGTCCATTGCGGTTTATTTTTTTTTACCGCCAAGTCCGCAAAGTAAAACTTTCACTACATTTTTCCTTAGCGTTCATTGCGGTTTTGATTTATCCGCCAAGCCCGCAAAGGAGGTTTTACATTGATTTCCTTAGCGTCCATTGCGGTTTATGGTTTTCCCTTCACATCAACCTGCAAAATGAGGATTAGAAATTTTCAACCAAGGATTTGGTGGTGGCTTCAAGAATATCAAAAGCATTTTCTGCCATGATATTTTCTGTGTCCAAAGTTGGATTTACTTCCACAATTTCCCAGCAACATACCCTTTTATCCTTGATGAGTTCGGCATTCAATTTCAAAGCCTCTTCAACAGTAAGACCATTGGGAACCGGGGTTCCGGTACCTACAGAAATAGAAGAGTCCAGGCTGTCCACATCAAAGGAAATATAAATCTGTTCGCAATCCTGCAGGATATGCAAAGCTTCTTTAGCCACTTTGTCGACACCCAAAGTCCTTACATCATCAGTGGTGAAGTTCCTGATGCCATATTTTTTTATTAGGAAATCTTCCGGCTCCTCAGTGTCCCTCACAGAAATAAATACAATATCCTCAGGCTTAATTTTAGGGAATTCACCTCCGATTTTCTTAATTTTTTCCCAAAACAGGATAGTATCTTCTAAAGGGTCATTCACTTGGCATTCAATGTTATCTGCCTGAATGCACATTGCCAGAGGCATACCATGCATATTACCAGATGGAGTAGTATAGGGAGTGTGTAGGTCAGCATGTGCATCAATCCAGATTACACCCAGTCTCTTTTCCGGATTGGCAGATTTAATTCCCATGATGGTACCTGCTGCGGTAGAGTGGTCTCCGGCCAGCACGATAGGGAATTTCTTTTCCAATCTAAGTGATTCAATGGTGCTGTACACATTTTTCAATACCTGATACACACCATCAATGTATTTGGCATGAGGGTGTCTGTTGCCCTTCCACAAAAAGCTGTTGGCATCAGGTACATTAATTGGGTCAAACTGGGTAAAAAAATCTGAAGTTTTGTCCAGGCTGGCAATTTTTAACGCATCGATTCCCATGCTGGCACCTCTTGTACCTGCTGCGATTTCCGAGCGGACTTCAACCAATTTGATATCTCTCATTTTATTTCTTTGGGTTTATCTCAATCAAACAATTAAGTGCCCCAAAAGTAGCTATTTGAGCATCAAGCACCAAGCAATTGAAATATTAGTAGGAGAGAGAAAAGGTATTTTCCTTTACCATTGACAAAATTCAGCGTCGTACTGAGAATTTAACATTTAGGAAAATGTACAAAAAGAGAATGGTGTCTTATGAGCTGCATCATTCTAAGACGGAGCCTGCAGAGTCGAAGAATCTCCCATAAAATCGGCGAATCTTCACTTCACTCAAAGTAATGTACATTTCTATCATTGGTAGTTAAGTGAAGTATCCCCTAAAGTCAGGGGGACACTTTATCCTCTTACCTCGGATTCAGGATGACGACCCTATATCTTATTTCCTATCAGAATTTCATCCAATTTTCAAAAATCATTGATCGATGCAGAGAATTATTTTATTCCTAAAATTAATTGGTTAAGGTAGGGAACATTAGACCAAATTTATGCTCTTGTAAACTGCGTGGTATTTATTTCCCGAAAAATTTTAAATTGAGCCGTTAATTAATTCCCTTATTGTGAACATTAGAGATAAAATAGGTTGGAAAACTGCAGCTGGACTCGTTGTTGCCAATATGATCGGAACCGGAGTTTTTACCAGTTTGGGTTTTCAAGTTGCTGTCAGTCAGAATACATGGAGCATTATCCTTCTTTGGTTGATAGGTGGAATGATGGCTTTGATCGGTGCATTTGTTTATGCTGAATTAGGTACACATTTTAAGAAATCCGGGGGAGATTATATTTTCCTGTCCAGGTCTATTAATCCATCTGTAGGGTACCTTTATGCATGGATTTCCCTGACTATTGGGTTTCCAGCTCCTGTGGCTATCGCTTCTATGGCTATGGTCCAATATTGGCAACCATTAATCGGTCCTGAATTCAGTTTAGTGATGGGTATAGTTTCCATCATTGCCATGAGCATCTTCCATTCCTATTCTGTACATCAGTCCGGCACTGTTCAAAATGTTCTTACCGCAATAAAAGTTGTTTTTGTTTTTTCTTTGATTGTCATTGGTGTCTGGTGGGCATCAACACTATCCGTACCTTCTTTCGACTTCAGTCCAACTTGGAAAACTGAAATGTTGAAGCCTGGCTTTGCCGTATCCCTAATTTATGTGTTTTATGCCTATACAGGCTGGAATTCTGCGGCCTATATAGTAGAAGAAATAGACCAACCCAGGAAAAACCTACCGAAGGCATTGATTTCGGCTACAATTTTGGTAATGGTAGTTTATGTATTGCTTCAATTGATATTTCTTAAGCATGCTAGCATAGATCAACTTACAGGGAAAGTTCAGGTTGCAACATTGGCATTTGGCAATATTTTTGGGACTCAAGGTGTCTTTTGGGTGAGTTTGTTTATTGGAATTCAATTGATTGCCACCATAAGTGGCTATACTTGGGTTGGACCTAGGATTACCAACGCCATGGCTAAGGAATTTAGATTATGGAAGCCTTTGGCCAAGACCAATAAAAATGGAATACCTGTAAGGGCTGTTTGGTTCAATACTTTTTTAAGCTTTTTGCTGATGTTGACCGGCTCCTTTGAAACAGTCCTCTTGTATGTGGGTTTTGTGTTGCAGTTGATGGGGACCTTTACCATAGCCTCATCCTTATTGGTTAAAAAGGCAGAGGGATTCAAAAGCCCTTTGAGACCTTGGTTACAGATTATTTATATCATATTCAGCCTTTGGGTAATGATATTTATGTTTTATGACAGACCTAAAGAAAGTCTCATAGGGCTTGGGTTTATCATAATCGGATTTGTCCTGTATTTATTTGATAGCAAAACAATAAACCAAAAGATTTTAAAGAATAATGATAGGCTCTAAATTACCTGATATCGGGACAACCATTTTTACTGTGATGTCTAAGTTGGCCTTAGACTATAATGCAATCAATCTTTCTCAGGGTTTTCCAGGGTTTGACACTTATCCTTATCTAAAAGATTTGGTAGAGGAGTTTATAAACCAGGGATACAATCAATATGCACCGATGAGCGGTGTGCCTGAACTCAAAAGCAGGATCGCTTCAAAGGTTTTGAACTTACATGATGTGGAGTTCGATCCTGAAGATGAGGTCACTGTGGTCTCAGGTGCAACTGAGGCCCTTTATGCAGCAGTAACCGCAACAGTTAGGAGAGGGGATGAGGTCATAATTCTTGAGCCTGCATATGATAGTTATGCTCCTGCAGTTAGACTCAATGGGGGTATTCCGGTATTTGTACCTTTAAATATTCCGGATTTCTCTGTGGATTGGCAAAAGGTCAAGGATGCCATCACGGAAAAAACACGTCTGATCATGGTAAATACACCCCATAACCCTTGTGGTTATGTCTGGACACAAGAAGATTTAGATCAGCTAGCCGAAATAACCAGAGATAAAGAAATATACTTTGTCAGCGATGAGGTATATGAGCATATTGTGTTTGATGGAAGAAAACATTTGCCACTTTTATCCCATCCGGAATTGAGGGAAAAGACCTTTTCATGTGGTTCCTTCGGAAAGACTTTTCATATTACAGGATGGAAAATCGGTTACTGCCTCGCCCCCAAACCATTGAGTGTTGAATTCAGGAAAATTCACCAATTTCTCACTTTCAGTACCAGCACTCCAATGCAATATGCCCTTGCAGAATTCCTGGAAGATCCCAGCAGGTACCTTTTTTTAGATCAGTTTTATCAAGAGAAAAGAGACTTATTTTGTAATGGTTTGAAGCAGACAGCATTTAGGTTTACTCCCACCCGGGGCAGTTTTTTTCAGATTGTCTCATATGCCCATCTTTCAGAGGAAAGGGATTATGATCTAGCAGTAAGGATGACCAAAGAAATTGGAGTTGCCAGTATTCCGGTATCCGTTTTTTATCATGACAATAAGGACCACAAATTGTTGAGGTTTTGTTTTGCTAAAGGCAATGATATACTGGAGGAAGCATTGGGAAAACTTCAAAAGCTTACTTTTTGATAGTCCCCAATTGGGTCAGCAAAATAACTGTTGAATGGGCCTGGGCCAAGTATTTTCCATTTTTAATGGGTTTGGCTTCATCCCATAAACATATATCTCTGGGATAATCCTGGGCAGTATCTATCCAAGCCTTCCATTTTGTTTTGTATTTACCAATTGAAGTAGGCAGTTCAAACTCAATTTCTTGGTGGAAGGCATTAAAAATGTAATGTAAGGCCATTTCTCTATTGATTGAAATGACTGTTACAGCAATACTGTGGGAATTATAGGACCAATCTGGTTGATGGAGTTTAGCACCATGCCAAGTGATCAATGGTTGATTGAGGAGGTCTTTTAAGCTCATATTGAATTCTGGATGAGCCGTTCCTCTTTTGAGGCGTGTCTGTATAAGCATTTTAGTAAAGCGTAACATGTCAGGATGCTTTTCTATAAGACTCCAATCAAACCATGCAATCTCATTATCCTGACAGTATGCATTATTGTTGCCCAATTGGGTACGGCAAACCTCATCACCCATGAGGATCATCGGCGCTCCCATAGAGAGTAGGTTGACCACATGGAAATTTTTTATCTGCCTTTTTCTCAAGGCTAAGATTGTTGGATTGTCCGTGGGCCCTTCTGTTCCAAAATTCCAACTCAAATTTTCATTATGCCCATCCCTGTTTTCTTCCTTGTTGGCGAGGTTGTGTTTTTCGTTATATGAAACCAAATCATTTAAAGTAAACCCATCATGACAGGTGACAAAGTTGATGCTTTGTTCGGGGATGCTGTCTTTTTTCTGGTAGAGATCAGGACTACCTATAAGCCGGGTCACAAATTCACTTACCTTTCCTTTGTAACCGTTTAAAAATCCCCTGATATCATCTCTGAATTTACCATTCCATTCCTTCCAGCTGTCCCCAATGAATTTACCTACTTGGTAGAGACCTGCCGCATCCCAGGCTTCTGCAATCAATTTGGTGCCTGCAAATACCGGATCTGATTCAATGTCCCATAAAATTGGGGGATTTTCAACTGGATTGCCATTCTCATCTCTGGAAAGGATGGATGCCAGGTCAAATCTAAAACCATCAACGTGCATGTCCCTTACCCAAAAATGAAGGCTGGAAAGGATTAATCTCCGTACAATGGATTGATTGGCATTTAGGGTATTTCCTGTACCGGAATAGTCCAAATATTTGGACTTGTCCCCATTGAGGAGGTAATAGACACTGTTGTCGATGCCTTTAAAAGAATAAGTCGGCCCATCCTCCTTGTTTTCGCCCGTATGGTTGAAAACTACATCAAGTATTACTTCTATTCCAGCTTTGTGAAATGCTTTTACCATATCCCTGAAATCATCCAATACCTGCAAGGGATTGTCAGGGTCAGAGCTATAGCCTTGATGCAATGAAAAGAATGAAACCGGACTATATCCCCAATAATTACTTAACCCTTCAGGAGCATCCTGGACATCAAATTGGAAAACAGGCAAAAGCTCCACAGCGGTTACTCCCAGTTCTTTTAAATAGGGAATTTTCTCAATTAATCCCAGAAAAGTACCTCTTTTGAAGGAATCAACTCCTGAATTTTGGTTTTTGGTAAAGCCCCCAACATGAAGCTCGTAGATGATAGTCTGTGAAAAAGGAGTTTTGGGATGATGATCATCTTCCCAATCATATTTTTCAAGGTCCACTATAACGCTCTTCATGCTTGGAACCTGATCCAGTCCAAATTTTGCCAAGGCCTTTCTGTCATAATTTTTAGGAATGGATACCGATTTCCCATAAGGGTCTAATATCAACTTTGATGGATCAAATCGATGGCCCTTTTCAGGTAGATAGGGTCCATAAATTCTGTAACCATACAATTGGCCTGTGGGGACACCTTCAATAAAAATATGCCAATAATGGTAAGTTTTGTTTTTTGATTTATCAAGATTGAAAACTTGGGAAGGATTGATATCATCAACATGGTCAAAAAAGAGTAAATCTACTCCTGTAGCATGTTTGGAATAAATTACAAAGTTAATCCCACCGTCCAATTTTGTGGCGCCAATAGGAAAACTTTGTCCGAATTTTGCTTCAAAATTTCGATTCAAATTTTTGTTCTTCAATGGTAAAAAATGGTTGACTCTGCATGCATTTATTTTTCAAAGTGGAAATTAAGAAAAATTATGGGCTTGAAGCCAGCTTTTCAATATTTATAATCAATCTGCATGATTGTCCGCTTTCTTGTCAGTAGAATAATCACAATAGAATAAACCTTCGATTTCAAACCAATATCAATGAATAACTTGTCCGCAGAGGCGGATCCAATATCTGTTAATATCAGATTGATTCAAGACCCAATTTAAATTGGTTACTGGTCTAATTGCGGATTTACATATCAATCTGTATGATCCCCCTTATAAATGATTACCCTGAAGAAATAAGGATTTCTATTTAAACTACTCACATAATGTTAAAAATTGCTTTTTTTGGCTAAGAAAAGATGCTCAGGTTATGGAAAGGAAGTGGGATCTTAATTGTTCCTGCCCTAAGATCCCACCTGTTTCTTTGGTTTAATTGAAAATATACCTAAGTCCAAGCTGCATTTGCCAGACGTCACCAATGTTTGCTGTTCTTACAAATGACCGGGAAGTAAATCCATTTCCTGCAAGGTTTAGACGGTATGTTGGCACATTGCTGACCGGATCAATCTCAACTATTCCGATAGGGCTTTCGTTCGCTAAGATTTGTCCAACTCCCCAATTGTTATTCAGTAAATTGGTGAAATTGAAAATATCTGCCCGAAGTTGTAAAGTGTTTCTTTTGCCACCTGAATTAATAAAAAACTCCTGCATAAAGGACAAATCCATCCTGCCTACTAATGGAAATTGAACAGCATTCCTTATAGCGTACATTCCCCTTCTGGAACTTAAATGAGCGTCCTGCATTATAAAATCATTGAAAATTCTCCTTTGATCGTCAGCAGATAGGGTAGTTCCATTAAGGCTCAAAGGGGCAAACTGCATTTCCTGTAATTGTGTCTCTGTCGGTACAAAAATCAGATCATTCCCTGCGATCAAGTCCCCATTGATATCTGTATTGTAAACATAAGAATCTACCCCCTGATTTCTTAACTCATAGAACAATGATAATGCAGTCGCATAATTTTTGCCATACTCTTTTCTATACCCTATTGAACTGATCAGCCTGTTTCTTTGATCATCTAAAGAAAATCCAAGCTGAGGAAAATTACCACCTCTTACCGAATGGATGTTTTCGTAAGACAGGAAATGCTGGGTATTGCCATCTACCATATTTTTTGCGACGGCATAAGTATAGGCTGCCATTGCATGAAGCCCATTATCAAAGTATTTTTTCAACTGGAATGTCAAGCTGTAGGAATATCCCTGAGAGGTATTGTCCATTACTACAGCATTGGTGATGTTAGGGTTTCGTCTATTGGCCTCATCTGAAAATCCATACAGAGGCCTATTATCCGGACCGGCCATATTTCGGCTTGGAGGCAACAGATTGGAGTCATAAAAAATAAGATCATTAACTTGGGCTGTATAAATCCCTTCAAGGGTACCCACTATGCCACCAAAGATTTCTTTATCAATACCGATATTAGTTCTCCAAACCTGTGGATTTCTGAAACGTGGGTCGATGTAAGCCAGATCATAGGTTTCAGGAGAACCGCCATTGACAGGAATATAGGCGTTAGGATCTGGGTTAAAGGGAAAATTGGTTGTATTATCTTCTCTTATCTGGCCTTGCAAGATTCCGTTGGTATTGACCATGTTTGAAATATTGACATATATCGGTCTACCTGAGAAAAGCCCTGTACCACCTCTTATCTGGAATGTCCTGTCCCCGAGTACATCCCAATTGAAACCCAGGCGCGGGCTCCACATAAATTGTGGATCAGGCAACCTGTCTGTCCTTATCGAAATAGGTTCTCCATTGGGCCTTCTAAAGTCAAGGTCAGCAGCTTCAGGATTGAACCTGGCAGTTTGGTTATAAAAAGGCACATCCAATCTTAGGCCCAAGGTCAATTTGAAATCAGTGGAAAGGTTGATTTCATCCTGGATGTAGGCACTTGCGATGTGAGCTCTGGTAATAGCTGTAGGTATGGACCCATCAGGTAATGCGGAATATTGTCTTTGGAACCTCCTTAATTCAACCTCTTCTCCTGCTACATCCCTATAAAAATCTTCTAGAGAATTGTATACATAATGGCCAAAAAATGTGGGAGTGAAGGTATATTCAAAATTAAAAAACTCATAATTTATACCCGCTGTGATGCTGTGGTTATTTAGATAAGCTGAGAAATTGTTTTGAAATTGCCAGACATCTGAATCCAATGCCCTGTTTGGGGATAATAAATCAGTTCCAAATGTAATATAGTTTCTTCCATCCTGAAGAATGTCCACCATTGGGAAATTACCTCCTTCCCAGCTTCTGAAATTTCTATTAGAGGTAAGTCCAAACCGCAGTTCATTAGAGAATTTATTTCCAAACGAAGAATTGAGCTCAATTATGCCAGAGTAAATGTTGTCATTGAGTAGATAATTGGAGTTTTGGAAATTTAGGGAAAAAAGGTTTTGGTTTCTTCCTCCAAATCCGAGGGAAGTTCTTGCCACTGGCCGGTCTCTCGAAGAGATCAAGGTGTTGAACCTGGCGCTGAGCTGATGTTTTTCATTGATGTTATAATCGAATTTGATCAAGAATTTATCAGAAATAGTAGGCAAGTTGTAATCTTCATAAAGTCCAGGGTCATAATTGAAATTGCTGACCAAAAAATTCCTGAGTTCATCCATGTCAGATTTTAAAACCCTGGTCACATTGGCACCGGTCCTACCGGGGGCATCGGCAATAAAAGGGGAATTGGGATCTGATCTCCTTTCGGATTCTCCTGATACAAAGAAAAAAAGTTTGTTTTTGATAATTGGACCACCTAACCTGAATCCGAACTGTTGGACCAGAAAATCATCTGTCACCACATCAGAGCCTCTGGCATTATTGCCCACCATGCGTTCATTTCTTGTATTAAAGAAAGCAGAACCTCTGAACTCGTTATCTCCAGAGCGTGTAATTGCATTGATGGAAGCCCCAGTAAAGCCACCCTGGGTTACGTCATATGGAGCTATATTGACTTGAATTTCTTCAATGGCATCAAGGGAAATTGGTGTAGAATTCGTGGGTGCTCCCGGTATAGAGCCGGTCAACCCAAAGGCATTGTTGAATATACTCCCATCCAAGGAAAAATTGATAGCTTTAGGATCTTGCCCTGCAAATGATTCTCCATTGGATTGTGGCGTTAATCGGGTAAAGTCCTGAACACTTCTGCTTAGGGTGGGCATTGTTGTAAGGGCTTCCCTATTGATGGTGGTTGCCGCACCTGTTCTCTCATCATTCAATAGATTATCCCTAAAACCGGCTATTGTTACAGCATCCAATTCAAATTCCTCATCACTCAATTTTACGTTAAGGACGTAACGTTGGCCCAGAGAAAGGGAAATATTATCATATATTTTTTTTTCGAAACCAATAAATGAAATCTCCACCCTATAGGGTCCACCCGTCCGCATGTTGGGAATATTAAATCTACCATTGGATTGGGTTACCATTGTATAGGAAGTTCCGGAGGGTGTATGAACCGCTTGTATAGTTGCTCCGGGTAAGGGTTCTTCCAGGTCATCTGTAATCAAACCGGTCATGCCAGCACTAGTTACGCCTTGTCCATAAGAGATGAAATAGTTAAGCTGAAAAAGTGTAAGTATACAATAGAGTATTTTGTAGTAAGTTGATTTCATAATATTAGACTTTGGTTTTAGTTACATTTTCTTAACCCAATATTATGCCTATATGGAAACAAGTGAATAAGTTGGTTAAAATGGAATTTTGAGGATAAAAAATCCATGAGTTGGGGAATTATTATTCCTCAAATTGGGGAATTTTACCCCTTGTTATGGGTTTAATGAATACTAGGCAACAAATACCACCCATAATCTTTTGGCACAGCAGATTATGTAATGGGTGAAAAAAAAAATATTAATAATCCCTATAAAACAGGTAGGAAATATAGGAATATTGTTTTTCAGATTTTACCTTTGCGGATAAATAGGGCTTTATAAAAATCATACTAAATCGATATGATATGTGTGATATAAAAGTTCCTATCAATCGACTACTTGAATAGAAATATTTATGAAAAAAAAATTACTGCTGAAATTCCTAATATTCCTTCCTGTTATCCTTGCTAATGCACAGGTGGTCATTACTGGATCAGTCCGGGATGAAGCAGGTCATCCTATAATAGGCGCAACTGTACTGATTGAGGGTACAAGTGATTATTCCATTGCTGATGAAAGCGGGAAGTTCAGGTTGGTCACCAATAAACAAGCCCCTTTTAATATTTTGGCGAGTTTCGTCGGGTTCAAGTCCTCCATTATCCAAATTTCAAATGTGCTTGAAAATGAGTCTGTTATTACACTAGTTGAGGATAATTTATTGGAAGAGGTCTTGATTACTTCTAGACGGAGACAAGAAGAAATACAAGCTGTTCCGATTGCAGTTTCGGTTGTATCGGGGGCATTAATGGAGGAAACCCAGGCTTTCAATGTCAATAGACTAAAAGAGCTTGTACCAACTGTACAGCTTTATTCTTCCAACCCGAGAAATACCACCTTGAACATTCGAGGACTTGGATCCACTTTTGGTTTGACCAATGATGGAATTGATCCAGGGGTAGGGTTTTATGTAGATGGGGTATTTTTTGCACGACCTGCGGTAACAGCGTTGGACTTCATTGATATTGACCAGATTGAGGTGCTTAGAGGTCCTCAGGGTACCCTATTTGGAAAAAACACTACAGCAGGTGCATTCAATATTACAACCCGAAGACCAAGATTCCAGCCTGATGCTACCATAGAATCTAGTTTTGGGAATTTTGGATTTATTCAGGCAAGGGGTTCGGTCACCGGAGCACTATCCAAAAAATTTGCGGGAAGGTTATCATTTTCTGGAACCAAAAGGGATGGGCTGATATATAATGTAGCAACACAGAAATACACCAATAATCTGAACAATCTTGGTGTAAGAGGCCAATTGCTTTATATCCCTTCAGAAAATGTAGAAGTTTTGGTGGCGGCCGATGTCACCAGACAAAGACCAGATGGCTATGCACAGGTGGTCGCGGGCGTAGTGGAAACCAAGAGGGCCCCATTTAGACAGTTCAACCAGATCATTCTGGATTTGGATTATGTCCTGCCCAGTACCAATCCATTTGACAGGATCATTGACCACGATACTCCCTGGAGATCAGACAGTGACCTAGGTGGTGTATCGATTAATGTAAATGCAGATCTTTGGGGTGGGACCTTGACTTCCACTTCCGCTTGGAGGTATTGGAACTGGGATCCTTCCAATGACAGGGATTTTACCGGGCTGCAGGCCTTGAGCTTGTCTCAGGCACCTTCCAGACATGATCAATGGTCTCAGGAAATCCGGTATGCAGGGGACTTTTCGAATAAACTCAGTGGAGTAGTCGGAGTTTTCAGCTTATGGCAGGATTTAAGGTCTTCGCCTTACCATACCGAGGAATCTGGAATCCATCAATGGAGGTTTGTCCAGAACAATCAAAATCCCTTATGGCGTACCCCAGGATTATTGGACGGATTTGGGATAAGGACCAGGAATAGCCTTCAATCTTTTAGCGGAGCTGTTTTTGGCCAACTGGATTGGAAAATAAATGAAAAGTTGAACCTGCTTCCCGGATTGCGTTGGAATTATGATGAGAAACAGGTGTATTTCAACAGGAAAACCTATGGTGGGCTACAAACGGAAGATCCTGCATTGATTGCCTTGCAACAATCCGTCTACAATGACCAGGAATTTGAAGCGTTTGTGGATGAGTCTAATTTTTCCGGACAGCTAACCTTAACTTACAGGCCTTCAAAAAAGATCAATAGTTTCGGGACATTTTCTACCAGTTTCAAACCCGTAGGTATCAATTTGGGCGGATTGCCAAGAGATGGAGGGAGAACCATGATTGAATTGGCAAGAATTGAACCTGAGTATGTAAGCCATATTGAATTAGGACTTAAAACTACTCCAATATCAAATACAACCTTAAATATAGTAGCCCATGTTACTGACATAAAGAATTTCCAGACACTGGTGCAAACTCCCGATCTATCAGTCAATAGGGGCTTTTTGGCCAATGCAGAACGTGTAAATGTATCAGGGGTTGAAATTGATTTTTCCATTAAACCAAGGAAGTCATTTCAAGCTTTTGGAGCTTTGGCATACACGGATGGAAAATATGTGAAGTTTACCAATGCCCCAGTTCCTTTGGAGGAAGTAGGAGGGGAGAGTTTCAAGGATATTTCCGGGGGAAGGCTTCCTGGAGTTTCCAGATGGGCAGGTTCTTTTGGAGGCGAATGGACCAAAGGAGCCAAGTTTTTGGGTCTTAGCGGCAAGTTTTTTGTAGGGTCTGAACTTTTCTTTAGGTCAGAGTTTTCCAGCAGTCCATCGCCTTCTCAATTCATGAACATTGATGGATATGGTTTGTTGAATGCGAGAACCGGATTCAGAGGGGACAATGGATTTTCTATGTTCATATGGTCCAGGAACCTTACCGATACCCAATATTTTGAACAGCTATTGCCTGGTGCAGGAAATGCCGGTCATATCGCAGCAGTATTAGGGGATCCAAGAACCATAGGTATTACATTAAAATTTAATTTTGACCTGGTACCGGATCATTAAAACAAAAACTGTCAGGAGAAATTTTGGTCTCCTGACAGTTTATTTTGTGAATTTTACAAATCCTTATTTTGCTTGCTTTTTGTGGAATTTATAACCTAATCCGACCGACCAAATCCATTCATCACTGGTATCCTTATGGAAAAATGGAGCTATCAATACCAGATTTTTGAAATCCACTCTTGGGGAAACTCCCAATCTTGCTCCTGTTTTTCCATTTAAAACATAAATAGATGGAAGGGCTCCTATTCCAACTTTTACATTTTCATTGATAACTAAGAACAATGCTGGTCCACCCACGTTCATAGCGTAAAAATCTTTTCCAAAGGAAACCCCCAACATCCCTTCAAGACTTAATTCTGGTTTGGATTTTTCAGGTTTTAAATCCTGACTTTTGACCGGATAAAAAAGTGAAAATGTTACAATCATTGATAGTAGTACTTTCTTTTTCATGCTAATGAATTTGTTTCTCTGAATAAACGAAGTTACAAAATTTATATTATCCTACAAAATTAATAGGATATATAGGAATTGTGAGTTATTTTTACGCAGTTAAAAATTAAAACACATTGGAGAAGTTAATTTTGAAACTTAGGTCAGAACCAGTTTGGTCCTTTTTCTTTGGATTGAGTTTGGTAATATTGGTGCTGGTAGCCTACAAATCATTCTTTACTTTTGTAGGGGGAGGGGAGAAATGGGATATAGAAATGTTTTTATGGTTTTTACTGGTAGGTTTTATAGCACAGACTATTGATGGAGCACTTGGGATGGCCTATGGTGTTTCTTCCAATTCTATATTGTTGGGGATTGGTATTCCTCCAGCAGTTGCCAGTGCTTGGGTCCACTTTGCCCAAGTATTTACCAGTTTGGCATCTGGAATTTCACATTTGAGGATGGGTAATGTCCAGTGGTCTTTGGCAAAAAGGTTGATGATACCTGGGGTTTTGGGGGCTATTATAGGAGCTTATTTTCTTTCCAATGTGGATGGTATGGCTATCAAACCTTTTATTGCGGTCTATCTTTTTTTTATGGGACTCTTGATCCTAAAGAAAATATTTAAAAAACAATCTAAGCCCTTTGACGCCAATGGGAAAAGCCTTCCTTATCTGGCTAGTATTGGTGGTTTTGCGGATGCCATAGGAGGCGGAGGCTGGGGGCCTGTTGTAAATTCTACTTTAATGGGAAAGGGGCAGCAACCAAGGTTTGCCATAGGGACGGGTAATTTTGTCGAAATTTTTGTCTCATTGGCAAGTGCCAGTACTTTTGTTTTTTTTATAAAAGAACTTAATCTGGCCCCGATACTAGGTCTTATTATTGGTGGTGTAATAGCCGCTCCGTTTGCAGCGCTATTTGTTAAAAAGCTCAATCCAAAAATCCTTTTATTGATGGTTGGGCTTTTGGTGATAGGTTTGAGTATCCGGACATTTTATCTAGCTATTTTCTGATTCAAACCACTTCCTTTCTCTCAATTTAAATTTTCGTATTTTAGCCCAAAAAAAAGATTTATGCTTTCAAAAAGGGCTAAATATGCTATCAAAACAATTTTGTTTTTGAATGAATACCAGGACAACAAGCCTATATCAGCCAAAACAATTTCTTCAGAAGAGAGAATTCCATATAAGTTTTTAGAAAATATACTTCGGGATCTCAAATCCAATCAAATCGTAAAAAGCATTAGAGGAGCTGAAGGTGGATACGTATTGGCAAAGAAACCAAGTGAAATTTCAGTAGCCCAAATCATGCGGATTATTGATGGGCCCATAGCACTGATTCCTTGTGTTTCTGAAAAATTCTATGAGCCCTGTTTGGAGTGTGAAGATGAGGAAACTTGCAGGATCAGGAAGCTTTTTGCCATGGTAAGGACAGAAATGGTTCATATTTTGGACAAGTCAATAACAGATTTGGCAGGGTTGTGAAAATTTTTTATTTATTAACCTATAAAAACGATAGGGTAATTAGGAAAATAAAAAAAACTCTTTTACATTTGAAGCCATGTTGAATTACTTAGTAGAACCGATATGAAATCAAATTTTGCTTATCAGCCCCTGTATCCAGATTCTGAGATAACCTTGAAGAAATTTTACGATCCAATCATGGGGACTTCGATGCCTGATACCCAATATCCATGGTATGAGCAGGTTGAATTGTTTGATATCATTGAGGTATGTAGCTTTGATTTCCCTAATTTCCCTGAATCCGAAAAAATATTTAAGGTGGTTTACTTTAAATTGAATCATTCAGAAATTAGAATGAAACAGCTTTTTAATGGATTGATCAGATTAGGTCAACCTCAAGGCGTGATATTAGAATACCATAAGGAAATAGATACATATACTTTGAAATTTTATGTCCATGAGGAGTTAGATGCCTTTAGTTATGTGTCCGGACTGCAAAGAGAACTGGAAAAAGATCTGAGATTCAGACGGGTTTTGGCTGCTGTAATTTCACAGGAAGAATTGTTTGAAAACAGCCAACGATTATTGATGAAGGAACTTTTCAATTAAGAAATTACAAACTCCATTAGGAGCTTTGGGGGGAAATTCTATTTGGATTTTCCCCTTTTTTGATTGTATTTCCCAATATTAAAAGCAAATTTTGCGCTAGTTTTCAAAAACAAGCTTTCTGAAAGAATGAACAAATACATTGATCTCA
This sequence comes from Cecembia rubra, assembly GCF_003014575.1. Taxonomy (GTDB): domain Bacteria; phylum Bacteroidota; class Bacteroidia; order Cytophagales; family Cyclobacteriaceae; genus Cecembia_A; species Cecembia_A rubra. The sequence goes on from NZ_PYGF01000001.1 coordinate 194,998, forward strand.
TCAAGCAAACATTTGATTTTCCCACCAAAGAGTTTCATGTAGAAAATAATGAGCTTTATTTCAATGGGGTAAATTTGATGGAAATTATCAAGACTTATGGAACCCCCCTTAAGCTTAGCTACCTTCCCAAAATATCTGAGAATATACAGAATGCCAAGACCTATTTTGGCAATGCTATAGAAAAGCATGATTACAAAGGTTCTTATACCTATTGTTACTGCACCAAATCTTCCCATTTCAGTTTTGTTTTGGATGAAGCGCTTAAAAATGATATCCATATAGAGACGTCTTCCACTTTTGATATCACCTTGGTCAAGAGTTTATATCAACGGGGAAAGATTTCAAAAGAAACCTATATTGTCTGTAATGGCTTCAAAAGAGAGTTATATAAGCAGTATATAACTGAGTTGCTCAATGATGGTTTTGTTAACTGTATCCCTGTATTGGATAACCTAACCGAAATAGATTATTACCTTGAGCATGTAAAGGTACCTTTTCAGGTAGGAATAAGAATTGCTGCTGATGAAGAGCCAAAGTTTGGGTTTTATACTTCAAGATTGGGAGTTAGGTACAATGATATTCTTAGCTTGTATGAAGAGAAAATCAAAAACAATCCCAATGTCAGCCTAAAAATGCTTCACTTTTTTATCAATTCAGGCATCAGGGATACCGCATATTACTGGTCTGAATTGACCCGGTTTATTCAAAAATATGTCGATCTGAAGAAAATAGCACCAAGTCTTGACACCATGGATATAGGGGGAGGCTGGCCAATCAAATACAATGTTTTTTTTGACTATGATTACCAGTACATGGCAGAACAGATTGTTAAAAATATCAAATGGATGTGTGCCAAAAACCATACTGAAGAGCCGCATATTTTCACAGAATTTGGCAGTTATACAGTAGGGGAGAGCGGTGCAGTGCTTTATTCTATTTTAGAAGAGAAACTCCAGAATGACAAGGAGCTTTGGTATATGATTGATGGTTCTTTTATCACACAACTCCCTGATAGCTGGGGACTTAACCAAAAGTATATTATGTTGGCTATCAACAATTGGGAAAATGAGTACCACAATATCAATTTGGGTGGATTGACATGTGACAGTATGGATTATTATAACTCGGAGGCTCACCAATTCAATATCTATTTGCCTAAAATTGAGCAAGGTAAAAAACAATTCATTGGATTTTTCCATACAGGTGCCTATCAGGAATCATTAGGGGGATATGGGGGTATTCAGCATTGCCTGATCCCTGCTCCCAAACATGTAATCATAGACAGGGAAAAGGATGGAAGTATAAAACATTGGCTCTTCGCACCGGAACAGACCAGTGAAAGTATGATGAAATTACTTGGTTATCAATAAATAACGAAAGCATGATTTGAAAAAATCATGCTTTTTTTTGCCATTTCTGTTTTATATTAGCAATATATAACATGACTTAAGTCATATAGATATGGATATTAAATTCTTAGGTATTATTCTAAGTTTGTTTTTTATCCTGGAAATTTCAGGAAAGGACATTCAGGTAGTTTACAAATATGAGGAGCCGTTAGACAAGTCGGGTATGACATTTTATAGGAAAACCTCAAAGGATTACCTTGATAGAGGGGATATGATTTTAAGAAACGCAGAAAAAGATTTATTAAAAATAGCCAAAGAGAAAAGAGCCAATGTAGTGGAGATTTATGTTTTAGAGAAAGTGAATGGTGAAATTCCTACCGAATCACAGATCGGAAGGTTTGGATTTGTTTCTTTGCTTTATGTGTTGAAAAAGTCAAATTGAGTGTTGTATATATTATATTTTTTAATTAAAAAATCTTAATTTATCTTAATCTAATCGTTTTTTTGTTTTAAAACTTTGGGAATTCATTTCAAAAAATTGGTTATTTGTAGCAATCGATTTTGAAAACCAGTAATAGATGATGTTTAGGTTGGATCTGATTAAAGTGCCTGAAATAGTGTTTAATTATGTTAAAATAGAATTTTTTTATCTTGTAAATTCTACGGATAAAATCTCTGGATTATGGAAGAAACTATTTGTTTTTTTAATGATGATTATACTTTTTCCGACGATTTTGACTGCGCAAGAAGTATACAAAGGGGAATATACTTTTAATGGTCTAAAAGGTGAAGTCTCTTTTGAATTTGTTAAGGGTGATGGTGAATCCCTCATTAAGCAAGGGGACTTTAAGTTCCAAAGACTTGAAAAAGACAAAGAGGACAGGACTACAATTTTTAAGTCAATAGTTGAAGGCTTTTATGAACAAGACAAAAAAACCGGTCTTTGGAATTATTTAGAGGAGAAGCACTTTGTCGAGCTAAATGATGTAAATAATTTTAGATTGGATTATAGTGTTCAAAGTGAACAGATCAAGTTGAAATCATCTTATAAAAACGGTGTTCCTGATGGTAGATGGTCTTTTGAAAGAAGTGAATACAAAAACGGAAAACTCAATCCTAAATCTCAGGCAGAAGAATTTTTATTTCGGGAAGGAGATTTGATAGGAAAGTTTCAATACAAATCATTTGGGAATATTCGAACTCATTTTATTAGGGGTGAGCTGAACCAAAATGGTTTTATGGATGGGGAATGGACATTTGTTTATAGAGATGGATCCGTTTTAGTTTCAGAAAACAGGAATTATGTAGACGGCTTTTTATTAGGCGTCGTCAAGCGTGACTTGGAATCTGATGAGATATTGGAAGAAGAGGTATTTTATCAGACCATCAAAAAATTAAATCAAGCTAATAGGAAGGAAAATAAGGGCTTTAAAGTTGCTGAAGATAGATTTGGACTATTTTTTAATGATGGATTTTTAAACGATTCCAAACTTGCCACAATTCAGAACTCCGGAAACAAGTTTATTACTGAATTTTTGACCGATGTTCTTAGGTATGACGGTGATTATGTCAACCAGAAAGGTGAGTTGATAAATTACCCAATCCACACCAAAAGATTTGTTTTTGAACTGAGCAGGCAGCAACAACGAATTGTGGAGGATTTACCATTGGAATACGAGCGCTTGTTTGACTTGGTAAGCAATTATAATGAGCGCAACTCTCTCCGACTTAACCGACAACGGTCCGATACCCTTTCTTTTGCTTATGCATTTTTTCAGCACCAAGCAGAAAAATTATCCAAGTTTAACGAATTGATTGGCTTATTCAGGACTAAGGAAATCCAGTATTTTGATTTGGAATTTTTGTATTCAGAGGGTTTATCTTTCCTAACAGAAAAAGATGTTGTCAAATATGATTTAGGAGACAGTATAAGAACCAGGGAAATTGTTTTCCAAAAAATGGAATTTCAGGAAGATTTTTATGTTGCATTAGCCAATTATATCAAACAAATGAGTGAGAAAACTCAGGAAGTGAAAAAACTAGTTGATGGAACATTGGCTAAAATAGAACAAGATGAAGATTTAAGGGAAATCCAAAATCAAATACAAGAAAGAAAGGACAAAACTGAGGCTATTTATTTACAATCCTCAGGTTTAGATTCCAGGACCTTGGATCTAGTTACTTCTATTAGGAAAAATATTTTGGGAAATGGCTTTGACAAGATCAATGAGCGATTTGCCAAAGAAGATGATTTTAACAATAAAAAAGATTTGGCAAGGATTATGATGGACCTATTGGAGGAGTTGGAGAACAAATATCCAAACATCATCGAATTGTATAAAAAAGCTGAAGAGTTGGATAAATTGTACATGGAGGAATTGTTTAATCCTTTTACCTACACCCGTTATGATCAGCGTTCAAAAACCAGATTATATGAAAGTGCTGAAACTCTCCTTAATTTTTATTTCGAAGGATTGGCATCAGAACAAGATTACACCGAATTGAAGACCTGGCTTAGTAAAATAGAAAAGTTATTTGAAAGAATGGAAGCTTTAAGGGAAGATGATACGAGGAGGCTTGAGCGGCGCATAAGTAGGAGAATGTCGGTAAGCAAACTTGAATCTTTGTTGGAATTATAACCAGGTTTTGAATGGCAGAGATATTTATAAAAACTAGATTGCTAGGAATATTAGTATTCTTCTTATCCTTTTCAAATCAAGCATTGTCCCAAGGTCAGGTAGTTCCAGATGGGAAAATTAATTTACCGGCAACAACAGAAAACTGGAATGGACTATATTTGAAATTGAGACTTACCGAAAAGTGGTGGTGGTATCAGGAAAACCATTATAGAAGAAGAAATAGTATAGATAACAGATCGGATTTTATTGGCCGAATGAGCCAACTCTATAATAGGTTTGGGTTTACTTATCTGTTCACAGATAATTTTGAAGTGACATTTGGCCCAACCATTGTTTGGCAATTTTCACCTGAAAGAGGGAATCCCCGCTATGTGGATTCGGTACTTGATACCAGATTTTGGCATCAGTGGCTATTGACCCAAAGTGTAGGCTCTGTTAAGGTTTTGCATCAGTTCCGTTTCGAACACCGATACCAACGAGACAACGAAGTAGGTGCTGAATATGAGTATAAAGACCGGTGGCGATATAAGATAACAGCTTATGTACCGATCAACAAACCTAAAATGGAGAATAAAACGTTCTTTATTGCACCTTCAAATGAATTTTTCTTTCAGACAAACAGGGAAACCTGGAATATTTTTGAAGAAAACAGGGTTTATACTGCAATTGGTTATACCTACAACAATTATATGTTTTTTGGTGGCCATATGTGGACGTACGGTCCCACTAATACTCCTGGGACTTTCCGAAACCGTCATATCATTAGATTGAATGTCATGTACACCATTGACTTCAGGGACAGGAGAAGACCATTGACAAGGGATTTTGCATTTTAATCAACTGTTTTATAAGTGAAAATGAAAAAAACATTTGCCTTCTTAGCATTCATGATTTTGTCAAATCTGGCATTTGCTCAATATAAAGGCCAGTGGAGAGCAATTCACGGCTATGAAATGACCTCAGGTACAGGCTTTTTTGGCTTGAATTTTTATGGTGAATACTTCCCTTTGAACTATTTTTCTATTGTTCCTGGCTTTACATTTTATACACCTGCTTCAGGAAATGCCCGTGGCGTTGATATCAATGCCAGGTATTATCTCACTGAGAAGAACAGGCAATGGTACGGAACTGTGGGACTAGGACATTACACAAGGGTTTTTGAATTTAATCCAGAAGGGATTAGAAGACATAATTCTATTAACTTGGGTGCAGGAGGTATGCTTAAGTTAAGAGAGGAGTTAGGGATAAACCCAGAGATAATTTACCAACCTATCGGTAGAAATGAGGTCATTTTTAAATTAGCCATAGTCTATTTTATAAATTAGAGAGGAAAAAACCTTAATTGGTTAATCGCCTTCTGCATGATCAATTTGTTGACCATTAATCCCCAAATAGCTTCCCATGCAATCTGCAGTCATGCAGCTATGAATTGGAAGAATACCTAAAATATCCCCAATTTTGACTTTGGAGAGCAGATCATCAGAAGCTTTGATAATCCCGTGTTCTTGGGAAATGCTTTTGAGGTAGGATCGTTGCAAAGGAATTTCCCATCCGTTTTCTTTCAGATAAACCACCTCCCCAAAATTCTTGCTTCCATCCAGCTCAGTAAGTACATCCTTTGACAAGTGGACACCTCCTCCATGTACCAAAATCTCTTTTTTGTCTTTTTTGATATCTACTACCGGTACTGCTAGAGCTACAGCAATATCATCCATTTTGCAGCTTCCCAAATTGACCTGCATCATATCAAAAAACACAAAATTGCCAGGCCCAATTTCATCAATGTCCCCGAAATCTTCCATCACTGAACAGCCTGGAGTATCACCAGTTCTGGTAATAAGTTGAGGGTATTCTGTAATGTATTTATTTTTAAGCATTGAAAGTGCCGCTCTGGTTTGTTCATAAACGGCGTTTTTGTCAGGTTCATAGTAGGTATGCCCGGCATGGAGATAAAAGCCTTTGAATTTCAGTTTTCCAGAGACTTTTGCTGCCCTCATAATTGACTCGATCATTCCAAAATCACTGACTTCTACACCCGTCCTTCCATATCCTGCATCTATTTCAATAAAGAACCCTACCGGGAATTCCAATTCTGCCGCTAGTTTTTTGGTCACTTCTTCATTGATCAATTGTACCGAGATGGACTGGTTTTTTGCCAAGTCATTCAGCTTTTTTGTTTCCAAAGGATTAAAGGGAAAGGCAATATGTATATTTTCCCAGCCCTGTCCACAGAAGTACTCTGCCATTTTGATGGACGAGACGGTGATCTCTTTGATACCATATTCCTTTGCCCATTCACCAACAATATGTGATTGCGCAGTTTTGAAATGGGGCACCAGATTCAACCCATGTCTTTTGGCTTTTTCTGCCATTTTCTGAAGGTTGATTCGACAGATTCTTTCGTCTAATAGCAGGGTTGGGGAAGTAATTTGATCAAGATAGGACATGTGACGGCTTGTTTACTGATGGGAAATTAGGAAGAAAGATAGACTTCCCCAACTAGCCTTTGATAGAAGGATTAAGGGGAGGGGGAATTGCACCAAGAACATGTACCATGTACCAAATTGTAGGAATATAAAGAAGTGCAATCATATTGGGCAAAGATTACCAGGAAGGTATGTATGTTTTTAATTGGAGAGAGATTTGATTTCAAATTGGTCTTTAGTTCTTTTAACCAAGGGTTGACAATTATTCTTGTCAATAAGTTTTATTCATCACCTCAATCAACCAGTTAAAAAGTTTGCTTGAATTCAAGAATAGTTGAAAAGAAATTTTTCTGTTTTTTATATATATTTCAATTTCAATCCAAAAACCTGAAATTAACCTATGAAAACTATTGTAAGATTCCTTCCATTCAGTATGATGGCCGGACTGTGTATCTTTATTTTTTGGTCATGTAAAAATTCCCCTTCGGAACCTGTTGATTTAATGATAAAGCAAATGGATCATGAGGAAGTCAGGAGGATGGCAGAAGAACTTGAGTCTGTATCTAGTCCAACCCTAAAGGAAGGTCTTAGCATGTCCATATGGGCAGTAGATTCACTTATTGTAGATCCTATTTCGATTGATATGGACGAATTCGGAACGCTTTATTATACCAGTTCAGGTAGGTTGGGGAAAGTGGAATTCGATATCCGTGGGCATCAGGATTGGGAAATAGAATCCATATCACTGCAATCGATAGAAGAAAAGAGGGCATTTTTAAGAAAAGAACTTTCACCTGAAAGAAGTGAAGTCAATAAATGGCTCAAGGATTACAACAATGACGGTTCCCATGATTGGAGAGACATGTTGGAAATCAAAGAGAGTGTATATAGAGTAAAAGATACCAATGGAGACGGACTTGCAGATTGGTCACAAAAAATGGTTGAAGACTTCCATGAAGAAGTAACGGATATTGCAGCTGCAGTTTTAAAGTTCGAGGATAACTTATATGTAGGTGTTGGCCCGGATTTTTGGAAATTGAAAGACAAAAACGGAGATGGTATCATGGATGAAAAGGAGTCCCTTTCCCATGGATATGGTATACACATCGGTTTTGGTGCCCATGGCATGTCCGGTGCTACAGTTGGACCGGATGGCAGGATTTACTGGGCTATTGGGGACATAGGTTTCAATGGGGTGGATAAAACAGGCAAGCAATGGAAATATCCCAACAGGGGTGTAGTGGTGAGGGCTAATCCAGATGGTTCAGATTTTGAAGTTTTTGCCATGGGGGTCAGGAATACCCATGAATTTGTGTTTGATGATTACAATAACCTGATATCGGTAGATAATGATGGGGATCATAGGGGAGAGAGTGAGCGTTTGGTTTATTTGGTAAATGGTTCTGACACTGGCTGGAGGATCAACTGGCAGTTTGGAAAGTACAGAGATCCTGACAACAATTCCTATAAAGTCTGGATGGATGAAAAACTCTATATTCCCCGTCATGAAGGACAGGCTGCTTATATCACTCCCTGTATCATCAATTACGTGAATGGACCAACAGGTATGTTGTACAATCCTGGAACTGCATTGGGTCCAAGGTGGAAAAACAGCTTTTTTGTTGTGGAATTTGTGGGAAACCCCGCAAGATCTGGAATTCATGCTTTCAAATTAAAACCTAAGGGAGCCACATTTGAGCTGGCAGAGACAGAAATGATCCAAAGCGGCATGTTGCCCACCGGAATTGCATTTGGTCCTGATGGTGCACTTTATGCTGCTGATTGGATCAATGGATGGGGGAATAAAAATTATGGAAGGATATGGAAGATCGAAGATGAAGAAGGTAAGAATTGGGAAGCAAGGAAAGAGACCCAGCGTCTGATTACAATGGACTATAGCAAAATGACGGATGTTGAATTAGAAGACCATTTATTTTATGAAGACCAGAGAATCAGAAGAAAAGCCCAATTTGAACTTGCCAAGAGGGGAGATAAAGGTGCTGCTGTTTTTGCAAAGGTTATGAATCAAAAAGGTAACCAATTGGCTCGGATCAATGCCATAGTAGGCATGAGTCAAGTGGCTCGAATGAAGGATATGAAGCATGCCAAAACCCTCATTCCTTTGCTTAAAGATGCTGATCCGGAAATTAGAGCCCAAGCTGCCAAATGGTTAGGAGACATTAGATTTAAGGAAGCGGGGGAGTATTTGTTGGCACTGTTGGTTGATGATTATCCAAGGGCTACATTCTTTGCGGCGGAAGCGATAGGAAGGGTAGGATATAAGCCGGGATTTCCTGCATTGGTAGCACTTTTAGAAAGGAATGAAAATCAAGACGCTTACATTAGACATGCTGCTTCTTATGCTATGGCCAGCTTGGATGAACCAGAGCAATTGATTGAGTTGGCAAATCACTATAGCAAAGCTGTACGCCTTGGTGCTGTGTTGGCTTTAAGAAGAATGGAGCATCCCGGTATCAAAGAGTTTTTGAGAGATAATGATGAATATATCCTTACAGAAGTTGCCAGAGCCATCAATGATGATTTCTCAATCGAAGAAGCCCTACCTGAACTAGGGAATTTGTTGGTCAAAACCAAGTTCAGTAATGAGCCTTTGATCCGTAGAGCAATCAATGCCAACCTCAGGGTAGGAACAGAACAGGCTATGCAAAATCTAATTGCCTATATGCTAAAGCCAGAAGCTCCTGTGGTGCTAAGACAGGAAGCAATTGATGCTTTGGGCACTTGGACCAAGCCATCTGTATTGGATAGGGTTGATGGAAGGTACAGAGGTGAAGTGAAAAGAGACGGGGCATTAGTAAAGACTGCTGCCAAAGATGCCCTGATACAATTATTGGCAGATAGCCAGGAGGGTCTTAGGTTGAGTTCTGTCAATGCTATTGGAAGGTTGGCGATTATGCCGGCAGAAAAAAATCTTTTGACAATGGTAGCCAATGACAGGTCCCCTTCTGTAAAAACGGCGGCTTTACAAGCCTTGGCCAAAATGCAGTCTGAAAAGACCCCTGAAGCCATCGAAAAATCCATTGCAGATGCAGATAAGTCAGTAAGGGTTTCCGGATTGAAACTTTTGGATCAATTGGATATCGATAAGTCGCTTAAGGTCAATCTTTTATCAGATATAATTGTTAGAAGAACTACTGAGGAAAAGCAGGCTGCAATTTTGGCATTGGGAAAAATTCCAGCCGAGTTTTCTGGTCCTACTTTTGAGCTCTTATTGGACCAAATGGGATCAGGTAAATTGGATCAGGATGTTTTATTGGAACTGATAGAAGCTGTAGAAAAAAATGCTGCTCCTTCCATCTCCCAAAAATATAAGGAGGCATCTGAGAAATTATGGAAAGGAGATGTTTTGGCATCTTACCAAAGTAGTCTTAATGGTGGAGATGTGATCAGTGGCCGGAGGATCTTCTTCCAGTCCCAGACTGGTCAATGTATGCGTTGTCATGCATATGATGACATGGGCGGTAATGTTGGGCCAACTATGAATGGAATAGGCAGGAAATTAAGTAGGCAACAACTTTTGGAATCTTTGATAGATCCCAGCAAGCGGATTGCTCCTGGATATGGTATGGTGACATTAGACTTGAAAGGAGATAAAAGGGTCATTGGAATTCTAGTGGAGGAAAATAGTCAGACGATGTTGGTTTCCAGAGGCAATCAACCTGATACCTTGATACGGAAATCGGACGTGACAGAAAGAAAAAATGCTCCTTCGAGCATGCCTGATATGAAGGCAGTGTTAAGTCGACGTGAGATCAGGGACTTAGTGGCTTATTTGGCTACCCTCAAAGAAGACTTTTAATGAAACATATCGGTCTTATATTGGCAGTAAGTATCCTTGTAATTATGGTACTTACTGCTTTTTTTATGCTGTTTGCAAGGTTTATGATTCAGGATTCGAGTATTCCGGTGAGATCAGGATTGATTGATTCCTCATCTTCTAAAACCATCATGACATTTTTTGCCCATCCAGATGATGAAATAGCGATAGGAGGTACTTTGCTGGATGCAAGCAAAGCTGGTCATAAGGTAGTACTGGTTTGTCTCACTAAGGGAGAGGCTGGCCCTACAGGGGGGATGGTAGAAAGAAACCAATTAGCTCAAGTACGTGCAGAAGAACTTAGAAGGGTGGCAGGAATTATTGGTGCTGAGGCATTGGAGATTTTTGATTTTCCTGATTCAAAACTGGATCAGGTAGAATTTCGGGAGATTAAAGAATTGGCTATCCATATGATTGAAAAATATCAGCCGGATTATTTGATCACTTATGACAGCAGGATAGGTCTATATGGTCATAAAGATCATAGGGTTGTTTCTAAAGCCATGGAAGAAATTTATTTAGAAAGGAAAGGAAGCCATGCTTTTCCTGTTAAACAATATTTTCAGGTCACACTTTGCAAAAAACAGATTGAGATAGCAATGAAGTTATCCTCAGGATTTCAAAGAAACTATCCTAAAGAAGGGCCTGGTCTGCCGGTTCCTGATTTTGCTGTAAGGACGACACAATATTTTCCTGACTTATTGAATATGATTTCGGCCCATGCTACTCAACATGAGGTTTTGGGAGACTTTTTTCCTTATTATGACAAAATTCCAGTTTGGATATATGGGAGGATTTTTGACAGGGAATATTTTTATCAGTTCAAGGAAAACGAATAATTTATGGGTTGGTTACCACAAATATAGCCTGTAGAATAATTGCAACTGGACCGCAATGTCTGATTTCACTCTTTTTTGCTGCCTACTGTTTCCTTCCATATTCGCAAAAGGGCTGATAAGCATGGCACTTTCAAGACCGATCTCACCATTCATGTTTGGAACTTCAATAAATGCCCCGGCTCTCAAAGGAAAATAGACCCCTGTGTTGCTTGCATTAGAAATCACCGTTGTATAACTATCTTCTGAATAAATTCTAGTTTCGTCTTTTCTAATAGAATGAAAAACTCCCAAACCAGCTCCAGCATATACTTTGATTAAGGAAGGAAGAAAACCTCTCCTGTCTGGGTTAAAAATAAATGTAGGCATTGCATCAGCAAAAATCAAACTTCCATTAAAAGCAAATGGATATCCTGCTTCTGATATTCTTCTTTTGGCCCTTTCATTATAAAAATCACCACTTCCAATCATTTGCCAGCCTAAAGTTCCCCGGAAATCCCAATAGGGCCCCAAATATTTTGTAAAGTCAAGACTTGCAGCAGGTAATATTTTAAATTTAAAATCACTCATTACACCTGTATTGTCACCATATAAAAAGGAAGGTCCAACACCTATTCCAATTTTATCTGCTCTGGCCATTGATCTTTGGGCATAAGTGGAATAATTTATGGATAAAAAAAGACCTAAAAGGGTAAGGATTTTTTTCATTGTACTTTTGAAATTTCAAATAAAGAGATTAACCTTCTGCCCGAAATCGCAATAATTAAATTGTGCAAAGGTTAAGTTTTAATTTTATCACAACTATCTAATTTTTTGTGATTTTTTCTATAAATTTTAGATTGATAGACAAATTTTCAATTGTAATAATACCACAATTTCATTGGAGTTTCAACAAATTAATGACTAGCATGGCATAACCATTCAAAAACTCCATTTTAAAGCCATTGCTATCAAACTTCCAGCCTCGGAAATGATGGACTTTTCCTCCGGGGAAAAACTGTCCTAAGAGTAAAATATCCTGGTTTTCTACCAAATTCCCTGTGAAACTTGGACTTATAAAACGGCATTTCCGCTGGGAAAATAAAAACCAGCCAAACCAATATCTAAAATCGGTGAGAGTGGATATCCCGCCTTTGAAAATATAGAATGATCAATTATCTGCCATTAAAGGTTGACTAGAAGAAATTATTTTGTTCCTTCCTTCTTCCTGCGGATTGTTCAATTATTCAACAACAAAATTAATGTTATTGGGGAAAATCTGATCAAGGAAATTAAAAGCATAATCTCTTAAAAATAGATACTGTATGTGAAAGTGAAAAGAGTGAAAATGGCTCAATCCCATTTACCTTTACCATCTCAGATCGATCACCGCTCCAAAGTCTTACTAAAGACAGTTCCGAAAATGCCAAAAGAAATGACCAGTGGATGACATAATAATCATAATTTCCCTGTTTTCCGTTCGTGAAAGGCTATGGTTATAATCTTCCACCAATGAACTTTCCTTCACAAGATTATCATTGGAAAAATCTGAACCCATCCAGGATTGGGACATCATTGAAAGAGGCAATTAAATGGTCCTTAAAAATTGGGTAGCCAGTTCCAGATTTCCTTTTGTCTTTTCAAAAATGAAGTTCCTTTGTCCCTTTCTGTTTTCAGGAGAAGTGATTTTAATCATAGCAAAATATCTTCCTTTGGACTAGCTTTTAATGCCTAAGGTCCGGGAAAATCTTGGGTTGACAATTTCCAGTTCCATAGCAATGGTCGTTGTTTCTGCCTGCATTTTTGTCCATTTCCAAAATAATTGAACCGGCATCCTAGCTATATGAAAAAACACGGTAAAAATAAGGGTATTAACAATTCTAAAGACTTGTTTGCTCAATCCAGAGAGAGGTTTTTCAAGGGATTGTTTTTCAAAAATTTAAGATCTGAATATTACTCGATGAAAAAAATTACTTTTATCATCTTACATTTTATTAGATCAAATCTTTAAAGCCGGCATTAGAATTCAAATTCTGGATTTCCTTTATTTAATCAACATTCCTAAGTGAACAAATTGTCAGTTTAAAACATCTTCAAAAAATTGGCCATGAAAAATCCAAGATAATTGCCTATAGCATAACCTACAATGCCAATTGTTATTCCTGATATAATGATGTTTTTATTGCCCAAAGCACCTGCAATTACTGGGACAAATGGAGGAGAGCAGATAAAAGAAACCGAGGTGATCATGGTGGTATCTGCATCAATTTTAAATATCCTACTCAATAATAAATGCAAGGACAGTGAACCAAAGACAGCTAATGAAATATAGCCAAGCAATTCAGGATTGAACTCAGTTAAGGCCCGTATATCCGCCATTGAAGCTACTACTACACTAAAAATCAATATAAAGTACATCCCTGTTTCAAAAGTAAGTGGTATTTTATTTATTGCATTTACGGTAGAGGCAAGAATGGCCAGAGTCGTTATGGTTAAGATAGTAACTACCATCAACATGCTTTCAGGAACAGATAACCCCAAGCCCGCACCTAAGACTACTATGAGTAAAGCATAGCCTATACCAAGTAAGATGTGCTTGGCTTTATTTCCTGACTTAAATGTGCTCATGTTTCTATCAGGTATTTCACCTATTTGGGAAGGATTTTTGGGGAATTGAGGTAGGAATTTGCCAAAAAGATTTTTTCCAAAAGTCACTAGAAAGCTTAAATAAAAGACCCCAATGACCAGATCATATGTATGGGTGAGAATATATGTACCTGGATCCACATCCAGCATCATCTTTAGAGAAGCCAAATTGGGAGTCCCACCGGTATAAACTCCGACCAAAAGGCCTGCTATTTTCCAGAAATCAGGAATTTCACTTTGACGGAATAAAAAATATCCCAGGCAAATCATGCTGATCACAGAGAAAAGTCCAATGAATAGTGATGCCAAGGTTTTGCCGGCAAGGCTTTTCCATTGTTGGATATTGGAAGAGAAGAGCATAAGAGGGATGGCCAACAATACAGAGACACTCAGCAGGGCATCTTTCAAACCATAGATTTTAAAAGCCAATAGGTTATTTTCAGTTATTTGACCATTAAAGAAAAGTCCTTCGATTTCTTCCTGACTTGCCTTAGGATTAATAAGGATAAATTCATTAAGGAAGCTGCCCATCTGGGGCAGAAGGTTAGAATTGCCCAAAATCAGTCCGAAAATATAGGCAATGATAACAGGTCCAAGTTTCTCCAAAAAAGGAAATTTTCTGCACAGCCATAAAATTAAGGCTGGACTAAGCATGTAGAAAAACAATAAAACTAATAAGGTTAGGGTCATGGGCTAATAAATCAATTCAGCAATTTATCAAATGCAAATAAAATTCATTCATTATTACCTTTAAAATGATTTTACATTACACTTCATTAAGGAGGCTGTTCTGACAAAATAAAGTTCTGTGAACAAAAAAGTATGAGATTTATCTCTTTTGATTGCTAGATATTTGAATAATAATATCTTTGTCGGATCGAAAATTTGACAGTAAACGCAAAATAAGTTTTATGGAACAAATGTTTATTTATTTGGTGCCCTTATTGGGGATTATTGGCCTTATTGTGATGGCTATCAAATCTGCTTGGGTGACTAAGCAGGAAACAGGAGACGAGAACATGATGGAATTGGCCGGGTATGTGGCCAAAGGTGCCATGGCTTTCTTAAAAGCTGAGTGGAAAATCCTATTCTATTTTGTTGTCATAGCCTCAATTATCCTAGGTTGGTCTGGGACTTTGGTTGAAAATTCCAGTCCGATCATTGCCATTTCATTTGTAATTGGCGCTGTCCTATCTGCGTTTGCCGGTTATTTGGGGATGAACATTGCTACAAAGGCCAATGTCAGAACTACCCAAGCTGCAAAGACTAGCCTGAAAAATGCATTGAATGTTTCCTTTACAGGTGGAACTGTAATGGGACTTGGTGTAGCGGGCCTTGCCGTATTAGGTATGGGCTCCTTGTTCATTGTATTCTATAACATGTTTGTCGTTTCTACCGGAGGAGATGTAAATGGGGCAGCCATGGAAACAGCTCTTGAAGTATTGGCAGGGTTTTCATTGGGAGCCGAGTCTATTGCTTTGTTTGCCCGTGTAGGAGGAGGTATTTATACTAAAGCCGCTGACGTTGGTGCTGATCTTGTAGGAAAAGTAGAGGCAGGTATTCCAGAAGATGATGTAAGGAACCCAGCTACCATTGCCGATAATGTGGGGGATAACGTAGGTGACGTGGCAGGTATGGGTGCAGACCTTTTCGGATCTTATGTAGCCACAATTCTAGCCTCCATGGTATTGGGTAGAGAAATAGTTTCAGCTGACAATTTCGGTGGAATTGCCCCAGTGCTATTACCTTTGGTGATTGCTGGCTTAGGCTTGATGTTCTCTATTGTTGGGACCTTCTTTGTGAAAATTGCAAATGATTCTTCCAGTGTTCAGGCAGCCTTGAATAGAGGTAACTGGATTTCAATATTGTTGACAGTAGCAGCATCCTATCCGCTGATTATGTATATGTTGCCTGAAGGTGACTTGGTACTTTCTAGAGGTGGTTCAATTGCATTTACCAAAATGGGTGTTTTTGGAGCAGTAGTTATTGGTTTGATCGTAGGTGCCTTAATGAGTATGATTACGGAGTATTACACTTCTATGGGTAAAAAACCTGTGAACTCCATCATCAAGCAATCTTCAACTGGACATGCCACTAATATTATCGGTGGGCTTTCAGTAGGAATGGAATCTACTGTAGCACCTATCATAGTCTTAGCTGCTGGTATCTACAGTTCCTTCCTTGTTGCTGGCCTTTATGGTGTGGCCATTGCAGCTGCCGGTATGATGGCAACCACTGCAATGCAATTAGCGATTGATGCTTTCGGTCCTATAGCTGATAATGCAGGTGGTATTGCTGAAATGTCAGGATTGCCTAAAGAAGTGAGAGAAAGAACCGATATCTTGGATGCAGTAGGTAATACGACAGCTGCCACAGGGAAAGGTTTTGCCATTGCTTCAGCTGCATTGACCGCTTTGGCCTTGTTTGCTGCATATGTGGGGATTGCCGGTATTAATTCCATAGATATTTACAAGGCTGATGTCCTTGCAGGTCTTTTTGTTGGCGCTATGATTCCATTTATTTTCTCTTCTTTGGCCATCGCTGCTGTTGGACGTGCTGCGATGGATATGGTCAAT
This sequence comes from Cecembia rubra, assembly GCF_003014575.1. Lineage (GTDB taxonomy): Bacteria > Bacteroidota > Bacteroidia > Cytophagales > Cyclobacteriaceae > Cecembia_A > Cecembia_A rubra. The sequence goes on from NZ_PYGF01000001.1 coordinate 211,287, forward strand.
GAAGTTAGGAGACAATTCAGAGAAATTCCAGGTATAATGGAATATAAAGCAAAGCCCGAGTATGAGAAGTGTGTTGAGATTTCAACCAAGGCATCTATCCGCGAGATGGTAGCTCCAGGTGCGATTGCATTGTTAGCTCCGATGATTGTTGGATTTGCTTTTGGTCCTGAAGTATTAGGTGGGTTGTTAGCGGGTATTACTGTGTCTGGTGTATTGATGGGAATTTTCCAAAACAATGCAGGTGGCGCTTGGGACAATGCTAAAAAATCATTTGAGAAAGGTGTAGAGATCAATGGTAAAATGGAGTACAAAGGTTCAGATGCACATAAAGCTTCAGTAACAGGAGATACTGTAGGTGATCCTTTCAAGGATACTTCAGGTCCATCTATGAATATTTTGATCAAATTGACTTCTATAGTGGCCTTGATCATCGCTCCACATATTTCAGAGGGAGATGCTCACCGTCATGGTAAATTGGAACAGGAAAATGTCAAAGAAATCACTTTGGAACCTGCCAAAGAAATTGTTAGCATCGAAGAGCTTAAAGTTGATTAATTAGCCCGGAATCAAGAATGCAAGAGGCTGTTTCACATATGAGACAGCCTCTTTCTTTATTGGATCTACTAAAATTTGATACCGAAATTTTTCAGTATTTTTTACGCTGTTGATTTAGCCTATATTTTTACCTTCTTGCAACACCGATTTCCTTCTGCCAATTATGTAATTTTTTCAGATAATCTTGGTTGGAGTTGGACACATTTTTATGAAGCGATTGATGAAATAAAATGCTGAAATTCAAATTTTTGATTGATCTATAGTGAAGAGAATTTGAATTTAGATATTTTTTATTTGATCTGGTTAAAAATGTTTTTAAAGAAGGTTCTTGTTTTACAATGGATTACTTTATACTTTGAATTTTAAATTTTTCCTGTTTAAATTAAACCAAATCCTGAAAATGACTTAAAATACTGGTTTAAAGTTTAATTTTTTCAGGAAATATTTTGATTGCAGTTGGTCTGAATGTTCCTCATTCGGTTTGGTTCGATTCTTTCATTTTCTTCAAACAAAAACAATCATTTATGAATCAAAAATTTACTGTTCCTATTCTCCTCTTTTTGCTTTTGGGTCTGGTTTTAAGAAGTCATGCCCAAACTCAGGTGAGGGGTAAGGTTGTGTCTCAGGAAGACGGGCAACCGCTTCCAGGGGTTACTATTTTGGTACAGAATACTACAATAGGTTCTGTCACGGATGTTGATGGTAATTATACTATCAATGTTCCAAGTGAAAATTCAGTTCTGACTTTTTCATTTATAGGATTTAAGCAGCAGGTTATCCCTGTCAATGGAAGATCTGTTGTCAATGTTAACATGGTCACTGATACGGAACAACTTTCAGAAGTTGTGGTCACTGCTTTTGGCCTGACTCAAGAAAAGAAAAAGATTTCATTTGCTGCACAGGAAGTTCGTGGAGATGAAATCCTGGCATCCCGTGAACAAAACGTCATTGATGCTTTGAATGCTAAAGTGGCAGGGGTTCAAGTAACAAGGCAAGGTGGATCAGCTGGTGCCGGTTCCAGTATAGTTATCCGAGGGATTCAATCTATTTCCGGGCAAAACCAACCTTTGATTGTAGTGGATGGTATCCCGGTAAACAACTCTTTCCGGGCTTCCATTGGAACTTCTGCAGGTGTTGATTATGCCAACAGGGCTATTGATATCAATCCAAATGATATCGAAAATATCACTGTTTTGAAAGGGCCTGCAGCCACATCCCTATATGGTATCCAAGGTGCTACAGGAGTAGTTTTGATTACCACCAAAAAGGGTTCAAAGCAGAAAGGCTTCACAGTTGATATTTCAACCAACAATTCTACAGACCGCATCATGAATTATTTCCCACAACAATTGAGGTACAGTCAGGGAGATAATGGTATTTTCAATGGAGGTACAACTTTCAATCATTATGGAGCTCCAATGTCCACTTTGAGATATGATGAGTCTACCCCAAATATTAAGGATCCTAGGGGAACTATAGTAGACATGAACCATCCCAACGCAGGTCCAAGAGTTCCTATTTATGACAATCAACGCCTTTTTTTTCAGAATGGATTTACTAACGATACCCATGTAGCCGTATCTTCTTCCAATGATAAATCCAACTTTTATCTTTCTGCAGGCAATATGTTTCAGCAGGGTATAATTCCAAATAATACCTTTAACAGGACTTCTATCAAATTATCGGCAGATTCTAAGTTGACCGAGCGTTTTAAAATCGGAGGTTCCGTGAATTATGTCAACAGTACCAGTACAAAATTTGGCAGGGGTGATAACTTCTCAGATGCCATTCAGGGACTTTATAGGACCCCTCCTTCATTTGATAATTCCGCTGGTTTTGTTTATCCCAGTGGGGTTCAAAGAAACTTTAGGGGAGCTGTAGATGGTTCTGTTCCCTTCAGTCCTGACAACCCTTTCTGGACAGTCGAAAAAAACCCGTACAATGATAATGTCAATCGATTTATTTCATTTCTGCAAACTGACATCAAGGCAACGGAATGGTTGAATATTACCCATAGACTTGGTTTTGATTTCACTTATGATGCCCGTACACAAGTCTGGGCGCCCTCCTCATCCGGAGGGGCAGCTATTTCTGCAAGTGGTGCTTTGGGAGGAAGGATTGTAGAGGATACTTATACAGATAAAATCCTTAATTCCGATTTCATCATTACTGCAAATAAAGATGTTAGTGAGAAAGTCAACCTATCTTTCCTTGTTGGTCATAACATGTTCTCTTCCAATACCATGAGCATGTTTATGAACGGGACTAATTTTGCAATACCGGGTTTGACTAATATCGCAAATACACAAGAAAACCCAATTTTCACAAAGACTGATTTTCGAAGAATGACCCAAGCGGTATTTTCGAGGGGTTCTATTGGATATTTGAATTCGATTTTCCTTGAACTTTCGGTCAGAAATGAATGGGCTTCTACCTTACCTGCCAATAACCGATCATTTACTTATGGTAGTGCCGGTCTAAGTGTAGCGGTTACAGATCTTTTCAAAATTGAAAGCCGAGCTTTGAGCTTTGCAAAACTTAGAGGTTCCTATGCCGGTGCCGGTAATATTCCCCCTGCATATTCCACAGAGACTTTCTATAACATTGCCACTACCAGCACGCGATATGCTCCAGGTGTAAGATTCCCGATTGATGGAGTGGGAGGAGTCTTATTGAGTCCTTCAGCTGGTAACAATAACCTTAGAGCAGAATTTACCAATACGTATGAAATTGGTGCCGATTTAAGGTTTTATGAAAACAGGTTCGGACTGGATGTGACCTATTACAATGCTATCAGCCGTGACCAGATAGTTTCTGTTCCAATCCCTGCTTCCACAGGATTTACTTCTCAATTGATTAACTCTGGTGAAATCCAGAACAAAGGGATTGAAGCTGTATTGACAGCAACTGTTGTAAATAAAGGTGATTTCAACTGGGATATGGTATTCAATTTTACCCGCAACAGAAATTTTGTGATTTCTCTACCCAATGATGAGCCAATAGTCAATAACCTTTTTGGGGCCCGTATCCAAAGCCGATTGATACCCGGTGAGCAGTTTGGGGTATTTTACGGAAATGCATTTTTGAGGAATGCCAATGGAGATGTTCTCATCAATCCACAAGGATTTCCAATTATGGACCCTGTTCAAAGGATGATCGGTAATCCCAATCCCGATTATCTGATTGGATGGAGGAATAACTTTACTTACAAAAATTTCAATCTGACTTTCCTTTGGGATATCCGTAAAGGTGGGGATATAGTAAATGTAACAGCTTTCTGGATGGGTAATGGTTCGGGAGTGGCCGAACATACCTTGGATAGAAATAAAGTAGCCATCTTCAGAGGAGTAATCGAGAACCCAAATGGAGACAACCATGGCCAAGTGAACAACATACCTGTTACCTTGAACCAAGCAGCTTTCCAAGGAGTTGGTCCAGCCATGTCTTTTGGTAGAGAATTGACAGAGCGGTGGGTACAGGATGGTTCCTGGATTCGCCTTCGGGATGTCAACCTGACTTATCAGATCCCAATGAGCGTTTCGAGGAAAATGGGAATGAGCAGAGCTTCTGTGGGTATCTATGGACGAAACTTGCTTCTATTTACCAATTATGGAGGTATTGATCCAGAGACCAATCTAAATGGCCCCAATGCCCCTGTTGGACTTGATGCCTTTACAACTCCGAATATGAGAAGTTATGGTGCTACTATAAACGTTTCTTTTTAACCTCTAAACTTGAACGAAATGAAAAATAAAATCATATCATTTATACTTCTGTTGGCGGTTTTTGTATCCTGTGATAGTTTTGATGAAATCAACACCAATCCTAATCAGGCAACAGATGCCTCTATTCAGGTAATTTATCCAGGGGTTACTGCAGCATTTGTATATGGTATTGCAGGGGAATCGGCACAGTTTACCAGTATTCTGATGCAATATTTAACTGGTATATTGGGTGATCAGCAACAAGTAAATAATTATGCATTCATAGCAGATATGAGTGATGCAACTTGGAACAGATTTTACACCAATTGTCTGAATAATATTCAAACAATCAAAGCCAAAGCTACAGAACAAGGTGCCAGCCACTATGCAGGTGCAGCCAAAATCATGGAAGCAGCGATTCTTGCTTATTCTGTGGATTTATGGAATGATATCCCATATTCAGAAGCATTGCAATTAGATAGGATTTCCCAGCCTAGGTTTGATGATGCTGCAGGAATATATCAAAGGGTTCAGCAATTATTGGATGAAGGTATCGCTGATCTAAATGCCAACAGTACTACAAGTCCTAGTACCAATGATTTGGTCTATAGGGCCAATAATGAAAACCTTTGGAGACAAAATTCTAGACCCAGATGGATTATGTTTGCCAACGCACTCAAAGCAAGGTATTCCAACCATCTCTCTAAAGTTGATCCTCAAGGTTCAGCAACAGCAGCTTTGGCGGCGATTGATGCGGGATCTTTCAACTCAAATGCTGACCATCCAAATGTCGTATTCGGATCGGAATTTGCAGGTCCTTGGTTTCCATTTTTCCAAACAACTTTTGGTGAAAATAACGTTGGAATCAGCCAGCGTTTCATTGACTTGTTGAGAGACAGAGTGGCACCTGGTACAGATGATCCACGTTTGGTGTACTTTGTGAGACCTACCACTGCAGGCCTTTATGTTGGTGTGCCAAATGGCGCAGCTTCAAGACCATCTGGAAATGTATTACCTGGGCCATATATCAATAGGAGAGAGGCACCAACTCCTGTTTTTAATTATTCAGAGCTGAAATTTATTGAGGCAGAAGCCGCTTTAAGGTTAGGTCAGAACCAAAGAGCTGCCAATGCCCATAATGCAGCAGTTTTGGCATCACTTCAAAGAATCACAGGAGGAACCAACCAAGCCTATATTGATAGGTTCGGAGCCGAGACAGCTGCTACTATCAGTTTGGAAAAAATAATGGTAGAAAAGCATATCGATATGTTCCTCCAAGCGGAAGCTTGGACGGATTGGAGAAGGACTACACCATCTGGTACTCCTAACACAGCTTCGGGAATTCCGGCTTTGGTCCCTGCTCCTTCCAATACAACACAAGGTAACTTCCCGCGAAGGTTTATTTACCCAAATAGGGAAGTTGTCAATAATTCTGCAAATGTTCCAAATGTTACTAACCTTGACAGGGTTTTCTGGGATAGGTAATAAATTTAATGAATAAAGACTTATGAAAAATTTCATCAATATTCTAGCAATCTCCTTAATTGCGGTATTCCTTTCCTCATGCATTCTTGAGGACCAAGAACCGGAGTATGATGTTGTAGGAGCAGTAGGTACTATTGCAACTTTAACGGCTTCTAATAGCAACCCCGCTGTTGGAGAAACGGTTACCTTTACCTTATTGATCTATTCTGAACATGAACCAGCTACTGAGTTGAGAATGAATAGGGTTCAGGGGTCGACGGTTACCAATGTTGAAACAAAGACTTTTACAAGTTGGAACACAGACGATTCTTACCAGGAAACCTTTCAATTTCAGGTTCCAGCAGGAACTGCGGGTACTGCCCTCACTTTCCAATTTGCATTGGTAACCAGAAGTAATTTTGTGACAACGAGAAATATTACAATCAACGTCCGTCCTTAAATTTTGCTTTAGAACTGATAGACTCTCCTGTATTGTTTACAGGAGAGTTTTTTATTTACAGAAAAGCAAAGCCCATTCTTTGTTTTTATTTGCTAAATTATGTGCTGCTAACATTATGGATATGAAAAAAGTAAAGCTGTCAATCTTCATTTTTCTATTAGGTTTTAACCTTTTCGCTCAAAGCTTCACCATGGAGCAGGTGACTTCTTTCCCATTTCCTTCAGAGCTTACAGCTTCCAATTCAAAAGATTGGATTGCCTGGGCCATGAATGAAAAAGGCCTAAGGAATATCTATTTAGCACAAGCACCTCATTTTGATACTAAAAAGGTTACAAATTTCTCCGTCGATGATGGTCAAGAAATCAGCAGCTTACAATTTACGCCGGATGGGAACAACTTAATTTTTGTAAGAGGAGGGGAGCATGGCAGTAATTGGGACTGGAATGTAGGGATCAATCCCTCTCAGTCCACATTTATGCCGAAGGTTGAAATATGGAAATTGGCATTGGTTAATGGAAAGGTTGAAATGATCACTGAAGGTGATGAACCTATAGTATCCCCAGACAGCAAAACAGTTGCCTACATTAAAAACCGACAGGTTTGGACTTTTGACTTAAATGATCCAAAACCCGCACAATTATTTGAGATCAAAGGATCGGTTGCTAACTTGAGCTGGTCACCAAGTGGGGATCTTTTGCTTTTTATAGTCAATAGAGGTACACATTCCATGGTTGCTGTTTTTGATCTTCGGGAAAAAAGTCTTCGCTACCTTTCCCCTTCCTTCAGCAGGGATACAAGTCCAAGATGGTCACCTGATGGCAGGAAAGTAACCTTTATCAGAAGGCCTGGTGGAAAACCAGAACCACAGCCCATTTTGGAACAGCGACATAATCCTTGGGAAATTTGGACAGCTGACATTCAAACGACAGAAGGAAAGATGCGCTGGAAAGCTCCGGAAACCTTAAGAGGTTCAATTTCCACAACCCATGGTGGAGCCAATCTTCATTGGGCAGCAGATAACCAATTGATTTATTTGTCTTATGAGGATGGTTGGCCTCATTTATATGCCATGGATGCTGAAGCTGGCCTTTCAAGGCAGCTAACCAAAGGAAATTTCATGGTTGAACATGTACTATTGACACCGGATAAAAAATCTCTGCTTTTTACAGCCAATACCGGTCCACTGAAAGATGATATAGATAGAAGACACATTGGGAGGGTGGATATTCTCAGCGGGAAAATGGATATTTGGTCACAGGGTGAAAGCATAGAGACCAATCCTGTTATATTATCCGGAAATCAATTTTTAGCCTGTATTTCTTCCAATTCAAAAAGGCCAATGCTACCTACCATTTTGTCTTTGGAAACCGGACAAATGAAAGTAATTGGAGAAAGCATTTTGCCACCTGATTTTCCTTTGGAACAAATGCTAACACCAAAGCAGGTCATTTTTAAATCTCCAGATGGTTTGAATATCCATGCACAAATCTTTGAAAAGGAAGGAGGAGAAGGCAAAAAGCCTGCTGTTCTATTTGTACATGGTGGGCCACAAAGGCAAATGTTGCTGGGATGGCATTATGGAGATTATTATTCCAATACTTATGCAATCAATCAATACCTGGCCAATATGGGATTTGTAGTCCTATCGGTCAATTTCAGATTGGGAATTGGATATGGCCATGAATTTCATAAACCTGAACGAACTTATTGGCAAGGTGCTGAAGAATATTTAGATGTAAAAGCGGCTGGTGAATATTTGGCTTCTTTACCCCAGGTAGATGATCAAAGAATTGGAATTTATGGCGGTTCTTATGGCGGATATCTTACAGCCTTGGCACTTGCCAAGGATTCTGGTTTATTTAAAGTGGGGGTAGATATCCATGGGGTCCACGAACTGTCAAGTAGATTGGAAATGCCGGAAGGATTTGAAAAAGCGCCCGACTTTGAAAAAGCACAAAAAACGGCATTCTATTCATCTCCCTTAGCCTATTTGGATACCTGGACTTCTCCAGTTTTATTTATCCATGGAGATGATGACAGGAATGTTCAGGTCAGTCAGACTGTGGATTTGATCAGGAGGTTTGAAGAGCGCAAGATGCCATTTGAATATTTGATAATTCCTGATGATTCACACCATTGGATGAAATATGCTAATTTGGTAAAGGTCAATACTGCAACTGTAGATTTTTTGCAGAAACATTTGAAGCCCTAATGAGAAAATATTGCTCGCTTCTAATTTTGATTTTGGTATTTATTGGATTGGATACCCGTGCTCAAAAACTTACAGAAAGAAAAGTCCGAAAACTTTTTGATAAATCTTCTTTGATGCAAGAACACTTTGTAGGTTTTATCCTTCAGGAAGAAGGAGGGAAGATAGTGTTTTCCCAACATGAAGATATACATTTTGTTCCTGCATCCAACACCAAATTGCTTACCTTGTATGCAGGGTTGCAGATTCTCGGAGACTCGATTCCAGCATTTCACTATGAGGTTTCCGGGGATTCATTGATAATTTGGGCTACAGGAGACCCATCTCTTCTTCATCCAGATCTTGACAATGGGAAAGTTTTTCATTTTTTGAGGAATACACCATATCAGATTTTTTTGGCTGAGCAGCATCCCATAGTATTTGAACCAAGCTATTGGCGTTCTGACCCTGCACTTTTTCCGATTTATGGAAATACAGCTACTATTTCAAAGGATAGTCAGGCAGGTTTGCAGGTGAGTCCCAAAGCAATGGGTAGTTTCATTAAACCTGATTCCAGTCTTTTTCAGAACAAATTTAATATTGTACGCAGCAAATCAGGGAATGAATTGATCTATCCCCATCTCCCCATACCCGATGGATTTCAGGATAGGGTTCCGTTTCCTATGGATCTACATATGAGCAGGTATTTATTGCAGGATACCTTGAAAAGGACTGTTAATCTTGTAAGAAGGCAAAAAGGGAAAAATATAAAGACATATTACAGTATCCCATCGGATAGCCTATATAAACATATGATGCTTCCCAGTGACAATTTCCTGGCTGAGCAGATTTTGATTCTTTGTTCTGGGATGATAAGTGATACATTGGATGCAAAGAAAACCATTGACTATCTCAATGAATATTGGTTGAATGAATTGAAGAATGTCCCAATTTGGGAAGATGGTTCAGGTCTTTCAAGGTACAATCTGTTTACGCCTATGACAGTACTGGAAATTTTGAATAGACTGGAAGGGATTGTAGGCAACAAAGAAAGATTAAAATGCTTTTTTCCTGCAGGTGGAGTTTCAGGTACATTAAGGACAGCATATAAACTTGATGAGGGGAAACCATTTGTCTGGGCAAAGACAGGTTCACTACGGAATATGCACTTGCAAAGTGGATGGATGGAAACCAGAAAAGGAAAGACTTATCGGTTTGTTTTTATGAACAATAATTTTGTGCGGCCAACTTCAGAGATTAGGAATGAAATGGTAAGTATTATCACATATCTTCATGATAATTATTGATGGAAATTGAAAATTACTTTATCAACTTCAAACTCAGCCCATGTCCAATCCCCTGATTCCAGCCGCCAGGTTGCGGTGCATTGGGAAGGGAGAATAATTCCATCAAATTCCCTATGAGCGAGGACTTGAACAAACCATTCCATTTTCACTGCATCTTCGCCGCTTCCCATATAACGCATTGCAGTAAACCGGATCAATTTCCCCTCTTCGTCAAATTCAAAAATCCCGGATCCTTCTGTCTGAAGGTAGGACATTGTGGCTTCAGCAGTATTTTCATCAATCTCTCTCCATTTAAATTGATCCAATGTGCAGGCAGAAGGATACCATACCAATTCTCCAATGTACCTTTGTAATGCGCTTTCATTGATTTTTGGATTGGGGCCATCTTTAGCTACAGGCAAAAAAGAAAGCAACTTGATCAACATTTCCCCTTCACCTTGGATAAACCTATCACGGCCGTAGGTGAAGACCAATGGCATCATTTGCATATCTACCGTCCAAACAAAAGCGGGTGGGTCTGAAGTTGAGGTTTGGCTAGCTTTTGCATGATACCAATTCTCTTGTTCTGGTTTGAGTTTTATTTTGTAGGATTGTTCCATATATAGATTTTCAATTCCTGGTTTTCCGATCACACCGGAAAATTTAAGCCAGCGCTGAACTGCTTTCGGTAGACCATCAAGATTTTTTTCTTCAATGGGTTTTACAGGTTTGGAGGCATTCAAAATACTTTTGATTTCTCCATCGGCTTTTCTTTCGAATTCAAATTTGGAGAAAGCAATGATAACTATAAGGAAAAGAATGATATTTGGGATACTGCCAAATTTTGCATCAGTCCATTGGCCAATAATTAGGATTTGGGATAAAATCAGGCCTGCAAAACCGAATAGCCACCAAAAGGGATGTCTGATGAGGTAAAATACTATGGTAACTGCTAATATGAAAAATGCACCCAACCAAATCAACCCAGTGGATTTGGAAATTTGTAAAGGAAAATCCTTTAAATCGAATACCTGAAATCCTTTAACAAATCCTAAAAGGTGTATAAGAGCGTGGAGCCCAATTATAATAAGGAAAGCATATCTCATCGGAGATGATTTTATTGAAAACTTTTTAGTTTACTTGAATAAAGATAGTGTAATTCTATTAAATTTTTCATGACCTAAATCATATACCGTTTTGATTTAAATTATGATGAAATTTTTTCACATCCGGTATTTTTATGGTCTGATAATCAAGGTTATGATTATACCGATTTTTTATATTACCCTGATTTTTCTTTTGGGATGTAACACGGATAAACAAAACAATGCCATGAAAACACCTCCAGCCTATTATAAGCAAGAAAATTTACCGCTTTATCTACCTTTTTCATTGCATGTAGATCCCATGGAAAAGCTTTTACTGGTTAATTTTGAAAAGGACCCTGATAGAGTTTACATAGGTTTTGAACCGCAATATTTCAAAGATCCTGAGAATGGTGAAGGACTGCTGGTAATAGCTTGGCGAAAAGATATGCATATAGATGTTTATCATGAATCAACACTTTTTCCTGATCCCTCCAAATTTGATATTGCCGGGAAAGGACTTGGATGCATGCAAGTGGTGGAATTTCAAAAGAAAAAATTTGAAATATTTGATAATGGTGTAAGTGTGGATATTGCCTTTACTGACAAATTTCAAAGAAAAATCCAAGTCCTAATTTCCGAGTCTAATGCCAAAAAAAGAAAGCCCTTTGGCTTATTGGCACCTATGGGAGACGCTGCAAGTAATCCATCTTCCATGCCTTTGGTTTTCCTTTATGATTTTTATTTTGTAAGAAGAAATCAGACTTTATTTAATGTAATAATTGATAATAGAGAACACCATCCAGACAAGTTGCCCATTCCCATGGATGGGGCTTGGATGTATTTTGTTAGATATTCTCCCGACCCTTTTATTGTAACTTTCAATCCAGCTCAAGCGGGGAAAATTTATCCTGTATTAGAGAGTGAATATGTAATCGAACTTGAAAAAAATGGAAATGGTAAAGAAATCAAAAGCCTGAAAAAAACAACAAAAGGTCATCAAATTAGTCTCACTTTCTTTCCAGCATTTCCACAGTTTAATTTAATCCAGGATGGAATAATGACAACTGGAAAATTTGAGATAATGGCTGAGGAAAGCACTGGGAAGGTAAAAGGGACCTACAGGATCAAGACTGAAGAAGGTAAGGTTCATATTTCAATAAATCCGGATGCTGGCTGGGAACCAAAGGCAGATCGACTTTCTTTGAAATTCCTTTACGCTTTTGCCAAGACTTTCAAGAACTGGCCGAAATCATATGAGTGGTCTGCAACTTTAAAAGAAGAAAATGGAAATTGGCATATGGATTCCCATTGGAAAAAACTTTGACTTAATTCTCCCTTCAGTAAAGCCTCAAGGTTTCACCGGAAAGAGTGGGCAGGTCTTGGGGAGTTTTAAAATTGAAATTACTTTTATAGGTAAGGTTGTTGTTGAGCAATTGCTGCTTCACTCTCTGCGAAAAGTCTTCTAATATATTTCTAAAATTGATATAAGATTTCACAGCTGATTCTGGTTTGCAATAGGATGGATCCGCCTCAAACTCCAATTGACTGAAATTGCGATTATCCTGAAGGCAGAACCATGTTTTTAAGATTTCTTCATCCTTTGTTTTAAAAACATCATCCCGCATGGCGTTTAAAATCTCCAATATTTCAGATTGTAGATTGTTCATTTTAACACTTCCTTCCTTTTTTGATATTCCTCTTTTATTTAAAAGAAGAAGGGAAGAGTTGAATTTATTGCTTCCTTGAAGTTCACTTGGGGTGAAAAACTCAATACCTTTGTCCTTGGCAAATGCAGGAATATTTTTTAAAAATTGAATAAGCTTTTCAGTTTTAGGTTTTGTAATGTCCAAATCTGCATAATTTAGCAAAATGCAGACCATCTCATATTTCTTGAAGGTCATTTCTATTCTTTTTAAGGCTACTTCATGCGATAAATCTATTTCTTTAAATTGTTTGCTGGATACAAATAGATTTTGTTCAAATAGATGGCTTGCCATCAAAATTTTCATTATTGGCGTTGCAACAGTTTGATAGAAATTAAATGATTGTCCAAAGGGGATTTTATTTTCCAGCTTTTGTGGTTGGACCCAAACCTTAAAACCCATTTCACTTAATATTTTGCAAAGAAAGGAAGGAGAATAACCTGTAAGGTTGAGAAATGCTCTGGGTAATTGTCCGAAAATATTGAAAATTTTTTGCTTTTGTGCTAGGATTTGTTCTCTGAACTCTTGCTTTGATTTCAAAGATAGGTTGGATTGGGAATAGGTTTGGGATAGAAATTCCACATTGCCCAAATCATTCATTTTTTTTAAATTCTTGATTACAGAAGGACAAAAGGTTTCCATCAAATCCAATGTAGATCCTGAGAATGAAAAACCTATTTTGAATTTAAGATCCGTTCGCTGAAATATTTCAAGTAAAACCTTATTGATAGGTCCAAAGCTATTAGTCTCAAGGCTTTTAATGACTTCAGTATTGGAATTGGTGTTGAAATAGTCGTGACCTTTACCAATTTCAAAGAAGCGGTAATTCTTCAATAAAATGGGTTGATGCATGTAAAATATCAAAGACAAAGCTTTCACCGAATTTGACGTTTAAAGGTTATCTGTTGCCAATAAATGCGCTGATTTCCGGTCATTTGTGGCCGGAATCAACTTGCTGTCAGGACGGTGGTTTTGTTGAATTGAAAAAATGTTTTTTGAAGAAGCTAACTTATTGACATGAAATTAATAGATAGATAAGAATATTCAAATGATATTGGTCATGCATTAAAAAAAAAAACTGCTTATACCATATCGATATAAGCAGCCGGTTATTTAAACAACGAAAATTTTTGATTCGTGCTTATTAGTTTACTAATTCCACCACTTTGCTCAGCTTTTCTTTAACCGCTTCTGCTAAAGGGGCAATTGAATCATTTCCAAATCCACTCATCGCAACCATAGGATCAATAGCAGATACTTCCATTTCTCCATTTTCCATTTCTCTTATGCTTACATTGCAAGGTAAAAAGGCACTTATATGTGGGTCAATACTTAAAACTTTATCTGCAAAAATCGGATTACAGGCACCTAATATTACAAATGATTTATAGTCCTTATCTAGCTTTTTCTTCATAGTTGCCTGAATATCGATTTCTGTAAGTACCCCAAAACCTTCTGCTTTAAGGGCTTCTATGACTTTTTCTTTCAGTTCTGCAAAGTCCTGTTTTCCAACGGTTTTTGTTATATGATATGCCATGGCTTATTTGTTTTAATTGGAACCAATTTACAAAAATTCCTACCGACATTCTGTGATAAAAATTACCATTTCCACAGCTACCTCAATATACTTTTTCTTTCTTCATAAACCTCCCCTGGGATAATTGGATTGGCACTGTTTCCAAATTGATTTCGTATAAAAGTCAACAGATCTGCAATTTCCTTATCGCTGAGATGGTCAAAAGCAGGCATTTCCTGGTTATATGTTTTGCCATTGACCAGAATAGGACCTGATATTCCAGTAAGAATGAGACGGATCAATCGGCCTTTGTCACCGGTTACCCAATCTGTTTTGGAAATAGGAGGTATAAGATCCTCTGAACCTTTTCCTTCAGGACCATGACAGAGGAGGCAATGACTGGTGTAGAGTTTTGCTCCTTCTTCTAATTCCTCACCTACTTTGAAATTCCAATCTTCATCCTTGATTTCATAGGCAGCAGGATCTTTTTTATATATGGGCTTTCCAGGTACTAGCTTTTCATTTTGCTCCAATATCCTGATACGCATTATTCTGTCAGGCCCTGAAGGCAAATCATCATATAGCCAAGGTTGGAAACGGGGATGCCAATCTTTATTACTGGTGCAATAATAAATACTTCCATCAGGTCCTACTGAAATGTCCCGAATTCTTCCAAATGTTTTCTGAAGGAATATGTCCTCAGATAGGATCTGATCTCCGGATTCGTTAAGGTGTAATACTCTTATGGACATTCCTTTCATGGTGGCTAGCAAGAGGCTGTTTTCCCATTCCGGTATATGATCAGTAGGGTAGTATGCAAGTCCTGCAGATGCTATGGTAGGTGTCCACGCTATCAGAGGCTCTATCACTGTATGATTTCCGGCATACGATTTTTCTTTCACTTGGTCAATATAGCCATGGACTTCAGGCCATCCATAATTTCCTCCTTTTTGAATGAGGTTTATTTCATCATCTGTAATCGCTCCGTGGTCAGAGCCATAAAGCATGTTGTTTTTACCAATAACCAGACCCTGGGAATTTCTAAATCCTTTAGCCCAAACACTGCTTCCGGGAATTGGATTATCGGTAGGGATACTACCGTCAAGGTTCAGGCGGTGGATCTTACCTCCTACAAAACCATCATCCAAAACTGAATCGATGATTCCTATATCACCCAAGGAAAAAAATAATTTTTCATCTGGAGAGATCACAATCCGGGACCCATTGTGGTATGTAGCACCTGGAATACTATCCATTAAAATAAGTGGATCAATTAGGGTATTCCCATCAAAACTATATCGGACCAATCTTGAAAGAATCTGTTCATCAATTTCCCCTTTATTTAAAGCAAATGTATAATGAAGGAAAACCCAATCCTTAGCAGGGTATACAGCCATTCCCAATAAACCATAAGATTTTTTGGCGATTAGATCGGTTATTGTGAATACATTTTTTTGTTCTCCGGTAGCTAAATCCAAAAGGTGAACCGTCCCGCTTACCTGAGTAAACCAAAGTTTCCATGGTACAGCTGCATCAATGTCCCAAGGTACTTCCAGATCAGTAACAATTTCTGAAATTTCCAAAATAGAATTGCCATTCTGGATATAGCCCAAGACTGGATATTTTGGAGACTCCTCTTTTTTTGACTGGCAAAAAGTGAGTAAAATCAGAGATAGATACAGAAATGCTTTATTCATGCCTAAATTTAAAAATATAAAACAGTTCTCCTATTTTGTTTTTATGGATCGCATTGCTTTGAAGGCAATAAAACGCGCTGTTTTATTAGTTAAACCTTCATGCTCTGTTAAAAATTTGACCATTTCATCCTGATTGTCAAAGTTCAATACTTTGATCATGGAAATCCAGTCTTCCAGCTGCATGCCAGTGTTTTTATACAAGATTTCCACTATGGAAGGGCCTTTTTCATCCATAAGTAGTTTTGTTCAGAAAGAGATTGGTTCAATTTGTTGATGATCAGCAAGATATGGAATTATATTGAAACTTCGGCTGAACATAAGAGCTCTTATCTGAATGGAAATAAATGGGAACAGACCAAGTTATTCTTGATTTGAACGGAAATTGGATATTATATAAAATGATGATTGAAGGTGGATATTACTGATTATCGGAAAATAGTACTTGGTGATAATCAATTTTTTAATATGCTGATTATCTGTTTAATATTTTCGAGTTGATGAAAATTTGGATGCTCAATGGAATGGCTTATTTCCTCATGGATCCATGTGATATGATAAGGAATATGTACTGCATATCCACCCAACTCCAGCACAGGTAAAACATCTGATTTCAATGAATTCCCAACCATTAGGAAGTTTTCAGGAGCACAGTCCAAGTGTCGCAAAAGCTTTCTGTAATCATTCACCTTTTTATCACTCATAATCTCTATATGGTGAAAGTGTTTTTCAAGCCCTGATTGGATCAGTTTCCGCTCCTGGTCCATAAGGTCCCCTTTGGTAGCCATGACCATTCGATAAGAACCGTTTAATTCTTTCAAAACCTCTTCTACACCTTCCAATAGCATTATAGGTTTGGATAACATTTCTTTTCCTATCATTAGGGACTGTTCTACCAAACGGACATGCCCGGTATTTTCAGTGACTTTGAGTATGGTTTCGATCATGCTGAGCATAAACCCTTTGATGCCATAGCCATAAAGGGGTAAATTTTGAATTTCGGTTTTAAAAAGTTCCTGATTCACAGTATGATGGGGTAAATAATCCTCCAGCAAGGAACAGAATTTATTTTCTGCTTCCCTGAAATAGGGTTCATTTTCCCAAAGTGTATCGTCTGCGTCAAATGCTATTACTTGGATTTCTTTCATGGAAATTAATTGACAAGAAAAGTGATTATATATTATGTATATCCGCAATTAGACCAGTAACCAATTTAAATTGGGTCTTAAATCAACCTGATATTAATAGATATTGGATCCACCTCGGCGGACAAGTTGTTCATTGATATTGGTTTGAAATCTTAGGTTTATTCTATTGTGATTATTCCACTGTCATGAAAGCGGACAATCATATTATATATTTACCCAAAGTTAAAGATTTGGGTAAAGATCAATTTTTTTGGAGTAAATTTTTCCCAAGAATAGGATTGATCAATGCACCATTGATACTTTCCTTATTCTGGACCAAAATATCCCAAGGTTCCATTCTTGGCTCATCAGAAAGGTCCAATGTACCGAAATGCATGGGAATAAAATATTTTCCATTTAAGACATTGAATGCATCAATGGCATCATTTGGACTAATATGTGCCTGATGCATAAACCATTCCGGTTTGAAGGCACCCACTCCCATAAGGCAATAATCAGGAGGTCCAAGTGTATTTTTTATATCCTCGAAATGTGGTCCATTGCCGCTATCTCCCATAAAATAAATACTGTAATCTTCGTTTTGGATAAAAAATCCACCCCATAAGCTTTTATTATCATCCCAAATCCAGCGCCTGGACCAATGCCTACTGGGGACATAAGTGATTTGAATGGCGGAATCCAAAAGGGAATATTGTTGATACCATCCTGCTTCTTGGATAGGATGGCCATTTGACCAGGATTTGATTATACTTTCAATTCCCAATCCTGTAAGGATTTTTAAATTATTGTTTTTCTCTGTAAGGTATTTTATGGATTTTGAATCAAGATGATCCCTATGGTTATGGGACAAAAGCAAGTAATCCAGGGCTGGTAATTTTTCAACCGGAAAAGGAAGTTCACTTTCTCTTTTAAGGAAAGCATTATCAAATAAAAACGGATCAATTAGAAAAACTTTGCCATGAATTCTCATTAAAAAGGTAGCGTGACCAAGCCACATCAAATAATCTTCGTTTCCATGAAAGACAGTTGAATCAAAGTCAACAATCAATCTTCTGGATTCATTTTTTTTAAGTTGTTTCTGTGGGTTTATACTGGTTTGCCATTTTAATAATTCCACAAAACTCGATTCAAATGGTATATATAAATTGGAGAACCTACCATTTTCATCCAAAGGTGTACCCTTCCAATCTGGATAGGGATTTACGGTAACCAAGTCAGGATTAGAAACAAATCTTTGGAAAGTTTTTTTGTCGATTGAATAATTGGCCACAATAAAGAGTAAAAGGATAAGTGAAAAAAGAGTTGGTAAGATGTTTTTATTCATATTTCATCCAATAAACAGTCCCACTCGGTAATTAGTTCTTCCTCAAAGAAATAGAATGCTTAAAAAGAAATTGGCCCAGATATTTGAGATTTATTGCCTATCCAACATATATGAAAAAGATTGGAAACTATTGATTACCAGGTTCTCTGCATCATTGACTTTAAGTAAGCTGGAGCGGTCTCTGATTTTTAAAGTTACCAAACCATGTAAGCTTGCCCATATAGCATAAGTTGCATTATCAGCATTTTGCCCCCTGAAATACCCTTTCATTATACATTCTCTTACATTTTTCTTCAACATTTCAAAAATACCTTCCCCTTCTTTCCATGTTTTTTCATCCTCCTCAAGTATATGTTCCATTGGAGCTTTTAAAGTAAACATTAGGTCATATATGATTGGATTTTCAAGGGCAAAGAGGACATAATTTTTGCACAGGGCCTTTAACCTTCCCATGGGATCAGCTATGTTCATCACAGACTCCATTTTGATTTTAAGGTTTTCAAAACCCTCTTGATGCAAGGCATGAAAAATCTCATTTTTGTCTTTGAAGTAATGGTAAATAATTCCAGGGCTGTATTCTATTTGTTCTGCAATATTTCTAATGGATGTTTTTTCAAATCCATGTTTGAAAAAAAGATTTCTTGCAGCATCTAAAATTAATTCTCTTAGCTGCTCTTTTTCCCTTAATTTTCTTTCGGCAATTCCCATAAAGATTTGTTAAACAGTCTAATATAAGTAAACGTTGTTTAATAAACCAAGAAATTTGGAGTTCGAAGGTAAATAAATAAAGGTAAAATGGTTAAATTAGTAAATGATTATCAAAATTAATCTCAAACCCAAAAAACCTATCTTATGCATTCCAGAAGAGATTTTCTACAAAAATTAACAGCTACTGCCTTAAGTTTTCCCTTGGTATCCGGTGTTAGTACTGAGGTGTTTGCCCATTCCAAAGAAGTCCACCAAAATGAAAAAGTACTTAAAGTGGCTATTATGGGACTTGGTAGTTATGCCAATAGGGTTGCAGATGCAATGAAAGATTGCAAAAGGGCTAAGATAACAGGAGTGATCAGTGGTACACCTTCAAAGGTCAAAGATTGGCAGACCAGGTTCAATATTCCTGATAAAAATTGTTACAATTACGACAACTTTGATGCAATTAAAAATAACCCGGATATTGACGCAGTGTACATCATTACGCCTAATGCCCAACATCATCCTCAAACTCTCAGGGTAGCTGCGGCCGGTAAACATGTGATCTGTGAAAAGCCCATGTCTATTAATGCCAAAGAAGGGAAAGAAATGATTGAAGCCTGTAAAAAGGCAGAGGTTCATCTATTAATCGGTTACCGAATGCACTTTGAAGCCAATACTTTAGAAATTGTAAGGATGCAAAGGGAAGGGGAATTGGGTAAAATCCGGTTCTTCCAAGGTTTGAGTGGCTTTAGGATTGGTGATCCCACCCAATGGAGATTGAACAGGGAGTTAGCAGGAGGAGGTGCCATGATGGACATTGGAATATATGCTATAAATGGATCAAGGTATATGATAGGAGAGGATCCTTTTTGGGTGACTGCCCAAGAGGTCAAAACCGATCCTGTTAAATTTAAAGAGGGTGTTGACGAGACTATTACATTCCAGCTTGGTTTCCCTTCAGGGGCTATTGCTTCCTGCCTATCTACCTATAATATGAATTATCTGGATAAATTTTTCCTGAACGGAGACAATGGATTTGCGGAAATGCAGCCATCCACCGGATATGGTCCCATCCGTAGCTGGACGAACAAGGGGCGTTTGGATTTGCCCCATGTGACCCATCAGACCACTCAAATGGAAGAAATGGCTGCCATCATATTAGATGGTAAAAAAGCAGTCATTCCAGTTGATGGAGAAGAAGGATGGAAGGATATGGTTATTATTGATGCAATTTTTGAATCCCTCAGGACAGGTAATAAAGTAGAAATTAAATATGCTTAACTTAGGAAAAGGGATTTCAAAAGTTGGAACTGACATATCCTTTGAGGTATCTGAAACCTTAAAGTTGTATTGTTTTTGACTCAATAAATTATTACCTCCCAATAGTCGCTTGATAATAGTAAATAAGCATTATTCCCCAAAGACCTGCTGGAATACCCTGTGGTGTTCTTGCAGGTCTTTTTCGCTTTAAAGGGCCATTCGGATAGTGCGTTCATAATGGAGTTTAGAGGCTAATGCTGCATATTTATGGAAGGCGATTTTGGTGGCTTCGGCGATAGGATATCTGAAAATACCCGTAGATGCCTTGAAGTAAAATGCAATTCCTGCCCTTTTTCTCAGCAATTCTCAGGGCATTGCGACAGCAATTGGCCAACAGTTTGGCGAAAGAAGCCTTTTTATAGTCTTTGATGCTTGTTACTGGAAATGGTGGCAAGAGAATTGGTGAGGACATTGTCAGATTAAAACCACTTTTGGTCTCAAATTAGAAATAAGCCTGTATTAAGAGGGGGGATAGGAGCACAAAGATTTATTGATAAGGAAATGCTATTAAATAGAAGAAATATTCAAGGCAATATATGTTGATTTTGAACGGATCCTGAGAGGATTTTTTTAATTTGGAATAATGGGAAGATCAATAAACGATACGTTCATTTTGTTCCTGTATATACTTATTATCGGAGTTCCTTCTTCTGGAACACGATCAAACGTGTCTTTATCTGCTCCTGAAATGGCAACCCTGATAGAATGTCCTTTCTTTATCAAAATAGATGTTGGCCATAACTTTAAGCTGATTTCCTGGATTTGATCCACTGGCATAGGAGATGCATCAGATTCACGAAATGAATGGTAGGGGATACCTTCAAACATATCATTTGATGATAGTTTGCGGTTTTCAAGCAAAAGACCACCTTCAGTTAAATATCTACTTCTACCCTGTTGATCTACATCTTCTAGGTAAACAAATAATGCTCCCTCCTGATGTGTGGAAGAAAGCTGGAGGGTAATAAAAGGTGTTCCTGTTATTTGAAGATCTTCCTTTAGTGGCTCACTGGTATAAGTCAGCATCATAGAATCTGCATGATTTCTATTATCTAAATTCAGGATGGGTTTTCCTAATTGCGTAGCCCATCGGTTATTGGTTCCAGTACTGACTTCAAAGTTGACTTTATATTGATCTTCACCTGAATCATCAGCTGAGGCTATAAGTTTCAATGTGCCATTACTTCCCAAGTAATATTTCAATCTTTTTTGCCCTTTAGGAGGCCAAACATCAGATTCTTTAAATGCTTCTTCACCAAAATTGTAATACCTGATAGTCGGCCAATTTTCAACTCCAACTTGCTTACCTTTCAGGTGGAAATCAAAAAAGTCCAATTGCATTTGCATTTGTTCCCGGACAGAAGGTTCAGGGGAGATCAATTGATCCGAAACTTTAAATGGACTTGCATGGTAGGCACCACCATGTGAGGTAGGCTTCATGATGACTTTTTGGGGATTTGTGAAATGTTCCAACCTAAGTAAGCTTCCTTCCGCAGTACCAGCATCCAGCCAGCTGGTAAGTACTAACATGGGGACTTTAGATTCCTGGATTTCTTTTTTCCAGAAAAGTGGATCGCTTTCTTCATAGGTGAATTCGGCAAATTTAGAATCTCTAAATCTTGCTTTAGTTGCTGATTCCAAAACAATGGGATTGTTTGAATGCTCTTTAATCGCTTCAGTGGGAACGAATTCAGTTACACGTCTTACACTAGCTCCTAAATTTTCGGAGGAGTTTTGATCCATCCAGTTGACCATCTGACTCCATTGTGAAATGAATCCTGTTGCCAACATGCCATAAGGCCTTATTGGACTTTCAAATACATTAAAATCTGACCAACCAATCACTACTGCCTTAATGGCCATATGTCCAGTAGCACATAACAATTCAGCCGTAGTACCTGAATATGACCCTCCAAATGCTCCAATATTTCCGTCCGACCAATCTTGCTTTACCATCCAATCTACCACATGATAGGCATCTTTTACTTCGGTGGGAGTATATTCACCAGTCCTGATACCATAAGAAGCACCCGTACCTCTTACATCAACTTTGGCCAGGATATAGTCATTTTCGAGGAATAACTTATCAATTCTTCTAAGCGAGGGTTTAGGCTTACCTGTTTGTGGATCTTCACTACCCCTCCAATACCTTGTAAATTCAAACAAAACTGGAAGTTTTTGACCTTGATAGTTTTCAGGAAAATATACATCCACTGCCAATCGGACTCCATCTTCAGCAGGGACATAAAAAGATTTGAAATGCTCTGATTGACTTAAGCAGAATTGATAGGATGAAAGAAAAATTAATAACAGGGAAAGTTTTATTGTCCTCATTTCTATTTGTGATCTTTTTTTGAATATCCTATTGTTAAGAGAATTGGGTATATTATTCCAAGTGATTAAAATATCTAATTCCTGGCCCAAAATTTTTTTCAATTCCAACACATTTATTGACAGAGACAAACAAGGCTTGTCTGGTCTAGGTTTTGGTAAAATGAAAAGCTGAATCCAAAGTACGGGTTGCTATGTTTACTGAAATAGTCGTTTAGTAAATTTTCAACTTTATCATTCTATTTTTTATACTTGTCATTGAGTCCCTTTCCTTCAAGGATCATTGGACGGACCTTTGCCAAGCGCTCAATTTGTGTTTGTTCTCTTTTCGCTCCGCCAATATGTTCTGCATATTCCTTTTGCTTACCCGGGGTAAGTTTGTCAAATGCTGTTTTAAGCAGCGCATCTGATTCCAGGGCTTTTTCCAGAAATTCAGGCATTTCAAATTGCCCAGGCTTGGCCGGTACCAGCTTAATTCCCGCTTTTTCGTTTTCAATAGCCTCTTTGATATAAGCGGATACTGAAGCTTCGTCAATTTCCTCCATTGAATTGAACCTCCATTGTCGAAGTGACTTGGTTTTTCCTTCTTGGGCATTTATAAAAACTCCCTTGGGATCTTTCATAAAAACCCCATTGTAAAACCAAATTCCAACATAATTCTTGAAAGGGGCAATACCCATTACATTCTTTCCTTTGTAGGTGTACACATCAATTCCCCATTTGATGCTATGCTCTAATTCAGTTTGTTCTGCCAAAGATTTTAAAAGGGAGATTTCCTCTGCCCAAGATGACTTATCCATAACTTCATTTCAATTTTTCTTTAACAAAATAAAACAATCCAAAAACAGGTCCTAATCCCAGAACGAGAAAAAGAAAACGATTAGGAACCATAAAATTCAGAAAGTTTAATAGTTGTATACTGAGAACAGATATTCCAAATCCAATAGAATTTACAATTGTCAGAGCTGTACCTCGGTTCATTTCAGGTGAGTTTTGAGCTACCAAGGTTGAAAACATAGGTGAATCAGCGGTTACGGATAAACCCCAAATCATAAGGAATAATAAAAATACCACAGGATAGGGTTGTGACAGAATCAAAGGAGACAAGAAACAACAAATTCCCGATATAGCCAATGCGAATTTGGCTATTTGACCGGGATGGAATTTTTCGGATAGATAGCCTCCCATAGCACAGGATAATCCCCCTAATCCGATAATGGCAAAACTGATAAAGGAAATGTTCAATTCCTGCCCATGTAGTTTACCAAAATATTGGATGAATACTGGTAAAAAAGCCCAAAATGCATATAGTTCCCACATGTGGCCAAAATAGCCCAAGGCTGCAGTCCGGAATGATCTGACCTGAAATATTTTGAAAAAGACTGTGAAATCAAAGGTTTGACTGGGTTTGCGAAAAGGGCCATTTGGTACCAATATCCAAATCATTAGTCCTCCAATAACTGATAAAGTAGAAGTGGTATACAGCACGATTCGCCAAGGTAATTCATCGGAAATACTCCTTACTAAATGGGGAAAGGCAGTTCCTAATACCAAAGCACCAACCAATAAACCCAGAGATTTTCCTAAACCTTTTTGGAAATAATCAGAAGCGATTTTCATACCCACAGGATAAATTCCAGCCAGAAAAAAACCTGTCCCAAATCTTAAAAATAGAATTTGAATTCCAGTCAACCCTTTTAGGCTGATAGCAATATTAAACACTGAGGCGAGAATAGCGCTGGACAGGAATACATTGGAAGGAGAAAACTTATCTGCTATTGTAAAAATAGCAAATATCAAAGTGCCTGAAATAAAGCCTAGCTGTACTGCTGAAGTGATATTTCCCAAAAAGGCTGAGGCCAGGTTCAGTTCTGCTGCCATATCTCCAAGTACCGCATTACCTGCGAACCATAAGGAAGTACACAGAAACTGGGCGATGACAATAATGGGAAGAACATGCTTCATATTTATAGCATAAGTTAATTTTTTTGAATGATTATTTCACCGAAAGGGGAACTAGACCATGGTATTTATATGCTTCTTGGTAAATACTGGCCAAACTAACCAACTTATCTTCTCCAAAATAATTACCAATCAATGTGAGGCTGGTAGGTCTGCCTTTATCGTCAAATCCATTGGGAAGGCTAAGTGCCGGATGCCCGGTTAGGTTGGTCATTAGTAATTGATTTCCTGCATAAGTAGGTGAAAGAACCAGATCAAATTCCTTTATAAGGTCATGAAAATCCTGGATAAGCAGTGTCCTGTGCCTGTTGGCCTGCAAATATTCCACAGCAGGAATAAATCTAGATTGGCGGAGAGAATTGGCACGTGAACCTTCATGTTGCTCTTCAAGTTGATCCACTGTACCAGAGCGAACAAGTTCATCAAAAAAAGCCCCTGATTCAGCTCTTAAAATGATATCAAATACTTCAAAGGGGAAATTCTGTGGAATAGAAATTGGAATGGGGTTAATCCCTATTTTTTTCAACTCATCCAAGGTTCTTTGGTTATTATGGCCAGAAGAAGAACTATCCTTCTCAAAAAGCTCGTGGAAATAAGCGACTTTTAGTTGAGTGATATCTAACTTGTTCAAGGGTTTAAATGCTGCAGCTTTTGTTGTTCTATCTTTTGGATCCACCCCACGGATATAATCAAAAACCAAGGCACAGTCTTCTGCAGAACGACAGATTGGGCCAACTTTATCCATTGACCAGGAGAGTACCATAAATCCATGTTTGCTGACAGCACCAAAAGTGGGCCTTAAACCCGTACTTCCTGTGCGTGTGGAAGGGGCGATGATCGAACCCAATGTTTCTGTGCCAATAGAAAAAGCAACCAAACCAGCTGCAGTTGCTGCTCCTGAACCTGCTGAAGAGCCTGTGGCCCCTTGATCCAAATCCCAAGGGTTCTTGGTTTTACCGCCAAACCAAACATCCCCTCTTGCTAGACTACCTGAGACCAGTTTGCCAAGTAGGACTGCCCCTGCATCTTCCAGTTTTTTTGCTACGGTAGCTATTTCATCAATTACTTGGTTTTGGAATGGTGCAGCGCCCCATGTTGTAGGATAACCCGGGACAGCAGCTAGGTCTTTAATGCCATAAGGAATGCCGTGCAATGGACCTCTGTAAAGGCCTTTGGATAATTCATCATCTGCTTTTTGTGCCTGCTGTAAGGCCAGATCCTCAGTAATTGTTACAAAACTCAAGAGTTTAGGATCATGCTTTTGAATGCGGTTAAGGTACAATTTTGTCAGGTCAGTAGCACTGATTTTCCTTGTATAGATTAATCCCGCCAGATCTAAAAGAGGATAAAAAGCGAGTTCATCAGGGTTATCAGGCAAAACAGCCCCTTCATTTATTTTCCAAGGATTCAGACCTTCATCTTTTTTGATTACAACATCATTAGGTATTGGATCAAAAATCAAAGCTGGACTGATGGAATTGTCCAGGGGGAATTTGCGCATGCTTTCATAACCTTTAAGATTATTATTCAAATAATCCAGCATGGTAGCTATGGTTTCATTTTCGAACCTGATTCCCAGAAGTTCCTGAGCTGCCTTTACCTTTTTTCTAGTAATTTTCCCCGTAGTTTTGGCCAGGGTAAATCCAAAAATGATTCCTATGACAAGGATCAACCATCCGTGTTTTTTCATGTTTTCAAAATAGAAAAAAAGCTTGGATTGATTACTTGTTTTGAGGTAATTGGGAAGGATTCTTTTTTGGAAGGGGATTAGGGGGTATAGGACTTGAGGAGGGTAGTACAATGTACCAAGTGCCTTGAGGCAAGATGCAAGAGACTAGAAGCAGGAATCAAGTCAGGATTTCGGAAGTGGAAAGGGTGATTTCGGAAGGTGGATTTCCAAAATCCAATATCGGTCTTTATATTTCTCACATTATAAAAATCCAGCTTCTCGAAAAATTTTAATTTCGTGAAGCGATACAGCAGATTTTTAATCTGCAATCCATGTAAAATGAAATAATATTGAAATAACCTTTGAGTACGATGTGGCGCACTCAAAGGTTATTACCATTTCCTAATTCCATCCTTCACTGTTCCCCAGCTCCAACATCTGACATTTCGTCCTGCCCTTAACTTTGTGGTTTAAAATCATGCGTTGCGTTTTTAGATTTCTCCTTCGCACCAATGACAAAAAGCCATTTCTCGCGGCGATCGCTGCTCCCGCTGCGTGAAACCTTTTGTTATTTTATGATCTGAAAATGCAAAATTTTAAAATTTCGAAATGACCAGGTGAAGCCTTAGAACTTTTTGACCTGCTGAATTTTTTAAAGGCTCTTTTTAATGAAATTCTTAAATCCGAACGGTTCAAAATCCTAAGGTTTAAGAATCAATACCTAATTCCGAAATCCGATTTCAGACTTCGTGCTTTACAAGTGCTTACTTTTCACCACCATCAACTTCTCCCTTGTCATTTCATGCATGGAATAGGGGATGCCGCCTAGTCCTTCTCCTGAAGCATCACGTCCACCAAATGGCATCCAATCCACTCGGAAAGCAGTATGGTCATTGACCATAACAGCAGTAGCATTGAGTTTCTGTACTGTGTCCAATGCAATGTCCAGATCTTTGGTGAAAACAGCAGCCTGAAAATGATAGGGTAGAGAATTGGCCTGCTCAATGGCTTTTTCCCTTTCCCGATAGGGATATACACAAACTACCGGCCCAAAAATCTCTTCCTGGGACACCTTCACATTTTGGGGAGGGTTGTAAATTACAGTTGGTTCATAACAGGTGTCAGAAAGGCGCTTTCCGCCACAAAGGATTTCTCCTCCATTTTTCTTGGCTTCATTGACCCAATCTTCAACCCGGTCCACTTCTTTTGGCAAAATCAGGGGACCAACTTCCGTTTTTTCATCTAAGGGATTACCGACAATTAGCTTTTCTGCCAATTTCGCCATTTCTCCGGCTACTTTTCTGGCTAAACTTTCATGTACAAATACCTTTTGCACGGAAACACATACCTGACCAGCGTGATAAAAACCCCCTTTTACCAGAGCAGGAATCATTTCATTCAATTGGGCATCTGCTTCTACTATCACCGGGGCAGCTCCGCCGTGTTCCAGGGCGCATCGCGTCCCCGGGGCCAATTTGGATTTCAGGTACCATCCTATTTTTGCCGAACCAATAAATGATAAATAATTGACCCTCTTGTCAGTGACCAGTTTTTCTGCTTCCTCATTATCGATGATAAGGGCCTGTACCCAATCTTCCGGCACACCGGCTTCCTTGAGGAGTCCAACAAAAGACAAACAAGAAAGCGGCGTAGTGGATGCAGGCTTAACAATTACAGGGCATCCTGCCGCAAAAGCAGTTACTGTTTGATGTACAATTAAATTTAATGGGTGATTGAAGGCTGAAATTGATGCTACAACTCCTATGGGCTCTCTTGTTGTAAATGCGATCCTGTTCACTGAAGCTTGGGTTAATCCCATGGGAATTTGCTTTCCTGTTAGCCTTCCGATTTCCTCAGCAGCAATCTTGACACCATTGATGGCACGTAAAACTTCGACCTTGGAGTCCAAATATGGTTTTCCTCCTTCTGCTGCAGCAGTTTTGGTCAGGGATTCCACCCTGGATTCCATAAGCTTTTGAACTTTCTCCAATATTTCAATTCTTTTATACGCAGGAATCCATTGCTTTCGGTCTAAAAATAAGGCATATGCTTTTTGAAGAGCATTTTCTACCTCTTTCTCACCCGCCATTGGAATTTCTTTTATCAAACTTTTATCAAAAGGTGAAAAGACT
This sequence comes from Cecembia rubra, assembly GCF_003014575.1. Lineage (GTDB taxonomy): Bacteria > Bacteroidota > Bacteroidia > Cytophagales > Cyclobacteriaceae > Cecembia_A > Cecembia_A rubra. The sequence goes on from NZ_PYGF01000001.1 coordinate 239,524, forward strand.
TTCAATGTTTTCTTTTCGCTCATAGTTTTTGTGCTTTTTCTTTCAACATAACATTTAATATCGGATGATTCAAAGAATAATCCACTGCTAGGTCGATGAGTTTTACGCCATCTGTACTTAGACAGTTTTGTAGAATATCCTGAAAATCCTGATCAGAAACTGGTCTGAAACCTTTGGCTCCATAACTTTCCGCATATTTGACAAAATCAGGATTTTGATAATCTAAACCGAAATTGTCAAATCCCATATCTTCCTGTTTCCACTTGATCATGCCATAAGCTTGGTCATTGAGCACAATGACAGTAAGGTCTAAGCCTAGTCTTACAGCGGTTTCCATTTCCTGGGAGTTCATCATAAAACCACCATCTCCACACACAGCCACTACTTTTCTGTCAGGATAAAGCATATTGACCATCATGGCAGATGGTAATCCTGCGCCCATACTTGCCAAGGCATTATCCAGTAGTAAGGTATTGGGTTGGTGACAGGTGTAATTCCTTGCAAACCAAATTTTGTATATCCCATTGTCCAAAGTGATGATATCTTCGGAGGCCAAATACTTACGGAGGAGGTTTACCAACCTTTGGGGGAGCATGGGAAAGCGTTGGTCTTCGAAGTATTTGCTAAGATGGCCATGAACATGGGATTTTACTTTTCCGAAAAATTCAAAATCCCAATCTTTTTGGGGATGGATTTTTTGGGAAAGCCTTCTGACAGTTTGGGTAATATCGCCCACTACATTTAATTGAGGGAAGTAGACAGGATCAACTTCAGCTGGTGAGAAGTTGATATGGATGACTTTTTTTCCTCCTTTTTTCATAAAAAATGGAGGTTTTTCGATAACATCATGCCCCACGTTGATGATCAGATCCGCTGCATCAATTCCAGTATGGATAAAGTCATTGGAAGACAGAGCTGCTGTACCCAAATATCTATTGTGCCTTTCATCTATAACTCCTTTTCCCATCTGGGTAGTGAAAAAATAGATACCTGTTCGATCCACAAATTCCCTTAGTGCCTGACAGGTTATTTTTCTATTGGCACCTGCACCGATCAAAAGCAGGGGCATCTTTGCCTGATGGATCATTTCCACTGCGGCATCTATGGCCTTATCATCTGCTTTGGGAATGAGATGCCCAATGGGTTCAAATAGATCTTCGGGACAATCTTCTTGGGCAATGTCCTCAGGAAATTCTAAATGGACGGCCCCAGGTTTTTCTTCAATTGCCAATCGGAAGGCTTCTCGGATCTGGGATGCTATATTATTCGCATTGACGATTTGTTTGGTGTATTTGGTAATTGGCCTCAACATATCTACCACGTCAATAATCTGAAACCTGGCTTGCTTACTTTTCTTAATAGGTTTTTGACCTGTGATCATCAACATGGGCATGCCTCCCAATTGGGCATATGCTGCAGGGGTTACGAGATTAGTGGCACCTGGTCCCAAGGTAGATAGGCATACTCCGGGTTTTCCGGTCAGTCTTCCATATGTGGCAGCCATAAAACCGGCACCTTGTTCGTGCCGGGTTATGATAAGTCTGATTTTTGAATTTTTAAGGGACTGAAGTAAATCCAGGTTTTCTTCACCTGGTACGGCGAAGATGAATGCTACTCCTTCTTTTTCCAATGCTTTGACAAATAGGTCTGATGCTTTCATAAAATCAATTTTGGTTAGAAAAAAAAACATGGATATATTATTACAACCACAAAAAAACCAAAATGATTTACTTGAAGTCCATTTTATGGACTTTTCAGCCTATAACTACCTTATTGGTAAGTTTTCCAATTCCGTCAATTTCAATATGGATAATGTCATCAGCTTGCAACGTGAAACTGTCATCTGGAACAAGGCAAGTCCCTGTCATAAGGTAGACTCCTTTTGGAAAACTCATTTCTCTGGTCAGGTATTCAGCCAGTTCTCCATGTTTCCGTTTCATCTGGTTGATTGAAATCTGACCTTCAAATACTGTTTTCCAGTTCCTTTCGATTTTCATGTAAATTTTGGTATCAGGATCAATGGGTTCTTTGGGGATCCAAAGGCAGGGACCAATAGCTGCTGAGTAATCATAGCATTTTGCCTGCGGAAGGTAGAGGGGGTTTTCGCCTTCTATATCGCGGGAACTCATGTCATTTCCAATGGTATAGCCTACTATCTCTTTGTCCTTGTTGATAAATAGGGTAAGCTCTGGTTCAGGAACATTCCATTTGGAATCTTTGCGAATGTTCACTTGACCGCCGGGATTTGCTACCCTGTAATGGGTGGATTTGAAAAATAATTCAGGTCTTTCGGCATCATAAACTTTGGAATAAAAAACTGCTGCGCCACTTTCTTTGGATTCCTCCATTCTAGCTTCTTTACTTCGCATGTAAGTGACTCCTGCTGCCCAAATTTCCTGAGTGCCTATGGGAGCTTTTAGGTCCTTTGCTTCCCAAATGACCTCATTAAATGGGTTTATTTCTTCCTGTAGTTTTTTGTACAGGTTGCTTTGATTGACCAAATGATCCCAATCCTGCGTTTGGGCAATATAATGTTTGCCTTCGTGCGCTATGATGATTTTGTTTGCTGATCTGTAAAGTTTCATGAAAATAGGTTATATAGGTTCAGCATCGAAAGTACTAAATTATCAAAACATTTCATTCACATTAAGGAATATTCCTGAGGCTCCCCGAACCCCAAATCCATAATCAAGAGCAATATTGATCCGTTTTTTGGGTAAAACCATGTAACGCAAACCAAGACCATAGCCCAATTGGAAGTGACTGAACAAATTGATGTCTTCAGTTCGGCTGCTAGCGGTACTGCTATTCGCAAATATGACTCCACCAAACCTCTCCTTGTTTTTTTGAAGCGGAAATCTCCACTCTAGTTCGGTGTAAACCACATCTTCACCTCTGAACCTGCCTTGGGTATAAGCCCTTCCGGATCGGGCAAACATGTCCCAGCCAACAGCTGGCAAAAACATATAAGGTACTTCTCCATTGGTAACTGACCAGGCATAAGTCCACAAGGCCAGTAAATTCCTTGGTCTTTCTTTGCTTAACCTAAAGTAATCCCTGTACTCTAACCATAAGGTACCACTGTTGCTCGTACTGCCCAGAATTTCTGAAAACCCCCTCCAGGAAGCAAAGAGGTATTGACCTTTATAAGGATTGGCCACATTGTCTCTACTGTCATAAACTGCATTTAACGAAACCCCAGATTGTTTGTACCTTTTAGTAGGTAAACCTTTTTCCCTTTGAAACACTTCATGAAATGTCAGTTCTTGTGGAGACGCTTCAAGGTTAAGGCTTTTATCATCAATTTTGAACATTTGGTCATAATGGTACCCAAGACCGTAGAAAAACCGGGAGTTCTGCAATCTTTTCATGGCAATTCCATATAATCGGAGATGTCTGAAAAATATCATCTCTTTTTTAAGATCACCTGATTCCCTGCTAACACTGCCAGATTCCCAAGGTCTTTCCCAGATTTTAGTTCCTAGGCCATAGGTAGGTTGATTGTTAATATTGAACCTGAAATCGGTCAAAATAGTGTAAGAATCATCTTTCAAAAAAGCATTAGACCTAAGGGAAGTATAAAGCTGTCTTTTGGTTGTAACCAGCCCTAAGCCTAGGGCAGTTGACATACTTGTGGTTTCGGGATTGCCCATGGTCCAGGAAAATGCCGGTGCTACACCTATAATCAAACCAGAGGTGGGATCTCCAGCTATCGCTGGCAAGGGAATGATCGAAACTTTCCTTTCTCTTTTTGATATTGACGTGTCTGCGGGTTTTTCATGATCTTGGGCAATAGCCCAATAAAAATTTAAAAGAAAGGTCAGTAATGAAATTAAAACAGTTTTTTTGGGAAAAATTCTGGAAATCTTCGATTTCATACCTTGTGAATTAACAAAATTTGCTAAATAATTTGCTAAACCACAAGTTATCACTAATAATTCGAATTTTTATTCTGAAAGACCAGTAATTTTTAGTGCTTTGGAAAATAAAAAAATGGGAGCTTCGCCTTCACAAAGCTCCCGTTTTTTCACTTCACCTATATGTTTCGATAATTTGCTTTGGATTTTAGAACCTCAGACCTGCCGAAAGCTGGATGACGGAGTTTTTTACATTAGCGTCCGGTTTTACATCGGTCAATCCAAGGTTGTATCTCCCCTGAACAAATAGAGGTCCAAATAGGTGTAAAGTTACACCACCGGCAAGGGCAAAATCAAAGGTTTTTGAATCTGATATGTTGACATTTTCGGTTTCACTTAATAAAAATGAAGCTTGAGGGCCAAAATCAATACTGAATTTGTCAGGAATAAGGTAAACCCTGGCTAGTACTGGAATGGATAAGTAGCCTAATTTGTTCTCAATATCATTGCCAATTCCAGATAAGGTGGAGCCTTTGGTTGAATATAATAGCTCTGGTTGGAGGGAAAGAGTTTCAAAGAGGTTAAGCTCCACAAATGCGCCAGCATGAAAATTTGTAATGCTGTTGAAGTCATATCCATCAAATCCACTTCCCGTGTAATTTGAGAAACTTGGACCTCCTTTGATTCCGAAATGAAGACCTTGGGCAAATGTGTTCATGGAAAATAGCATGCCCAGGAAAGCGGTGAGAATGAGTGTCTTTTTCATAGCTAATGTTGGTTAAATGATACAAAATCCCTGATTTAGGGAATAAACAGGTAGTTAATTGAAAATTGTTTTTAACTTATTCAATTAATTTATCAAGCATCATGCCAGAAGAATTAGACCTTATGTTGCATTTTGTTTTAGTCTTCAATAAATGCAGGTAGTGAAAAATAAAAAACACTTCCTTTGTTCTGCTCACTTTCTACCCAAATTTTCCCTCCATTTTCTTCAATGTAAAGTTGGGTCAGGTTTAGCCCTAGACCAGTACCCTGTTCCCCCGATGTTCCTCTTTTGCTTTTTACCAGATCGGATTGGAAGAGTTGATCTGCCTCTTGTTGATTCATTCCTATTCCCTCATCTTTTACCGAAATGATAATCATCCCATCTTTTTCTAATGATTTCAGGGTAATTGTTCCATTGATTTTGCTGTATTTGATTGCATTACTTAGCAGGTTTCGCAATATCAAATCCAAATGGTTTGGATCTACCAAAACCAAAGTTCCAATTGGGATTTGGTTTCTAAAGTTCAGGTTTTTCTGTCTTAGCAAAGTGGAATTAAAGCTTTCAATTTCAATTACTTTTTCTGATAATGAAGTAGGTACAGGAACTGATTTTACCATATTCATCTGACTGATGGACCACCTGAGCAAATTGTTCAGGGTTTCCATAATCGCACCTACATTTTTATAGAGTTCCGGAACCAGCCCTTTGAACTCATTATCATCCAATCTGTTCTGTCTGTAAAGACCAAGTAGCATAAATAGACTGGCTAGTGGTCCTCTCAAGTCATGTCCTATAATACTGAACAGCTTTGCCTTGACCTGATTGGCTTTTTCTAATTCTTGGGTTTTTATTTCCAGAAGTTGTTTTGCTTTTTTCTGCTTTCGATAGTTTTGGTAAAGAATTCCAGCTATAAGGATGATTCCAAATAATGCCAATAATAAAAGCCTCTTTTGAAAATTTTGCCTTTGCAATTCTTTTTCATTTTCCAGTTCTAAGGCCTTTTGTTCTGCCTGAATGATTGCCAATTTCTTGTCATATTCATATTCTGCTTCAATCCTTGCCGTTTTCCTCTCGATTTCCTGATTGAAGACGCTGTCTGCATACTCTTGGAAGAGTTGATTATGGTGTAATGCAGCCCGATAATCACCCAAAGCTTCGAAGTTTTTGCTCAACAGTCCATTGAGGTCCCTTAATTCAGCTTTGGAGTCCAATTGTTTTGCCAAGTCTATTCCTTCTTTGGCAAGCTTAATGGATTCTTTGTAGTTTTTTAATACGTACTGGATTTGTGATAAGCTTGTTATGCTCAAGAGCATTCCCCTTTTGTTTCCGATCTCTTCATCAATTCTTTGGGATTGAAGGAAAAGCTTCATAGCTTTTTCCGTCTGTCCAAGATCCTCATAGATGCTGGCAAGGTTGTTGATTGCAGCAGAAATCCCTTCTTTTTCACCTATTTTCTCTGAAATGTTCAGGGATTTCTCCAATGCTTCTATGGCTTTGTCAAATTCTTTTTTTCTCTGGTACAAACTGCCAATATTGTTGAGGGTAGTGGCCATTCCCTGAGAATCTTCCGTTTTTTCTTTTATTGCAAGAGATTGCATGTAATAAGACAAGGCTTCGTCCCATTTGTCTTGTTTTTCATAAATCAGTGCAATATTATTGTATACAAATGATATGCCTAGGGAATCATGAAGGGATTCAGAAATCCTAAGGGCTTTTAAGTTGGTCTCTAAGGCTGCCACATAATTGTCCCTGAAATAATGGATAGAGGCGATGTTCTTCAGTGTGGAAGCAGTGCCTTTTTGATCTCCAATTTTTTCCTTTATTTCCAGCGACTTTTCATAAAACTCCAATGCCTGTTGATATTCCCCCAATCGGTTGTACACATTGGCAAGGTTATTATATCCGGATGCAAGCCCCTTATGATCCATTAATTTTTCCCGTTCTACAATGGAGGCACGGTAATATTGAATGGCCTCTTCTGAGTTCCCCAGGTAATAAGCAATGTTCCCAAGGTTATGCAGACATTCGCCGTATTTTTCAAGCTTATTTACCAACAAAAAATTCTCACTAGCTACCTTATGGTATAAAAGTGAACGTTGGAAATCACGCTCTTGATAGTAGGTCATGGCGATTTCAAATTGCAATTGTGCTATTTTTTCAAGGTTTTTAGGCCTTTGATTTTGTAGGACATCCAATACATTGAATAAAGAATCAGTCTGCCCTTTCACTATTAACTGAGCAGAAATATTGATGCAAAAAATAAACAATAAGAATGCTTTTCCTGGCATGATTAAACTTTGCTACAATGATAAGCAATCAAATAGAATTAGTTGAGAAAAAATTTTAAAGCTTAAGGAGATATTTTAAATCTTTGGTCCCGGAAAATGTAACTGTTGCCATTGTCTAAAGCTACAATGACATCAAAAATAAGCTCCAATGCAGAAATTGGCTTTTGATTGAATCTCAAATGTATTCTTACTTGCTCTTGAAACCGGTGCTCTCTTTTTAAAAAATTCTCAATTGTTTCCATTTGCTGAAAATTGGAAGTTGCTAAAAATTTATCAGTAATATCATCAGCATCTTTTAAGAACATCCCTTCTGTAATTTGGATATCCTTTCTGTTGATTATTTTAAGATTTGTCAACTTTTCTATGGAGATTTTCTCTCCTGAACTACAGTTGGCCATAACATCGGGGAAAAAATAGGTTGTTTGGGGAATTGTTCTTTTTGTTTCACTTACCTTCTTAAAGTCAGAAGCCCAAATGCCAAGATATATGCTCTGGTAAAAATAAAACACCTCTGGATCAAGCGGTACATTGGTTTCTGATCTGAAAACTGTTTCCATTGAAAGCTGGGTTATTGAAAAATTTTCAGGTTCAAAAACAGGAAAGCAGCCGCAGGGTCCATCACATGGCTGATCCACACAGGAAATAATAGGTAGAATGCCTGTAAATAGCAATAGTAAAACAACAGTGAATAACTTACATTTCATTTCTAAATACCCAGGTGTGGTAAATATTTATTTTACAGTTAGTTAACCTCATTTTCAAATGAAAGTTTTTAAAGTTAAGAAATGAATTTTAACTTATACCAAATTAGAAAGAGTATGCTGAATGCAAATACCTGAAAGTCAGATTAATTGGAATTAGGTTTCCATAGCTTTTAGTTTTTTTACAACTTAATCGTTCACTATGAAAAAATATATCCTATCCACACTGTTGATAACAGTGATTTTATTTCTATACGGAGGACTGGCCCAAATGCTTCCTTGGGGAATACCAAGTACCCAAGTGATTACTGCTCAATCTGGTGAGCAAACAGAGGCTTTTCAGGCTCCGCAGGAGAAAAAAATGGAACCGGGCTCACTTACAACTGAAAAATTTGATGAAGTCATGGTTGGGAAAATATCAACCTTGACTACAGATAAATCTTTTTCTTGGATCATAAGTGCTCCGGTTTCCCGATATAATGCAGGAACCTATTTTGCTTTAGAATTATTGACCCAATTATTGGTAGCGATATGTTTAAACCTTCTCCTTTTTCTTACCATACAGATGCAGCTTTCAAAAAGAATTTTATTTATGCTTGTAGCAGCTACTGCGGTGGTTACAAGTATTATAGGGCAACAATTAAATTGGTGGGCAATGCCTGCAATTTATGGACTTGGAGTAGGAATTAACCTGATTATCAGCTGGACGTTAGCGTATTATATTTCAGCCAGATGGATTATCAAATCGGAACAATAAATTTCTATTAATGAAAGCTGCCGTCCGACATCAATATGGAAGTCCTGATTTAATCAAGATTGAAGAAATGCCCCAACCATTACCAAAGCCTCATGAAGTTTTGATAAGGGTACTTGCCACTACTGTAAACAGGACAGATTGTAGCGTACTGAGTGGAGAGCCGTATATATTTAGATTTTTTGTAGGTTGGCCTAGACCTAGGACAGCTATCCTTGGGACAGATTTTGCAGGAATAGTAGAAAGAGTAGGTAGCCAGGTAACAAAGTTCAAGGTGGGTGATAGAGTATGGGGATTTGATGACAATGGTTTACCCTCTCAGGCGGAATATTTGGCTTATGGGGAGAATAAAAATATTTTACCCATTGCTGAAGGAGTTTCTTTTCATGAGGCTGCAGCATGCGCGGAAGGAGCACATTATGCGGTTAATTTCCTCAGATATTTCAAATTAAAACCTGATTCAAAAGTCTTGGTCAATGGTGCAACTGGAGGGATTGGTTCGGCAATGGTCCAACTATTAAAACATCAAGGTCTTTTCGTAACTGCTACGGCCAATACCAAAAACTTGGAATTGATCCGAGCTTTGGGAGTGGACCGTGTGATTGACTATGAAAAACAGGATTTTACTAAATTAGATGAAAAATTTGATGTGATATTTGACGCGGTAGGTAAAAGCACTTTTTATAAATGTAAAGAGATTCTGGAAGAAAATGGGTCTTATTTATCATCTGAATTAGGAGAGGGGATAGAGAACTTATATTTACCTTTTTTAACTAAAATAAAAGGAGGGAAAAGGGTGATTTTTCCATTCCCAATAGATATTAAAGGCAGCATGAATGTAATTCAAAAAGTAGTAATTGAAGGCGGTTTCCGACCTGTTATTGAAAAAGTTTTTACTTTGGATAAAGCCAGAGAAGCTTATCAATATGTAGCTTCGGGAAGGAAGACCGGAAATGTAGTATTAGATTTGGGTTCTTGAAAAGATTACATGAGCAATGAAATCATGAATAAATCTGTAAAATATTTTCTTTTGGCCTTTTTATTTTCATGGTTAAGCTTTAGGTCTAATGCCCAAGATACTTCTGCGGGCTTTGCTGATTTGGTTCCCTTTGTTACTACTCCATGGGAGGTTATTGAGGCTATGCTGGATATGGCCAAAATTACCAAGGATGATTATATTATAGATCTGGGTTCTGGAGATGGGAGAATTCCAATATCAGCAGCCAAAAAATTCGGTGCCAAAGGGCTTGGTATTGAAATAGATAAGGATTTGGTCAGCGATGCATTTGATTTGGCAAAAAAGGAGGGGGTGGATCATTTGGTTGACTTTAAGCAAGGGGACTTGTTTGAATTGGATTTCAGCAAGGCCACTGTACTTACCTTATACCTTTTTCCGGATATCAATTTGAAATTGAGGCCTAAAATATGGGGAATGCCATCCGGTACTCGGGTGATTTCTCATCGTTTTGACATGGGAGATTGGGAACCCACTGAGACTAGGACCATTGAATTAGCGGATGGAAAGAGGCATACTGTTTTTTTGTGGATTGTGAATTGAAATTTTTGGGTTGGATATTTTTTTAATGTGAGGAATTTTTGATAAATGGAAGTTATATTATTTTTAAAAATATTACATTTCAATAATTAAATTCTTTGGAATATAATATTTCAGAAATTATCAATATATAATTGGCCGGTTTATGAGATTTTGTCAGGGTCTTGTTTTCATGTTCCTTAGAGGAATAATTTACTTAATGGGATATTGTCTCTGCATTACTTTTTTATTTTCCTGTACTCAATACCAAAAACTTCCACCGGGAGATATAGAAAATGCGGGTCTTTTTTTACCAGATGGATTTGAGGCATTAGTTGTAGTGGACAGTATTGGTAGGGCCAGGCATTTGGCAGTGAGTGAGGCAGGTGATATCTATGTTAAACTTAGGGTTCCTGATAATGAGGGAAGGGGTCTGGTAGTCTTGAGAGATACAAGCAAAGACGGGAAAGCAGATATTATAGAATATTTTGGAGGGTATCCGGATACAGGTAATTATGGCACAGCCATGCGGATTTACAACGGTTATCTTTATTTCAGCACAGCTGGAGAGGTGTACAGGTATAAAATGGATCCCAATTCATTACTGCCCATAGGAGACCCTGAATTGATTGTAGTGGATGATTATAAGAATGCAACATATGGATATGAGCATATTGCCAAGCCCATAGCTTTTGACGGTAAAGGCAATATGTATGTGTCTTTCGGGTCTCCAGGGGATATTTGTCAGGAGTTTAACCGAAGACCTGGTTCACCCGGCATGGATCCCTGTCCACAATTGGAATGGCATGCTGGGATATGGAAATTTGATGCCAATAAGTTGAACCAAACCCAGGAAATGGGGCAAAGGTATGCAACAGGAATCAGGTCAGTGGTGGCAATGGATTGGAACTTTGAGGAGGATGAATTATATGTTGTCCAACATGGAAGGGATGACCTGAATAAATCCTGGCCACAATTTTTCTCGCCATGGCAAAGTGCTGTGTTACCTTCAGAAGAGTTTTTTAGGGTAAAAGAAGGAACCGATGGAGGTTGGCCTTATTACTACTATGACCATATTGAGGGAAAGAAAAAACTAAACCCTGAATATGGTGGTGACGGGAAAATTCTGGGAGATGCCCATTTGGTGGAACAGCCATTGATAGCATTTCCCGGCCATTTTGCACCCAATGACCTTCATTTTTATAGAGGAGATCAATTTCCGGAAAGATATAAAAATGGCGCTTTTGTAGCATTCCATGGATCAACAATAAGAGGGCCCTATCCTCAGGGAGGTTATTTTGTTGCCTTTGTTCCTTTTGAAAAAGGTAAGCCATCGGGGTCTTGGGAGGTTTTTGCCGATGGGTTTGCCGGATTGGATACCATAGTGAATACCGGGGATGCCTTAGCAAGACCTATGGGCATTGCTATGGGGCCGGATGGTTCACTTTATATTTCGGAAAGTGTTAAGGGTAAAATTTGGCGAATCATGTACAAGGGCAAAAAATCTAAATTTGGGGATGATGCATTGGCTAAATTGGAGGAAAGGAAAAGAACCAGAACCAATATCAAAGACCCGGATGAAAAATTGGATAATGTAGAGATAGGGATGGTAGAAGCCGGAGAAAAAATATATAATTTATATTGCAGTACCTGCCATCAAAAAGACGGAAAAGGAGATGGGAACCGATTTCCTCCAATCACTGAATCGAAAATGGTCAATGGGAGGAGTAAAACATTGATTGAATTGATATTAAAGGGGATGGAAGGCCCTGTCACCATTCAGGGTTTGGCTTACAATAGTGTTATGCCTGCCCATGATTTTTTAAACAATGCTGAAATTTCATCATTGCTAACCTATATCCGTAAAAATTTTGGAAATGATTCTCCCAGCATATCAGCATTAGAGGTAGGAAAAGTCAGGGAAGAATTAAGAAATAAATTATGAAATGGAAGGGAGAGCAAAAAAATTATACTATTTAATTCTATTAGGGATTTTTTCTCTTTCATTTTCTTACCCATCTGTATATGATTCAAGAGCCGGCAAAATGGGGGCTGTAGAGGAATATTTTATCCATAAGCTAGAGGGTGATTTATTGATCGATGGGAATTGGGATAAACCACAATGGCATAAAGCAGATGCCATTCATATTTTGAATAATATGGGGCAGGATCCCGGTTTTTTTCCTAAAACCCAAGCCAAATTATTATATGATGAGGATCATTTATATGGAATTTTTCAAGTCATGGATAAATATGTAAAAAGTGTGGTGGAGGATATCAATGGTCCAGTTTATACTGATTCTTGTGTGGAATTCTTTTTTTCGCCTGATGAAAACAATCCCCTTTATTATTTCAATCTCGAAATCAATTGCGGAGGGGTAGCACTGATGCAATTTTCCACAGAACCTCATAAAAAGTTTAAGTACCTATTACCTTCTGATATTGAAAAAATCGAAATCGCCCATTCCCTTCCAAAAAAAGTATTTCCAGAGATACAGGATGAAGTTGTTTGGACCATAGAATTTAAAATGCCTTTGAATATGCTGTCAGGTTATTCAAAGATCAGTGATCCGAAACCAGGTGTGGTATGGAAAGGCAATTTTTACAAGACCGCTACATTTACCAGTAATCCCCATTACATTACCTGGTCGTATGTTGATCGTCCCAAACCTGACTTTCATTTGCCACAATTCTTTGGTACATTGATTTTTCAATAACTCAATTTTTAAAATTCAGCAATCTTTATCCTTAAATCAAGAAAACTTTATTTTATATTTTTTTCAAAATAATATTATGAGAATATGATCAATATTGTGTAAATGGGATTATAATGTTCGCAGTGGTTTGCGGAATATTTTTTAAAAAATTAGATTTAACAAATTTAATTCCAATCCCTAATCCGATGAATCAAATCCTCTAGGCAGTTTGATTCTAAAAATATACACTATATGATCAACAGGAGAACGCTATTAAAAAGACTTTCTGCTTTGCCTTTTGTTGGGGCATTTGTCGGATCAGGAATTCCAATTGCCCCTGGGTTAGCGCATCCAATTTCACTCCCTAAAAGAGATCTTATCAAGGAACTTGGATTGAGGACATTTATTAATGCAGCTGGAACTTATACCGCCATGACGGCCTCCTTAATGCCCGAAGAAGTGATGGAAACCATTCAGGCTTCTTCCAAGGAATTTATCATGCTGGATGAGGTACAGGATAAAGTGGGGGAGAAAATCGCAGCACTTTGCCATGCAGAGGCAGCAACAGTCACTTCAGGGTGTTGGTCTGCCATGGTGTTGGGTCTAGCAGGGGTATTGACTGGAGCAGATAAAGAAAAAATAGCCCAGCTTCCCAATCTGAAAGGGATGAAATCACAAGTTTTAGTGCAAAAAACTCATAATGTGGCTTATGTACATGCCCTGACCAATACAGGGGTGAAATTGGTTGAAGTGGAAACCGCAGAGGATGTAGAAAAAGCCATTAATGAGCAAACCGCGATGATGTGGTTTCTGAATTACACTGCCCCGGAAGGAAAAATCCAACATGAAGAATGGGTGGCTTTAGGGAAAAAGCATAACATTCCAACCATGATTGATATTGCCGCAGATGTACCGCCGGTAGAGAATCTTTGGAAGTTCAATGATATGGGGTTTGACATGGTCTGTATTTCTGGAGGGAAAGCGATGAAAGGGCCTCAAAGTGCAGGCATACTGATGGGAAGGAAGCATATCATTGAAGCAGCAAGATTAAGTGCCCCTCCAAGAGGAAATACCATTGGAAGGGGGATGAAAGTGAACAAAGAGGAAATCCTTGGAATGTATGTGGCATTGGAGAAGTATATCAATACCGACCATGAAAAAGAATGGAAATCCTGGGAGAATAAAGTGGCATATATTGCCAATATAGTCAGCAAAGTAATCTCGGTAACTACTTCAGTATCTGTTCCTCCTGTAGCCAACCATACACCTTTCCTTAAAATTACTTGGGATCCGAAGGTGATTGGTCTGACTAGAGTACAGATGCAGGAAAAACTCAGGTTCGGAACTCCTTCCATTGAAGTTATTGGCAATGGAGATCATGAAATTAGCCTGACTGTTTTTATGTTGAGACCGGATGAAGAAAAAATAGTTGCTAGGAGAATTCAAGAAGAATTAATAGCTGCAAAAATCTAACATTTAACTTAGTGTCATGATGAGAATATTACTCAAAACATTGTTGTTGTTTTTTCTTATTGGAAGTGTTCATGCCCAAAATTATCAGTTGGTAATAAAAGGAGGACATCTGATTGATCCAAAGAACAATATTGATGAACTTATGGATATTGCTATTGAGGAAGGGAAAGTAGTCAAAGTAGCCAAAAATATAGACCCAAAAAATGCCAGGCAAGTGGTTAGAGCAAATGGTTTATTGGTGGTACCAGGCTTGATAGACATCCATGGGCATAATTTTTATGGCACCAGACCCAATAGCTACTTGAGTGATGGATTAGTGGCAGTGGATCCTGATAGCTTTACTTTCAGGACAGGAGTGACCACTATTGTCGATTGTGGTGGTCCGGGATGGAAAAATTTTCATATTTTCAAACAGAACATCATTGATCATTCCAAAACCAGAGTTTTGGCCTTCATGAATATTGTAGGTGAAGGCATGCGGGGCGGAGCCTATGAACAGGATACTTCCGATATGAATGCTGTTCTTACAGCGCAGACTGCTTTGAATTTCAAGGAACATGTGGTTGGATTCAAAGTTGCCCATTATGCCAAAAGAGATTGGATTCCTGTGGACAGGGCAGTTGAGGCAGGAAATATTGCAAACATGCCTGTGATCATTGATTTTGGAGGATCTATGGCTTTTGCCCCCTTGAGGTTAAGGGAATTGTTTTTCGATCATTTAAGACCAGGGGACATCTATACCCATGTTTTTGCAGAATTAGGAGGTGCCAGGGAACCCGTGGTAGATTATCAGACCCGTCAATTCAAACCATTTGTAAGGGAAGCTCAGGAGCGAGGGATTATTTTCGATGTTGGATATGGAGGGGCAAGTTTTGATTTCAGGCAGGCGATTCCTGCTTTGGAAGCCGGTTTTTATCCCAATACCATCAGTACTGACCTACATAAGGGAAGTATGAATGCCGCCATGAAAGATATGCTCAATGTAATGAGTACCTTTATGGCCATGGGAATGGAGATTCCACAGATTATCGAAGCCAGTACTTGGTCGCCAGCCAAGGCCATTAAAAGAGAAGAATTAGGGCACCTTTCAGAAGGTGCCATTGCTGATGTAGCGCTAATTCATGTCAGGGAAGGTCAATTTGGGGTATGGGACAAAAACGGGTACAAACTTGAAACCGATAAACGTTTTGAATGTGAAATGACCATTAAAGATGGGGAAATTGTATTCAGTGTCAATGGTTTAAGTGAGCCGGTTGTAGTCAAATAATCCTGACCCAATTTTAGATGTATGCTATACAATCCATTTCTACCAAAGAATCTCCAGGAACTCCGCCATAAGTGGCAACAGTAGTCCTTACAGGTGGTTTTTTACCGAATCTACCTTTATACACTTCATTCATTCCCTTATAATCATTCAGATCATGAAGGTAGACATTTACTTTCAGCACTTTTTCCATGGATGAACCTGCCTTTATCAGTTCCTTTTCAAGTTCTTTAAGTACGTGGTCTGTATGTGCTTTGATATCCCCATCAAAATGGGCACCTTTTCCTGCGACAAATATCATGTTTCCCAGTTTGGTGGAACCTGAAAACAAAGGAATGTCCTGATCCTGAACGACATTGAACACCTCTTTTTCAGGAGTATTATCAGGTTCTGCTTTTGCTACCATTCCGATTCCGGCAAATCCTGCCAATGAGGCAATCAATTTTTTCAAAGAGGTTCTTCTTTTAAGTTTTTCCATAATCTTGGGCTGATTTAAAGTTTGATAAACAAAACTGAATATATGGTTTTGATCCAACTACTGCAAATAAAAGATAGGGGGATGTCAAGTTATTCAAAGTAATTGTTCTATTTTTTCCATATTCGGAAAATTCTTAGTTTTTGGAGAGCAGAAAGCTTAAGATCTGTTTCAGAAAATATTTATCAGGGAATTATTCTTATATTAAGACATCTATCTTCACCAAAAAAATCTTAACCCATGTGCCGTCTTTTATTGAGTTTGTTTTTAATAATTTTTATCGGTTCCTGTAAAAATAGGGCAAAGGATCAGCAAACAACTGACTTAGGATATTCAGAATCAGAGGAATTATATATTGCAAAGCCTTTTACCCAAAACAGTCAGTTTACCAATGGTATTGAAGGACCTGCCGTTGATTCAAATGGAATATTGTATGTGGTCAATTTTGAAAATGAGGGTACTATTGGACAGGTAAATCAGGGTGGGGTGGCTTCTTTATTTATTGATCTTCCCGAGGGTAGCACAGGGAACGGGATACGCTTCGATAGCAAAGGCAATATGTTGATCGCTGACTATACGGGCCATAATATTCTGAAAGTAAATATGGAGAGTAAGGCCATTTCCGTGCATGCCCA
This sequence comes from Cecembia rubra, assembly GCF_003014575.1. GTDB lineage: Bacteria > Bacteroidota > Bacteroidia > Cytophagales > Cyclobacteriaceae > Cecembia_A > Cecembia_A rubra. The sequence goes on from NZ_PYGF01000001.1 coordinate 255,967, forward strand.
CAATGGTCAAATGAACCAGCCTAATGATATTGCCATCATGGATAATGATATTCTTTTTGCAAGTGATCCTGACTGGAAAAACAGTACTGGTCAGCTCTGGAGGATAGATGCAGATGGAAGTACTCACCTTTTAGAAAAGAATATGGGTACCACCAATGGGGTAGAGGTGAGTCCTGACAATCGAAAGCTTTATGTGAACGAATCTGTCCAAAGGAAAGTTTGGGTATATGACTTATCAGAAAAAGGTGATATCAGCAATAAAAGGCTCTTGATCCAGTTCGATGATTTTGGAATGGACGGCATGAGGTCGGATATTAATGGTAATTTATACATCACCCGACATGGGAAAGGAACTGTGGTGAAAGTTTCTCCTGAAGGTGAAATACTTCTGGAAATAGCTGTTTCAGGCAAAAAACCATCAAACATAGCCTTTGGCGGGAATGATGGGAAAACTGCTTTTGTAACCTTACAGGATAATGGAAATATAGATTATTTCCGGATTGATGCTCCAGGTAGGGAGTTTTAATAAAGAAAATATAGATTAAAAGATGAAAGCATTTTTTTATTGGTTATTCAGTACATATTCTACAGGCAAAAAGTTGGATTTCGGACTGTTGTTGCTTAGGTTATTCTTTGCTTTGCCTTTGACCATTAGACATGGATGGCCCACCCTTTTCCAATGGTGGAAAGGAGAGATCAGTTACCCTGACCCATTGGGATTAGGAGAAAACCTGACCATGCTGATTATGGGAAGCATAGAAGCATTTTGTGCTACTTTTGTTGTATTGGGCTTGTTTACCCGTATTTCTGCCTTTTTTGTAGCTGCAGGATTTACAGTTGCAGTACTTGTAGTACATGGTACAGATACATTCGCAGTCAAAGAACTGGCCTATATGTATATGGCAGGATTTTGGTCGGTATTTTTTTTAGGTTCAGGAAAATACGCTTTAGATTTTCTGATTTTTGGGAAAAGCCAAGGTAAAAGGCTATTAAAATTTCAAACCGACAATGCTTAAACTGATTCCCACGTAACTCATTCCATCTGTAAATATATTTTGCTCCTGTTGATCCCAGTAATTTAGGATCCCATTTCCTCAGGTTGGGCTTTCTTTAGGGTGGTTTCAATTGCTAGAATCTTCATTTTTTAGGTTTTCTGCTTTTATTTTCTTCTAGCCTAAATTGAACAATATCGGAAATCAAATTATATGGGATTGGTTTATCCAAGGGAAATTGTAATGTTCCTTTTCCTGTTTTGAATGATTCAACTTCCTTCTTGAAGGCCTCAATTCCTGAAGGGGCTGGATAAAATCCTATGTGTTTCTTGTAGGCCGCGAAATGGACAAGATTTCCATGCATTTTAAAGGTAGGGATACCGTAATTGATGGATTCCGTGGCCTCCGGTGCTGCTTCTCTTACCGTTTCCCTTATCTTTTGAAGTATCCTTTTGGTCTCACTGGGAAAAGCATTGATATAGTCATCTATGGTTTCGAAAGTGTTTTTTTCCATGGGGTTGAGCCAAGTATGCTTTGTAGTTTATTGGAGACCATATCTTTTTGTTTTCAAGATACGAAAAAATCAAAGCTTCAAAATACAAGCCCAAAAGTTCAAAATCAAAACATTAAGTTTAGAAAGTCAAGTTTTGGAAAAAGTCAATCTTTAAAAATTTAACCTGCCAGGTTTCTGAAACCTGGCAGGTATTCCTAAAATTTATTACTCAGCTTTATATACAATTTTTCCACCCACTACCGTCATGGCCACTTTGGTCTGAAGGATTTCATTTTCCGGAATTTCCATGATGTTTCGTTCAAAAATGGTAAAATCAGCTGCTTTTCCCACTTCTATGGATCCTTTGTAAGCTTCTTCAAACTCTGAAAATGCCCCATCCAAAGTATAGGATTTCAAAGCCTGTTCCCTAGTCATTTTCTGATCCGGTTCATAACCTCCTTCTGGAGTCATTTTTAAGGTTTTTCTGGTCACAGAAGCATAGAATGAAGGGATGGGATCCAAAGGTTCCACCGGGGCATCTGTTCCATTGGAAATTACGGCACCGGATTGTAGTAATTTTTGCCATACATAGGCCCCGTCTTTTATCCTTTTGGCCCCTAATCTGCCAATTGCCCAAGGCCTGTCTGAACTCAAATGGATGGCCTGAATAGCGGCAATTACGCCCATTTCTCCAAATCTGCTGATATCATCGGGATGCAGGTGTTGGGCATGTTCGATCCTAAAGCGGTGATCTGTTACATTTGGGAATTTAGCAAATGCCGCCTCGTAACGGTCCAAAACTTCCCTGTTGGTCCGGTCACCGATGGCATGGGAGCATACCTGAAAACCCAATTCCAAACCTTTTTCCGAAACTTCACTCACCAATGCCATAGGCATGGTCTCATGTCCTCTATGGCCCGGTTTATCTTCGTAGTCCTCCAGCAGCCAAGCACCCCAGGGTCCCAATGCCCCATCCATATTCAGTTTGATGGATCGGACGGTTACCATATGATCTGGATCTATTTTCGGCCCTCTTTTGTACCATTCCTGCAATAAATCAGGCTGGCGGCTACTCAGCATAATGTACATCCTGGAAGTCAGACGACCTTCATTTTTGAATTTTTCTACTAGATCGATCACATCCTGACCGCTTCCGGCATCATGGAAGGAAGTGATTCCCTTTTCAGCAAGTTCCTGTAAAGCCAATTCAAGGGCTTTTTCTCTTCTTTCAGGGGTGTCAACAGGAATCAATTTGCTCACCAGATAGGATGCTCTCTCGACCAGTACTCCTGTAGGATTGCCCAGTTCATCTCTTAGCACTTCCCCGCCTTCTACTACCTGTCTTGGATTTTCACTTCCCAGGGGCGTGATGCCTGCCAATTCCATGGCTTTTTGGTTGACGAAAGAGGCATGTCCTGAGGCATGGGCAAGATAAACTGGATTATTGGGGGTTACCGCACTGAGCTGATCATGGGTTTGGAATCCTTTCACGGTATTATCCGGCATTTTAATCCACTTGTCCTGATGCCAGCCTCTTCCGGTAATCCATTCTCCCGGCTCTGCTTTAGCAGCTGCCTCAGCTACCTTTTCTATCAGTTCATCATAGGTTTGGACGTACATCAGGTCGATTTCCAGTTTGTTGTATCCAATTCCCATCAAGTGGGCATGGGATTCAATAAACCCTGGAGTCATGGTCTTTCCTTTCAGATCGATGACTTCGGTTTGCTTTCCGATATACTCTTTGATTTCTTCTGAGGTTCCGACGGCCAGAATTAAACCGTCCTTTACTGCAACAGCTTCCGCCATAGGATTAATCTCATTTACTGTGTAGATTATCCCATTAATAAATACTTGGTCTGCTGATTTCTTGTTTCCTGAAACACAGGAATAAAAGAACAAACCGAGCAGGATGATAACATTGATATTTTTCATGGATTTTATATTCTGATTCGAAACTAAAAGAATTGAGTTGCTGGTGCAAAACCATTCGTGTAATCAATTCTTTTAGGATTAGGTATTTATTTTATGGCCTCTACATCGTAACCCGCATTCCGTAACAATGCGATTACACCCGTTTCAGATGCTAGATGACCTGAACCCACAGCGATGAATGTGGTTTGCTCTTTCATTAATTCTTCAATAATGGGTATCCAATTTTTATTCCTTTCATCTAATAGGATATCTTGGTAATTCTTAAAAAGATCACTTGATGCTATGATTTGGTACAACTTCTCGATGTCTTCTTCCAGATAAGCATTCACCAAAGTCTTAAACTCTTCAATTCCTTCATTTTCCATAACCATTTTACCCAGATCATTTAATTGCTCTTTAATTGGAATCTGATCAAAAATACCAATCTGGGCTGAAACAGATTCTAAGCCCACTATTGGTGTTTTTTCTTCTTGGGCTTTTTGGATAAAGAACATTTCATAAGAGCTTACCTGCTCACATGGTAACAATTTGGTCATGATCATGCTGGAAAGAACAAATGGTTTCATAATTCCCATTTGTTCAAGACCTACCCCAAATGAAGCTTTTAGAAATTCATCCACCGCAATTTGGTGATCGGGCTCAAATTCATCCTTAATGTTCAAAAAATCTTTATTTACCGATAAGCGTTGCATGTCAATCATAGCATTTGGATCGGTTAGATCTATTTCCAAAGCAATTCTTTTTGAATTTGAAAGTGCGTTTAATACCCTTTCATCCATTTTGAACTGATCTTCACAGATCAGGTGAATCGTTCCAAATAAGTAAGATTCTTTATCCAGACCGTTTCCACTTATTTTCCATAAAAGTGACTTTTCTTCACTTGTCTGTGCAAAAAGTGGTAAAGGTAGATATAAAAAAAGAAGAAAATAATGTAAAATCTTGAGTTGAATTTTCATAAGAATTGAATTAAGATTATAGGCAAATTAGTTATTTTTTATGGAAATGGAAACGATTTGTTGAATTGTCATTTTAGTAAATATGTAGTTCAGTAATGATACCTGTAATCATTATAAATGCGGTTTTTAACCACACCTATATTTATTGATATTGGAAATTCATTCTAATTTACAGGTAAACTCCTTGAAATTCAGTTAATGGTATGATTGCGGATAATCATATCAGTTAACTGCCATTCTCCATTCAGCCTGTAATAAAAGTCACATTAGGAAAACATTAAATCTGTGATATTTGAAACAGTAATTAAATTACCCTAAAACCAGACCTAAATAAAAATCCTCCTTTTTGACAAAGAAGCGTATTTTAAGTTACTGGTTTTCAGTTCTATTTCTCTGCACTTAACCCAATTTAACCAGCAATGAATACATCAAAAAGAGAATTTCTAAAAAAAATTGGAGCCCTGGGGGCAAGCACTGGCTTTTTTGCATCGAATCCGCTCGTGTCCTTGGCAAATTCAGATAATGAAAAAATAGACTTTGGGGCAGAGCCAAAAAAGAAATTTAAAGTAAGTATTTTACAGACAACGGATGTGCATTGTCAGATACATCCTCATGATGAACTCTTTTGGGAAGATGGGCAGGTTGTTTTCCGAAAAGCTGGAGGATATGCCAATTTACATTCTTTTATACAGCAAGAAAGAGCTAAGGCTGAATATTCTTTCCTCATAGATACTGGAGATATGTTTCAGGGCTCTTTGTTATCAGTAAAAACAAAAGGAAAAGCTATAGTACCTATCTTAAACAGTATGGCTTATGACCTATATCTGCCCGGCAATTGGGAAGTGGTATATAATAAAGGTCCAATGCAGGAATTGATGGGTGCTTTATTTGGTAATAAAGTTTGTGCTAACATGTACCATGATCTAGGAGATGGTAAACGTGGAAATTTGATGTTTCCTCCCTATTACATTTGGCAGATTAATGGATTGAAATTAGGATTCATTGGTTACAATGACCATTTGGTTCCAAAAAGACAATCTCCGGGCTATAGTGAAGGCATCATTTTTGCCAAGCCTGAAGAGAACCTAGCCTATTTTGTGGATGTTTTAAAAAATCAGGAGAAATGTGCATTTGTTGCTGTTTTATCCCATACGGGTCTTTCTCAGGAAATAGCACTTTCCAACCATCCTTTCTGTGAAGGAGTAGATTATATTTTGGGTGCTGATACCCATGAAAGGGTTAGAAAACCTATACAGGGAAAGTATGCAAAAGTTGTTCAGCCAGGAGCTTTTGGTTCTTTTTTAGGTAAATTGGAATTGTCATTTGATAATGGCAAGTTAGTAGATGAGCACTATGAACTCCTTGAAATACCTGGAGAAAAAATAAAACCCTCTCCAAGAATTACCAAAGTTATAGAAGAGGTAGAAGCCCCATTTAGAAATGAAATCAACAAAGTGGTTGGCTATAGTACAATTCCTTTGTATAGGTACTTCGTCATTGAAAATCCAATTGATACCATGGTACTTGACGCATTGAATTGGAAAATGCCTGAAATAGATATTGTGCTTTCAAATGGTTTTAGATTCTGTCCCCCACTTACCAGTCGGGATGAAACCGGTAATGTACCAATAACAAGAGGATTTATTTATGATATGTTACCGGTCGATTCTTTGGTCCGTAGGGGAGAAGTCACTGGGCAGCAGCTATGGGACTGGATGGAAGGTGAGCTCAACAATGTATTTGCGTCCGATGCCTCCAAGAGATTTGGAGGTTGGGTCACTAAATTCAAGGGAATGGAAGTCAGGTTCTATGCATTCGGAGAAGAAGGCAAGAGGATTCAGAGCATGACGATCAAGGGTCAAGCTGTGGATAGGAATAAAACCTACTCTATTTCTGCATGCGAACGTGAGGGAGATCCTGCAGATGTAGTTTGCAGGATCAACAACGTGAAAAATGTAAAAACTGCACAATTCAGCTTACATCAGGTCATGTTGGGTTATTTGGCTGAAAACTCACCTGTAACACCTTCCCCAAGAAGCGCAGCCGTTGCTTTGGACGCACCAGCTACATTGCTGACACAAGTTCATGGAGTGGATTATGAGTTTAGATAACTTAAATATTTGAAAAAAGGGTATTGGCTTTGATGTAAAAGACAATACCCTTTTTTATTTTAATGATAACCCTCATTTAATGACCAATAAAGGAACATGAGTATGATAAGCCATTTCCAGACTCTCACTTCGGTTAAATAGGTATTCAAAGAAAGTCTTGTCTTTACAAAACATCACCAACATAGCATCTTCATTTTCATTCAGGTAAGATTGAAGTCCAACTCCGACTTCCTTGGCCGGAATTGTTTTGAAATTCATTTTCAAATTAGGGTGCTCTTCTTTGAGGAATGCTTCAAGCCCTTTGATTTCCATATTTTTTTCGAAGTTATCTTCCACTTTAACATGAAAGAACTCATATGGTAAATTCAAGCCTTCAGTTAGTTCAAATAGCTTTCTAAAGTATTTTTCATCTTCATTTTGAAGCTCTAAACCAACTGAAATTTTTTTGATTTTTTCCCAACTTGCCATTTCAGGAACGGCTAGGATTGGCACTTTGCACTCTTTGATTACATGACCAGTGTTAGAACCCACCAATGCTTTTTTGATCCCGCTGGCGCCTTGTGTACCCATCACTACCAGATTATAATCTTCCCTGTGGGCAAGGGAGGTGGTCACAGAGGCAACTGTACCTTGTAAAAGCTTGTAGTCAACATTTAAACCTTCTTTTTTACCCGACTCAGTAGCTTTTTTTAGCTCATTTTTTGCATCTTCTTCTATTTGCCCCAATATTTCAGTTGACTGTGCTGCGAAGTCATATACTGCATAAATAGCATATAGAAGTGTTATGGATGCTTTTTTCAATTTGGCTATTTTATAGGCCAAATCCAATGCATTATTCGCATTCTCGGAGAAGTCGATGGGGACAAGGATTTTCATGGGTTTTATGGATGTTTTCATTGATGCTATGAAGCTTCAATTTACTCAAGAAAAACCAATTATAACCTGATCTTTATCAGTTTGATGGCTGTTTTTTTCCTATTAATCGGATAACATGCGCCTCTCCAGAATGTCCTTTTCCTTCTTTTAGGAGGATCGGACCGTCAAATTCATATTGCCAATTCAGGTTAGGAAAACTGGATTTGAGTTCCTCTAGTGAATAAAGCATTTCAAGATTCTTGGGTCCGCCTGATTGAAAGTTCAATTGGGGCTTTCCAAAGCCTTCCAAAATCAACAGACCATTTTCTTTCAATGCCAGCACAAATCTTTGATGAACTTTATCCCGTATTGTTAAAGGCAAATGAAAATAGATCATTGCAATGACATCAAAACTCTTGGCTTCAGGAAGATAATCCTCAACATTACATACATGGTATTTTATGTGCAGATTCGCTTTTTCTGCCTTTTCCAAGGTGTGTTTTTGAGCAATTTGACTTTGATCCAAAGCTGTCACTTCCCATCCATTTGAAGCAGCGAAAAAGGCATTTCTTCCTTCACCTTCACCTGGCAATAGTATTTTGCCTTTCTTTAGTTTATACAATTGATCCTTAAGAAATTCATTAGGTAGTTCTCCATACAGATCAGGCGAACTTGAGAATTTTTCATCCCAAAACTTACTATCCATTGACTTGTAATTATTTTTTACAAAGCAAATAAAAAGTCTAAACCCGCCCCATAACAAAAGTCACTTATCCTCCGGGTATTTCAAATTCCGATTGAAATTCATAATCCCTTTCAACCAAACAAACTCTTGTTTTAAAGAATTTGTACCAAAGGGATTTACCTTTCTCTTGGGCTATTTGGTGCTCTGCATCCATTTTCCATTTTTTGATAGCTGCTAAACTGGTCCAATAACTGACTGTGATTCCAAGGCCCTCTCTGGCTGATTCATGACCTAAATAACCTTCCTGAAGTTGTGCCAGTTCAACCATACGGTTCGCAGTATCAAGGTAATCTTCTTTTATTTCTGTACGTATACTGGTAAATATGACAGCATAGTAAGGTGGATTAGGAGTTTTAGCGATCATAATATGCTTGAAAATGTGGAATGAAAAGAAGAAATCTGAATCAAAATTATCCTTTAAGTTAGTGAAAAAGTTGGTTATTATTTACTGTTCTTTTTTTCTAATTTCTAACACTTTTGGGCAAGAAATCAAAAGATTTGGGCTGGATTCAGGTTATGGATTCATTATCAGTCATTCCCAGGCACTTAAGCCATTATCTCAAAGTAATCCGATCGGAGTATCCCTACATTACCAAAGAATGAACCTGTCCCAGAAAAGCTGGAATGCATGTAATTGTTTTCATTATTTGGGGCTTCAATTAAGTTACCATAATTTTCAAAATCCTGAGGTACTAGGATATGCAGTAAGTATTACGGGTACCTTTGAACCAATCCTTTGGCAAAAAAAATCTAGGACATTCAGTATGGTGACTGGGCTTGGCCCCAGCTTTTTGTCCAAAGTATATGATGAGGCCAACAATCCTGATAACATTTTTTTCAGCACTCCTATTAGTTTTCTTTTGTTTTTGAGTCCTAAACTGGAATATACCTTAAAAGATAATCTTGGACTACACTTGGCATTTGCATATAATCATATTTCCAATGGTGGTCAAAGTCAACCTAATAAAGGAATGAATTACCCTATGCTTGGGCTGGGATTATCCCATTTTTTTATTAAATCACCTTTCCCCGTTTATGGTAAAGAATCCATTTCACAAGATTGGACTTTTTATTTGGAGACAGGGCTTTCTACCAGAGAAGGGGAGGAGGGAAGAGCGCCTAATTTCTCTGTTGCTTTGGCATTAAAGAAACCCTTAAGCAATATTAATGGCATTGGAGCGGGCATAGAAATTAACAAAGACTATTCTTTGGAAGTAGAAAAAAACAGGTGGGAAGCCTTGATGCCAGCTCCATTTATTTCCCACCATTTTTTATTTGGAAAATTTGATTTTAATCAGAGAATGGCATGGTACACCAATAAGCCCGATAACTATCATGATTTTAGATTTTATCAGAGATATGTTTTGAGCTATTTACTTACCCGGCACTTAACCCTTGGAGTAGGACTTAAGGCACATGGGCATGTAGCAGAGCACATGGATCTAAGATTTGGATGGAGTTTTTAAATAAAAAAAAGGAGGCTTAATCCTCCTCTTCCATTTGTCTATAAGCCAAAATACCTCCAAGGAGATTTCGGACTTTTGTAAAGCCTTTGGTCTCCAGAAATTTTTTAGCATTCCCACTTCTGGAACCTGATCTGCATTGAAGCACTATTTCTTTGTCTTTATATGCCTCCAGTTCATCGAGTTCATAAGGAAGTTGACCTAAGGGGATATTGATCGCACCTAGGTTATCTTCTTCATATTCCCATTCTTCCCGTACATCAATGAAGACAAAATCTTCTTTATTCTGAAGCTTTTCTCTAAGTTCTGATACGTTTATATCTTCCATATTTTTATTTTACAAGTATGCGGATTGATTTTTGTTCTTCTCCTTTTCGGATATTAAGGAGGTATATTCCTCTTTGAAGTCCTGCAAAGTTAATCATTTTACTTTCATCTTTTCCCATTTCAACTGGAAGATTGAGAGCCCTGCCATAAGGATCCAATACTGTAAAATCATCCATTTCTCCTTCCAAAATCAACCAATCCGTAACCGGATTAGGATAAACTTTAAATCCAGCATTAGTTTCAATTTGTTCCTCGACTATTGGATTTTCGGTCAAATGGACTCTTATCATTAAAGAACCTTTAACAATATTGTTTTGCTGCCAACTTCCAGAAACATTAAAAAACACCTCACTACCATTATCATATGTTTTGTCCAGCCCCACATAAATAAAATCATTGGTGAACTGCATAAAACCTACGAAGAATGTATCATCTACCCTTACATTTTCCTCCAGTTCAAAATAAGCAAAATCATTCAAGTTATCTTTTTCTGGTATAAATATTTCCTTGGTATAGACTGGTTGATTGCTTAAGTTATTCCAAATCATCAGATCTACAATAGAGTTGAACTGATTGAAATTGGTAAAATTAATACTGATGCCTTTGACATAGGCAGGTTCAGAAACTTCAAACCTGTTGGCCAACATCCCATTTCTCTGGTTGATTCCGGCTGAGTAGTCTACTAATCCATCATCATAAGCAAAAAAATCCCGTATAGGAACGATTGTTTTTACAGTATCATTAACTCTTAAATCAACATTTCTGAATATGACACTGTCACCATTGATTACTTGGAATAGGAAACGGTCTCCAGAACTGATATAAGTAATAAGTTCAAGATCAGACTCTTGGGGCGGTAGGGGAATTGTGCCGAAATTATTGCTTGTAAAGCGCCTTCTTTCATTAGCCAACGGGACAGGATTAAATGGTGTGTTATCATTGATCCTCCTTATGGTAGCACCTGTAGTAAGATTTTTGAGAACCACGCTGTATTCCATAGCGCGAAACCTGTTTTCCAGATTTTTAAATTCATTAGAAATATTCTGCCAAATGTTAGGAGGGCTCCTTCTCAGTTCTGCCAAAGGGATCGCAGTATATTTGCCAAATGGCCTGCTGTTGGTCTGGGTTAATGCCCTATCGGGAACGAAAAGATTATTTGAATTCCTGTTTTTATTGAGATAAATATAATCCAATAACCATGAATCAAATGGACCTGAAGATCTTCCACTTACCTGGAACCTGAATTGGAAATTTTCGTGGTGAAAAGATTCAGATACTTGTATGATTTCTTGTGTAAAAAATAACTGCTCTGCTGTCAGATCTCCGGACACTGTCCACACTTGTTCCCAGATACCATTCTTATTTAGAAAAAATAATGTTAAATCATCATTGAAATCAGGCATCTCTGCTTTACCGCCTGGCTGCCAATGAAAACTCAAGAATACTGTATTTGATTCTTGAGGACTCAGGTTAGATAGGTTTATTGGTTGAGAAGTAATCCTGTCATTGAGGCCTTGCTGCACTAGTACATTGGAATATGGTCTCCCTCTTTCATCCACTCCGTCCATAAGTAAAACTCCTAAACTAGGTGGAGCATTGCCTATGGTAAATGATTGGGTAGCTCCTTCATTTATCCATTTTTTTGAATCGATCCCTGACTTAGAAAAATCATCCCAAAAAGGAAGTGGAAGTGATTCCTGCATCAACCTTTCTGAGATATTTCCTGTTTCTTGGAAATGTTTTTGTGGCGTTGGCAAAACTTGGAATTGCCCAAAAGAAACTTCTGGCAAAGCCCAAAATACACCAACCAAAAAAAATAAAAATATGACTTTTGTATTATGCATTAAAAACGGGAAATGTTTTTTATGTCTGAAATCCAGATATCAATAGGTTCTCCGGTTTTTACCTCAGCCCCTGGTGGTGGAATCTGCCTTAGAATTAAACCTGCTGGCACGGAATCTGTCTCAATATAATTGATTCTTCCCAGTCTCAAACCTGAGCCTAAAATAAGAAATTCTGCATCAACTTCATCCATTCCAATGAGATTTGGAACATCCAATATCTGATTTCCTAACCCATCGCCTACCACCAGGTCAATTTGTGAACCTTTTGGGATTTCAAATCCTTCAGGAATGTTCCTACCTCTATAACGCTGTTCTAAAACTACATTGATTCCTATATCTGGAACATAAATGATTTCTCCTCTTACCAATCCCATGTTTCCAAGTGTTTCCTGCGCATTTTTCAACAATGTATTTACAAGGTTTGGCATTCGGACAATTGGTGCATTCTGGGAATTCAAGGTAACATATATTTTTCTTCCCTGCTTTACTTTACTACCAGCCCTTGGATTTTGCTTTAAAACAGATAATGGTTTTAATTCTGCATTATATCCACTGTCCAGCGTCACCTCAAACTGCAAATCCCTTGCACCTAGGTAAGCTTCCAATTGATTATATTCGAATCCTTCCAGATCAGGGACACTCACTGTTTGACCATGATTGGTATAAATGGGAAGAAATATTTTTAAAAATAAGAAAGATAAAATAAGGATGGCAGCAAAAACCAAAACCAAATGTGTGATTATTTTTTTGGCGGAAATTTTAATTTCGCTCATATTGAATTTGTTTTTTTATTGCTTCAACGTATAAAGGTATGATTAATTTGATTTGCAAACTTAATACTTTCATCAGACTGCAACCAAACTGCTATTTATTTTAAAAAAAAATATACCGGAATTAAAAAAAGTAATTCCGGTACATAGAATTTAACTTTTAACCAATACTAATACAGAATCAACTTTCTTGTCTCTGTAATAGATTGACTGGTTATTCTTACAACAAACAGGCCTTTTGAGAAATTTTCAGCGCTGAAGGTGTAGGTTTGATTCAAAGTATTTGGATAATCTACATCATGAACAAGTGCCCCTGTAGCGGAAATTATCTGAATATTGACTGTCTCAAATCTTGGTAAATTGAACACAATATTGAACAAACCATTAGCAGGGTTTGGATAAATTCTGGTATTTCCAAGGCCAGGATCAACCGGTTCTGGATTAGCAGACAAGAACAGTTCTACATTGTTAAGGTAAACAGGATCAATATTTTCATTGGCCCCCTCAAGAACAAATGCAACCCGGACCATTGCCCTGTTTCTACCTGCAAATGCTGTTAAGTTTACGTAATCTCTTTGGTATTCTGAAGGATTATTTGGATTTACCTGACCATTTGGAACAGTGATAAGGTCACTACCTGATTTGCTGAAAACCTGCTGATAGGTAAGTCCTCCATCAGAACTTGCCAATACTCTTAAGGTAGTCCCAGGGGAAATAGTGCCACCGGCAGCCCTATCAAAGAATAATGCGGCCTGACTACTAGATGTCAGATCAAACATTGGTGAACCTAACCAATAGGTGTTGTTTTCAGTCCCTGTTATCAACCTAACTACATTTTGGGAAACTCCAGTTTGTAGAGGAGATAATTCCCAAGAAGTTCCATTTGTTTGTGGATTAATACTAACCCAAGGACTAAGACTGAAAGTATTGTTGAAATTTTGCCTCCAAGGAGAACGAATAAGTTCCTGATTAATGATAAAATATCTGTCAAGGTTAATATCGGGCCTCGGGTTTTGGTCAAAATTTGGGAATTCTAAGCGGTAAGTTAACCTATTACTTCCATTGCTAGAGGAGGACCTTGGAAGGTTGATTAAAGTACTGTCCCCCGGCAATAAATTTTGGCCTCTTGCCAAAAATGATTGTTGAGGGGCATTGTTGGAACTCCTTCTGAATACAAATCCAGATATAGCCAAATTCCCTGTATTCACCAACATGATAGACTCTTGGTCGTGATTTCCAGTAGAAATAGGGGTTGGTTTGATAAGTTCAGTCAACTTAAGATCATATCGGAATGTTTCTTGTGGAAATATTTCTATGTCCTTTAGATAAATGTTATTTCCAAAGCCATTCCTAGAAATGAATGCCAACCTTACTGACCCAAACTCCGCAAATTTGGACAGGTTTACAATTTCTCTCCTGAATTGATCCTCCCTTGATGGAATAAATTCATTTAAGGTAGGTTCAGAAGTTTGAAGAAATACCCTGTCCTTACTATATGGCGCATTTACTATTTCAAAGGTGTTTCCGCAATCAGTTGAAATGGCCACATAGAGGAAATCTCCAAAACCTTGGATATTGTATGGAGCATATGCCATTTTAAACGATAGCTGAGCATTTGGGAATGCTGACAGGTTGATTTGTGGAGATATCAAAAAATCAAGTTGGCCACTTGCATCATATTCATAATGCTGAATCCGTATGACTTCTTGGGAAGTTCCGCTAATATTCAATGCTACTTTTTCCCAAGTAAGACTGTTGTCAGGGTTGTCCACCACCCATTCATTACCAAAAGAATCCATTCTAAAACTATAAGGCAGTGTTATTTGTGCCTGAAGTACAGGATTAGAACTGACAGTATTATTTGTTGGATTTCCGTCTGCTGTCTGATTGACTTCAACAATATTGACTACAAAATTATTATTGGTATTATTTAGAGTAATAGGGTTGAATCTTACAATTTGAGTATCACCTGTTCCCAGATCCAAAGTCAAGTTGAGCCTTTGAAGCAGGGCTCCATTATTTCTGATTTCAATAGCAGCAGAACTGATACGGTTGTTACCAGCATTGAAAACCTGAACCTCAGGAACAGTCTGAACATCACAGATGAAGTTCTGCGGATTGATCAACCTTTCAATGCCAAGGTCATTAGCAACTAATATAGGTTCCCTAGTGGCACGGTTATTTACCAATGAAGCTCGGCGAGGGCTATTTTCCAAGACTATCTGCATCCTTTCTGTCTGCCCAATAGTAAATAGGTTCATACAGATGTCAGTTGTATAATCCATGTAGTTTTCGACCATATCCCTGCTTCCGCAAGTTACCCTTGGTGTAGAACGACAAATATTATTGGGACCATCCTGATTAGGAGTGTCGTTTACAAAGTCATCTACGTTACAATCTCCATCCCCCCAAATATGTCTAAGTCCAAGGAAATGTCCCACCTCATGGGTTAGGGTTCTTCCTCTTGAACCTGCTACTGCAGAACCTCCTTGACCAAAATAGCGGTAATCTACAGTTACACCATCCGTTTCTCTAGAGCTGGCGGGAAAATTAAGACCCGGTAAATTTGAAACTGGGAAACTTGCATAACCGAT
Organism: Cecembia rubra; assembly: GCF_003014575.1. Classification (GTDB taxonomy): domain Bacteria; phylum Bacteroidota; class Bacteroidia; order Cytophagales; family Cyclobacteriaceae; genus Cecembia_A; species Cecembia_A rubra. Next base: position 271,049 of record NZ_PYGF01000001.1, read on the forward strand.
AAAGGGAGAAACCAACGGTACAACCCAAATATTTAGATACTCCTCCGGAGGCCAAAGTGCAATTTGTCCCAAAAGACTTGCATCATTGGGATCATAAGTGTTTTTTGGCCCCTGCACCCTGTTGATACCATCAGTAGGGAGGCCCCTTGGGTCCTGTTTAGCAAGTACAAATTCGATTTGTGTATCTGCTGCTACAGATTGGAATTCCGCTGGAGTTTGATTGATGTCTGGGTTAGTCCTTCTGAAATCCTCGTTCAGTGTTCGGATTTGTGATTGGATCTGAGATAGTGGAATATTGACTCCGACTCCGATTGCCGTTCCAGTATGAATCACATGGACAACCACTGGAATTACCTTAACAGATTCCTCTGTCCTGAATTGTGCAGCGGGCTTGGATCTTAGTTCTTTTACTTTTCCCTGCATCCATGATTCAAAATATTCTTTGCTTCCATAAATGCCCAACTGTTCTTCCTGCATCTGTTCAAGATGCGTAGCAGCACATTTTTCATCATGTATATGCTGGAAAGTCTTTCCAAAGAAATTTTGTGAAAAAATGTGGGAAACCGATAAAAAGAACAATAGGGGTATTAAAAAACATACCCTCTTTTGGAAAGTAAAATTTCTCATGCTAATCAATTTATACTACAGCGACATTCACGGCTTCCACTTTGATGATTTCAGGCACATCCCTTTTAATAGCTTCTTCCACTCCAGCCTTTAAAGTCATCGTTGACATTGGACAAGAACTGCATGTACCTGTCAGTTCAAGTTTTAAAACCATATCTGAAGTTACTTCTACAATTTTTACATTGCCTCCATCAGCTTCTAAATAAGGCCTTATGTTATTTAAAGCCCTTTCAATTCTATCTATTAACTCCATTTCCATGTTCTTTCTATCAAATATTTACCTGAACCACTTCTGTTTTGCTCATTGCTGCATTTCTAATGGCCACTTGTCTCGCAACATTTTCAGCCAATAATGAAAATGCTTCTTGAGTGATACCAGACTTTAAAACTGCCGGATAACCTGTATCACCACTTTCCCTGATACTTTGCACAATTGGAATTTCTCCTAAAAAGGGAACTCCGAATTTCTCTGCTAACCTCTGCCCCCCTTCTTTGCCAAATAAGTAATATTTATTGTTTGGCAATTCTTCCGGAGTAAAATAAGCCATATTTTCCACAACACCTAGAACAGGTACGTTAATTTGTGGCTGCTTAAACATACTGAGTCCTTTTGTCGCATCTGCAAGGGCAACCTTCTGTGGGGTTGTTACAATTACTGCTCCTGTCACCGGGACTGTTTGAACCATAGTGAGATGGATATCTGAGGTACCGGGAGGCAGGTCAATTAACAAATAATCCAACTCTCCCCAATTAACATCCCTTATAAATTGCTTAAGTGCTGAACTGGCCATAGGGCCTCTCCAAACTACAGCAGCATCAGCAGGAGTCAGAAATCCTATAGACATCAGCTTTACGCCATACTGTTCAATGGGTTCTATCACATTTTTTCCATCCAATTGTCTTACAGCTGGCTGTTCCCCTTCCACATTAAACATAGTGGGAATTGAAGGTCCTGAAATATCAGCATCAATCAGACCTACTTTTGCCCCAGATTTTGCCAAGGCTACTGCTAGGTTGCTGGATGTAGTAGATTTGCCCACTCCTCCTTTTCCAGAAGCAATGGCAATTATATTTTTGACTTTAGGCAACATAGGCGCATTGTCCCTTGCTGTTGTCACATTAGATGTCATAAAGATATCCAACTCAATATCCGAACCCAATTCCTCTTCTAATGCTTCAACACAATTGTTTTTTATAACTTCCTTCAAGGGACAGGCTGGTGTTGTCAGGACAACTTTGAAGCTGATTTTATTTCCTTCTATCTGTAGCCCTTGAATCATTCCCAAACTCACCAAGTCCTTTTTAAGATCTGGGTCATCAACTCTGGAAAGGGCTTTCAATACTATTTCTTTACTTATTGACATATCTCTGGATTATTGCCCGCAATTTAGTTTATAAATATTCTAAATAAAAAGGGCATTTTAAAGATAATAGTTTCCCAAAATTTAGAAACTTGCAATTAGGGTAAATAGTTTCGATAACCCTTTCCAAAGAAATATACTTCAATACTTTTATATTTGAGACTTGATGTGATTGATTATGGTTATAAGCAGAGCGACAACCGAGAAAGTAAGAGATAGGGCCGATATTGAAGAAATTGTAAGTGATTATGTTCCGCTGAAGAAAAAAGGTCAAAATTTATGGGCGTGTTGTCCTTTCCATAATGAAAAATCACCTTCATTTTCTGTCTCACCGGCCAAGCAGATATATAAATGTTTTGGATGTGGCAAAGCCGGTGATCCAATTCAGTTTGTGATGGATATTGAAGGTATCGGCTTTAATGAAGCGATTAGACAATTGGCTAAGAAATACGGGATAGAAATTGAGGAAGAGAAAAATGTAACTCCTGAAGAACTTCAAGCCTACAATGAAAGAGAGAGTTTATACATTGTATTAAATTATGCCAAGGATTTTTTTGTAAATAATCTGGATACAGAAGAAGGGAAGTCCATCGGTCTTAGTTACTTCAAAGAAAGGGGATTTGATAGGCAAACAATTGAAAAGTTTGACTTAGGATATGCCTTGGATGGCTGGGACCACCTTCTTCAGTCAGCAAAGAAAGCAGGCCATTCTGAAGAATTATTGTTGAAATCAGGATTAATTCTTCAAAAGGAAGGTGATGCTTCGCGTTATTATGATAGGTTCCGGGGGAGAGTGACATTTACCATCCATAACCTTTCTGGAAAAGCCATTGGTTTTGGTGCCAGAATTCTTACTCAAGATAAAAAGCAACCAAAATATATCAACTCTCCTGAGACAGAAGTTTATCATAAGAGTGATATACTTTATGGGATTTTTCAGGCCAAAAAATCAATAAGAGAAAAGGATAATTGTTACTTGGTAGAGGGATACACAGATGTCATTTCCCTTCATTTGGCCGGGATTGAAAATGTGGTGGCCTCTTCAGGTACCTCTCTAACAGAAAATCAAATCAAACTGATCAAAAGGTTTACGGATAATATTACCGTATTGTATGATGGTGATGCCGCTGGTATCCGGGCTTCTTTGAGGGGTATTGATATGATTTTGGAGGGAGGACTTAATGTAAAGGCTGTTGTTTTTCCAGAAGGTGAAGACCCTGACAGTTATGCTCGAAAGGTTGGTTCTTCAGCTTTCCAATCTTATTTAGAAAATAATTCCCAGGATTTTATCTCGTTTAAAATTAGTCTTTTTGCCGAAGAGGCTGCCAAGGATCCCATCAAACAGGCAGATTTGGTTAAGCAAGTTGTTGCAAGCATTGGAAAAATCCCGGACCCTATCATTCGGACAGTCTACATCCAGCAATCAGCACGCCTGTTGCATATGGAAGAAGAAATCATCCAGGCGGAGCTTAATAAAATTTTCTTAAAGGAACAAAAAGACCTGTTTTTTAAAGAGCAAAGGGATCAGGAGGCCAGTTTTATAGAAGACCTTTTGCCAACAAAGGAACAACCTACAACCAATTCCAAACTGATAGAAATACAGGAAAGGGAAATGTTGAGGCTCTTGGTCAATTATGGATTTGAGATGGTCTCTGAGGAACTCCATGTTTGTCAATATTTACTTCAGGAAACAGGGGATCTGAACTTTCATATCCCTGTTTATGAAAGGATTCTTAATATTTACAAAGAAGCACTTTCGGAGGGGATTCTTCCTCAACCAGAATATTTCCTTTCACATTCGGACCCAGAAGTAAAGAAGGAGGTAATCAATTTGATTACAAGAAAATATGAACTCTCTAACCTATGGGAAAGTCGTTTTCAGATTTTTACACATCATGAAGCGGATGATTTGGCCAAAACGGTATATGATAGTATTCTCCATTTGAAAAAAAGAGTGCTGAAAAAATTGTTGGAAGAGGCAAAAGTCAAAATAAAAGAAGCTGAAGAGGAAAAAGCCGATGAAAGTATCATTACTGAAAGATTGTCCATTTACATGGAATTGAAAAAATACCAGGTAGAAATAGATAAGCAGCTCGGAATTGTAATCAGTTATTAAACCAAACTTTCAACTGTTTTTTACTGTTTTCCTCAATAAAGGATGTAATTTTACCTCGACTAAACCCAAGTATTGAAATAAAATGTCAAATGAAATTAAGTTGGATTCCATTGAGGATGCCATTGAAGCCATAAAAAAAGGTGAGGTAATTATAGTAGTGGACGATGAAGACCGTGAAAATGAAGGGGATTTTATTTGTGCTGCGGAAATGGTAACACCTGAAATTATCAACTTCATGGCAACACATGGCCGAGGCCTTATCTGTGCACCTCTCATTGAGGATCGCTGTGAACAACTGGGTTTGGAGCTCATGGTTGGACAAAATACTGCGGCTTATGAAACCCCATTTACAGTTTCTGTGGATTTGATAGGTCACGGTTGTACGACCGGAATTTCTGCCAGTGATAGGGCAAAAACCATCAGGGCATTAATTGATGATAGTATACATCCAGATGAATTGGGCAAGCCTGGGCATATTTTTCCTCTTAAGGCTAAGAGGGGAGGAGTGCTCCGTAGGGCTGGACATACAGAAGCTGCTATTGATTTTGCCAGGCAGGCAGGCCTATCCCCTGCAGGTGTATTAGTGGAAATCATGAATGAAGACGGTACTATGGCACGGCTACCTGATCTGGTAAAAGTAGCAGAAAGGTTTCAGTTAAAGTTGGTTTCAATTAAGGACCTCATTGCCTACAGACTTAAAAATGAATCGCTGATCAAAAGAGAAATCGGTGTAGAGATGCCTACCTCTTGGGGTAATTTTGACCTGATTGCCTTTAAACAAACCAATACCGATGACATCCATATGGCTTTGATCAAAGGAACTTGGGAAAAAGATGAGCCTGTAATGGTAAGGGTACATTCTTCATGCGTAACAGGGGATATTTTCGGTTCTTGTAGGTGTGATTGTGGACCCCAGTTACACAAAGCCATGGAAATGGTAGAAAAAGAAGGAAAAGGAGTGGTCCTATACATGAATCAGGAAGGAAGAGGTATTGGTTTGATCAATAAACTCAAGGCCTATAAGCTTCAGGAACAGGGTTTGGATACCGTTCAGGCCAACCTTGCATTAGGCCTTCCTATGGATAAGCGTGATTATGGAGTAGGAGCACAGATTATCAGAGACCTTGGTATTTCCAAGATCAGGTTGATTTCTAATAATCCAACCAAACGTGTTGGATTAATTGGGTATGGACTGGAAATTGTAGAGCAGATTCCTATTGAAATAGCTCCCAATCCCCATAATGAAAATTACCTTAAAACCAAGCGGGATAAAATGGGGCATTCCATTTTGAAAAAATAAAAGCCCCTAGGATAAAGGAGATGGAAAATCAATTATCTTAGATTCAAATCAACAAAAAAAAAGAATTCACGTTATCATGAGGAGAGTTAAACAGTAGAACTTATGATGTACAGGGTATTTGTTTCCATATTGACGACTTTCCTGAGCCTTTCTTCTGTTTTGGCTCAAGGAAATCAATTTCCGTCTCAGGTTTGGCACCAAGGTCAGATCATAACAATGAACGGTCAGGTTTATCGTGGTCTGGTGAAATATGATTTAGAAAATAATCTTGTTCAACTACAGGATAATGGAATAACCACATTTGGATCCTCCAATGTTTCCCAGTTTGAAATTTTTGATGAAGTATATGGAGGTATTAGGTCATTTTACACTTTACCTTATTCAATGGCGGGTGATTACGATACCCCTATGTTTTTTGAGATTTTGACGGAGGGAGATGAAATAGTCCTTTTGTGTAGAGAACAAATCGTCATTGATAATAGAGGAATGGGAATGTATGGACCTATGGCGATGAATCCTTTATGGGGGCCTCCTATTGGTGGTATTTACAAACTGGCTTTCAATTATTATTTCATCAAAGACGGGAAGCTTCAAAAGTACTCCTTAAAGAAAAAAGAACTTCTGGATATCTTGGGAGATAGAGCTGACGAAATAAACCTTTTTATGAGGAAGAACAGACTTTCCCATGATAAAAGGGGTGATTTACTACGAATCACTGCCTACTACAATCAGATAAAATAATTTTATGGCAAAAAAACCATTGATTTTGGTGTCCAATGATGATGGGATCACCTCAAAAGGTATTAGGGTTTTGGTTAATATCATGAAGCAGTTGGGTGAAGTAGTAGTGGTTGCACCAGACAGCCCTCAGTCAGGTATGGGGCATGCTATTACTATTGGGGAGACCCTCCGCCTCTATGAAGAGGATATTTTTGAGGATGTTTTGGCATTCAAATCAAGTGGTACACCTGCAGATTGTGTGAAATTGGCTAAGCACTATGTTTTGAAAGACAGAAGGCCTGATTTGGTGGTCTCTGGAATAAATCATGGAAGCAACACTTCCATTTCAGTTTTATATTCAGGAACAATGTCCGCAGCTATCGAGGGCGCTTTAGAGGGACTTCCATCAATTGGCTTTAGTCTTTGCGATTACTCTTCCAAAGCTGACTTCAGCCATGTGGAAGAATATGTATTCAAAATTTCCCAACAAGTATTGAATAATGGGATTGCCAAAGGTGTTGCACTTAATGTGAATTTTCCGCCAAAAAGGAATGAAGCTATAAAAGGGGTAAAGGTCTGCCGTCAGGCCCATGCCAAATGGCAGGAAGAATTCTCTGAACGGTACGATCCCAATGGCAGGAAATATTTCTGGATGGCCGGCAATTTTGTAAATTTTGACAAAGGAGAAGATAATGATGAATGGGCAATAGCCAATAATTATATTTCAATTGTTCCCTGCCAATATGACTTGACAGCCCATCATGCAATTACCCAAATCAATGAAGACTGGGATTGGTCATCTCTATAAAAAATAAATCTTTGAATAAGCTTAATTGAACCTGATTAAATCTCAGGTTTTTTTAATTTTACAAAGAAAAATTTTAAAATAATTTGTATATTTTTTTAGTTTTTGATTAGATTTATCCATCGATTTTGACTTTATAATCTGGTGATTAACAAATTTTTAACAGAATTCATGGGGAAATTAATTTATTTTACTTTGATATGCTTTTTACTGCATGCTTGTTTTATTGAACAAGAGAATGGGGATGCAATTGAGCTGTCAAAAGAAATTTTGGAATTTCCGATTTTGAAATCTGGCCCTAATCCTGTGGATTATTTAATTGTATTTCCCGAATATCAGATGACGTTTCGAAATGACCTAGTAGGAAGTACAAGACTGAGGATAAATGAAGTGAATAATATATTGAGCAAACACCGTTTGGACCCTGAAATTGTTGATCACGTTTATGCTCTTGCTTGGTCTGACTTTTCCGGTGGAATCAAACCGGACAGATTACCAGATTTTTTTACTGGTCAAAAGGTTAGTTACATTAAACAGGATCGAAAAAGTGAACCTGGATCTCTTCCCAAATTATATAAAACTCATGATGAAGAGGGGCCTATTCTAAGCACACAAATGTTGCCTTGGAGTGTTTCAAGGTTTGGAAATCTATTCCCATTTATGGTTTCTGCTTTGGAACATGGATACAGATTTGATTCTTTTTCAAATTTGGGAAATACGGTCAAACATTCCGAATCTTTAGTAAATATCAAGTCCAAAGGGATCAATAATAAGCGTTTGAATTACTCAGAAATTTCCAAGCCTGATCACCATACTACGGGTAATAGGGGATTGTGCGAAATGGAGAGAGATGGCCACGTTTTGAATCATTCCTTTCATGATAATCATTATTTTATAGCGTTTAATTAATAAATTACATTTAGATATTTTTTTAAAAAGTATTATGTTTCGAGTTTTGTTTTTTTTGAATTGCTTAGTTTTAAGTCAATTGGTTGTCTATGGCCAATCTGACATGGAATTAGACAGCCTAAAATTTCAAATAGAAGCCCCTGAATCAAGAAGCAAGGTAGAGGTTCTGAACAGGCTTTCATTTTTATTAAGAGAACAGAATATCACAGAATCCTATGAATATGCAACCTTCGCTGAGCAATTGGCTATTTCTGAAGGCGATAGTATTAACCTTGGAAGGGCTAAAGCCAATTTGGGTTGGATTTTTTATCGTACAGGTGTTTGGGATAAAGCTTTCCGGTATTCAAGAGATGCATTTCTGATCAGTTTCAGGATTAAGGACAAGCAAGGAATGGCAATGTCTTTAAACAATTTGGGGGTGATTTATTACAAACAAAAAAACTACCAGGAAGCGATAAAAAAGTTTAGGGAGGCATATCAAATCGGGTTTGAAATTGAAGACCCTTATGTCATCATAAGAAGTTTCAATAATCTGGCGCTAAACTTTTTGGCAACTAATGAATTGGATTCTGCTTATAATTATGCATATCGTGCTCTTGAAATAAATGATAAGTATAACTCAGTTTACTATAACAGTTTTATTTATCGGGTAATAGGAGATATACAGGCTGCCAAAGGGTCAATTGATGATGCGTTGGCAACATATGATTTTGCCCTGCTGACAGATACCCATCACAGGTTGGAATCATTTGAAGCTTCAATACTGAATCGAAAAGGTAAGGCTTACAGGTTGTTGGGGCAATTTGAAATGGCTGCAGAATATTTGGAAAAGAGCAAGGAAATTTCAATAATCAAAAACTACCAGGAAGAGTTGGCCAATAGCTATAAGAATTTGGCATTGACTTATGAGGCATTGAACAAATTGGACCTGGCTTTTCATAATCAAATGGCTTATAATAAGCTGAGTGAATTATTGGAAGAAAAGGTCAATAAGGACCGGTTAGCTTTGATTTCTGCCATGTTTGAAGTAGAGAAGACAGATGCCGAATTAAGATACCTTCGCGCTGAAAATGATTTCAAAGAACTGCAAATCAAAAGTTTTAAAACTTATAACAACATTTATGTTTTCGGGACTTTGATATTGGGAATCCTTTTTATATGGTTGTTTGCTTTACATAAGAAAACCAAATCTATCAATTTAGCGCTGGTGATCAACCAAAACAAAGTCAACCAGCAAAAAGAGGAATTGGAAAAACAATCAAAAGATTTGGAAAGGTCTAATAAGTTAAAGAATAGGTTATTTTCTATCCTTGGCCATGATCTCAAAGCACCTGTAGCCCAATTACAGGGAGTCCTTGGACTTATGAATGATAATTCCTTAAGTAGGGAAGAGTTTAATGAGATTTCCTATGTATTGAAGAGGAATGTTGATGGTCTGTTTGTTACTTTAGATAATATTCTTAGTTGGTCGCGTGCCCAAATGGATGGTTTTAAGCTACATTTGAGGCCAACCTCCTGTTTATCAACAATAAACCAATGTATTGAATTGCTACAACAACATGCATCAGGTAAGGGGCTTGAATTCAATGTAAATGTGGGAAAAGAAACTAAAGTTTGGGTTGACCATGATCTTTTTCAAATTATTCTTAGGAACCTAATCAGCAATGCCATTAAATACTCCAAAAAAAATTCTTTTATAGATGTTTTTGCTTTGGAGGAAGAGGATTGTGTAATAATAAAAGTCAAGGATTATGGCATGGGTATGTCTAAGGAGATGCTAGATCAGATTAGAAACCAGAAATTCTCACTCATGGAATCCAGTAAGGGAACAGACAATGAAAGAGGTACAGGACTTGGAGTAAACCTTTGTAAAGAATTTACCAATATGATGGGAGGCACCATTCATTTTGAAAGCGCCCGCAACATTGGGACTACTGTAACTTTGAAATTCAGAAAAGTTATGTTGGTAGAAGATTCACAAGAGATTCATCCACGAAAATATTTGGTTTAATTTCTACATTCTTGATGATTTGGAGTTTTTGTAGGGTTTCAATTACCTTTTTCAAATCCGTAGAATTCATATTATTGTCTTCTGCCCAGTAAACACTTCTCATCCATGCTGCAATATCATCCTTTCCAATACCATAAAATTCACTGATTTTCCTTCCTGCCTCTGGCTCGGTTTTCAATAGCCTCGCTTCTTTATAAACCAGATCCCTTATTCTTCTGATTGTTTCACTTTTTGTGTTTAAAGCGTTCTCAGAAGCTGCCATCACAAAGCATGGCCATGGAGTAGGTATTTCACTTATTCTTTTAAATAATCCTTGATCAACCAAAGGTTTGGTTGTGAATTTTTCCCATAAAAATAACTTTGGTTCAGGATTTTCAAATGATTTTTTGGCACCTTCAAGGTTACCAATTTCTTCAAATTTGATTTGATTGGGTTTCCAGCCTTCTCTCTCAGCCAATAGGAACGCCATAAGGTGAGAACCTGATCCAAACCTACTGATCAAAAATGTTTGATTTTTTAATTCTGAGAGCTGATCGATTAGGCAAAGAGATGAGGTGTGTATTCCCCAGGTCAATGGACTTTTTACATACCAGCCAATAATTTTTCCAGGATTCCCCTCAATTTTGTCCTTAATAAAACTTTCTGTAAGGATAAGTGCAATGTCCACTTCACCATTGCGGAGGGCTTTATTCATTGCTCCTGAACCTTTTGACTCGTTGTGCCATACCAACTCAATGCCTTCATTCAGAAGAGGCTGCCTTTCAATTAATTTTATCCATGGAAAATTAAAATGTTCAGGCACTCCTACAATGTTGATCTTATTCATATTCTCTCCTTTATCAAACAAAAATACCGCTTATTTTGGGTAAGCGGTATTGGTTTTTTAAGTTTCTGGACAAAATCATCCATCATGGGTAGCTGCTCTGTTGGTAATCAAAAGATTGGATAAACCAGCAATGATCAAGGATGTGCCTGCCAACAACATGGTAAATATCACTTCTTCCCCAAAAAGGAATTTATACATAATATTGATCCCGCCTATTGCAGCTACAATTTGTGGAATTACAATAAACATATTGAATATCCCCATATAAACCCCCATTTGATTGGGATTGACTGAGCTGGAGAGCATAGCGTATGGCATGGAAAGGATACTGGCCCAAGCAATACCAACCAAAGCAAAGCAAAGATGTAGCATCCATACCTCAGAAATAAAGTAAATAAGTATAAAACCTACCCCACCAGCAATTAAACTAAACATATGTACCAGCTTCCTATTGATCTTCACTTTGGAAGTTATAAAAGCCAGTACCAGGGCAAAAATCATAGAAACTAAGCCATAAGTGCCTAGGTAATTTCCAACACTGTCTGCTGCATTATTGTATTCGATTGATGAAGTATCTGTGGCTTGGAATACATGCTCTGTAATAGCCGGAGTAGCAAAGCTCCACATGGTGAAAAATGCAAACCATGAGAAAAACTGTACGATCCCTAGTTTCAACATTACTTCGGGCATGTTTGCTATATTTCGGAATATTTCTGTGAAACCGGCAAAGAAACCTTTATTTTCTTCTTTTACTTTATTGAATGCCTTGAGGTCAGCTGGTGGATATTCTTCTGTAGTGAGAATAGTGTAAAGGATTGATGAAAAAAGGACTACAGCACCAATAGCAAACGCAAATTTAACTGAATCTGGTACTACACCTGGTTCTGCTGTATTGGGAATACCTATCTGTGTCATGAACCATGGGAGATTACTGGCAATCCATGTTCCTATTCCTATTATTAAAGTCTGAACTACAAAACCAAATGACCTTTGGCTATCAGGAAGCTTATCTGCAACCAAGGCCCTGAATGGTTCCATGCTGATGTTTATGGAAGCATCCAAAACCCAAAGTGAACCTGCTGCAATCCAAAGTGCACTTGAATATGGAGCAAAAAATAATGCCAAAGTAGATAAAATAGCACCTATAAGAAAGAATGGCCGTCTCCTTCCAAACTTTGGATGCCATGTTCTATCGCTCAGATAACCAACTATCGGCTGAACTATGAGTCCTGTCAATGGAGCTGCAATCCATAACATGGGAATGGTGTCTTTTTCAGCTCCAAGGGTTTGAAAAATCCTGGACATAAATCCTCCTTGCAAGGCAAATCCGAACTGGATTCCTAGAAATCCGAAACTCATATTCCAGATCTGCCAAAAGCTGAGTTTGGGTTTGTTTTGATCTTCAGACATTATTTTGGGTGGATTAAATTTTATTAAGGAAGATTGATTTGGAAAGCGGATTCAAAATTTGGAATGGTGACACAAGCAGTATTTTTTGCTACATGATAAGGATGTGAATGTTCAGGAAGAGGATCGAAGTCAGTCAACTTTCCAAGAAAAGCCACATCTTCTTTTTCTACCGGAAGTTTTTCCCCATTTAAAAGGATTTCTTTTGGATCCACTCCATGAATGTATAGCTTGATCTGATTAAATTTTGATTTAAAACTACCTAATGGAGAATCAAAAACAAGTTTTTTCTCATCTGCAGACCATTGAATCATCCTTTTGTAATATTGGCCATTCTGATAGCTTAAGCTTAACCCATCATCTTCATAATATAAGGACCCATTGTCCTCTTTGCCATAATAAAAATGAAGATTTAATATTCCATCAGTATTTTCTCCAGTATGGGAAATGTCGGATTGAAGTGCCAATATGGAGCCGGCTTTCACATAAACAGGTAGGTAACTTGTCGGACAGTCCTGATAAATTACTTGATTACCATGAAAAGTTTTACTGTCAAATAAATAATACCATTCTCCTTTAGGAAGGTAGACTTTTGTGATTTCTTTATAGCTTTCAACTGGAGCTACCAATAAAGAATTACAGAAAATATATTGGTTTTGAAATGCGGAGTCAAAAATCAAATGGTCGTGAGAATAGTCAATAGCTAAGCTTTTTGCCACGGGAATTCCATCCAGGCTGCTCTTATAAAAGGCACTGTAAATGGTTGGAAGAAGTCGATATCGGAGTTTCATATAATTCCTGGAAATCTCCTCAACCTCCTCTCCAAATGCCCAAGGTTCCGCATCATTGCTGTTGATCATGGAATGTGCCCGAAATAAAGGAGCAAATGCCGCAATACTTATCCATCTAGCAAAAAGTCCCTTGCTTGGTTCACCTGCAAATCCACCCACATCATATCCTGCAAAGGAAATTCCACTCAAGCCAAGGCTATTGACCAATCGGATCCCGGCAAGCATATGGTCATCACTGGACACATTATCACCGGTCCAAGCTGCTGCATAGCGTTGCACACCTGAAAAACCTGAACGGGTAAGTATAAATGGCCTCTCTTTAGGATTGTGCATTAAACTTCCCTCCATGGCACTTCTTGCCATCTGCATTCCATAAACATTTCGCGCCTTTCTGTGGCTAACCTGCTCACCTTCATAATGAAAATCGATCAAATTGGGTGTGAACTGACCCCAAGATGCGGGCTCATTCATATCAGTCCAAAAACCGACAACTCCAGCCTCATTATAAAACTGCATTTTTTCTGCCCACCAAGTTCTCGTCTCAGGTTTGGTAAAATCAGGAAAAGCACACCAGCCCGGCCATACCTGTCCCTCATAAATTTCTCCGTCAGGGTAGGTTACAAATAGATTTTTTTCTTTTCCTTCATCAAAAGGATGATAACCTTTGTCTGTTTTAATTCCTGGGTCCATGATTACCACCACCCTGAATCCTTTTTCCCTTAACTGTCTGATCATGGATTTTGGGTCAGAGAATTTTTCAAAGTCGAAAGTAAAGACTTTGTACTTTTCCATATGATGGATATCCAGATATATCACATCAGCGGGCATATCCCTGTTTCGGAAATTATTTGCTAAAGTAATTACTTCTGAATCAGGATAATAAGAGTATCGACATTGCTGAAAACCAAGTGACCAAATCGGTGGCATGAGCATCCTGCCTGTCAATTTGGTATATGCTTCGATAATTTTTGAGACATTGTCTTCATAAAAAAAATAATAGTCCAAGTCTCCATCTTCAGCACTGTAATAGATAAAACGTTTGTTGGATGCTCCAAAATTGAAGACTGTTTTATGGGTATTATCGAAAAAAATCCCATAGGCCAGTTCATTGTGCAGTCCTATGTAAAATGGGATAGACATGTACAGAGGATCATCATTGACCCCGTAAGCAAAATAATCAGTATTCCAATTGGTATATGCTTTACCAAATCGATTGAGATTGCCTGTTTTCTCTCCCAAACCTATAAATTTTTCATCCTTTTGGATTTTTTTATAGTTAGTGACCTCTGTGCCCAGCCACGAAACAGCAAATGCGCTATCGTCTTGGTTGATTATTTTACCTTCCAATGTTTTGAAAGTTAGGCTATATGGTCTCAAATTGACTTGAATTTCCATATTTTCAGTGATAAGAAGTATAGAATCTGAAGTCTCCTTGATCTGAAATCTAGGATTCTGGGGTTCTAGTATCACTGAATATGGGTTAGGTGAAAAAGTATCTTGGTCGCTTACCTGAATTCTTACTGTATGCTTATCATAAATCGAGAGGCAAAAATTAGCCTGTTCAGTATGACCTTTTAACCCTAAATTGGTCTTTTCCCAATATTGCACATTGCCTATGGCAATATTTCTTTTGCCACTGCCCTTTTTAATCAGTGTAGTCATTGTTAGTTCAACAGTTTTATGCTAAGAAAATCAGGCTAAAGCCATATATAAGGCTAATTTAGAAAGTAAAGTCAAAGTAAAAAATCATTCAGAAAGTGGAACAGTTGTACATGCTTCAGGTTATTTGGATAAGTTGTTGGAATTTTAAAAATTATGGCATATTCAAACGTTTGCACAAAAAAATGAAATTTCTTCAAAATAATTCAGGAATTTTTTAAAGAAGATTTCCTGATCAGCAATTCCGTATCCAGGACAAGATCCTCCATATTCAATGGGTTTATCACTTTGTTGTTGATCATTTCCAAAAGGATTTGTGTTGCTTTTTCACCAATTTTTGAGCCTGGTTGCATGACAGATGTTAAGGGAGGATCAATCATTGAGGCGAACTGCCAATTGGAGAAGCCTACGACGCCTACTTCCTCAGGGATTTTTAATCCTAATGACTTAACAGCCAACATAGCTCCTGCTGCGACAATATCGTGATGGGCAAAAATTGCATCAGGCCTGTTATCAGCATCCTTAAATAACTGCACACAACTTTCAAAGCTTTCTTTTTCGTTGGCAATTGGACATTCCACAATAAGTTTCTCATCAACTGGAATTCCTGCTTCATTTAGGGCAGCCAGATAGCCCTCTTTTCTTTTTTTACTTATTGTGAGGTTGGAAGGTCCTGCTAAGTGTAAAATCTTCCTATATCCTTGGTCAATTAAATGTTTTGTAGCTTGATATCCACCATTGAAATCATTAACGGTGACATTTACTGTATTTTCAATATTAGGGGTTCTGTCAAAGAAAACTATTGGCAACTCCATTTCCATTAACTTGATGAAATGAGAAAAGTCAGTGGTTTCTTTTGAATAACTTACCAAAAGTCCGTCAATTTGATTGGAAAGCATAGTTTCAACACTGCTTATCTCCCTTTCTAGTTTTTCGTTGGTTTGACATAAAATTACATTGTAGCCATTTTTATAAGCTACTTCTTCTATTCCCGAAATAACAGTTGAAAAAAAGAAATGTACCACCTCTGGAATCACTACACCGATAGTAAAAGATTTACTTTTCCTCAAACTCAAAGCGACAGCATTTGGTCGGTAATTTAATTTCTCGGCCATCTCCTTTACGCGCTTTTTTGTCTCATCGCTTATTCCAGGATAGTCCTTTAACGCACGTGAAACAGTGGATGAAGACACATTTAGTTCTCTTGCAATATCCTTAATTGTCGCTTGTGCTAATTTCATAAAAATTATCTTTTTCTAAGAATTTAAATATAAATCAAATTACGTCTATTTTCTGCAAATCATTGTTGATTTTTTTCTTAACGAGCCATTAGAAAATCCCAGTATTTGTATAAATCCTACTTAAAATAAGATTTATGCACACGTTTGCGGTGACGTTTGCAAAGTTTTTTTTAATATTTTGTTTTAAGAATATTTGATTAAATAAGGTGCTTGTAGTATTATCATAGAGTATTTTGTGTAGGAGTGGGTGCGTTAATTTTAATTTTCATGATTTGAATTGTGATTTTACAAGTATTAATAGAAAAAAACAATAACAACAATTTGATGAAACAATAAATACCAAAACAATGATGAGATTACTTTCAAAATTAACCCTGGTAGGATTATTACTACCGCTTATTTGGTCTTGCAGTGCAATAGATGAGCCACCAATTATTCCACAACTTCCTGCGACAATTGCATCAGCCCCCAGTTCAATTACTTTAATAGGTGAGGATGAGGAAGAGGTTGTAGTATTTAATGTAAATCCAGCAGATTTCGGTACACCAATGGAAGTAACTTATATTATCCAAATGGACCGTCCTGGAAATAATTTTGCCAATGCTGCAGATCTTGGATCCTCTACTTCCACTACAGTAGAAGTAAAAGCTGCCGATATAAACAGGAGAGCTGTGTCAAGAGGTATAATTGCAGGAGAAGCAGGACCTATGGAATTCAGGGTTAGAGCTGTCCCTTCCCGTTCACTATCTGCCCTTGAGGGAGCAGCTGTAACTATTAACGTGACAACATTTGCCGACCCTGTGGCATTGAGAAATCTTTTCTTAGTGGGAGAAGCTACTGCCAGAGGTTGGAACAACAATGACAATAATCCAGCACTTTTCAGGGACCCTGAAAATCCTGATTTATTTGTTTATTCTGGATTTTTTAATGCCGGAGGATTCAAGGTATTAGAGAATCTGGGAGCGTGGCAGCCTCAGTATGGTACCAATGATGGAACTTCTATTGCCGTAAACCCAGGAAATGGTTCTGATCCGGATGTGTTCAATGTACCTGCTGCTGGATACTATACGTTTACTTTTGACCTTGCTGCAGAGACCTTCTCATTGGTCCCAATAGCCAATGTGCCCGCTGTATTCGGAACTGTTGGCATTATCGGAAGTGCAACTGCAAATGGATGGGATGCAAGTACAGCAATGAACCAGCTAGCGTTTGACAAACACATTTATTATCTGACGGCCACCTTGTCGAATGGAGAAATGAAATTCAGAGCAGACAATGACTGGGCGGTTAACTGGGGCTCAAATACTGCTATTAGTGGCAGAGCTACCCAAGATGGTCCAAATATCCCTGTTGAAGCCGGAACTTTCAAAATCTGGTTTAACTCCCTAGATGGCAGATATGTCAAAATAGACCAATAATTCCTTCAGCAAAAAGGTGAAATGGGCTGCTTGAAAAAGTAGCCCTTTTCATTGAATTTATCTTAATTAAGTAATGAAAAAAATTATCTTCCTTCTTTCCTTTTTTTTAGTTGTTTGTTTTACAGCTATTGCTCAGGTTACTACTGTACCGGGTTTTCCAAGGGCTGATAGTAAAGTCAAAATCATTTATGATGCCACTAAAGGTACTACCGGTTTACAGGGTGTCAATCAAGTTTATATCCATATTGGGGCGGTCACTTCAGGACCCACATCCACTACATGGTCAATTGTCCCAACCCAATGGGGCGTAGATGATCCAAAAGCAAAAATGAAAAAAGTGGAAGGTCAAGATAATCTATGGGAATATGAATTGACCCCAAATGAATTTTTTAACCCTCCAGCAGGGCAGACTATTTTTAGATTGGGAATGGTATTCCGTAATGTAGATGGAACCAGAGAAGGTAAAACCGATACCAATCAGGATTTTTTCATCAATTTAAGCCAAGGATTTCAGGTATTTTTCCAAAGTCCAAGTAACAACACTACGCTTTTGGAATTAGGTGAATCTCAGGAAATCAGGATAGTTTCTTCTGAACCTTCAGATTTAAGCCTTTCTGTAAATGGGACTGTAGTCGCTTCAGCAGGCAATGTGGAAGCACTTCCTTACACATTTACAGCAACCAATGAAGGTGACTTTTCACTTCAGGCAATTGCCAAATCTGGAGAAGAAGAGAGTACAGCAGAAATTACTATTTCTGTGGTGGGACCTAGTCCTCAGGAAGCACTACCAGTAGGAGCAAAAAAAGGCATCAATTATATCTCAGATTCTGAAGTGATTTTGGTTTTGGAAGCACCTAGAAAAAAGAATGCTTTTGTGATCGGTGATTTCAATGATTGGGAAATCAGGTCAGAATTTCAAATGAAACAAACCCCTGATAAAGAACTATTTTGGTATCACTTAAAAGAACTTAACCCTGGCCAAGAGTATATTTTTCAATATCTTATAGATGGAAGTTTAAGAATTGGTGATCCCTATGCAGATAAGACCTCTGATCCTTTCCATGATAATGAAATTATCCAACAAAACAGGTATCCCGGATTGAAACCATATCCACAGGGCAAGACAGAGTTTCAGGCAACATTCTTACAGACTGCGCAGCAACCTTATGAATGGAAGCACTTGAATTACAATAAACCTGCACCCGAAGAACTGGTTGTATATGAATTGTTGGTCAGGGATTTCGATGACAGGCGTACGTTCAAAGCAGTAACTGAAAGGTTGGATTATCTGAAAGAACTTGGTATCAATGCCATTGAATTGATGCCTGTAAAAGAATTTGAAGGAAATATTTCCTGGGGATACAATCCTTCTTTCTTTTTTGCGGTGGATAAATTTTATGGTCCTAAAAATCATCTCAAAGAACTGATTGATGAAGCACATAAACGTGATATGGTTATAATTTTGGATATGGTGCTTAATCATGCTTTTGGACAAAGTCCTTTCGTACGTTTGTATAATGACGGTGATTTTGGTGCGCCAACAGAGGACAATCCCTGGCTTAATAGGGTAGCCAAACACCCATTCAATGTAGGTTATGATTTTAACCATGAAAGTCCATATACAAAAGCATTTGTGGATTCTGTCAATAACTATTGGTTAACTGAATACAAAGTAGATGGTTTCAGATTTGATTTAAGTAAAGGATTTACCCAAGTCAATTCGGGTGATAATGTGGGTTTGTGGAGTCAAAGAGATGAATCCAGGATTGTCATTTGGAAAAATATTTATGACCAGATTAAAAAGAATCATCCTGATGCATATGTGATTTTAGAACATTTTGCTGATAACTCTGAGGAAAGGGAATTGGCAGATTATGGTATGATGTTTTGGGGAAATCTTAATTTTGATTTTAGAGAAATGGCGAAAGGTGGTTCAAGAAATTTTGATTGGGGCTACTATCAGACCAGGGGCTGGTCAAAAAACAATCTTGTATCTTATATGGAAAGTCATGATGAGGAAAGGACCATGTGGGAGTCCCTTACTTGGGGCCAGACTTCTCCTTTAAATATCAGAAATCTCAAAAATGCCGTCAACCGGAATCAACTGATGGCTGCCTTTTTCTTTGCAATACCGGGACCAAAAATGTTATGGCAGTTTGAAGAATTTGGATATGACCTTGAGCTAAATAATGACCGCTTAGGTATCAAGCCAACAAGGTGGAATTATCTTGATAATCCGGACAGACTTCGGCTTTGGAGGTTATATAAAGCCATGATCCATCTGAAGAAAGAACATAATGCTTTCAATAAACCTGAAAATGCCATCTTGAATTTATCACAAAACCTTAAATCAATACGATTGGTGGATGGTGATTTTCAAGTGCTTCTGTTTGGGAATTTTGGACTTACAGATATCAACAATGCTAACCTGAATTTTCCAAATCCCGGCAAATGGTACAATTATTTTACTGGAGAAGAAATAGAAGTAACAGGTAATTCAAAGTCATTCCGTTTGAGGGCAAATGAGTTTTTCTTATTTACCAATAAGCCACTGGAGAAGCCTACTGGAGAGATTTTGATGGAAGACTTGATTACTTCAATAGGTCCTGAAGAAATAAACCCTTCAGCATTTAAAATTTATCCGGTTCCTGCCAGTAATTATATCTGGATCAGCTTGCCTTCTGAATACAATGAATTCAATTATAGGGTGATGGATGTTACAGGGAAAGTGCTGATAGAGAGCGTTTATACAGGTCAGGACAATATTTTGCAAGTGGATGTAAAGGATTTTAAGGCAGGTCTTTATATCTTTGAAATCTTTGATAACCGTCAGGTGGTCAGGAAAAGATTCCTAAAACAGTAATAACCTATTAAAAACATCATGAAATTCAAACCAGGAGTTAAATTCGGAGAAGAACTCAAAGACCTATTGGATTATGCGAAAGAGAGCGAGTTTGCAATGCCCGCAGTCAATGTAATCAATACCAGCACTGTCAATGCTGTATTGGAAACAGCCAAGAAAGTTAATTCACCAGTTATCATACAGTTTTCCAATGGAGGTGCTCAGTTTTATGCCGGCAAAGGTGCGGGCAATGAAAACCAAAAAGGAGCAATTCACGGCGGAATTTCAGGAGCCTTGCATGTACACAGGATGGCCGAAGCTTATGGCGTTCCAGTGATTTTGCATACTGATCATTGTGCCAAAAAGCTCCTACCTTGGATAGATGGTCTTTTGGAAGAAGGAAAGGCATATTATGCTGCATACAAAAAGCCCCTGTTCAGCTCCCATATGTTAGACCTTTCGGAAGAACCTGTTGAGGAAAATATTGAAATTTCTGTTGAGTATTTCAAAAAAATGAAAGCCCTTGAAATGGGAATTGAGATTGAATTGGGCATAACGGGCGGAGAAGAAGATGGAGTGGACAATACAGACGTGGACAGCTCAAGATTATATACCCAACCGGAAGAGGTGGCTTATGCTTATGAACACTTGAAGCAGGTAGGTGATTTGTTCACTGTGGCAGCTTCTTTTGGAAATGTTCATGGTGTGTATAAGCCTGGAAATGTAAGCCTTAAACCAGTTATCCTCAAAAACTCCCAGGATTACATTGCCAAGAAATTTGGTACAGGGCCGAAGCCGGTTTATTTCGTATTTCATGGAGGTTCTGGTTCTACCCAGGAAGAAATCAGAGAAGCTAACAGCTACGGTTCTATCAAAATGAATATTGATACTGATCAGCAGTGGGCATTCTGGGAGGGTGTTAAGAATTATTACCAAGCCAATGAAGCTTATCTACAAAGCCAATTAGGTAATCCAGAAGGTTCCGATAGCCCTAATAAAAAATATTATGACCCAAGAGTATGGCTTCGCAAAGGTGAAGAAAGCTTTATCAAAAGGCTTGAACTGGCCTTTGATATGTTGAATGCCATTGGAAGAAATTGATCATAGACTTTCATTATCATTGAAAAAGTCACTGTGTTGGTGACTTTTTCCTTTTCTAAATTAAGTTTGAATATGAAGTACCATTTTGCATCTATTATTGTCTTGTTAACCACTTTAGTTTCCTGTTCAGGTAAAAAAGCAGGGGAGGTTGAAAACCATTGGCCCTACGCCGGAATTACCTATGAAATTTTCATTCAATCTTTTTATGATTCAGACGGGGATGGAATTGGAGATTTCAACGGGGTTACAAAAAAGCTAGACCATGTCAAAGAATTGGGAGCAAATGCAATTTGGTTTATGCCTATTATGCCTTCACCAAGTTATCACAAATATGATGTAACGGATTATAAAGCTGTCCATCCGGATTACGGTACCATGGAGGATTTTAAGAATCTGATTAAGGAAGCTCATAAAAAGGACATTAAGATAGTTATTGACCTAATTATTAACCATACCAGCAGTGAACATCCTTGGTTTTTGGAGTCCAAAAGTAGCAGAGAAAATCCTTACCGGGATTATTATGTATGGGCGCAAAAGGATACCATTGCTGACTTTATCAACAAAAAAACAATAACTTTAGACAGTGACAATATCCGCCAATGGCATGATCCGGGATTTGGGGAGGATTTTTATTATGGATTTTTTTATGGTGGTATGCCGGACCTTAATTTTGATAATCCCAAAGTAAGAGAAGAAATTTATGAAATTGGAAGGTTTTGGCTTGAAGAAGTAGGGGTGGATGGTTTTAGATTAGATGCAGCAAAGCATATTTTTCCTGATGACAGACCCGAAGACAACCATGCTTTTTGGAAGGAATTCAGACAAAAAATGCAGGCAATTAAATCAGATGTCTATCTAGTAGGGGAGGTGTACGATAGAAAGGAGGTTGTGGCACCGTATTTACCTGGGCTCCCTGCATTATTTAATTTCGATTTCCACTATACCCTGATTGAGGCTTACCAGAAGGAAGATGGGATGTTGTTGGCCAAAAAGCAGAAAGAAGTCTTGGATTTTTATTTGGACATTACAAAAGACTTTATTGATGCGACTTTTTCTTCTAATCATGACCAACAAAGATTATTGAATTCACTTGACCAAAATCCAAGGAAAATGAAGCAGGCAATCAACATTCTGATGACGATGCCCGGTGCACCCTATCTTTACTATGGAGAGGAGATAGGTATGTTGGGATTGAAGCCTGATGAACATATTAGAGAGCCTTTTCTTTGGGACATCAAAGCCAATGATAAAGGGAGGGCATCATGGATAGATCCTGTTCATTCCATTGATGATATGGTAACCCCATTAGCCATTCAAAAATCAATGAGCACGAGTTATTTCAATCATTATAAAGAAATTATAAAATTAAGGAATAGCAATAGAGCACTTGCCCTTGGAAATTTGGAATTGTATGAGGGAGAGCTGGCCCAACCACTGATGGCATATTTCAGAAGCCATAAAGATCAGGCAGTTTTTGTAGCTCATAATTTAAGCGATGTGGAACAAAGCCTCGAAATTCCTGAAGAATATCAAAAAGTCCTTTACACATTTGGGTCTGCGGATTTACAAGATCAAAAAGTAAAATTGCCAGCATATTCAACCATAGTTATTGAAAGACAATAAAAAAGGAGGCCTTGGCCTCCTTTTTTATGTTGAAAGAATTCTTACAACTCTGAAATCATCTTCGTCTACTTCTTTGCTGCCTACAATCGCTTTAGCGATAGGAGTATAGACTACTTTGTTATTGATGACACCGGCCATCACATCGTATTTGCCCTGTAGTAGGCCTTCTACAGCGGCTACGCCCAATTTGCTTGCCAATACCCGGTCTAAAGCAGATGGAGCGCCTCCGCGCTGCAAATGACCCAAAATGGTCACTTTTATATCGTAATAGGGAAGTTGCTTTTTGATTTTTTCAGCAATTTCAGCTGCACCGCCACTTTTTCCCCCTTCGGCAACAATGACAATATTGGATTGTTTCATGGCCTTGGTTCTGGCTTGTAATCTTTCCACCAATTTTTCAATCGGCATTTTTTTCTCTGGAATTAAGGTGGCCGCTGCAGCACTGCCTATTCCGGCATTGATGGCGATAAATCCTGCATCTCGGCCCATCACCTCTACAAAAAAAAGCCTATCATGTGAAGTAGCTGTATCTCTGATTTTATCAATAGCCTCAATTGCCGTATTGCATGCTGTGTCAAACCCTACTGTTAGGTCAGTTCCTGCCAGGTCATTATCAATGGTTCCAGGAATACCGACAGCTGGTATACCATATTCTTTATAGAACAAGTGGGCACCTGTAAGCGATCCGTCTCCACCTATAATTACTAATGCGTCAATTCCGTGTTTTTTTAGATTTTCGTAGGCTTTTTTCCTTCCTTCCTGTGTACGGAATTCCGCACTGCGTGCAGATTTTAGGAAGGTTCCACCTCTTTCAAGGACATGGCTGATATGTTTGGATTCCAGTTTTTTGATTTCATTCTGGATCATCCCCTCATAGCCCCTATAGACACCATACATTTCCAGATTATAATAAAAGCCTGCTCTTACCACAGCCCGAATAGCAGCATTCATTCCCGGCGCATCTCCACCTGAAGTCAATACCGCAATTCTTTTTATTGTCTTTACTTCCATTTAAGATTTCAGTCTTGAGGTTAATTGTTGAAACATCAAACCCGCTGCTGCAGGATTTGTTGCAAGGGGGATATTGTGTACATCACAGATACGCATCAACATCTGTACATCAGGCTCATGAGGATGCTTATCCAAAGGATCCCTAAAAAAAATGACCATGTCCAGTTCTTTTTGAGCTGCCATTGAAGCAATCTGTGCATCTCCACCCAGTGGTCCGGAAAGCAGTCTTTGCACTTTAAAGCCTGCTTTTTCTATATGGGAACCCGTAGTGCCTGTTGCAACCAGTTCAATATCAGAATGGTTGAGCTGTTCCTTAAATCCACTCAAAAAGTGGACCATATCGGCCTTTTTACCGTCATGGGCGATTAAGGCTATTTTCATCTTGTCTTTAATAGGTTTGAATGCGAAAGTTATAAAATTTTGGAGATTTCCCGATGGTGATTGATGTTTTATCCTATTTTCCTCCAAAAGAAGTATTAAAAATCAGGGAGTCCGCAAAATCAGCGGATTTTGGTTTTTATTGAAAAAATGAAACAATTAGTAAATATTTTGATCCAATTTGTTTATTTTCAGACATAAATCATCAACTAAACACAAGCTATGGGATTATTAAAAGAATTTAAGGAATTCGCTGTCAAGGGCAATGTAGTTGACCTTGCGGTCGCTGTTATCATTGGCGGTGCTTTCGGGAAAATCGTTTCCTCCTTTGTGAACGATATTATTATGCCTCCATTAGGAGTATTATTGGGTGGGGTAGACTTCAAAGACCTTTCTTTGACCATCCGGGATGCATATACCACTGATGCTGGAGAACAAATGGCGGCTGTAGTGCTTAGCTACGGTAATTTTATCCAAAATGTAGTGGACTTCCTGATTATCGCTTTCGTGATTTTTATGGCGATAAAAGGAATGAATACCATGAAAAAGAAGAAAGAAGAAGCTCCGGCAGCTCCTCCGGCTCCTCCAAAGTCAGAAGTATTGTTAGAGGAAATCAGAGACCTTTTGAAAAACAAGTAATGAAAAAAAGCAGCGTAAAGCTGCTTTTTTTAGTTTTTATTACTTTCTCCTCTGTCTCTTCCCTGTTGCATTCTGTAAACATGCCTTGTGAAATCACGGTTTGCTCCACCCAACTTTACTGCCTGTGAAGGGCTGATTACCTGAATGATCTCATTCATAAAGCGTTTTTCCCGATTTAAGAGCTTTTCCTGGAGCTCAAATCTTTTGTTGATCAGTTCTTTTGCTTTTTCATCATCTATTTCCCTTCCTGCTTGTCTGTTCAACATGGAAAGCTCCTCCATCATGGATTTTCTTTCTTCCTGATATTGATTAAAGATCGGCCAGAATTTTTCTGCCTGCGAAGCTTTAAGGTCCAATCTGTTCGTAATAAATGCTATACGGGCTGCCTCAAATTTCTCTTGATCGTATTGCTGGTTGCCTCTTTGTGCCATGCTAAGTGAAGCAAAGCATAGGAAAAAGGCCAGGATTAGGATTGTAAGTTTCTTCATCAAAATTGAATTAATACCAAATATCTTCTTCAGGATCGGTTTCAGCCCAATCAAAGCTGCCCCATTCAGTAGCGATAATTTCATCTAATATAGAATTGGGATTGTCTGCCAGTAAAAGTATATCTTCCGCCTGCCAGTACTCAGTGTCTATGTATAAATCAATCTCCTGACTTATCATCAAGTCCATTGGATCAACCTGAGAGGTCTGGGATATAAATACCCATAATCCCAAACCCAGTATGAACACTGCTGCAGCGGCATATTTCAAAGGTTTAGAAAACCATACGGATTTCCGGCTTTCATACCTTTCCAAAATCCTATCAGGCAATTTATCAAAATAGCCTTCAGGTACTAGGTGGATTTCTTTTTTATTCAATTTTTCCATCATTCTTGTTGGTTAGACAGTATAAAATCCAAATGGTTTATTCTGATTTGATTTCCTGTTCTATTTTTTTTGCGGCATGGTGGTAGGAAGCTTTAAGTGACCCGACGCTGGTATCCGTGATTTTGCTTATTTCCTCGTAGCTCAGGTCTTCGAAATACTTCAGGTTAAAGACCAATCTTTGCTTTTCAGGCAGGTTGAGGATTGCTTTGTGAAGTTTTTTTTCGATCATATCTCCGTCTATCAGGGGTGAACTGTCAAGATATTGTTTCATGACTTCCTCGTGGTCTTCAATCTGGAAGAAAAACCTTTTTTTCTTTTGTTGCAAAAAATTCAGGCTTTCATTGGTTGCTATCCTGTACAACCAGGTAAATAGAGAGGAATGGCCCTGAAATTTATGGATATTCTTAAATGCTTTGATGAAAGTGATCTGGGTCAGATCATCTGCATCTTCATGGATAATGACCATTTTTCGGATGACACCATATACTTTTTTCTGAAACCTCTCCACCAAAAGCCTGAAACCCTTGTCTTTTGTGGTTGGGTCATTGATCAGTGCTAAAAGTTCCAGTTCGCTTATTGGTGTCATTAAGTGTTTAGACAAGACTGGTGAGTAATGGTTTAATTCAAAAATCAGAAAAGAAATTGATGAAAAAAAAGCGGGCATTCAGCCCGCTTAAATTTCAAGGATATAATCCAGAATTCCTGCATTCTTCCCCTTAGGTCTTGTGACCAAAAGAGGGAATTCGTCATTAAGTTGGATCAATCGCTCAGCCATACTTCCAATAAATAGGGCAGTGGCAGCTGTTCTCCCCTTAGCTCCAATGATTATGGCATCGGCATTGATTTCCTTTGCTTTGGCAAGGATATCTTCTACTGGATCATCGTCTTCATCCTGGGTATAAACAGGAAGGATGTGAATGTTTTTGGTGTCGATTTTACGGATAAATTTTTTGAAATTGATTTCGGCATGCATCTTCATGATAGAAGTAAACTCTTCATAACTCTTGCCTGTAAAATGGTAACCCGAAGGTACTGTAAAGACATTCTGACATACGATTTCTGTGTTTTTTCCGTACTTTTCGGCAATAAGGATTGCTTCCTCCATGGCATCTTTGGAGTAATCCGAAAAATCAGAAGGAACCAAAAGCCTGTCAATTTTTGGCACAGCATTCTCTGGAATGATCAATAGCGAACAGCTTGCTCTTCTGGCTAAGCGCTGTGAGATGACCCCGGTGCCGGGTAAGTTAACCTTCCTGCCCACAATGATCATGTCTGCCGACTTTTCATGGGCCAGTTTTAGGATTTTTTTAGATAATTGCCCTTCTTTTACAATGTAGGAAAACTCAATATCACTGACTGCTCCAAAGGTCTTTTCTACTACCTCCTTCATTTGGCCTTTCCTTTCCTCCACCATATTTTCAATAAGATTGGGGAATTCACTGAGGACCTCTTTGGGGATATTAAGGTTTCGAATAACATTAGTAAAATAAATTTTTTTGGTCTGATTAGCCTTGGCTATAAAAGAAGCAAACCTGACAAGGGTTTCATCCAAGGAGGTTTGATCCAGACAAACAATTAATTTTTTGATTTGATACATTTTATTAATGCCTTTTGGTACTGCAAAATTAATGATAATTGGGCTGAGAAGTTGAAATTTTTAGAATATTATTTTGTGCCGTCCGTATAATTTTTTCAATAATTGATTTTTTATTCTGTTGTTTCCGATATTTTGACAAACAAATCTTTCGGCTTCGTTTTTGAATTCCCTCAAATTGTTTAACTGCTTCTCAAACCTCCATAAAATTACTGTTAGGATTATTACAACAAAATCTTTTTTGGCAAGTGGGGTATAAGCTAGTTGGAAGGTTTGAAATTCAAGGACTCCCATAAACCATTTTATTCTCCCCAAAATGATCAACTTTTCCCTGAATAAATCCGTATATTTGCGCAAAGGCTCGGGTCGCTGACATGTTCCAACTTCACAATTAAAAAACAATTCCGAGTGAAGCCCTTTCCAAAAACAGGCCTCATCCCTTTCTGATAACCTGTCAGTTTTGGGACCTCGTATCTTAGGATTCAGGATAACAGTGGAAGTTTGCGGTCTTCAGGCAGCTCAAATCTTGTCTATAAAGAGGTTTGGCAACAACTCTAAGGCCTGAGCCCTTTTATTTTTTGTATCAACTCATTTTGACTTTTTTCAGCAATTTTAAACCCATATACTCCACCAATATAAAGTATTGTGATCAGTGCCGAACGAACAATCAGATCCCAAAAACCTGCATCCATCCACACCAACGAATAATATTGAGCTACGAAAACAAAGATTCCCAAGACAATTATTTTTAAAACATCCCATGTGAAAGGATCGAGATTCAACCTGATTTTTACATAATAATATTTGATAATATTGTACGATCCCATTGCCAGGAAAGAGGCTATGGCAGCCCCTTCAATACCATAAATTGGAATAAGCCATAAATTCAAAACAATGACTATGATGCTCATGACCATAGTGGCAGTGATGTTGAAAACATAATACCTTGAATAAACAATTATTTCTCCGTTTATTGAGAAAAGGATATCGATGATTTTCCCCAATCCAATCCAAAACACTACCCATTTTCCTGTTTCATAAACTTCTTTGTTTGGTATGAAGTGATAAAGGTTATTGATGTTGGCCCAGATACCTAGAAACAATAAAAGGCAAATCAATAATTGGTGAACTGCTACCTGCTTGTAAAGTCGATCGATTTTATCTATTTCATTTTTTGCGAAGTATTCAGCTACCACAGGCATCACTACCTGGGATACAGCCCTTCTTGGCATTTCAATAACAATGGCTATGGCAAAACCAATGCTGTAAATTGCATTGGCATCCAATCCCAACATGGATGCAACCATAAGACTGTCAATTTTCATGATCAAAAGTGATCCCGTGGTTCCAAGGAGGGTAATCAGGCTATATTGTAAAAACTCATTGATAAAACCTCTTGGGAAGATTTTAAAATCAAAGTTTATTTTGAAAATACCCAATCGGATCATGTAAATCATCATGCCCAAAAGTGTTGCTAGGTAAATCAAAGCAAGACTCCAAATCAATTGTTCAAATTGTATCCAATTCAAAAAATACAATAGAACAATGATCGAAACCAATATCCTCAAAAATACTTCCCTGAAAAAAGTCGGAACTGCAATTTCAAGAAATGACCTACTAAAAGCATCCAAAATTGAATTCAGCACTGAAAAAAGCATCAGAACCAAAACCACTCCAAAAAAATCGATCACTTCTGGTGAATTCGCTGCAAATGCGAGAATAAGGTAATGCTTGAAAAGCCAAAATAGTATGGCTACAAGAAAAGCTCCTACCAAGCTTAGCAATAGGCTCATTGTGAAAAATGAAAACTGATGGTCCCTGATTTTTGGATAGAATCTGGTAATCCCATTTCCCAGCCCCAATTGCGCAAAAGGAACCAAAATGAGGGCCATATCCTGGACCGTCCTGAACAATCCAAGTTGGTTCGGGTCCAACACATATGGAAGAAGCCAAAGCACATTAAAGTAACCTATCAAAACCCCCAGGTAGGAAGAAAAGGTGGTTAGGATACTCTGCTTGGCAATTATTCTCATAGGCAACAAAAATATAAAGATACTTGGATTAATATGTATATCCGTAATTTCCCCAGTTCTTCAATACCATATTGTTAGATTCAATCAGGACTTAGGGTTAGTTTCAATAGTTTCGGTTACATCGAGGTCAATTTTTTTGGTAGGCCAGGACATTACAAAAATTATTTCGGATCAGTTCTATGGACTTTAATTTTCCGCGTAAACCAATTTGTTTAAAAGAATATCCATAACCCTTTAGAAATTCCAAAATTTCATCCGCTTCATAGCCTGCTGATTGGCAAGCCTCTTTGTTGATTTCAATAATCAGGGTAGGCTTAAATTTGGAAATGCTTTTAGTTGCCCCTTTTAATACTTGAAGCTCAGCACCTTCTACATCTATTTTTATTAAGTCAACCCGGGAAGGCTGAAGTTTTTCCAATTGATTATCTAAGGTATCCAGTTCAATTTTCTGGATTAAAAAAGTGTGTTCTGGACTTGGGAAAATGGTATTGACGCCTTCATTACTACCCTCTTTTCCATAAAGGTTTATTTCTCCAGGATTATCTGATAAACCCAACTGAATCGCCTCAATGGTGTTTTTGTAGCTTGGATTCAGGGAGATATTCACCTTTAACTGGGAGAAAATTTCATCCATAGGTTCAAAAGCCAATACTTTACCACTTGCAGTGGTTTTTCTTGCAGCCCATAATGCATATTCTCCCTGATTGGCTCCAATATCAATAAAAGTTTTTCCTTTTTTGAGGAATTTTTCAAGTACAAATATGGGGCGCCAATCATGGGCACCTCTCCAATAAATGGAAGAACCCATACTTTTGGAGATATCCACTTTCATATTTATTCCTCTAAAGCTGAACGTTCTCCATTCCTTTTCTTTGTATGCTTTTGCGAAAAGGCCTTTCAAGAATTGTACTAAAAAGTAACCTCCTGGAATGATATATAGCCTCCTTGAAAATGCCGCTGCAATTCTTTCCATGTTCCTGATTTGAATCATTTCTAATAGGGAAGTACTGAAAATAATTGTTCCTTTCTCCTTCTGAGACTATAGCGCTCAATTATTCTCTGTCTAACCATATCTGTATCATTACTTGATATTGGCATTGGAATCCTCCTTTTCATG
Source organism: Cecembia rubra (assembly GCF_003014575.1). Lineage (GTDB taxonomy): Bacteria > Bacteroidota > Bacteroidia > Cytophagales > Cyclobacteriaceae > Cecembia_A > Cecembia_A rubra. The sequence goes on from NZ_PYGF01000001.1 coordinate 301,451, forward strand.
GTTTTTTCAAGCTTATTAAGATCCCTTATTGGGATAACTTCTCCATTGTCTCCCACAATTTCTGGAAGAATATTTACCTTGCTGACTATAGGAATACATCCACAAAGCATGGCTTCACAGAGCGCACAGCCAAATCCCTCAAAACTGGAAAGCTGAAAATAATAACTGTGCCTTAAAAATTCGGATTTTAGCTTTTCATGGGGTAATTTCCCCAAGAATTTTAAGTTTTCGGGAACTTCAAGGCCTTTCGGATTATCCATTCCTACGATGGTAAATTGACAGTCTTTTAATCTTTTGGCAAGTTCAACTATTAAATCACCACCTTTTAAAATAAACTGGGAGGGAGATAAAACACTGATAAATGATTTTTGGTGACGTTGTTCAGTTTTTTTCCCTTGCCAGAAAGTTTCGTCAAAGCCATTATGAATTACCTTATATGCAGTTGTTAATTTGGGAAAATGAAATAATACTCCGTTTCCAATAGGTTTTCCGTTATCTAGAAAATTGTTTTCACTACTGACCAAAGATTCGCTTACCGGCAGTAATAAGCTTGCCCATTCATAGGATTTTTTACAGAACCATTTCAAAAGAGGAATTCTTAAACTGCCATAATTTAATTGGGGAATGGAAGCACAATCTGTTCCATGTAGCACGATATAGACTGGTTTATTGAAAATCTTTCCCAAAAGTGCAGGGAAAAAAGACCAATATCCACCAAAGTGAACAAAGATAATCTTCACTTCATTGATCCGGGATAAGAGGTGCAAGAACTGGGCTATTAAATAAAACGGTGCCAATTCTTTCCTTGTCCAGTTGTAGGTATTGATAATCAAGTCATACCTTTCAGTCAATATTTTGATATCCTGAAGTACAAAAGACTGGAAAGATGGAGTTACAAAAAAAACCTTTGGCTTCCTGGATTTCATGTTTCTATTTTAGCCTGGTAAAAGCTATATCCAAGTCCTATGATTAATAGTGCAGAAATCAAATATTGCATGATTACTACTATGATTTTGGTTTTGAAATAGGACTCAGGTTCAAATTGCATAATGACTGTGGAAATTCCCTGGGGAACCTCAATACCTCTCAGTAGGTAATTGGTCCTGATAATGGAAGCATTATTCCCATTGATGCTTGCTTTCCAGCCTTTAGGGTAAAATACCTCAGAAAACACAACCAGACCACCTTCCGTTGCATCTACTTCATATTCCAAGAGATAGGGTTTTCTATTGATCAATTTTACCGTACCTCTACCGGTTTTTTGCTTTCCAAATTCGGATTCATTTACGGTTGCTGTGAATTTTGTGTCAATACTTGCGACCAAATTGATTTCCTCATCATTAGTAATCACATTTTTTATTTCAGAAGGGAACCAGGCCACCCCATTGGCCTCAGGGTTTAAGAAAACAGCATTTTCTCCTCTTCCTGCCATTAGGTATTTGGTGTTTAGCATGTTGAGGGCATTCAGCCCCTTCCAGTCGAACTCACCTTCTTGGGCTTTTTGAATGAAGGCCTGCATTTCGGGCCCCAATACATTTTCAATTAATTCCTGATAGCGCTTCATCTTGGCACCATGATATCCTCCAATACTGTTATGGTAATAACTTATCCTGGCATCATTAAAAGGATTATCAATGTTCAATACCCTGTAATAATCTTTGTCCTGGAGTATTTTTTCATCAGCTGGTGTAATGGAGAAAAATTGTTCAGATGGATTGTATTGCATAGCATCATCTCCCAAATACCTTCTGTTGACAGTCCAAAGGTCAATAATAAGCATTACTGCCATACCCAAAGCTGCTAATTGTAGGGATAACCTTTTGGTTAAAGCTGCCCAAATTAGTCCCGCAGATAGCACAATTAGTAAAATAGATTTTAAAGCACTGCTTTTTAACATGGTTTTCCTGTCTTCCATTAGGGCATCTGCCAGCCAATCAGGGAAGTTGCTGTCAATGGGTGCTCTAAAGCTGAACATTCCAGCAAATAGCCAGAAAAATGCAGCAAGCCCTGCTGTAGTACCCAGGGCGATCAATAAGTTTTTGTTGAAATTGTCTTTTAAATTGGATTTAAAAAGATTTTCAAGACCTAATACTCCCAATACCGGTATGGCAAATAAAGCCATGGACAGGGCCATGGTTACCGCTCTGAATTTGTTGTAACCAGGCAAAAAATCAAACAGAGTATAATTGAACCATTCTAGGTTCTTTCCCCAGGCTAGTAAAAGTGACAGAACTGTAATGCTGAGGAAAATTGATTTCTGTCTTTTGGGAGTGTAAAGAATGCCTAAAACAAAAAGAAATACCATAATGGCTCCTCCGTATATTGGGCCACCGGTTCCGGGTTGATCTCCCCAATACGTTCTCGCGTTCTTTACAAAATCTCTGGTCTGTGCCGCATCAATTCCATTTGATCTAAGGGCTTGTTCTGTTTTAGAGTTATCTGGTAATGCCTCTGTACTGCCTCCCCCATAAAGGTATGGTACAAGTAGGGTCAAGGTCTCTAATTTACCCTGAGACCAATTGAATGCATAATCCTTGTCCAAGCCTGATGAAGTTACTTGTGCCGAACCCAAATTTCCAGGTCCTCGGGTAGAATAGGGGCTATATTCCAACACGGTCATGAATCTGCTAAGGTTTGCGCCTACAGCTATGATCAAACCTATTATCAAAATGCCCAGTGCTTTTGCAAAAGCTCCAAAAAGCTTTGATTTATAAACATGGACCAATTCTCCAATACCATAAATCAACACTACCAAAACTGTGTAATAGGTAATCTGCAGGTGGTTAAATTTCAACTGAAGCATCAACCCAAATGCAAAAAGGGCCAAGCCAATTAAGTACTTTCTTTGGAAAGTAAGATGGATTCCCGCAAGGATGAAAGGTATAAGACAGATGGCCCAGATTTTAGCATTATGTCCTGCATCCAGACTGATCAAATGGAAGGTGTTAAAAGCAAAGGCAATTGAACCTAGGATTGAAAATTCAGGCCTGACTTTGAAACTCAAAAGTAGGATATACATGGCCACCATGCCAAAAAACAGGGAATTGACAGGATGGGGAAGACCTAGGGTGATAATTTTGGTTAATGTATTGGTGATGTCACCCGGAACTTCAAAACTCACCAAATAGGCCGGCATACCACTGAACATTCTCGAGGCCCAAAGCGCCTCATCTCCGGTTTCTTTCCTGTAGTCCAGGATTTCTTTTGAAGCGCCTTCCCATTGGAGGATATCGTATTGGAATATAATTTTCCCATCGAAGATTACTGGGGAAAAATAAAGTACAACTACCAGGTAAAAAAAGACAATACCAACCAAATGGGGCAAAATATCTTTCTTGAAATTGATCTGCATTTTTCTCGTTGCATTTTAAAGTCAGTCCGCAAATTAGGAATAAAAGGGAAAAGCATGGCCGAAAAAATCCAAATTGTATTTTCAAACACAAAAATTTCAGGAAAGGATTGGGAAAAAACCGAAGAGGTCAGGTCCCCAAAGTTCATTATGTATGCAGACATTCCGCAATAACCAAATTAATTCCTATTTTTGCCTCAAATAGAATGCAGGCATGTTTGATAATCTTAGTTTAAAATTAGATAGAGCTTTTAAGACCCTCAAGGGTACCGGTAAAATCACCGAAATCAATGTGGCCACTACTGTAAAGGAAATCCGTAGGGCCCTGATTGATGCGGACGTGAATTATAAAGTTGCCAAGGAAGTAACTGATACCATCAAAGAACAGGCATTGGGCAGGGACGTGTTGATAGCGGTATCACCAGGCCAGTTGTTGGTAAAGATCACACAGGAGGAGTTGACCAAATTGATGGGTGGATCGAAAGTGGATGTAAACATCAAAGGAGATCCAGCGGTGATTTTGATTTCGGGTTTGCAGGGTTCGGGTAAGACTACTTTTTCTGGTAAGTTTGCCAATTTATTGAAAAAACAAGGCAGACAGGTTCTATTGGCAGCTTGTGATATTTACCGACCTGCTGCGATCGACCAGTTGAAAGTATTGGGAGAGCAGATCGGAGTGGAAGTATATGCTGAGCCCGAAAATAAGAATGCCCTTGAAATTGCCAGTAGGGCAGTAGAATATGCCAAGAAAAACGGTAAGAAGATAGTCATCATCGATACTGCGGGCCGTTTGGCAGTTGACGAGCAGATGATGAAGGAAATTGAAGCCCTCAAAAAGGCCCTCAATCCTTCGGAGACGCTTTTTGTAGTGGACTCCATGACTGGTCAGGATGCAGTCAATACAGCCAAAACATTTGATGAAAGACTGAATTTTGATGGTGTAGTATTGACCAAATTGGATGGTGATACCCGTGGTGGTGCGGCCATTTCTATCCGTCACGTAGTCAATAAGCCGATCAAATTTATTTCTACAGGTGAAAAAATGGAAAACATTGATGTTTTCCACCCTGATAGGATGGCCCAGAGAATCTTGGGCATGGGAGACGTGATCTCTTTGGTAGAGCGTGCCCAACAGACATTTGACGAAGATGAAGCCAAGCGTATCAATGCCAAGATCCGTAAAAACCAGTTCAATTTTGACGATTTCCTTTCCCAACTGGAGCAGATCAAGAAAATGGGTAACATCAAGGATCTTGTGGGGATGATTCCGGGCATGGGCAAGGCCATGAAAGGATTGGATATAGATGACGACTCTTTCAAACCTATTGAAGCCATTATCAGAAGTATGACCCCTGCTGAAAGGGAGGATCCGGATATCATTGACGGAAACAGAAGAAAGAGAATTGCCAACGGCAGCGGAAGAAGTATTACAGAAGTCAATAACCTAATGAAGCAGTTTGCCGATATGCGAAAGCTGATGAAGCAGATGAATAAAATGGGCGGTGCCAAAAAGGCCATTGGAAATATGATTCCTGGAATGGGAAGAAGGTAAAGAATGGACCAGGTAAAATTTGGAAGGAGGATTTCATGAGGGTACAAGGATGTGACTCGGAAACAATTGACATCAAGTTTTCCTGATGGAAATTAAGGGCTTTTTAGCTTATATCTTTTTCCAGGTAAAGACTGTATATATCCCTCAAATTCAAGGTTTAATAACCTGATAGCTAAAGTGGAAACAGATGTATCGAGCAGCAATGCCATCGTATCTATTTCCACTTCTTTTTTTGTCTGCAAGAGGAGGATGATTTCCTGGTCTTCCTGTTCAAATTTGGAAAGGTCCCAAGTAAGGGATGCATTGTCTTTAAGGGAATGTTTGGACCAGGAAAGGCATTCTTCCAGGTCTTTGGGACCTGTATAAATAGAAGCTTTCATGCTTCTGATCAAATTATTGCATCCTTCACTGAAGGGTGCCTGAAGATTGCCCGGTACTGCCAAAACCTCTTTGTTGTAGCTGTAGGCAATTTCAGCGGTAATCAATGCCCCCCCTTTTTTAGCCGCTTCCACAACTATCAGGGCATCTGAAAGTCCGGCTATGACCCTGTTTCTTTTAGGGAAATTGGTGGGATGCATGATGGTACCTGGGGAAAATTCACTCAAAAGTCCTCCTTCTTCAAGCATGCTTTGTGCGGTTGCTTTGTGTGCTGAAGGATAGATTTGATCCACTGAGGAGCCCAAAACGGCAATTGTGGGAAGATTATGGTTGAGTGCATTTCGGTGTGCTTCAATGTCTACCCCGTAAGCCAATCCACTGATTACCGTAGGCTGATAGGGGGCAAGGTCTTCAATGATCTTTTTGGTGATGGCTTTACCATATTCCGTAATATTCCGGGTACCTACGATTCCAATCGTTCTTGCAGGATTGAAATTGATATTTCCTTTATAAAAAAGTACAACAGGACAGTCTTCCAACCCCTTTAATCTTAGCGGAAAATTTTTGTCTGAAAAAGTTACAATTTCGATGTTTTTTTTCCGGCAGGCATGAATGACGTCTTCGGCAGACTTCAGGTACTCCTGTTTATTGGCCCTAAATGAAAGCAGCTTAGGACTGATCCTGGGGATTTTAGCAGCTTTGCCGGCGGGCATTTCAAAGAAGTTTTTGGCAGAACCTGCATAACCCACGATATTCCTACAGATGGCAGGGCCTATTTGTGGTATAAAGTTGAGCGCTATTTCATATACCAGATCATCTTTCTCCTGGACCAACATGCATTTTGTCTCTAATTTCGATTAAAAAACGTTTGATTTGATGAAGCCTGTCCACCATACTTGCTTTGTCAAAAACTTGTTCCTCATCTTTTTTGATCACTTCCTGAGCACCTTGAAGCGTATATCCCTTTACCTTCACCAATTGGTAGATGTAGCGGATTTTTTCAATGTCATCTTTGGTAAACCTCCTGTTGCCCTTTTTATCCTTTTTGGGTTTGATGATGTCAAATTCACCCTCCCAATACCGAATGAGTGATGGGGCTACCTTAAACATACTGGCTACTTCGCCTATGGAGTAATACTTTTTCTCAATTTCTCTTTCTTTGTATGGCACGGCTTTCGGTTTTAGGTTTCAGTGTTCAGTTCAAATTTGGTTCCAATCTTCAAAAATTAAAGGATTATCTAAATTTACTTTGCCTTTTTCAAGAAGTAAACTGTTTTTTAATCGATTAATTTTAAATCACTGATAATCAGGCTTATATTTTCTTCCTTCTTTTATTTTTCTGTATGGAATATTCTTTTCATCAATTGCCATTTTTCACCGGATTTTGAACCAGGTAAGGCCTGTTGATAGGTGGACATTAAATTTTCCCATTGCTGTACTATCGGGCTATTGGCATCTATTTCATTTTTCCTTTCGAAAGAAAAGGAAGCATCTGTATCCATGATCAAAAACAGGCGGTTTTCCCATCGGAAAATTTCCATGGATAGGATTCCTGCTTCTTTGAAGCTGTCCAAAATTTCAGGCCAAACAGCTTGGTGGTGCTTCTCATATTCTTCGATAAGATTTGGATCATTTTTCAAATCCAGTGCTAAACAATATCTCATAAACTAAAATATTTGCGCAATAATTGGACTTTAGTGTAATTTTTAAAACATTTTTCAAAATAGGTTTTTATATTGAATAGTTAACCTTGCCTGATTTATTCATGCCTGAAAATTTTACTCGGTACTTCTTTTTCCTTTTCTTCCTTTTCCTGGGTCAGGCAAATAACAGTTTCGCCCAGCTCTCTACGGTAGGAAGGGAATTCTGGCTGGGATTTATGGAGAATAACCGGGTACAGAATTTTAATAACCCTGCCAACTCAGCTTTGGATTTTGGGATTGTTTTGATTACAGCTGCAGAACCTGCTATTGGGGTTATTCAATATGGCGGAAGGCAGGTTAACTTTAACTTACAGCAGGGAGAGCAGTTTTTTTATAAAATTACAGACCAGGATATGCTTCACCGGAGTACAGGCATTGTGGAGAGTAAAGGTGTATATGTACAATCCAGTGGGAATGTTTCAGTTTACGCTTTTAATGAACGTGCCAGGTCGGCAGATGGAACAGTAGTTTTGCCGATACCTTCATTGGGAAAGGATTATTTTGTAGTGTCACACTTTGAAACCATGACAGCTCCCACAGGTCTTCCTTATTTCCCGAATGTTAACGATGAAAGTTTGTTTTTAATAGTAGGAGTGGAAGACAATACACGCATTGAAGTCGTGCCCTCAGCATTTACTTTAAATGGAAATGCTGCAAACACACCATTTTATATCAACTTGAATGCAGGGCAATCCTATCAGGTAAAGGCAAAAGCTGATCTTACCGGTTCTAGGGTTCGTGTAGTCGGGGATAATATTGATGATTGTAAAAATATCGCAGTTTTTGGAGGGAATAAATGGACCAGCGTAGGTAATTGTGGGGGGGCTAATGATCACCTGTTTCAACAACTCTATCCTACAAAAACATGGGGGACAGATTACCTGCATATTTCTTTAGCAGGTAGGACATCTGGAGAACTTGTTAAAGTAATGGCATCTGAAAATAATACCCAAGTGATGGTTGATGGTCAACTTGTTGGCTCAATTGATGCTGGTAAATTCTTGACATTTGATTTTGAATCAGATGTTGTAAAGAGAATACAGTCAGATAAGCCTTCCTCGGTCACAGTCTTTTCCAAAAGCCAGGAATGCAATAAGCCTGGTTCCCCTTTATTTCAGGATGGAGATCCCTTTATGATCAGTTATAGTCCAACTCAACAGCTTCTTAGGTCCGTAACTTTCAATGCCATCCAATTACCTGTGGTGACTGCCCATTATGTAAATATAATTGTCAAAACAACTTCTACCGGAACTACAAGGCTTGATGGACAGAACATAGGTAATCGATTTACGCCTTTTCCCCAACAGGCTGAGTTTTCCTATGCCAGAATTCCAATCAATCAGGGAGTTCATAGCCTTTCCAACCCAGATGGCTTTATTGCTTATGTTTATGGATTTGGGGACGTGGAATCCTATGGTTATGCGGCAGGAGCTAGTTTAGATAATCTTAACTTCGAAGTTGAACCACTTTATGAATTTGATATTGAGGGGGATAAAGTAGCATGCTTAAATCAAAATGCTAAGTGGCAAATTTTTCCAGAGAATGAAATCTTCACTTATTTTCTTTGGGATTTTGGGGATGGAACTGGGCTGAAAGAGGGAAAAGAGGTAGAGCATATTTTTACTCAAAAAGGGGAATATGAGGTAAAGGTCATTGCTTCTGTTAGCCAAACGAGCTGTGACCTTCAGGAAGAAGTAGTCTTCAAGGTAGAAGTGACTGATGTTGGAGGAGAGATCATTGGCCCCACTTCAGTTTGTCCAGATGTGGAAGAAATAACCTATAATTTTAAATCTTCAGATACATTCCAAAAGGTGGACTGGCGACAAGTAGGAGGTGAGGTCATTGCTAAGGACGATAAACAAGGTTCCATTACGATTCGATGGGGAGAGGCCAATCCCAATGCAGCAATATATGCTATACCCTATACTACAGAAGGCTGCCCATTGGAAGAGATTGAGCTCCGAGTTATTATCAATCCAGTAATTCAATCAATCATACCTCAGGGGCAAAAACAGGTCTGCTTTGAACCTGAAGGAGAATATGAATACACAGTTTCCAATGCAATGAATTTCAGGGCTTATGAATGGTTTGTAGAAAATGGGACTTTCATAGGGGATTCTGAAGGATCAAAAGTAAAAATTAAATGGGATTCCCCTGGTGTGACAGGAAGGGTTTGGTACAAAGAATACAGCCTGATTGATGAATCCTGTGAAGGGGAATCACCAAGATTGGAAGTCACCGTCAATCAGGCATTTATTATGCAAAGCCCGGAAAAAACAGATGTTTCCTGTTATGGCGGAAATGATGGTCAAATTTTTTTAAACATCGAGGGGGGCGTCCTTCCTTACAAATTTGAGTGGAGTCATGATGCATCTTTGAATGCTCCCAGAGCCATTGGATTAAAAGCAGGGACATACAACGTAAAGGTAATTGATGGTTTTGGTTGTGAAATATTGGCTGAGGAGGTTGAAATCAGACAACCACAAACATTGCAAATTTCATCTATTGAGACTTTTGGTACCACATGTTTTGGAAAGGCAGATGGAAGAGCAGTGCTTTCAATCCAAGGAGGAACAGCACCTTATTTTATTAATTACCAAGATGCAATTTTTAATGAAAATTTAATTTTCTTGGAAAACTTGGAGGGGAAACAGTATTCACTTAAACTAAAAGATAGTAAAGGATGCTTTCTGAATTTGGAATTTGGGATTGATTCCCCTTTACCTGCACAATTGGAAATTACACAAACCCGCTCCAGTTGCCCCGGCCAGTCTAATGGTGAATTAATGGTCATTCCTTCCCTGGGCTTCACACCATTGCATTACCGTTGGGATTATGATGGTGGTCAGGGGCAATTACTTTCCGGTCTCCCCAAAGGAATATATCAGGTAATCGCAACCGATGCCAATGGATGTGAGGCTATCGGGACTTCTGAGGTTAGGGAAACTCCGCCGGTGGTTAGGATGCCTACTGGTTTCAAGTTAGGAGAAGATTTATTTATGGGGATATCAAATTGTGACCTCAGATTTAACCTTTCAATTTTCAGTAGGTGGGGCCAACTGGTCTATAACGGGATTGAAGGCTGGGACGGTAAAATCGATGGAGAAAATGCTCCAATGGGAACCTATTCGTATTTATTCCAATATAATTTTCTACTGGATGGAGAGGTAATAACAATGGAAAAAAGAGGTGTATTTACAATAATTCAGTGAGTTTATAACCTTTTGGTTAGACAAAAGCTTATTTAATATAATTGCTTTAGCCATTGGTTCTTAAATTCTCAAACTTGTAGAATTATTGTAAATTGTACTTGGTATTTTGATATTAAAAATGCGTCGGTCCAGTCAAATTATTTTAGGTTTCTTTTATTGGCTTTTGGCTTGGTGCCTTATTTCACCTGCCCATGCGCAACTCAGTACAATTGGTAGAGAGTTTTTTGTTGGCTTTATGGAAAACCATCGCGTAGTTCCCAATAGAATTGATCAGGCCACTATAATAATTTCTGCAGAAGAGGACGCCGATGGTTTCATCCAATATGTTAATAATACCATTAATTTTTCAATAAAAGCCGGGCAACAATTTGTTTATGATTTCCCACAAGACGGATTGGATATTATCCACAGAACTTCCAGAAGGGTGGAGAACAAATCTGTTTATATCCAATCCAATGGAAATATCTCTGTACATGCCTTCAATTTTAGAGAACGAAGTGCAGATGGAACAGTAGTACTTCCGCTTTCTTCAATAGGAAAAGATTACTGGGTTACTGCCCATTATGAGCAGTTTGCGCAAGGAACCAATCCAGGAAGCAACCAAAATTTTGAAAGTACTTTATTAATATTGGCAACAGAAGACGACACAAGAATTGAAATTTTGCTTTCTGCATTAAGTGTCGACCCCATACCTGTTCCTCCAGGTTCTACCTTGACTGTTGACCTAAAGAAAGGAGAAAGTTATCAGATCAAGGCTGTCGGTGACCTGACTGGTACTAGAGTGAGAGTAATTGGATCAACCGATGGGGATTGTAAAAATATAGCAGTTTTTGGTGGCAATAAAATGACCTCAATTGGCAGTGACTGCAATGATGCAACCACAGGGGATCACTTGTTCCAGCAGATTTACCCCACCTATTCCTGGGGTAGTGAGTATATACATATTCCTTTGGCCGGCCGGACTTCAGGTGAAATGGTCAAAGTGTTGGCCTCTGAAAACAACACCAAGGTATTTGTCAATGGTCAGGAAAGGGCTACATTAAATGCAGGCAGATTTACTACATTTTCTTTTGGAAAAGATGAATTGGCCAATATCACATCAAATAAACCCATAGCTGTCACAACTTTTGCAAAAAGTTATCGCTGTAATGAGCAACTTGGGCCTGGTGCTGGAGACGGGGATCCAACGATGATTACTTTAAGTCCAAATTCCCAACTTATCAAAAAGACCGTTTTTTCATCTGTAAAAGTGGTGGGTATAGTTGAACATTTTGTCAATATCATCACCCTATCTAGCGCTGCTGCTCAGACTATTTTGGATGGATTGAATATAGGTAACCAGTTTCTTCCTGTTCCAGGGAATACCGCATATGCTTATGCCAGGGTCAAATTGAGTGAAAGCAGCCATACCTTAACCAATCCGGTGGGAATAATTGCATATGCATATGGTTCCGGTTTTATTGAATCTTATGGTTATTCAGCCGGAGCCAGCCTCAATAACCTCAATTTTGAAACTGAAGTAGCCTATGATTTTGAAGTCATAGGGGATAAGGTGGCATGTTTAGGTGAAGTTGGCTCGTGGACAGTAATTCCAAGAGATCCTAAATTTGAAATATTTGAATGGACATTTGGTACTGGTGCTGAAGTAAAGGAAGGTCGTACTGTTGACCATTTGTTTGAAAAACCCGGAAAATATCAAATTAAAATCGTAGCCCTGACAGGTACCCGTAGCTGTGATCAGATTGAAGAAACCTTTTTCGAGGTTGAGGTTTTGGAGACCAAAGGGGAAATTACCGGGCCTGATACTGTCTGCCCCGACATTGATGAGGCATTATATGTTTTTGATAATGCAATCAATACCAAAAAGGTAATCTGGTTAATTGAAGGTGGTGAAATTATTCCGAAAGATGATTATTCCGTTAAGGTGAAATGGGGCAGTTTTAATCCAGATGCCAAAGTGATTGCAATCCCTTTAACAGAAGAAGGATGCCAGGGAAAACCCATTGAATACAAGGTAATCATCAATGAAGCAATTAACCCTGGCTTAGCCAAAGGTCAAAGTCAGATTTGTTTTGAACCGGGAGCTACCTATTCCTATCAAGTCAAAGATCAAGTTTCTAACAGACAATATAAATGGTTTGTAGAAGGAGGACAAATTTTATCCCAAGACAACAAAGAAACTGTTGAGGTTCAATGGGGAGGCATTGGAAGCACTGGAAGCATTTGGTATGAAGAATTCAGTGAAATCAATCCTTCCTGTGCCGGTATCTCTCAAAAATTACAGGTTTTTGTGAATCCTCCCTTAACTGTTTCAGTGGCTGAAATTACAAATTTTATCTGTCCGGGTTCTAATAATGGAAAAATCAAATTGGCTATTTCGGGGGGCACCGGGAATTATATCTATCAATGGTCTCATGACCCAAACTGGAATTTTGACTCTGCCGATGGGTTGGAGGCAGGAATATACGGACTAGTGATCAAAGATTCCGGAGGTTGTACAATCACCTTGGATTCATTGGAAATTAAGAATTCAGAACCAATGCAGCTTTTAGGGATGCCAAATGTTAGAAACGCAGGATGTTTTGACAGCAAAGACGGAGAAATTTATTTTAGGATTGGAGGTGGATTTGGCAATTTTAGGACAGATATGGAGAATGCCCTCGTCTTGGGAAAAGATATTCAAATTTTAGGATTGGAAAGAGGGGATTATTTGGTTACAGTTTATGATGAAAGCGGATGTTCTCTAAAAATCCCCTTTACCATTGAATCACCACCTGCGTTGGTTGTGGACTTTGAAATAGTAAATTTCGCATGTTCTGGTTTACCCAACGGGATTTTGGATGCAATACCATCAGGTGGGGTGCTCCCATACAGCATTAGCTGGGCTTGGGACGGTTCTAATAATCCCAGGCTAATCGATGTTCCATCTGGATTTTACCCGATTTCTGTGACTGATGCCAATGGATGTCAGACGCAAGGTCTTGGTCAAATGAAGGAAGGGGTGCCCCAGTTACGCATGCCAACAGGTTTTAAACCATCAGATGGCTTCTTTTTGGGTGTGAGTAACTGTGAAGTGGAATTCAAATTGTTCATCTATGATAAATGGGGTGAATTGATTTATCAAGGTAACCAAGGTTGGGACGGCACATTAAAAGGTCAGGAAGCTCCTTTGGGTTCATATTCCTATATGATTGAGTACATTTTTAGAAAAGATGGGCAAATCCAATCCAAACAACAGCGTGGGGTATTTACATTAATCCGTTAAATACCTTATTATTGTGCTTTAATTATTTAAAACATGAGGCAAATTTTGATTACGGGTGGAGCTGGTTATATAGGTTCCCATACCGCAGTATCATTAGTAAACGCTGGTTTTGAGCCGGTTATCGTTGATAATTTTTCAAATTCAGACCAATCTGTACTTAGTGGATTAAAACGGATTTTGGGCCAGGATCTACTTTGCTATGAAGGAGATTGCAATGATAGGGCACTGATGGAAAAGATTTTTCAAGAGAATAACTTTGAAGGAGTAATCCATTTTGCAGCCTATAAGGCGGTGGGTGAGAGTACAAAATTTCCTTTGAAATATTATAATAATAATCTTAACTCACTGATTATCCTTCTCGAGACAATGTCCAGTTTCGGTGTAAAGGACTTGGTTTTTTCATCCAGTTGTACGGTATATGGTCAGCCAGATGAATTGCCAGTAAAGGAAAGCACTCCTAGAAAAGAGGCAGAAAGTCCTTATGGAAATACCAAAAAAATCTGTGAGGATATGCTCAGGGACTACATCAAAAGCGGAGTGAATTCAAGGATTATTTCTTTGCGCTACTTCAACCCAGTCGGTGCGCATCCAAGTGGGGAAATTGGCGAATTACCTTTAGGGGTTCCCAATAACCTGGTGCCTTTTATAACTCAAACTGCAGCAGGAATAAGGGAAAAACTCACTGTATTTGGAAATGATTACAATACACCTGATGGAAGTTGTGTAAGGGATTATATCCATGTGATGGATTTGGCAAATGCCCATGTTAAGGCCCTTGAATACCTTTTTAAGCAAGGAGAAAATTTTTATGACCTGTTTAATGTGGGAACAGGAAATGGCAATACAGTACTTGAAGTAATCCAAACCTTTGAAAAAGTAAGTGGAAGCTCTTTGAATTATCATATAGGTCCAAGAAGACCTGGGGACATAGAAAAGGTATGGGCAAACACAGACAAAATCAATAATGTACTTGGATGGCAGGCCATTTATAGCCTTGAAGATTCTCTTAGGGATTCTTGGAACTGGCAACAGAAACTAGGGGAGAAGGGTTAAAACCCATTCTCCTTTCCAAAAAAACCTCCTTGATGGCTTCCAGATAAGAAAATCCATGTCCTTCAGTAGGTTCAATATGATTTCCTTCCAAATATTCATTCCAGCAGCATATCATGATGGTGCTTCCATTACTCGATTGATATTTTTCAGATAGCTTTTTGGCATCTTCCAATTTTGCTTTGAATGTAGCTTTATTGCTGTGCACCCTATCTTTTTCGGGTTCAGATGGGAATCCAGTTGTCTGTGGCCAAGTGCCACCTGCAGGTCTATAATCCCAACCCATAGCCACAGGAACCTGATATTCAAAATTGGGATCATTTTTGTAGAATTCACTCCATCTGTTCCAGTGACTTTGGTAGGTTCGTCTCATATCATTGAAGCTCCTGTTTTCTAGTGATAAAAAGTTGTGATATACATAAGCAGTAAGTCCTTCGAATCCCATTCCTTTGAGCCTTGGGACATAATTTTGGAAAAGCAAGCGGTTGACATATTGCCCACCCCTCCAAATTTCCTTTGAATTATTTGCACGCCATTGCGTTGGCATACCGTACTGCCTTTCACGTGGTAACATGGCCCCGGAGGCTACTGCAATAAATTTAATTCCCTTAAGGCCATTTCTTACTGCAATTACTTTTGACCTGTCAAGTAATTCCCGCATAGTAATCCCATAAAATGCAGCCCTTGATTCTGTATCCTGGGGAAAATAAATATATACAATGGGCCTGCCGTCTTCGGACTTGAGGTAGTCACTTCTCTTAAAGTATTTGTCTATCCACAACTGGGTAATTTTTTCATGAACTTTAAGATAAAGTGCTTTATCCGGTTTTTCTCCCTCATAATTTCTACCTGCACTTATACTTTCCGGAGATCCTATATCGATCCATAATCTCCATCGGTCATCGCTGTCATCGCACCAGTTGATGGCCCATTTCATTTGTTTTTCTGGAGGCAGTTTTTCATTTTCCTGCAAAAGAACTGTCAATTGTTCATTCCACTCTTCCAATCCCGGAACTGCCACTCTTCCATCTCTATTAGGATCAATTTGCCAGCCTTCAGGATAATAGAGAGTAGATTGAGGGCCAAAATAGCGGTGATAATAATAATGTCTTCCAAAAAACCAATTATAGGCAAAAAAGTCTATGCCATAGCTTTTCATATACTCCAACTGCTTTCTGGCTACTTGAGGGTCATCTCTTTTATAAAATCCTCCTAAGCTAGGATGCGGCTTCCTATCCAAAAAAGGACCCTCATAAGGATATCGGTTATCATAAACTCTACCTCTTGGTCCCCAAACCGCAGTATTTTTAATACTGGAACAATCTTCTAATCCCATGAGGCAAGACCAAAAGCTGTCAATATCCCTATTCGGGTCAGGGGATGTGTTCCAGGAAGGCATAAAATATACACCAACCAACTGATCTTTGATTGTATTATCGTTGGTCTGTCTTGCAGCTATTACTTCTGTTTCAATATCAGTAATTTTAATTTCTTCTTCAGCTTTATTATTTGGATCTGTAGGCAATTCTACTATTCTCTCCTTTGAAGATTGTATTTTACTGGACTTTTCTTCACAAGCTAAAGGGTCAAGAATAAAAATCAGGAAAAGTATCAAAGGGGGAGAAAATAGCTTCATGACTGATTATTTTTTTGTGAAACAAAAAGGAACGAAGATCAAATATAAAAAAACCGTGATGGAATATCCACCACGGCCTTGTAAATTATTTGAAAGATCAATTACTTTCTAGCGATTGCTTTCTTGGCAGCCTTCACAATATTTTCAGCATTGAGGCCGTATTTTTCCAATAACTGCGTTGGGGTACCAGATTCACCAAAGGAATCATTAACACCAATATATTCCAAAGGAGCCGGATAATTCCTTGCCAAAACCTGGGCGATGCTATCCCCAAGTCCTCCATTCACCTGGTGTTCTTCTGCGGAAACGGCACAACCTGTTTTTTGAACAGAATTCAGAATTGCTTCCTCATCCAAAGGTTTGATAGTGTGGATGTTGATCACTTCGGCAGATATACCTTCTTCCCTAAGCATTGCTTCTGCCACAACAGCTTCCCACACCAAGTGACCGTTTGCAAAGATGGTTACATCTTTACCCTCGATCATCTTTACAGCTTTGCCAATTTCAAATTTCTGGTCAGCAGGGGTAAATACTGGCCAACTTGGGCGGCCAAATCTCAAATAAGCTGGTCCAACATGGTCTACAAGTGCCAAGGTAGCTGCTTTGGTTTGATTGTAATCACATGGCACAATCACAGTCATATGTGGCAACATTTTCATCATGCCCACATCTTCCAGGATCTGGTGGGTAGCACCATCTTCTCCCAGAGTAAGTCCGGCATGCGATGCACAGATTTTTACATTTTTATCAGAATAGGCCACAGATTGACGGATCTGATCATAGACCCTTCCAGTGGAGAAGTTGGCAAAAGTACCTGTAAAAGGAATTTTACCTCCAATAGTCATCCCTGCAGCCAATCCGATCATATTGGCTTCGGCAATACCTACCTGAAAAAATCTTTCAGGGAATTCTTTCTCAAAAGCACCCATTTTCAGGGAACCGATTAAGTCAGCACATAGCCCCACTACATTGGGATTTTTTCTGCCTGCTTCCAATAAACCATCTCCGAAACCAGAACGGGTGTCTTTTTTTTCTGTGTATGTGAATTTTAAGTCCAAGGTTTTTTCCATCTTAATAGTCTCCTAATGTTTCTTCTAATTGTCCCAACGCATTTGCTAACTGCTCATCGTTCGGAGCCACTCCATGCCACTTATGTGTACCTACCATGAAGTCTACTCCGTATCCCATTTCTGTATAAAGAAGAATTAAGACAGGTTTACCTTTTCCGGTAAGGTCTTTAGCTTTTGACAATCCGTCCAAAACTGCTTCCATATCATTGCCTTTTTGGATATCGATCACCTCCCAGCCGAAAGCCTCATATTTGGCTCTCAGGTTTTTCAGGTCCATTACCTTTGCGGTAGGACCATCTATCTGCTGTCCATTGTAATCTATCGCTGCTATCAGGTTGTCCACTTTGTGGTGGGCAGCATACATGGCTGCTTCCCATACCTGACCTTCTTGTTGTTCCCCATCACCCATCATCACATAGACAAGTTTATTGTCCTGATTCAATTTCTTGACCTGGGCAGCACCGATAGCCACGGAGAGGCCCTGACCAAGGGAACCTGAGGCAATTCTTATTCCTGGTAGTCCTTCATGGGTGGCAGGATGTCCCTGCAGCCTGGAGTTGATTTTACGGAAAGTACCCAATTCATCTGTGCTGAAGTACCCGGTTCTTGCCAATACACTGTACCAAAGGGCCGATACGTGTCCATTGGATAAAAAGAACAAATCTTCGCCTTTAGCATCCATTTCGAATTTATTGTTGTGTTCCATTTCTTTGAAAAACAGGGCCACAAAATATTCCGTCAGGCCTAAAGCTGCGCCGGGGTGTCCTGATTGGACAGCATGAACCATCCTAAGGCAATCCCTTCTTACTTGAGAACAGATTTTTTTGAGTTGATCGATTGATTGATTTTCCATTGGATTGGAATTATTTGAGAATTTGATTTGTGTGCGCTTTGGTATCAACTTTTTCAATGATTTCTTCCAAATTTCCATTTTCATCAATGATGAAGGTAGTTCGGGCAGTGCCCATGTATTTCCTTCCGTACATGGATTTTTCTACCCAGGTACCATATGCTTCATGAACTTTGTGGTCCACATCGGCAATGAGTGAAAATGGAAGATTTTGTTTTTCAATGAATTTTTGGTGGGATTTCTCCGAGTCAGAGCTTACGCCAAGTACTACATAGCCTGCTTTTTGTAAGGCTTCGTAATTGTCCCTTAAATTACATGCCTGTGCCGTACATCCCGGTGTATTGTCTTTGGGGTAAAAATAGAGAACAACTTTTTTGCCTCTGAAATCACTTAATTTAATAGAATTCCCGTTTTGGTCTTTGGATTCAAAATCCGGTGCTGCTTTACCTAATTCTAATGACATTTTTTTTTAAATTTAAGGTGGATAAATTATCTAATGGTAGTGCTATACCGGGCTTCATTTCCGGCCATATCACGTACTTTCAATAAAACTTCTCCTTTGAAAGGTTGTTTATCCAACTTCTCTGACCAGATCAAATTTGACTTGTGCTCATAGCGCATCAGTACCCATTTGCCATCAACCCAAGCCTCAAAATCCCTAATTCCTGATTTTTCATCCTTGATTACAAAGCGAATTTCCTCGGAATTCACCCTTGTAGGCTGAATACTGGGAGGCACCCTGTCTTCATCGAGTACAAAAGTACCAAAATTTCTGGTTTTGAAACGGATATCTCCTGATTCCCAATCACCACCAACAAAAGTTTTTCGTCCATTAGCTGCTTGAAAATAGACATGAGTGTAATTCTGGTCACCTGAATAGCTTGGGTTTTTCCAAACTACTTCCATATTGGACTGCAAATACTCGTTTGGACTATTGATACTGATTGCATATTCCTTATGATCAACCCTCAAGAATAGATCATCCAACAAGGTGTTTTCCCAAAACTGGATTTCAATATGATTGTTGGCAAAATATAACTCCTCATTGAAAGGTATTTTCTTTATGACTTTTGGAATAACTAACTCTGTACAAATATCCAATGAATCAGGAATCCCGTAATTCATGTCCCATAAATAGGTCCTAACGCCACCTGAAGAGTATGCCGGAGGTAAATCCATCACGAAACCATTAACAAAAACTTTTGCCACAGAACCAAAATAGGAAGGGCCTGCTTCTAAGACCATCACTTCCCTTTCATACCTAATATTTGTCTTCTGGTGTAATGTTTTGCTAGCTGTTTCAAGAAATAGGGGAGATTCCTCACCTTCTACCTGGAATTCCAAGGCCCTGCTGTTTCCAAAGTAATCTTTCATCATTACCCGAAATTGTTTTTTCTCTCCGGAAAGGGCAGAAACTGCTCCTGATTGCAGAGAATCAGGTTCGTAAATCTTCAAAGGATTGTTTGGATGAAGGTAAAGTCTTGTAAAGCGGTTTTGGTAGGTATGGGTAAGAAAAAAACGCCCTTTTTCAAAATCTACATGGTTAATGTCCACCCGGAAAACAGGCTTTTGGTCTTCCAATAATTCATAAACGGCTACACCAAAAATATTGCTCACATCATCCATTCGGTCAATGGCATAGACTTCAACTCCGACTTTCCCACTGATTTTAATGGGGGATTTCAATACATATCGGTTGCCCTCTAATACAGGGGTAAATTCCTGTCTTTGAAACTTTCCGTTTACTCTGGAATCCAAATCCATTGGTCTTAATGCCACCCTGAAAAGAACAGGGGCTGAATTATCCACTATTTCCTTGAACCTAAACTGAAAAGGATCAATGGCCCTTTCAAGGGAATCCCTGATTTCGAAGTGCAGATGAGGACCTCCAGAACTTCCGGTATTTCCACCATTACCGATTATTTCGCCTCTTTTAATTGGGATTATGCCGGCTTCAGGAAACAATTCAAGCTCATTTTTTTGTGCTTTATAAATTTCCTGCTTTAAATATTGATGGATTTTGGGAGAGAAATTGCGGAGGTGGGCATAAACAGAAGATTGGCCATTGGGATGTTTGATATAAACCACATTGCCATAGCCATAAGTGGAAAGCTTGACGCGGTATACATATCCATCTGCAATGGATAAGATAGGTTCTCCATCTACACCTCCGATTTTCACATCTATCCCGGAATGGAAATGATTTGGCCTTATTTCAGAAAAATTTCCGGCCAATAAATTCCTTTGTCCGGGCTTGACTGGAAAAAGATATTCCTGGGCAAATAAGGTAATGGGGAAAAGAAGAAATAGCAGGAAGAGCTTATTTGACTTCAAAATCCAATAGTTTTTTATCTCCGATAAATCCTTCCAAACGATCCCCTATACTGACTTTTCCCACTCCTGCTGGCGTTCCCGTAAAAATCAGATCGCCTTTCTTCAAAGTAAAAAACTTAGACACATATTCAATGATGGTTCCAAAATCGAAGAGCATCATGGAAGTATTGCCTTTTTGTCTTAATTCCCCATTGATCAAAAGGTGGAAATCAATGTTTTTAAAGTCATTAAATGTATCCGTTGGCAGGAATTCGCCAACTGGTGCCGAACCGTTAAATGCTTTTGCAATTTCCCAAGGCAGCCCTTTTGATTTACACTTGTCCTGTAGGTCCCTTGCAGTAAAGTCGATCCCTAAACCAATTTCATCAAAATACCTGCTTGCAAACTGTTTTTGGATATATTTTCCTTCTTTACAAACTTTAAGCACCAGTTCCACTTCATGGTGGATATTCTGGGAAAAATCAGGGTGATAAAAAGCTGCACCATTTTTTAAAATTGCTGTGTCGGGCTTTAAAAACACAACAGGTTCACTTGGGCGCTCGTTTTTAAGTTCTTCAATATGTTCGGCATAATTCCTGCCAATGGCTATAATTTTCATATTATTAATGATCGTTCCTAAGTCACAAAGAAAATCAATTTTTACTGGTTTTCCTTCCAGACAGCTTTTTCATTATCCACCAATTCTTGGCCCCAAACTGGTAATTCTTTTTTGATTCTTTCTACCAGTTCCTCACAACTTTCAATTGCAGCTTTGCGGTGTTTGGAGGAGGTAAATACAAATAGGCAGATTTCCCCAACTTTGACTTCACCCAAACTGTGATAAATGTGCATGCATGTGAGTGGGTACTTGGCAAAAATTTCTTCTCTGATTTCAAATGCCTTTTCCAATGCCATTTCTTCATAGGCGCTATAGGCAATAGCCCTGACTTTGCCTCCTTCTTTTTCATCGGCTCGGACTTGACCTAGGAAAATGCTATGCCCCCCAATATCTGTTTTGCTACTGTGATTGGCAATGGACTGCGCAATTTTCTCGGGAGAGATTGGGCCTTCTACGAATATATTCTTGGGTTTTCGCTGCTTTTCCATGGATTTTAATTTAATGGTGATTCAGGAGATTCAATACCTCCCAGAATAGAATAAATATTTTTCCCTATAAACTTCTTTTTTAAATCCCTTGCCATTCGCAGACTCCTTATTCCTGATTGGCAAAAGAGGAAAATCGACTCTGCCTTTTCTATCTCTGATGAAATCTCATAGGAGTTTGAAACAGGCATGCTGAAGTATTTGTATCCTAAAAGTTTTGGGGTTTCATGTGGTTCTCTTACATCAATAAGTATATGTTGTGGATTGTTTTTCAATTCCCGAAGTGCGTCGTTCCAACTTACACCTTCTTCTGCATCACAGAAGAAGGCATAATTCCTGGAAGCAAGTTCTTCTGGACTCTCGGGGATCAAAGACATTGTATTTTCATTTTTGCTCAATTCAATCTGATAGGTTTGCTGGGTCAGAAGGTTATAATAAAGCATTTTATCGACCAAGTTATTACCATAACCTGTCAGAAATTTGATGGTCTCTGCCGCCTGAATGGTACCTATAATACCAGGGAGAACACCCAGAACTCCTGTTTCACTGCAATTCGGAATATCATTTTCTTTTGGGGGCTCAGGATAAAGGTCCCGGTAGTTGATCGCATATTTATAGGCATTGAAAATCGCTACTTGTCCTTCATTTTGATATATGGCCGCAAAAACCAGCGGTTTGCCCAAAAGCACACAGGTATCATTGACCAGATACCTTGTGGCGAAATTATCTGAACCGTCCACTATTATATCATATTGGCTGATCCAAGAAACAGCATTTGATGGGCTAATGAACTCAGGAATAGTATGGATCTGAATATCGCTGTATTTGGATTTAAGGTAATGGGCTGCTGCTTCTGCTTTGTTGATACCGATTTCTGCTTCTCCAAAAATTACCTGCCTATTCAGGTTACTTTCGGATACTGTATCCCCGTCCATGATGGCAATATTTCCTATGCCGGCTGCCGCCAGGTAAAGAATATTAGGACAGCCTAAGCCTCCCGCACCAATGACCAATACCTTGGCCTTTTTTAGTTTTGATTGTGCTTCAGGGCCAAAACCCGGTAAAATGACCTGTCTGGAAAATCTGCTCATATCAACCTCCGGAAAATGGGGGTAATAATGCAACTTCAGCTTCGTTGGGAATAGGGCTATCTCCTTTGACTTGCTTTCTGTTGACCGAAATGCTGAACTTGGTGTCCTTGATTTCCGGATATTGCTGAAACAAGTAACCTTTTAATACCTCTGTGCTGGGAATTCCCTCCAATTCCAACTCTGATGTTTTTAACTTTTCTGCTATCATGCCAAAAGCCAAAACTTTAAATTTATGCTCTACACTTCCCATACTGTTATCAAATTGCGGTTTGCTCAATCTGTTTTCTATTTCAATTTTATCAAACTAAAAGGAATAAACCAATTGTTTTTACATCAACGCATCAATCTAGGATTAATTTAACCGCAGCTACCAAAAGGACCAATGCCAATAATTTTTTGACCATAGGTGCCTGGAATTTGGAGGCTCCCCAATAACCGCCCAACCCACCGCCAATGATAGTCATTGGCATTACGATCCAAAGTTGAGGATCAATGGAAATAGAAAAACCACCTGCTCCCAAAAAACCACTCACAGAATTTACAAAAATGAACAGGGCAGAAATGGCCGCCGTTTCTTTGATATCAGCCCATCCAAGCAACAAAAGGATAGGGGATAAGATGATACCTCCACCTATTCCTATCAACCCGGAGACCAACCCGATTATCAATCCTAATAAACCAACCAGCCACCAATGCTTTTGGATTACAACCGACTTGGCTTTAGGAAGAACTTGGAAGAACTTTAGGATTGGGAAAATCAACAAAATTCCAAGGATTCTTTTGTACCAAAGTGTGTCTACCAATATGGTTCCGCCCAAGTATGCTGCAGGAACAGAAAAAGCTACCAACAAAAGAAAAAGCCGAAGGGGAAATACTGATGCCTTTCGGAATGACAGGAAAGCCAACATGGAGACAAACATGTTCATGATCAGTGCAGTTGGCCGGATCTGTTCGGGGGCAAAACCCATAAGCGCAAGAATCATTAAATAGGAACTCGCTCCACCATGGCCAACTGAAGCATATAAAAAAGCAATCGTAGGAAGTAAAAGGTAAAGGATTAAGTCATTGAATTCCATTAAAATATAAGGTGATTTTTAAAGATTTGATTCAATATTTAATATTGTTTTGGAAATGGATCAGCCCCCGATTTTTATCATGCTACGGTTTTCAATTTCCTCTGCTTTGGTTTTTTGATATTCAGAAGTGAATTGACCTCCGAGAATGGCATGTTTACGCTTCACAGAAAGTTTGATGAGCGGTAAGATGTCTTTTCCCTGTCTCAAAGTCCCTAAAAGATCCATTTCTTCTTTCCCAAAAAGGCAGTTTTTCATTTTACCATCAGCTGTAATTCTCAATCGGTTACAATCCCCGCAAAAATGCTCACTCATAGTGGTAATGAAGGCAAAGGTTCCCTCATGTCCAGGTACTTTATATTTCTTTGCAGTAGCATGGGGTTCATCCCTGAGTTTGACCACCTCAAATTTATCTTTGACCATTTCCAGCATCTGACTGGCAGTAATCACCTTGTCCACTTTCCAGTGGTTGCCTGCAAAAGGCATAAATTCAATGAATCTCACATGTAGTGGATATTTTTTGGTCAAAGCCACAAAATCCAGGATTTCATTTTCTATGATGCCATTCAAAGCCACAGCATTGATTTTAATTCGGAAGCCTTCTTGGAGCAACAAAAGAATATTGGTCCAAACCTGATCAAATTGATCCCTTTTCGTCAATTTATAAAAAGTGTTCCTGTTCAAAGAGTCCAAACTTACATTGAGAGTGCGCATCCCCACTTCCTTCATCAATGCTATATGTTTGTGTACCAAAATGCCATTGGTAGTCATGGTCAATTCAGTAGGGTATCTGGAAAGTTTTTTTAGGATTTCGGGAAATTCTTTCCTCACCAAAGGTTCACCACCCGTTAACCTGATTTTCTTTATCCCTTGATCCACAAAAATCCCTGCAATTTGGTCAATTTCTTCAGTGGACATTAATCTGGAGTGGGGGAGAACTTCTATTTCTTCATTGGGCATGCAATAAGCACAACGGAAATTACAACTGTCTGTCAGGGATATCCTGAGATAGTCATGGATTCTGTTGTGTTGGTCTTTTAGCATGTCCGGGATTATTGTTTACTTGAATATTGCAAATATCGGGTAATTTCTCCGGTATTTTTGAACAGTGTTGGGATTTTCAAAATTAAAGGATTTTTGAACACTTATATTTCATAATTAAAAGGGTCTTGAAAAAAAGAAGCTGTCCCCAAATTAGAAGACAGCATCTGTAATTTTTATAACTCAATTTATAAGGCTATCGGGTCTGGGGTTTTTCCCTTTGTATTTCCATCATATCCACAGGCTGAGGGGAATTGTCACCCAACAAGTGCTGGACAAAATAGTCCCCCATTCTCCAAAAGAAGTATTCGGTCATATCTCCAAATCCATGTCTTTGGCTTGGAAGAATGATGAAGTCAAAACGCTTGTTGGCTTTGATCAAAGCATTGGCCATGCGGATGGTATTGGCAGGATGCACATTATTGTCCACGTCTCCTGTTACCAAAAGCAACCTTCCTTTGAGGTTTTTGGCGATGTCCGGATTCTTTTCGATCTGGTAAACAAAAGTAGTATCTCCTTTAGGGCTGATGACTTCTTTTACTCCATGGTGTTTCTCTGACCACCAGCGGTTGTAGATGTTGTTTTCATGGTTTCCTGCTGAAGAAACGGCCACTTTAAAGAAATCAGGATAGACCAACATCGCTGCAGTGGACATAAAACCACCACCGGAATGGCCATGGATTCCCACCTTGGATTTATCGATAAAGGAATGCCTGTCGGCCAACTGTTCCACAGTTGCTTTTTTGTCTGCCAGGCCATAATCTCTTAGGTTTCCATAGCCATAATTATGGTACCATTTCGAACGGGCAGGATGGCCGCCTCTATTGCCTATGGTCACCACCACAAAACCGAACTGCGCCAATCGGTCAATCCTGTCCATTGCCCTGCCAAAAGATTTATTTACGGCTTCGGTCTGAGGTCCGGGATAGACATATTGAATGATCGGGTATTTTTTGGTGCTGTCAAAGTCAAAAGGAAGGTACATTACTCCATAGAGATCTGTGATGCCATCATCTGCTTTTACTTTGTAGGGTTGCGGGAATTTGTATCCTGCGGCAAAAAGCGAACCCAGATCTGCCGTTTCCAGGTCCATCACTTTTCTTCCCATATTGTCAAACAGGGCAGAGGCAGGAACAGTGTTGACCCTACTGAAGTTATTGACAAAGAAAGTGGCTTTGTCATTCATGGAAACTTCATGATTGAAATCCCCGGGATTGAGCAATGTGATGGGGCCGCCATTCAAGCTTACTTTATATAAGTGTAGGTAGTAAGGGTCTTCCCCTTTTTCTTTTCCATTGGCAGTGAAATACAAGACCCTGGTTTTTTCATCTACCCTTTCAATGTTTTCTGAATGGAATGGACCTGAGGTAAGCTGTCTTTTAAGCTGCCCATTGGTGCCATAGAGGTAATAATGTCCCCATCCATCCCTTTCTGACCAATGGATCATTTCGGTTCCATTATTGATGATTTCAGGTTTTTGGATATCGATGTAAGTATTGCTTCTCTCTTCTACGATGACCTCTTTCTTGCCTTCTTTGATATTCCAGCGACCGATATCAATACGCTTTAAATCTCTGGAAGTAATGGAGAAATAGAAGAAGTTGTTATCTCCCAACCATTTTAACGGTTTGAAGTCATCATCTCTATTGGAAGCCGGGATACTTTCAGACCAAAGTCCAATGGTCTGGTCTTTGAAAGTGGCCACTTCCAATTTGGAAAGTTTGTTGGAATCAAAGGAATAGTGGTAAAGCTCAGCAGTTGGCTGCTCTTTTTCTCCCGGCATGGCATACTTATAGGTTTCCAAAGTCGGTCTTGGATCTCTGGTGTTATGGATTACCCAAAGGTCTTTTACCTTTCTGGAGTCGGAGCGGGTTAATACAAACTGCTTGGAGTCCTGGGACCAGAGCACATTGGCTCTTTTTCTTTTGTCTTTATTTTTTTCCTCTTCTTCGTTGTCTTCACCCCGGCCCCAACCTCCGTAGGAGTAGTCTTTTTCACCATCTGTTGTCATTTGATATTCTACGATGGTGCTGTCCTTTTCATCCTTTACCGCTTTAAGGAAGTTTTCCTTGTCCATCCAATAGAGGTTATCATATTTCGCAAATACCACCTTGGAAGAATCGGGAGAGATATTGGCCCAGGACAACCTTTTGGCTTCTTCTTCAGGGTCCTTGATTTCTGTGAGGGTCTGGGTGTTTAAATTGTAGCGGAAAACAAAGGTTTTCTTTTCCAATGAGTCCTTGGCGCTCCTGTTTTTTGCTTTGATTTCTTCCCAGTCTTTTTTAAGAACGTCTTGGGTGCTTTTTACCTTGAATTCGATGGTGTTTTCATCTTCCAGAAATTTGAGATTGGAAATATCCAGATGTTGTCCATCAAAAGGATCTTTGACTACTTTGGTGATTTCTGCTGCCAAGCGGTCATTGTCGAAAAGTTTGGCCTTGGTTTTGGTGGCAGGGTTGACGATGTACCAGTTTTTGCCTTCAGTGGTTTCGTATTCATACCAGAATCGGTCTGATTTTTTCAGCCAATGGGCATCTACCGAAGTGCTGAAAATCATCTTTTTCAGTTTGTCGGGGGAAAACCGCGCAGCGAGTTCATAATTTCCTTTGGTTGGGACTTCCTGGGCAATTAGACTTCCCAAGCTCATCCAGCAAATAAGTAAGAGGTAAACTTTCTTCATAACTCAAAATTATATTGGTCCCGAAACTATCATTTTGATCCTTTAAAGGGCAACCGTTTGTGGAAATATGTCAAAACTTATTGTGAAATTCTGGAATTTTTGGTGGGTTAATCTCGAATGAACTTTTTTGAATTAAAGTGGTTTTTGGAGTCATAAATTTTTAAATTGACAAAATATGACAATTAAAATTTTAAGATAACTGATAAAAGTTGTCTAAAATTTTATGGGTAAGGTTTGTCCTTTTAGTTGTGTAAAGAGATTGTTGATATCCCCAAAAGCTATTTCCAATGAAAACCAACCCAAGTTTGATTTACTCTAAACTATGTTTACTACCACTGCTATCAATCCTTTTGTTGGCCTGTGCCAATCCGAAAAAAGAAAAAGATACAGTATTATATCAGGAGATTTTCCCTGTTTATGGACCTTACCGCGTCATAGCCCTTCCCATAAATAAAGGAGTTAAGGTGCTTAATCCTGTTTTTATTACCTCTGGTCCCGATGGAAAAATTTTTGCTTCAAACCAGACCGGAGAAATTTATAGTTTAGTAGATTCAGATGGAGATGGATTGGAAGATGAGGCATCGCTGTATTTCGATG
This sequence comes from Cecembia rubra, assembly GCF_003014575.1. GTDB lineage: Bacteria > Bacteroidota > Bacteroidia > Cytophagales > Cyclobacteriaceae > Cecembia_A > Cecembia_A rubra. The sequence continues at coordinate 329,415 of NZ_PYGF01000001.1, forward strand.
TATCAGACTTGGGATTGAGGTCCCCGAGTTCAATTATTTTTAAAGGTGACACAGCATTTGTGGGGACAAGTCAATTGATTCTTGGGTTATTAGATAGGAATAAGGATGGAAAAGCAGATAGTAGTTGGGTGGTTTTTGATCAGATTCCATTTAGCCATCATCCCTATGAATGGACAACAGGTTTATGTTTTGGGGAAGATGGAAAATTGTATTTCAATCTTACAACTGATTCCTGGAATGATGGGGCTTCTCCTGACCCAAGAGGACTGAGAGGGAGTATCTTGAGGGTTACCACAGACGGCAAAAACTTTGAGCAGTTGGCCACAGGAATCCGGTCTGTTCCAAGCATGGCCTTTCATTCCTCAGGCAATCTGTTTTTTGTGGACAATGAAGGTGGTGGCAATCCAAGTGAGGAGTTGAACATACTGCAAGCGGGTGCTTTTTATGGGCATAATCCTAGAAAATATAACAATCCTAAACAATCTACAGGACCAGCATTTTCCTTAAAAACCGAACTTGCGCCTTCCGGCATTGTATTCAATTCCAGTTCAAATGATTTTGGAGGAACTTCTGGTGATTTATTTGTAGCTTTTTATGGTCCAGGTGAAAGATGGAACAGGGGCGGGGTAGGAAGGGTTAGGATTACTCATCTAGAGGATGGAGACCTTCAATTTGAAGAATTTCCAGTAGTGGATATTCCCAAACTATCTTCTTTGACTTTTTCTGAAAAGGGAGAATTGTACCTTGCCCAGCACGGAGTTTCCGATTACTGGTATAATCCAACTCAGCAAAAATCAGGAGGTTTTTACAAATTGGTTTTAGATCCAGCAATAAGTTATTTGACAGAAAAGCCACATGTTAACCAAACGGAGGATTTTAAATCTGATAATTTATTACTTGGAAAACAGCTTTATGCAGAATTGGCTTGTTTGGCTTGCCATTCCACAAATGGAGAAATGGAGTTATTAGGTCCAAATCTCAAAGACATTGGGATAAAATTGACAAGAGCGGAAATTTTGGATGAAATCAGTTATCCGTCCAACATTATCAAACCAAGTATGGTAGGGGTAAAAGTTTTTAAAAAAGATGGTCAGATTTTATTGGGAAGGCCTGTGAGCATTGATGCTGATACAATTGCATTGATGCTTATAGGGAACTATGTAGTAAGCATTCCCCGGTTGGAAATCCAAAAGACCGAAAATCTCGAAAAATCCTTAATGTATGAAGGCTTACTGACAGGTTTGAAAGACGAAGAAATCCAGGCTCTTTTGGATTACCTTATTCATCTGAGCAATGATTGATGGGTTAAGGTTTTTCCCATTTATCATGCGCAAAGATGCTCTTAAATAAATACCGATTATTCCTGTTTCGAATGGATTAAATTCGGTTTCGAATATGCAAATGATCACTATGAGAAAAAACTTACTTACTTTATTCATTTTGGCTTTCAGCATCCTGATGGTTCAGGCGCAGGAAACCAGAGAAATCAAGGTTGAATCAGCATCGGTTACCAATGGTTCAGTCACCATCAAAGGCAACCGCGTTCCTTATAAAGCCACTGCAGGCACCATGCCGGTATGGAATGGGGACGGCAAAGCTGTCGCTACTTTATTTTATACCTATTATGAAAGGACAGATGTGACAGATAAAAGTACCCGTCCATTGGTTTTTTCCTTTAACGGAGGACCTGGTTCAGGCTCCCTTTGGATGCACCTGGCCTATACAGGTCCTTATGTGCTGAACATCGATGATGAAGGTTATCCTTTGCAGCCCTATGGTGTGAAGCAAAACCCTCATTCTATTTTGGATGTTGCCGATATCGTTTACATCGATCCGGTGAACACGGGTTACTCCAGAATAGTGGATAAAGAAACCCCGAGATCTACCTTTTTTGGTATCAACTCTGATGTGAAGTATCTGGCTGATTGGGTGAAATCCTTTGTAACAAGACAGAACAGATGGCAATCTCCTAAATATTTGATCGGAGAAAGCTATGGAACCACGAGGGTTTCCGGTTTGGCATACGAACTCCAAAATTCCCACTGGATGTACCTGAATGGGGTTATTTTGGTATCTCCAACAGGTCTGGGCCTTGACAGAAGTGGTCCTGTGGCCAAGGCCAATTACCTTCCTTATTATGCAGCTACTGCCTGGTACCACAAAGTACTACCAGCAGACCTTCAGGGCAAGGATTTGGATGCCATCCTCCCTGAAGTGGAAAAATATACTTTGGAAACTGTATTGCCTGCAATAGCCAAAGGTGGTGCATTGGACCCGGCAGAGAGAAAGGCCATTGCCAAAAAGATGGCTTATTATTCAGGAATCAGCGAAGACGTTTTCCTTCAGCATGCCCTTGCTGTTCCTACCAGTTTCTTCTGGAAAGAATTGATGCGTGATAAGGGATTGACTGTTGGTAGATTGGACAGCCGATACAGGGGCATTGACCAGACAGATGCAGGTGATAGATATGATTATGATCCTGCCTTGACCGCCTGGAACCATGCTTTCTCTCCAGCGATGAATTACTATGCCAAAAACATCCTGAAGTACGAGACTGACCTGACTTATTACTTATTCGGTCCTGTACATCCATGGGACAGAAGTAATGACAATACAGGCAACCAATTGGCACAGGCCATGTTGCAAAACCCTTACCTGCATGTGATGACCCAGTCCGGGTATTTTGATGGTGGCACAGACTATTTCAATGCCAAATACAACATGTGGCAGATGGACCCTGCTGGCAAATTGCAGGACAGGATGAGCTTCAAAGGTTACAGAAGCGGTCACATGATGTACCTAAGAGCAGAAGACCTGGCCAACTCCAACGAAGATGTGAGGCAGTTTATCCTTAAGACCATACCAGCTAAGGATAAGCCGGCGAAGTACTGGTAAAAGTGAGGCGAGAGATTAGACACAAGACACAAGACTCAAGACACAAGAGCTAAGAAGGTTCTGACATAACCTGTTTTGAGCATCGGGAAGACAAGAAGGATATAAGCTAAAGCGAAATAAATAGAAGTTAGAAATCGGATTTCGAAAGTCGAAAGTCAGAGAAAGAACCAAGAAGGAGTTAAGGCAAAGAGGATTTCATTAAGTTGGAGTTCTAATTTGCTTTAGCTCCTTTTTTTATTGCTTTGTTTTGATTTTGTTTGGTAAAAACTAAATTGTGTTTGATTTGTTGAAGATAGGGGTAGATCCTTACTTTGCACTTGTTGTTTAATTCCCCAAAAAAGTGAGTAGAATAAAAATTTTGATCGTTGAAGATGAGTTGGTCATCGCGGAAGACCTTAAGGATGTTTTAGAAGACTTGGGCTATGAGGTTTGTGGTATTGCCATCAGTGCGAGGGAAGCCTTGGCCATGATAGAAGAAAAATTACCGGATATTGCCTTACTGGATATTCAGATCAAGGGAGGAAAAGACGGCATAGATCTCGCAGCAGAAATCAATGAGCAGTATCACCTGCCATTTATCATGCTGACTTCACACGCCGACCTGCAAACCATCAACAGGGCCAAGGAGGTCAACCCCTATGGCTATCTTGTCAAACCTTTCAACGAAAAGGAAATATTGGCCGGTATTGAATTGGCCTTGTCCAACTTTGCAAAGAGACATTCCAAAAAGGAAAATCAGGAAAGTCCGGAAGATTTTGTGCTCAAAGACAGTTTGTTTATCAGGACCAACGGCATGTTGGTCAAACTCAAACTTCAGGACATCACTTATCTGGAAGCAGACGCGAATTATACCCAAGTACATACCAAAGATAGGAAATTCGTAATCCGGTCCACTTTGAAAGAACTGGAAGTGAAACTGGATGCCAACCGTTTTGTACGGGTCCACAAATCTTTCTTGATCAATCTGGAAGAGATTGAAGGGATTCAAGCAGAATCTGTACACATCGCAGGAAAAGAAATCCCTATCAGCAGGAACCAATACAGCTGGTTGCTGCATCAGATCAAAATGTTATAAGACAGATTGACATTTTTTGGCACTTCTTTCACAATTGGTGTTCGTTCTTCCCTGAGGTAAATTGAAGAACCGTTATTGTAGCTAGATTCATTCATTAGTTTTGACAACCAAAAACAAATGAATCATGAAAACTACAGCAACATTATTAGTATTGGTCTTATTGACATCTTTTTCAGCATTTTCTCAGGTTGAAAATCTCATCGCAAAAAACAGTTCCGAAAAGACGATGGAGATTAAATTAAGGGAGATGGAACTGCCTGCATTTGTTGGTGGACAGGAAGCCATGGCGACTTTTATCAAATCAGAGATCAAGTATCCTGAACTGGCATTCAAACAAGGTCTGGAAGGAACAATTTTGGTGAATTTCAGAATTTCCAAAGAAGGTAAGATACTGAACCCTTATGTTTCCCAAGGGATTCATCCCAATTTGGATGAAGAAGCTTTGCGGTTGGTGGAAAATATGCCCGACTGGATTCCGGCCAGACAAAACGGGGAACCAAGGGAAGTGGCCTATCAAATTCCCGTTAGGTTTGCCTTAAGAAATTGAATTTTTTTTGCATAAGCTTTTTAAACTACTAACTGCCTTTTGGTTCAAAGGGCAGTTTTTTATGTTTAAGAATTTGGCACTTACAAACAAAAACAGGATATAGACATAGCCTATTGGATTTATATTCCTATATTTAAATAAACATCAGGCTAATAATCTATTTTGATAAAGTAAAGTGGAATTTTCCCAAGACTCCTTTTAAGCCCATTAAATCCAAATCAATGAAATTTAGAATTCAAAGTTTATTACTGTTAGCAGGCATTTTCCTTTCAAACATGGTTCATTCCCAGCAAAGTACCTTGGTGAAAGACTCTTTGTCATATTATGAAAAATCATTTTGGTCACAAGTTGGGAAAAAGGATATTGAAAAGGCCAAGGAGACATTGTATTACATTCAGGAAACATTAGGGGAGGATTTAGATCCAAAGGTTTTTGATTTTTTTACCCGTACCATAAAGAGGGAAAAAGAAATTCCTTTTCCTGAAATTATGGCAATCACCCACAGGTGCCTGGGATTGCTGGAATTTTATAGGGGAGAAGTAAAAGCCTCAAAAGAAGCTTTTATGTGGGCCAAATCTTATTATAATCGGGCAGAATTGCTGAATCATGCAGCCGGAATGGCCATGAACATCGGTGTAATGCAAGAAAAGATGGGTTACTACGATTCAGCAATAATTAATTACCGCGAGGCTTTGCCCATTTTTGAAAAATTTGAAGATATACCTTCTTTGGCCAGTGTCTATGAGAATATCGGTTGGGCATATTACAGGCAATCCCTAAATATCCCTGCTTTAGATAATTTTTTAAAAACTGAATCCTTGTTAAGCAGTTTCTTGGATTCTATGGAAATCAGATGGGTTGGTTTCTACTTGAATAAATCTAAGATACTGAAAGAATTGAACCGACAAAACGAAGGATTACAGGATCTCCTTAAAGCACTCAGTATAGCAGAACATAATGGGAATCACAATTTGATAGCCAAAACTAATAGAGGATTGGCAGAGGTATATGAGTTAAGAGGGGAATCTGGGAAACAGTACAAAGCATTGATGACAGCAAAATATTATTTCATCAACAATCAAAATCTTCTTGAAGTTGCTGATCTGAATTACGCTATTGCAAGTTTTCATTCTTTAAATGGGAACTTAGATTCTGCAGTCTATTATGTCCAAAAAAGCCTAAGTTTTTATGAACCCAACGGATTTATGGAGGAAATGGGTCTTTCACATGGACTTTTGGGAAATGTGGAATTTAAAAAAGGAAATTATAATTCAGCTATTCAATATTTCCAAAAGTCCCTTGATCAAATTCCAAAAGAAAGTACCCAGTTATATGCCGGTTACCTATTTAATATAGGTTATGCTTTCAATAAACTTGGCAATTTTAATTCAGCCATGGACTATTTGGAAAAAGCTTTGGCTATGAGGTTAGAAATCAATGACTTGGCTGGAATAGCTGAATCTTACCAAGGATTGGCAGAAGCCTATAGTCGAAAAGGGGATTACAAAAGTGCATTTGATTTCCTGACGCTTTACCAATCATATAAAGATTCTGTCTTCAATGAAACTAAGAACAGACAGTTGGCAGAATTGGAAACGCAATATGAAACAAGTAAAAAAGATCAGGCCATAGCTGTCTTGGAACAGGAGAAAGAAATCCAAAACCTCCTTTCCCAAAAGCAAAAGGCACAGATTTACTTGAGTGTTGCCGGGCTGGTGATTTTGTTTGGGGTGTCTGGTTTGTTTTTTAGACAGTCCATTATCAGAAAGAAACATAATCAGGAATTGGAAATCAAGAACGGGGAAATCGCCAAGCAAAATGCAGAGCGTGAACTGCTGCTCAAGGAAATCCATCACCGTGTAAAAAATAACCTTCAGATCATTTCAAGTCTTTTGAGCATGCAGACCAGGAGTCTAAAGGATGACAAAATGAAGGATGCTATGAAGGAGAGTCAAAGTAGGGTCAAGACCATGGCCCTGATCCACGAAAAGCTATACCAGTATGAGAATCTTTCTAAGATCAACATGCAGGAATACATGCAGCAGCTGAGTGACTTTTTGACACAGACCTACAGATCGGAGAAGCATATCCAGGTCAATGTTGCCGCAGAGGATATCAGTCTTGATATGGACATGGCGATCCCATTGGGTTTGATCACCAATGAACTCATTTCCAATTCCCTCAAGTATGCTTTTGAAGACAAGGATTTTGGTGAGATCGATATTATTTTTTCACAAAAGGAGACAGGAGCTTACAAACTTTTGATAAAAGATACCGGTAAGGGCCTGGATGAAAATCTGGATATAGACAACACCAAATCTTTGGGCTTGAAACTGGTAAGAACACTGACCAGGCAGATCAATGGAAAGCTCAAAATTATTCACCACCCCGGAGCAAGTTTTGAAATTGAATTTGCTGAGCAGGATCTGGCAGCTTGATCTGTTTGGAAGACTTTAGCCTTTAATATCCCGACATGTTTTTCAAAAAGTGAACTGAAGCGCATTCCTCAAAAGCACCGCTATCTTGTCCATTGGGTTGCTGGTCCCGGCCTTTTGAAAAAGTTGGAGATCCTTGAAGAAAGCTATGATGTGGTCATCTATGGGGCCACATCTTCAGGTATTTCAGGAACTGACATCTTGGTAGATTTAAAGCTTAAGAGTATGAAAATGCTGATTTTTTAAAGCTTGTGGGTTTAAATGGCAGTTTCTGATAATCTAGGCTGGTCCCGGGTAGTTTGACCCCGAAGGGGTCATCTATTTGTAGCATCAACGCGCTTGCTATAAACATGCGACCCCGATGGGGTCGAATAGAAAAAACAGCTCTTTAGGGTCTTGATGCCCGCATCAATTCCAATTTTCTTTGTGTCTTAGTGCCTTCGTGGCCAAATACTTCGTCCCTTTGCCTATCCATATAAATTCAATCCTCTTTCAATATTCTTACTCAACTCGGCAATAAACCTGGCCATAGGGGCACCATCCATGACATCATGGTCCATGAGTATGGACATTTTTAGGATTTCCCGGATGATGATTTGATCATTATATACGACAGGCTGCTTTACAGTGGAACTTACGCCGAAACAAACAGGATGGATAGATATCGGAATAAACCAACCCTTCACATCTCCCATCATGCCCAGTGAGGTAAAACTTACATTTCCCATTTTTTGGAAGGCCAGTTTAGGTGTGTTCAATAAATACCTCCAAAACAACCTTCTTAAAAATCCCGGGAGTTTATAATACAAGCGTTCTGATTTTTGCCGTTTTCGGTGCAGGACAATATCCTTATCTGTTAAGGGCTTCAACTTGGCATCCTGGATGAGTTTGCTGATCGCTTCAATGCTTAATTCCTGGGCTTTTTCAAGCAAGAGCGGAATAGGCACTTTTGACCCATTGATTTCTTTCTCCACCAGGATCGAGATATTGATGTCCTCAAAGATGATTTGTTTGTTTTTTCCGATGAGGTAGGAACTAGCCCTATCATGTTTTTGGAGGGTCTGGGCAATAACCGCAAGCAACCAGGCACTGAAAGAAATCTGCTCTTGATGTACTTTGTTGTATTCAGCTATTTTCTTTCTGCTTTCACTTACATCCAATTCAATCAATCCGGTGACATGGTGTTTCTGTTTCCCGATTTCGCAAATGTCCATAGTAGCCAATCGGGAATCGGGAAATTGTTGGATCCGGTATTTGGACATGGTGGAATGGAGTTTGATTATGTCAAAATACCAAAAAATGAGAAAAAACATATCGTTTTCTCCAAAGTAAGAAAACTGATAAAATCATTCAAAATTAAAAGCAGTAGATCAGGCTGCGGTCAATTCATTGGCAATCATCTCTGCCTGCTTCAATACGGTATCGGTAGCCAACATCTGCATGTCAGGTGGATAACCGTATTTTCTCAACAAGCGCTTGACGGCAACTTTCAGTTTGGCTTTGACGCTTTCCTTTATCTGCCAGTCTATAGAGGCATTTTGCCGGATCGTCTCAGTAAGTACGACGGCAAGTTCCCTGAGTTTTTCCTGCTGCATCAATTCAATGGCACTGTCATTATTGGCTACGGCAGTGTAAAAAGCATACTCATAATCCGTTAGGCCCATTTGCTTGGCCTCATTGTCCATCTCCATTATGTCTTTGCTCAAGTGGATCAGTTCATCAATCACCTCCGCAGCGGTCAGGATTTTGTTGTGGTATTTTTTGATGGAGTTTTCCAGCATTTCCAGAAAGGAACGGCTCTTGACGAGGTTCTTTTTGGCCCTGGCTTTGATCTCATCGTTCAGCAACTTCTTCAACACTTCCAAGGCAACATTCTTGTGTTCCATCCCTTTCAGTTCCATCAGGAATTCTTCCGAAAGGATGGATATATCAGGCTTCTTGATGCCTGCAGCATCAAATACATCGATCACTTGCTCGGAAACCAAAGCTTTGTCAATGACCTGTCGGATAGTGGTTTCAATTTCTTCATCTGTCTTTCCTGAACCTGTTCCGTCAAACTTTGCCAACCTTGCTTTTACTGCTTGGAAAAACGAAACTTCGTCTTTTGCATCCATTGCTTGGTCATGCGGAATGGCAATAGCAAAGGCTTTTGATAGTGCAGTTACTTCGTTGATGTATCTTTTCTTTCCATCTTCCAAACCTAAAATATGTTCTTCTGCCGAAAGAATCATAGAGAGTTTCTTTGAAGTGTCGGCTTCAAAATAGGTTTCATACTCAAAGCCGTGATATATCTGAGAAACAACTTCGAGTTTCTCCAGCATCAGCTGAACAGCCTGTTCCTGCATGATGGTAGGATCGCCCTTGCCCCCGGCATCGGAATAAAAGGCCAATGCCTTCTTCAAATCCGCTGCTATTCCCAAATAATCCACGATCAAACCACCGGGCTTGTCTTTATACACCCGGTTGACACGGGCAATTGCCTGCATAAGGTTATGCCCTTTCATGGGTTTATCAATGTAAAGGGTATGCATGCTGGGGGCATCAAAACCCGTGAGCCACATATCGCGGACGATGACCAACTGCAATTCATCATCCGGATTTTTCATCCGATCGGCCAAAAGCCTTCGCTGTTCCTTGCTGGTATGGTGTTTGGAGATTTTTGGACCATCGGAGGATGCGGAAGTCATGACCACTTTGATCACTCCCTTATTCAGGTCATCCGAATGCCATTCGGGTTTGAGCTGGATGATGGCTTCGTACAGGTCCGCTGCTATCCTGCGGCTCATGGAAACAATCATTCCTTTGCCTTCAAATACTTCCTGTCTTTGGCTGAAATGTTCAACGATATCTTTGGCAATATTTTGAATACGGTTTTCACTTCCGACCAAGGCCTCCAATTGCGTCCACTTGGCTTTGGCTTTTTGGGTATTGGTCAGGTCTTCCTGATCCAGTTCATCATCCAGATCTTCCACCAACTGCTTTCCTTCTTCGCTCAGATTCACTTTGGCCAAGCGGCTTTCGTAGAAAATCCGAACCGTAGCCCCATCCTCTACGGCTTGGGCGATATCGTAAATGTCCACATAGTTTCCAAAAACGGCCGGTGTATTGACATCAATGCTTTCGATTGGTGTGCCGGTAAAACCCAAATAGGTGGCATTGGGCAGGGCATCCCTCATGTATTTCGCAAAGCCGTACACGATTTTTTTGCCCACCACATTTCCCAGACTGTCTTTGGCATCAATGGTCTTGGGCCTGAAACCGTACTGCGTTCTATGGGCCTCATCAGCGATCACCACAATGTTTTCCCTTTCGGAAAGCAACTCATAAACATTTCCTTCTTCGGGCTGGAATTTCTGGATGGTGGTAAAGACCACGCCTCCTGAACCCACTTTCAACAGCTCTTTTAAATGCTCCCGATCTGCTGCCTGTACAGGTTCCTGCCTGAGCAACTGCTTGGAGGCAGCAAAGGTGTCAAAGAGCTGATCATCCAGGTCATTACGGTCGGTAATCACCAGGATGGTGGGATTTTCCATCAGAAGCACAATTTTCCCTGTGTAGAAAACCATAGACAGGGATTTGCCACTGCCCTGGGTATGCCAGACTACCCCGCCTTTGCGGTCTCCCAATGCCTGCTTGCTGACACCCGGCAGTCCATAAGTCTCCGGTGGTTCGGCCACCATGCTCAGGTTTTCACCTGCTTCGCTGGCATAACCCGCTGCCCTAAGGGTGGACTCCACGGCCCGGTTCACGGCATAGTACTGATGGTAGGCGGCTATTTTCTTTACTGTGAATATAGAGGTAATCCCATCTTTATCTTCCCTACTGCTTTTTTCAAAAACAATGAAATGCCGGATCAGATCGATTAGGGTTTCCTTGTTCAGCATGCCCTTGATCAGGGTTTCCAATTGGCTGACCAAATGGGAAGCTTCTATCTTGCCGTCAGCGGATTTCCAGGCCATAAAACGGCTGAAACCCGAAGAAATGGAACCTGCTTTGGCTTCCAGTCCATCAGAAATCACCACAAAAGCATTAAAAGTAAACAGGCTGGGGATGCTGGCTTTATAGGTTTCTACCTGCTTGAAAGCAGCATGTACCGTGGTATTTTCATCTGCTGCATTTTTCAGTTCGATCACTACCAAGGGTATTCCATTTACAAAGAGAATCACATCGGGTCTTTTGTTCGTCCCATTTTCGATGATGGTAAACTGATTGGCAACGATAAATTCATTGTTGTGGGGATTTTTGAAATCAATCAGCCAGACCCTGTCCCCGCGCTCATCTCCATCGATACGCTTATAAATGGGAATGCCTTCCGTCAGCAGGCGGTGAAAGGTTTCATTGTTGTTCAGCAGGTCTGGTGAGGCAATGCGCTGTATTTCCTTGATGGCTTCTGCCTGTGCATCTGGGGGGAGCTGGGGATTGATTTTTCTGATGGCCCTTTCCAGTCGGCCGATCAATAAGACCTGCTCAAAAGAATCCCTTTCCGGATTTTCTGAATCCGGGGCAATACCTGGAGCATAGATATATGCATAACCCAGCTTTTCCAGCAGTTCTATGGCATAAGACTCAATGATATTTTCTCTGAGACGGGTCATGGTTGCAAATCTGTCTTTGGGTTAAGGTACCTCAACCCTAATGCTTCTACCTTCCGGAAGTCTTTATCATTGTCTGCAATTAGAGTCAAATCATTCGTAATCGCAGTAGCGGCAATCAGTGCATCGGGAATTTTGATTTTTAATTTCCTCCGTATTTCGATAGTCGTATTAATCACGGAATGATCAATCCCAAGCACTTCGGCTGCTGAAACAAAATCATTCAAAATACTAACCTCTTTAGCATTACTTTCCCAAACTAATAGTTCAATTTGGGTAATACAGGAAATAATACATTCCCTATCTAATATCCGATCAAGAAACTGAAGTGATTCAATTGGAAATGATTCGTTTAAAAACTTAATTACAGCGCTTGTGTCAATTAAAAATTTCCTTTCCATTCACTTCGTAACTCTTCTAGTCTTTTATCTATTAGTTCCTCTTTTAGTTTTTCCATTTTTCCTCTAAGTGCGGATATTTTGGGCTTTTGGTAAGGAGCCTTGAAAAATTCTATATCTAGGGAACTTGGCTTAACATACATCGAAGATTCATCAATTCTAATCATTATAGAATTTACATTAAGAGGTAAGCCAGTTGGAAACCAAGATTTCAGACCGTAAGGTGTAACTGGTTCATTGACTATTGTTTCTGTTTCCATGGTTTCAATCCCTCCTGATGAATTTATACTTTGTTAATTTAAGAATTATGCAAAGCAAAACTATAACAAATCCCAAACTATATTCATCAGCGTCCAATAAACTATGCGCAACTTTATTGCGTAGATTGTATCCTGATTTTGATGTCATCACATACTTGATTAAGAATCGATCATCTTCATCAAAGTTTGTCTTTTGATTTGGACTTCCTTCTGGTATGTGTGCTAAATCTGCCAATAGGTCGTCCAAAAGTTTTTCCATTGCAATAGAATCCTTAAACTTGAATGTTGGGATACCAAGCCGCTCGACGAAGTAACGAATCAAACCTTCAATTTTCAAGGTTAAGCTATCTATAACTGTTACGAAATCGGGATTGTATGTATTGTCGACCCGGTATTTTTCCATCTCATCAAAGAAATACTTGATTGGTGGTTTCAAAGTATCGATTGGTTTGATTTTCACTTCTTGTCCATAATATATTCTTTCTATTTCTTCGTTAATCCATGTCGATTCAAGATGGCTTAGGATAGATTCAAAGCTTAATTTTTTGGCATGAAATGCCTCCATAAAAAATCTAACTAATGTCTGGGTCCCGATTTGGAAGTTGAATCCATAAGTTGTTAAAAAGTTGTGTTCAATTTTCTCAGCCTCTGAAGTAAATCGCTCAATAGTATTTCCAAACTTATCCAATACAACAGTCGGGATAAGGGATAAAAAAACACTTTTGCTTGCACTATCCAATGCCATTTGACGTGTCATTTCCAATGAAGGGTACCAAGGGGACCTGATTAGTAAACCTATGATCTCATATTCATTTGACATAGTGACGGATTCTTTAATCCGTCTCAAAAGGTCATCTGTCGCTTCACTTCCAATTTTTTGACTGAATTTTCCGAGTTTAAATTTCCCTCTTAGGTTTGCATATTTTTGTTGTAGTCTATCTAAGTCCGATTTGGATTTCAATTTCTTGAATAGCCTAATCGAATCCTCAATAAGGGAAACAGCTGAGTTATTCCCAGCTTTGTCAGCCTCGTCAGCCAATTCTTCGTAAAGAATGGCTTTTTTCTTTAAGGGAACATCTGTGGATTTTTCCAGCTTTTTTTGGAGACCAATACAAATGGTCAATAAAGAAATAGACCCCCATTTGTCATTGATTTTCAGGAATTCGGCTGCCTCAAGGCACCTATCGATCACCTTGTCAAAGTCTGAGTTAGTTTTTTTGAACGCATTAAAGTCCTTTAGAATAATTCCGGCCAGATCTGAAACGACCCTCAATGTGCCTGGTTTTCTAACTTCCCAATCATTAAGCGTGTCTAAAATGTAATTTACTATTTGTTGTAATTCGTCTTCAAGCCTTGCTTCGATAGCTATTTTAAGAGCCTTTTCGACTGCATCAAAAAAATATAAGGTATAGCCTTTTGGATTTTCCAGTGAACTAACCTCTTCAAAATATCTTTTGGCTAGATCAAATAGATTCTGAAATAATTGTTTCTTAAAAGTTCTATGCTTTGAAAATTCTGTCATTTTGCCAAAGTATACCAGTAACCCATACTCAGCTTTGGCATATTGGTTCATGCAATTTCTAAATCTTTCCTCGAAGTATTTAAATTCGTCAATCGTATAAGCAGATACATTAGGCCAATAGAAAGGAACAACACTTCCATTTTCCAGTGTCTGTGTCCCGCTTAATTGCCAACTAAGGCCACCAATTTTCCCATTCTCGGGTTCATTTTTATAATCAAAGGATTTTTGAATAGAAAAAGCTTCCCTTTCGAGTTCGGAAATTTTGGCATCTTCCTTTTTTGTCTCAAAGAGATGGTTACTTAGTTGTTTCAATATATCACGTATTTCCCCTTCTTTTGACTTATCAAAGTCAGAAAGGTCGAGAATATCATAAAATTCTTGCAGACTGTTCATATACACTCAATATAATTCATTTCTGATAGCGCTGTGAAAAAAGTAATCCCTAGTTGTTCTTAAACTAATTTCTGGTCAAGTTTAAAACCTATTTTTTTATCGATATCAACCCTTCATAATACACCCATGCAAATTTCCCGTCTTTGCCTACAAAGTTGGAGGCGATAGGATGGTGCACGACGGAATCGACTTCTTCCCAAGCATAAATGTAGCCTAGACGCTGCTGGCGACTCCACGGTTGGAATCTTCGCTGTATTCAAATCCATGATCGATAAGAATCTGATTCAGTGCTGAAAAGCTGATAACAATCCCTTGTCCGTAAAGCGCCACTACAAGCTTTCAGATTAGATCATACTTGTCGTTTCCAGTTGTGTTTTTCATAGTTCTTTTTGTTAATGGTTAGTGTTTTTTCTGGTGCTCGACCCTCACCTCCCCACTCATCAACTTCGGCAACAAGGTATCTCGTAAGGCTGTGAGGGTGCGGATTTGGGTTTGGTTTGATTTGATTTTTTGAAATAAGGGTTCAACTTCTTTGTTAAAATTCTTTACTCTTTCAAGTGATGGAATAGAAAAGGTAATACTTCTTAAACTTCCTAATGAAATGTATTCTTGAGTGCTCCCACTCCGATTTTCAAAAATAAATTCATTCCCTAAATCTGATTTGAGCCATAATACAGTATAGTATTTCCAAAGTGCATTTTGTGATGTTTTGAATAGTCCTATATTCTTTATTGCATAATCAATTTCATTTGATTGTTCTAAATAAATAATTCCAATTGTTCCAATCATTGAAAAAAGTATATCATCTGTATCAACTTTGCTTCTCTTATTGATTTGTTCAAAATCTTCTTCTGAAATAAAGTAAGCGCTATTAAAATCAATCGAGTGTTTTGATAGATGCTTTGATGTTATCAATTTTTTGCCAAATGCTTTTTGTTTAGGAGAATCGTGAGTACCATCCCTTATCTCAAATAAATCAGTTATTTTAACTTCCTCCCACTCCTCCTTCGCCTCTTCCACAAACCATTGTCTAAACAGTGTTTCCGCCATTTTTTCCAAGGTGGCGTTTTGGCGGTGCAGCAGGTCTATTTTGTCGTCTAAACTGCTGAGTACGGAGGCAATGGCGGTTTGAATTTCGGGATTATAGCAAATTGAAAACTCTAAGGAATTAAGTAAAGTTTGAGTAACAAGAGGATGGCTTGAACCACCTGCCCATTGATTCAAATCATTATACTTTAAAAAGAAGTAAAGAAACTTTGCATTATTTTTTCCTTTAGGTTTTGCAGATAAAGCATTATCTGAAATCCAAATTGGTCTATTTTCATAATATACTGCACCACAATAAGCCCCAACTCTACCAATTACAATAGTTTCTCCAGAGTAGTTATAGTCATCACCATAACCTAAGATTCCATTTCCACCATAAATTGGAATGTTGCCTTGATTTTTAGGTTTTACTTTTCCATTTCCAAAATCAAGAACTTCCTGTAATTTCATTTCTTTCCACTCACTCATTTTCTTCCTCCCTTATTTAATTTCACCAATACCTCATTTACCAAAGAATCCATCTTCGAAAAAGCAAACCACTTCTTACCTAAGTCCTTGAGCGAGGCACCAAAATGGTACAGTTCTCTTTCATCGATAATCAGAAATCGGTCGTGGGCTTCTTTAAACTCCTTAGCGTTAATCTCTGAGTACTGGCTGTTGTGCTTTTGAAGGTCCAGTTGGATCTGTTTGGTAATCGCCTTGGTGTAAATGGTAGCACTTACCTTTTCGCCACGCTTCGCTAACAGGGTCAGGACCGTTTCATCCACATAGTTATCAATTAGGATAATGCTGCTTTTTGCCGTTTTGATCAAATCAGCCACAAACACATAGGCATCAAATACCTGCCCATTGAAGAAGATACCTTGGGTGGGAGGCAAGGTAGCATGAATCTGAAGTTCCACTTTCTCGATTCTGTTTACCACTTCCTGCATGCTCTTTTCTAGAAGTTCTACCCTGTTATTTACAGCATACCCTTTCAGCAAATAGGATTTCAGCACTTGATTCGCCCAGATTCTGAATTGTGTGCCTCTCTTCGAATTGACCCGATAGCCTACCGAAATAATAACATCCAAACTATAATGCTGAAGGTCTCTGCTTATCATACGCTTGCCTTCCTTTCGAACTGTTCGGAAATTCCGAACAGTTGCCCCTTCTTCCAATTCGCCAGATTCGAAAATATGCTTAATATGCTCGCTGATATTGGCCTTGCTGCTTTCGAATAGTTCAATTATTTGTTGCTGTGTGAGCCATACCGTTTCATCCTCAATACGCACATCAATATGCGTACTGCCAGCATCAGGCTGATAAAACACTATTTCGTTTTGACTATTCAATGGGCATCTTAATTTTAGCGAGATTCTCTGCTATTATCTTATTCAATTGCGCTTCTTCTTGCAATTGAGCTTTCAACTCTGCTTTTAAACTGGCAAAGCGTTCAGCAAAATTGAAGTCGTCTTCTTCATCAGGTAAGCCCACATACCTGCCTGGAGTAAGGACATAGTCAAGTGCTGCTACCTTGCTGATCGGTGCAGCAGCACAAAAGCCAGGGATGTCTTCATACTGTCCATCCGTATTTCGCCAATTGTGGTAAGTCTCTGCTATTTTTTGGATATCCTCCGCAGAAAGTTCACGGGTCCTGCGGTTGATCAGATGGCCCAAGTTCCTGGCATCGATAAAGAGGATTTCGTTGCTTCTGTCCCTAAAACCTGAGCCATTGCCTTTTCTGTTGCGGTTCATAAACCACAAGCAGGCAGGAATCTGGGTGTTCAAAAACAACTTGGCCGGAAGGTTGACGATGCAGTCTATCAGTCTCGCTTCCACAAGGGCTTTTCTGATTTCTCCTTCACCAGAGGATTTGGAGGTCAGGGCGCCTTTGGCCAAGACCACACCTGCCTGACCATTGGGAGCCAGATGGTATATAAAATGCTGCATCCAGGCAAAATTGGCATTCCCGGTAGGAGGGGTGCCGTACTGCCACCGGCCATCAGTCCTCAGCAAATCCCCGCCCCAGTCACTTACATTGAAGGGAGGATTGGCAATGATATAATCAGCTTTTAGGTCTTTATGGGCATTGTTCAGGAAAGAGCCTTCATTGTTCCATTTTACCTGGGAACTGTCAATTCCCCGGATGGCCAGGTTCATCTTGGCCAATCTCCAAGTGGTCTGATTGCTTTCCTGACCATAGATGGAAATGTCGTTGACCTTTCCGGCATGGCTGTCCACAAATTTCAAGCTCTGTACGAACATCCCACCGGAACCACAACAGGGGTCAAATACCCGGCCTTTGTATGGCTCCAGCATTTCAACCAATAATTCTACAACGCTTCTTGGCGTATAGAACTGTCCGCCTTTCTTGCCTTCCGCCAGGGCAAACTCTCCCAAAAAGTATTCGAATACATGCCCCAAAATATCCGCACTTCTGGCTTTGGCATCTCCCAAGGCGATATTGCCCACCAGGTCTATCAGTTCCCCCAAACTGGTAGGATCCAGATTCTGCCGGGCAAAGACTTTGGGTAGCACGCCTTTGAGGGAAGCGTTTTCCTTCTCTATGGCATCCATGGCCTCATCCACAAACTTCCCGATTTCGGGTTGCTTGGCACGGGCCTGTAGGTAAGACCAGCGGGCTTCCTTGGGTACGAAGAAGACATTTTCCGCTTTGTATTCATCCCGGTCCTCAGGATCTGCGCCCATGGCTGCCTCTGCTTCCAGCTTGGCATAGAGCTCTTCAAAAGCATCCGAAATGTATTTCAGGAAGATCAGGCCCAATACAATATGCTTGTATTCAGCGGCATCTATGTTCTTACGCAGCTTGTCCGCCGCTTTCCATAACTGTTTCTCTAAAGGTTCTTCCTGGGTTGGTTTTTGTTTTGGCATATTGTTTTCTTTATACTTTAATATTCCATGTCAAGCAGTTAATTACTCCATTGTGCTTTGCTGGATCATTACTTGTTATGGTAATTATTTCTTTATCTGGGAATAATTCCTTTGACTTTTCAATTGCTTTTTGATCTGTCTCTTTCCCAAAAATTGGTAAAAATAGGTGCTTTTCCAATTCAAGGTAATTAAGGTAAAGTCCTGCGGCATCATTATCATCTTCATTGTCGTAAGGGTCGAAAGGAAAAGTTGTCCATTTCAGTCCTGAATTATGCAATGCTCCCAAAAAGTCAATATAATCCTTTTGCTCTTCATTACTGAAATCATTAATTAAAACTTTGTCTTTGCTGATAAACCTCGCCATTCCGTCAATGTGTCCAAGCCAATCACCTTTCTCGACTGGAACTAAAAAAATATCATCCACTTCAAGCAAGTTTTTAAGTTGTTCGATAAGTAGAAGTTCCGGTATATTTTGGTTCTCTGTAAATACCTTGGTAGTCATTAGCACTTTGTCATCCCATCTTGAAATGTTTCCTCCATCGATAACTATGTCTGATTTTATGGTTTGAATTCCAATGGCTTCACAAATTGAATCTACGTCTGAAATTGTCCTTGACCATTTTTTTGTTGAAATCAAATAGTCTGGCTTGTAGGTAAATCTAATAAACCTTTTCTCTGACACTTGAATTGGCATATAATCAACTGCCCAAACATCCTTGGTATTTGGAAGAACCCCAAATGGGATTTTTGCTTGCTCGAGTTTGGATACAAATTCTTTTGTAAACGCCGGATATTTGGTAGAGAGCGTGTCCGCTATGAATACAAAATTTGTTTGGCCGTCTCTAATCATTTCTTTTTGTTCAATAATTTTCTCAAATAGCCAACACGGTCTCTTTGAAACCCTTTGTATTCGTCCCCGTGAAAAACATCACTTTTGTCATTGTTGCAGAAATAACAGCATAACACGCAATTGTCAAGTGAATAATTGTCTTTTGGCTTTAGTCGGTCAATTTCCAACCACATTCCACGGCTTTGTCCACGGCCAAGAATACCGTTTTGAGGAAATCGGTTTGATTTTAAAATTCCTGTCACCACAATCTCTTGGCACTCCTCTTCCTGAAGTCCGCAGAAATGACACTTTTTTTCTTTCGAGTTATACCAATTTTTGAATTCTTCAAAGTCAACAAAGTCGCTTAATCCTTTTTGCTTTCTTCTTGAAAAGTCAGATTTAAGTTTGTCTTCTGGTTTTGGATTGTATTTGAACTCCATGGTGTCTTTTTAAATATTTTCAAACGTTTACTGAGCATCCGCAGTAGAGGATCAATACATCATAGCAAAAGATATCGTGATTTATTCGAGGTAGAATAATCGATTAACCACAGCCTGTACCGGACTTTCGTGGTCTCTCGACATTGAATCAAAAGCCAGTTCGTGCTTGCGTTTACTCTTTTTTTAGCAGGTTTTTCTGTTTCAGAAAATCAATAAAATGATTCAATATATTTTCAGTTCTGGCAATTATGTCTTGCTCTGTAAAATCAACTTTGTTATTTGCCAAACTCACTAGTTCAGAAATAATAGACCCTGCTTTATGTTGTCCTTTATCGTTAGTGAAACCTTTATAATATTTGATTTTGTCACTAAATCTGTAATCAGATGCTCTTATATTAATTTTGTCTTCAAGTAAAGACTTGTTACCAATTGCTTCTAGATATTTGGTATTGCTTAACGACTTGTCATTTTCTTGTCGTTTTTTTGGAAAAATATGCTCAATGTCAAAATTTGTATTGAGAGTAGGGATCTCTTGTTGGTCGTTTATAAATGCCCACCAAGTTAACATTGACCTAGTTATTGGTCTTCCGTTTTTAAATTCAAAATTACTGATTGCTGTTCGTAATGTGTGTTCGTCAAATTTATGTTCATCAAAGCTGACTGAATTATTTGTTACAATATTTATCATCTCAGCATAGACAGGGGTTCTTAATGCGTTAACGCCGGGATTTGTAAAAGCAAATGCCCACACAAATCCGATTGTTTTATTTAAAAATTCATCTAAGCTTTTTTCCTCTAATTGCTCGTTCTCTTTTTTGTTTTTTAGAAAATAAACCGACAAAAAATAAGTCCACATTCCATTTGGTGCGGAGTTTAGAATGAATAATTTTCTTAAAATATTAGGTGAAAATCTTTCCGAATTTTGGTTGTATACATCATGCCAAAAATCCACAAGAATTTTGAGATTTGGCAAGGTTTCATCTTGTTTGAGAATAGCGTATTTTCCTTTTTCATAGAACTTACGTAATGCTTCTGTTGTACTTGATTTTACGCCCTGTTTTGCTCGAACAAAATACATATATCTGGTAAAAAGTTCGTCCATGGGTGTTCCATTCAATGGTTTGAAAATTCTACCAGAAATTTCTTCAAGTTCTTTCCATTGTTCGATAAAACTATCCTTTTGATTCTTTGTGCTGTAATGTTTGTAAAATTGTGCTTTGAATATATCAGCATCAGATAAAGGCAATCCTCTGTCATTTAATGTTGAAAATATTCTCAAAGCTGTATCCTGCGACTCAGCCTCTATCGGCAATAGAATACAATTCCCTAAAATCCTTGCAGGCAAGTAGGCAAAATAGGAGGGATATTCGCTTAAAAAGTTGTCTATTTTTTCTTGAAAAAAACGATAGTTTTTAGCATAGTTACTCTTTTGATCCCGGTTTACAATACCTGTTTTGAGGATTTCTAAAAATTCATCTTTGTCATTATCCGTTGCTACTTCCGAATCAATTTTAAGAACATTTAGATTAGGTTGTCCAAATTCATTTGTTTTCCATAAACATTGGGCTATTCTTTCACGAGTGCTTTTTGAGTTCTCGTCTTGCATATTGCCAAACTTTGCATAAAAAGCTCGCAATAGCAACATCAAAGTAGTTAAACGTTGCTGTCCATCAATTACTTCCTTTTTATTCTTTTCGTTTTCAAAAGTTACTATTGAACCCAAAAAATATTCTTCATTGCTGTCAAATTTATCGCAATTGTTATCGGGAAATGCAAATGTAAAAATGTCATCCCAAAGTGTTTGGCATTGTCCTTCTTCCCAAGCATAAGGTCTTTGATAATCTGGGATAAGGAAGTCAGATTTTTTATCTGAAAAAAGCAACATGATTGTTTTTTGGTCTACATTTAGTTTTGACATATCGATCTTTTTCTTTTTAAATATATTTTTATCCTGAGTGTAGTTTTCTTTTTCGTTAAAATTTTGGTGTTTGCCGCATTGGGGTATTTAAGAGTCTCGCACGTGCGGGATCAATCATCTACAAACTTTTATAGCAGCCATTCACTTAATTAAAATCAAAACCGCCACCTTTAGGTAGGTGCTATTTGGCCGGTGGCTTTTTCATTTTTCATTTTTTATTTATATCAATCTGTAATTCAAGTAATAAATCTTTCAATGTATCAAATTTTACTTCTAACTGCGAAATGCGTTCTTTATTAAAATGTATGATGCTATCTTTAATTTCAATTGGTAAATCTTTTGAATTTAGTTGCTCATCAGTAATTGAAGGGGTGTTGGTCAATGTATTTCTTATGTCAGATAAAATTAGCCTTAGCCGGTCTTTTAAGTCAACATTTATATTAAAATGGCACTTATCGACAATCTTGTAAATAGAGTTTAGTGCGGTATTTATTCTTTTTAAAGATGATGATGCTTCAGATATATGAATTCGACCACTATTTGATTCTAATTGTAAGGATGCTGCAATGTCATAAATATTACCTACTCTGGTAATGATAAGGTCTTTTTCAACTCTATGGTCATTGTTCTTCTTTTCAAAAACAGTTGTGATTAATATCGCTAACCAAGCTGTTACTACTAAGGTCAAGATGTATGAAATATCAATTGTCTTAGAAATTTCAAAATAAGGGACTTCAATAAATCTTGTCAAAACATAACCGAAAGCTATTAATGAAATGTAAATAAACCCTTTAATTAGATTATTTCTTAGATTCTTCATAAGCGTCTTTTAAATAATCATTTACGTCATCAATCAAATAATCTTCTTCGTTCGAGATAATGGTCATTAGTTCCAAAATTCTTTGATATGATAAATCATGTATCCTTATTAATCCACCAAAAGATTCTTCTAGAAATGAAGTACCATAACCAGCAGTCCCATCCAAGTCAACTTCAAAATGAAGGTTTTTTTCTAGTGCTTCAGAAACTTTTGGAAATAGTACTTGTTGACGAAATAATTCTCCCGAAAACTTTCCTTCGTGAATGTATCTTGGTCCAGGAGTTGGGCTAAAATCTTCAAGAACACTTATTTTAATTTTCTCCATAACAATTTAAATTTTCTTTGTTTAACTCCCAATAAACGAAAGTGCCACTAAAAGATTTTGGCATAATTGTAAACAAATCTTTATCAAGACTTGCATGAACATCATTTGTAATAATATTCAAATTACTGATTTGATTTCTTTCTCTGACTTTATTTATACCAGGAAGCCCTTTCCCATGATAAGGTTTCCCTGTTGCTGTTCGGTGAAGTGTACCATCCATTATAAGTTTTAGTAATTCTGCATTATTACCAAATTTCACTCTTTCTTTAAGCTTGTCTACAATTCCAAAGAACTTGCTCCCATGTCGTTTATTGTTTAAACTCGTAAAAACACCTACCCCAAAATCAATAAAAGCAAAACTGACTTTCTTATTATGCTTGTCATGATGTACCGAAAGCCACCAATGTTTTTCGCCTTTTCTGCTATCGTCTGCATGGTTATTTGTATTAAGCATTAGCTCAATTAAAGTTCTTTGAACTCCTTGACATCTCCTTTCTGTACCCCAAATTGTTTTGCTTGCATTTTTAATAAGTTCGTTTCCAAGTTCAGAGTCAACATCTTTCCAAGCATGAGTAACTATTGAACTGTTTTGTCCAAGCTGATACCTATCTTCATTTCTAAAATTTTGGAACAAATATTTTAAAAATTTAGATTCGTCTAAGATTCTTCTAGCGTTCCCATTATCTGGGAAATCTCCATTAAAATCAATTTTGGATGCTTTAAATCGAACCATAATCGAAAGTAATACAACTATTGCATCGTATGTGATTATTTTTACATCTTTTAAAACAACAAAAACTTTTTTCTTTTCATCAAAATGGCTTTTTAACTGCGAAATAAATTCAACAACACCTTCTGAATTATCAATGAAAGAGAAGTTTTCAGGAGCATGAATTCTTTTATAATCTTTGTATGGTTCTTCAAATTTTCTCTTATAAGTTCTTGCTGGTTTACTTACACCTAAGTCAGCTTTGTTCTTAAGTTTTCTGTACTTTTTAAAAATTAATCGACTTTTAAGAGATCGTTTGGCTCTTCTCAAATTATTAATAGAATATTTTCTTGTTGAGTATAATTTTTTCAATTGTCCTTATTTATTAAGCTTACTGCCATTTGACTTATAAATTTTAAAACCTGGAAATACTAATAGGCAACTTGCAACTAAGTCAGTCCCCTCCAAAACTAACATTTCCCAAATTACCAAAAAATACCTTATACAGGGTATTTTTCACCAGAATGAAGGTAAAAAAGGGGTTCTGAAAGGGGCTGAGATAGAAGGGATGGGCTGCCATGAAGGGAATAAAAAAAGCCCGAAGCGTGGGGGCTAAGGGCTGCTGCATTGTACCAAGTACCAAGTACAAAGTACCAAGAAGGGTTCTATTGACGAGGTTTTAAAGAATGAAGTGAGTGGTTACAAACTCCAACCTTCCCTGTACTCCCTTTTTACAAACTGATTGGCGGGTTCAAAGTTGATGACTTTCATATTGGGACCGTCCCAAACCAGCTGAATGCCTCTACCGGGATAGTTGAAGCGGTTGGAACCGTCATTTCTTGGTTCTCTGTAATCATAGCTGCGGATGGCCAGGTTGCCCATCAGCACAGATTCGGTCAGGGGCCCTGCTACGGAGAAAGGTGAACTCAAACGCTCGAATTCTTTGCTGCCATAACCGGCAATACAGGCTTCTACCCAGTTGTTATAATGTCCGCTAGCTCCTCCGGGAACGCGGTACTCGGTCTGGGGAACACTGACTTCTTTGGTTCTGGAAGTGGGAAGAAGCTGTGGATTTGCACCATAAGTGCCGCACATCATCTTGCCTTTAGTACCTTCGATTATCACCCCATTGCCGCCATCGCCCATCACCTCATTCGGTCCCAGTTCATCCGGCCTGCTGGGCTGTATGCCCCCGTCCATCCAGTGGAACTGCAGGTCTTCCTTGCCTTCCCGCTTAAACCTTAGGGTAATATGGGAAGAAGGTGGGCAACTTTCTGGGAAGTACCCTCTTTGGAATTCACCTACATAGACGGAACCTACACTGCATTCTGCTGCAACAGGATAGTTCAAGTTGAGGACCCTAAAAGGAGCTTCCATGTTATGACAGGCCATATCACCCAAGGCACCTGTACCATAATCCCACCATCCTCTCCAGTTGAAAGGATGGAGGTTGTCTACATATTCCCTGTAAGGTGCTACCCCAAGCCATAGGTCCCAATCAAGGTTGGCAGGAGGGGTTGCAGGTGTTGTCGGCCATGGAATGCCCTGAGGCCATACAGGACGATCTGTCCAGCAATACACCCGGGTAGCTTCCCCAATCAGTCCCGCATTGTACCATTCTACCATTTGGCGCACGCCGTCACCTGAAGAACCTTGGTTTCCCATCTGGGTGACTACTTTATACTTCTTCTCTGCCTCTGTCAGCATCCTGGCCTCATAAATGTTATGGGTCAGGGGTTTTTGGACATACACATGTTTGCCTAATTGCATGGCCGCCATTGCCTGAACAGCATGCATATGGTCGGGAGTGGAAATAGTTACTGCATCAATACTTTTGTGCTCTTTTTCAAGCATAATCCTATAATCTTTGTAGAATTTGGCTTTTGGGTGGGCTTCTACACTGCTTTTTGCACGTAAATCATCAACATCACATAAGGCCACAAAATCTGCCTTTCCTGATGAAAAAACACCCCTTACATCCCCTGCACCCATACCACCTACACCTATGCCGGCAACTCTTAAGCGGTCAGAAGGGGCAATGAATCCTGGTCCGCCCAGTACATGCCTTGGTACAAAATAAAATCCAGCCAACGCAGTGGCTGAAGCTTTGATAAAATCCCTTCTAGGATTGCTGGAAGTATTCTCCTTTTTTTTCATTAGGATAGTGGTTTGTTATTATAAGTTGGGAAAATTCCTGATCATTATATAAAAAAATGAACTGGAAAAGGCCCAAGGAAACGATTTTGGAAAGATGGAAGATTTAAATGATAAATGGAAACGGTAAAAGGTTTTTTTAACTTTTCGATAAATAGCACAGGCTTGATTAAAAAAATTAAGTAAGTTTGAAGTCTGACTTAGACCCTAAAAAAGTTTTGACTATGAAGCAATTAAGAAACATGCTATTACTGGTATTGATGGCTATTTTATGCTTTTCCTGTGGTAAAAAGCAAGAGGTGGTTCCTATTGACAAACACAGCATCATACCTGTTCCCGTATCTGTAGCTGCTGAATCCGGCAGTTTTACCTTGAGCAATAAAACAACCATCGTCCTACAATCTGATCCTGCACAGGTACAGATGGTAGCAGAGTATCTGAAGTCTTCTATTGGAGAATTTACCGGACTGGATTTGGTCATTGGTCAAGATGATAAAGACAATGCTATTGTTTTGAGTTTGGATGGTGGCGCTTCTCCCCATGAGGAAGGATACAGCTTAAGCATTTCTGACAAGAAAATATTGATTGCAGCTCCTGCTCCTGAAGGTCTTTTTTATGGCATTCAGACCTTGAAGCAATTGATTCCTGCCCATGGGGGTAGTGCCAAAGGTTCCAACAACCAGTTTTTGATTCCTTCAGGTACTGTACAGGATCATCCTGAATATGCCTACAGGGGCATGATGTTGGATGCGGCCAGACATTTCTTCACTGTAGAGGAGGTGAAAAAACTGATCGACCAAATTGCAGTTTACAAGATCAACCATTTGCACCTACACCTATCCGATGATCAGGGTTGGAGAATTGAGATCAAATCCTGGCCCTTATTGACCACTATTGGTGGTGCCAATCAAGTTGGAGGGGGCAAGGGAGGTTTCTACACCCAGGAAGATTACAAAGAGATCGTAAGCTATGCCCAGAGCAGGTTTATCACCATTGTTCCTGAGATCGATATGCCTGGACATACCAATTCCGCTTTGAATGCTTATGGTATCCTGAATCCGGGTATTACTGTTCCTGAAAAAACGGCCGTAGCCATAGACAGAAAGGCATTGGGTTTGGAAGATGATCCAGATGCGACGCCTTATCATACCGGTATTGAGGTGGGTTTCTCCACTTTGGATACCGACAGTCCTGTCACTTATAAATTTATTGAAGATGTGATCCGTGAAATTTCTGAAATGACTCCTGGTCCTTATTTCCATATTGGTGGGGATGAGTCACATGTAACAGAGATGAAAGACTATATTCCTTTTATTGAAAAGGCACAGTCTATCGTTAGTAAATATGGTAAGAAGAGCTTGGGTTGGGATGAGGTGGCTCATGCCAAGTTGCTTCCCACATCAGTAGCCCAGTATTGGGCCAAGGCAGAGAATGCCATCCTGGCCATCGAGCAGGGGGCTCAAGTTTTGATTTCCCCTGCGGTTAAAGCCTATTTGGACATGCAGTATGATTCTACGACGCATTTGGGCTTGCATTGGGCGGCTTATATTGAGTTGGATGAAGCTTACAACTGGGATCCTACCGAGTTGGAAGAACAGATAAGAAGGGAAAATATCCTGGGCGTGGAAGCACCCCTTTGGACTGAGACCATCATCACTTATGCGGATATAGAGTACATGGTATTTCCCAGATTGGCAGCTATTGCTGAGATAGCCTGGTCTCCAAAGTCAGCCCGAAACTGGGAAGATTTTAGGAGGAGGATTGTATGGCATGGTCAGCGATGGGAAGCCCAAGGGAAGAATTTCTACCGGTCACCAATGGTGGAATGGTAGGTTGGAGAGGTTAGAAGCGAGAGATTAGACTCCAGACTCAAGATACAAGAAATAAGACTTAAGAAGAATCTAAATTCAACAGAAATTTAGTACCTATCCGAAAAGCTGACCGTATGATGGTTGGCTTTTCGGATATTTTTTTTTAAAATGGTTGGAGGTGATGAATGAAAAGCAGCTAGAAATAGACCTCTCTCTCCGTTAGATTGACAAGGTTAGGCTTTTAGCAAAAGCTGCCCTTAAACTATTTAAAGGAAGTGTTCATTTTCTGCCCATTGGAATCTCATTCCTGGTACTTAGTACTTGGAACAATTTATACCTCCAATTTGTAGGAACTTCTTTTTTAATTTAAAGAATCCCTAAGGCATCAAATTACCCATCCCATTTGTCTTTTACCAAAATTGCCATTAATATGCTGTTTCATTTGAAATATGATTCATGGGACAATATATCATTGACTTTAGTAATTGGATTTGGGATACACCAATGTTGGTTTTGCTGATGGGAGGTGGCTTTATTTTATTTGCATATTCCGGTTTTTTGCCTTTCCGTCATTTTGGACATGCCCTTAAAGTTGTCAGCGGGAAATATGACGATCAAAATCTTCCCGGTCAGATTTCTTCCCGTCAGGCGTTGTCTGCAGCTATTGCGGCCACTGTAGGGCTGGGCAATATATCAGGAGTGGCAATTGCTATCAATATGGGAGGTCCGGGAGCAATTTTTTGGATGTGGGTTTCCGCCTTTGTAGGCATGGCTACTAAATATTTCACCTGTTCCCTGGCCATCATGTATCGTGGAATAGATACCGATGGGGTCGTTCAAGGTGGTCCAATGTATGTGATTGAAGAGGGTATGGGTAAAAAATGGAAACCCTTAGCCATTTTGTTTTCTGTGGCAGGTGTTTTGGGCCTTCTCGCCATTTTTCAGGCCAATCAGTTAACAGCTGTACTGCGTTCTGTACTATTGCTCCCAAACGGTTTGGACCATGGGGATACCACCAAATGGATACTTGGTATTTCCATGATGTTGATCGTGGCGGTAGTGATATTGGGAGGAATAAAAAGGATTGCAGCTGTTGCATCCAAACTGGTTCCTTTTATGGTGCTGCTATATTTTGCAACTGTTATGATCATCATGTTCAAATTTTTCGATCAGATTCCGCACATGCTCTGGTTGATCGTGGAAGATGCCTTTACAGGAAATGCAGTTATGGGCGGGGCTGTGGGGGCTGTTATGGTCATCGGAGCAAGAAGAGCAGCTTTTTCAAATGAGGCAGGCATTGGTACAGCCCCTATGGTTCACGGAGCTTCCAAAAACAATGAACCGGTTAGAGAGGGGTTGATTGCCATGTTGGGACCATTTATCGATACTGTGGTAGTATGTACATTGACGGCTTTGGTTATTTTGTTGACAGGTGTTTGGGAAAGCACCGAAAATGATGGAGTGAGGTTGACGCTTTCAGCTTTTGAAATCGGTTTGCCTGGGATAGGAAAATACCTTTTGATGGTGGCTGTATTGGTTTTTGCACTTTCCACTATGTTCACTTACTCTTATTATGGACACAAATGCTTCAATTACCTCTTTGGAGCTGACAAAGCAAAATATTACAATTACTTCTACCTGATAACCATTGTGGCAGGTGCTGTTGTTTCTTTGGAAGTAGTAGTAAGTTTTATTGATGGCATGTATGCCATTATGGCCATTCCAACTATGATTTCCACGATTTACTTGGCGCCCAAAGTGAAGGCAGCTACGAAGGAGTATTTTGGAAGGATGAAAGGGTAGAAATTTCGGAAGTGGGAAGGCGGATTTCTGAAGTTTTGAACCATTAAGTTTTCATTAAGAGCCAAGGCAAAAGTAAAAATTAAAAGGAGGGAGTCTTTATAAGTTTGAGTTCCTCAGTTCTTTAAAAGATCGGTTCTTTTGACCGCTAAGCATAATATGGGCAAATAAGAAATAGGGTTAATTCATTCATCAGGGTTGAACTGAATAGGGCTTCTCCTTGTCACCTCGATTCCAAGAGCTGTACGGGAGAGACAACTGAAGCAACGATTGATTGGATTTCTCTCTTCTACCAATGACAAATAGCCATTTCTCGCAGCGATCTCAGCAACTGCGATGCATCCCACTGCGTGAAACCTTTTGTCTATTAATGATCTGTAAATGCTGAATTTAAAAATTTCGGAATGACAAGGATAGGCTTTCTTTTAAACTATTCTGATATTTTTTTGGCATTAAATTTAGAAATTATAAAAACGCTTAATTCAAATGAAAATCCTGATATCCCCCAATGCATTTAAAGGAACCATAGAGGCGGATGAGGCGGCGGAGATCATCCGAGGGGCAATTATGGGTGTTTATCCAAATGCGGAAACAGCGGTATTGCCCATTGCAGATGGGGGAGATGGTACCTGTTATTTATTGGGAAAAGCCTTGGGCTTGGAATCTGAGGAGATCTGGGTGCTGAATGCATTGGGCAGGTCTGTCAAGGGGTATTTCTTTTATGATACCAATAGCAAAACCGCTTACCTGGATGTTTCAACGGTTTCAGGAATCAAACACCTCCAAACCGCAGAAAGAAATCCATGGGTGGCCAGTACCTACGGGACAGGACAATTGATTCAAGCTGCCATCAAAGCAGGTGCCAATCATATTGTTTTAGGACTGGGCGGTTCGGCCACGGTGGATTTGGGAATAGGGATATTAGCTGCATTAGGATTTGGTTTTTTAAATGAAAAAGGCAGGGAAACTCCTTTGTTCTCGGATACATTTTTGGATAAAATAAATCATATCCAAAGACCAGTGCATTCATTAGACATCCGTTTTACCTGTCTTTGTGATGTTAACCATACATTTTGGGGATCAAAAGGAGCCATACCAGTATTCGGCCCACAAAAAGGTTTGTCTCCTTATGAAATTCCCAACTTGGAAAAAACCTGTGAGGGTGTTTTGGCGCTTTTATCTCAAAAAGCCAAGAAAGAGGTCCTGGATCAAAAAGGGTTTGGTGCTGCTGGAGGAATTGCTTACGGGCTTTCTTTCTTTTTTGACACAGAAATTCAAATGGGGGCCCAGTGGTTCTTTGAAAAAGTTGGCATGGAAGAAAAGGTTAAATGGGCGGATCTGGTGATTACCGGTGAGGGAAAGTATGACCACCAATCTGCAGGAGGAAAGGGGAGTTACGAGCTATTACAGTTATGTAAGCAAGCAGACAAGCCTTGTTATTTAATTACCGCAGGAGATGATTTTGAGGGTTCGGGTTTCAAAAAAGTGCTGGTTTTACCAGATCTGGATTTTTCAAGTGCTGATTTTCGACATAAGGCAAAGGAGAACCTAAGGAAATCGATTGTAGAACTAAGCACCGATGAATGATGATGAACGCAGAAGAAGGTCCAAGGCAAAAGTAAAAAGTGGAATCCGAAATGTTTGGGAGATGGTTTTTGGACTAATGTAGGTTGAATTCTTTTTTTATAAAGTTTAGACCAGGGAAGGATACTACGCAGTTAGCCCATGGGTATAATGGAAAGTATTTGGTAAAACAACATGCAAAATTAACTTACTTGTAGTTCTGTGATGTGATTTATTTTTTATCTTTAAATCTAACTAACTGCAGATTTTTTGTGGAAAATCAGAAAATTTTAGCCTTGGCCAAGGAAGAAGACTGGCTAAAGGATTATTCAGAAGATATTTATGAAAGGTACCTGAGGTACAAATATACCCTTCAGGACATTGAACAAGGCTATGGAAGCATTTTGGAATTTGCCCGGGCACATGAATACTATGGGGTAAATTTTGATCCCCTCCGCAATGGCTGGATTTATAGGGAGTGGGCTCCTAAAGCGTATAATCTATTCCTGATGGGAGATTTCAATGGCTGGAACAGGTACAGCCATCCCATGAAAAAGAACCATAGAGGGGATTGGGAGATATTTTTACCCTTTGACGAATACAAAGAACGATTTACTCATGGTTCTAAAATCAAAGTGAATGTAGAAGCGAAAAACGGAGCCTTGGACCGGATTCCCGCCTACATCAGAAGGGTGGTGCAGGATGAAAAGACGCATGATTTTGCCGGGCAACTTTGGTTTCCCACTAAGCCTTTTGTATGGACAGACCATGCTTTTGATCCTTCTGAAAATCTGATGCAGCCCCTGATTTATGAATGCCATGTGGGTATGGCCCAGGAAAAAGCAGGTGTGGGAACCTATATTGAATTTGCAGAAGAAATCTTGCCTAGGATCAAAAAAGCAGGTTACAATACCATACAGATTATGGCCATTATGGAACACCCCTATTATGGCTCATTTGGTTACCATGTATCCAATTTCTTCAGTCCATCTTCACGATTTGGAACTCCGGAAGAACTCAAATTCCTGATCAATAAAGCCCATGAAATGGGAATTTCGGTCATTATGGACCTTGTGCATTCCCATGCGGTCAAAAATGTCCTCGAAGGATTAAACGAATTTGATGGTTCTGAGCATCAGTATTTCCATCCAGGGGGAAGAGGTTACCATGAAGGTTGGGATTCCAAATTGTTTGATTATGGTAAAAAAGAAGTAAGGCAATTTTTGCTTTCCAATGTAAGATATTGGATGGAGGAATTCCATTTTGATGGATTCCGTTGGGATGGGGTTACTTCCATGCTTTACCTGCATCATGGCCATGTATCTTTTGACAATCCTGCCAAATATTTCAGGGATGGGGTAGACTGGGATGCAGTGATTTATTTGCAATTGGCCAATAAACTTATCCATGATTTTTCCAGACAGGCATTGTCTATTGCAGAAGAAGTAAGTGGTATGCCTGGATTGTGCAGGAGACACGAAGAAGGTGGTTTGGGTTTTGATTTTCGCTTGGGTATGGGTATTCCGGATTTTTGGATCAAAACACTTAAGCATAAACCTGATGAACATTGGGATATGTTTGAAATGTGGCATGAACTAAGCAACAGGCCCAAGAAAGAAAGAACCATTGCCTATGCGGAATCCCATGATCAGGCCCTAGTGGGGGATAAATCCATTGCTTTCTGGCTAATGGATAAGGAAATGTACACAAGCATGACTAAACTGCAGACAAGCCTTGTGGTGGATAGGGGTGTGGCCCTGCACAAGATGATCCGGCTGATAACCATTGCATTGGGAGGTGAAGGTTATATGAATTTTATAGGAAATGAGTTTGGGCATCCTGAATGGGTGGATTTCCCTCGTGAGGGAAATGACTGGAGTTATCAATATGCCCGAAGACAATGGTCTTTAGTAGATACAGAACACTTGCGCTACCATGATCTGAATGAATGGGATAGGGATATGGTTGAAACAGTCAAAAAACACTTTGTATTGGTGGCACCTCATGCGGAGCAGCTGTTTTTGGATCCTGACAAAAAAGTACTGGTTTTCTTTCGAGCTAATCTCATTTTTGCATTTAACTTTCATGTTTCAGAATCCTATTTTGGATTGGAATTTGAAGTGCCAGAGGCTGGACAATATCAAATAATCCTGAATTCAGACAATAAGCAATATGGAGGATTTGATAGGGTATGCGATCAGTTTGATTACCCTACTGACAAAAAAAATAAAATCAAATTGTATTTACCTAATAGGACTGCCCTGGTTCTAAAAAAAATACAATAAGTAAAAAGGGCCCCAAAAGGGCCCATTATACACAATGACTTTCATCAACTAAACTAAAAGAGAAAAGCCGTACTCTCCGTATGAGCAGTAGGAAAATCTCCTGTCATTGCATGCTATTACATGTTTTTAACGGGAGACATCCTTTAAGGTTTATGAAACTTGATCTTTCCTTAATTTTTTCTGATGAGCGGTGAATGGCAGGTTAAACCATCATTCACCTCATTTTTTGTCCCCATTATTCGGACAGAAACTTTTCTACTTGTTCATAGAACCACTCCGGTTCATCGTAGAAAATGAAATGGTAGGCTGATGAAGCCATTTCCAGTCTGGCAGCAGGGATTAAATTGATTTGATTAAGGAAGTTTGTGCTAATTGCTTCTTTGGTAAAACCATACTGTCCATAAGCTGCCCAGGAACCCAAAACCAATGTCGGAGTTCTGATTTTGCTCATTAAAGGACGAATATCAGTTGTGAACATTTCAGTATAAGCCTGCCCGACCACTTCGGGATGGCTGTTGAGGCCCATTTTAACCACTTTTTCATGTTTGTCCTTATTGCGGATCATTCCGGCAACAATCATTTCCTGATTGGCTTTAGTTTGGCCATCACTCATTTGTCTCATTCCTACTTTCATTTGATCCGCCATATTTTGAGCTACTTCTGGGGTAATCCCTGGCATTTGAGCTGCTGGAAAATAAGGAATGCCATCGACTGAGATGATGCGAGAAAGCAGTTCCTGCTCAACTGCCCCAATCCATAATCCCAAAAACCCACCCATACTATGACCGACAAATACTGCATTCTGAAGAGAATTATTTTTGATGTATGCAATGATCTCATCCCGGATTTGGGTAAGATAATGAGGGGATTCAATCTTTTCGTTGTTTCCAAATCCTTTGATGGATACCAAATGAAATTGGTACCGATCTTTGTAATTCTGTACAAATTCATCCCAAACAGAGGAATCACACGACATGCCATGTACTAGGATAAGGGGTCTTCCTTTTCCTACAACCTCAACATTGACCATGGCTGTGCTGGCATTTACAATTTGTAAGCTGCATGCAAAAAGAATTACAAGCAAGTAGTTGAATACTGATGTTTTCATGGTTTTTAGCTTTTGTTTGCTCCAAAGTTGGATGAACCATTTCATAGGGAAAAGTTTTGTTGACCAATTGCAAACCTTTTCTGACCAATTGGATCAGGGAAATGAAAAATTCCGAAAAATAGGTTCCTGGGTTTTTTTCAGCTTAATTCCTTTAATACTTGGAAATTATTCCCCTTGGTCAGGATATCCTTACAATTGGTCAATCGATCTTTAATCTTAGGCCCTGAGAATGTAAATTGTTACTTCTGATTTGCATGATTATTTTCCAATGCCAATCAATTAATTAATAGTACGGCAAAATTTCCAAAGTTCCGATTAGCCAAGGAGTTTTCAATTTGGACCTTAGTCAACTTTAGAAAAGTTGCAAACACCCTATTAGCTATTGAAAAGATATTCAAATTTTATCTAGGTTTGATTATGACATCCAATTCTTCAAATGAGGCAGTGAAAAACTTATCCTGGTATGCCATGGGACAGAAAGTGGCTAATGTTTTTGCCAAAAAGTATGTTTACCATCCCCTCTTTTGGCTCTTCTATTTTGTATTCTTTTACAATGCATACAATAAATTGTATGAGGACAAGGTATTCCTTATCGTCCTAATTTTTCTTTATGGTATTTCCCATTTTGGTTTGTATTACATCTTTCAGTATAGTTCACTAAAAAATTGGTTGAAAAACAAAAGATTTTGGCTTGTACCTGTGGTATTTGGATTTTTCGCAATTGTCTTTGGGCTCCTCAATTTTCTGTTTATTTCACTAATTTTTGACAAAGATCTCAACCAAGTATTCCAGGCATCTACGTGGTCAATAATAATTTACATGATTACTTCCAATATATTTACTCCGGTAATATTTTTGGGATTAAAAGCACAAAAAGAAGTGCGGAAATCGAGAATTCTGGAAGAGAAAAAGGAAAAGGAGAGGATAAAAGACGAGCTGCATTATTTAAAATCCCAAGTAAATCCCCATTTCCTTTTCAATACCATCAATTCCATCTATGTTTTGATCAAAATAGATCCTGACAAAGCCTCTGAGACCCTGATTAAACTGTCCAACCTATTGCGGTCCCAACTTTATGAATTTTCTGCTGAAAGGATAGACATCCAAAAGGAATTGGAGTACCTTGAAAACTATATTGAACTGGAAAAAATCCGTAAAGGTGAACGGCTCGATTTTAAATTAGAGAAAGAGGGAGACCTACAAGGCTTTCAGATAGCACCTTTGGTTTTGATACCATTTTTGGAGAATTGTTTCAAACACCTCTCCACTCACTTGGACCGGCACAATCTGATCCGGGTAAAGATTAAACGAATTGGGAACACACTTGAAGCGGAATTTTTCAATACTACGGAACAATTGTCCCAAGATCAAAAAAATCCTATTGGTGGTCTAGGGCTGGGCAATATCCGGAGAAGACTTGAGTTGGTTTATCCGGATCAATATAAGTTGAGTATCAAAAAAGGGGAGGGGGATTTCAGGGTTAATTTGAAAA
The DNA here is from genome assembly GCF_003014575.1 of Cecembia rubra. Lineage (GTDB taxonomy): Bacteria > Bacteroidota > Bacteroidia > Cytophagales > Cyclobacteriaceae > Cecembia_A > Cecembia_A rubra. The sequence continues at coordinate 364,707 of NZ_PYGF01000001.1, forward strand.
TTAATTTTTAACACATGAGAATAAGGACTGTTATCGTAGAGGATGAACCTTTGGCAAGAGAGGGCCTTAAGAGTTATATCAGAGAAATTGAAGTATTGGATTTGTTGGGAGCATGTGAAAATGCACTTGAAGCCAATACTGTCATTGCCAATGAAAAGCCCGATTTAATTTTCCTGGATATTCAGATGCCCAAGATTACGGGTATTGAATTTTTAAAAAGCCTGACCAATCCGCCTTTGGTAATTTTAACTACAGCTTATCCTAATTATGCCCTGGAAGGCTATGAGTTGGATGTGGTGGATTATTTGGTGAAGCCTTATCCTTTTGACCGCTTCCTCAAGGCTGTCAATAAGGCCAGGGAAAAATTAGCCCACAAGCAGCAAATTCTGGTTATCAAGGAACCGCGCGATTTTATCTATGTCAAAGTGGACAATGCTTTAAAAAGGGTCAACCTGGAAGATATTTTATTGGTGGAAGGAATGGAAAATTATGTAAAAATCTATACCCCTTCAGAAAAGTTGATTTCCCTTATGACTTTGAAAAGTATGGAAGAATCCCTTCCTAACGAAAACTTCCTCCGGGTGCATAAAACCTATATCATTGCCAAAAATAAGGTCCTGGGTATAATGGGAAATGAACTGGATATGGGCATCAAAAAAGTACCTTTTTCCAGAAACAGGAGGAATGAAATCATACGGATTTTGACAGGTTAAGGCTAATTCCTGAAAAAATAAACCCCATATTTCCATAATTCATAAGCATGCTACAGGTGAAAAGGGAAATATGGGGAAAATGATTTTTAGAAAGGCATGATTTATACCACACCCGCATAAATCAGACCAGCCTCTACACCTCTAATTTCTGCCAGTCCCTTTAATCTACCTATTGCAGTATAACCTGGGTTAACAATAGGTTTGGATATATCATCCAACATTTGATGGCCATGGTCAGGCCGCATGGGAATGGAAATTCCTCTTCTTTTTTGGACTTTCAGAATTTCATGGATTACTGCCTCCATGGGTACATCCCCTTCCAGGTGATTGTCCTCAAAAAAATTCCCTTCAGCATCTCTGGTAGTAGCTCTAAGGTGAATAAAGTGAATATAGTCCCCAAATTTCTCTACCATGGCAGGTAGGTCATTGTCTTCCCTTACGCCGTAAGAACCTGTGCAAAAAGTAAATCCATTATTGGGACTGCCATTGTCTGAAATCATCCTTTGCATATCCTCAGCTGTGCTTACTACCCGAGGTAGTCCAAAAATATCGAATGGAGGGTCATCGGGATGGATACACATTTTAACTCTATTTTGTTCAGCTACAGGTAAAATCTCATCCAAGAATTTCCTCAAGTGATCGGCTAACTCTTTGTGACCTATACCTTTGTAAGTGTCTAAGGCTTTTTGGAATTCTTCCAAGGTATAGCCTTCTTCAGAGCCAGGAAGCCCTTTAAGGATGTTGTCCTGCACCCTTTTGAGGTCTTCTTGGGAAGCATTATCAAAGAATTCTTTGGCTCTTTGAATTTCTTTTTGGGAATAGGCCCTTTCAGCCCCAGGTCTCTTAAGGATAAAAAGATCAAAGGCAATAACTTCTTTTTTTTCAAACCGCAATGCCTTGGCACCATTCGGTAAGTTCCATGCCAACTCAGTGCGTGTCCAGTCCAATATGGGCATGAAATTGTAACAAATGATGCGAACTCCTTCGGCAGCCAGGTTGGCAATAGTCTGCTTATAATTTTCAATATATTCCTGGTATTTTCCAGTTCGGGTTTTGATGTTTTCATGTACAGGGACAGACTCTACAACAGACCAGCTTAGACCAGCAGCTTCGATGATGTCTTTCCTTAATTTGATCTCTTCCCTGGACCAAACGTCACCATTGGGAATATGATGCAATGCAGAAACAATTCCTGTAGCACCAGCTTGTCGGATATCTGCCAAACTAACAGGGTCCTTGGGACCATACCAGCGCATGGTCTGCTCCATTTTGTATATCATGGGAATGTGTTAAGTTAATTAGTGGATTAGGTAATAAGTTATTGATTAATTGGTTGTAATGGTTTCTCTGTACAATTAGTTCAAGGTTCAATGTTCATAGTGCTTTGTACAAAGTTGAGCTGTTTTCCATTCTCAAACTCCAGAATATGCTGAAAACCCCCCATCTACCGGAATGATTGTGCCGGTTACAAAACGGGAAGCGTCAGAACATAACCACTGCAAAGTTCCCATGAGATCATCAGGATTGCCAAACCTGCCCATTGGGGTATGTTGTATGATTTGCTGGCCACGCTGGGTGAGTTTTCCATCAATTTCGGTCAGAAGGCTTCGGTTTTGCTCTGTTAGGAAAAAACCGGGAGCAATTGCATTTACTCTGAAATCCGGCCCATGTTTGTGGTTGAGTTCCACGGCCAACCATTTGGTCAGGTTGTCAATGGCTGCTTTAGCCGAAGCATAACCTGCCACGCGTGTCATTGGCCTGCTGGCTGCCATGGAAGAAATGTTAATGATATTTCCTGAACCATTAGCCAGCATCAGGGGCAAGAAATGTTTGGTAGGAAGAAAGGTGCCCTGGTAATTCAGATCCATAACTTTTTTCATGGCATCAGCTGAAAGATCAGCTATTGTTTGATCTGGCCTTACTACAGCTTCCGGCATATTGCCACCTGCCAGATTAATTAAAATATCTATTTTTTTGTACCTTTTTTGAATTTGAGCCGCTGCTTGGATTAAATGGTTTTCAGAAGTGACATCTGCAAGGAATGCATCAGCTTTTCCACCTAGTTCTCTGATTTCTTCGACAAGATGTTCAATTTTGGATGCAGTCCTCCCGATGATAATGATTTGTGCTCCTTCTCTGGCAAGGTGTTGTGATATTGTAGTTCCCAGAACTCCGGTGGCACCTGTAATAATTATTTTTTTATTTTTTACGGAGAATAATTTCATGATTGATTGGGGAATTGAAAATAATCCTTGGCATTATGATAGCAGATATCCTGGATAATTTTACCTATCCATTTTTCATCTTGGGGAAGCATGCCTTTTTGGATATCCTTGCCGAACAAGTTACAAAGTATTCTGCGAAAATACTCATGCCTTGGAAAGGAAAGGAAGCTCCTGGAATCAGTCAACATGCCTACGAAGGTGGCAATCAGCCCCATATTGGACAATATGTTCATTTGAGCTTCCATGCCGTCTTTCTGGTCCAAAAACCACCAGCCTGATCCGAATTGAACTTTTCCTCTTATGCTGCCATCATTGAAATTCCCGCACATGGTTGCAAAGACCTCATTATCACCTGGGTTAAGGTTATAAAGTACGGTTTTGCTGAGTTGGTCAGTACTGTCCAGTTCATTCAGAAATGCAGAAAGTCCCAAAGCCTGAGGATAATCTCCAATGGAATCGAATCCTGTATCTGGACCTATTTTTTTGAACATCCTGCTGTTATTGTTACGCATAGCTCCAAGGTGGAACTGCTGGGTCCAACCTTTGGCATGGTACATTTTGCAAAGTTCCAAAAGGGTTTTGAACTTAAAAAAGGCAACTTCCTCTTTGTCCAAAAGCAATCCGGAAAGTACTTTTTTAAACAGGATGTGCAGATCAAATGGTGCATTGCTGAAATAATAGATTTGTTCTAGGCCATGATCAGATAACCTGCAGCCATTTTGGTGAAAATAATCAATACGTTGTTTCAATGCTTCTAATAAATCATCATAAGAGTTGATGTTTATTTTTGAAACAACCTCCAGTTTTTGGAGGTAATGCCTATAACTTGCCGGATTTTCCACTGCAAAAGATTTGTCCGGTCTGAATGCAGGAAACAAGCCAAAGTTTCCAGGATTTGTGTTATAAGCTTGGTGATGTTCCAAACTGTCTGTAGGATCATCTGTAGTACATACCACTTCCACCTTCATTTTTTCCAGCAATGCGCGGGAACTGAAATCGGGACTGTTGGTCTTTGCAGAGGTGATCTCATATATTTCTTTAGCATTATTTCCATTAAGAAGATCATTAATGCCAAAATACCGTTTCAGTTCTAAGTGTGTCCAATGGTACAATGGATTTCTAACTGTAAAGGGAACTGATTCCCCCCATTTTTGGAATTTTTCCTCGTCACTACCATTTCCTGTTATATAGACCTCATTAACTCCTAAAGTTCGCATCGCCCTCCATTTGTAATGGTCTCCAGCTAACCAAATCTGGGTTGTATTTTCAAATACTTTATTTGTGGCAATTTGATCAGGCGGAAGGTGGTTATGGTAATCTATGATTGGTAAAGATTTGGCATATTCATGATAAAGGGTTTTTGCAAATTCATTTTCCAATAGAAAATCTTCATCCAAAAAGGGTTTATTGTTGGTTGCTGACATAACTGAAATAGGTTAACAGGCTAATCAAGCTTAATTTTAAGGATTAAAATGGAGTTTTTGAACCCATCCTTCATATTTAATTGTGGAATCGTTTCCGTGATTTATACTTTCAAATCTGACCACCTTCGGTTACTGAAATTTAAATTTCTTATATTTCCGAATGTTTGAAAGAGTTAAAGAATAAAACCTTTTCGGACCGCAGAAAATGACCAAGATCAATATCAAGTATTTAGCGGAAAAACTGAACATGGCACCATCCACTGTCTCAAGGGCTTTGAATGATAGCTATGAAATCAGTAAGGCTACCAAAGAGAAGGTGATGGCATTGGCCAAGGAGTTGAATTATCAGCCTAATCCTTACGCAAGGAGCCTCAGGGCTCATAGAAGCAAAACCATTGGAGTCATTATTCCGGAGCGGATCAACAATTTTTTTGCACAGGTCATTGATGGGATTGAGGAGATTACACAACAGTACGGTTACCATCTTTTGGTTTATAATTCCCATGAAGACGTTGAACAAGAGAAGAAAATCATATCTTATCTACTTGGAGGCAGGGTCGATGCTATTGTGATGTCTGTTTCAAGTCAGACCAGTAGCACGGAGCATTTGGAGCAGGTCCTCCGGCAAGGTATTCCTATTATTTTCTTCGATAGAATAGCTCAAAATATACCTACTACGAAATTCATTACCAATGATTACCAAAGTGGATTTGATGCTACCATGCACTTGATACAAAGTGGCTGCAGGAAAATTTATTTTTTACTCCTCTCCAAGGAAATCACTATCGGCAAAGAGAGGCTAAGGGGATATTTAGATGCCATAAAGGCCTCAAATCTTCCATTTTTGGAGAATTGGGTTATTCAATGTTATCAGGAAGAAAAGAAAAATTTGGAGTTAATCAAATCTTTCCTTTATCCTATGGACCGGCCTGATGGAATTTTGTCTTCAGTAGAAAAATTGGCCATTTCTGCTTATCATGCTATTAAACAGACCAAACTTCGGATCCCTGAGGATATCAAATTGATAACTTTTTCCAATTTGAAAATAGCAGATCTAATGAACCCGCCTCTCTCCACTATTTCCCAACCTGCTTATGAAATCGGTCGGGAATGTGCCAAATTGCTAATGAATAACCTTAACAAATCCAAACAGATTTCCATTGAAGACAAAGTAATTACTATTCCTTCAGTAATCCATGTTAGGTCTTCTTCTTGCTCTTGAGGGTTAAGGGATGGGTATTTGACGGGTATTTATATTTTAACTTTGCTGAACACCAATCAATTGATTGACCAAAAAGGCTGTTTATTGAAACTAAAAAAAGCTGTCCATAATGACAGCTTTTTCCATTTAATAGGTTTGAGGAATTATTTACTAAAGTCAATAATTGAAAGTGCTAATTTATTGATTTATTGTGAGATATGTTGACTGTATTTCGACAAATTTTAATTGAATATTTGCAATCTTTACCAAAACCTCCTTCTTTTTATAGTTTTGGTTCCCAGCCTTTTTCATATACTCTGGACCAAAGCTCCATACCTTTCCTGTTGTAGATATGTCCATTAGCAGGGTTGCAGTCGAAATTTTCACCGATCCTATAGGAAATATTGGCCAAATGACAGAGTAAGGTAGAAACTGCTCCTTCTTCAATGGTTGAATTCTGTTTTTCCTTGCCTCTTATAGCTTCAAAGAAATTTACCACGTGATCTGTGGTATTATCTCCACCACCACCTAAATTAGTGCTGCCTTCTTCACCACGGGATTTGACTTCCCGGATTAATTTGCCGCTTTTATCATAGAGTCTGTATAACGACCGGTTGACAAATACAGAACCTTCTGTACCATAGATTACTGTGCCCCTGTCAGCACCATAAGTCAGGTATCCATTGCGGCTCTGCCCATCCCATACAATGGTTTTATCTCCTTCAAATTTATATGTTGCATACATGGTATCATACATGGTCCAGCCATCATCCTGAAAATGGTATTTTCCAGCATCCACACTTACATGGCTAGGGAATTCCACTTGCAGGGCCCATCTTGCCACATCAAGTTCATGTGTGGCATTGTTACCGGTTTCGGCCGTGCCATAATCCCATCCATACCAGTGCCAGTTATAGTCCCAGGTATCATGTGTATATTTTCGCCTTGGTGCGGGTCCTTGGAACAATTCCCAGTCTAGACCTGCAGGAGGGGCCTGTTCCACTTGATTGGGCACCCTGCCGCGGTTATTAATATAAAAGGCTACTGCTCTGTAAGGCTTCCCGATCACTCCACCATGAATTTCTTTGATAATTTCTATGGTATGGTAAGAAGATCTCTGCTGATTGCCCATTTGAATTACCTTCTTGTATTTATTTTTAAAATCAACTAGTAATTCCCCTTCTCTTGGATTGTGACTACAGGGTTTTTCCACATAGACGTGCTTTCCTGCTGCCACAGCCAACCAAGTCCCCGGTGCATGCCAATGGTCAGGAGTAGCATTGATCAGTACATCGATTTCTTTGTTTTCGATGACTTTCAGAATACTGTTTTCCAATTTGGGCTTGTAATCAATATGCATAGCAAAACTGGCTGCCCCTTTGATCCTCTGGGATTCCATTACATCGCAGAGCGTATGCAATCTTACATTACTTTCCTTCCTTGCGATAGGTGCATAAAAAGCCCCTAATCTCCTTCCCAATCCCGCTATAGCCACATTCATGCGTTCATTGGCACCAATGATATTTCCATAACTTTTGGCAGAGAAACCTAATGCGCCAAGGGAAGACATTCCTACTGTGGCTAAAGTAGACTTTTTTAAAAATTCCCTGCGCTTATTCAAATCTTTGTCCATATGTTTTGGGTTTTATTGTAATGTTTTGATTTTGATGTTTTTGAACTGTACCTCATCCCCATGATCTTGGAGTAGGATATGTCCTTCAGGTGCCTCCCCAAATTTTTCCCAAATTTTGTATTTACTCTCGGCTACCAATGCCCTGTACTCATCGGAACCTCTAACAAACTCCACCACCTTTACGCCATTGAGGTAATGCTCTACTCTATTGTCCGGATAGACTACCACACGGCCTTTGTTCCATTCACCAGGTCCTTTGACAAAGCGAGGTGTTTTGTTGGCTTTTATCAGATCATAAAGTGATGAAAGGGTACGGTTTCCTTCTCTGCCCATTTTGGCATCGGGATGTTGGTTGTCATCCAGAATCTGATATTCGAGACCTATAGCAGAACCTGTATTTCCTTCACTCAAGGTAACAAAATATTTGACACCGGAATTGGCCCCTTCTGAAAATTTAAAATCAAAGGCCAGATCAAATGCTCTGAATTTCTCTTCTGTTACAATATCCCCATAACTCATGGACTCACTTCCGTCAGATGCCTGAATGGTAAGTATACCATCCTTTACTTTCCAGCCTTCTGATGGAAATTCTTCCTTGTAAGCCGCTTTCCACCCATCGGTATTTACGCCGTTGAACAGCAGTCTCCACCCTTGAGACTTCTCAAAATCAGTGAGTTGATTCAAAGTTGTATTTACAACAAATACATCTCCTGTAAATGGTTGAGGTACAAGATTCTCAGTTTGAATGCGAACATTCCTGAAGTAGGTCTTATTGCCCTCATCTTCAGCATTATATATACTGTGCACCTGCAGGCCAATGAGACCCTTGCTGTCCATATCATCAACTACATAGGTCACTTCTTGTCCATTGATCCATGTTTTGATTTCATTACCTATAGCTTCAATGCGGTAATGGTTCCATTCTCCCATTTTGAAAGCAGATTTGGCAGCAGGATTTAAGTCCAATGGATACAACCAACCTCTCCTTGCTTCATCATATAGTCCTCCGGACCAGGCACGAGGTGTAGGGTCAGCTTCAATTTGGTAACCATAAACCAAACCTTGTCCATCTCGTGCATTGGGATCAATCTGACCCCTTGCCATTACACCTGAATTGCTGCTCAAGTTTTCAATTTTCAATTCAAGTTCCAGGATAAAATCCGTGTAATCCTGTTCGGTGACCAAGAAAGTGTTTGGAGTATTGGCTTTGGCATATCCAATGATTTCTCCCTCTTTTACTTCAAATTCAGCAGCTCCCCCTACAACTTTCCAGCCATCGAGATTCTCTCCATTGAATAAATTGATCCAAGCATCCTCTTGCTTCTCTTTCGTTTGTGACTGACATGAGAAGGATAAGGTGAGTAGGCTAAAGATGAAATAGACGAAATTTTGTGGTTTCATTTTTTGGGTTTTAAGTGTTTTTAATTTACAGATGTGTTGAAATTCTTTATTTCGCCCAAATTTTCAAGTGAGAAATGGCTATACTTACGAAATCGATTTCGGATTTTACCCATTTTCAGTTCCAAAATCCTTAAATAGGAATTATCTTGATAAAAATAATCAATCCTTTGATCACCAGTTAATTTCACTTTACTATGATGTGTGAAGGCAGCCCTGAAATGAATAAGTTATTGTCATGCTTAATTATTTATTTTTTCCTTTTTAACACCTCAATTGGTTATGCCCAAAATTCAAATTTGTATCAAAGAATTTACCTATCGGGAAAGGATGTATCTACTGCGGTAGACTGGGATTTTATGGTAGATGGAGGAAGGAGAGCAGGAGAATGGGCAAAGATTCCTGTTCCTTCCAACTGGGAATTGCACGGTTTTGGAACCTATAATTATGGCCATGACCATAATAATAAAGATAGGGTTTTAGGTAAAGAAAGAGGCTTCTACAAATATGAATTCGATGTTCCGGACTCTTGGAAGGGGCAAATGGTTAAGTTGGTTTTTGAAGGTGCCATGACAGATACAGAAGTGAGGGTGAATGGAAAAAGTGCAGGTGAGTTATTTCAAGGTGGATTTTATAGGTTTAGTTTTGAAATTAGTAAGCTCCTCAATTTTGGTCAAAAAAACAGGTTAGAGGTAGTAGTGGCCAAACACTCGGCCAATGCTTCTGTAAATAGGGCAGAACGGGAGGCTGATTATTGGATATTCGGAGGTATTTACCGACCGGTTTATCTTGAAGTCTTGCCAAAGATTCATTTTGAGCGAATTGCAGTCAATCCACATGCTGATGGCAAATTTGAAGCAATAGTATTGCTCAATGATTACCTGAATGGTGGTGTTCTGGAGGTTGAGCTATTTGAATTGGAAAGCAAGAAGACCCTTGGTACTTTACAAGTTCCTGTTAAAGAAAAAGAAATAAACATTCAGGGTGAGTTTGTAGGCATCCAATCCTGGAATCCAGAATCACCCAAATTGTATGAGGCTGTATTCAGGTTGAAAGACAATAAACAGGCCCTTTTTGAAAAATCAGAAAGAATTGGTTTCCGAACGGTTGAACTGCGAGAGCAGGACGGTATCTATGTTAATGGCAAAAGGGTAATATTTAAAGGGGTAAACAGGCATTCTTTTTACCCAAATTCTGGAAGGGCTTTATCAGACGTGAACCATCTAGAGGATATCCTTTTGATGAAGGAAATGAATATGAATGCAGTGCGGATGTCCCACTATCCTCCAGATGAAAGGTTTTTGGATTTGTGCGACTCCTTAGGGCTTTTTGTATTGAATGAAGTGGCTGGTTGGCAACAGGGCTATGATACTCTCATTGGTCCCAAAGTGATCAAGGCAACTGTTTGGAAAGATGCTAATCACCCTTCTGTGATCATCTGGGACCATGGGAATGAGGGTGGCTGGGATTTTCAAAATGAAAAATGGTTTCATCATTATGATATCCAAAAACGCCCTGTTATTTACCCTTGGCTGATCAGAAATGGAGTAGATACCCATCATTATTTTCACTACAATGCAGGTGTTCAAAGATTGACCCATGGTCAAACACCATTTTTTCCAACTGAATTCATGCATGGGCTATATGATGGGGGCCATGGTGCAGGTTTAGAGGATTATTGGAGAGACTTTATGAGAAATCCTGTTTCTTCAGGTGGTTTTTTATGGGTATTTGCTGATGAGGCAGTGGTACGGACTGATAGGGATGGACAGCTTGATGCAGATGGAAACCATGCACCTGATGGTATTTTAGGGCCATACAAAGAAAAAGAAGGAAGTTTTTATACCATCAAAAATATATGGTCCCCTATTCAGATTAGCCCATTGGTGATCAATAGGCATTTTGATGGGAACATTTGGATAGAAAATCAATATATCTATTCCTCTTTGAAAAATTGCCAACTTGAATGGAGCTTTCACCAAATCAGGGATTTCGATAGTATGGATAAGCTGGATGAAGGAAAAATTAGCTTACCTGACATTCTTCCCGGAGAAAAGAAAATGGTAAAATTACCCATATCAACCCAAAATATGCAGGCGGACTTTATAAAACTTACTGCATATGACCGTAATGGAAATGAACTGTATAGTTGGAGCAGGGCAATTCCTGATGCCACAGCATTTGCAGCGCGTTTTAAATCTACAGGTATTCCAAAGGCTGATATGACTGTGGTAAATGAGAAGAATGATCGATTGCATATAAAGGCCGGTAAAATGGAATTTGAATTTGATTTGATTGATGGTCAATTGAAGAGGGTAGTGAAAAACGGAAAGGATCTTTCCTTTAAAGATGGTCCTATTCCTGTGGGAGTAGCTTCACATGTAGAAAAGGTAAAATGGGAAATGGATAATGAGGGAAATATCATCATTAGAAATCAGTACAGCTCCTTTCCAAAGAATAGTTTATGGAAAGTTAAGCCTGATGGGGCCTTGTATTTTGAAGCTGATGGGCCTTTGCTAAATGGTCAGCTACTTGACTATTTGGGATTTTCTTTTGGTTACCCTGAAGAAAAGGTAATTGGGGTAAAATGGATTGGAAATGGTCCTTATAGGGTATGGAGAAACAGGCAAAAAGGTGTAGAGTTCGGGCTTTGGGAGAAGGCCTACAACAATACCATTACGGGTTATAGCTATGATAATCTTGTTTATCCAGAATTCAAAGGCTACCATGCCAACATTTATGCCATGCAGTTAATTACAGAAGAAGGGAAAATTCAATTCGTCTCTGAAAGTCCGGGTATGTATTTTAAGCTTTATAACCCAGAAAATTCTCCCTTTGCTACCAATGGTGTCCGACCAGAAATGCCTTTAGGAGATATCAGTTTCTTACATCAGATCAGCCCCATCGGAAATAAATTTGCAGGTCCGGAAACCATGGGTCCAACAGGAAACAAAATCAGGGCAATAAGCCATAGTGGAGATCAGGCCTTTGCCATTAAATTGCTCATAACTTTCGAAGATTAAAAAAATTCTAAACCTAGTTATAACCGAATTCTTATGAAAAAAATCCTCTTTGGAATTTTATTGATGCTTTCGCTAGGCTCAATAGCCGAGGCACAAGAATTAAACACTGATCCAATATTAAGCCCTTGGTCAGAAAAAGTAGATCCTGCCAAGCCACTTCCGGAATATCCAAGACCCCAAATGATTAGGGAATCCTGGAGTAATTTGAATGGGTCTTGGGATTATGCCATTTTGGAAAAAGGTAGTCCCGCTCCAAATAGGTTTCAGGGAAAAATTACTGTGCCTTATCCGGTGGAATCATACCTGTCCGGTGTATTGAAGCCTGTTGGTTCTGAACAGGAATTATGGTATAAAAGGGAACTTCAGATTCCCAAGGCACAAAGGAAAGGAAGGGTGCTATTGCACTTTGGTGCAGTAGACTGGGAGGCAGAGGTATTTATCAATGGAAAGTCCGTAGGAAAACACCAGGGGGGGTATGATCCTTTTTCTTTTGATATCACTACTTATTTGAATCCCGGTCAAAGCCAGGATTTGATGGTAAGGGTCTGGGATCCAACGGACCAAGGCCCTCAGCCCAGAGGCAAACAGGTCAATAGGCCCAGAGGGATATGGTATACTCCAGTGACTGGTATATGGCAGACCGTATGGTTGGAATATGTACCTGAAAATTATATTGCAGGCTTGAAAATCAGTCCAGATTGGGACAATGGTACTTTTGAAATCCTTCCTGATGTGCATCTTGGTCAAGGAGAATATAAAATGACAGTCAGTGCAACGGACAAGGGAAAATTGGTTGGAAAAGCTGAGGCTAATCTTGGTCAGTCCATTAAATTGAAAATTAATGAGCCCAAATCATGGTCTCCCGATAATCCTCATTTGTATGATATTCAAGTCAGGTTAATGAAAGGGAATAGGAAAGTGGATGAAGTCAGGTCCTATGGTGCATTGAGAAAAATAGCTATCAGTTATGATGAAAACGGCATGCAGCGCATGGCATTAAATGGGGAAACACTTTTTCAGTATGGTCCATTGGACCAAGGCTGGTGGCCGGATGGACTGTACACTGCTCCTACAGATGAGGCATTATTGTTCGATATTGAAAAGACCAAAGAATTAGGCTTCAATATGATCAGGAAACATGTTAAAGTTGAACCTGCCAGATGGTATTATCATTGTGACAGAGTCGGAATCTTGGTATGGCAAGATATGCCCAGTGGGGACATGGGGAATGTATGGGAACCCAAACCTGGAATCTACAGAAAAGGAATGGATAAAGATAGAAGTGTGGAATCAGAGGCTATTTTCAGGAAAGAATGGAAGGCAATTATTGATGCATTTTACCATTTCCCATCCATTGTAGTTTGGGTCCCATTTAATGAGGCCTGGGGTCAGTTCAAAACCAAAGAAATCACTGAATGGACTAAGAGTTATGATCCCAGCCGCTTGGTAAACTCTGCTTCTGGAGGCAATTTTGAACTGGAGGGAAATAAATTGGTAGGAGATATTTTTGATGTCCATAATTACCCTGACCCGGTCATGCCGTCTCCTGAATTATTTGGAAAAATCAATATTCTCACTTTAGGTGAATTTGGGGGATTGGGCTTACCTATAGAGGGACATACCTGGCAGGAAAAGGACAATTGGGGATACCAGAGCTTCAAAAATGAAGAGGAGTTATGGACGAGATATCAGAGATTGATCGGGGATCTCAAATTGCTGATCCCCAAAGGGCTTGCAGCTGCGGTTTACACGCAGACTACCGATGTGGAAGTCGAAGTCAATGGACTGATGACCTATGACCGGAAAGTCATCAAATTCCCTGCTGAAGTAATGAAAAGGCTGCATCAAACTTTATATGATTAATGGAATTAAGGTATCAAAGACTTTATTTGGTCTCAATTAATAATTCCAAAATATTAAAATGCAATGATCAAATCATGTATTACTAGTTGCGAATTCCCAATAAATTGTTGAAATTTCATCTTTAACCAAAATCAATAGCACCATGAAAAAACTACTTCTTCTTCCTGTATTGGCACTTGTTGCTTTCTTCTTTTTGCATGCCAAAGTGAAAGACAATATATCTATAGATGTTAAGCCAGATGTTTTGGAAGATCAGATCCCATCACATGTCAAAGCAGTAATTGACCAAAAATGTTATGGATGTCACAATGCAGATTCTAAAAATGAAAAGGGAAAGGAAAAATTGGATTGGGATGATTTTGAGGCATCAAGAAAAGCCAAACAATTAGCAACAATGGCCAAAATCAATGAAGCATTAATTAAGGGCGATATGCCTCCGGCCAAATTCCTTGAGAACAAGCCAGAGGGTAAATTGTCCAAAGAGGAACTTGAAACTTTATTGGATTGGAGTGCTGGTAAAAAGAAATCCCCCAAATAATGAAAAGATTAACGTATATCCTGGGCTTTTTGGCTTTGGTTTTATTAGGAATTCAACTCGTTCCCAATGAATTGCCAGAAGTTCAGATTTACAATACGGGTGACCTAATTCAATCAGGACTTGTAAGTGAAGATGTGGCTGGTTTATTAAAGACTTCCTGTTACGATTGTCATAGCAATGAAACTGTATATCCTTGGTATTCCAAAGTGGCCCCAACCTCTTGGTTGGTTGCCAAGGATGTCCGAGAGGGGAGGGAGGAACTTAATTTTTCTTATTGGGCAGAAATGGACCTAATGAAACAATTGGGGAAATTGGATGATATTGCTGAAGCAGTGGAAAATGGTAAAATGCCGATGGAAATTTATGTTTGGATGCATAAATCAGCGAAACTTACAGATGCCCAACGCGAATTGATTGTGGCTTGGGCTGAAGGGGCAATGGATACATTGGTTGAAGAAGGGGAAGAGGATTTTGAATTTGAATAAAAATGAAATGGTCCAAAAAAGATGAAAAAGTTTCAATTTCTAGTTGTATTTGTGGGATTTTACATGGCCGTAAATAGTGCCAATGCACAATCCGGAACTATAGAAGCAGATATTGATAAATTATTGGTTTTACAAATTCAAAGCCAAATGAATTTGAATGATGCTACTTTTAGAAATAAAGGAAATGAGTCCATTAAGGAAATGTCAAGATTTCAAAAAGGTACATTGGTTGAATCGGATATTGTCGCTGAGGATTTGGAGATTGTTGAACCTACCCATTATCCCATGCCTTTCAAAAACCTAAATGGAAATTATAAGATGCAAATATATATTCCTGATAGTTCTATCAATTATACGATACAGATCAAAGAATTGGGACTAAGGTTTGATGGTTTTAAAAAATAGAGCATATTGATTCCCAATTCCAAAATAAAATCCCGGGCATCTATGCGAATTCTTATCCTTTTTTTACTATTTACTCCATTTCTGGTTAGTTCTCAGACAGTATGCTCATTAGAAAGTAGCCTGCGTTTGAATCAAATTCTGAAGGAATTGTCCCAAAAGGATCATTCAGAAAAGTCTATCAATGCCCTTAATCTGGAAATAGGCAAGTGGTTTCTTGGTACTCCATATGTGGAAAAGACATTGGAAATTCCAGGGGAGGAAAAACTTGTTATAGACTTTCAGGGGCTTGACTGTACAACTTATCTGGAAACTGTAGTTACTTTAAGTAGATTGGTGAAATATGGCAATCTTAATTTTGAGGATTACGAGAAAGAATTGGAGTTTCTAAGGTATAGGGATGGAAGCAATACAGGTTATCCTTCCCGTTTGCATTATTTTTCCGAGTGGATTTATGAAAACCAAAAGAAAGGGATTTTGGATGACATTACGGCTGAAATTGGGGGTAAACCTTATGCCAATAAACCTTCCTTCATGTCTTCCAATCCGCAATATTATCCCCAATTGAGTAACGCAGAATACTTGTCTCTTATCAGAGAGACTGAAAAGGAAATTGGAGTAAGAGATTATTATTACATTCCAAAGGAAGAAATTCAAAAGCTGGAGAACAAGATCAAACCTGGAGACCTTATCGCCATCACTGCTGCCAGAAATGACCTGGATATGGTGCATGTGGGTTTTGCTGTAGAAAAAAACGGCAGGGTACATCTGATGCATGCTAGCTCGGGATCGATGAAGGTGGAAATTTCCGAAAAACCCTTGAGTGAATATCTTGCTGGTTTTAGAGCTCAATCTGGAGTTATGGTTTGTAGGTTTAGATAAGGAACGAATAGAAAGAAGAATTTGGGAGGTTTGAAACCATTTTACTGTGTTTTCAACAAAGGGCTTTTGAAATGCTGAATTTATAACTCAATTTTTTGAAAATTTAAATTAGGCCAAACATCCAAATATCCATTTCCTTTAGAAAGAGTTCCGAACTGATTTTAATTATCATGATTGTCCGCTTTCTTGCCAGTAGAATCATCACAATAGAATAAACCTACGATTTCAAACCAATATCAATGTATAACTTGTCCGCCGAGGTGGATCCAATATCTATTAATTTCAGGTTGATTCAAGACCCAATTTAAATTGGTTACTGATCTAATTGCGGATATACATATTCATTATTTTAGGTCAGTAATAGTAGATGTTCAAGTTTCAAACTATTTAGATTTCATCTCTTTTTTACGTATGTTCGTTGCTTTCAAAATTATTCAAACCGAAAAAAATATGGCGAACACAAAAATCACTGTTAATCCCAATGGTTCACTCAAGATTGAAGGGGATTTTGAAATAGTGGATAATCAAGGTAATGTTTATGGCTTACAGGGAAGGACTACTCTTGGACTCTGCCGCTGCGGGCAATCTAAAAACAAACCTTTTTGCGATGGATCTCATAGAGGTAATTTTGAACATGAGGCAATAGCATTCGATTTGCCTCCCAAAAAAGTCTGATAATTGCTCAATAACTCATTCAATCCCGGCCAAAACCTTACATTTTGGCCGGGATTATTTTTTTGAATTCGTTTGTCTTTAGGCTATATTGATTTACAATTAGATTCCGGCACCATGAAAAAAATATTCATTTTAGTCCTTTTTTCTTTAGGTTTTCCCCTTTTTTGCCCGCAAGCCATTGCTCAGGATAAATACCGGGTAGTAATCTTAAGCGATATGACCCATGATGATGGAAATTCCCTCATAAGGTACCTATACTATTCACCCTATTTTGATACGGAAGCCATTATAGTAACCCAGCAGCTTCCTGATTTTAATTTCAACCAAGATGGTCCTTGGGAAAAAGTGAATAGAATTTTGGAGGCATATAAAGAAGAATTTCCCCAATTGTTAAAACATGATCCTGATTTCCCTACTTACAATTCCTTAAAAAGCATTACCAAGAGGGGTAGGGGAGCTCTTCCAATTATCTGGCTGACCAATGAAAAGAAATTTGCTTCAGAAATTGCTGGAAGGTATGTTGAAGCATCATGGGGAGATATCCGATTCCATGATTGGATTGGAGAAGGACTTAACCCTAATGGAGAATCTAAAGATTCTGAAGGTTCAGAATTCCTCATGCATATTTTTGAAAAAGAAGATGACAGGCCAATCTTTGTGCAAATGTGGGGAGGTCCTATCACCTTTGTCCAGGCACTCTACAGGTTCACGCAAAAACATGGCCAAGAGAAATACAAACAGCTTTTAGGGAAACTCCATGTATATGGAATCCTACTCCAGGATATTACTTTTGATTATCTGATTGATCTAAATGATGTACAGGCTTTAAAATGTGCCAATTTGGGTACAGTTGTTTCAACTTTTGAAGGAGAAAGGGCAGAGGTAGGGTGGCTGTTACATGATGCTGGGCACTTTTGGAAGTACCTGCGGGTTATGGAACAAAGAGAAGTGAATGGACATGGTCCCATGTCTGAAATTTATGATCACGGAGGGGAGGGGGACAGTCCTGCATTTTTATATCTTTTGAGCGGTGTATTGGGATTAAATGATCCTTTGGAACCAACACAGGGTAGTTGGGGCAGCAGGTTCCAACCTATGGGAAAAGGCTTCCCCAATGGATACTTTCATACTTGTGGCCTGGATCAAATGGAATTGGAACGCTGGATTCCTGATGCAAAAAATTCATTTTTGAACAGACTGCAATATTCTTTGAAGGAGCCAAATGAAGTGAACCATGAGCCCGTGGTTATAGTAAATGGAATAAGAGACAATAAACCCCTTGTTATTTCCGGTTTTCCCGGTAATGTCTTGGTACTGGATGCAGCTGAATCCTTTGATCCTGATGGGGATGAATTGGAATTTCATTGGTTTTTATATCCAGAGGCCTCCAGTTACAGGGGAAAAATTCAATTTTCAGAACCAAATTCCAATACCTTACAAATTGAAATCCCAAAAGACATATCAGATCAGGAAGTCCATTTGATTTTGGAAGTAAAGGATAATGGTGCTCCAAGATTGGTAGGATACAAAAGATTAATTCTTAAAGGTATTTAGGAATTTTTATACCAAACGCTGGAATCACAGCAGGAAATCTTCACTCCGAAAAGCAGGGTTGGGATATTTATAAAATCCTTCTCCTGACTTTTCACCAAGTTTCCCTTTATCAATGTAGGCTTTCAAAAGGGCAGCAAATCGCTGCGAAGCTTGATCAGGAAGTTTATTGGTAACATGCCAAGCAGTATCCAACCCTATTGAATCCAAAATCCCAAAAGGTCCCATATGCATGTGGAAGTTGACCATCCAGGATTTGTCAATATCTTCTATAGAGGCCACTTCACCCGTTAAAAGCTTCCCGGCAGCACCAATAAATGCCATGAGCATGCTGTTAAAAAGATATCCTGGATTTTCTTTTTTTACCACTACAGGTACTTGTTCCAGACTTTTTCCAAACTCCATCAGGACAGGAATCAGTGAAGGATCCGTTCCAGGGTGGGGCATAATGTCCACTACTTTGGAATAAAATACATCATGAAAATGGAACGCACAAAATCTCTCAGGCCGACCGGATATTTCTGCAAACATGGACGGTAAAAGAAAAGAGGTATTTGTCGTAAAAATAGTTTTTTCCGGTGCAATTTTACCAAATTGGTCCCATACTGCATACTTAATCTCCGGATCCTCCGTAACACTTTCATTGATGATATCAGCATCCCAAATGGCTACATTGGGATTGTCTGTAAAGGTAATTGCAGCTATTGCATTCATGCCGGCTACATCATCCAGGCCTGAATTATTCGCCAGTTGCCTGACAATTTTCTGCATCAGCTTTTGGGAATTTTCCAATGCTTTAGGTTGAATGTCAAAAATGGCAACCTGATAACCTGACAGGCCAGCCTGAAGGGCAACGCGGGTACCCAAGGTACCGGCACCTAAAATGCAGACTCTTTTAATTTTCATCAGTTCAAATTTTATGGGTTTTGATACTTTTAAAAGCTGTTTTACCACATGCTTGCACGACATGGATCAATCCGGAAAACCGTGGATCCTGTGCAAAACCTAAGGTAAATCTCTTATAAATCTGTTGGGCAATCACACCCACTTTAAAAACTCCAAAGACATAATAAAACAACATGTTGGAAAGATTCAAATTGCTGTTTTGTGAATAATAATCAATTACTTTTTCTCTACTAAAATTACCAAGCGGATAGGCAAGGTTAAACATCTTTAAAATTTCGGGATCTCCTTCCTCTGCCCAATATGCCAAACTAGTACCTAAATCCATCAAGGGATCTCCAACCGTAGCCATTTCCCAGTCCAATACCGCCTTTATTTTTGGGTTTATAGGACCATCTAAGATCAGGTTGTCATATTTATAATCATTGTGTATAAAGGCGATCTGTTGGGAATCAGGTATATTTCCTTTTAGCCAGTCTGATACTGCCTCCATTTCCTTAATCTCATCTGTTTTGGCGTTAAAATATCGGTCTGACCATCCAAAAACCTGCCTAGTCACATAACCATCTGGTTTCCCTAATTCCAACAAACCTGAATCTTTCAGTTCAAGTTGATGCAAGGCCAAAAGTCCATCCACTGTATTTTTGCTTAATTTAGCAAAAAAATCCGAACTTAGATTCATTCCTTCTGGAATTTTGTTTCTCAGAATCAAGCCATTTACTTTTTCCATTAGGAAGAATGGTACACCGATCACTCCTTCATCTTCACAACAAAGAATTGGCTTTGGAATTTTCTCATATCCGGCTTTTTGAAGTGCTTGGAGAACTCTAAATTCCCTCACCATGTCATGGGCCTTACTGATTTTAAGCCCTAGTGGTGGTCTCCTTAAAACAAATTCTCCATCGGGAGAGGTAATCAGGTATGTCAAATTGGAATATCCCCCCTTGAATTGTGTGATGACTGTTGAATTTGGGTCAAGGTTCAATTTAGAAGTGAGAAAAGGAAAGATTCCTTCTAGCCCTTTAGGCGCTGTATTGATCATGAGCCAGCGAATTGTTTGAGTATTCTTTTAGCTAATACGGACTTATGTACTTCATCCGGCCCATCATAAATTCTAGCTCCCCGCTCATGTCGGTACCAAAATGAAAGCAGGGTATCATCTGTGATTCCCAGTCCTCCATGTACCTGAATCGCACGATCCAAAGTGTTCATCAGTACATCCGAAACAAAAAATTTTATGGTCGAAATATCCTCTTTGGCCGCTTTGGCACCTTCCTCATCTATTTTCTGGGCGGTGGCCAGGACCATCAATCTAGAAGCTTTGACCGAGGCTACAGATTCAGCAATCCAATTTTGGATTGTTTGTTGACTGGCTAGGGGTTTTCCCGGATCCAGCATCCTGGTCAAGGCCCTTCTGCACATAAGTTCAATGGCCCTTTCACAGATACCTATCCAACGCATGCAATGATGGATTCTTCCTGGTCCCAAT
The DNA here is from genome assembly GCF_003014575.1 of Cecembia rubra. Lineage (GTDB taxonomy): Bacteria > Bacteroidota > Bacteroidia > Cytophagales > Cyclobacteriaceae > Cecembia_A > Cecembia_A rubra. Next base: position 385,112 of record NZ_PYGF01000001.1, read on the forward strand.
CTTTCTTGGGCCAAAGCAAAACCCTGTCCTTCTTGACCTATGAGATTGCTTGCAGGTACTCGGCAATTGATAAACTTTACTTCTCCATGTGACATGTAATCTTCACCAATATCTCCCATAATTGGAATGTTCCTTACCAGCTTGAAGCCAGGATTGTCCAATGGGACTAAAATCATGCTGGCCCTTTGGTATGGGTTGGAATTTTCTGGGTCAGTAATTGCCATAACAATGGTAAATGCTGCTCCATCAGCAGAGGAGGTAAACCATTTGTGTCCATTGATTATGTATTCATCTCCCACTTTCACTGCAGTGGTAGATAAATGTACAGGGTTGCTCCCTGCATTTTCCGGCTCTGTCATGGCAAAGCAACTCCTGATTTCTCCTTTCTGAAGTGGTTTGAGGTATTTTTCTTTTAGTTCCTTACTGGCAAACTGATGCATGAGCTCCATATTCCCGATATCCGGAGCCTGGCAGTTGAAAACATAATGCCCAATCGGGCTTTTACCCAATATTTCCGATATCCTGCCGAATTCCTGCAAGCTTAATCCCAGTCCACCTTCCTCTTTGGATAAATGAGGGGCGAATAATCCCTCTTTTTTCGCTATTTCCCTTAAAGCCTGAAGCTCAGGAAGTGAAGCCTTGAAACTCCCGTAAACAGCTTTTAATTCTAAAGGATAAATATATTGCTTCAAAAACTCATCATATCGTGCCAGTAAGGCAATGAATGTTGCACTTGTTTTATTTTGGGTCAATTCCATTGCATGCTATGATTTAAATAGTAAATCCACCGTCAGCTGTCAGTACGGTTCCTGTAGTGTATGAAGAGGCAGGAGAGGCCAGGTAAAGCGCTGCTGCACCGATTTCCTCACTTGTACCGACACGCTTAATGGCCAAGGCCTTCATCATGTGGGCCATAATTTTGTCATTACTCCAGAGGGCTTCAGAGAACTTGGTTTTGATCAGGCCTGGGCAGATTGCATTCACCCGGATCTTGTGATCTCCCCATTCCTTTGCAAAAACTTTTGTCATAGATATCAAAGCTGCCTTGCTGACAGAATAGATTCCCAAACCCGGTTCAGGAGATATTCCTCCAATGGAGGAAATATTGATTACGGAAGCATGGGATGATTCTCTTAGATAAGGAAAACAAAGTTTCATCAATTGGAATGGTGCCTTGACATTGATATCCATAATTTTATCATAAGCTTCTAAGGAAGTATCATGGGCTGGTCCGAAAACAGGATTGGAGGCTGCATTATTTACCAATACGTCAATAGTTCCGTATAGGGAAACTGTTTTATTCACCAACTCTTCCAGTTCTTCCGTTTTTCCAACATTACAGGCTATACCTGTAATTTCATAGCCTTTTGCTCTAAGCTGAGTAGCCATTTCATCCAAAGATTCCTGCTTTCTGCTGCTGATAACAACTTTGGCCCCAGCAGCAGCAAATGTCTCAGCAATGCTCAATCCTATGCCTTTGCTTGCCCCTGTAATCAGGGCAACTTTGCCCATTAATGAGAATAATGTTGAAAGATCCATGTTGATGCTTGATATAAGTTCCTTAACAAGAATAAGGATTTTAGTTTTCATTGCCAATCTATTGACGAGAAATGTTATGCATACCGAGTATTTTTTTTTAACTTCCAATCTGAAAATTTTAATCAAAACCAAGAAGAATGAAGCAGGTAGTTTTTTACAAAACCGGATTGCCAAAAGAAGTTTTGCAGCTTGAAGAAGCTCCCATGCCAGAACCAAAGGCGCATGAAGTTAGGATCAAGGTGACAGCAAGAAATATTAACCCTTCTGATATCATGTTTATCAGAGGGATGTATGGGATTACACCAAAATTACCGAGCTCTGCTGGTTTTGAGGCTGTGGGCATAGTGGATAAAAGTGATCAAAAAGGTAGCATAGCAGTGGGGACAAAAGTAATTTTCACGACAATAGGTACTTGGAAAGAGTATGTCTGTGTTCCATCCAATATGGTGATTCCAAGTCCTCCGGGTATGCCAGATGAGGTAGCTTGTCAGGCTTTTGTCAATCCCTTGACTGCTTATGGCATGTTAGAAAGCAGTGGATTGAAGGATGGGCAATGGTTGCTAGTCACAGCAGCGGCCTCAGCTTATGGGAAACTGGTCATCCAAATGGCAAAACAAAAGGGAATCAAAGTAGCCTGTACAGTAAGAAGGGATGAGCAAAAAGAACTATTAGAAAAATTAGGAGCTGACCTGGTGATCAATACAGAAAGGGAAAAACTCCAGAAAGTGATTCTGGAACAAACACAGGAAGGGGTGGACGTAGTATTTGATGCCGTAGGAGGGGTTTTAGGCGCAAGGGCTTTGGCTAGCTTGAAAACTGGAGGCAAGATGATGGTCTTTGGTTTATTGAGTCTAGAGAATATTCCATTGAATTCCGGTCTGTTGATCTTTAAAAATATTAAAGTTGAAGGATTTTGGCTGACCACCTGGATGGCAGGATTAAGTCCGGAATCTACTCAGATAGCATTTAGAACTGTTTTTACCCATTTACTCTCCCAAAAAGTCAAAGTGGATGTTGAAGCAACTTTCCGCTTAGAAAAATTCGGGGAAGCTTTGGAAGCTTATGAGAAGGAAGGCAGGAATGGGAAAATTATTTTGACTTCCTGATTAAGTGAATAGGGGTTGTTATTAGCTGCTACTAATCCACAGTCATCTTTTAATATCTTACTTTGGGCAAAATTTTAGGAAAAGACACAAAAAAGTTTTCATGCAGAGATCGCTGCGGTTTCGCTGCGTACTCTGCGTGAAATAAATTTTCATTCTTTTTTTAAATGCCAAAATCTAATCCTAAAACAAAGAGGCCTGGACTGCCTGTGGTTTTTGCGCCTGAATAGTTCCTTTGAGCATATCCTGCATAAGCTTTAAAAAGCCCGGTTTCCAATTGTCCAAATGTATTTTGACCTCCTTTTCCTCAAAAGCTACGGGTCCGGTGAGTCTTTCATAACCTATGATCATTGACCAAATGGTATAAAAAGTAACCTCAAGCTGCAATTCGGGACGGATACTTCCGTCCTTGATACCCTGAGAAACCATTTGGATACCCAGCTTGCCGCAGTCATGGTGGATGTCCAGTAATTTTTGAAAATGTTCACTTTCCAAGATTAATGGGTGGATTTGCTGTCTTCCAGATTCTTGGGTATAAAGCTGCATAATTCCCATAAAATTGAGAATTGCGTCGTTGTACATGCGATTGGCTTGGGCAAATTTGATGTAATCCGAGGCAAGGTCGGTGAGCATTTGAAGTCCTGTTCTACCTTTTTGCTTGAAAATGTCCCTAAAAACTCCTTTCAACTCATCAAAAGCTTTTTTGGTAACTGCCATGTAAAGATCTTCTTTGTTTTTGAAGTAAAAATAGCTTAAGCCTTTGCTTATTCCGGCCGTTTTTGCTACTTCATCCATAGTGGTGGCAGCATATCCTTTTTCGGTAAACAGTTTGATGGCTACCTCTAAAATTAACTTGGTTTTTTTTTCTCTTACAGAACTTGGCATAATCAGACAATATTTTGACTGAGGGTCAAATATATTAAACGGCAGCCAAAATTTCATTTAACACCGTTTCAAAAAATCAGAAAATTCTACAGATCAATTAGAAATTTTTTAATCTTTCATGCAGGAATATAGTTGACTCCACTTTTCCTCTCCGAGTACTCCCTTTAGATCAACGACTGTTTCCCTGATACAAGGCTTTATAATTTCAATATGTTTTTTTCTGAGATCTTCAATGCTGGTTTTGAATGTTTCCCGTATGGCTAACATCCCTTGATGGAATTGTTCTCTACTGATTTCTTGTTTCATTAACTTTTCCAGCAGATCCAATCTCCTTTTTTCCATGGCTGCAATAATCTCCACCATATCTTTTCTAAGTAATTGAAAAGCCTCCATCCTGCATTGTGCCATATTAAGCAGTAGCAATCGTATTTCTCTCTTTTGTGTTTCTGTGAAATCCAGTCTAATTAAACAGGAAATCAATTTACTTCTTTCAATTATACTTTCATGTTCATGGCTATTGCTATGGCTTTCTAATTGTTTTGCAAATTCAACCTCTGCTTGTTCCGGGGATGTCCTGAACCCAAAAGGTTTTGTTTCGTCCCCACCTTGGATTTCAAGGCTGATGATTTCTTCAGCCAAAATACCGGTTATGTTATCAATCTCTTGGTTGATTTTGCTTTGCAAGCCGTCTTTTTCCTGACAGGCCAAGATCAGGAAAAAAATTCCTGTCAGGATGGTCCAGCTTTTCAAATGTTTCTTCATGATGATCCAGGCAGATTTACCTAAAAATAACGATAAAAAAATGAAATATTGATGAAAAAAATATAAAAAATCACCCCATTCAGTTCTTTTTCAAACTTCCTGATTCATCTAGAGCAAAATGATGTTCAGAAAGTTGAAGATGCTAATGGGGTGATCTATCAACTTTACTTTATAGAGATAATGAAATATTGCTTTTTTCCTTTCTGTACCAAAAGGTATTTGTTCTGAAGTAAAGTATAATTATTGGAAGCATTTGGGTCACTTACTTTTTCTTTGTTGATAGCAACTCCACCTCCCTGAATCATTTTTCTTGCTTCGCCTTTGGAAGGGAATATCAGACCTTGTGATTTTTCTGACAGGAGATCCAATACATTCCCAATATTCATATATTCCTCCCTATCTATCTGGACTTGAGGCACACCATCAAATACCTGGAGAAAAGTCCTTTCATCCAAAGCAGCCAAGTCCTCAGTGGATGACTTACCAAATAGAATTTCTGAGGCCTTGACAGCCATTTCATATTCCTGTTCACCATGGATCATGGTGGTGACTTGTTTGGCAATCTCTTTCTGTAAAATCCTTAAATGTGGCGCCTCTTGGTGTTGCTTCTCCAAAATTTCTATCGAATTTTTGTCCAAAAGTGTGAAGATCCTAATGTATTTCGAAGCATCTTCATCCGACACGTTCAACCAGAATTGGTAAAATGCATAAGGGGATGTTTTATCTGGATCTAGCCATACCGACCCGCTTTCTGTTTTTCCAAACTTAGAGCCATCAGCTTTGGTGATCAAAGGTACAGTCAGGGCAAAAGCAGAACCTCCTTCCATTTTTCGGATAAGTTCTGTTCCTGTGACAATATTACCCCACTGATCAGAACCTCCAAGCTGAATGCTTACCCCTTTATTTTTCCAAAGATGAAAAAAATCGTAGCCTTGGATCAATTGATAAGAAAATTCAGTAAAGGAAAGTCCACTTCCTTCTTCCAGCCTTCTTTTCACAGAATCTTTGGCCATCATATAGTTGACAGTGATGTATTTTCCTACATCCCGGATAAATTCCAGGAAGGAAAATTGAGACATCCAATCATAATTATTGACCAATTCAGCTTTATTGGTAGTGCCTTCCTTAAAATTCAGAAACTTGGATAACTGTTTTTTAAGGCATTCCACATTATGGTCCAGTGTGGCCTTATCCAAAAGATTTCTCTCAGCTGATTTAAAGCTGGGATCACCGATCATTCCTGTCGCTCCACCAACCAGGGCAAATGGTTTATGGCCTGAACGCTGAAAGTGCAACAAAGTCATCACCCCGACCAAATGTCCAATATGCAATGAATCTGCAGTGGGATCAAAGCCCAGATAAGCAGAACGCATTCCATCATTAAGGTGCTGTTCCAATTCTGGGGTCATATCCTGGAGCATTCCCCTCCATCGCAGTTCATCAATAAAGTTATTCATGTGTATCTCTTGTTTTCAAAGCTGCAAATATAGGTTTTAGTGGATAGAGTATAAAAAGATTCAGGCAATTTAGAAAAATAGTGACCTAGAATGACCTATAGGTAAGTATTGCTAATCCTTTTCCTAAAAATCTTCGATTTTGTTTGTTAAGCACGAACTAAAGGGAAGCTAAATGATGTTTATCTTCATATTTTTAATACATGGCAACCAAAAAAAACAAGGAAAACAGGGTCACTATGGCCCATGTTTTCAAAACCATCATCTGGCCTAGAAGGAGACATTTGTTTTTAGGCTTATTTCTCATCATTATTTCAAGGCTTTCGGGTTTGGTCTTACCAGGTGCAAGTAAATTTTTGATTGATGATGTGATTCCTTCAGGGGATTTAAATCTTTTGAAATGGCTTGTTCTTGGAGTAGTGGCTGCTATTGTGGTTCAGGCAACAACTTCCTATGCCCTTACCCAGATTCTGAGTGTAGAAGCCCAGCACCTTATTGCCAAATTGAGGGCAAAGGTGCAAAAGCATATTATACAATTGCCCATACGCTTTTTTGACAATACCAAGACAGGGGAATTGGTCTCCAGGATTATGACTGATGTAGAGGGGGTTAGAAATTTAGTAGGGACTGGATTTGCCCAAATGATAGGAGGGATCTTAACTGCCATCATTTCATTGGCGCTTCTTATCTATATCAGCCCTTTGATGACCCTTTATGTGCTAGTCCCGGTGATTATCTTTGGTTTGATTTCGCTTAAAGCTTTTGGGAAAATCCGTCCGATTTTTAGAGAAAGAGGAAAAATCAATGCAGAAGTAACGGGTAGATTGACTGAGACTCTTGGAGGTATCCGGGTAATTAAAGGATTCAATGCGGAAGATCAGGAAATCAAGACCTTTGAAAGTGGGGTAGAGCGTTTGTTTTTGAATGTTAAGGCAAGTTTGACGGCCACTAGTTTTGTGACCTCTGCTGCTACATTTTTATTGGGGCTTGCTTCGGCCGGTATCATGGGAATTGGTGGTTACATGATTATGGAGGATCAAATGACCTTTGGTGATTTTCTTGCATTTACCCTTTATCTGGGGTTTATGATTGCTCCCATTCTCCAAATGAGCAATATAGGTAGTCAGTTAACAGAAGCCTTTGCAGGTTTGGATAGGACAGAGGAAATCATGAATATGCCATTGGAGAGTGATGCGAAGGAAAGGACAATTGAATTGAAAGATATTAAAGGTGATGTCCGTTTTGATCAGGTTTCTTTTGCTTATGAAGAAGGCAAAGAAGTTGTTAAAGGAATTACCTTTCATGCAGCAGAAGGCTCTGTCACTGCGTTGGTCGGTACTTCAGGGTCCGGAAAAACAACCATTGCAGGACTGGCAGCTTCTTTTTTAAATCCTGATACTGGCCGAATAACCGTAGATGGTGTGGATTTGAAAAATATTACCCTTGAGAGCTATCGTTCTCAATTGGGGGTAGTATTGCAGGATGACTTTTTGTTTGAAGGTACAATCAGGGAAAACATCCTTTTTCCACGTCCGAATTCTACTGAAGAAAAGCTAATCCAGGCGGTCAAAGCTGCTCATGTAAATGAATTTACAGACAGGTTTGAAGAAGGCTTGGACACTTTGATAGGAGAGCGCGGTGTTAAACTTTCAGGTGGTCAAAGGCAACGAATTGCCATAGCAAGAGCCATTTTGGCAGATCCAAGAATCCTGGTATTGGATGAGGCCACTTCTAATCTGGATACTGAAAGCGAATCCATGATCCAGGCAAGTTTGAAGGAACTGATGAAAAGCAGGACCACTTTTGTCATTGCTCACCGTTTGAGTACCATCAGGCAGGCTGATCAGATTTTGGTGATTGAGCAGGGTGAAATAGTTGAACATGGCAAACATGAGGAGCTGATTGAAAAACAAGGAAGGTATTATCAGTTGTACACCTATCAAGCAAGGATTTAGAAAAGCCTGAAAACACAAGCAGGATGGAACCATTATTGATTTAGGAATTTTAGTGGTTCATTAAGGCAGTTACTTAATATGCAGATATCGTATTACACTGTCAGGGTTTTAATCCCTTTACTGTAAAATCAGGTTTATATCGCGTCAAATGCTACCTTGGTTAGGCCCAGCCTGAAGTGCTATTCCCTAGGATTTTTTGGAGGTAAAACTTTTGGTTTGAATGAAAAAAAAGTTTTTAATAAAAACAGGACATGAGAGCTAAAACCGACTACAATTAGTTGACATCCTGATTCCTGTCATGTTTTAATAGCCTCATTATCATTATTTTTCTCATGCTAAAATTATGTGCATGGGAACACTAAATGTCACCAGATTATCAGGTAGGAAGGCGAAAGCAAATTATTTTCACCATTTGATCAGGGATTTGGAAGCCTTGGACAACATGGTGGAAAGCGGGCTGATTGAAAAGTCACCTATACGAATTGGTGCAGAGCAGGAATTTTTTATTGTAAAGAATGATTTTTTGCCCAACAATAATTCCCTTAAACTATTAGAGGCCATTAATGACCCTCATTTTACTACTGAAATTGGGAATTTCAATCTAGAGATCAATTTGGATCCTATCCATTTAGGAGGCGATTGCTTTTCCAGCTTACATCAAAAACTTTCTAATCTGTTGGATTTGGCAAAAAAAGAAGCAGCCAAAGAGGAGTCAAAAATCATCTTGACTGGAATCTTGCCTACATTGGCCCATACCAATATTGGACTTCAAAACATGACTCCCTTTCAAAGGTATTATGTATTGAATGAAGCAGCCAGGGAATCCAGGGCTCAGGATTTCATGATCCATATTAAAGGGGTGGACGAATTGAATCTTTTGCATGATTCAGTGATGTTGGAAAGCTGCAATACCAGCTGGCAAATGCACCTTCAGGTAGATCCTGATGAATTCATTGACATGTTCAATTGGTCACAGGCTATTGCTGGTCCGGTTCTGGCTGCCTGTTGTAACTCACCTTTGCTATTTGGAAGGGAACTTTGGAGTGAAACAAGGATAGCCCTATTTTCCCAAAGTGTAGATATACGGACCAATTCATTCCTTTTGAATGATAGTCAGTCTAGGGTGAGTTTTGAAGATAAATGGCAAAGGGGAACTGTTTCCGATATTTTTAAAGATAATATTTCCAGGTTTAGAAGTTTGCTTACTTCAGAATTTGATCTGGATAGTGTGGAGATGTTGAAACTTGGGCAGATTCCCAAACTGAAGGCACTTAACCTGCATAATGGAACAGTGTACCGTTGGAACAGGGCATGCTATGGAGTTGGAGATGGACAACCTCATTTGAGGATAGAAAACAGGTATATACCATCTGGACCTACTGTGATAGATCAGGTTGCGAATTTTGCCTTTTGGGTAGGATTGATGAAAGGAAGGACTTCCGAATTTGAGGACATTCAGGACCGTTGGGATTTTAAAGATATCAAGGCAAATTTTTACAAGGCTGCCCGATATGGAATGGCGACCCAATTTGTATGGGACAATAGGCTTGTTTCCTGTCAGGAACTACTTTTGGATACATTTATTCCCATGGCAAAAAGAGGTTTGAAATTGGCTGGTATCGTTGAGAAAGACATTGCTAAATATCTGAAAGTGATAGAAAATAGAATCCAAGGAAGAAATGGGGCGGTTTGGACAGTGGAAAGTTACAGAAACCTGCTTAAGGCAAAGAAAAAAAATGAGGCTAGACAAGTATTGACAGCCCATATGTATATCAATCAGGAAAAGAATATACCTGTATCTGAATGGGAAATCCTGGAACCTGATACGACATCAAATTTCAATATTCAAAAATTGGTTAGCCACGTGATGAGTACAGATATCTTTTCAGTTGAAGGAAAAGATCCCATTGAATTGGTTGTCAATATGATGCGATGGAACAAAATCCATCACATGCCAGTGGTAAAAGGGGACAAAGAATTGATAGGATTGCTTTCTTGGTCTGATGTTCAAAAATACCTGGATAGTCCAAAAGAAATTCAACTTTGTGTAAAGGGAGTGATGAAAAAAGAAGTTAAAGTCATCGGTCCTGAAAGCACCCTACAAGAAGCGAGGGATTTGATGGCAAAATATCAGATCAATGGCCTTCCGGTAGTAATAGAAAACAAGTTAATTGGTATGGTTACTTCCAATGATATTTAGATAATGGATATACCTTGTGAAAAAGGAAAAACTTCTAACCTAAAGAATAGGCTGATTGGACATATTCAGGGATATGCTCAAGGCCCAATTGTTTTGTTCTTTGCCGCTATTCATGGGAACGAACCCGCTGGGGTCATTGCTTTGCAAAAAATATTCATAGAACTTGAACACAGAAAAGCTGAAATCAAAGGCGATATTTATGGTATAATTGGAAATCTAAATGCTTTGAATGCTGGTCAAAGATTTATAGATGAAGATCTGAACAGGATTTGGACCAAAAATAGAATTGATCAATTGGATAAGAAAGCCAATTTACTTGATGAGGAAACGGAAATGCAGAATGTTTGGAATCTGATTCAGGATATTCTTCAAAATGCCAATGGTCCTGTTTATTTTATTGATTTCCATACTACTTCAAGTAAAACTAGTCCCTTTATCACCATCAATGATTCACTAAACAACAGGAAGTTTGCCCTTCAATATCCTGTACCTATAATTCTTGGAATAGAGGAATACCTGGATGGTACAATGCTCAATTATATCAACCAAAAAGGTTATGTGGCTATTGGTTTTGAAGGAGGGCAGAATCAGGAAGAAAAGTCAATAGCACATTTTGAAGCCTTTATTTACCTTACTTTAAACTTTGCAGGATTGATCAAAAAGCTAAGTTTTCCTTTTTTTGATCAATATTATGATTTTTTGGATAATAGTACAGGTTCCCTCCGCAAGGTTTTTGAAATTGTTTATCTTCATAAAATCAATGTTTGGGACCGCTTTATGATGTATGGGGGCTTTGAAAGTTTTCAGGTAATCCGCCAAGGAATGGATTTGGCCATTCACAATGATCAAATCGTTAAGGCACCTTATGCTGGACGTATTTTCATGCCATTGTATCAAAGTCAGGGCAATGATGGCTTTTTTATCATTCAAAAAATTCCATTTTTTGCCCTGAATCTCTCTTCATTTTTAAGGAAATTGAAAGTAGATAATCTATTGACTTTGCTGCCTGGAGTAAGGTGGGAAGTGAGGGATAAAATGATATTAAAGGTCAATTCTAGGACAGCCCGTTTTCTTACCAAACCATTTTTTCATTTATTGGGATATAGGGTCAGGCTACAGGAAGGGGATTATTTAAAATTATCCAATAGAGAACGTGTGGCGAAGAAAAAGATGTACCGAAAAGAGAAATGGTATTGAATGACTTTTTGAATTCATTTAAAACAACCAATCATTCTAATGTCATTGAGCTTTCCATATATTATTGGGCAGTATTTTAATCAATGAATTCTAAAACCACTCTTCATGCATATCCAGGGTAGGCATATCTGGGGAAACCAAACGTTTTCCTAGCGCATCCATTTTGACCAGTTCATATTCAAAGAAATACCTGAGACACATAATTTTCCCTTGATAAAATGACTTTTCAGGATTTCCTTTGTCCAATTGTTCTTGTGCGATTATGGCCTGCTTTAGCCATTGCCAGGCTATAGTCAGGATACCGTTATATTCCAGGTAAAGGCTGGCATCTGCTAAGAATTCCTCTGTTTTTATTCCGGCTTTTGATAAGAGATGGGCCGTAGTCTGTTGAGCCTTGCCCAAATATTTTTCAAGTGTATCTGCATATGAAATCAAGCTGTTTATTTCCCTAGCATCCAAGATTGTAGTTGCTATTTCTTTACCAAACAAGTGCAGGGCTTTTCCTCCTTTCATCAAAACTTTCCTTCCCAATAAATCAAGTCCGTGAATACCTGTTGTACCTTCGTGGATAGGGTGGATCCTTGCTTCTCTATAATATTGTTCAATGGGAAAATCTGTAGTGTAACCCGCACCCCCTAAAATTTGCAGCGCAGCAGAAGTACTGAGGCAACACATTTCAGAGGGATAGGATTTGGCAATTGGAGTCAAGAAATCCAGTAGAAGGGCAGCTTGCTCTTTTTCCGGTTCTTCAGCAGCATGGGCAATGTCACTCAATTTGCTGCAATAAAGCAACAAAGCCAATGAACCTTCAGTAATTGCTTTCTGAAAAAGCAGCATGCGCTTTACATCGGCGTGTTGAATGATAGGGATTTGGGGTTTTGAAAGGTCTTTTTCTCCAATTTTTCTACCCTGTGGCCTTTCTTTGGCATAAGCCAATGAGGCTTGGTAGGCTGCTGTGGCAATGGCTGTTGCATTCAGGCCGACACCTATCCGTGCTTCATTCATCATCTGGAACATGTAGGAAAGTCCATTGTGGGGTTCACCTACCAAAAAACCTTCGCTGCCATTATTGGAACCGATCATCAAGTGTACAATAGGGGCTCCTTTGTAACCCATTTTGTGATAAATACCTTCGGTCAAAACATCATTAGATTCACCGCATGGAATTCGTTTTTGAGGAACTACAAAAAGGGAAATACCTTTGACACCTGCTGGTGCGCCATGGATTCGTGCCAGCATGAGGTGGATGATATTTTCGCAGGCATCATGGTCTCCACAGGATATGTATACCTTTTGGCCTTTGATCAGGTAAACCCCTTCTTTTTCAGTTGGATACGCAGTAGTGCTGATGTCCGATAAAGAAGATCCCGCATCAGGTTCGGTCAGGGCCATAGTTCCCTGCCATTTTCCAGTATACATATTGGGGGTAAATTTTTCAATAAGTTCCTTATTTCCAAAAGTCCTTATCAGGTTGGCCGCACCAGTTGTTAAAAAAGGATATACTGAGGCTGAATAATTAGCGGCTTGAAAAATAAAGCCAGAGGCCATATGCAAGGTGGTTGGAAGCTGTTGGCCACCTTCATCATAGGGGAAGGTGGCATTGATCCATCCATTTTCACCAAATTGACGGATGATTGTTTTCATACCCTCATGGACTTTGATTTTACCGTCGACCAATTTTGGTTCCTTCCTGTCCATTTCTGTCAATATGGGTTTGAGGTAATTTTCAGCTATTTGGTCAGCTGCTTCAAGTACCATATTAAAAACTTCTTTTGTATGGTCATGGAAATAGGTATGTCTGGTAAGTTCCATTACCAGAAGATTTTCAAACAACTGAAATTCAAGGTCTCTTTTGGAATAAAATGGCATAATGAATATTTCTTTATCCTAATGTTAAACAGAACTGGTCAAAAGGTAAAATGAAATAAAAAGTCATCAGTGAAGAAAGGGCCTCTAAAATTGAACACAACCTAATCTAATATTGAATGCTCATTTTCAACTTTTGTGCCTCTTTAAATCACCGGTTAGACAATATATTATTTTTTTATTTTTTCAAGGACAGCAAGTGCCTGATTTAGGTGCCGTTTTTCATGGGCAATTACAATATCCATTGCCTGTGGCAAGGAATAAACTATTAGCTTGTTGGCAGGAGAATGGATAATGGTCTCTTTCTCTATATAAGGCTCCAATTCTTTGATCCAGTTTTTCAATTCTTCTTGATGATCCAAAAATTTCTCTATGATATCATTTTCCCCTTCATTGATCCTTGGTTCCCAAAGGGGAAATGTCCGTATTTTCTTTTTTCCTCCGTCTGAAACCGAGGTGTAGATCATATTTCCAAAGAGTTTTGTAAAAAATTTGAATTTGCCTATAAAAGCCCCTACAAAAGTTTGGTCTATCAATTGCCTGAAAATCGGAAAATAGCTGCTGTTAACTTTGATCAGATGATCCAGATTTTCTGCAATACTCCAGGATTTGCTATCGGGTTTTGTAAAAAGGATCTTATTATCAAGTCCGCCAAATACCTCCCTGATTTCCTCACTTAGTTTATCCAGTTCAATAATCCATTCTTTAAGCTTGATTTCCATAAGTGGTTTTTTATAAATTTCCGAACAGCTTCGATCTTTTGCCTTTTAAGTCAAAGGTTTTTTCTAAAATGCAATTAATTTTTATTGATTAATTGCTAATTCTTCCAAGTTAAGCATGAGCATATGTCCTGTGGATTTACCTAAAGACATTCTGGTAAGGTATTGGGCATGTGGTAGGCTTAAATCTTCAAAATATTCAGGTTTTACAATATAGCCCAAAGCGTCCTGAGCAAGACCCAAAACGAATTTGGGACCTTCAGGCATTTTAGATTTAGTGTTTAACCCATAAATGGGAGCAGTTTCTCCTGGGTGTGTTGCAAATGTTGCTTCCCCAATAGCAAACCAAGCCACTTCCGTTTCTACTACATCAGAAATGGTTCTAGGGATAATTCCAACTGCTGCCAATTGTTTCCAAACATCATTTTCTACCGGAAGATTAACTTTTTTATTGCGGAACTTCAATGATGTAGACTGGAGACTTCTTCCTTTTCTTAAAGCTGAAACTGCTACATTTGCCAATCCTTTGCCTCTATCCAGTACTTCTTCATAGGAAATGCCTTTGTCAATAGGCTGAATCCATCCACCAATGGCCCCTTGAAGGAAAAGGTGTTCACCGCCCAATTCAGATTCCATTTGCCTGTAAAATCCTGCAACATAATCAGCTGAGACTTTATCATAGACGGCATCCAAGTAGGTTGGATGGCAGGAAAAATTGGTAAGCGTTAAAATATTCTGATTTTTTTTATCCAAAAACTGTAAAACCGTCACAGATCGGTCAATTTCCTCCTCACAAATATTGGCAACCCATTCATGTCCAAATTCCGTGATTCCATATTTAACGGAAGATTTTTCCAATTTGGACGCAGCTAATTGGATTTGTTCAGCAGTTGTTTTTACTAAAAAGTCCATGTAATCCTTGTCTACACCACTCTGCGAATAGTCCTCACCCCACAATCCAACTACATCCGGACCGCTATGGGTATGCGTAGAAATGAGGACGATATTGTTGGCAGAAAGTGGAATTCCTAAATCCATTTCAGCTACTTTTTCTCTGATTTTCAACAAATCCTGATAGAGCAAACCAATACAGTCTAAGGTGATTAAGGCAAAACTTTCCTTTCCGTCAAAAAATACCGCTGCCTTAACATACAAACTATCCAATACTCCTGTAAACTTTCTGTTTTGCTTGTCGCCTGCAATAAATGAACCTAGAGGAGGATTTATAACAGCTTTTGAAACTCCAACTTTTAGTTCAATACTTTCATTAATTGTACTGGGACCACAAGTACAAAGAGAGAAAATGAGAATTATTGAAAAGAGGTATTTATTCATTGAGAGGGATGCATAAGGAATAGTGAATCCATGAATTATTTTGCCCACAACTTGTCCTGAAAGTCAGAAAAAGTTACAAAAGGATACAAAAGTGGTAGCATAAATCAATTCAACTCCTTTAAGATAGTTCACAAAGAAAGTTTAACAATTTTTGGGTTGTTATTCCCTACTTCAGCTTCTGTTTCCTTTTGTAGCTCAATATAAACTTTTCATAGATTAGACCATCTATCTTTTCACTGAATTTTTATCAACACTACTGGTTTTTCAAAATTGCTTCTATGGCCTCCAATTCATTTTTGGAAAAATGGAGGTTTTCTAAAGCTTTGACATTATCGGCAAGTTGCTCAGCCTTGCTTACACCCACCAGTACGGTTGTAATTCTTTCGTCTTTAAGTAGCCAAGCAATAGCCATCTGTGCAAGGCTCTGTCCGCGTTTTTCGGCGATACCATTCAATGCCTTAACTTTAGCCAAAACCAATTCAGAAATTTGTTCTTTTTTCAGATAACGGCCGTCTTTTGCCAATCTACTGTCTTCTGGGATTCCCTTAAGGTATTTGTCGGTCAGCACACCCTGTTCCAATGGTGAAAAGGCAATGGAACCTATTCCTTCATCTCCCAATACATCCAATAATCCATTTTCAACCCAGCGGTCAAACATACTGTACCTAGGTTGATGGATCAGTAGGGGGGTACCCATAGATTTTAGAATTTGTGAAGCCCTTAACGTATCCTCTGCTGAATACTGGGAAATCCCCACATATAAGGCTTTTCCGGACCGGACTATTTGATCCAAAGCGCCCATGGTTTCTTCGAGTGGAGTTCCAGGATCTGGTCTATGGTGGTAAAAGATGTCCACATAATCCAAGCCCATTCTTTTTAAACTCTGATCCAAAGATGCAATCAGGTATTTTCGGGAACCAAGATTTCCATAAGGGCCTGGCCACATATCCCAACCTGCTTTGGTAGAAATGATAAGTTCATCCCTGTAAGATCTGAAATCCTTTTCCATGATTCTTCCGAATGTTTCTTCAGCAGAGCCATATGGAGGACCATAATTATTTGCCAGATCAAAGTGTGTGATACCAAAATCAAAAGCTTTTCTTAAGATATTCCGTGCATTTTTAAAATCTGCATTATGCCCAAAATTATGCCAAAGGCCTAATGAAATTTGTGGAAGTAAAATCCCGCTTTTTCCGCACCTCCTGAAAGGCATTTGATCATAACGGGCCTCATTGGCTACATAAGGTGGCAAGGGTTGGTGGTCGTTGATACGCATAGGTTACTTAGGTTGAAATTTCTTGAAGCTTTGAATTTAATCAATGATTCAGGAAGAATAAACCTTTCGAAAAAATTCTTTCTCAAAGAAGGAAAATGCCCCCAATAACTGAAATTGCGGCAATTATAAAAATCATCAAAATTGGTTTCCAGGCATATTGAATCCAGTCCTTATAAGAAATACCAGCAGCGGCCAAAATGGCCATTAAGCCCCCATTGCTTGGCGTGACCATGTCCATGATACCGGCACCATATTGGTAGGCCAACACCACTACTTGTCTGGACATTCCGATCAGGTCTGCTAAAGGTGTGAGTAATGGCATAGTAAGTACTGCTTGGCCCGAGGTACTAGGAACAGGTATATGTAGTATGGCCTGGGCAATCATCATCCCAAAAGCAGAAAGGCCTAATGGTAAGCCTTCCAAGGGATTAAAAAGGGCATAGATTATGGTATCTATGATTTGTCCTTCCTGAAGGACCAGATAGATACTTCTGGCCAGTCCTACAATGATTCCAGCAAAGACCAGCTCCGCAAAACCTTCGGAATACGCTTTTGCTGTACCATTGATGCCAAGTTTTCCGATAATTCCAGCAGTCAAACCCATGGCAAAAAAGATGGCCGACATTTCATTATAATCCCAATCCCAATTACTTAGGCCATATATCATTATCCCAAAAGTGAGTGCAACCAAAATCAGGATTAAAGAATGTGACTTGGACATTTTATCAGGGACCTCTTCAGTTGGGCTTTCTTGATGCTCCGGGTTTTTACCTGTTTGAATAACATAGACTATCCAAAATCCAAGAGCTATCAACATAAAAACCATTCTGTATAATCCTGCTGAAAAAAGCGGGACCTCTGCAAAATTCTGAGCTATAAGTACCGAAAATGGATTGGAAGGACCAAATGCACCACCTATAAGGGCAGATCCTAATGAAATAGCTACACCGGCTATCGGAGTGTATCCTACTTTCCGGCTCAGGATCATCAATACCGGTACCATAGCAATGATTTCTTCCTGTAAACCGTTCAATGCTCCAGCTGTAGCGAATAAAATCCCAACCAGTGCTAATAAATAGGCTTTGGCATTTTTGAAACGATGGATCAGGCTTTCGAGGCCTGATTGAAAAGCTCCTGTTTTGTCCACCACATAGAAAGCCCCACCAATGATCAGGATCAGCACTACCACCTCAGCACCTTCAATGATGCCCTCAGGTACGCTCAGAAACATTTTTCCAAGACTTACAGGTTTGTTTTCTATTACTTTGTAACTTCCTTCTACCACCACATCCCGGCCTGTTTTTTGATCCAATACCCTGTCGAAAGAACCTGCAGGAATTAAGTAGGTCAACATTGTTGCCAATACAACAAATGAAAGCATAATGATCATGGGATGGGGAAAGGAGAATCTCATGGATGTTGTAGCCTTTTCATTTTTTCAAAAACCAGGGACATGTGTCTTGGGCCTGCTTGATGGTTACATAATTCCTCAGAGCTAACAAATCCATTGCCCTGACAGGTCCTACAATCAGAAAATTCTTTGAGATTCCCATTACATACCGGGCAACTATGTTTTCCTTGTCCTTTACATTTATCGCATTCGTAATATTCTGTCAGATTGAAAACATTTCTTTTGGTCAGCAGCCCTTTTCCAAAACATTTGTTGCAGCCTACTAGCCCTCTTCCCTTGCAGAGACTGCAGTCTTGAAGCAATTGTTTTTTGCCATCGCAGGTAGGGCAATCCTGGATTCTATAGCCTTGGTTGTTGCAATATTGACAATCCAGAATCGCTTTGATAGGGGCTTCTAATTTCTTTTCTAATTCTTTGGCCTTATCAAAATTCGGAGCGTTTCGGCCATTGATCTGAAGATATCTTTTTATGAAGTTAAGGCTATTGTCAAATTGTCCAAGTTCATAAAGCGTAACTGCAAAATGATAAGGCATTTCAGGTGATATAGGCAATCCACTTTCCACAATCTGTCGGAAATAGGCATTTGCTTCCTCATAATTACCCTTTTCCATTTCAGCCAATGCATTGGTATAAAGTCGGGAAGATCCGCCTAATGCAGGCCGAACCTGTGCACTTAGCTCTGAAAAGCCGCAGAGTAAAAAAAATACACCAAGAAATACCAGTTTAATATTTGAGCCTATATTTTTGATTGTAATGATTAATTCCATTTTTGTTTTATTCCCTTGGAAAAGTAAGGAGCTTTGATGGAATTCACAAGTAGGCTTGTATTTGGAAAAGTAAATGGATGTGAAAATCCAATAAAACAGTCTTAAAAAACGCAAGGAATTCAATATGCATAAAAATCGATTTTTAACTTAAATTGGAAAGATGAAAAATGTATTCCTCATAATAATCAAATTTATTGGTGTCCTCCTTTCGCTCCTTTTGGTTTTATTGGCCTTGGTTTACAGAGCCGATATTTCTCCTGAAAAATTAATGAGCAATTATACGGATAAGCATTCCCATTTTATCAATGTAAATGGATTAGGTATCCACGTCAAAGTGAAAGGAGAAGGAGAGCCTATTTTCTTGATTCATGGGAGCTTTTCTTCCCTGCATACTTGGGAAGAATGGGAGAAGGAACTCAGTCAGTATTTCATGACTGTTTCCATGGACCTTCCTGGTCACGGAATGACTGGCCCGGACCCAAAGAGAGCCTATGGAATCGGGGATTATGCTGATTTATTGTTTGGAATAGCCGATGAACTTGGAATAGACGAATTTCACATAGCTGGTAACAGTATGGGGGGCGGAGTTGCTTTAAAAATGGCCTCAGATCATCCCGGAAGAATTCTTAGCCTCAATTTGATAGATTCAAGTGGTGCTTCAATGCAATCCCCATCAAAAGGGGAATCTCATACACCCAGGTCAAATAGTTCAGGAGCATGGATTTTTAAGGTTGCCCAAAACCCCTTAATTAATAAATTACTTTTGAAATGTACTCCAAAATTACTGTTCAAATGGAACATGCAGCAGGTTTATTTTGATGATGCTAAAATTACTGATGAAAAAGTCACCCGATACTATGAAATGTTGAGGAGAGAAGGGAACAGAAAGGCTACTTTAGACCGATTGACTGGCCGAAAAACCTATAATATAGAATATGAGAAACTCAATATGCCTGTTTTGATTATGTGGGGTGCACAGGATAATTGGATTCCTTTGGCTCAGGGAGAAAGATTACATCAAGCTATTCCCGGATCCATCCTAAAAGTCTTTGAGAATGCGGGACATGTCCCTATGGAAGAAATTCCGACGGAAACTGTCCTAGAATACCTCCGTTTTTTAGGTATACAGGTTGATGTGGATTATCTTTCACCTCCTAAATTCTTCAGTTATGTCCATTGACTTTATCATTGTAGCCATTCTCGTTTTGCAATCTGTGCTTATCCTGTATCTTTTGGCCCAAGTTCAAAAGAAAAATTCAGCCTCTACTGAGCATAGCAGTGAATTAAGGGAATTGCGTTTGGTAATAGAAAAGCAGATGCAGTCCAACCGAACTGAAATCCAACAAGGGCTCCTGCAGCAATTTGCTTTGGTAATGGAATCGCTAAGGGCCAATTCCAAAGATCAATTGGAGGCTTTAAAGGATTTTGGCCGAATTTTCCGAGAAAATGTTCAGGAGTTCAATACATTGCAAAGGGAGAAGTTCCAGGACTTGGTCAATAGACAGGAACGCATGCTGCAATCTACTGAGGAAAGATTGGAAAAGATGCGTGAAACGGTCGATGAAAAATTGCAAAAAACATTGGAGACCAGAATAGGTCAGTCATTCGAACTGGTAAACAAACAGTTAATGGATGTCCAAAAAGGATTGGGTGAAATGCAGACCTTGGCCACAGGAGTAGGGGATTTAAAGCGGGTATTGAGTAATGTGAAAAGCAGAGGAGTTATGGGAGAGTACCAGTTGCAGGGTATTTTGGAAAATGTGCTTTCACCAGATCAATATGCATATAATGTGGCAGTAAAGAAAGGTCAATTGGAAAGGGTAGAATATGCTATAAAAATGCCTGGTAACCAAGAAGATGGTCCGGTTTATTTACCCATAGATGCCAAATTTCCTCAAGAGACATATTACCGCTTATTGGATGCGTATGATACTGGTGACAAGGTGCTTGTAGAGACAGCTCGGCAAGACCTTTTCAAAGCGATCAGGAAGGCCGCACAGGATATCAGTCAAAAGTATCTACATCCTCCTCATACCACTGATTTTGCTTTACTTTTCCTTCCTATGGAAAGTTTATATGCTGAAGTCGTCCGGGATGCTCACTTGGCCCAATCTTTACAAAGGGATTTTAAGATAGTTATTACAGGTCCTACTACACTGGCGGCCATGCTCAATAGCCTCCAAATGGGTTTTAGGACCCTTGCTATTCAGCAAAGGAGTTCTGAAGTTTGGAAGGTATTGGGGGCTGTAAAAACAGAATTCAGTAAGTTTGGGGACTTGATCAGCAAAGCCCAGAAAAAGATTTCAGAGGCCCATAACGATCTAGATCATTTGGTAGGAACACGGACTAGGATGATTCAAAGAAAGTTAAAGGAAGTAGAAGAGCTACCTGAAGAAGAGGGAAAGCAGTTTTTGGAAAGTTAAAGGCACAAAAAATTCCCAAAGGTTTTGGCCTTAGGGAATTTAAATAATTGTTTACAATACTTTTTTTGAATCCTCTTTTGAAGAAGGGTATGCTGTCGCTGAATTGGTCTTTTTAGAATAAAAGTCCCTTTGCTTTTATTTCGTAAACACCACCTTTTTCTAAAGCGACAAAAATTCTATCTGTTTCGTTCTCTGTGACAACGATCATATCAAACACTCCTCCATAATCAACTCCAGGAAACTTCTTAGTAGTCCATGTTTTACCTTGATCTTTTGAATAGTAGAGCTCAAGATCTTGTTTATCAGGCGTTTTAATCCACTTAGATGCATAAACTAACTTTGGGTCTTGGTCACTTAATCCTATTCCCATGAAAAAATGGGATTCCTCATGTCTCTCAATCAAAGTCTCCCAAGTATTCCCGTTATCAGTGGATTTCGACAATTCACCTTCCCATCCTACATAAATTGTCTGTGGACTGAGTTTATCAAATATTACTTTTTTAACCACCGTGGGATTTGGTACCAGATCATACCATTCATTTACCAAAGTTTCATCTTTAATATGTGCCAAATACCCATTTTCCAATGCTCCCTGGCCTCCAAGCCAAATTTCATTAGGCTTGACAGGATTTACAAATACCTTACCAAAATTGGCAAAGCTTTGCCAGTTCCCCCATATGGGAATCCAGGTTTTTCCTTTATCTGTGGACTGTGCCAGAACCATTCTCCCGAATCCATAAATGATATTTTCTTGGGTTGGATGCCTTTCAAAATCTACAAGTTCTTCAATTTCCTCACCGCCAAAATTGTTTTCCAGAATTTGCCATGTAAGTCCTCCATCCTTAGTTATCCAAAGCTGTGGGGATGCATTTATTTTAGGATCAATGTTTCTATAGGATATGAGGATTTCCTGATCAGAAAACACAACAGCATCCTCTATATTTTTGCCCTTAAGAGCAATATTTTTAAATTTTTCCTTAGATTTTAAATCCTTCACATAGAAGCCATTTGAGGCACATGCGTATAACTTGTCATCTTTTTTGATCAAATTATTGATTCTGGGGCCTTCAAGTCCCAAAAACTCAATGCTGAAGTTGTCATCAATTACCCTCACTGGATTCGAATCTTCTGAACATGAGAAAATAATTAAAAAGATCAAAGAAGGGATTATAGTAGACAATAATTGTGATAAAAGGTTTTTTTTCATAAAACTAATTGGTTTAGTGTTTTTGCTAAGACGGAACACATTGGAAAATGCTACAATGGTTCCGGAAAATTTTATAATCACTTTCTTTTACCTTTGGGATTTTGATAAAAAAAAATACTTTAGTGCTTTAAAAATCAAAAATATGCGTTGCAAGGTATTACCAGTTTTATCATTTTTTTTATTCCTTATGAATTTTACCAACCTTATTGCACAGGAAACTTTTGAAGTTGAAATTGAAGTAAGGGAAAACTCTTTTGTAATCAATAACACCGCTGTGGATATGATTCAAAAAGGACAATATGCTTCTGCTGCGAGGATATTGGAAAAAGTATTAGACGATGATCCTTCTTACCATGCCGCATATTTAAATTTTTACCGTGCGGGGAGCAACGTAGAAGAGAAAAAGGAAAAAGTCATTCAAGTCCTTCGGAAAGGATTACAGATCTTCAAGGAAGATGATGAAATGGCCTATTACTTGGGCAATTTACTTCAAAAGCAAAACAGATTAAAAGAGGCTATTGAAGCATATTCTGATGCCATCAACTTCAGCAAAATTAATGGGGAAGATTATCCATTGGTATGGGCTTATTATTTCAACCGTGGCAATTGTTACCTAAAAAGTAATCAGCATAGCAAAGCAATTCCTGATTACAATTACGCCCTTCAATTGAGTCCTGGTAATCCGGATATACTGACCAATAGGGGATTTTGTCATTACAAAACAAATAATAGGTCTGAAGCCTGTGCTGATTGGTATATGGCAAAGGAACTGGGAAGTTCCAGTACAGCCAGGTATATTCAATCTTTTTGTCAATAATTTTAAGATTTTTTTTGACTATCGAATTAAAACATCCTACCTTTTGAGCGATTTAAGTCTCAGCTTTTTTGATTGTACTTTAAATCTGATCAGTATCTATAACGCAAATGAATATTGTTATAGCAGGTGCCGGTGACATGGGATACCACTTGGCCGAGCATCTCAGTTTTGAAAATCAGGACATTACCCTTGTTGATTTCGACAAGGACGTTTTGGATAATGTCTCTTCCCACCTTGATGTAATGACCATCCTGGGTGATGCCACCTCACTTGAAATCCTTAAAAATGCCAATGTTAGGGATGCGGAGATGTTTATGGCTGTCACCACTTCTGAAAAAAGTAATATCGTAGCTGCGGTTTTGGCTAAGCAATTGGGTGCTAAAAGGGTGATTGCAAGGGTAAGGAACCATGATTATCTGAAGCCGGAACATGAAGTTTTCTTTAAGAATTTAGGAATTGATAATATCATTTCTCCAAGCATGCTTTGCAGTGGGGAAATTTACCGTATGATCAAAAACTCGACTTTCACAGATGTTTTTGAATTTGAAGGCGGCAAGTTGAATGTGGTAGGTTTGACTTTGGACCAATACTGTACTTTGGTCAATAAGAAGATTGCGGATATGAAACATGATCCGATTTTTGAGGACATCAAAATCATAGCAATAGTCAGGGATCAGATTACGATTATCCCTAGGGGCAATACAGTCATTCGGAACAATGACCATGTATTTTTTATTTCAAACAAAAAAGCTGTCTCTTCCATCATTGAGCTTTTGGGACAGCAGAAAGTGATCATTAAAAATATCATGATCATCGGTGGTGATGATATGGCCTATACAACAGCTCTAAAACTAGAGAATGAATATAGGGTAACCTTAGTACACAGAGATAAGGAACGATGTAAATGGCTTTCTGAGAGATTGAACCATACTTTGGTCATCAATGGGGATTATAAAAATATTGAATTGTTGATTGAAGAAGGATTGGAGAAAATGGAAGCATTTATTTCACTCACAGAATCTTCAGAAACCAACATTATTACTTCACTAAGCGCCAAAAACCATGGTGTTTACAAGGCCATTGCCCATGTGGATACAAGGGAATATATCCATATCTCACACAGTATAGGTGTCGATTCCCTAATCAATAAAAAATTAGTTGCTGCCAATCAGGTTTCCCGCTATTTACGCAAAGGCAAAGTTGAGGCCGTTTCGGGTATTTATGGAGTGGATGCTGAAATCATCCAATATATGATTACTAAAAATAACCGGGTAACAAAGCATCCATTGAGGGATTTACATTTTCCAGAAACTGCAATTGTAGCTGGAGTGATCAGAGGAGAGGAAGTTTATATTCCAAACGGTAATTTTACATTATCACTCAATGACAAAGTGATAGTCTTGGCGCTTCCTGCCGCCAAAGCTTCACTTGAAAAATTCTTTCATTGATTTATGATCCATTTCAAAGCTATCGGTAAAGTAATGGGGGCCCTTTTGATGCTTTTTGCATTGATGATGCTTCCCGGTGCCGGATTTGCCTATTATTTTGACACGGGGGACTTTGATGCGCTGTTACAATCTTCACTGATAACCTTTAGTTTTGGGTCCATAATGTTTTTTTCTTTTTCTAGGCAGGACCAGAATATAAGAAAAAGGGAAGGTTACCTTATAGTTTCTGTAAGCTGGTTACTGATGAGTATTTTTGGAATGATCCCTTATTTATTAAGCGATCTTTCCTTTGGAATAAGTGATGCAATTTTTGAAACAATTTCGGGCCTTACGACTACTGGCGCTACGATTATTAATGATATCGAAGCTGCTCCTAAAGGTATCTTATTTTGGCGATCCATGACCCAATGGATTGGTGGATTGGGTATTATTGTGCTGACTGTTGCCATATTTCCACTTTTGGGTATTGGTGGTATTGAGCTGTTTGTGGCGGAGTCACCAGGCCCAACTTCTGACAAGCTGCATCCCAGGATTCAAGAGACTGCCAAGCGATTATGGTATGTCTATATGGGCTTGACTATATTGGCAGGGGTGTTGTATTATATTGGAGGAATGACTTTTTATGATGCTGTCAACCATGCGTTAACGACTTTGGCGACAGGTGGATTTTCTACCAAAAACGCCAGTCTAGCTCATTTTACTTCACCATTTATCCATTATACTGCCATTATTTTCATGATTTTGGCAGGTACCAACTTTACTGTCATTTATTTTGGGTTGACCGGTAAATTTGCAAAGGTCTGGAAATCTGATGAGTTCAGAACTTATATCAGCGTACTGCTGATTTTAGCCTTGGGCCTTTCCGCACCTGTAATTTATTATTCCGGACAGGGTGTAGAAAAGGCATTTCGGGATACCTTGTTTCAGGTCGTTTCATTAGTGACAACAACCGGCTACGTTACCGCTGATTATACTTCATATCATTCAGGCCTTACAATGGTGTTCTTCATGTTATTGTTTTTCGGGGCATCAGCAGGGTCTACCAGTGGCGGGATTAAGTTTATCAGACACCTGGCATTTTTCAAAAACTCATGGCTGGAATTCAAAAGGATAGTACATCCCAGAGCTGTCGTACCTTTAAAAATAAACGGAGATCGGGTAACAGGTAAAATCATAACACATATCATGAACTTTCTCCTGATTTATCTTATGATTTTTACCATCAGCTCCATCATAGTATCCCTAATGGGTTATGATCTTTTGACCTCATTTGGAGCAGTTGCCACCAGTTTGGGAAATGTGGGACCTGCTATTGGAAGGGTTGGACCTATGGACAATTTCGCTTTCTTTGATCCATTTACAAAAATTTTCCTCTCTTTTATCATGCTGTTGGGTAGGTTGGAGTTGTTTACCATTTTGGTGCTTTTTACCCCTTATTTCTGGAGGGCTAACTAATCTGAGCCATTAGGAATTAAACATAATAGGAATAAACTCACTAATACAGGTTTGATTAAAAGTTTTATAGATCTCTAATCTAATCTTTTGCCTTCTTTTGATACTATAGGGGTTCAATGAAATAGTATTTCAATGTCCCACCAAGCCGAACGTTAATTTGCTAATTTTTTGGATTAACCATCTACCATATGTGCTTTCATCTTGGCAATCCTTTCCTCCAGAGACTCTGATGAAAGCTGTGCCCTCAACCTGTCTACCATGATAGGAAAAGAAAATGGGGTAAACTGTCCCGGTTTTTTAAGCACTATCTTTTGTCTATTGATTTTCCTGATGGCTTCAAGAACTTTGTCTCTTTCCATTTGCATATCCAAAACTTCTCTATGAGCCTGTTTAAGGAGGAGATTGTCGGGGTCATAATCCTCAAAAACGCCATATAAAATACCAGAATTGGCCTGAAGGTGTCTAAATTTCATGGGTTTTCCCGGATAACCTTGAAAGATCAAGCCTGATATAGTGGCTATATCCCGGAATTTTCTTTTACTCATTTCACTTTCATTGATGCAGGCAAGAATATCTTCCTCCAAGTTAACTTCTGAAAATAAATCCTCTTCCAAGAGTTCTTCTATTGGTATTGCTTGATCCGATAGCAGTTCAAATCCATAATCATTCATGGCTATACTCAGGGTCAATGAATAAGAAACTGAGATTCGATATGCCACCAATGCCCCTAAAACCTCATGGACCATTCTTCCTTCAAAAGGGAAAAAGAAAATATGGTGACCCTCTCTTGAAATGTTTTTTTCAATTAAAAAGGTGTGTTGATCAGGAATAATGGATAATTTTTGTTGTAGGTCCAAGAGCGGTGAAATAAATATGGATTCTTCAGACTCATAAATTCCATTGACGGCTTTTTCCAAAATTTCCCTGATTTTTCCGGAGAGCTTGGAGGTTAGGGATATCCTTCCGCCCATGTAGGAGGGAGTATTGCTACTTTTTTTATTGGAAAGTTGTACGTATGCGTTCATATCTTTAATTCCGATAAATTCAAGATTTCTTCCAGAAAAAAAGAAGCGGTCTCCCTGCCTTAACCGGGAAAGGAAATATTCCTCAATTAAACCCAAATAAGTTCCGTTTTTGAATTTCACTTTCAACATGGGGTCACTTACTATCGTACCCATCGAAAGCCTATGCCTCATAGCTGTTTTTTTGTCTTTGACTTTGTAGATT
The DNA here is from genome assembly GCF_003014575.1 of Cecembia rubra. Taxonomy (GTDB): domain Bacteria; phylum Bacteroidota; class Bacteroidia; order Cytophagales; family Cyclobacteriaceae; genus Cecembia_A; species Cecembia_A rubra. The sequence goes on from NZ_PYGF01000001.1 coordinate 412,158, forward strand.
TTATCTTCAGCCAACTCAACTTTGGCAAATTCCTCATAACCACTTAAAGAACTTCCTCCTTCAGTAATAAATGACATTACCCATTGAAATTCCACAGGACTTATATCCTGAAATGCATGTGTGTTTTTTATCAGTCTAAAGGTTTCATCTTCCCTAAAACCATCACCCACAGCCAAAGTAACGAGAAACTGTATCAGCACATCATAAGTCAGGGTAGGGGAATGGATATTTTCAATTTCTCCCGTTTGTAAAGCATCACGAAGAGCCGCAGCTTCCACTATCTCCAAAGAATTGGTAGGTACAAAATAGATCTCACTGGGCAGGCCTGGTTGATGCCCAGAACGACCTGCCCTTTGGACAAATCTTGCAACGCCCTTAGGACTGCCAATTTGAATTACTGCATCAACTGGCCTAAAGTCAACACCCAGGTCGAGTGATGAAGTGCAGACTACTAATTTCAATTTACCTGAATGTAGGGCTTCTTCCACCCAGGTCCTGACATTTTGGTCCAACGAGCCGTGGTGTATGGCTACCAAGCCCGCCCAGTCAGGCCTTCTTTCCATGATATGGTGGTACCATATTTCACTTTGCGCGCGGGTATTGGTAAAAAGCAGCACTGATCTGTGATTTTCTATAATAGGCAAGACCTTATCTATCAATTTTATCCCAAGATGTCCTGACCAAGGGTACTTTTCTAATTCATCAGGAAATACAGTATGGAGTAAAATATTTTTATCTACCTCTGCCCGAATGATATGAATTGGTAAATTCTTTCCAAGGAGAATTCGGCATGCTTCATCCAAATTTCCTATAGTGGCAGAAATACCCCAGAGCTTAAAATTTTTGGAGCTGACCTGTCTGATATAGGATACGGCCAATTGAACTTGAATTCCCCTTTTATTTCCTACAAGCTCATGCCATTCATCAATTACAATGGCTTTAAGATTGGCAAATTGTTGATGATGGCCCTTTTGTGCCAAAAGTATATGCAAGGTTTCAGGTGTTGTTACAAGGCATTCAGGAGGATTTTTTTTCTGGGAAATCCTGTCTTTATTGTCTGTGTCTCCATTTCTAACCGAAACCTTCCAGGGCAGTCCAATCGCTATGCAGACCTCCTGCATAGCCTTTTGGATATCTTGGGCAAGTGCTCTTAATGGAGTTACCCAAATCAATTGGATTCCGTTTTTTTTAGGTTTTTGCCAGTCTTCGGGATTATTTTGGATATATTCCAGAATGACCGGAAACCAAAGGGCAAAAGTTTTCCCACTTCCAGTTGGAGCATTTAGGAGCCCTGATTTGCCATTAAGGTAATCATTCCAAGTATTGACCTGAAATTCAAAAGGTTTCCAGCCTTTTTGTGCAAAATATTGATAAGCTAAAGAGAACTCCCTATTTTCCATAGACTTCTAGTAAATCTTTTAAATCAATCAGGGTGTTAGCTTCTTCAATGGATTTGTCTTTTCTCCATCTTTTGATCCTAGGAAACCTCAGGGCTATTCCGGATTTATGCCTAGAGCTCTCTTGGATACCTTCGAAGGCTATTTCAAACACCAGTCCAGGTTTAACCGTTCTCACTGGTCCGAACCTTTCTTGGGTATTTTGCTTCACATACTTGTCCACTTCTCTGATTTCAGCATCAGTAAGGCCGGAATAGGCTTTGGTGAATGGGATTAATTTTCCATTATCCCAAACAGCCAAGGTATAATCTGTAAACAAATCTGCCCTTCTTCCATGCCCCTTTTGGGCATAAACCATAACGCCGTCAATGGTGAGGGGTTCAATTTTCCATTTCCACCAATTCCCTCTTTTCCGTCCAACCTCATAGGCAGAGTCTTTATGCTTTAGCATAAAGCCTTCAGCCATCATCTTTCTGGAATGTTTATGTATTTTTTGAAGTTGGTTCCAAGAACCGGATTCAACCAAGGGAGAAAGCCTTAAATTATTATGGCAAACGGTATAAGAGAGTTCTTCTAAAAGTGCTCGCCGGGTTTTTATTGGTAAAGCCCTGATATCCTTTCCATCAATTTCCAATAAATCATAGGCAATAAAACTCACAGGTGCTTCCATGAGGATCTTTTTTGTGAGATTTTTCCTGCCAATTCTGGTTTGCAGTAGGGAAAAAGGAAGAGGCTTATCCTTATCAAAACATAAAATTTCTCCATCCAGGACTGAACCCTCTGGCAATGTTAAAGCCATTTCAGTTAATTCAGGAAATTTGTCAGTGACAAGCTCTTCTCCTCTTGACCAAATGTATATTTCACCGTTTCTCTTGATCAATTGACCCCTGATGCCATCCCATTTCCATTCAATTTGCCAAGCGGATACCTCACCTAATTCCTCAAATTCTTTATCCAAAGAATGCGCTAAATAAAATGGGTAAGGTCTGGATAAATCATCAGAAAGATTTTTGGACAGTATTAATGAATTAAAATTGCTTGAAGATGGATCCCAATCGCCCATAATCCTGTGCGCAACTTCTGTTTTTTCCATTCCAAAAGCATCAGCAACTGCTTGAGTTACCAGATTTTGGCTGACACCGATGCGGAATCCTCCTGTAATTATTTTTGTAAAAACAAAAAGTTCCTCTTTATCCAATACTTTCCAGACCTGCATGATTTTCTCCTTCTTTTCCAGTTCATTCATCTTGTCTAAGGACTGGAGAAAATTTATCCAATAAGCAAGTGACCTATCTTGACTTTCTGTGGTTAAAGGAAGTAAAAGGGACAGGGTTTCGGCCAAGTCACCAACAGTTTGATAAGATTCTTCGAATAGCCAGTCAGGAATGCCAGACCACTCACAGGCCCACACCCTCAACAGTTTGGTATTGACCTGCCTTTTAGGTCTTTTATGGGTAAACAGTGCCAATGTCCAAAGCTTATCTTCATCTGGAGCAGATAAAAAATAGCGTTTCAAGGCCTCCAGTTTGTCAGAGGTTTTGTTGCTTTGATCAAGCTCTTGAAACAATTGGGCAAATGATCTCATATTGTCTATCCGGTAATGGATTAAGTAAAATTAGGATATTCTTACTTGGTTCAGTCCCGATCATTTATATTTGCTTATATTGAAAAAGAATTGAACAAGTTGGCCTGAATGGGCGTAATAAAGAGAAAACAAAGCTGATATGAAAAAGTTGGCAATTTTATTTGTAATGGTTATAGCTATTTATTCTTGTCAACAGGAGGAAAATTCCGATTATACCGGAAATGAAATATCTTATAACCTGTACCAAGGATCTGAATTTGCTTATACAGGTACTGTATTGGTCAAGGAGTTGAAAAATGGAGACCTTGAATTGAGTTTAAAATTATCTGGAGCAAAGGGGGATTCTGAATATTATTTTCCTGCTCACCTGCACTTTGGAGCTTATGATAACTTGGATTCTCCAATTGCTTATCTGCTTAATCCTGTTGATATCAGGAAGCTGGAAAGTGTAACAGTTTTAGGACAATTGTCTAATGGGAATAAATTAAACTTTAATGATTTTATAGCTTTTAATGGGCACATTAAAATTCATCTTGCTGATTCCGGACCCGAATATCAGGTCATTTTATCAGTTGGAAATGTAGGTAGCAATGACAATAGCGTTGAGGCTTTCAAATTGGAAAATATGACCATGTGCTCACCTTATTATTAATTAAAAAAAAGTATGCATAGAAAAAGGCCTTTCATTGATGTGAAAGGCCTTTTTTTGTGTTGTTCAATTATCTTCTGATTCATCCATTACTTTGGGAGCCAGTAAGTATTTCATTTTTTCTGCTATTTCTTCAATTTCTGCATGCATAACTTTTTGGTATTCCAGATGTTCTGCATCTGAAAATTGTTTCATTGGATTGTGTACATGATACTTTCTATGTTCCCCTTCATGATCATGGTCATGGGAATGTTCAAACCCGGGGACTTCAATGATGTCCTTGTCCCAGATTTTTAACTCTTCCTTAATTTCAGAATAATCGATTTCTCCTTCTTTAAGGGATTTCTCCAAATCCATGATTTCTTCTCTAATATCCAAGGATTTTTGGTGGATCTGATTAGCTTCTATGAGCTCTGCAGTAATATCCCTATGCTCATGTTTATGGCCGGAACAAAAGGAAAATAATGCCGAAGCAAGCAAAAGCAATGATGGTGCGATAAGTCTCCTCATGATAATTATATTTTGAGGAGCTAAATATAAAAAAAGGCTACCAGAAATGGCAGCCTTTTTAAAATTATGGATTCAATACCAATGGGAAAGTAATATCAAGATCTGTTTCACCCCCTGCTAATACAAAATCCTGCCAATTTGGATTAGTGGCTCCATTGAAGTTTTTATTATGGTCATGGCGTAATACCAATCTGAACTGGGCATTGTTAAATCCTGGAGCAGGATTGACCTGAACATATCCTTTCAATCCTATTGGATTTCCATTTTTATCAGCGTCAGCATAGGTATAAGTAAGGATCGGTGAGCCAACAAAGGCAGTTCCCAGAAAGTAAAACTGATGTTCATCTGCCTCTTCAATTATTTCTTCGGTAATATCCTCATTTTCAATACTGTTGAAAAGTTCAATTTCTAACAAGTACCTCTTCCCAACTGCCAACTGAATAGTTTCTATTGTTGGGTTGTTTCCCAGTTCAAGGCCTTGGGGATCTGATGCTTTAAATTCAAATGGATTTCCTATCGGGTTATTGCTATTGTCCACTTCGGTGAAGATCAGGGTCACGTCAGTGATGATTTCCTGCTCTTTTTCAATTTCTGGATCATCACTTGTACAAGAGGCCATCACGAATACAAAAGAAGCCAACAAAACTAGTAAGAATCTGTAATTGTGGTTTTTCATGGTAATAGATTTTAGTTGTAACATTGATATTTATTTGGTTTAAAATTCATAATTGAGCTTAATGAATAAATTTCTTCCAATTTCATCAGTGAAGTATCTGAATCTGTTCATATAATCCCTGTAAGATTGATCAAAGAGATTTAATACTTGAATACCTAAGTTCAAATGATTGTCCTTGATTTGGAATGATTTATTTATTCCAAGATTCCAAATGGAATAGGCACTGGGTGCAGGTGCAAAGTCAAAATCCGGTTCCCGATTTTGCCTTGCTACAAAAAGATTGCTGATTGTGATTTTAGGGCTATTTGATCCCTTCATTTTTTGAAATAAGAAACTCAGTCCATTTTCGGTCCTATCAGCAGGAATAAAAGGTAGATTTCCTTCATTTAAGAGGTCATTAGCTCTGATTAATGAACTCCTGGAGAAAAATTCAAATGACTTAGAAATTTCCCATTTTACACTTAAATCAGACCCATAGAGAAGTACATCTGTTTGAAGGTATTCAAAGACATTAAAAGTACCCCTCAAAGAGACAAATTGTTCTTCCCTTGGAGCAAGGAAAATAAAGTTATTGATTCTATTGATATAGCCTGTAAATTCAGCAATGAAATTACCCCTCTCAAAATTCAGTGAATTCAACCATTTAAACGACTTCTCACTGACAAAATCTGGATTTCCTAATTCAATAGCAGCCAGTCCATGGTGTAGACCTTGGGAGAAAAGTTCGTTAACATTGGGTGGCCTCCAAGCTGTGGCGAAATTGGTACTGAAAGTCCAATTTCTGTCGAATGCGTAAACGCCTCCAAGGAATGTGCTGAAGTTTTGAAAGTTCAGGTTATATTCTTCCAATTCTCTATTTACAAACCTGGCCGATTGAAGATTTCTGAAATCATACCTCAATCCACCTTCAATTTCTATCGGTCCTTTGGTGAATTTTTCAATGGCAAAGATCCCAAAATTCCACATATCAAAATTGGGGATGAGGGGAGTAACACCTGTCCCCGGAATATTGGAATTTGCCTGTTGCATCATGCTGAAGCCTATAGAACCATCCCAATTTTTACCTGTCTGATGGGTAAAATTAAAGTCCAAGGTATTGGTAAACAATTCCATGTCCAAAGAGGGACGATTATTCAATTCACCTCTTCTCCTGTCAAATTCCTGTCGGTGATTTCTCTGAAGCGCATATTGCAAATTGAGCTTGACTCCTTCATTCAAATGATAATGAGCTTTGAGTTTGAATAATTGATGGTCAACCTCCTGTTTGGGATTGTCAATTTTATAAGCAAAATCAGCCTCTCTAAACGGTCTGCCATTTGCAATAATGCTTTCAAGGTCACTTAAATTACCAGTATGGGAGTCGCTCAAAATGCCAATTGTTGATTGAAAATGACTAAAATAAGCCTCTGCTCCGAGTTTGTTGCTGCTGTATCCTAAGGCACCTGAAAAATTAAATTCCTTAATTCCGGTATTATCTAACATATAGTCAGGAGTTTGGATATTACCAGCTAATTTGGATGAGGTCTGTACTCTATATCCCAATCCCTTGATTTTTTCAGAGCCACCCTGGACCATTGCTGCTGCATTTATACCACGTCCATTTGAAAATCCTACCAGATCAAATTCACCTTTAAATTCTGGTTTCAAAGGTAGGGGAGCAGGATTGACTAGAATTACACCCCCCATTGCCTCAGGACCAAATCTTACCGTTTCAGCACCTTTGACCACAGCTATTTCTTTAGCCAAAAAAGGATCTATTTCAGGAGCATGTTCTGCACCCCATTGTTGCCCTTCCAGTCTTACCCCATTGTTCATGATAAGTATCCTGTTACTATGAAGTCCATGAATAACGGGCTTTTGAATACTTTGTCCAGTGGAGTAAGATGTAATGCCTGGAATTCTTCTAAGTACTTCTCCCAAATTCTTTCCTCTACTTTCCCTCAAAAATTCTCCATAAATAGAGGATATAGCGTTTGATGTAAGTAAAGCATCTTGGTGACCGTGGATGTCAATTCCCTCTAATCTTAAATCCTCTGCGGCTAATCTAAAAGTGATATTGAGATTAGAAATTACATCTATGGTATCAATTTTTTCTTTATGACCTATATATTGGATTTTTATGATGATTCTTTCCTGGCACAACCCAGAGATCCTGAAATTTCCTTGAGAATCACTGATTGTACCTTTTTCCTGATTTGCAATCCAAATAAATGCTCCTTCTATAGGTTCATTGTTCTCCAAATGGACAACCTTACCCCTTAAGATATGATTGCATAAATCTTGGGCGGTGGCAATTTGGAACAAGCTAAAATATATGATACTATTAAGTAAAAACCTTGTCATTTTTGAAACTATGTTGCAAATATATATCAGCCAAAGCAAAGCACAAAAAAATTTGCAACATTGTTTCATTTAATGAGAATTGCAACCAATTTGATTCATTACTTAATCTAATGTAATATCATGATTATTAAGAATGTAGTGATCGGGATAAATCTCATTCAAAGACATAATGGGAGCTTTTTTGTGTATTAAGGTTCTGTAACAAGGATTAAGGTTAAGCTTATTTTGAATTTTCTTAATGAAATAATTAATCCTTTAGAAGGCCAAGTCATTTGAGTATTTTTTGTAAACTAAAGTATAGTGATCCACAAGAAGGTAGTGACAAAAATTTCTAATTTAGGATCAGAAAAAATACCAGTTTAATCCATTCATTATCAGTAACAAAACTAAAAAATGTTTAAATAAAGTGTGTAAAAAGTCGTTTAAAATGCTTGCAAAATTAATTTTTTTGGATTTCATTAGTAGAACCAAATATAATTTTGGTTAATGTTTAACCACTAAATACAATTATTCATGCTTAAAAAGTTTTACAAATTTATTGCAAAACCAGCTTTTGCTTTTGGATTGGCGGTTGCAGTAATTACAGTATCCTGTCAGGAAAATCAGGAAGTTGCAAAAATGGATTTGGAAGATCAATTTATCCGTTATCAAAATGGTGATGTTATTCCTGGAAGTTTTATCGTTGTGCTAAATCCTGATGGCATTACTTTTAGAAAGGATGGTAGCTATGAAGGCAATCAGGCTGCTTTGAGAACTGTTGCTAACAGTTTGCTTGCTAAATACAGGATTTCAGAGGATAGGTTAGGGTATGTATATGGTACCGTTTTAGATGGATTTTCAGTAAAGTTAAGTTCTGCAGAGTTTGATGCATTAAAAAATGACCCAGCCGTGAAATTCATAGAGAATGACAGGATAATTTCCATTGCCCAAGGTAACAGGCCTGGAGGTGGCGGAGGTGGAAGTGGTTCCACTGGACAGGAGACGCCTTGGGGTATCACCAGAGTAGGTGGGTTTGTAAATTACACCGGCAATAATTTAGCCTGGGTTTTGGATACAGGTATTGAATTGACTCATCCTGATCTCAATGTCAGCACTTCAGATGGATTTACTGCATTTACCACTGGAAGAGATGCAAATTTTAATGATCTGAACGGTCACGGGACTCACGTAGCTGGAACAATAGCTGCCATCAATAATAATATTGGCGTGGTTGGTGTCGCAGCTGGAGCACCTGTAGTACCTGTTAAAGTCCTTGATGCCAGAGGTTCTGGTTCTTATTCTGGAGTCATAGCAGGCGTCAATTGGGTTGGATCAAAAGGAAAGTCTGGTGATGTGGCCAACATGTCCTTAGGAGGACCAGTCTCACAAGCTCTAGACGATGCAGTTTTAGCTGCTTCAAATAAAGGTATTAAGTTTGTTTTGGCAGCAGGAAACAGCAGTACTAATGCTAATAATTCTTCTCCTGCGAGAGTGAACGGAGAAAATATTTGGACAATTTCTGCGATGAATAGTTCTGATGTATTTGCTTCTTTCTCCAACTTTGGAAATCCACCGGTAGATTACTGTGCTCCTGGAGTAGCTATTCGCTCTACTTGGCTGAGTGGGGGCTATAATTCAATAAGCGGAACCTCCATGGCAGCACCTCATGCAGCTGGTGTGCTCTTGCTTGGAAATGCAAAAACTTCAGGATTTGTCCTAAATGATCCTGATGGCAATCCTGACCCAATAATCAGCAGATAAAAACTATAATAAAGTTTGATTCAAGTAGGCTGTTTCCTTGTTTGGGAACAGCCTTTATCTTTTTTTCATTGCTTTTAAATCAATTAAAATCCCTTCTAATCCATTGATTCTTATTTCATAAAGGGTGTTTAGCCACATGCCCAGTTTACCTTCTGGAAAACCCTGCCTATGCATCCAAACCAGGTAGTGTTCTGGAATATCGCATAATAATCTCCCTTTGTATTTTCCAAAAGGCATGGTTTTGGTTACTAAATCCATTAAAATTTCCCTATCCATATTTCAAAGTAAATCATAATTTAGCATGGTATTAATATTTCAAACATGAAAAAACTATCAGTAACTGTTCTGCTTTCAATTTTCCTGAATTCGTTTACCTTTTCTCAAAGCTTAAACGGTATTTGGGAAGGGGAATTACAGGTTATTGGACAAAATCTTCCCTTGATATTTAATTTTCAACAAGTTGAGAATGAATGGACCGGAACTATGGATAGCCCGAAACAAGGAGCCAAAGGAATAGCACTCTCAAAAGTTTTGTTTGATGGATTAATGTTACATTTTGAGGTAGGAAATGGAGTTATAATTTTTGATGGACTCTTTGTTGGAGAAAATATCCAGGGAACATTCAAACAGTCAGGAATGAATTTGCCTCTGGATCTGAAAAGGTCCAATAAAACCCTACCTGAAGAAAAAGAGCTTAAGAGACCCCAAACTCCCAAACCTCCTTACAATTATGAGTCAATTGAAATTGGGTTTTCCAATCAAATAGGGGATCAATTAAAGGGTACTATTACGAAACCCTCTGGAAAAGGACCATTTCCAGCAGTGATTTTGATAAGCGGTTCGGGGCCTCAAAATAGGAATTCAGAGATTTTTGGACATGAGCCCTTTTGGGTTATAGCGAACCATTTAAGTCAAAATGGGACTGTAGTGCTGAGATATGATGAAAGGGGCGTAGGGGAGTCTCAGGGGGACTTTTCAAATGCTACTTCCAGTGATTTTTTTAAAGATGCACAAGAAGCAATAAGGCATTTGAAATCATTTGATTTTGTAGATAAAGGCAAGGTAGGAGTAATAGGACACAGTGAGGGAGGACTAATTGCATGGATGATGGCCGCAGAGGCTGAAAATTTGGGGCTTCGATTCTCTATTTCTTTGGCCGGTCCTGTAGTTCCGATAACTGACTTGATGAGAAAGCAAACAGAAGATGTCTCCAGATCAGCAGGAAATCCTAGAGAATTGGTCGAACAACAGGTAAGTATTAATTCACGCTACTACCAAATGATTAAAGAAAGTAAGGACATTGTTGATGCCAAATCCAAGGTGAAAGACCTGATCGAATCTGAGTTTGCAAATTATGAGCTTTCACCTGAGATGAAGCAACAACAGGTCAACACACTTACTCAGGCTTTGGAAAAAAGCTTGAATCCTTGGTTTTTTTATTTTATCCGTACTGATCCAGAATTATATATTAGGCAAATTCGGATTCCGGTAATGGCTGCTTTTGGAGGTAAGGATATCCAGGTGAATGCTGCACAGAATGGTAACCGGCTTTTGGAACTTTTCGAAGGGAAAGATGAATATTTGGACCTAAAAGTTTACCCGGAGCTTAATCACCTCTTTCAAACGGCTTATACTGGTTCTATAACGGAATATGCAGAAATTGAAGAAACTTTTAATGAAAATGTTTTAAGGGATATTTCAGATTTTATTTTGAATCTAAAAAATAAGTAAATAGTCTTCGGAAAACCAAAAAACATGGTTTTCCGAAGCCATTTAATTTTAAAATCCTACAGCTGCATCGTCTCCTCTTCGGTCAGCTCCCCCTTCAAGTTTCTTATTGGGCATCACTAAAATAGCATCTACTTTTCCAAGTATCGGCGTGTAACCTTCATTGATGATATATCCTTTATTTTTTAATTCCTTGAGTACTTCCGATGAAAAACCTTCTGGTTCGAAGTTAATCAAATCGGGAAGCCACTGGTGATGAAATCTTGGAGCATCTACTGCTTCCTGCATGGTCATGCCAAACTCCACCACATTTAAAATAGTTTGCAAAACAGAGGTGATGATTGTAGAACCACCAGGTGTACCTACGACCATCAAGAGTTTGTTATCCTTTTCTACAATTGTTGGGGTCATGGAACTCAACATCCGTTTTCCGGGTGCTATGCTGTTTGCTTCTGCTCCAATAAGTCCAAACATATTCGGGATTCCAATTTTGGCACTGAAATCATCCATTTCATTGTTTAGAAAGAAACCAAGCTCATCACTGTATAATTTAGAGCCGTAAGCTCCATTTAATGTGGTCGTGACGGCTGCTGCATTACCAAATTGGTCCACGATTGAATAATGGGTAGTTTCGTCACTTTCTGCAAACTGGATCATTCCTCTTGAAATCTCTGAAGAAAGTGTAGCCTTTTCCGGATTGAAATTTGCCATTCTTTCATTCAGGTAATCTTTATCGAGAAGTGCTTCAATGGGAATCTCAACAAAGTCCGGATCGCCCAGGTAATAATTCCTATCTGCATAAGCCCTCCTTTCAGCTTCTGTCAATACCTGAATATAATTTGGCGTGTTATGGCCCATAGACTTCAAATCAAAAGGCTCTAACATTCCCAGGATCTGGGCAAGCGTAATCCCTCCAGAACTTGGTGGAGCCATGGAGATAAGTTGGTAATTTTTATAACCAAAACGTATAGGCTGCCTCCATTTGGCTTCATATTGCTCAAGGTCTTCCAATGTGATTATTCCGCCATTTGCCTGAATAAAGGCAACAAGTTTATGCGCTGTTTCCCCCTTGTAAAATTCATCTCGTCCATTTTTGGAGATTCTTCTAAAGGTTTCAGCCAGTGCTGGATATTTAATGGTATCACCAGCTTTGAACTCTTGTGCAAAAAGGGTTTTTTCTCCGCTTATTTTGATGATATCAGCCCTGTTATTTGCCAATCTTTTTTCTTGGTTTTCGGTTACAACCACTCCCTTTTCGGCCAATTCTATCACAGGTGCCAGAATTTCTTCTATGGGCAATGAGCCAAGTTTTCTGTGCACTTCAAAAACTCCGGCAATTGTTCCCGGAACCCCAACAGCTAATGCGCCCAATGTGCTTAGTCCTGGAATAACCTCCCCGTTTTCATCCAGATACATATCCCTACTAGCAGCTAAAGGAGCTTTTTCCCGATAGTCAATTGATCCAGTAGAGCCGTCGTTTAGTCTGTAAACCATAAATCCACCACCACCAATGTTTCCTGCAAATGGGAATGCCACAGCCAATGCCAATTCGGTAGCCACCATGGCATCAAAGGCATTGCCACCTTTCTCCATCATTTGTAAGCCAATCCTCGATGCCTCTTCTCTGGCAGAAACAACCATGGCTTTATCAGCAATCAGACCTCTTCCATCTTCAGAGATGAGCTCTTTTTGCTTGCAGGATTGGAAAATCAACAACAGGGTAAGAGAGATCCTAATGAAAGGATTCAACTTTCTAAGTTTATCCATATCAATCGATTAAAGTATCATTGAAGAGTTTCAATATCCTTTTATATTCATCTGTCCAGCTGCTGGGCTCTACAAATCCATGGTCTTCTACAGGATACACAGCCATTTCCCAATTTTCTTTACCCAATTCTATCAATCGTTGGGCTAACCTCACCACATCCTGGAAATGTACATTTACATCCAGCATCCCATGGGCAATCAATAAATGTCCTTTGAGTCCTTCTGCAAAATAAATCGGAGAGGATCTTTTATAAGCTATCGGATCATTAAATGGCTCATTGAGAATGTTGGAAGTATAAGGATGGTTGTAATGTGCCCAGTCAGTCACAGATCTTAAGGCTGCTCCGGATTTGAAGGTTTCGGGAGCATTAAATAAAGCCATAAGGGTGATAAATCCACCATAACTTCCCCCGTAAATCCCAACCCTTGAAGCATCCACACCATGTTCTTTGACCAGGTATTTTGCGCCATCCACTTGGTCTGAAAGGTCCTTTCCTCCCATATGTCGGTATATTCCAGTTCTCCAGTCTCTACCATATCCTGCGGAACCCCTATAATCAATATCTAAAACTGTATAACCTAAATCTGCCAAAAGGTTATGGAACATATACTCCCTAAAATAGGAAGACCACCATTTATGTACATTTTGTAGATATCCAGCACCATGAACAAAGATTACAGCTGCACCATTCTTTTTGGCAGGATCAGGTAGGTAAAGTCTGGCATGAACCATTTTACCATCTTCTGCCATAAATTGCACCAGTTCAGGATCTCTCCAGGAATAAGCTTTGAAAGCTTCGCTTTGACCATCTGTCAATTGCTTAGGGCTGGCATTGGGAAGATTTTCCTGCAGATAGATTTCCCAAGGTTTATTGCTGTAAGAGAAAAGAATAGCAAGGTATTTTTCATCAGGAGATAGCGCAACATCATTGTTTCCTGTCATAGTTGTCAGTTTCTCCATTTTACCTCCCATTAAGGGCATCATATAATAATGCCTTTCTCCTAGGTGTACTTCAGAAGTACTGAGGTACCAGAATTTTCCATTGTTTGAAATTTTGGGATCAAAAACCTCAAAATTTCCCTTTGTAAGCTGTTTCTTTTGCCCATTACTTACATCCAATATATAAAGGTGGGAATAACCGGATTCTTCAGATTGGAAATAAATGTGCTTATTATCGGGAAGCCAACCGAAAGTGCCTCCGCCCATGCTCCAACCTATTCCTGGCCCTGCAATCCATGCTTCATCCCGCTGTCTGTCCAGATTTTTCAAGGTTCCCTTTTCAAGATCTAAAAGTGATATCCAGCGGTCTTTATTGTCTACCGAACGGATATTTACCACAGCATACTTGCCATCTTTTGAAAAATAAGGGCCTGAAGGAATTACCTCTCTATTTTTTGATTCCCACTTTTGATTGGGATAATCCTTAACATAATCTGGTAAATCTTTGATTCCTTCTAAATTATCTGTATTTAAAAGATAGACGGTATCTTTTTGGATGTTGTAAATAGCAAGCTCGATTTTACTTGGTTTGTCACCAACTTTTGATCTAGTATTGAGATTGGTGGTATATCCAGAGGTATGGGTATAATCTGGGACTAGAGTACCTTTGTTGTCTACTCTGGTTATCAGGTTAAAAGTAACATAGCTTCCATCAGGTGAAACAGTAAGGTTGCTCAATTGCTTGTTGCCCAGATAAAATGTAAAAGGTTCTTTTGGGGTAATCGTTTTATTATATAAATCGCTTGCTTTCTTTGTTTCTTCCCTTTGCCTTACTACTTCAAGTAGTTTTAAATTGTCTTCTTTCAACCAGTTTTCCCTCTCTTCAGATTTTTCTGATTTTTGTTCCGGTTTTGATCCGGGAACAATTCGGGTAATCTTTGACAAACTGCTGGTTGACCTATTCAAAACATAAATATTGTTGTTGGACTGGAAAGCAATTTTGTTTTCATCATTAAGAAATTTGGCATTGGAAATTCTATCTCCAAAAGAAACAAGAGTTGTTCTTTGCCCTGTGTTTTTATCAAATAGTATCAGGTCGCCATTAGAAGCATATAATTTTAAGTTCTTGCTAAGGTTACTGTCGGCATAGCTGGGAATAATGTTTCTTTTTTCCTCGATACCTACTTTTTCAATTTTATCGGGGCTTTTGATATTAATTTTGTACAAAGAATCCGATGGATTTCCCTCGGGGTTGTAACTGAAGTAAATGACTTCTCCTTTATCATCCCAACTGATATTGGATGGAAATACTCCCATCCATTTGGGATCTTGCATGATTTTTTCGACGGTAAGAGACTGGGCAAATAATAACCCTTCTAGAAATAAAAGAGATACCAGGAATAGAAATTTAAGAACTCTCATATCAAATGGTTTTTTTTCAAATATGGATCTAAAAAAAATAATTGGACAGAAAAAAATTATGTAAGGAAAAAAAATCGTGTATCTCTATAAATTCTTTAAAAAATGAGTCAGTTCCTGTTCTATAATCTGAACTTGATCGAGAAGTTTATTATAAATTGGTCTTGAATTTTCGAGGTCGGATTCAATTTTTTCCAAAAGCTTCCTGGATTCTACAGCGCCAACATAGCTCATACTTGGCTTTGCTTTATGACACTTTTTCTTGATGGTGGCAAAATCTTCGGAGTTGTAAAATTCATCCAGATATTTTAGATCATGAAGATTGGTATCAATGATGATCTGCACCATTTCCTGTAACATTTCCTTGTCATCGTCTCCAAAATATTGAATAATTGTTTGTGGGCTGATCAGTTTGTACATAAAAATCTATTTTAGCATAAATTCTGCATTATTTATGCAAATTTATGCATTTCAAATAAATAAAAAAAATGCCTTTGGGCTTTTGATGAAATATTAATTTAGTGCTGTTTGGTGGATTAGTAGTATTGACCATTTCCAACATTTTTATTCAAAGAATTCAATATTAATTTTGCCACAAGTCAAACCGTATTTAGTTGTTCTTTGTTAGAGTAGGACAAAAGTATATGAATAAAAACAAACTTGTATTTATAATCTTGGCAGCCATCTTTATGTTGGCAATGCTTTGGATAGGAATAGATATTTCAAAGAGGACTACATTTCCTGGTTCTAAGGGAAATTTGAAGGAAAGGATGGTTCCAACCGAACAAAATAATTAAGATGACGAAGACCCGTAAAATAGATGTCAATCTGATAGATCTCGAAAGAATGAAGGAGAAGACCACAGACATCCCTGGTCTTTTACCTTATTCACATCAGACAGGAAGTGCCATTATTAAACCCGAAGATAAGGGCAAAATTACGGGAAGGGCTGTAGCTGCCATGCATTCACAAACTGATATGCAAATGGCCCAAATATATCAACAGATGCAATTACTGGCCGATCAGGCTAAAGCCATTCAGAAAAGGGTAGAGGTATCCGAAAGGATATACCAGGCCTCCATAAGTTTTGAGCCTTTAATTAACCACCATTACTTTTTATATGAAAAAGAAGATGGAAACGATTTTATGAGCATGGTCGCGCCAGAAGAATGGGGGAGAAAAAAGAGATATTCAAAATTCATTGCGGAGATTAAACTCCTTGCAGACCATACCTGGGAAATAGTCAGAGAGTTTTAATATCATTGCATGCATTTACTTAAAGTCAATCATTTATATGAAATATTGAAATCCAGCGATTTAGAGGTGGATTTTGAATTTGTTTTAGATGTAAATCCTACATTTCTAATTGGCAAAGGGGATATTTTAATCAATGAAGTTTTTGATGCCTTAGGAGGAAAAGGTGTCCGTCCTTTGCTTGAAAAACTGAAATTCGATTTCAAAGTCAACAGGTATGTTTTTATCTATGATGATGAGGTACATTTTAACAGGTACAGATTGGCTACTTTGAAGACATCCACTTATGAGGCATTTTCTTTTCCTTGGTTGGATACCTATAAAAGATTGTGCAGAATTTATGAAAAAGAATGCCAAAAAGCTGGTATGCAGGAAAGAATCTGGTTTGGTCCTCCAATTGGTGAAAAAGTGTTTGGTAAATCTGAAGAGCCTGGGGACCTATCCGGTAATGGGTCTTCTGGTTGGAAGCTAAACGCTTATAATGATGCACAATATGACTTATTAAGTAGGCTTCACGGTTACAAATTAATCAGGATACCTATGTATGAAAATCTCATGATATCAGGAAGTCTTAAGAAAATTGATGAGCTACTCCTCAATACGAATGAGACCAGCAAACAGGCAATTATAAATTGGATTAAGAGAAAAATCCAATAAAAAAGCTGCCCGGTTTACTTAACCTTAGGCAGCTTACAATTTATTAAGGTCAAAATTCAGGCAAACAAACCGTAGATTTCCCTGTCAACTCTTTCTACAATTGAAGAAAAATCCTCTTGGTATGCCACAAAGTCTAATTCATTGACATCAATAATCAGAAGTTTTCCTTTATCATATTCGGCAATCCAGTCTTCATAGTGGGAATTCAAGTTCTTTAGATAATCGATCCTTATGGCATTTTCATAATGTCTCCCTCTTTTTTCTATTTGGCCCACCAGTTTGGGTATATCGGCTTTGAGGTAGATCAATAAATCCGGGGCTTCCACATAACTTATCATAGAATGAAAGAGATTGAGGTAATTGTCATAATCTCTGTTTGAAATAAGCTGGGATTTATGAAGGTTTGCCGCAAATATATAGGCATCTTCATAAATGGTTCTATCCTGAATTACAGAATGCCCGCTTTCCCTAATTCTTTTTATCTGGTTGAATCTGCTATTGAGAAAATATACCTGCAAGTGAAAAGACCATCGCTTCATGTCCTCGTAAAAATCGGCCAAATAAGGATTGTTTTCCACCGCTTCCAATTCGGCAGTCCAGCCATAGTGTTTGGCGAGTTTAATGGCAAGCGTTGTCTTTCCACTCCCGATATTTCCAGATACTGCTATATGCATAAAATTATTGTATTGTATTGATAATCAATTATTAAGTATTGATTATTTAAAGTGTTAATTTAAAGGAATTTTACTTTCTGTTGAATTGTGGGGAAACAGTAAATTCTTTTACTCCTGGGGTATATTTATAAAATCCTTCCCCTGTTTTTACTCCCTTGAAGCCAGCTTCTACCATATTGACCAACAACGGACATGGTGCATATTTTGGATTTCCAAAACCATCATGTAAGACTCTTAGAATAGATAGACAAACATCAAGGCCTATAAAGTCTGCTAATTGCAAGGGGCCCATTGGATGGGCCATCCCAAGTTTCATTACTGTGTCAATTTCTTCTACACCTGCTACACTTTCATATAAGGTATAAATGGCTTCATTGATCATAGGCATAAGGATCCTGTTTGCTACGAAACCAGGATAATCATTTACCTCAACAGGAATTTTATCCAACTTTTTGGAAAGGTCCATGATTTTATCTGTAACTTCTTCAGAGGTGGCGTATCCCCTGATCACTTCTACCAATTTCATGACCGGAACGGGATTCATGAAATGCATACCAATGACTTTGTCCGGTCTGGAAGTAGCTGCAGCAATTTTGGTAATAGATATAGAAGAAGTATTAGTAGCTAAAATGGTCTCTTCCTTACATAATTCATCCAATTGTTTAAAAAGGTCCAATTTGATGGAAAGGTTTTCAGTTGCTGCCTCAATAACCAGATCAGCAATTTCAACCCCTTCCTTTAAGGAGGTGAATGTCTTAATTTTACTCAAAGCAGTATTTTTATCTTCCTCTGAAAGGGTTCCTTTGGTGACCTGCCTGTCCATATTTTTAGAAATAGTGGCCAATGCTTTATCTAATGCAGGCTGGTTGATATCCACTAGGGAAACTTTATATCCGTTTTGTGCAAACACATGAGCTATTCCATTGCCCATTGTGCCTGAGCCTATTACAGTAATATTATTCATGTTGATTTGGGTTAAGTATTCTGATGATAACAAAATTTCTGAAAAAATTTCCATTAAATCATGGACTTTTAATCAGTATTAATGCCCAAATCTAATTTGAATGGAAAGGAAATCCAATTCCTAATGACATAATTTAGTTACCTTTGTTTCATGAAAGAATTGGGTTTAGTGAGCAGTTTGCTCATCAATAGATTTTCTCCAAACGGAGCTTATCTTTCCTTGCATGACGGAGGAGAAGTTTTACTTCCTAAAGGTTACCTAAAGGGAACCGAAAAAGAAGGTGAAGAAATAGATGTTTTTGTCTATACAGACAGTGAAGATAGACCTGTGGCCGTCACTAACCGTCCAAATGCCCTTTTGGATGAGTTTGCAGTAATGGAAGTAAGAGAAATTACCAAATTTGGAGCTTTTATGGATTGGGGGTTGCCCAAAGATTTATTTGTACCCAAGGCAGAAATGGGAAAGCCTATGGTAAAAGGTGAAAAATACTTGGTCAGGGTATGTAAAGATTATAAGACCAACAGACTGATTGGGGTCAGTAAATACGAGGATTTCTTGATTAAGGATACAAGGGGATTTGAAAAAGGGCAGGAAACAGAAGTATTGGTTTTTGATGAGACAGATCTTGGATTTAAGGTATTGATTGAAGGAAGTTTTGAGGGACTACTTTACAAAAATGAGATTTTCACTGCGATTCAGATAGGGGATAAGGCAAGAGCATTTATAAAAAAAGTGAGGGAAGATGGGAAGATTGACCTTCAACTACTTCCAGAGGGTAGGGAAAAATATGAAGAAGGGGCAGAAAAAATCCTGGAAGTTTTAAAAGTCCGGAAGTTTTTGCCCCTTCACGATAAATCATCCCCTGAAGCCATTAAAGAATTACTGGGAATGAGTAAAAAGCACTTTAAACAATCTATTGGTCAACTCTACAAAGCAAGAAAAATTCTCATCAAAGAAAACGGAATTGAATTGGCCTAATCCAGTTCCAATACCATGTTAGGTGTAGTACACAAAACAGCTTTATTCTTTTTGATGGCAATTGGTGCTTTGATAAGATGAGGATATTTGGAAAGTATAAGCAACCAGCTTTCATCATCCCATGTTTTACCGGCAATTTTTTCCTGGTAATCAGGATGTGCGCGGTTCAACAGGTCTTTTGCCCTAAGGTTCAGCTTCTCAAGAATGGATCTCCATCCGGTGAGGGTGATATGCTCCTTCTCAATGTTGATTTCATTAACATGGTTGGCTATTGAGCGGGCATAGGCCCTCATTTGCTTATCCACGCTATGTGCTGGATTGTAGTAGAAGAACAATTCATTTGGATGTGATTTCATAACGGTCTGGTTTAGTGTATTGTAATATAGTAAAATTACAATTTAAATCAAAATATAAGTTGCTGTAAGAAGCATATTTTGAAAGATTAATACAGTATTATTGACAATGGACTTAGAAAGTTTCAATAAAGAGGCAAAAACAGAATATTCTGCTAATAAAAAACTGTTGCAACGGTTAAAGAAAGTCAAAAGCAAGGTTTTGGATAGTATGTTTGAAAATGCTCATAATGAGAAATTTAAAAAGATTAATTGCCTTGAATGTGCCAATTGTTGTAAGACTACAAGCCCAATATTCTTACAAACTGATATTGACAGGTTGGCCAAAGTATTCAGAATGAAAAGTTCAGAATTCATGGAATCCTATTTGCACAGGGATGAAGATGGGGATTATGTATTAAATGTTTCACCTTGTCCATTTCTAAATGGGGACAATACCTGCTTGGTGTATGAAGAAAGACCAAAAGCCTGTAGGGAATATCCTCATACCAACAGAAAAAATATGCATGGAATATTGGCCCTCTCGCTTAAAAATACATTGGTATGTCCTGCCGTTCTTGAAATATTTCAAGACTTTGGCAAAGATTTTAGGAAGTAAAGAAATCTCTTTGCTATTTTAGGGCATTAAACCTATTGAAGAAAAACCATGAATAAAGAAGATCAACATTTTTTGGGTGTGGATGTAGGAGGAACCCATTTAAAAATTGGGTTAGTAAACAAAAAGGGAGAAATAATTTCTTTTGAAAAAATAGATACAGCTCCTTATAGAGATGATCCCAGAGGATTTAATCCATTGTTTATTGAATGTATTGGAAAAATACTTGGTAAATATCCCGAAGTACAAAAAGTAGGTATAGGGCTGCCAGGTTTGATTTCAAAGGATCGATACACTACTTTGGAAATACCAGCTATACCAGCTCTAAACGGCTTTAACCTTAAAGGAGAGCTTAAAAAAGCCTATAATCACATTTCCTTTTATTTAGAAAATGATGCTGCTGCCGCTGCTTTAGGAGAGTACCGGTATGGAAAAAACAATCCTCCTGAAAATTTCCTTTTTATCACCATGGGTACAGGTATAGGTAGTGCGCTTGTTTTGGATGGTGAAATTTTCAAAGGTTCCAGAGGAAACGCCATGGAAATGGGGCATATGCTTTCAAGAGGAAATGAAGAGCTGGAAAAGTTGATTGGAAGAAATGGCATTTTAAGGATTTTGGAAAGATTTATAAAAGCTTATCCCAGATTGGTTGCGGATTTGGAAAACAAAGAGCTCGGAACCCATTTGTTGGTAGATACAGCTAGGGCAGGGAATGAAATCTCACTTATGGTTTTTGAAGAGGTGGGAAGAATATTGGGTGAAGCCATTGTTTCCACAATCCGTGTGTTGGATGTAACCAACGTCTATTTTGGTGGGGGTATCTCTGCAGGTTTGGAGTTTATGATGCCTGCCCTGGACAAAACAGTTAGGCAGTATCTGTCTCCTTATTATGTCAAGGACCTACAACTCATGAAAGCTTCCCTTGAAAATAATGCAGGAACTCTTGGAGCTGCTGCCCTTTGTTTTTCAAAAGAATAAAGTCAAAATTGCCACTTTGAAGAGGTGGCAATTTTTTTTCACCCATTTCAAATTTAAATTTCAGGGAACCCTAAATTATTGAAAGAGGATCTAAATAATGATTCTCAGGGGTCAAGCGTAGTGACCGTGACTTCGCTTACCTTACTGATTGCATTTAACCTGAAAATTAACTTTAGTGGTTCTTTGTTTATTGTTCCGGAATTGCATTCAGGACCCGGCTCTATGAAATAGATAAAGAATGTCTGACTTCTGTCTGCCAATTCTACCTTGTCAGGCCTTCCAAAAGTTTTGATAAGCACTTGGTTATTTTTTCCCAGAAAATCATTTTTCACCTCCCTGAATTGCTCAATTTCATTTAGTCTTAAACCCTTGCAGCCATTCCTGTCATTTTTCCACAAATCCGTATCAATACCATCAATCTCCATTTTTTGGGAACATTGGAAGAAGAATATAAATAGTAAACTGTATATCAGGTAATGTTTTCTAATAGGCATTTTTTACTTTATCAAGATTGGGGTATAATTTAAAGTACAAAGTAAAGACTGTCTTTTGGATTGATGAAACACTTCCTTACAAATAGTTTTTTTATTGATTCACTCATGCCAAGAACAGTTTTGGATCTGCCAAAAACAGCATCTCATCCACCGTTTGAAAAAAAACAATTTACAAATCATCCTAACATTCAATGGTTTTGGGCCGTCTTTGACTAAGCTACCTGATTAAAACTCAAATTGGACCAAACAGTTTCAATTGTGTATGCCTTTTAATATTTATATTAGCGGCCGTAAAATTAGCAATAAGACTATGTATTATCGTTTCGGAAAAGCATTCCATTTCCTTTCAGTCCTGTTCTTCCTTGTTTCATTTTTGTATATTTATTCAGCTTTACCAGATTTGGTTACCTATGAATTGAATGAGGAGGGATTGAGTGAAAAATTTATAAGTAAGAGTACTTTTTTCTATTCTGGAATAATATTCTTTTTGATCATGAACCTTATTCTGATCACCCCAGGAAAAATGATTGAAAATCAAAGCACACCAAATCTCAAAAGGCTGTTTCCTATGGGAGATCAATTTAGAGATTACATTTTGACTTGGATTTACAGTTTTGTGGGGGTAATAAATGTCTCTTTATCCATTCTGGGCTTGTTTATTCACAGCATCAACAATCAGAATGAAATTGCTTCGGGTGATTTTGCCTTTTTCTTTTATCTGGTACCAATATTTTTTGTAGTTTGGATTGTTGGACTGTTTTGGATTATAATAAAAAAATTCAAGTCGATTCAAAATCAAGGCTAATAATTATTTGAAAATCAGTTTGTAAAAATATTCTATTAATAAATGGCAGAAAACGTACAATATACCGAGGACAGCATTAAATCATTGGATTGGAGGGAGCATATTCGGTTGAGGCCAGGTATGTATATTGGTAAATTGGGGGATGGAAGCGCTCAGGATGATGGTATTTATGTACTTGTAAAAGAGGTGGTAGATAATAGTATCGACGAGCATATGATGGGACATGGCCGTACGATAGACATCAAAATTTCTGAGCATAGAGTTGAAGTCAGAGATTATGGTAGGGGAATTCCCTTGGGAAAAGTGATTGATTGTGTTTCAAAGATCAATACTGGAGGAAAATATGATTCCGGAGCTTTCCAAAAATCTGTGGGACTTAACGGGGTGGGTACCAAAGCTGTCAATGCTTTATCTGAGTATTTCAAAGTGCAATCATTCCGAGATGGTGAAACCAAAGTGGCAGAATTTGAAAGGGGAGTCTTGATTGAGGACAGGAAACTCGAAAAATCATCAGAAAGAAATGGTACAAAGGTGACATTTTCTCCTGACGCTTCAATTTTCAAGAATTACCATTTCATTCCTGAATATCTTGAAAACCAAATTTGGAATTATGCTTTTTTGAATGCCGGACTTACCATTAATTTCAACGGTAAAAAGTACTTTTCGGAAAAAGGGCTTTATGACCTTTTGATTAGAAAGGTGGATGAGGACAGTATCCGTTATCCCATTATCCATCTAAAAGGTCATGAAATTGAAATAGCGCTTACCCATTCCAACCAGTATGGAGAGGAATATTATTCCTTCGTCAATGGTCAGTTTACAACCCAAGGAGGTACCCATTTGGCAGCCTTTAGGGAAGCTATCGTAAAAACGATAAGGGAGTTTTATAAAAAAGACTATGATGCTTCGGACATCAGGTCTTCGATTGTTGGAGCAATTGCAGTTAGGGTCCAGGAGCCAGTCTTTGAATCCCAGACCAAAACCAAATTGGGTTCCCAGAATGTCGGTCCTGATGGTCCCACATTGAGGACTTTTGTTAATGATTTTGTAAAAACAGAGCTTGACAATTACCTACATAAAAATCCAGCAGTAGCAGATGCGCTGCTAAAGCGTATCCTTCAATCTGAAAGGGAAAGGAAAGAAATTTCCGGCATCAAAAAGCTGGCAAATGAAAGAGCGAAAAAAGCCAATCTTCACAATAAAAAGCTCAGGGACTGCCGGGTGCATTATGATGATCCCAAAGGGGATGATGAAATGAAAAACAGGACCATGCTTTTTATTACCGAGGGTGATTCTGCATCTGGTTCCATTACCAAATCCAGGGATGTGCAGACCCAAGCGGTATTTTCCCTTAGAGGAAAACCGCTTAACTGCTTCGGCATGACCAAAAAAGTGGTATATGAAAATGAAGAGTTTAACCTCCTCCAACATGCCCTGAATATTGAAGATGGGATAGAAGGTTTGAGGTACAGAAAAATAGTCATTGCTACTGATGCTGATGTGGACGGTATGCACATCAGACTCTTGATTATGACTTACTTCCTTCAATTCTTTCCTGATTTGGTTAAAAATGGGCATCTATTTATACTGGATACACCATTGTTTAGGGTCAGGAATAAAAAGGAAACCATTTATTGCTATACCGATGAAGAGAGACAAAGAGCCATACATAAACTGGGCAAAACCGCAGAAATAACCCGATTCAAAGGTTTGGGTGAAATTTCTCCGGAAGAATTTGGAAAATTCATTGGAGAAGATATCCGATTGGATCCCATTATTTTGAGTAAAGAAACTAAAATTGCTGATTTGCTTAATTTCTATATGGGGAAAAATACCCCTGACCGTCAGAACTTTATCATTGACAATTTGAAAATTGAAAAGGATATTGTTTTTGATGATCCTGCTAAGAAGGAAGGAGGAGAAACCGAAGAAAGTGAAGCAGCATAACCCAAAAGGAAGTAGGGCTAGATTGGTATTACCAAGTTTCCAGGCCTAATAATCAATTTGAATAGATCATTTTAAGCAGAGGGAAATAGAATTAATTATTCTCTCTATAAGTATAGCACATTGCATGAGTGATAAAGATACAACAAACGCTGAGGACAAAGACGAGAGTTTGCATGATTCCATCCCGGTAACAGGGATGTATAAAGACTGGTTCTTGGATTATGCTTCATATGTGATTTTGGAAAGGGCTGTACCCGCCATTGAGGATGGATTGAAACCGGTGCAAAGAAGGATCCTTCATGCTATGAAGGAGATGGATGATGGTAGGTTCAACAAAGTGGCCAATATCATCGGGCAGTCCATGCAGTACCACCCTCATGGGGATGCTTCCATAGGTGATGCCATAGTTAATCTTGGGCAAAAAGATCTTTTGATCGAAACACAAGGCAACTGGGGAGATATCCGTACTGGAGATTCAGCTGCGGCTGCGAGATATATTGAAGCCAGACTATCAAAATTCGCCTTAGAGGTAGTCTTTAACCCTCAGACAACTGACTGGCAGTTGTCCTATGATGGCAGAAAACGGGAACCGGTGACACTTCCGGTCAAATTCCCCTTACTTTTGGCCCAAGGTGTTGAAGGTATAGCTGTAGGGCTATCTACCAAAATCCTTCCCCATAACTTCATTGAGCTGATTGATGGATCCATTGCAATCCTTAAAGGAGAGAAAACCAATATCCTTCCTGATTTCCCAACAGGAGGACTTGCTGATTTCTCCGAGTACAATGAAGGTTTGAGAGGGGGTAGAATTAAAGTTAGAGCAAGAATTGAAGAGGAGGATAATAAAACTCTAATAATTAAGGATATACCATTTGGCACAACCACCAACTCCTTGATCGATTCCATTATCAAAGCCAATGATAAAGGGAAAATCAAGATCAAAAAAGTGATAGATAACACAGCAAAGGATGTTGAAATCCAGATCCAGCTGGCACCAGGACAATCTCCTGACATGACCATAGATGCTTTGTATGCATTTACAGATTGTGAAGTCAGTATATCTCCCAATGCCTGTGTGATTATCAACGAAAAGCCAGTTTTCCTCTCAGTTAATGAAATTCTGGAATACAATACCCAACAGACAAAAACTTTACTGAAAAGGGAATTGGAAATCAGAAAAGGGGAGTTGATGGAAAAGTTGCTATTCTCTTCGCTTGAAAAGATTTTTATTGAGAACAGAATTTACCGTGATATTGAGGAATGTGAGACTTGGGACGCGGTTATTGAGACCATCGATAGAGGTTTAGACCCTTTCAAACCTGATTTTTACAGGGAAATTACCACAGATGATATCATTCGTTTGACTGAAATAAAAATTAAAAGAATTTCCAAATTTGATTCTTTCAAAGCGGATGAATTGATGCGTAAACTTCAGGAAGAACTCAAAGAAGTCAATCATAACCTGAAGCACTTGACTGATTTCGCTGTCAAGTACTACGAAAATCTATTGGCCAAATATGGCAAAGGAAGGGAAAGAAAGACAGAAATCAGGACTTTTGATACCATTGAAGCAACGGTAGTTGCTGCCAATAATGCCAAACTATACGTTAACAGATCAGATGGTTTCGTAGGATATGGTCTCAAAAAAGATGAGTTTGTCTGTGATTGCTCAGACCTGGATGACATTATAGTTTTTCGAAGAGATGGAAAGTGCGTGGTCACCAAAATTCAGGAAAAAGGCTTCGTTGGCAAAGACATCATTCATGTCGGAGTATTCCGTAAGGGTGATGAACGAATGGTTTACAACCTGATATACTTAGATGGTACATCGGGCAGAGCTATGGTGAAAAGATTCCAGGTTCTTGGAGTAACAAGGGATAGGGAATATGACCTTACCAAAGGCACCAAAGGCTCAAAAGTGATGTATTTGACTGCTAATCCCAATGGAGAAGCAGAGATAGTAACTGTCTATCTTACCCAGGGTGCTAAAGCCAGAATTAAAGTATTTGATTTTGATTTTAGTACAATTGAAATCAAGGGAAGATCTGCAGGAGGTAATATTCTTACCAAATACCCAGTAAGAAAAATCCAGCTCAAGATGGAAGGTGTATCAACATTAGGTGGCTTGGATGTATTCTATGATGCTTCAATTGGGAGGTTAAATACAGACCAAAGAGGAACATGGATTGGCAATTTCTTGGGTGAAGACCGAATAATTGTCTTTTACAAAAATGGGGATTATGAGTTGACATCCTTTGAACTGACCAATCGCTATGAAGCAAACGATGTGCTTTTGATTGAAAAATTTAACCCAGAGAAAGTAATTTCTTTGGTTTATTTTGATGGTGCCAGTAAGAACTATTTTGTCAAAAGATTCCTCATTGAGACTACCACCATCAATAAGAAATTCAATGTGATTTCTGATCATAAGCAATCCAAACTACTGGTCGTATCCACAGAAAAACAACCTCAGATCAAAGTCAAAGTAGCCAAAGGAAAAGAACAGGAAGAACTGGAGTTTGACTTAGACATGCTTATTGATATCAAAGGGTGGAAAGCTATTGGAAATAAACTAACATCGCACCAAGTACTGGAAGTAAGCTTATTAGATAGCAAACCTAAAGTAGAACAGCAATCTGAACCTGAAGAAAATGACTCTGATCAGGATATAGAAATTGGCTCTACTGTATCTTTTAAAATCCAGAAAGACGAAGACGAACAGTTAGGTTTGTTTTAAATTTTCAACAATTCATACGATGACTTAAAGTCATCGTATGAATTATTTAGGCTAACTCTCTCAAATCTACCGGAACTACTCTTGATATACCGGCTTCAATCATAGTAATCCCATAAATGATATCTGTGCTGGCCATTGTACGCTTGTTGTGGGTTACAATGATAAATTGGGATTCTTTTGAAAAAGTCTGGATGATATTGTTGAACTTATCAATATTGGCATCGTCCAATGGTGCATCAACTTCATCGAAAATACAGAATGGAGCTGGTTTCAAAAGGTAAATGGAAAAGAGTAGGGAGGTTGCTGTTAAAGTTTTTTCACCACCAGATAATTGGTTAATGGTCAACGGCCTTTTGCCCTTTGGTTTTGCCATAATTTCAATTGGGCTTTCCAATGGGTTCTCCGGATCCACCAACTTGAGGTCACAATCATCTTCAGCGGTAAACAGGGAGCGGAATACTTTGACAAAGTTTTCCTTTATCTTGTCAAAAGCATCCAAAAAAGTTTCTTTGGCAACCTGATCAATTTCTTCGATAGTTTCCAACAATGAATTTTTGGCTTTGATAAGGTCTTCTTTTTGATCTTGGATA
Organism: Cecembia rubra; assembly: GCF_003014575.1. Lineage (GTDB taxonomy): Bacteria > Bacteroidota > Bacteroidia > Cytophagales > Cyclobacteriaceae > Cecembia_A > Cecembia_A rubra. The sequence goes on from NZ_PYGF01000001.1 coordinate 439,938, forward strand.
AAGGAATGTCTTTGCTTGATTTCATCATAAGCTTCCATCGCCATAGGATTGATAGGTCCTATTTTTTCCAGTCTTTCCTTTGCTTTGGATACAATCTCCCTGATTTCGGACTCACTTAACTCTAGATAAGCTTGGTCCAGATCAGGGTTTTCTTCCATTAGCTGATCAAGGTCAATTTCAAATTCAACGCTAAGTCTTTCCTTAAGACTGGCTAATTTCAATTTTACCTCATTCATGGACTGTTGCATCTCCTGGATCAAACTATCCAAGGCCTCCTTGGATTTTTGGAGTTCACGGATCTGCTTGTCATTATCATCAATTTCACCCCTGCAGGCATAGTATTCTTTTTCGGCCTCATTCACACCCCTTTCAATCAATTCTTTCTCAGCATAGAGCTCAATAAGCTCATCATCCTTGATTTCATTATTTTCCAAGAGGGTCTTTATTTCCTGGTCGATTCCACTGAGTTCTTGTTGGGATTTTTCAATCCTTTCCTTACTGCTTTCAAAAGCTGTTTGCTTGAACTCAATTTCTTGGTCCAAGGAGTGGACCCTGTTCAATTGCTGATGGTAAAGGATATTTTCCTGGTTGAATGCCGCTGATTTTTGGCTAAGCATATCGCTTTCGGATTGGAGCCTGATATTGACCTCTTCCAATTCCCTTTCCAGCTGTTCAAATACAACTTTTACCTCTTCCAATTCTGGAGTAATAGTTTCCAAACTGAACTGAAGGGTCTCAATCCTATCCAAAATATCCTCGCGTTTGTTTGCATTGGAAGATAGCAATTCACTCAGCTGTTCTTTTTTAGTCCTTACAGAGACGTATTCCTGATTGATTTCTGAGATTTCCTGTTGTAATTTTTCAATGGATGCTTTAAATGAAACCTCTTTCAATTTAAGCAGATCACTCAATTTGTTATCCAGATTGGCACGTGTAGAGGAAACTTTCTTGTTCAGTTCTTTGATTTCTTTTTCCAGCTTTTCTAGATTTTTCGCTCTACCAATCCTTTTTCCTTCAAATAGTCCCACCGAACCACCTGAAATACTGAATTTCCTTTTGGTAAACTTGCCGCTTTCTGTTATAAAGATGGCATTTTGGTCTTTAGGAAAATCCTGATACTCTCCTCGAATGATATAAACATCATCCAATATGAAACCTATAAGTCTGGCGTATTTTTCATCATATTCGATGATTTCAGTAGCAGGGATTGCATTGGGAAATAATTTGGTCTGTGAAGGCTGAAAGCTTTTAAAGTGTTCCAATACAAAGAAATTGGCTTTTCCACGGGCTGCATCACTCAAAAGGTTGACAGCAGCGATGGCCTGTGCTTCTGTATCCACTACATAATAGTTCATGTAGTTTTCCAGATAATTCTCAATTGTTACCCTGTACTTCTCCTCTGTGGTCAAAATGTCCGAAAGCAAAGGAGTATCTTTAGCCCAATTGGGACTCTTTTTGAGGAATTTGATGGCTTCAGGAAAGCCTTCGAGGTTTTCTACCAGGGATTTGGTGAGGTTGAACTCATTCTGCTTGGCATCCAGCTTTCGGGAGTTTTGGGTTACTTCTTCCCTGATCATTTCAATGATTCGATTTGCATCCTCGATTTTATTGAGCTGATCTTCTTCTTTGGCTTTTAACACACCCAATTCTGCATTCTTTGCATCTAATTCCTCTTTAAGTAGGAACATTTTATCTTCAAATTCAGCCAAATTGGATTCCTGACTGCTATCATCTGAAGCAGTTTTTTCCAACTCCTGTTTTAAGGTTGAGAGCTGTATTTGTTTGATTTCAAGTTCTTTGGTAAGTTGGTATAAGCGGTCTTTTTTGATAGTATAATCCCTTGAAAGCGTTTTTTGACTTTCCTGAATATGGACCTGCTCGGCTTTTTGAGCTTCGTAAGCAATCCTCAGTTCCTCTACAATGATTTCCTTTTCATTCAGAATTTTGCTCGCAGATTCTTTTTCCTGTTCTAATGACCTAATGCTGAATCCGGCTCTGTCATTGGATTTTCTATCTGCATCTATCTGTTCCCTGAGCTTTTGTGACCTATCCTCCAAAAACCTCAGTCTTTCATTTTTGATTTTTTTATCACTTTCAAACTGACGGATTTTATTCACATGTTCATTGAGGGTTTTTTGCCTGGAAGCCAATAACTTTTCCTTATTGATCAGTTCAGTTTTATTTTCCTCGAGTTGTGCTTCTTTCTGGGCAATTTTAGTGTTAATGCCCAATTTTCTATCTTGCTCTTCCTGGATTTTTTGATTGAGTCCTATTAGGTTGTCTGAATGCTTGCCAACCGAGCGCTTTGCCAAATTAATACTGGCCTCTTTGTATTCTTTTTTAATTTCAAAATACTTAGCGGTCTGTTTGGCCTGTTTTTCAAGACTTTTTAGGTTTTTATCAATTTCAAAAAGTACATCTTCTACGCGGTCCAGATCTGCATCTGTGTCCTCCAGTTTTCGAAGCGTTTCTCTCTTGCGTGTTTTAAATTTGGAAATCCCTGCCGCCTCTTCAAATAATTCTCTGCGGGAATTGTTTTTATCATTAAGCAGCTCATCGATCATTTTCAGCTCGATAATGGCGTAACTATTCGAATTAATTCCCGTATCCATGAAAAGATTTGTGATGTCCTTTAGACGGCATACAACGCCATTTAAAAGATATTCACTTTCCCCGCTTCTATAGTAGCGGCGGGTAATGGTAACATGGGTATATTCTGTGGGCAAGAGGTTTTTGGTATTCTCAAAGGTCAAAGACACTTCTGCCATATTGGTAGGCTTACGGTTTTTGGTGCCGTTGAAAATGACATTTTCCATTTTATCGGATCGTAACATGCGGGATTTCTGTTCTCCCAAAACCCATCGGATAGCATCCACAACGTTGGATTTGCCACATCCATTGGGCCCAACCACGCCAGTGATTCCTTTATCAAAATGGATAACCATTCTGTCCCCAAAACTCTTAAACCCTTTTATCTCAAGCTTACTAAGCAGCATCCTACAACCTTTGAAATTGAATAACGAACAAAATTAACCTATTTCAGAAATTTACCAAGGATTGGTAGGAGATGGCTTTTTTAGTTATCTTGCAATTAAAATAAATACAAAGTGGACGCAGGAAATATTATCTATTTAGTCGCAATCATCATTTATTTCATTTACACAGCTTTGAAAAAAGGAAAGCCGGAAGGTGAAATTGAAAAACCTGCTGTACCAAATGAGCAACAGGAACAAAGGAGACCTGTTTCTTTTGAAGACTTACTGAAAGAAATTAGGTCAGGTCAACAGCAATTGGAAAGAGACCTTCAGCAAACTGGTCAGGGAAAGGCAGCTGAGGAAAAACCTGTTGCTCAGATGACTTCAGCTGAAAAACCGTTAGGCAATTGTCCACAAAAAATCAAGCAGCCCAAAGCTTATGAACAGTTTCAGGGGGAAATATCTGAGAGGGAAATGCCAAAACTGAGAACCCTGAACGAGCAAATATCCCTTGAGGCATCCTTAGAGGGCATAAAATCTTCTTTGAAATCTGAAACTCTGGAAAAAGTCAAAAAGGAAAATAGGTACCGTCAATTGCTTAAAGATCCCCGATCTGTAAAAGATGCAGTTATTTTAAGTGAGGTTTTGACAAAGAAATATTTTTGATTTCAGCATTTTTACGGTTTGTTTTTAAATTTTTACAACTGATTTCCGAATTAAAACAATTTTTTGTTCGTTGAAGTTTATAGCATGTGTTGCAAAACAAATGTTTGTGCTATAAAACTTTACATTATGGAAACATCGGAAAAGGTTATCATGGGCACGCTATCTTCTGATAGGAGGGTTTTTTTAAAAAAATCAGGTGCCTTAGCAGTCGTATCATTCTTTGGAATTGGTTTCTTTACATCCTGTTCTGATGAGGACCAAAGACCTGGCTTGCCTCAGGCCCCAAGCACAGGTATAAGTGTTCAGGGAAATCAGGTCTTGGTTAATCTTGATGAGGCAACAGCATTGAATAATACTGGTGGTTGGGCCCTAGTCCCTGCCGCAAAAGTACTAATTGTCAATATTGGTAATAACCGATTCAATGCTCTAACTTCGGTATGTACACATAATAATTGCGACAGAAATTGGACTTTCTCTAATAATGTCTTCACCTGTACATGTCATGGTTCAAGATTTAATACGGATGGTTCGGTGGTAAATGGTCCTGCAATAAGACCTTTGGTCAGCTATCCGACTACAATTGATGGTAGAACTCTTATTGTTGATTTTGGATGAAAGCCCAGGTTATTTTTTGCCTTCTTTTTTTCCTTGCTTTGATAAGGCAACCTCTTGATGCCCAACAATTCGTCACAGACAATGGTAAGGTGACATTTATTTCGAAAGCTTCTTTAAGTGAATTTGAAGGCAAATCTAATCTCCTTCAAGGTGTTGTTGATTTGGATAAGAATCTTTTGGATTTTTACCTGGACTTGAACACAATAAAAACAGGTATTGGATTAAGAGATAGGCATATGAGGGAAAATTATTTGGAAACCAAAAAGTTCCCTTTTGCTGAATTTTCTGGAAAGATCCAGGATATACCAACATTAGAAATAGGTCAGGAAAAATCCGTTAGGGCGAAAGGTAAATTCAAAATTCATGGGGTTGAAAGGGAAATTGAAGTACCCGGAAAATTAAAAAAGTTAAATGAACAGGAATTGAGCCTTTCCGCTGATTTTAAAGTGCTGCTTAGTGATTACAATATATCCATCCCCAAGGTTATGTTTTATGAACTTGCAGAGGAACAGATCGTAATTATTGATGCTGTTCTGAAAAAGAAATAAAAATGCTGAAAATGGATAAGAAGATATTATTGACACTATTCCTTATTTGTTGGATATCTATGTCTTTTGCCCAGTTGGAAAGAAAATTGGCCAATGAATCACAGACAGTAGATTTGATTTTTCACGCGCCAAGAAACATCAATTTGCTAACAGTGGAGCCACTTGATAACAACACCCTACATTTTTCAATCATGCATACATTTGGGACTCTTGATGGTGGCCTCCAAAATCTTTTTGGACTGGATAATGGTGCTGTAATCCAATTAAGTTTTGAATACGCATTTAACGAAAATTTTTCTTTAGGTGCTACCAGACAGAGTAGGGATAAAGTTTACAACCTTTACAGTAGGTACCACTTATTGAAGCAAACACACGATGATAAAATACCTTTCTCATTATCATTTATGGCCGGTGCCGGAGTAAATACTGCGGACTACAGGTTTTTGCAAAATGATAATCCAAGTTTTAGTGAAAGGAGCAGTTTTGCCTTTCAGGTAATGGCCGGAAGGAGATTCACGGAAAAACTAAGTCTGCAACTGTCTCCAATGATGGCTTATTTTGTTGATCCTAACCCCATTTTTTTAATTGAAGGGGATCAAAATCTATATCTGGCTCTTGGCTTCAGCGGTAAATATAAAATCAGTGGAAAAAGCTCACTGACTATGCAGTGGATTCCAAATCTGAATAATGATCTTAGAAACAATATCGGCTTTGGTATTGACCTTGAGGCTGGCGGCCATGTATTCCAGATGTATTTTGTAACCTCCCAATTGCTCAATGAGCAATATCTATTGGCTGGGGGAAATGGTGCCCCAGGAGATCAGTTTAGGTTAGGTTTTAATGTCAATAGGGTTTTTGCTACAGGAAAAAAGAAATCTACTTGGTGAAATTATAAGACATTTTGTGTCATTTGTTTTCTGAGCCAAACAGAAATTACTTATCTTTTGCCAATTGATTCACAAAATGGCAAAATCTAACAGCATAGAACAGCAGAAAATCTTACGTGTTTTCAGATTGATCAACTTACTGAGAGGAAATATCGGTAAGCCGGTTCATAAGTTGGCAGACTCATTGGATACAGATCCAAGGACAATATACAGGTATTTTAAATTATTGGAAGCATTGGGATTTGAAATCGAAAAAAAGCATTCCAAATTTAGGATAGTTGACCGAATAGAAAATCCAGAGTCTTTTTCATTTGGTACTTTCAGTGATGAAGAGATCCAATTTTTGAATCAATTAATCGGTAAATCCAGCAAGAAAAACTTATTAAAAGAATCTATACTCCAAAAAATCAACATCAGATCTGATTTTCGCCAAAGCGTAGATCAATTGTTCAATGCCAAACTTGGAATTTCAGTAGATCTTTTATCCAAAGCTATCAAGGATGAAAATCAGGTAATTTTACATGATTATTATTCTCTGAGTTCTGATTCAGTATCAGATAGGCTGATTGAACCTGTAGCATTCAACACCAATTTTGATTTCATTTATGCCCTGGAAGTAGAAAGCAAGGAGATGAAACTGTTCAAGATTGAAAGGATAGGAGAGGTGGTATTGACTTCCAAACCTTTCAAATTCCAATCCCTTCATCAACCCCTGGAGCAAGGGCTGTTTGGATTTTCAGGCAAAAGCCAGTTTCCTGTTCATCTCAAATTAAGCAAAAAAGCTTTCCAATTGATGATGGAGGAATATCCTGACGCCAAACCCTTTACCTATACCAAAAACAGAAATCAGTATTATTTTGAAGGAAAAATTCCTCAGCTTCCAGGTTTGGCAAGATTCATTTTAGGACTTCCCGGAGAAATCAAGGTTTTGGAAGGAGAGGAGTTGAAGGATTATCTTCGGGAGCAGTTAAAAAAAGCAGAGAGTTTTTTCTAAATGCATTTTTCTAGAAAATACAAAGAGGCTGTCTCCTAAGTCAATGTTTTAATTCATTGCCCAAATTTTATTTGGCGATTAATCAGTGGAACTTTGTGTCTTAGAGCCTTTGTTGCATTTTATGTCTCAAAGACTCTAAGTCACAGTAGGATTGATTCTTAAACAGATTTTTGTTTCGGTAAAAAATCTGAAAATCTATTTATAAGACAGCCTCTTTGTTATTTGCTCTAGTCGCATTACTTCAGCAATACATTTTTCAGTTCTGATGTTCATTTCTCAATAGGTCATTGACAGTTTTGACCGGATTGAAAGTAATCAAGGGAACCTCTACAAATATGGTATTCCATCCTGCCATGGAACCGTTCCATAGACCGGGTAATTCAAGGGCTTTGAGATCTCTTCCGCTCTTTGATTTTTCGGTAATAAATCCAGTTCTCATATCCCTGAATTTCAGAAGGTCGAATTTTTGGCCTTTGTAATCTTTTGTAGCACATACCAAATCCACAGGATTGAAATGGGTGGAAGACAGCAATATTTCTTTTTGTTTGCTATCTGAAAGGTCTATTTGAGCCGTTTCTGCAATCTGTAAGGAAAGTGAGCCATCATCATCTTTTACCCAAAACGGTCCACCTCCTGGTTCTCCCGTATTTTTAACCATGCCACATACCCTAAGTGGACGGTTCAGTTTTCCATGTAAATAGCAGGCCTTCTCATCCAAGCTCATGGCGTTATAATTTTCTGGTAATTTGCCATGGCAATCATGGGTATATATCGTTTCGGCGAGTTTTACGGCAGATTCATTCTTGGTAGAATCTAGGCGTATTAGGGCCTCAAAAACCTTTTCCTGAACATCAAGCAATAATGCGCCAATGGCTATTTTATAATCTTTTGTAGTTGATTTAAGGTGATCTGGAACAACATTGTCAATATTTTTGATAAAAATAATATCTCCATCTATCTCATTCAGGTTTTCCAATAGTGCTCCGTGTCCAGCCGGTCTAAAGAGTATAGAACCGTCATCTTCCACAAAAGGCGTATTGTCCATATTTACAGCAATAGTATCAGTGGATTTTTTTTGTTGGGAATAAGTAACTTCAAATTTAATACCCAATTCTTTTTCCAATTTTGGTTGTATTGATGCAACCTCTTCTTTGAACTTTGCTTCATGCTCTGGGGAGACAGTAAAATGGAGTCTGACAGTATTTCCAGACCCTAATGCATAGAGGTAACCTTCTACGAAATGCTCATAGGTAGGGGTCCGATCGTGATCTGTATAGTGATGGAATTTTAGAAGCCCCTTTGGAAGCTGTCCATATCCCAAACCTTTTTCCTCAAGCAAATAACTGATGATCAATTGGTATTGGTTGTCGCTCAATGCTTTGGCTAGGCTAGAACCGGATTTTTTGAGGCATAAATCTAAATCCATGGAAAAGGCAAATCGTTCAAGGTTTTGAATGAATTTCTGAATAAATGGACTTTTTGAAATATCCCCATCACTTTCCAGAAATGAAAAAAGGTCTTTGAACATTCGGGATGCAGCTCCACTGGCAGGAACGAATTTTACAATTTTCTTGCTGTTGATTTTTGTAGGATAGGTGTCCTGATAATATCTGATTTCAGAGTCTGAGAAAACTTTTATGCCATTACCAATGGTGGCAGCTTCTACAATTGGAAGGAAGGGGAAACCTTCCTCGAAATTTTTTAACTGTTCTATTACATTCTTAAGGGACATGCCCTGCGCTGTAATCTGCTTTTCAAGCTCCTTATTCATGGTTAAAGTGATTTTTATTTAAAACCTTAATATATCATAAAATGCTAAATTTTATTTTGTCGCCTGATCTTTTTTGACTTAAAACATTCAGGGATACATTGTCCACCTGTAAAATCCTAGGATAGCCGCCAGTGACTTGGGCATCCCGCATTAAAATAATCAAGTTTCCACCAGGGGTAAGCTGTATGGTTCCTGGATAAACCGGAGCTGTCAAAATCTGGGGTAAATCATTGGAAATCTCTTCCTTGAGTTGGTAAGCCATCCTGTTGATCAGTTCAGACACTGTAAAAGATTTTTTTAGGATGCGGTTTTGCAGCAATTTCGGCAATAAATGCCATTCGGGGCCCGGGAAAACCTGAATGAGGTGATTTCCAAACCAATCGGATCTTACCTTTGCTTTTGGTTCTACTGAGGGATAGAACCTTTCCTCTTCTGACAGGTAGCAAATGGAATCGTTTTTTTTGATTTTAAACCTTGGCGTAATTTGGGGATACCAACTTTTGCTACCGGCTATATATTCCGTTTCAAAGCCTCCTTGTATTCCCATATAAAGCCATTGACCTTTTCTGAAATTTTTGATTTTGATTACATCCTCTTCCTGGATTTCTAAGATCTGTCCATTTTTTATTGATTTTTTTTTATTCCACAAGATATCCGCCTCTGCTCCTGCAAAAACTATTCTGGTAGGCCTTTCAAAGACCATCTCGGGTCCCAGATTTGACATTTCCAGAACAGCAGATCCTTTTGGGTTTTGTAATAAAAAGTTAACCTGCTCCAGAGAATAACGGTCCATTGCCCCTGAATAAGGGATTCCATATTGGGCCAGGTTAAAACGCCCAAGATCTTGAACGCTGGTCATAAGGCCAGGTTGGATAAAATGGATATAGGAGGGTATTTTAATCATGTTTTAGCTCATATTTTCCATTCTGAACCTGAAATTTAATTTTCTTATATGTTTCCAGATCAATGACTTTGAACCGGATGGAGTCGCCAACCTGTGCAAAAACAGGTGGTTTTTTTTGAATATCGAACAGGGGTAATGGGCAGGAACCTATTGCATTCCATCCACCCGGACTTTCTTGTGGATAAATTCCCGTTTGCTGTCCTCCAATGGCTACAGTACCTTCTTGAATCAATCTTTCAGGTCTTTCTTTCCGCTTGGTGTACAAATTGGGATTTAGGCCACCTAGGTACATAAAGCCGGGCAAAAAGCCATAAAAGTGAATTGTATAGACACTTTCACTGTGCATTTGGATGATTTCTTCAGTCTTTAGTTTGTGGATTTTTGCCAGTAGTTCAAGGTCTTTTCCATATTCACCACCATACAGCACAGGAAGGGTCCATGTTTTGGTTGGATAATCATCCGGTCCAGCTGGAATCCTTTTAAACTCTTCGATTAATTCTTGGCAATCCTCTTCGGAAATCTCCTCTTGAAGCTTTAATGAAAGGGTGTGGTATCCTTTTCGGATTTCCTTAATACCTTCCCCATATTCCTTCTCCAAATATTGCTGTACCTTGATTAAAGCCTTCAAGATTTCCTCCGAAATCAAGGGAGGCCAAATAAATTCTACTAATTTGCTGTGGGTTCTAAAAAAACGTATCTCCATACTTAAAAGGTAAGGTTTTTTCTTAGGCTTTTCAATATTTCAAGAGCATTCGGATTATCGCCGTGTATGCATATGGTGTCTGCCTTTACAGGTATTTCCATCCCTTCGATAGTTTTTATCCTTCTATTTGTCACCATATTTTGCACATGCGCCAATGCCATGGATGGATCTGTAATCACAGCATTGGGATGGCTTCTGGAAACCAAACTGTAGTCTTGATGATAATTTCTGTCTGCAAAAACCTCCAACATGATAGGAATTCCTTTTTCAGTGGCAATTTTCTCAAGTATGGAGTGAGGAGGGCAATAAAGGATTATGTTTGGGAAATCAAACATCACCAAATCCACCAACATTTCTGCCAGTTCGTGGTTTTTTGCTGCCTCATTATACAAGGCACCATGTGGTTTGATATGATGCATGGAATAATTCAGGTCATTGGTGATTTTTAGGAAACTGGATATTTGTTTAAATAAGCTTTCTTTAAGACTGACGGTAGAAATGTCTAAGACCAACCTGCCGAAATTTTCCCGATCTGGATAAGAAGGATGAGCACCAACCTTTACCTTGTATTTTTTGGCTATTGAAATTGTAGCTGCCATACTTTCCTTATCACCGGCATGACCTCCACATGCTATATTGCAGCTTTGAATCAATGGCATGATTAAGACATCATTATCCAAACCCTCCCCTAAGTCACAATTGAAATTTAGATTTAATTTGTCCATCAAATGCTAATTTATCCAATAGCTTGGAATTTTGAATTCTAAATCGAATCTTTTAATTTGAATTACATTAGTTAAAATTTATCCAGCCATGTTTGAATACAATCCGGAAAAACATTATTCCAAAGAGACTGAAAGTAGGGTAGTAATCCGATTTCAGGACTGTGATCCACTTCAGCATCTTAACAATGCCAAATACTTTGACTATTTTTTCAATGCAAGAGAAGATCAGGTTCCCAAACTCTATGGCTTGGAAATGATAGATATGATCCATAAATACAAAGCAGCATGGGTAGTGTACAACCACAATATTTCCTATGTCCGGCCAGCAAGGGTGGGGGAATGGGTTCGTATCATGAGCCGGCTACTATGGTTTAACCACAATACTGTTGTTCTCGAGTATTACATGACAGATGATTCCAAAAAAGAACTTAAAACAGTCCTTTGGACGACCATGCGTTATGTGACCATCAAAGAAGGAAAATCAACTGAGCATTCTGGAGCTGTTTTGGATTTTCTAAAAGCCACATCAGAAAATCTGGATATCTCCAATATGACCATTACGGATAGGGTTAAGTCTCTGAAACAAAAACTCTTGGAGATATAAATTGACCGTATTAATACAGAACCTGTGCGGTAGCGTACAGGTTATTTTTTTAAGGTTCATTTTTTTATTGGGACTTTAGAAAAAGTAAAATTTTTTTTCAAAAAAATTCACAGAGATCATGCAACCTTTAATGTTCCTGGAAATTTAAGTACTGGCTGATAAATTGTATGGTTAATGAACACTTTTATTGAGCGTTGTTCGCTCATGCTACAATTTTTTCAATAATCCTTCATGGATTTTAATGCCCCTTTTAAGTTCCAAATCCCTCATGAGATGAATTTTTGCCCTAAGTCAAGGCATGTGGAAAATTATTTTTTTGAATTGGTACAGATGATGGGTATAAGAAAGTACCAACTTAAATAACCACAAATATGAAAAAGATTTTAACAATGGCATTGATCGCTACACTAGGCATGAGCGGTATGGCCTTCGCAGCAAACGAAAGTGTTGAAGCATTGACAGAAGTCAGTAATAGCAACAACAGAATTAAGGTAATCCTAAAAGAAGGATTGGGTAAAGTTAATTTAGTAGTCTCAGATCTTGAGGGGAAAAAACTTCATCAACAAACTATTTTTGTAAAAAATGATGTGATGGTTCCTTATAACTTGTCTGAACTTCCAGTAGGAAAGTATCAATTGAAAGTTGAATCAGCTTCTAAAGGATTGAATTCTGATGTAGCCATTTATGAAGTTGAGAGAAAGCTGACAAAAGAGGAATTACCCTTAATGGCCTACAGGAAGGATTTGGATCAGGATTCTTTCAAACTGACAGTTATAGGTCTTGAAGAACCGGGAGTCACCGTGGAACTTAAAGACAAAAGGGGAAATATGATTTTTGAAGAAAAAATTATGGAAAAAGGAGCATTCTCAAAAATTTATTCCATGAAAAACATGAAAGCTGATGAAGTTTCCGTTCATGTGACAGATTTTAGAGGAAGGAGCAAGGCCTTTTAATTTTCTCATAAACTATAATAATTACTATACCCCGGCCAAATGCCGGGGTATTTTTTTGAGGTCTTTTATACCAACGGCATGAATTCTTTGAGTTAGTTTTAGATTTTTGGGATCATAAGCTGATTAAACTAAATGTATGTAATATGAGGAGTATAAAATTTAAAATTCCGGCTTTTGTTTTTCTGTGGATTGTAATAGTTTCTATTTCTTGGGCACAGGAAAAATTGGACCTGGATATGGTTTACCGTATTAAAACCGAAGGTATTGGTAATTCCCAAATTCAGGACCTTTCTTTTTATTTAACGGATTTTTTGGGACCTAGGCTTTCAGGTTCCACCAATTTGAGAAATTCCAGAAATTGGACTGCTGAAAAGTTCAAAGAATGGGGTCTTAGCAATGTCAGAATTGATTCTTATGGGGATTTTGGAAGAGGTTGGAATGTGAAGAAATCCTACATTGCCATGAAGGCACCTTATTATGCACAGATCATAGGCTATCCAAAAGCATGGACTAATGGAACCAATGGTTTTATTGAAGAAGAAGTTATGCTCTTGGAAATCAATACAGATGCAGATTTTGAGAAATACAAGGGCAAATTGAAAGGAAAAGTAGTCATGACACCAGCCAATCTGGAAAGCAATCCGGCCTTTGAACCGGAAGCCAGAAGGTTGACCGAATCTGATTTAGAGGACAGAAAAAATATTACAATTGGAGGGAGAACTGGAAGGTATACACCTGAGATGCTTGCCCAGCTTCGGGCGCAACGTTCCCTTGACCAAATGCTCAATGAGTTTTTATTGGCTGAAGGGGTTGGACTTAGAATAACTGGTACCAGGGGAAATTTTGGAACAGTTTTTCACACCAGGGCAGGATCTTATAGTACTGAGAAAGTTCCAACCGTACCAGAGCTTGAAATTGCTTCAGAGCATTATGGCAGGATTTATAGATTAATCAAAAAAGGAATACCTGTGAAAATTGAAGCCGAGGTAGAGGTGGAATGGTTGGATGATGATTATAAGGGATATAATGTTTTGGCCGAGATACCAGGCACAGATAAAAATCTTCGCTCTGAAATAGTCCTTTTAGGAGCTCATTTAGATAGCTGGCATGCCGGTACAGGCGGGAACGATAATGCCGCTGGTGTTGCAGTGATGATGGAAGCCATTAGGATTTTGAAGGCTTTGGGAATACAGCCAAAGAGAACTATCCGAATAGCTCTTTGGGGTGAAGAGGAACAAGGACTCTATGGATCAAGAGGATATGTTCAGAAATATGTTGCAGATAGAAACAGCAAAGAGAAAAAAGCAGAATGGGATAAGATTTCCGCTTATTATAATCTGGACAACGGTTCTGGAAAAATCCGTGGAATTTACTTGGAAGGAAATGATATGTTAGTTCCAATCTTCGAGGAATGGTTCAAACCTTTCCATGAAATGGGAGCCAAAACTATAACCAGAAGGAATACAGGATCAACGGACCATGTTCCTTTTGATGCAGTGGGAATACCTGGTTTCCAATTTATCCAAGATCCTATTGATTACGGAAGAGGATACCATACCAATATGGATGTTTATGAAAGGATGCAGTTTTCTGATATGACCCAAGCTGCTGTAATCATTGCTGCAATTGTGTATCATACTGCACAAAGGGAAGAGAAATTGCCAAGGAAACCTTGGAATTGATAGCTTAATTCAAATAAAAAAAAGGGGAGAGGTTCCCCTTTTTCTTTTCTTTTATTTTTTAGCTTCCAAATTTTTATTGGTATAACAGGATGTTATTTTTAATTTTATCCCAAACTTTATCCATATCCGGTTGGTCAACAGGATTTAATTTTGAATTGATATAAACCCAAATAAAATGTATTCTGTAATCCGTACAATATTCAATGAGGAACATGAGATGTTCCGTCAATCTTTAAAAGATTTCATTGCCAAAGAAATCACTCCCCACAATGCTGAATGGGAAAAAAATAAAATGGTTTCCCGTGAATCATGGAAAAAACTGGGTGAAAACGGTTTCCTATGTATACAAGCTCCTGAAGAATATGGTGGATTGGATATTCATGATTTTAGGTATAACGCCATTTTTGTAGAAGAATTAGGTTTAAGTGGATGTTCGGGACCTGCGATTGGCTATCCACTCCACAATGATATTGTTTTTCCTTATATCCTTCATTATGGTACTGAGGCCGCCAAAAAGAAATACATTCCAGGTATGATCAACGGTGATCTTATTTCTGCAGTGGCCATGACAGAACCAGGAGCAGGAAGTGACCTTCAGGCTATTCGTTCTACTGCTGTGGACAAAGGAGACCACTATGTTATTAATGGTTCAAAAACTTTCATTACCAATGGTTTTCTGGCCGATGTTGTTGTAGTAGCAGCTAAAACCGATCCTACCCAGGGAGCAAAGGGAATCAGTTTATTCATTGTAGATAAGAATATGGAAGGATTTTCTAAAGGTGTTCCTTTTGATAAAGTAGGATTGCATGCACAGGATACCTGTGAGCTTTTCTTTGAAGATGTAAGTGTTCCGAAGGAGAATCTTTTAGGCAATATAGGTGAAGGATTTAAATATTTGATGACCGAACTTGCCCAAGAAAGGTTAATTGTAGGTTTAGCGGCTGTGGCCTTGGCAGAATCTGCATTCCTTTCCACACTGGATTACGTTCAGCAGCGGAAAGCATTTGGAAAAAGCATTTCTGATTTTCAAAATACCAGGTTCAAATTGGCAGAGATGGGAGCTAAATTGGAACAGGGAAGGATTTATGCCGATCAATTGGTCATGCTCCACAATGACAAAAAAGTGGATTCTGCAATGGCTTCATCAGCCAAATACCTTTTGACCGAACTTCAGTGCTGGGTATCAGATGAGTGTGTTCAGCTCCATGGTGGTTATGGTTACATGTGGGAATATCCAGTTGCAAGGGCTTTTGCAGACGCAAGAGTTCAAAGAATTTATGCTGGTACCAACGAAATTATGAAGGAATTGATCGTTAGAAAATTATTAAGCTAAATAGCTGTTTGATTGTTTTAAAAACCACTTTTCAAGTCATGGAAAGTGGTTTTTTGTTTTTTGAAACAAACAATTATGCTTTATATTTAGTCCAGTTAATAACATTGAATCCAAAATCAACCTAAAATAAAAGCTTATGCATAATTTTCCCTGGTTTAAATTTTACCCATCTGAAGTAGATCCCGAAGTAAATGTGTCAGCCTACAGTTCTGTGGTTAACCTTTTTGAAGAGAGCGTTAAAAAATTTGGCAATGCCATTGCATATGAATGCATGGGCAAAACTATCACATTTAATGAAGTGGATACCCTTTCCAAAAAATTCGCCTCGTATCTTCAAAATGAGCTGAATATGAAAAAGGGGGACAGAGTTGCCATTCAAATGCCAAACTGTCTTCAATATCCTGTGGCTTTATTTGGAACATTGAGGGCAGGAATGGTGGTAGTTAACACCAACCCCCTGTATACACCCAGGGAAATGAAGCATCAGTTTGAAGATGCCGGGGTGGATGCCATAGTTATAGTAGCCAATTTTGCCAACAACTTGGAAAAAATCAGACATGAGATCCCCGCTAAACATGTAATAATAACTGAACTTGGGGATATGTTGGGTGGCTTGAAAGGAAGCATTGTGAATTTTGTGGTCAAATACATAAAAAAAATGGTTCCTGCTTATAACCTTCCAAGAGCAATTTCTTGGAAAAGTATGATGGCAGCGGCAAATGCCTCCAAATTCAAGAGAACTGAAATGACTTTGGCTGATACTGCATTCCTTCAATATACAGGAGGTACTACCGGAGTTTCAAAAGGTGCTGAACTTACCCATGGTAATATTGTAGCAAATATGCAGCAAATATCTGCTTGGATGAAGCCCAAATTAAAAGAAAGCGAAGAAATTGTTATTACAGCTTTGCCGCTTTACCACATTTTTGCACTAACAGTCAATTGCCTTGCAATGATGAAAATTGGAGCTCATAACGTTTTGATAACCAATCCTAGAGATATGCCTGGCTTCATCAAAGAATTAAAAAATCATAAGTTTACAGTAATTACAGGTGTCAATACCTTGTTCAATGGACTACTCAATCAGGAGGCATTTGCAAAAATTGATTTCAGTACCTTGAAAATAGCAGTAGGTGGCGGTATGGCGGTACAGAAAGCCACTGCTGAAAAATGGGAGAAAGTGACCGGAACACCTCTTGCTGAAGGTTATGGGCTTACTGAGACTTCCCCTGTAGCTGTATGTAACCCCATCGATGGAACCGAAAGGATAGGCACCATTGGTATTCCAATCCCGAATACAGATGTGAAAGTTATTGATGATAATGGGAATGATCTTCCTGCAGGGGAAAAAGGTGAACTTTGTATCAAGGGACCCCAGGTAATGAGGGGATATTGGAATAGGCCGGACGAGACTGCAAAAGTTATGGATGGGGAATGGTTCAAAACCGGTGATATTGCTGTTATCGATGAGGATGGATTTGTGAAAATAGTTGACAGGAAGAAAGAAATGATTCTTGTCTCAGGTTTCAATGTTTATCCCAATGAAGTAGAGAATGCAATTGCGATGCATCCCAAAGTACTTGAAACAGGAGTGATTGGAATGCCGGATGATAAATCTACTGAAAAGGTAGTAGCTTATGTCGTGCCTAAAGACAAATCTGTCACTGCAGAGGAAATTATAGCACATTGCCGAAATGAGCTGACCAATTACAAAGTCCCAAGAGAAGTTTACTTTGCAGAAGAATTACCAAAAACAAATGTTGGAAAAATTCTAAGAAGGAAAATCAAGGAAATGCACGAAAAATCAATTGGAAAGGGATAAATCCCTAAGGCTAAATATTTCTTGACAAAATTAATTTCAATTTGTGTCGCGTTTTAATGCCCTATGATCTTATTTTCATGGGGCATTTTTTTGTTTACAAAATTACCAAATAGGTACATTTTTGGCTTTTTGACCAATTTTAAGGAGATAATAATAAGGTATTGGTAAATAAATCCATTCATTATCACTATTTTAAGTGTGTCTAAACCAATTTGTCCTTATGATTTTTGACTTTATCATTATCGGTGCCGGTTCAGCAGGCTGCGTGCTGGCTAATAGGCTTTCCGAGAACCCAAGGCATACTGTTTTATTGATAGAAGCCGGTGAGAAAGATTCCAAACCGGAGATACAAATCCCTGGAGCTTATTCCCAATTAAACCGTTCTGATGTGGATTGGGCATTTTGGACAGAGCCTCAATCAGTACTAGGAGGCAGAAAACTTTATATTCCCCGAGGAAAAGTATTGGGAGGAAGCAGCAGTACAAATGCTATGGCCTATGTTAGGGGAAACAGTGAAGATTTCAATGAATGGGCTGCTCTTGGAAATTCAGGTTGGTCTTACGATGAAGTATTGCCATACTTTATCAAATCAGAACATAATGAAGACTTTCAAGGTAAATATTATGGCAAAAATGGCCCTCTTCATGTGGCTTATTCCAGGCAGCCCCATCCCTTAGGAAAGGTCTTTATTCAAGCCTGTGAAGAGCAAGGGATACCACATAATGAAGAATATAACGGTGCTGAACAGTTTGGAACTTCCATGCTTCAGTTTACCATCAAAAATAATATAAGGCACAGCACCGCGGCAGCATACCTAAAGCCTGTTCTCAACAGAAAAAACCTAACAGTCAAAACCTCAACACATGTTTCGAGAATTCTTCTTGAAAACAAAAAGGCTATAGGAGTTGAAGTGATATTGAAAAATGGAACAAAGAAAGTTTATACCTGTAATAAAGAAATTATACTCAGTGCTGGCGCCATCCAATCTCCTCAGATTTTGATGCTTTCAGGAATTGGAGATGAACCTTACCTCAAATCCTTGGGAATTGAAAGTAGACATCACCTTCCTGGTGTGGGTCAAAATTTGATTGATCATGTATGGTCCGGCCTTACGGCATGGGTAAATGTACCTACCAATAATGATGTACTCAGGCCGATGAATAAAATTTTGGCATTACTCCAACATTTACTATTCAAAAAAGGCCCATTGGGAAACAGCCCTTTGACTGCCAATGCATTTCTGGCAAGTAATGGAGCGCTGAAGAGGCCTGACCTTCAGTTTCATTTTGCTCCTTCAGGTGTCAAAGAGGATTACAGTACGGATATTCATGATATAGCAACCTATCCCCATAAAAGCGGAATAGGGATAATGGTTATCCTGATCAGGCCCGAAAGCAGGGGATTTGTTGGCTTAAGGTCTTCAGATGCCTTAGATGCACCACTCATTCAGCCCAATTTTCTTTCGGATAAAAGGGACCTAGAAGTGCTTAAAAATGGTCTGCTAAAAGCCAAAGATGTTTTGGAATCCAAACATTTTTTTAAATATCATCAAGGTAAAATTGCCTTTCCCTATAAGTTTGATGAAGAAAGTTTGGAAGAGCATATTAAAAAGAGCCTTGAAACGCTCTATCATCCTGTTGGTACCTGTAAAATGGGAAAGGATAAAATGGCAGTAGTGGATAACCGATTGAAAGTCCATGGAATTGAAAACTTGAGAGTAGCTGATGCTTCGATTATGCCAAGTATCATTTCGGGCAATACCAATGCAGCCTGCATCATGATAGGTGAAAAATCTGCAGCTATGATATTAGAAGACCAGTGATTAATTTATATACCTAATGCATATCAAATGAAAAAATTCCTAGTCCTCCCCTTGATTCTAACCGTTTTATCTATAAACGGATGTAATGCGCCCAAGAAAACTGAATCAGAATACAAACAGCTGAAAACAGAATTTGAAACTTCTTTAAAGGAAAATTTATTGGATACTTGGTATCCAAAAGCTGTAGATTGGGAATCAGGTGGGTATTTCAGTGATTTCACTTATGATTTTCAATTGAAAGAAAGTTCTCAGGAGAAAATGATTGTCACGCAGGCCAGGCACCTTTGGTCCAATTCCAAAGCATCTCTTAGGTATCCAGAGGAGGAGCATTTTAAATTTGGGGCAGAACATGGATTTAAGTTCCTAAAGGAAATAATGTGGGATAAAGAAAATGGTGGCTTCTTTCAATTGGTAGATAGGAACGGAAACCCTTTATTGGAAAAATCTCCTTTGAAAACAGCATATGGTATGAGCTTTGGCATATATGCCCTTGCAGCATATTTTGAAGCTACAGGTGACTCAGCCGGTCTTGATTTGGCAATTGAAGCATTCCACTGGTTGGAGAGTCATAGTCATGACCCAATACACAAAGGATATTTCCAGCACTTGGATCAAAAAGGGAATAGGATTCTGAGATCTGAAGATACCCCTTCCACCTCGGATTTGGGTTACAAGGACCAAAATAGCAGTATTCATCTTTTGGAGGCATTCACAGAACTATATCATGTTTGGAAAGATCCTTTGTTGAAAGAAAGGCTTGAAGAGATGCTCTTATTGGTTAGAGATGTAATACCAAATGAAAGGGGATACTTGGTCCTGTTTTTTGAGCATGATTGGACTCCGGTATCATTTATGCAATTTGATCGGGAAACTGTTCTTCGTCATAAGAGTTTGGACCATGTTTCTTTTGGTCATGATGTTGAAACTGGCTTTCTACTTTTAGAAAGTGCCCATGCGTTAGGTTGGGGAGATGATCCAAAAACTCTTGCTCAATCCAAGAAAATGATTGACCATGCGCTTAATTTTGGCTGGGATGTTGAAACAGGAGGGTTCTATGACGAGGGTTATTATTTTTTGGGCAAAGAAACTCCTGAAATCATTAAAGATTCTAAGAACTGGTGGGCTCAGGCAGAAGGGATGAATGCACTTTTGGTGATGTCAACTTATTTTCCAGATGATCCTATGGATTATTTTGGCAAATTCCGCCAGCATTGGGATTTTATTCAGAAATTCCTAATTGATCATGACCACGGAGATTGGTATCCGGGTAGTATCGATAAACAACCTCAAATGAAAACGGCCGATAAAGGCCATATCTGGAAAGCCAATTATCATCAGTTTCGGGCAATGGCACATACCATAAAAGTCTTGGGTGATCTTCAGGAGTGATTTGAAAAACTTGGAAATTTGTGAAATTAGTGTGATTCTTGCCTGAATCAGGCAGGAGTGGGTTCTTCATTTGTGTTCATCATCACCCATCGGTAGTTCCTGCTCGAAAATCGTGTCAATTCATGAGCGTTGAGCTCATGTTTTTTTAATTCATTATCTCATGACCGGTTCCTAAAAAATCATGGATCAAATCTTCATTTCAGTGCTCATATTAGAAAATATTATGTGAAATTAATGACTTCTTTATCACACAACGGTGTTTCAATCCCCCAGACTTCTACTATAATTACTGCCCTAAGCCCCAGCGCCAATTGCCTTACGTACTTCCATATTTCCAATTTTAACCTTTTTCCCTGGCTCTTATTCCAGCCTTTATATCCGTACCTGAACTCTTCTTCTTAGACTATTGCCCATCCCTGATAAAATACACTTCAGCAATTTTTCCCTCTTTGATTTTGTAAATGGCAATTGCTTTTATGGGGGGCTCTTCTTTACTGATAGTCACCTCTTCCTGATCGATTACGGTATTTCCCATCACCATCCGGTTAACCAATTTACAATGCAAATCAGGCGTACGGGAAAACATACGACCATAAAGACCGTACATTTCATCTCGGCCCTGATAAAGCAATTGATCTGGGAAGTTGAACACCTTCACATCATCTGCATAAGGAATTACAAAGGCTTCAATATCCCGGTTGTTGTACGCGTCTAACTGCTCCTGGGCCAGTCTTTCCGCAATTTTTTCTATATTTTCCTGAGCAGTCACAGTTCCGATGATTAATAAAAACAAAGCACAAATTAAATATCTAAACACGTCTTCTGTCCTCCTGCCAGTTTTCGATAGATTTTTTGATTTCTTTGGACCGCATACCTTCCTTAATAGCCCTTTCGATCAAATGTAGTAATTCCTTGTCCCCAGCAAAGCGTAAAGCAACGATTTGGGATAAACGTAACTTTCTTTCTTTTTCGCGGAAAGAAGTACCTGTTAACTCAAAATATCGCTGCCGCATTTCCATTCTAATTATTCGATCTTGATTTTTAAGCGCATAAATCCTCGTAAGTATAGGGATCAAAAATAGGATAACTGCTCCTGTAAATTGATAAATTTGCTCTTCTAATCCAATACCAGTCGATAATGCAGAAAATAGATTTATTATTGACCAGATCAGATACAACAAGGTCAAAGGTGTAATTACAAAGTGATGAAAGGGATAATAACGGGAATGGTTTTTATAATTCTGCATAAGCAATAAATAGTTTTCAATCTCAATTTAAATCAAAACTCTCCATCTGTCAAAAAGATTACAAATAGGGCTAATTTTTTTATAATTTCAAGAATTTAAAGATTCACCTTCAAAAATAAATGCTCACCCTTAACGGCCAAAGATTATGAAATCCTTTATCCAGCTGTTCTTAATAATGCTATTCCCTTTTACACTTGCTGCCCAAGAACTCAAATTCTCAACCGAAATCCTCAAATGGCCAAATGGTAAGAAGGCAGCCATTTCCATGACTTATGATGATGGAACCTATAATCAGTTTAAAATAGCGCTTCCCATCATGGAAGAATTTGATATGAGGGGTACATTTTATATCAACACAGGAGAAATACCAGGGCATAAACAGGAAGCCCGATTTTTGGGAAGGAATCCTATGGAAATTATCTCCGAAACTGCTCAAATACCCACTTCTGAGGAAAATCTATTTGAAAGAGCGAGTTTAATCCGGTTTTTAGATATGCCTGGAGCCGTTTCCTATCATGATAGGGCAGGGGCGGCATTTGAGCAGGGTAGAAAGGAAACAGCCTTTCAGTTGATCGATGAAGGATTTGCAAAGGCAAGGGAATGGAATGTTACAAAATTGAAAGCGCCTCAGATCATCGACGGACCTATGATTGGCTGGGAAGAACTGAAAACCTATGCAGCAAGGGGTCATGAATTTGGAGTCCATACCATTTCCCATCCCAGGTTGGCGGTATTGGATGAAGAAAACCTGTTGTTTGAACTGGAAAAATGTGCAGAAGATATAGAAAGGGAACTTGGAAGAAAATTTTTGTTTTCAGCTGAGTGCCCCTTTGGGACTGAAAATGAAAGGGTAATGGAATATGCTTTACACTTGTTTCCCGCTACCCGAAACAGGATGCCTGAAACTTGGCTGGAAGAAATCAACAGGTCTGGAAGATTTGATCCCAAAAATGACTATGGTACTGAATATGTACAATGGCAGCGTGGGCCATTATCCCAAACGAGTCCAGAACTGATGAATTCTTGGGTGGATGACATTTTGACTAGGGATGACACTTGGCTGGTATTGGTATTTCATGGAATAGAAGGAATTGGATGGGAGGCGATACCTGAGTCACGGATCAAGGATTATTTCCAATATATTGCCTCCAAATCAGAGGATTTATGGGTATCCACTTTTGCTGATGTAACCAAATATTTGAGACAAAGAATGTCCTCAAAGATTCAATTAAAAGCAAGCCCTGGATCTTTGGAAATTAGTCTTCAATCCAACCTTGATCCTTACTGGTATGATCAAGTTTTGTATTTAAAGACTTATTTACCAGATTCTTGGACAAATGTACAAATATTACAGGGAGGGGAATTAAGTGGATTTGAATTGGGAAAGGATGTGAATGGGAAGTTTGTTTCTTACCCTTATTTTCCCCAAAAGGGAAATGTTATAATTCATTCCCAGTAACAAGGGTTTTTGGAATGAGAGCTTAGAATTTCTACCTTCGTATTTTAACTTATAACTGAAATGGATTACAACAAACTGGAAGAAGACCTGGCAGCGATTGTAGAAAAGAGAATTGCACTGAGTAAAATTTCATATGATCACGCCTCTTATGATGATATTGAGGAAGAAATGCATGATTTGGAAGATGACTTCAACGATGAATATGGAGATGAATTAGAAGCAATTCTTGAAAAAATTTATGCACAATTGAAATCAGATAATGAAGTTTTGCTTCCTTCTGCTTACTTGGCTAATGAATATCATACTATGATGCCAGATGCCTCTGGAAAAGTCACTTATGAAGTTATCGGCAAGGAAGGAGTACCGGTAGAGTCTGAACAATTTGACAAAATGGATGTCCGCCTGGTTTTGGTTCCCAATCCGGCAAGGTTTGTCTTGCAGATCAATGGAAAATCGATGAAAGATCTTTGGGTAGCAAAGAAATAGACCTTATTTTATCAATGGCAAAAATGTAGCTCACCCTGAGATTTTAAAATGTTTACATTTTCCGAATTGGAATGTCATCATGTTTCCAACGTCATTCTGAGTTATTAAAATTTGGCATTTAAAGATCATAAAATGACAAAAGGTTTCACGCAGCGATCACCGCGAGAAATGGCGATTTGTCATTTGTAGGCGCAGCCTGCTGAATAGAAAGCCTGCCCCATTGCATTGTAGGGGATCTCCACTATTTTTGGAGACCCCCCGACAAGATCGGAGCAGGCTTTCGCTTTGCTCAGGGTGAGGGGTCCGGTAATTTGTTTTGGTTTTCATTGTGTTTCTGATCAACCAAAACAACAATTTATAAAAAGCCCAATTTTTCTCTGACCTTATGGAGGATATCCTTGGCAATTACACGGGCTTTTGCTTCCCCTTCTGCCAATTTTGCTTCCAGTTCATGAGGGTGTGACATAAAGTAATCAAATAAGCGTCTTTCTTCAGCATATTTGGATAAAATCAGGTCCAGGAATTCTTTTTTAGCATGTCCATAGCCAAAGTTCCCTTCCAGATATTTGGATCTGAGCGCTGCAGTTTTTTCAGGACTTGCCACTAACGAATACAATTTGTACACATTACAGGCGTCTGGATCTTTGGGTTCTTCCAAAGGGGTAGAATCTGTTACTATGCTGTTGATGTTTTTCTTAAGTTCTTTTTCTGGCAGGAAAATATCAATGTAATTGTTATAGGATTTGCTCATTTTTTGGCCATCTGTGCCTGGAATGATCATCACCTCTTCTGAAATTCTCGCTTCAGGAATGGTCAAAATATCTTCTTCCACTTTGTGGTTGAAGGAGCTTGCAATATCCCGGGTAATTTCAAGGTGCTGCAATTGATCTTTTCCTACAGGAACAATATTTGCAGAATACAAAAGAATATCAGCAGCCATCAGTACAGGATAAGTAAATAATCCAGCATTGACATCCGCCAAACGGTCAGATTTGTCCTTGAAGCTATGGGCATTGGCCAACATAGGAAAGGGAGTGAAACAGCTTAAATACCAAGTGAGTTCAGCTACCTCAGGAATCATTGATTGTCGGTAGAACACTGTTTTGTTGATATCAAGACCAAAAGCCAACCAGGCAGCAGCAACAGCCAGGGTGTTTTCCTTTCTCAGTTCCCCATCTTTAATAGTAGTCAGGGAGTGGAAATCTGCAATAAAAATAAAAGACTCATTATTATCTTTTTTGGTGAGCTCTATCGCCGGTACGATAGCGCCAAGTATGTTCCCAAGATGGGGTCTGCCCGAACTCTGTATTCCTGTTAGTACTCTCGCCATTCCTAATTAATTTTTCGCGCAAAATAAATAAATAAAGGTACAATTCGCTTAAAATTTCACGTTATTTGCCCATATGAAGCAGTACATTTATTTATTAATCTTAATTCCGTTTTTTATCGCACTGAGTTTACCACTTGAAGCTCAGAATATTGACAGAAAGTTATTGACCTGGGAACAAAAAACCATTCATATTGGAGCTGTATTGGAAGAAAAGGGCCCTGTTGAAACTACTTTTTATGCTTTGAATAGTAACAGAGAAGGCATCATAATTACAGATGTGATTACTGACTGTGGCTGTACTACAGTGGATTACAGCAAAGATACACTTCATCAAGAACAAATCGCATCTGTACAAGTAAGGTTTGATCCTGACCATAGAGGAGGTGAATTTTCAAAAGTTATTATTGTCAGGACGAATCAGGATATTTATGGAGACACACTTTACCTTGAAGGAATCAACATGCCAGTGGCGGAAAACGTTGAAATGGCTTATCCAATTAGGAAAGGACAGTTAGGATTTAGGCTACCGGGTATCAATCTGGGAAATGTTTTTACCAATGAACCAAAAATCAGATATGTAGAGGTCCATAACTTTGGAAAAGAAGAATTTTCATTTTCTGATATGCAGCCTCAACTACCTGATTATTTGACTTTTCGGCTTGAACCTGAACGGATTCCATCAGGTCAAAGGGGAGTATTGGTAGTAAATTATGATGGGCAAAAGAAAAATGACTTAGGTTTTTTTGATGAGAATATAAAGTTAAACCTTAGCGAAGGTGAAGAATTGGAATTGAGAATCATTGCAGTAGTTTATGAGTATTTTGCACCAATCCCGAAGAGCATGGAAAATATAGTGCCCCGGTTAACTCTCTCCGAAAATGAAGTGGATTTAAAGGAGGTTTCGGCAGGGAGAAAAGTACAAAGAAACATTACTCTCAGCAATCAGGGACAAGATGATTTGGTGATAAGAAAAATCACAGGAAACTGTGATTGTCTATCCTTTAACTTATCTAATAAAATGATTAGACAAGGAGCAAGAGCAAATTTAGAGTTTGAATTTGATACCAAGGGTAGAAGGGGTATAGATCATAAGCATATTACAATATTCAGTAATGACCCTATCAATCCCGTAAGGACAATTACCATAAAAAGTAATATAAAATAAAACTGAATGGTTGTTATTTTCGTACAAATGGTATAGAAGTTGATAGATAATAACTGGTATCAGATCCTATGTGTACTCTGAATCCCACATCTTTACTTAATTGTTCACTTTAAAAATTAACAACTATGAACGCTACAAAATTTATTCTAGGTGCTTTAGTTGGCGCTGCAGTAGGTATTCAAATCGGCATTTTAGTTGCCCCGGATAAGGGTGAAAATACAAGGAAAAAAATCACCAAAAAGGGCGGCGAATATATGGATGATTTAAGTGTTAGACTTAATGGTTTTTTTGATAATATGACCAAAAAGGTTTCCGATGTCAGTGATGAGGTAGATAAATTGGCCAAAAAAGCAAAAGCTGAGGTCAATAAAGTTACCCATTGATCTTTGAATATGTTCAAGAAGGGAGGCAAAAGCCTCCCTTTTTTATTTTGCTATCGGAGATAAGGTTAGATTTTGGGAATAATGTTTAAAAAATACCCCGAATAGGGTATTTTTCCCAGTCAAAATTATGGTTACTTTAGATGCTTCATATTCTAAAGATTATTCCCTATTTGAACTATGTTTTCAGAAATTGTATTGCCATCTTCGGAATTAGCTGATTTTGTCAAGGGCTATTATTTAGTCAATGTAGAAAACAATGATGAAGAAGCCTGTTTGAATACCTTTGAAACTGGGATATCCTTAGGTGTTCCCTTAGGAAGGCCTTTTTTCTATTATGCAGGCAAAACTTTGGATGAGTTTGAAGAAGTGCCCTACAAAATTTTTGATAAGCCCTTACTTTTTTGGGATAGTAAATCAATTGAATGTTTCAGTGTTCTAGGCAATGCTAGGGCTGTTTTTATCGTTTTGACAGACTTAGGAATAGAAATGTTTTTAAATGAAAGACAACTGGTTTGCTCAGAATCCGTCTTCCCAATCAACAGAATAGGTATTCCGATATTCAATTTGATTGTTAAAAGGAAATTACGCCTCAATCATGATAATTTTGAAGGAATAAAGATAATTGAGGATGAATTAATCCGATTTTTTAAAAGATTTTCCAAAGATGGTAGCACAGATGGTAAAATGGAAATTGAACAAAACGACAATGGAGGTTTTCCATTTGTTTCCTAATTTGAGGAACATTTCAGGTTTTGTTTTTTGCCATAAGCGCTGCCAATTGAGCTGTATTATTTAACCCAAGTTTTTGAAGTACATTTCTTCTATGGGTATTAACAGTAAACTGGCTCAAGAACAGCTTTTTAGAAATTTCCTGAGAGGTATAACCTTCAGTAATCAGGTAGGCAATCTGTTTTTCCCTACTGCTTAAAATGGAAAGCTTTTCATCCTCAGAATTGGAAATGGGCCCCTTTTTAAGTGTTTTTCGCGATGGAATATAAGGTCTGCCCAACAAAACTTCATCTATTGCTAAAAACAGCTCATTTTTATCAATGGTTTTTGGAAGAAAACCCATGATTCCAAAGGATTTGCAAATTTCAATTAAATCGGGATGGTCTTCCATAGTTAGAAAAATAATTTTCACCTCAGGTCTTTTTTCGATCATTTTCTGAGCAAGATTTAGACCTTTCCCGTCAGGTAGAAAGTAATCCAATAACACTAATTCCGGTTTTTTTTCAAGAAATAACTTCCAACCATCATTTAGATTTCCGGTATTACCCAAATAATTGATTTTTTGGTTTTCTTTTAACATGGAGCGTAGCCCCTGAAGAAAGATCATATGGTCATCAATATGGATCAATCCTACTTTTTTAGCTGTCATTTTAATTGGATTCGACGGGTAATTGTATGATGATGGTTGTTCCGTTTGGATTGGAATCCAGGTTAAATTGCCCCTTTAGGTATGCTACCCTGTTTTTAATATTGGATATTCCGATTCCTCTATGCTTATTTTCCAAATCTATACCTATTCCGTCATCTTCTACTATAAGCTCCAATATATTCCCTTTTTGGATAATTTGTAGCATAATTTCTTTTGCCTGTGCATGTTTTAACACATTCTGGAGTAATTCACTACATATTCTATATACCATCAAAGCCAAATTGGAAGGTATAGGCGTTTTTATCTTATAATAAAAATTTGTTTTGATGGCATGGTTTTCTTCAATAAACCTGAGCCTGTTTTTTAAAATTGTCTCAAGTCCAAGTTCATTTAAATGTGAAGGAGCAAGGTCATGGCTCAGGGCTCTGGATTCTTTGATGCTTTCTTTTACCAAACTTTTGAGTTTATCCAAATTCTGGGCCTGATCTATATCCTGTGAAAGTCTATCTGCCAGTATGTAAATACTGGCTAGCTGGCCTCCTAAACTATCATGTAAGTCACGTCCAATGCGGGTTCTTTCTTCCTCCTGCACTTGGATCAACTGATCTGCCAGTTCTTTTTCTTTTTGGATAATTTGAAGGCCAAGTTTTTCCTTTTCTCTTTTAAAATCAGCCGTCCTGCTCGCAAAGGCTGCAGTTATAAAAATTGTTTCACCCAATAATGAAAATGCACCTCCAAAATCAAAAATAAAACTGGATGTTCCAAAATATACACCATAATGGTTCAGCTGTGTGAAAATGCTGAAAAGTACCATAATGGATATACCAGCTAGATAATAACCAGCGTAGGGCACTTTATTTTGAATTTGACGGATAAGATATGCCAAAACCAGGAAAACCAATAAAATGGAAAGGCCAAAAGTCAGCTTCAGGAAAAAGATTTTGTCCTGAACAGGTAGTTCTAATTCGTTAATAGATAGTGTTTCCCAAATGAGAAGAAGATGTATGGCAATAAGGATCCATATACTCCACACGAGTATACTTTTTTTATTTTGGGGAGGGAAAAACCTTAATACTAAAATCAAGAAGAACATATTGGTCATAAGATTGAAAAAAGGCCGGGATTTTCCTGCCCATCCAATAGATTCTGGCCACAGAAACTGGAAACCAAGTCCCCAATGGCTGATATACCAAAGCATAATGCTGATAATAAAAAGTGCATAAAATAGAGCTCCTGATTCTTTAAGCTGAAAAGCCGTAAATACTGCAAAAATCAGGATGATGATCATCCAACCTAAGATAAAGCCCAGAAGCAGGTTTTCTAAAATAGTATTATTTACAAATTCTAACTCACTCATGATGCTAGGTTGTAAAATATTGGTTTCTCCCGACTTGTCCACCAAAAGCAGGATTTCCAATTTTTGTCCAGGGTCAATTTTTAAAGGTACTATTAGGTCTCTGTTGATAATAGGCCTTTCATAGAATGGATGTCGGTCTCCCAATATCAACTCTGGATAGTCATTATTGTCAAAGTAGACTTTCAAAAGGTTGATATGGGGATTTTTCAGGGTAAGATAATAATTGACTTCAGTGTTACTATTGTTCTCAAACTCTGTATAAATCCACCAAGGAGTAGGGCTTATTCCTTTATTAATAGGCCCAGAACTCTGAGGAAGTGAATCCATAGCCTGCCAGATAAAATTGGCATTCTCACCATGATAAGGTATTGATTTGTAGGTTAAGCTATCGTCATAGGTACTGTTGCATGATAAAAAAAAATAAGCTAAGAATATAAGGGTCAGGAATTCTTTAAAATTTTTAAGCATTTTTACCAAACAAGATTGGTTTAGGGAATTTGTACCTAATTAGGCACTAATATAAGAAGTAATTCTTTTGAAAAATACCCATTTTATGGTATTTAAAGTACAGCTAATTATCACTAATTTTAACACTTCAATATTCCTTATTCCCAGCCAATAAATGACCGGTCAAGACTTTTTATTAACCTCCTCTGATTTAAGCGAATTCGTAACAGGGTTTTTGCATTTTAAAGGAGAATATAAAAGCCCTTATCAAATTCCAATGTATGAAAATAGCTTATGCATAGGAGTTCCTTTGGGAAAACCTTTTGACCTGTATTTGGGAGGTAATGATTTAAATGATGAATCCATTTATATTGAATCTTTTGACAAGCCTTATGTGATCAATGCACTCGAGGGAGTACATCATATTTGGGTAAGTGGAAATATTAGTTTAGTCATCCCTGTTTTTACCGCTAAAGGGACTGAAATACTGCTTCAGAACTTTGTTATCCATCCTAATCAAAATATCTATCCCTTATCAAGAAACGGACTGCCAATTTTTAACCTCTTGGTCAGAAAGCAGCTTCGCGGCATACAAAGTGACCAGGAGGGTTTGGAAATTGTGGATAAGGAATTAGCGAGGTTTTTTAAGAAGTATATGTCCAAAGAACCGCATTCCAATAATGAAAATGAAAGGATCTTGGGAGAGGAAAAAGAGGTGTTATAACTAAATCTGGAGATAGAAATTCATCTTTTCAAATGTTAAGACAATGTGGCCAGATGGACAGCATTCAGAATTAGGCATTTGTAATTGGAAATCCATATTGTTATCTGAATGAAAAAATTTCTCAAAAAACGCCAGCACTTTGGTAAATAGGTTTCATTGTAATTTTTTCTAGTTAAAATTAGCTTTTGTTAAAAAAAACAAATTACTATACTTGAAATACAGATTTTTTTGTTTTAATTGTATTTTCGTCTATTAATGTAGATATTCTTGTTTTTATTTCGATTAACCTAATGAAAAGCCTTTGTATAGTTTCAATTTCCCCAAGCCTTGGCTGTGCTTTACAAACTTGTTGCTTATTAGGTAATTTGTTTTACTTAAAATGGAAATTAGAAAATCATTAATTTTTAGTTTTTTAGCCTTGGTTTTTATCCTGACA
Source organism: Cecembia rubra (assembly GCF_003014575.1). GTDB lineage: Bacteria > Bacteroidota > Bacteroidia > Cytophagales > Cyclobacteriaceae > Cecembia_A > Cecembia_A rubra. The sequence goes on from NZ_PYGF01000001.1 coordinate 470,743, forward strand.
ATATTCAGGTTAACCGCTATTGTCGGTACCTCAGGCTATATTTTCCCAAAAATAGCAGAGGAAGATCCTGTTGCTGATTTTACATTTGATCCTGAAGTCCTATGTGCCGATCAGGCCATAAAATTCACCAATACTTCAACAGGAGATAGTCTCAGCTATGAATGGAATTTTGGAGATGGTAAAACTTCAACTTTAAAAGATCCTAGCCATATTTTTTCAACAGTAGCAGGAGGAGGAACTCAAACCTTCAATGTAAAGCTTACAATAAAAGACAAAAGGGATAGTGTGAGATCCATTACAAAATCTGTCACAGTAAATCAGGTCCCATCTATGGCTGTAGGTTCTGATAAGGGTAGCGTCGATTTTGAAAACCTTTCTTATTTTATTCTTTGCGAAAACAGTTCTTCTGTTTTTACTTTTTATAACAATTCCACAACAAGAAGTACCAACGTCTTATATGAAATTGATTGGGGTGATGGATCAACACCATTTAGTGATTCAGATTGGACAGAGCTTTCCCATGAATACGATAGAGGCATTTATGATATCACTTACACCATTACTTCAGCCAATGGCTGTAAATTCACTAAAAAATATGGGGTTTTTGTAGGAGGAAATCCAGCTGTAGGCTTAGGTAATCCGGGAAACACCAATGTTTGTGTGGGGTCACAACTTACCTTTCCTATCACGGGTACTGAAAATAACCCTGAGGGAACCCGTTATTTTGTGTTCTTTTCTGATGATTTCAACAATCCCCAAATTTTTGAACATCCTGCTCCTCCAACGGTTACACATACTTTCGGGAGTGGTTCTTGTAGTTTTTTTGCAGATGGTTTCAATAACTCTTTTTCAGTGAGGATTATTGCAGTCAATCCCTGTTCTTCATCTGCAGCTACAGTAGTGCCCATATACGTATCTGAAAATCCAAACCCGTTGATTGATCTTCCCAAAGATCCAGTTTGTAAGGATGTTGCCGTTCAGATCAGAAATAGAAAAGAGGAAGGAAAAGAAGTGGCGACTAATGGGCAATGTTCAGACCCAAGGTTTGTCTGGGAAATTTCCCCGGCCACAGGATGGGTATTGGATGGTGGAAGCTTGGGCACCATTAACAATCCAAGCTCCCCTAATTCCTGGGTATCTGGGACAGAGTTTATTTTCCCAAGATTCACTGAAGCAGGTACATACACGATCAAATTGACAACGGGAAATAGGTGCGGAATCAAATTTAAAGAAGAAACCATTTGTGTAATTCCGGAGCCTGTTCCTGATTTTCAATTGGACAATATTTTGGTGTGCGCTCCCGATATCGTGGAAGCCACCAATACTTCAAATGTCCTTGGGGCATGTGATCTTGACTTTTTCCAATGGTCAGTGGCCTATAATGGGGGCAATTGTGGCCCGGGGGCTGATTGGAAATTCGCTGAAGGAAATGCGCAATCTCCCAATGCAAAATTTGAATTTATCAATCCTGGAAGATATACCATTACCTTGACTGCCTCTACCTCCTGCGGTACTTTCTCAAAAAGTCAAGAAGTGGTGGTCTCTACACCTCCAATAGTTGAAATCAACAATATCCAAGATCTTTGTGTCAATGGATCAATTAGTCCAAGTGCTAATGTAAGGGCCTGCGATGATGGGCAAATCAGCTACAAATGGACTTTTGAAGGAGGAATCCCCAGCTCTTCCGAAGAGGAGGTTCCAGGACAAATTTTATTTGATAGCCCTGGAGAAAAAATCATTACCCTGGAAGTAAGCTCTTCCTGTGGAACAACGATAAAAACACAGTCCATCAATGTCAACCCACTTCCTCAAGTAGATGCAGGTGCGGACATTGAGATTTGTGAAGGGGAATCACTTACTTTAAATGGGACAGTCTTGCCGGTGGGAAATTACAATTTTCAATGGACAGCTGATCCTGTTTCAAATATTATTGGTGCAAATACCTTAACGCCAACAATATCTCCCCGGGTGAATACCACCTACACCCTGAGGGCAAGAAATACAGTGACAGGCTGTGAGGAATTTGACCAGATAACAGTAACTGTGATACCTGCCCCGGTGGTGGTTTTTGATATTCCCAATCAGGTAATCTGTTCGGGGGAAAGCACTTTGCCTGTCAATATTTTCTCAGATCCAACAGGAGAGCAAATAAAATGGACCGTCAATGGAAACGGAATTGCCGGCCTGAACATTTCAGAAGGGGAGAACCTTATACCCTCTTTTACCTTGGTAAATACCTCCAACTCAGCAATTGAGTTGGTATTCACTGCCCAGATTGTCAAAGAAGATGCAGGAAACTGTACTTTGACTCCAGGAACTTATGTTATTACCGTAAAACCGGAACCTTCCTTTAAAGATGAGACTTTAGAAATATGCAGTGAACAGGACTTTTCTTACATTCCAGAAGGATTTGTTCCCGGCACTACTTTTCTATGGACATCAGCAGCACCTAATGGAATCATTGGAAACACCAATAATACCACAGTCCAACAAGCGGCTGTGACTGATAAACTGATCAATGAGACCAATGTTCCTTTAGAGCTGTTATATACCATCACACCCTTCCTTGGCGGTTGTTCCGGTGATCCCTTTCAGTTGAGTGTGACAGTATTGCCATCACCAGTTGTTGATTTTTCAATACCAGATCAGATCATTTGCACTGGTGGATTCACCGAAGAAGTAATTATCAGTTCAGATGTAGAAACAGCCCAATTTACCTGGACAGCCATAGCCAATGGAGCATTAGGCGTCATCCCTTCTGGTGTAGGCAATCTGATACCTGTCCAACAGATTATCAATCCAAGCCAGAATCCAATTATTGTTAGATTTGAGGTCTTTGGTAGCGTATCAGGTGAAAACAGCTGTGCGGGCCTGCCTAAAATTTACCGAATTACAGTCAACCCTTCTATTTCCCTGGTTTCTGAGGTTTCTGATTATTCCGGATTTCAAATCAGCTGTACAGGGGCAAATGATGGTTTTATCCGATTGAATCCAAGGGGAGGTAGTGGTAATTATACCTTTACCTGGACTGGACCAAATGGGTTCAAATCCAATCAAAAAGATATCAACAATTTACCTCCAGGTAATTACAGTGTATTGATCGAAGACGAATTTGGGTGTAGTCTGGAAAAGGATTTTACTTTGGTAGAACCCAGTCCTTTAGCTGCCGAATTGGCTTCCACCAGGGATATATTTTGTTCTGGAGAGTCAACTGGTCAGATTTTCATCAAAGTTTCAGGTGGAGTCTCAGCATTTCCTTACCAATTTAACTGGTTTAGAAATGGACAGCCTTTCAATGCCACAGGACAGAATTTAATAGACGTTCCATCAGGAATTTATGAAGTTGAGATAGCTGACCGGAATGGATGTGTGATTGCTCTTGGACCGATTGAACTCATCCAACCTGAACTCCCATTGGTGATTGGTTTTGAAAAAACAGATATTTCCTGCTATGATGCCAATGACGGATTTATCAAACTGGATATTCAGGGAGGGGTTCCTCCTTTCCGAATAGCATGGAACAATAATTCCACAAGGGATGAATTGAATAATTTGGGGCCTGGTAACTATACGGTACAGGTAAGTGATCAGGCAGGATGTGTGAAGACCCAAACCATTATCATAGAGGACGCACCACTTTTCAGAATTCTTCCTGAAGTGAGGCAAATCTCCTGTTTTGGTAAAAAAGATGGATATATAAAATTGAATTTCGAAGGGGGAGTGGGTAAGCCCATCGTCTTGTGGAATAATGGGGAGGATCGAAATGAGTTATTTAACCTAGGTCCGGGCACTTATAGTGTTTTGATAAAAGATGAAACAGACTGTGAGATCCGCAGCACATTCAACATAGTAGAACCGGCAGAATTGCTGATAGAGCCACAGATATTTGATGCCATCGATTGTATTAATCCTCAAAGTGGATCCATCAATTTAGGAATTTCAGGAGGTAGGCCACCCTACACTTATGTTTGGAGCAATGGTCAAACTTCCTCTAATCTCACAAATATTCCTGCAGGCCAATACAATGTGGTAGTAAGAGATGCTTCCGGATGTGAAATCAAAGGAACATTTGAAGTAAAAAGACCGGCACCATTAGCCATTACCTCAGTAAGGAGAACCTTTATTGCCTGTGATCCCCGTCTGATTGAAGAAGAAATTCAGGTCAGTATTTCAGGAGGAGTTGCCCCTTATAGAATTAACTGGTCAGGTGGAAAAGTCTCACAAAACGGTCAGGTCATGAACACAACCAAGGCAGGTTTATATACGGTACAAATCACCGATGGGGCAGGATGTACAACTACACAGTCTTATGAAGTCAAAAACTTAGATGTGCTTCCTGATTTAGCCATTCAGTCTCTGGCATTTGATCAGTATAAATCTTACTTGGTGAACTTTGAAATCCAATTCTGGAACAGGTCATTCGGTGAGATAGCTGGGTATTATTGGGATTTTGGGGATGGTAATTTCAGTACGGAGGAAAATCCTAAACATTCCTATTTAAAAGAAGGAGAATATGAAGTGATACTTAAAGTCACTGATATATATGGTTGTGTTTCAGAGGTAAAAAGTAGGATAAAAGTTTTTGACTATTTTCTGGTTATGCCCAATGCTTTTACTCCCAATGGTGATGGAGTCAATGATTATTTCTTTCCAAGATTTATCAATATCGCTTCATTGGAATTTTGGGTATTAAATAAATGGGGGGAGACAATATTCTACACGGACGACAAAGACTCCAAAGGATGGGACGGTACAGTTGGGGGCAAAGAAGTCCCAGCTGGAAACTACTTGTACAAGTTGAGCTTTAAGACACTTGATGGGAGAAAGCAGGATAAAACAGAGGTATTCTTATTACTCAAATGATAAAAAATTCACAAATCATTTTATTCGTCTTGTATTTCCTTTGTTCCGCAGTATTCGGGCAGGATTTCCATTATTCCCAGTTTTATGCAGCTCCTTTGTATTTGAACCCTGCAATGGCCGGTAGTACGGAACTCTCTAGGGTGGGTATCAATTACCGAAAACAATGGCCTGGCCTTGCCCATGATTTCAATTCCTATTCCGCATATTTGGATCACTATAGTTATGACCTAAGAAGTGGAATGGGTATAGCTGTGAACAGTTTTCAGGAATCCAATATGAGAATCAATACTTCTGATGTTTCCTTTTTTTATGCCTATAACCTAAGGTTGTCCGAATCCATGAATTTCAGGATGGGTAGCCAAGTTGGGATATTCAGAAGAAGCACGGCTTTGGATAACATCCTATTTGGTGATCAGATAGACTTGTTCAATAGAACGGTGAATCCCACTTCCATTGATGATATTCCAAATTTTGAACCTTATACCTACCTGGATATTTCTTTTGGAGGATTGCTTACAGGAGAGACCTTTTGGTTGGGGGCATCAGCCCACCATGTCAACCGGCCTAATCTCAGTTTTTTTCCGGACAATGAAATCGGTTACCTTCCCGTTAAATGGAGTGTGCACGGTGGTTATACCATTCCTTTGGGAACAAATGATTACTTCGGTTCCAAATTTGACAATCAGGTTTCTATATTGCTCAATTATAAAAACCAGGGGCCTTTTCGGCAGTTGGACATAGGTTCACAGTTTATGTACAAAAATGTGATTTCAGGAATCGGTTATAGGGGTATTCCAGGGGTGAGGAGTATGCCCAACCAGGACTCCATTATTTTCCTATTGGGTTTGGCCTTGGAAAATGGTATGGTTATCGGTTACAGTTATGATTTCATGATTTCTAATGTAGGTACACAGACCAGGGGAGCCCATGAAATTTCTTTGCGCTACCAATTTTTGATGGGCGATCCCAGAAAAAGAAACCAGAGAAGCAGGGTCTTGCGCTGTTTTGATTATATGATGTAATTTTTTGCTTTTAGGGTTGTAGTTTTTGTAATGCTTATGGCTGATCCAAAGGATGAGGCTGTCCTCGAGTTTGTCAATGTTGCCATAGTTCGCCTTCAATTGTATGTGGGGAGTAGTTTCCATAGTTCTAATTGTTGTAATGGGTCAGCATCGCAGTACGATGGTTATCATTTTTGTCGTAGTTGTCTTGGTTATCCCTTGAAACTTTTATCATTTAAACACTTTTCACTTAGATACAAGTAGATCTAAAAAACTATAATCTGATTTTTTATCACAACTTGTCCCGGATTCGGGAGAGAAACATAGCCCCACATAGTTATCCCTGATATCAACCGCCTGATTTTAAACACAAAGGATTGGTAATGGGTCACCTATGTTTTCTATGATCATTATGTGGTTATATATTTTTTTCACCACAAAGAAAAATAGATCAAATTGTTCTCCCGGGTTTGATCAATCTTATTTCTGAACAACAGTCAAAAAAAAGACCACCGAGGTTTCAAAAACCTCAGCGGTTCCAGTCTTATTTCTTGAGTCTTGTGTCTTAAGTCTTACTTAAACGCCGGAATACCCGTAATTTCATGACCCAAAATCAACAAATGTATATCATGGGTACCCTCATAAGTCACCACAGATTCAAGGTTCATCATATGTCTCATAATTGGATATTCGCCGGTGATACCCATACCACCATGGATCTGTCTGGCCTCCCTCGCAATTTCTAAAGCCATAGCCACATTGTTTCGTTTGGCCATGGAAATCTGAACAGTAGTAGCTTTGCCTTCATTCATCATTAAACCCAGTTTCCAGTTTAATAATTGTGCCTTAGTAATTTCGGTAAGCATTTCAGCCAGTTTTTTCTGGATCAATTGGAATGATCCGATGGGTTTGTCAAATTGAATCCTTTCCATGGCATATCTTCTGGCAGAATCGTAGCAGTCCATGGCCGCTCCCACAGCTCCCCAAGCAATACCATAACGGGCTGAATCCAGGCACATCATTGGAGCACCCAAACCGTTTTTTCCAGGCAAAAGATTCTCTTTTGGCACTTTTACATTGTCAAATACCAATTCACCAGTAGCTGATGCCCTTAGCGACCATTTACCATGGGTTTCTGGGGTAGAGAAACCTTCCATGCCTCTTTCCACAATCAAACCATGAATTCTTCCTGCTTCATTCTTGGCCCAAACCACAGCGATATCTGCTTTTGGAGAATTGGAAATCCACATTTTGGCACCGTTCAACAAGTAGTGGTCACCCATATCCTTGAAATTAGTCACCATCCCTGAAGGATTTGAACCAAAGTCAGGTTCAGTCAAGCCAAAGCAACCCAGCATTTCTCCGGATGCCAGTTTGGGGAGGTATTTTCTTTTTTGTTCCTCAGAACCAAATTTGTAAATAGGGTACATTACCAGGGAGCCCTGTACTGAAGCTGTAGAACGCATGCCTGAATCACCTCTTTCGATCTCTTGCATGATAAGGCCATAAGCAATGTAGTCCAAACCACCACCGCCATATTCTGCAGGTATCTGTGGACCAAAAGCACCCACATCTCCAAACTTCTTTACGATTTCATAGGGAAAATGGGCTTTTTGCGCCCAGCCTTCGATATAAGGACTGATTTCTTTTTTAACAAACTCCCTGATCGAAGAACGGATCAATTTATGCTCCTCGGACAATAGATCGTCCACACCATAAAAATCAACCCCCTCAAAAAGGTCCTGTTTCATTGATTTCTGCACTTCGGAAGTATGCGCCATAACTGTTTTGGTTTATTGCTAATTAAAACGGATTTTTACAGCTTGTAAACCATATTATGAATTAGTTTTCGTAGTCAGGGCTGGCCACACAAAAAAATCAGTCACTTTAGAGATTAAGCCATAGCAATGCTATACCGGATTCGAAATGTGAAGAATTAAAACAAATGATTTTTATGTGTTTTCAGCATGTCTTAGAATTTCTAATGCATATTTTGGGTTTATTCTGTATTCCTGCCTGAAATAAATAAGATCCCACTTAAAAAACTACCTTATCGCGTAAAAAATTAGCATATGAGCCCAGCACATTACCCAAAAGACGTAATAGAGAAAATAGAGCTGCTTCAAGAGAAATTTAAAGCATCCGGACAGGATCTTTCTTCTTATTTGGAAGGTCTATTATATGCGGATTATATGACCTATTGGGATTATATCAATCTGGATATTCTTCTTTCCCTTCAACAACCAAGGACCTCATTCAAAGATGAAAAGATTTTTATTATCTACCACCAGATTACTGAGCTGTATTTTAATTTGATCATTTGGGAGCTGGAACAGATTGCAGATAAGAAACCAATTGATGCCAAATTTTTTAAGGAAAGGTTGGATAGGGTGATCATGTACTTTGACCAGCTGATATCATCCTTTGCTGTCATGTGGAAAGGCATGGAAAGAGAGCAATTTTTGAAGTTCCGAATGTCCTTATTGCCTTCCAGTGGTTTTCAAAGTGCCCAATATAGAGTTATTGAACTTCAGTCAACTGATGTGCATCAACTAATTCACATCGATAAAAGAGAGGATCTGATGGGAGAAAGGGATCCAGATGTGATTTTTGACAACCTCTATTGGCAGCATGGTGCTAAGGAATTAGCCACAGGGGAAAAGACTTTAACATTGAAATCATTTGAGAAAAAATACAGTAAAGATCTGAAGGAGCTGATTGAAGTCTACCATAACAAAAATATCTGGAGGAAATACCTGGAATGTTTAGACAAAGACGAGGAATTAAAGCAAATGTTAAGGTCATTAGATTTGAAGGCCAATGTATTTTGGCCTTTGGCCCATTACAAATCTGCTGTCAGGTACCTTCAAAGAGACCCAGTGGATATTGCCGCTACAGGAGGGACAAACTGGCAGAAATACCTGCCTCCAAGGTTCCAAAAAGTCATTTTCTTTCCCGAACTTTGGAGCCAGAAAGAAATGGATGAGTGGGGCAAAGGATGGGTGGTGAAGGAAGTGTTTGGGAATGAGGAATGAGGAAAGTCGGATTTCGGATTTCGGAGGTGGGAAGTGGAAATTTTGAACTATTGAGAAGTTAAGGGAATTAAGGGTTTCATCAAGTACTTGGTGTTGTCCGGTGTTTTTAGTTCGGGACGATAAAGCCTGAGATTGCAGCTCCAATGAATAAACTTCCTTTATTCCTTCATGTTGAAACTTTCGAAATCTTATGTCTTGAGTCTTGAATCTTGAGTCTAGTATCTAATCTCTAGCATCTCGCTTTTAAATTTTAAGGATAAATACCTTACCTAATGAAAAAAGAACTGCAATTACAGCTGAGCCCTGAAGAGGCTTATGATGAAGTAATGTTCCAACAAGTGGCGCTGAAAAAAGCTGGTTTATCCGCTGATAATGTTCAGGCTATTGCCCGACAGACCAAAAGATCCATTGATGCCCGAGGAAGACAGGTTAGGGTCAATGTCACTGCTGAGATTTTTGTCAATGAACCGCTGACACCACTTTTACAAACCCCTAAGGCCTATCAAAACGTTTCGAATAAGGAGCAATTGATCATAGTAGGAGCAGGTCCTGCGGGTCTTTTCGCAGCACTCCGTGCTATAGAGCTTGGCATCAAACCTATAGTGATCGAAAGGGGAAAGGATGTGCGGGCAAGAAGAAGGGATTTAGCTGCCATCAACAAAGAACATATTGTCAATCCTGAATCCAACTATTGTTTTGGAGAAGGGGGAGCAGGCACATATTCAGATGGAAAATTATACACCCGCTCCAAAAAAAGGGGAGATATCAGAAGAATCATGGAGATATTTGTTGCCCATGGTGCAACAGAAGATATTCTAGTGGACGGACATCCCCATATTGGAACCAATAAACTCCCCAAGTTAGTAGCTGAACTCAGGGAAAGTATCCTCCTGGCAGGAGGAGAGGTTCTCTTTGAAACCAAGGTGGTAGATTTCATTTTGGAAGCTAATGAGATGAAGGGAGTGGTGACCCAAGATGGCGAAAAGATCAAAGGCATTGGGGTAATTTTGGCCACAGGACATTCAGCAAGGGATATTTTCCACTTGCTCAAACACAGAGGTATCCTGATAGAAGCTAAGCCTTTCGCATTAGGTGTAAGAATTGAACATAGCCAAAATTTAATTGACAGGATTCAATACCATTGCGAGGTGGATAGGGGACCTTATTTGCCTGCCTCCTCTTATGCTTTAGTACAGCAGACTTATTTTCAGGGTAAACAACGCGGAGTCTTTTCCTTTTGTATGTGCCCGGGAGGTTTTATTGTACCAGCAGCCACCTCACCTGGAGAAATTGTGGTCAATGGAATGAGCCCCAGTAGGAGGGACAGTAAATTTGCAAATTCTGGTATGGTTGCAGCAGTTGAATTGGATGATTTACCTCATTATCAGAAATATGGTCCTTTGGCGGCAATGATGTTTCAATCAGATGTGGAACAAATAGCCTGGAAATTGGGGGGCGAGTCCCAAACTGCTCCTGCCCAACGCATGATGGATTTTGTCAATAAAAAGGTTAGCGGTTCTCTTTTGGACACATCTTATCAACCTGGATTGAAGTCAGTAGATATGTATGAAGTTTTGCCAAATTTTATAGCAGAGAGATTGAGGCAGGGCTTCCTGGCTTTTGGTAAAACAATGAAGGGTTATCTAACCAATGATGCTCAGATTATAGGTGTAGAAAGCAGAACTTCTTCTCCTGTTAGGATTCCAAGAGACAGGGAGAGTTTTGAACACCCACAAGTGAAAAGACTTTATCCATGCGCTGAAGGTGCAGGTTATGCCGGGGGTATTGTATCCGCAGCCATGGATGGTGAAAGATGTGCGGAAAAATTGATTGCTCAGTATGTAAAATCTGTTTAAAAAAATCTTTGATTTTATTTTTGGTTTTAGTGGATGTTGAATGAAATCACTTTTGAGAGGATTTCAAAAGCAACATAGATATATAAAAATTTAAATTCTGGAGGATTATCAATAAAAAATACCACTTTTGTGGTATTTTTTATTGATGGTGAATTACCGATATTTACGTCAGTGTTTGTGCTTTGAATAAGCTATTTAAACAACATAGAGAGAACCAGCACTTTTTTTGAACTTACACTTGAAACTACCGGATCCATTTAGGATCCGGTTTTTCGTTAATGGCCAGCAATGTTTACATAACTTTATTTCTAATGCAATACGTTTCAAACCAAATCAAACTCTGGTTTCCAGTTCATTATTTTTCCTGTATAAATTGATTGATTGGCCAATGCAACTGTGATAGCAGTCTTACCACCGTTTATTGTGTTAGAATGGGGGAGTTCATTTTCTGTCAAACAACGGTAAAAATCCTCCAAGGCATAATAAGAACCATCCTTCGTTGGTTGATCCAGGATTTTTATACCTTTTTTGTCATTTGACCATGATAACCTTGTAGCACCAGAAACTCCGTCTACTTCTTCCAAGTGGGTTTTGGTGTCCGGCTCGGGATAAAAAATTCCTTCATTGGTAAGTAAGGATATCATTCCCTGACTTCCTTTTATTTTAAAGGAATAACCTTCATGCTGATTGGCGCATGTAGCCCCAAAATTTCCAACCATTCCCACATCCTCATAACGTAGAGTTACTTGTACATTATCGAAAGTTTCTCTCCCATCCTTATAATGGTCAATACCACCTACTCCGTAAATAGTACTAGGACGGGTTTCAAAAGCCCAATGTATGAAATCGATCTGATGGGAAAGCAATTCAGCCACAAGACCACCTGAATATTCCCTATACATTCTCCAATTGATCTTTCTTTCCAATTCAGTATTAGGTACTGGTCTTCTCCAATTATTGTTTCGGTCCCATCTGGCTTCAATTTGTGTCACATCCCCCAACCAGCCATTTTGAATCATCTCTTTTACCCTAAAATAAAGAGGGGAGTAGCGGTATTGATGGCCGATTTGTATTACTTGTTTTGCAAATTTTTTCTTTAAAGCATTAAGCTCCATAGCTTGATCCACATTGAATACCATGGTTTTTTCCAGAAAGAGATGCTTCCCTGAATCCAATACTGCCTTTGCATGTTCAAAGTGAAGGTAAAGCGGAGTGGCAACCAGAATGATATCCAAGTCCTTTTGGTCTAATAATTTCCTGAAATCCTGATAAAACTGAATACCATTGGGGTAATTTTTCCGGGCGTTTTCCAATCTTAATGGAAGATCATCACAGATAGCTTTTACAACAAATTTATCAGGCATTTGGCGTAAAACCTGGTGTAATCCTGAGCCCCTGTCTCCATATCCTAATATGCCGATCTGATAAACTTTATCCTTTTGCCATGCAGAAAGATTGGTAAAAGGTAATACTGTGCCTGCAGATAATAGGGAACTCAATTTGACGAAATCTCTTCTTTTCAAGGTTTATAGGTCGTTTTAGGTTAATTTTTTGTAATTTATTAAAAGTTTTGATTCTGTTATATTTCCTATTGATAAGCGCTAAAAATTGGAACAAGAAAGGAAATATTGTACAAAATAAGACATTTACTGACACTATTTTTCTACAGGAATGTTTTATTCGGAAAGCTTCTTTAAACTTGCTCCTGAATAATTAAAATGGAATTTGTAATCGTAGATATAGAAACCACAGGTGGGAATCCCAATCAGGGAGGGATAACCGAAATAGCTGCTATAGTTTCTGATGGACATAAAGTGCTTGACAAATTCCATACTTTGATCAACCCTCAAAGATTTATTCCCAATTTTATAACTGGATTGACTGGCATCAACCAAGAGATGGTGGAATCTGCCCCGACATTTGGGGAAATAGCTGAAGAGTTTTATGATTTTCTAAAGGGAAGAGTTTTTGTAGCCCACAATGTTAATTTTGATTACACCTTTATCAGGGAAGCTTTTAAGGTATGTGGACTGGACTTCAATGTTCCCAAACTGTGTACGGTTAGACTTAGCAGAAAAGCATTTCCGGGTTTAGGTTCCTATGGTCTGGGAAGGATTTGTGAGAAGCTTTCTATAACAATCAGTGCAAGACATAGGGCATTTGGAGATGCGGAAGCTACCGAACTCCTTTTTAGGAGGATTTATCAATATCAAAGTGAAATAATTCTCCAAAGTCTTAAAAAAGGAAATGGCGAAAGTTTCCTGCCTCCCCACATTACCCAAGAAAGGTATCAACAAATACCTGAAGCTACCGGGGTTTATTTTTTCCATGACAAAAATGGACAGGTCATCTATGTAGGAAAAGCACTGAATATCAAAAGCAGGTTTAAAAGTCATTTCTCGGGTAACTCCCGGGAAAAAATACTGCTCAAATCTGAAATTAATGATATCACTTGGGTATTGACAGGTTCAGAATTCCTTGCCTACCTATTGGAAACCCTGGAAATTAAAAGGATTTGGCCAAAATACAACAGGGCTTTGAAATACCAAAGCAGTAATTGGGCTTTGTTTCAATATGAAGATAGCCAAGGTTTTATACGGTTTCAGGTCAGTAAAAATAATAGTAAAATTCAAAATCTACTTGAATTTGATTCCCATTCGGAAGCTTGGAAGTATATCATGGAGCAAACTGAGCATTTTGAACTTTGCCCGAAATTGACTGGAATTCAAAAAACTGCCATGGAGTGTTATGATCATCAAATCAACAAATGTCTAGGTGCCTGCTGTGGCAAGGAAAAGGTAGAAGTATATAATAAAAGGGCCCAGAAATTTATTGACTCAATTCAATCAGAAAAAGGCAGTGTACTTATCAAAGAAAAAGGAAGATCGGTGAATGAAACCTGTGCATTGCTATTTGAGAATGGGATCCTTGCAGCATATGGATTTATTTCCCAAGAGGAGTATTTAGAAAACAATGAAGAAATCCTGAATAGATTGGAAAGGGTGAAACACATCCCGGAAACCAAGTACATTTTAAGGGCATTTTTACCCAAAATCCATTTCCGCAATATTATTCCTCTCTAATTCTCATTCAATCAAAAGGCTGATTACAGCACCAGGAGCTATTTGCAATGCAGCAGAATGTCCAGCATAGCTAACATTGAAATCCCTGTTTTCTTTGCTCTCATTTAGTATGATCAAAATTACCCCCCCATCTGGCCTTAAAAAGGCTACATTTGGAAGACCTTCAATCTCAGTAGAATCAATCCTTTTTGACCCTTGGTCAACGAATTTAGAAGCATGGGCCAAAATATAATAAGCAGGGTTTCTCGTAACTTCATCCCCATCTATGGTTATCCCACCTAAGCATTGACTGCAACCACCTCTATCAGTAAATGGCCTTAAATCAGGTGATGAACTTAGATTCCATTCCAAGACGGTCTTAGCCCAATTCTTAGTTGCTCCAATGATCAGATTCTTCACATGCCATACCAAGTCTCCTGCTAAATTCCCAGGTGCGCCAATCCATTGTTCTGTGAAATAAATATTTTTATCAGGATGTGCCCTGTGAACCTCTGAGAGTGCTTCTATCTTTCCGCCATATAAATGAAAGGCAGAACCATCTATCCATTTTTTTGCATCAGGATCATCCAAAATGCTGATAGGGTAATCAGGCCTGTCTGCATTGTGATCATAAATAATTATTTTAGTAGATATACCATGCTCCTTGAATTTTGGCCCCAAATGGTTTTTTATAAAATAACCTTGTTCTTCGGGAAGCATCAAGAGGCTGGGATTGTTACCTGGATGTAGAGGCTCATTTTGAACAGTTACTGCATCGATTATTATTCCTTCGTCCTCCATCTGTTTGATGTATTTGACAAAATAGAGGGCGTATGCATCATAATTTTCAGAAAGCAATTTACCACCACGTGTGTCTTTGTTGTCTTTCATCCAAGCAGGCGGAGACCAGGGAGAAGCCATTAATTTTATTTCAGGATTGATATCCAAAATTTCCTTCAGTATCGGAATTACATCATCTCGATCAGGCCCTAAATCGAATTTTTCCAGTTCCGGATCAATTTCTCCCTCTTCCAGGTCATGGTAAGAAAAAACAGTTTCATTTAAATCGGAAGCGGCAACTGATAATCTCAAATAATTGATACGGATACTATTTTCACCTGAACCAAAAAGTTCTTCCAAAATTGCTTTTCTCCCTTCTTCACTCATTCCTAATAAATGGATGGCTGATCCTTGGGTCAAAGTAAACCCGAAGCCATCCATTTCTTGATATTGCATTTCCGGATTAATTTCAATCACTGTTCCTGACGGGGCTGAATTGGAAAAGGAGACTTTATCCTGTTCCTGGAATAATATTCCACCTGTTGGATCGGTTAACCAAATTCTGGATTCAAATCCTACTTGGGTACATGCAGTGAACAAAAATGCGGCAAAGAGCAGAAATGGATTTTTCATTGGAAACTGAAATGATAAAGCAAAGGAAAATTAAACAAAATTTCCATTGTTTTTTAAAAATGTCCATAATTATAGGATGGATTAAATTTTCATAAGCAATAAAAAAAATTCATCCTTTACTTTTCGTTTAGATCAGTCCAAATACCTTAAGAATACTCAATATACCTAACAAAAGGGTAATCAACCAAATGATCCCACTGAGCAGATTGAGTTTAATCGAATTTTCTAAGCCTTTCATTAGTGCCTTTTTGTTAACCAGCCATATAACATATCCTGAAAGCAGCGGTAGAAGTATCCCATTGGCCAATTGTGCCAAAGTAATGAGTTGAATAGGCCGAATTCCCAAAGAAGAAAAAATCAAACCCAAGCCCAATACTACACCTATGCTGCACCTCATGGCCCATCCTTTAATGTTACTGGACCAACCGAAACATTCTGTAATGACCATTGAAGCAGCCAAAGGAGCAGTAATTGCCGAGGTTATTCCTGCTCCAAAAAGACCAAAAGCAATAAAATACTTAGCCAAATTACCTCCCAGAAGAGGTTCCAGGCCTTTTGCCAAGTCCACTGCATTATTGACTTCAAAAGCTTTTCCTGCTACACCTGTCACTACTATTGCCATAGAAACTAAGCCGCCCAGAATAACTGCAATGAGCGTATCCATACGAACATATTTTAAATCATCTAATTTTTGCCACTTTTTTGCAACCAAACCTGAATGTAAAAATAAGTTGTAAGGAACCACAGTGGTCCCGATGAGTGCAACAACTGTAATTACATGATCAATTTGAATCCTTGGCATAAATCCACCCATAATGGCATAAAAATTTGGACGGACTAAAAACGCACTGATTACAAAAGCCAAACTCATTAATATTACCAATGCGGTCAAGAACCTAGTAATTAGGACATAGCTTCCACTGAACAAGAGGATAAGCGCCATTACACCGATCAATAGGTTGAGGGGGTTGAACTGTAACTTGCCTATTTCAAAAACAGGAAGATTAATAAAAATTTCAGCCCCTAAAGCTCCTCCGCTTATATTTCCTGCTTCATAGGCAGCATTTCCGAGGACAATGGCAAAAAGGACCAGTGAAATTGAAAAGATTCGCCAACCTGATTTTTGTATGGTATTTGAAATATTTGCTGCCAATCCTCTTTGGGTGATCAAGCCAATCCTTGCAGCCATTTCCTGCAATACGATCGTTGTAATAATTGAAAGTCCAAGTGCCCAAAGCAAATCATAACCGAAATTAACACCGGCTAGCGTACATACAGTTACTGTTCCCGGCCCGATAAAAGCTGCAGCAACCAAAGGTCCGGGGCCCAGGTATTTCTTCCAGTCCTTTTTCATGGTGCCTGTTGTAAGGCATAAATAGCAAAAGATCCCAACCAATGGGTTCCCTCATAGTTGTCGTCAACGATGGAAGGCAAAGAATATGAAACATGTGCATTGGCTACCTCCATCAAATGACCATAATCAACCGGGAAATCCTTAATAAGTCCATACAATACCCAAGCCCTTGAAAAATTCAATCCATCTAAATGGACCAATTTGCCATCAGTCCTGTCACTTACTCTCCCAGGTTCGAGTTGAAAATCAGGTTTTGACAATTCAGGCATAAAGCGATTCAGCCAATCCAGAAATTCAGTGGGTTCCATGACTTTCCGCATGATATCCAACTCCTGAAAGCAAGGCGATAGAAAATCAAATCCACTGGGTTCCCAAGTAAGCGGGCAATTAGTATCAGCCTTGAACCATTCCATGGATCTGGTTTTGATTAGGTTTTTTAATTCTTCATTTTGGACTGTGACAGCATAATCGTAGGCCAATGAAAGCCCAAAAGCAATATTGGTATGTTCTCCAACCCTAATAGGATAAATGAGTTTGGGCAAAAACTCAAGGTATTTTTCCACCATCAAATCTGTCAAAGGTTGCAGGTTATTTTCTAATTCCCTTGCCAATGGATCCTCCCATAAGTGGATTTCCTCTGCCAATTTTAGTACCCATGCCCATCCATAAGTCCTTTCAAAACTGCTGTTTTGTGGAGCAAAGAAATATGCTACTTCAGCCTTAATGTTTTCTCTACTCATGTTTTCAAGTAGTTTTTGCCTGATTTCATCTTTCTTTTCCAAATCTGGAAATTGCCTCAGTAGACTTACCAGCATCCAATGGCCATGTACACTTGAATGCCAGTCAAAACATCCATAAAAAGAAGGATGGAGAGCCCTGGGACCTTTAAGATAAGATTCATTTTCAAGTGTTTGGTTTAGTTTATTTGGATACTCTTCCTGCATGCAATGCAAGGGCAACGCTGCCAACCTGTTTGCTTCTGCTAAGGTCAATTCAATGGCTTTATTTTGGGTCGCGGGTGAAGGTTCATTGGCAGTACTTTTGCAAGCAAGCATCAGAATAAATACAAGGGAAAGGTATTGGTAATTTTTCATAATGGAAAACCGGACAAAACTTGCTCAAGATAAATTGAAAAATCTTGAATCTAAAAGGAAAATTTGTTGAGCAGGAATGGATTTGTTTCATTAATTTGTAATGTAATGTTTCGCTAAAACCATTTTTGTCATGGCCAAAATCGATGAATTTAAATCCCATATCGAACAGGGATACACTTTCAAAGGGGATTCCATTATTCTTGGTACAGCGGTTTTGGACCAAGAACCAATACCACATGCCCAAATCCATATTCCTCTCAAAACACTTAACCGCCATGGACTGATTGCTGGAGCTACAGGTACAGGAAAGACCGTAACCCTACAGGTCTTTGCAGAGCAATTGTCAATGAACGGAATTCCTTGCGTACTGATGGATCTTAAGGGAGACTTATCAGGTCTTGCGATGCCAGGAAAATTGAATAGCATCATTGAAAAAAGATGTGAATTGATCGGTATTCCTTATGAACCTTCCGGTTTGCCTGTTGAACTCATGTCTATCAGTGGAGAGAAAGGTGTTAAACTTAAAGCTACAATTTCAGAGTTTGGGCCCGTTTTGATTTCACAGATTTTGGAACTTAATGATACACAGAGAGGTGTAATTGCTTTGGTTTTTAGGTATTGTGATATGCATCATTTGCCTTTGCTTGACCTTAAAGACTTGAAAAAAGTTCTCCAATATGTCATCAACGAGGGTAAGGAAGATATTCAAAAAGAGTTTGGCGCTGTATCATCCGCTACTGTTAATACTATTTTGCGAAAAATCATTGAGTTGGAGCAACAGGGTGCGGAGTGCTTTTTTGGAGAACTTTCCTTTGATGTGAATGACTTTGTGAGGACTTCAAATGGCAAAGGAGTTTTGTCTATTATCCGATTGACCGATATTCAGAACAGGCCTAAATTATTTTCAACCTTTATGCTCTCCTTATTATCAGAGATCTATGAAACATTTCCAGAGGAAGGTGATTCAGGTAAACCTAAACTTTGTCTGTTCATAGATGAGGCCCATTTGGTATTTTCAAATGCGTCCAAAGATTTGATTGACAAAATTGAGGCCATTGTCAAATTGATAAGATCCAAAGGAGTAGGGGTTTATTTTTGTACCCAGACGCCCACTGATATTCCTGAAAAGGTGCTTGGACAGCTCGGATTGAAAATTCAGCATGCCTTAAGGGCATTTACGGCAAAAGACAGAACTGCAATCAAAAAAACAGCCGAAAATTATCCCATCACCTCATTTTACAACACATCGGAAATATTGACTTCAATGGGTATTGGGGAAGCTTTAGTAACAGTGCTGAATGAAAAGGGCATCCCAACTCCCTTGGCTCATACATTGCTCAGGTCACCTATTACCAGAATGAATATCCTAAGTCAAGAAGAGATTGAAGAGTTGGTCAATAATTCATTCCTTGTAAAAAAGTACAATGTTGAAATTGATAGAAAGAGCGCTTTTGAAATTTTGGATGAAAAAATTACCAGGGCTGAAATTGATTCAGAAAAAGAAAAAGATGCTCATCCTTCACAAAGAAAGAGTCATGGGAGACCTCCAAAAGAAACCTCTATATTTGAAGAGTTGAGCAAAAACACAATGGTAAGGCAAATTGGAAGGACAATTTTCCGGGAATTGAGCCGAGGTATCATGGGTGGATTAACAGGCAAAAGGAAATAAAGGACCCAGTTCAAATATGAAAATAGGAGTCATAGGTGCAGGAGCAGCCGGATATTTTTCAGCTATCCATGCTGCATTGGCAGGTGCTGAGGTTTTTATCTTGGAAAAAACATCCAAACCGCTGGCAAAAGTAAAAATTTCCGGAGGAGGAAGATGCAATGTAACCCATGCGGCTTTTGAAAACTCAAATTTGGTGAAGAATTACCCAAGAGGAGAGAAGTTTCTGAAGAGGGTTTTTAAATATTTTTCAGTCAAAGATACCATAGATTGGTTTGAGGGCAGGGGTGTATCTCTAAAGGTAGAAAGGGACGGTAGGATGTTTCCTGTATCAGATGATTCCCAATCCATAATTGATGCTTTACAAATAGCTGCTTATGAGTTTGGGGTAAAAGTTTTGCTTAATCATGGTGTAGAAAAAATTCAAAAGAAAGGAGATTATTTTGAAGTTTTGACAAAAGAAAAACCCTTTCAATTTGACAGGATTATAATTTGTAGTGGGGGAGCTCCCAAGGCTGAAAGTTTTGGATTTATAAAGGATTTAGGCCATAGTATTGTTGATCCTATTCCCTCTTTATTTACTTTTAATACACCCCAGGAACCTATTAGGAAACTCATGGGAATAGCTGTTCCTGATGCTTTGGTAAGATTAGAAGGCACTAAATTGGCATATAAAGGACCGGTATTGATTACTCATTGGGGACTCAGTGGCCCTGCAGTACTTAAATTATCTGCATTTGGAGCCAAATGGCTTTATGATCAAAAATATGAAGCCAAGGCACATGTACGTTGGAACCAACATTGGACCGAGGATCAACTTATTCGGGATTTACAAAAATTCCGGAATGACCATCCCAAGAAAAAAATCACTGGCAGTCCATTGTTCAGTTTACCTGCAAGGCTTTGGCTCCACCTTTGTGAACAAGCAGAAATATCGACAGAAACTGTCTGGCAAAATTTGCCAAAAAAACAATTCCATAAATTAGTTCAAAATCTTTTTTCCTATATTGTAGCCGTGAAAGGAAAAACAACATTCAAAGAGGAATTCGTGACGGCCGGAGGTGTAAATTTGGATGGGGTGAATTCCGAGACCATGGAAAGTAAACTGGTAAGAGGTTTGTTTTTCGCCGGAGAAGTGCTGGATATTGATGGAATCACAGGAGGCTTTAACTTTCAGGCTGCTTGGAGTACGGGATATCTGGCCGGCATAAATGCAAGTGAATAAATTTTGAGCATGTACAATACGCCGCCTGTTAATTTTGATAAGATCCATGAAATGACTGATGGTGATGCTGACTTCAAGGCTGAGTTGGTATCTGCCATTTATACTTCATTGGTGGAGTTAAGGAATACTTATATAGAGGGGGCTTCTCTGGAAGATGAAAATACGATTCAGGAAATCCGCCATAAGGTCAAGCCTTCCCTTGTGATGTTTGAAATCAACCCATTGAACGATATACTTTCAGAAGGAAAAGATATCATTGAGTCCCATGGATTTGGACCCGAATTCTTAGTGCATTTTGAGAAATTTTTGGATGCTGTTCAGGAAGCTATAGATTTCCTGGAACCTCAATTCAATAAGACTGAAGGTACAGAAGAATAAGTGCCGCTACTTATTTTGATACCAAATCAACCAATCTATTGGAGTAACCTGCTTCGTTATCGTACCAACCCACAATTTTCACCAAGTTTCCTTTAGCTGAAGTAAGTCCCGAATCAAATATGCAGGAATGTGGATTGCCAATAATATCAATGGATACAATTGGATCTTCAACATACTCAATAATACCCTTCATTTCATTTTCAGCACTTTTTCGGAATACATGATTTACCTCCTCTGTACTGGTCTCTCGTTTAAGTACTACGATAAGGTCAGTTAAAGAACCATCCGGCACAGGCACACGCATAGCAGAGGCTTCAATTTTTCCTTTTAGGTGGGGTAAAACTATTTCCATGGCTTTTGCAGCATGGGTAGTGGTAGGTATAATGGAATACGCTGCTGCCCTAGCCCTTCTCAGATCCCTATGTGGGGCATCATGAAGATTTTGGTCATTGGTATATGAATGCACAGTAGATACAAATCCCTTCTCTATGCCAAAATGTTCATCCAACAACTTGACCATTGGTGCCAGACAATTAGTGGTACAGGAAGCATTGGAAATGATGTTTTCTTGACCCGTCAATATATGGTCATTAACACCAAGGACAATGGTAGGAACATCCTCGTCTTTGGCCGGTGCAGTAATTATAACCTTTTTGGCTCCGGCTTTAAGATGCCCTGAGGCAGAAGATTTGTCTGTGAATTTACCAGTAGATTCCAATACGATATCTACTTCCATATCAGACCATGGAATGTTTGAAGGTTCCTTCTCAGCAAAAATTCTTATTTTTTTTCCCCTGATAATAATATGTCCATCTTCAACACTTACCTTGTGGGGGTATTTTCCATGGACAGAATCATATTGTAGAAGATGCGCAAGCGTTTTTGGATCTGTAAGGTCGTTTACTGCTACCAGGTCTATACCTTCTTTTTCCAAAAGTAATTTGACTGTCAATCGGCCAATGCGTCCGCATCCATTTACCGCGACACGTTTATTCTTCATGTAGTTGGTTAGTCTTGTTTAATAAAAAGCGAAATTAAGAATTTGTTTGGCAAAGACTAAAAATATTTTTTTCTGCTAATTTTCAGCAATTTGGATGAGAGTACCAAATATTTTTTTGTCAGTTTTTGGATTGTAGATTTAACCAGCTATATTTGCATCACCGTTTCGAAAACGGGTTACCCCAAACTTAAAAATGGTCGATTCGTCTAGGGGTTAGGACGCATCCCTTTCACGGATGAAACACGGGTTCGATTCCCGTATCGACTACTGAAAACACTGGAAAACTTTCAGTGTTTTCTTTTTGAAATAGAGGTCGATTCGTCTAGGGGTTAGGACGCATCCCTTTCACGGATGAAACACGGGTTCGATTCCCGTATCGACTACAACAAATTGATGTTTTTCATCGTTCGGATTGCTTTGCAGCATGATGAATTTGTTTTATGGTTGTTAGTGGTTAAAGTGAGTGAAAACCCAGTCTTCTAGGCTGGGTTTTTCATTTTACACCAATACCAATCCTTCTTCCTCAAGTGACCTCCAGTCCAACGAATTGAAAAATTTTAAGAAATCTCCCCGGCCAGAGTTTTCAAAGATTTCTTTTAATTGAGACATGGTCATTTCCTTTTTATCTTTTGAAGGCTGGAGCAATGGAAGTGTCTCTAAGAGCCATTGCGCTTCATTTTCTGACAATTTAATTTGTGAACTACCGCTTTTGTGTTCAAAAATCAGTTTATAACCCTCTTTTAATTTACCCTTTTTTTGAAAACTATAAGTTATCAGTTCCGGCTTACTGCCTAGCCATATTACTTTGGCATTGGGTTTAAATACCATTGGGGGCTCATCCTGTAAGGCTTTGTAAATAAAATTAGCGGGTACACTGGTTTTAGGTATTCTGAAATCAAACCATTCCTGCAAGGGGAAATCGATACAGATTCCATGCATATAGTTGAATAGGGCTTTTTTGAGTCCTGAACTGAATTGATCATGATCTGTACCCAATGGATCATCATGGCTCAGGTCATTGTCTGCAAAATCACCTGGCTCAGGACCAGTTCTTACTACTTGATATGCTTTAGGGTCCAAACCTATTGGTGCATGAGAGGTCATGGCAAATAGATGCCAAAATCCAGATTGTAGGACATGATTGGCAAATAGCTGCCTTACCATTTCAAGGCTATCAATAGTTTCATTGGCAGTTTGTGTGGGAAAACCATACATAAGATACGCATGAACCATGATACCCGCTTCTGTAAAATTTCTGGCAACCCTAGCCACTTGAGCTACTGTCACACCTTTTTGCATCAATTCAAGAAGCCGATCAGAAGCCACTTCCAATCCACCTGAAACAGCTATACAACCTGAGGCCTTTAACAGACGGCAAAGATCTCTGGAAAAGCGTTCTTCAAAACGAATATTTGTCCACCAACTGATTTTAATTTTCCTTTTTAGGATTTCTATTGCCAATTCCCGCATGAGAGCAGGTGGAGCAGCCTCATCCACAAAATGGAAGCCCGTTTCACCTGTTTGGGCTATAAGCTCCTCAATTCGGTCACAGATGATGGATGCACTTACAGGTTCATAGTTTTTAATGTAATCAAGTGTTATATCACAAAAAGTACATTTTTTCCAGTAACAACCATGGGCCATAGTCAGCTTATTCCATCTTCCATCTGACCAAAGACGGTGCATGGGATTGGCAATTTCAATTACAGAAAGGTATTGTTTCAAAGGTAAACCTGTGTAATCAGGTGTACCTGTTTTACTGAACGGGATATCGCTTTCCTTGGATCCGTTATAATAGTTGACCTTTCCATCTTGAATCGCGAATGTCCGCTTTAGTTGATGGATTTCCCTCGTGCCTTCCAAATATTCCAATAGACAGGTCAAAGGTCTTTCTCCATCATCCAATGTGATAAAATCAACATATTGGAAAACCCTGGTTTCTTTCAGAGATCTTAATTCAGTATTGGGATAGCCTCCGCCCATGGCAACTTTGACTTGGGGATAATGCTTTTTGATATAACCACCACAGCGAAGCGCACCGTACAAATTACCAGGAAATGGGACCGAAAGACAAATTAGGATTGGATTGGTTTGGACAATTTCTTTTTCCAGCTCTTCAATTAAATACCGATCAATAAAAGATGGTTCAGATTGTAATGCATTATGTAGCGGATCAAAAGATACTGCTGATCTACCTAGACGCTCTGCATACCTGCTAAATCCAAAATGGGGATCTAATATCTCCTGTATGAAATCAGCTAAATCTTCCAAATACAATGTCGCTAAATGTCTTGCCTTATCCTGAATTCCCATAGTGCCAAATGCCCATTCGAGATCATCAAGTTGATCAAACCTGGATGCTTGGGGCAAAAAATCACCTTCACAAATTATATATGCCAAGGTGGGATTTTCAAATTGAAGAAATTTAATGACCGGATCAATTGTTTCAATATATTCTTCCTTTAGTTTGAATATTCTTATTGCATTGGAACTGATTTTCTTTAAAGTATGCTTTTCAGCTTCTGAAAACAATTCAATAAGTCCCGGTTTTGAAAAAATTCTCAAAATTACATTAATCCCTAAATCAGCTTGAAAAGCGGATTTACCCAAAGTGTTGAGGTAACCTTTGATGTAGGCAGTTGCAGGATAGGGGGTATTCAGCTGGGTAAATGGTGGGGTAAGAAGGAGTATGGATTTGGACACTTGATTACTATTTTCTCACAAATTTGGTGATTTTTTGTCGAGAAGCGGGAATTTCAAAGGCAAAAGTAAAAAGTGAGGTTCGGCTTTTTACTTTTGCCATCAGAAATTCTTCGATATTCGTTTTGTGTTTACTTTCAAATTAACCTACATTTTATCAGCAAAGAAGAGGGCATTTAGGAACAGTTTATTAGTTCCAAACCAAGTTCCCCTGAAATTAGGATTATCGATAAAATGGATTACCCTTCCTTGGCCCACTTGGGATACAATAACACTGGCACTTTGCTTTATTTTTTCCAAATTTGCCTTGGAAATATATCCTCCAAGGAGTGGGTCTGCTGTATATCTAACTGGTGTCTGGTACTTGTTTTTGGAAGGTTTTAAAAATATGGAGGAATTTCTGTAAACAGGAAGCTCTGTATTCCGGTAACCAAAGCCCAAAGGATGTGTAATATCCAATCGTGTCAAATAAACACTGCCTCCAATGGCCTGAGCACCTTCAAAATCTCTTCGGGAAGCAAAAGGAATAAATTCAGGCCCTTGTTCTTGGTCAGCTGAAAGAAATTCCTCTTTTATAATTTCCTGAGATTGAAGCCATTGAATTGCTGTCCGTAATGAAATGATCGTTCCCCCTCGGTTTAACCAATCTTTCAAATGATTGATTTGACTTCCGCTCAAAATATTGTAGAATCCAGAAGGTAGGATTAAGGTATTAAAATCATGCAAATTTACCCTATTGAATGAACTGATATCCATTTTGGTAATTGGCATCCCGACCTTAGTATCCAGTAGATGCCATATTTCTCCTGCTTCATATTGAGAGGTCCCATTGCCTATCAGCATAATAACTTTGGGTTTCCTGACAGCAGTGACATTGTTGCTTCCTAAGTCAATTCCTTTGAGGCTAAAACCGGTTTTTGTAGCAAAAACATCTTGACCACTTGATGTTGCGGCCTGTTGCAAATGTTTCCTTAATTCTTCGGATGACATTTTTTGAAATGCAGTTGGTATAATCAAAGATCCTGCGGGAAATTCTTTGTTGCCACTATCAGTGGCCGAGGTAAATGGAAGGGAGGTTACTTCCACGTGGATCCCTGCATTCTGAATCTGGTGTAAGAATTTCGGGGCAAAATAATCTGACCAATCCAGAATGTAAGCAACATAGTTTTCTGGAGCAGGAAAATGAAGTTTTGTGTTCTCTAAAGTAACAATTTCTTTGGTGGCTGAAAAATTAGTCTGGCCGGCATAAGGAAGTCCATAGGCAAGTGCCATAGTCCATGAGGAGGCATCGTAGAAAATTGAATCTGAAAATTCTGTGACCCTTTCAAACATGCTCCTGACCATTCTGTATTGGGGCTGAGAGGTAGGGACTACCCATGATTTTCCTTTCTTAAAGGATTTTCCTTCTAAATTCTGATCCCTGTCATTTTCGTAAACTTTAATTTTATGGTCTAATAACAACTGAAGAAATAATCTGTTCCGGGATGCATCGAATTCATCTCCAAAGATATAGGACTTCACTTTTTCTTTACCTGCTTCAGTTAGAGCTGTCTGGAAAAATTCCCGAAGATATCGGTGCATATATTCTCTTTCTTTCACCCCCGCTTCCATTGTAGCTATGGAAGTTTTTAATTGGTTGCGGATTGTAAAGGCAAAAGTAATATCACCCCTCTGTGAACTTTGGATATGACCTCGGGAAGAAGCCTGTTCAAAAACCAAGCCCAGACCACCCTGTATATCCGGATAGGTTGAGCCATAACCAGGGTAGGAATTGTCAAAGACTTCTTTTGTCCAATATAGACTTCCTATTTCATCTAAGGCTTTGGCGAAATAAGTAGCAAATTTGTTGTTTATTTCCTCATAATTTTTTCTTGGGACTACAGGGTTTTCACTACCAAAAGGCTTGGTTGGTTCAAAGAAGTAAGTACTATTGGTGCCCATTTCGTGAAAATCACCTACCACATTGGGATACCAGGTATGATACCAGTCGATTTTTGACTGTAGTTCAATTTGTGCCAATGGAAGCCAGTCCCTATTAAGATCAAAC
This sequence comes from Cecembia rubra, assembly GCF_003014575.1. Taxonomy (GTDB): domain Bacteria; phylum Bacteroidota; class Bacteroidia; order Cytophagales; family Cyclobacteriaceae; genus Cecembia_A; species Cecembia_A rubra. The sequence continues at coordinate 497,437 of NZ_PYGF01000001.1, forward strand.
CAGTAATGGTTAACCCGGCCGGAAGGCCAGATTTCATTGTGCTCTCTGTCTAAAGGATCGGACACAGGTGGATTTCCTTTATGCATATTGGCCCAATTGGTATGTCTATCCCTGCCATCAGGATTGATGGCTGGATCTATCATTACAATAGCATTTTCTCTGATTTCTCTGGCTTTTTCTGACTGAGAAGCCAGTAACCAATAAGCAGTTAAAATAGCTGCTTCACCTCCAGAGGGTTCATTGCCATGAACACTGTATGCCAAATTTATAATAGCTGGCATCCTTGAGACATCCGGTAATGGCTTTTGAGGATCCACGAGTTGCAAATGATTGAGCCTGACTTTTTCAAGGTTTTGAATATTATCTGAATTACTGATAACAAGCACCACTAATGGTCTTAATTGGTGACTTTGGCCAATAACCTGAAGCTCTGCCATAGAAGAACTATGTGCAAGTTTTTCAAAATATGCAATTAGCTTGTCATAACGGGTATGCCATTCACCGATTTCGTAGCCAAGAAATTCTTTGGGACTTGGTATAGCAGGGTCAAATTGTTCTCCAGGAAATAAATAATCTTGTTGTGCTTCCAATTGACCAAATGTCAGTAAGGCAAATAACAAGTAGAGTAGGGGTCTCTTCATAAGGAATTAAATTTCCTGAAATTATCATTTTTGTGAAGCCTGAGAAAATGAAAATACATCAACGGCTTTTGAATACATGGGAATTGAATTAATTTGGGCTAACAATTTATAAACCAAATAAACCTATGAAGACAATTTTAAAAAGTTTTTCGGTGCTTGTCCTGGCATTGGGAGCTTCTCCTCTTTTGGCCCAGCAAACAGAATTTAAATTACCACCCCAAGCCACTGAATTTTATGAGCCTGTAGTCAGAAAAGTAACTCCAGGGAAAGAAAATAGTATGGCTCCTTCTGATGCCATCATCCTGTTTGACGGAACAAGTCTCAGCAACTTTGTAAGTTCCAGGACAGGTCAAAATCCAGAATGGACAGTTCAAAATGGGGCCATGACTGTTGCACCTGGAAAAGGTGATATCCAAACTAAAATGGGCTTTGGGGATATGCAATTACATATAGAGTGGACTGCTCCAATAGTAATTAAAGGGGAAGGTCAAGGAAGAGGTAACTCTGGAATATTTTTAATGTCCCATTATGAAGTTCAGGTATTGGACTCATACGAAAGCAAGACCTATGTCAATGGGCAGGCAGCCAGTATTTACAAACAGCATCCTCCTTTGGTCAATGCCATGAAGGCTCCAGGAGAATGGAATACATATGATATTTACTTCACTGCCCCTAGATTCAATGCGGATGGTATGTTGGTTTCTCCAGCAAGGGTGACAGTTGTTCACAATGGCATCTTGGTCCAGAACAATGTAGAAATCAAAGGGCCTACAGAATATATAGGTATTCCCAATTATAAGGCCCATCCCAATGAATTACCAATCAAACTTCAGGATCATGGGGATTTGGTAAGTTTTAGAAATATTTGGGTTAGAAAGCTTTAATAAGACTAGATTTTATCTATCAAAAATTGCAGATCTAAAATCTGAAATTTAGTTACAACATAGTTATTAAGAACAATAGAAATAAGAAAGAGGCTACCTTATCTAAGGACAGCCTCTTTTTTTATAAATGTTCCGTTAGGCTAAAGTATTCATTATGCCTTTGAAAATAAAGCCTAGATTTAAAACTCTTAATTTGAAAAAATGTTTAAAATGTCCCCTTACAGCATTGGATAGATTAGTTCAAGGTTGGGGCAATCAATACTAAAGGTTGAATCTCCATAGCTTAAAACCACCTTCATATGCCAATTGATTATTTCCTAACCTACATCCACCGGGAACATTGGTGATATATTTTGATTTACCTCCACCCAATACTATATCATCCGGAAGAAATGCGTCTTTGAACCGGGATACTACAATATGTACATGTTTTTGCCATTTTTCCTGTCCCAAATTTTCAAGACCCCTTAAACCTAGGTAATCTTCAAAGGTTCCTTTACGATAGGTCAGATGTGCCAATTCCATAGGCAAAACTCTTCCGTCAACTACAATTGCAGAACCAAGTCCTGTTCCAAAACCCAAAAACAACAGCACTCCCTTACCTGAATAGGATCCTAGAGCCTGCATAGCCGCATCATTTATGATTTTAACCGGCTTTCCAAATGCTTTTCCAAAATCAAATCCCTTCCATCCAGGACCCAAATTTTTTGGTTCAGTAATGACAGTTCCGCTTTTAATTATACCGGGAAAACCTATGGATACCACATCATAATCCCAATCTTTTGTCAATTCCAGAACCCCATCCACCATTTTTTGAGGAGTCATTTCAGGGCCTGAAGGAAATTTTCTTCTTTCTTCAGGTCCTTCCACCTTGGCTTTGATATTCGTTCCGCCTACGTCTATGGTTAGTATTTTCAAAATTTCATCAGTTGGATCAAGTCCCCAATTTATAAAAATGCACCCGGCCTGCAAATAACTATTGTTTGAATGTACTTAAAATTTGGTGCATGATTCAATTTATGGAAAATTTTAAAATCCTTTTCAGTTTTGTGATGAAATGAAAAAAAATGTCAATGTAATACAGAATAATCATGTAATAAATGATTTATAGGAAAAATATAAAACTGATAGAATAAAAATTTTAGAATAATATTTGTTTTATCGAAATAATGGCACTATTTTAGCTCAACTTATTCACCCACAATTTTTTTCTTTTAGAATTGAGGAGTTCTAATTGAGAGTAATTAAAGTAAGTTTATGAGAATCACCCATTTATTCAAAAAGCAGGCGCTATTTTACATGGCAGGGATCATTTGTACCATGAGCGCCTGCGTTGAAATTCCCGAAACACTTGAAAAAGTTGAACCAGAAATCGGTTTGCTTACCCTTGAATTCGATCATCAAAAATTACTTACACATTTAAATGAAGTAAGAACCAAGGGTTGTGTCTGTGGCGATAGGGAAATGCCGCCTGTATCTCCTTTGAATTGGAACAACTTACTGGCAAAAGCCGCCCAAAAACACTCCAATGACATGTATCAGAATAATTTTTTTAATCATATAGGTTCAGATAATTCTACATTGGAAATCAGGGTCAATCAAAGTGGATATAAATGGCGTTCCCTTGGAGAAAATATTGCCAGAGGAAATATGGACGAGATAAGAGCCGTTCAGTCATGGAAAGATAGTCCGTCCCATTGCCAGCTCATGATGGATGCTGATTTTTTGGAAGTTGGAGTGGGTAAAAAAGGTGTTTTTTGGACTATGGTCCTAGCAAAATAATTAGAGTATCCAAAAAATATCAAATCATTGGACTGTCATTTTTAGGTTCAATATTCTGTTGTTTTCTTCATTTGAGAATTTTTATATTTTATTTTAACTTTTTTGTAGAAGATTAATTGATTTTTTTCTTACTTTTTACTTATTTAATTGCACATTAACCCAGAATGAAAAGAGCAAGCCTTCACAATACCGAACAATTGGTGAAATGCCTCCGAAGTGGCTGTGAAAAAAGCTATACAGAACTCTTCAACTATTTTTATCCCAAGATCATCAATACTGCTAAAAAATTTGGGCTACCTGAAGAAGAAGCTAAGGAAATGGCTCAGGAAATATTCTTAAATATTTGGAAGAGTAGAGATAACCTTAAGCCGGAATTGTCTTTTAATGCTTATTTACTTACCATATTGAAATCAAAACTTTACCAAAAAGCTAAAAGTGAGGTGCTTAAAGCTAAATATGAGAAATATGCATTGAATCACTTTGAGGTAAGTTTCAACAGTACAGACAATCAGATTGATTATGAAGAATTGGAAAAAATATCCAATGATGTAATTGAAAAACTTCCCAGCCAGCAAAAAGAGATTTTTTTCATGAGAACTATCAAGCATGTTTCTTCTGGAGAAATTTCAGACCAATTGGGTTTGTCAAAAAGGACAGTTGAAAACCATTTTTATCTGGCAACAAAAACTATTAAGAATGAACTTGAGAAACGCTTTAGATTACCTTTAAAGCCTCTCCATATCGAGGTTGCTTTTTTAATGTTCTTACCCTGGGTATTCTAAAGCATTATAACCAAAACCACTTGTATTCTGGTGGATTTTTTCCTTATTCAATGTACTTCAAAAAAAATCTTAGGTATAATCTCAGCCAATTTAATTTACATAGATCAATTATGAATTTTGAAAATTGACTTAACAGCAATTTTTAATTTTAATTTAATTGAGTTAAAAAATTTAATTTTTTTTCAAGATCATATTGAGTAAAATAATATGCTGAATACTATATATAACAAAGTAAGATTATATGAAGTATTCTCAGTGGGACTATATTAATTTTATACAGGGGAAAATGGACAGCGAAAAAGCTGCTTCATTTAAAAAATGGATGGCTACTGAAGAAGGGGAGCATACTTTTCACAAATGGGTAGAAGAGGAGTGGAAAAAAGAATGTAACGATTATGAGGATCTCCAAGTTGTTGACAAAAAAGAATCAAAGTTTGTATATCTAAATAGTAGCAAAAGAATTGAATGGAGACTTTGGGCAGCATTTATCTCAATTTTTTTAATTGCCAGTTTACTTTTATTCAATGGGAGAGAAGGAAATCTTCCAGAAGAATATAAGACAGAGATTAAAATTACAGAAGTTCTTAAGTATGCTCCAAAAGGACAAAAAACAAGAATAAAGCTTCCTGATGGCTCTTATGTATATCTCAATTCAGAGAGTAGCATTACCTATCTGACTGATTTTTCGGATAACAGGACCATTTTTTTAAAAGGGGAGGCCTTTTTTGAAGTAAAGTCTGATCCGCTTAAACCATTTACAGTAATTACTGGCCCCATATCGACAAGGGCTTTAGGTACTAGTTTCAATATCAATGCTTATGAAGAGCAGTTGGATATTCAAGTCGCACTTGCCACAGGCAAAATTAAAGTTAGTAATGAGGTAAATGGCCAAGAGTTGTTGGTTGACCCAGGAGAGGGGATTGATTTTCATCGACATACAGACATGATGTCCAAGGAAAAAGTAGATATCCAAAAGGTTTTGAATTGGAAAAATGGAATTCTTCAATTTGAAAAAGTTCCATTTCCACAGGTCATCAAAACTTTAGAAAGATGGTATGGGGTGGATTTTGAAGTCAAGAATCAAAAGGAAATGCCTCAATATAAGTGTTCAGGAACTTTTGAGCCCAATGAATACCTCAGCAATGTCTTATCTGTTCTGGCTTATTCAGTGGATTTCTCTTATACATTACAAGGAAAAAAAGTAATTCTGGAATTTAAATGATCTGCCTATGAAACATCCATAAATGAAAAAACTTAGCAAACCATATACCCAAGCTCTCAAACCTAACAATTACTTGGGAATACCATAATTATTTGTTTGTACCACTTATCAACCCAAAATATGAAACCTAACATTTACCAAACAATGATTATGGTCTTCAAATGGGCAACTTGCTTTGCCCTTTTCCTGACCATAAGTCTTCAAGCAACAGCCAGTAAAAGTGAATCGGTCCAGATAAAAAGTATTGATGAAGTAATCATTAAACTCGATATCAGGGAAGGAAACATTGAAGAGATCCTTAAAACTATTGAAGAAAAGACAGAATTCAGCTTTTTTTACACAGACAAGAATATCAAAGATGAACAGCGCCTAATGATCAGCAAAACGCGTGGCACAGTCGCTGAATTTTTAACTGAGGTAGCCAGTCAAAAGCAATTACATTTTAAACAAGTCAACCATGTAATCAGTGTCCGTTCCACTTCCGAAAATTTCAATGCTAATCGAATAGATGTAGAAATCAAGGAAATGAATGTAGAGATCCGCGGAAAAGTAATCAGCGCTTCTGGAGAGACAATACCAGGTGTGGCCATATCCGTTTTGGGAACTACATTAGGAACCGTCACTGATATTGATGGAAATTATAGAATTTCTGTTCCGGAGGGCTCAACCCTAGTGTTTTCCTATATTGGATATGCTACGCAACGCATTGCAATAGGTAACAGAACAGTTATTGACGTTATCCTGGAGCAGGAAACACAGGCTTTGGAAGAGGTAGTAATCGCTGCACTTGGAATCCAAAAAACTTCAAGGAGTATTGGTTATTCAGCTACCAACGTTGGATCTGATGATGTGACCATCAATAGAACGCCAAACTTCATGAATGCGCTTCAAGGTAAAATCGCCGGTGTAAATATTTCATCCCTAGGAACCGGTCCAGGTGGTACTTCAAAAGTAAGGATAAGAGGGCAGTCCTCTATTGCAGGTCAGAATAACCCATTGATTGTAGTTAATGGTATTCCTATTGATAATACCAACTTTGGAACAAGACCTGGTAATCAGGGTGCTGATAATGCTTTTGGCCAAAGAGGCGGCGGAGTAACCGCTGATGGAGGTGACGGTCTTAGCAGTATCAACCCAGATGATATTGAAAGTATGACTGTATTAAAAGGTGCCGCAGCTTCTGCCCTTTATGGATCAAGGGCAAAAGATGGGGTTATCATGATTAATACAAAATCCAAAGGAACAGCAAAGGGCATCGGTGTTACCTATAACATTAACCATACCATCGAGCAGCCTTTGGACTTTACAGATTATCAGTATGAATATGGACAAGGAGAGTTTGGAGTAAGACCTACCACTCCCAATCCTACTTCTGGCCAATGGTCCTTCGGTGAAAGATTTGCTCCTGGTATGACACAGGTATTGTTTGATGGGGTAGTAGTTCCCTACGAGCCTGTAAGAAACAGAATTAGAGATTTCTTCAGAAATGGACAAAACACGACAAATACCATATCCTTAGCTACCAATAATGATAAAGGTGGAATGAGTTTCTCGTTTGCGGATTTGAACAGTAAGGGGATTGTTCCAAACAATACATTCAATAGAAAGACTTTTAATTTTGGTTTTACCCATGATTTCAGCAAGAAACTGAGCTTTAGAGGTAATATCAATTATTCTATCGAGAAAAATAATAACCCTCCCAATATTGCCGATCAGGACAATTCAATTCCAACAGCAATCTATAATATGGCCAATTCCATGCCATTGGACGTGCTTAGGGAGAATGCCTTTGATGCCAATGGAAATGAGGCTGTTTATTCAAGGTTCCGAAACAGAACCAATCCTTATTTTACACTTGAAAGACAATTCAATGAAATCAAAAGGGATAGGATTTTTGGAAATATAGCAGCAGTTTATAGGTTCACAGATTGGCTTTATATTCAGGGAAGGGTAGGCCAGGATTATTGGTCCAGAACCCAAAAAGTTAATAATTTCCCGACTGGACAAGCTTCAAGGGCAGCAGCTCCTGCAGGTTTTGTGAATGGTGTACTTACCCAGGAAGCCCGTAATTTCAGAGAAATAAATGCTGATTTTATCCTATCGGCCAATAAAGAGTTTGGAGATTTTGCTGTGGATGCCAATGTTGGTGGAAATTATATGAAAAGGGAATCTGAACTTCATAGTACTCAGGTAACCGATTTTGTAATTAGAAATTTGTACACAGTTCAAAATGGTAGGGCCAAAGACCCTATTTATGATAGAGTAGAAAGGGGTGTTAATTCACTTTTTGCATTTGCTGAATTTTCTTATAAGAAATTCCTTTATATCAACGGTACTATAAGGAACGATTGGTTTTCAACCCTTTCTCCGGAAAACAGAAGCATACTTTATCCTTCCGTATCGACAAGCTGGGTTTTCACTGAGAATACTGGAAGCAATGACTGGTTTAATTTTGGAAAACTTAGGTTAGCATATGCGGAGGTGGGTAGTGATTCTGATGTTGCGCCTTATTCCAATGTCCTTTTCTATGGAATTAATGCCAACCTTTTCAATGGACAGCCTGTAGGTCAGCCTATAGGAAGTACACTTCCTAACCCTAATCTTAAACCCATGAGGGTAGCAGAGACTGAAGTAGGTCTCGAAATGAAATTGTTGCAGGGTAGGTTGATGGTTGATTTGGCGGCATACAATAAAATCACTAATGATCAGATTGTAACTGCCCAGATTTCTGATGCATCTGGCTTTATCAATACATCCATCAACAGTGGAAGCAGCCGTAATAGAGGTGTGGAAATGTTGATTACCGGCGTACCTGTAGAAGTTGGAAATTTCACTTGGGAATCCTCCTTTAATGTAGCTTACAATAAAACTTTGGTATTGAGTCTATTGACAGATAATCCAGGTGAAAGGATTACAGTAGGCACGCACGTTTTCAACGGTGAATTAAGGCAGGTAGTAGGAAAAGAAATGGGTCAGGTGACAGGATTTGGTTTCTTGAGGAATGACCAGGGTCAGAAAATATTTGGTGCCAATGGACTTCCATTGAGAACCCCAGATATGGTTGAATTTGGAAGTGCCCTTCCAAGATGGATAGGTGGATTTACCAACTCATTCAATTACAAAGGGCTGAATTTCTCCTTCCTAATTGACTTTAGACTGGGAGGTGTAATGATTTCCGGTACCAACTTCAATGCTGTACGACATGGTTTACATAAGATGACTTTGGAAGGACGTGAAGGAGGTGTTGTAGGTCAAGGAGTCAATCAAGCAGGAGAACCAAATACTGTTGTGGCTCCAGTCCAATCCTATTGGGAAATCGTAAGGTCACAAGGTTTGGTGGAACCGGTAGTATATGATGGAGGATTTTGGAAACTAAGACAGGTTACAGCAGGATATGACTTTACCAAATTCATTCCTGAAAGATGGCCTGTTTCTGGTGTCAGGTTAAATTTAGTTGCCAATAACGTTCTCATGCTGAAAAAATGGGTGGATAATATTGATCCAGAATCATTTGGATATACTTCAGATAACCTTGTAGGTATGGAAGCAACAGGTTTGCCTACTACAAGAGGATTAGGTTTCAACCTTAATGTCAAATTCTAAAACAGCATAATCATGAAAACGATATTCAAATATTTGTGGATAGTGCTTTTCCTAGGATACAGCACTTCTTGTGATCAAAATTTTGATGATCTCAATACCAACAGGGTAGCTGCCACGGCCATAGATGAAATGTTTCAGATCAACCAGGCAATCATTTCCTCAGCACCTTCTTCATTTGGTATTTTGGTTTATGAAGTTGGGGCGGTCCAACAGGTAATTTCTCCTAATTCAGGTGTACTTACCGGAGCCAATTTTAATCAGGATAACAGAAGTTCTACCCAATCTAATTGGCAACAGTATTATAGAAATGTCATTAAAAATACCAAAGATGCTTTGACCAGGATTGAGAATAACCCGGCAAGAAGTAATCTCACTCAAATGGCAAGGATCATACAGGCCTATGCGTTTATGGTGTTGACTGATACTTATGGATCTATACCTTACAGACAAGCAGGTGCGGGATTTAGTGGACAGGTATTCTTTCCGGCATATGATACCCAGGAATTTATTTACACTGACATTATCAAAGAATTAGAGGAAGCTTCTGCTGCACTTAATGCTTCTGGAAGAAGGGAAACTGCTGATGTTTTATTTGCCGGGGATGTTGAAAAATGGAGAAAATTCGGGTATTCTCTTCTGCTTCGTGCAGGTATGAGAATCGGTAAAGCAAACCCTTCATTGGCTCAACAGACAGTAGCTAAAGCTTTTGCAGGAGGGGTGATCTTAACTAACGCTGATAATGCCGCAATCAGGCACGATGCCAACTACTTAAATCCAGCTGGAAACACCCTCAATGCGACTGAGGCTGCAAATTTTTACCTGACAGAACCATTTGTCAATTTCCTCAAAAACACCAGTGACCCAAGATTACGTTCCATAGCAGTGAGATATGTAGGAGCCACTTCTGGACCTACACAAACAGTCGAAAGGCAAAGCTTTGATCCTGCTATACAAATCGGTATGCCTATGGGTAATGACAATGCAGGTGCGGTAAGGGCAGCTGCAGATAGGGGACTGGCTAGTTTCTATGATTTCAGCCAGGTAGACAGAAGGAGGATGATGAAATTGACATCGCCGACTTTTATTGTTACTGCCTCACAAAACCTCCTGTTATTAGCTGAAGCAAGACAGCTTGGATGGATTAATGCCGGAACTGTTGAGGGTTATTATAATGCAGGAGTCAGAGAACACATGCTTCAAATGGCTTCTTATGACGCTAATATGGCAATTGCAACCTCTGCTATTGATTCATATCTGGCAGCCAATCCATTCAATTCTGCCACTGCGCTCAGACAGATCAATGAGCAATACTGGATTTCTTCCTTTATGAATGGCCCAGAGGCATTTGCCAACTTCAGAAGAAGTGGATTCCCAGTATTGGCCCCTAATCCTTTCCCTGGAAGAGAGGTTCTCTTCATCAACAGGCTTACCTACCCCAACTCGGAAATATCTGTCAATGAAGATAACGTAAACGCCGCAATCAGTGCCCAAGGGCCTGATAACTTGGAAACCCGTGTATGGTGGCATAAATAAAATTGATTTCATACAGGTTTGGGTTTTTCCCAAACCTGTATTTCACAAATTTCCTATTTAACCTAACAACTTAAACCATGATGAATTTTACAATTCTCTGGAGGGTAAATTGCCTCCTGTGTACCTTCTTTTTCTTTTCTCTAACGCTTATTGCCCAGCAAATTTCCAAGGAAGAAATGTTGTTTTTGACTCAAGAGTGGAAGGGAGAAAGGTATGAAGATGGTAGGCCAAAAGTTCCTGATGGGATACTGGAAAGGATGAAGTCGGTGACTCACGAAGAAGCTTGGGCTGTAATGCGCAATGCGGGCTATAAATACCAATATGCAGATGGCTGGCAGGTTATCAATCCTGACAGTGTCCTGGTAGGAAGGGCTGTTACTGCAACCTTTATGCCGGGCAGACCTGATATCCATACTGCCATAGATGAAAGAGGAAAAAAAGAAGGTAAAAGAGGCCAAAACACTTGGCCAGTTGATATATTAATCAAAGATGACGTTTATGTGGCAGATCAGTTTGGGATTCACCTGAATGGACCAACCATTGGTGATAATGTAGGCAATGCCATATTTTCCAAAACCGGTAAAGGAATTGTTTACGATGGTGCCCTAAGAGATATCGTTGGCCTGAAAGAAATAGGGTCATTTACATCATTTTTTACCAGTTATCACCCTTCTCATCACAATCAACAGGGTGATTTAAATACGATGTTGATCGGAATCAATAAACCTACGAGGATTAAACAGGTGACCGTAATGGCAGGTGATGTGGTCTTGGGTAGAGATGGAGGAGTTTCATTTATACCCCCACATTTAGCCGAAAGGGTAGTAGTGACTTCTGAAATTGTGCGACTAAGAGACATGTTTGGCCACGAAAGAATTAAAGCAGGTATTTATACTGCAGGCCAAATTGACACAAGGTGGGCAGACGAGATAGAAAGAGATTTCTCACAATGGTTAAATGACCACATAGATGAATTGCCTGTTCCAAGAGAACAGATTCAAGAGATATTGAAAAACAGGACCTGGTAATCTAAACATCTCATACTTTAAAACCTATTCCCGAATAACGATTAAATTCAATCATATGGATTCTACAAAAAATTCAAGAAGATCATTTTTAAGAAAGGGTTTAACCGCAGGTTTGACCGGTGGTCTCTTACTTTCTCAAATGGAAACTTCTTTGGCTTCTGCAGTTGAAAGGCAGAACCCATATTCCAATCCTTCCGACCTTAAAATCACAGATATTAAATGCGGTTATGTAAGGGGTGCTTTGTACGTTAAAATATATACGAACCAAGATGTTTGGGGCTGTGGAGAAGCTGTTGATGCAATTCATGGAACATACCATTTGGTCAAAAGATTGGGCAACCAAATCAAAGGGCAAAGCCCATTAAACCCGAACCGATTGGCAGAACAGCTGAGAAAAGGGGCATTCTTCGGAGGAGCTCAATCTGGAGTATTTGTTGCTGTTTTAACAGCCATTGAAACTGCACTCTGGGATATTACCGGAAAAGTTTTTGGAGTTCCAGTTTATCAGCTTTTGGGTGGAAAATTCAGAGATAAAATCAGGGTTTATTGCGATACTGCCCTATATACTTCGACTAACCCTACGCCCAATGATTACGCTGTTGCGGCAAAAGATGCTGTGAAAAGAGGTTACAATGCCGTAAAGTTTGACGTAGATGATGGCAGGGACCCCAATAAATATGACAGATTCAACTGGACAGCAAGCCCTGCAGAGATTGATAGAATGTATAGTGCTATTGCCGCGGTCAGGGAGGCTGTAGGTCCCAGAATTGATATTTGTGTAGATATGCATGGCAGGTATGATGCTGTTACCGGTCTTAAAATGGCCAAAATGTATGAACCTTTGAATCTTATGTGGTTGGAAGAACCTATTCCTGCAGATAATCCTGAGGTTTACAAATCCATTACCTCTCAGACATCTACACCAATATGCACAGGTGAGAATATATACCTGGCATATGGATTTACCAGGCTTCTATCTGAATCAGCTGTGGATATTATTATGCCTGATATTCAAAAAGCGGGAGGATTAGGTGAAGCACAGAGAATCGCCAATCTGGCCAATCTTTACTATGTACCATTTTCCCCACACATGGTGGCTTCTTTTTTAGGTGCTATGGCTGCATGTCATGTTTGTGCTTCTGTCCCCAATTTCCAGATTCTGGAATGGCAGATCTATATGGATACAGACCAATTGTGGAAAGATATAGTCACTTATGATGGTCCAAGGACTGAGAATAGTTTTATTACAGTTTCCGAAAAGCCAGGTATAGGCGTCGAAATTAATGAGGAAGGAATGAAAAAATATGCCGTACCAGGAGTGCCTTTCTTTGAATAATAGAAGCTTCTTAAAGTAATTTAATTATTGTTATACATGAAATTCACAGTTATGATACAAAAAATTATCGCTTTCACCTTTGCCTTGGCATTATCAACCCAATTGTTGATTGCACAGCAAATTTCCCCAACAGCAGACCAAATTAAAATGCTCACTTCTCAATGGACAGGGGAAAGGTTTCCGGATGGCAGACCAAAAGTTTCAGATTCCTTATTGAAAAGATTAGGAAATGTTTCAATGGAAGAGGCATGGGGCTATCTTAGAAATAAAGGCTACCACAATCAATTCGAAAATGACTGGATTATTATCGATGACGATAGGGTAATGACAGGAAGGGCAGTAACTGCACAATATATGCCCTTACGTCCTGATATGAACGATTTGGTTAGGGAAATTGGAAAAAATGAAGGCAGGGTCCAGGCAGGAGGCACCAATTCATGGCCAATAGATGTGCTTGTTGAAGGAGATGTCTATGTCGCTGACAGTTATGCCAAAATTGTGGATGGAACCTTAATTGGAGACAATTTAGGGAATGCGATTTATGCCAAATCAAAGAGAGGAGTAGTCTTTTATGGCTCTGTAAGGGATATGGCCGGTCTGTCTGAAATAGATGGTTTCAATGGTTGGATCAAAGGACATGATCCCTCATTTATCCAGCAAATGATGCTGACTACCATTAATTATCCAATAAGGATCGGTAGGGCTTCAGTACTTCCAGGTGATGCAGTTCTGGCCAATAAATACGGGGTTATTTTTATCCCAGCGCATTTATTAGCTGATCTTGTCATCAATGCAGAGTTTATCATGCTCAGGGACCAATTTGGAATCCAAAGGTTAAAAGAAGGAAAATATACAGCAGGTGAAATTGACAGCCGTTGGTCTGAACCAATAGTCAAAGATTTTCTGGATTGGGTCAACAAAAAGAAAGATCTTCCTATGTCCCGACAAGAACTTGACAATTTCTTAAAAGATAGAAACTGGTAATCAAATTCAGCCATTAATTCCTATCAAAATACATTCAACCCATTTAACAATAACTACAGATAACCATGAAATCTTATTTAAAACAAGTAATTGAAGACAATAAAAAAAGGGAACAGCAATATGCAATCGAAAGACAGGCAGAAATCGATAATCCTAAAACCCTGGATAACAGAAGAGATTTTTTGAAAAAAACTGCCCTAGGAGGAATTTCTTTATCTGCATTGATGGGACTTTCTCTAAGTGATACCTTGGCAGAAACCACTTCAAATGTCAACCGCCTTTCTAACCCCTCTGATCTAAAAATCACAGATATGAGGTATTGTGTGACTTCCGTTCTTGGACGAACTGCGATAATCAGGATTGACACTAACCAAGGAATATACGGTTTAGGTGAAGTAAGGGACGGAGCAGATCCTAGATATGCCCTCATGTTGAAGAGTAGGATTTTAGGAGAAAATCCCTGCAATGTGGAAAGGGTTTTTAAAATTATCAAACAATTTGGAGGGCAAGGAAGGCAAGCTGGAGGAGTCTGTGGGGTTGAAATGGCACTTTGGGATTTATGCGGTAAAGCTTATAATGTTCCAGCGTGGCAATTGCTAGGGGGAAGGTACAGGGATAAAGTCAGGTTATATGCAGATACACCTGAGGGCAATAATCCAAAAGAGCAACAAGAAAGAATTAAGTATAGGACAGAAGTCCAAGGTTATACCTGGTTGAAAATGGATGTTTCGATCAGGGATATCATCAATATCCCCGGCTGCCTGGTAAACCCTGAAATAATGAAACAAGGATCCAACGCCTACCAAGGTGGCTATATGTCCTATTCAAATACTAAGCACCCCTTTACAGGTATTCAGATAACCGAAAAGGGTTTGGAAGAACTTGCAAAAAGGGTAGAAGCAGTGAGGAATATGGTTGGTTGGGAGATCCCAATTTCAACTGATCATTATGGCCATATAGATATGAATAACTGTATCCGTTTGGGCAAAGCTTTAGAAAAATACAGGTTGGCATGGCTAGAAGATATGGTTCCTTGGCAATATTGGCAACAGCACAAAACCATAACGGAAGCTTTGGAAACTCCAACATTAACAGGGGAAGACATTTATTTATTGGAAAATTTTAAAGACCTCATCCATAATCATGCTGTGGATATCGTCCATCCTGATCTTGCCAGTTCAGGAGGTCTATTGGAAACCAAAAGGATAGGTGACTATGCTGAAGAATTTGGAATTGCTATGGCTATGCACCAGGCGGGTACACCGGTTTCCTTCATGGCCAATGTGCACTGTGCTGCTGCAACCCAAAACTTCCTTTCTTTGGAGCACCACTCCGTGGATCTTCCATGGTGGGAAGATATGGTCAAAACAACATGGGGTGGTAAAATGATCGAAAAGGGCTATGCCAATGTACCCTTGACAGCGCCTGGCCTTGGTATTGAATTGAACGACGAAGTCGTCAAACAACACTTGAACAAATCAGATACAAGTTACTTCGAACCTACCACTGAATGGGATGAAAAACGTTCCTGGGACCGTACCTGGAGTTAAGAAAATGAAAATCCCGGGTATGTTTTTATCCGGGATTTTCTTCAAACAAACCCTAGATAGACCCTATATATTTGGGTAATAAGAAATAATCCTTCTCCGAATTATTAATGGATAATCAAATTGAAAAATAAATTATATCTCTCCGCTTCAGTTTTTGCACTTGTTTTCCTTGGATTGGCATCCATCATGTGGTGGCTAAAGGGCCTTCCTTCTTCTGGACCATTTTGGGTTGCTTTCCTGATCAGTTTAGCAATAGGCATCAGGTCAAGAAAAAATCTTCGGGGATATTCATACACCGTTTTCATTTTTGCGGCAGTGACTGCTTCCATGTTTTATCCTGACAATTTTGTACAGGTTGGGGAATATAAATTGAGTGGACTGATTGTTCCATTGCTACAGATCATTATGTTCGGTATGGGAACATCCATGAGTATTTCGGATTTCAAAGGAGTCGTCAAAATGCCAAAGGGCGTATTGATAGGAGTGCTGTGCCAGTTTTCTATTATGCCTCTTATTGGTTACTCCCTGGCTAAACTCAGTGGATTTCCCCCTGAAATTGCAGCCGGTATGATTCTGATTGGTTGTTCACCCAGTGGCATGGCTTCCAATGTAATGAGTTACCTGGCCAAAGCAAACCTTGCCCTTTCTATTACCATTACGGCCATCACCACTATGTTGGCACCTTTTGTGACACCGGTATTGATGGGCTTTTTAGCAGGGGAGTTTGTTGAAGTGAATGTTTGGAAAATGATGCTGGACATAGTCAAAATTGTAATTATCCCAATAGGGGCCGGATTGGTATTCAATAAGTTTTTCAGTGGTAAAGCCAAATGGCTTGATGATGCCATGCCTTTGGTTTCCATGATTGGAATAGCATTGATCATTGTTATTATTACGGCTGCCGGAAGAGATAGCCTTTTGGACATTGGCCTTCTCTTAATCTTCTTTGTCGTTTTACATAATCTCGCAGGATATACTTTGGGTTATTGGGCAGCTAAATTATTTAGAATGGATGAAAGTGATTGCAGGACCATTGCCCTAGAGGTCGGAATGCAAAATGCCGGACTGGCTTCAGGTATAGCCAAGGAAATGGCCAGAATAGCAACCGTTGGACTTGCTCCTGCGGTTTTTGGACCTTTAATGAATATTACAGGTTCAATACTGGCCTCTTATTGGCATAGAAAACCCGTCAAATAAAAATTATAAACCTAATTTCAAAAGATGAAGACATACATTATCCTCCTATTAACCTTGCTGTTTGGTCTGTCAAATTATCTGGGGCCAAATGCTATAGATAAAGATTCCAAGAATTTAGAAAGTGTTGTTGAACAGCTTTTCAATGCCATGATGAAAGCAGATAGGGGGGTATTAGAGAGCTTATTATCTGATGATTTAAGTTATGGACATTCCTCTGGAATTATTCAGAACAGGTCTGAATTCATTGAGGAAATAATGTCCGGTAAACCTATCAAACTGACTGAAATAAAAGCTGAAAACCAAACCATCACTGTTTCTGGAAATACAGCTGTGGTCCGGCATATTTTTACAGCAAATGGAAAAAATGTTGCAGGAGAGGTTAATCCCATCCGTATCGGGAATTGTTTGGTTTGGAAAAAGGAAAAAGGCAGCTGGAAACTATTTGTAAGGCAAGCTTATAGGCTTTGACTCTTATCCATTTGCACCAAGTACAAAGAACCAGGTACTTTCAGTTATGGATGTATTAGATTGTTGATTCAGGAATAAGCGAAAGGTATAAAGTTAAATTTTTGAAATTTTTGGATTGCTTTCCTAATCAACCTATAAGCTAAGCAAGCAATAAAGAATTATACTTGAAAAAGTAAAATCAAACTGATTTCCGCAATTGGATATTTTTGAGATGTTTTAAAGTCCCTTAGGACCGATATGTAACAGCCTGGGACCATATTTCCCGGGCAAAGGTTCCATAATTATTTAATGAGGTCTGAAGAAAGACAGTCTATTTTTAATTCAAATTGTAATCAAAGCGTACTTGCCATATCTCTGGAAATCGTTCATTGATTGACTTAAAAGGAATGATTTACAAACCAATCAATTCTCGGAATACATATCACTGTATGTTTTTTCATCCATGCCTTTACTGAACCTTCTAAGGTTGTAGGTAAAGCTAACCATAACATACTGTTGAAGTACATTGGATTGGAAATCTTCTACAAATGTTTCTGTGATATTCCTCCTTACATTGGCATTTTGACCGAGCAGGTCATACGCCATTATAGAGATTTCACCCCTTTGGTTGTTGAAGATTTTTTTGCCCACACTCATATTGACTAGGGTAAAATTGTTATCAAAACCTTCAGCCAGACCACTATTGATCTGGTGGTTAAGGTCAAGCCTATAAATAATTCCATTCCAGATAATCCAGTTGAAATTCACTCTCATCCTTTGTTGGAAAAATTCTGAGTTTAGATTGGAATTGAGAGTATTGCGGACATTATTGAAAGAAGATCTGGACCAGATATTGAAATCAACATTCTCGCTGATACTACTGCTAAGATTAAAACCGGTACTGAAACGGTTGGAATTGTTAAATCCAATTTGATCATTGATTTGTCCGGGGCGCTGAGTAATTCCCAGACCTGCATTGATATTGAAATTTGATTTGATAAAACTTAAAGGAAAACCATAGCTCAACCAAGATCTCAAATCTGTAAACCCATCTAAATTAACGGGTCTATTCAACTGTGACCCTTGTTGAAGTACCACACCTTGCGCTACTTCTACAGGCTCTTCTGCAATCAAAATACTGTTAGCAATAAAATTATTTGTCAGTCGTCCCTGCGCAAAAATGAACCAGTTTCTATCCTTGTCAGGATTATTTCCCCTAAATCTCATCCTTACCTGGTTGGTATATGCCTGATCCAGTTCTGGATTTCCTGTTCTCAATTGCAACGGGTTGTTATTATTGATGGCCTGTTGTAGCTGACCCACTTGAGGTTCATTTGTCCAAGTATCATAATCCAATTGGATATTGGTTTTAGGCGAAAATTTATATTCCAGTCGGGCAGTAGGCAAGGCGTTTTGGAAACGTCTGTTCAACTCTTCAGTGACAGGGAAAAACTGATCATTTTTTAAACTTGCATCCTGAAATTCCAATTCTGTCTGAATCTTTAATTTTTCAGTTTGAAACTGATAACCCAATTCAAATTGTTGCGTAAGGTAATTGCTCAAGAAGGAGTTACTTAGTGCTGTATCCAAAGCTAAATGGTCTGGACCTCCTGCTTCAGAAAGGACATTATAAAGCAATTGTTCAGAGTCATTTTTTCTGTTTCCTACGGAATACTCCAATTCCATCTGACTTTTATTTCCTAATGGCTCGGTGTAGGAAAATCTTGTGTTCCAAGAATTTCCTATACGGTCTCTAAACGTATTCTGATTCAAATTTTCAATGTTCTCTCCATCTTGTTCGAAGAAAGTATTGACGGCATTTCTTTCAGAATTATCAATATTCCACCCTTGTGTCAAATTCAATCTTGCGGTAAAGGTCCTACCCGGCTTATTGAATTTATGACTGTAAAAGAATCTATTGAAGAGGTCAAAGTCCTCATACCTTCCAATTCTGCTATTTTCTACAGTATTGATTAAGCTGATACCATTTGACGTTTCACCGAAGAAACCTGAGTTTTCATTTTCAAACCTTGCAGAAAACCTCGGGATGTATAAAATCCTGTTCCTTTCATTGAGATTGTATTCAAGGCGAAGATTTGCTTGGTGACGACGGTTTATTCTGCTGTCTTTACTGATTTCTGTGTAAAACTTATTGGATTGATCAGTAGTCACAAAATCACGGAACCTGCTTTCAATGCCTAAATTTTCTGTCACTGTGTACACATAACTTCCAGTAACTTTAATTTTTTCACCCCACACATCAGTATAATTGGCACCGATGAGATTGGTTGTGATAATACCCTGTTGGGGAGACTCATTGGTCTGAACGTTTGGATCACTGGAGTAATTGAGAATATTGATATTGTTACTCAAACCGGTAATTGTCAATCGAGTGTCTTCATCGAAAATGTTGATACTTGTTCCTCCTAAGTAGCGTTCATCAGAACCATATCCGGCTGTTGTTTTCCCAAACTGCCCCTTTCTTCGATTAGGTTTGGTGATGATATTGATGGTTTTTAGCCTTTCACCATCATCAAAACCGCTTAACTGAGCTTTTTCTGACTTTTGGTCAAAAATCTCAATACTTTGGATCATTTCTGCAGGAATATTTTGCAAAGCAGCTGTCACATCATTGCCAAAAAATGGCTTACCATCAACCAAGATCTGAGCGATATTTTCTCCTTGTGCCTGAAGGACTCCATTTTCTGAACTGATTCCAGGGAGTTTTTCAATTAAAGCCTGGGCACTTGCATCCCTCATGGTTTTGAATGCATCCGCATTGAATTGGGTAGTATCTCCTTTTTGCATTCCAGTGGATCTACGTGCTTCTATTACTACCTCACTTAAATCTGTGGCTACTTCACTGATGAATATTTTACCTAAATCTACGTTGGAACTTGCCTGGATAGACTGAAAAAAGTCTTTATATCCCATGAATTGAATTTTAAGTAAGTATTCACCCCTTTTTATGCCTGTTAATTCAAAACGCCCATCTATATCGGTAACTGTTCCACCAACTTGGGAAGAATCATTAAGAGACAAAAGTAAAATATTTACAAAAGGTAAAGATTCATTTTTGCCTTCCTCAAAAACAGATCCTTTGACTGAAAAGCCTTGGGCAAACATTTGTTTTTGAATCCCAAAAAGAAGTACAAAAAAGAAAAGGTATTTCATTGATTTTATTTGATTGAACTTTTGATTGAACAGGTGCTTCCTAGATTGCCATCTATCATAGCATACCTTATAAAAACAAAGAAAAGCCCATTTAAATTTAAGCAGGGTGATTATTTGCTGAATGGTCTAAATTTTCAAAGAACAGTCCTAAATGGCGTTTTTTTGAAAATTAATTTTCGGTCCAAAAAGGATAAGAAAATATACTGAATTGATAGATGTAAAATCAAAAGGCCATCTTATCAGTCATAAATAAAAAAATAAGCAAGAAAAATAATATCCTTACAGGTAAAATAGATAAAATACCAGAACAGTTAACACCAGAAATACCATTGTCATTCCGCTGCCTGCTCTGATATAATCTTTATTTTTATAACCGCCGGTTGACATCATCAGTGCATTGACCTGATGGGTGGGAAGAACAAAGGAATTGGAGACACTTACTGCAGCTAACAAAGTCAATGGTCTTGGGTCAAGGCCGGCAATTTCGGCCATTCCGATTACCAATGGGGCCAAAACAACTACAGCCCCTACATTGGACATAAAGAGGGAAAAGACAGTTGCAAGGACAGAAATGGCAATGACAAGCAGGAGAGGGGATTGTCCTTCGATCAGGCCCATCACGTTTTCAGCCAGAAAATATGCAGCACCTGTTTTTTGCATGGCAATACCCAATGGAATTAGTCCTGCAAGAAGAAAAACTACTTTCCAGTCTATGGATTCGTAAGCCTGTTGAATTGTGATAACCCTTGATAATATCATGGCCAATGCTCCAGTCAAAAATGCAAGGGCTATGGGAACGCCAACAAATGTCAAGAAAATACCCAATGCAAAACTAGCCACAGCAGGAATGGTTTTTGATTGGTTTTTAGGTTCCACTTCAATTGGTGTAGCAACTATAAAATCCGACCCATCTTTTAAGCTTCTAATATGATCCCAAAGTCCATAAACAATCAGCGTATCTCCCAGTTGGAAAATATGATCTGAGAAATCTCCCTTGATTTCCTCCCCATTATGGAAGACTATAAGTGGTTCTAGTCCAAATCTCCTTCTGAATCCATATTCCCTAAGGCTTTTGCCTATAATTTCTGAACTGGCTGGAAAAATGACTTCAGCAAATCCTGAGTCTTCAGGCTTATCAAGTCTACTGAAGATAGCAGGAGCAATTTCTTCTTTAAGTCCAAACGCTTCACCCATTGCTTTCACATCTTTTTCTCTCCCCAATAGTGCCATAATTTGGCCCACTTGGAAGGCAGTTTCCCTCCAAGGGGCATAAATGATATCCTGCCCTTTGGAAATTGCTATAATATTCAGCTGGAAATTCTTCCAGATTCCTGAAGTTTCAGCAGTCATGCCTACCAAAGGACTACCTTCCTCTATGGATAAATACCAGATATTTTTAGATAAACGGAGGGTTTCCATCAATTTTTCCTGGGAGGATTTTTTGATTCCTGCACCGCTGACCTTTGGGAGTACTACTTTGCCCAAAATGAAAAAGTAAAGGATACCGGCAATCAAGAGCACGGCACCAATAGGCGTTACAGCAAATAACCCATAAGGCTCAAGGTCAGCAGCTGTCAGTAAATCATTGATTAGGATAAGGTGTCCTGAACCCACCATTGTGAGAGATCCACCCAAAATGGCTGCAAAGCCCAAAGGCATAACCAATTGGGATACTGGAATTTTAGTCTTCCTTGAAATTTCAATTGTGCCCGGTAGAAAGAGTGCAGCAGCACCAATATTTTGCATAAATGCAGAAAGTGTGCCCACGGCTGATGAAATCAGGCCAATAATCTTGTTCTTATCATTCCCTACTTTTCGAAGTATAAATTCCGAAAACTTCTCCATGACCCCTGTTGTGGTAATACCATAACCCAAAATCATTACAGCGATCATTGAAATTACCGCATTACTTGAAAAGCCTTTCAGCATTTCATCAGTGGTAAGAATACCCGACCAGCCTAAGGCCAACATGGTAATGATAGCCACCACGTCGATTCTGAAAATTTCAAAGACCATCATGATGACCGTAGTCACCAAAATGCCCAAAACTATGATTACCTGAATATCTAATTCCATGAAGAAAATTTAAGGAAATTTAAGCTAAGTTAGCATTTGATTGGATTTTGAGTTTGTGCGAAATGTCACAATCCAAAAGAAAGTCTGTCAGATTATTCTTAAGTTTTTAAACAACTCCAAACCAAATTTACTTTTCTAGATAGTTATTTTTCCTCTAATTTACGATTTTAATAAAAAGTGTAATTTCTGGTTAATTAAAGTACATTCCGTAATTAATATTCAGTTTGCATATATTTTTTCCGCTGAAACATCATCAATGTTAGGACTGAGCATGGATTCTAGTTTTCATAGTTTGATGCTAGGGGAGAAGGTGTGCTCTTGATCCAGATTGTCATTACCTTAACCAATGTGCTATGATTTCAATTGCTGATGAATTCTTGGTCAAAGGGCCTGATAAAAAATAAAGCAGGTACTTTCTTTATTTCTTGGGGGTAATGGCCAAATTTAACTTTGGACCAAGCCAAATTCCTTCAGCTCTTGATTATATTATTATAGTTAATAAATATGTTCCCTGGTTTTTTTTTGATTTTGAAACTTATATGAATGGCTCACCTTTAAAATGAATTATTCATTCTTTACTTCCCGATACAGAACTTACTAAAGATATTCGCCAATAAATCGTCGGTGGTAATCTCCCCTGTGATTTCACCGAGGTAGTGAAGGGATCTACGGATATCCATGGCGAGGAAATCATTGGTAATGTGATTGTCCAAACCGGTCAAAACATCGAGCAGGGACTGACGGGTTTTTACCAAGGAATCGTAATGCCGGATATTGGTGACAATGGTATTCCCTGTTCTGAACTTGTCCAAATTCACCATTTCCAGAATCCTGTTTCGCAAGAGTTCAAGGTTTTCCTTTTGACCTGCAGAGATGAAAATAGTGTCAGGATATTTCTCTTTTAATTCATTGATAAAATGAGGATTAGCCTTGTCTATCTTATTCCCTACTTTAATAAAAGGAACACCCAGGTTTTCCAGTTTATTGATATCCCTATTGATCTCCACCATGTCTGTATCAGTCAGGTCAAAGAGGTAAAGGATCAAGGAAGCAGTCTTCATTTTTTCCTGTGTACGGCTGACCCCGATAGCTTCAATCGTGTCGGTGGTTTCTCTAAGCCCGGCCGTATCAATAAACCTGAAGATGACTCCTCCTATATTGATTTCATCCTCGATAAAGTCACGGGTAGTTCCTGCGATGTCGGAGACAATCGCCTTCTCTTCATTGAGCAAAGCATTCAATAGCGTAGACTTACCCGCATTGGGTTTGCCGGCGATTACGGTTGGCACACCGTTTTTAATCACATTACCCAGATCAAAAGAACCAATCAGTTGCTCGATTACCCGCAACAGCTGTTCAACCAAAATCCTTAAATCATCCCTGCTGGCAAACTCCACATCTTCTTCCGTGAAATCCAGTTCCAGTTCGATCATGGAGGCAAAGTGTATCAACTCAGCCCTCAACTTTGAAATCTCCCCACTGAAACCACCACGCATTTGGTTCATGGCTGCCTGATGGGAAGCCTCGGAATCGGAATGGATCAGGTCAGCCACTGCTTCTGCCTGAGCAAGATCAAACTGACCGTTGAGAAATGCCCTTTGGGTAAATTCCCCAGGTTTGGCCGGACGTGCCCCGTGTTTGATCAGAAGTTTGATCACCTGATTGACAATATAGGAAGAGCCATGGGTGGATATTTCCACCACATTTTCCTTGGTAAAGGATTTTGGTGCAATAAAAAGAGATACCAATACTTCATCGATTATCCTTTCCCCATCTCGGATGGTTCCGAAGTGAATGGTATGTGTAGGCTGTTTTTCCAGGTCTTTACCTTTAAAAACCTCATTGGTAATTTTTATTGCGTCTTTACCAGAAATCCTTACCACTGCAATGGCGCCAACACCTTGGGGTGTAGCCAATGCAATGATAGTATCTTCTTTTTCGTGAAGGGTGAAGTTCATTTATTACTTGCCAAATTTATCTAGAATACCTGTAAGTCCAGTAAGGAAAGGCTCAGGTTGCCTATAACCAGGATATTGGGTTATATTCTCCATGGTGGCATCCATGATGATGAAATTAGGGTATGACCTTACCCTCATAGTCGCAGCCATAGTTGCTTCTGTATATTCCTTGCCTCTGAACATGAATTTCCTTTTTGTGTTTTCTGCATTCATCTTCACCGCATAGAAATTTTCATTGATATAGGCCACTACTTTAGGATCAGTAAAAGTTTCTTTGTCCATTTTTTTGCACCAGCCGCACCAGTCGGTATATACATCCACAAAAACCATTTTAGGGTTTTCCTGGGTTTTTGCAGCAGCCTCTTCAAAAGTCATCCAATTGATTTTGCTTTGGGCCATTGCCATACCTCCGAGTAAAAGGAGTAAAAATGTAAGTGGTATTAATCTTTTCATTGAATTTGGGTTAAAGCTACATAAGTTAAAAACGACTATAATTTATTTCAAGTTCACTGGGTTTCAAAATCTATTCCAATTTAAAGAAGCTAGAAACAAGACTTTAAACATATCAAGTATCTTGACTCTTAAGTCTTGAGTCTTCCTTCAACTAAAGCATCACCAGCACATTTCCCGCAACATCTTTTGACATAAAAATTGTCTTCTTATTATCGACAAGGATTTCAACAGAACCGTCAAATTCAACTTTCTCCAGCAATTTGATTCTTGCTCCGATGTAAGCACCAACTTTATCCAAATAGCGTAAAAATGCTGCACTGCTGTCTTTCACTGCGACAATCTGACCGGTGGTATTGACTTCTAGATCCGAAAGAGCTACTCTTGGCCTGGCCCGGACATCACCAAATTCGTCTGGAATAGGATCACCATGAGGATCAAATTTTGGAAAACCAAGGTATTCATCCAGTCTTTGGATCAGAAGCTTGGACCTGATGTGCTCCAATTCATCTGCTACTTCATGAACCTCATCCCAGGAGAACCGAAGTTTTTCTACCAAAAATACTTCCCATAGCCGGTGCTTACGGATCGTTTGTAAAGCCAGTTTTTTTCCTGTCTCTGTGATATTTACTCCATAGTATTTTCGGTACTCAATTACTTCCTTTTCCCCCAATCTGCGAAGCATATCAGAGACCGAGGCAGGCTTGGTCTTCATTTTAAAAGAAATGTCATTGGTGGATACACTTCTCTTGCCACCTTCAGAAATATGATAAATCACTTTGAGGTAACTTTCCTCAGCAGGGGTCAATTGTTTCATTCATTAAGCTTTTGGCAAAGATAACTTTTTTAGACAAATCAAAAAATAATTTATATAAAGGCTAAAAAGGATGTGGATAACTGTTTTATTGATGTGATTTCCTTTTTAGGTTACCCTAAAAAATATTTAAGCACAATCTTATATTGGACAAATATTACTAGATTTCAGGTGTTTAATTCAATATTATCTGCCCAATATTGAATAGCAATGAAAAGTATTCAAGTTTCCAGCAAGAGAATTCCAGTTTCCATTAACAAATTCTGCTGGATAATCAGAAGTGCTCTTTTATTCCAAAGAAAATTAGTTTTCTGAAGCAATATCAATTTTTTGATTTTTAAAAATTTTAGCCCTCAGAAACCCTGAACAGGACAATCAAAATATTGATTTTCATATTGTTAAAAAAGTTTCTTTGATTTTTTAAATCATGTTTTTTGTAGTTTAAAATATTTTTTTTGCATTTCATTGCATGAATGAATCATTTCACTTTATATTTGCCGCATAAACAATCATTATTAGATAAATGAAAAATAAATTCTTTAAAAGTCCGATGAAGTCCTTAATGGCAATGTTCTTGGTTTTATTTGCTGTAGCATGTAACCAAATGGAAGATGTTCAACCATCTTTAGAAAATGAATTAATAATTAACTCCAACTCAAGTTTATTTGAGTTTAATGAATCCATTGGTGCTCCAATTTTTTGGGAGGGAATGAGAGGACCTGTCAAAGGTGGGAATTTGGAATGTTCAGATCTTCCAAACAGTTATGCTTTTACCACAGGAAGAAACAATTATGATCCGGTTACAGGCACATTTGAAAAACCTTGGCCGGCTGGCTTTACTGTAAATGTAATTAACAACAAGTTTGTGGAATGGTCTTACACTGCACCTGATGCCAATTCTTGCTTAGGAACAATGGCCGTGATTGTTAAAGGTGGTCCAGGTCATAATGTATATACCATCAATGGTGCAACTTCTGGATCCGGACTTACGGCACCTTTGGTAGGCAAGGGCAATATTGCAGACCTGAGTAACCTTACTTTTTGCTACAATTTAGTCCCTTGCCAAGATGAAGCAGAATGTGAAAATGATACGGCTTTTGCTGGTGAAAGTGGTCAAATGCTAAATAATAAGGGATGGTACTATTTAATGACTTTGGATCATAATTATTCCGCTACTAACACACTTTGGGCCGGACAAAATAAAGCAGCTGGTACTGTTAGCATTCATCCTAAAAATGGAAATTCCAACATCCTTGTAGTTGAAATTAACCTTGCAGCTGGATTCACACTTCAGACAGGTGATAATTGGTATGTACATGGTTATACATCAGCACCATCAGAAAGACCAAAAGGAGGTCAGCAAGGCAGTGCTGTAACCTGGAGTAAAGGAGAAGCATCAAGCGCACCTATTACAGTTGAGGTTAACAGAAACAGCGCAACAATCTTTGCTGTGCATGTTAACGTGAAAGAATGTAAATAACCTGTTTCAAAACTTTACTTAAAATAGGCTGTCCCGATTATAAGGACAGCTTATTTAATTTATAATGCTTAATAATCAAGAATACTGCAATACAAGCCATAAACTATTATTTTTTACCTGCATAGCCTTGTTTTCATTTTGGATTGAGTATTTTTTGAATCTGAGTCAAAAATCTTTTTTCTTCACTGGGCCAAGTCAATTCATATGTGCTCTTTCCATTGAAATAGGATTTACTTAAAAAATTTCTGAAGTGATTTTGGGCATTTTGAAGATCTTTAAAGTCTATTTCCATTCCTCCTCCATATTGGTCAACTAATTCCCTCCATTTCGTATTTGGACTAAAAATCACCGGTTTGCCCAATGCAAGGCATTCATAAAGTTTGCTGGGAATTTTAGGACTGATGCTGGGAATTTGATGATAGGGCAACAGCACAATATCAGACGTACCATAAGCGCCTAAAATCCTTTCATAGGAAATGGGTTGATAGGAAATTTCTAATTCAATTCCCTTTATTCCTTTCGACATTTCAATAAGCTTCTCCCTATAAGTAGAAATGGGGCAATGGCCTATGATTAGTAGAGAAATTTCGGGAAAGGTATGTTGTAGTATTATAAACCATTGCAAGGCTTCCCTTATTCCATAGACCTCGGTGATGGTTCCAGAAATCAAAAAGCGTAATTTGGGAAGATTTAAACGCTTATTGGGAATGATTTCTGGGACATAACCATAAAATTTATTTTCAAGAATTGTATTGGGATGAAAGGCTGGCTTTTCGTAAATATAACATTGTTCAGAAAATATAAAATGTTCAAAATAACCTTTTCCAAAATATTCAATAACCTGAATCAGGGTTTTTGCAAACCATTTTCTAATCCCTTGTGAAGTTCGGTTATATGAAATGTTTAAAGTATAATTTTCCTGAACATCATATACCAATTTGCCTCCAAATAAGAATTTACATAAAACAGCAGCTGGAATGAATTCCCAGGTACAAATGATGCAAAGTCTGGGTCTTTCATTTCTATATACTTTGTAAAAAACATACGAGGCCAAAATTCTGGAAAGCCCTTTCCTTTTTTCTAAAAAGAGAGGATGAAACTTTATATTTTTTTCATCATCCTCATTTTTTATTGAAAATCCTATGATGTTTATCAGGTATTTATTTGTTTCACGCAGTGAAAGTCCAAACCTATAATATGCCCTTGGATCTTTAAGGGGTTTTAGCGTAGAAGCTATCAAAACAGGAATGGAATGCATGGATATTAAGTTAACATGAATATGACCAAAAATATGGAATTACAATCTATTATTGAAAATGCCTGGGAAAACAGGGAACTCTTAAAAGAAAAGGACGTTGAAATCGCCATTAAAACCGTAATCAGTGATCTCGATAGCGGAACTTTGAGAGTGGCGCAGCCATTAGAGAACGGACAATGGAAGGTCAATGACTGGGTAAAAAAAGCTGTAATTCTTTATTTCCCAATCCAAAAAATGCATACAATTGAGGTCGGTCCTTTCGAATTTCATGATAAAATGGCACTGAAAACAAATTATGCCAAACAAGGTGTAAGGGTTGTTCCTCATGCTGTAGCCCGCTATGGTGCATACCTAGCAAGCGGCGTAGTTATGATGCCATCTTATGTAAATATCGGTGCTTATGTAGATAGTGGCACGATGGTTGATACATGGGCAACAGTCGGTTCTTGTGCTCAGATTGGAAAAAATGTCCACCTCAGTGGGGGTGTAGGTATAGGTGGTGTTTTGGAACCTGTACAGGCTGCTCCCGTAATAGTAGAAGATGGTGCATTTATCGGTTCAAGGGCCATTATCGTTGAAGGGGTAAGGATAGGCAAAGAGGCGGTAATTGGAGCAGGTGTAACATTGACAGCCAGTTCCAAAATTATAGATGTTACAGGTTCGGAGCCTAAGGAATACAAGGGTTATGTACCCGAAAGGTCTGTAGTAATTCCAGGCTCATTGACCAAAAAATTCCCTGCAGGTGAATTTCAGGTTCCTTGTGCACTAATTATTGGACAAAGAAAGGCTTCAACTGATCTTAAAACTTCCTTGAACGATGCATTAAGAGAAAATAATGTAGCCGTTTAAAAATAATTGATAATGAGAGTAATTCAGTGGGGTTTTGCCTCCCTTATAGGCATTATGTTCTTATTTTCTTGTTCTAATAAGGAATACAATAAAGGCGATGCTTTTTTCACCCAGGGAGCTTATGAAGAAGCCATAGCAGCATACGATGGATTTCTGGCATCTAACCCTAGAAATGTCAAAGCCCTTTATAATAGAGGTAGGGCCTATGAAGAGTTGGGTCAGTTTGAAAATGCAGAAAGAGATTTTCTAAACGCATTGGAACAGGACAGAAAAAATACACAAATTCTTTTAAGTCTTTCAAATATTTACCAAAAACAAAAGAGGCACAGTAATGCTTTACTTTATGCAGAATATGCAGTAGAAGTTCCGGGGGCACCTGCTATGGCTTATTTCATGAAAGGAAGGGCAATGCACCAATTGGGTAATACCAATGAGGCTTACAAGGAATACAGTACTGCCATCAAAATGGATAAGGATTTTGGAATGGCCTATTATTATAGAGGAATGCTTAAATTAGCGACCGACAGAAAAAAATCCGGTTGTGATGATCTAAGGGCTGCCTTAAAACTGAATTACAATGAGGCCAATGAAGCCATCAATAAATATTGCAACTAAAAAAGGCCGGAAATTCCGGCCTTTTTTTTTTAAACATAAACTGGATTTTCCAAATGGAAATGCCTTTGCAGTGCACTAAAAACTTTTTCAATAAAATCCCGCAAATATTTTCTAAATTTTAAAGCAACACTATAAGCCAATTGCCATAACTATCTTATTATCAATAATCTAATTAAAAAGATACGTTATAAGTAAAGGGCTCCATTTGAGCATATTCGAACAAAATAATCAAAACAAGATATCGGTTTCATAAAAACTTTTTGCTTCTTCCAATTTTCTCTACTCTTACCCCACTTTAAAGTTTACATCTTCTTTCAATGATTTTTTTGAAACATAATCTTTGGGCAGATGTTTTAACAAATCCTTCTTGAACTTATGAAAATCTACAGTTATGGTATGCCTGGGAGTGGAAATTTGATGATAGTGTGGTTTTTTCACTTCCAGTTCACACAATTCCTCTATGTTTTTAGGCCTGGACCATTTCCCTGCCAACTCTCTGGCCATTATTTTTGACTGAAGTTCAGCACCAGGCCAAATACAGCCCAAAGGCTGGAACATCCCAATAAAATATAGGTTTCTATACTTGGGATGGAACATTTTTAAGTAAAGGGGTACGGGACCGGATTGATAATTTATAAAATCCTTATCAAAGAATGGATGGGACAGGTAATATCCGGTACAGGCGATAATGCTATCGTATTCTTCTTCCAGGCCATTTTCGAAAATCACTTTCTTTCCTTCAAATCTTTTGATATCCAATCTTGGCTTGACTTTACCATGACGGATTTTATACAAAAGTTCATCATTGATTGTAGGATGTGTTTCTCCAAATTTAGTCTCAACCTTCCTTAGACCATAAAGGGAATTATCTCCTACCATGATATTGAGCAACAGGTCAAAGAAATAACTTCTGATCTTCAATGGGATCCAAGAACTTCTTTCTCCGATTTTATCGGAAGGTTTGCCAAAAAAGAATTTAGGAATTATCCTATATCCTCTTCTCCAGGAAATTGCAGTCATTTCACTTACCCTGCTGGTTTCTACTGCTACATCGCAAGCAGAATTACCTCCTCCAATGACCAAAACCCTTTTTCCTTCAAAGGGGGCGGCTTTTTTGAAAGAATGAGAATGAAGGAATTCTCCTGTAAAATTTCCGGGATATTCAGGCCATCTTGGATTCCAGTGGTGACCATTACATACTACCAGATCCGAAAAAATCTCTGTATTTCTGATTCCAGCTGATTCTGTCGTAACTTCCCATTTTCCTTCATTTATCCATTTGCAATGGATAATAAGCGTATTGAAACGGATATGTGGATACAAATTGAATTTGCTGGCATAAGCCTGGAAATATCTTCTCAGTTCATTATGGGAAGGATAATCAGAGGTCAGCGGGTCAAAATCATCGAATGTAAAATCCTCATATTGTGATAAAGTTTTGGAGCTGATAATATGGGTGGTCTCAAAAACACTGGAATGAGATTCATTATCACTGTAGATCCAATTACCCCCAACGTCTGAATTTATATCATAGGCCACAGCGTCCAGTCCTTGATCTAAGAGATTTTTCAAGGCCGTTATTCCGGAAGGCCCTGTACCAATGACGGCAATTTTTTTAGACATAATTTAATCTGATTTCCTCGGACATGATTTTCGTTCCCACAGATGCGGGAGCCTCAATTTTTTTTAAATTTCCAATGAACCCCGTTTCGGGTACTTTAACATCAATGATGTATTTGCAGATAGATTGCTTGGCGTATTGAATCAATCCTGCAGCAGGGTAGACCAATAGGGAAGTTCCAATCACTACAAAAATATCTGCCTCCATAGCGGCATCAATGGCAGGCTCCATCATAGGCACCATTTCCCCGAACCACACGATAAAGGGTCTGAGTTGACTCCCTTTTTCACATTTGTCTCCAATATTGATTTCCCAACCATCCATTTCGTATACCAGAGAGGGATCCAAGGTACTTTGGGATTTCAGAATCTCTCCATGCAGATGGATGATTTTAGAGGAACCTGCCTTTTCATGTAAATTATCAATATTTTGGGTAATTATTGTAACATCAAAATGTTCCTCTAACCTGGCCAATTCCAGGTGAGCTTCATTGGGTTGGCAGTTCAATACCTGTTTTCTCCTTTGGTTGTAAAAATCCAAGACCAATTTCCTATTTTTTCTCCAACCTTCCGGTGAAGCCACTTCCATGATGTCATGTCCTTCCCACAATCCCCCAGCATCACGGAAAGTACTTATTCCACTCTCGGCAGAGATGCCTGCTCCGGTCAAAACAACTAGTTTCCTTTTATTCATCGGTATTTTGCCAATGATCTAAAGGTAACAAATCAGCATTTTTTACCCAAAATTTTTTACTTTCAAAAAATTAGTTTGTAAGCTGAAAAATAGATGAATATTAAATGAACTTTTCATCATTGATGTAAAAAATTCATTGTATGCTCCTAGATTTATACTTGGAGCTTGAATTATTTAAGTCGTATAATTTATGCTTTCTTTTTAATGAACTTTCCCTTTTTCTTATCCTGCGGATTCTCAATGATTTCAATGGTTTCAGCATAAGTTAAGCTTTCAGCTTCTTTACCCTTTGGAATCTTGAAATTGTTTTTGCCAAACTTGATGTAAGGACCCCAGCGTCCATTCAAAATTTGGATTTCAGGATTTTCTTCAAAGGTTTTGATATGCTTTTTCTCATCTGCATCCCTTTTTTCTTCGATGAGTTGAATTGCCTCACTTTCAGTTATGGCCAGTGGATCCTGACCTTTTTTAAGGGAAACAAACTTTCCGTCATGCCGCACATAGGGACCAAATTTACCAACCCCTACCACCATCTTCTTTCCTTCAAATTCACCGACTTCCCTTGGAAGCTTAAACAGATCCAAGGCCTCATCCAGGGTAATATTTTCTATGAATTGCCCCTTTTTCATACTTGCAAACTGCTTTTCTTCATCCTCCTGATCACCAATTTGAACAAGAGGACCAAATCTTCCTAATCGTGCAATTACAGGTTTGCCGGTTTTGGGATCTTTGCCCAATTCCCTAGAACTGTTGATTTCAGCTCTTGCCACATTAGCAGTTTCCTCTACCCGGACATGGAATTTACCATAGAAATTCTCAATCATATCCTGCCAGTCCTGACCTCCCTGGGCGATATCATCAAATTCTTTTTCTACTTTGGCAGTGAAGGAAAAATCAATAATATTTGGAAAGTGTTCAACCAGAAAATCATTGACCACCATGGCAATATTGGTAGGGAACAATTTGTTTTTATCTGCACCAGTGATTTCTGTTTTTTCCACTTTCGAAAATCCCTCTTTGGTGATTTTCATTTCAAGATACTTTCTTTCTGTACCTTCTTTCGATTCTTTTATTACATATTCCCTTTTCTGAATGGTAGAAATTGTAGGAGCATAGGTTGAAGGTCGTCCAATACCCATTTCTTCCAATTTTTTTACTAATGATGCTTCCGTGTACCTCGGTGCTGGTCGGGAGAAAGTTTCCCTTCCTTTCATTTCAATCAAAGGAAGGACTTGACCTATAAAAAGAGGAGGGAGCAATCCTTTATTTCCATTTTCTTCATCATCCTGCTCATCATCTGTGCTCTCCAGATAGACTTTAAGAAAACCTTCAAACTTGACAACCTCACCAGTGGCAGAAAGTTTTTCAGGGGTAGTGGAAATTCCGATATTGACAACGGTCTTTTCTAATTTGGCATCTGCCATTTGAGAAGCTATTGCCCTTTTCCAGATCAATTCATACAGCCTTTGTTCATTTCTGTCGCCCGAGACTTCACTTTTGGAAAAATCTGTCGGCCTAATTGCTTCGTGTGCTTCCTGTGCACCTTCCGTTTTATTGGCGTATTTCCTTGGTTGGTGAAAATCAGATCCAAATGCAGATATAATTTCATTTTTTGCAGCCTGCATGGCTTCCTCTGAGAGATTGACACTGTCCGTTCTCATATAGGTAATTTTACCTGCTTCGTAAAGCTTTTGGGCGACGGACATGGTCTGGGCTACAGAAAAATACAATTTACGGCTGGCCTCCTGTTGCAGTGTTGAAGTAGTAAATGGAGGTGCGGGCGATTTTTTACCTGGCTTGGTTTCCAGATTTTCAATCTCAAATTTTGCCCCAAGACACTTTTTAAGGAATACTTCAGCCTCATCTTTGGTTTCAAATTTCTTAGGAAGTTCAGCTACGAGGGTTTTTCCTTCAACATCAAAGTGGGCCGTAATACGGAAAGAAGATTTGGATTTAAACTTTTCTATTTCTCTTTCCCTTTCCACGATTAATCTAACCGCTACGGACTGAACTCTTCCTGCTGAAAGGCCAGTTTTTATTTTTTTCCAAAGAATTGGAGAAAGCTCAAAACCTACCAATCGGTCAAGAATCCTTCTTGCCTGCTGGGCATTGACCAGGTCTATGTCAATTTTTCTTGGGTTCTGTATGGCTTTGACGATCGCATTTTTAGTAATTTCCCTAAATACGATTCTCTTTGTATTCTCTTCGTTTAGTTTCAGCACTTCTTTGAGGTGCCAGGAAATAGCTTCCCCTTCACGGTCATCGTCACTTGCCAGATATATGGTCTCAGCGTCTTTTGCCAAACTTTTTAACTGCTTGATCACTTCTTTTTTATCGGGAGTAACCTCATAAGTTGGTTTAAACCTGTTTTGGATATCAATGGCCTTATCACCTTTGGGAAGGTCACGGACATGTCCGTAGCTGGAAGCAACTTTAAAGTCTTTTCCTAAATAACCTTCTATAGTTTTGGCCTTGGCAGGCGACTCTACGATCACTAATTTTTTTGACATAAACGCTGAAATTTAAAGAATGGCCAACTAACACCATCCAAATAAAAACCTAAAAATAGATGGCTAAATATTCCTTTCCAAATTTAGATGTATTTCATCTGATCTTTGGAAAGATATTTTGTAGGTTTACTCTCTCCAATATTTACCAAAAGTGGATACAAAGAAAATTTTATACCTGCTCCGACATGGAGAAGCTGAACCTGGTATGGGCCAAGTAGGGGACTTTGACCGAAAGCTTACTGAACAGGGTAAAAACCAATTGATGAGATTGGCCAAGGAGCTTGCCAGGCGAAAACTTCATTTTGATCTAACTGTTTGCAGCAGTGCCAAGCGAACTTTGGAAACAGCAGAAATCATGGCTTCTGAGATTCCATGTAAAGGCACTTGGTATTCACCTGAATTATATGAAGCTGATCCCAAAATTATCTTACAGGTAATCAATCAGACTGAACGTAATTTCAAAAACTTGATGCTCATCGGCCACAATCCTGGTATTTCAGCAGTGGCAACCTTTTTGAGTGGAGACCCGTACCTCAATATGAAACCAGGCATGTTGGTCATATTGGAAATTTATCTTGATGATTGGGCTTCTGTTGGACAGAATACTGCAAGCTTAATAGAAATCATGCAATAAAAATTCAGTAAAGTTTTTAGCTTCTACCAGTCCATTGAAAGCCGGTTAACTTATCATTAATCACCCTATGATAAAATTTATAAATTTGTGAGCATATTTTCTTACATATCCCAAAATTGAACAAAAATTGCTGGGATGGCTCTGAAAGATCACTTGAAAACTTTTCTCCAAAAAGATATTTCAACATTACTCCTTCAGAAAAATCCAGCTCCTTTTATTATTTACATATGACTTTAAAGCACAGAATTATCGAATCATTTAACCCCAATGGGGTAAGTTCTCAGGAAGGTATTTTTGGATTGCCTTTTGATGAGGAAACAGCTGACCTAATACTGATCCCTGTACCTTGGGAAGTAACAGTTTCCTATTCTCCTGGTACGGCTGAAGGCCCTGAAGCCATATTAAATGCTTCCTACCAGGTTGACCTTTATCAGGATGATATACATGATGCATGGAAAATGGGCATTCATATGCTTCCAATTCCAGAAGAAATAGCTACGCTAAGCAGTAACTACAGGATTTTATCCAGGAATTATATTGAATGGCTGGAAGCAGGTTCCCCGGAGGAAGATTTGGAAAGATTTGCTGCTGTACCGGATATCATCAATAAAGCCTGTGCTGAAATGAATGATTGGGTATATGCACAAGCCAAAAAATACCGTACAATGGGTAAGTTGGTTGCTTTGGTAGGAGGAGATCACAGTACTCCACTGGGTTTAATCAAAGCGCTTAGTGAAGAATATACAAGTTTTGGAATCCTACAAATTGACGCACATGCAGATCTTCGTAAGGCCTATGAGAACTTTGAATTTTCACATGCTTCTATCTCTTACAATGCGCTAAAACTGCCACAAATCAGTAAATTGATCCAAGTAGGTATCCGCGATTATTGCCAAGATGAAGCCATTATGGCCAAAGAAAATAATAGGATATATACTTTTTATGACAAAGACATCAAAGAGGAGATGTTTGAAGGCAAAGCATGGAAAATCATCTGTGATGATATAGTGGAGCAGTTACCTCAGGATTTATATATTACCATTGATATTGACGGTCTTGATCCCAAATTATGCCCAAATACAGGAACACCGGTAGCTGGTGGTTTTGAAATGGAACAAGTATTATATCTGATGAAACAGGTGGTTAAAGCCGGGAAAAAAATTGTAGGGTTTGACCTTGTAGAAGTGGCTCCAGGACCTGAAGGGGATGAATGGAATGGGAATGTGGGAGCAAGGGTACTTTACAGAATGGCCAATCTATTTGGCGTGTCCCAGGGAAAACTTAACCTTAAATAAACAAAATAGGCTGTCTTAGGGAGCATGGGTCATTCAATAGTTCCAGCCTAAGACAGCCG
Organism: Cecembia rubra; assembly: GCF_003014575.1. Taxonomy (GTDB): domain Bacteria; phylum Bacteroidota; class Bacteroidia; order Cytophagales; family Cyclobacteriaceae; genus Cecembia_A; species Cecembia_A rubra. The sequence goes on from NZ_PYGF01000001.1 coordinate 533,912, forward strand.
CAAATTCTAATTCTTGGTATTGATTAAAATGACACCATTTGTTGCTTTTTCAGCGTTTTCAGGAAACATTTCCAAAGCCCTTTCTCCTTTTACGATTTCCATGCTTTTAATTTGATTAGGCTTTATATCCTTTTCAGGGTTGAAGTCAGGTAATGCCACCCCATCAATCACAAAAAGCACATCATTATGGGATTGCTGCCTAAATTTCACACCATGCTCCGTATTTACTGTCCAATTCGCAACAGCACCTTTAAGGCTTGGCCTTGGTTCTTCAGAATTGTACCCATGTTGGACTTCCATGGAAGAATTGGAATTTTTAGAAGTTTGTGCCATTCCTGATAGCTGGGGACCAGCCTCTTTTTCTGGAAGCTTGAACCTTACAGGCAAGCGCATTCTTACATTCACCGCTTGACCTTTTTGGTAACCAGGTATCCAGTCCGGACTTTCGCTGACTACCCTCAAGGCTTCTTGATCTAATCCAAAACCTACACCTCTCAAGATTTCCGGATTTTCAACTTTGCCATCCTTATTGATGACAAAAACAAGGTAAACAGTTCCCTCAATTCCATTCAGACGGGCAGATTCAGGGTAGGAGAGGTTGTTCCTTATATAATTGTTCCAGGCCTCAAAACCCCCTCTGAATTCAGGGGAATTTTCAACCACATCAAATACCTCCTGGTCATCATAAAATTTAGGTTGAAGCTGATTTCTTTGCGCATTGGAGCGGAAAAATTCATGGGCTTCAGTTTTGGCCACGGGCTTTTCAGGGTAAAAAGCAAAGGAAATGGAGTTGATCATGGCAACCGGTTTCCCGTTTTTCTTTGCAGGCAACCAGATATCACTTATTCCCTCAAATGCTTTGAGTACCTTTTCATCCAATCCAGCTCCAAAACTGGTTTTGATAACAGGCTGGGAAATTTCACCCGTTTCATTAATTACAAATTCTACCTCAAGAATTCCTCCAAGGCCAAGTTCAAGTTCCTTTTGAGGGCTTTCAATTCCTTTTAGGAAATTTCCATACCATCCCTCCATTCCCTGTTTTGGCCTGGCAGGTTCATCTACCTGATAGCGCTTCAGTGCATTGTCATATTGTTTTAAATGAACGGAAGTATTCCTAAGGGACTTGATCAATCCCCGGACTTTAATGTATTCTTCATCAGAATGGATATTGGAAAACTCATACAGTAATTCTCCGATCTGGGCTTGAAGCTGCCCGTTTTCAAGTTTACCTATCAATTCATAATGAACCGGATTTGGGAACTTTTTAACCTTTACATTCACATCCAGAGAATCCTGCGAGGATATCAGCTGTGAATGTATCTCATCTAAATTGGCAGTAATATTACTTACAATCAGACCTAATCCATTTTCTGTTTTCATGGATACCAGTCCCATCAATACCAGGGACATAGGTATAATCATCAGGATTTTTAACCAATTTACTTTTGCTGTATTTTTCATCATTAAGATACGTTTAAGGGTTGTTGATCTCACGAAATAATTACCGATAGGAAGATCTATTCCCTTAAATGCCATCTTGACAATCAGTTTTGGATAAATTTCTTTATTGGAAACTTTGGCCAGTACTTGATCATCTGCAAGAAATTCATGGACATCCACCAGTGCAGACCGCAACAGGTAGATGCCCGGATTGAACCAAAAAACGGTACACAATATCTGATAATAAAGGAGGTCATAAGAATGTCCCTGTCTTATATGTTCAATTTCATGTCTAAGGATCTGTTCCCTTTCCTCATTGCCCAGATTTTGGGTATCATCCCAAAATAATTTGTTGAAATGGGAAAAGAAAGGCGCTAATCCAAAGGTTGGGATCAGAAAGTAATTGTTTTTCAGGTTGTAAGTAGCCTGGTACCAACCCTTTTCTTTGAGGAATCGAAGCTGTAAAAATATCCAGAATAACCTGAAAAGTAACAGAAAAACAATCAGCAGATAGGCCAAAAAAGCATAATCTACCAAACCCCAAAGCAAAGGCAATTTAGTACTTTGCACTATCACTTCAGGAAGGCCATAAGTTGCAGCAATGTTATCGGACGCTTCCTGCAAAAAAAGCGCCCGATAAAATTGTGTTTGCTCTAAGGATATATCCGGCTTTGCAAAATTAACAGGGATTCTTACCAAAGGTAAGATCAATGCTAGCAAAGGGCTTATCAGAAGATAAATCCGAGTAAAATTCAGTGCTTTCTCATTTCTTAGGAAGATCCAATAGATCCCAAAGAAAATCAACATGCAGAATGTACTCTGCCAGATATAATCCAAAAAAACAGCCATAGGCTATTTTTTCACGTCTTCTTTCACCTCATTCAGAATCTTTTCGATTTCCTTCATATCAAGATTTTTATCTTTTGCGAAGAAAGAGGCCAATTTTGAAAATGAATTGCTGAAATAACCGGAAAGTAGGTTTTTGATGGAGAAACTTCTGTATTCGTCTTTGGACACAATAGGGAAGTACTCATGCGATTTTCCGTAAGCCTTATGGCTTACAAAGCCTTTTCTTTCAAGGATACGCACGATAGTGGATACCGTGTTATAAGCCGGTTTCGGCTCGGACATTTTTTCTAGGATATCTTTGACAAAACCTTTCTCGATATCCCATAGGATCTGCATGATTTGCTCTTCTGCTCTGGTTAATTCTCTCATAATGGTGTTTAAGTTTAAATTCGTTTCCAACTTATCAATTTAGTTTGTTAATTCCAAACATTTGGAATAAATCTTTCTATCGGTAACGGTAAATATAATACTATTAAATTAGTCTAACAACAAAAAACTTATTTTATTTTAATTTTTTAGGTGGTTTTGCAACAAAAAAAACCTGCAGGAAGCAGGCTTTTTAAACAGAATTTTATCGTACTCAGCTGGTCCTAAGTTTAATTATACCGCTGGCATGAAGTAATTTTACAATCGGATAGGTTGGGTCAAATTCATACCATTTTACAGCAAAATTAGGTCTGTTTGGCAGCTTATGGTGATTATTTTGAAATAATTCACCTAACATCAATACATCCAGCAAGAGACTGTTTTTGGATTTATCATTGTTATCAAAATTGGCATAACCATATTTATGTCCGCTCCAGTTCACAATAGCACCATGAACTGGCCCCATCAAAAAATGTATGGGTAAAAGAAAATACATCCACCAATGTGTACCAGCCAATTCAAACACCGAAATGCTAAGGACGTAAACCAAAACATAGAAAACTCCCCATCCGAATCTTGCAGCCATTGAGTCGGCAAAAAGGTCAAATTTTCCCCAATCTGGAACATCTTTAGAAAATCTTTCTTCCGGCTTCAATTTGAAAGTAAAGTAGTCATTATAAATATTTTTTGTTTTCCACATCATGGTGAAAAGGTTTTCGGTATGATGTGGACTGTGCGGGTCCTTTGGTGTATCACTGTATGCATGATGCATCCTGTGCAAAATGGCATATGCTCTTGGAGATAGATAAGAACTGCCCTGACAAATCCAAGTAAAGATGTAAAAGAACCTTTCCCAAAATTTTGTCATTGAAAACATTTGATGGGCTGCATATCTGTGTAGGAAGAAACTTTGGCAAAACAAAGAGAAATACCAATGCAGCAAGAAGAATACAATTAGAATCACTTCAGTTAAGATTTTAATAATGGTAACTCCACAAAGATAATTGTCAGGCTCGAAAAATCGAACCAAACTTTTGAAATATGTCCATAAAAAATCCGATTACCGGAGAATACATTATATATTTGGAATAGGTGGAAAATTTTTAATTCAAAAAATAACTATAATATGAGCAAATCCAGAGATACCATAAATACCCTATTGCAACTCGTATTGGCAGGAGTTGCAGTTTTGATCGCACAATATATTATTCCGGGAGTTCACGTTGAAAGTTTCCTCACCGCCTTAGTGGTGGCTGCCTTGATAGCATTGTTGAACATCACAGTCAAGCCTCTTTTAATCCTGTTAACTATACCGATCACCATTTTGACTTTGGGTCTTTTTCTTTTGGCACTTAATGCAATTTTGATCTTGATTGCAGCGGCAATCATTCCGGGATTTACAGTAGACGGCTTTTGGTGGGCTCTGTTATTTGGACTTATCCTTGGCTTGATCAATTCGCTTCTTGGAGTTTCTTTGGGTGAATAATAAAGAATCAGCCTGGCACGGATTTATCCCTTATCCTGATGTATTTTGTCAAAGTACCATCCGGATTCCGGTATTTATGTTCTAAAGAAGAAACTGCAATTTCTATGATCAAAACATGAGTTTCCTCATCTAATTCCAAATCATCTATGCGGTCAATCTCATAAACTCCATATGAAAACTCAACAGGAGGACTGCAATATTCCCTATTTGCCTTTTCGATCATAAATAATTCTTCTTCCGGATCAATTCCTGTAATTTTTTTTTGATCTGAAATTCCAATTGCTATTTTTCCGCCTTTTGTATTTGCAAATGCCACCATAGTTTTAGCTATTCTTGAAGATTTATTTATATTTTGCTTAAAATCAAGAACTTCACCTTCCTCGGCTTTCAAAAGGGAATCTATAAATTCATTGTCTTTTTTAAAGTCCATCATTTTTTTTTTCAACAAAACCTTGTAAATTAATTCCAAGTAAAAAACACAATTTTTTGTTTTTACCGTTTTCAAATTAACTATAAGAATTGTATGTTGTGTTTTAATTGACAGAACTAAATAATATGAAATATCAAAACGAAGGATTTGATCCAGAAAATATTGAAGCCCTAAAGAAAGAACTGGCTGCCTCCAAAAAAACTTACAAAATCATCGAGGGTGAAGATAATAACGATGAATTTGTAAATTTTTACTTTATTGGAATGTATGAAGGCAAAGAAGTTATTTATGATGCTGCCTTATACACCCTTCGTTTGCACCATTCATCTGAACTTTATGAATTAGCGGAGCATGAAGCAGCTAAAAAGTTCCCGAATTTTAAAGGAATCAAATATGAAGAAGATGAGAACGGGAATTTAAAACCGCTTAGCAGTGAAGAAGAAGAAATTGGCTGGTTTATCACTGAAATCATCATGGAAATGGAAGAAGATGAGTCCGTCAAGGTTCAGGAGTTTGTAGATATTGATACCAACCATGATTATGGTTTAGGTTTAGACGCGGCCCTCAATCTGGATTATATTGATGAAAAGGTCATAGCTAAATTTGTCAAGGATTTCAATGATGATACTTTGGCGCTGGACGATACCTTATATAGTTTTCAATCTGAAGAGGAGGAGGATGCCTAAATCCAAAAAAAATCATTTTATGATTGTCCGCTTTCATGCCAGTAGAATATTCACAATAGAATAAACCTACTATTTCAAACCAATATCAATGAATAACTTGTCCGCCGAGGCGGATCCAATATCTATTAATATCAGGTTGATTTAAGACCCAATTTGAATTGGTTACTGGTCTAATTGCGGATATACATAAAACATTTTAATATTACACTAACAATTCAACACTGCGCTTGTTATTTTTAGCAAGCGTTTTTTTATAGCTATGTTAAAAATTGCCTGGTCACCAAAGTATTGCCATCCTTTACCTGAGGGGCATAGATTTCCCATGGAAAAGTATAATCTTCTACCTGAGCAGTTACTTTATGAAGGGACCGTTAAGGATGAGAATTTCTTTATTCCTGAAGCTTTATCCAAAGATTGGATAATCAATACCCACAAATTAAGCTATCTGGAGAAATTGGAACAATTGTCACTCAGCAAATCTGAAATCAGAAAAACCGGTTTTCCATTAAGTAAAGAGCTTGTAGACAGAGAAATCCATATTATGCACGGCTCAGTTAATGCAGCCCTTTTTGCTTTGGAAAACGGTGTGGCTATGAATATAGCCGGAGGCACACATCATGCATTTTCAGATAGGGGAGAGGGTTTCTGCCTTTTAAATGACATTGCCATTACTGCCAATTATCTACTTGACAATAAGCTTGCCCAAAAGATATTGGTAGTAGACTTAGATGTTCATCAGGGTAATGGAACGGCTAAAATTTTTCAGTCAGAACCCAAAGTCTTTACTTTCAGTATGCATGGCGCTGATAATTACCCCATGCACAAAGAAAAATCAGATCTGGATATTGGGCTACCCGATAAAATAGGTGATCTGGAATACCTAGCTATCCTTGACCAACATCTAGAGTCCCTGATAGATAATGTAGAACCAGAATTCATTATCTTTCAATCTGGGGTGGATGTTCTTGCTTCCGATAAACTGGGCAGGCTTGGTTTGAGCCTACAAGGTTGCAAAGAAAGAGATAAGAAAGTTTTGGAAGCAGCAAAGAGACATAATATACCCATCATGTGTTGTATGGGTGGGGGGTATTCCCATAAAATAAGCCAAATTGTTGAAGCGCATGCCAATACTTTTAGATTGGCACAGGATATATTCTTTTAGAAATTATGAAAAAAAAGTTGAAGAAAAAGTGGTTAATCTTTTCGGTTGGAGGTATACTACTTATGGGCATTGGTCTTAGTTTTTTAGGAGAGGCTACTATCCTTAAATGGGACGAAGTTGGATTTCTGTTATGGTTTGGACTTGGAACCTTTGCGTTGGCCATTTTTTTTGCAGGACTGTCGCTCTTTGGGCAGGCAGTAGTATTTAAAAGTAAGCTTGATCAAAAAAAAAGAAAGCGTTAACGCAATTTAACAGTTGGGAAGGTCAGTAAAATTTGTGGTTTCGATACTTTGTTTATCTTTGCGCAAAGTTGAAAAATAAGTCATAATCGTGAAAAAATTAGCTAAAGTATTAGGTTTTTTAGGTGTCACTGCGATAACCTTAGCATCATGCAACCAACAAGGTCAGTCTTCCAATAGCAACTCCGGTTCGGAGTCAGCAGCTGAAGTCAGTATAACAGATTTGAAAATTGCTTATGTTTTGACAGACTCTGTCATTTCAAAGTTTGATTTCTACAAAGAAAAATCTGAAGAGATCACCGAAAAAGGAAGAAAGTTTGAAAGTGACCTGAATAGTAGGGCAAGAGGGTTTGAACAGGAAGTTGCCAACTTTGAACAAACTGCATCTTCTATGACAATGAACCAGGCCAGGGCAAAGCAGGAAGAACTTGTTAGGAAAGAAAGAAACCTAATGACTTACAGAGACAATCTTATGCAGGAGCTTTCTGCAGATGAGTCAAAACTGTATGCTGATGTATATGATAAGGTACAAGAATACCTGACACAATATGCTGAAGAGAAAGAACTGGAATTGATCCTTTCCTATACAAGAGGAGGAGCTATATGGTACTCTAAGAAAGCATTGGATATTACAGAAGATGTAATTGCAGGTTTGAATAAAAAATATGCTGATGATAAGAAATCAGCTGAGAAGAAATAAAATTACTTTTAAAATTTGCAAGAAAGCCCTGTCTCCTCAGGGCTTTTTTCATTTAAGATAAATTGGTACTTTTGCACCTCGTCAAAAAACAGTCCTATCATGAAAATCACAGAATTTTTAAAACATAACTACAGGCATTTCAATGCTGCTGCCTTAATTGATGCAGCAGAAGGTTATAAAGCACATTTGGACAATAATGGCAAAATGATGATTACTCTTGCTGGAGCTATGTCCACGGCTGAACTTGGTATTTCCCTGGCAGAAATGATCCGTCAGGATAAAGTTCAGATCATTTCCTGCACAGGTGCGAACCTCGAAGAAGATGTTTTTAATTTGGTTGCACATAATTATTATGAAAGAATTCCAAATTATAGAGACCTTTCGCCAGAACAGGAACAAGATTTGCTTGATCGTCATATGAATAGGGTAACTGATACCTGTATTCCTGAAATGGAAGCCATGAGAAGGATCGAAAACGTGATCCTGGAAGAATGGATGAAGGCAGACCAAGCTGGAGAAAGTTATTTCCCACATGAGTTTTTCTATAAAATCCTACTTTCAGGCAAACTGGATGAATCCTTCCAAATTGACCCAAAAAACTCCTGGCTATTGGAAGCAGCCAAAAAAAATCTACCAATGGTAGTGCCAGGTTGGGAAGACTCCACATTGGGCAACATGTATGCCGGTCACGTGATTGCTGGGGACATTAAAAATGTTCATACCGTGAGAAGTGGCATTGAGTACATGATCTTCTTGGCAGAATGGTATACCAATAATGCTAAAGATGAGAGCACTGTAGGTTTCTTCCAGATCGGGGGTGGTATTGCAGGAGATTTTCCTATTTGCGTTGTGCCGATGTTGCATCAGGATCTGCAACGAGATAATGTTCCACTTTGGGGGTATTTCTGTCAGATTTCAGATTCCACTACTTCCTATGGTTCTTATTCCGGAGCAGTTCCCAATGAAAAAATTACTTGGGGTAAACTAGGTTTGGAAACACCAAAGTATATCATTGAATCTGATGCGACCATCGTAGCACCATTAGTGTTTGCTATTGTATTGGATCAATAATAATGAAAGTTAAAAAACCCTTACATAAAGCAAGCAGCATCCTACTGCTTGCTTTTTCAGTTTTTATTACAGCCAAAGCCCAGGAAATCAGGCCTTTTTCTGATATAAATACGCCATACAATGAATCTCACGCTGTAAAGTCCCCCAATGGAGACTTGTATTTTTCTGTTGGCCATCATCCCGAAAATACCGGCGGCTCATTGGATCATGGAGATATTTGGATCAGTCAGCCAAACTTAAATGGGCGGTGGAGTAAACCTTTAAGGATTAAAGCGCTCTCTACTTCGGGAAATGATGTTGTTGTTGGTTTTCCAGATGCTTCAAATATTCTGATTTACCACGATGGTCAACAAATTCCACAGGGAATACATTTGTACACAAAGATTGGCAACAGTTGGAATTATGTGAAAAAATTGCCCATTTCTGATTTTAAAACACAGTCTTCACAATTTAGCGGAAGACTTTCTGAAGATGGAAAAATAATCATTTTGTCCCTTCAGAAAGAAGGTGGATTCGGAAATGAGGATCTATATGTCACATTCAAAAAATCAGATACTGAATGGTCCAGTCCGTTAAATTTAGGTCCTATGATTAATACTTTTGGACAGGAACAGACACCATACCTCTCAGAAGATAATTCCACAATTTATTTTTCTTCCAACTTCAAAGCCAATGGAAGAGGAAAGGAGATTTATTTTTCCAGAAGGCTTGATGATAGTTGGAGCAATTGGAGTCAACCGAGAGAACTCAGTAAAGCCAATAGCATTGGGTCAGAGTCGAATTATGCAAAAATATTCAAGGAAGAAAATATTGCTGTTTTTACAACAACAACCAATTCTGAAGGAATGGGTGATTTCATGCTGATTAGCTTTGAAAATTTGGTACTTGAAGAAACTGACAGCTTATCTTTTGTTGAGGAAACCATAGAACAGGTCATTTCGCCACAAGAAGTAATTGCCGAAAATGGCGCTATGGTTCTGACAATTGAAAATTTGAAAAAGGCAGACACTTTGTCTATTTCCAATAGGCATACTGTCCAACAGGAAATTCTAAATTCCCGTGAAGAACAAATCTCTAATTATAGGGAAGATATAGTAAAATCCGATCCTGAAAAAATAGTTGAACAAAGTTCAAAAAAAGATTCGGTCTCAACCGAAATTATGGACAATAAAGTCAATCGGGGAGAAGATTTGAACAAAGTTCAGATCATGGATAAAATCAATAAGGAACCCGTAGAGTACCTAATCACCATTGCAGATGAGCAGGTAAAAAAGGTCCTGAAAAACCAGGATGAAATGCAGGAAGAGTGGGAAAAATGGAATTGGAACTATATAGAAATATCAGCAAGAGGGTATATTCCCAATAGTTTGACCGTTGAGGAGTGGCAGCAGTTGAACAACAATACCCTAGAAATGGTACCCGCCAAAGCAGGAGCTAGATGGGTTTTGAAAAAAATACAGTTTGCACGCAGCTCTGCTGAATTTGCAGATGAAGGAACAATCCAAGAGCTTGACCTTTTGGTCAATTTCATGCAAGAAAATGAGTTGGTGAAAATTAGACTAGAAGGTCATACAGATAATGCAGGGGATCCTGTATTGAACAAGGAACTTTCATTAGCCAGGGCTTCAAAAATCAGATCTTACCTGACCATGAAAGGAATTGATTTTGAAAGGATACGGATTACAGGATGGGGAGGTTCCAAGCCGATAGCCGACAATTCAACTGAAACTGGGAGAGAAATAAACAGACGTGTTGAAATGTATATAGAAAGATAATTAAACGAAACCACTACCTTTTTTCCTTGAAATTTAAGCTATGATTATGGATTAAATGTCTACTTTATCGGGCATGGGTCCATCCAAAGATAATTTGAGTGCTGCCATTTTGGAAGCGTTTTTCAGACATTGAACCCAACTTTTACCATCTAGCCAGGCTGAAAGGAAGCCTGACCAATAAGCATCACCTGCACCTGTAGCATCTCCCATTATTTTTACCTCTTCAGCAGGAATCTCTATTTTTTCACCATCTGCTATCCAAATTTTGCTTCCTTTTTTCCCTAATGTAAAACAGACCAACTTAGCACCCCAGTCCAAGATCTGCTGCATGGCATTTTCTGGGGATATTGCCCTTTTGAAAATCCTATCTGCATCGTCTTGGCTCATTTTTACAAAAGGGGATAGGGAGCAATAATTTTCCATCACGTGCATAGCTTCCATATGGTCTGGCCATATTGCTGGAGCATAATTAAGATCTATACTTAATTGTAAACCAAAATTTGCAGCTCTGTCGGCGGCTTCCATGATCGCCCTTTGGGCAGGTTGACGGCTCAATGCAAAACATGTCGTATGATAGAGTTTGGCTTGCCTTAACACTTCGTCGGGAATGTCTTCAGGAAAAATATAATGGTCTGCTTCCCTGTAAGCAATAAAATCCGGTGTTCCTTCCGTTCTTGACAACAAAACCAATGAAGTAGGAAAGTCTTCTCTTTCTTTTATACCAGAACTATCCAGTCCTACCTTTTTCAATTCATGTATTAAATATTTTCCCATTCCGTCATTCCCTACACTGGATATCAAATGCACTTTTTTTCCCAATCGGGTAAGGTTTGCTCCCAAATTTGCAGGACTTCCTCCCTGAAACCTTCTAAATGAATGGGTTCTAAAAATCTCTTCTCTATATTCATGGCCTATCAGGTCCACCAGCAATTCTCCTATGACTATGACGTCTATATTTTTATCCATTTCAATCCAATAAATAAAATCCTTTAGTAATGGTATGCTCTAAAAGCAGTTGCCCAGCTGCACTCCAGGTACAAGAGGGAACGCCACAAGGTTCGTATGATCTTCCGTGAAAACATTCATTGAATTCCCAATCATTTTTTCTATTCAGCCCTTTGTTCAACTCCAAGATCCCTTCAGCTTCGGTTTTTCCTTTTGAAAAGTACATGGCCAATCCCCAAAATCCATTGACCATAGGCCAGACGCCTCCATTATGGAATTCATAGGGCTTATTCCTAAATTCAAAGCGATAATTTTCCTCAAGCAATTTAAAATCGGGATTATCTTGGTGGATGACAGGGGCAAATGCAGGAACACAGCCCCCTAGGTTGCGCAAACCCCAATCCAAGCAACCCACAGGATCCGGATGGATCTTGAATAAAATTGCCAAAGCATTTCCCAAGGCATCAAAATAAGGTTGGTAACCGGCAGGATGAAAAGAAGCAGATAAAAAAGGTTTCTCACCCTGTCGTTCAATGAGTTTCCTTTTTGCCATCGGATGAATCCCGGATTTGATCCAAGTTTTGTTCAGATAATAATTTTCATAAATGGCCATTTTGACCGCTTCAGCTTTATCCAGCCAATCCTGTCTTTCTAAGATTTGCCCGGTAAGTTTGAGCGCTGCATATCTAAGCACCTGATCATAAAGCACATAGCCATGCAAGACATATTCATCTGCCCAATCTCCTGCCAAAGGCACATAAATCAGGTTTTTGTTATTGTATTCCCAAGCCTGATAAAGCGAATGTATCCTGTTGATATTCTCCTTGAAATTTTCGATGATGGAATAATCTCCTGTAAATTTAGAATAAAGGCTCAATCCGATCAGCCACCAGCTTCCGGTATCAGCTCTACCGGCAAGGCCTCCGTAACTCACTTTGGATTCTTGGACATCTACATTGGAAGGAACATTTCCATAGGGACTGATATGCTTGCCCAAGGTCAGTAGGGTTCTTTTAAAAGTCTCTATCAAATCCTGTTCCCGACTTGCTAAAGCAGCTAAACCACAGATTACTCCATCCCTAGCCCATATCCTTTGGTAATTATCTGTAGGTAGGGTAGAGGCCAAAAAACCCATTTTATGGGAGGCCTTCCTCAGTAATTCCAAAGCTTTATCATTCGCTATCTGTAAATCCATACGATGATGAAAGTAATGATGAGAAGAAATACAGATAGGACCCTGTAGTTTTTATACCAAGGCAATAAGCGTAATGAGGCTGTTTCATCTGTATATATTTTATTTTTCCAGGTATAATCCTGAATTTTTTCATCAGAAGGAGGAGAACCAGCCAAACTCACCACAACATAAATAACAGAACAGATCAAAAACAATAAAGGTGCTGTATGAAGGAAATGCCATTGCGATATCGCTGAATTGGGCATACTCACTTTCAAAGAAATCAATATAGCTGCAATAAGGAACCCTGAAATCAATGCGAAAAATGCACCATCTGCATTACCTCTCTTCCAGAACATTCCCCATATAAAGACTACCACCACGGGAGGAGCAATTAAACCCACAACCATTTGAAGGTATTTAAAAAGAGAATCAAACTTTTCAATTTGCGGAGTCCACGCAGCCGCCAATAGCACCAAAATTATTGTTGAAATCTGACCTACCCTGACCAACTGTTTGCTGCTTAGGCCAGGTCTGAGGTTTTTAACAAAATCCATGGTTATTAAGGTGGATGCTGAATTTAATGTGGCACTGATACTAGATGACATGGCAGCCAATAAGCCTGCGATCAGAAGTCCTACCAATCCGGCCGGTAAAAGGTTAAATACCAATTGAGGAAAAACTGTATCAGGATTATCCAGATCAGGAAAGAGGACTCTGGCCATGGTACCAGGCAATACCATGAAAAACAATACGGGTAATTTAAGTAGGCCAGCAAATAATGCTCCCCAACGGCCATGGTTAAGGTCTTTTGCCGTCAGAACCCTCTGCACCATAAACTGATTGTTGGCCCAAAAGTAGAATCCCAATAGTGGAACCCCAAAGATAAGTCCTGTCCAAGGAACAGAAGGATCGTCAATCGGCCTGATTAAACTTACCATATCAGGAGGAGTAATCGCCATCACATTTTCCCATCCACCAACTTGTTGAAAGGTTACATACGTAAGAATGAGGGAACCCGCCAGTAAAAGTATGGCTTGAATTACTTCTGTATGCACTACTGATGAAAGTCCTCCGGGAATGGTATAAGCTGCTGCTGCAAAAGCCAAAATCATAATGATCAGAGTCATACTTACATCAGGAAAAACCATTTTAAGTATAAGGCTTCCGGCATATAGCCCTGCGGCTGTTTCAATAAGGACATTGCCGATAAGTGTAATCAAAGAAAAGTAGTACCTGCTTCTCCTATCATATCTTCTCTCCAAAAATTCTGGCATAGTAAATACCCCAGACCTTAAGTAAAATGGCAAGAAGAAAATGCTGAAAAAAACCAAGATCACAGCAGCCATCCATTCGTAGTTGTATACAGAAATTCCAGTGCTATAAGCATCACCAGCCAGCCCGATCAATGTTGTGCTTGAGATGTTTGCTGCAAAAAGGGATATGCCCACAATTGGCCAGGTCATACTCCGACCAGCTAAGAAATATTCCTCAGAGCTTTGCCGCTTGGCATGGTAAAGCCCATAGAAAATCATACCGACCAGGTAAATAATCATTATGGAAAGGTCGATACCATTTACCAATTCTAAATTCATTGGGTTATATGGGTTATAGGTTGGTGGTTTTTAAACATGATAAATAAACCTAAAAAATAGTTTCAGTCCAATAAGAAAAAAATTTCAAACGATTGTGCAATCCTTTGCAGGCACACTATTTAGAATGATTACAATTTAAAATGAAGTTTTTTGATTAGATTAGCATGGCTTTTAAATCCTTGATTGCCCATATAAGCTGTTTTATGACGGAAAAAAGAAAACTTACTTTATTGGATATTGCCAATGAGCTGAATATATCTGTTTCTACAGTTTCCCGGGCTTTAAAATCCCATCCGGATATTGCGGAAGAAACAATAAGAATGGTTAAAGAATTTGCGGAAAAGCATAATTATGTACCCAATGCTTTGGCAGTAAATTTTAGAAAGAATAAGACCTATAATATTGGACTGATTGTTCCTGAACTTGTGCATCATTTTTTTTCTACCGTGATTTCTGGGGCCATAGATTGTGCCAAGAAAAGTGGATATAATGTATTGGTCAGTCAATCAAATGATAAATTGGAAGATGAAGTTGTTGCCTGTAAAACCATGCTTGCAAGTAGTGTAGATGGCTTATTGATATCAATTTCCAACGAAACAGTAGAAGGAGAACATATAAAAGCGTTTATCGATGAGGGAAAACCTGTCATACAGTTTGACAAAATTTCAGACCTCCTTGATACACCAAAGGTTATCGTAGATGATTTTGAAGGAGCCTATAAGGCCGTAAGCCATCTAATTGACCAGGGTTATAAGAAGATCGCCCATATCAGAGGCCGCTTGGAAGTAAAAAACGCCAATGAACGTGCAAAAGGATACAAAAAGGCCCTTGAAGACAGGGGATTGGAATTTGATCCGGACTGGGTAAAAGTCTGTACTTTGATCAATGAGCAAGAAGGATATGATTTTGCAAAGGATTTACTGAATAGTAAGAATCCCCCGGATGCCATTTTTTGTATCACGGACTTGGTCGCATTGGGAGTGCTGAAATACCTCAAAGAAATTTCTGTTCAAATCCCAAAAGAAATGGGGGTATTTGGTTTCAGCAACTGGAAATTGGCAGAAATCGTCAATCCAGGCCTTAGCTCTGTAGATCAACATGGTTACCAAATGGGAGAAACAGCCGCAAAATTGCTTATTACTTTTCTGGAAAATAAAAATGAATTTATTAATGATACCTTAGAGTTAAAGACAGATTTGGTGATCAGGGGCTCTTCTTTACGTTTTGAAAATCATGCGAATCAGTAATTTCAATCCTGAATAAAAAATCCATGACCTTTCCATAAGTTAATAAAGCATTTTGCTATATTTACCTTATACATTCTGGTGTATGGAAACTCTCTTTTCATTGATATTGCTGACTGTTTTTTATGGCATGTTGATCCTTGCCATTTTCCCTGAAAAGTATTTTAGAAAACTTAGTCATTTCAACCACCATAAGCGTGTTCCAGATTATTTAAAAGTTTCCTTGTCCACACCAATTTTCTTTTCCTTTTTGATGGGATATACCCTTGCTGCTACCATGCTTTATTTCTTCCAGGGTATTTGAGTTGACATCATTGAAACGATTTTTTAAATTGCTTTACCTAAATTCATTTAATAACCAAAAAAGTTTAAAAAAATGGGAAAAGGAGATATTAAATCAAAAAAAGGAAAAATAAGCAAGGGTACTTTTGGTGCCAGCAGGCCTAAAAAAGAAAATAATAAAATCGCCAGAAAGCTAAAATTAGGCCTTTCTAAAAAATAGTCAACCCTAAAAATTCTCAAAAACGGTTGGTAATGAAATGCACTGCCAACCGTTTTACATTTTTTCACAAAGAAATTTTTTAAATAATTACAGGTTTTACGCAATTTTGATCATGGAAAAAATTGAGTATGAATTTTTGGAATATCTAAAGGGATATATTACCCCGCACAAAATCAAACTCATAGACAAAATTTTGAACCAAAGGACCAGGTATTTTACTGTAATCCTTGAAAATATTTTCAAACCCCATAACGCCTCTGCTGTTTTAAGAACGGCAGACTGTTTTGGAATACAGGACATCCATATCATAGAAAAGGAAAATTCTTATAAAATCAATCCTTATGTCACGAGGGGTGCATCTCAATGGGTTGACATTTTTAAATATGAGAACACCAATGGAACTGCTGTGAAAGATTGTTTCAGGAATTTGAAAAGCAAAGGATATCAGATTTTAGCCACTAGTCCAAGAGCTGAAAGCTTATCCATTCATGACTTAATTCCTGATAAAAAAATTGCCCTGGTATTTGGGAATGAACATGAAGGGGTAAGTGAAGAGGTTATTGCTGAAGCAGATGGTTTGGTCCATATACCCATGTACGGATTTACTGAAAGTTTCAACATTTCAGTTTCTGCTTCCATCTTTCTTTTTGATTTGCTTAGAAAAGCTCAATCACTTGAAATTCCTGATATTTTTCTATCCCCGATCGAAAAAGATGTTTTAAGGTCCAAATGGTACAGGGGCCTTGTCAATCAAGTGGAAATCCACGAAAGGGAATTTTATAAAAAGAAAGAAAAAGAGATTCAATAAAATTCTAAAAAATGGCCTTCATTTAACTATGAGGGCCATTTTTTAAACATTGAGTTGTATTATTTCTTTATTATTGGCAAGCTGATGCTGCTTGGATATCTACTTGAATGGTGGATATTATTGGTAGCGACAATACCCTCGGTTTCATCATAATTATTCCCACCTGTATTCATATTCCTGTCAAACCTTGGGAAATTAGAGGATGAAATTTCAATCCTAATCCTATGCCCCTTTTCGAAATAGTTTGAAGTGGACATAGGAGTCAAATTGACTTCGTATACTTTTCCTTTTTCCATAAAAACCTCTTTATCATATCCTTCTCTATATCTTACTCGCTGAATAGTCTCATCCAAATTGTAAGCCCTTCCATCAGGATAGACATCGATCAATTTAATGGTGAGGTCCGTATCTTTTACATCAGATGAAAGAAAAAGTTTTGCTTCAATAAAACCGCTCACTTCAATACCTTGTGCCAAAGGCTCTGAGGTATATACCAGAATATCATCTCTTAATTCCATTTCTTGTTGGTCGAAAGAACCGCCCTGCACTGCATTTCCAGTACAGCATACATTTCCTCCGTAGGAATTGACCGGATCCATGGGATCATATTGGAAAGTATCAGGATTGTCCTTTCCTGGTCTTTTGGTGGTTAGGACTCCGTTACCCAATCTACTATTGGCTTTTCCTTTACTATCCAGGTAATAAGTTAACATTTGGGCTTCTTTGGGAGGCCAGGTATCTGAAGATTGCCATTTATTGGAACCCATGGTAAAATACCGGACTTTCGGCATTTTTTGGATGATTTCGCTTTCCTCACCTTTTAGCCAGTAATCAAACCAAGCATAAGTCAGTTCATCATAAGGTAATCTGGCATCACCCATGCTTCTTTCCCCTACAATGGTATTTTCAGTTGCCCTGGTAAAAGCACAGTGTAGGGTAGGGGCAATGACCAAATACTGGTTGTCTCTTATTTTAGGGTCCTTGGCATTGGCTATGATATGATTGTACATGGCCAAATTGGGAGTAGAAGCAACATCATACCAGGATACAAACCAAAATGCCGGTTTCTCAAATTCCATGTCATCGTGGAATAAGCCACCTTCATACCATTTAGGGTCATTTGGCTTCCTGGTAATCATTTCCTCATAAATTCCCTGAGGACCATTCACATTTTTGATGATGTCCTGAACCGGTAAATGGCTTAGCCCCTGTGCCCAGTCAACTCTTGGATATCTCGGGGCCATATCATAGAAACGTTGAAGTCTAATTAAGTCTTTTTGTTCTAAGCCTTCTGGAAGTTTGGGGGCCAAAGGATCGTGTTGGGTACCATAAAGCCATGCGGTGAACAACATTTGGCCAGCACCACCTCTGTACCAATTTCCCTGTTCATACAAATTTCCAATTCTTCCTACTCCTGCTCCGTAGGCTTGTGGGACCAAAGCAGTATGGGCAGGATGGTTCAATGATGCAACTGCCATTTGCCATTCAGCAGTGGAAGAGCAGCCGATAGTGCCTATTTTTCCGTTGCTCCAAGACTGTTTGGACATCCATTCAAAGGCATCATAGCCATCGGTTAAAGGGACACCTAAGATATCCCATTCTCCTTCTGAAAAAAATCTTCCCCTTTCATTTTGGACAACATAGGCATAACCGTTTTTAACAGCCTCTAAGGCAGTCTGTAGGGTTCTTGTAACCAATTCACCATCCCTGTAGCTATTGAAATTATAAGGAGTACGGGAAAAAATGATAGGAACAGGTTTGTCCGATTTAGGCCTATAAATATCAGTGGCCAAGCGGACACCATCCCTCATTGGCATCATTACTTTCTGATCGATGATAGCAATTTCTTCCAGCTGTTGGAGTATGTTTTTTTCCTGCGCAAAGCTTTCTGCAAAAACAAACAGAAACAGAAGTAAAATCAAATTCAGCTTTTTCATAGTGAGGTTCTAGTTTTTGTGATAAATCAATTTAATCCAAAAACCATAACCCTCACTAAAATTTTATTTAAATGGAAAAAATCTGATTTCTACCTATTGTTGAACTGAAAAGTGTTCTTGAATTTATCCCCAAAAGTTTCATTATTCTTCTTCCTTTTGGCCCTTCTCTTTTTTCTCCATTTCTTATCCTGCTCCTTACTTTTGACCAAAACTGTTCTGGCCGAAATACCAACCTGACCTCTGAAAAATTCTTCCCTTCCTGCAAAGTTTACATTGGGTTTATAATCCAAAGAAAACACAGTATTGGCAACTGTAAGCTCAAGCCCTCCAATAATATCAAGCCCCATAGTAGAATTTCCATAAGTATGGATGATTTCCTTGGTTTCTTTGTCCTTAACATAACTTTCTTCCCATCCTGCGGATAATCCACCTCCATAATAATAATTCAACCTTTTGGAAATAATCGGACGGTGCCTGGCCATCAAAAGGTGACCGGTAGTATTCCTATCAAAATCAGTCTGAAGAATTCCCTCCAAGGTAAGATGACTCATAATCCTTTGTTTTCCAGTAAAGCCAATGGTTCTACTGTAGTCATTACTCCCCATTCGTAAACCTAAAGAAGTGGCATACCTTTGGCCAAATGAAAAATAAGATAAACCCATTAAGAAATAGGTTAGAAACATAAATCGTTTGATCATAATTTTTGTGATGGTTTGTTGATTGGTTCAAAAGATGATCCTATTAAAAATCAAGACCCTAAACCATTTGTTTATCCTGCTCAATTTTTGTTCCAAAAATCCATAATTTAAACTATTGACCAAAAGTCAAAAAACCTTCTGGGAGGCATTCAATGCAATTTTTTAAGTTTATCTTCGAAAAAGGAAATTTGAATTCCAAAAAACACTAAACATAAAAATTACCAATCATCCTCAATTTTTTTTTCACTATTCCCCATTCTTGATAAAAATTCATCCAATAAGCCAGTTCCCTCAGGAAATACAGTCAACTGGTTTTTCTCCAAAAAAATTTTTGTCAACTTCAAGTTTTCCAATGTTGGAGTCGCTATATGTTTAGGTATTTTAAAAATCCGTGAATCTTTTTTATCCAAAAGTAGCCTATTGCTTTCACTGAACAAATAAGGTACTAAGGTCTCTGAGCAACTTATCCCAATTTGGTCGACAGGATATGTTTTGATGTAAAGGTTTACCCTTTCTGTTATATTTTTAAAAAAAATCTCTGTCTCTGCTAACCTTACCCTAGAACCTGCTCTGGATTTTCCTTTGGTTTTGAGGTGTTTAATTTGGCTTTTGCCTTGCTTCTTTCTAACCATATAAGCCCTGAATACTTTATGGTCCAGTATTTCATGATTCTGAACCATTGCTACAGAGGCCATGCCAGAACGTATGAGTATAATCAGGTAATTTACAAACTCAGGTTCAGAAAGGACTTTTGTATCAATCTTAAATTCCAAGTTGGTTGAGAGTCTGAAAGCAACCAGTTTATTGTAATTGGAATTGTAAAAAACCAATTTCCTTTTTTTGTGAGAATACTCAGGATCCAATCCTTTGTCCTTGAGAAAATTGAAAAACAATATCATCCAATCATCCTCAAATAAATGCTTTTCCATCAAACATTTCGTTAAATTGACAAATAATGGTCCTATTTTTGTGTAAAGATAGCAACTTCATTAAAAATCATGTCCACAGAAATCCAGGGACTCATTCATAAAATGTGTAATAAAGACGAGGCAGAGGCCTATGTCTTTGCTGACCAATTGGCCAAAATAGGAACGGAAGAAGTTCTTAAGGAGCTTTTGATTATCCTTAAATCAGGGGATATGGACAATGCTTTTTTAGCAGCAAGAGCCTTAAGTCAATTAAATGAAAATCAATTGGCATTGGATGAGTTGTTAGAAGTAATTCACGATAAGAAAAACCAACATCAAAATGGCGGTCTGGTACAAATGTTGGGAGGTTTCGATCTCTCAGATAAGTTCGTGGATATTTTTAGAATTTTTCTTTTTGGGAATTTTAAGGCCTCCTTATTTGCAAAGGAATATCTGGATACCGTGGAGTTTGAAATCAGTCCAAGGGTACTGAAAAAAGTGGAAAAGCATTGGAACCACTATTTAAACAATTCCAACCCAAATGATGATCATGAAAAGATTAAAAGATCTGAAGCCGAGGAGATTATAAAGGAAATAAAGGAATTACTGAAAGATTAAAAAAATAACCTATTGGGGGATTTCCCTGTTAATAGTATATGGAATTCAAAGATGTCATATTGCTTCATGAGGATTTTCTTGCCGACTTTGGTTTTAGGCTTGATAATAGATCTCTTCACTATGTAAAAGAAATCCCTCAAGGAAAGCAAATGGTATTTTTTCACCATACCCAACACGAAGATGGTTCTTATCTAGAATACCATTTGGGAATAAGATTGGATCATGTAGAAAACATTGTCCATCGTTTTCTGCCTTCCTTAGGGGATTACAAAGAAAGAAGTATTACATTGGTCGAAACCATGGACCGAATAGATGGAAAGATGCCCAGGAGGTTTTTGGTAGAAAATGATCTGGAAATCAATGGTGTAATAAGGGAAGTAGAAGGGTTTTTAGTAAAAAAAGGTTTTCGGTTTCTTGATCAACTTTCTTCTGGAAAGGCTTTGGAGGAATATTTCAATGAAGATCCTGATACTCCTATTCTGACACAGAATTTTACTTATAGATCTGCTAGGGGTATCACCTTGACTAAGTTATTCAATCCAAAAAACTACGAAAGGAACAAAAAAACATATTTGAATATGCTGAATGAGAAGCAAGTTACTCCTTTTACACTTGCCTGCTTTATCAACTTATTGGATTTCCTTGAAAACCTTAAGTAAGGACTATTATTCCCTTTTTACTCCCCTCACTGCTTCAGCTTTAAATGGGTCTTCTGGCCAATAATGCTTTGGATACCTTCTTTTTAGTTCCTTTTTTACTTCATGGTATGTTTTATCCCAGAAACTTCTTAGGTCTGAAGTTACTTGGACCGGCTTATATCCGGGAGACAGCAAGTGCATAAGTAGAGGAGTTTTTCCCCCATTTACTTTTGGAGTATCCAACAAACCAAATACTTCTTGTAACCTCACGGCCAATATAGGAACATCTCCATCATTTCGGTATTGTATTTTTATTTGACTTCCACTAGGAACCTTTATTTTTTCAGGAGCTAAGAATTCCAAAGAATTCTGAAGGGAATAATCAAGACTATGAAGTAAAATTGAACTTAAGTCAAGTTTTTTAAAATCCTCATTCTTCTTGATTTCAGAAAGGTACGGCAGTAGCCAATCTTGGGGTTTTTGGATCAAAAGTTCTGGACTCCAATCAGGCCATGACTGATCAGGATTCCAAATTCTTAAAGAAGAAACCCTATAAATCAATTGAAGCACTGAATCGGAAAAATCCAATAGATGCAATCCATCAGCTTTGACAGCCTTGAGAAGAGCATTGTTTTTTTCTTCTAAAGTCAAGTCAGTCAAAGGTTCTGATCTGAGAATGATTCCTCCAATAGCCAAATACTTTTGAGCAATCAAACCACCTTTTTTCATTTCCCAGACTACTTGTCTTTTTTCCTTCACCATACTTTTCAGGTCTTTGGGATTCAAGGGTGAAGCAAGAAATATCTTCCCCAAATCATCCCGCGCATCAATGTGGGAAACTGCTAACCATGGTTCATGGGCCAGCTCGTCTTTATGGTCCATCATAGCCATTTTCCCATTTGAAAGTTGGAATCTTGCATTGTTACCTGGTCTGGCATGTGCGATCCTTTCAGGGTAGGCATAGGCTATCAATAAGCCTGTTTCATAGGGATCTATACTTGAATTATCCGGTTCAATTCGGAATACTTTCCGGTATTGTTTAGCTACTTTTTCAATTTTATTTAAGCCTTTGATCGAAAGGTTCTCTTTCCTGGCTCTTCTTAGCGCCTCTATTCTAAGATTGATATCCACACCTGATGTCGGCTCCAATGGGTCCCTTTCTTCCATTAAAGCAGCTAAGTCAGTACCCAATCCAATTTTACCATTTGCTTCTGCCATCAAGAGCATATGGGCAATCCTGGGATGGGCAGGAATCTGGTGGATCCTGATGCCGTGGGCAGTAATTTTCCCATCCTTTATAGCGTCTATTTTTTCCAGTAGATCCAAAGCCTGCATGACAGCACCTTGGGGAGGAGGAGAGAGCCAAGTCAGTTTTTTAACATCTTTTATACCCCATTTGAGCAAATCCAAAACCAAAAAACTCAAATCAGCTTCCAAAATCTCAGGAGTTCTAAATTCATCCAGTCCTTGATGAGTGGCTTTAGACCACATTCTATAGCAAAATCCAGGTCCTAATCTTCCTGCCCGTCCTGCTCTTTGGTCTGCAGAATCCTTAGATATACGGATGGTTTCAAGTTTGCTTAGTCCGGATCTTGGATTGAACTTAGAAGTTTTTCCCAGGCCCGAATCCACCGCTATGCTTACTCCTTCTATTGTAAGGCTGGTTTCAGCAATTGATGTGGAGAGCACTACTTTTCTTTTTCCGGACCTATTGGGCAATATCGCTTGTTTTTGTGCCAAAGGAGACAGTTGTCCATATAGAGGATGGATAGAAAAATCAGGTAGTTTTTTGCGGAGAATCGCTTCTGTTTTCTTGATTTCAGCTTGGCCAGGAAGAAATACCAAGATATCTCCTTTATGTGCTATTGCTGCTTTCAGAACAATAGATGCGACCTGTTCGGAAAGGAAATACTGGTCATAATCTCCAGTATATTGGATTTCTACCGGAAAAGCCTTTCCCTCACTTTTTACAATAGAAGCTTTCAATAGTTCTGCCAATTGGGGTAAGTCCAAAGTAGCAGACATGACCAAAATTCTTAAATCTGGTCTCAGAACTTGTTGGACCTCCCTACACAAAGCCATTGCCAAGTCTGCATGGATATTTCGCTCATGAAATTCATCAAAAATTACCAATCCTACATCTTCCAATGCATTGTCCTGTTGCATCATTCGGGTTAATATTCCCTCAGTCAATACCTCCAACCTGGTTGCAGAAGAAACTATACTTTCAAACCTGATCCTATACCCGACAGTCTGCCCAACTTCTTCCCCCAATAATTCCGCCATCCTATAAGCAATAGATTTGGCAGCTAACCTCCGTGGTTCTAGAATAAGGATTTTTTTCCCCTGGAGGAAATCCTCTTCTAACAATGTAATGGGAAGTATTGTGCTTTTTCCTGCGCCTGGAGGTGCATTGACAATTACTGTATTCTCCTGTGATAGAAGAGATAATATTTCAGGGATAACCTGAACAATTGGCAGATTGATATTTTGGTATGGAAAAGACAAGGCTTAAGATTCTTTGATCCAAAATTAAAAGAAATACCACCGCATGATGTTATTCAAGGGTGGTATCTCAAAAATTCAATTTTTTTGAAACGATTCTCTTTTTGGCAATTTAACCTTTCATTATTCTATGATTTCTTTTACAATAAACCAATAATAATGAATAGGATATTTTCATCAAGGATTGAAAATGAATCCCTGCTATGTGTTCTATTTAAATTTTTACCCAAGCCTGCTTTCTATGGCTTTCAATGATCCTTTCACAGATGAGCAATTCCCTGTAACCATCTTCAAAAGTTGGGAATGACGGATTTTCTGGCTGTTTTCCTTCTCTTACAGCTGCATAAACTTCCTTAAACATTTGTTTGGAAGTATCAGGAAATCCTTCATTATGCCCACCTGGGAAACTGATCAGACCTGCTGCATCTCTATGGAATAGGGAAGGATCTTTCATGAGGTGATGATTGGCAGTTTCCCTTTTACCGATCCAAAGCTCATTAGGTCTTTCCGAACACCATTCAAAATTAGATTTAGAACCGGCTATCTCAATATTAAGCCTGTTTTTTCTACCTGCATTGACCTGGGATACAGTGACAGAACCTTTATTGCCATTATCAAATCTCAACATTACAGTCGCATGGTCTTCGGTATTAATAGGTACTTCTTCATAGTCAGAAGCCTGCAGCATTTTCCCTGAATAGGTTTCTATTGCTTTTAAAGGTTTGAGACGGGTTTTATGGACGGTAGAAAAATCTGCCATTACCTCTGTCACTTTCAGTCCAGTCACATATTCTGTCAAATCCAGCAAATGTGATCCGATATCGGCTATTGCTCTGGAATCCCCTGATTTATCCGGTTCCAATCTCCAGTTATAATCTGTGTTAAGGAATAACCAATCCTGAAGGTAAGAGCCCATAATGCTGTAAATGTCACCCAATTCTCCATTTTCCCTCATATTTTTCATTTGACGCACCATTGGATAGTACCTTAGGTTAAAGTGAACAGCATTTACTAAACCCTTTTCTTTGGCGATAGAAACCAATTCTTCCGCTTCCTCAATTTTTGTGGCTAATGGTTTCTCACAGACCACATGTTTTCCTGCAAGTAAAGCAGCTTTGGATTGGGAGTAATGCAAAAAATTTGGGGTACATATATGAACCACATCTATACTTGCATCTTTCAGCATTTCTTCAAAAGTATAAGCATGGGGTATTCCCAATAATGCTGCTTTTTCTTTGGCCAGTTCAATGTTAACTTCACAAAGTGCTGATACTTCGATATTTGGTAATCTCCTTAAGGCTTCCAAGTGGGCAGGTCCAATAAATCCTGTTCCAACGATGGCAGCTTTGATCTTTTTTGTCATAGGTTTTTTGGTTTGATGATCAATTAATGAATGATTAAAGATAGGTGCTTGATTCGGAATTTAAAAAAGGGACCCATCAAAAATATACTTTTGCCAACAAAGGCCATTCAAAATAAAAAAACCTGATCGGAACAGTCCGACAGGTTTTTAGAGAGAACACAAAAAATCAAACGTCAGTCAGAAAAAACTTAAATTCAAATCAATTCGGTCTATTTAAAATACAAAAACAAAAAGTGATAAAAATCCACAGGAAATGCCGACAACTTTAAAAATGATTCCTGTATATATTGTCAAATTGTGGGTGATTTCAGACGATGAGTTATCAAACCATACCATTCCATTTTCGTCTTTATGAAAAAACTCATAAATACTTGTTTCTATCTGAAACTTCGTTGCTATCAATAAGCAAATGAATGCAAATATCAACTGAGTTAAGATCAACTGAATTTTGTTTGGAGAACCAAAGAAGGGAAAATTAAATCCTATCGAAGCATTTTGAGAAGAAACCCCCGGGTTCTGAATTAATTCTTCATCAATAAAATAAAACGCTTCGTTTGTAGCAAAATAATCTTCTGTAGATTCCACTTCAATGTAAGCTATCCTCTCTTCCTCATTTAAAGCTTGAGTTTCATGATATTTTAACTGTAACATGACAACTGAAGCTACCAATGCTACTAAAAACAGTAGGGCAAAGGTCAAATTCGAATAGTTCTTCAAATTGTTCATATTTAATTTTAGAGTTCGTTTGGTGCTTTCTGCACAATCGAAATAATGCATAAAAAATCTATTATCAAAATTTTTATTATAAAAAAACTTACAAAACAAAATTTTATTAACGATCTTGTTTTTTGTGTATATGAAATTTTCAAAAAACGATTTCATTAGGTGGTATCTTCGTCTATAGTCCTTTGGGGAGCAAATCTTCCGTGGAAAGTCAAACTTAATTTTGTATCTATTCATAGAGGTCTGATTAGAGGAAGGAAGGTCTAAACAGCAGTCCATTTAAATAATTCAACAACTGCTTATCAAAATACAATGCAATTTCTGTGCTGAATGTTTAGATCATGGGTAATTTTTGTTTAACTTAAAGCAAAAAATTACATTTCATAAGATGGCTAATTATAAACTTAAAATCAACGGAGAAACTTTTCAGGTTGATGTGGAAGATGATACACCATTACTATGGGTATTGAGGGATCATCTCGGCCTGGTAGGGACTAAGTTTTCCTGTGGAATCGCGCAGTGTGGATCCTGTACCGTTCATGTCAATGGTGAGGCAACATACTCTTGTACTTTACCGGTATCAAGCATTGGATCGAGTGAAGTGACTACCATTGAAGGTTTATCTAAAAACGGAGACCATCCTGTACAAAAAGCTTGGGAAGAAATTGATGTGGCCCAATGTGGGTATTGCCAGGCAGGGCAGATTATGAATGCAGCTGCATTTTTGAAAAAGAATCCCAAACCTACCTTGGAAGAAATTGAAAATGCAATGAACAGGAACCTTTGCAGATGCGGCACTTATCATAAAATCAGGGAAGCAGTAGCCCTTGCAGCTAAAATGAAATGATCATGGAGAAGCTATTAAAAACTAACAGAAGGGATTTCCTTAAGGTGGCGGCCACTGCTAGTGGTGGTTTATTTATTGGCTTTTATTGGTCAGGATGTGATTCTCCCAAGATGAAAGTACTGACTGATGAAGAAGTATTGTCACAGGCATTTGAATTCAATGCATATCTCTCAATCTCACCAAGCGGTGACATCGTCATTTATTCGCCCAATCCAGAATTAGGGCAGAATATCATGACTTCTTTTCCTATGATAGTTGCGGAGGAATTAGATGCCGATTGGACTAAAGTAAGAGTTTTCCAGGCTCCTTTGGACAATGAAAAATTTGACAGACAATTGACCGGGGGTTCTGGCGCAATGCCACATTCCTGGGAAAGACTCCGGAAGGCGGGAGCCACGGCCCGGCACCTTTTATTGACTGTTGCTGCTACTAACCTTGGCGTTTCAATTGATGAACTTAGCGCTGAAAAAAGTGCAGTTTACCATAATGGTAAAAAGAAATTTGAATACGGAGAACTTGTAGCAGAGGCAGCTAAGTTGACTGCGCCTGATGAGGTGAAACTAAAGGATCCAAAAGACTTCAAAATCATTGGAACTCCTGTAAAAAATGTGGTTAACAAGGAAATGTTTACCGGAAAGCCCTTATATGGACTTGATTTTTACAGAGAGGGTATGGTACATGCTATGATCCAACGCCCTCCATTTGGTATGAAAATCAAATCAGTGGATGATTCAGGTGCAAGGTCAGTTTCAGGAGTGACTGATGTTGTAGTATTCAAAAACAATGTTGCTGTGGTGGGCAACTCTACCTGGCCGTTGATTAAGGCAAAAAGACAGCTTAAGATTGAATATGAGCCGGATGGTGCAGTAGAAAGTAGCTTTGACCATGACCGGATCATGAAAGACCTTTTGGATAGCAAAAATGCACAGGTCATGAGAAAAGATGGTGATGTTGAAGCTGCATTCAAAACTGCTGCACAGGTGATTACAAGTGAGTACCAATGTCCATTCCTGTCACATTCACCTATGGAACCTCAAAACTTCTTTGCCCATGTAAAAGGGGATAAAGTTGAGCTTGTTGGTCCTACACAGACTCCAGACCGGGCAAGGATGGAAACTGCTCAGTTGCTTGGTATCCCTACTGAAAATATCACGGTCGAAATTACCAGGCTTGGAGGTGGATTTGGAAGAAGACTTAGGGCGGATTTCGTAGTAGAAGCTGCAGAGCTGTCCAAAATATTGGATAAACCAGTTAAAGTAAGTTGGACCAGAGAAGATGACATGACAGGTGGAGCTTACAGGCCTGCTGTTAGGTACAGGTTTCAAGCAGCTCTGGATGACAAAGGTAATATGATTGCCTATAGGCTGAGAGGAGCTGGCATCAATGCAGGTAACTCAACCCGTGAAAACAATTTCCCTTCAGGTTCGATAGACAATTTATTAATAGAAAATATAGAACATAAATCCCCAATAACAACCAATGCCTGGAGAGCCCCAATTACCAATTTCTTGGCCTATGCAGAGCAATCTTTCTTGGACGAAGTGGCACTGGCAGCCAAAAAGGATCCTGTTAAATTTAGATTGGAACTTTTGGAAAGAGCCAAAAAGAATCCAGTCGGAGAAATTCATTATGATATTGACAGAATGAAAGCTGTGATAGAGACTGCAGCGGAAAAATCCAATTGGGGCAAGAACAAAGATGTAATGCAGGGCTTCAGTGTCTATTTTTCACATAGATCATATGTTGCCCAAGTAGCCGATATCATCATGGAAGGTGGCCAACCTGTTTTGAAGAAAATTACAGCTGCTACAGATTGTGGTATTGTAGTTCATCCAACTGGGGCCAATCAACAAGTTCGTGGCGGAATAGTTGATGGTATGGGGCATGCTATGTTTACCAATATGACCTTTGAAAATGGGCTTCCAAAACAAAGAAATTTTGACACCTATAGGTTGATCAGGATGAAGGAAGTCCCTGAAATTGATGTACATTATGTAGACAGTGGCTATGACCCTACAGGACTTGGAGAACCAGCACTTCCTCCAACAGGTGGTGCCATTGCCAATGCAATTTTTGCCGCAACAGGCAGAAGGTTAAGAAGTCAGCCATTTATAGAACAAAAAGAATTTTCAGATATTAAATTGCAGATAAGAAGGACATAAGTTGCTTTCATCCAATATTACCTAGAGGCTGTCTCATAAAAAGGGACAGCCTATTTTTTGTCCTTGCAGGAAGGAATCTGAATCAAATTTCTTATTGGTAAATTTCAAGACCTTTATTTGGCTTACGATACAGCCTCTTAACTTTTTAAGCTTAAATCTCATCCATTTCCCTTTCCGGCCAATAAGGGCCTATAAGAATGAGCTGAGCATCCTCCGGAATAATTTTAAAAGTCAATTCCATTTGTTCTTTCTCATTTTCATGGATATTGAGGCAGGCATTGAAAAACACAAGGTCAAATTCTACCTGCAGTTTACCGGTTAATTTTTCTGTAAAAACAGGTGGATTTGAAACGGTTACATTTTCTGCCACAGCACCTTGCTTCTTGAAGTAATAGGAAAGAAAAATTCCCAGCTCTTTGGTATTGGACTCCAACAATTGCAATAGAGATGCTTTCGTATAAGTTGGCCCAGTATGTTCGTCAATTCTTAATTTCCAGCTTTCTTGCATAAACAAATTTACCCAAATCAGCCGAATATCCATTTTCATTTGTGGGATTAAATCTTTGCCCTTACCTTGGATTTAGAAAAAAGGAACAAATGAATTATCCCATTTACATGGATTACAATGCCACCACGCCATGTTTGGAGGAGGTGGTGCAGGCCATGTTGCCATTTTTTTCGCAACACTTTGGCAATGCTGCCAGTAAAAGCCATGCTTATGGCTGGATGGCTGAAAATGCGATTGAAAATGCCCGAGAACAGGTTGCTGACCTGATAGGTGCCAAAAGCAAGGAAATTATATTCACATCTGGTGCAACAGAAGCCATCAACTTAGCCATAAAAGGTATTTTTGAAGTTTTTAAAGGAAAAAAACAACATTATATCACCTGCCAAACAGAACATAAAGCAGTATTGGACACCTTCAAAAGTTTAGAAAAAGAAGGTGCAGAAATCAGCTATCTTTCTGTAAATCAATATGGAGAGATAGATCTAGAGGAAGTGATGTCAAGCATTCAGGAACATACCAAAATGATAGCATTGATGTGGGGAAATAATGAAACAGGCCTACTCCATCCAATGGATGATATCATAAGGATTGCCAATGAGAAAAACATCATCTTATTAACTGATGCTGTTCAGACTGTAGGGAAAATTCCTGTAAATGTATCCGGTATCCATATGATGGCATTTTCGTCACATAAATTTTATGGACCAAAGGGAGTAGGAGCCTTATACATCCGGCACAATCATCCTCTTCCAAAACCATTTCCCTTGATAGTAGGTGGTGGCCATGAAAAAGGTTACAGAAGTGGCACCCTCAATGTTCCCGGAATCGTTGGAATGGGAAAAGCCGCAGAAATTCAGCAAAAGTCTATTGAAAGTGACATGGACCGTTTATTACTTCTTAGAAATAAACTCGAAATCAACCTTTTAAAAATATCGGGGACAAAATTGAACGGAAGTCAAAAAAAGCGATTACCTCATGTGACCAATATATCATTTGAGGGGGTAGAAGGGGAGGAGTTGCTTCGGGCTGTAAATAAAAAAGTGGCTGTAAGCTCAGGATCCGCCTGTACCAGCATTTCACCAAAGCCTTCACATGTCCTTTCAGCTATGGGCCTTGATTCAGACTTAGGTAGGGCATCTATCCGCTTTAGCTTAGGTAAATTCAGCACAGAAAAAGAAATTGAAGACTGCGTTTCCCATGTGCAGCAAATCATTCAGGAACTCAGGAATAAATCCTGATCATCTTTGATTTTCAACAGTTTTTGATAATCTTCTTCAGTATCAATATCGAAAGTCCCTAGTGGAAAATCAATTTTCGCCACATCTTCCAAATTCGAAAATATGATTTTTTTAGCACCCTCTTTATTGTCCAATGCCAAAAGTTCAGGAAAATATTTTTGATCGAATAAAGCAGGAACTCCTAGGGTATCACCATAAGAACTGGTAATTATACCCTTTTGACCCAATTGAAATTGGTCAATTAGCTTATTGATCAAGGCACTGTCAGCAAAAGGTTGATCTGAAAGCATTATTATGACAGCTTCTATTTGATATTTTTCAATCAAATAGGATAGACCTATTTTCATGCTTCCTGACATCCCGCTTTTCCAATCCGGGTTATAGATGACTGAATCTTGGTCAAGATTCAGTTTTTTTTGAATTACACCAGCGTTAGCCCCAAGGACTGATATAATATGGTCAGAATTAGAAGTTTTCGCATGGAACATGGATATTTCCAAAAGTGTTTTTCCCTTAAAGGCCAGTAATTGTTTGGCACGTCCCAATCTGGCAGATTCTCCAGCGGCCAATAAAACAATCCCAATATTTTTGCGCTTATCTAAACTCATCGTGAATTGGTCCTGATTTATCTCTAAGGTGCATAATAGATTTCCTGGATAGGACAGCCTTAATTTCCGCCAAAATAGAAAGTGCAATTTCTTCAGAACCTTCTGCACCTATATCAAGACCCATTGGCCCATAAATATTTTCTGAATTTGGTTGCATTCCCTGATTTTCCAGCCTTTCAAGCAATTTCATAGATTTCTTTTTCGGCCCAAGGATACCTATATATGGTAGAGGATGCTGAATCAACCTTGATAATACTACGGCTTCATATTCAAAGTTATGTGTCATCAAGAGTGCTACGGTATGCTCATCCCATTCCAGATTTAGAATAACTTCATCTGCTGGACCTACGAGAATTTTATCAGCTGAAGGAAATCTACTGCCATTTGCATGATTTTTGCGCCCATCAATCAACCATAATTCCCATCCCATTAAATGCGCCATTTTGGCTAAAGGAATTGTATCATTTCCAGCCCCAAATAAAAGTAATCTTAAAGGTGCCTTAATGACTTCATAAAAAACAAAAAGATCATCAAAATCCGGATAATGTTTTATCTGATTTACTCCCCGTTCTATGAAATCCATGGACTCTTGCTGAATGGCCTGTCTCAGCTCATTGTTGAAATCCATGGCATTTCCAATTTCTAAGTCATCTTTGAAAAGTAACTTAGTTCCAATTTGTTCTTCTCTGGATTTTTTAAGTGAGAATACCGTGACCAATAGAGATGTTTTTCGATCAGCAAGTGCTTTTTTCAATAATTCAATCGGATTGTTATGATCCCCGGCAAGTATTGGCTCGATTAGGACTTGAATTATGCCATTACAACCCAGGCCTATTCCAAATTTTTGGTCATCTTCATCCGTTGTATCATAGGTAACAACCATGGATTTTTGCTGAAAAATTACAGATTGTGCCTTCCTTAAAGCGTCACCTTCCAGACATCCTCCCGAAATTGCGCCTGTCAAATCACCATCCTCTGTTACCAGCATCCTTGCACCGGGTCTCCTGTAAGCAGAACCATCCACTTTAACAACCGTGGCAAGCGCTGTTTTTTTGGAAATTTCTACACTGTTTTGGTATGCCTGAATAATCTGATGCAATTCTTTCATGTGGATGAATTTTAGATACTAAGCTAATTAATTTTCCAAATCGGAGAATAATTGCTTTGATAAATGGCCACATAAAGTTAAGGAGCAAGTGCAAACTATTTCTTCTTCAAGTTTTGCCTGATGGATTATTTTATAAAAGATTCTATAAAGAATGGCTCAAAAAATAGGAAAAATACCCAGAATGTGGGAATATTGTAAAATATGACAAAATCTAGGGAAACATTCAACAAAAAAGAAAAAGAGAAGCTTAGGGCAAAAAAGAAGCAAGAGAAAAAAGACCGAAAAGATGCGAGACATTCTGATGTTGAAAAATCTTCAAGTTTTGAAGATATGATCGCTTATGTCGACGAATTCGGAAATATTACTTCAACTCCTCCTGATCCAAGTAAAAAGCAAGTTATCGATGCAGATAGTATCCACATAGGGGTTCCGAAAGCCAAATCAAATGCTGAAGAAATTTCCTATAGGACTGGAAAAGTTTCTTTTTTCAATAGCTCAAAAGGCTATGGCTTCATAAAAGATGAACAAACGCAAGAAAGTTTATTTGTGCATATGAGCGGATGTATTGATGAAATCAAGGAAAATGACAAAGTAACTTTTCAAACTGAAAAAACGCCAAAAGGCATAAGTGCTATTGAGGTGAAAATCCTTAAATAGCGTAATCAGATCGGTTTCTTCCAAAAAAATATCAAGTTTTTCCGATCATTTTATCTTGAAATAATAGGCTGATTCAATATAATGCAGATTCCCTCATTAGCAGTTATAAAAAAAGAGCTGAGTTATCTGGATAAATCCGAACTGACTAATTTGATACTTGAACTCAGCAAATTCAGCAGAGACAATAAAGGCTTTCTATTTTTTAAATTGGTTGAGCGGGATCAACCGGAACTTTTTGCAGAAATGGTAAAGGAAGAATTAGATCTGGCTTTTATGGATGCCAACCTAAAAAACTACCATTTAGCAAAAAGAGCCGCTCAATCAATACGCAGAAAGCTCAACAAAAGCCTAAAACTTAACAAGAACAAGGAAGTACAGGTAGAATTAATCCTGCATTTCTGTCGGCAAATGAAGCAATATGGTTTCCTGGGTTTACGACATCCGGTCATTGATAACCTATATAAAGGTCAATTAGGTAAAATAGAAAAACTTATTGAAAAACTTCATGAAGATCTTCAATATGATTTTCGGGTTCAGCTAGAAAAACTGATGCATTAGGTCTGAAGAGAAGAGGGGAGGGCAGCTGACAAAAGGATCCATTGCCAATTTATATCACAGCCAATAAAAGCCTTTTACAATTGATTGATAACCTTATGAAAAACTTTGCAGTATATAAATCTGTGAGGAAAGCCATTTTCCTTCTGTTTATATGCAGCATTTTTCATCAAGTTTCCAGGGGACAACAATTGACTGTTGATTTGATTGCCAGTGGAAAACCTATTGAGCAAACAACTTACCAGATCACTGAGGTGATCGATTTACGGATCAATAAAAATCAGATAGGGGAAGTATTTCAATTCAATGAAAGAAAGGGGAAAGTAGTCCTAAAAAACAGCCTTGGGACATCTGCTTTGAGCTTCTTTCAAAAGAATGTTAGGCCTTATCAGAAAGAGGTCATCAAAATCCAAGCACGGGTTTATGATTTTAACTTAAGTGAAAGTAAAGCTTATGATTCAAATATATATAATGGTGATATTCAATTAATTATAGGTTTTTACAAAATTGGAAGTTTTGAACCAATTCATTTGGTAGATTATTCAGGATCAGTCCAATACCGTAGATCTGCCAACAGGTTGGAAATGATTGAAAGTACCATTAGCAGAATTTTCAGGAGTAGTTTGGAATATTTCGATGCCTGGATCAGAATGCAGGTAATGGATAACCCCAATCTGGCAAGGGTTGTAAGATTAGAGATTATTGACAAAGCAAAAGAAAGTAATAAGGATACGGTATATTATTCACCAAATCGGCCTTTAGAATGGGCTGATTTCAAAGATAGGCCAAATTCTGGAAGCAGGTATAATGCGAGTATATTCACGAGTTTTTCAATTCAGGGTAAATCACTGGTTGAAGCTGGAACAATTGTTCAGAACTTGGAAATTGACGTTTATATGTTGCCGGATCAGTCTTGGGTAAGAAATCAGAATGATTATGCCTTAAATCATGAACAAAGACATTTTGATGTGGCCAGGATTGCTGCAGATCGATTGGTGGACAAGTTAAAATCAATAGAACTGGATCCTGATTGGTATGAGGCAACAATAAATGATGAATTTTTGAATGCATACCGTGAAATGAACAGGCTACAGGAGATTTATGACAAGCAGACCAGGCATGGTATGGATACAATGGAACAAGAACGATGGAACAAGCTCCTGGATGAAGCTTTATCAGGGAATTGGACTGGAATCAATCAAGTTTTAAGTTCAAAGGACAAAGGGAAATGAGTCATTTTTTTGTTATATAATTTACATTATGTTAAATAGAATTGCCTTACTTACAAATCATGTCTTAACCATTAACCAAAGGCACTATAATATTACGCTCCCTCCAGAAAGCATTTGATTTTGCAGAAATTTTTGATAAGCTTAGCGTAGAACAATTTCTCTATGTCCCTGAACCGTACTGCTTTTCTAGGAAGAGTCACTGGCCCTCTTTTATTCTTGATAATTTTAATTTTTCTAAGGCCACAGGGACTTAGTGAATCCGGCATTGCTATGTTGGCAGTGACAGCATGGATTGCTATATGGTGGATAACTGAAGCTATTCCCATAGCCGCTACGGCTTTATTGCCTTTAGTTCTATTGCCTTCCCTAGGAGCATTACCCATGAGCAACACGGCTTCCTCCTATTCACATCCCATGGTATTGTTGTACATGGGAGGTTTTATGATAGCTATGGCCATTGAAAAATGGAATTTGCATAAAAGAATCGCACTTAATACTATATACTTAATAGGAACTAATATCCAAAGAATCATACTTGGATTCATGATTGCTACAGCTTTTTTATCTATGTGGATCTCAAATACAGCTACCTCCTTGATGATGTTGCCCATTGCTTTGGCAGTTGTTACACAACTTTCCCCTCAAACTGGCAACAAACCCTCAGAACCAAACAAAATCGGTAAAGCACTTATGCTTGGAATCGCCTATGCTGCTTCCATCGGTGGTGTCGCCACCCTGATAGGTACACCCACAAATATTATTCTTGCTGGGGTAGTGAAAGAATTGTATGGTTATGAGATAAGCTTTAATCAGTGGTTATTATTTGGATTTCCTATTGCCTTTATCCTCCTGCTTGTTTGTTGGCTTTATTTGGTTCGATTCGCCTACCCTTTTGATAAATCTTTTTCCATTTCCAGTGGAAAAGAGGAAATTGAAAAGCAACTCCTCTTGCTTGGCCCCATGACAATAGAAGAAAAGCGGGTTTCCTGGGTTTTTGGAATGGTAAGCTTTGCATGGATCAGCCGGACCTTTCTCATACAGGAATTCATTCCTGCATTGGATGATACCATGATTGCCATTGCCGGTGTAGTGATTTTATTTGTAATTCCTTCCTCCGACCGGAAAACTAAATTACTAGACTGGAAGACAGCTGAAAAAATCCCTTGGGGAATTTTAATATTATTTGGTGGCGGCTTATCTCTTGCTGAGGGTTTCAAAGTTACAGGTCTGGCATCCTGGATCGGCAATCAGTTTGTTTTCTTAGATTTCATTGCATTTGGCCTGTTTTTATTGATCATCATTGCTGCAGTAAACTTTTTGACTGAAATCACTTCCAATGTAGCTACTGCTTCGATGATACTCCCAATTTTAGCAGCAGTTTCATATTCCATGGGTGTACATCCATTCGGTCTAATGTTTGGTGCTACTTTGGCTTCAAGCTGTGCATTTATGCTTCCTGTGGCCACTCCACCAAATGCAGTGGTATTTGGTTCTGGTTACTTGAGTATTCCTGATATGTTTAAAGCGGGTTTATGGATGAATCTGCTTTCTATTCTGATTATCACCCTATTTACTTATTTTATACTTCCCCTGCTTTGGGATTTGAATTTGAATAGCTATCCCTTTTGATAATTTTAAAAAATCACCACTCCCCTTTTCTTTCTTTTTTCTTTTGTGACAATGCTTTTTTGTCAGAAATCCTTTTTTCTATAGCTGATTTGCTTGGTTTACTGGCTTTTCTGATCTTTTTTTTCTCAAAGGCCTTCCGGATAAGATCATGAAATTTTCTGATTGCGATACCTTTGTTTTGTATCTGACTCCTTTTTTCTTGTGCATGGATAATCAGATTCCCCTGATTATCCAACTTATTTGACAATTTTGTATTCAAAATTGCCTTTTTTTCATCGTCTAGTACTGTAGAGTTGCCAACATTAAAAATCAACGAAACTTTGGTATTGGTTTTGTTTACATGCTGTCCCCCTGGTCCCGAGCTCCTGCTCAATTTAAATTCTAATTCAGGTACAAGCAACCCTTCATTTATTATTTGGTTAATATTCATTCCTGCTTACTTAATTGGAGGGATTGATTTTAGCATCTCTCCTTTGCTGTTTTTCCTGTTTTCTAAAGTAACCTCTCAATAGAAAACTGTGTTTCAAAGCTTCCATATTTTCGTTAAGACCTACAGTACTCTCTTCCACATTGATGACAATATTTCTTATTGACTCTCTTACAGCTGAATCCTGAAGTACCAAGCCCGCAGTCCCTTTTCCTGACTCAAGATCCGAAAGAATATGTTTTATTTCCATTGCAATTTCCGTTGCCTGTTGGCTGACATCCACCAAATGTTCAATGGATTTTGCAAAATTCTCAGCCATTACTGAATCCTTAAATACCTTATTGACCAGCCCATCACCTTTTTCCAATGAGGAAATCATTGATTTTCCTGACTTTGCCATTGCCGCTGCATTGGTTCCTGCAATTCTAATCTGATTAATTGATAGTTTAATTTCTTCTGTCATATTTGAATCAGATAGTAATTTCCAAAGCTCTTGACTATTATTCAACTTTTCCGCAACTGAGGCTAGGTTTGAAAAAGTTTTTTCTAAGTGGCCACCTGTACTTTCTAATTTATGCAATAATTCATCTGTATCTATTCCTCTTTGGGCATATATGGTATCTCCCTCAGAAATATTATCTGCAAAACCAGGTTGGGATACAATCTGAATAATTTTATTCCCCATTAGTCCGTCTGTATTAATAGTAGTCAAGACATTCTTTTTGATAAAAGGCTTCATGTTGTTATGGATCAATAAACTTATATAGATGGAGGAATCATTTTCCATCTGAATGGATTTTACTGTCCCTACATTCATGCCCTTGAACCGAACATTATTTCCCGGTACGAGTCCGCTGACATTATCAACCACAGCTATTACGGAAAATGTTGACCCGAATAAATTCTGATTTTTCCCGATCATATACAGGGTAAAAACAAGAAATAAGATTCCAGCAATGACCAACATACCAAGCTTGGTATTGTCTAACACTTTTTTTGTTTTCATGGCTAATCGAAAAACTCTTTAACTTTTGGATCAGTGTTGAGATGAAGGCTTTCAAAGGTTCCAGAAACGTAATTTTTTCCATCAATCAACATGATTATCCTATTTGAAATCATTTTGATACAATTCAGGTCGTGAGAAATCACTATGGATGTTGCATTGTACTTTTTTTGAACATCCAACATCAACTGGCTAATTTCCCTACCGGTGATGGGATCCAATCCAGTTGTGGGTTCATCGTAAAGGATCACCTTTGGCCTAAGAATCAATGTCCTTGCCAAAGCAATCCTTTTTCTCATTCCTCCTGACAACTCCGCTGGCATCATGTTGATGGTATGGGAAAGTCCTACATCTTCCAATGCCTCTATTACCGCAGCTTCAGCTTTATCGGCCCTTTCTTCCTTCGACCAATGTCTTCTTAATGGAAATTCTAGGTTTTCTCTTACAGTCATTGAGTCATACAAGGCATTGCTCTGGAAAAGAAATCCCACTTTGGCACGCAATTCATCAAGCTTATCCTGCTCTAAATCATCAATGTTCTGTCCCAAAACATTGATGTTTCCTGAGTCTCCATCAATTAACTTTATGATGCATTTGATCAGAACTGATTTCCCTGACCCTGACTTCCCTAATATCACCAAGTTTTCACCTGAGTTCACTTCCATGGAAAAGTCTTTTAGCACATGATTGGGACCAAAAGACTTATTCAATTTTTCCACAACAATTACCGGTTCTCCGTTTTCCATGATCAAGTCAATCCTAATAAATCAGTAACCTGTACAGCAATCAGATCCAAAATAAAGACCAGCAAAGAAGCTACGATAACTGCCGTTGTAGCAGATCTACCTACTCCTTCTGTACCTTTTTGCGAATTGTACCCTTTGTAACACCCTACTATTCCTATTGCAAAACCAAAGAAAAAAGTCTTGATCAGGGATGGTAAAACATCACCAAAACTCAATGCATCAAATACCTGAAACCAATATAAATTCCAACTCACATGTCCTCTGATATTGACACCTAAATAGCCACCATACAGAGAAACAGCATTTCCAACACTGGAAAGTACCGGCACCATCAAGGTCGTAGCCCATACTCTCGTAACAACTAAGTACTTGAAAGGATTGGTTCCTGATACCTCCATGGCGTCAATCTGTTCTGTTACCCTCATTGAACCCAATTCAGCTCCCATACCTGAACCAATCTTACCTGCACAGATCAACGCAACGATTACCGGGGAAATTTCCCTTACAAGTGACACAGAAACCATGGCAGGGAGTAAGGATTCAGCTCCAAATTCCAACAATGTAGGCCTAGACTGGATTGTGAGAACTAATCCAATGATAAAAGCAGTAATTCCAACTAAAGTAAGCGTTTTATAACCAACCCAAAAACACTGATTCAGAAACACTTCCCATTCTTGATTTGGTTTGGAAGCTTCCTTAAAAAAACGAGAGGTGAACCTGCTGATTTCACCGGCTTCTTTCAAAAAAGGGCTTTCAATTTTGAAAATATCCATTCTTCCTCTAAAATCTATTTATCAAATTTCCAATTTAGATGGGATATAAGTCCCAACCTTAATCAAGAAAAAATATGATTAAAGTCATGATTTTTCAATGTAAATCGGCAACACAACGAAATCCGACAGTTTCATTTCTTTCAAATCCGGGAGACACCCTCAAAAGCATTTGCCTATAATGCGTTTCTCTTGGCCCTCCTTGGACGTACCACCAACTTGATGAGGGTCTAAAATAGCTGCCTCCTTTTAACAAAAGAATTTGGTTGGTACCATTGTCGTAAAGATCTGCAGTCAATTGCCAAACAGAACCTGTGAGATCTTCCAATCCCCAAGGATTTTGACCTTTAGGATAGCTGCCAACAGGCTCTAATTCCCCGTTTCCAAGATTGCAATATTCAGGATCAAGACCTTCCAAGTGCTCCACCGTAAGTGTATTGGTCACATATTCCAGCCTTTTCTTAACTTTCTGGACCGGATCCCAAGGCCAATCTCTTCCATCCCCTGCAGAAGCAGCATATTGCCATTCAGCTTCGGTAGGCAATCTTTTCCCTGCCCATGCAGCATACGCCTTTGCATCTTCCCAACTCACATTTACCACAGGAAAATTTTCTTTACCAATAGGAATTATTCCCTTTTCCCAATGGGCAAGAAAACGATGCTCATCAGCTGGTTGATACCCAGTAGCCTCCAGGAATGCTTTGAACTGCTGGTTAGTCACAGGATGCTTGTCCATCAAAAATGCTTGCATTTTCAACTCCTTAGGAAAACCTTGTACAGGGTAAGGAATAAATTGATCTCCTTGGGAGACTTTCATTACGAAAGTTCCACCTGGAATTTTGACCATTTCTTTTGGAATTTGATGCTTTGATATGGTTTTTTCAATTGTAGAAATCAAGCGTGGAATTCCAAACTCCATTTCTACTACTTTTACATCCAGCAATTCTTCATTTTCAAAAAGTTGGATCACCAATTTTCCTTCATAACCAGAAAATTCTTTTTTTATATCCAACTGTTGATTCCCACTAGGCAAACTGACATAAGCCTTCCCATATTCGGGTAAACCAGCCCAAACCCTGACTTCAGATCCTGAGTTTGATCTAATGTTTAGCTTATTTTGATCTAATTCAACAATCAGTATTTCAGGAATATATAGAATAGAACCCACTGCACCTTCATTATTGGTACCCAACCATTTTTTATTGAATGATTCCAAATTTACCGGAACAAAAAACCTGCCTTCAAGCTCCTCAATAAGGATTTCCTCATGATTCCAAATGTCAACATAATGCCAACCTGGATATGGTCTTTCGACTTCAAAAAGCCTGTCTTGAAATCCTTCTGGTTTTAGGCTAAAAATAGAATAGAGAATTTTGTCATGCTTTACCCATCGATTGACATAAATGCCATCTTCTAAAGTAGGATACAGAGGAGTAAAATCATAAGATATGAAACTACTATGATTTTCCCGCAAAATCCTTAAGGTCCGGCCAAAAAATCTGTAATCTTCTTCAACCCACTCAGGCCATCCTGGACGGAAAACATTCAATTCAGTCCCATATCCATTAAAAAAAGACAGGGCGTATTCCCTTCTGATCCTGTCAAATGCAAGTTCCGCCACCCTGAATATTGCAAAATCAGGTTTAATGAATTTATTTAGGTTTAACAAAGGTGGATAATATAAAGCATTATGGACCCTACCAGTTACAATGCCTGGCATATCTTTGGGAACTGCCATACCTTCACTATACATCACCACTCCGGTGCTTACCGCATCCGCTGCTTCTTGCAATTCTTTACTTGAACTTCCCTTTGTATCCAATACTACACCATTGGCACGGCTGGATCGGAGCAAATCAGCCATTCCATCCAAATGGCCCTCCAATCTTGTACTTTCATCCCATGGATTATAGGCGATAAAAAATTTTGTACCAAGTTTATTGAGACTGTCTGATACTGCAGCCAACTGGGCCAAGCCTCCAGGTAAATCCCGGTATAAATCCCATTGATTTCTTTGATCCAACCCTAACATTGGCCAAGTTGGCCATATACCAATCACATCATTTCCTCCAAAAAGATCCTTATTTTTATGCTCGAACTGGAATAAGCTAAAATCCTGTTTTTCAGTATTATAAAATTTATTATCCCAAGCCATTAATAAATGCATCGCATACGATTTCCTTATCCAATGCAGATCCTCCCTTTGATAGATATTATTATCAAAAGTTTTTAAGTCATATAGATATTTTTCCTGAAAAATTTTCTTGAGTCCGTCCTGCCATTCCGTACCTTGGAAAGCATCAATATAAATTCTATAAGTTACCGAACTATTCGGTGGAAGCAGTGTTTCGAACCTTCTCCTTAAAGCACTTTCCCAATATTTTCTTCTGGCCAAAGCAGCAAAGCCTCCTTGGCTAAGCTGTATACTTCCATAACCTAACTCCCAGGCATTATCTGGCAGAATAACATTGACAGGTTCAAGGCCTGGTCTGAAAAGCTGGGATCTGGAAAGTGGATGCTTACCTTTTCCTGTAATGTAAAAATGATCAGGTCCTTCTCCAAATGGTACAAGGTTTTCTAGGGTCAAAGTATCTTTTGAATGGTTTTCAAATCTCAAAATAGCAGTCAAATGCTCTGGCCCTTGAACCATACTGTCCAAGATGATTTCAAAATTCCCCTTGTATAAATTTTTATTGTCTTTTGGTATAAACTCATTGGAAAACAAAGTTTTACCATCTAGAACAATTGAAAACAGCGGTTTAGGCTCTTCCAATTGAACATTGTTCAATTTATAAACTACTAAATCATTGCTTATCAACCATCCATTGTCCTGGGCTACCAAGTGTAAGGAAATAAAGCTGCAGCAGGAAGCAAAAAGAAGGAAAGATGAGAAGAGTCTAAATTTGGTCATTTGCTCGTTTTTCAATTCTTATTCGGATATTAATTATCAGACAGTTCTTATTAATTAAAGTTGATAAACAGCTTAAAAGAGAAAGAATTATCTGTCTCTATTGAAAGACCAAGTATCATTTGATTGGCCATATTTTATCATTTGCTAGCTTAGTCCAAAATTTCCATCTCAAACCAGAGCCCAGTGAATGTTTCATTTCTTATTTTTATCCATTAGCATTCTATTGATTATTCCTGCCCATATATAGGTTTTGTGGTAACCAGCCCAATCTTCATCAGGACTATAAAATTCCCATAGATTATGGTTTCTTTTTAACTGTGAGATCATAATAGATGCTATTTTTTCAGTGAGCTCTTCAGCTTCCTGATGGTATCCGTAATCCTTTAGACCGCGAAAAATAAGGTAATTCCATTCTACCCAAACTGGGCCATTCCAGTATCCTTT
The DNA here is from genome assembly GCF_003014575.1 of Cecembia rubra. GTDB lineage: Bacteria > Bacteroidota > Bacteroidia > Cytophagales > Cyclobacteriaceae > Cecembia_A > Cecembia_A rubra. Next base: position 576,619 of record NZ_PYGF01000001.1, read on the forward strand.
ATCGTTGTAATAGGAATCTTTAGCTGAAAGAGATGGTATTCCATTTTTTCTCCAAAATTGGTCTGGGTCGGTTAATTTCTGAACCAACCGCATTGCTTTTTCTTGGTCAGCTACACCTGCCCAAAGTGGTAAAAAACCAATGATTTCATCCCTTTTGAGATCATTATCCTTGTTGAAAGTAAAGGAATTGTCAGATTTGTTTACGTTATAATAAAAACCGTTCTTTTCATCCCAAAATACCTGATTGATAAGGGCCGTTCTTTTTTCATAGTCTTCTCGCCACTGTGATGCCTCTTTATACAATCCTAACACAGATGCCATTTTCTCCAATGCCTTGGCTTCCATAACCATCATACAATTAAGGTCTATTGACTCAAAATTGGAAGGCCACCCCACTTCGTCCCAAACAGCAACTGAAGCATCCCTGACAGACTCCAATATGGCATGTCCTCCCCATTCCAATAACCCATCACCATCTGAATCCCTCTCACTGATGTAGAAATTGTAGAATTTCTTGCTGGAAGCATACATCTCTTTCAAAAACTCCTTATCCTGAGTAATGCTGAAAATTTCCCAGTTCAACCAAGAGTACCATGGGGCAGATGATGTCAATTGTCCATTATACTCAATAATTTCATCCAAATAAGATCCTGAACGGTAATTGATATACCCGTTTTCATATTGTCTTTGGGAATATACCCTCTGTGAATTCATGGCAGATTCCGGATCCAAGTATGCATAGGCCAGCATGGTAATGCTTTCATGAAACACCTGACCGCCATGACCCCATCCCCAAGTAGGCTCTCTTGAAAAAACATAATAATTATGCTGACTTCTTCCTTCAGGCGGATACATTACCTGTCGCATCATGTTCCAAGCACTTTTATACAACAAAAGCATTTCCTGGTCGGTATAGGGTATAGCAGGTACTTTTGAAAATAGATCTTGGTTGAACTTCCAAATAGGCTCAAAACCAAGGGTTAAGTATCTTGAAATATTGTCAAATTCATTATTTGACTCACGTTCAACGCTATTGATCATCCTCCCTACCCTAATTATCTTTGATGACTTTGAACTTAATTCAAATGGTATTACAGCTGCAATTACCTTATGGTGCTCTTGCTTATTTAACATGTTATTAGTCTTAAGCCATGTAGTAAAATCTGAAGATTGAAAATTGAAAACTTCTTCAGAATGTATGCCAACAAAATCACCTACTGGCAAGATTACATAGCCATTATAACCTCTCTTGGGTTTAGATTCATCAAAATATTCAGTATTTTGAACTTCGGTCAAAAACTCATAATTCCCATTTCCTGGGTATGTTCTTTTATAAATTTTATAGGCTTTGGCTCTGGCCAATTTCTCCCAGCTAATATGAATACCGGTAGAACTAAGTGTGCTTTTTATTCCCCTTACATATTCAAAAGATATATCCTCTTTTGCTATAAAATCTATTCGCTGATTGGGTTGGGGTGAAAATTCTTTTAAACTATCCCCTACTTGCCGTTTTAGATTAAAATAAGTAAACGACAGGTCTTTAATTACAAAATCTTTAGGAAAATTACCCAATTCCAATCTAAATAAACCTGCATGGTCTATACTTGGAAGCGGATTACTCCAGATAGGAGAATTCTCCGTCAGTATAAATCTGTCATCATTGGAAGATTGTACCAATAACCGGCAATCTACACCACTTTCCAACAATCTTTCTCCATTTTTATATGCCCTTCCATAAACCTGATGTTGACTATTTCGGCTTAAGTCAAATTCAAATGCCGGCCGGAAAGCTTCCCCCGAAACAGATGAGAATGTCCCCCATTTTTCTATTTTTTCAGAAAAAAACCAGGTATTCTGAAGACTGTCTCTGTAAGGGATTTTTTGGTTTAATGACCATGAGTCTGGATACTTCTCATGAAAAAATGCTATCTCCTGTTCTCCTGGTTGGCTTACCTCCCTAAAAGCTCTGTATGAATTAGAAACAAAAGGTATAATTTCCATATTTACAGCCTTTTTCCCATGATTGATGAATTCAAATTCCTGGATAGCAATCCTTGAAGAATAAATCAAGAATGTGCCTTTTACCTCCATTCCTTCTTTGGGAAAGCAGGAAAATGAAACGATATCTGGAAAACTTTCATGTATTTGAGGTGCTTGGAAATATTCATTTATATTTTGGACCAATTGACCGTCAATTCTAAAAACTAATCCCAAAGAACCACCTTTCTGGGAGTAAAAAGTGAGCGGCTTGTCAGGATTATCATATTGGAATTCATACCCTTGATCGATCAAAAATTCAGACCTTTCCATAGCAGCGGCATAGGTGGTGTAAATAGCAGCTTTACTCCCCCAGGAATTTTCTACTTCAGGGTCTTTAGTTTCACAACTGGCAAGGATTAGGATAAAAATCCAGAATAAGACCAATTTCATTTGTTTAGGAGTTTTAGTATTCTAAAAATTAAGGAAAAAGGACCTAAAAACCAATTGTGAAAAAAGCATGAAAAAGAATTCAGGAATTGATTAGTTTCGGGAGGTAAATAGCATTTCAATATGATCACAATTAAGGAAGCTTCTCTTTCAGAATTGAAAAAAGTAAGGGATATCGCTTTAAAGACATGGCCCCTGACTTTTGCTAATATCCTTACTCCCGAACAAATCGATTACATGTTAAATTGGATGTATCAATTGGATGCTCTCACACAACAGGTTATTAAAAAGAAACATATCTTTTTGCTTGCAGAAGAAGGTGACAGAAGTCTGGGTTTTTGCTCCTATGAATTACATGCAAAAAGCCCTTCAAAAACTAAAATCCACAAGATTTATATCCTCCCTGAAGCTCAGGGAAAAGGTGTTGGGAAAAAGCTTATCCAGGAAGTAGCTCTAATTGCGAAAAAAAATGGAGATAACCATTTGTTCCTGAATGTAAATAAATACAATCAATCTGCTATTGACTTCTATTCAAAAATTGGTTTTTATGAAGATTTCAAGGAAGTCATTGATATTGGTAATGGATTTGTCATGGATGATGTGGTGATGGAATTGAAAATTTCCTAATTCCCTCAACAGGGATGCGGTAAATGTTCTATCCCCTTCAAATTTTGGATAAAATACAAATCATCGATAAGGCGCAATTACCAAATTATTAGGTACACTACCCAAGCCCAGAAATCCAAAAAAACTGGCTGGGCCAATTTATCAAAACTTGGAAATTCTTGGAATAAAAGAAACCAGTCCCATTGTCTACAACCATTACATCCTGATTGATTCTAAATCTTCAAAGCGCCTACTTCAAAGAGGTAAAGATCACTGAAGCTAAATCCCTTCATTTTTAATCCCCATCTTTACCGATCGCTTTAAACCGAAATTTCAGGTATTTGATTTTCTCCCCTTTTTCACTGAAGAGTTTTTCATATTTTGTTTTAATACCATGATGCTCATCTTTCCAGGAAGATGCATAAAAATCAAAGGTGTGAAAGATGATTTCGCAATCTTCCCTCTGCCTTACGATATCCAATGTATAATCAAATAGCCCTGTATTATCAGTTTTAAAATGAACAATCCCATCCCCCTTGATCAATGGCTTATACATATCCAAAAATCTGGGAGAGGTCAATCTTCTTTTCTCATCTCCATCTCTTGGGAATGGATCAGGAAAGGTGATCCATAATTCAGAAATTTCTCCCTTTTCAAAAAACTTATCCAAAACCTGTATTTGAGTCCTCAAAAAAGCCACATTATTCAAACCTTCCGCAATGGCTATGGTGCTTCCTTTCCAGATACGGGCTCCTTTGATATCTACTCCGATGAAGTTTTTTTCAGGATATGTGCCTGCCAGCCCAACCGTAAACTCTCCCCTTCCACAGGCCAATTCAACTACAATTGGATGATTATTTCCGAACTGAAAATTGTTCCATTGGCCTTTTATCTTCTCAAAAATCTCTTTTCCAGGCTGGACTACATTTCTGTTCTCTTCGTTCTCTTTGAACCTTTGCAGTTTCTTTCTGCTCATGTTTATAAATCCTTGATTTCGGCGACCACAAAGGTACTACCTCCAATGAAAATTAAGTCCTCTTTACCTGCCTTTTTCTTTGCCCAGGAAATGGCTTCGTTCACATCATGAATAACAATGCCCTCCAACCCGACTTCCTTTGCCTTACTTGAAAGCTCTTGAGCTGGCATTGCTCTTGGAATATCGGCTTGACAAAAAACATATTGGGCAACTTTGGGAAGCAAATTCAGAATCTTGGAAACATCCTTATCATTGACCATACCAATAACCATAATTAACTGATTATAAGAATATTCTCTTATTTGATTTAGAATATACTTTATACCATCTTCATTATGTCCTGTATCACAAATGATCCAAGGAGCATTGCCCAAAACCTGCCATCTTCCTTTTAGGCCTGTGTTTTTAATTACTTGGGCTAAGCCTTGGGATGTATGTTCATCTGTAATTTGATATCCTTTTCCTTTAAGAATTTCTATTGCTTGAAGGATTCCAGGAAGATTATTTTTTTGATAATTACCTAAAAGTTCAAACTCAAGATTCCTCATTTGACCTTTATGCTCTACTTCATAAAGTCTTTTATTATCAACAGTTTGCCCTATGGGTCTGATTTTATAATCGTTTTCTGCAAAAAATATAGGGGCATGTTGGGCCTTCGCTATCTTCTCAAAAATCTTTGTTGTCTCTATCTGTTTCGTACTGATCACTACAGGGGTATCTTTTTTGATGATTCCTGCTTTTTCACCTGCAATTTTTTCCAAAGTATCGCCTAGAAATTGCATATGATCAAATCCAATATTAGTGATCACAGACAGTTCTGGATTAATGACATTGGTACTGTCTAATCTACCACCCATCCCTACTTCAATGACTGCAATGTCAACCTCTTGTTTGGCAAAATACCAAAAAGCCATAGCTACTGTCATCTCAAAAAAGCTCGGCCTAAGCATTTCCAAAAAAGCTTTATTATTCAATACAAAATCAATGACAACCTGCTCTGGAATTTCTGCTCCATTGATTTTGATGCGTTCGGTAAACGATTTGAGGTGAGGTGAAGTATATAAGCCTACCTTATACCCTGCTTCCATCAAAACAGAACAAAGGGAATGGGAAGTACTGCCCTTGCCATTTGTCCCTGCTACATGTATACTTTTGAATTTTTTTTGAGGCTGCCCTAAGTGTTCACATAAAGCATGGGTGTTGGATAGGTCCTTTTTAAAGGCTGCAGCACCCACACGCTGGAACATGGGCAAAGCATTGAACAGAAAGTCCAATGTTTCCTGATAAGTCATGAACTTAGTCTACCTTGATGATAAAAGTGATTTTTCCAGTTGAATAATCTGCCGTTGCAGCTCCTGCTTGTCTTCTGAAATTGATCTGATTAACGACAGTCCTATAGTATGCAAGTACTTCGTTGGAGACATTGTACTCTAAAGGTACTGCCTGAACGATCCTGCCATTATCGTCTACAGTAATTCTAAAAACAATCCTTCCATTTCGGGTAGAAACATTATCTCTAATATTTGGCCTGGAAGCAAAATCCCAACCGGCCAATTCCAAATTGTAACCTGAAGCCGGACCCGGGGCTCCAGTTCCTGTACCTGATCCCATCAAAGCACGACCATCGACCGTACCTGTTGGCCTGCCCTCATCCCCTTTTTGAGTCGAGCTACCTTGAGCTGAACCTTGTGCAGGTTGGGTTCCGGTACCTGTTGTTCCTCCTGCTCCAAAAATGGCCCTTTGATCAATTTTGGGTTTTTCTTCAGCTTTAGTAGTAGTTTTTTCTGCTTCTCCTGTTGCAGGTTGTGTCACTGTAGTGGTCTCCTTTTTCGTAGGAGTTGGCTCTTTTACTGCTGGCGTAGGATTTTCACTTGCCTTTAGCGTACTAGGTAGCTTAGACTGGGACTCATACGTGTTTTTAGAAGGAGTTGTCCTAGGCTTTGCCGCTTCAGTTTTTGGCTGAGTGACAGGCACACTTGATTCGGTTGGTCTTGGCGCCTGATCTCCCGGGGCGGGGGCCTCCGTATTATTGGTTTGTACTTCGGAAGGCGGAGCAGTAGTTTGGTTATTGCCACTGCCGACATCAGTGAAACCAAGATTTAGTTCCATGCCGTATTTAGGCAATGGAGGTATTTGTTCCCTCCATACTACGATAAAATATATAGCCAAAAGCACCAATATATTTACTATAATGGTGATTATAAGCGCCTTTCTTTTATTTTCGCTTTCTTGGCTATCAATTTCCCAAATTTGCATAATTATTTGTATGGTTTTGTGGCTATAGAAACATTTGCCTCCAAACCAGCGGCTATACCACCTATTTCAACCAGAAATTCCACTGGTACCTCTTTGTCGATATGCAGCACAACCTGACCTTTTTTGTCCTGTAACAATGCTGTCAGTTCAGTTTTTATCTGATCCCTCGATACCACTCTATCATTAACGGAAAACTTGAGGTCCTTGGTTACAGTTACCGTAATTTCCTGCATGACTATGTCAGAAGTCTCACTTGATGGAAGGTTGACAGGTAGTCCTGATGGGGTGATAAAAGAAGAAGTCAACATGAAGAATATCAATAATAAGAAAATGATATCCGTCATTGAAGACATGCTGAATGCAGCATCAACTTTATGTTTTGACTGTAAGCCCATTCTTATTTATCCTGTAATAAGTCAATGAATTCCACGGAAGTATATTCCATACTATGGATCAATTTAGATACCTGGGTAACCAAATAGTTATAACCTAGATAAGCTACAATACCCACAACCAGACCTGTGGCAGTTGTAATCATCGCTTCATAGATACCGGTAGAAAGCAATTTAGGAGAAACCATTCCTTCTTCCTGGGCCACTCCTATAAAGGCCCTGATCATACCAGCTACTGTTCCCAAGAAACCAATCATTGGGGCAGCACCGGCCACTGTAGCCAATAGACCAAGATTTTTCTCCAATTTGTAGATCTCTATTTTTCCTACATTTTCAATGGAAACTTCAATATTTTTCAAAGGACTTCCAATCCTTTCAAGGCCTTTGGCTATCATATTTGCCACGGGGGTGTTTTCTCCCTGGCAAAGCATCCTGGCCTGGTCGATTTTTCCACCTTGAACAAGAATCTTTATCTGATCCATTAAATGTTTGGGCGATTTGGATGCCTTCCTAAGGGTGATCAATTTTTCTACAAAGATGAAGATCGCCAATACAAATAATATGTAAAGGGGAATCATCATGTAACCTCCTTTGATCATTAAATCCAATAAGCCAATGCTTTGTCTACCTGGCTCCATCACTGCTAGCGTATCGGCCATCATTTGGCCATCTGTACTGATTTGCGTTAGAATCATATTAATATTTCAAAATCCAAATTGATTCACCAAACTCTGCCTTACTTTTTTCCATTGCTGTCAAAGCATCTGCGAAAACAGGAAATTGGCTAATTGATACTCGATAATTTGCATTGTCTCCAAACGGATATATCACCCAAACATCGGCATTGTTTTTTAGTAAAGACTCTGCCTGTTCCAAAGCGACTTTCTGTGAAGGAGTACTCGATACAATAATAAAATAACGAACTGAAGCTCCTCTTTCTGTTATCCTGTGAACAGTTCCTGGCCCTAAAACCGATGGAGAAGGTTGTTCTTGAACAAATTCAGGGATTGTTTCCACCGGCTTATCCTCTGTTTCTGTGACTCCAATTACTTCCTCGACTTCATCTCCCTCAACCAAAAGGTCAAGATCCGCTCCACTTTCTTCAGCCTTTTCAACCAATTCTACCCTAGATGGCATTTGTTTTTGTTTTTCACCCTCAGGTAAAAAGTACAAGAAATATGCCATAGCTGATAAGATGATCAAAATCAACATGACCAGAGAAAATTGTAAAGGAACCTGGCTCCGCTTTCTTGTTGCTATTGGAGTTGGACCAGCTGTTTGTTTTTCTATTTTAATTGGGTTTTTTGAAGGAATTTCAGGTTGCTTTGGCTCTTCCACTTTTTGGTTAAGGGCTCTTGCTTTGCTTTCCTCTTTTGCCTTCAATGGCGTAATTTCAACAAAAGGAAAGCCATAATCGCTTTCATTTTGCTCAGAAAACTTTTCTTTTTTTTCTTCCGCCATAATTTCCTTTTCTATTTCATCACGAAACTATAAGATTTGATCCAAATGACAAACGGTATTAAAATATGTATGGATAAAACTTTGATAATATTTCTTAAAATTTGAAAGTTACTCCTAAAATTCCCTGGATTCCCCTTACAGGATAATTCAGAAACCGCTGGTTATTCCTATTTAAGAGGTTATTACCAACAGCAAAAGCTGAAAATCTTTCTGTAATCTGGTAATCTGCTTTAATCTGCAAATCTAAAATTGCAGGCAATTGAACCAAGTTGGTTTCTTCAGGTCCAAAATTCACTAAACCCTGAATACCCCCCATCAAATTTGCATTGAACTGGAGGAGCAATCGTTCCATGGGCATAAAATTGTTATTGATCGAAACCTCCCATTCAGGACGCATAAATGCCGCACCTAAAGTACTGGTATTGTAATAGTAATAATTAGCAGATGCTATCAATCTATAAGTATTGGCTATATGCCAGCCTATTTTAGCGTTGTAGTTAACCAACCGTGTATCATCATCATAGACCATATTAAATCTTAAAGTGTCTGAAGGGTTGTTGATGAAAAAGTGCATGTTGGTAAATTTCCCAAAAGCCAAACCCGCCTCATAAGTAAGTTCATCATTTAAAACTCCTTTAATTCCGGCTTTGGCCTTATAATTTTGAATGGTGTTCAACAAACGCTCACTTGGACCCAGAAAAGGGTTTTCCTGAACAAAATCAAAATAAGTCTTTCTTATAACATCTCCCTCAAATCCGGCGTATATTCCAAACTCATCAGCCAACATATAATGAGCATCTATTTGAGGGAAAAGATGGAAATCTGACTTTTTGTTCAGTGCTTCGTCATTTTCAAAAACTATATTCGCACCCGCCTTGATATAAATTCCTGATTTTTTGTATTGTACAAATGGATTGATGCGGAAATAATTTCTTTTAATGTTCTCATAAAACTCATCCTTTGGAGAAGTCAGGGACATATCCATATGGATTCCAGTGCTTAAATCATCATCAAACCAAAAATCCCCATATGCCTTTAGGCCCAATTCATTCTCTCTGGCTTCAAACTGATCATTGAAAGTCCTGACAAACATGCCTACATCATAATTGAAATTGTCCATTTTCTCAATGTTCTGAATTCCGCCTCGGAGCTTGAAGTTGTTCAATGTGTTTTGATTAGGGACATAATCAGCCAAAAATTCATTGGTTGGATCATAACCATAAAACTTAAACTGATGCCTATCATAATCAACTCCCCCATATAATTGGAAAAAATCCTTAAAAAGGCTTCCATCCAATTTTACCTGTGTAAAGTTCTCTGCCGAATTGCTGCCATCTATAGGTCCTGTGTAAAAACCTTCATGCTTGACCTTTACACCGAAATTATATTCCTCTTCTTCCCAGTTATTATATCTTGCTTCCAAAATTGGAGCAGAATAATTACCATACCCAAGTCTTACAAAGCCTGGAAAAAGTTCTTCTTGCTTTCTGGGCCATTGCTTTTGAGCTGCCTCAGGTCTGATAAATTCAGGAGGCAGAGAAAGAAAATAAGGCTGAACAGTATAATTGAAAGTACTACTGGATTTAGGAGTGGGCAAAACCGGAATCCTTTCAAATTTTCTTGGCTGTTTCGGTAATGTCAACACCCTATCTTTTCTGATAATAAACTCCTGGTCCCTTACTTCTCCAGCCTGTTGAGCTAAAAGTCCTGATTGATATCCAGAGAAAGCAAAAACCAAAAAGATTTTGGCTGTATGGATCAATGATTTTTTAATGTTTACCATATCCCTGAATATTATTTTATACTTGATAATTTTTCTTGTGCCATTCTTCTGATTTCTTGGTTAGTAGATCTCTCTACAATTGATTCCAATGTAGCTTTGGCCTGGAATTCTTCTCCCAGCTTCAAGTAATTTTCAGCAAGGAGAATAAAGCTTCTTCCGTACCAATAGTCATAGCTGCTGTAAGGTCCTGAGAAGTCAAAAATTATGTCATTACTTTGGTTGAAATTACCCTTTTTATGGACGGACTCCGCAAGTAAAAAGAGTCCTTCTGCTCCTTGTACTGATTTATATTCATTGATCAGGCTTCGTAATGTTTCCTCAGCCTGATTAACCTGATTGGATCTTTGGTATGCTTTGGCCTTAAGAAGCAATGCTTCAGGAATGGCATCGCCTGTGACGCTTCCCAAGGCAATCACCCTATCTGCATAAACCAAGGAAGAATCAAATCTGGACGTTTGAAAATGTGCCTGCATCAACCCATTCAATGCTTCATACTCTTCAATTTGGTTTCTTGCATTACGGGCGGATTCCCTGAGATACGGCAAAGCTTTTTGGAAATTTTTATTCTCCATTTCGATTGCCGCGATACGTTGAACAGCTCTAAGTCTTTGAGGAGAGGCTCTTTCCCTGTCTATTTGGTAAAAGTATTCCAATGCCCTTTCTTTTCTTCCAGCCCTATAATGTGATTCTCCAATAAAAAAGACTGCTTCTGATCTATTTGAAGCCTGTGGATAATTTCTCAGATAGTCTTCAAAGGCCTTAATGGATTGCTCCCATGAATTGGAGAAATAAAGGGACTTTGCAGACTCAAATTCCAGATTTTGAAGGCTTCTATTGTCTGGATTAGCGCTTCTATACCTGGAGGCATGTTGTGAGAATTCAGCAGACCTGCCCTGTAATGCCAAAGATTCCTGAAGCCCGACCAAAGCAGCCTGAGCATTGGTGGAATTAGGATGGTTCTCTAGAATCTTTTTATAGTCGTCTATAGTGGCATTATAATTCTGTAATGAGAAATTGGCCACAGCTCTTCCTTCCAATGCAAACGGAATAAAGGGGCTGTTTGGTCGGGTATTGATCAATCTGGTAAAACCATCTCTGGCCTCAGCATAGTTCGTTTCCTCCATATTGATCTGTGCCTTTTGGAATATGGCATCCTCCAAATACAAGCTGTTTGGATAATTATTGATCAGCATGTTCATCTGCTGAATGGCTTCATTGTTCCTATTTTGAAAATTGAACACTACCCCACTTCTGAAATGCGCATAATCTATGTAATCACTTCTTTCTCTAATTGCTCTTTGGAAAATATTCTGGGCATCTGTGAATTTTTTCTGAACATAATATGTGTCCCCCAAACGGATCAGTGCCTCATCATAATTTTCTTTGTCGGGCCTTCCCTGTAAGCGGTCTACATAATTCCTGAACTGCACTTCAGCCCTTGCATATTGTTCGGAGTTGAAAAGTGCATAGCCCAAACCATAATAGGATTTGATCAAATAGGGGTCATTCGCTCTTGGCCTACTGGCCTGAACTGCTTCATATGCCCGGATAGCCTGATTGAGATCACCTTTTCCGGCAAAGTTTTCTCCTTTCCAAAAATGCACCTGTACTACCAGATCACGGTCAATCGGAGTCGATAGAGACTTATCAAAATAGGTAGTGGCTAGGTCATGTTTTTTGTCTCTGTAATAAACAATCCCCTGATAAAAAGTGACTTTTTGGTAAGCTTCCCTGATCCTATCAGACTTTCTAGGCATTTTTTCAATATGCTCAATAGCCCTTAGGTAATTATTGGTATTGATCAGGGCATCTGTAAGCAGTCCCTCTGCTTCTCTTGCGTACCTGCCGTTGGGATAATTGTTCAAGTAGGTATCCAGGGCATTTACTGCATCCTGAAAGCTTCCCCTTTCCAGATTCACTTTGGCATAATTGATCAAGGCATCTTCCTTGATTGACCTGTTGGCGTCACTTTTAAAAGCAGCATTAAAACTATTGGACGCAAATTGAATATTGTTCAATTTCAAGTAGGCATGTCCAAGATAATAACTTGATACTTGGCCGATCTCGTCATTATCTACTGCCGATACTTTCAGGTAATCTGTAGCCCGTTGAAAATTTTGGATTTCAAACTGGGCTATACCTGCTTTATAGATTTGAGCACGGGTAAGTTCCCCTCTTCTTGCATTGACGAAGGCATCATAATTAGCAGCTGCTTTTGAAAAATTTCTTTTTTCGAAATAAGCCTCCGCCAAGTAAAGGTGTATTTCTTCCCTCCTGTCCAAATTTCTCATATTGGCCAGAACAGGTTCCGCATAATTGATCAGATCATCTACCTGGCCTTGTTTATAGTAAGCGCCGGCAAGCATGTAAGGTACTTTGTTGGCATAAAAGGCTGATTTGTCCGCTTCTTTAAAATCAGTTATTGCGAGTGGAAAGTTGTTCTGTTCCATCGCTATAAATCCGGCATAATAATGCGCATCAAACTTATATTGGTTGTTTTGCTGTTTGACGGCATTGAAGTAACGGATTGCATTATTATTATCCTTTAATTGGAAAAAAGCATAACCGATTTTGAAATTTACTTCAGAGCCCTTTTCAAAATCCACCTTACTGAGGTTCACTTTCTGAAATGCCCTAATGGATTCTCTATAATTCCTCTTTTCAAAAAAGAATTCACCTAATAAAAAAGCTGCCTGATTGGTGGTTGGATGATCTGGATACTTCCTCATGAAATAATATACCAGATCAGATGCTGCCGGATCCTCTATTTTGAGAGCAGAAACAGCATGTAAAAAATCAGCCTGCACCTGAGGCTCGTTATCCAAATCCTCCATCCTGAATTTATCGAATTCATATTTGGAAGCACTGAATAAGTTTTTATTATAAATTTCAAAATTATCGTCAAGCTCTTTGTATTTGCTTGTTTGGTACAGACTGGATTGTCCGTAACCTGATATGCTGATGCCGGTAAGCAATAGCAGGTAAAGGCTTTTTTTCATAGTTAAAAGCAACTGTTTAATGCATGATTTTAAATATCATTTCACGAAGTATTTCTGCCTCATCCATCCCGCCTGACTCTACACCTTTTGATCGTAAATCAGCTTCCTGAATATAGCCAAAACAATCAATAACCTTGCCTAAATGGTAGTTTTTTGCCGCTGTTTTATAATCTTTTAAAAAATAAGGGTTTATCCCTAAGATTTTGGCTAATTCTGCCTCGCCCAGGTTAGCATTTGAATTTACTAAAGCTATTTTGGAAAAATAGTTGAATATCAAAATAATCATAGGAATCAGAGGATTGCTTTTTGGATTTTGGGCGAAATAATGGATAATTTTGTTTGCCTTGACCACATCCCTAAAACCTATAGCATTCAGCAATTCGAAGTTGTTATATTCCTTATTGATACCCACATATTTTTGAATATGGTCTTTGGTAAGGGTGGTAGGTTCGGTAAAATTGATGAAAATTTTCGCCAGTTCATTGACGATAACTTCAAGGTTGTTCCCAATACTGTCAGCCAGGAATGAGGAGGTTCTGGAATCAATTACATGGTTCTGGGATTTAACATAAGCCTCAATCCATGCCGGCAATTGATAATCTTTGATTTTCTCTGAATTGACCAATACAGCTTTTTTATCCAATTCCTTTGCCAAAGGCTTTCTACCATCAAGCTTTTTATACTTATGGGCAAATACAAGAATAGTACTTGGAAGTGGATTTTGGAGGTAATTTAGCAAAAGCGTATCTACTTCATCTTTGCCTAAATTTGGAATATTCTGAGCTTCTTTTACTATGACTACCTGCCGGTCAGCCATCATAGGAAATCTCCTGGCATTACTCAGTATCACATTCATAGGCGCTTCTTTTCCATACATCAGAACCTGATTGAAACCTTTTTCATGTTCTGAAATGGCGTTCTTCTCAATGAAGTTACTGATCTGATCAATGAAAAATGGCTCCTCTCCCTGTAAAAAATAAACCGGGGCATACTTGCCACTTTTTAGATCCTTGAGTACATCTTCTGCTTTACTGGCCATATTCCTGATTTAGTTTCAAAGATATAAAGAATTCAAATTCCCAAAAGAAATTACAATTTTGGCCTGCATTATTTTTTAAACTTTATCCCCTTTATTTTTGTATAAAATAAAACTGAAATCCAATTCAAAGTGAGCAATTTTGATATTTCTATTCAATTCTTCAAAGAAGGGAAATTTGAAGAAGCATTAGTCCAGATCAATAGCTGTATTGACGAAGACGTATCAAATCCGGAATTATATTTCTTTAGGGCCAGAGTACAAAGTAGGTTGGGAAACCTTGAATCTGCCCTGGAAGACTTTGATTACCTTGTAAATAGAGAACCATATAATCCAAATTACATTAGCGATCGGGCAGTTGTCCTTCACCTTTTAAAGAGAAATGAGGAAGCTTTAGATGAATTTGACAGGGCACTGAACCTTGAACCGTTCAATGCCTATAGGTATTCAAGCCGTGCTTACTTCAAAGATAGAATCGGGGATCTTAAAGGTGCCATTGAAGATTATGAAAAAGCAATAGAACTTGATCCTGAAGATGCTGTATCCTATAACAATAAAGGTTTGGTAGAAGAAAAATTGGGATATAAAGAAAAATCACAAAGAAGCTTCAAAAAAGCCGATGATCTTATTGGGTACAAGTCTGTACCCACCAATAAAGTTCCTGAAGAAATAACAGAAAAAGGAGAATTTCCTAGGATAGGGAACTCTTCACAAAATTCTGAAAAGAGCATATCAGGCTTTGAAAAACTTACATTTTCCAAATATCTGCAAACCTTAAAAAATGTGTTTACCGATAAAAGTACTCGTCATGAATTCTTGAATTTTATCAAGGCAGGTTTCAAAAAAAGGGCTGATTAAGCCCTTTTTAATACTAAAAATGGTTTATTGATAAAATATGACATTTTTCTGGAAAGATTCTTGGTAAACACCTGTTCAAACCATGTTTTCTTCTTTGTTAATGTCACAAGAATATCTCCTTTCGCTATAATCAAATAATTTTCAAGTCCAAGACCTGGTTCATCCCGGTAGGATTTCAAAACAAAGTTTACTTTTTCATACTTGATGAAAGGCTGGATTTCCTGAACCATTAATTGGTGAAGCCCTTTGTCTATGGTTTTTTCCCGTGAACTAACGTGAACTATGTCTATTTCACTTTCAAAAAATTTAGCCATCTCCACGACTTTCTGTATAGCTATTTTATCCTCTTCTAAATAATCTGTTGCATACACAAATTTTCTTGGAGGCTTAAAATAAACCCTCCTGGGAATTATCATCACATCAATTTCGGATTTTTCAATTATTTTACTGCTTCTTGTACCAATATAATTTTGTTTGAACTCATTGACACCTTCTGTGCCCATAATAATGAGGTCAATTTTATTCTCTTCAGCAAAATTCAAAATTGTTTTAACTGTCTTTCCTTCCGAAATAATAGCTCTACAGGAATGTAAACCTTTCTGAATACTTTCTTCTGTAACAGTCTTCACAAGAGAATCTAACTTCTTTTGAATAAATGAATACTGGTCGATGGCCTTAACATCACCAACAGAAAGTTTTTGATAATCCTCCTTGTCCGGAACATGAAACAATATCAGTTCAGCCCCATATTTTTCCCCTAATTTGGCAGCATATTCAATAGCATTCAGGGAACATTCCGAAAAGTCAGTTGGGCAAAGAATCTTAAAATTATTGACCATATTATTAGAGATTAATATCCTTTATTTCTGTCAATTTTATTAACCAATGGCTGATTGTTCAACATTCGATGGTAATTTTCAACAATTTGCGGTGCAGCCGCCTCAGGATTGGTCACGCTTGCTATGTGTGGGGTAATGGTAATTTCTTCTCTTTCCCAAAAAGGATGGTCTTCAGGTAATGGTTCCTGCTGGAACACATCCAACAATGCACCTGAAATAAAACCTTCATCTAAAGCTTTCAATAAATCCATTTCCACTAAATGCTTCCCTCTAGCAACATTGATCAAATAAGTGCCTTTTTTACATCTCCTGAAAAAATCTATATTCAAGATCCCTTCTGTTTCGGGAGTAAGCGGCAACATACAAACCAAAACATTGATGCTTTTTAAAAATTCATCTGTCCGACTTCTGTCAAAATATGGATACCCGGAATTTTCTTTAATGGTATTTCCGAGTCCTGCAACTGAAATTCCCATAAATTGTAGTTTTTCAATCACATCACCGCCCAACTCACCTACTCCCATTACCCCAACAGAAATGGGAAGCTCGGGATTTGACATATCCCATACTCTTCTATTTTTATCACTTTTGTACCTGTCTATCTGCCTGTGCAGATTCAAAACTCCCATAATCACATAATTGGTCATGGAAAATGTAAGTTTGGAATCCACTA
This sequence comes from Cecembia rubra, assembly GCF_003014575.1. Classification (GTDB taxonomy): domain Bacteria; phylum Bacteroidota; class Bacteroidia; order Cytophagales; family Cyclobacteriaceae; genus Cecembia_A; species Cecembia_A rubra. Next base: position 592,925 of record NZ_PYGF01000001.1, read on the forward strand.
TCCTTGTGATAGGCAGGTTATGGGGAATACTTTTATCTGAAAGAATATGGTCTACTCCTGCCCCCATTGAACAAACCAATTTAAGGTTAGGAAACCTGTCCAAAATTCCTTTGGGATGTTGCCATAAAATTACTGCCTCAACATTATTATCATCAGAAATATCAGGATAAACCTGAATCCTTATTTTCTGATCTATTTTTTTTATATTTTCGACCCAAACTGTAACATCCCTACCAGGTGAAATAATTGCAATACCCATTGCGTTTGTTTTAAATCAACAATTAATTATTCTTAAGAACGATCAATATAATTAGTTGGTTCGGTTTCTTCAATGACTACTAAAACAAATTTATGAGAACCATTTAAAATTCAAAAAAATTATTGTAAATAACATAAATTTATTAACAAAAAACAGAAATGAAAAACAAAACCATCTTATTCACTTTCATTGTAATGCTTTTCGGATTACCAGAAATAATGGCTCAGCAAATCCAAATGCCACAAGCGAGTCCAGCCGCTCAGATCAGTCAGAAAGTTGGACTGACTGATGTAAGCATTGAATATAGTAGGCCAAGTATGAAAGGAAGGAAAATATTTGGAGAGCTGGTCCCCTATGGTCAGGTATGGAGAACAGGAGCAAATGCTGCCACTATTTTAACTTTTTCAACAGATGTAAAAGTGGAAGGCAGAAATCTTCCTGCTGGAAGTTATGCAATTTATTCAATTCCAGGCAAATCAAGCTGGACCATTATCTTGTCTAAAAATACAAAATTGTGGGGAGCTGTTGGGTATGATGCCTCTGATGATGTAATGAGATTCTCTGTTAAACCTGGAAAAACAGGTCAAAAATATGAAACTATGGAAATTAATTTCATAGACATTACCGATACTGGAGCCTCAATAGCAATGAAATGGGAAAATACCAGAGTAAAATTCAGAATTGAAACGGAAGTGGATGGCATTGTTATGGCACAGATCAAGGAATTGGTAATTGACCGGGAGCCCCAAAATCCAGGTCTTTATTATCAGGCTGCAAACTATTATTTTACAAATAACAAAGACATCCCCAAGTCTTATGAATGGATCAAAAAATCTGTAGATGCTGACCCAAAATACTGGACAATGCACTTAAAAGCTAAAATTGAACTGGCATTGGGAATGAAAAAGGATGCAATTGAAAGTGCACAAAAATCTATGGAAATGGCTAGAGAAGCTAAAAACCCAGATTATGTTGGATTAAATGAAAGATTGATCAAATCCATCAAATAATTTCTTGTAAATGCCTAAATCGAAAGAGTGGTTTAATTAAACCACTTTTTTTTATGCCAATCGGCTAATCATCACCTTTTTAAGGACTGCTGGAAAATTTATTTTATGAAAAATAGATTAGATTATTTGGGTTTAAACGTAATTCAATCGATTTCCTTTCATAAGTGCCAAAAATCACAAAATGATTTTATTCAATAAATGGGTTTATTTTTTAATAATATTATAATTTTGAGGAGACAAGATTAAAAATCAGCAATAGAAATGCCCCACAATAAAAAATTCATTATTGATTTTGACAGTACATTTACCCAGGTCGAAGCATTGGACGTGTTGGGTGAAATTAGCTTGAAAAATGACCCGAAGAGAAATGAGAAGTTAAAGGCCATCAAAGATATTACCGATATGGGAATGGATGGCTCTCTTAATTTCAGAGAAAGTTTGGAAAGAAGGCTTGCAATCTTGGAAGCAAGTAAGTCCCAGATAACAGAACTTATTGATGCGCTCAAACCTAAGGTATCCAAATCTTTCAAAAGAAATAAAGAATTTTTGCATGAACATGCTGATGATATCATTATAATTTCCAATGGTTTCCGAGATTTCATTACTCCAATAGTAAGTGAATATGGCATCAAACCAGAAAATGTTTATGCCAATGAATTCATTTACAATGATTCAGGTAAAATTGTTGATTTCAATAGGGACAATGTACTATCCAACAATGGGGGGAAATCTGAAACAATCAAAAGACTTAATTTAGAAGGAGATATCTATGTCATAGGAGATGGATACACGGATTATGAAATCAAAGCCTCTGGACTTGCCAATAAATTCTATGCTTTCACCGAAAATGTGGAAAGGGCAAAAGTTACAGCCAAAGCAGACCATATTGCCCCTAGTTTAGATGAAATCCTATATGTCAATAAAATGAATAAAAAATTTTCCTACCCAAAAAGCCGAATCAATGTACTCCTTTTAGAAAATGTTCATCCTATTGGAATTGAACTGATGAAACATGAAGGATACAATGTCGAAGTGATATCATCTGCCCTTTCCGAAGACGAGCTGGCTGAAAAAATAAAGAATGTTAGCATTTTAGGAATCCGTTCAAAAACCAATGTCACTAAAAAAGTTCTAGAAAATGCTAATAGACTTATTTCAATTGGAGCTTTTTGTATTGGAACTAATCAGATTGACCTTGAAACCTGCACAGAAAAAGGTATAGCTGTTTTCAATGCACCTTTTAGCAATACCAGATCAGTTGTTGAAATGGCCATAGCTGAAATTATTTTCCTGATGCGCAACTTCCATGATAAAAGTTTGGGAATGCACCAAGGCAAATGGGACAAATCTGCAAGCGGAAGTTTTGAAATCAGAGGAAAAAAACTGGGGATTATAGGCTACGGAAATATAGGTGCCCAATTATCTGTACTAGCAGAAAACATGGGCATGGATGTTTACTATTATGATGTCATAGAGAAACTCGCTTTGGGTAATGCCACCAAACTGGATTCTTTGGATGAACTTTTGCTTACATGTGATGTGATCAGCCTCCATGTCGATGGAAGGAAGGAAAATAAAAACCTGATCAATGAATCTAAAATTGCATTGATGAAGAAAGGGGCTTACTTACTAAACCTCAGTAGAGGTCATGTGGTAGATATTAAAGCCTTGAAAAATGCCCTTGAAAGTGGTCATTTGGCCGGTGCTGCGGTAGATGTGTTTCCGGAAGAACCAAAAAACAATGATGAGCCATTTGTATCCGAATTAGTCGGGACCAGAAATACCATTCTTACACCGCATATTGGAGGATCAACCTTAGAAGCGCAACAGAACATTGCCCGCTTTGTCCCAGGAAAAATCATGGATTATATCAATACCGGAAATACCTTTAACTCTGTGAATTTCCCCAATATTCAATTGCCATTCCTTCAAAATGCCCATAGGTTGATCCATTTGCATCATAATGAACCAGGGGTCCTAGCAAAAATTAACCAATGCCTGGCCAAACATGAGATCAATATTGTAGGACAGTACCTCAAAACCAACGAAAAAATAGGGTATGTCATCACAGATATTGACAAAGCTTATTCTCCTGAAATCATTGATGTTATGAAAAAAATCCCAGGAACCATTAGGTTTAGGGTTTTATATTAACAAAGCATTTTAAAATATGGCAGGGATAATTCCCTGCCATTCGCTTCAAAAACACCATCCCTGAAGTCCGATATCTTTTTAAGAGAAATTGAAATCATTTTTCAATTCATCATCCGAAATGTTCTCATCCCTGAACCTGGCCGCGATAAGTTATTCATAGGGTTAAGGTTACTATTGAGTTTATAAGTAAAACTTAACATTACAATTCTTCCAAGGTTATTGGTGACAGTTTGTTCAATAAAATTTACATCTGCTCTTTGTGATACGCCTATATTTTGGTTAAGTAAATTCTGACCAGACAGTCGGATTTCTCCTTTGTTTGATTTGAGTATGAACCTGCTAATAGCTAAATTCAACAAAGGAATTGACTCGTTGAAATCTGTAGTCCTTGAATTGTACTTGAGGTAATTAAAATTGCCTGTAAAGCTGTATTGTTTGAGAAAATTGACCCCTAGTTCTGCATTATAAGTTTGGTTAAAAAATAACTGATTTTGCAGTGGACTGAAATCATAGGCTGTTTCCTGGCGACTGATATTAGCAGACAGGCCAAGATTTACAAACTCCTTCCAATTGTAATCGTACCTGATATTTCCTCCAAAATTTTTGATACGAATGATATCCTCAAGGTCATTGATCATGTTATAACCCTGGTTGTATAATAAATTTGGTCCAATATTGAATCGGCTATTAAGTGGTTTGATTGGAAAACCTAAGTTTAAATTTGTATTGGCCATCAAACTGTTTCTTACATTCATCGGGGTAATTGTTCTGACCAATCTCTCATCAATATTTTGAGAATTTACAATTGCATTTTCCGTGAAATTCAAAAAAGCACTGGCAAAAAGATTAATGAATCTACCCACGTCAAAACTATTATAATTTATTCTCCAGCTATGAACATATGCAGGTCTCAATTCTGGATTGCCTACATAGATATTAAGGGGATCGGCATTATTAATTACCGGCTGCAATTGTTCAATACTGGGTTCAGTAACCGAAGTTTGATAATTGAACATTAGATTTTTAGAATTGCTAAATCCATAATTCATTCTCAGACTAGGTAAAAAGTTCTCAAAATTGTTTTTGATGATCTCATCAAAAAGCAGTAATTCCCCATTTAACCTTGTAGCCTGCAAGGCGACACCTGCTACGAGGTTATACTTCCCAGAATTATAAGAAATATTGGCACCAGGCCTATGATAGGTATAGACAGAATTGAATTTGTTACTTAGAGACTGATTAAATACCCTATTTTCTCCTTCCACATCATAGACTTCCCTGTCCACTTCATTCAGGTTTTGTCTGAAATTATATACCAATTCCAAATACTTCCTGCCACCCAATGGCTCTGTATAGGAAAAGTTTCCTCCATAATTGTATGTGATATTCCTTTGGAAGTTGTCTTGCCTTATAATTTCCAATGCCGGTCTGCTTCCAAAGAATTCATTTTCTGCATAAAGATTTCCCACATAATCTCCTTCATTATAGCCAAAAATCAGATTGGAAGACAAGGTTCTACCGGGTTTGGAAAAACGGTGCCTGATCAATAATTCAGTGTTGAGTTGGAAATTATCTCCTCTGGTGAAATTGCTTCTTTCTCCCCTGTTCAATAAATTACCATCTCCATCTCTATTCGTACTTGTACTGTTCACCAAGCGGTCTGTAAAAGTATATTGTCCATTTGTGGTAGACCTTAAGGAATTTAAGCTGTCTATTTTATGGTCAATAATCAGGTTCAATCGGTGATTGGAAGACAAATTATCCTGATAACTGTTTTCATTGAAACCTATATCGCCATTTGGAAAGAAATTTAACCTATCCGTATTCTGTGTTATTATATGGTCAAGTTTATTGAAAAAATAACTACTCCTCATTTGGGTCTTTTTATTGAAATCCTTGTTCAGGTTGGTTCCAAATGCATTACTGTTCATCACACCATTTATTCTTTGACCGTTGTTCAATGGAATTGCAGGTTGCGCTCCCCCAGGACCTCCTACATTTATCCTTACCATTCCTCCAGCTGCACTTGCTATACTTTGTAAGCCACCTTGAAAATTGATGTAATCATCTATTGAAAATCCCTGTTCGTTTGTATTGTTTGACATTCCCAAAAATGAAAGTTGTTGCTTATCTGAAAACTTATTGAGATTTCCTCTTAAGCTATATCTGTCATCTGTACCAATTCCACCTGTAACATTTCCAAAATACCCCCTTTTATGACTATCCTTAAGCTTGAGATTGATGGTTTTTTCTCTTTGTCCATCATCTATACCTGTAAAAAGCGATTGCTCTGACCGGCGGTCAAGAATCTGGACTTTGTCAATAGCTTCTGCCAAAAGGTTTTTTGTGGCAAGTTTGGGATCATTTCCAAAAAACTCCTTGCCATCAATCAAAACTCTCCTTACAGTTTCACCCTGTGCTTTGATATTACCCTCAGAATCAATTTCCACTCCAGGAAGCCTTTTTAGCAATTCTTCAACATTGGCGTTAGGCATGGTTTTAAAAGACCCTGCATTAAACTCAATGGTATCTTTCTTAATCGTTACAGGGGCTATAGCTTCAACTGTAAATTCATCCAAGTCGGCTGTTTTTTCATTAAGAGCTATTTCCCCCAAAGCCATTAAAACAGAAGCATTAGGTTTTTGGATAAGTTTTGAGAAAGTAGAAAACCCCACAAAAGACACTTGGATCAGCAACTCTTCCTCTTTCAGATTTTTAATCTCAAAATTTCCGGTTGGATTGCTCACCCCAAATGTCACCAAAGTAGAATCTTTAGGATCTAAAATGGTTATTGTAGCTGATGGTAATGCTTTCCCATCCTTATCCTTAACAGTTCCTGACACCGACCATCTATTGGTCTGGGCAGACACTTGAACACAGGTCAAAAATATTACTAAAATTGCTAAGAATATCTTGTGCATGCTTTTCGAACTTGAAAATCGGTATCTAATTTTGTTTTTTGTTTCTTGTTTCCGAGTTTAATTCCTGATCATCATCCTAAATCCACCTTGCCCACTTTGAGCCCCCATTTTTTCCATTTGTTCCTGTACCATCGCTCTATAATCCTCCTCCGTTATTTCTTGTCCCCCTTTTGGAAGTCTAAGTTCATTTTTCTTCAGTGCTCTCAAGTCGATTTTATTTGCTGTGATGATGATATCATCCGTATTGATACTTACTTCCAGGATTAATCCAGGTAATCCATTAAAACTTTCGGGTCCTATGGGTAAGCGGATTTCTTCTGTATACCAAGCCATTATTTCCCTATTATTCTCATCAGTATAAAAGGCGTTTTTACAAAGCATGCCATGAATCTCTTTCGAATCCTGACCCAATTTCCAAGGAATCCTTGCAATTTCTTTTTGAATAATGTATTTCTTACCCATGAACTCTCTCAATTGTGTCGTGATTTCTTGGGACCTGTCAACATGTATTTCATTTTGTAAAACCATTCGCATCATCCTAGGTCCTCCTGCTCCCGGCCCCTGGTCAAAAGGATTTTCATCGATTGGTACAGGCTTATAAAGACTCTCCTCGCCGCTAAAGACCAAGAGATTTTCTGTGACGTTGAATTCAGGAACCATTTTTTTCATTTCCTCCTGTTCTGCAGGAATTCTTTTGTGTACATTGACTTTAGTGGAATATGTAATCACACCTTGCTCAACTTGCTGAGAAATGAATGCCAAGGAGGCACATACAAACATGGCTAAAAGATATTTTTTCATGATTTTGGAATTTTATTTGCCCAAAAGTAGAATAAGAAAATTTAAAAGCAGGTTAAGCAACCTGAATACAAGGTTAATTAAGGTTAATGGCTGAAAGCAAAGGAAAATAAACCCTTTATATTTGTCCTATGCAGCGAAAAAACCTCCGTTACTTGATACTTATGGTTTCCAGTGTCCTGACGATACTGGTGTTGCAGTTTTTTTGGCTTAAATCTGTTTACCAAGATTATAAGACTAGTCTAAAACAGGAGGCCACCTTATTGTTTGCAAATACAGTCACTGACATGTTGGATTCATTGGTGTTGCGCAAAATGACTCCTGTTTTTATCTCCGGTTTACCGGATTCGGCTTTTGTCACCCCTTTGAAAATAGAAAAAAAAACCGCCCAGGATACGATAAGGGCTTTTAGGATTGAAATCAGACAGGAGGAAAACCAAGCAGGGACCAAAGGCCAGGTCAATAGGCAGATTCAGGTGATTTCAAGCGGTGAAAAGATACCCATTGATTCTATAAGGGCAGTGGTTAGGCCCCTTATGTTAGGTCTAGATAGTTTGGGAGAGGGAAAAAAGTTTACTTTCAGAATGAATGAAGAATCTTTGTCCCCCGAAGAAATAGAAAGCACATTCAATGAAGCACTTATTGCAAGAGGATATGAAGTTAATGCCAAGGTTAGAAAATACCATGTGGAAGAGCCGATTGCCCAGCTGCCCAAAAATGTCATCAATTTAGAGGAAATAAGAATTCCATTTGGGGTTAGAATTCAAGGTTACCTCGATCATTACCATGTATTCCTTTACAAGAAAATGCTCGTACCTTCCCTATTTGCCCTCTTGGTAATTCTTTTTATCAGTTGGTCCATGTTGGCCATGTACAGGAACATGCTCAAGCAACAAAGGCTCAATCTTTTAAAAAATGATATTATCAGCAACATTACCCATGAATTGAAAACCCCAGTGGCAACAGTAGCCATTGTTTTGGAATCACTGGAGAATTTTGGAAGCCAACAAAAAGAAGACTTAAGGAAAGAATATATTCAGATTGCAAAAAACGAACTGAAACGACTGACCAAGATGGCAGAAAACATCCTTACTTCCAGTCTTTTGGAAAAAGACCAAAAAGTAAGTTTTAAATCCCTTGAATTGGATGTGCTGCTGGAGGAAAAAATCCAGTCTTTCAAACCAATTTTGGACCATCAAAATTTTGAATTTCAATACCTGAAAGAAGGGAGTGATTTTTCTATTAAAGGTGATTGGGAAAAACTGGGACTCGTCATCTTCAATTTACTTGACAATGCTGTCAAATACAGTAAAGGTGAAAAAAATATTAAAGTAAAACTGAACCAATCGGGAGGAAAAATCAACCTTCAGATTCAAGACAAGGGCATAGGCATTCCGGAAGCTTACCAAAAAGAAATATTTGAAAAATTCATCAGGGTACCTCAAGAAGATGTACATGATGTAAAAGGATATGGATTGGGTCTGGCACAAGTGAGAGAGATACTTCAATTACATAAAGGAAAAATTTCACTTGAATCTAAGGAAGGGCAAGGATCGGTTTTCACCATTCAATTCCAAAAATTATGACCAAGATCTTATATGTAGAAGATGAGCCCGCTTTGGGCAAAATCGTGAAAGAAAGTCTTCAAAGTAGAAATTACGACGTCATCATGGTGGAGGATGGCTTGAGTGCACTTAAAATATTCCCTAATTCCCAAGCCGACATCTGCGTATTGGACATTATGCTTCCCAAAATGGATGGGTATACATTGGCCGCTGGAATCAGAAAGCATTCCCCACAAATTCCCATATTATTTCTGACTGCAAAAAGTCAAGTCGAAGATGTACTAAAAGGATTTCAATCAGGCGGTAATGACTATCTAAAGAAACCTTTTAGTTTGGAAGAATTAATAGCAAGAATTGAAAATCTATTAATTTTGACCAACAGTCAAAAAAATAACCAAAAGCTTGAAATTCCATTTGGGAAGTTCATTTTTAACCCATCCCGTTATGAATTAAAGGAACCAAATGGTGAAATCAGAAGATTATCTCATAAAGAAGCAGGAATTTTGACCATATTGTTGGAGAATCCCAATCAGACCACTGAAAGGAAGAAAATACTTATGCAATTATGGGGAGATGACAGCTATTTCAATTCCAGAAACCTGGATGTTTACATCACTAAGCTGAGGGACTACCTGAAAGCAGATCGGCAAGTGGAAATTATCACGATCAAAGGAATAGGTTATTATTTTTCTATTTAATAGAAAGTATTTTAGTTCTTTTCCATTTTCTTCTCCCCCATCCGTTGTGCCAATGCCGAACCTGCCATCAATTGCAGTGCATGATAAATCATCAATGGCAATAAAATCACACCAAAAACCACCGGATCAGGAAACATCACTCTGCCCATTACAGCTCCCTGAACCAGGGATTTTTTACTTCCACAAAACATAACTGTAGTGGTGTCTTCACGGGAAAAGCGGAATCCTTTTGAAATAAAGTACATCAGGACAAGCATGAATCCAAAAAATGCCAACATCAAGAAACTCAGTCCAAATAGTTCAGCATTGGTATGACCTGAGAACATGTCTTCAGCAAAAGACTCAGCAAATGCTGTAAAAACTATAAGAAGAATGATACCCTGATCGAAATTTTTCAAAGTTTTCTGGTTCTTTTCTACAAAACCAATCAACTGTTTATGTAATAACAAACCAATAATCACAGGAAACAGTACCTGAAGACTCAATTTGAAAAAAGTGTCAGTTAGGTCAAAAGAAACCGAAGTCTCAGGAAGCATAATATCCATCCAGATTGGGGTAATAAAGATGCCTACCATACTGGAAATGCTGGCGTTAAAAATGGCTGCCGGCAGATTTCCTCCTGCAATGGAAACCATCACCACAGATGATGACACCGTGGAGGGTAAAGCAGCCAAATAAAAGGTTCCCAGCCAAAGGTAATTGCCTTCTTCTCCAAAAAGACCGTAAAAGATTAAAACTACAATTGGAAAAACAAAGAAAGTAGTGGCTTGCACCACAATATGTAATTTCCAATTGGCTAGCCCTTCCCATAATTTCTGCGGGCTTAATTTCACCCCATAGAAGAAGAATATAAAAGAAATCCCGGCTCCGGTAATTCCCTTCAAAGGAAGAGGGCTGTCTGAAGTTCCCCATTCAGGAAAAAACTTTGCTAAAAAAATCATCGCTATCAACAAAAAGAAAAATGTATTTAATCCAACCCTGCCGAGGTTATTTCTCAGATTAGCCATTTTGTCCTTTAATTTTTGATTGAATATGGGCTTGTCTTCTCATATTATCACAGATAACTGAAGTAGCAATCGCTACATTTAACGATTCTGCATGACCAAATTTTGGAATTGAAATTTTCTGGCTGACAAATCTGCTTACCTCTTGGCTGATCCCATTCGATTCATTACCCATTAAAATGATACCGCCTTGACCAAAATTAACATTGTAAATATTCTCACCTTCCAAAAAAGCTCCATAAATAGGATAATTCCCTTTTGAGAAAAATCCTTCCAAATCTGTATAGTAGGTGATCACCCTCGTAAAACTACCCATGCTAGCATGTAGCACTTTGGGATTGTAGATATCAGCTGATTCATTGGAAATCAATAATTTTTTTATCCCATACCAGTCTGCTATTCGGATTATTGAACCAAGATTTCCAGGATCTCTGATATCATCCAAAGCTATTGCCCATTCATTTGATTTTAATTCAAAAGATATGTTTTCCTTTATTTTTGCTACGGCTAAAGCACTATCGTTGGATTGGAAAGTCCCTGCACTTTCCAGTTCTTTTTGACTAACTTCTACTAGATTAACACCTGAACTTGGAATAAGCTGGTGGTATTCCCTGGCAAATTTCTCTGTGAATAAAAGATGGGTCACTTCAAAATCAGACTGAAGCAATTCCGTTACATTTTTGGAGCCTTCGACAAAAAAAGCCTTTTCCTCCCTACGGAATTTTTTCTGTTGCAAGGATTTAATAAACTTAAGCGTATTTTTGCTTAACATTCGGATAATTTCGGAGTAGTGAACATGTCCAAATATATAAACTTTCTTTTTCTGCTGATTTTAATTTCTTCCTGTTCTTTGACAAAAGGACTGAAAGAAGGAGAATATTTACTTTATGACATTGATGTCAAAGGTAATAAGCTGACCAATAAAAATGACCTGTTAAATCTGGCAAAGCAGGAACCCAATACCAGAATTCCACTACTCAATACTTCCATTGGAGTAACTTTATACAGATTTGGGGAATCAACTTATGACAGTATCAAACCGTTGAAAAAAAAAGCCAGGTATGAGAAAGAAAGGCTTGAATTACTTCGGATAGAATCAGATTCCGGAGGATTTACAAAAAATCAGAGGAAAAGGCTGATTAAAGTCAATAGTATCATTAGCTCCCTAAATAAGAAAATCGAGTTTGGTAATTTTTTTATGAGAACTGGAAATCCCAGGGTCGTTTTGGATTACACCAAAACAGAAGAAAGCAGGAGACAAATGGCCAATTACCTTTTGAACAATGGCTTTTTTGAGGCAGAAACTGATTTTGAGGTTCATACTAGAAAAAAAAAAGCTTATTTAACTTATCTGATTGTTGAAAACAGTCCTTATCTAGTGGATACTTTTTATACCCGGTCTGACGATGAAAACATCTACCTGATCCTGCAAAACCATAAGACAAAATCACAGATTAAACCTTCCAACCGCTACGACCAATCAGCCATTACCCGGGAAAGGCAAAGGGTTGAGGATATTCTTAAAGAAAATGGTTATTATACCTTTTCCAGATCCTACATAGAATATAATGTCTATAAAGATACCTTAGAAAAAAAAGTTGACATTGAACAAGTAATCAGAAAACCGATTTTTGCTGAAAAACATCAGGTATTTTTTCTGGATTCGGTTTATTTTTCCATTGATCCGCCTTCTACCGAATTATACGATGAGGGTAAGAAAAGTACCTTCAGGGATGTTAATTTTGAAGTTTATGAAGATAAATATTCAGAAAAAGTCATAGCCTCGAGGATTTTTTTGAATAAGGGAGATCTCTATAATAGAACGGATGTAATTGAAACACAAAGGCAATTGGCCAACCTTGATTTGTTCAGGTTTGTGAACATTGCTTTTGATACCTTAGGCAATGTACTTAGACCAAAAATCTACACCCAACCAAATCAGAAATACTTGGTTACCAACCAGTTGGGAGCGAGTATTACAGAACAAGTCCCTGGTCCTTTTTTCAGCCATTCCTTGAGAAACAGAAACCTATTTAGGGGTGCTGAAATCTTTGAATTTTTCTTCCGGGCTGGTTTGGAAGGTGTGGTATCAGCCACTAATGAAGGTGGGGTATTTCGAAGCCGGGAATTGAATACTTCAGCATCAGTTATATTTCCACAGTTTTTATTTCCATTCAATAAAAGTTCACTTCAAAAATTTGGCCGATACAATCCCAATACAAGGACTTTGATTGGTTACAATTATGTCAACAGACCTGAATATATAAGGGAAAGTGTCAATGGAATCATTGCATACAACTGGAATACCAGGAACCTAAAACAACAATACACATTCAATGTACTAGATGCCAATTTTATCCGATCCAATCTAAATAGGGATTTCAGGGCACTTCTGGAAGATTTACAAAATCAAGGTAACAACCTGATCAATTCATTCCTACCATCTTACGTGAGCAGTATTTCTGGACAGGTTATCATCAATTTCAATCAATATGGGCTTTTCCAAAGGAACAGAGCTTCTTTGTGGAGGATATTTCTCGAAAGTGGAGGAACAACGCTGAATTTTTTCAGTGAAGACTTTATTAACAATCGAAACTTGGCCTATTTCCAGTTCTTAAAATTCCAATCAGATTTTAGAAGATATATTCCAATTACTAACAACCAAACTTTTGCCTATAGACTAAATTTAGGATTGGCCAGGCCTTATGGCATCAGTAACGGTATCCTTCCCTATGAGAAGTATTTTTTTGCCGGAGGTAGTACAGGAATCAGGGCTTGGCAACCCAGACGATTAGGACCTGGTTCCTTTACCCCTGAAACTTTGGAGAATGGGGCTTTTGATTATAGATTTGAACAACCTGCCGATATTTTATTTGAAGGCATGTTTGAACTTCGTTCAAAATTATATGGATACTTTGATGGGGTATTTTTTATAGACTTGGGCAATAGCTGGACTTTTCAGGAAGACCTAACGCGACCTGGGGCTAATTTTGAATTTAACAGATTTTGGAGAGAAATTGCTGTGGGTACAGGTATAGGTTTAAGGATGGATTTCGATTTCCTCGTTTTCAGGTTAGATATGGGTGTCAAAGCTGTTGATCCTGCCAGACCACTTGGGGAAAGGTTTATTTTAGATGATTTTTTCAGAAATTTCCTTGGCTCCAGAGGTCAAACTGTATTCAATATAGGGATTGGCTATCCCTTTTAACTTAAATCTTATCACCATGGAATTTGATAGTTTCCTTCAATCAGTAAAACAGCAAAAAAAACCGGCCAATTTAAGTAGCCAATTAGAAGCTTTGTGGTATGATGGTATTGGCAATTGGAAAAAAGCTCATGATTTGGCTGACGGACCGGCAGATCAACTTTCTGCCAGAGTTCATGCCTACCTACATCGAAAAGAGGGTGATCAATGGAATGCGGATTATTGGTACAGGAGATCAGGAGAAACTAGACCCTCTTGCAGCCTTCAAGAGGAATGGGAATTATTGGTCAGAAGGATTCTTGATATCCAATAGCGTAAACCTAGCATTACTTCTTCCTAATTATTTTCAATTCAGATTAATTTGAGTCAAGTTCTTTAAGCTCTACTTTTACAGCTTGTGGAAGTGGTACCACACCACCTCCTATATGCTCTGCCAAATAATAGGTTAATTGACCACCAAAAAGGAAAATAACCAAAGAATAATATATCCATACCAAGAGTACAGCCAAAGAGCCCGCTGCACCATAGGTAGTACCCAGGTCACTGTTACCTATGTAAAGGCTGATCAGGTACTTGCCAATTCCAAAAAGTACCATAGTAATGATGGCTCCCAGCCAGGTGTCTCTCCATCTTACCCTTGCATCCGGTAATATTTTGAACATAAGAGCAAATATTATTACCAGAACCAATTGTGTTACTGCGAAGTTAATCAAAGCAAAAAGTTGAATGTTAATTTCAACTATATACTCAGTCAAATACTCACTGACTATAAGCAATGCCGCTTCCAAGATCAGGGAAGCTATCATAACTAGACCGATGGAACCAACCAATAGAAATCCGAGAAGCCTATTTACAACATATTTTAGAATGCCTTTTTTGGGTTTTGCTTTTATGTGCCAGATATGGTTGATGGCATTTTGAATGCTTATAAAAACTGTTGTGGCACTGAAGGCCAAAATCAAAAATGCGATTATGTAAGCAATTCCAAAATCTGGACTGGTAATATAATTTCCAAGGATTTCCTCTAAGGTTACACGGCTTTCCTGCCCTGCCATTGCCTCTACCTGTGACAATATTTCATCCTTCATTTTTGATTGGCTTAAAAACGTTGCTCCAAAATTGAGCAATAAAAGCAAAAGTGCCGGTAGGCTGAAAATAGTATAGAAAGCAGTTGCTGCTGCTAAATTTATGGATTCCCCATTCGAGAAATCAATGATGCTGTCTTTTAAAATTTTTAATAAACTGTATTTATTGTATTTCTCCAACATGGCTTACTCTTGTTCCCATAGGTCACTCAAACGGTAAGGACTGATAGCACCCGTAAAGAAGGAACCGCTAACGTACCGAAATGATGTACCAATTTGCGAAAGGGCCTTCATATCCTGAGTGGAAAGTCGAATGTCCATTGCGGCAAGATTTTGGGAAATCCTTTCTTTATTCACGGATTTAGGAATTACAGCAATGCCTCTTGTCAAAGAATAAGCAATTAAAACTTGAGCTGGGCTCAGGCCGGTTCTGTCTGCAATTTCCCGAACTATTTTATTTTCCAATAGACTGGGCTCATCGGGCATTTTGATGGAGGCTGATCTGTCTCCTGAACCTAATGGGGAGTAAGCTGTGAGTAAAATACCGTTCTTATTACAAAAATCAACTAGCTTATTCTGTGGCAAGAAAGGATGTAATTCAACTTGGTTCATTTCAGGGGCTAAAGATGCCGATTTCATTATTTCGGTCAATTTTGAAATATTAAAATTGGAAACCCCAATATGCTTGGTAAGCCCTGCATTAATACAATGCTCCATGCCTTCCCATGTCTGAGAAAGTGGAACATCGCTATAGGTATAATACTCCTCTCTGGTCTGGGCAAATCCGACACCATGCTTAAAACTCACAGGCCAATGTATCAGATATAAATCCAAATAATCCAGTTTCAAATCTCTAAGAGTTTTCTTCAAAGCAGGCTGAACATCCTCTAATCTATGACAACTGTTCCAGAGTTTGGAGGTAATGAAGATTTCCTCCCTTTTTACCATATTATCTTTAAATGCTTTTTCTAACGCAATGCCCACTTCTTTTTCATTATCATATATGGCTGCACAATCGATATGCCTGTAACCTGATTCGATGGCCCACAAAACTGCTTGATAAACCTCTCCAGGCTTGGATTTCCAAGTTCCTAAACCTATGATAGGCATTTTATCTCCATTTTTAAAAGTCAGAGCATTCATTTTGGTACAGAATTATTAATTAAGGTAATTTTATCAACCATTGCTTGAAGTAAATTTACGATCATTTAGTGAGAGATTTTTAAACGTCCGATTTATATTTTTCAAGGTATTTTTTAAACTGGTCCATTACCCATAAATGCAGCCTTGCCTGGGTATTGACATATAAATACCAAGGTAATCTTGGTACAAATTCATGGATGGCAGAAATCATATATTTTCCTCCAAGCACTTCCCTGAATTCCAGCCAACCGTAATCAAAGCGCTTGACCAGCCATCCTCCACTGATATAGAACAACTGCCTTTTTATATCACTACGATCAGGAATCCAAGTGAGTTGTAACATTGGATTTTTAATTGCCAATAAATAAAACCCTATGGCTCCTCTTTTATTTTCTTTGGCATGAATCAAAAATCTGAAAAAAGTAGGCAACCATACTTTATAGCGATTGGCTACCCAAAGCGCGCTACGGTGCCTGGTATTTGGAAAGCGTTGAATACTTCGAACGGTGTTCTCGATTGCCTTTTCAGATTTGAATTTCGGAATATTTGGCAATGTATTGGCAGGATATAAAGCTTGCCTGACACTTTCTTCGAAGTTTAGATAAGTTAACTCCTTTAAATTGAATTTTAAATTTTCAGATACGGTAAGTGTGTGCTTTAGACTTTCGACTAAAGGGGCAACCAACTTAGCAGGAGTTTTGCCAAAATAACTCACCCAAAGTTTGGATAGTCCAATTGAGAAAAAAGGTACTGACAAAATCAAGCGCTTTTTACCCATCACCTTGGCTGTAATTTCAAGCATACTTTTGTATGTCAGTACTTCAGGTGCACCCAATTCCAGTGATCTGTCATATAATAATTCATTTCCAATAGAGGCATCCAATATCGTCAAGGTATCCCTAAGAGAAATTGCCTGGGTCTGGGAAAGTGTCCATTTTGGACATATAAGGACAGGAAGTCTTTCAATAAGATGATGGATCATCTCAAATGAAGATCCTCCGGGACCTACTATTATTCCTGCTCTGAGACTTGTAACTGGTACACCACTGGACGACAGGGCCTCTTCCACCTCAAGCCTACTCCGTAAGTGGACGGACATCTTTTGGATCCCTAATTCCTTTGGAAGGATACCACCCAAATACAATATCTGTTTGATTCTGTTAGCGGCCGCTGCACGGGCAAAATTGTCTGCCAACAAAAGGTCTGTATCTTCAAATGAGCCTTGGTTAAGACGGGTAGATGCACTCATAGAGTGGATCAGGTATACCGCATAATCCACTCCCTTAAGAGCTTCTATGGTGGAGGTGATGGAAAAAAGCTCAACTTTTCTCCAATCCACATCTGGATCTGAGTTTTCTGCGGCCTCTCTCCTGCTGAGTGCAATGATCTTGTACTTGTCCTTGAACTGGTGTATAAACCACCTTCCTATATAGCCCCCGGCTCCTGCTATGGCAACCGTTTTTTTCAATTAATAGGTAGGTTGAAGACTTAAAATGACCGCTTCAGCCGCTTTTCGGCCCGCTGTCATGGCAGCATTGATCGAACCGTTCAACAAATAATCTCCTGCCAAGAAGACACCATCCTGAATTTTGGTGTTTCCGGAAGGAAGGCTGTATCCCATATCCTCCACTTGTGGAAGCGCTTCCTCGATCTCATAAGTTTGCAAATGCTCGAAATATTCCGCTTTGATTTTTGTGAGTGCTGAAAGCTCTATGGCGATCAATTTTGCAAGTTTATCATCTACCTCCACAGGTTTGGTAATGGATACGGATAAGAGGGCCTTGTTATTTTTTGAATAAGCTTTACTTACATCAGTCATAAAGACCAGGTTATTGGTCAAAAACTGATCATCTGTGACCAAGGCAATTTTTGGCTGGGCAATAAAAGAATGGCTCAATGAAAAATAAAGGTTTACGACTTTTCTGGAAGGCTTAAACTGACCTTGAAGCTGCGTCAAAATCTTATCTGGCCTGGTAGCAATGATAATGGCGTCAGCCTCCAAATCCTCCCCTGTTACCAGATGGATTTTTCTACCCTCCACCTTTTTGACGGGAGCATTGAATCTAAATTGACTTTTAGTCAATTTGCTTTTCAACTCATCTGGTATGGCCTGCATGCCATTTTCAGGTACAGCAGCATGTCCTAGAGAAAACATTTTGAAGACAAATTTGAACATCCTCGAGGAAGTGCTTAATTCATTTTCCAGAAAGATTCCTTTGAAAAACGGTAGGAAGAAATTATTGATTATTTTTTCCGAAAACCCAAAATCTTTCAAGAACTGAAGTGTTGTGGTGGAAGGCTCTGAAAAAATTTCTTCCTCTGTTTTTTGCTTAAGCATTTGGGTCAACTGATAAATTTTGATTTTATCCATCAATGTTCCAACAGGAGAAAAAGCCATGTTGATCAATTTAGAGGGATGTCTCAATGGATCATCAATGATAAATGAATTTCCAGGTTGGAGAATTATAGCCCCTGGATCAAAATACTTCAAATTCAAAGCCTGAAAATCAAGATACCGCTGTGCTTCAGGATAAGCGGTCAACAAAACCTGAAAACCTCTGTCCAATAAAAAGCCCTTGAATTCATCTGTCCTAACCCTTCCTCCCACTCTATCTGATGCTTCCAAAATGATTGGACTAAATCCGGCTCTTTCCAATTCATAAGCGGCAATCAGGCCAGAAATGCCTGCTCCAATGATGTAAATCTTCTGATCGTTCTTCATAATTTTTAGGTGTAACAATTAGACCAATTCCAATCAAAATTGTTTATCAGTGAATTTAATTTTTATTCCTGACCAATTAAATTTTAATTGAGGTTAATCCTGTAATATTTATTTTATGGGCATTACAAAAGACTACCTTGTATATAAAATTTGAGAACATGAGAAGAATCGTTGCAATTTGTCTTTTTTCTGCACTGCTACTGATTGTTGACAATTCAATGGCACAGAGGCATTACTTCCCAACATCAGGAGAATGGGCGGAGAAAAAACCCCAAGAACTCAATATTAACTCCCAAAAATTACAAGAGGCAATAGCTTTCGCTATTAATGAGGAAAGTGAATCGGATAAAAACCTCAAATTAGCTCATTATCAGAGTTCATTTGGAAGAGAACCCTTTGGTTATCCTGTAGGCCCAATGAAAGACCGTGGTCCGGCCACAGGATTGATCATCTACAAAGGTTACATAATAGGAAAATGGGGAGATCCTCATAGAGTTGACCTGACATTCAGTGTAGCAAAAAGTTTTTTATCCACAACGGTTGGCCTGGCTTATGATAAAGGACTCATAAAAAGTGAAAAAGACCTGGTTTATCCTTACATGGCTCCAATTATTCCCTATGAACCACATAAATTGAGCGTAAACAAATCAGATCATCTCAATGAGGAAGATGTATTTGAACTTTTTGGTACTCCCCACAATAGGAAAATTACCTGGGAACATCTACTTCAACAGACTTCAGATTGGGAAGGAAGCATATGGGGTAAGCCTGATTGGGCGGATAGACCGCAAGGCAGCTCGGAGAATTGGATAAAAAGGGATAGAAATGAACCGGGCACTGTGTACAAGTATAACGATACCAGAGTCAATGTACTGGCTTTGGCTATATTGAATGTGTGGAGAAAACCTCTTCCTCAAGTCTTAAAAGAACATATCATGGATGAAATTGGAGCAAGTCCTACTTGGCGTTGGACAGGATATGAGAACTCCTACATTGTGCTCGATGGCCAAATTGTACAATCAGTGAGCGGTGGTTCACATTGGGGAGGCGGACTTTTTATCAATGCTTATGACCAGGCTAGATTTGGTTACCTCACTTTGAGGAAAGGCAACTGGAATGGAAAACAACTGATTTCAGAAGAATGGATCAAAAAATCCAGGACTCCTACTGCCGTTCAGACCAATTATGGTTACATGAATTATTTTCTCAACACCGACAAAAAAGAAATTCCATCAGCACCTGAATCAGCTTTTTTCCATTTAGGGGCTGGGACAAACATGATATATGTTGACGAGGAAAATGACCTTATCATAGTCACCCGTTGGATCAAAAATGAAAAAAAGGCAGCGTTAGTTAAAATGATACTGGAAAGCCTTCCTAAATAATTGAATCTTATTCAAAATCCTTAACACAGCGGAACCCTATATTTGAGGTTCCGCTGTCATATGCCTGACTATGTCTGGCCGATGGCCTATAGTTGATACAATAATCATCAGCGCATAAATAAGAACCACCTTTAATGACTTTTTCCATTGCATACGGATTTGAGGGATTGTAGCAAAGATTGATACTGGAATCCAATGGAGGGGCATTTCCTGCAATTCTATTGAGTTTGATGGCATCATACCAATCTGAGGTCAATTCCCATACGTTGCCAATCATATCATAAAGGCCAAAATCATTGGGGGGAAAACTTTTTACAGGAGAAGTTCCTGAAAAGCCATCTTCTGCGATATTGTTATTTGGAAATTTACCCTGAAAAGTATTTGCCATAAATTTTCCAGCAGGTCTGAAATCATCGCCCCAAGCATATCGCTGGTGAACCCTAGCTGCCTTTGCAGCATATTCCCATTCTGTCTCAGTAGGTAATCTTTTTCCTGCCCATTTTGCATAAGCCTCTGCGTCCTCATAAGCCACATGTACTACAGGATGGTCTTCTCTGCCTTCAATACTGCTTCCCGGTCCTTCTGGATGTTTCCAATTTGCTCCCGTGACCCATTGCCACCATTGGCTGATATCGTGAAGAGGCACAGCATGGGAAGGAGGTAAAAATACAAGAGAGCCTGGTTGTAAGTCTTCATCTTTAGGTTTTGGGGAATCAGGTGGCAATTGCTTTTTGAGTTCCTCCCAGTCAACCGGTCTTTCCGCTACCGTAACGTAGCCTGTTGCCTTTACAAATTCTGAAAACTGAGCGTTGGTCACTTCTGTTTCATCCATCCAAAAACCCGTCACCTGCCTTTTAACCGCTGGTTTTTCTACCGCATAGGCCTCAGATTCATTAGTCCCCATGAAAAAAGATCCAGATGGAATCAAAATCATTCCATTTTCTTTTTTTATCTCCCTGATATCAACAATATCTGTAATTTGGTCATTATTTTCCTTTCGGCAAGCGACCAGCAAAATGACAAATAGAAAAAGTAGGCTTATAGGTTTAAAATTGGGTATCATGTCATCGGGCTTCATTGATAGTCTTTAATTAGTTACTTTTTTGGAAATGGAGCTGTAATTTTTTCCCTTACCATCTCTTTGAGAGACTCCCCTACCAGAATGACCGCCCCCAACATCAACAAAACATCTTTTATAACATGTAGAAATATAAAATTCCAAGGTACATTGGCAGATAGATCAGTGACCAACAATAAGATGGCTGAGGCCAAGAAAAACAAAAAAGTACCAATCCCTCCAATAATTCCGGTTTTTGCATTTCGGTAATGTAAAAGAGAAAGACCTGGTATAATAACCAGTACTGCCATTAAAATAGCCATCCAAAGTCTATCTTTATCCAATTGAAAGGATAATAAGACTATTGACCACATGTAAAAAGCAATACCAATTCTAAATAACAATTTTCCAAAAAACTCAATTTTCAAAATTCTATTGACCATGGCTCCTTTTTTTTGTTAAAACTATGAAAAAAATTGGGCACAAAAAAAGCGGTCTTTCAACCGCTCTCCTTGTAAGTCCTACAATCACTATGCACCTGAAGCATCTGCTGTGGTAGCATGCAGTTTGCCTAATTCCTGATCAATAGTCCATAGACCAATGCCAGCTTCACCAATAATATCAAAGAGTTCAAGTGCCCTTCTGGCCAAAGTCTCCTCTTCCCTTTGCTCAGTTACATACCATTGCATGAAACTGAATGTGGCAAAATCTTTCACTGAGAAGGCGTGGTCCACAATGGCATTAATTGATTTGGTTACTTTGATTTCATGTTCCAAAATCAATTCAAATACCTCCCTTAATGAATTAAAATGGTGTCTTATACCGGTAATTTCAGGTTGAATGGCATGACCTCCAGCTTCATTGATGTAGTGGAATATTTTCATCATATGCATACGTTCTTCGTCAGCATGGGTATACAAATACTTTGAAGCATTTTCATAACCCATCATTTGGCACCAAGATGCCATGGACAGGTAGTATGCTGACGACTTGCCCTCCATTTCAATCTGTTGGTTGAGCAGTTGTTCTGTATCATGCAGGAGAGATCTCTTAAGTGTTACGATTTCTTTACCTTTCATATCTTTTTCTTTTTTATTTTCGATGTCATTGATTACACTATCTGACTTTCGCCAGACTGATATATACAAAAATAACCAAATCACCGATTTATTTAAAAGAATTTGCAAGAGTATGGCATATTTGGAATTGGTATAAGTAAAATTCTAAAATGACAGCCATATTTATTGTTTGAAATTGCGATATTTAGAGTTTACATTAAAAACCTTTAAACCTGAATCCAAATGACCTCAAGAAGAAAATTTATCCAAACCAGCCTTTTGGCGGGTGCCGGTCTCAGCATTCCTGGAATGGTAGAAGCCGAAAGCCTAAGAAAACTTGCCAATAAAATCGCTCCTTCTGATCAACTCAATTTTGCTGTCATAGGATGTAAAGGTATGGGCTGGTCCAACATGAATGCCCACCTCAAAATCCCCAATGTCAATTGTGTTGCACTAGCAGATATTGACCAAAGTGTACTTGACCAGCGTTCAATTGATGTAGAAAAGTTACGGGGCAAAAAGCCTAAAGTCTACAAAGACTATAGAAGGTTACTGGAAGATAAAAACATTGATGTGGTTATTGTTGGTACACCTGACCATTGGCATTGTCTTAACATGGTGGACAGCCTTTCTGCAGGAAAGCATGTGTATGTTGAAAAACCAATAGCAAATACCATTGAAGAATGTAATCTCATGGTAAAAGCAAAGCAAAGGTATGGCAAAATGGTTCAGGTGGGTCAATGGCAAAGAAGTGGTTCCCAATATGCTGAAGCCATAGATTATGTGAGATCAGGAAAATTGGGACAGATCAGGTTGGTTAAAACCTGGGCATACCAAGGTTGGATGAAACCTGTACCTAAATTGCAAGATGTGCCAGTGCCAACAGGTGTGGACTACGATATGTGGTTGGGTCCTGCACCAAAACGCCCTTTTAATGAAAACCGTTTCCATTTTAATTTTAGATGGTTTTGGGATTATGCAGGGGGACTGATGACGGACTGGGGTGTGCATGAAATTGATATTGCCCTATATGCCATGGGAGTAACAGCTCCAAAATCAGTTATGGCATCAGGTGGAAAATTTGCTTACCCTGACGATGCATCTGAAACGCCGGATACCCTACAGACTGTTTATGAATATGAAGGATTCAACATGCTCTGGGAACATGCCACTGGAATTGATGGTGGTAATTATGGCACCACTGAAGGCATCGCATTTATCGGAAACAATGGTACTTTGGTAGTGAATAGGGGTGGTTGGAAAGTAATCCCAGAAACTGAAACCCGTGATGGTCAGAGGGTAAATAAAATCGAAGAAGTTCCCCATACCAGACCTAATGGCAATGCTTTAGAATTGCATGCACAGGGTTTTGTCAATGCCATCATGAAGAACGATGCTTCTCTTTTAACCTGCGGGATTGAAACAGGAAGTATAGCTGCCATCAATGCACAAATGGGGAATATTGCATATAAAACCGGGAAAAAGATCTATTGGGATGCAGGTAAAGGGCAATTTACTGATGCAGAAGCAAATGCCCTTATGAAAGCACAATATCATAATGGCTGGAAGCTGCCAAAAGTGTAAGGCGATATAATTAAATTGTCCAAAAAAGGGTGTAAGATCTATAGATCTTACACCCTTTTTGTTTACCAATCATTTTCTCTCTTAACAAAAGGCCACTCATTTTTGAGTATACTGTAAAAAATTGTATCTCTTCTTCTTCCCTTTGTCATCAAAGTATGACTTCTCAGGACACCTTCTTCTATGGCATTTATATTTTTAAGTGCTTTCCGTGCAGGTATGTTCAGCACATCAGTTTTAAACTCTACCCGCTCCATATCAAGTTTTTCAAAACAATAAGAAAGCATAAGCTTCTTCATCCTTTGATTATATCCAAGTCCTTGATATTCAAGTGAAATCCAGGTCCAGCCTATTTCTATTCGCTGATCTCGTTTTGATAGATTACCAAAGGCTGATGATCCGATGATCGTATTTATTGCCTTATCTATCAAGACAAATTGAAGCCTTTGTTTGGTTAAAGCAGGAAAGATCCAATCATTGAAATCTTCAGGGTTGCTAAGGTCATAAGTGAAATATTTCCACAGTTCTGGAAATGAAGCCAATTCCATCAGTCTTGAAATATCGTTTTCTTCCAATGGCCTCAGGAGAACTTGATCATCTTCCAAAATAAGATTGAAATCCAATTCCATCAGCCCAAAGTCTCCAATAATGCTTTATTGAAAAACGCAACTTCCTCCAATGTCCCCGTACTGACTCTGCACCAATCATTAAAAGGGGGAAAAGGCCTACCAATAATAACACCCTTTTTAGCCATTATTTCAGCAAGTTTTCTCACATCCTGTTTGGCATGGAAGAAAACAAAGTTGGCTTGTGAAGGTAAGTATTCCAAATCCAGCTGATTCAATGTGGATTCTATCATTTTCCTTGCTTCAAGGTTTTTCTGTAAGCTGAATTTATAGAATTCTTCATCATTTAGGGCTGCTTTTCCAGCTTCAATGGCCATTACATTGGTATTGGCCACAACCCTTTCATTAAGTGCTGCTGCTATATCTGGTTTGGCAACCAGATAACCCAAGCGTATTCCGGCCAAACCATATACTTTGGATAGAGTCCGGGAAACTATTACATTTTTCCCCTTTTTGACCAGTTCCACCATAGAAGGATAGTTGGGGTCTTCAATGTAATCATAATAGGCTTCATCACTGAATACTATGGTCTTTTCGCTTACCGTATCGCAGAAGTCCAAAACTTTCTGGGCAGGAAGTAATTTCCCTGTAGGATTATTGGGATTACATAGGAATACCAACTTCGTCTTTGAAGAAACCCTTTTTTCGATCTCTTCCAGGTCATAATCCATGTTTTTATCCAAAGGCACCCAATTGATATCTGCTCCCCAAATTTTGGCATATTCCATCATAGATAAGAATGTTGGCAAACCTGAAATGATCTCCTCTCCTCTCCCTGCGTAAGTTATACCTGTTATCTTTAATCCTTCTGTTGATCCTGAGACCAATACAATATGATCAGGACTTACTCCCTCCTTTTTTGCAATCATTTCTCTGAGAGGGGCATTGTAAACCCAAGGATAGCGACATCCAAGGTCAAAGTTATCCATCATAGCTTTCCTGACTATGGCAGACGGTCCATAAGGATTCTCATTAGATCCCAACCTGATGGGAGTATTGAAAGGTCTGGGATTAAACTTTTCAATCTCTTCAGCAGATAATCTTCCTATCGTAGCGGCCCCGGTCAGCATGGTCAGCCCACCAAAAAGGGAAGCACTTTTAAGCCATTCTCTTCTAGATAAACTCATATTGCATATTTTTCCAAAATCTAGCAAGTATTGGGCTTTTATCAAAGGTAAAATTTATAAGAAGGAATCCTGTCGTAATATGGTCTCTACAAATACCATTTTGCCAAATTGAAAATAGAACATTAAAATGAGGTCTAAAAATTATATTTTTTGAAATTTTGTTTGTAAATTTTAAAAGTTTCATTTTGGTTTTCTCACTTAATAAACATAACCCCTATGAAAAAGATCCTATTAATCGTCGCTGTATTTGGGATGGTCTTATCCGTTGTATACGGCCAACAATCCAGGTATCTGGTATTTGAGTTTATCAAGGTGGAGTCCAATCAGACTTATGATTTTATTGAATATAAGGAATTTATGGAAAAGCTTTATCAAGGAGCTGTAAATGATAAAAGGATTACGGGATGGGACTTTTGGTCTTTGCAGTCTGGAGCAGATCCAAGTGAATTTCAATACATTACAATCACCTATTACAAGGACCCTGTTTCCATGATGAATGGATTACAAGAAGAAGATCTTGTACGGTATGGAATGATTGCCCATCCCCATTTAACTGAAAAACAAGTCCGGGAAAAACTTAATGCTGCCTACAATTGTATGGACCTGGCACAAAGATCATACATGCAGGAAATTGCCCATTCACTTGACAATTTTCAGTTTAAAAAAGGCACCCTCGCTTCTTTCGATCTTATGAAAGCAGTTGAAGGAAGGTTTCAGGAATATGAGAAAGCTGAAAAGGAAGTATTTCTTCCAATCCACCAAAACAGGATAGAAAAAGGATTGATGGGACATTGGAGTTTGCTTAGGACGGCACTTCCCTTTGGCAGCGAGGCCAAATCCACACACCTTACCATAAATGTTTACAAAGACTATGTGCAGTTTTTCAATGCCCAGGAATATGAAGATATGGAATCAACAGCAGAGCAAAGAGCAGCCGTAGAAAAGGGCTTAAAATCCAGAGACCAAAAATGGGTTTATTTGGCAACTTTGGAGAATGCCATCAGATAAAACAAAAGAGGCTGTCCGTTGAATGGACAGCCTCTTTTATATTCAGTGTGATTTGGCCCAAATTTCATTTCCCAAATCTCAATCCTTTCAATTTAATTTTGGAACACCGGCTATTGTGTTTTACCAACCAATACCATAATCTTCCCCATGGTTACTTGAGCCTCCCCAAAAGCTATTGTGCTTCCAATCAAACCAAATGGCATTCAAGGGACCTGAAGTTCTATCCAGGTAATTGATTTTATAGCCTCTCCTTTCCAAGTCTTTTCTTACCCAAGAAGGTACTGCGGTATTCAATGTAATTGAACCTGGTTTGGATTCATGTGCACCAAATGAAGACTGCATCTGGTAATTATGGATATTGGCAGCCTCTGTTGCTTCTTGTACTGTCATTTCAAATTCCACTATATTTAAAAATAACTGTAATAAGTCTTGATCTTGGGTATCCCCTCCCTGCACTGCAAAAGACAAAAATGGTTTACCGTCTTTTAGTGCCATGCTTGGTGTTAAAGTAACTCTAGGCCTCTTTCCTGGTTCCAATACATTGAATGGGTTCAAATTTTCATCCAATACAAAACTTTGCATCCTTTGGCTCAGTCCAATTCCCGTATTGCCAGCAATAGCCGCTGGAATCCATCCGCCAGAGGGCGTTATTGAAACTACCCATCCTTCTTTATCAGCTGCCTGAATAGAGGTTGTTCCTGACTGAAATTGTTTCAGGAATGGATCTTCCGGGCCTTGAATTGGAAGTTCCGGCTGATAATAGGACAATGCATTTTTCCGCTTCTCCAATAAATGTAAAAATGGATTTTTACCGTTTTGAAAGGGATAAGGGTCTCCAGGACCAATTTCAGGATCATTTTTATCGCCAATAAGTTTTGCTCTTTCTTTTGCATATGCTTTTGAAAGTAAGCCTTTCATTGGACTTTTTGGGCTAAAATCCGGATCACCATAGTAAAAGTCCCTATCCGCAAAAGCAAGATTCATGGCCTGATAAACGGTATTGATATAATTGGCAGAATTGTACCCCATTGACTTCAGGTCAAAATTCTCCAGAATATTCAAAGCCTGTAACAAAACAGGGCCCTGTGTCCATTCCTGAAGTTTATACACTTCTATTCCTTTATAATTGGTACTCAATGGCTCTTCAATTTTAACTTTCCATTTGGCTAGGTCATCCATGGTAAAAAGCCCTCCCTGTTCACGGGTACCTCTAACAATTTCCTCTGCGATATCTCCTTTATAAAACCTGTCATAAGCTGCATAAATTGCCTCTTTTCTCGATTTTCCCTGAGCTAAAGCTTCTCTTTCAATTTCTACCAATTTCTTCAAAGTCTGATAGAGATCTTCCTGAACAAAAATTTCACCTGCATGAGGTGCTTCCCGCTCCTGTCCTAAATGGGGTAAAAATACTTTTTTAGAATAAGGCCATTCCTTGATCAAATCTTTACGGCTTTCTATCATATTGGCAGTCTGGGCTTCGATAGGATAGCCTTTGGCCATTTCCATAGCAGGTGTCAGGACCTGCTCCAAACTCATGGTACCATATTCCGCCAACATGGTCATCAGCCCTCCCGGTGTACCTGGAGTGGTGGCGGCTAAAGGACCGAACTCGGGAGGATATTGCAGGTTCCTTTCCTTGAAAAACTCAACAGTAGCCCCCGTAGGTGCTATACCCATTGCATTAATGGCTATGACCTGTTTGGTATTGGGATTATAGATCAGGGCTTGGGTCTCCCCTCCCCAACTCAGTACATCCCACATGGTGCAAACCGCAGCAAGCATTGCACAGGATGCATCAACTGCATTGCCTCCCTGTGCAAAAATCATAGCACCGGCAGTTGCTCCCAGCGGCTTTCCTGTAATGGCCATCCAATGTTTGCCATGCAAGGGGGGTTTTTGTGTACTTTGTGCGAATGTTTCTATTAGTAGAAACCCGACAAATAGCACTAAGATTATTCTTTTCATAATTTAGTTTTCTATGAATTTCGGAATTAGACTTTCAAAACCATCAAACTTACTGTTGTATTGGGTGAAAATGGTAAAATAACCTGATGGTTGGCGAATATTGACAGAGTTGGTTTTGACAAATTGTTCCAATTCCGCTCCACTTTCACCAAAGATTTTGAAGAATTTCCTTTTTTCTTTTGGTATATGTATTATTTCTCGTTCCTTAAGGTAATAATAAACATTCCTTTTAATGATTTGGTCATTCCTTTCTCCGATCATTAATGCCTGATTGTAATTAGAAGGCTTGATTACCGCTTCAGTTCTCCTTAATAAAGGCATTTGACCATCCACAAGGACTTCAAAAAAACCTGAAATAGGAGATCCATCTTCCCTAAAGTCCATTCCGTTGACAAAATATCTGGGAATATTATGTTCACTGTCTATCCAAACAATATTTTGAACCCTAAAACCCGGTATCACAGTGACCTGTTCAGAGCTTTCATCCCTCATCTCAAAATTATTGGAACTGATATTATACCGGACAAAATAGCCCTCCAAAATTTCCATATCCTTGTAAAGTAAAATTGAGGCCTTATTCCACTTTGTATCCAAATAGAAATTTCCAATTAAGCGTTTGGGCTCAGGAGGAATTCCATAAACTTGATTACCCCCCAAAAAATTTGGCCTTCTTGAAAACAGTTCTGCAATATTTGTAGCTCTGATTGTCTTTTGTAAAGCCATGTCCTCTGGATTTTCGAAGCCTGTTGGAAATAACTTAATAATACCCAAGTCCAAATCAGTTCTTACATTGATTTGGGCCTGATAGGACTGATATCCAACAATATTGATATTAAGGACAAAGCGATCCGGATACACGTTTTCAATCAAAAAATTTCCTGCTTCTTTAGAAACAGCAGAATAGGCAGTTTCACGAATGGTAATTACTGCACCTTTAACGTATTGGTCACTAAGTCCATCTTTGATTATCCCTGTAATCGAAAACCTTTCTTGAGCGAATAAGCCTCTCGAGCAACAGAATACAAACAAGGGAATTAAAAATTTTAATTTAACCATAACTAGATATACCTCTTTCCAAAATAAATCATTTTCTTTGGTTTTTAATGATTACTAGAAAATATTTGAATAAAATCCGCGCTGTAATTGCGGTATAACGGGAACAATTAATCTTCATCAAGTTTTTTTTAAAAGGCCTCCTACAGTATGGTTTTGGCAACAATTCCTTATATTTAGGCAATATTCTTGATTCTATATTCCGATACGGTCGGCTAAAAGAAAAAACACCTATTTTGGTCTTTTGCAATTTTAATAGAATTACGTAGCAATTGACACTCAAACATTAATTTTAAAAAATTGGATTTCAATCAATTTAATTTCGAACCATCTCTTAAAGAAGGGCTGGATGCCATGGGATTTGAAAAGCCCACACCTATTCAAGAGGCTGCCATTCCAATAATCATGAAAGGAAGGGACATCATAGCTTGTGCCCAAACAGGTACCGGCAAGACTGCTGCATTTATTCTTCCCGTTCTAAATAAAATTGCAAAATCACAAACTTCGGGGCTAAATACCCTAGTTTTGGCACCAACGAGGGAATTAGCCATTCAAATTGACCAACAGATACAAGGCTTTTCTTACTTTTTGGGGGTAAGCTCCATCCCTGTATATGGTGGTGGAGACGGAATTGTCTGGGAACAACAAAGAAAGGCACTAGAGACAGGGACAGAAATAATAGTGGCTACGCCTGGAAGATTGATCGCTCTACTTTCCAGCGGTAAAATCAATTTTGACAAAATTCAACATCTAATCTTGGATGAAGCAGACAGAATGCTGGATATGGGTTTCTCTGATGATATCCTAAAAATTGTCAATTATTTACCCAAAAAGCGTCAGACCATTCTTTTTTCTGCAACGATGCCCCCGAAAATCAGGCAGTTCTCCAAGAAACTTTTGCATGAGCCTGAAGAAATTAGCTTGGCTATTGGAAAAACTGCTGAGGGAATAAGCCAATCCGCATACCTGGTCTATGACCATCAAAAAGAAGAACTGGTAAAGCATATCCTTTCCCAGAAAAATTATGAAGCAGTAATCATATTTGCTTCAACTAAAGAAAAGGTTAAAAGCTTGTTTAAGACTTTGAAAAAGTCTTTTCAGGTGGAATCTTTTCATTCTGATCTGGAACAAGCAGAAAGGGAAGAAATTATGTCCAGATTCAAAAATAAATCCCTGAAAATCCTTATCGGTACTGATATCATATCACGGGGAATTGATGTAGTTGGCATTGAACTGGTAATCAACTTTGATACCCCTAATGATCCTGAAGATTATGTGCACAGGGTAGGTAGAACGGCCCGTGCTGACAGTAAAGGTGAAGCAATTACCTTTATCAATGAAAAGGATAGAAATAAATTTCGAAGAATTGAGGCCCTAATTGGGCTGGAAATTCAAAAAGTTCCATTACCGGAAGGATTTGATCAAGGTCTAAATTATCACACAGAAAATATAGGCGGAGTCAAATCCAAAAAAAAGAAAAACAAAAATACCAATAAACCTCAATTTCAGAACAAAAAACGGGAAGGAGAAAGTATGACTCCGACCAAAACTGAAAGTAAAATCAAAATTGTAGATTCAGCCGGTGATAATGTTTCAAAATTCAAAAAAAGAGCAAATTTTAAGGAATAAATAAATCCTTAATTTTAAGTCACAATGCTCAGAACCACCTGGGGTTTTTGATCCTTGACCCTCTTTTACTCAGATAATAACCCACTGAAATTTCATGGGAATCATTTCTGAAATTTTGGAGGGAATTTAGGTTTTGATCATAGGCATAACCCAGTCTAAGATCTTCAGTCACAAATACCTCCAAAATAACAGCAATTGCGTTTCTATTATTCAATTGAATCTCTGAATTATCATTTCCTAGCCTCAAATTGGACCGATAGCTGGCTCCTAGCCAAAGACGTTCATAAAAAAGTAACATGGCATTGAGGTCATAACTTATAGGCATTCCTTCTACATATTTGACCAAAATGCTCGGCTTTAAACTCAATACATCAGTCATGGGGAGCATGGCACCTGTGGTAAAATAATAGTGGATATCATGAAGTGCCAATGAAATATCCTCTCTCTCAAAAGCTTTCCTTCCTATAAGATTAAATGCGCTAATTCCTGCATAAAAACCCCATGAATGAAAAAACAGTCCTGAATTCAAATTGGGTGTAAATAAGTTCTGGTTATCAAAATTTAAATCAGGATCCAAGGGATTTACCGGTAATAAATCACTCCCATCAAGAGTATATTGATTGGCACCGGCACTTATACCAAGACTTAGATAACTATCCTCACCAGTTCTTATCCTATAGGCATATGACAATAATCCTGAATTAGTTTTGGTAGGGCCTATCTGATCACTCAACAAAGAAACACCAAATCCCATTAACCCACCGTTGGCACTAAAATCTGCTGTCATAGAAAAAGTTTTGGGTGCTCCAGGAAGATTAATCCACTGACTACGAAAGGTACTCTGAATGTAACCTTGACTTTTATAACCTGCATATGCTGGATTGATATGCAATCCATTGAACATATATTGGCTAAATTGTGGCAATTGCTGGGAAAATGAAAGATTTGGAATTCCCGTCAGAATCAAAAAGCATAATGATATATAAAAAAGATTTTTCATATTTTACAGATTATTTTTTGACCACCTGAATCCAACCCTTAAAGTCATGGTTTACTCCAAACCGATCGACTGTTCTTAAAATGTAAAAGTATGTCCCGGGTACTATACCATTAGCGTCCCAATTGTTACGGTAATTCTCCGCACGGAAAATTTCATCACCGAATCTATTGAGGATTACAAGTTCATTCTTTTCAAATCTGTTGATACCAACAATTTCAAATGTGTCATTAAAACCGTTTCCATTGGGGGTAAAAACATTAGGTATGAAGAAGGGATTAATTGCATTGATATCGGTAGCACTATTATTTTCCAAGTTTAATTCTAACTCCTCTGCAGAAACAGTGACATTATTGATCAGCGCTAAAGGTCTAGAGCCCTGTATATTATCTGGTAAAACACTTAATTTAATTTCAAAAACTGCTTTGGCAGGTAGTTCTGAAACTCTCCAAATTAACTTATTGCCTTGTTGCTCAAAATCCACCTGAAAGTTTGGTATTGAGCTTTGAGTCTCTTGTGATTCGAAACTGATACCCTCCGGCAGAAGGTCTTCAATTATCAGGTTAGTTGCATCAGTAATTCCCAAATTGGAAACAGTGATGAAATAATCAAAAACCTCTGACCCCCATATTTTTATGGCATTTGAAGTCTTTTCAATGGCCAAATCTACTTCACCAATTGCCAAAACAGTAACAAAGGCCGTACTACAGTTTTTTGGATCTTTTGCGTCACAGATATTATAAATAAGAATATATTCGCCAGATGGGGTATTCGGTGCCAAGGTAATTGTAGCGTCCTGGTTTAAAGTCAATTCCGGATTTCCACTGAGCCAGTTTAAAATGACTTCAGTTGGCTTAACAGGTTCTCCATCTATAGAATCATTTGCCAAAACATTTCCAAAAGTTGCACCTGTAATTCCGTTAAAAGGCCCATAAATATCATCATTTGCTACAATGGTAGAAACTTGGACGACCACAGTAATTGTCGCAGAATCACAAATATCCGGATCTGAAGAAGCACAAATGGAATAAACCAATACGTATGTTCCAGGATCTGTATTAGATGCAACATCTACACTTCCATCAGGATTTAGCACAACTTTGGGTTCAACTGAATTCTCAGAATTAATAAATGGCACAGGGTTGATCACCTTGTTACCATTTGCAGAAATAATTACATCTTCCGGATTTAGCGGTTCTCCATTAATTAGGTCATTATCCAAAATATTAATCAGGTTAGCCGCTCCACTTACCCCTCCTACATCCTGAACAATATCATCAATAGCTTCAAGAGTGATGGTTTCATTTTCTACAATCACAGTTACCAATGCAGCTTTACAGTTTTCCGGATTTGCTCCTTTTTCACAAATGGTATACTGAATTTCATATGAACCACTACTTATATTTCCTACCAAAATATTTCCTGTAACAGGATCGATGGTTACATCGGGGTTAGATGGTACCACAGATGATATGGATACTTGATCCAAAGTTAATTCCAGTCCGTTAATAGTGTCAGGCCCATTCCCATTATCTTCCAATACATTGCCTGCATTTGGATTATTAGAGGCAGTATTTACCACATCATCGTTTGCCACAATTAAATTATGGACCTCCACAGTTACATTAGCTGTAGCGCATCTGGTGTCTTTTGGATCGGTCCCTGACTCACAAATCGTATAGGAAATCGTATACTTACCACTACTTACATTTCCTACTAAAATATTACCTGTAGTGGGGTCTATGGTAACCTCAGGCTTGGAGGGAACCACAGAGGAAATATTGACTTGACTTATAGTCAAGTCAATGCTATTGAAAGTATCCGGTCCATTCCCATTGTCTTCCAATACATTGCCGGCATTTTGATTGTTTGAAGTAGTTTTAATTAAGTCATCCTTTGCAGCAATTACATTTATTACCTCAACAGTAACTGTAGCTGTGGAGCAAGTGGTTTCACTTGGATCTGTACCTGCCTCACAAATACTATAGGAAATCGTATACCTACCACTGCATACATTTCCTACTAAAATATTACCTGTAGTGGGGTCTATGGTAACCTCAGGGTTGGAGGGAACCACAGAGGAAATATTTACTTGACTTATAGTCAAGTCAATGCCATTGAAAGTATCCGGTCCATTCCCATTGTCATTAAATACATTACCGGCATTTTGATTGTTAGAAGTAGTATTAATTAAATCATCCTTAGCTGAAATTATATTTAAGACCTCTACAGTCACAATAGCTGTGGAGCAAGTGGTTTCACTAGGATCTGTACCTGCTTCACAAATAGTGTAAGAAATTGTGTATATACCACTGCTTACATTACCTACTGAAATATTTCCTGTGGAAGGATCTATTGTGACCTGCGGATCTGAAGATTCTATAGATTCTATGGTTATTTGATTTATTGTCAAAGGAACACCATTAAATGTATCAGGTCCATTTCCATTGTCTTCCAATACATTCCCGGCATTTTGATTGTTGGCCGTGGCGCTAACCAAATCATCCTTAGCAATAACAAAGTTCCGAACTTCAACTGTAACTGTGGCTGTGGAACAATTGGTTTCTGTAGGATCAGTACCTGACTCACAGATCAAGTACTCAATTTGATAGGAGCCTACCGGTACATCCCCTACCATAATATTACCCGTTTCAACATCTATTGTTACCAAAGGATTTGAAGATGTCACCTCCTTTATTATTACCGAAGCAATGGTGACTTTTTCTCCATTTAAAATATCAGGTCCATTTCCGTTATCTTCAAAAACATTTCCAATATTGGTATTATTGGACGAACCGATTACAGAATCATCATTGGCAATTAATTGGTTTTGGACCAGTACAGTAATAGTTGCTGAGGTGCAATTGGAATTTTCGGGTTCTGTTCCTACTTCACAGATGGTATATGTAATGGTGTAGGTGCCACTTGGTACATTTCCTACAGTTATCACTCCAGTATTGGTGTCTATTGTAACCAATGAATTGGAAGGGATAACATTGGTAATATTTACATCATCAATATTTAAAGGAAGGTTATTGATAAGGTCATTACTTATTGCATTACCTGCATTGGAATTATTTGCTGCAGAGTTTACAGTTAAATCATTGGCAGCAAGAATATTTATGGGGCGTACCCTAAATATGGAAATATTGTTTTCCAAATTGGGATCATTTGAATTTGGAGAAATTTCAGCAGTATTCGTATAATCCCCAGTTGGGTTTACCTGAACACTAATTATCAAATTCTCAACATCCCCATAATTAAAAGACCCAATGTTCCAAATTCCAGTGTTTTGATTGTAAGTTCCTTTTGAAGCAGTTGCACTTACAAAAGTAAATCCTGAAGGCAATAAATCTGAGACCTGAACTCCAGTAGTATTTAAAGTTCCATTATTAATGGCTTGAATATTAAATTCAATTAGATCTCCATAATCAGGAGTAGGATTATTGGCAACTTTTCTTACACTCAAATCTGTAGATTCTGCCCTTATCAAAAAAACTTTTCCATCACCATGATTGACAGAAGCTCCTGCATACCTGATAGAAGTTATATAAGAACCTAAGGGTGCTACTTGATCTAACCTAAAAAGGGCTATCCCTATATTTCCATTGTTGGCATTAACCCTACCTGATCTCCAATAATCAGCACCAAATGCCGGCGGACCAAATGCTGGGCCTACAATTGATGGACCAGGTCTAGCAAAAAATCTTCCTAATACAACTTCTGGCCCTCCATAAAATTCCGATCCTACCACCTCTATGTAAATACAGCTATTCGCACTTCTTGTTGATATAGCAATTATTCCATCATGATTGACTGCTTGGATATCATCATAAAAGATAGTTTGGACTTGGGTATCAGAGATCAAAGTAGCTTCAAAATTTGAACAAATATTTCTACCGTTACCATCTGATTCAAAAATAAAGTTCAGATTCGTACTGGAAAACATAGACAATGCGTTAGCATTCCAAGAAGGGCTATCACTGCCATTCACAATTACTACTCCATTTTCAACAAGTCTATTTTGAATATGGCCATTTGGTCCAATTCTAGTTAATTCATACCTTGATGGAACAGAAATCTTATTATATACTTTTTCATCCACTGTAACAGACACCAAATTGGCAGGTGAAGTTGTTGTCGGCTGGGGTCCCTCCCACTGAAAAGTTACTCCGGAAATGATACTAGGAGGCTGTTCCTGGGCAATTGATTCCTGACCAAACAAGGACACAAAAAAAACAAGGAATAAACTGATTTTTAAAAATTTAAATAGGATTCCTTCTCTTACACCTTTTTGCAATAGAGGATTCCTACACAAAAACTTAAATTTATCTGTGTAATTCATGATACAAAAAAGTTCCTCACCAAAAAAACCCTTTTTCAAAATTGCTGAATTTTTATAAGGCTTAATGGATAGATACTTTTCTTTGATAAAAAAGATAAATAAAATCATTTTTACTTTCAGTATGGATTTCAAGCCTGGTCCAAAGAGAAAAATATGGCATAAATGTAATAATATTTCTTTTATTTAATTAAAATTTCATTTTAAAATTTTTTTGTCCTAAAAAAAGGGTTTTTTCCAAAGTATCTTTTGTTATGTTTTTTGTAATTAGTAGACACTTTTTTAACTCTTGCAACTTTTTAGCCCAATCTACAATGATTAAACAATTGCAAACTAAATCTATTTTTTTTAGTCAGATCGGTTATAAAACCTGATTATCCTCCTCAAATTTTTAAAAGATCAAAGGCCATTAACTTTTGAAAAGGCCTTATTTATGTAATGAATCAATATGCTCCAAAGTAAAAAATTTTAAAATCGTCCAGCTAAACCGGGCCCAAAATTCCAAAGGACAAATCCAAAAATAACTGTAATTATAAAGGCAATTTGTTGGACTAAATGATGCATTTCATCAATGAAATCTTTAAATTTATGTACCCTAATAATTTTCATTTTTTTAATGAAACAGTACAAATTATGTTGAAGGAACTGCAAAAAATATATTTTGGCCATACCTTCTTAGAAGGAGAACTTATCATTCCTGATAATTGCAAAGGCCTGGTTATTTTTTCACATGGTAGCGGTAGCGGAAGATTTAGCCCAAGAAACAATTTTGTAGCCCAGTATTTAAATAAATTAAGTTTGGGGACCTTTCTTTTTGACCTTTTGACAAAAGAAGAAGCTTTGGATTATACGATAAGATTTGATATTCCAATTCTTACGGCAAGATTAATAAAGGTTACTAAATACCTCCTTAAGTTTACAATGATTAAACGCTTACCAATTTGTTTTTTTGGTGGCAGTACCGGAGCCACATCAGCTATGATTGCTTCAATTTCTTTGCCCAATAAGATCGCAGCAATTGTGTCAAGAGGAGGTAGACTAGACCTTACTTATGAACAATTACCCCTTGTTGATGCTCCCTCACTTCTCATTGTAGGTGAATTCGACGAAGACATATTGGAAATTAATAGGAAGGCAATCGATTTACTTCAAGTTCCAAAAAAATTGGAAATAGTTTCTGGAGCTTCACATCTATTCGAAGAAGCAGGTACCTTGGAACAAGTTGCAGAATTGGCGGGAGAATGGTTCCTTAGATATACTGGACAGCAATCGGATCTTAAAAATCAGATGTCAAAAAATACTGATTAGCAACAAAAACTTACTCAATCCTTAAGGATGTTCAAAAACAGAAAAGATGCTGCCTTACAATTGGCCAAAGCACTTGAAAAATACAAAGGAGACGATCCACTTGTCTTAGGTATTCCGCGTGGTGGTGCAGAAACTGCCTATTATGTGGCTCAAGGATTACAAGCTGAAATGGGACTTGTAATAAGCAGAAAACTTGGGCATCCCCAAAATCCGGAGTTTGCCATAGGCGCAATTGCTGAAGATGGAAGCATTTATTTGTCGCCCTATGCCAGTTCTGATGTTTCTGAACTGGAACTCGAAAAAATAAAAAAAGAACAACAGGCAGAAATAAATAGTAGAATACAAAGATTCCGGAATGGAAAGCCCCTTCCAGAATTGAAGAACCGTACGGTTATAATTGTGGATGATGGGATTGCAACTGGTTCAACCTTAATGGCTACTATCATGCTTTGCAGAAATAAAATGGCAAAAAAAATTGTGGTAGGAACTCCTGTATCCAGTAGAGAAATGGCAACTAAACTTCAATCCTTGGTGGATGATTCCATCATTTTAGAAGTTCCTTACCCTTACCATGCAGTATCTCAGGTATATGGGGAGTTTAACAACCTCGAGGACCAGGAAGCAGTAAAGTTTTTGCTGGCTTGGGAAAAAGACAAGGATAAAAAATCAAAATAGGGAAACTAGATTAAGGTAAACACAATTCACCATAAGATCTTTTTTGAATCTTATCCCAATCCCGGCCATTACTTAAAAAGCAGGTTTGGATGAAAACCAATTAAGGAATTGGTCTTAAACCTGCTTCTTTAAAAGTCCTTTCCAAATAGTTTTAAAAGGAAAGTTAGTCTTTTACATCCAAGTGTACTGATACCGATTTTACTTTCCAGATGTCATCGCAATATTCCCTGATGCTTCTATCACTAGAAAATTTACCCATTCTTGCAGTATTCAAAATGGACATTTTTGCCCATGATTTCTTATCCTGAAATGCTAAAGCTGCTTTTTCCTGGCAAGTTACATAGGAAGTGAAGTCAGCCAATACCATAAAAGGATCATGGTAAAGCAGGTTATCAACGAGGTCTTTAAAAATTGTATCATCCAAATGAGAAAAATAACCAGAAGCTATTTGGTCAATGGCCATTTTAAGTTCTTCATTTTCCAAATAATAACCATAAGGATTGTAACCTTCTTTTTTCTTTTTAGCTACTTCTTCAGCTGTCAGCCCAAATAAAAAGAAATTCTCCTCTCCCACTACTTCTCTGATTTCAACATTTGCTCCATCCAAAGTACCTATTGTTAGGGCCCCGTTCATTGATAATTTCATATTTCCGGTTCCTGAAGCTTCTTTCCCTGCTGTTGAAATCTGAATGGAAAGATCTGCCGCAGGATAGATAACCTGCGCATTGCTGACGTTATAATTAGGGTAAAAGACCACTTTCAATCTATCTCTCACATCCGGATCATTGTTTACAATTTCCCCTACTGAATTGATGAGTTTGATAATCAGTTTAGCCATTTTGTAGCCTGGTGCGGCCTTTCCGGCATAAATGAAGGTCCTGGGCACAATTTCGATATCTGGATTCTTTTTAATCCTATTGTACAATGCAATGACATGAAGGATGTTTAGGTGTTGTCTTTTATACTCATGTATCCTCTTTACATGAACATCAAACAAGGAATCCGGATTGATTTTAATTCCTGTTTTGTTCAGAATTCTATTACAAAGAATTTTTTTCATCTCATATTTCACACCCATCCACGCAAGTTGGAATTCTGGATCATCAGCAAAGGCTTCCAACTGTTTGAGTTCCTCTAAATGTTTGATCCAAGACTCACCGATTTTGCTGGAAATCAAAGAGGTCAACTTTGGGTTACTCAAAACCAGCCATCTCCTAGGAGTTACGCCATTGGTTTTGTTGCTGAATTTTTCGGGGCAGAGAGCATACCAATCTTTTAATACGGTACTCTTCAATAAATCTGTATGTAAAGCCGCTACCCCATTAATAGCAAAGCTACCTGCACAGGCAAGGTTAGCCATTTTAATAAATTTTCTAGGCCCTTCTCCAATTATAGATAGGCTATTGATTTTGTTATTATTCCCAAATACTTTTATGGTAACTTCATCCAAAAACCTCCTATTGATTTCATAAATTAGTTCCAGATGTCTTGGCAATACCGAACCAAAAAGCTCTAAATCCCAAGTCTCCAAAGCCTCTGGCAATAAGGTGTGATTGGTATAAGCAAAAGTCCTTGTAGTTACTCTCCAAGCATCTACCCATTCCAGGTCATATTCATCCACCAACAAACGCATCATCTCTGCAATTGCAATTGCTGGATGTGTATCATTTAATTGGATTGCAAAATTCACATTGAAATCTTCGATTTTGTCTCCCTGTCTCAAGTGAATACCTATCATATCCTGAAGGGAACAGGAAACAAAAAAATATTGCTGCTGCAATCTTAGAATTTTTCCACTTACAGTTTCATCATTTGGATAAAGAACCTTGCTGATATTTTCACAGACGATCTTTTGGTTTACAGCATTATTGTAATTACCAGAATTAAAAGATTGAAAATCAAAAGATTTTGGTGCTTCAGATTTCCAAAGGCGAAGCGTATTGGTAGTATTTACTTTATAGCCCAAAATTGGTGTATCATAAGCAACCCCCTTAACAGTCAATTCAGGAATCCAGTTGCTTCTAAATTTGCCATCCCGATCTATATAATGTTGGACATATCCTCCTAATTTGACTTCATAATTCAGTTCCCTTCTCGCTATTTCCCAAGGATTACCACGTCTTAGCCAATTGTCGGTATCTTCCACTTGCCAACCATTCCTTATCTCCTGTTCAAAAATTCCGAATTGATATCTTATTCCATAGCCAATGGCAGGAACTTCAAGTGTGGCCAAAGAGTCCATATAACAAGCGGCTAATCTTCCAAGCCCACCATTTCCAAGGCCTGGTTCAACTTCTTTATCGAGTAACCATTGAAGATTAATTCCCAATTCTTGGGTTGCTTGCTCTACTTCCTTATAAATTCCTAAATTGATCAAGTTATTGGCAAGGTGTGGCCCCAATAGGTATTCAGCTGACAGGTAGGATACTATCCTGTGCCTCCCATCTAAATACTGCTTAACGGAAGCTACCCACCTTTGAAGCAAACGATCCCTCACAGCATAAGCAAGTGACATATAATAATCATTTCGGGTAGCTATTTCAGGGTATTTGCCTTGAACATAAAAAAGATTGTTAAAGATGGCTTTTTTCAATGCCTCTACACTTAATCCTGTTCTTGCATCTTCTGATTGTGATAATTGCTTTGGGGTACTATCCTCCAATTTCTCCTTTTGTACAGTAGTATCCTTTATATTCTTATTTTCCATTGTTCTCGTAAAATGCCTTGTTAAGGGTTTGAATTTAAATAAAAGAACAGGCATTAAAAACCTCATACTTAAATATAAGGCAATAAATGCCCTATCATCCATTAAGGCTGTAAAATCAAATTGTTGATTTTACCAAAATAGTTAATATGTATATCCGCAATTAGACCAGTAACCAATTTAAATTGGGTCTTAAATCAACTTGATATTAATAGATATTGGATCCGCCTCGGCGGACAAGTTATTCATTGATATTGGTTTGAAATCGTAAGTTTATTCTAAAGTGATGATTCAACTGTCAAGAAGGCTGACAATCATGAAATTGAAACAATTAAATTTTATCGGCAGGAAATTCTCTGAGAAAATGTCTTTTAAAGTCTTTGAATCGGTAATTCAAATTGATCCAAAGCACAAAACCATGGAGAACCCTGACCTGCTCTGATGAAGTACTTTGGAATCGGAAATGATAACCGGGTGAAATAGTACTGGCCCCTCTTTGAATCCCGGTCAACATAAAAATCCTGTGTTCAAATGGAATATCTACAAATGATGGACCTGTCGTCAATAAGGTCTCATTGACCATACTTAAGGAAAATGTTGATTGGAGTCTTACGGATTGTCCAATATTATATCTTATAGCAGAATTAAACCTAAAGCGGTGGTTAAAATCATATGCATCCAATAATGAATTATTATCAAATTGGTTTCTGAACCTTCCATCATACCTGAATCTAAAACTCACATTATAGGGTCGCTTACTTGGAAATCTATAAATCATCTGAACCCAAGGTCTTTTTTCTGGACGTATCAATTTTCCTTGGGAATATGGGGTGGTCAATCCCAAATTTGCATATCCTGCCGTAAAATTTAACTTCTCACTTGGAGTATGGTATGTCAAGCCAGACCTTACTATAATAAAGAGTTCAGGTACATAATGTGAATCTATCCACAGAGACCACCGA
Organism: Cecembia rubra; assembly: GCF_003014575.1. GTDB lineage: Bacteria > Bacteroidota > Bacteroidia > Cytophagales > Cyclobacteriaceae > Cecembia_A > Cecembia_A rubra. The sequence continues at coordinate 634,966 of NZ_PYGF01000001.1, forward strand.
TCGGCAATCTGGCCTGAAGTCATCAATCCCCACCAGGATTCTGACCTATATTGAATCTGTCCTTTAGAATGTAAAGGAACAGTTACTAAAACCAAGAATGTCAGAAAGGATCTTCTAATCAAAACAAAGCATTAATCTAAACTAAAGATAAGATTAAACATTGAATTCAAAAGCCGATATTTTAATGGAGTTATTTCTATAAACCAAATAACCTCGGCAACCATAAAGTCAATCCCGGCCAAAGCGTCACTACAATCAATCCTAAAATCATCGCAATGAAGAATGGAACCAATGGCTTGATTGCTTTTTGGATGCTCATCTGAGCTACCTGCACTCCCAGAAAAAGCACAGATCCTACCGGAGGAGTACACAGACCTATACAGAGGTTCAAAATCATTATAATTCCAAAATGCACAGGATCAACTCCAAGTGAAGTCACTACCGGTAAAAAGATCGGAGTGAAAATCAAGACTGCAGGAGTCATATCCATAAATATTCCTACAAATAACAAAAGCAAGTTGATGATGATCAAGATGACAAAAATGTTGTCACTTAGGGAAAGTAAGACATTACTTATGGATTGGGGTATATCTTCACTAGACATCACCCAGGACATACTCATTGAAGTAGCCACCAGTAGTAATACCACAGCTGTGGTCTCGGAGGATTTCAATAAAATTGCAGGCAAATCTTTTAGCTTTAGCTCTTTATAAATTAAGGACAAGCCCAATGTATAGATTACTGCAATGGCTGAAGCCTCAGTAGCAGTAAAAACTCCACCAACTATCCCCCCAATTACGATAAAAAGTAATAGTAACGCTGGAAATGCTCTTACAGATTTTTGAAACAATTCCCTGAAAGAGCTAAGCTCTCCCTGGGGCAGTTTGTGTTTTTTGATAAAAATCGCTGCTGTCAACATCAGCACCAAACCGATAAAGATTCCGGGTAAATAGCCGGCCACAAAGAGTGCGGCAATTGAAACTCCACCTGAAGCCAGAGAATAAACAATCAGAATATTAGACGGGGGAATAATCAAACCGGTAGTAGAAGATGTTATATTAACTGCTGCCCCCAATCCTTTGGGGTAACCTTCCTGATCCATTCTTTTACCCAAGATACCTCCAATGGCAGAGACTGCTGCGGCAGCAGAACCAGCAATTGCCCCAAATAACATTGCAGCTATAACATTGACATACAATAAGCCACCTGGCAGTTTGCCGGTCATTGCTTTTGCCATTTCAATAAGCCTATTGGCTATTCCTCCTCTGTTCATGATTTCACCAGCCAAAACAAAAAATGGAATGGCCAATAAGGCAAAACTATCCAATCCTGTTCCCATCCTCTGGGCAATTGTAGTAGCAGAAGGTATGGCTGCAACGGATACCAATAATGTCAAAAAACTAGAAATTCCCAAGCTCCAAGCCACGGGTACCCCAATACCCATCAAGGTAATGAAGGATAAAATCAAAATGATAATGCTGATATATTCCATGTGCTATTAGGCTTTAAGCAATGATATTTGTTGTCTAATCTGATAAATCTGGTAGTATGATATGAGTAGTCCGCTAAAAGGAATGATGCTGTAGACATAGGCTAAAGGCAACTGTAGTGTAGCGGATTTTTGCTTTAAGATATAGGTGATATAAACCAAGTTACTTCCTCCTAAAACCATCACCAATACAGAAAAGGCTAATACCAGGCTATAAATGAAGATCATCAATCGCGCCTTGGATTTTCCGACTAGTTTTTGAGGTAAAATATCGATAGCCAAATGTTGGTCTTGACCCGCTACATAAGCAGCTCCCAACATTCCCAGCCAGATCAACATGTATCTGGAAAGTTCATCGGTAAATGAACTTGGGTTTTGAAAAATGTAACGGGAAACAACCTGCCAGGTCACATTTAGCACCATGATTCCCATTAATACAATGAGCAAGTAGCTCACAATTTTATCCAAATTTGATTTGAAGGATACTTTCATTCCTAGATTTTAAGATTTTTCAAACAATTGAACTATCCAAGCCACCATACCAATTAATTTAATTCCTTTTTTTCTCCTGCCTTTCTAATTTCCTCAATAATGGCATATAAATCAGGTTGGCTAAATTTAAAATTGTCATACATTACTTCTACTGCCTGACGGAATCCTGTTTGGTCTGGATAAGTTATTCTCACCCCTGCTTTTTCCATTTCCTTTAATGATAATTCGACCGATTCTGCCCAGAGTTTATATTGATACTCTGCAGATTCATCAGCCGCTTCTTGAATCCACTGCTTTTCTTCTTCATCCAGACTGTCCCATACTTTTGTGCTGATAACTACCACATCGGGGATAGCCGTATGCTCATTAATTGAATAAAATTTGCAGACTTCGTAATGCCTTGATGTATAAAGACTTGGCGGATTATTTTCAGCTGCATCCACTATACCCTGCTGTAAAGCTGTATAAAGTTCCCCATAGGAAATTGGAGTGGGTGAACCACCAAAACTTTTGATCATATTGGTAGCCATATTACTTTCCAATACCCGGATTTTTAATCCTTTCAAATCATCAGGAGAATCGACAGGTTTAGTCTTAGAATAAAATGACCTTTTTCCTGCATCATAATAACATAGTCCCCTTAACCAATATTCCTCACTTTCCAAAAGCAATTTTTTACCTATAGAGCCTTTAAGAACTTTTTCCCTGTGCTCATCATCATTGAAAAGATAAGGCATAGATAAAACCTGCATGGCTGGTGCAAAACTTTCCAAGGTCGCTGAAGATACCTTGGTCATTCCCAAACTGCCGATCTGTAACAATTCGACAAGTTCCCTTTCAGTACCCAATTGTTGATTAGGATAAACTTTTACAATCATCCTTCCTTGGGATTTTTCGGATATCTTATCTGCCATATAAACCATTGCCTCATGGACAGGATGCGTTACCCCCAAGCCATGTCCCATTTTAATAATCCTAATTCCTCCAGGACCTTGGCAGGTAGTAAATAGTAGAAGTGCTAAAAACCCAAAGGCCAATCTTTGGATCAGTTTCCCCGAATGTTTATTAACTGGGATTTTGATCATTTTCTTAAGTTTTGGATAATGGATAAAGATTTCTCAATATTCGTCTTCAATCCAGAAAAATCACCTTTTTCAAGGGCCTTAACATCAAATAATTGGGAGCCCATCCCTACACAATGAATCCCAGATTTAAACCAATTTTTGAGATTATCTTCGTTGGGCTCAACCCCACCTGTGGCCATCAGTTTGATATCCGGAATGACGGACAATACCGCCTTAATAAAAGCAGGCCCTAGCACATTCCCAGGAAAAATTTTGATCAGACTAGATCCCATTTTTTTGCCCAGATTTACTTCAGTTACTGTTGCACAGCCCGGAACATAAAAGATTCCCCTGGATTGACAGAATTCGGCAACATCTGTCACCATTGCAGGGGATATGATAAAATCAGCTCCTGCATTTTGAAACCTTTTGGCATCTGAAACTTCAAAGATGGTTCCAATCCCAAGCATCAGATCAGGATATTTTTCAGCATAGATTTTAAGTGATTTAAATACTTCGAAAGCATTATTGTGCCTATTGGTATATTCAAAAACCCTTATTCCAGAATCATAAGCTGCATCCAGTACGGATTTAGCCAATTCCAGGTCATGATGGGTAAAAAGCGGAACCAGTCCGCATTGAACAACTTTGTTCAAAATAATTTGGTGATCCATGGCTTATAGGTTTGATTATTAGCGACTTTACCTTAAAAGTTTTCCCACATTTTTATCATTCATCAAGTCAAGAATTTCATCCAACTTGACCAAATTCGCATCTCCGGGAATACTATGTTTCAACACCGTAGCAGCAGTGGCAAATTCCAGGGCTTCTTGATCATTCATATGCATCAATCCATAAATCAATCCAGCAAGGTAAGCATCCCCTCCTCCTACCCTGTCAACAATATGGGTGACTTCATATGACTTTGAATTAAGCACTTCTGTTCCATTCCAAAGCACCCCATGGAGATTATTATGGGAGGCAGAAACAGATTCTCTTTTGGTCTTGGTTATATACTTGATTTGAGGGTAATATTTTTTGGCTTCATAACAACATGTGATCCAGTCATCTTCCTGTATATCCATACAATTTTCGAAGTCTGTTTTTCCTGCTACGACCACATTTGTATAGCGAATTAATTCTGGCATTATATCCAATGGTCCCTTTCCATATTGCCAAAGGTTTCTTCGGTAATTGATATCTCCACTAACTGTTACCCCTTTTTTATTTGCTACTTTTAATGCATCCAATAAAAGATCTGCAGCCTGTTGGGAAATGGCAGGGGTAATCCCTGTCCAATGGAACCAATCGGCTTTATCTAAGACCTGATCCCAATCAATTTCTCCTCCGTCCCAAATTGAGAAAGCAGAGTCAAACCTATCATATATTATTTTTGATGAACGCTGCATGGCCCCATTTTCCAAAAAATAAAGCCCCATCCTACCTTCCTTTAAATATACTTGATCAGTCTCCAAACCCATTCTCCTCAAGTAAGCTCTAGCGGCTAGTCCAAAATCATTATCCGGAAAAGCAGTAACATGTGAGGCTTGCATCCCTAACTGGGCCAAAGAAATTGCTACGTTTGCTTCTGCTCCACCGTATGTAAGATGATAAGTATCCGCTTGTAGGAATCTTTCATAGCCAGGCGTATTGAAACGCATCATAACTTCGCCGATTGTGATAATTTTTTTGCTCATTTGACAAAATATATTCAAACCTGAAAATAAACACTTAAATTTTCATTTGCAGTATGGAACTACATACTTTATGCAAACGATTTCAAAAAAATAATTTAAAAATTTAGCCAAAGGAAGATGAAAACTCTCCAAATCCACGAAAATGACAATGTTTTGGTGGCATTGACCGATATTCAAAATGAAGAAATTATTTACCACAATGGAGTTAAAATTGTGACAAAACAGTTTATACCGGCCAAGCATAAATTCACCATAGAGGATATAGGTTTAGGTGAGCACATCCTTATGTACGGGGTAATAGTGGGCAAAGCTAAAACCAACCTAGAAAGAGGAACACTAATAACTACAAGTAATATAGGGCATGAAACCAGTGGATTTGGGAAAAAGCTTAAACAAATTCAATGGAAAGCTCCCAATATTGAAAAATACCGACACAGGAGTTTTATGGGCTACCATAGAGCAGATGGTCAAGTAGGAACAGCAAATTACTGGTTGGTTATTCCACTTGTTTTCTGCGAAAATAGAAATGTGGATATTATCCGGCAGGCTTTTGAGCAGGAATTGGGTTATGGTAAAACAAATCCCTATAAAAACCTGGTAAAACAAATGAAATCCCTCTATCAGAATGGAAGATTAGAAAGGATTGCTGATTTGACAACGGATCTAATCCAAGATAATTCGGAGGAAAAATTATTCAAAAACATTGATGGAATTAAATTTTTGACACATCAGGGAGGCTGTGGTGGAACAAGGCAAGATTCGGAAAGTCTTTGCGCATTGTTTGCAGGATACATTCATAATCCAAATGTTGCAGGAGCTACTATCCTAAGTCTTGGATGTCAAAATGCACAATTCCAGATATTACAGGAAAAATTGAAACTATTGGATCCCCAAAATACCAAACCATTGATATTCTTAGAGCAACAAAAGGAAGGAACAGAGTCCCAATTACTTTCCCAAGCTATCAAAAGAACATTTTTGGCATTAATAGAAGCCAATAAAATTGAACGTGAGTCAAGTTCATTGGATAAACTCACAATTGGTTTGGAATGTGGAGGTTCTGATGGATTTTCTGGAATTTCGGCCAACCCTGCTGTTGGGCATATTTCTGACCTAATTACAGCATTGGGTGGCAAAACCATCCTTTCCGAATTTCCGGAATTATGTGGAGTAGAACAAGAATTAATCAACAGGTGCCAAGATGAAGAATCAGCTGAAAAATTTGCTGATTTGATGCAAGCGTATTCCAATGCAGCGATTTCAGTTGGTTCGGGCTTTGATATGAATCCATCACCAGGAAACATTAAAGATGGGCTGATTACAGATGCAATCAAATCAGCCGGTGCTGCTAAGAAAGGTGGTACTTCTCCTATTTCTGATGTATTGGATTATACCGAATATGTGACAAAGCCTGGCCTGAATCTATTATGCACCCCTGGAAATGATGTAGAAAGTACCACTGCAATGGCGGGATCTGGGGCAAATATTATATTATTCACCACTGGATTGGGTACTCCGACAGGAAATCCCATTTCCCCAGTCATTAAAATTTCATCCAACACAGCATTGGCACAAAAGATGCCTGATATAATAGATGTAGATGCCGGAGGTATTATTTCGGGAGAAAAAAGCATTACTTCCTGCGGTGAAGAAATTTTGGAATACATCATTGGGGTAGCTTCCGGGCAAATCAAAACAAAATCAGACAGGCTGGATCAGAATGATTTTATTCCTTGGAAACGTGGGGTTTCATTATGATGATTGGGAATTAATAAAATATTGGTTCATTGGTTTTTGATGACTTATAAATTGTCAAAATCAATTCCAAAGATTTTCGAGCAGTTAGCCCATTTACAAGAGGTTCCCTATCTAGAAGAATAGCGGATACTATATCACGGTATTGCTCAAGGTGCAATTGAAAACCTATAGCCATGGGATCTGAAGAACCTGAAACAATTGAAAAATCTGGGGAAGAAACCTGCAAATCTTCACCTTTGATATTCCATGCAATTAATTTTCCGGCTTCCAAAATAACACTTCCCAAGCTTCCATAAATCTCTAATCTCTCCGGATAACCTGGATACAAAGCTGTGGAGGCAGTGATACTACCCAATGCCCCATTTTTGAAATTCAAAACTGCAGCCCCTATATCTTCCCCTTCTATAGTATGATAAATTGAATCAATTTTCCCAAATACCATTTTTACATCACCCATTATATCCAAAAGTAAATCTATAGTATGAATACCCTGGTTGATAAAAGCACCGCCCCCATCTCCTGACAATGTCCCTTTCCAATTGCTGGAATTATAGTATTCTTCTGTTCTGTACCAATTGATATGGGCATTCCCCATTAATAATTTTCCTAATTTTCCATCATTTACTGCTTGTTTCAATTTTATGTAATCCTGGCTAAATCGGTTTTGAAATATTACACCACATTTAACACCTGAGCTTTTGCAGGAATTAATGATTAAGTCGGCTTTTTCCAAAGTCACTTCAATGGGCTTCTCAATAAGAACATGTTTTCCGGCTTTTGCAGCAACCAAGGCATATTCCATATGGTGACCGCTTGGAGTGCATATTACCACTAAATCCAATCCTGGGATAGACAGAAAGGCATCAAGGTCAGTATAAACCTTGGTTCCAAAAGTTTGTTCTGCTTCTTTTGCATTGGCCTGGGAATAAGCCATTAAACCTAACAATTGGCCATTTTCAAGAAGATTTATTGCTTGGATATGTTTCCCTGTAATTATCCCAGTCCCAATAATTCCTATACCTACCTTTTCTTTCATTCAGATTCAACAATTATTTTATTCCAAACTTCCTGATCTACAGGAATACCCAATTCCAAATTTTTCCTCCTTAACTCCGCTATTTTCTCACCTGGAAACCTGATTTCCTTACCCTGAAAAACCGTTGAACTTTTTAAATCCTGGATTATTTGGTCTAGTTTCTGTTCAGACCAAGAATTGAAGCCGAGCAATACCGGGTCAAGGCAAAGAAACACCTGTGATAGATCAAATTCAAATCCACTTTTCCCAACTTCATGGGTAGCTGCTCCTCCTGATAAAATGCTGGCAATCATGTCCAATAACAGTGAAATACCAGCTCCTTTCCAAAGACCGACTGGTAAAGCAAGCTCATTGGAAATAATTTCGGCAGGAGATTTGGTTAAATTTCCTTGTTGATCAAATCCCGCTTCATAGGGCATTTCCTCTCCTTTTCGTAAATAAGTGTTCATTTTTCCATAAGAAAACTGAGACATGGCCATATCTAAAAGAATTATTCCATTGGCTCTGGGAATTGCAATTACCAAAGGGTTATTCCCTAATTTTGGCTCCTTTCCTCCCCATGCCGGCATATTGGGTTTGGTGTTCGTAAAGCAAATACCAACCACCCCGGACTCTGCTGCCTGCAGCCCAAAATTGCCAGCTCTCATCCAATGATTGGTATGTTGAAGAGCTACCAACCCTACACCAAATTTTTTTGAAAGTTCAATTGACCTAGCCATTGCAAAATGGGCATTTAAAGGTCCAGGTCCAAAATTCCCGTTCCACCTTTCAAATACAAGCTGTTGAAAAATACATTCAGGAACAGCATTAGGAATAATCTTGCCCTTTTTTATCATATTCAAAAATACAGGAAACCTATCCAGACCGTGGGAAGGAACACCTTCCAAACTGGCCCTTAAAAACAATTCAGCGCAGAGGTCTGCTCTATCCTCAGTAAAATCAAGTCTTCTCAAATTTTCAAGAAGTTTGATTTTCACTGTTTCATAGGGAATCCTGATTTCCATTTTTGAATTATCCATGTTCAGGTATTTGAACCCTATTGGCCAATAGGAAATAGGCTTTCAACAACTAGCATCTTTGAATTGGCAGCTTGGTACCTAATATTCTTTGCTATAGTATATTCTGGGGACGCCCACCAATCTTTAGCTGCCTGAATATCGGGAAATTCTAAAATTACCAACCTTTGAGGATTCCAATCCCCCTCAAGAGATTCAGTCTGAGCCCCTCTTACGACAAACCTACCTCCATATTTCAAAATGGTAGCTAATGTATGCTTTTTATATTCCTCGTAAAGTTCGGGATTGTGGATACTTACTTCCACCAAAACTAATGCAGCCATTGTATTTATCTAAGGGTTGAAATTCCAATGTATAAATAAATGAAAATAATTTTGGGATACAAAAAATTAATGGGATGCTTCTCTTGATTTGATTTTCCATTTTCTTTGCATTATGGAATTTCAAGAAGACATCAAACAGCAATTATTTATAGCAGCTCAAGATCTAATGAAAAAGCAAATTCAGGATCTGCAGAAACAATTGGCAGATCTTCAGGAATCTTCTGAATCAGAAGAGAAAAGTTCTGCTGGAGATAAATATGAGACGCACCAGGAAATGCTCAACCAATCAAGGGACATGCTGGAAAAAAGCCTTTCCAAAAGCAAAATGCTTTTGGGTCAATTAAACGCTGTTCCTGTTAAAGGAACTGATACTGTTCAAGAAGGTGCCTTAGTAAAACTTCCAATTGGAACTTTATGGATATCTATACCACTGGGTAAAGTCAGTCTAAATGGATCGGATTATCAATTGGTTTCAAAGGATTCACCCTTGGTAACAGCATTATGGAACTTAAAAAAAGGTGATTCATATGAATTCAGAGGTAAAAAAGAAGCCATAATCCAAATTATTTAGGAAAAATTTAAAGTATACTGCTATACAACACTCCATTTTTTCAATCAACATTAACGAAACTGTCTCAACCTTGAGGCAGTTTTTTTATGTAAGTGAATCTGGTTTTAAACGGTTTTTGTTGACTAATGTTTTAGATTTTTTTTAATTTTTTTGTGCTTACAAATAGCTCAGTTTCAACAATAAATTATTCGGAATAGTGAAATAAAAGATTTTATTTTCTAATTGTATTTTTTGTTTTTACAATTTTATTCTATTTATTAATCAATATTCCGTTTTAACAGCAATGAAAATAATGTTTATGTGAAAAACATAAAATATTATACTAAAACATGAAATACTGAATTTTATGCATAGGTTACAATAATTGCGATAAAAACTGAAAGTCTTAAGAGGCTAATCATCCAGTAAGGAGGAAAACTTTAGAAGTATCAACGTTTTTAAAAGTAAAACTAATATGAGAAAACTTTATTGGCATTTTTACATTGCTGTTTTGGGAATGCTTTGTTTGGTTGCTTTTACAAATGAAACCAAAGCCCAGCTCATCGTTCAGGACTCTTTTTTTTCTGAATGTAGAAGATCAGTAGAGTTCAGGGTGTCCGGAGGTGTTGCACCATATACTTATAGATGGTTTTTTGAAGGTGAATTAATTCAAACTGACAGTAATTTAGCAGGTTCGCAGAGTACATTGCTATCCCAGGCCCAAGCAGGAAATTATACGGTTATAGCAACTGATAATTTGGGAAGGACCTTAACGCGACATTATTCTTTTTTAGGCGTTTCCAATTTTTCATTGAATGTAGACATTTTAAGACGAGAGCAATGTGGTGAAATAACAACAGCAGTCATTACCGGTAATATAGATGGTGGATTGGCACCTTATACCATTAGGTTCATCGATCTAGATGGAAATGTGGTCAGAACTGTCAATAATTTTCCAGGGGGTCCATTGACAGTTGAAGGGATAAGGGCAGGTGAATATGTGGTGGAAGTAGAGGATGCCAATTTATGCCTTGAACTGACCAATATTGAAATACCTCCGGTAGAGCAGATTAGTTTTCAATCTTCTATTGGAATTGGCACTTTCCCAGAGACTTGTGAGGGAAATGGTGGCATTTCATTTAATCTTACAGGTTTTGAAGGTGAAGTTAGGTTTAGAATCATAGAAAGGAGAGGAAATAACAACAATAATAATAGACCGGTAACGGATTGGATTGTAGCTCCAGGTGGAGTAATCAATTATGATCAATTACCAGCAGGAAATTATATTTTAGAAGTGATTGATTTATATAGAAATCAATCATGCCCTGCCCGATTGAATTTTACAATCAATAAAGAAGTTCTCCTGGATATAAAAGCAACTGCTACAAATGTAAGCTGTGTCGGAGGCAACAATGGAACAATTACAGTCAGGGCAGATCGGGTTTTTATGAATTATCCTTTCCCTCCCCAAAACTTTAATGTTACCATAACCGGACCTAACAATTCAGTAATTGTCAACAATGTTTCAGTACCGATAGGTGCCAATTCTGGTCAACAGACCTGGACAGGTTTTGGGCCGGGAACATATACCATTAGTGTAAGTCATGGAGGTGTCAATTATCCTGTTTGTACACAGGTAATGACAGTAAGAATCGACGCACCAAATTCTCCATTGAGCCTTAACACTACTGCTAATAATGTAACCTGCTTTGGAGCAAACGATGGAAGAGCCAGTGTAAATCCTTCTGGAGGTTGGGGAAATTATACCTATTTGTGGAGTAATGGAGCAACTACCCAGACTGTCACTGGTCTTGCACCAGGTAATTACAGTGTAACAGTTACAGATAGGGAAGGTTGTACGGCAGTAGCAAATGTTACGATAACAGGGCCTCCGGCAGCTCTAACAGCCAATATAACAGGTGTAGTAGACTTAACCTGTGTGGGTTCCAATGATGGAAGAGCCACTGTAACCAACGTAGCAGGAGGATGGGGAAATTATACTTATTTATGGAGTAATGGCGAAACCACTGCTACTGCATTTAATCTTCCAGCAGGTCAAAGCACCGTGAGGGTTAGGGATTCTGGGGGCTGTGAGCTTGTACTACCTGTAAGTATTGGAGTCCCTCCTTCTCCTCAAGTAACTTCAACTCCTGTAAGCCCTACCTGTTTTGGCGCATCGGATGGAAGTCTTAGAATCCAAATTTCAGATCCTTCAAATACTTACTCAGTTACTCTTAATGGTGTAGTTAGGGTTGGGAATGATGTACTTTTCAATAACTTACCGGCAGGAAACTATGTCGTTAACATAGCTTACGAAGGTGGGAAGTGCGTAATTAATCACCAAGCCACGATAGGCAGTCCTTCTGAAATCAGATTCAATGATAATAATCTTAACATCAATCACGTGCTTTGCCATGGCAATGCCAATGGCTCAATCACAGGGTTGAGAGTTAACGGGGGTACGGGAACACTTACTTATCAATGGCAAATCAGATCTGGGAATAATTTCGTAAATATTCCTGGTCAGACAGGATTGAATATATCAAATTTATCTGGAGGTACTTATAGAATTGTGGTAAGGGATGCAAATAATTGCGAGGTTACTAGACAATTTACTATTAACGAACCTGGACCTCTTGCAGTAAGCGCCCCAATTATTACAAATGTAAATTGTTATGGTGAAGCTACTGGAGCCATATCATTTACAATTTCGGGAGGAACTGCCCCTTACACCTACCGTCTCAATGGAGGTAGTCCTACTACTGCCACTTCAAATACTGTTACCATATCAGGATTAGCCGCATCCAATAATAATTTTATAGAAGTAAGGGATGCTAATAACTGTCAGGTTCCTAATATTAATTTCAATATTACCTCATTACCACAAATCACTGTAACTAATACAAATGTTACAACTGAAACCTGTACTGGACAAAATAATGGATCAATTCAAATCAGTGTAAGTGGTGGAAGTGGTTCATTAGGGGTTCAATGGTTCAGAGCAGGAAATTTTTCAACGGTATTATCCAATAACACAACGCTTAGCAATAGAGGCCCCGGGGAATATGTAGCAAGGGTGTTCGATGTGTCCAATCCTAATTGCTTTATTTTACACAATGTTACAATTCCTCCCACACCTGAGTTGACCATCCAACTGAATGGTCAACCTACCAATGTATTATGTTTTGGGGAATCTACAGGTGCAATAAATGTAACAGCAAGTGGAGGAACTGGAGCACTGACATACAGATGGACTGGTCCTAATGGATTTACTTCCAATGCCCAAAATATTTCTAATGCACCTGCTGGCCAATATAATGTAAGGGTTACTGATGCGAATGGCTGTTTCAAAGAAATAAACAATATTCTGATAAGCCAACCTGCATCAGGAATCCAAATCAATGTATTGAATGCTATTGAACCAACTTGCCATGATGCTACAGATGGAAGAATTGAAATTCAAGCTGGAGGAGGAAATCCTGGATATAATTATTCTTGGTTTAGAGACAATGGTTCAGGAGTATTAAATGCTGTGGGTTCAAACTCCCCTACCTTGGCAAATATCGGTTCGGGTACTTACATAGTTAGGGTTACTGATGCCAATAACTGTACAAGAGAACAAAGTATTAGCCTACTTGCGCCTGATCCCATTCAGGTCAGAGTCGTCAATGTAGAAGATGTCACTTGTCATGGAAGAAATAATGGAAAAATCTTTATTGAGGTTACAGGTGGCACAGGTTTATATTTCTATAACTGGGATCATGGTTTTATAAATCAAAACCCAACTAACCTCAGTCCAGGCACATATTCAGTTACGGTCAGAGATTCCAATGGCTGTTTGGCTAGGTTGGAAAACATTGTAATTGAAGAGCCTGATCCACTGGAAATCAATTTAATAAATACCGTAACGCCTTCCTGTCTTTACAATGATGGTTCGATTGAAGTAGAATTTACAGGAGCACTACCGGGAGCGGGAACCAGCAGATGGTATAATGTAGAAACTGGAGACTTAATTGCCCAAAACACTTCATTGGTAAATGGATTGACTCCTGGATTTTATAGGGTCGAATACAGTAGCGGAGCATCCTGTACTGTTACTAAAATTATCCGATTAGACGGTCCTCCTTCTAAATTGAAGTTGGTTACTAATTCTGATGATGCAAGCTGCCCAGCTGATTTTGGAGTACTTAGTTTTACAGCCACAGGTGGTGTCCCTGGTTATACTTTCCAGATATTTTTAGGGGGGATTTGGCAAAATATCACAAATTCTATTGTATCGAACCTTTCCGTTGGTAATTATGATATTAGGGTGACAGATAGTGCAGGTTGTGTAGATACTGGAAGCATTACAATCAACCAAACGGATCCACCTTTTTACACTACAGAAGTGATCCAAGATGTTTCTTGTTTCAATGGAAATGATGGGATTATTTCATTTGGTTTATTTGGCAATTCTGAAGGAATCAATGTACAATGGTTTAGAAGAATTTCATCAGGAAATGGTATTCCTATACCTAGTTCGGATCTGAACAATCTGGTAGCCGGCACTTACTATTTTGAATTGGAATATGCCAGCGGCTGTATAATAACTTCAGAAGAATTTATCATCAACCAACCCCCACAAATTGTCACTGTTCCCCTTGCTGTTCAGCCACTTTGTGGAGATGAAAGAGGTTCTTTCAGTCTGACTGTTAATGGTGGAAAACCTGGGAAGACTATTCAAATTAATTCCATCAATGGATTTAGCAGAACCTTTGCAAATGAAAATACCGGTGTATTCAATTTTGATAATTTACCTCATGGCGAATACACATGGACAGTTGAAGATCCCGGTTGTGGAATAACTTCCGGTACATTCACCATCAATCAAATAATAAAACCCACATTTACTGTAGAATCACAAAATATAAGCTGTTTTGGAGGAAATAATGGAGTAATTAATATTACAAATACCACATTGCATCCAGGAAGAAGTTTTACAGTCTTTATCAACAATGTTTCCCAAGGTTCAAATACTTCATTTACCAACCTGGCGCCTGGAAATTATCAGGTAAGAATCATAGATAATTTTGGTTGTCTTTCTGATCCTGTATTGGTTCAAATTACCGGACCTGACAGGCCATTGGAAATTATCAATTTTACCAAAGAAAATGGTGAATGTTTTGGCACCCCAACTGGAAGGATTTCTTTTGGAATAAATGGCGGTGTACCTCTTTACAGGGCGTTATTGACTAATACAGAAGGATTTTCTACAGAATTGAATAACCTGGACAGAAATAATACTTATGAGTTCACAAATCTGGTTGCTGGACAGTATACCTTGCTAATTTTTGATCAGGAAAATATCTGTCAGGTTTCTAGGAGTTTCACAATTACCCAACCTGATTTGGTGGCTGTGACCCATATAAGCCCACCAATAGCATGTGAGCCAAATCTAACATTCATACGTCTTAATATTACAGGCGGGAAACAACCGCATAGCATCACTTGGGAAAGGTTTAATTACTCTACTTCCATTTGGGAATTGATTCCTTTCAATGGATTAGTTCTGGAGAATGTAGGAGCGGGATTGTACAGGTATACAGTTGAAGATGCAAATGCTTGCTCTTCTATAACTGAAGATGTATTGATTACACCCCCACCTGCATTTGAATTAACCTTTGCAAAAGGAGAAATCCTTTGTCATGGAGGAAATACAATTGTACAACTTACAGCGACTTTTGGTACAGCGGATAATTTCACCTATTTCGTTAACGGCAATCAGATTTTTGGCAACCAATTCATTGCTATTGCAGGGACCTATACAGCTTATGCAATCAATAATGCCTCCGGTTGCCGTTCTGAAGATGTAGTAATCCAAATTGATCAACCTGCATCACCATTGACTCTTCAAGGATTTAATTCTCAGAATCTTACATGTTATGATTCCAATAATGGTAGAATTGCATTTACCTTGGTCGGTGGTACTGCACCTTATACCATTACCTTCCAAGGACAAACTTATTCCGGAAATGATGGTGAGGAAATTGTATTCGAAAATTTAGCTGCCAATATCAACTATAGCTTCACCGCAGTAGATGCCAATGGTTGTCCGGTATTGATCCCATCCAGGACACTAACCCAACCTACACCGATTCAGGTAAATGTCACCAATACTACCATTAACTGTGCTGGCAATCTTGCCCGCATTAATCTACAGGTGACAGGAGGACAAGCTCCTTATCAAATAGATTGGGCTTATTCAACAGATGGGGTTAATTTCACTCCAAACCCAAGCTTTGAAAATGCTACTCAATTAAACAACTTAATTGGAGGATATTACAGATATACCATTACAGATCAAGGCTGTGATCCTATAGAAGATGTTGTGTTTATCCATAGTCCATTACCAATCCAAGTTGTCCCTGAAGTCATTGATGTATCCTGTTATGGGGATAGAACCGGTGAAATCCACTTGAATATTACAGGTGGAACTGGGGCATACAGTATTCAATGGAGTAATGGAAGAATAGGTAGTTCAATCACAGGACTAGCAGCTGGAACCTACACAGTTTTCATTGTGGATCAAAATTCTTGTGTGGCATCCAGAACTTACACCATTACCCAGCCAGAGTCTCCAATTGAAGTTGAAGCTGACTTCGAAACTTTCTTCTGCAATTTTGATGATGAAATATTCCTGGATATCAATGTAAGAGGTGGAACTGCTCCATATACATTTGCTTGGTCTAATGGTGCTACTACACAAAATCTTGTGGGAATTGAACCAGGATTGTATACTGTAACAATTACTGACGCTGCAGGTTGTCAAGTTCAGAGAACTTATGAAATTCCACCTAGAATATTGCCATTCGAAGTTGAACTTACTGCCAGTCAGGTACTTTGCTCCCCTGGAGAAAGAGTTCAAGTCTCCGCGAATGTCACTGGTGGTACAGGTCCATATACTTATTTATGGAATACTGGCGCGACAACTCCAACCATTTCAAACTTAGGTCCTGGTATTTATACTGTAACAGTAACAGATGCCAATGGATGTCGTGCCAGAGAGTCTATTGAAGTTCTTCCTGCACCAAATTGGAGATTGAATCTTGAGGCCCTGAATCCTGTTTCCTGTTTTGGGGGTAATGATGGTTCCATTCAATTGTCACTGTCAAATGCAAGAGAACCAGTAAGTATAAGATGGAGTCATGGAGTCGTCGATCAACTCTTTGCAGGTAACCTAAGGGCAGGTACCTATTCTGTAGAAATCACAGATGCTTTGGGATGTATCATTACATCTACTTTCAATGTTAGGGAGCCAGAAATCCTCAATATGAATGAAGTGGTTGAAAACAGTCAATGTGCTGGTTCCAATAACGGAAGTATTTCCTTGAATGTAACTGGTGGAAGTGCTCCATATACTTTCCGTTGGTCCCATGGTCCAAACAGTAGAAATTTGAGAAATCTTGGCCCGGGAACTTATTCAGTAGTGGTTACTGACCGAAACGGATGTTCAACCGCAGCATCTTATACAATACTGGAACCGGATCCTCTTGAAATGACAAGTGATTTTTCTGAAGAGCTAGCATGCCATGGAGACAGACATGGTTATATCAATGTAGGAATTACTGGCGGAATTCAACCTTATGATATTGTTTGGGCAGATAATCCAACTCTTAAAAGTCTTTCAAGAAGGGACCTTCCTGCAGGTGCTTATACCCTTCGCATTACAGATGATAATGGTTGTTCTGTCGAAAGGACATTTAATATCGGTGAACCGGAAAGATTAAGAGTAGATATTCAAACTTCATATATAGTAGATTGTGAAAACAAGGAATTGGTAGGAGTTGCCTATGCTGAAATCACAGGAGGTAAAGGAAATTACCAAATCGTCTGGAATACAGGTGAAACGAATGTGAGGGAAATTCTCTTTAATCAAGATGGAGAAATCTCGGTGATGGTGACGGATGAAAATGGTTGTATGGATGAAGCATTTGTAATGGTAGAAATGCCACTTGCATTTTCAGATGCTGATTTCATTTACTCCATCATTGCTTTGGGCCAGGAAGGAGAAATCCTGGTTGGTGATGAGGTTCAATTCATAGATAGAACCCAAGGAAATGTCATAGCATGGGAATGGAACTTTGGAGATGGTAACACCAGCAATGAACAAAACCCAGTCCATGTCTATACCAAACCTGGAAAGTATACCATCACATTGATGACTTTCGATGCATTGGGCTGTGTGTCAGAGACAAGCATAGAGGTAGAGGTCATTGCATCCTACAGGATTATGGTTCCAAATGCATTTACTCCAAATGGTGATGGACTCAATGATACCTTCATACCAAAAATGAGGGGTATCGATGAGTTTGAAATGCATATTTTCAATAAATGGGGAGAATTGGTTTATTCCACTTTCACTAGAGACGATTCAGGTTGGGATGGAACTCTGAATGGAGTCTTAAGTCCAAATGGAAATTATGTTTATAAAATTGTCTTCAAGGCCAATGATGGAACCAAGGGAAGCCAAACCGGAGTATTTACACTGGTCCATTAAATAGCAATAATTTTTAGGTTAAAATAGTCAACTATGAAAAGATTTGGTTTATTTCTTATAGGGATTTTTAGCAGTATTGGAGTCTTGGCTCAAGACTTCCAATATTCCCAATTTTATGCAGCCCCTTTATACCTGAATCCGGCTTTTACAGGGGCATCGGACCTTACCCGTGTGGGTATGAATTACAGAAATCAGTGGCCTGGTTTGGATCACTCTTTCAATACCTATTCGGCATATATTGATCATTTTATGTTTGATATAAATTCTGGAATAGGATTGATATTTAACGGAAGCATGGAAAGTAAAGCACGGCTCAACCAAAATGAAATAGGATTACTCTACTCCTATCGGGTTAAACTTGGCCATGAATCTTTCCTGAGAGTGGGTGGTCAGGTAAGCTATGTGGCACGGGATGCCTATTTTGGTGACCTAATTTTTGGCTCCCAAATGGATATAAACAGAGGAACTATTGGACCAGACAGTGGTGAAGGTTTACCAGAGGATTTCAGGCATAGGTTCGCTGACTATAATTTTGGAATGCTATTCCATACCCAGATATATTGGTTAGGTGTGTCTGCACATCATTTGACCCAACCTAATGTTTCTTTCATCGAGGATAATATCAGTAAGCTGCCAATGAGGCTTTCCGCACATGGGGGATTGAAAATTGATCTTGGTGAAGGGTCAATCAACAACTATTTCAGCAACTCCAGACAGGAAAGGTCAGCATTCATTGCTTTTAACTATAAACACCAAGATCCTTTTAACCAATTGGATATAGGAACCCAGTTTTTTATCCAGCCTTTGGTCCTGGGTGTTTGGTACAGGGGATTCCCGGTCAAATATGCCTTACCAAATAATGAATCCATTGTAGGTTTGATAGGCTTTACTTTGGAAAGTGGTCTGGATATTGGCTATAGTTATGATTTCACTGTTTCCAAAATGGCTTTAAGACAATCTGGAGGTGCACATGAGATTTCAATCCGATATTCCTTTTTGTTTGGAGATCCCAATCAAAGAAATAGAAGAAGCACTATTATCCCTTGTTTTAGATTCTAAAAGTTAAAATAAGTGTTGATGATATAGCCCTTATTTCCCTGAAACACATTCTTTCCTTCAACCAATCTGCCTAATTGTACAATCTGGTTAAAATAGCCCCCTTCAATCCTCAAAAGATCTGAGAAGCGATAACCTGTCAACAATCCGATCCTGTTCTGATCAAAAACATTTTGGTTGACATTCTTTCCAAAGCCTATCAATATTTCATCATAGGCAGCTAAGTAATGGGTTCCGTTAGTGATTATTTTACCGTTCAATGGATAATCTATGCGGACCATATTCCTTGCCCTGTTGAGATAATTATATTTGTCAGGCTTATCAAGTGTTTTGCTACTGAAAGAACCAATCCACCTTTGTTCCAGCATAAAGCGGTAAGTGATTTGAAAACGTCCGATAGGATTGGTCAAAGTCAGCATTTGATAAGTCCTGTGCTCTGGAAACTCCATCCCTAAACTATTCAATGGAATCTGGCCGTAACTGTAAGTATCTGCGAATAAATATCCAACCCTTGCTACTGCATTCTGATGCAATTTAATATTAAGTCCAGTTCTGTATAAATCCTGCTGAGGATTGGTAATAAAGCCCGTCCTCCTCCATTGAAATTCTCCATGGAATGAGAAGGTTTGGTTGATTTTATAATTAAGAAAAAAAGCATGCCAACCTATCTGATTATTGTCACTCAATCTATTGTTTTGTGCAAAACTCATGCTATTGAGGAGAAATAGAGAAAGGAAAATTATTGGAAATGTGGAAGTTTTCATGATTTCAGGCTTCAAACTATCAACTAAAATTTTGACAAATTTAGCTCTATAGACTTTTTTGAAATGTATTTTAAATCACAATTCCAAATTAAAGGTCTGATGCCTTTAGTATTGTTGCACCGGCATTTTTCATCTGTTCGATGGCCATTTCAAAATCTCCCGGTTGCAAATTAACAGCCCTCGTCGCATCAGCAATAAGATTGACCTTGAATCCTTCCTCCAGTCCATCCAAAACAGTGAACTTTACGCAATAGTCTGTTGCCAAACCACAAACAAATATTTCAGCTATACCTTGGGATTTAAGAAAAGATGACAGCCCCGTATCTCCTTGGCGGTTATTATCAAAAAAACCGCTATATGAATCTACAAGAGGGTTGGTTCCTTTTTGAAATACAGCCCGCCAATGCTTTTTTGATAAATGCGGATGAAAATCTGCTCCAGATGAACCTTGAACACAATGCACAGGCCAAAGTATTTGTTGAATACCATTCAAATCAATGAACTCCCCAATTTCTTTCCCGTGGTGATTGGACGCAAAACTCCCATGGTCTTTGGGATGCCAGTCTTGAGTAGCTACAATGAAATCAAATTTTTGCTGAATTGAATTAATGATGGGCACAATTTGATCACCTTCTTTTACTGCCAGTGCACCACCAGGGATAAAATCATTTTGAACATCAACAATTACTAATGCTTTCATATTTAAGTTAGTTATGATACCAAAGACTTTAACTGTGCCACTATCAATGGGGCTATACTTTCAACTCTAAGAAAGCCATCTTGCAGGGCAATGCTGTTAGGATGGGTATCTGTGGAAATAACCTTTTCTATCACGCCTGAATCCTGAATCCTTTTTAGGGCATTGTCTGTAAATAATCCGTGTGTGCTGATGGTATATATTTTTTTTGCTCCTGCTGCTTTGTAGGCTTTTGCGGCATTGATCAAAGAACCTCCAGTCCTGACCATATCATCATATATGACCACATCTTTGCCCTCAACATCCGCTGATATGCTGGTGACTTCTGTTTTTTCCCCTGAAATTCTTCTTTTGAAAACAAAGGCTGCGTTTACGCCCATTTCATTGGCGAGCGATTCCACCCACTTAGCCCTTCCGGCATCTGTACAGGCCATGACAAAACCATCATCCGCCAATTCCCTGGCAGCATTGATAATAATTGGCTTACAATACACATGATTGATCAAAACCTGGCCTTCAAAATAATGTGGAATACCTTCAGAATGAAGGTCAAAAAACATAAAATTGTTCCCTAAACTTGTTCTAGGCAGGGAAGAAAACATCACCGCCCTTGATTTTGCAGTCACCACCTCTCCCATGTTAACAGCCCTTTCCATAGTAGAATACCCAAAATATGGAAAGACAAGATGAATGGACTTAGCGCCGTATTTGATAAGGGCATATGCCAAATCATAAATTTCCAAAGTATCCCCATCTGAAATTGTTCCTCCAATCAGAACCACTTCTTTTCCATTGACAGAAGTCAATATGCGCTGATACCTTTCTCCATCAGGAAATAACCTAAGTTCTATTTCACCTCTATCAAAATCCCCCAATGCTACAACTTTGTCTAATAAATACGCATAAGAAGGAATGCTGAATATTATCTTTTTATGCTCCATCGTAATTTTTCATTTTGAATACCAATTGGGTTCTGAGCTCATATAGTTTTTCTTCCAGCCCCACTGGATATATATGGGGATTAACAAAGCGCTTATGGGCTTTGTCAAATAAGGCAAGATTTCTTTCTGAATTTTTCTTTATCTGATGGATGTCCGGACTTTCATACACTTTTTGTCCATTGATAAAGATTGGCTTGAGTAAAAATTCCTCATCTAATCCGATTGTATTGATTTTCTTTCTTTTCGTTGGATCTACAGGATCAATGATAATATATTGGGCAGAAGTAAGGTCCTCCCCTTCCAGGTAAATCATATCTGCAATAGCTTTTCCATTTTTGGAAAACCTGATAGCATTTTGAATTCCGGGTATATTGATTTTGATAGATTGTTGGGAAACTTTCACTTTGGGTTCCCATTCACCTTTATCGTTTTTGATTGCAGCCAACTTATATACCGCACCCAGGGCAGGTTGGTCATATGCAGTTACCAGCTTGGTCCCTACTCCCCAAACATTGATTGAAGCTTCCTGCATTTTAAGAGAGGTAATGATTTGCTCATCCAGGTCATTAGATGCCACAATTTTGACATCTGGAAAACCTGCTGCATCTAACATTTCCCGGGCAATGTTACTGTAATAGGCCAAATCCCCTGAGTCAATTCTAACACCAATCATTTCTTTTCCGCTTTCCCGGAGCAGTTTACCCACTTCAATGGCATTCCTGACCCCGTTGATGGTATCGTAGGTATCTACCAAGAAAACACATTTATCGGGGAAAGCCTCGGCATAAGCTTTAAATGCCTCCAGTTCTGTATCGAATGACATGATCCAACTGTGTGCATGTGTCCCAGAAACCGGAATTCCAAATAATTTGCCAGCCATAACATTGCTGGTAGAAGCGCAGCCTCCAATGTAAGCTGCCCTACTGGCCGCCAATGCACCATCTATTCCCTGGGCTCTTCTTAATCCAAACTCAAGTACAGCATCACCTTTAGCCGCATATACAATTCTCGCTGCTTTGGTTGCGATAAGCGTCTGAAAATTGATAATATTAAGCAATGGTGTCTCTAATAACTGGCATTGGACAAGAGGGCCTTTAATCCTAAGTAATGGTAAATGGGGAAAAACAACCGTACCTTCTTCAACAGCTTCCATATCACAGGAGAACTCCATACTTTGAAGATAATCAATAAATGCAGGTTCAAATGTAGCTGATCCATCAGCATTTCGCATCTCTTTCAGGTACTTCAGATCGTCCTGCTCAAATTTAAAATTACTACAGAAATCAATGATATAATCCAGACCAGCAGCTAAGGTATATCCCCCCTGAAAAGGATTTTTTCTGAAGAATAAATTAAAAACTGCTTCTTCTTCCGCTTTACCTGATTTCCAGTAAGCATAAGCCATAGTTAACTGGTAAAAATCTGTCAAAAGGGTTAGTGAGCCTCGATAAAGATCTTTGGTGATTTTCATTTCTTGCTAAAGTAAAAGTCAAAATTAAGGGATTAGCCTGGTTTGTATCAAAGAATCCTAAAAACCTTTATCAAACTTTGGCAAATAGTTTATTCGCCATTCAGTTTTGCGAAGTTCTGAGAGTAAAAAATACCAAAATTTCAGATTTATGCTACAAAGTTTGGACTATTAACCCAATCGAAGGTAAGAATTTTAGTTTGGGTAAATTTTTTGCTTAACAGGTATTACTGAACATTAATCAAAAATTATCAACCAACTTAACTAAGAAATTATGAAAAAATCCACAATGATCAATTTACTCGCGGTGGCTACTGGAATGTTACTTCTGTTTTCCTGTACTTATGAAACTGAAGTGCCATTACCAGGAACTGTCAGCGTAGATGTTGAATTTGCTATAGTCGAAGATGACATTCCAACCTCTAATGCGAGAGTATTGGAAGCGCTATTCATTGAAGAGGCTACCATGAATGTGAGAAAATTAGACGTTAAAGTACTGGGTAGATTGCCAGTTGGGTCTGATATTGATCGTAACTTTTCCTATGATTTTCCAGATCTGAGGCCTATTATTTACCGCAATACACCAGAGGGTCATGAAATCAATCTTGTCATGCCAAGAGCAGTTTATAGGCAAGTCATGTTTGATTTGGAGATTGAAAGTAATGAAACGTCTCCTGCGGCTTCTTTATCAGGTACCTTTAGTGCCGGTTCACTCCAAGATGTTCCAGTAAAATTTGAGTTTTGGGACCAAAGTTTCCAAGTCGATGGCAAACTTGAAGCAAAAGACAGCAATAATGTACTGGAATTTGACCAGGTACAAGAGGCCACATTAATGGTTGAGCTATATGCTAAAAACTGGTTTAAGGATGTTGGGATGGAGAGAATAGAACAAGCAGAAATGGTGGATGGTGTTATTCTCATCAATCCTGAGCACAATGTTGAAATTTATGAAATAGTGAAATCCAAGATTTATGAACTTGCAAAAGGGCAGCTCATGATCAGGATTCAGCAGAAAGGAAAACCAAATAAACCAGGGAATTCCGGTAAATAAGAATAACTCGCCTCTGCCATCTTTTTAAAAGACTTTAAAATTGTTTTTTGGGTTAGCGATAATGGCAGGGGCGATTATTTACTTTTTGGAGGCCACATTTAAAAGTACACCCGCCAATACCAATAGCATACCGGAAAAAGTGATCAGGGTAAATGTCTCCTCAAAAATAAAAAACCCAAATCCTAATGCATAGACAATCCCCAAATAACTTAGGCTCGCCACATTCGATAATTGGGAATTTTGATAAGCCAGAGTCATAAAATATTGGGCGAATTGGGTCAATATGCCAACGGCCAACAAAATCAACCAATCCCAACCAACAGGCATTACCCAAACAAAATAGGACACTATGGACACTATTGGAACAGTGATTAAGGGAAAGTAAAACATAATGACCAAGGGATGCTCCCTATTGTTTATTTTACGTATAAGGTTGTATGCTAAGCCCATAGCCATAGCTCCAATCAAACCAATTCCTAAATCTATTGCTGAAATCCTAGGGTCAAACCCCTCAATGATAACAACCCCCGTAAATGACAATCCAAAGAATAAGAACTGGATAGGCCTTACTTTCTCTTTAACTATGAAAATTCCCAAAATAGTTGTAAAAACAGGAGCCAAATAATTAATGGTCACTGCCGAAGCAAGGGGAATAGATTGAAGGTTGTAAAAAAATGAAATCAGACCTATAGAACCGACCATTCCTCTCAATACGAGCAGTTTCTTATGCGTTCCAAAAACAGGGACATTTGATTTTTTAAGTAAAAAATAAGTTAAGATCAAACTGAATACAGACCTGAAAAGAATAATTTCAATAGCTGGAATATGTGACACCAGCTTTACAGATACATTCATCAGGGAAAAAAGTACCCCTGCCAGCAACATGTGTTGAATACTGCGATTTGACAAGTCATTAAGAGTTTAATCCGGCTGGATGGTGCATATTGTAATCCCAGGAAAATAAATTGTAATGTTGATAAATTAAACGAAAGCAGTACTTCTTTATTTAACCTGTATATTTCTGTCCATGGACAAAATAGTTCCATCTTGCATGGTAAGGGTTCTGTCAGCCATTTTTGCCAGCTCTTGGTTATGGGTAACAATAACGAAAGTCTGTCCAAAATTTTCCCTTAAAGTAAAAAAAAGCTCATGGAGGGATTGCGCATTATGAGAATCCAGGTTTCCGCTTGGTTCATCTGCAAATATTATTTTTGGATCATTGATCAGGGCTCTTGCCACTGCGACCCTTTGCTGTTCACCTCCGGAAAGTTCTGAAGGCTTATGGCCTAATCTGCCTGAAAAACCCAGGAGATCGGCCAATTCTGCTGCTCTTTTTCTTAAAGCTGTATCAGACTTTTGGGCAATTAAACCAGGAATGATGATGTTTTCTTCTGCAGTAAACTCAGGAAGCAAATTATGAAACTGAAAAATAAATCCAATTTGGGAATTTCTGAAATCCGCCAATTTATCTCCTTTTAATTTAGAAATAAGTGTTTCATCTATCCAGACATCACCTTTGTCCGCTTGATCAAGTGTACCGAGGATATGCAAAAGTGTACTTTTCCCTGCACCGGAAGCTCCCACAATTGAAACTACTTCATTTTTAAATATTTCCACATCTACTCCTTTGAGTACATGTAAGTCTCCGTAGAATTTTTGAATTCCTTTTGCCTTCAGCATGCTTCTATTCTTTGCCTGCTAATTTAATTACCTCTTGTATAAAAAGGTTCAAAAATGGGATATATTTCCCAAAAAGAGCAATGCTTGACTTGAAAAATCAAACACAAGCACTTAACTTCGGGCAAAAATTTCACAAGGATGAATATACACGAATATCAAGCAAAAGAACTTTTGAAAGGCTATGGTGTTAGAATTCAGGAAGGTATCGTTGCAGATACCCCCGAAGCAGCACTTGAAGCAGCAAAAAAACTGAATGCAGAAACCGGAACTTCCTGGTATGTGATCAAAGCCCAAATCCACGCTGGAGGCAGAGGTAAGGGTAAAGTCAAAGAAACGGATTCCAATGGTGTAGTTTTAGCCAAAAAGCTTGAAGATGTCCCTGAAAAAGCAAAAAACATCCTTGGAGGAACTTTGGTGACCATCCAAACTGGCGCTGAAGGAAAAAAAGTAAATAAGATATTGGTAGCTGAGGATGTTTATTATCCTGGAGCTTCCGAACCAAAAGAATATTACCTATCCATCCTATTGGACAGAGCTAAAGGATCTAATGTCATAATGGCTTCTACTGAAGGTGGTATGGATATAGAGGAAGTCGCTGAAAAGCACCCTGAGAAAATCATCAAAGAATGGGTTGATCCAAAAATTGGCTTACAGGGATTCCAGGCAAGAAAGGTTGCATTCAAGCTTGGTTTGGAAGGTAATGCATTTAAAGAAATGGTAAAATTTATAACGTCTCTTTACAATGCTTATATCGGATCAGATGCTTCTCAATTTGAAATCAATCCGGTATTAAAAACTTCTGATGACAAGATTCTTGCTGTAGATGCCAAAGTAAATTTGGACGACAACGCATTGTACAGACACAAAGATCTGGCTGATCTCAGAGACCTTGCAGAAGAGGACCCATTGGAAGTGGAAGCTGGAAAATCTGGCTTGAATTACGTCAAACTGGACGGAAATGTGGGTTGTATGGTAAATGGTGCGGGTCTTGCTATGGCTACCATGGATATGATCAAATTATCAGGTGGAGAACCAGCCAACTTCCTTGACGTAGGAGGTGGAGCCAATGCCACAACTGTTGAAGCTGGCTTCCGAATTATCTTACAAGATCCAAACGTAAAAGCTATTTTAATTAACGTTTTTGGTGGTATTGTAAGATGTGACAGGATTGCCAATGGTGTCGTTGAAGCATATAAATCAATCGGTAATATCCCAGTTCCAATCATTGTAAGACTTCAGGGAACAAATGCTGAGGAAGGAGCAAGAATCATCGATGAATCTGGATTAAAAGTTTCTTCAGCCATCACTTTGAAGGAAGCAGCGGAGAAAGTTAGGGCCGCCATTTCATAAATAAATCTGACCGGCTCATCACGGGCCGTTCATTACCGCACCTGTAGTTCAACTGGATAGAATATCGGATTTCGGCTCCGAGGGTTGAGGGTTCGAATCCTTCCGGGTGCACAAGAAGCCTTTTGCTTTTGCAAAGGGCTTTTTTATTTCTAACTAGCTGATTTTTATCATGTTTTTTGATGATTCGGGATAGTATATATTTTTTCAAACTACTCTACCTTTATATAAATAAACAACCAAACCCCTGACAGTCATGAAAAAGATACTTGTTCCTACCGATTTTTCTACCTGTGCCAAAGCAGCTGAAAATTATGCTTTCATGTTGGCAAAAAAAATACAGGCAGAACTGATATTTATCCATGTCGTGATTACACCTGTGGACTGGACAAAATTGACAAAAGAGCAGGAGAACTTCTTCCCTGATACCAAGATTGCCATATCAAAAGCTAAAGACCAGTTGAACGAATTGGTTGATCAAGCAGAAAATGAAGGCCTTTCTGCAAGGAAAATATTGGTTTACAATGATGGAAATGAAAAAATCCACAAGTATGTAGGGGCTGAACAAATTGATTTGGTTGTTATGGGTTCCCATGGACAATATGGATTCAGAGACCATATTCTGGGTACCAATACATATAGTATGTTAAGAAGGGCTGACGTCCCAGTTTTTGTAATCAAAGAAAATAATCCTAAAGTAGAGTTGGAAAACCTTGTATTTGCGACCAACTTCAATGAAGAAACCGGCGAATCTTTTAGGACTGTAGAGAAGCTATCTGAACTTTTCGGCATAAAACTAAAAGTACTATTTGTGAATACTCCAACCTACTTTATGGAAACCAATGACATCATGAATATTGGAAAATCTTATTTAAAGGATTTCGGTAATTATGCATACGATATACATATCATTGATGCATTCAAAGAGGAAAGAGGAATATTACAATTTGCCGAAAAATCGAAAGCAGATGGAATTGCCTTGGTTACCTCAGGTAAATCAGATTTAATCCAATATTTCTCACCAAGTGTAACTGAAAACCTTATCACAATGACAGATTTACCTGTCATTAGTATTAGAAAAAGTAAAATTTAAAGCTTTAAATAATTCCCGTGAACAAAAAAACAACCAATTCTTTGGTTGTTTTTTTTATGCTAAATAAAAAAGCAGGAGAAAATCCCCTGCCCTTTATATGAAAACTAAACCAACTATTATTTAACTACCACAATTGAAACAAAAATAGCACATAAAAACAAAATTCAAAATATTTTAAAAAATTCCTCTGCCAACACCTACTTTTTATTACCTACTTTATACAAAATTCCCAATGCAAGTGCCTGGCTGAATTGGATATTGGTATCCATATCAATGTCATACACATTGATACTTGTAAAAGTCACATCTACATACTTGGTTATTTTGGCAACTAAGGTTAGATCCAACCTATGGTCAATGGTTTTGAATGCCAAAGTCTCATAATTGGCAAACATTTGGTACCTGGTATTCAGGGTAAGATTTTCCCCAAGGCTCTTGCTATAGGTCATAAATAGTTGAAAAGCCAGCCATTCTGTCCTTACCTTACTCCCAATAGGCACCCCATAGTTAGTAGGTACATTATCCGCTATGGAAGGATCAGAAACAAATGTAAGTCTAGGGGAAAAGGGTGCTAATCTTAAATTAAATTCATCATTAGGAATATATTCAAAACCTAAGCCAGTGGTAAGAAAAGCGGGTGAAAAAAATCCAGAAATCCGTAGCGGATCATCCCCAGAATAATCAAACCCATCAGTAAATTGGGTTATGAAATTCAAGGAAGCAAAATACCCCCACTTTTCTGAAAATTTATATCCTGCTTTTGAATCAAAAAAAATCCGGTCATTGGATTTTCTTAAGTCCTGACCTTCATTTCTAACTAATCCATAGATCAATTCAAGCTGGTTGGTCCAGGAATATTTACCTTTCCGGTAGTTTGACTTTCCTGTAACCAATGTGCCAAATGCAACAGAATTGACACCTCCTGCTTTCCAGTTACCGCTAAAGGCTGCTTGATTGAAATTAAAGCCTACACTTAACTCTGAATCCCAAAACTTGATTTCCTTGATGCTTGAAGGAACTGTATCTTGTTGAGCTTCTTCTTGTGCAAAACTGAAATTGAAGACAAAAAGTAAACAAAACGTAAATATTTTTTTCATAATAATATGGGTTTAGAATAAAAACTGATCTAATATAATTTTTTATTGGAACAAAATTACTGTCCGATTTTAAGTAAAAAGTCAATTTAGCTAGTTTGGAAAACATTTTCTAATATAGTTACCGTTATTAGAAATAGATCATTATCCGAATGCCTAATGAAAACTAACATGCAAAGGTTCCAAATTATTGGTATGCTCATTTTGTTCACTTCTTGTAGCTCCATTGAAATATTCAAAGAAAAAACGGAGTTTAAGCCTTATAAAAGATACCAGAATTTTGTAATATTAAACAATGAGGTAGGGCTAAAGGGATTCAATGACGATTTTCTAAATGCTATGGTAGGCGATGGCTTAAAAGTAGCACTAGAGAAAACAGGTATGAATTATGAAACAAACAATCCTGATTTAGTAGTCAGGTTTACCTCGAATGAAGACCTTAGGCAGCGTGAAGTATTTAACAATATGTATCCTATGTGGGGTTGGAGGGTTTGGGATCCATTTATGTTTGATCCCAGGTTCAATAACCGGCAAATGTACTCGACCAGAAATTATGAACTACTTCAATTGATCGTTGATTTCATTGATCCCAAAAATGACAAGATTTTAATGCAACTAACGGCAGTATCAGAGGTACATCAATCCCGTGAAAAGAAAAAGAAACTGGAAAAATCCGTTGAAAAAATCGTGGAAACTTATGTTACCCATATGGACTATAACTTACCTTAACCCAACCTGATTATGGAAAACAATTTCAAAAGCTTAAAAGAGTTTTATCCCTTTTACTTATCGGAGCATCAGAACCCAACAAGCAGGAAATTACACTTTATTGGAACTGCATTACTATTTGTTATTTTGGCCACAGCTATATTTTTTGATAATTATTGGTATCTATGGCTATTGCCTGTGATTGGTTATGGATTTGCATGGGTTGGTCATTTCTTTTTTGAAAAAAACAAACCAGCCACATTTAAACATCCATTTTACAGTCTTGCCTCCGACTTTGTTTTATTTTTTCAACTCCTTAGTGGAAAGGAAAAATTTAATCCAAAAAAATAAGTATGAAATGCAAAAAAAGAGATTTAAAGTGTTGTAAATAAATTTTTATCCATTACCTTTGTTAAGATAAACTAATAGTCTTAGCCCTATAACCCAAATGGTAAGGATAGTTCTTATAGATGATGATCCGATAAGTACCTTTGTTACGGAAAAATTAATTTCCAAGAACATCAAGGTTCCTTTTCAGATTTACAAATACAGTAATGCCATCAACGCATTGAAAGAGATTCCTGAAATTGAACCTAATTATCTTTTTTTGGACCTCAATATGCCTGAAATGACAGGATGGGATTTCCTTGAAGAGTTTCACCCTGAAAATAACAGTCCTGAAGTTTATATTCTAAGCAGTTCGGTTGATGAAAGGGACATAGACAAGGCAAGTAACTATTCATTGGTAAAAAAATACCTTTCAAAACCACTGGTTAAAAAATATATCAAGACCATCTTCCATTGATGGACTTTTTTTTTACTTTACTTTTTATTAATTTGGTTAAACACCCAGCTAAAACATTTTGTTAAATGCCAAATGAATTTATTATGGCTAAAGTTTCGGCAGAATTGATTGCAGCATTCAGAAAGACAATCTTCAAATTAAAAAACAATGCACCTTATCAATGGGGTCATATGGGTGCGTGTAATTGTGGCAACCTTGCTCAGCAAATTACGCAACTATCCAAGGCAGAAATCCATCAATATGCGATGGAAAAACATGGTGACTGGAATGATCAATTAATTGATTATTGTCCGACTTCAGGTTATCCTATGGATTTGATGATTTCAAAAATGCTTGAAGCTGGCTTGACCATAGATGAGTTAAAACACCTCGAGAAGTTATCTGATCCAAAAGTTTTGTCACATATCCCTACAGAAAAAAGACTGCTTATAAAGAAAAATAATAAAGAGGATGTAATTCTTTATCTTGAGACTTGGACCTTAGTCCTTGAAAATGAATGGTTAAAACAATTCGACCAAAAACTGATGGAAATTGAAGAAAAAAATATCAGTTCAAAGGTATTTGCATAAAGATTAATTTTACCGTATTTAGCAACATAATCCAATTATAATCTTGCACCATTAATTTAAATCACGCTATGGAGGATTTTGATGACGATTTTGAAGAATTCGATGACTTCGAGGATGAAGATGAGTTCGCTGATGAATTTCAAGATGAGGTATATGATATCGATGAAGAAAGCGAATTGATTGATGAAAATTTCATGGACTTCGAGGAGGAAGATTTTGATGACGATTTCGATGACGATGACTTCGAAGAATTTGATGACGAAATCGACTAAATCTTAAAACGGGAAAGCAGGTGCATCTTGGATTAACCTGCTTTTTTTTATTTCCGATTTTGAAGCCTAACCGTTCTGGCTTATATTGCGTAAAAATTTAGAAGAACCAAAAATTCAATTATATGACTTTATTAGAAATCTTCAGTGCTCCTATCGCTTCTGGCGCGCAGTTGTTCTTGTTGATCGTTTGTATCCTTGTTGGCTTGGGTGCGGGATTAAGTGCTATGGATTTTAGGAATACTACACCTCCAAAAGAATCAAAAGAAAAATAACAAAAAAGAGGTCCAAAAGACCTCTTTTTTGTTTGTATCCACTTTGTCAGTGAACATTTCCCATAAGTTTTCTAATAGGTTTGCTCAATAAGAGTAACAACACACCTGCACCCACAGCAGTATATACGATCATCAAATATTGATCTGGCATCTGTGCCAGAGCTTCCTCCGTACCTCCGCTTGCTTCTCCAGCTACCAATCCTGCAATAAGATTACCTAAGGAGATAGATAAAAACCATATGCCCATCATTTGGCCCCCATATTTTGCAGGAGCAAGTTTCGTAACCAAACTCAAGCCTACTGGGCTTAAACTCAATTCACCAAATGTATGCAACATATAGGTGAAAATTAACCAAGTGGGTGCTGCATACTCTCCTGAAGCAGCAATTTTAGCTGCAAAATACATGACCAAAAAACCTATTCCCAAAAGCAATAGTCCCATCGTGAATTTCAAAGGCGAACTAGGTTCCAGATTTCTCCTACCTAACCAAACCCAAAGCGCTCCAAAAAATGGAGCAAATAAGATGATAAACATAGAATTGACCGATTGGAAATAGCCTGCGGGGATTTCCCAACCAAAAAAGCTCCTATCTGTGAACCGCTCTGCAAACAAATTCAATGTAGAGCCTGCTTGTTCAAATCCCGACCAAAATAAAGCGGAGAAAATAAATAATATTGCAATTACCCCTACCTTCTTTCTTTCATCGGAATTCAACCCTCCAAATAAGATTACATATCCCAAATACACAAATGCCACTATGGCGATAATTGTACCGGAGGCTCCTGCGATTGCTCCCACATTGATCGGTACAAAACCCATAAAGAAAATAGCTAGAACAAATAGTACAATTGTACTAATTCCCAATAGATTTTTTTTCAGACTCTCTCTCTCTTTAATATCTTTTTCGGTAATTAAAGGAATTTCATCCCCAAATCCTTCCAAATTATTTCCTGTGAGTTTGTATTGAATCAATCCAAAAATCATCCCCAAACCTGCTAATCCAAATCCCAAATGCCAATCAAATGTCGCTAAGGTACTGCAAGCAATCGGAGCAATCAATGCTCCAATATTGATACCCATGTAAAAAATAGAAAAACCAGCATCCCGCTTTGAACTTCCAGCAGGATAAAGCTGACCGACTATAGAACTGATATTTGGCTTCAATAAGCCCGTACCTAAGGCAATAAGAATCAATCCAATAAAAAATGAATTGGTATCCAATGCAGACAAGCTATCCTTAGGCTCTACCGCTCCTCCAAAAAACAATTGCGCTAAGCCGGGTAGTGCCATGGTAAAATGACCAAGTGCAATGATAATTCCCCCATACCAAACCGATTTCTTTAGACCAAATAACCTGTCAGCAAACCAGCCTCCTGGCAAAGCAAATAAATAGACTCCCATAGTGTAAAGTCCATAGATAGCTCCTGAAGTTTTATCATCAAAACCTAAACCACCATCAACTATGGCAGATGTCATAAAAAGAATCAATAAGGCTCTCATCCCATAGTAGCTGAACCTTTCCCACATTTCTGTAAAAAAAAGGGTCATTAACCCTTTAGGATGACCAAATAAAGTGGGTCCAGGGAATAGATCTATTCCTCCTGCCCCTAAGTTATTACCTAGATTTTTTTCCAAAACTCGATTAGTTTATTGAGTGATTAATTCAAACATAAACACAATGATAACAGAATTTTCCAAATTCTTCAGCATCAAAAGCCCTTGCGAATAGGAGAAAAAAATTGAGATTTTTAAGTTTCACCTATTTTTTTATGCATAGATACAGATAATACATTTATCTATATTAATTTACCAATAAAAATTTCCGTAATCGATTGAATTAACAAAAAATGGCACTTTCTATTGCTTATCAATTTTATAAATACCTATCTTTGGGCCAGAATTTAAACCCAAAAGAAACACGATTCTTATGTTAGATCTTGAAATCAAGCCAGATAAAAAGTCTTTATCTGATCTAGGTATCCATACAGCCAAAAATATTTTTTGGAATCTAAGTCCTGCAGAATTGATTGAACATGCATTGGCAAACAAAGAGGGGGTTCTAACTGACACTGGTGCCCTTATGGCAGACACTGGAACTTTTACAGGCCGTTCTCCAAAAGACAGATTTATCGTCAAAGACAGTAAAACTGAAGATAGTGTTTGGTGGGGAGATATCAATATCCCTTTTGATGAGGCAAAATTTGATCGGCTTTACATAAAAATGACCGATTTCCTCAAAGGCAAAAATTTATATGTTAGGGAAGCATTTGCAGGGGCAGACACCAAGTACAGGCTTAATTTAAAAGTCATTAATACTTTAGCTTGGCATAACCTTTTCTGTTATAACATGTTTTTAAGGCCGCATGAAGAGGATCTTGAAGATTTCGAAACGGACTTTACTATTATCTGTGCCCCAGAGTTCCAAGCTGATCCAGAGGTGGATGGCACTAGACAATCCAATTTTGCCATTATCAATTTATCGAAGAGAATTCTGCTTATAGGTGGAACTGCCTATGCAGGGGAAATGAAGAAGGGGATTTTCTCCGTACTAAATTACCTGTTACCCTTTGAGCATGGTGTACTTTCCATGCACTGCTCAGCAAACGTTGGAAAGGAAGGCGATACAGCTGTCTTCTTTGGGCTTTCAGGAACAGGGAAGACAACATTATCAGCAGATCCAAACCGGTCTTTGATCGGAGATGATGAACATGGATGGAATGAAGATTCCATTTTTAATTTTGAAGGTGGTTGCTATGCAAAAGTAATCGACCTAAGTAAGGAAAAAGAACCAGAAATTTGGGATGCAATCAAATTTGGCGCAATCGTAGAAAACACAAGGTTCATTCCCGGTACCCGGACGGTGGATTATGCTAACAAAGAAGTTACAGAAAACACAAGAACCTCCTATCCAATTCATCATATCAATAATGCCCTAGTTCCTTCAAAAGCAGGAATTCCTAAAAACATTTTTTTTCTAACCGCGGATGCATTCGGGGTAATTCCGCCAATATCCAAATTAAATAAAAGCCAGGCCATGTACCACTTTATTTCTGGTTATACTGCCAAAGTAGCTGGAACTGAAGTAGGTGTTACCGAGCCCAAAACCACATTCTCTGCCTGTTTTGGTGCTGCATTTTTACCCTTGAATCCTATTGAATATGCCAGGTTATTTGGAGAGAAAATGGAAAAACATCAGGTGAATGTCTGGCTGATCAATACAGGTTGGACAGGTGGCCCATATGGTATTGGACATAGGATGAAACTTAAATACACTAGGGCTATGATTGGGGCTGCTTTGGACGGTAAGCTTGATCATGTAAATTACCGTACACACAGTGTTTTTGGAGTAAGTATCCCTGAAAATTGTCCAAACGTACCAGATGAAGTCTTAAGTCCAAGAGCAACTTGGACTGATAAAGAGGCTTACGACAAAAAAGCAAGGGAATTGGGAGCTGCTTTTATCCATAATTTTGAGAAGTTTAAAGATTTTGCCACTGAGGATATCCTTGCAGGTGCTCCAAAATGGTAACGAAAACCCTTTCGAGGACATATAAACCCAAATGAAAAGGAGTGCAAGCACTCCTTTTTCCTTTTTGGATTGGATAGAAAAGAGAGGATTTATTACTTTTGGACAAATTTACATTTATGAAAACAGCAGAAATACATACCGAAAAGGGCATGATGAAAGTGGAATTCTTTGAAAAGGATGCCCCAAAAACAGTTGATAACTTTATTTCTTTAGCTAAAAAAGGATTTTATGATGGACTTACTTTCCATAGAGTTATACCTAACTTTGTGATTCAGGGAGGTTGCCCAATCGGAAATGGTACAGGTGGTCCTGGTTACAAAATAGATTGTGAATTAGATGGGGAGAACCAATTCCATGACAAAGGAGTTTTATCCATGGCTCATGCAGGCAGAAATACTGGAGGATCTCAGTTTTTTATCTGTCACAATAGGGAGAACACCAAGCACCTGGATAGAAGGCATACCTGCTTTGGTAAAGTTGTGGAAGGCCTTGATGTGATCGATCAAATCAGACAAGGTGATGTTATTGAAAAAATACTAGTACTGGAAGATTAATCCTTTTAAGCACCAAAATAAAATAGCCCATACTGAATTTTCAATATGGGCTATTTTTTGTCTCTTGGCCTTAATCGACCAGCATTCCAGCAATGGTAGCAGTCATAAGACAGGCTATTGTAGCAGCGAGAAGCGCTCTCATACCCAATTTGGAGAGGTTTCCTTGTTGATTTGGAGCTATACTTCCTATTCCTCCAACTTGAATAGCTATTGAGCTGAAATTTGAAAACCCACACAAAGCATATGTGGCTATTACTACAGCCTTTGGTGACAAAGCATCGGCAGCCTTCATATCTGCCAGGCTCAAATACGCGACAAATTCATTGATTACCGTTTTTTGACCTAATAAAGAACCGACCTGCAAGGTTTCTCTCCACTCCACCCCAATTACCCAAGCAAAAACTCTGAAAATTTGTCCTAGAATATACTCTAATGAAAATCCATCGAACTGCCCATCAGTAGAGGCTACCACAAGGGCGTTTAATCCTGAATATTCTCCAATTAGACCGGAAAGTATAAAATTTAACGCAGCAATCACTGCTATAAATGCAAGCAGCATCCCTCCTACATTCAATGCAAGCTTCAAACCCTCAGAAGCACCAATCGACATCGCATCAATCAGATTAACCCCCATGTTTTCCTGGCTAACTTCTAGTTTGTCATTGAAAACCACTTTGTCCTGCTCTGGTATCATGATTTTGGACATCACAATTGCAGCGGGAGCATTCATGATACTTGCGCCTAATAAATATGCCGCAAACCTACTCTGTTCCTCAAGACTATCTCCTCCCAAAAATGCCACATAGCCCGCCAATACACCTCCTGCAATGGTGGCCATCCCCCCTGTCATCAAGCACATCAGTTCTGATCTTGACATGGTTGGAATAAATGGTCTGACAAGCAAAGGTGCCTCAGTCTGTCCAAGAAATATATTTCCGGCAGCAGAAAGACTTTCAGGACCAGAAAGTCTCATGGTCCTGGACATTACCCATGCAATCCCAAATACAATCTTCTGTAAAATACCTAGGTAGTACAATCCTGCAGAGACAGTAGAAAAGAAAATAATTGTGGGCAGTACTTTGAATGCGAAAATAAATCCAAATGTATCAGTAGCGAGATCCCCGAAAATGAACAAAGCGCCATCCTCTGAAAAACTCAATAATTTTACAAATGCCCTGCTGATTGTGGCAAATACCTTGGCTACAAAATCAACTTTAGTGATCATAAAACCAAATATGGCCTGAAGAATAACCCCAATACCAACCAATCTCCAATCCACCGCCCTTTTATTGGCAGAAAAAATCAATGCAAAAGCCAAAAGTAAAACAATTCCTATTAAGCCCCTGAAGTAATCCATTGAGAATAAATATGTGCTTTTTAAATTATTACTATTTTGTCAACATCAACAAAAAAAGCCTGGCTCATTACCAGGCTTCCTTGGTCAGTTTCTCCTGTTGATTTCATCCCTAATCCTGGCCGCCTTTTCATAATCTTCATTATTAATGGCTTTTTCCAATAGTTGATTCAACTTGTCCAAACTGTAATCCTTAAGAGTATCAGACGATTTGGAAGAAGATTGAGCAGCTTTTTTTGGTGGAGAAGGCTTTTCATATTCTTTCCTCTCGTCTTCTTCTATATATTCTGTCGAAAATTCTTCCATAACCCTAGATGCACAATAAATAGGTGCATCAAATCTCACTGCTATGGCGATGGCATCAGATGGCCTCGCATCAATTTCAACTGTTTTCGTACCAGTTTTACAAACTATATTGGCATAGTAAACCCCTTCTCTCATATCTGAAATCAAAATATGATTGATGGTGAAATTGAAATTCCCTGCAAAAGATTTGAACAGATCGTGGGTCATAGGCCTATTGGGAATGATCTTCTCTATTTCAATGGCAATAGCTTGAGCCTCAAACATTCCAATTACAATTGGTAAACGTCTGTTGCCACCCACTTCACCCATCACCAAGGTAAATGACCCTGATTGTGAATGATTAGATGATAATCCCAAAATCTCTAATTCAACAGTTTGGTCCACTGGATAAAATTATTTTAATGCTTTTACTGCTTCGGTTAATTTTGGCAAAACTTCAAAAGCATCACCTACGATCCCATAATCAGCTGCTTTGAAAAACGGAGCATCCGCATCCTTATTGATCACCACAATGCACTTTGAAGAATTAACACCTGCAAGATGTTGAATAGCCCCCGAAATTCCAACAGCTATATACAAAGATGGGGCAACTTTTACACCCGTTTGACCAACATGCTCATGATGAGGTCTCCATCCTATGTCAGAAACCGGTTTAGAACAACCTGTGGCAGCCCCTAATTCTTTTGCCAAGTCCTCAATCATACCCCAGTTTTCAGGTCCTTTCATTCCCCTACCCCCTGAAACGACAATATCTGCCTCCGGTAATAATACATCACCTTTAGCCTTATCTGTAGAAGTGATCTTAGTGGCAAAATTTTCAGCATGGATGTCCAAAGTCACTGTTTCAACTGCTGCATCCGATCCATCAGTTTTTAGGTCAACTGCATTTTTCTTTACTGCCAATATTTTATGCTCTTTGTTTACGATGGTTTCTGCAAAAGCTTTACCTGTGTAAATACTTCTTTTCACTTTGTAACCTGAAGCTGTAACAGGCAATTCGACCACATTGGAAACCAATCCAGCATTTAATTTTACAGCCAATCTTGCAGCGACTGCATCTCCCAAAGAAGACTTAGCCAGAATCAAGGTTTTAGCACCAACTTTCCCGTAAACTTGGGCCAGTGCTTCCGAATGGGCCTGAATAATTCCTGCATTCAGCTTTTCATCATTTACATGCACAACCTTTGATGCTCCGGCATGACCAACTTTGACAAGTTCCTCTTGGGCTACGCTTCCCAATGCAACTGCGATTACCTCACCTTCACCTTGTTTATCTGAAAGAGCTTTGGCATAAGATACCGCTTCCAAACTGTTTTTTTTAACGGAACCATCCGCATGTTCTATATAAACTAATACTGACATATAATTCTGATTTTTAGAAGTTTAAAAACAATTAATTAAAGTACTTTTGCTTCATTTTTAAGCAGTTTCACCAATTCAGCCACATTGTCCTTGTCAATAAGCTTGACGGCACCTTTGGCTGGCGGCAATTGGTAGGTCGTCACATTAGTGGCAGTTTCATCAGAAACAGGCTCAAGTACCTGCAAAGGTTTGGTCCTTGCTGACATAATGCCACGCATATTTGGTATTTTCCATTCCGCTATTGGTTCTTGACAACCAGCAATCAAAGGCAACTTAGCTTCAAGGTATTCTTTACCGCCTTCAATCTCTCTGGCCATTTTAACGGTGTCTCCATCAATCTCTAATTTCATAACGGGGGAGATAGAAGGAATGCCTAGCATTTCACCTACCATTCCATGGACCATACCTCCATTAAAATCAATGGATTCTCTTCCCATCATGATCAGGTCATAATTGTTTTGCTTGGCAATGGCTGCAATTTGGTTGGCTACAAATAACGAGTCTTTTGGGAAAGCATTGATTCTTATGGCATCATCCGCCCCAATCGCCAAAGCCTTTCTAAGAGTTGGTTCAGTTTCAGCTTCACCTACGTTCAACACTGTTAAGCTAGCTCCCAACTGCTCTTTCAGTTCCACTGCTCTGGCCAATGCATAATCATCATAAGGTCCAATGATGAACTGTACACCATTTTTATCAAATTTAGTATTATTTTCAGTAAACTGGATTTTAGAAGTTGTATCCGGCACGTGGGTTATACAAACAAGAATTTTCATGTATAAATATTTAGGTTATTTATTTTTAAATTGCGTGAATTTAGTAATTGAATGATAATTAAAAAAAGAATTTATGAGCAAATTGTCCCGCATTGAGATGTTACAATCGTTTGCAGAACAAGAGCCTGAAAACCCTTTTAACTGGTATGCCTTAGCCTTAGAATACCAAAATTCATACCCCGAAAATGCAGCCAATCTATTTCATAAACTATTAAAAGAGCACAAAGGTTACCTGCCCACTTATTATCATGCGGCACACTTTTTTGCAGAATATGGCGACCTTGATTTGGCAAAAACTATATACGAAGAGGGAATTGTATTGGCAGAACAAGAAAAACAGGAAAAAACATTAAGGGAATTGAAAAACAGCTATCAGAATTTTCTTTTTGAGAATGATTTAGGTGATTAGGGATAAAGTCAAAAATTTTTCGGATAAAATTGACTGACCTTAAACCTAAGAACGCTAGATTTTAATTACAATTTTCCCTAATTGCTGACCTGCTTTCATACGATCAAATGCTTTTTCAGCTTCCTCTAGACTAAAAACACGATCCACCAAAGGACGGATTTTATTTTGATTTACGAAAGAAAGCATTTCTGCAAAATCTTTATCACTGCCCATAGTACTTCCAATTAGTTTAATCTGATTCCAAAATACTTTCCTGGCATTGAAACCATCGGGATTTCCTTTAGTCGCTCCATAAAAAACAATCCTACCACCTGGCTTTACCACGTGGATGAGGTTATTGATGGTATCACCCATGGCACTGTCAATAATCAAATCAAACCCACCGGTTTTCTGAAGAGCAGCTTCAGCCCAATCCTCATTTTTGTAGTTAAAACCCTTTTTAACACCAAGCTGGAGGGCAGAAGCTATCTTATCATCACTGCTACTGCTTACAAATACTTCTCCACCTTTGGCTAAAGCATATTGGACTGCAAATTGGGCTACACCGCCACCAAAACCTGTTACCAATACCTTTTCTCCTTTTTGCAAACCTCCTTGAACCATCAAAGCCCTAAACGCAGTAAGGCCTCCTAATGGCAATGCGGCAGCTTCCTCCCAACTCATAAAAGAAGGTTTTGGAAAAATTCTAGAAAAATCAACATTTACAAATTCAGTTAGGGTACCATGCCCGGGCATACCTAATATCTGAAAATCCTTGCTCTGCACTTTTTCACTTTCACCCCAATTCAAAGCCGGATTGATGATCACTTCTCTACCTAACCACTCATTCAATCCTTGATGGGCAACTTCTGATACAATTCCTGCTCCATCAGAACCTAAAATTACACCGTCTTTTAAATTTGGATAAAGACCCTGCCTACACCATTCATCCCTGTGGTTCAAGGCGGCAGCTTTGATTTGCACCCTAACCTGATCTGTTCCCAATTGAGGTACCGGAAGATCAGCAAGCTCAATTTTACTTTCAGTTTCTCTATTTAAAACAATAGCTTTCAATGTCTTATAATTATATTTTCAACATAACAATTATATCTTTTTCCCTGAGAATTTAGAATGGGGCAGGATCATTACTACCCAATCCTCCTGGGAAGGAATCATCAAAATCTCCCCCATTGGCTTTGCTTTGCAACCGTATCGTGTTCCCGGAATCAAAATTCTGGGCACTTCCTCCACTTGGAAATTTGCTTCCATAAAGCGCATCCTGAGCCTTGTAAGGCACATTCAATTCCAGATCAGCAAATTTCGTGTATTTTCCAATAAACCTTAGCTTCACATTTTCCAATGAACCATTTCTATGCTTAGCAATGATCACTTCACCTACACCCATGGTAGAGTTACCGTCCTCATCCTCAGTAATCCCGTAATATTCAGGGCGGTACAGGAACATTACCATATCTGCATCCTGTTCAATAGCCCCAGACTCCCTCAAATCTGAGAGTTGTGGGCGCTTATCTCCTCCCCTTGTCTCTACGGCCCTCGATAGCTGGGAAAGTGCTATAACTGGGATATTCAATTCTTTGGCAATTTTTTTCAATGCCCTGGATATACTTGCAATTTCTTGTTCCCTGTTTCCCCCTCCCCCAGATTTGGAATCACCAGACATCAGCTGAAGGTAATCAATCACTACCATCTGAATATCATGTTGGGCTTTAAGCTTACGGCATTTGGCCCTTAATTCAAGTATTGAAAGTGCAGGGGTATCATCAACAAAGAGCGGTGCTTTTGAAAGTTTAGCTGTCTTATGCACCAATTGTTCCCACTCATAATCTGCAAGGTTACCTTTTTTGATTTTTTCTGAATCCAGCTCAGCCTCAGATGAAATCAACCTGTTTACCAACTGAACTGAAGACATTTCCAATGAAAAAATGGCAACAGGTCTGCTGTGATCCACTGCTGCATTTCTCAATACCGACAAAACAAAAGCAGTTTTTCCCATGGCAGGCCGGGCTGCGATAATCACCAAGTCAGATTTTTGCCAACCAGATGTAACCCTATCCAATGCTGTAAAACCACTTGGAACACCTGTTAATCCATCTTTTTGGCCTTTTTTGGCTTCCAACTCCATTATTGCCTCCTTCATTATGGAGCGCATATCTGCATAATTCTTCCTGATATTTTTTTCGGATATCTCAAAAAGTGACTGTTCCATTTTATCCAAAAGCTCAAATACATCTGTAGTATCTTCAAAAGCATCCTTTTGGATTTCGGAAGCAATGCTGATCATCTCCCTTTTCATGGCCTGTTCGGTTATGATCCTGGCATGGAATTCAATATTTGCCGCCGAGGAAACTTTGGATGTTAACTCAGTAATAAAAAAAGCACCCCCGGCAAGTTCCAATTGTCCTTTTTTCCTTAACTGATTGGTTACAGTAAGCAAATCAATTGGCTGTGAATCAGAAAACAGATCTAAAATGGATGTATAAATAACCTTATGGGCTTCTTTGTAAAAACTTTCCGGTTTAAGAATGTCAACCACCGTGGTCAGTGCATCTTTTTCAAGCATCAACGCACCCAAAACCGCCTCTTCTAAATCAATCGCTTGGGGAGGTAATTTCCCCAGCCCGGCTCCAAGGTTTAGGTCCGGTTTTTTTCTTCCAAAATTTCTGTTAGTAGGACTTGGTTTATTATCTGCCATAAAAACAAATGTACATCCTTTGACCTTAACTTTTTGAACAATTTATTCACTTGATATCCACATTTTAGATTTGATTTCTGAAAATCAACCTTTTACTTCAAAAGGTTTCAAAAATGACAAATCAACTTTCTGGGATTGAACAATTCCTTTGAAATTCTCATATATGGTACTTAAGGATTATTCAATCAACACTAAAAAATAAAAGGTTAATGGTTTTTGGATTGAAGCTGTTTAGTACTTTTGAATGTTTGAAATATAGTTATGTCCAAAAAGTATCATTTTATCGCCATAGGCGGGGCAGTCATGCACAATTTAGCATTGGCTCTTTTGGCCAAGGGTTATGAAGTAAGCGGTTCAGATGATGAAATCTATGAACCCTCAAAAAGCAGGTTAAGAAATGCCGGCATACTGCCAAAAGAAAAGGGCTGGTTCCCAGAAAAAATCCATTCTGAGTTAGATGGTATCATCTTGGGAATGCATGCAAGAATTGACAATCCGGAATTAATCCGGGCAAAAGAATTAAATATTCCTGTATATTCTTTTCCGGAATTCATCTACAACCAAAGCCAAAATAAGCAAAGAGTAGTAATTTCCGGAAGCCATGGCAAAACTACCATTACTTCCATGATTCTCCATGTTCTTCAATCTCTGGATATGGAATTTGATTACTTGGTCGGTGCACAAATAGAGGGTTTTGATTTAATGGTTAAACTATCGGAAGCCCCTGTAATCATCATTGAAGGAGACGAATACCTCACTTCTCCACTGGACAGAAGGCCAAAATTTTTTCAT
Source organism: Cecembia rubra (assembly GCF_003014575.1). Taxonomy (GTDB): domain Bacteria; phylum Bacteroidota; class Bacteroidia; order Cytophagales; family Cyclobacteriaceae; genus Cecembia_A; species Cecembia_A rubra. The sequence goes on from NZ_PYGF01000001.1 coordinate 678,516, forward strand.
TATCATCACCATATCCTACTGATGAGCGGTATAGCATGGGATCATTTCAATGTGTTCCCTACATTTGAAAACTACAAAACCCAATTTGAAGAGTTGATAAAAATTACCCCAAAAGGCGGAACTTTTATTTACTGCGAAAATGATCCTGAGGTAAATGATTTAGCAAAAAATATTTCTCTTAAACAGGTGGATTTGATACCCTATACCAACCATGAATATTTTGTTGAAAATAGTAAAACCTTACTAAAAACAAATTTTGGAGACATTCCCATTGAGATATTTGGAAATCATAACCTCCAAAATCTCCAGGGAGCACTTGAAATCTGCAGAAAATTAGGGGTAGAGGACCAAGATTTTTATAAAGCCATACAAAATTTTAAAGGAGCAGCAAAAAGACAGGAAATCCTGGCTCAAGCAAATGACCGCATCTTCTTTAGAGATTTTGCCCATGCCCCTTCAAAACTTAAAGCCACTGTCAATGCAGTCAAAAACCAATTCCCAGACCGAAGACTGATTGCAGTTCAGGAATTACATACTTACAGTTCCCTTAACAAGGATTTTGTTCATAATTATGCCCACACTTTTGATGAGGCAGATATTGCAATTATCTATTTAAACCCAAAAGCCGTATCTTTGAAGAAACTTGAACTTATGGATGATTCAACCCTAAGGGAGGGATTCAAACGTGAAGACTTGAAAATTTTCACCGATAGTTCACAATTAAAATCCTTTTTGGAAGAACAGGACTTTAAGGATACGAATCTATTATTAATGAGTTCCGGGAACTATGATGATATGGATTTAACTATTTTAAAATCAAAACTCAATAAAAATCATTTCTAATGAATTTAAATTTAAGAACACCCATCGCCTTTTTTGACCTCGAATCCACAGGAACCAATATCGCTACAGATAGAATTGTGGAAATTTCTATTTTGAAGGTTTATCCTGATGGGAAAGAAGAAATAAAAACCACACTTGTAAATCCAACCATTCCGATTCCAAAGGAAACTTCTGTAATCCATGGGATTTATGATAAAGACGTTAAAGATGCGCCAACATTTAAATCACTTTCCAAGGAATTGCATCAATTTTTGCTTGGAGCTGATCTGGCAGGATTCAATGTATTGAAGTTTGATATTCCATTACTGGTAGAGGAGTTTTTAAGAGCTGGAATTGATTTCGATATTGATAAAAGGAATATTCTTGATGCCCAAAAAATCTTCCATATGATGGAAAAAAGAAATCTGGCTGCGGCTTACAAATTCTATTGTGGAAAAAATCTCGAAAATGCCCATAGTGCTGAGGCTGATACACTTGCCACTTATGAAGTATTTAAAGCACAGATTGAGAAATATGTAGGAGAAGAAGCTGAGGACCTTTTGGGAAATAAATTGGGAATCTTTGAGAATGACATGAAAAAAATCCACATGATTCTCAACGAAAAAATGGTAGATCTGGCAGGAAGATTCATTTTTAATGAAAAAGGAGAAGAATGCTTTAATTTTGGAAAACACAAAGGAAAAACCATAGAGGCCGTACTAAAAGAAGAGCCCTCCTATTACGATTGGATGATGAAGGGGGATTTCCCTTTGGATACCAAAAGAAAATTTACCCAGGTTAAACTCCGGGCTTTCAATCAGCGATAAATAATATTTTCAGGAAAAAACTACTGTCCATTTAAAAATTGACGGACTAATCATTTATATATATATCTGAAATGATGCCAGTAATCATTATATATGCGGCGTCTAAACATACTGATAATTATTGATTTAGGATCCGACTATGCCGACAAGTTCTTCATTCATATTGATTCTAATTTACAGGTAAGTTCTATGACTTTCAGGTAGTGGTTTGATGGCTGATAACCTTAATCCATTATGGATTGCTCATTTATTCTTTAATAAATAGGTATAGTTGCGACACTAATGCCCTAATTAACTTTGGACACAAAATCTTCAAAGGCAGTGATCTGATTAACTCTGTCCTTGGGTTGTATGCTTGGCCGTAAATTTAACCGGGTGAAAACATGAAGATCTGAATCTATCATTTCAATTTCAACCGGAGCTCCATTACTTGATTTCATACCTTTATAAATCAAAACCGCGCTTACAGGATCTGCTGTTGGATCTTTGATTGATTTGTAAACTTTGACAGAACAATTTGGGGGAAGATTAACTCCATTTTCGAGTTGCTTTCTAACTCTTGTCAATATTTTGTTCAGTTCCTGAAGGGTTTCCTGAGGCCTAAAATGATACCAATATTTATCCTCCTCAGAGGTATTATCAGCTTCTATGTAACCAATAATAGGCCCTACTAAAGGTACCAATGACAAAATTTTAGATGAAGGAATGATAATGGGATCGACCAATAATATATTTCTTGGAATCACTTTACCATGAAAAAAATTTGAATGAACCAGGTCAATTAGCAGTGTACAACTGGTTGATGAACCTATAAAATTGATATTTGAATATCCTGCGGCCATCAATCGCTCATATTCTTCTTTGATAGATTTTTGCCAATCCCTCCAAGACGCTTGTTTAAATTCCTCATAAGTCCTTCCATGACCTCCCAATAAAACAATGGAAAGAAAATAATCAGTAGTATTTCCTGACCAAGACCTGAATTCCTCCCACTCATATGTGGAAGCACTGTAACCATGCATTAATATAAAAACAGGTTTGGAGGCCTCTTCAGGAGTAGGATTAGGTTTGGAAAGTGAAAGCAGGTAATCTTCCGGTTTGTCCAATGAAGGGTCAAAAATTAACTTGCCATCCATCATGGCATCTGTGATATCAGGAGTGGTGTCACAAGAGACTAAAATAATTAGGAAACAAATTCCAACTAAAAACTGGCTTATTTTTTTAAAATTGTCCATGATACCGTTGTTTGTGTAAATAATGGATAGATTGTTCCTGCGCCCTTAGTCCCGTCACCTGTGGTCAAATTATAACCAAAACCTAGAATTACTTTTACAGGTTGCTTCTTGTTTGCATACATCAATCCAATTTCAGGTGAAAGCAAAATAGAAGAATTGGGCAACATGTCGAAAATTGAAGATTCGTAGTCTGCTATAAAGTATCCCAGATTCATTCTTGTCATGGGCCTGAGTGCCTTTTCCTTCTTGAAGAACCATGAAGACGAGAACAGAAAATTGTCCTGCTTGATCGCATTTGAATTAAGGGCTGTTCCCAACCTGCTACTAGCATAGGAAATTCCAAAATAAAGTTGATCCGGTTTGAGGTTTTTGTGCGAAAATTGAGCAGAAATTCCGTTTTCCCAATAAAGGTTGAGTGTTTTTTGGACTCGTATACCTACATCCAATATAGATTCCTGAGCAAACAATTGCAAAGGAGGAAGGAATGAGAGAAAAGATAAAACTAAAAAAAATACAAGTTTTGGCATTTTTGGGCTTTTCATATTTTACCTCCTATGTGCTGTTTCAATTCCTAATAAATCTACTTAATATTTAAACTTGCATAAAATTTCCAAGACAAAATATTTACTGCAAAAAGCTGAAAAATTTAGAATTTCTTTTAGAAACAAAATCAACACGCATAAAAAAAGCGCAGTATCAAGTCTGCGCTTTTTTTATGCGTGTTATTAATTGAAACAATTGATTTAGCGTTTAGTACTTCTTTCATAATATTCCAATGCCTTTGGCATTTGTTTTTGAAGCTCTTCTTTTCGCTTGCCCGGACCTGGGTGTGTAGATAAAAACTCCGGTGGAGCTCCGTTTCTGCCTTCACTCATCCTGTCCCAAAAGCCTGGAGCCACCCTAGGGTCATATCCTGCCATGGCCATAAAATTCAATCCCAACTGATCAGCTTCCAATTCATGCCTTCTGGAGAATTTCAGCATGCCTAATTGCCCACCTACACCAAAAGCCTGAAGGAATATACTTTGGGTCAAAGAAGGGTTTTGCCCCATAGCCGCCTGTGCACCACCTAATAAGCCATTCAACAAAAGTCCATTGGACATCCTCTCTCTACCATGATTGGCAATGGCATGCGCTACTTCATGCCCCATTACCACTGCCACTCCGGCTTCATCTTGACAGATTGGCAAAATACCAGTGTAGAAAGCCACCTTTCCACCAGGCATACACCAAGCATTGACAATATCATCCTGAATTAAATTAAACTCCCAAGCGAAACCCTCCAATTGTTTTTCATATCCCTGCTCCCTCATATACCTGTCAACTGCTTCTGCAATTCTTTTTCCTACCCTGACCACCATTTGTCCCTGATCCGTATTAGTGACTATTTTATTCTCCTTTAAAACCTGAGAATACTGTTCATATGCCAATGGTAACAATTCCTCATTGCTTACTAAAGCCAATTGATTCCTTCCGCTCATAGGAACTTTAGCACAGGAATAAATTACCAACCCTAGTGCTATTAAAAAGATTATTTTTTTCAACATAACTTTCAAATTTTACCCGAATTTGACCAAAAAAGATGCCATTTCAAATGACCTAATTACTTTTTTATTATTTTAATTGTCAGATAACAATGTAATACTATGAATCCTGAAGCTAGAAAATATCAAAAAAGAATGAGCAGCCCCATCATTTTTTGGTTGGCCATGTTATTTAAATTACCCTCTGCAGTTTTTTGGAGATTGAAAATCAAAAGTTTAACTCTTGAAAAATGCGAAGTCACCATCCCTTATTTTTGGAGATCCCAAAATCCATTTCAATCCATCTATTTTGCTGCTTTAGCAGGTGCAGCTGAATTAAGTACTGGAGCCCTTTGTCAATTAGCCATGGCTGGAAAAGGAAAATTCAGTATGCTGGTAGTGGATTTTAGGGCAGAATACCATAAAAAGGCCAATGATACAACTACCTTTTTATGTGATCAAGGCGCTGAACTGAACAAACTGATAGAAGGCCTTGCTCCTGATGAAAATGAAAAATTGACTATGGTCTCTACCGGAACAAATTCAAAGGGGGAGTTAGTAGCTAAATTTTATGTAACCTGGTCCTTTAAAAGGAAATCATAAAGAAAACTTTATATATCTATAAAATCATTTAATTGCTAAAAATGGGCATTAGGGCAACTTTTGCTGTATTTGACAGGTATAAATGTTCAAAAAGTAGTGATAAATGAACATTAATGATATTAAGTCCTGGTCCCAAAAATTTTCCGCTAGAATCATTGGGCTGTTTTGGAATTCATGGGAGTCCAGGCACCATTTATATTTTGTAACAATCCCAGTTGATGATTGTAATTCAAAATCTTTTAGTAGATAAAAGAAGTTTGCTTTATCCCCCAAATTTGAACTTGGGTTTAGCGATTTATTTTGCTGGTTGCCTTTTGTTTAGGTTAAAGGCCATCCGATGTTCGGATGGCTTTACTATTTTTTTGTTTCCTAATTAATCCATTTTTCAGTTGCCTCTTCTCTTTCGAAAATCCTGAGATTTGATATGTTCATTCTGAATATCTTCCTTTCTGTATTTAGTCCGTTGATTTAAAAAATCAGTAAGCATTTCATAGACCTTCTCTGAATTCAGATCCAAAAATTGATGGTCTAAATTTTGAAGATTAAACTCAACAATTAAGTCATCTAAATCCCTTTCAGTAAGGTTGTACTCTATTTTCAGTGTCTGCATTATTGAGTCTGATTGTATGAGATCCAGATAATCCTTTTGCCTTTCCTTTATAGCCATTTTGCGGGCATATTCCCGTTTCTGCCTTTCTGATCTCATGAAATAGGAAATGGGGCCATCTAAAGTTAATCCTGGCATCATTCCGTTTTGTTCGGAAGTTCCACCGTAAATTTTTCCCGGACCTGAAGACCTATTGCTGATCGGTCTCAAATTGGACATATTTCCCAGATTAAAAGGGATGGACGTCCTTTCACTATATAAATCGAATCGCGGAAGTGTCCTGGCATCCAAATAGATTTCTGTTAAAAAATGCTTATCCTCTCCCACAATGACTGTTTTAGGAATATAATAATTTCTTGAAATCAGTAGACTATCTCCTTTATTTCCAAATACCCGAAAGTATCCCCTCTCATTGGTCAGGCTGCTGTCCTTGGTTTGGAGATTGATTACCCAAACCTTATCAAGAAAATTCTTATCCAAACCATCAATGATATTACCGGTAACCACTTGTCCGAAAACCGGAAAGGAATTTATTGCCAAAAACAGTGATAATATAGAAAGGTGTTTATTCACAATCCGAAATTAATGACAACTTAATTCCTTTAAAATTCCGGAGAGTTAAAAATTATTAATGGGAATTGGGCCAAATGTTAAAACCTTTCATTGAATTGATTAATTTCCCAATGAAATTTATGAGTATCAGCAGTTACAATCCAATTTATTCTCTAACGCGATTTGCACCTACTCCCAGTGGATATCTTCATTTGGGAAATATATTTTCCTTTTTGACCACCTTTAAGATTGCAAAAACACATCATGCCAAAATCCTATTAAGGATAGATGACATGGACAGGGAAAGGGTCAGGAAGGAATATATTCAGGATATTTTTGACACTTTGGATTTCCTGGAAATCCCATATGATCTAGGACCAAAAAATCTCAAACACTTTGAAAGTGAATATGCTCAAAAAAATAGGATGGAGTTGTATTTGGATGCCTTAGAAACCTTAAAAAAAACCGGAAAATTATTTGCCTGTAACTGTAGTAGAAAAAAAATCCTGGATTTGAATCCAAATGGTTATTATTCAGGTTACTGCAGAGATAGATTCCTGGGTTTTAATAAAAAGAATATAGCCTGGAGATTTTGTGTGGATGCTAGGGAAAGTATATCATTCATGGATATTGAAGCTGGAATTACAGAAGGAAATCTTCCTGAAATTCTGGCGGACTTTATTGTAAGGAGAAAGGATGGTCTTCCTGCATATCAATTAAGCTCTGTGGTTGATGATCTTTATTTTGGAGTTGACCTTATAGTAAGAGGTAAGGACCTCTTGGGATCGACAATGACACAAGTTCATCTTTCTAAATTTTTATCAAATAATAGCTTTGGACAAATAGGATTTTTCCACCATTCTTTGATTAGAAAGGCTGATGGACAAAAGCTCTCAAAATCTGCTGGAGATACCTCTGTACAATTTTTAAGAAAGTCCGGTAAAAAAAAGGAAGATATTTTTGAAATGATAGGAAAACGGATGGGACAAGATACACCCATCCGTGGGTTACAGGATTTTATTTTATTGAGTTAAAATATATTGAGGTTTATTCCTCAAAACCTAAACCGGCAGCATTCAACATTTTGGCATAGGCAGTCTTTCTCTTTGCTGCCAGCTCATTGAGAGTAACTTGAGCATTAAATAAACTAACCTCCCTGGCATTGACAAGGAATAATGAACTTTCCCCAACCTCAAATCGCATCATTTCACCATCAAGCAGGCGCTGCAGTCCACTGACATTTCTGAAGAATACTTTCAATTGCTCATCTACTGTTTCATAATTGTAGATTTCACTTTCAAGTTTGTTTTTAAGTTGAACAAACTTCAGGTCCCTTTCATAATTTTTAAAATCCAATTTGGCCTTGGTCAAACCAAGACTTCCCCTTTCTTTTCTCAAAAACATGGGCATAGCAAAGGTGAAGCCCATCTTATAATTGTTTTCAAGGAATGGGGAGACCATCAAAGGATTGAAGGTTTCAGTAAGGAAGTTATAATTAAACCTCAGGACTGGTTTCAGCATTTCGGCTTTAAACCTCCTTTCCACCTCAGTACTTGCAATATCAAAGTCTTTCAACTGCAATTCTGGATGCTGAAAAACGTAAGTTCTCAAAGACTCTTTGCTATAATCAAACAGCATCTCCTCAAGTACATTCTCGGGAAATATCCCTTCTATTAAATCCATGGGATCTTCTTCTTGATCCCATAAAAATGTATTAAGGTACTGGGTAGATTTAAAGAAATTAATTTGAGCATTTTGAAATCTGTACAAACGATCCATTACCTGAGTATAAGCCTCAACTGTATCGATGGCAGGAAAATCACCTTGGATAAAACTCTCCTTTACCATTTCAAATCTTTGTTCGGCCAATCTCAGCCCCTCTTCAAAAACCTTAAGATTGTTGTAATCAGCTGCCCATTTCCAATAGGCATCAGTGGCATCAAGGTAAAGGTCGTTAAGGATTTGAATCCTTTCTGCCTTTGTTGCATCTCTAAAGATCTGTGCTTGTCTCAATGCAGCCCTTCTGTTGTCTATGAAAAGACCTTGACCTATATTCACTGAAGCACCTAGTGCCACAAGCCCATCAGCCGGTACTGTTTGTTCAGGGTTGAGGAAAACACCTGTATTCTGTTCGACAATACCCTTCAGCTCAACACCTCCCCAGGTTGGTATCCCAATACCTGCCTGACGAGTATCGTAATACTCAGTGTTTTTGAACTTCTTAGTACTGTAATCAGCGAATATTTTTGGATCAAATCCACCACGGGCAGCAAGTAATTCCTGTTCCCCAAATCGGAGGTTCACATCTGCCAATTTGGCCACGGGGTGGTTACCTCTCACCCAATCCAGGTAAGTCTCAAAAGTCAAACTTTCTTGAGCCCAAACGGAAGTGGATACCAATAAACCAATAATTATAAAATATACTCTCATCGGTTATTTTTTCTTACTGTTTTCAGCTTTTTCCCTGGATGTGTAATAATCAGGTGGGAAACCGTTGAGCTGACGCCACAATTCATACCAAAGCGGTACATCATTGAGAAGTGCAATGCCATCTGCTCCGGAGCCTATTCTTAATTTATCCGGCCATGGTTTGTCTTCCGGATCCTCTACAACCAATATCCTATATTTCCCGTTAGGCCCTGCAAAATTATCAATGGCATGTACCACTCCTCCAAAAGTACCGTTTGTGATTTGAGGCCAACCCGAAAATACAATTGCAGGCCAACCATCAAAAATAAACCTTACTTTGTTACCCAATCGGATCAGTGGAAAATCAACAGGCTCAACGAACATCTCAACAGCTAATTGGGCGTTTCCAGGTAAAATACTGATAATCTCTGCACCTTCCTTGATCGTCTCTCCTATACCGACTTGAATGGCACGCGTTATGTATCCTTCCTGAGGAGCAAGAATATACCTGTAACCTGTTCTTACCTCATAGTTGGAGTATTGATTTTCAAGTTTGGTAGCTGTAGCTTCAGCATCAAACTGTGAAGACATGGACTCATACATATCTGCTGAAGCTTTTGCCATTCTATCCCTGAAATCATTGTCAATGGCATTCAACTCAATCTGTGCTGCTATATGCGCATTGATACTTTGTAAAAGTCTATTTTCTGCAGCTATCAGATTCGCCTGAACTTCCTGGAACCTTAATTGTCTTTGTTCAAAATCAGTCAGGGAACGTAAACCTTCCTTATATAATTTTTCAGCCCTGCCCAACTGCTCCTCACCAATTTTGAAATTCACCTTGGCCTGTTCAAACTTAATGCTGTCAGAAGTTACCTGAAGCATTGCCATTTGAAGTCGGTTTTCTGCCTGTTCTCTTCTCAACTTGTTATTTTCCCTTAGTGCACCAATCTGGATTTCCAAGGATTTCACTTTTTCAGAATAAGACTTTGCTGCCATTGTTTTGGCATCCACCTGAAGTTTAGTTCTTTCCAAAAGCCTGGGATCGAAATAATCATCCTTTATTTCAGAAACTAGCAAAACAGTATCTCCTTTTTGCACATAATCTCCTTCAGCCACATACCACCTTTCAATCCTTCCTGCAATGATCGAATGTACAGTTTGAGGTCGCTGGTCAGGCCTTAGGGCCGTCACAAATCCTTTAGATCTTATGTTTTGAGTCCATGGTAAAAACAAAAACAAAAACGCACAAACTAAAAACCAAATAAGAATTTTAATTCGCTTCCTGCTTTCGTTTTTTGGAAAACTCATTCCCAAACTCTTGTAACCCTGAAAGGAAGTTTTGTCCCCGATTTTATTTTTTGAAATATCTATCATAGGGTATGGGATTAATTCATTTTACTTTTCAAATACACTTCACTGCTTCCATCAAATACCACCCGGCCTTCATCCAATGCAATGACCCTTGAGAATTTCTTGATTATTTCAGGATCTTCCGAAACCATCAACAAAGTCCAGGTGCCTGATAAAAGGTAATTGATGTAAGTTTCCTTTTCTTTTTCATCAAAGCATGAAAACAGGTCTTCCAATAAAAGGGCTTTAGGATGGTTTACCAAGCATCTCGCCAAGATGATCTTGCTGATAACAGATTTACTGAGATTTTTACCCTCTGGCATGAGGACTGTATCCCAGTCTTCAGGTAACTGATATATATATTCCTTCAATCCTACCAGCTCAATAATCTCTCTGACCTGTTTGTCAATTACATCCTTTTTTAAGGTAATATTATCATAGATAGATCCATGGAATATGGATTGATGGGAAAGACTATCACCAATATAGCTTCTTAACCTATCCAAATTCATTGTATCAATAGGTAAGCCATTTACGATAATTCTCCCTCTATAATCAGAGAATAATCCAGCCATAAGATACATCAAAGTACTTTTCCCACTTCCGCTTTTACCAGTTAGAATTACCTTCTCTCCTGAATTGATCTGGAAAGTAACATCTTTCAATATGTCAAAACTTGTGTCTTTTGATTTGAAAGAAAGATCCCTAATTTCAAATTCAAGGCTCTGTTTGTTAGTAGTTAGAGACTTTTCTGTTCCTTCTTGTCTCTCCATTGGAAGGTCCATAATCTGACCCATTTTTTCTGTAGCTGTAAGTGTATCATAAACTGAATCCAAAGAAAGGATCACTTTCTCCACTGAGCTCACCATCAAAATAATTACTACCTCTGCTGCAATAAACTGACCTATACTGATCTGGTCATTGATCAAAAGTACACTACCTACAACCAAAAGAACGGTTACAATCAATGCCTTAAACACAATCATTACCTTATACTGGAGCACAAGAACAGCAAAATGCTTATTTCTGTAATCCACATAGGACTGGAGCAACTTATCAATAGTATAAAAAGGCAACTTGGAATTTCCAGCTAATTTGAAAGTTGCCATTGTCCTACCAATTTCTTCCAACCAATAGGCTGTTTTATATTTCTGTGTAGAAACTTTGAGATTGGTTTCCATCCCTTTAGGACTGGTATAGTAAAAAATCAAAATAACCATTGCCAACAATATCACACTGAATATCAAAAAGAAAACGTTGTATAATGCCAACAGGACCATTCCAAAGAATATCTGAACCGTGGCAAAAGAAAAGTCAATCAAAATTTTTGATATCCCCTTCTGTAGGTTAACCGCATCAAAAAACCTATTGACCAATTCAGGGGTATGCTTCCACTGAAGCTCATCCATTTTCAATCTTGGCAACCTGTAAGCAAAACTGAATGCAGATTTGGTAAATACCCTTTGCTCTAGTTTCTCTGTAAGGTATAACTGGGAAATCTGCAAAAATCCCCCAAAAGTAATTCCTATGGCCACTACCAATACCATGATCAACCATGCTGTACTTACCCTACCCCCAAGGACAAAGTTAACAATGGCCTGTATTCCTAGTGGATAAATCAATGAAACTCCACCGTTCAGAAATGAGTAAAAGTATATGGCATAAACTTCCTTTTTTTCTTCTTCAAGAAATTTGAAAAACCTTCTTAAAGGTGTAAGTGCGACGTCAATTTTCATTTTCTATGGTTTTGAAAACTAATTGGTTAAAAAAATCAATTCTTTTTTCATCTCCCGGTTGATGCTCTGTAAGTCCAGGTAAATGCCTGGAATAATATGACTGCATCATACTAGATTCCATTACTGTTGAAACCAATGTTTTGGGAAATTGAAATCTTGGATTGATTTCAAGTATTATTTCTGCAATTCTTTCTCCGAGTTTGTGGTAATGATTGAAAAAACCCTTTTGATATTCTTCATCTACCTCTTTTGTCATTATGGCCTTGGTAGCTTCATCCGTCAACAACCTTCGAAGGGCAAGAGGATCAATAAAATCATTTTTGGTAAAAATTGGTCCATGTACTAGGATTCTAATTGCAATCTCCAATTTCCTCCTAGGATCAGCCATATTTGCTGTTCCGAAAATAAGGTTCTGTTGAACATAGCCCCAATACCAAGAAGTAAGGTACAACAACAATTTATGCTTATTCTCAAAATATCTGTAGACAGCAGATTCAGTACATCCGATTTTAGTTGAGAGCTTTTTGAAAGTGAAATTTTCAAAGCCCAATTCTATCATCATTTCAATGCTATTGGTGATAATTCCTCTCCCCAAATCTGAGCTAAAAGGGTCTTTAAGGAAAATATCCTCATTGACGTCTACCCTTGATTTTTGTAAGATACTCTCCATTTGTGAATGATAAACACACTCTGAACGGTAGAACTTCACAAAAAGTTTAGAATATTATATAAAAAGTTTGTAATACTCTCAAATAAAATCCCCTAGAAACAAAAAGGACAAACCTCCCTTTGTAAGAGACAGAAAATAATCTATTTAATCAATTTTGGAAAATTTTCTTAAAAACCAAAGAGGCTGTCCAATATTTACTGGACAGCCTCTTTTTTAATGCATTTACTTCTTCATGTAAGCTTCTCTGATTGCTTTAAATTCAGATCCTTCTTTCCAACTTGGCCAAACATCTTGATTTACCAATCTCTTACCAATTGAAAAGTACAATTGAATTTCATCAATTGCAGCATCAAGATCCCATTCGCCAGGAACATATTCATCCGAAGGTTTGTGGTAATGGTTCATCGTAAAATCCATCTGTTTCTGCAAACCATATGCTTTACCTTTTTCTATATGATCGATTCCAGTCCCAAAATACAAGGCGGGGATACCTATTTTGGCAAAATTAAAATGGTCAGACCTGTAATAATAACCTGCTGACGGCGTAGGTTCTGGAGCGCTGTATCTTCCAACTTTTTGAAGTTCACTTTCCAGCAAATCCTCCAGTTCGGATTGTCCAACACCAATTACTGAAACATCTTTCATTTTACCGATATGATTGACCCCGTCAATGTTAATATTAGCTATTGTTTTTTCTTTCGGAAAAATTGGATTCTCTGCATAGTATGCAGACCCCCAAAGACCTTGTTCTTCTGCAGTGACAGCCAATAACACTACAGATCTTTCAGGCTTGCTTGCCATGAATGCCTTTCCCAATGCCATCAAAGCCGCAATTCCACTTGCATTGTCCAAAGCACCATTGTAAATACTATCTCCTTTTTCATCCGGCTTACCAATTCCCAAGTGGTCCCAATGTGCAGAGTAAATTAAGTATTCATTTGGTCTTTTTGTCCCTTCCACCATAGCTACGGCATTTTTGGACATGGCATACTTAACTTCAACATCCAAACTACTGCTGGCTTTTAAACCTAATGGTAAAGGTTTAAATTCTTTGGATTTTGCAGAACTCATTACATCTTCGGCATTCACTCCGGCCATTCCAAAAAGTTGTTTTGCAATAGGAAGTGTTACCCATCCCTCAAAAACCGGCCTATATTTTTCCAGCCCTCTTGAATCCAAATAGAGTTTAGACGAATTCCATCCATTTTGCACAACATTAAAACCATATCCCGCTGGTTCGGTGTCATGAATAATAAGAACACCTAAAGCACCCTGTCTTGCAGCTTCTTCAAATTTATAAGTCCACCGACCATAATATGTCATCGTATTCCCTCTAAATAAATCTTCACCTGAACTCCCAAATCCGGGATCATTGACCATGACCAAAACTATTTTCCCTTCTACCTCCAGATTTTCATAATCGTTCCAGCCATATTCAGGGGCAACAATTCCATATCCTGCAAAAATGATTTCAGCATCCTCAAAATTTAAATATGAATCTGTCCGCTGGGTCCATAATACATAATCGTCGAAACCCTTTAAATTTACCTCATTGGTAGCAGATTTGATTGTCATTTGGGAGGCAGGTCTACTAGTGATCGACATCATGGGGACATCTTGGAAATAACTGTCTCCATTTCCTGGTTTTAAACCAATTTTTTTGAATTCCTCTTCGAGATAATTCAAGGTTAAAGTTTCCCCTTCTGTGAAAGGCATCCTCCCCAAAAACTCATCTGAAGAAAGAGCAATTACATGGGGCTCAAAATCTGAAACTTTAATCTGATAGTCTTCTTTTATTTTTTCTGAACAGGCGTAGGCCAATAAAGAAAAAGCCAGAACCACTGAAATTTTTTGATAGCTGAATTTTTCCATTTTTCTTCACATGATTTTGCCAAAAATAAAAAAATTATCCTTATCCCCACATCTCTTAATAATGGAGTGCTGATGGAAAGGGTTTTTGACTGAGAAACGTTATTTTTACATATTCAAGATCTGAATAAATGAAAACTATACTGAGAGTTTTATTAACTACTGCAATCATTGTAGCTATTATTTACATGTTTGGCCCCAAAGCAAAAATACAAACTTTGGATGGGGAATATCCAATTGTCCCAACTAGGATGATGGAATTAGAGACTTATATCAAGAGTAAAGAGGATACCGTTTTTGGTTTGAAACCTGGTAACCAGGCCAAGATTATTTGGGCTGATAGTACAAAAAAAAGCAAAACCACCTATTCTATCGTATATATTCATGGATTTGGAGCCAGTGAAATGGAAGGATCTCCAGTCAACAGGGAAGTTGCACGTTATTTCAATGCCAACTTGTATTTGGTACGGCTTCCGGAACATGGGATCAAGAGACCGGATGCCATGCGTTACATGACAGCCCAAAAGCTAGTTGACGAGGTTAGAGAGGCATACATGATAGGAAAAAGTTTGGGTGATTCTGTTATAGTGATGGGTACATCTATGGGAGGAGCTCTTTCCTTGATACTTGCATCGGAAAGTCCAGACATGAAGGCTTTGGTGCTTTACTCTCCTGCGATTCGTGAAGGCGGTGATGCATTGGAACAATTTTTTAGACCGTGGTCAAAATATATAGCTGAAAAATTCCTCTATGAAAATGGTGTTAGGTCTACACCAAGGGAAGGAGACAAAGCAAAATATTGGTCAGAGGAGTACCATGTCAATGGATTTGAAAGTCTGGCTGTTTTACTAAGAAGCAAGATGAATGTAGGCACATTTAAGAGAATAAGCATACCGGTTTTTTTGGGATACTATTTCAAAAATGATCAGGAACAGGATTTTGTCGTTTCTGTACCAAAAATGCTTGAAATGTATGACCAGTTGGCCACAAAGGATAACATGAAAAGGAAAATAGCATTTCCTGAAACCGGCGACCATGTCATTGCCTCAAGTATAACTTCAAAAGATTGGGAATCAGTGCTTAGGGAAACGATCAACTTTCTTGAAAAAGTTGCAGGTGTTAAAGTTCCAGAAAAAAATGAAGAATTAATTGAAGAAGAAGCCTAATGGTCTCCAAAATTCTTATGCCCAGCAGTAATTGCTAGATCAAGTATATTTTGCCTAGGGGGAAGCGGACAAGTAGCATGGGGTGTATAGACACAAGGTGGGTTATAGGCTTTGTTGAAATCCAGAATGATCTTACCTGTGGCATCGGCCTTTTTCACATACATATAGCGGCCTCCTCCGTAAGTCTCCCTCCCGCTGGTAGCATCTGCAAAAATCAAAAATAATTCTTCATCTTCTTCATTTCCTAATGCATCAATTTTATATGTAGATCCATCATATACAAATTTTATAGAGCCTGGAGAGAGATTTGGAGTGGTTTGTCCTATAACATTGGTGATCATAATTTCTTTTGGTGGATTATTAGGAACAAATTCAGCAATTATTCTCCAAGATATATCAACAGGATAACGGTCTACTCCTTCAAATTTTTTGATTGCCTGAGCTTCAAAGTCCCTTAATCTCAAACCATAAGCATCGGCCCTTTTGATAATAACCCAATTTAAACTCTGAAAACTGAGTGCTTCAGAAATTCCTTGATCTTGATCAAAAATTAAGGTTTTTCCATTCACTTCTCCCGCCTTAGATGTAACCCCATCAATATTAGGGGTAAAAAATACTTTTCCATCCTTCAGTTCAAATGTGCCTATTTCATCAGGAAAAATGTCTGATTCCAGCTTCAAATTCATATCAATCCCTGAACCAAATGAATTCAATCCCTCCTCCAGCCAATAAAGTCCGATCAAGTTCAACCATCCTGTTTCTGACCTGAGAGATGCCATTTGATTTTCATGCCATTGATTGATTTCTTCTAAGTGTTCCTGAGTACTGATATTCTCGGATTTGGAGGAACAGGAAATAGAAAAAATGACAAATAGGCTGATTAATGCTGAAATATTTTTCATTTGATTCATAATAGGAAAACAAAAATAATGGCTTTGTGGAAATTTTTTAATGAAAATTACATGATCAGTATCCAATACAATCGAATAATTTGCTTATTTGGGTCAGTTCACCATAAAACAATTGTAATGAAAAATCTGGTAATCCTCTCAGTTCTTCTATTCCTGAATTCCAGCATTCTTGCCCAAATTGGAGTTGGGGCCAAAAAACCTGCTAATGCTCAAATGTTATTTGATGGAAGTAGGGAAATGTTAGATGAAAAATGGACCTATTGGGAAGGTCCTCGACTGAAAGCTTCACTTCCAATCAAGTGGCAAATAGTAATTGACCCGGTAGATAGAGGATATGCAATGAACAGCAATGACCCTGCTGCTGCCGGGGGCTTATATGGGGCTGCAGATATTATCACCAAACAGGAGTTCAGAGATTTTAGATTACATGTTGAATTTTTGGTTCAAAATGAAGGTGGAAACTCAGGAGTATATCTCCAAAACAGGTATGAAATCCAGATTTTGGACGGGGATTATGGCTTACATGGTATGGCTGCCATCATCAATGAACACCTTCCTACCATTCAGGCATACAACGGAACAGGCAAGTGGAATGCGTATGACATCACCTTCAGGGCGGCAAGATTTAAAAACGGGAAACTGACTGAAAAAGCAAGGGTTACTGTCTATTTCAATGGCAAAAAAATCCATGAAAACAAAGAAATCCAACAAGTATGGGGAGGTCCTAATTCTGGGCAGGATGGTGGAAATGATGGAGGAAAAGGAATTACGGATAGGCCTGGAGGAATTAAGCTACAGGCCGAAGGCCATGATGTCCTTTACAGGAATATTTGGATTAAGGAGTTAAAAATTAAAAATCCCAAAACGGATTTTTAAATCTAAGGAAATGGAAACCTAAATAGATTAATAAAGATTTAGCTATCTTTGCAGCTTCAAAAATTAGAGCAATCCATGATTTCAGTAGATAATCTCTCCCTAAAGTTCGGTAAAAGGACCTTATTTGAAGATGTAAATTTAAAATTCACTCCTGGCAACTGTTATGGTGTTATCGGTGCCAATGGAGCAGGAAAATCCACCTTTCTAAAAATCCTTTCCGGAGAACAGGACAGTACCACTGGCAGTATCAATATTACCCCAGGTCAAAGGATGGCTGTTTTGAAACAAAATCACTTCGAATTTGATGAATTTGATGTGCTCAAAACAGTGGTCATGGGGCATAAAAAACTATATGCCATCATGGAAGAAAAAGATGCTATCTACATGAAAGCTGACTTCTCTGAAGAAGATGGTATCAGAGCTTCCGAATTGGAAGCTGAATTTGCTGAAATGGATGGTTGGAATGCAGAATCTGATGCTGCAGCACTTCTTTCTGGTTTGGGAATTTCTGAAAACTTACATTATCTGCAGATGAAAGAACTTGCGGGTAATCAAAAAGTTAGGGTACTCCTTGCCCAAGCCCTATTTGGAAATCCCGACATCCTAATTCTTGACGAACCAACGAATGACCTGGATACTGAAACCATCAGTTGGTTGGAAGATTTTTTGGTGAATTTCAAAAACCTAGTTATTGTTGTATCACATGACCGTCACTTTTTGGATGCCGTATCCACCCATATAGTTGATATCGACTTCGGAAAAATCAGAATCTATTCAGGAAACTATACTTTCTGGTATGAATCTTCGCAATTGGCAGCCAAGCAAAAATCTGATCAGAACAAGAAGGTTGAGGAAAAAAGAAAAGAACTTCAGGAGTTTATTGCTAGATTCTCTGCCAATGTGGCCAAATCCAAACAGGCTACTGCCAGGAAGAAAATGTTGGAAAAACTCAATGTAGATGAAATCCAACCATCCACACGGAAATATCCCGGAATCATTTTCAAGCCTGAAAGAGAAGCGGGAGATCAGATTTTTATGACTGAAGGCCTTGAATTGAAGGATGAAAACGCTGTCTATTTCACTGATGTTAACCTAATGGTAGACAAAGGTGACAAAGTAGCCTTTATCTCTAAAACCAAACAGGCAGTTACTAAATTCTTCCAAACGATTATGGAGGATATTCCGGTACAAAAAGGCAGTTTCAAATGGGGAGTAACCATAAACAAAGCCTATTTACCAAATGACAATTCCAGGTATTTTCAGACAGAGCTGAACCTGATCGATTGGTTAAGGCAATATTCCAGCAATCAGGAAGAAGCATATGTTAGAACCTTCCTTGGCAGAATGTTATTTACAGGAGAAGAAACATTGAAGAAAGCTTCGGTACTATCTGGAGGTGAAAAGGTAAGATGTATGATTTCCAGAATGATGCTCCAAAACCCCAATCTCTTAGTAATGGATGAACCAACTAATCACTTAGATCTGGAATCCATTACAGCTTTCAACAATGCCATTATTGAATTTAATGGAACGGTTCTTTTGTCTTCTTATGACCATGCTTTTGTTCAATCTTCTGCCAACAGGATCATTGAATTTACCCCAAAAGGGACAATTGATAGAAGAATGAGTTATGATGATTACTTGGAATCTGAGGAAATCAAGGCTTTGAGGGAGAAAATGTATAATTAGACTCAAGACTTAAGAATTAAGACTCAAGATTGATGTACCATGTACTAAATACATTTGATTCTTATTTCTTGCTTGCTTTTAAGCTCTAGCTTCTCGTCTCAAGCTTCTTATTTCTTATGTCCTTTGTCTTATGTCTTTTGTCTTATGTCTTATGTCTTATGTCTCGCCTCTAACCTAAACACAAAAGAACTTGCTTCTCACAGCAATCATAATCTATATCCTGATTACCGTAGCGATAGGTGCCTGGTCGTCCAAACTGGTCAAAAATTCCAATGACTTTGTTTTGGCGGGTAGGCAGTTACCGCTTTTTTTGTCTGCCTCTGCCCTATTTGCCACTTGGTTTGGATCTGAAACTATATTTGGTGCTTCTTCGGAATATTTGGACCATGGATTACAGGGAGTCATAGAAGATCCATTTGGAGGAGCCCTTTGCCTGATTTTATTTGGCGTATTTTACCTCAAACCCATGTACCGCATGAATGTGCTTACGATTGGGGATGTTTATAAAAAGATTTTTGGTAAAAGAGTTGAGTTTTTTGCCTCCATTTTTATGGTTCCTGTATATTTTGGATATGTAGCCGCTCAGTTGGTTGCATTATCTTTGATTTTCACCTCTGTAGCTGAAATTAGTATAGCCCAAGGAATTATCATATCAGCAGCAATTGTTGTATTTTACACATTTTTAGGTGGAATGTGGGCCATTTCTATTACGGACTTCATCCAAACTACTTTGATTGTGATAGGATTGGTTTGGGTAACTGTCCTTGTGGTTGAAAAAGCAGGTGGGATAATGCCAATTCTTGAATCGGCTCCAGAAGGAAGTTTCCAATTTTTCCCTGATCCGGATAAAATTTCCTGGTTGAATTATTTAGGAGCATGGATTATTCTGGGCTTGGGAAGCATTCCCAGTCAGGACATTTACCAGAGGGTCATGGCTTCCAAATCTGAAAAAATAGCAGTGCAATCGACTTATTTAGCTGGAATTTTTTATGTCACCATTGGATTACTTCCTTTGTTTATTGCATTAGGCGCCAAGCACTTATATCCTGAGATATACCTTGAGAACAAACAGTTATTATTGCCTCAAATGGTCTTGCTCCATAGTGGGGTTCATGTACAGATATTGTTTTTTGGAGCTTTAATTTCAGCCATCATGAGTACTACAAGCTCAGGATTATTGGCACCTTCTGCAATCGTTTCTGAAAATTTGATCCGCCCTTATTTTGGTAATCGATTGAGTGACAAACATTTTCTTTGGATTTTAAGACTCAATATTATTTGCATTGCGATTATTGCTACCATAATGGCACAATGGAAGACAAATATTTATGAATTGGTAGCCAATGCCTCTATTTTGATGCTGGTTTCCTTATTTGTTCCACTTACAGCTGGGCTTTATTGGAAAAAAGCATCTGAAATGGGCGCCATCATGTCCATTGTTTTCGGAATGATTACCTATCTTGGCCTCTTGCTTTCCGATTTACCCTATTATCCACATTTACCCGCATTGGGAGTCAGTGCAGTAGCCATGATTCTTGGTTCCGTATTATTTCCAGTAAACTCTAAAAACCATGTCAACTTATCAAAAAATAAAGCTTCATAAAGGAAAAGAGGTTTCCATATTGAGAAAGCACCATTGGGTTTTTTCTGGTGCCATTGCTAATAAAGATGAAAGCTTTGAAAATGGAGAACTGGTTGAGGTAGTTGACCATAAAGGTAATTTCCTGGGAATAGGACATTTTCAACACGGATCCATTATGGTTCGTCTGATAACTTTTGAAAATGAAAAAATCAATATTGAATTTTGGATTAAAAAACTTAAAGCTGCATACCAAGTCAGGGAAAGTTTAGGTTTGACCAATAACCCAATGACAAATGTATTTAGACTGGTGCATGGGGAAGGTGATGGTTTGCCAGGTTTAATAATTGATTATTATAACGGTACTGCAGTAGTTCAGACCCATCATATTGGCATGTTCCGTCATGTAAAGGATATTGCAAATGCTCTTCAAAGTGTTTTTGGCAATCAGTTACATGCTGTCTATGATAAAAGTGCAGAAACCTTACCAAAAAACATTGGAGTTGAAAACAGATTGGTTTGGGGTGAACCCCAGACAAATCTTGTCCTTGAATACGGCTGTCAATTTGAAATAGACTGGGAAAAAGGGCAAAAAACCGGATTTTTTGTAGACCAAAGGGAAAACAGAAATTTATTGGGTTTATATAGTAAGGGGAAAAAAGTATTGAATTCATTTTGCTATTCAGGCGGATTTTCAGTCGCTGCACTGAAAGCAGGCGCCATTGAGGTGCATTCAGTGGATATTTCCGCCAAAGCAATTGACCTTACTGATAAAAATGTAAACCTCAATGAAGGTTTTGGTGGTAAGCATTCTTCTACCGTAGCAGATGTGGTGAAATACATCCGTGAAATTGACAATGATTTTGATATCATAGTACTGGATCCTCCTGCCTTCGCTAAAAATATCAAAGCAAGGCATAATGCGGTTCAAGGCTACAAAAGGTTAAATGCCGAGGCTTTGAAAAAAATTAAACCCGGTGGAATATTATTTACATTTTCCTGCTCACAAGTGGTAGACAAACAGCTTTTTGCACATACAATTACCGCGGCAGCCTTAGAAACAGGGCGAAATGTCCGAATCCTTCATTACCTATCCCAACCAGCTGATCATCCGGTTAACATTTATCATACTGAAACAGAATATTTAAAAGGGCTTGTACTTTATGTTGACTAATTCCAAAATAATTTGAAATTAACATGCTGCCAATTTCAAATTCTAGAGTTGAAATTTGGAAAATGATCAGATATATAGCTTACTTTAAACAAAAAAATTCAAAACATGTACATTGGACTGAAACATCTTCACTCTGGACTGGCCTACTTGGCTCTTGCCGCATTGGCAATTGTGTTTATTTATGCGCTGATTGGTGCCCTGAGCAATAGGGAATTTACTGAAAAAGACAGAAAATTCGCGCTCATCGCTTTTATACTTTCACATGTTCAGCTGTTGATTGGCCTTATCCTTTATTTTGTTAGTCCCTTAGGGTTTACTTTACTTAAAGGAGGAGGAGCTATGTCAGACAGTACTGCTAGGCTTACAGCCCTGGAACATCCATTGATAAATATTTTGGCCATTGTAGTCATTACAATAGGGTACTCAAGAGCAAAGAAATTTAGTGAAAGCCGTGCAAAATTCAGATCTATCTACATGCTATATGCCATTGGCCTAGTTTTGATCATAAGTAGAATACCATGGTCCAATTGGATAGGTTAAAAACAATTAAAAAATTAATATGTATATCCGCAATTAGACCAGTAACCAATTTAAATTGGGTCTTAAATCAACCTGATATTAATAGATATTGGATCCGCCTCGGGAGACAAGTTATTCATTGATATTGGTTTGAAATCTTAGGTTTATTCTATTGTGATTATTCTACTGGCATGAAAGCGGACAATCATAAAAATTAAAAAACCGCCCTAGATTATAAAGGCGGTTTTTTAATTTCATTTGGCCCTACCCAATCCTATCTGGTAATTATCAGGTGATCCTTTCATATTGACATTGACAAAACGCACCCTTTTATCCGCATCTCTATAAACAATAGCATCCTCTCTGTCCGGATCAATTTCATCTTTACTTTTTCCACCAAATAGAGACCTAAAACCTACCTGAGTGACAAGTCCTAATGGAATTCTGATAAAATATTCCATATTCATATCCAAGCTCTGTTTTCCTGAAAGCTCAATAAAACCTAGGCTGGAATTGATATTCATCCTAGGTATATTCAATACCCCTTCCTTTAACTCAAAAGTATTGGACAAAGTGTCGAAACGAACGTTGTTCAGGTTTCTGTCTTTAAAAAATTCCCCCATTGCTTGGAGCGGTGCAAATCTTACCAATCTTCCTTGATATACTGTAAGTTCCATCTTAGCCTCAGATTTTTCGATGATCGGAGTAAGATCCGGATATACCAAAAACTTACTGACTATTGTACCTGACACCAAGCCATGCAGATTTTCATTGATCAAATAATCCTGCCCAAAATTTTCAAATTTGAACATCAACTTATCCAAGTCCAGCTTATCGGCCACCATGGTGCTATGGAAATAAATTTGATTTGGGTCAGAACCATTGAAGTACCCTTTGATTCCCAATGTGCCTTTGGCTGCCATCAGCCCCAAGGTATCCAAATAAATATAATGTTCAGGATTGGTTCTGGCATTTAACGTAACATTTTCCAACCAAAAAGAATGATAATTGAGTTTCGCCACTTTGGCGGAAAAGTCCATATCGGTAAAAGGGACTTGAAAAATGTTAAAAGTATCTTCGTGATTGCTTGGCTTGTCTAAACCTTCAAATCCCATTAAAGCATCTAAATCCAATCTATTAGACATCAAAGAAAAGTAATTCTTAAGCGTATTTCTTTCTTTAACAGAACCTAAATAATAGCCCATTTGGATATTGAAATCCGAAATACCCAATTGTCCCTGAAAGTTTTCCAAGGTGAGATAATCATTTTCAAAGTGCAACCTTCCATTAAACTTTTCAAGCCTTAAAGGATGCAATTTCATTTTTCCTTCCAGATGGTTCAACCAAAGATCCGCTGACTGAAAAACGCCATTATAGATTAATTCCAATTTACCTTTAAGCTTCAACTTATCAATTTCTTCATTCTGATAATCAGCAGGTAAATAATTTTCACCTGCATAAGAAAGAAGATCATGGATTGCAAGGTGGTTGGACACTAGGTCAAAATCAAAAATACTTTTTCCATGGGGAGTTTCCTGGAACCACTTGGAATAATTCTGAAGCTTTCCAGAAAAATGGAAGTCCGTTTTATCGATCTCTCCGGTAAAGTCGATCACAGCCAAATCATTGTCTCCAATGATCACATCTGCATGAAAATCATGAAAAGCGTGCGGATAATTCTTTAATCTTGCATGAAAATCTTCAATAAAAAATTCTCCCTTTGGCAAATATTGGTAATGCTTTAATTCCTTACCTGTTGACTCAAAAGCTAATTTGATTTCAAAATCAGAAATCACTTCTTTCCAAGCAGTTGAATCAGTTTGAAAAATCTCCTCTAGATCTATTTTGGAAGATTTGGCACTTAAATCTGCTTTTACTTTCTTGTCCTCTCCATGAAATATTGCAGGGAAATTGTGTACTTTACCTTTAATGGAGAAATCAGATCCTGCTACTCCAAAATTAGCTTTTTCAAGTAATAGATCTCCCTGAACCAAAGACGCATAGATGTTTGCATTTTTGATAGGATGAGGAAAGTCCGGTAGTTTAAAATTGAAATTATTGACTATCAGTTCACTTTTAATACTCTTATCTATTCCTGTAATTCCGGAAACTTCCAGATCTACAAGTTCATTGAAATCCATATTGACAATAACTTGACCACTGATGCCCTGTAGACCCTCTAATTCAAAAAATTCACCCAAAAATCCCAGATCGAGGTCTGCATTTAAATTGATATCTATATATGGATTTAGAAAATCCCTTATGATTAATTTCCCTTGAAATATCCCTTGTTCAGGTCTGGCATTGAAATTCAGTAATTGAAACTCAGAAGTTCTAAGGTTTCTTTCCTCTCCATTGGTATAAAATGCCGAAAACCTCAAATCTTCAACTTTCTTTTCTTTTGAAGGATTCAAAAAATAAGCATTATCACATCCAAACTCCAACCCAATGGAAGGTACTTGGCCCTCTCCCAAATTCCCTTTAATTCTTCCCTGAAAATAAACATCCCCCTCATTCTTATATTTCCTCAAATATTCACCGGTTTCTTGTGGTAAAAAGGCTGCAATCAGATTGAAATCAGGCTTTTCTCCATCAATCTTGAGGTCCATAATGAGCATTTCATCAAAGTCTATTGAACCTGTCAGGTTCAATAAGGCCCCCTCTACAGCCAATTTTGATCTCTCCAGTGTAAGCAGATCTTGATTTTGATCAAAATCCAAAGCAATATCAAGATCTAAATGCTTATTTGAAAAAAAAGTAGCTTTTCCATCAACTTCAAAATCAAAAATCAATTTGCTCAAAAGCCTTGCATGTAAATGGTCATTTTCAATTTTAAATGCAGACTCGGCAAGGCCAATATGGAAATAATAGGTATTCAGATGTTCCAAATCTTCATATTTAACTTCTACATCAGAAAGAATGATAGATGCTAAATCTAATTGAAGATCTGCTTCTTCTTCACCGTTATCTTCCATTCCTTTAGCTGTCAATAGGTTAATTTTGCCATCAGGAAATCTGACAATATTCAAATCAGCTTTTGAAATTTTTATCGAACTGATAATATTGTTTCCCCTTAGGATATCCCATATCCTAAAACCAACATAAACATCTTCAGCATAATATATAGTATCGTTATTTGACACTTTATCTCCAAAAAAAACTACATTTTCCAAATCAATCGATATATAAGGAAAATTGGCAAATGGGGCTATGTGAGAGTCCTTAACAGACAGTTCTCCAACAAAATTCTTATTCAGTGATGCAATCACATTCTGAGTTATCCCTTTCTGATTTTTATAAACTGTAAAAATGGCGGCTAAACCAACCGTTAAAAAAACTGCAAACAAGATGAAAGCAATGCTTAATGCTTTTTTGTACTTCATAAAATCGATATTTGATAACTTTCCCTAGCAAATACCAGGCTAAAACAATTGGTAAACAGCTAAAATAATCAAATTATAACACTTTTCCGGGTTTTCTAGTATTCCTTCCCTCTATTCCAACTAGGGCATTTCCCAAATCTTCCCTTGCAATTATAGCCAGATCTATCATTTTTTCCAGAATTTCAGGTTTTTCATGAATAAGGTTAAGTTTTTCAGAAGGATCACTTGGAATATGATACAACTCCATGTGTTCAATTTCCATCATCCTATATTGCAAAGGAATTCCATCATTTTTAGGCTCCTGTCCTGATTTAAGGGAGCGGTATTGATGGGGAAAAATTAACTTCCAATCCCCCATTACCATTGCCTGTAATTCATTTCTGTTGTAATAAATAAAATAAGCATCTTGGGGTGATTGGTTATGGCTATCCAAAAACATCCCTCCAATATCTTTCCCATCAATGGGCAGTTTGGGAAGATTTCCACCAACGATTTTGGCCAAAGTAGGTAGAATATCTATACTCATAGCAGGATGAGGTTGTACCAAGCCAGCCTCCCAATGATTTTTCCAATGAAAAATCGCTGGTATTTTTACTCCTCCATCCCATGAAGTACCTTTGCCTTCTCTCAAAGGATAAGCGGATCCAGCGTGTTCTGAATAAGAAATCCACGGACCATTGTCTGACAGGAAGATAACGATGGTATTTTCCTCAAGATCTAATTTTTTAAGGGTCTCCATGATTTGCCCTACTGACCAATCGATCTCCATAATTACATCCCCATAAAGGCCTTTTTTTGATTTACCTTTGAATTTATCAGAAACAAACAAAGGGACATGTGGCATTGGATGGGCCAGATAGAGAAAAAAGGGATTATTCTTATTTCTCTTGATAAAATCAATTGACTTATCAGTAAATAATGTGGTGAACATGCTTTGGTCAGACCATACCGTATCAATTATTTTATCTCCTGAATACAAGGTTAAGGGTGGATAATAATCTTTGTTTTCGGGATGATTAGGCCACATATCATTTGAGTAAGGAATGCCGAAGAATTCATCAAAACCCTGATGCAATGGAAGAAAATCTGGATGATGCCCTAAATGCCATTTGCCAAAAATTGCAGTCGCATAACCCATAGGTTTCAAAATTTCAGCAATCGTTTCTTCTTCAAGATGGAGTCCATGGCTACTGGTATGGTCCAAAGCACCATGGATTCCCAGTCGGTTCGGATAAGTTCCTGTCAGTAATGCTGCTCTTGATGCAGAACATACAGCCTGAGCCACATAAAAATTAGTGAATTGGACGCCACCTGCAGCCAAAAGGTCCAAATTAGGGGTTTCAATTTCAGAGCCAAATACCCCAACATCATTATATCCTTGGTCATCAGTAAAAATAATTATGATATTCGGGGATTTACTATTCAAAGTCGTTTCCTTCTTTGAACAGTTAAAAAGTAAAAAGGGCATCATTATCAACAGTAGGTTCCTGATCATTTTGAAAATCTTTTTGTTTCAATCTCACTAATTTTATGAGGATAAAGTTTAATGTTAATAAGCCTTTGAATTTTAAAATATTTCATCAATTGAGTATGTCTTAGGGTATAGGCATGCACCAAATGGTAATTTACATTGCTGCAAAACCACAAAGGTCATTTTCCATGGCCATATTGAATCAATCCCCAAATGAAATCCCCAAACCTTTAGCTCCTTTTACCAAAAAGCTGTCAGGTTTAATGGATTTGTTTCCTTTTGTGGCCTCTTCCAATGGAACAGATACAAACTCATTATTCTTGAATGCAGCCATTTTCCCGAATTCCCCATGCAATATCATTTCAAAAGACTTCACCCCCAATAAAGAAGCCAAAACCCTATCAAATGCAGTAGGGATGCCTCCTCTCTGAACATGACCTAGAACAGTTTCCCGTATTTCTGCTTTTATACCTGCCTGCTTAAGCTGTTGGGAAAGCTCGAAAGCTACTCCTCCCAATTTAATGTGACGTGATCCTTCTTCTCCTTTGGAGGCTGTTACTGTTCCTCCCAAAGGTTTGGCTCCTTCAGCAATGACAATATTCACAAAGCCTCTACCCTTTTCATACCGGCTTTCAATCTTCTTAACCAATTTCTCAATTTGATATGGGATTTCAGGGATTAGACAGATTTCTGCTCCTCCTGCAATGGCTGTGTGTACAGCAATCCAACCAGCATCTCTGCCCATTACCTCCATGATCATCACCCTATGGTGGCTTTCAGCAGTAGTGACCAACTTATCAAAACTGTCTGTTGCTATTTGTACTGCAGTCTGGAAGCCAAAAGTCAAATCTGTTGCTTCCAAGTCATTGTCTATTGTTTTGGGTACACCGACGATTGGAATTCCATGGTCAAACAATGCCTTGGATATCTTCTGTGAGCCATCCCCACCAATACTGATCACAGCATCAAAACCATGGAATCTGATTTTATCAGCCAATTCTTTGGTTCGGTCTTCAAAGACTATATTCCCGCTTTCATCCTTGACAGGAAAATGCAAAGGATCGGCTTTGTTGGTTGTTTTCAGAATGGTACCGCCTCTTACATGGATACCTGCTACCTTGGTTCGGTTGAGCTTAACGATCCTAAATGGTTCAAACCATACTCCATTAAATGCTTCCATACTCCCATAAACCTCCCATTCCTTCGTTTTTTTGGCCCTCTTGTAAATCCCACGTATGACAGCATTTAATCCTGGACAGTCCCCTCCACCTGTAGCAATCAAAAGTTTTTTCTTTTTCATAAACAGTTTAACTCTTTATGCAACTTACAAAAATTTCAAGCTTTAATCAGAAGGAATGGTGAGTTTTTAGGCCAAGTTTATTGTCCATTTGGAAATATTGATAGTCTTTATTGATCCTTGATTAATCCATTCTTTACACTGGCAATTGCGGAATTCTTCAAAAAATAAAAATTGATCTGCTAACTTTGTGAACCAATTGGCTTACACTGGCTGTTGGAAAGGTGAAACCTCATGGACCTTGAACCCATGAATAATTTCAAAATTATGGAAAACAAAAAAAGGGTAGTTGTAGGACTATCAGGAGGAGTGGATTCCTCCGTAGCAGCTTTTTTACTGAAAGAACAAGGTTACGAAGTCATCGGCATGTTTATGAAGAACTGGCACGATGAATCAGTAACCATCTCCAATGAATGTCCCTGGATGGAGGACAGCACAGATGCCATGCTTGTTGCAGAGAAACTTGGGATACCTTTTCAAGCCATTGATCTGAGTGAAGAGTATAGAGAAAGGATAGTGGATTACATGTTTGCTGAATATGAAGCAGGACGGACACCCAATCCAGATATTCTATGTAATAGAGAAATCAAGTTCGATATATTTCTTAAAGCGGCCCAGAAACTCAAAGCCGACTATGTGGCGACAGGACATTATTGCCAGAAAGGAAGTATAGAAAAGGAGGGAAAAATCATTTACAGACTTTTAGCTGGTTCTGACCAAAACAAGGATCAAAGCTACTTTTTATGTCAATTGAATCAAGATCAATTGGCCAAAGCCTTGTTTCCTATTGGACATCTCCAAAAATCAGAAGTCAGAAGGATCGCCAAAGAACAAGATCTCATTACTGCTGACAAAAAGGATAGTCAGGGATTATGCTTTATTGGAAAAGTAAGACTTCCAGAATTTTTGCAACAACAATTGAAACCAAGAAAGGGAAAAATCATTGTCATTCCCAATGATTTGGAAATTTTCAAAAGGCAGAAATTACCGGCCGGATTCAGTGTAGAAGATTATGATGAAGAAATTTTAGATAATATTTGTCTGCCTATACACTATCAGGAATCCGAAGGAAAACTAATTGGGGAACATAATGGTGCCCATTATTTTACAGTTGGCCAAAGAAAAGGTCTTCAAGTGGGTGGTACAGGAAAACCTTTGTTTGTAATAGCTACTGATACCCAAGAGAACAACATTTATACGGGTTTGGGAGAAGAGCATCCGGGACTGAACAGGCAAGGGCTTTTTGTTCCTAAAAAAGATGTACATTGGATACGGGAAGATTTGAAGTTAGAAATTGGGGAGACAGCACGTTATAAAGCCAGAATCAGATATAGACAACCTTTGACCTGGGCCACTTTGATCATGAAAGAAAAAGGATTGTATGTCCTGTTTGATGAAGCACAACGGGGAATTGCATCAGGTCAATTTGTTGCTTGGTATGAAGAAACCGAAAGCATTGGTTCAGGTGTAATATTTTAATCTTTGCAATCTTGAAACCATTACTGGAAATTATTTTTGAAGATGAATATTTCATTGCCATCAACAAACCTGCAGGCGTACTGGTACACCGAACACATCTGGCAAAAGAAGAGGAAACCTTACTTGCTGTTCAATTATTAAGAGATCAGATTGGACAGCACGTTTCTCCTTTACACCGGATTGACCGACCCACATCCGGCGTTCTGCTATTTGGAAAAAATTCAGAATCTACTTCTCTTCTACAACCTTTGTTTCCTACAAAACAAGTCAAGAAATTTTATCTTAGCCTTGTAAGGGGACATATGGAAGACCATGGTATTATTGATCACCCTCTGAGGAAAAAACTGCACGGAGAATTACAGGAAGCTACAACTGAATTTTGGACTTTAAGTCAAACAGAAATCCCATTTGCTTCCTCAGCAAGGTACCCTAGCAGTAGGTATTCTCTAATCAAAGTATATCCGCATACTGGTAGAATGCACCAAATAAGAAGGCATATGGCACATGCAAGGCATTATGTCATTGGAGACAATACCCACGGAGATAACAAACAAAACACCTTTTTTCGTAATAAATTTGGGCTATATAATATGCTTTTGCATGCATGGCAACTTGAATTTATTCATCCCATAACTAATCAAAAAATTACTATAGAAGCTGAACTGCCTGATTATTTCATTAAGATCTTGGAAGAAATATCAATTTGCCTTCCTAATTCAAATTAATTCCCAGGACTAGTCCAATCCAAGGTTTCTTTTGGTAAACCCAATACCTTGAATTATTATCTAAGAGCATATCATAACCCAATCCAACACCCAAATTAAGGTAATTA
Organism: Cecembia rubra; assembly: GCF_003014575.1. Lineage (GTDB taxonomy): Bacteria > Bacteroidota > Bacteroidia > Cytophagales > Cyclobacteriaceae > Cecembia_A > Cecembia_A rubra. The sequence goes on from NZ_PYGF01000001.1 coordinate 709,098, forward strand.
AAGGCAAAACTGAAGGCAATTCCATTCGACCATGTAATTCCGTCATATTCATAAGCAATCTGATCATTTGTGACCCAAGGATTGACAGAAGTAGAACCTAGCCCAGTAAATAAACCTATTGTAAGTCCATAATGTCTTGTTACCCTTTCGAATGCTCCAAAGGGGTTTTGTTTGTAGCCCAATGAATACCAATCAGATCTATACCCAAAATAAAGAGAGGCATTGAGATTGGTGTTCAACTGAGGAGGAATTCCAGCAGTCCTTCCTCTAAACTTAAAGGGGATTGAAATTAGATCTACATCAAAGGAATTTGTCTGAAAAACTTCATCGTTCAATTTTACTGCCCAACGTTCTTGGGGAAATGAGAGGTATGACCTATTTATCGTATCAAGAAAATAAACATTGTTTTTCCTATTTAGGGGAAAGACAAATAAAAAGTCCTGTTCGTTGTCAAGATAGACCCATTCTTTTTTTCCGTCAAAAATTTTAGATCTGTATATTCCATCTTCAATGAGAAATGTATTGAAATCCTTTTGTGATTTACAGGATAAAAAAGCTGGAGAAGCCAATACCACTATAAAAAACCACTTTAAACTTGTTTTCATATTGAGTTTACAAACTTTAGTATGCTTTAAAGACAGGATATTACCATTGGACTATTCCTTCAATACGAATTATTACAATAATTCATATATTAGAAAGTTAACTATTAAAATTCGAAATGAAAATCAAAGGTAGCCTCTTATTCTTGACCGCTTTATTAAGTATTTCTGCATTCTGCCAAAACGGGAAGGATGCTATAGAAAAGAATTTCAACGAAAGGGAAAGTATTTCACATTTCAGGTATTTGGCTTCCGATGAACTTATGGGTAGAGACCCCATCAGGCCTGAAATTGATGCAGCAGCAAGATATATTGCAGAACAGTTTTGGAAGTATGGAGCAAAAGAGATTCCAGGAGCCAATGCTTATTATCAACATATCCCGTTTAGGTTGTCCACCCCTCCTACCAAAGGTGAAATCACTATTGGCAATAAGACATTTACCCATGGAAGCGACATGCTGGTTTTAGATGGTTCTTCATTAGTAGGAACATATGAGTTGATCGTTCTTGGTTATGGTTTATCAGAGGATTATGCTGGCAAAAATGTAAAGGGTAAAATCGTGGTTACTAATGTAGGGGCACCAAATAGATTGAGTCCAGCGGATTTATTTGCTGTTGGACGTGAAAAAATGGCCTTGGCAAAATCAAATGGCGCTGTGGCTTTGATGGAAATGTATAATGTACCAACAGCACCTTGGAATTTTGCAGTGAGTTTCCTAAACAGAAGACAATTGACAATTGACGAAACAAAGGAAGCTAACAGTCTTCCATATATTTGGATTAATGATTTAAAAAATGTGAACATTAATGCTATTGGCCAAGGAAATTCCAATACTGCGACAATTCAAATTCTGGGAAAAGTCAATAAAAATATTATAGGTAAGAATGTAATAGCCATCATTGAGGGAACTGACCCAGTACTGAAGCAGGAATATATCATGCTTTCCGCACACTATGATCATATTGGGGTGGGAAGACCAAATGCTGATGGAGATTCCATTTATAATGGTGCAAGAGATAATGCTGTGGGCACCGTAGCAGTCATCAATGCGGCGAGGTATTTCGCTGAAAATCCTCCCAAAAGGTCAGTTCTATTGTGCGCTTGGACTGCAGAAGAAAAAGGCTTGCTGGGAAGTGCCTATTTTTCTGAGAACCCATTAATTCCACTGAAACAGATCATTTACAACCTAAATATCGATAATGCAGGATATAATGACACTTCGGTAGTGACCGTTGTGGGTCTTGGAAGAACTACTGCCGACCACCTGATTTCAGAGGCAACAGCTGCCTTTGGTTTGGAGTCCATTACTGATCCTTCACCTGAACAAGGGCTATATGACCGCTCTGACAATGTTAACTTTGCCAGAAAAGGTATTCCAGCTCCAACATTCAGCCTTGGATTCAGGGCCTTTGATGAAGAAATCAGCAGATATTATCACCAAGCCTCAGACCATGTTGATGATTTTGATATGGACTATGCTGCCAAATACTGGAAAAGCTACATCCTTGCAGCTGAAAAAATCGCTAATTGGAAAGAAAGGCCCGAATGGAATGCTGGTGACAAATATGAAAATGCAGGAAAATCCTTATACGGAACCAATTAACAAAAAAATCCCACCTTATGAAGAGTGGGATTTTTTGTTTGTAATAAAAATTATCAAAGTCGCTGTCATAAACATGATCAAACTATAAATCGCAATGGGAATGGTCATTTCAGAGTTTTTAAGCAAAGTGGCTGCAATCATGATACCTAAAGTCCCATTTTGAATTCCAGACTCGATAGCTATTGTTAACCTTTGCCTTTTAGGCAATATGAATATGCCGGCAAGAAAATAGCCTACAAGTAGGGTTAAGATATTCAGGAATAACATTACTGGACCAGAAATTATAAAAAACGAAACAATAGATTCCCGTTCTTTAAAAATCGCCGCAACAATTATTAGAGTAAAGAAAATAGCAGAAGCAATCCTTACTGGCCTATCTGCCTTTAAAGAAAGAGCAGGAAATCTTTTCTTCAAAAACATACCTATAGAAACAGGTACAATTGTAACCCCCATTATTTGAATGATCGTTTCCCCGACTGGAAGTATAACACTACCCTCTTCTCCAAAATAGGAAATTGCTAAATTTACTATCAATGGGATGGTTATAATGGTAATAAAAGAAGTAACAGCTGTCAAACTTATGGATAGTGCAATATCACCTTTGGAAAGGTGGGTGATCAGGTTGGAAGTCGGCCCACCCGGACAGGCAGCCAGGATCATAACTCCAACTGCCAATGCACCACTCAGCCCAAATAACTGCACTAGCGCAAAACCAAATATCGGCAAAAGAATTAGTTGGTTGAACAGCCCAATAATTGCAGCTTTGGGGTATAAAAATATTATTTTGAAATCTTTAATAGTAAGTGATAAGCCCATTCCAAGCATGATAAATGCAAGGGCTAAGGGTAAAAATACAGCGGTTAGGATACTATCTTGCATAAAACTTTTTCTTGATTGTTAATTATTCAATTCATCCTTATGATAAATGCCATTGAAATTATTATTAGCATTAAATATAACCAAAATCCGTTTTTTGGTTTAAAAAATCAAAAATGAAATCAAACACAAGCGTTCTTACTAACGTTACATTGCATACAAATACCTTAAGATGGTCCGTATTTACATCATATCAATACTTTTTCTTTTGTTGGGGTGTTCAGATAACAACGACATGCTCCCTTCGGGATCTCAGCTCCTAAAAAATTCCGATTTTTCAGCTAACCCAGATAACGTTTCTCCATGGGTGGCCATTTCTTCCCCTGGGTTCAATTTGGGTGTGAGCGGAGAAGTTTTCAAGAATGGTTCAAGATCAGTTTTTATAGAAAACATTGATAGTTTAAATCAAAATACAGGAAACTGGAAGCAAAGCTACACAGGACCAGCACCTAGAGCAGGTAGAACATTAAGAATGAGGGCATTTCTAAAGGGAGAAAATATTAACCTAAGAGGACCTGGAAGCAATATTTATATTTCAATGCGCGCATTCCCTGTCCAGGACAGCAGAGGAAGTTCTTTGGGGAGATTTATAAGTTCACAAGACAGAATTCTTGTTACCGGAACCTTTGATTGGAGACCAATCGAACTTGTATTGAACAATGCTCCGGAAGAAATAGACTTTATCACAGTATACCTTGTTATGGGTCCAAGAGTAACAGGAAGGGTCTATTTTGATGATGTGACTTTGACAGTAGATTAAATCAGAGAATACCTTTTTCAGGATATTTTCCGGTTACAGTTCTCCCAAAAGCCTTCATTTCCTCAATTTGTTCTTCCATTTCCCCATTAGGATAAATTACCGGCCCTATGCCTGCTTCTTTCTTTTTGTAATCAAGATATCCAATAACTACAGGTACCCCTGCAGCCAATGCGATATGATAAAAACCTGTTTTCCATTTGGGAGCATGACTTCTTGTACCTTCAGGAGTCACCATTATGACCAATTCATCAGTTTCCTTCAACATATTGGTCATTGCCTCTGTGTAAGTCTGTTTTTTTCCTCCGGGAATCCTCTTTCTGTCAATGGCAATACCGCCCAGATTTTTAATTAACCATCCCAAAGGCCCAACCATCACTTCCTTTTTGATGGTAAATTTTACAGGTATGTCCATCAGGAAAAAAGCTGCCCTTGCATAAAGTAAATCCCAATTACTGGTATGTGGTATAGCTATCAATACTGCTTTTTTCAACCCTTTGGGCCAAGCAGCATTAAGGCTCCAGCCGGCTATCCAAAACACAAATCTTGACAATAATTTCATCATACTTTTTGCTTTTGTTTTTTAATAGTTAATTCTTTTAACTCAGGGTTTTCAATTATAAAAGTTGATGCAGCTTCATATCCACTTTGAAAAATTTCCCTGGCCTTTTTTATATCAAAAACACCAAATTTTGCCAATCCCTTTGGTTCGATGAAAAAATCACATTTATCTTTTCGGCTGTAAACATTGTAATTCATTGACATGATAATACTTCTCTCTATCAGTCCTTTGATATTTTTTATATTGTGCTCAACAGGAAGGTGATTACAATTTACCCCAATGACAACATCACATACACCATCCAGAGGCTCTACTGGTAAATTGTTCAAAATACCTCCATCCAGATAATAATGTTTGTCAATGGCTATCGGGTCAAACATTCCAGGAATGCAAGAAGAAGCCATGATTGGTCGGATCAATTCTCCTTCAGAAAAATAGACTACTTTTGCCCTTTTAATATCTGTTGCAGCCACTGTCAATGGAATTTTAAGTGACTCAAAAGAATTTTCCGGTAAATATTTCTTAAAAAGTTCCTCCAATGTCTCCATTTTGAGTATTCCTGTCCAGCTTATCGCAGGCCTGAGGAATTTAAAATAGTTGGTTTTAAGGATGATCTCCAAAATTTCTTCAGGGTCGTATCCTCTCGCATATAATGCACCTGCGATGGCACCTGCACTGCTCCCGCTTATTCTATTGGGATAAATACCATATTGGTTCAGTGCTTTTAATACGCCAAGATGGGAAATGCCTCTGACGCCTCCTCCAGAAAGCGCAATACCTATTTTTCTATCCAAGCTCATTCAAAGAAAAGGTTTGGTCTAATCTAACACCTTTTTCTGTCATCTTTAAAGTACAACATTCATGAATTGGATCATGCTCAAAAAAAATAATATATTGATTGGTTACTGCTTCCTCTAGAAATTGCTTTTTCTCTTCTAATGTTACCAATGGCCTGGTATCATAACCCATAACATAGGGCAAAGGAATATGACCTGTGGATGGCAATAAATCTGCTGCAAAAACTATAGTATTTCCCTTATATTTTATCTTAGGAATCATTTGCTTATCCGTGTGACCATCTACAGTAAAAAATTCAAAATCCTCAGAAAGTTTCTTTTCTTCCAAATCCAGGAAATTCAACTGTCCACTTTGCTCCATTGGAAAAATATTTTCTTTGAGAAATGATGCTTTCTCTCTTGCATTGGGTACAGTCGCCCATTCCCAATGTTCTCTATTTGTCCAATATGTGGCATTTTTAAAGGTCATTTCCAGTTGTGAGGATTGACCATTTTTATACCTTACTCCTCCCCCACAATGATCAAAATGCAAATGGGTAAGAAAATTGTCTGTTATATCGTTTGTTGAGAAACCCTTTTTTTCCAAAGAATTAACGAGTGAATCTTCCCCGTAAAGGTAATAATTGGAAAAGAACTTTGCATCCTGCTTATCCCCAATGCCATTATCAATTAAAATAAGCCTATCTCTTGACTCTACTAAAAGACAACGCATGGCCCATGAACACAGGTTGTTTTCATCAGCAGGGTTGGTTTTTGACCAAAGTACTTTTGGAACCACACCAAACATGGCCCCACCATCCAACTTAAAAAAACCAGTATTGATTACATGTAACTTCATTTTACGGAATTATAAAATAAAACCCATAATCACATACAATACAAAATTGCCTGCATGCGATTATGGGAGAATAGAAAATGGTTGATTCTATTCAACAAAAACTCCCATTGAACAGAATTTATCAATTCTTTGCTCTATGCGTTTTTCTGGTTTAATCTTATCTAATTCTTTCAAAGCTTCCAAAATGGTAGTTTTAAGGGCTCTGGACATTGCCTTCATATCCTTATGTGCACCACCAAGTGGTTCCTGGATAATTCCATCCACTAGTCCATTGGTTTGCATATCTGTTGCAGTAAGCTTGAGAGCTTCGGCAGCTTGCTCCTTATAGTCCCAACTCCTCCAAAGTATGGACGAACAGGACTCAGGAGAAATTACCGAATACCAGGTATTTTCCAACATATACACTCTATCCCCTATGGCAATTCCAAGTGCACCACCTGATGCCCCCTCACCAATTATAATACATATTACAGGAACTTTCAGCATGAACATTTCTCTTAGGTTCTTAGCAATTGCCTCACCTTGCCCTCTTTCTTCTGCTTCAAGACCAGGAAAAGCCCCAGGAGTATCAATTAAGGTAACTATTGGCTTCCCGAATTTCTCGGCCATTTTCATCAACCTTAATGCTTTTCTATACCCTTCAGGGTTGGCCATCCCAAAATTTCTTTCTTGCCTTTGCTTGGTATTTCTGCCTTTTTGCTGACCAATAAACATCACAGTCCTTCCATCAATATCGCCTAATCCACCGATCATGGCCTTATCATCTTTCACTGTTCTATCACCATGAAGTTCAATAAAATCGTTGGTGATTTCATAAATATAATCCAAGGCATAAGGCCTATCTGCATGCCTTGATAGCTGAACACGCTGCCATCTGGTCAAGTTCTGGAAAGTCTCTTTTTTCAAAGTCTGAATTTTTTCTTCCAATGACTGAATATCGGTAGATAAATCTAAATTCCTACCTTTTGCCAAATCTTTCATTTCCTGAAGTTTAAGCTCCAAATCAGCAATTGGTTTTTCGAATTCTAGTAACATACTTGTTTTTTTTGACTAAGGCAAAGATAAAAATAATCTGAGGAAGAAAAATTTTTTATTTGATGGAGGTATTTCAAAACGTAAATACTTGTGTGGAAGATAGTGCTTCTCGAGCCTCTTCTAAGAATCTGAAGACACTCCAAGGTAAAAAGTCCAGTCTGTTTCAGATTCAATGATGTATCCGAAATAGGCCATAAAACAAAAAACCTCAGCTTTTAACTGAGGTTTTGCGGAATGGACGGGACTCGAACCCGCGACCTCCTGCGTGACAGGCAGGCATTCTAACCAGCTGAACTACCACTCCAATCAAATGGTTATTAATATTGTTAAAATTATCACTTTTGATAATTATGTGCGGAATGGACGGGACTCGAACCCGCGACCTCCTGCGTGACAGGCAGGCATTCTAACCAGCTGAACTACCACTCCTAATATTGTGATTCAAGTTATTAAGATGATTTCAGTAACAAATAAATCATTTTAACAAAGATAATAAAAAAGAGCCCCCTGCCGGGATCGAACCAGCGACCTACTGATTACAAGTCAGTTGCTCTACCAGCTGAGCTAAGGAGGCTTTTTATTTCTTTCAGACCTTTTGCTGAAATCGTGGTGCAAATATAGAGGGATAGATTAATCGTGCAAAAGGTTTTCCAAAAAAAATAAGGGAATATTTACTATCCCCTTATTTATGAGTGCATTAAAATTCACGAAGGATTGAAAGCTTTTTCTTCAACTTTTCAATTTCCTTCTCCGCCTTCTGAATTTTTTCATCAAACTGGTCTTTCAGCTTATCTGCTGTTTTGGAAGAAGCAAAAAACTCCAGGTTATTTTTCCATAAAGTGATATTGTTTTCAAGATCTGAGATCTGTTTCCTTATGCCATGCTCCTTTTTATTAAGCACTCTGTTACTGTTAGGATCAGCCTGAAGCTTATTCAAGTTAAGTCTAAACAAGAATTCTTCCTTATCACCTCCTTCAATCCCAAGCTTGTTGATATAGACATCTACGGATTCATTGAACTTGGCAAGGATATCTTTCATGTTTTTTCTAGGTACAAAACCTATGGAATTGAACTCTGCAATATATTTTTCAAGATTTGATTCTGTTAAATCAGATCCTGACGCTTCATTTAATATTTTTTTGCAAAGTTCCTCTTTGGCTTTGAGATTATGTTCAAATTCCTGATTGACCTGCTTATTGGCATTTCTTCTGTTTTCAAAAAAGGTATCACAAGCTGATTTAAACCTATTGTAAAGGTCATCTCTAACTTTTTCAGGAGTTGGACCTATTTTTTTCCATTCCTGCTGTAATCCAATCAATTTATTGGCAGTATCCTGCCAATCGGAACTTTTCATTAACTCCTCTGCCTTTGCAATCAGTTCTTCGGCTTTGTTTTTATTTTGAAGTCTGATCTCATCCAATTCTTTAAAAAACTGATTCTTGTTGTGGAAAAAATGCTTGAATAGACCCCAGAACTTTTTATTCACTTCTTTACCAAACTCTCTTGGTACTGGACCAGCAGCCTCCCACTCTTTTTGAATAGCCAGAATATCTTTGGTCTTTGCATTCCAATCTTTGATTTTCGATGCAGAGAAGTCCTTAAATTCACTCAATTTTACAATAAGTGCTTCTTTAAGCTGAAGATTTTGCTTAAAAACTTCTTTTTGACCTTCATAAAACTCTTTCCTTTTGTCATAAATAGCATCGGAAGCAGTTTTGAATTTCTGCCATAAGGGCTCTTGCTCTTCCCGTGGTACTGGACCTATATGCTTAAACTCTTCGTGTAACTCATTAAGGGATTTGATTGCTTCTTTCAGGTCATCTACTTTAATTAAAGCCTCTGCTTTTTCAACCAACTCTCTTTTATGTTCGAGGTTCTTTTTTCGGTCAAGTTCTTTCAGTTCAAAATAAATACTTCTATTATCATAGAATCTATCCATTAATGCATTATAGGAGGCCCAAAGATTTCTGTTCTGAGAACTCGGTACTGGTCCTATGCTTTTCCATTCTTCCTGGATTTGCTTGATGGTATTAATACTATGTGTAGTTTCTTCCCCATCAACCAATTCCCGAAGCTTATCTAAGATCTGGTTTTTTGCAATGAGATTCTTTTCCTTTTGTCTTTCCTGCTCTTTTAAAAATTGTGATTTCTTTTCTCTGAAATCATTGTATTGAGCAAAGAATATCTTATCATCATCAGAAGTCCTGTACTGGAAGTCATCTGCAGTACCGCCATTTTTCAAAAATTCTTTGAGAGCTTCATCTTTTTCTTTACCAAAAATTTCATCAAAATGGGCTTTAATATCATTGACCAAATTTTCAATTTTAAGGTATTTACCAGTAGAAGTGAGTTCTTTGAGTGCAGTTATCAACTCTCTTTTAGAGTAATTTGAATAATCTATCTCCTCATGTTCTTCATCTTCGGAATGACTTGAATCTTCCTCTTCTGAAGTATGATCACTTTTAAGGTTAGTTTCTTCTTTACCTTCAGCCAATGGTTGATTGTCGGCCTTGGTCACCTCATCCTTTTCAGGCATTTCCATCTCTTTGTCCATAATTATCCTGTACTTTAAATCAGCTTACCTAACAAAAGTAATAAATTGAATTTAATTTAATCTTGGGTCAATTGGATAATTTGCCAATTGCTGGAATTCTCCTCCCATATTTTTCAAAATAATCCTCCATAATTCCTCAGGTGAAGCTCTAAAAACACTTTCTGCATCGGCAGTATCGCAAACTATCCAAGTATTCTCTTCCAATTCATCTTCCAATTGGCCCGAAGCCCAACCGGAATAACCTATAAAGAACCTGATTTTACTTTCCTCAATCTTCCCAAGCTTAAGTAATTCCAAAAACTCATCAAAATCCCCTCCCCACCAAAGGTCTTCCCTCAATTGGATACTTGTATCAAATAAACAATCTCCACTGTAAATGAAATGAAGTGTATTTTGTTCTACCGGCCCCCCCACATATACCTCACATTCCAAAGGGTTAATATTATCAATTAATTCATTCAATTTTAGAATTGAAAGCTTGTTTAAGACTAACCCAAAAGATCCATTTTCATTGTTCTCACATATCAATACCACAGACCTGACAAAATTCTCGTCCTGCAAAAATGGCTCAGAAATCAAAAGATCTCCTGCTTTAACAGATTTGTTCATTTTATTTTCCATGTTGAAACAATACATTTGCGCTTAATTTATAGCTAAATTTTTTAAATACAATAAGTATGATAATTTTATAACAAAAAGTTTAAGGAGATGAAAATTTCAGACATTCGTATAGATTATTCTTTGAAGTCATTGGATATTTCAGATGTTCAGACTTCACCAATTGAGCAATTCAAAAAATGGTTTAATGAGGCAATTGACTCTAAAGTACTGGAAGTCAATGCTATGACACTTTCTACAATAAAGGAAAATGGCCGACCTAACTCAAGAGTGGTGTTATTAAAAGGTGTGGATTCAGGATTTGTGTTTTTTACGAATTACAAGAGCGCAAAAGGTCGGGAACTAGACCATCAACCTTATGTTGCTTTAAATTTTTATTGGGCAGAGCTTGAGAGACAAATTAGAATTTTGGGAAGGATAGAGAAAGTAAGCGAAAAGGAATCCGATGAATATTTTCATTCTAGACCTTATGCCAGTCAAATTGGAGCATGGGTTTCTCCACAAAGTGAACCCATTCCTAACCGGGATATTTTGGTACAAAAAGAAGAAGAGGTTAAAGAGAAATTTAGTCCTGAAACTATCAAGAGACCAGAACATTGGGGAGGATACAGAGTAATCCCTGATGAATTGGAATTTTGGCAAGGGCGACCAAGTAGGTTACATGATAGGATACATTACCAATTAGATAAATCAGGTAACTGGATTATAAACAGATTAGCTCCATAAAGTATAATTCCCGCAAACAAGCGGGAATTTTACTTTATTTCAAATCAAAAAGGTCATCTACTCCTACCATACGTTCAACAGTAAATCCTTCTCCGTATTTGACCATAATGCTATGTCCAAATTCCTGGGCCCTAGCTTCAATAAAACCTAAAAACCCTTCAGACGAAATAAAACTCTCAGGCTCTTTACTGTTAGGGTCATAAAACTGGGATTTAAATGCCTTGATGCTTTGAATTTTCTTATCCCAAAAATCAGAAATATCAACCACAAAATCGGGTTTTATGTAATTGTTTTGGATATAATGGAAAATAAATTTAGGTCTCCAGGCTTCCTGGACCACACCATCCAATATAGTTTCAATTTTTCTAAGCCCACTCATAAAACAAGCATGGGATGCTAAAGATGCACCTTTTCCATGATCAGGATGCCTATCAGAAACAGCATTTGCCAAAACTATCTCTGGTTTGTATTTCCTTATCACTTTAACTATTTCAAGTTGATGTTCTTTGTCATCTTGAAAATAAATATCCTTAAAACCTAAGTTTTCTCTTACAGACAGTCCTAGAATTTTTGATGACAATTCTGATTCCTGTAACCTTATTTCTGGCGTTCCCCTTGTACCCATTTCTCCATGCGTCAGGTCCAGAATACCAACTTTGTATCCTTTTGCTACGTGTGATGCAATGGTCCCGGAACAAGCCAATTCGGCATCATCTGGATGTGCAGCAATAACTAATATATCCAGTTTTAAATTATTCATTGGTTTTACCTAATCCTTAATCTTTGACCTACTCTTAAAATACTATTTGTGGAGATGCCATTCAATCTTGTTATGGTGCTTACCCTTACCCCATAGCGCCTTGCAATACTACTTAGAGTTTCTCCACTTCTTACTCTGTGATATACTGATTCTTGAGTTTTGACGACATGATCAAAACTGGCAGCTGTGATCATATAAACATCAGATTTAAGTTTTCCAACATTAAAATCAAACATTTCTGTTGGATTAATCGAAAGACCTTGGTACCTAACTTCAAAGTGTAAATGGGGACCTGTACTTCTTCCTGTACTACCTCCTAAACCCAAAACATCACCAGCTTTCACTTCCTGGCCAACATCTACCAAAATTTTGGACATATGTCCATAAAGTGTTTCCAGTCCATTCTTATGCCTGACAACCACATAGTAGCCATACCCATTTCTATCATATGATCGAATCCTTACAATTCCGTCAAATGTACTGTAAATTGGGTCCCCTATTCTTAATTTTAAATCGGTTCCATGATGCCACCGATACCTTCTAAATCCAAATTCAGAGGTAATTTGGGTTTGGTCCAATGGTAATCTCCAATCTGTTCCAAAAAAAGTATCATAAAGTTTGACGTAAACTGTATCCTTAAAATCCTTTGGATTGAAATCATAAATATTGATTTTTTTACTATCCCAGGAAGAAAAATATTCATAGGCAGTCACCCATATACTATCTATTTGAATTTGTTCAGAAACTTGAACCAATTGATTGGTAGGTGCCCAGACTAGCGAAAGGGTATCCTCAGCTACTATACTTAGCCTTCTTTTTAAATTGATATAATCTTTATATAAAAGTGAATCTGTTTCTCTTGTAATATCCTGAAGATACTTTTGAGGATCAAAAAGCCTTAAATCCCTGTGTAAAGGATTATTAACGGGAGCATTCCCGGTCGTTTCTTGTTTGGGTTTCTTGATAATCTTAGGAAAATTTTGTGCATGGACTCCAAAAGAACCCATGCACAAAACAAACAATAATATAAAACTAGAAAGCTTAAACTTCATCAGAATAAATTAAACCAGTTCTTTAGCAGCGAGATACCTTTCCGCATCCAATGCCGCCATACATCCCGTTCCGGCAGCAGTTACAGCCTGTCTGTAAATATGGTCTTGGGCATCTCCACAGGCAAAAACTCCTTCTACATTTGTTCTTGTAGAGCCGGGGATGGTCTTAATATAGCCATTTTCGTCCATATCTATGATATTTTTGAAAATTCCAGTATTTGGTTCATGCCCAATGGCTACAAAAAAGCCACTTACTTTAATTTCATTCGACTCTTTTGTTTTATTATTGTAAACACGCACTGCTTCAACTTCATTTTCCCCTAAAATCTCTTCCGTTTCTGTATTCCAAAGAATTTCAATCTTGGGATTATTCATCACCCTTTTCTGCATGATTTGAGATGCCCGCATTTCTTCCCTTCTCACCAACATATATACTTTTGAGCAGATATTAGCTAAATAGGAAGCTTCTTCACAGGCAGTATCTCCTGCCCCCACAATTGCTACATCTTGTCCTCTAAAAAAGAAGCCATCGCATACAGCACAGGCTGAAACACCCCTACCATTAAGCCTTTCTTCACTTTCTAAGCCAAGCCATTTGGCTGATGCTCCAGTGGAGATAATGACAGTATCAGCATGGATTTCCACTTGATCATCTACAATAACCTTATGAGGCTGAGCAGAAAAATCAACTTTTGTAACAACTCCATATCTAATCTGAGTACCAAATCTCTCTGCTTGTTTTCTGAAATCCTCCATCATTTCAGGCCCCATAATTCCATTGGGATATCCTGGATAATTTTCCACATCAGTGGTGATTGTTAACTGACCTCCTGGCTGGCCACCGGTGTATAATACGGGACTTAATCCTGCCCTTGATGCATAAATGGCAGCAGTGTAACCTGCAGGGCCTGAACCAATGATCAAAACCTTTACTTTTTCAATTTCTGAAGCCATTCTATCGTAAATTTTAAGGTTAGCAAATTTTGTTAAAATAGTTATTACAACAAAGATTAAACTTGTTAAAATTCCCTAATGCGGGAATGAAATTCCTTAACTTGATTTTAGTCAGGATTTTAACAGCTTAATCTTTTCAGATACAAAAAAAGGGGAAAACTTTCCCCTTTTCTGTAATCTTAGATACGTAATTGGAATTTTATCCCAAGTATGGTTTTAATGTTTTACTTCTAGAAGTGTGTCTTAACCTCCTGATAGCCTTTTCTTTAATTTGCCTAACTCTTTCCCTGGTCAAATTAAACTTCTCTCCAATCTCTTCCAAAGTCATGGCGTGTTCACCATTTAAACCAAAATAAAGAGTAATGACATCGGCCTCTCTTGAAGTCAAAGTAGATAATGCCCTTTGTACTTCTTTTCTTAATGAATCTGTCATCAAGCCATCATCTGGCTTTTCATCACCATCATTTTCAAGAACATCCAAGAGACTGTTTTCTTCTCCTTGAACAAAGGGAGCATCCATGGAAACATGCCTACCAGAAATCTTCATTGTATCCACAACTTCGCCTGCTGTAACTTCCAGCACTTCAGCTAATTCCTCTGGAGATGGTTCTCTTTCAAATTTTTGCTCTAGTTCACTGAAAGTCTTACTGATTTTATTCAGGGAACCCACCCTATTCAATGGCAAGCGGACAATTCTTGACTGCTCGGCCAAAGCCTGAAGAATGGACTGTCTGATCCACCATACAGCATAAGAAATAAATTTGAAACCTCTGGTCTCATCAAATCTCTGTGCGGCTTTTATCAGACCTAAGTTCCCTTCATTGATCAAATCACCCAGAGAAAGACCTTGATTTTGATATTGTTTCGCTACAGAAACCACAAATCTTAAATTGGCCTTTGTCAGTTTTTCCAATGCCAACTGATCACCTTCACGGATCCTTTTGGCTAAAACAACTTCCTCATCTGCGGTAAGCAAATCTACTTTACCGATTTCTTGAAGATACTTATCTAGGGACTGACTCTCCCTGTTGGTAATCTGTTTGCTAATTTTTAGCTGCCTCATTCGAGAATATAATTTTTATCAGTTAAGACACAATTTATAACAGAAATTCAATCAATTAAAGTTCAAAGTAATCAATTACTTATGAAACTTAATCTTTTTTATCTGTTTTTTCTGGTTTAGGCAACAAAACCTTTCTGGAAAGTTTGAATTTACCAGTCTTTTTATCGACATCAATCAATTTAACCATGATTTCTTCTCCAGGTTCCAAGACACCTTCCATATTTTCAAGTCTTTCCCACTTGATTTCTGAAATATGTAGCAACCCATCCTTACCAGGCATAAATTCTACAAACGCACCAAAAGGCATAATGTTTTTCACTTTTCCGGTATATACTTCTCCAATTTCCGGTTGAGCAACAATAGCCCTGATCCTGGATATAGCTCCATCCATAGATGGCTGGTTATTGGCAAAGATATTGATCTTACCCATATTATCTTTTTCTTCGATAACAATAGTTGCACCAGTATCTTTTTGGATTTCTTGGATTACTTTGCCACCAGGACCAATCACAGCCCCGATCAATTCTTTAGGAATTGTCATGTTAAATGACCTAGGTGCATGAGGCTTCAAGTCTGGTCTTGGCGCATCCAGTGTCTTTGTAATCTCATTCAAGATATGTAATCTGCCCTCTTTCGCCTGATACAAAGCTTCTTTTAAAACGCTGTAATCCAAGCCTTCTACTTTCAGGTCCATTTGGCAGGCAGTAATACCCTTGGCTGTTCCTGTCACTTTGAAATCCATATCACCAAGGTGGTCTTCATCACCAAGAATATCAGACAAAATCGCATATTTGCCT
Source organism: Cecembia rubra (assembly GCF_003014575.1). GTDB lineage: Bacteria > Bacteroidota > Bacteroidia > Cytophagales > Cyclobacteriaceae > Cecembia_A > Cecembia_A rubra. The sequence continues at coordinate 724,693 of NZ_PYGF01000001.1, forward strand.
GTCTTAGCATCAGAGATCATACCCATTGCAATACCTGTTACAGGAGCTTTTATAGGTACACCGGCATCCATTAGAGCAAGAGATCCTGCACATACTGTAGCCATGGAAGAAGAACCATTGGATTCCAGGATATCAGAAACTACCCTGATGGTATATGGATTTTCATCATCATGGGGCATAACTTTCTTAAGTGCCCTCATGGCAAGGTTACCATGACCTACTTCTCTACGTCCAGGCCCCCTGTTAGGTTTTACCTCTCCTGTAGAAAAACCCGGAAAATTGTAATGAAGGAAAAACTTACTATATCCTGAGATTACAGCTCCATCTATCATCTGCTCATCCAACTTGGTACCTAGCGTACAAGTGGTTATAGACTGGGTTTCACCTCTAGTAAATACCGAAGAACCATGGGCAGAGGGCAGGTAATCTACCACAGACCAAATAGGCCTGATTTCGTCAAGATTTCTTCCATCCAATCTTTTCTTTTCATTAAGAGTAAGGTTCCTCGCGGCCTCTTTATGAATCTTTGCAAAATACGGACCTATAAGGGATTCCTCAAAACCATGCTCTTCTCCAAGACTCTCAACAAAAGCTTCCTTAATGGCTTTGATCCTATCAGATCTCTCTGATTTATTGGCAATTTGTAGACCTACAGCCTCATAACACTTCTGATATAATTCAGCATGCATTTTTTCAAAAAGTGCGGGATCTGATTTCTCATGAACATATTCCCTTTTTTCCTCTTTGCCTACTGCAATTGTAAGTTCTTTTTGAACCAAACAATGTTTTTTAATTTCTTCATGTGCAAACTGAAGTGCTTCAACCATCTCATCTTCGGAGATTTCGTTGGCCTCTCCCTCCACCATAAGAATATAATCCATAGAACCTGCAACGATAAACTCAAGACTTGCCTGTTCTAATTCGGCCGGGGAGGGATTAATTTTCAGATCACCATTGATTTTTGCAACCCTAACTTCAGAAATTGGGCCATTAAAAGGAATATCTGACACTGATAAGGCGGCTGATGCAGCTAATCCAGCCAAACAATCCGGTAAAACTTCCGAATCTGCTGACATCAGGGTGATATTTACTTGCGTATCTGCATGGTAATCATCTGGGAAGATCGGTCTGATAGCCCTGTCAACCAAGCGGCTTATCAAAATTTCATAATCAGAAAGCCTTCCTTCTCTTTTCAAAAATCCACCTGGAATCTTTCCAGATGCAGCAAATTTTTCCTGGTAATCTACTGAAAGTGGAAGAAAATCCACTCCTTCCATTACATCTTTTTTGGCAACAACTGTGGCCAAAAGCATAGCTTTCCCCATTCTAATTACAACAGAACCGTCCGCTTGCTTTGCTAAAGCCCCGGTTTCAATTGTAATTTCTCTTCCATCCGCTAATTGTATGGACTTGGTGATTAAATTAGGTAACATAGAATTTTGTTAATGATAATGTAGTAAAGATTTAAAAGTAAGGCTTAATATCAGGGGGAAATAAAAAAGTAAGGTTCTCTCCATGAGAACCTTACATTGAGTTGCAATTATTTTCGTATTCCGAGTTCGGCAATTACTGCTCTGTATCTTTCAATATCATTCTTGACAAGATAGTTAAGCAATCTTCTTCTTTTACCGACTAGTTTCATCAAACTAAGTCTGGATCTGTGATCCTTTTTGTTGGACTTCAAGTGCTCAGTCAAATGCTGAATTCTGAAAGTGAACAACGAAATCTGAGATTCCGGTGATCCTGTATCAGTTTCAGACTTTAACCTGCCATGATTTTTGAACAACTCCGCTTTTTTCTCTGAGGTTAAATACATGTCTAGTTAAATTAATTGTGTTTTAAAACAGCCACAAAGATAACAACTTTGATTTGATTTAAAAAACACCATTTACGTTTTGGAAAATTTTGTTTGGAAATATCTGCGTAATTTTTTGAAAAATTCCACATACATATCTGCTTCAAACAATCTCGCATCCCGTCTTGCCTGTTTCAAGAAGAAAAAGCCAATGGGCAATAGCACAATATTGGAAAACCAAGTCCCAAAAATTGGATCTGTTATACCTTCCTTGGCCCATTTTTCTCCTGTGATGGTCAACATATAATAAATGATGAAAAATATTATGGACACCAGAACCGGCATTCCCAGTCCTCCTTTCTTAATGATCGCACCAAGGGGAGCGCCGATCAAAAACATCACCACACATGCAAAAGCTGTAGTATACTTTTGGTACCATGCTATTTCAAATCTTCTATATTCCCTTTCCAAATTATCAATTTGGGCAAGCTTTGAACTGAAATTATTTTTAATCGATCTGGCGTTGTTCATAGCCACAGTTGCCCCCCTTGACTTATAATTAAATTTTTCTATTAAAGAATCCAGTTTAGTTCTAAACTCCGGGGTGAATTCAGTCATCCTTGTTGGTGATTTTACAAGTTGGTTGACAACTGAATCAGTAGGAATGACTTCTTGCCCAAAATTTTGTACTCTTGGCTGTTGTGCAGATGATGCTCTATTTATTTTAGCCTCTAATAATTTCTCAGACCCCAGGTCTTTTTGGACTTCTTGACCATTGATGCCTATTTCTTCTCTACTACTCCCTTTCTCAACGCTATCTAAAGTTACTGACTGTAAAGAATCAATCCCAACGCCGTCTAACACTTGTGTGGAATCATAAACATTCTTCGCAGAGGTGATTTTTGGCATTACCAATTGATTTGCTTCCCTAGCTTTCAGCTTTGCTTCTCTGAGAGAATCATAATGCACCTTCCTCTTTACAATATCTTGTGGTGGTTTGATTTTATTTTGTCTCCCAAAGAATGAAAAAGAAGATTCTGTTGTAGCATAATTATAATAAATGATACTATTGACTTCACCTGCGATAGAGTCAAGACCCTGTCTTAATTGGGCAATATTCATGATCGACCTATTGGTAGACCACAAATCTTCAGGAGTCCTATTGAGCTGAAATGATTCCAGGTTAAATATCATTTCATTTTGGGAGAAATTTGTTCTACTGAAATCTACAGGTTTCTCGTTGATTCCTCTTGAACTTCTGGATTCTTTATAGGAAACCCCGTTAAAAAGCATCAGTCTCATATACCTATCATTCATAAAGGATTCCATCCTTCCTGAGTCTGCTAAAATGACATTTGTATTCCCCTGCCCATCAGAATGATCATATATAATTATATCTTTTAGCCTAACCTCATCCAGTTTTTGGTTGACTTTAATGCTATAATTTGGAATTCCAGCATAGAATACTCCTTCTTTGATATCCAATGCGGGTGATTTCATCCTAATATCATATAGTAAACTAAATGTTTTAAGATTTACTTTTGGAACCAAATGGTTATTGGATAAGTATGCAATAACAGTTAGTATAATGACAAATAGACCGATTGGTCGAAGAGCCCTCAAAAGTGAAATGCCACTTGATTTAATTGCTGTAAGCTCAAAGTGTTCTCCTAAATTCCCAAAAGTCATCAGTGAAGAAAGCAAAACTGCCAGTGGCAAAGCCATTGGGGAAATACTGATCACAAAATAGGATATCAGCTCCATGTAAATCATGAATCCAAGACCCTTGCCAAATATTTCATCGAAATATTTGAGCATATTAACTGTAAGGAGTATAAAATCAACAACCAGAAAGGTCAAAAAGAAGGGTCCTATAAATGACCCAAGAATAAGCTTGTCAAGTTTTTTCATTCACTATTGTGTGCAAACCAATCTTTCCAATAACAAAGTTGGAAATAATATTGGATTTTACTTCATCTAACACACATTAACCTCCAATGATTTCTTTAAGGTGAGTGACCAAATTATCCCAGATAGACTCCAATTCTCCATCATCATAGGAATCGCTGTAATCAATTACTTTTAAGAAAAGGGTTTGTGTCAACTCATTTTCCTCAATCTTAAATTCTATATAAGAGTGGTCTGTCTCCTCTAAATTATCGGGATCAAAAAAATCAAACTTTACATGGTAATTGGTCCTTAAAGCCACAATTCTTGCATAATGTTCCTCTCCATCATAATGAAAAATATAATCCTTATCTTCATTGATTGTTACATTATCAGCAAACCACTCTGAAAGTCCACTAGCACTACTCAAATAGGGAAATAATATCTTCCTGGAAGTATTGATTTGATAATCAGATACAAACTTATTCTTTACCATAACCACTCAAATTTTGTTCATAAAAAATAACTTTTTTAAACATTTTTACTTGCAATTAATAACACAAGCCCTCATATTTGCATTCCGATTTGGCGAGGTAGCTCAGTTGGTTAGAGCGCAGGATTCATAACCCTGAGGTCAGGGGTTCAACTCCCCTCCTCGCTACAAGCCCCACTTTAGGGGCTTTTTTTATTTTACTCTTTAACCTATGTTCTGTGTTTACGTACTCTATTCTTTTTCCGCAAACAAACTCTACACCGGTGTGACATCCGACCTCATCACAAGGTTCAAATTCCACAATTCCAAATCCACCAAAGGTTTTACTCTAAGGTACAGACCATGGTACTGCTTACATACCGAATTCTTCGACTCAAAGAAGGAAGCCCTACTCAGAGAAAAAGAACTCAAATCAGGCAAAGGAAGGGACTGGATCAAAAAGCATGTCCTTCCAAACTTCCTTTAGCACAGGATTCATATCCGCCGCGGCGGACAGGGGATCAACTCCCCTCCTCGCTACAAGCCCCACTTTAGGGGCTTTTTTTATTTTACTCTTTAACCTATGTTCTGTGTTTACGTACTCTATTCTTTTTCCGCAAACAAACTCTACACCGGTGTGACATCCGACCTCATCACAAGGTTCAAATTCCACAATTCCAAATCCACCAAAGGTTCCACTTACTGGTCTTTATCGCGGTTTTGATTATAGGGGGTATAAATGTGACTGCATTTGTAATATAGTAAAAAAATGGAATTAGGCTCAGCTTTTTAAAAAAAACAAATAAAAAAGCCCCGATTTGACGGGGCTTTTCAATTAAAGTAAGCAGTGCCTTCTTACTTTACTTTTTCAACTACAGCTTTGAATGCCTCAGGATGATTCATAGCCAAATCTGCAAGAACTTTTCTGTTCAATTCGATATCAGCCTTTTTCAACATCCCCATAAATTGTGAATATGAGATACCAAATTGTCTGGCACCTGCATTGATACGCTGGATCCATAGGGCTCTGAATTCTCTTTTCTTAGCCTTTCTATCTCTGTAAGCGTACTGTAAACCTTTTTCGTATTTGTTCTTGGCTACTGTCCAAACATTTTTACCTCTTCCGAAGTAGCCTTTGGTTGCTTTAAGGATTTTCTTTCTTCTTGCTCTTGAAGCAACTGCATTTACTGATCTTGGCATAGTTTTAAATTTTTTGACCCTAGGTGCCTTTCGGACTTTATACCTGAGCGTCTGGTGAATAAATTAACCTAAATTAAATTTTGAAGTTTTGAGATGGGATTATCCTATTCTCAACATTGCTTTTACTCTTCCTTCATCTGACTCATGAACCATTCCCATTTGGGTAAGATTTCTCTTTCTCTTGGTAGATTTTTTGGTCAGGATGTGGCTTTTGTAAGCATGCTTCCTTCTGATTTTTCCGGTTCCAGTCAATTTGAACCTTTTCTTTGCACTGGATTTTGTTTTTACTTTTGGCATAACTGTATTTGTTTGTTGAAAATTATTTCTTAGAAGATTTTGGTGCCAGAAATAGGAACATCCTTTTCCCCTCCAATTTTGGGAGTTGTTCCACCTGAGCATATTCCTCAAGCTCCTGGGCAAATCTCAATAACAACATTTCTCCTCTTTCCTTAAATACAATTGACCTTCCTACGAAATGTACATAAGCTTTTACTTTAGCACCTTCTTTAAGAAAGTTGATTGCATGCTTCAGTTTAAAATTGAAATCATGGTCATCAGTATTGGGACCAAATCTAATTTCCTTTACTACAGTCTTTGAAGCATTTGCCTTAATTTCTTTTTGCTTCTTCTTCTGTTCGTACTTGAACTTAGCGTAGTCAATCACCTTACAAACAGGTGGATTGGCATTTGGAGAAATTTCTACGAGATCAAGATCATTTTCCTCTGCTAGTTTGATGGCCTGGGAAAGGGAAAGTACAGCATTGCCTCCTTCCACAAAATCCCCTACAACCCTTACCTCTCTAGCTCTGATTTTATCATTTACTCTGTATGGTTCTTCCTGTCTCGGTCTGAACGGTGTTTTTCCTTTCAAAATTAATTATGGTTGTTTTATGAAATTGCCTGCAAATATCGGAATAAATTTGAGATTTAAAAAACCTGTAAATTTTCCATTTGAATTATTTTCTCAAAGACTGGTCTATGATTGCTTTGAAATGAGCAATAAATTCATCAACAGTCAATGAACCCAGATCACCTTCACCATGCTTTCTGACAGAAACTTTGGCTTCTGCTTGCTCTTTTTCCCCAACAATCAACATAAAAGGAACTTTCTTAACCTCTGCATCTCTGATCTTTCTTCCGATTTTTTCATCACGGTTATCAATGTTGCCCATGATGTCATGTTCTTCCAAAATGGCCTTGATCTGCTCAGCATAAGCAATATATTTTTCAGAAATAGGCAAAATTGTAACCTGATCTGGTGAAAGCCATAATGGGAAATTACCAGCACAGTGCTCAATCAAAACAGCTACAAATCTTTCCAAAGAACCAAAAGGCGCCCTGTGAATCATCACCGGTCTGTGCTTTTGATTATCGCTTCCGATATATTCCAATTGGAAACGCTCTGGCAGGTTGTAATCCACCTGTATAGTTCCCAATTGCCATTTTCTACCCAAAGCATCCTTCACCATGAAGTCTAACTTTGGACCATAAAATGCTGCCTCTCCCAATTCGGTGACAGTCTGTAGACCTCTTTCTGCGGCTGCTTCGATAATCGCTGACTCCGCCTTGTTCCAAGCCTCATCAGTACCGATATATTTTTCTCTTTTTTCAGGATCTCTTAATGATATCTGAGCGGTAAAATCCTCAAAACCCAAGGCCTTGAAAACATAAAGCACCAGGTCAATCACCTTGATAAATTCCTCTTTTACCTGGTCTGGCCTACAGAAAATGTGGGCATCATCTTGCGTAAAACCTCTGACACGGGTCAAACCATGGAGCTCTCCGCTCTGTTCATACCTATAAACAGTACCAAACTCTGCATAACGGATAGGCAAGTCTTTGTATGATCTTGGCTTGTGCTTGTAAATCTCACAATGGTGAGGACAGTTCATCGGCTTAAGCAAAAACTCCTCCCCTTCATTTGGAGTAGCGATTGGCTGAAATGAGTCTTTGCCATATTTCTCATAATGGCCAGAAGTCTCATAAAGGACTTTATGGCCGATATGTGGAGTCACTACCTGCTGATAACCGGACTTATCCTGAGCCTTTTTCATGAAAGCTACAAGTCTTTCTCTCAACAAAGTTCCCTTTGGTAACCATAGAGGAAGTCCCATACCCACTTTCTCAGAGAAAGTGAAAAGTTCCAACTCCCTCCCCAATTTTCTATGGTCTCTTTTCTTGGCTTCTTCAAGCATCTGAAGGTATTCCTGAAGATCCTTGGCTTTAGGAAATGTAATTCCATAAATCCTGGTGAGCATTTTATTTTTCTCATCTCCCCTCCAATAGGCCCCGGCAATATTTAAAAGCTTGGCTGCCTTAATAAATCCGGTATTGGGGATGTGTGGCCCTCTGCAAAGATCTACAAAATTACCCTGCTCGTAAAAAGTAATGGAACCATCCTCTAGTCCTTCTAATAAGTCCAATTTATATTCATCCCCTTTTTCTTTAAAATAGGCGACTGCATCTTTTTTGGAAACTTCTTTTCGGATATAATCATTCTTTTGCTTGGCCAATTCCACCATCTTGGCCTCAATTTTTTCCAATTCAGCTCCATCCAAAGGTTGATCACCGAAATCTACATCATAATAGAAACCGTTCTCAATCGGAGGTCCGATTCCAAATTTGATTCCTGGGAAAAGCTCCTCCAGGGCTTCTGCCATAAGGTGGGCAGAGGAATGCCAAAAAGTATTTTTTCCTTCTGCATCATTCCAAGTCAATAATTGTACGGTGGCATCTTGGTTAATTGCCCTACTGGCATCCCAAACCTCGCCGTTGACTTTTGCTGCTAGTACGTTCCTGGCCAAACCCTCGCTGATACTAAGTGCAATCTGTAGCCCTGAAACTCCTTTTTCATACTCCCTGACAGAGCCGTCAGGAAGGGTAATTTTGATTTGTTGGTTAGACATTTAAAATTTTAAATAAATGAAACATCACATCTATACAAACAGATGCCTTAAGACTTGCAAATATGCAAATTCATTAGCTCATTTTAAAACTTCGTAAAAAAATGAAAGGAATAATTAAGAGTATGAAAACAAAGTGCTGGAAATTCCGATATTTGTCCTCAAACAAGTGGTTTCTTTTTAAAATAACAGAAGATTGAAAAAGATTCTTTCATTTGTTAAAAAGTTTTGAATCAATTTCTTAACACTGAATGCAATACGATATAATTATCATCGGAGGTGGAATAGTAGGACTCGCTACCGGTCTGAAAATCAAACAACAAAAACCTGATCTAAAAGTGCTGATTCTTGAAAAAGAAGCAGAAGTAGCCAAACATCAGACAGGTAATAATTCGGGGGTTATCCATTCTGGACTATACTACAAACCAGGTTCACTCAAAGCCATCAACTGTATCAATGGCTACCATGAACTTATTCAGTTTTGTGAAGTAGAAAATATTCCCTACGAATTGACCGGAAAAGTGGTGGTAGCCACAAGAGATGAACAAATTCCGATTTTAAACGGTCTTTTTGAACGTGCTCTGCAAAATGGACTAGAGGGGACAAAAAAAATTACCCTAGATGAACTGAAGGAATACGAACCCTATTGCGCTGGCGTAGCTGCCATGTTTGTTCCGCAAACAGGAATAGTGGACTATAAAGTGGTAGCGCAGGCTTATGCGAAAAAATTCGAGTCCCTGGGTGGAGAAATTTTCCTCAACAACAAAGTCGAAGGAATAAAAACATTGAATGGGGTTTCCTATGTAAGGTCATCTTACCACGAATTTTCCGCAAAATTGGTGATTAATTGCGCGGGACTTTATTCAGATAAAGTTGCCCAAATGAATCAGGATGAGCCAATTGATGTCCGAATCATTCCTTTTAGAGGAGAATATTACAAACTGAAAAAAGAAAGGGAATACTTGGTCAGAAACCTGATTTATCCTGTTCCTGACCCAAATTTCCCATTCCTGGGTGTCCATTTCACAAGAATGATGAAAGGTGGAGTTGAGGCAGGGCCTAATGCGGTTTTGGCCTTCAAAAGGGAGGGATACAGAAAATCTGATGTCAATCTAAAAGAACTTTCCGAAACCCTTTCATGGCCTGGTTTTCAAAAAGTGGCCTCCAAATACTGGAAAACAGGATTTGGAGAGTTATACCGTTCCTTTTCTAAAGCGGCCTTTACGAAAGCTTTACAGGAATTGATTCCTGATATCAATGAATCAGATCTTGTAGATGGCGGAGCCGGTGTAAGGGCCCAGGCATGTGACAGGACAGGTGGATTGTTGGATGACTTCAGCATCAGGGAAAATGAATATGCGATAAATGTCCTGAATGCGCCTTCTCCTGCGGCCACCAGCTCGCTTTCAATAGGCGGCACTGTCAGCAAGTTGGCCCTGAAAAGGTTCGATTAACAATGGTATTTTCGACTCCTTTCAATTGAAAAATAGGTTGAACCATGAAGGCACAGGAAGATATATTAAATCCTGTGCTTTTTTTCTTACTTTTTAGATCCAAAAGAACTTGACTCTATGCAGAAAAGCACCTTTAGGATTGAAAAAATGGACTGTCCTTCAGAGGAACAACTGATCAGAATGAAAATTGGGAACTTCCCTTCTGTCCATCAATTGGTTTTCGATATTTCAGGAAGAAAACTGGAGGTTTTTCATTCCGGAGAGTTGGACTTAATAAGGAGTGAACTTGACAAACTCTCTCTTCAATCCGCTTTAATAAAAAGCGAAGAAGTATCAGGTCCCTTTTCAATAACCAAAGAGACCGAAAAAAGAGTGCTTTGGGCGGTTTTGCTGATCAACTTTTCATTTTTTCTCATTGAAATGGCCACAGGGATCATCTCAAAATCCATGGGGCTTGTCGCTGATAGCCTGGACATGTTGGCCGATGCGGTGGTTTATGGATTGGCTTTGATGGCAGTGGGCAGGTCAATGAGTACTAAAAAAGCAGTAGCTAAGGTAGCAGGAATCGCCCAGATAATTCTTTCTTTGATAGGTTTTACAGAAGTCATCAGAAGATTTTTCGGATTTGAAGCCTTACCGGATTTCAAAATGATGATCATAGTGTCATTTTTTGCATTAATCGCCAATGCGTTGTGTCTTTATCTTTTGCAAAAAAGCAACAGCACAGAAGCCCATATAAAAGCAAGTATGATTTTTACCTCCAATGATATCATTATCAATACGGGGGTTATCTGCGCAGGATTGGCGGTATTGTGGAGCGGGTCTGTTATTCCAGACCTTATCATAGGGGGTATTGTATTTTTGATTGTACTTAATGGAGCAATCAGGATATTGAAGCTTTAACGGGTTAAAAACTCCAAAAAACGATGCTCTGCCCAGGTGAATTCCTGGTTTTTTACCAAAAATCCGGTATGCCCCCCTCTCTTTGGCATTTCAAGAAAGATAAACTCAGATTGCTCTGCAATTTTTGTAGGGTAACATCTGTCCATCAGAAGTGGGTCGTTCAATGCATTGATGATCAAAGTGGGAATCTGAATATCCTTGATCCAGTTATCCGCTGAAACCGACTGATAAAATTCCATTGCATCTTTGAACCCGTGAACTTTTGCCGTAAAGTGTGTATCGAAGGTATCAAAATCCTCCACCCGTTTTAAAAGGTCCAAATCAACCAATCCGGGAAATTGCTCCCCTTTAAGTTTCATTTTGGCCTTTAATTTTCCCAAAAATCTCTTTTTGTAAAAAGCATTATTTTTTAGCCTCAGGGTAGCTGCAGAATCAGGAAGGTTACAGGGGGTTGAATAGACAGCTGCACTTTTGATTTTGGGCAATAAATCCGCTCCCCTTTCACCCAGGTATTTCAAAGTCTGTGCTCCTCCCATACTGATACCTACCAGGTAGTATTCTTTGTAGCTTTGGGTTCGTTCCACATGTTTGATAACGGTATCAAGATCATAAGAAGCCCCGTGATGGTAAAGAATAGGAGCTTTGTTCATTTCACCACTGCAGGTACGGTTATTCCAAGCCAAAGCATCAATTCCGCTTTGATTAAACAACTTGGCCAAAGCTTTGGCATAGTGCCGATCAGAACTTCCCTCCAGCCCATGGGAAATGATCAAGAGTTTTTCTGATCCCACCTTTGACCAATCAATGTCCAAAAAATCCCCATCAGGAGTAGAAATCCTCTCCCTTTTATAGGTCACACCTTCAATCTTCCTAAAAACACTTGGAATAATGGTTTCAAGGTGACCATTGAAAAGGTAAGCAGGAGGTTTTCCGTAGGTGGATTTCTGGATTATCGGCATTTTAGATCATAAATTCAACCTCAAAAATAAAACATATCTTCAAGCCAGGGAATTATTTCTTTAATTTGGGAAAAATACCTCAATTTTAACTATGAAAATCACTAAAGCATTCCTTATCCTAATTTCATTCCTGATGGTTCAATTCACTGCTACAGCCCAGACAGTAGATGCTTTCATTGAAAAAATTTATCCTGAATTGGAAAGGCTTTACAAACACCTGCACCAAAATCCAGAGTTATCCCTTCAGGAAAAAGAAACTTCTGCTAGGATTGCCAAGGAATTGAGAAGCTTAGGCTACGAAGTAACCGAAGGTATAGGTGGATATGGAGTAGTTGGGGTAATAAAAAATGGAGCCGGCCCGACTTTATTGATCCGAACGGATATGGATGCCCTTCCGATGGAAGAAAAGACAGGACTCCCCTATGCGTCTACAAAAAAAGCAATTTCCAATGATGGTAAAGAAACATATGTAGCCCATTCCTGTGGGCATGATATCCACATGTCAGTTTTTATTGGGACTGCAAAGGTAATGGCTGAAAACAAAAGTTCCTGGAGGGGTACTTTGCTTATGGTTGGACAACCCGCTGAGGAAAATGGCATGGGCGCCTGGAACATGATGAATGATGGCCTATATCAAAGATTCCCACATCCTGATTATGCCATTGCTCTGCATGATGATCCATTCTTGCCCGCGGGAACAGTGGGATTTAAATCCGGCCCTTTGATGGCCGGGGTGGATATGATGAATGTAACTGTATATGGCGAAGGAGCCCATGGTGCCGCTCCACATACTGGGATTGACCCTATAGTACTCAGTGCCCAAATGATACAGGCATATCAGACCATAGTAAGCAGGAGAATTGCTCCTACAGAACCAGCTGTGGTTACTGTTGGCTCCATTCATGGAGGCACAGTCCATAACATCATTCCTGATGAAGTTACCATGCAGTTGACTTTAAGATCCTATTCTTCTGAAGTCAGGGAAGAAATGATCAGCAGCGTCAAAAGGATCAGCGAAAACCTTGCCCGGTCTGCAGGATTGCCAGAATCCAAAATGCCCACTTATTGGATCAGAGAGCCCCATACCCCGGCACTGATCAATGATTTTCAACTTACTGAACAGATGGTGAAAGTTTTTAAAGCCAATCTGGGTGAAGAAAAAGTAGTGGAAGTTAAAGCACAAATGATAGGAGAAGATTTCAGTAGATTTGGTATGCAGGATAAAAAAATCCCCATCACCATGTTTTATCTAGGAGCCAATGATCCCACATTCTTAAAAAAAGCAAAAGAAGAAGGACTTGAAATACCTGGACTGCACAGCCCTTATTTCGCCCCGCTTCCGGAGCCTACCATCAAAACGGGCGTAAAAGCAATGAGCATCTTTGCAATGGATATTTTAAGAAATAATGAAATCATGATCCAGGAGAAAAAATAAAATAATATTGCACACACCATTTGTTCACATTAGCTTAACCAAAGCTAATTTCAAAAATGCTAGGTTTGCAGTGTAAAATTTTCTTCGTAGGTATTGATGTAAAGAAGGCGGTAATTAACCGCCCTTTTTATTCTTTTCTCTTGACGACATAGTTTTTGATAGGAAACTCCATCACTGCTTTGTCCAGCTTTCCATTTACATAATAAAACCGGTTAGTGTTGCCGTTGACTATCACTTCATAATAATCCTTCACCTTCTTAATTGGTGCTGGTAAGCCATATGCTTCTGCCAAAAACTCTTTGGCCTGAGTAGGTTCTTCAAAATAAAAAACAGCAGCGCTTAAATAGAATGGTCTTTGAATTACAGTATCCAATTCGTGTTTATAATTGGTAGATTTAATCCTGTAATGGTCTCCTTGCCATTGAATATTGCTTTCAAAATTTCCTTTATTGGTTTTTGATAAAACATTTGCCTTATTCAATCTTTTTCCATGATAAATTACCTTTGTAAGGTAATCCAGGTTAATCTTACCAAAAAACCAAAAACTCACATCACTTTTTAACTCATAATGTAACTCTTCACCTTTCTTTTCTCTTTTTGCTATCATCTCCCCTATGGAAATTCCTGCTATGGAAACATCATATTTGATTATCTCCTGAGCCCTTAGGCTGTTTGTATTGAGGAGGAAAAGGATGATGAATATTCCTAACCACTTACCCATATCATTTTATCTTGTCACAAATATCCAATTATATACCTTGGTATCCAAATGACTTTTAGTATGGAAATTCTTTGAACTTTTGGTCAAAATCGATGTTAATTTAGTATATTTAGCCTATAATTTTTATAGACTAAAAAAACCAAATGTTATGACACTAAGATTAGGAGACATCGCACCGAATTTTACTGCAGAAACAACAGAAGGCAGAATTAATTTCCATGAGTATCTGGGTGATGGTTGGGGAATATTATTTTCCCATCCTGCTGATTATACCCCCGTTTGTACAACGGAATTAGGTACTGTGGCCAAACTTAAAACAGAATTTGATAGAAGAAATGTCAAAGTAATGGCTTTAAGTGTTGATGGATTGATTGACCACAGAGGCTGGATCAAAGATATTAATGAAACACAGGCTACAGTAATCAATTTTCCATTAATAGCGGATGAAGAAAGGAAAATTTCTGAACTCTATGATATGATTCATCCCAATGCAAGTGAAAATTTCACTGTAAGATCAGTCTTCGTTATTGGAAATGATAAAAAAATCAAATTGATTATTACCTACCCAGCAAGCACAGGTAGAAATTTTGATGAACTCCTTAGGGTAATAGATTCACTTCAGCTAACAGCTAATTACTCTGTGGCTACACCTGCCAACTGGAAACAAGGTGAGGATGTAGTAATTGCACCAAGTATCAAGGATGAAGATATTCCAAATAAGTTTCCAAAAGGCCATAAAGTCATCAAGCCCTATTTGAGAATTACTCCACAGCCCAACCTTTAATTTTTAATCCACAGGTCATTAAAGACCTGTGGATTATTAAATAATCTCTAGAGAAATTACTTGACTTTTTTTTATCGAAAACTGTAATTTTTTTCTACTTTTCAATTCTATATCCAAACAATCACCAAGTATTTTAAAGTATGGCAGTTTATTCAGTAATCATTGGCTCTGGGAAGTATATACCCGATGTAGTTATTAAAAATGAAGATTTTCTCAAAAAGAGTTTTATTAATGAAAAAGGAGAAAAAATCCCCAAAACCAATGAAGAGATCATAAGAAAATTTCAAGAGATAACCGATATTCAAGAAAGGAGGTACCTCAAACCTGAATACAACACTTCGGATATGGGGTATTTTGCTGCCAAAGAAGCAATTGAGACTGCCAAAATTGACCCTGAAACCATTGATTACATTATTTTTGCCCATAATTTTGGAGATATCCTACACAACAATCAAAAATCAGACTTGGTCCCTGCATTAGCATCTAGAGCCAAACATATGCTAAAAATCCAAAATCCGGATTGTGTGGCTTATGATCTGCCTTTTGGTTGTCCTGGATGGGTACAGGGCATAATTCAAGCAGACTATTATATCAAATCTGGGGATGCGAAACGTGTATTGGTAATCGGTGCAGAAAACCTGTCAAGAATCGCTGATCCACATGACATAGACAGTATGATATATTCTGATGGAGCAGGCGCTGTAATTGTTGAAGCGAGAGAGTCGGATAAACCAATAGGAATCATTTGCCATAAAACAAGATCAGACACATATTCAGAAGCCCATTTCCTAAAAATGGATATTTCCTATTATCCAGAATATGAAGATAACACCTTGTTTATGAAAATGAACGGAAGAAAACTATATGAATATGCTTTGAATACCGTACCGGGTTTAGTGGCTGAAACGATCAAAAAAGCAGGAATAAGCATACATGATATCAAAAAAGTATTGATACATCAAGCTAATGCCAAAATGGATGAGGCCATCATTCAAAGGGTGTTCAAAATTTTCGGGTTGGAAGCCATGGACTCCAAAAGCATCATGCCGATGACCATCTCCAAATTGGGAAACAATTCAGTTGCCACAGTACCGATACTCTACGATATGATCATCCGAGGTGAAATGCCCGGCCATTCAATCCATTCAGGTGACTATCTGGTCTTTGCCTCTGTAGGCGCGGGGATGAACGTAAATACTTTTGTGTATAGGGTGCCTTAATAATTTTATACCCGGGACCAATGATCATACATTTAAAAAAAAATGCTTTGAGATCAAGTTAACCTGTATAGTTTAAATGCCATATACTTGGTACTACTTATTAAGTATGTGGCACAAATTATCTTTCCTCCTATCTACAGTAAAATCCTTCCTTCCATATACGTCACTGCCTTTCCTGAAATAGCAACCCTTTCGCCCATCAACTCACAGATAAGTTCACCTCCTCTGGCAGAAAGTTGTTGCGCAATTAATTTAGTCTTGCCTAATTTTTCTGCCCAAAGCGGAATAAGAGTAGTATGCGCTGAACCCGTTACTGGATCCTCTGGCACCCCTACCTGTGGGCCAAAAAACCTTGAAACAAAATCTACATTTTCTCCTTTAGCGGTAACAATGACTCCCCTTGCAGGAATTTTTTCGATTTGGGTAAGGTCAAAACGAAGATTACGGATTTCTGTCTCAGATCGAAATACCAAAACCACATCGGATTTCCCCCTGAAAGCTTGAATTGCCCTTGGTTCAAAACAAGAAAGAAGTTCATCACTGAGTGGGATTTCTTTGATATCATCCTTTGGAAAATCTAAAGTTATCCTGCCATCCTTTAAATGTACTTTCAACTCCCCTGACCTTGGCGAATAAAAATCAATGCTGCCAAAGGGATGAGCTTCATGATGGAATAGCACATGGGCTGAGGCAAGGGTTGCGTGACCACAAAGGTCTACCTCCACAGTCGGAGTAAACCATCGGATAAGGTATTTATCTCCATCTTTTACAAAAAAAGCAGTTTCTGAGAGATTATTTTCCAATGCTATTTTTTGGAGTAAATCATCTGAAAGCCAATGCCTTAATGGAACTACAGCTGCAGGATTCCCTCCAAAAACATGATCTGTAAAGGCATCTACTTGGTAAATTTTCAATGGGGTCATGTGAATTCTTGAATTTCAACCGATAAACCTAGCAAATTCGAGTATATTTTGAAAAATTTAATAGCTTAAAATAAAACCACAAGCTCCAAACCTTTACATATAAACCATTGAATATGAACACATTGAATAAAAAATCTCTGAATTTCCCCAGTCGGCCTATTAAAATCATTCAATTTGGGGGAGGAAACTTTCTAAGGGGTTTTGTGGATTGGATGGTTGATTTGATGAATGAGAAAACAGACTTTTGCGGAAACATACAGATAGTCAAACCACTTTCCCAAGGGTCAGTAGAAAAATTTAATTCTCAGGATGGCTTATTTCATGTATTGATTCAAGGGCTGGAGAATGGAAAGATCATACAAAACACCAGGTTAATAAGCTGTGTCGAGGGACTGATAAATCCATACATGAATTATGATGGTTTTCTGGCATTGTCTGAAAATCCAAATCTTCAGTTTGTCATTTCAAACACTACGGAAGTTGGAATTACATTTGATCCAAATGATTCTTTTCAGGAAAATGCATGTCCAATATCTTTCCCAGGTAAATTGACTGCATTTCTATTTCACCGATTCAGATTTTTTAATGAAAATACCTACAAAGGCCTGAACATCCTACCATGTGAGCTGATTGAAAAAAACGGAGATCAGCTTAGGAATTGTGTATTGCAATACGCAGAATATTGGAATTTGCCAATGAACTTTGTTTTATGGATAAAAGAGTCATGCAACTTCTACAATACCCTGGTAGATAGAATTGTACCAGGCTATCCTAAGGATAATATCCGGGAAATTCATGAAAAGCTGGGATTTGAAGATCAATTCATGGTGACTGCAGAGCCTTACCATCTCTGGGTAATAGAAGGACCTGAGGGACTCGAAAACGTCTTTCCTGCTTCTCAAGCCGGGCTTCAAGTGAAATTTGTAAAAGATTTAAGTCCATATAGAACTCAAAAAGTAAGAATTCTAAACGGTTCCCATACTGCTATGGCTCCTATGGCCTACATTTTGGGATTAAAAACTGTTAGAGAAGCTGTTGATGACAAAGATTTTGGTAAAATTGTAAAGTCAATGATTTTTGATGAAATCATACCAAGCATTGACCTTCCACAAGAAGAATTGAAGAGGTTTGCATCTGATGTGCTGGACAGGTTTAGTAATCCATTTATCCACCATGAACTGATTTCTATTTCCCTAAATTCAATTTCAAAATTTAGGGTTCGTGTACTGCCCAGTATTTTTGAGTTTCAACATAAAAATGGCTTTTGGCCCCATTACCTAACTCGGTCCTTAGCGGCTTTGATTTTATTTTATTCGGGCAGAATAAATGGGGAAAATATACCCCTGAAAGACGAGGCCTATGTTTTAGAATTTTTTGAAATGGTCTGGCAGGAAGCTGATTTGGAAAAAATCATTAAATATTCGCTTCAAAATGAAGCATTTTGGGGGATAGACTTGAGTCAATTTTCAGGTTTTGCGGAACTGGTTTTGATTGAATTACAACAATTAATAGGTTTAAACAAAAGCAAAACAATTTGAAGTTAATATTCATTTCAATTTGGAAAAGTGATTCAGGGACTTAAACAGCACAAAAAACCTCTAGAAGCTGGTTGCAGCCCTAGAGGTTTTGAAGTTAATTAAAATCACTTATGAGTTATTTCACATCTTTCAATAACTCCTCTACAGCTTTTTCCAATTGTTGGTCAATGCCTTTATCAATTTTTCCAGGCATGTTTTTCACTTGGAACTGAGGTTTGGTTTCATTGTTTTCCATCCATTCACCTGCCTTATTCTTGGCTGAAATTGGTACAATACCCCATCTTCCTCCATCTGGCAACATTTCCCAACCAGCAAATGAACAGGTCCCTGGAGTTGGCATACCCACGGTCTTACCAATATTCAGGTCTGTGTAACCACATGCAAAGCAATGTCCATCGGAGTAATTTGCCTCGTTGAACATGGCCAAAGTAGGTTTGGTCCATCTGAAAGTAGGCTCATATCCTACTTCCCTATCTTCGGTAGCATATGTGATAAATCTCTCTCCGGTGAAGAACATGGCCAGGTCTGCAACAAGGTCACCTCCACCATTGAAACGAGTATCCACAATTACGCCTTTGCGGTCATGATATTTACCCATCATTTCTTCATAGGTAGTCCTGTAAGGACCATCAGCCATGCCTGGGATATGAACATATCCCAAAGTTCCGTTACTCAATTTGTCAACTTCTTCCTGGTTCTTTTTCACCCATCTCTTATAAAGCAATTGATTTTCCTGTGCCAAAGTAATCGGCTTTACTGTAATTTGTTGACGAGTATTTGTTTTGGGATCGAATACTTCCAATAAAGTAAACTTATCCGATTTTCTATTAAGATACTGCGCTACATCTTTATCTAGCTCAATGGTTTCCCCATCAATTTTTTCGATAATCATGCCAGCCTGAATTTTAAAACCGGCTTTATCCAAAGGTCCATCTTTCAATATTTCTGCAATTTTTATACCTGCTGATTTATGGCTGTAATCCATAAAAATTCCCAAAGAAGAAGTGGCATCTGCTTGAGGTATATTTCTGCTGAATCTAGCTCCTGCATGCGAAACGTTCAATTCCCCTATCAATTCGGAAACCATTTCTGCAAATTCATAGCTATTGCCAATGTATGGGAGGTATTTCTCATATTGGTCTGCCAATTCATCCCAGTCGACTCCATGAAAATCTGAAGTATAAAAAGCACCTTTGGTTCTAATTCGGATATGTTCAAACATATGGGCCCTCTCGGCATCCACATCCACAGTCATTTCACCTGCAATTTTGATGGCTTCCCTTTTGCTGCCATTGTTGGTGATTTTGGCTATAGTACCGTCAGATAATAGATAAAGATTCTTCATTTCATTATCCCACTCCAATCTACCAAAACCGGCATCAAGTTTCAGCTCCATTTTGGTTTCTTTGGTCCTAAGATCAGTACTCCAAAGATTCATTCCTTTTTCGAACCTTGCCAAATAATAGAGCTTCTCGCCATCTTTGTCAATTACAGCATCTCCCAAGGAAGAAGAATGAATGGTCAGTTTGGTTTTTCTTTCCTTTAAATCATCCCAATCTATGATCAATTCCTCAACTTTTTTGTCATCCTTCTTCTCATCTTTCTTTTCTTGTCCGTTTTTGGCAGCTTTTTCCACCTCCTTCAATAAATCAAAGTCCTCCTTGCTCAACCGGAACTTATCAAATCCTTCTTTGGTGAAAAACATGGCAAAAACATCATTTTGAGAACCTCCGCTTGTTGCAAAACCCTTAAGCCCATCCCTGTTACTGAACCAGATCATTTGTTTTCCACCATTTACCCATTTTGGTCTGGAATCCCCATAACCGCTTTGGGTAAGATTTTCTATTGGCCTTTTTCCAGAAGCATCCAACAATACCACCTCACCATTTGCCATGGTTGGCCTAAATTCCGCTAAAAGCCATTTGCTGTCAGGGCTCCAAGTGAAGTACTTGTCACCATCTTGCATATGGAAGACTTCATCAGGAGTCATTAAAGTCACTGTGGATTTGTTAGAAAGATCCATTACTTTTAGGGTTTTTCTGGCTTCCACATAGGCCAATTTTTTACCATCAGGTGACAATTGTGGCAAGTAATTGTCATGTTCATTGCTTATCAGTACTTCTTCTTTCAATAAGGTACTGGCAAAGAAGAAAGGCTCTTCTTTTTCTCTTACTTTTTTGGTCTGGAAAATCTGCCACTTGCCATTGCGTTCTGAAGCATAGACAATGGATTTACCATCAGGGGCAAATTGTACAAAACGCTCTTGTTGTGGTGTATTTGTTATTCTTTTGGTCATTGCACCATCCACAGAAGTAACAAAAACCTCTCCCCTGGCAATAAATGCTATTTCTTTTCCATCAGGTGAAATAGACATTTCCCTTACACCTCCATTGATACTTATATAACTATCTGAATTTGAAACTGGCTGGGTCTTGATGGTTACTTCAATTTTCATTGGATCCCCACCTTCTTTAAAAGTGTACAGCTCTCCATCATAAGAAAAACTCATCAAACCATTTTCTGAAATAGTCAAAAACCTAATAGGAAAATCTTTAAGGTTTGTTAAGGCTTGCCTTTGGGCTGAATTATCCAGGTTGGTTTTAAAAACATTGAAACTACCATTCTCTTCGCTTAGGTAATAGATATCACTTCCATTGGGCGCAAATACAGGGTTTCTGTCTTCTCCAGCAAAAGTAGTAATCATTTTATGGGTATTGCTGGAAGCATCAAATAACCAGATATCTCGGGTGATGGCAGATTGATGACGCTTTCTCCATTCATTTTCCCCTCCCTTTTTATCGTGGTAAACCATCCGTTTACCATCCTTGCTTACCTGAACATACTCAGCAGGAATTGTCCAAACCTGGTCTACCCTGCCCCCAATTACCGGAACTTGATATAGCTCCGGTTGGGAACCTGTAGGATATTGTCTATGTTCGGCCAAGTCCTGTCTAACACCCCCAAAAATTATGGATTTGTTATCAGCAGAAAAGCTATAGGGAGTTTCATCATTGGAATGGTAAGTCAACCTATTAGCTATGCCACCATCAGCATCCATGACAAAAACATCAAAATTGCCATAGCGATCTGATGCAAATGCAATTTGTTTACCATCTTTGCTCCATACAGGCATAAAGTCATGGGCTTCATGGAAAGTCAATTGGACTGCTCTTCCTCCTGTACTTGCCACTTTATACAAATCGCCTTTGTAGGTAAACACAATCTGTGAGCCATCGGGTGAAATGGCCGGATACCTTAGCCATTTTGGAGCCACTTCAGCCATAGAAAATCCTGAAATGGTCAATAACGCTAAGAACAAACAAATCTTTCTTAATCTCATCATTCTTTTGGGATTTTAAACCTCTAAAATATCAAAAAAACAAACCGTTCTTCAATTAAATTGATAATGGGAAGCTAATTGCTTCGATTGGCGGAATCATGATATGGATTATTTGCGAAATTTAGACTTAGATAAAGCTCCAAAGGTAAACCAATGTTGTTTCCCGAATTCCGCCGATAAAGATCTATACGAATACACTTTTCTTATCCTTAATGCGCTCTGCGGTACTTATGTGCTGTTTTAAGACAAAAAATATTAAGTACACGAAGTCATTAATGATATTTTTCTTCCCTCTTCAAAAATTAAAAATTACATGCCCTTTGACGGATCTCGAGTAAAAATGAATTGAAAACGCTGATTTTAAAGTCCTTTTAGATTAAACAATCCGGCAGTTTGTCAGCCAAATCTAGTCACGGAATAGACTCCATAGACACGCTAAGAGATTTTCAACAAAAAAGCCGCTTAGAATTTCTAAGCGGCTTGGGGGTGGGCCCACCTGGGCTCGAACCAGGGACCCCCTGATTATGAGTCAGATGCTCTAACCGGCTGAGCTATAGGCCCAAAGTCAGTTGTTGGTTGGAATACCTAACCAACTGATTCCCAAAAAGCTGTTGGGAACACTGCCTATTTGACAAGATTAAATTTTGAATAGCCATCTTGCAAATGGGACTGCAATGTTACATATTTGGAATTAAATAAGCAACCCGAAAATCCATGAGAATTCCCAAAAATATTGATTTTTTTATATTCGATTTAGGCAATGTAATTATCGATATTGATTATGATTTCAGTATCAATGAGTTGAAAAAAATATTACCAGAGAACAAACACGAGCTTTCTGGAAAGTTTTTTACATCTAAATATCATAAAGACTATGAAAAAGGGTTAATTAGTTCGGAAGAGTTCAGGAATGAAATTAGAAATCTGTATCAAGAAGATTGGACCGATGTCCAAATCGATCATGTTTGGAACAGCCTGTTAAAAAATGTCCCACAGGAACGTATTGATCTTTTGAAAAAGCTGAAATCGGATTATGGGACAGCTATTTTGAGCAATACCAATGCGATCCACATCCAAAAATTTGACGAAATACTAGTAGAACTTACCACTGAAAAAACGATCTTTGATCTTTGCCATGAGATTTTTCTAAGCCATGAAATGGGCTTAGCAAAACCAGATGTGGCGATTTATGAGGAAGTATTGGGAAAAATCAAGGTGCCTGCCAAAAACGTTTTGTTTTTCGATGATCTTACCGCCAATTTGGAAGGTGCTGAAAAGGTGGGAATTCAAACCCACCAGATTACCCATCCCATGGGATTAATGGAATTTTTTGATCTGTATTAATATTTAAAAACCAAAATGTATACACCCAAGCAATATTTTATCCATTCATTACTATTGTTATTGACCATCCTTACAACCACATTAGCAGGTGGCGAATGGCTTTTTGGAAAATCTATCCTCGTAAGCGGAGAGCATGCCCTCACTTGGGAATATTTTATAAAATCCTTGCACTTCTCCATCCCCTTTTTAGGGATTCTTTTTATTCATGAAATGGGGCATTTACTTACCTCCATTAGGCACAAAGTAAGGTCCTCCCTACCCTACTTTATACCGGGCTGGCTAGGATTCTTAGGCGCTCCTTCTATAGGCACCTTTGGGGCCATTATCCATATGAAAGGTTTTATAAATAGCCGAAGGAAATTTTTTGACATCGGAGTAGCGGGACCACTGGCAGGTTTTGCAGTAGCAATACTCGTGCTGTGGTATGGTTTTACCCATCTCCCAGAATCGGATTACATCTACAAAATACATCCGGAATATCTTGATCCGGATTTCAAAGGCCATCAGGAGGAGGAAGGATATATAACGTTAAGACTTGGTTATAATCTACTCTTTTATTTAATGGAACAAGGCCTGGCAGATCCGGAAAAAATGCCAAACATGTATGAGGTCATTCACTTTCCCTATCTGTTTGCAGGATATCTAGCATTGTTTTTTACAGCCTTGAACCTGCTGCCCATTGGCCAGTTAGATGGAGGACATGTGATTTTCGGGTTGTTTCCCAAATATCACAAGACCATTTCCCTTGTATTTTTTACTGCATTTGTTTTTTATGCAGGTTTGGGCATAATCAATCCTTTCCATGATATCAACAGGTTGTTTTTATCAATACCCTTGTATATTGGATTCTTGTATATCATTTATCGAAAAGCAAATATCTCCAGTGAGACCCGTTGGTCTATCATTCTTTTGATAGCTGCTGCACAATATTCCCTTTTGTACATATGGCCCAATTTGGAAGGTTATACAGGTTGGCTTTTGTTTGCCTTTTTATTGGGAAGAGTAATGGGCTTAGAACATCCGGAAGTCAGTGGCACGAAAGAAATGAACAGGATCAGAAAAGTTTTAGGCTGGCTTGCCATAGTGATTTTCTTATTTTGTTTCACTCCACAACCTTTTATTTTTGATTAAAAAAGAAATCCTGCCTTAAAAAGCAGGATTTTAGAAATTTTATTTTTTATGGTTATTGGAATAGTTTAGGCACAAATTCACTCAAATAAACCCTCCAATTTCTCCAGGTATGGCCTCCCTCACTTTCTACATATTGGTATTTCATACCAATATCATCCAGCATTTTCCTATAGGCTACATTGGCATCATAAAGAAAGTCTGTTTTACCAATTGCGATCCAGTACAACTTATAACCATTGTCCTTCTGGACTTTTAATGTGCCTTCAATATCACTGTAAACTTTGGAAGTGGCATCTTCCCGTGGCATAATTGCAGCAGAATAAAGTCCTACATAATCAAATGTATTTTGGTAAAACCTTGAAATATGCATGGTATGAAAACCGCCCATGGAAAGACCGGCGATGCCACGGCTAGCTTTATCTGCCTTCACCCTGTAATTGCTTTCGACAAATTTGATGATATCCATAAAATTGGCCTCATACGTTCCGTCCATGGTTTTGGGAACCATAAACTGAGGTTTGTAATACCCCATACTTCCTTCTCCTGGAGCTGCATCTTGGATTACGTTTCCATTGGGCATTACCACAATCATGGGTTTTGCTTTTCCTTGATCAATTAAATTGTCCATAATCTGTGCTGTTCTTCCTAAGGATATCCAAGCTTCTTCATCTCCCCCTGCTCCGTGAAGCAGATAAAGAACAGGATATTTCTCTGTGTTATTTTCATAACCCGGAGGGGTGTAAACAGTAATCCTTCTGTCCATACCCAGACCAGGTGAATCATACCAGCGACGGGTCACGGAACCATGGGGAATATCGTTTGTTTTGTACAATTCTGCATGGCCACCTCCGATGATAAAGATATTCGTAACAGAAGCCACATCTCTGATCAAAAATGGATTGTTAGGATCAATGGTGGTAAATCCATCAATGATAAAGGAATAATTATAAAGCTCTGGACCCAGCGATTGACTCTTAAATTCCCATACGCCATTATTCCCTTTTACTAAATCAGTTTTACCGGGACCATCCATTTGACCCATAGGGGTTTCGATTTTTACCGTAGGTAAGAAATCTCCTGTTATTTGGACAGATTGGGCATTAGGGGCTAACAATCGGAATGTAACTGAATTGTCCTGATGGATTTCCGGGCTGATGATCTGTTGGGCTCTGAATAATGCTTCTTGGGCCTGAGCACCGATCACTGTGACTATCGTCAATAGAAAAGAAAGCAAGTAGGTTTTTATCATAGAAAGGTAATTAAAGTGTCAATATGTAAAAATAACACAATGAATACTAACAAACAATAGACCCTTTAGAATTTATGACAAATCCTTTCTCTTATCATTTACTTCTTTTCATTCAACAAATAAGTCTCGATTGGTCGGTTATTTAAACCTACAACAAGGAATGTCCTACTTCCAGATTGGATCATTTTCATGGACTTGACATCACCATAGATACTCAATCCTGATTTTTTTTGTGTTATATATTGAAAATTACCATTTCCATCCCCTTTGAACAGCTGGCCAAAATTGGCATCTATTACCCCTATCCGCAGTCTACTGGAATTTTCATTTCCACCTAAAACAAGGTCCAAGTGACCATCTTTATCAAAATCATGTACAAGAATACTGCGTATTGGAGCAAATTGTGCTTGGCTAGGCAGTGGTCTTGGAATGAATCTCCCATTTTTATTTTCCAAATATACTGACCTCAATTCGGCAGCCTCTAACACTTCAGCTTTTTTCAATTGATCCGCATTTAGAATTTCTTCCAATTGGGCATCAGCATAGGAAGCATAATTGTTGAATTTACTTCGGAGGCTGTACATCTGATCCAAAAGTTCATCCCGGCTGGCAAAAGGGTAAGGTTTTCCCTGAATAAAATAAGTTAAAATGGGATCCACTGAGCCGTTATTATCAAAGTCACCGAAATATAGTCTGATAGGTTCACGTTGATTCGCTTTTAATTGGGAATTTGATCCAAAATTTCCTAAAACAAAGTCAACATCCCCATCCCCGTCGAAATCGGCCATGGCAAGTGAAGACCAAAGCCCTGTCAATGGTTTATCAAAATATGAATCTGTGGCATCAATAAATTTCTCCCCCCCCTCATTTAAGAATATTTTTACCGGCATAAACTCACCTACTACAATCAAATCAGGAAAACTATCAGCGTTAAGGTCTACCCAGGCTGCATCTGTTACCATTCCCATATATTCCATATTGGTCCCAATCTCCCCAATGACATCTCTAAATTTGCCGTTTCCATCATTGAGCAATAATTGAGACTTTGGACTTTTAGGATAATTACCAGGAACGACCCTTCCTCCAACAAATACATCTGGGTGACCGTCTCCATTAAAATCAGCAACTCTGGCGCAGGAACTGCTAGAGAAAACCGGCGGCAATGCATCCATGTCTTTTTTGAAGTTTCCGCCTCCTTGATTGATATAAATCCTATCACTTAGGCGGGGGTCATTTGCTTTGTAATCATGGTATCCACCACTTGCAATAAATAAGTCTGGTCTTCCGTCTCCATTAGCATCAAAGAATACTGCATCAGCATCTGTAAAATCTTTATCAGCCGACAAGTCTAAACCTTGGGACTGAATAAACTGTCCATTGGAAACCTGAAAAAATAATTTTCCGGGAGAGCCAAAAGACCCTCCTATAAATAAGTCAGTTAGTTTATTGTTAATAACATCTGTGGAGGCCATGACAGGTCCACAAGTTGAAATCATATTGGTCAACAATGGTTGCCTTTTAAAGTCATTGAAACCATATTCAACATGGGTATAGGTAATTTGGGGTTTTATTCGGATAAAAATTTCATCTTCTTCAGATGGATCAGTAAAATTCATACGGGCCGCCTGCTTCTGGTCCAATACCAAAACTTGGTTTGCAGCTACATTTTTCTTCTTTTCTTCCCTTCCATCCGGCCAAATTATTGAAAGGGAATCAACAATTTGTGATTTTCCCAATCCGAAATGAACCTTATGGCTCATAGAAGACTGAAATCCCCTAGTTGGTTGTTGCTCAAAAAATTGCATGTTCTTTCCGGTAAAAACAAAAATCTTAGCACCATAGCCAAAGGTATTTTTCCCATCCCCTTTTAATTCAATTTGCAAGAAATTACTTTCAGTTTGGTTTTGGTTGATATTTTTAAAAATTGATGCTGTAGCATCAAGGTTATTGACCACTAGATCAATTTTTCCATCATTATTCAGATCTGCATATGCGGCACCGTTTGAAAAATTGGGTTTGCTGAATCCCCATTCATTGCTTTTGTCTGAAAAAGTCAGGTCGCCGTTGTTTTTGAAAATATAGTTGTGTACTGGTGTAGATGACATACTGGTGACCAGGAAAAGGGTATCTGCTGGCTGTCTTTCCCTAGCCTTATTAAAGTAATAATCACCTTTGAACTTCAAAAAATCCCTATTGGTATAATCTCTGTAGTAGCCATTACTGACAAAGAGGTCCTTCCATCCATCATTATCAAAATCCACAAAAAAAGAAGCCCAGCTCCAATCGGTATTTGACACTCCTGCAAATTGACCGACTTCACTGAAAGATCCGTTACCGTTATTGAGATGCAGCATATTCCTCATGTTTTGGTGATAGAAACCTTTCATGATCATCAGGGCATATTGCTCATAATTTTCTGGTCCATATAATAGCTTTTGTCTTCGGTTATCCTCAGGCAACATATCTAAAGTGAAAATATCCGGTAGTCCATCATTATTAAAATCACTGATATCAGAACCCATAGAGAAATAGGAAATATGTTCCAGGTATTGTGCAAGTGATTCGGTAAAAGTTCCATCTCCATTATTGATATAAAGGTAATCGGGTTCTATATAGTCATTGGAAATATAAATATCAGGGTAACCATTTCCAGTGATATCAGCAACAGCAACACCAAGACCAAAGCCCATTGAATTTCCAATTATCCCTGCCTCTTTGCTTACATTTGTAAATTTTCCATTGTCATTGCGATAAAGTTTATCTCCAGCAAGTGGATTTCTGTCATTCCTTGCAGCATCAAATTCAATTTCGTTAATGACGTTGGTATTATGATTGAGCAAGTACATGTCAAGGTCCCCATCTAAGTCATAGTCAAAAAACAAAGCCTGAATACTGTTGGAATGGTCATCAAGACCATATAGAGCAGCCTCTTCTTTGAAAGTTCCGTCTTTTTGGTTTATAAAAAGTTGGTTCTTCATGGATTCAAGATTACCCCTTCCTGAGTAGCAAACATAAATATCCAGCCAGCCATCTCCATTTACATCTGCCATAGTTACGCCTGTGGTCCATGAATCCTTACCTGCTACTCCTGCCTGCTTGGTGATATCTTTAAACTTAAAATCACCTTGATTAAGATATAGTTTATTAGGAACCATATTGCCTGTAAAATAAATATCCTCCAAACCATCATTATTGATATCACCTATCGCTACACCTCCACCATTATAAAAATATTCATAGCGGAGAACATTGTTGTTTCTGTCTTCTATCAATTTATTTTGAAATTTAATCCCAGACTTATTGGCTGGAACCAATTCAAAAATTGCAGCTTGCCGGGAAATAGACGAAGATCCTAAAAACCCCAAAGATGAAATCAAAATCATGGACAGTATTAACAGGGAATTATTCAACTTCATGGAAATTATATCTCGTTTTATAAACCTCTTTTGGTATAAATGTAATCCTAGAAGATAAATTAACCAATAAAAAGAATCCCTATTTGGTGATTTGATCATTGATTACTATTTTCTTTTTTATTTTGAACAATTCACAGTTTGAAATTTTTTAACTTTCATTATTATACGAAAAAATTATCCATATGCAGAATTACAATCTGGCTTGGAACAAATCATTTTTCACACTTTCAATTGCATTGGGTGCATATTTGTTTTCTTGTCAATCCAAAAATTCCAGTGAGGTCATCTGGAAAATTGATATTCCAGTAATCGGTTCACAATCCTCACCTAGAGCAGTAGATCTTAATCGGGATGGAATATTGGATATGGTAATTGGGGCAGGAAAAAATGAATTCCAATATAGTGATTTAGGAATTCTCGCATTGGATGGGCGTGATGGAAAAATTCTTTGGAGTCATGAATCAGAAGATCAAGTATACGGTGCTGCGACCTTCCTTGATATCAATATTGATGGAATAGATGATGTGGTGATTGGTGGAAGAGGACCTCATCTAAGGGCTATTGATGGAAGTAATGGAAGTTTATTATGGAAATATGATTTCCAATTTGAAAACCATCCTATCCTTCAGTATGCAAGATATAATTTCAATACCTGTGCTTTGATTCCAGATCTAACTGGAGATGGAATCCAGGAAATTTTGGCAGTCAATGGCGGCAATGCTGTAGCAGAACCTTACGAAAATGTAGACCGGTACCCTGGGGTTATGATGGTAATAAATCCCGTAAATGGTGAGATTATTGTTGCAGATACTATGCCTGATGGAAAGGAATCATATATGTCTCCATTATATTTTGAAAACCATTTAAACAACACCAATTATATTCTTTTCGGTACAGGAGGCGAAACTATAAGTGGCAATCTGTATCTGGGCACTTTGGAAGATTTATTGGAGCAGCAACTTTCCCGTTCCAAGATTATTGCCATGGAAGAAGGCCATGGCTTCATTTCAACACCAGTGCTGGCAGATATCAACAAGGATGGCATTTTGGATATTGTTGCTATCTCGCATGCCTCTACGGCATTGGCCATTGATGGCAACACAAAAAAGGTGATCTGGAGAAACACCGTCCCCGAAACGGAATGTAGTAATAGTTTTTCAGTTGGATATTTCAACAAAGATGACATACCGGATTTTTTCACATTTGTCAGTAAAGGAGTATGGCCTGAAAATTCTGGTTCAATTCAAGTATTGTTCGATGGGCTTACCGGGGAGATCTTGTACAAAGAGAGCATGGGATGTTCTGGATTTTCTTCTCCCGTAGTATATGATCTCAATAAAGATGGAGTAGACGAAGCCATTATCAGCATCAATGAGTTTGACTGTAATAGAAAAATGGATGACCGATCATTTTTTTCAATTGAAAATAAATTGATTGCCATTGATTTCAAGAATGACCGTATTTGGCCGATAGACCAGACCAAGGGAATGAAAAATATATTCTCTACGCCTTGGATTGGGGATTTAGACGCTGATGGATTCTTGGATATTGTACACTGCCAATACTTTTCCCACTCCGATATTCTATCATTCCTTGGAATGCGGATTAAAAGAATAGATACTCCTATTAAAATAAAGCAACCTGTAATTTGGGGTGCTTACCTTGGAAGTCATTATGATGGAGTATATAAAAGAAAAAAATAAGGCCCGTAATTTCCCGGGCCTTATTTATTGAATTACAAAAAGAAGAATCAATTTCCTCCGTCCCACCAAACCTTAGTGGTAAAAATATCGGGTAATGTAGCACCAGATTGGAAATTGGCATTGGTAGCTGCTTCGGCAGCTGGATACCTCAATCTCCTCATAATTTGACCATTGGTCACATTTCCTGGGAAATTGGTAGGTGTAAGTACAGGGAAACCCGTCCTTCTCCAATCAGACCAAGCTTCCCACCAATTTAAGAATTTACTGGCCCATAACTGTTCTCCGATCATTTGAAGTGCAGGTTTACCCACTCCAAATGGATGACGGTTCAAATATGCCGTCACCTGTGCATCTGTTATGACCAAAGTATTATCATATTGAACATACATTTGCATGGCTGCTTTTACACCTGCATCATAGTGTGATTTTGCAGTTCCAGTGATACCAGATCCTATACTTCTCTGCAAAGCTTCTGCAAGAAGGAATTCAGATTCAGCATAGTTCATCAATTGATAAGGTGAATCTCTTTTCAGTAATCTGAAGTTAATTCTTGAGAACGTAGCTTCCTGATTGACAGGCCTTCCAAAAAGGGCATCCAGTCCAGCTGCATCATATCCATTTGGCATTCCTACCTGTTCCAAGGGATTGGTATTGGTAGGAGTCCATGCTACTGCACTCCAATTGGCAATACCACCACTTATTACCATAAGTCTTGGATCAACTTCATCAGCTGCAGTGGCTCCTGCTTTGAGCCAATCGATTAAAGTTTTGCTCATAAAGCTTGGTTGCCCGCCATCACCAGGGAAAAATGCTCTGGAAATTCCATTTTGATTGACCCAAAGACTAGGTCCTTCAGTCATGGGAACATAGGCATTATCTGAGTTGCTTTGCATTACACCACCGGCAGCAGCCTTGGTCACATATTCATTTGCAAGGGATGGAGCCACATTGGACACCCTCATTGCTAACCTGAGCATCAGGGAATATCCAAATCTTCTCCATTTAGCAATATCACCGTTGAAAATGATATCAGCCCTGGAAAATCCTTCATCAGGGTTGGAAGGACTTAAAGCTGCTGTAGCCTCTTCCAGTTCTTTCAATAAATGAGGATAGATTTCAGATTGTTTGTCATATTTAGGGAAATAAACCCCATCCATTCCCTGTAATGCCTCAAAATATGGAATGTTTCCATAGAAATCAGTCAATCTGTGGAAATTCAATACCCTGAGAATTCTGGCAGCATTTCTCATATTTACTTTCTTCCCTTCATCATAGCCACCTGGTCCGGTTTGACGAAGAACTTCAGAAATGTTTTTGAGTGCATCACCATACCAGAATTCGAATGGAGCATTATTGGACTCAAAATTTTCTATGTATTTGTCTCCAGGAGCTATTCCCCCACCGGCATTGGCCAAATGTTGAATAAGGTAAGCAGTCATTCCGATATTAGTTCTCCAATCAATATATCGGTTATCTCCAGCAGAACCACCTGAAGCGGATCCAAGCTGTGCTGCTGTAAAGATGAAATTCAAGTCTACCTGATTTACTGCCTGAGGATTAATATTAAGGTCATGCAAGGAATCAGTATCGCAGCCAATCAAGGGCAAGGAAAAGATCAGCAGATAAGTGATAATTCTATTTATGATTTTCATAGACATGTCATTTAAAATTAGAATGAAGCATTCAAGTTAAATCCAAAAGTCCTGGTTTGGGGCATCCCAAAGTAATCCAAGCCTTGTCCATTTCCTGAAGAGTATGCAGATTCAGGATCAATGTTTTCAACATTCTTCCAGAGAATAGCAAGATTTCGGCCTACAAAAGATAATGATAAGGAATTGAATGGTGACCTTTCAAGTATCTTTCGTGGGAAACTATAACCGAATGTCAGTTGTCTCAACTTGGCAAAAGATCCATCATAAATAAAATGGTCCTGTACCCTATTTCCCATTTGCTGCCAATAATTATAGGCTTCCCCAGGAGTTAATGTTTTGCTAATCGGCTCATAAATAGGATTTCCACCGCTATCGGTTCCTCTTTGGACTACACCATTGATCGTAATAGGTGCTTCCCCTTCTCTTCCCTGCAAACTTTGTTTATGTAAGCCCCACTGTGTCAATCTAAGATTGGTTCCCGAATACAAATCCCCTCCAATTCTAAAATCTATCAGGAAGGAAAGGTTGAATCCTTTATATGTAAAGCTGTTATTAAAACCTCCGGTCCAGTCTGGAATACCATTTCCAATAACCTCCATCTGATCAGATTGGACAGGTGCGCCATTTGGTTCGAAAACAAGTTGA
This sequence comes from Cecembia rubra, assembly GCF_003014575.1. Lineage (GTDB taxonomy): Bacteria > Bacteroidota > Bacteroidia > Cytophagales > Cyclobacteriaceae > Cecembia_A > Cecembia_A rubra. The sequence continues at coordinate 757,367 of NZ_PYGF01000001.1, forward strand.
CCATTTGGAGCTCGTTTTTGAACCCATCCGGCAATTACACCAAACGGATATCCTGTTCTATGTTGGACAAAGACAGTTCTGGTTCTTGGCTCTTCAACATTAAGTATGTCATTACCTTCAATCAATGAGATCACCTTATTTCTATTCCGCGCCAAGTTGAGTGAAACATCCCAGTTAAATGCACCCCTTTTAAGTGGGGTTCCTGTGATCAATGCTTCAATACCCCTGTTCTGCATTTCGCCCAAATTGACCAAAGTAGAGCCAAAGCCTGATGCTCTTGAAACCTGTGCATTCAATTGGTCATTGGTACTTTTTTGAGCATAATAGGTTAAATCAAGGCCCAATCTATTTTGAAAGAACCTGACATCAAATCCAACCTCTGTCTCGGTTGAAAGCAGTGGTTTCAGAAAACGGTTTGGAATTGTTCCTGCATTGCCTTGAGCAGTTGCAAATGTAGCCATAGGTACTTGTTGCCCCTGTGCATTAAAGGCAGGTGCGCCAATTAAAGAGTAAACATTTGCAATTTGATAAGGACCTACTGTAGAGTTTCCAACTTCTGCCCAGGAAGCCCTGATTTTTCCAAAGCTTAGCCAATTAGGAAGTGACTTAAATGCATCAGTAAATACAAAACTAGCTCCCACCGAAGGATAAGTAATATTATTATTTTCAGGATCCAAAACACTGAACCAATCTGTTCTTGCGGTTGCTGTCAAGAATATAAAATTTTTGTAACTGAATTCTCCAGATGCAAAAACAGAATTGATTCCCCATTCAGAAAAGCCATATCCAAAGTTTCTGGTAACCGTATTATTGATTGCATGGAAGAAAGGTACATTAAACCTTTGGCCATAAGCTTCTATGGTTTCATCCTTTCTCCTCATTCTGTTTCCTCCCACAAAGACGTTGACTCCATAGTTTCCAAAAGTCCTATTATAACCCATGATAGCTTCCAAATTCAATTCACTCACGTTTCTGGAATTCTCACTCATTTCACCACCCCTATTATATCCTGTTCCCTGTGGAGTTAGGTTGGATCCTCTTCTGTTGAACCAGTCCAAACCTGCCCTACCTGATATATATAAATGATCCGTGATATCATACCTTAAAGAACCAGAAGTCATTATCCTATTTCTGATATCATTAACTGACAATTGATAAGTAGAAAAATATGGGTTTTGCCCCCAAGGATTATTGACCATAAGGTATTCTTCTCCTACACTAAATCCCCAAGTATTTAACAAAGCGGGATCTGTATTGGGAGTAATGGTTCCTAACCTATCTGGATTTCCTCTTCCCCACTCCACATTGACATTTGGTGGTAGAGCAAATATAGACTGAAAGGCATTTCCGGGTGAATCAGAAAGTCTTGGCCTATTTTTAGTGCTTTCATTGGAATACATCACTTTGCTATCAAAGCTGATTTTTTTACCAAATCTCCCATTTGAAGCCAAAGAAACGTTGATTCTGTCGAATCCGGCATTAGGTATTACTGAAGTACTTCTCAAATCGGTTACATTGAACCTGAAATTTTGATTCTCTCCTCCACCTGTCAATGCTATAGAATTGGTAAAGGCATGTCCGGTTTCATAAAACCTGCTCCAATTATCCCCTGCATAAACATAGGGCCTTTCTACCCCATCAAAATGCATGGAAGTGCCACTTCCTAATCTTTCACCCCATGCCTGTGTTCCCCAATCATATCCTTGCCGTACAGTAGTTGGCCTTACTGATTGTCCTGTCGCTAAATTACCTTGGAACCTTCCTGAGCCAAATGTAGTCTGAAGGTCAGTTTGGTTATTGATGCGCTCTGCAACATAGTTGGTATTGAACTCAACTCCTATTCCCTTTCTTGATTTTCCCCTTTTGGTGGTGATCAGGATAACACCATTTGCTGCTCTTGCTCCGTAAAGGGCGGCAGCACTGGCACCTTTTAAGACAGACATGGACTCTATGTCATCAGGGTTAATACTGGTCATACCATCACCTTGATCAGTACCTCCCCATACACCAGCTTGACCAAAGTTAGTGTTGTCAATAGGAATACCGTCCACTACATACAAGGGTTGGTTGTTGCCCATCAATGAAGTATTTCCTCTAATGATGACTCTGGAAGAACCTGCTGGACCTGATGCCACATTGGTTACATTGACACCTGCCACCCTACCTGCCAATTGATTGGCAATGTTGTTTTCCCTGGCTTGAACAAATTCCTCACCGCTAACCTTAGTCATTGAATACTGAAGCGCTTTGACATTTCTTTCAATTCCCAAGGCCGTTACGACTATTTCCCCCAGTTCGGAAGCATCTTCCGAAAGGGCAACATTCAGAATCGACCTGTTCCCAATCACAATTTCCTGTGGAGCAAAACCAATGTAAGAAAATATCAAGACAGTCTGGGGCCCACTGACGTTTATGGAATAATTCCCATCAATATCAGAAGCCACACCAATTGAGGTTCCTTTAACGATTACAGAAACTCCTGGGAGTGAACTGCCGTCTACAGCGCTGGTGACTTTCCCGGTGACCGTTTGGCTCATAGCACTAGCAGTAATTCCCAACAACAAAACCAAACCAATAAGTAATGATTTTACATTTTTCATGGATTTAAATTTGATTTAATTTTTTTTAAGATTTTTTGTTACTAAAACCAAAAGCTGGTTACCAAACACAACTCACAACTAAGCAATAAAATAGAATATTCTTTTAGCTATAGATATATTTTCAAAATATTAGCCTAGTAATCAAATAATAGAAACTTTGACATCGCTTAGTTACTTATGAAATTTAAAATTTTATTTTTTATTAAAAAAAAATTTGGTCAACAAAAATTTAAACTATTTAATATTTTGTTCTTATGAAAAAAAAAGATCAAAATTCTGATTTTTAAATTAAATGCTTTTTTAAGTATTTTTTTTTAAACAAAATGGATCCAATTATAGTTATTGCACTTTTTTAAGTAAAAAATTGCCAAATACATTTTGATTGGAGATTATAAGCTTTCTGAAAATTGAAAAATAAAAAAAGATAAGGCCCCGATCATATATAAAAATTTTTCCTTTCAGATTCATAATAAGAAAAAAAATTTAAATAATCCCAAAATCGGACAATTGTGAATCAAAATGAACAAATAGAAAAAACCAAATCGTTAAAGGGAATGAAATAACCTCAATATTCTCATTGGCAAGGTTTTTTAAAGAGACTAAGGAAAAGTAATATTTCCACGACTGTTACCAACTCTCAGTTGAATAATAAAATCTCCTATTGTTTAAAATAGGAGACTGAAATAAAGACATTAATCTGGATTATTGGGAAAACTGGAATATTCATTGAGCAACTGGAACAATCATAACTACTTAGTAATTGATTTTAAAATATTTGTTATGCCGCTAACCTTAAATAAATTCCTTTGGTATGTATAAAAGTTATGTAGAAATGGCATGGAGAAACCTTCTGCGTGACAAAGGCTATTCATTGATTAACATTGGAGGGCTTTGCCTTGGAATGACAGTAGCTATGTTGATTGGATTATGGGTCCATGATGAACTATCCTTCAACAAATCTCATGAAAATTATGAGAAGATTGCCATTTTCTGGGGAGGAGGCATCAATCCTGATTCTAAAGAAATTGAAGGAATGGTCTTTGTAGAATATCCTGTAGGTGATGTACTAAGAAATAATTATCCCCATTACTTCAAGCATGTATCAAAGGCATTCAGGACAGGTGAATGCACCCTTTCAAATGGGTCCGATTTTTTCAAGGCAAGGGGTCTCTTTGTGGAGGAAGATTTCCTTAGTATATTTTCCCTTAAATTGAACAATGGATCTCAAAAAGAATTTTATGATCCTAATGCTGTTTTCATTTCTGCTTCGGCCGCTAAATCAATATTTAGAGAAGAAGACCCCATCAACAAAATAATTAGACTGGAAAATTTCCTGGATCTGTCAGTTAAAGGAGTTTATGAAGATGTTCCAGACAACAGTAGCTTAAGGGAGTTTGATCTATTCTTACCTTGGTCCTTGTTACCTACTTACAAACCAGGGATAAATGATTTTGAAAATAATTGGACCAGGCAATTTGTCAATGTATATGTCCAACTACAGTCCAATACTACTATCGAAGAGGCAAATTCAGCCATATATGACTTGTATTCCCAAAATATCCCAAAGGATTATTATGCCGCAATAGAACAAAACAAACCATTCTCTCAGCTAATTCCAATGGAATTCTGGCATTTGTATTCAGAATTCAAAAACGGGAAACCTGCCGGGGGACGAATAACTTATGTGTGGCTTTTTGGAATAGTTGGATTTTTAATTTTACTGGTGGCTTGCTTCAATTTTATCAACCTAAGCACTGCACGGTCAGAAAAAAGAGCAAAGGAAGTAGGAATCCGCAAAACTATGGGTTCAAATAGAGTTCAACTGATTATTCAATTTCTGAGCGAATCTTTTATCGCTGTCCTAATTTCCTTTATTGGGGCATTATTTCTATTGGTTTTGACTATTGATTTTTTTAATGAATTGGCTGATAAGTCGATTATTATACCCTTCAAAAATCAAGCCTTCTGGATAATTTCCATTTTATTTATTCTTCTAACGGGATTATTGGCGGGGCTTTATCCTGCAATTTATTTATCCTCTTTCAAACCGGTAACAGTCCTCAAAGGATCGGTTCGAACAGGTCGGTTTGCAGCATTACCTAGAAAAGTATTGGTTATTGCCCAATTCTCCGTTGCTGTAATTTTGGTATTGGGAACAATAATGATCCATAAGCAAATAGAGTTTGCCAAAAATAGACCTGTAGGATATGACTTGCAAAGTTTGATTTCCTTGGACTTGAGCAACCCAAGGTTTAAGGAAAAAGTAAATGTTATCAAAGCAGAACTTATTCAATCTGGTACCATAATCGACGTGGCCACTTCCTCTAGCCGACTTACAGGAATAAATGCTTTTGGTGGAGGTTTTGACTGGCAGGGCAAAGACCCTTCCAGAAATATGGAAGTTATTTTTTCAAATATCTCTCCTGAGTTTGGTAAAACCTTGGGATGGAAGTTAATATCAGGCAGGGATTTTTCTGAAGACCTGACTTCTGATGAACATGACGTAATTATCATCAATCAAGCTGCTGCCAAACAAATGGGATTAGAAAATCCTATAGGGACTGAACTTATTCATAACGATGAATATGGAAATCCAATCTGGTCAAAAACTATCATTGGGGTCGTACAAGACATTGTCGTTGAATCTCCTTATCAATCAGTTAAACCAACTATTTACTACTTCAATGAAAAAGCTTCCAATGTTTTGCATTTTAAATTAAAACCTGAACTGAGCTATCATGAAGCCTTATCAATAATTGAAACCACACTCCAAAAGATTGTACCTTTGACGGTATATGATTTCATTTTTGTAGATGAGGAGTTCAGTAAAAAATTTAAGCAAGAAGTCTTACTTGGCAAGCTATCAGGAGTTTTTGCAGGGATGGCAGTCTTTATTTCAAGCCTAGGCCTATTTGGCTTATCTTCATTTGTTGCGGAGCAACGCAAAAAAGAGATAGGAATTAGGAAAGTGATGGGGGCCAGCGCTACCAATATTTGGAGTATGTTGTCGCGGGAGTTTATCCTTTTGGTCCTCTATGCTTGTATATTTGCGGTGCCACCTGGCTACATTTTGGTTAACCGGTGGCTCCAAAGATTCGACTACCACATTGAAATTTCACTACAATTGATAATCTTAACCTGCTTAATTGCTGTATTAACTACCCTGTTGACTGTAAGTTATCAATCAGTGAAAGCAGCATGGATGAATCCTACTAGGAGTTTGAGAAATGAATAATTTCCGAAATGAAAGGTATCCAAAAATTCAAAATGTTAAATTCTGGTATTTGCTAGCTAAAGATTTGGTTTAGACACCTCAATAACAGAAAACATCTTTGATTCAAAAGATCAATTTCATTTTCCAAACAAGTAAAACTGCTTATTTTATTAGTACCCTTACAGGCTTTCATTTGATATTTGAACTTCCAATACGCCCAAGGCATATCTTAAAATCACCTCTTGAAAAAAGAGGGAAAATTGGGCTTGTGCATAATCAGATTGAGCTGTAAATAGTTGTTGATTAGCTTGGGCCAAGTCAACAAAATTACTTACACCCAGTCGGAATCTTTCGGAAATAGCCAATTGTGCTTCTTTGGCAGCTGCCAATTGAACCTGTGTAGCTTCTTCTCTTTTGATTGCTGCCTTAAAATTCTCATAAGCTAATTTGACCTCTTGATTGATTCTTCTTTCCAGTGCTGTTTTATCTAATTGCTGGTTATAAAACTCCATTTTAGACCTAGTGACAAAGGCCCTGTTTTCAAAATTATTGAAAATCGGGACTGTCAGGCTGAAACCAAATGACCGCTGGGGAAAAATGGTGAAAAATTGATTGCTGAAAGTCCTTTCATCCAAAGTTGTAAAGAAGGTATTATAATTAAAAAAAGCATTCAATTGTGGCATGTAAGAGGCCTTCGCCGCTGCCAGCATTTTCTTGTTGGCATTTTCAAGTTGCTGAATCTGCCGCAAGTCCTTTCTTTCTGAAGAAGCAGTTAAATAAAGCTCCTCCAATGGCAAATTTAACCATTCACTTTCTTTACGTTCCAAATCAATGCTTTCAGGTTTTGGTAACACATTAGGGCCCAATTGAAGAATTTCTGCCAATGTCCATAAGTCTGTTTCCCATTGGATTTTGGCATTCAGGGCTACTACCTCGAGCCTTGCAACCTCAGATTTTTGATTATACAGATCAGACAATGTCCTCAAACCAGCTTCTACAAATCCATCAATCTGCTCTAATTGCCGTTTTTGGTTCTCAAGATTTTCCATTGAAATCTTGTAGAGTTCTTCATCCAATAATACTTGCAGATACTGCTGTGCAATATTGAACATCACTTCCTGCTTGGCCCTTTCAATCCCATTTTTTCCGGCATCCTCAAAACTCTTTCCAGCTTGCGTATTGTTAGTCCTTCTTAATCCATTGAAAATAGGCATATTGGCATTTATTCTTCCTGTAATGATATTGTTTACCTGATTGGTAACGATAAGCTCACCTTCTACCTGCTGGAATTGCTGGCCTATTTGCCTAAATGCATCATTAGCTAGGTTAAACCTTGGAAGATGGTTGAATTGTGCATTCAACCTTTCCATTCTTAAGACTTCTTGCTGGTTGAGCAGCTTTTGGTAATCAATATTCTGGGAAAGTCCAATTTTTACCGCCTCTTGAAAAGAAAGGGGTATTGTATCTTGAGCAATCAATCTCCATACCGATCCAACTAAAAACACCAGTGTAAATGTAAATTTTTTCATATTCATGCTAAGGAAATGTCTTTATAAATCTTCCCATCCAACATTTCTATCAATCGGCTGCCATAATCTGCATTTTCACGTGCATGGGTAGCCTGGATAATAGTAGTACCTTCTTTGTTCAACTCTTTAAATACCTGCATAATTTCTTTGGCTTGAGTTGAATGCAGATTTCCGGTAGGCTCATCTGCCAAAAGTACCCTTGGCCTACCTGCAATGGCTCTTGCAATTCCGACCAATTGCTGTTGACCACCCGAAAGCTGTTCAGGAAATAAGTCCATTTTGGCCACCATATTAAACCTATCTAATAAGTCCGCAATGATGCTTTTTCTTTCGGAAGAAGAAACATTCCGGTACAACAATGGGGTTTCAATGTTTTCATATACTGTCAGTTCATCAATAAGATGGTACGCCTGAAAAATATATCCAAATTCGTCTTTGTGTAAAGCTGACTTTTGCTTCTCTTTCATACCGTTAATTGACTTCCCGTCAAAAATGTATTTGCCTTCATAATCCTCATCCAGAAGGCCAATTATATTAAGCAGGGTGGATTTCCCCACTCCAGATGGTCCCATTAAGGTCACAAATTCCCCTTGGTCAATCTTTAAGTCAATTCCCTTAAGAATAAATATCCTTTGGAATCTGGATTCTATATATTTATCGATATTAGAAAGTGCTATCATGATAAAAGAATGGTTTTTAAGATTTTTCAGAAACAGGTAATAAGCGATTACTTGAAGCTCTGATGTTGAGATTCTAATTTTATGCCATAAAAAAAGGCTTAAATCTTGCGAAAAAGCCCTTTTTTGGTAATTTATGCTAAGGTTTCGCCGAACACCTTTGTCCGCCAGCGGACAAAGCGATTTCATTCACTTTTTAATGAATCGATCGGATTTGTATTCGCTGCCTTTAAAGATTGATAGCCCATCACAGACCAAGCAATCACAAGTACCATCATTGCTGCTATAAAAAATATACCCCAGCTTAATTCAATTCTATATTGATAATTCTCCAACCAAGATTTCATTCCCCACCAAGCTATAGGAATACCTATAATTAATGAAATAAAAACCAGCTTGGTGAATTCTTTTGACAAGAGTAAAACCAGGGTACTAACTGAAGCCCCCAAGGCTTTTCTAATACCGATTTCCTTTTTGCGCTGCTCTGCTGTAAAGGCTGCAAGTGCAAAAAGTCCCAAGCAGGCAATGAATATTGCAATACCTGTGAATACGGCAAAAATTTTCCCAATTTTAGCCTCAGCTGCATACATAGAAGCAAACCTATCATCTAAAAAATCATAAGTAAATGGTTGACCGGGAGCCAATTCACGCCATTTTCCTTCAATGTACTGAAGAACTTCCTCCACATCTTGGGACTTGAATTTAAATGAGGCTATTCCAGATGGGTTAGGATCTATATACATCAATACCGCTCCAATATTTTCCTTTAGGGACTCGAAATGGAAGTTCTCAACCACTCCTATCACTGTTTTGGTTTTAAACTGATCCTTACTCACACCTGACACATTGTCTCCCGTGAATGAAGCAATTTTTTGACCAATTGGATCTCCATCGAAGTTGAATTTTTTCAATGCTGAGGCGTTGATAATTACTGCACTTGAGTCTGAAGGAAAGTCCATCGAAAAATCCCTACCCTGGATTATTTTCATTCCCAAGGTTTCGATATAATCAAAATCTACACGCCAGTTTTGGATGGAAACAAAATTTTCCTGGTCCTGAATATCCCTTCCTAATACCCACCATGGCATATCTGACCTATTGGTTCCTGATACAGGTAAAAACCCGCTTAAGGTCCCTTTTTCTATCAATGAGTTATTCAAAACCTCTTGTTTGAATGCTTGCTTTTGGTCACCTAGAGCATAAAGATCATGCACCATAATGATTTGATCTTTATTGAATCCTAGATTTCTATTCAGAATAAAATTCATTTGGGAAAACAATCCAATCGTACAGGATATTAAAATGATGGAAATTGAAAATTGAAAAACTACCAATGAACTTCTTACAGTTGCACTTTTCATTCCATTGGAAATGTCCCCTTTCAAAACTTTGGCAGGTTTAAAACCAGATAAAAAGAGCGATGGATAGATTCCAGCTATCAGACCAACCAGAATTGAACCTAATAGAAGGCTGGAATAAAATGTAAGTGAATCAAATGGCATTGCCAAATTTCTGCCTGCAAGATCGTTGAAAAAGGGCAGCAAAAAGGAAGCTATTATAACTGCCAAAATAAAAGAAATAATACTCATCAAAAATGTCTCAGTCATAAATTGAAATATCAAATCAGACCTACCTGAACCCATACTTTTTCTAACACCTACTTCTTTGGCGCGGTTAGATGATTTGGCAGTAGCAAGGTTCATAAAATTGATACATGCAATCAACAATATAAAAACTGCTATGGCCGTAAAAAGGTAAACATAGGTTATTGAAAAATTAGCTTTAAATTCTCCTACAAGATCACTGTGTAAATGGATATCCAGCAATGGCATCAATGTATATTCTGCCTTATTGCCACTGGCTTTAAACACTTCTAAGTTGAAATCTTCCCCCATAATTTGTTTAAGCACAGGCAATAGGTGCTTTTCAGTCATGGTGGCTATTTTCCTTTCCATTTCTATTTTGTCTGCACCTGGACTTACCAAAATGTAGGTCTGAAAATTATTCCCCATCCACTGCCCAGATTTAGCCTCCGGCAGCCCCTCAGCAGAAAGCAATACATGAAAATCAAAGTGGCTGTTTTCAGGAATATCTCTATAAACGGCGGTTATTTTAAACACCAACTCATTATCTAAAACTAAACTTTGTCCCACCGCATTTTCACCTTTAAAAAACTTATCTGCCATAGTTTGACTGATTAACATGGTATTAGGTTCATCTAAGGCACCTTCCTTTTTACCTTGCATTAGAGGGATATCGAAGACTTTTAAAAAATCTTTGCCGGCATAAATAATTTTGCTTTCCTTGATGTTTTCTTCATGCCTCTTAATTAGGAAAGTTCCTTGATTTCGAAAATGTACAGCTGCTTCAACTTCGGGGATTTCTTCCAATAACGCATCAGCCATCGGAGCAGGTACAAAAGTCATTTTCATCGCATTACCTCCAAACACAAGGTCCGAAGTCACCCGGTAAATTCGTTCAGCATTAGGAAAATGTCGATCATATCCTAGTTCATTTTTTACTAGCAAAGCAATAATCAAACAAATGGAAATCCCAAGGGATAATCCCAAAATATTAATGATTGAAATGTTTTTGCTTTTCCAAAAATTTCTGAAGGCTATTTTCAAAATGTTTTGTAGCATGGTATGTAAATTTTCTTATTGCTATTTGATCTTAATTCCTTGTCTTTTTCAATACTGCCTTGGCTCAGGTAGGTACTTTTGTTTTAAATTAAGAGAAAAGTACCAAATCTGAATTTTCATTTATTGATGCCTTTTATGCCTCTACAACCGAGAAAACAGGTTTCTGAAATCCAAATTATAAATACAGCATTTCCACTTCAGTTCTTTCCCATTCCTATGCCATAAAAAAGGCCCCAAAACACTAATTTGAGGCCTTTTTGATACGTAGTTTTAATTTTTACCCGAACAACTTCGTCCGCTAGCGGACAATATTTAAAACCATATTTTTTTTGATCCAATCTATTCTTTCAGTCTAATCCCATATTCCATTATTCTTTGTAAGGATCACCGGTTCTTTATCTGTAATAAGGATGGTATGCTCATGCTGTGCCATATAGCCACCTTTATTGCCTACCATTGTCCAGCCGTCACTACTTGTCACAGCTAGGGTAGAATCCGTTGAAATAAATGTTTCTATAGCCACTACCGAATCTCTCTTGAATCTATTGACATTGTACTTATCTTTAAAGTTTGCGATTTCAGAAGGCTCTTCATGCAAGCTTCTACCAATTCCGTGTCCTGTAAGGTTTTTAATTACTTTAAAGCCCAACTTTTTAGATTCTCTTTCTATGATTGACCCAATTTCTGAAATTTTCACACCCCCGCTTATTCTGCATATCGCTTTATCCAGGATATTTCTAGAAGCATCCACAAGTTTTTGATGGCCTCTTGAATCCTCCCCCACAACAAATGAAGCGCCATTATCGGACCAAAATCCATTCAATTCAGCTGAAACATCTATGTTAATCAAGTCCCCATCTTTTAAGATTTTTTTTGAAGAAGGAATTCCATGACAGAATTCTTCACCTACACTAATACAAGTCCAACCAGGGAACCTATATGTTAAATATGGGGCTGAATTGGCTCCAAAATCTTTAAGAATACTTGCCCCGTACGCATCAAGTTCTAAGGTACTTATACCGGGTCTTGCAAAATTTTTCATTTCCCTTAAAGTTAGGGCAACAACCTCACTGACTTTCTTCATTCCAATCAGTTCGGACTCATTTTTTATAGACATAATCTCATTCAATTTGTTAAATTTTATTATAGTCTATTCACTTTTTAGACCATTCATTGTATTCATGGAAGCAGCCCTCAAGGCCTGAAATCCTACCAAAAGCATAGTGATAACTATCGCTATAACCACAACACCTAAAATAGAGGATAATGAAATTTCAGTTCGGTAAGCAAAATTATTCAACCAATTTTTCCCAAAATACCAAACTGCTGGAATGGCGATTACAGATGCTAAACAAACCAAGATCATGAATTCCTTTGAAAGCGCAAAAACTATTTGGTTTACACCAGCACCTAATACTTTCCTAATACTCATCTCTTTTGCCTTGGTCTCTATCAGAAAAGAAACTAAACCGGTTAAGCCTATCAGGGAAATCAAAAAGGTCAATCCTGAAAATAACCTGAGCATTTTTGAAACACGTAATTCATTTTGATAAAGTCGTTCAAAATCATCATTCAGGAAAAAATAGTCCAAATTTCTGCCAGAAAAGTCATTTAACCATTTATGCTGAAGATCATTTAAAATCCCTTCAGTTTTACTTGGTTCAAACCGGAGGGAAAGCCAACCTGAAAATTTGGGTTCCCAATCCATAGCTATACCATGGATGGCATTTTGTAATCCCAATTGATGGTAATCTTTTACTACCCCAATTACAGTCCCTTGAGGAGTTGTGCTTGGAGAAACAATTTTTTTTCCAATAGCTTCTTCTGGATTGTCCCAACCAAATTGTTGAACTGCTTTTTCATTTAAGACCAAACTCTCTGTTTTATCTGATTCCCTCTCCTGATCAAAAAACCTACCTGCGACCAATTGTAAGTCCATTGTTTCAAGGTAATCCTGATCAACAGAAAGATATTCCAAGCTCACAGGATTATCTTTATCATTTCCCTCCAGATAGGCAATCTGACCAATCCAACCCGGTCTTCCTGGCAACCCATTGGAATAGCTTACCTTATTTATTCCTGGAATGTTAATCAATTCGTTCTTCAAGCTTTCAATATTGTTTTTTGGAATTTTCAAAGCATTTATTACCAGTATTTCCTCCTTCGCAAAACCTAATTCCTTTTGCTGCATAAAATCGAGTTGGCGCAACACTATAATGGTTCCCAATGCCAGTGAGACAGAAATAAAAAACTGAAATACTACCAAAACCTTTCTCAGATTCATACCCGCTGACTCCTTTCCTGATTTCCCTTTTAATACCTTAAGCGGCTGTAATGAAGCAAGGTAAAGTGATGGGTAATAGCCAGAAAGTAAAGTAATTACAACTACCAACATAATCATGGCGATTATTATGTTTGGCTTTAACAAAATATCCAAGGTATAAGCCTTATTGACTAAATCATTGAATGTTGGCAATAATAAACTGATCAGTAAAATGGAGAAGAACAGACCAATCAAGGTTAAGACAAATGATTCCGTGATAAATTGCCCCATCAATGACCCCTTGGAAGATCCGACAACTTTTCTTAATCCTATTTCTTTGAATCTGTCTACTGATCTTGCAGTTGTTAGGTTAATGAAATTGATGCAGGCTAAAAGAATAGTGAAAATACAAATTCCAAATACCATATTCAGGCGATCAAGGCTCCCTAAAGATCCCAATCCATTTCCTGATTTTGATTTTAGGTAAACATCAGTCAATGGTTCAAAAAATAATTTAGCTTCCGATCCCCAAGAGCGCATCATTTCACCAACATGATCCATATAAATCATTTCAGCCTTCTGCTTAAACAGCTCTAGATCAACACCCTCTTTCAACATAACATAGTTTCCCATACTGATATTGCTCCACCCCTTCATATAGTCATCTAATCCATTTAACTTTTCAAAAGTGGCTTGGGAAAGCAAAACTTCAAACTGGATATGAGAATTTTTAGGGGCATTTTTGACCACAGCACCTACAATAGCAGGAATGGTATCCGCTAAAAAAAATTCTTTTCCCAAGCCATCCTTTCCATTAAACATCCTCATTTCCATATCCTCGGTAATTACTGCATGGTATGGCTTGGACAAAGCTTCATAAGGAAGGCCTTTTACTTGTTCAAACGAAAAAACCTCAAAAAATTCAGGACTAACATATGCCATTCTTGGGTTTAAATTTTCCTCCCCTACTTTAATATCCAATTTTGGCCAGTCAATTGTATATACTACTTCTTCGACTTCGGGGAATTCTTCTTTCAGTATTTTCCCTATAGGCCATCCATTGGTATAATTATAACCTTCCCTGCCAGTTTTAAGGTCTATAAAAATTGTATTGACCCTGAATATCCTTTCCCCATTTTTATGAAATTTATCAAAGGAAAATTCATCAAGAGCAAAGACCAACATAAAAATTCCCCCAGACAAGCCCAAAGCAAGACTAATAATATTGATTATAGCAAATCCTTTTCTCTTTTTAAGTAGGCGGACTGCAATTTTGAAATAGTTTTTTAGCATAAATAACAATTGGTTAGTCAGTATTCAATTTTTTACAATATGTATATCCGCAATTAGGCCAGTAACCAATTTAAATTGGGTCTTAAATCAACCTGATATTAATAGATATTGGATCCGCCTCGGCAGACAAGTTATTCATTGGTATTGGTTTGAAATCTTAGGTTTATTCTATTGTGATTATTCTACTGGCATGAAAGCGGACAATCATATTTCATAATCAGAAAATTCAATCTTGATTGGAATCCAATCCCTCTCAATTTCTATTTCTTATGCATCGCATGTAGCAATCACTGGATTTTGATATCAAAACTCCTAAATTCCTGTCACTCACTCTTCAAGACCTTCGCTGGATTGGTTTTAGCCACTTCATAGGAATGGAAACCTACCACTAAAAGGGCCAACAATAAAACTGCAAGTCCTACACCTGCAAATAATTGAAATGGCATATCAATCCTGTAAGCAAATCGTTGAAGCCAGTTACTGCTGAAGTAATATGCCGGAATAACTGCTAATACAAATGATACAGATACCAAAACCACATATTGTTTGGAAATCAAAGTGATCAATTGCAAAATACCTGCTCCCAATACTTTTCTGATGCTGATTTCTTTGGTCCTTAAGGAAATGGTAAAGGAAGAAAGACCAAATAAGCCCAAAACGGAAATCAAAAGGGCAATGAAGGCAGCAAACCCCAAAACTCCTCTGATTTTCTTATCATCCTCATAAAAACCTTCTACTACCTCGTCCAAAAAAGTAAATTGCCCTTCCTCGAAAGGATACACCTCATTCACCATAAATTCCAATCTTTCTTTGGCATAAGCAAGGTTTTGTTGACCGGATAACTTGACTATCAATAAGTGCTGGTAATCCGAACGATTGGTGAGGATCATGGGCATGATACCTTCACGTAAACTCCTTGCATTGAAATTATCCACTACGCCTACAATGGTATTTTCATCCCTGCCGAAGCGAATGACAGCACCTAACACCTCATGGGGATCTTCCGCTCCCAATTCCTTCAAAAAATTCCGGTTGACTACAATTTCCTGAGCTGTTTTACCTAAGGAATTTCCCGCCAATATGGGGATTTCATGCACAGTCACAAAAGCAGAATCCACATTCATCACATGTACATTGAGTTGTTTTTCCTGACCTTCCACCATAGCATAGGCATCTGAAGTCCATATGGAATTAGAAGAAGCTAAATTTCCACTTAGGCTTACTCCTTCTACAAAACTCTCATTTCGTATCCTATTGGCCAATAGTTCCCTTTGTGCTTTATCGCCCATAAATGGGAGCTGTGTGAATAATACCGCTTCTTTTGAAAAACCCAATGGTTGTGAAGTAATGTATTTCATCTGATTGCTAAGCACGGCTACCATTATGATAAAAGCAATGGAAGCTGTGAACTGAAGTACGGATAAATTCTTTCTTAAAAATACCCCTAATGAAAATCCTCTGGTTTGCGACAATTCACCTTTTAAGGCCCTTTGAGGCTGATACTTAGACAAAAATAGGGCTGGATATAATCCCGTGAGGCCAGTAAGAACCAAAGCATTGACAAACAAAAAACCTAAACTCAGGGTGTTAACGGAGGTAAACTGAAAATTGCCCGGAAAATATCCTTTAAAATAGACTTGGATCTGATCTGCCATAAAAACAGCAAATATGGAGGCGATGCCTACCAACACAAAAGTTTCACTCAAAAACTGAAATACAAGCTGTCCACGGTCTGAACCCAAGGTTTTTCGAATCCCTACTTCTTTGGCGCGGTTGATGGCCAAGGCTGTTTCAAGGTTAACAAAATTGAGACATGCCAAAAGGAGAATAATAATTCCTATATATATCAATCCATTCAACAAGGTTTTTGAAATTGCTGTATCATCGAAGTTTTCACTGAAATGCATTTCTGTCAAAGGTTCACCGATAAATTCCGGATGGCTTTCTGAATCGTTATAGTACTTTTTTGCCAAAACTGCCAGTCCTTCATCCAAACTTGCTTTCCCGGAATTGGCAGAAACTTTTACAAATAGCTGGCTGGATGTATTTAAATTGGTCCAACTTTGCAGGCCATACCAATCCTCTTTTTGACTATTTGAAATGGTACTGAAGGAAATAAAATCGGTAAAAATAAAGTCTGAATTTTCGGTATAATCTGCCACCACACCATGGACTTGGGCATAGATTGAATCTGAAGCATCAATCCATAGAATTTCTTTTCCCAGAATTTCATTGGCTTTTGAGCCTGGAAAATATTTTTCAAGGCTACTTTCAGAAATCACAGCTGAATTGGGCTCCAAAAGAGCAGTCTGTGGGTTACCGGCCAGCCATTTCCTTTGGAAAATTTCAAAAAGTCCAGGATTAGCAAAAGCTACTTTGTTACTTCTACCTACAACTTTGTTTTGCTCCGGAATAACTACCATCACCTCAAAAAGCGCATATAGTCTGCCCTTTTTCTCAATCATCGAAAGCTCCTCATCAATTACCTCCCCCAATCGCCCATTGGTACCTGAAGTCTGAAAGATGTTACCTGTCTCCCACTCTTCTATGGTATTGATCCGGAAAATCCTGTCGGAATCAGGATGAAACTTATCAAAACTGTATGCATGCCAGACCACATTGAAAATCAATAAACAGATAGCTATTCCCAATGAAAGGCCTAATAGATGAACAAAAGTGCGAAGTTTGTTTCTCCTGATATTCCTAAAAGCTATGATGAAGTAATTCTTTAGCATGATTCCAAAATTTTTTGCCTGAAAAGCCCCATCCTATTTATGCCAATTCCCATACCAAACAAAATCAGCCCTAATTGAAAAAATAGGCCTATTTAATTCAATGAAACGGGATCAATACGAACATTATTGACCGTATTCGGACAAGCAATAAAAAAATCCTTCAAAATTACCGTGGATAAATTCTTCTATCTGCTTATAATGCTAGCCATACCTAAGTTATTCTAAATTATCTTCAAGTTCTTCTATAGCACTACAGACCTCTAAAGTAAATTACCCAAAACACCAATTTATTTAGGACGCATACCTACAGAAAAAACCTCGAAACCCAACTTTTCATAATAAGGCACTAAGTTTTCTTCACAAAAAAACTGTACATGCAAATTTTGGTTTTTGCAATATTCAACTAAGTTCTTGCATAGCTCCTTACCTATTCCTCTATTTCGGTAATCTGGAAGTACCCCTAATCCACATAAATAAGCATTTGTCAGACCATCAGAAATTACCCTTCCGGTACCAAGGAGCTTGTTTGCTTCATAAGCATACAGTACATAAAAACTTTTTTCCATGGCAAAGACAAGCTTTTCCATTTCCAATTTTAAAAACCTATTCCAACCAAGTTGTTCATACAAATTGAAAATATCGGTTGGCTTTTTGAGTTTGGAAGTGAATTTTATATCCATCTAAGAAATTTTAACTCCAGAAGCTTGCTAATTTAATTGATCCTTGGGAAGGTGTGCCACCAGTTCCACTTCCAATTTGGCTTCGGGCATATACAATCCCGAAATCTGTACCCAGGTAGCCGCCGGAAAGTCATTCTTGTAAAATGACTTTCTATAGCTGTTGTATTTTTTCATGGCTTCCATATCCGTGGTATACAAGTTCTCTTTGACAACATGCTGGAAGGTAGCCCCAAAACTATTGAGGGATTGTTCCAAAGCCCGATAAACATCCGTGATGCCTTTTGGAGTCACTTCATTGGTTACCACTCCTGATATGTAGAGTACATTGTCCACTTTTACAACCTGTACATATCCAGCCGAGGAATCCTGTTTTGCCGGATTATCCCAATGCCATTTTTCTTTGACAAATCCATTATTCTGTGCAAATACCATGGTATTGAAAAGAAACAACACCAGAGATAATGGGAGTATTTTAAAATAGTCGGATTTCATAAGGAGTCAATTTTGCTATGTTATTCCTGCGACATCATTCAGGAAAAGAAATAAAATTCATCGGTATAAATTACTCACTTCTCAGAGATTTGGTAGGATTAGCTGAGATAGTTCTTTGGGAATGAATCCAAATTATCAGGAAAATCAAGGTAACTAAGGCAACCAATAGTAAACCGATGATTTGCCATGGGAAATTGATCCTATAGGCAAAACCCATCAGCCATTCTTTTCCGGCATACCAGGACAAGGGAATCGCCAATCCCAAAGCCAATAATACAGGCCAGACAAATTCGGAAACCATCACTCCCATTACTTGATTGGAAGATGCACCAAATACTCTCCTAATTCCGATTTCTTTGGTTTTCCGCATAGCATTAAAGGTCGCTAAGCCCACTATTCCGATTACTGCAGTAACAAAACAGATCAGTGAGAATATTAAGACCAATTTAGAAACCACAATATCCGACTTATAAAGGTTATCAAATGTCTGATCTTGAAACCAGTATTTCATTGTAAAATCAGGTTCAATTTCATTGTACACAGTCTTAAGTATATCAACCGCCTCTCTGGTCTTTCCTGGGGCATATTTGATATAAATGCCTGAAACCTGCTCCATAGGTTTCCTGTAGATGATCACAGGTTCCATTGAAGCTTTCATTGAATTGGTATGAAAATCATTGACTACCCCTATGATTTCACAGGTAATATAATCATAGAGGCGTATTGTTGCGCCAATTGGATCATCTAGCCCCATCATCTTTGCTGCACTCGAAGAAATAACAGCCTCTGTGGCTAAGGAATCACGGGTGGTTTTTTCTGTATGGAAATTCCTCCCTTCCAAAACCTCAAGTCCGAGAAGTTCGGGAAAGTCATACCTTCCCCCAATGACCTGGAATGATGCCTGGGTTTCAGGTGACTTGCCAGGCCAATCTACCAAAACAGTCCCTCCTCCAGCATCCAATGGATTGGCGTCGGCAGCACTCAATTTCTTGATTTCAGCATGCTTGAGCAATTCATTCTTGAAAGGCTCATAGTTTTGGAGCAGCCGGAATGTGGGCTCCAACCTGATCATATTTTCCCGGTCAAATCCAAGATTCTTCGTCTGCACAAAATCCAATTGGAAGTATATGATGCTACTGAAAAGGATAATTCCTATCGAAACTGAAAGTTGAAAAGCAATCAACGCTTTTCGGAAATTCAAAGAACCCAAATTTACCTGGACCAAGCCTTTAAGGATCTTTGCGGTACGAAGCGATGACAATAAGAATGCGGGGTAAGCACCCGAAAGCAAGGTCATTAGTAACAAAAATCCCAAGAAAAGAAGCAAAGAATGTATATTGAAAAACTGCAATAAACTAAGTTGGGCATCGACCAATAAATTAAAAGCAGGCAAAATCAACCAAGTCAGGACAAAGCCTACAACAAATGCCAATAAAACCATCAGGCAGGACTCAAACAAAAACTGAAAAATCAATGTAGCCCTATCGGCACCTATAGCCTTTTTGACTCCTATTTCTTTCCATCTCAAGGAAGACCTTGCTGTGGTGAGGTTAATAAAATTTGTTATCGCAACTAAAATAAGTAACAACCCAATTAGGCCAAACTGGATAATCTGATCAATTTTCCCTCCTTTGTTGATTCCGTTTTCATAATTACTGTTCAGGTAAAATTTAGTAAAGGGAACTGCTTCATAAACCAATCCATAAGATTTATTGCTTTCACCAATTACTCTCACATCATTGAGCTTTTCAGAAATAAGCGATGAATTTGTCCCTGCACCGGATTTGATATAAACCTCAAAGAAATTACCTGAAAGCTGTTCCTCATTGATGCCCCATTGCCTTTGAAGCATCTGCATAGGTAATGCAAAATCAAACTTAATAGAGGATTGATCAGAGATGTTCCTGAAAACTGCTGTTACAACTACTTCCTTGCTACGGTCAATTGTGATAGTTTTGCCAATAGGATCCTCTGATCCATACAAAATTTCAGCCATTTTCTCCGAAATGGCAATGGATGCAGGTGTTTTTATAGGGTCTTGCTCACCTTTGATAATCGGAAAACTAAAAGTGCTAAATAGGCTAGCACTCGCATAAACTCCATTAAAATAAACACATTCATCAACTACCCTGTCCGGCCAAAAACATAATTCATGGGGCCACCTAGAGCCGGTTGAAATATGGGTGATAGCCTCCACTTCTGGAATACCTGAAACATCTATATTGTGCCCGGCTAAAAAAAATGTCTGCTTTGTCCCTTCAGCATCCCTATGGGTAATCACTTTATATAACCTGTCAGCATCCGAATGGAATTTATCAAAAGACCATTGATGATGTCCCCATAGAAAAATCAATAAAGCACATGCAATGGCTATGGACAAGCCAATTAGGGTCAGAAATGAATGACCAGAAAACCTTTTGAAATTTCTGACAAAAATCTTTAAATAATTGAATATCATACAATTAAAATAATAGGTTAATCCAATGATAAAACTGGATTGATTAAGAATCAAATTTCCCTGAACTTAAGGAATCTCAGGAAGTCCAAGACTATTCAAATCTCCACCAATGGTTTTATTATCTATATTTTGCCAATCATTATGCCAACGAAAACCTGCCAAAAAATGTGATTTTGGCCAATTTCGAAAAGATTTTTCATTAGACCCGAACAAATCTGTCCGTGAACGGACAAAGAAAATACCTCTGATAATTTTGTGCTTCTTTTGAGAAAAACAAATAATTCAAATGAGCAGAATCTAAATATTGGTCTAAAACATAACATACTGGAGAAAATTCAAATTTTCATCCTCCAAATACCTTCCTTTTTATCAAAATAACTGGTCAGAGAAAATGAAAAGTAGCATTTATAATGACTACTTCCGAAATCCGTCTTTTGACATTCCATTGTGTATCCCGGGCTCACTTTTCGGCTTTATTTTTTAAAATCTCTCATTCCACCTTAAATGCATCCACTGGGTTGATCATGGCTGCCCGCATAGATTGGCTGCTTACTGTCAAAGCAGCGATTAATGCTGCTATAAATCCTGCCAAGGCAAAAACCAACCAGGATATGGATATGCTGTAAGCAAAGCTATCCAGCCAGGAATTCATGCCATACCAAGCGATAGGTACAGCGATTAAGAAGCCGAAAAGCACCAATTTTAGAAAATCCTTTCCTAAAAGCAGAACAATATTGCTGACACTTGCTCCCATTACTTTTCTGACACCGATTTCCTTGGTGCGCTGCTCGGTAGCATAGGCAGAAAGACCAAATAAGCCCAAAACAGAAATCAGAATGGCAAGTCCCGCAAAGAAACCGAAAACTGTTCCCACTTTTTCCTCTGCTTCATACTGTTGCTCAAACCTGTCTTCAATGGTAAAATAATTAAAAGGGAAATCTGGCCTTAATGCAATCCATTCCTCTCTCAAATAGGAAATGGCCTCTTCTTCAAATCCTTGCTTCAACCTTATTGCTACCAAATTGAACCGGGTATCCGGAATCATAAATACCATAGGGCTGATGGGTTGATGAAGTGATTCAAAATGAAAATCCTTGACCACTCCTATCACATAGCCCCTCCTTGGTCCATAATGAAGGGCTTTCCCTATGGCATCCTCTGCTGATGCCCAACCAATGGCCCTGATGGCTGATTCATTGATCAAAAATGCTTCTGTACTGTCAGATGCCAATTGAAAATCAAAATCCCGACCTGCAGCCAATTTTATCCCGAAAGTCTCCATAAAGCTATGACTGACATGAATATCTGCCAACCTGATATCCATGGTTGTAAGTTCTCCATTGACTTCGGCCCGGGTTCCCATAGCATCCAATAACCTGCCGGAAGGCACTCTGGATGCCAATGCCAATTCCTCTATACCCGAATGTTGCAAATATCTCATTCTGAGGTTTTCGTAATTCTCTACCAATTCTTGATAGGCTGGTAGTACAATGACCCTGTCCTTTTCAAAGCCAAGTTCCTTGTTCTTCATATAATCAAGCTGATGAACTACAACCAATACAGCCACAATTAATATGATAGAAATGGCAAATTGTCCAATGACCAAGCCTGATCTAAATTTTTCATGGAGAGAGCCGATTTTATAGGTACCCTTCAATACTTTAACAGGCTGGAATCCTGAGAGAAAAAGTGAAGGGTAACTGCCTGCAATCATCCCTACAAATAAAACAAGCACCAATAATCCCAATAGGTATTCAGGATGTTCAAGCATATTAATGCTCAGGTCTTTCCCTGTGAAATTACCAAAAACAGGCAACATCAGCCAGGATAAGAGCAAGGCAATACATGCAGCCATTAAAGTCATCATAATGGTCTCACTCATAAACTGCCCAATGAGCAATTTTTTCTCAGCTCCCAACACCTTTCTTAAACCTACTTCAAGTGCCCTTTTTGCTGACCTGGCGGTAGCCAAATTCATAAAATTGACACAGGCTATCAACAAAATAAAGATGGCTATGGCCGTGTAGATATACACATATTCAATGCTGCTATTCGGCTCCAGTTCGGAGTCCAGATTGGAATGCAAATGAATGTCCGTAATCAGCCAGGGGTGTAGGTTAGTCCAGGTAGATGGCAGGGCTCCATCTGTCCCAACCTGAATATGCCGGTTTAGAAATTCAGGAATCTGAGCTTCAATTGCAGCTATTTCAGTACCCTCTTTAAGCAGCAAATAAGTCCCGAAATTGTTGGAACCGAAATTTTTCATCATTTCTTCATAGCCACCATAAAAATCTGTAACCAATTCCATTGAAGCTAAAAAATCAGCTTTGAAGTGGGAATTGTCAGGAATGTCTTCCATGACAGCTCTAACCTGCATATTGGCTGATACAGGACCCACTTTCATCTCCAGAATTTTTCCCATAGGATTGGATTTGCCAAAATATTTATTGGCCATACTTTTTGTAATCACGATGCCATCCGGAAAATTTAGCGCTGACTCAGGATCTCCATCAACCACTTTCCATGAGAAAACTTTGAAGATTTCAGGATCGGAAAAGTAAAATCTCCTTTCTTCGAAAATACTAGCTTCGTCTTTCAATATTACATTAGTATTCAAAACCCGGATAACTTCTTCCACTTCCTGGGAGAAATCAGACTTGAGCAAAGGGCCAAAAGGAGGTGCTAGATGTCCCAGATGCAGATTTATCTCACCATTTTGACTAAAAAATGAACGCGAAATCCTATAAATCCTATCCGATTTTTCATGGTACCTGTCATAACTTAGTTCATGTTGAACAAATAGAAAAATCAATATACTTGCTGCCATCCCAACAGATAGGCCCAAAATATTGATCAACATATAAGCCGGATTTTTCTTAAGATTTCTTATAAAGATTTTAAAGTAATTAGTCAGCATGATATTTTATCTTGGTTGTCATCGATATGGCACTAAAATCTATTCTTCATTCTACTCTATTGTTTTTTCTTTCTTCTCATCATTTATATTTTCAATTAAAAAGGATTACCACTGACATTCCTTGACACTATTTGTGAGCGGATAGCTTCTTAATGAAAACCTTAAACCCTTAAATTTATGATTCACAACTCATTCATTCTTAATTCTAAATTCTAAATTCCAAATTCCCCGGTACCTCAGTCCTCCTTCAGGCTACTAACTGGGTTTTGAGAAAAAACCTTTAAAGTCCTGTAACCCACCGTAAGCATAGAAATAAGGAACACAAAGGCAATAGCCATCACATAAATCCATACAGGGATGGTTGTTTTATAGGCGAAATCGGACAACCAGCTATCTGAAAACCATATCCCAAAACCAATTGCCAAAAGAGCAGAAACCATCAACAACCCAAAGAAATCAGCAGAAAGCATTTTCAGCACATCACCTGCCCTTGCACCCAGCACCTTCCTGATGGATATTTCCCGGGTCCTTCGAAGGGCTACGTAAGAGACCAATCCAAATAATCCCATGCAGGCTATAAAAACTGCAATCCCTGCAAATAAGGAGAATATCGTTCCTATTCTTTCCTCTGCCCTATACATGCGTGCATATTCCTGATCAACAAACTTGTAATTGAAGGGTCTTCCAGGAAACATCGCTTTCCAGTTCTTCTCAATTTCAAACAGATATGCTGATGGATTGCCTTTGGGCAATTTGGCAAGGATCACATTGGCATTATCAGGATCAATGAGGATAGCCAAAGGTCCTACCTGATGGTGCAGAGAGTTAAAGTAAAAATTGCTAACGACAGCTTTAATTTCTGTTAGCCCACCTCCGAAATCTATTTTTTTCCCTATGGCTTCCTGCGAACTCCATCCCAATTCTCCTGCAGCGGATTCATTGAGCATACAATAGTAAATGCTTTTGGATTCAGAAGCCTGACTTCTTGAGAGATCGGATTCAACAAAATCATTGCCTTCGAGCAAGTTCAATCCTAAAGTCTGGGCGATTTTATAGTCTCCTGAATAACCGGTTATCATGATTTCTTTTTGGTTGTCCCCTCCGGGGAAAATCCTATAACCAGCCTTGATGAATATCGGCATGTCAGCTGCAAGACTTACTGATTGAACAAGCCCCTGACGCATAAGTTCATTCTGAAAACTGTCAATAGACTTCCCCATTCGGTAATGGTACCCCATGACTATAAGTTCTTCTCTCTCATAACCTAAATTGACTTCTTGCATATATTGCAGCTGTCTATGAACAACCAGAGTAGCAATCAAAAGAGAGATGGAAACAAAAAACTGAAAGATTACCAGTGATTTCCTTAACCAAGCTCCACTCCCTGCTTTTGTATGTTTACCAAGCGCTTTGAGAGGTTCCATATGAGAAAGAATCAAAGAAGGGTAAAAACCTGAAAGTAAACCCACACTTAGCAATAGGACAAACAAAAAAAACAATCCGATTGGAGTGAAAATTAGCTCTAACTGTAGTCCCACCCCTGAAAGATTTTCAAAAAATGGGTTTAAGAAATATAACAAAGTGATAGAAATGATGATCGCTGAAAGGGTAAGAAGGAAAGATTCCGAGACAAATTGCCCAAACAATTGTTTTCTGCTTGCACCTAGAACCTTTCGCATACCCACTTCTTTGTTCCTTTCTGTGGCTTCAGCAGTAGCAAGGTTGATATAATTGATCACTCCAATAAAAATCAACAACAAAGCAACTAGCCCAAAAATATATAGGTTTTTCACATCCACAGCTGGTCTTACAGCGTTGGGTGAGGAATCCCCAAGGTGTATGCTGGTCACCGGTTGATAGTGGAAAGCAGTCTGAAAACCATAACTTCTTTGCATTTCACCAAAATACTTCTCTACCATCTGGCTGATTTTCTCCTGGAAAAGCCCATGGTCAACTCCAGGTTTCAATTTGGCATAAGAAAGGTAATTGGATGGCATCCATTCCGGATTTCTTCCATGCCTGTGGGTTTTGAATGATCCCAATAGGTCAAAATCCAAATGACTATTGGAAGGAAAATCCTTCATCACTCCGGACACTACATAGTCCGCCCCATCGACCTTCAGGTTTTTTCCCATTGCATCCAGTGCATTACCAAAATATCTGGAAGCAGTACTAAAAGGCAGCACCAATTGATTGGGCTCAGTTAAAACTTTTTCCTTACTTCCTGCGAGCAATTCAAAATCAAAAACTTCAAAAAACCGTTCATCTACAAAAGCAAACCTGTCTTCTTCCACCAAAAGATCATCACCCTCCACCACTACCGAAGAAAACATACTCAGGTCAAAGACCAAAGTGGCCGTTTCCACCTCATCGAATTCCTCCAAAAGTACAGGAACAAGCATGGAAGGTGTCGATTGTACGGTCTGGATCTCCCCATTGGAAGTAAATTCTTGGTTGAATTTGTAAATCCTTTGATAATCAGTGTACATCCTATCATATGACCATTCGTGATAGATGTACAGGGAGATGGCTAAAAAGCTTAATATAGCTATAGTTAGACCCAAGACATTGATTCCTGTGTAAAGCTTTCGCTTTTTTAGATTCCTAAAGGAAATTTTGAAATAGTTTTTCCACATAGCTAACTCAAATTGTGCAATTGATCAATAATAGTTGGTGAAGCTTTCAAAGGGCATTGACCAATGAAAGGACAAAAAAATAATATCCATCGCTGTGCCATCAATAAAAATGGGAAATTGAGTAATTGAAAGGGTTTTTCTTTTAATAAGGGCTTAGGATCCGAACAGTTTTGCCCGTCAGCGGACAGAATCTAAGAACAATAAATTTAGAATTTAGCTGATTCTCTTGCCCATGGAAAACATCGCCATAATGTCTTTGAACATATTGATGGTCAATGGCTTTCTGGCAAATGCAATTACATCAGAGTAGCGTAAGGCATTTATTTTATCCTGTGGATTTGTGGAATTCGTCAACACTACAAATTTGAAATGCTTCCTTTTACATTCATGTAAAGTAAGAAACCTGTTTAAAAAATGCCATGTATTGAACTGGGGCATGTTCAAATCCAAAAAAACCAAATATTTGGTATTTGGATCTATCACTGGAAGAAAATCACTGGTAATACCAGTCAAATAGTCAAATGCAAGCTCAGAATCAAGAAAAGGTATAATATCACCTTCGAACCCAAAATGTTGGATTACAACTTTATTGATGTAGTTGACAGATTCATCGTCATCCACCAAAATGATCGCTGAAGGGCAATTTCTATCCAAGGCTCGGGTCTATTTTATTTAATCACCTAATATGGTTTATCGGTCACTATAAAGTTAAACATTTAATTCTTTCAAAACCAATATTTTATGCTTATTTCACAAAAATTGTAGTTTGAAAAAATAGCTGACTCCAATCTTGAAATAATAAATAAAAAAAATCCGGCCCCTTTTCCTCCAATTTTTGCTTGAAATGCAAAAAATAGAAGGGTAAGAGCCGGTATTTTTACCATTAACCTTAAAAAAATCTACTAGTTAAAATCAAGTCGGAATTGTAAAACCAATTGATCCATTTAATTCACGAATAATCAATATTATTCTGATTTTAAAGTGGATACTGGGTTGATCATTGATGCTTTGTATGCCTGTAAGCTGACAGTCAAATAAGCAATCGAGAAAATCACCCCTGCTGCCAATGGAATAAACCACCATTCAAAATCAATCCTATAGGCATATCCATTTAACCAATCCTGTATCAACCAATAAGCAATGGCAGAACCGATTGAAACTGAAATTGAAACAATTAATATAAATTCTTTATTAATAACATGGAGTATGGAAAGAGCAGAGGCTCCTAATACTTTCCTAATACCTATTTCCTTTGTTTTTTGCTCCGCTATGTGGGCAGAAAGGCCAAATAAACCTAAGCATGAAATCAGAATGGTCAGGATACTGAAATACTTTGCCAGCTCGCGGGTACGGATGTCTTCTTCATATAAACGGGCATAACTGTCATCCATAAAACTAAATTGAAAAGGGAATAAAGGCTCGAATGCTTCTGCCGTTTTTTTGATTTCCTCCAAAGTCGCTCTCATACTTTCCGGAGAAACTTTTATGTAGGCCCTTGTTGCAAATGAAGGATCAAGTAATATGACAGCAGGTTCCATCCCTTGATGAAAACTCTGGAAATGGAAATCTTCCACTACCCCAAGGATTTGTAAATCCTCATTCCAAGTTAAACTGGCTGGGTTGGGAGTATTTTGTGAAATAAGGTCATAAGCCCTTCTATTGATCAGGACCTTAGCCAAAGAATCTGAAGCTCTCTCAATAGAATAATCTTCTCCTTGGACCAATTTTATACCCATAGTCTCAAGGAAATCATAATCCACCCTTATGATCTCAAAAAGTGCTGTAAAATCAGGGTCTTTTCCCTCCCATGAAATTGCACCTGTATTGGAATTCCTCCCCAACAAAGAATGTGTAGACCGCGTCACAGATTGGACTTGCGGCAATTTCTTAAGTTCTTCTTTGAAAATATCAAAGTTGTAAAACAACCTTCCTTCCAGCTGCACTGTCAATAATTGATCTTTGTTGTAACCTAAATCCTTGGTCAGAGCAAAATTGATTTGCTTAAAAACGACTATGGTAGCCAAAATCAGCATGGTAGCCAAGATGAATTGAAAAAGAACAAGACCTTTTCTCGCTACAACAACTCCTTTCCCTGATTTGGTAAAATTCCTGAAAACCGAAACTACCCTGGTGGCAGATAAATAAAATGCAGGGTAGCTTCCTGCTACTATGCCAGTTATCAGAAGGACAATTAAATACTGAATCCAAAACAACCAATCAAAATAAGGTACTAACATAGCTTTACCCGTTAAGTTGTTAAAAATGGGCAAAGTCAATTCCACTAAAATCAAGGCTAATGCCCCAGCAACAAAAGAAATTAATATAGATTCGGTCAAAAACTGAAAAATCAATTCTTTTTTCTCTGCACCTACAACTTTTCTAACTCCCACCTCTTTTGATCTTTTTTGCGACTTGGCAGTAGATAGGTTCATGAAATTGATACATGCAATCAAAAGGACGAAAATCCCTATAATCGAAAATAATCTAACATATTCGATTCTCCCACCTTGCTGAAGTCCATCTTTGAAACTGCCATAAAGGTAAAGGTCCTTTTGGGGATATGCGAAAAGCTTTACATTGCTACCCTTATTTTTCTGGACAATAAAATCTTCTATTTTGGAAGAAAACTCATTCCCATCAGAACCTTTATGTAATTTTACAATGGTACTTGGACCATTATTCCCCCATTGTTTTAACCAACTGTTATAGGGCTTGTCAAACATAAATTGGTAAGGAAGGATATATTCAAAGGTATTGCTCACCTCATGTGAATTCCTTTCCACTACAGCTATTACTTGAAAAGGCGATTCCCCTTCACTTTCTTTTAGGGTGACTGTTTCACCGACAACATCCGATTTTCCAAAAAGCTTGATGGCTGCATCCTCAGTTAAAACTATATGATTTGGTTCAGTTAAAGCCAAATCCATTTTACCATGCAGAAATTTATATTGAAGGATATGAAGAAAATCAGGTTCTGCATAAAAGCCATCAAGGATTAGCCTGGAATCTCCTACAACAAAAAGTAGTTTTTCATTCCATGAATAACAAGCTGAACGCTCTACTTCAGGAAATTCTTCCTTAAGTGAAGGAGCAAGTATTCCAGGCGTGGAATTTGTAGTGAAAATATCAGAACCATAGCGCTGATGTTCCATAATGCGGTAAACCTGGTCAATCTCCGGAAATGATTGGTTCATATTCAGCTCACTTTTGACCCAAATACCAATAGAAATCGTTGCCCATAATCCCAAAGCCAAGCCAAATAGGTTGATAAAAAAAGTCAACTTATTCTTTGCAAAGCCACGAACTGCGATTTTGAAGTAGTTGGAGAACATAGTGAAAAGGGTTGTCAGATTGTCAAGTTTAATTAGACCCGTCCTGGGGTTTTGTTGTAATGGTTATAATTGTTTTCAGATCATCGATCGAAAATCTATTCACTTCAATTTGATCTCTTGGAATTCCTCGGGACAAGACCTTCGTGATTATTCTTTTGTAATTCCCACAGCCGAAATGACATTGTACAACTTGCCCGCCAAGGCGGATGGTACTCACAAATTTTCCTTCCGAAATCCGACTTATAACTTCCGCATTTGTCTTGTCTCTTATTTCTTGATTCTAAGAATCTCGCTTCTCGCTTCTCATCTCTAAATATGAAACTGCTCCCTGATGTTCTCAGTGACCACCTTACCATCAAATAGATTGATTATCCTATGGGCATAATTGGCATCATGAGGTGAGTGGGTTACCATGACAATGGTAGTTCCTTCATTGTTAAGTTCTTCTAATAGACGCATTACTTCTTCACCATTGGCAGAATCCAGGTTTCCTGTAGGTTCATCGGCCAAAATCACTGAAGGTTTTGCCACTATTGCCCTGGCAATTGCCACACGCTGCTGCTGACCGCCGGATAATTGCTGTGGAAAATGATCCCTCCTGTGCATAATATTCATTCTAGTAAGCACCTCCTCTACCCTTCTTTTTCTTTCATCTGAAGGAGTTTTTAAATAAAGTAATGGAAGCTCCACATTTTCAAATACTGTCAGCTCATCAATTAGATTGAAACTCTGAAATACAAAACCAATATTTCCTTTTCGAAGCTGCGAACGCTGCCTTTCGGAATAATTAGCAACTTCCTGTTCCAAGAAATAATATTGACCAGACTCTGGATTGTCAAGAAGTCCAATGATGTTCAGTAGGGTTGATTTTCCACAACCTGAAGGTCCCATGATGGCCACAAACTCCCCTTTTTTGATTTCAATATTGATATCATCCAAAGCGGTGGTCTCGACTTCCTCAGTTGTGTAGAGCTTTTTAAGGTTAACTGTCTTAATGATATTTTCCATAGGTATGCTGATGTTTGTCAAATGTTAAATTGTACCTGTGATTGCTAAGGCCAATCGTATGCCATAAAGAAAAAGGCCAATAATCAATAAAACAGGCCCTTTTTCACTTTTTCCTTCAAAATTTTCGTACATTTTCGTCCGCACACGGACAAACAAAAAATATATTTTAATTTTTTGTTATTCTCCCATTGGGTCAGGCTTAGCTTCGGCTCCAGCCAAAATACCCCCGTCTACGTTCAACTCGATTCCGGTCACATATTTGGACTCCTCTGAGGCAAGATACAAAGCTGCAAATGCCACATCTTCCGGTTGGCCAAAATGTCCCATCGGAATACCTTTTTCAACAGAGGCTTTGATCAGCTCCCTGACTTCCCCCTCCCCTAACATGGCATCCCACATGGGAGTCATGATGGCGGCAGGGTGGATAGAATTACACCTTATGTTGTAACCTTTTTCGGCACAATGTAAAGCTACCGACTTGGTATGGTTTCTGACAGCAGCTTTGCTTGCCGCATAGGCTGCTGCTCCCGGGATTCCCACAATGCCGCTCCTGGATGAAATATTGATGATACTTCCCCCTCCTTTTCTCTTCATCCAATCGATGGCATATTTGCAGCCCAACATGCTTCCATTAAGATTGACCGCCATGACTTCTGCCCAGGAATCGAGATCAACCATTTCTGCATCATGGGGGCCATTGGTCTCCAAAAATCCGGTAATACCGGCATTATTAACCAAAATATCCAGTCCTCCAAATTCAGAAACAATAGTTTTGGCCATTTCTTTCCACTCTTGCTCATTTTTAACATTCAAATGGAAATAAGAGGCTCTTTCTCCCAATTCGGCAACCAAGCCCTTGCCTTTGGTATCTAAAATATCGGTCACAATGACTACAGCCCCTTCCTGATGAAATTTTCTGGCAATAGAAGCTCCAATACCTCTTGCAGCTCCTGTAATCAAGGCAATTTTATTTTCAAGTCTTTTGTTCATAAATCAGTAGTAGTTTAAAGCTAACATGGATTAAAAAAAGCCGGATATTGTGCCCTTGTCTTATTTGATGAAAACAAACCCTAAACCGTTGCATCGATGAAAAAAAAAGAACCGATGGAAAATCCATCGGTCTAATTTCTAACTCTTTTACAGTAAGTTAAATAAAATCCAGTTTATCATTTAAGGTTCAGCACCTCATTTTTTCCAAAATTCTCATAGCCGCTTACGATAACCTTATCACCTGGTTTTAACCCTTCTATGACTTCATAATATTCCGGGTTCTTGCGGCCCAAGCGGATATTTCTCTTTTCAGCCTTTCCGGATTGTTGGTCGACCACAAAGACCCAATTCCCTCCTGTATCTTTGTAAAATCCTCCTGTCGGCAATAATACAGCCTGCTGGCTTTCCCCCAATTCCAACCTGATCCTTACTGTTTGCCCCCTTCTTATTCCATTGGGTACATCATCAGTAAATGCCATATCCACTTCAAATCTTCCCGAAGTTACATTGGGATAAATTTTAAAAATCTCTACTTCATAACTTCCTCCGGAAAAATTAAATGACCCCTTTAAACCCGTATAAACCCTCGGCAAATACAATTCATCAATCTGAACCCTAATTTTGAACTTATCAAGTATATCTATTTGACCAAACCTCTGTCCCGGTGTTATGGATTGTCCCACTTCAATTTGTTCAGTTGAAAGCTGCCCGGAAATTGGTGCTCTTACGGCCAAATTATCCAATATGTGCCCCACCCCATTCAGGGATTGGTTCATTCTTCTTTCGGAATCCTGCAGCTGCTTTTTTTGTATGGCACGGGACATGGAATCATTTCTATAGGCTTCGTATGTCAATTTTCTACGTTTTACATTGTATTCATATTGTTCCCTCACCTCTTCAAACTCCCTGTCTGAAACCAATTTTTTATTATGCAGCTCCCTAAATCTCTCATACTGGGGCCTGAGTAAGCTAATCTGATAATCGATTTCAGCCAATTGGGCCTGTTGATTAAGGTCATTCTGATCCAACTGCAACCTTACCTGTCTTAGATTATTGATCTGAAAATACAGACCGGATTCCCTTTCCATGACTTCTAATTGTAGTTTGGAATTTGATAACAACAAAATGGTATCCCCCCGGTTTACAATGGCTCCGGACTCTCTAACAATCTGCTGGATATTGCCTCCTTCCAAAGCATCCAGGTAAAATACCTCTCCCGGCTCTATTGTACCGCTGACAGGAATGTAATCAGTAAATTCCCCCTCCTTTACAGTGGCAATGGTGATCCGTTCCATATTGACATTCATGGATGATCTTGAATCTGCAAATATCAATTGATAAAAAATAAATCCTATCAACAGGACTCCTGATCCAAGTAAAGCGATACGTTTGGGAGTCCATGTCTTTTTTTCAATCTTTCTATCCATTATCTGGGAATCTTTTTTTTTCCTTCTCAGGTGTTTGCCAATAGTATGCCATGACTGAAAATGCCTAAATCAAGCCATTATCCCCACTTATTATTTTTTAAGCAAAAAATTCCGTACAAAATCGTCCGCCAGCGAACAAAGCCGTGCAACTTTTCCGAACATATTTCAATCTAATAAGCTGGGCTCATCTCTCCAAAAAAGCTTCATTTTAATGAAATGGACGTTTTTGATAAACAAATGAACCTTAGAATAATTTGGGAACGGGTTTTGGGAGAATTTAACTACCAAGTTATTACAGTCAAATGATGATCGTCAAGTAAGAGGCATTGATTGATTACATTGATTCAGGTAAATTTAATAAATTGTGATATACACATGAAAGAACAAAAAACCGGCAAAATCCTAATTGTCGATGACAATGAAGATTTATTAAAGGCGGCAAAGATTTTTTTAAAAAGGCACTTTGCACAGGTGGATACAGAGACCAATCCCGGTCTCCTTCCTATACTTATGGTAAATGAACAATATGATGTGATCATGTTGGATATGAATTTTACCAAAGATGTGAGCAGCGGTCAGGAAGGTTTTTATTGGCTTGACAGAATTCTCGAAATTGATTCCTCTGCAGTAGTAGTCCTCATTACTGCCTATGGGGATGTCAACACTGCCGTAAAAGCTATCAAAGAAGGGGCTACCGATTTTGTACTAAAGCCTTGGGAGAATGAAAAATTATTAGCTACCCTAAATGCTGCACTGCAATTGCGCCAGTCCAAAATGGAAGTCAATCAGCTAAAAAACCAACAACAGCAGTTTTTTGAAGACATGGACAGCAAATTCAAAGACATTATAGGGCAAAGCCCCTCAATGATCAAGGTCTTTGAAACTATTGAAAGGGTTGCTGCC
This sequence comes from Cecembia rubra, assembly GCF_003014575.1. Classification (GTDB taxonomy): domain Bacteria; phylum Bacteroidota; class Bacteroidia; order Cytophagales; family Cyclobacteriaceae; genus Cecembia_A; species Cecembia_A rubra. The sequence goes on from NZ_PYGF01000001.1 coordinate 791,163, forward strand.
ACAGATGCCAATGTACTTATCCTTGGAGAAAATGGTACCGGAAAAGAGTTGATTGCACGTGCTATCCATAGAAATTCTAAGAGACACCGGGAAGCTTTTGTGGGAGTTGACCTAGGTTCAATTACTTCCACATTATTTGAAAGTGAGCTTTTTGGGCATAAGAAAGGTGCTTTTACTGATGCCAAAGAAGACAGAGCGGGGAGGTTTGAGCAAGCGCATAAAGGTTCCCTTTTTTTGGATGAAATTGGAAACCTTCCTTTGGCCCTTCAATCTAAATTATTGGCAGCACTCCAAAACAGAGAAGTCACTAGAGTTGGTGGCAATAAACCAATCCCTGTAAATATCAGACTCATTTCTGCCACCAACATGCCCATTCATAATATGGTCTTTGAAAATAAATTCAGACAGGACCTGCTCTATAGGATCAATACCATAGAATTAACTTTGCCTGCCTTACGGGACAGATTGGAAGATATACCTCTTTTAGCCAATCACTTTATTGAAATTTATTCAAAAAAATACAATAAAGACATTAGAAAAGCAGGGGAAGCCCTTATCAAACGAATGCAGAAGTACCATTGGCCCGGCAACATCAGAGAGCTTCAACACAGTATTGAAAGGGCAGTGATCATGACCACCCATGGTGTATTACAACCCGAAGACCTTTTTACCCAAAAACATATGACTCCTGAAAAACAGGAGGAAACAGTTTCCTTGGATCATTTGAATATTGAAGATGTAGAGAAAATATTGATCCGCAAAGCACTCCATAAACACAATGGTCACATTACCCGTGCTGCAGAAGAATTAGGTCTGACCCGATCATCACTTTACAGAAGACTTGAAAGGTATGGGCTTTAAATCATTTACTTTAGGAGTTCTCTTAAGGGTTTTGCTGATTGTTTTGGTCGCTTTACTTGCTGCCTACTTATTTCTCCAGAATGGTTCTATAACATACCCTATCCTAATGGTGTGGGTTTTAGTCTTACTTTCATTTAATCTTATCTCCTATGTAACTGTAACCAATAGGAAGATCAGCAGATTTTTAGAATCGATTCGTTATTCTGATTTCTCCTCCTCATTTACTAAAGATAGCATTTTGGGAAATTCCTTTAGGGAAATGAATATGTCATTTAATGAAGTGATCGAAGCTTTCAAAAAAACACGCGCTCAAAAGGAAGAACAGATGCTCTTCCTGCAGATTATGATCCAACATATCAATACTGGCATCATTTCCTTTGATAGCCAAGGAAAAATTGGAGTAATAAACGGTGCTGCCAAACAATTACTTCAGATTCCGCAGTTCAAGGATATCAACGACCTTGGAAAGTTATCTAATAACTTAAAGGAGGAAGTATTAAAACTTAAGCCGGGAGGCTCATTTGCCATAAGAATAAATTCCGAAATTCACTTGAATGTGCAATCTGCCGCCTTCAAAATGGAGGGTCAAAGTTGGACCCTTTTATCTTTCCAAAATATCAAATCAGAATTACAGAAGAACGAATTGGAGGCTTGGCAGAACCTGACCAAAGTATTAAGGCATGAGATTATGAATTCCATGACCCCAATTGCCAGTTTGGCAAGCTCATTGGGAGTCATTTTGGAAGAAGATGTAAAGGAAGGCGATGAGGGTGACTTAACCCTTGACAAAGAAAGTTTCTTAGACCTTTCTGAAGGCCTTGAAACCATCTTTAAACGAAGCAATGGATTGGTAGATTTTGTGAATGCATACAGGGATTATACCAACATCCCCCAGCCTGACTTAAAAGTTTTTCCCGTTAAACCCTTGTTTGAAAATATCCGAATTCTCTTAAAAGAGGAACTTGCTAAATCTCAAATCCACCTTATTTGCGAACTTACTCCAATAGACCTGGAAGTCATAGGTGACCAGGATCTAATACAGATGATTTTGATCAATTTGGTGAAAAATGGAAAGGAAGCCATGGAAAAAGCAGTAAACAGAAATATAATTCTAAAAGGAGGAATGGACAGTCACTCCCATCCTTTCATCCAGGTAATTGACCATGGAGAAGGTATAGTTCCTGAAGCTTTGGAAAGGATTTTTGTTCCGTTCTATACCACTAAAAAATCAGGATCAGGTATAGGATTGGCCATTTCAAGACAGATTATGAACCTACATAAAGGGAGTTTGGATGTCACTTCCAAGCCAGGAGAAAAAACAGTATTTACTTTAAGTTTCAAATAAGAATTTTGAAATCTTTCCTATCTTGACCTCAAATAATTGAGCATGGATAATGGATTTTTGAAATTTAAAACCGCTACTTCTGAGACAGATCTTCAGGGTATTTTATTACTTCAATCAGAAAACCATCTGAATAATATTAAGGATTATAAAGAAGGTTTCGTAACAGTAAAACATGACTTTAATGTGCTGAAAAAAATGAATGATCTGTCCCCCCATGTAATTGCATTGGAAAATAAAACCATCGCAGGGTATGTTTTGGCAATGACCAAAGATTCCAAAGAAGATGTGCCTATACTTGTTCCAATGTTCGAGCTATTTGATCAACTGAAATTTAAAGGAAAAAAAATTTCTACCTACAATTACCTGGTTGTAGGTCAAGTTTGTGTTGGAAAGGACTTTAGGGGAAAAGGTATTTTTGACCAACTTTATGAGACTTACAAAACGGTTCATTCCAATAAATTTGAATTTGCGGTCACGGAAATTGCTACCAATAATTTACGTTCACTAAATGCGCACAAAAGGATTGGATTTCGGGAAATCCACCGTTATTCAGATACTATCCCTATGGAATGGAGTATAGTTTTATGGGACTGGAAATCTTAAAGTTTTAAAATCATGAGAATGCAAGAATTGGCCTATAAATTTATGAACCCCTTATTTAATTCTTGAAGAACTGAGCTTTATATCTGCTGTATTCCAGGCTGATAAAAATTGACTTTTTATTTTCTCTGATTCCTTGGCATTTCCTGATTTTTCCAAAGCCACCATCAACCCATAATATGCCCAGCCATTTTTTGGGTATTCTTCCAAATCTTTTCTGAATACAGCCTCAGCCTTCTGATAATCCCCCGATTCCAAAAGCACAGCACCTAAATGATGCCGGGTAGACAAAAACCAATCCGGAGGTTCGTTATACAATAAATTATCTTCAAGCTTAGATGCTTCGTACAACTTCATGACCGCTGCATCAAAACTTTTCTTACTTGCCAAAATTTCCCCCTCCAAAATCAAAGAGGCAATCTCGAGGATAGATTGTAGGGAATTGATACCCCAAATGGTTTTTTCTTTAAGGTAATCTTTTTTGGAATATTCCTGCAATAATTGAAGTTCTCTTTCCGCTGATTGTAAGTTATTCTTACCCAAATAGGCCATACCTTTCGCATAATGCCTGATTCCTTCCTGATAATCAGTACCTTTTTCCCATAAGGATAAATTGAGCACCTCTTCCCATAATCCAAATTTCACGCGAACAAAATAAGGAATAGTTGAGAAATGCTGAATGACTTCCAGTCCCTCCTCTTCCATTAATGCAAGTTCCAAATGCTCAAATAACCTATCGGCTGCAAAAATCGCCCACTTACTGTTTCCCTCCAATATGGCTGTTCCCGCCATAAAATGATAATTGTGCGGAAAATAAGCCAAAGGATAAGTCCCCTGCGCTTTACAGGTCTCAATATAAATGCTGTCTACTTTGGCAGCCCGGAGGTTTGAAAGAGTTCCTTCATGGTAATTTCCTGTTCGGATATAAATATGGGAGGGCATATGGATCAAGTGGCCCGCCATTGGGGAAAGGCCTTGGTCAAATTTTCTTGCGGAATTTAAGCCTCGTTCTGGATTTTTTGATCCCTCTACCGCATGAATGTAAAGGTGGTGAGCGCCAGGATGATCAGGGTGTTTTGACAATACTTCCTCTAAAACATTCAATATTAACCCCGTGTTTCCTTTTGGATTACCTTCTTTGTCCCAAAGATCCCAAGGCTGAAGATCCATCAATGCCTCGCTGTAAATGGTTCCTGCATCAGGATCATCAGGATACTTTTCCCAGACTTTAGCCATTGCTTCAGCATATGCTATATCCAGGTCTGTCCTGTCTTTCCTTACTTCAGCCACATACCTTTTATCCAAAGCCATAATAAATGCTGCTTCTTTATCAGATACATTATTCAATTTTGACTTTGCTTTTTGAATAGCTGTAAATGCCAAAACGTAATGTTCAGGTTCCATACCGGCATTATAATTTGGGCCCAAGACATAAGCCTGTCCCCAATAGGCCATAGCAAAATCCGGATCCAACTTAGCTGCATATTGAAATGACCTTTCCGCCTCAGCATGGTTGAAAGCATAAGCCAGCAAAAGTCCTTGATTGAAATACTTCCTTGCTTCAGAATTATCAGTAGAAACAGGAAAGTCCAAAAGATCCATCCCTTCCAATAAAGGAGCCTTTCCTTCAGAAAAATCCCATTTCATTCCAGCTGGTACAAAACAAAGACTCATGGCCTCTTGAAAGGGATCCTTATCAAAAGCCAATTCATTCTTAGGCTTTTGGCAGGAAAATAAATTCCAAAGCAAACCTAATCCTATAATGATTATTTTTCTCTCCATGATTTCAATATGCAAATTCTAAGTTCAGTGAAAACTCTATATGTTGTTTGACAAAAATGAAATTCTAAATACCCTTAATTTATAATTCATTTACCTGATGCTAATCACAAAAAAAACAGGAACTGTCACAGTTTATAAAACACACATAAACCATTGTCTATCATAAATTTACAAATTTTATTTACACTTACAACAAAATATTTAGCCCAGGAAAACGCCCAATTCTATTCATTCACAAAATACATAAGTCAATGCTACTGGATCATTTCAAATAGATCCTGGAAAGCCCATTGCTTTCACAGAATCTATTTCAAAACCAAGGGATATTATTTGGCCAATTTGATTTTTAATTGAACCCTATATACCCCGGAGGTTTCACCGATATAGCTCATATCCCAAGACCATCCCAGTTCTAACACTTCAGGAGTAATGTTCTGAATATTGTAGAAATATCCATTTTCCCTAAGATCTAATGAATTCAAATGAAGTACAGTACCTGCATTTTGCAATTTCCAGATCCCTGAGACGCTCTCACCTTTTACTAAAGCAGTAAACATCTCCTGTCCAGCGATTTGGATCTGTGGATCATATAGGTCAATTGGGCCAAGAAAGTTAAAGCTTAAATAATCCTCTGCCGTTGAGACAGCAGATGAAGAATTTGACCTCAAAACTTCTACCCCAAATTCTTCCAGTGATTTCTCCTCACCATTGACTTTAAGCGAAAGAAAATTTTCACCATCTGCTTTCCATTCCCCAATTATGGGATTAACCTCTGGAAAATTGTCCTCCAGATTACAGGCCCCGAAACTCACACAGAGCAATAAAAAACCCAAAGGTTTAACAATTAAATTTTTCATGATACTAATAATTAGTTGGTTTAATATGGTGCTTAAAGAAAATCATTTGAGATCTTCTGGCCATTAGGATGGATAATAAAAATGGAAAGTTGCATAACACGACCAAATCAATAAAAAAAATTTGATGATGAATGGCATCCAAAATGCCTGATGAAATTTCCCTAACAAATTCATTATTCAAAATCCAATTACAGGATTCTTTAAAATTTGCCAGTTGACCCATCCTTACATGAATGGGTGAATTCAATTTTTATGGAGCAACTCTCCTATTCAAATCCCAATCCATATGACAATTTAAACAACTATCAGATTAAAAACTTAAATCTCTTTTTATGAAAAAAGCAAGTCTATTTATCTTATCATGCATTTCTGCTTTATGCCTTTCCTGCATTGGGGAATTGACGGACAACTTTCCTAATCCCCCTGCTCCTCCACCTGTTGGTGTCCCCACTGAGATAGGAACTCCCATTGGTGAAGCCATCATTCAGGAAATCAGTCCAGAAGGAGGAAGTGTTGAACTTGGCAATGGCAAAGTAAAATTCATTTTTCCTACAGGGGCCTTCTCCCAAACCACATTAGTTAAAGTTCAACCCATTTCAAAAACTTTAAACCATGCGCTTGGAGTTTCTTTTGAATTGCAACTGATTGGAAATTCACTTAGAAAACCAATAGAAGTGATTTATACCTATTCCTCAGAGGATCTTTCTGGTACCGGACCGGATTTTGTCCATATGGCCCATCAGGACGACAATAGAATCTGGAAATCCATACGCAACCTTGAAATAAATAAAAGCAATAAAACTATCAAAGGAAGGATTTCTTACCCGGGAAGGTGGTCATTCTTTGCCTCTGCCATGATTCAACCTGGCAAGAAGAGTCTAGGGGTGTCTCAAAGCCAGGATTTGGAAATTGTGGGATACGAATACGAGCTCAGCCTTAGAACTGATCCTAAATACAATGACCTTTTGGCACCTTTGGTTCCTCCGGTAAGAATACAAAACAGTTTGGTAAGCGAATGGCTGATTGATGGAAAAAAGAGTGGCATCCAACCTGAACGTGGAACCCTTGGATTTTTGAACAATAATTTATCCCTTGCGAAGTACACCGCTCCTGCTATAGTCCCAGATCAACCTAACATTATGGTCTCTGCAGAACTTTTTCTGGGCAAGGGAAAATTCCTTCTTCTTTCCCATTTGACAATTGAAAATAAAAACAGATTTGAAGTTGGCCCATATGCTTTCAGCAATGCAGAAGTATTGATCGGAAGAGCAGGAAGTGTGCTGACCATCAACATGCTGAAGTCAAGCAACAACAATTATGAAGCTTCATTGGCATTTTTGATTCCAGGATTCCAAGGAAAAGGAACTTACAGCTTCTCAAACCTTGTCAGTGGAGGAGTTGAAATCATCAATCCATCCAAAAGCTTCAACAGTATCGCTTACGATAACAACTTAGAACCTTATTTCAATGGGAGCATAGTGATCCAAGAGAGCAGTAAAGTGGCAGGAGGAACTATTGAAGGAACCATATCAGGAACCCTTTATGAAAGAAGGGAAATCAACAATATTGTAAGCTATGAGCCCCACAATTTTCAGGCTTCATTTTCCGGTACTCTGGGCAACTAAGTAGATACAATCTTCACATGAAGGTGTTATTTAACTTCACCCAAAAAAACTCAACAATCTTATTTTCAATATTTTATAAAATATTTCAGCTTCAAATTAACCCAAACATGCGATAGGTTGATCCCTGAATAAAAGTGAATTTTACAATTAAAATTAAACCAACTACAAATGAAAAAAATCATTTTTAAATCAGCTTTGATCCTGGCACTTTCAGGTTCTTTGACATCTTGTTACACGCAAACCTATATGGTAGGAAATGGGCCTCAAAAAGGAGTAGAAACTACCGAAAAAAGTCATTACCTCGTGTATGGCCTGGCACCTTTAAAAACCGCTGATCCGGTGAAAATGGCAGGGGAATCAACAGATTATTCAGTAACGATTCAACATTCATTTATTGATGGCCTACTGAATGCACTGACATTTGGTATTTATACACCTACAACGACCAAAGTGGTCAAATAAGACCGAAAATTAAATTTTGCTTCATATTTTTTGAACTTGGGGCCGAAATCAAATTTCGGTCTCTTTTTTTTTATGGCTAGAACAATCAAAAAGAAAACCGCTATTGAAACATGCCTATCCATTTATTACTGCAAATATCAAGAAGTTACTTTCCCTCAAAATAAAGGTTTATTGAAATGAGTAATAGCTGCTGATATGATTTATGCAAATAATAGGATTGTTTCTATAAGGTTTGTTTTGCAGAAAAAATCGAATAAAAAAGCTGCCCCTATTTTTGAGGCAGCTTTAGTTTTTATATTTCGGTGAAATTTAACTTTAATTATGATGAAAACGTAAATTAAAATTCAATCTGGCAGAATGAATATTTTAACATTTTCATTTCGTGACCTTTTCTCTAGAAAAAAAAGTCACCAATCCAGTATAGTTCCAGGAGCAAGAATTTTGACCCTCTTTCCTGATGACAGACCAGCATGGCTAAATCCAACCTTGACGAAAACCATTTTTGCCTTTTCCCCTTTGTCTTGGTACTTAATTACCTTCTTGTAACTGATCCCTCACTAAAAAAATCTATGAATTCAGGCTAAATAACAATGCCAAAATTATTTTAGAAACTCAAGGTAATAAGCCAAGTTTACTTTCTCAAACCTGGAAGCATGCTGGGCTTCCACCCATCCTGATTTGATGGTCTCAAATACAGTAGGTTCGGTTTGATGAAGTCCATGTAATAAGTCCTCTATTTCCTTTTTAACCCTCTCTTCTATGGTCTTGCTCACCAAAACGGGCCCAAGTGGAATCGCATCTGAAATCCAAAGTATATTGATTTCCTCTTTTCTATTTCCGAGGGCATGTAAATCATTGGCACCAAATGCTGCCAGATCGGAGTCACCTGAAAGTATGGACTCCAATGCTTTCATATGATTCCCAGAAAAATCAATACTATTAAAGTACTCATTCAAAGGAATAAGATTTTTAGATTCAAGTTGCTTTATGGGAAACATAAATCCGGAAGTTGATTTTTCATCTACAAAGGAAAATTTCAAGTCCTTTGATTTTTTCATTACTCCTTCCCAATCTGAAATTCCCGATTGCTTGGATGCAGCAATAACAGAACGGTAACTTGAGCTAGACCCCGAATCATCAATCAAGGCTCCGGCTATGTCAAAATCCTGGGCTTGTTCCAAATAACCCAAATAGCCGGATGTGCTGATAAATACTATATCCACTTCATTTTGAAGCATGGCCTGTATCAGGTCATCAACCGAGGGAAAGGAAACCGTAACAACCTTATACTCTCCATCGAGTTTTTCCTGTAACAAACTGGATAGGGGCAGAAGATTTTCCATTCTATGGTGTATTCCATAAGTGTAAGTCCCTAAAGTGAGGAATTTTTTTTCTTCCTCTGCAAAGGAAGCCCTGAAAGTCAGAGATAATAATAAGGCAAGTATTAATGAGAAAATTTTCATATTGAGGTCTTTATGATGTAGGATATTTTTATAGATCAAGATTTTCAAATAATAATAGGGAATCCAAAAACTTATCATCAGATACCCATATTACAGGTCTTTGTCAGACCAAGGTCTTTTCTTCCAAAGACTTGAGTAATTTAGAGAATACCAAAGGGTCCATTTCAGAACCTATAACATTCACTAATTGATAAAAAAATGATTTTGGGGCATTGGCTTTAAGTCCTGCCAAAGCCATCATTCTTTCGGATGGATCTAAAGCAGGAATGATATACTTGAACCATCTCAAAATCTTTTCAGGCGTAAATGAAGAAACAATGCTGTGGTGCTGTTGGATCAATTCTTCATCACTGTAATTTTCCCAAACCAACTGAAGGACCATCCTCTCCTCAAAAATCATGTGCGACAAATATTTTGAATGAAACTCAGAGAAATCCAAAAAGTAATCAAAGAAATTCTCAGGAGAATTGCCCACTTCAAGTGCATTGACTTTTTGCTCCAACTCAGCCACCATACCCTCCAAATACTCATGTTCTTCATGGTTTTCAACAGTGCTTCCAAGGCACCTTCTCTCCAGCTCGGGTAAAATCACATGATCCTCCACATGGGCATGCTGTTCCAAGAGGAAAAAAAGTTCATTGGATAACATTTTCAATTTCTTCACTTCTTCAGCTTTGGTTTGATCCAGATTACCAGCCAAAAATGACACTTTGCCAAGTAGGTACCTTAGACCTTTGTGCGGCAATAAATAGGGATTTAGTCTTAAAATTTGCATAGAACCTTTAATTTTTCTTTCCCTAAGGATGGTGAAAATCAAAGGGAAGTTGCAGGCTGTTTAAAAACCACATGATGATGTGGTTTCCTCCCAAATGACCCATCTCGGTGCAACCTAACCACCATGCCAGCCATCTTACAGAAAAACCAACTATAACCATGAATAAAATATTGTTATTTCTCCTTGTATTCTGGCTATTTACCTTATTTCAAGGAAATTCCCAGACCCTGTTGCCCCCATTAGAGGAAATGCCGTTATCCAAGAAAGCTTTTGTATTACTAAAAGACGGCAGCCAAATAAATGGAGAATTACTCAATACCACCTCTGGACGTGGCATCAATAAGGTGGTTATCAGAGATGATTCGGGACAAAGGCATGAACTTAAGGCTGATAAAATCTTTGAATTTGGAATATTTTCCAATGATCTTGTAAAAGCCCAATACCTCAACGAAAGTTCTGCTTCCATTAAAGCACTGTTTAAAACAGATCGAAGTGCAGTCAAATTAAATGACTATGTGGTTTTTAGAAATGCTCAACTGAAAGGTGGAAAAGAATTACTATTGCAGCTACTTAATCCTCATTTTGATGATAAAATCCAGGTATATCATTCTGTAAATTCAAGAAAAAGCACTGCATTGAGAAAAGGAACAATTACGGTTACAGGTGAAATGCAAAGAGCTTATTTGGTTTCAAAATATGGAGCTCAGATTTCCAAGGTTAAAAAAGAAAACTATAAAAAGGCCTTTGAAAATTTATTTGAAGACTGTCCTAATTTAATAGAAATCAGAAAACCAAAATTCCAAGACCTCGGAAAGCATATCTTTTATTACACAAATGACTGTAAAACCATTGCTGACAAATATTTTTTGGAGGAGTAAGATGAGAACAGTATCAGTGAAAAATCTCACCTGGGGTACTTTATTAATTCTTACAGCCCTAGTTGTTTGGTTACATTTTTTTAAGGATAAATCACCCAATGTTTTTATTGAAGGAAAAGCATTGGGTGTTTTCTATTCCATTTCTTTTGAAGGAGATCCACAGTTGGAAAAATCAATTGATTCTCTGATCCATGAAATTGATCTAGCGGTAAACCTTCAACTCCCCAATTCTGAAATTTCAAGGTTCAACCGTTTTGGAAGCATAGAAAATACATCAAGTCATTTGTCGACCCTCCTTGAATTATCAAATTTTTTCCATTTTTTATCAGGTGGGGCAGTGAGCCATACTATGTTGCCTTTAATTAAAGAATGGGGCCGGGAATTCTCCAATCAAAGACAGATGACCAATGAAAAAGTTGAAGAATTGGTAAGGTTATGTGACATAAGAAATGTGGAAATAGGAACTAATATGATCAAGTCCAATCAGCCGGGCATTATGCTTGATTTAAATTACCTGGATAAAGGATATCTTATTGATCAGCTTTCCGATTTCCTAATGAAAAACAATGTAAAAAACTTTCATATCGAATTCGGATTGGATGGAGTCACTTATGGCTTAGGCAAAAGAAAAAACAGTTTGAACTTTTTAAATAACCTACCTCCGGAATTCATGAAGAAATATTCAAAAAAACTAAATCACAGTTTTAACAATACAGCTTATTCAAGCTCAGGAAACCTAAACAAGTTCTATGTTGATGCCAAAGGGAATAAACATTCCCACCTGATTGATTTAAGGACTGGTTTCCCCATCTCCAATGGGATTCTGGCGACACATATTACTTCTTCCCGTTGCGTCAAAGCCGATGCTTTTGCCACAATCTGCATGATCTTGGACTTGGAGGATTCCATTCATCTGATCAACAATGATCCTGACCTGGAAGGTTTGATAGTCTATAATCTGAACGGAAATCTAGAAATTTGGAATTCTTCTGGTTTCAAAAATCCAAAAGAAAAATAGATCTAATCCTTGACCCAAATAAATGTACTTCAACTAACTCGAAATCCACTACTTTTCACTGGAGCTGGTTTTTTTTATCTATTTGAAGTCAAGAATCAAAAGCCTTAAGCAACTATTTGATCATCACACAAAAATGTGATTTTTAGCCTGTTGGAAAATTAGTTGACAACCCGGAAGGAATTAGATCCATCTACAATGAAAATAAAAAACTAACACAATATCAGAAATTATGAAAAGCAACAAAATCTTTGAAAGAACTACGAAAGTATATGTGATCTTTTCTCTTTTGAGTCTTCTTTATGTAAGTATCATGGCCCTATTTTCTCCCCAACAGGTCATGGATATGGTGCAGGTTAACCTGAACAATACTGATGCCATAAGTTCTATCCGTGGAGTGTATGGAGGTGTTGGTATTTCAATTTCTTCCATGCTAATTTTCCTGCTATTCAAAAAACATGAATGGGCTTTTGGTTTTTTGGTGATGTTTTGGGGAAGCTATGCCATAAGTAGGGTTCTGACAATACTTTTGGAAGGCAATTTGGGTGATTTTGGATCAAATTGGTTGATGATAGAGAGTTTCCTCTTCATTGTTGGTGCAGGAATCTTATTGGCTAAAAACATCTTTACTAAAACCGATGAACTGATCTACACCATGATAGACCAGAATAGGCTGTCTTGAAACTGTAAATAATAGGTCAATTAATAGATTTCTAACCTAAATAAGAGGATAAAAACCGGCTAAGTTAATTCAAATCAATTCCAGTCTCCAAAACAGCATGGATGAGATAGTAAACTTGGCGGTTTTTTTCATTAAAGCTGTTAAGTGCAAATCAGGGCTGAATCTTTGAATATTGACATTTTTTACTTTCTTAAATTTCAGTCTGAAGAAAGTAAAATACTATAGATCTCTTCCAAAATCTTCTCCGCTTCGACATGAATAGGGCTTTCGGTTACAGTACCTAAATTGATGGCCAAAAATATATAAAGTTGTTTGTCAGGAAAAAAATACAACTGGCTACCTGAACCAAGTCCCCCACCACTATGCCCCAAAGCCGGTATTCCTGAAAATTTGGTAAAAGAAATACCCAAACCATAAGCAGGTAGTCCTTTGCTATTGAAAACCGGTTCCTTCATCATTTCCAAAGTTTTGGAATTGATCAGTTTCCCTTCCATCAAACCTTTCAAAAATAACAATGCCTCTTTTGAGGTGGTTATGATTCCGTCATCTCCAATCATTGAGGCCACATTGCTGTTTTGAAGAACTGAAATATTTTCTAATTGATTGTTGCTATACCTGTCCCAATAACTTTGTACTAATCTCTGGCCAAAATCATTTCCTTGACGGATCCGGTAATGGGTATCAAGCAAACCTAGTGGTTTGAAAATCTTTTCTTGCATATATGCTTGGTGGTCTCTTGTAATATATTCGGCAATGAGAGCCAAAATCAAATAGTTAGAGTTTCGATAAGAATATTTTGACCCTGGTTCAAAATCAGGTTTTTTCCTTTTGATGTATTTCAGGTATTCCTCAGGTTCAAAAATCCTTTGAGGGTTTTGTAACAAGTTTGTTACATAATTTGGATCATTATTGTATTCAGGAATTCCCGATGTATGATTCAATAACATCCGGATACTCACCTTGCTTGCATTTGGTATCTGCACAGAAAGTGAAACAGGTAAATATTCCTCAATTGTTTTGTCCAAATCCAAGCGTCCTTCTTCCCAAAGCTGCAGAATACTAACTGCCATATAGGTTTTGGCAATACTCTGAATATAGTGAAGGTGACAACTTTCCATAGGCACTGGCTCCTCGATGGAGGCGTAACCACTGCTCCAAATCTGAAGAATTCCATCCCTATTCAACACCCCAGCTACAGCCCCCGGTATCTGATTTTGGGTCAACTTGTCCAATGCTTTCTGAACAGCTAAAGCATTTTGGCTATTATCCGAAATAGCGGTCATCTCACAGGATTTGACTTCCAAACCTTGAGAAACTAAATTTCCCCAAATAAGAAGGAGGAAAAACATTATTCCGATAAATGTTTTAATTTTCATGGTTGGGTCAGTTTTTGTGGCTTGGGCTATATGAAGGATAAATACGAAGCCCAGTCTGGATCAAGGTCTGAGGTACGATGGGTAGGGTCTTGTTGTATTTTGAAAGAAGAAGCATTTGGTAACCTGCAAATGGTGAAATGAACAGATCTGATGCATAATTATAATACCCTGTACCAATACCAATAGGCAATGCCAACATACCTTTTCTTTGTTGATCAGATTTTACCCATTGACTACCCTTTTGCTCCCAAGGTGAAGATGGATGCTTGGAGAGCATATAGCCCATTCCAAACTTAATTTCCGTAAAAAATCCATTACTGATCATCGGTCGCCATGCGGCTTGAGAAGTAAACAAAAGTCCATTTCCAATTCCTTTGTTTTTGACCCAAACCACATCAAATTGTTGCACCCAATTCCGTTCACCATTTAGACTTACTTCTGTTCCAATCCCAAATCCCACATTTTTGAAGTTTGATTTTATATCCTTGAAAGGCATTGAAAGAGAATGAAACTGCATGCTGAGTACAATTGGGAAATTTCGATATTCCCTATCCTGTTGGGACTGGCCATAGGTAAGCCGACAAGTTAATCCGAGGAGTAAAAAGAAGATAACTTTGGCCGATTTCATAGTCAAGAATTTTATCCAAAACTAAGTAGGGATATTGGGAGAAAAGTACATTTCAATTAATAGATCCGGTGAATTGTATGTAAATTACCTTCGAAATGTCAGTTCTTGGGCATAAACCAGGTACGAAATGCGGGAGCTTTTGTACGGCTTATTGTCAGGTCGGGCAATGAACTGAACTCTCCTTCAAGTTGAACCTCCAATTTCCCATTTTCAATCCTTTTGAAACCCTTTACTAATTGTCTGTGCACCAAAATCTGTCTATTGATTCTGAAAAAATCTAATTCGGGAAGCATTTTTTCAATTTTGTCCAAGGAAGAATCAAGGTAATACTTATTGTTCGAAAAGTCTGTCAATTGGACATAATCACCATCAACTTTAATGTAAAAAATCTCCGGAAATTTGACCAAGAGGTTTTTATTACCCGTTTTAACATTTAACCCAGTTCCCTTGGGGTTAAATTGATCTGAGTTTTGAATGCTCGCTTGCCATTCATGAAAAAAATACATCCCTATATAGTAACCATTGATTACAAGAAACCACACCGCTATGATCAATAGGTCCTTGGTATAGAAATCAATTGGGGCAAACTCCCCTTTTATTAAAATGCTGAGGATTTCTGTAGTGGATGCAATGAAAAAAAGTCCCGCAAAGGTCGTCAATAAAAGCTGAATAGAGATTCTTTTGATTGGGTCAGCAGAATAAGGGATTTTTTTATCTAAAGTTAAAATCAACCACCTGACAATCCACCAAGCCAAATAGCCTTGTACCAAGTCAATTAGAAAACGGTTGATGAAAAAGCTGTTGAAGGAAATATTAGCATAAGTCAAATGGAAGTTAATGGCATTTATTATGGGGATAGCAAACAAAAAAACCAAAATATCTGGATGATAGCGGTATTCTTTGTCTTTAGAATTGATTTTTTCCATTTTAATCCTTCAATGAATATGATCACCGTAATTTAAGCCATAAAACAGCTAAACAAAAGTACTGAAAAGGAGAATCGAAATTCTGGAAGGTGAAGGCCTCAGCGACTATTTAGGTAAAAACAATGCCTTTATCTTGGAAGAATAGATCGAATCTTATTCAAAAATTTCCAAAACCAAAAAGGACAGTTGACAATAAGCCAAAAAAAGGAGCCGGGCTCCTTTTTTTGTTTATTTTATAATATATCTTACTGAAACACTGCCATCTAAGAAACTACCTCTCCAATGGTTGAAATAAAAATAGGGAATCAAATCCAAGCTGATCGTAAGCGGGATTTCTTTAAACTGGTATTCCAGTCCTCCAATTCCAAGTAAACCTACTGCAGTAAAGTTTCTGTTGTAATAATATGAATCGCATCTTGGATCCCATGGGTCCCTGCACCTCCCTCTTCTCGGGTGATAGTAATAATAATATCCGTCATAAAACCCTAGCCTAGCCCCTAATCCGTAAACCCAAGAGAGCTCAGAAACACCAAAGGCTCCTGGTTTATGCCATTGGTACATTCCGGAAAGAGAAATACCATGCCATCTGGATCCTAATACCAGTTCTATGGCCCCATTTGGATTTGTAAAATGTTTAAATGATATGCCGGAAGTAAATCCACCTCTTAAACCCAATGCAGTGGTATATCCAGAACCGCCATAAGACCTGCTTCCACTTCTGGATTGGGAACTGGAATTTCTATTTGCTGAAGACCTTTGTGTGTTACTGCTTGACTTGGTTTGATTTTCAGACAATAGGGATGAACTGACATAACCTGTATTACCATTGTAACGAACTTTTGTCCAGGAACCTTCCTTACCGACAACAATTACTTGCCCATTCTGTGGGATAGTTGCAATTACTGTATTATTGGTTCCTGGACCACTTCTAAGATTTGCGCCCACACTGGAACTCACATAAAGTGTTTGGGCATTGACCTCATTGGAAATAATGAAAATCACCAATGATAAAATCAATAAACTGTAGAATTTTTTCATAGTCGTAACATATTAAGCAATTACCCAATTATGGGTAAGCATAAAGAATAAAATAGATGTGTATAGAATTAAAGGCGTAAAGAAATCAATAAATCTGAAAGTCGATCAGCAATTTTCCTGCCATAAATTCAAGTGGAATGTAAAAATGAAATGCTTAAATATCTGTCCAAATCAATCGTTCTATACTTTCTCAAAGAAATCTTCTCAAGAAAATCTTAAAATTCCAATTCAAATAGTTCAAGTGACTTTCCTATCCAATCCTCATTGGGAACAGCTCTAACCTTAGGAGGAATGCCAACAAACTCAAATTTTGCCTGCTGCTCGTACCGGGTAGTGCTCATTTTGAAATTGTAACCCAATGGGGTCTTTACTGAAAAAACATTACCATATCCCTTGTAACCACCGGAATTATCACCATAAGTAATGGCTTTTTTGCTCTGATGAGCAAGTAAAATAAAGTTTTCACAAGTGCTGGCACATCCGCGGTCCATGAGCACAACAATTTTTTCAGGCATTGAAGGCAATAATTCTTTTTGGGGATGATAGGTAAGGTTATAACGATTGTTTATCCCCATGGTGCTTTTGAAAATAAAATCCTTGGTGCCAAACCTAAAACTTATCTCTTCTATACCACTTACAACTGGATCAATCATATTGACAAATTCACCCTCCCCTGCATTTTGAATTTTTAAAATCATTTTCTCAACATGCTCAATTGTTGCTCTGCCATACCGGAGAGAATCAGCTTTCAGATTCTGTAATAGATCCTGGTATGTTATCAGATTATCTTGTGTGGCGTATATCTGTGGCAATTCATTTTTCAAGGTATCTGTATAAAATAATGGGTAGAATGGAGCCAGTAATGCATCACTTCCTCCTCCATTTCCTCTTACATCAATAATCAAATGAGGCAAATTTAAAATTTCATTCTCATGGGCATTAATAAGAGAGTCTAATTCATTTTTAAAATACCCATCAAATGTCCTAATAGCAAGGTAGCCAGTTTGTTCATCAATTTTTTTGTACTCAAAAAGTTGCTGACCTTGCCCATTTCCTGGTGATATAAAAGTTTGGCCATTCTGAGAAGCCCCCAACTTAATCCATGTTCCCAATCTGTTTTCTTCCAAACTTACTGTTTCATAATTGAGACCATAAAACTTATAATAGAAAAATCCCTCAAATAGGTTTTCATCTAATTTTTTAAGTTCAAATTTCACCTGTCCAGGTTCCCATAATCTGGTTTGCGATTCTAGAATTATACCATAATAGTCACGAAAACCATTCTGATTCCTCAATAAAGCTACCTTATATGTCCCATCCTGACTTTCATAAATACCCTCGACTAACTCAGAATTTCCTGAATGCAGGTATGCGTCAATTTCCTCGGTATCAATTGGAATCCTTTCCCTTTGTTGAAATCTAGAAGATGAAAAGAACCGTTTCATTGACTCCTCATCATTTTCATCTACCTGGACTCCCATGTCATTGATTTGACTGTGATTATCTTTAAAATATGCCAAGTATTTTTTCAAATAGATAATACAATGATCATTTATACTGTCTCTTTGGATTGCTTTGAACAGTAAATCCACAAATTCTTCATACTCGACCCGGTTTGTCTCATTTACATTGTCTCCAAATGCTGGATGGTTCCTCTCCACATAACCTTTGAGAAATTCGAATTCTTCTAAACAGGGACAAACTTCATTTGAAGAAATCAAGGGAAAAGAGAAAGATAGATTATTGAAAATCAGTAATTTAAATAAGAGTAGCACTTTTGTTTTCATGATTTTTAATCCCAGTCTAATTGAAGAATTTTTCAATTTGCCCAGAAATCAAGCCGTTGATAACTTAATGGGAAAAGCAAACGGTATGCATATAGGGAACAGGATGAAAGGTCAATCCTTTAATTGAAAAACGAATATTATGATACTTAAACAGTCGGTAAGACCCGTCTATACCTCATTGATGGTGAAAAAGCTTTATTGGTTGCATCTCAAAAATTACCACTATCATTTATTTGCATCTCATTCCTAAGAAATTTGACATTATCTTGTAAACATATAGTGAAACTGTACCAAACCACTTTCAAAATTCCTTGTACTTACAAGCTTTAAATTACTTGCCGGAATCCCCTTGGAAAAAAGAGGAATCCCGTCCCCGAGAAGAACTGGGACAATTGAAATGATCATTTCATCCATTAAGCCAGCATCAAGTACCATCTTTACTACCTGCGCGCCTCCTACAATGAATAGATTTCTTCCCTCCCTTCTCTTTAAGCGATCGATCAATGTTTCAATATCATCGGAATAAAAATGAACTTTTCCTATACTTTCTCTCAACTCTCTTGTAATGATATATGTCTCTTTGCCTGCATAGGGGAATTCTTCGACCTGGGACATTACCCACTCATAAGTCCTTCTTCCCATAATTACAGTGTCTACAGAATCTACAAATTCAGCATATCCATAATCTTCCCCTTCTTTGGCCACAGCATCCAAAAAAGAAAGATCATCACCCTCCTTGGCAATAAAGCCATCTAGACTACAGGCTATATACAAAATCACTTTTCTCATTTCTCAATTTTTACTGTTATCATTTTTAAAATATCTCCTTTACCTAATATTAACCGCAGTCAAATAAACCCAAAAAATATATAGAATTTGTATGGGTATCCTTAACCATAAATAGTCCAATCCTTTCCCATCAAAAGTACTTTTTTGAATGTCAATATGATTTACAGCGGCGTGGACGTTTGCCGGAAGAACTAATATAAAAAATACAATCAACAACCAACCGACATATTTTCTAACAGCTGGAATAAATAATCCAATTGCTGCTATGAATTCAATTATTCCCGTAAAGTAAATTATCTCTGTTTTTAATGGCACAAATGTAGGCAACATGAGGACCATTCCTTTGGTAAATAAAAAATGTCCAATTCCTGTAAATATCATCATGGCAGACATTGCAATTCTACCTGATAACTCAAGCCGGAAATTTCCATAGAAGACCCTGTTTGCTATTATGGAAATTATGAAAACACATAGTAAGAGTATTAAAGGCGTCATAATTAAGTCAATTGAACTTAAAGGGACCCCAAAATCATATGGAATCCCTGCAGGTTTTACTTTCCTCTAAAGTTTAAAATAGGAAAATGTCGAGTTGTCTAGATTGGTAATTTTCAACTCCCAAAATGCAAGTCCTGACAAAGGATGAAAAACCCTTTTGATTTCATATTTTAACTGCACAAGTCCTGGCTGGACATTTTCGTCATAGTTTTGGTCTGTCTCACAGCTTAGGTAAAATTTACTTCTCCAATAATTTTGCTGCAAAAGGAGTGTTTGGGCATTTTTTTGAAAAGTACCGTTAATATACTCGGCAGCATAAGATATGCAGGAAGGATCATTTTCATATTTTTCAGCGATCAACCACGTGAACTTGCCATCTTCTGAAAAACGGATTCCAAAACCACCTGCTTGATTGCTGTGCCAAGGGCCAGCTGCCCCACCAAACCAAAGACCGGTATTCCTATTGTAAAAATTGGGATCCAAATGGAAGAGTTCCTCATTGAAGCTCCACCAATCTACCCAATCCCCTTTAAGAGAAGGCAGTCCAGGGTTGGCCAGACTTTCAGGGAAAACGTAACCTAATGGGGTCGACCCAAAAACATTAGAAGTAGCAATATCTTCATTTACAGCCTGCAAATGAGTGGCATATACTCCATACCCTCCCGAATAATTGATTCTGGACATCCTAAGTATCAAGGTACCGGAAACTGCAATATTGGCTTTTTGGGGAATGCCTGAGAAGGAAGAAGATCCTGCAAAGGATACATCTGCCCTGGACAAAATATTATCAAGGTGGCTGCTTTGAAAGAAAATACCTTTCCAATTATGGTTACCATCCTTCACTCTTGCAGTAAAATCAATCCTCTGGGATTGATTTCCAACAGCTTTAAGATATCCATTTCCTGTTACATGGATCATTTTGCCAGCACTGATTTCAAAAGCAGCTCCGGGCATTACTTCCATTCCTGATTTGATTGTCAAATCAGAAGAAATCAAATATTTGGACCTATCATTAAATCCTGACCAAGTAACAGATGTACTGAGGTTCAACTCCCCACTAGTCTCCACTCCATCAAAGCCATTTTTATCTTTGAATCTGGAATGAAAATCCAAAAAGTGAACTTGATGAGCAGGAACAAAAGCAGCAGGACCTTCATTTTCGGAAAAACTATTGTTTTCAAACAGGGAAAGTATTGCATTGGGAGCCATATACATGCCATAGTTTTTGCTTTCCCGGATATTGGAATTAGCCAATTTCAATTGTGAAGGCTGATTTTGTCCATTGACCAGCAAGTTGGCCTTGGCTCCTGGCATCTCTAAAAATTCCGCACCTCCTCCATGGGCCATGTACACATGCTCTATTCTGTTTTCAACAGCGTTACTGTTAATTAAAACACCCTTCCAATACCCTTTGGATGGTTCTTCCCCAATCAAAAAAATTCTCTTATCCGATAGTCCTGATGCAAGGAGGGCGCCATTGACTTTCAGACCGGCATTTTCCTTGAAATGCACCACTACGCCAGGTTGGATTGTCAGATTAGCGTTTACAGCAATTTCCTTTGTGACTATGTAATCCGGAATAGCAGGATCTTCGTATTTATCTTCCCAAATGGTATCTTCATTGATATCCCTGGAAATATAGTTATTTGGCTCAAATGGAGGGTTTGAACCATCAGGTTTAGCCAAAATGGTGAGTTCATCTTTGGCCGAAATACTACCTTTGGAAACCGTAAATTCGAGTAAATAAATTCCTGAAAGGTCAGGTATAAAATTGGCTGTAATCTTGTCGCTTTCTTCAATAACAGATTGACTGCCTTCAGGCTTGGACTTAATGGCCCAATTGTAATGTAGGTTTCCAGTACCACCCTCCACTTTTCCTTGGAGCAAAACCTCTCTATTGACAACAGCCTCTTGGTTTTCCCCGGCAATAGCTTTAAGGTTAACGGGAATATTAGGTTCAATATCCTGATCACAAGATGAAAGTATACCCCATAAAAGAAAGGGCAGACACTTTAAAAACGGTAATCTTTTCATAAGAAATAATTGGTTCGGTTTAAATTTCAAAAACTCAGTCATGAGATCGAAATACATCCATTTGGATGAAAATTTGCGCAGGAAGGTTGCTTCAAAACTGGGACATCTATCAAAATCAGGCTTCTTACAGGACAGATTCAAAACCACATAATAAAAAAAAGCTTGAATTTGAGTTGAAAAACAAGATTTTGGGCTCCTATCTCATTTGATCACATAAAGATGTTATTTAACAGCCTCTTTGCTGTGATTAACCAAAGAGATCAGTAATTTTAGTCCTGAATATGAGAAGAATACTGATTTTGATGATTTCCATTTTTCTTGGTCTGACCTGCCTGGCCAATCCCAACAGATTTTTCAATAGGATCAGTACAATAGAAGGACTTGCCTCCAACAATGTTTATGCGGTATGGCAGGATAAAAAAGGCTATATGTGGATTGGTACCTCAAATGGATTACAACGCTTTGATGGAAAATATTTCCTGTATTTTTCCATCCATAAGCCCCAAATAAGACCTGCCCAACCTGTTCGTCAGATTCTTGAAGACAGGGAAGGCAACATGTGGATCCGATATGGGGATTCCTATGGTATATACAATCCTGCTGATCAAAGTTTCAAAGAAATTCCAATAGAAAAATCCGAAGTACGTTTCCATGGCGAAAGGTTATGGATAGATAACAAAGGAAGGGTGTTTTTGATCTTAAAAAGAAACAAAATCCTCTATTACGATAAATTTAAAGGGCTTTTCTCAGAATCAACCAGCCCTTTGAAATATCCGGATGGTTATCAGCCAATCACTATTTTTGAGGATGTTAAAACAGGATATTACTGGATAGGCTGTCAGCAGGGCCTTTCCGTTTTTGACCCTGAATCAGGTGAAGTTTATCACAAAAAGAACAATCCCAAACAGCTTCCTCATCTTTCCAATGAAGAAATTAAAGTAGTATTTGATTTCACTATAGACCAGGACCGGAACCATTGGGTGGTCTTTTGGAATCCAAATCAGAGATTTATCGCTTATTCTGAAAAGTCAAATTCGAATATCCCAGATGCCTTGGCTTTAACAAATACCAGTGGTGAATACCGCGAAATGAAAACTGCCCTTATTACCAATAAGGGTGAATTGTGGTATTATGGGGTCAACAGCCTTTATATCTATGATGCAAAAAGCGGGAAATTTTCATTTCCAAGAAATGAATTTTTCAAATTCTCTGAAATTTATCAGATTTTTGAGGACCGGGAAGGTGGACTTTGGTTAGCCTCAGATGAAGGCCTTTATTATTATATCGATGATTTTCCTGAAATAAGATACCGTAATTTCCCTGGAGGTAATCCAAAACATATGTTCTTGGGCGCATATGAGGTAAAATGCGGTAAAAATAAAGAGTTATGGATTCCAAGTTGGGGAAGAGGGCTCTTAATTTTGAATGAAGAACTGAATGAAATTCCGAATCAAAAACTTTATCTCAATGCCCCTCCTGACAAAGGAGCCTATCAGCCTTGGGCATTGATCCAAGAAAGCCATTCAGGCATGGTATGGACCGGCAACCAATCTGGCTGGCTTCATGTCATCGACCCTATTACCAAAGAATCCAGGTTTTACAATTTCCCCATTTTCAGTAAATCTACAATTAGAAGTATTTCTCAGGACAATGAAGGCAATGTCTGGTTCACTACCCAAAAAGGGGATTTGATAAAATACAAAGCGAAAGGAGCATTGTCAAATGAATCTTTTGAACTCATCCGCTCTTTCGATGGATTCAGTTTTGCCCATGTCGTAGATCAGGAAAAAAGAATCTGGGTTGGGACCTCAAACAATGGTGTATATTGCCTGGATACAAAAAGCAATGAAATACTAAAGCATTTAGATGAAAGTATATTGTCATCCAATAAAGTAGAAAAAGTAATCCAATTGAATGACAGCATTTTCTTCTTTGCCTATGATTTATTGAATGCTTATAATGCCAAAACCGGAGAAAACAGGATTCTTTCTTACTCTGAAGGGATGATAAGCAATGATATCCTTCACATGGTTCCTGATATGGATGGATTTTTATGGATTTATACTCCAAATGGCATTTGTAAATACAACTATTTCCAGAATTCATTTACCCATTATGGTCCAAAAGATGGATTTGGACTGATGGAGATGGATGGCTATGGCGGCATTTTAAAATCTGACGGTAAAATTCTGTTCAGTGGTTATAGTTCATTTGTTGAATTTAATCCAAGAGATTTTAACCGTTCTTTGAATCCGGACCGTCCATCTTTGACCAGCATCAAACTTTTCGATAATTACATTTTCGTTGATTCACTCAATACCGATAAAAAAAGGACATTTAACTACGATCAAAATGCATTTACATTTTACTTTAGTACCCTAAGCTACATCAATCAGGACAAACTAAAATATTATTACCGCTTATCGGGAATAGATGAAGACTGGAGGAGCAGTGGAAACTCAAGTATGGCAGTGTATTCTTTGCTACCTCCTGGAAGATACACTTTGGAATTCAGAAGCGAGAATGAGGAAGGTATGACATCTCCTATCGGTTCCTTTTATTTTAGAATTACCCCTCCCTACTACGAGACTTGGTGGTTCAGGTCATTAGTTATTATGCTGATTTTGGGGGTAATTTTCGTTATTTACAGGTTACACCTCAATAGAATTCTGGCGGTAGTGAAAGTAAGGAACAGGGTAGCAAGAGATCTTCATGATGATATGGGTTCTACTTTGAGCACCATCAATATTCTTAGCACCATGGCCAAAACCAAACTAAATACAGATCCTGTCAAATCCAGTGAGTATATCTCCAAAATATCCGATAATTCCCAAAGGATGTTGGAAGCGATGGATGACATTGTTTGGAGCATCAAGCCACAAAATGACAGCATGGAAAAAGTCATTGCAAGAATGAGAGAATTTGCCACAAATGCACTTGATGCTAAGGATATCGATTTTAGGTTTGAAGTAGAGGACAATGTTTATCAAGTAAAGCTCCCCATGGATGACCGTCGGGACTTATTTTTGATTTTCAAGGAGGCGGTCAATAACCTGATAAAATATTCCGGATGCAGCAGAGCTTTTATTCATTTTTCCATCAAGAAAAAACACTTACATATGAGGGTAAGGGATTATGGAAAAGGATTTGATATCCAAGATGCAGATACCGGTAATGGCCTGAGCAACATGCAGAAGAGAGCTGAAATGATGGGTGCCAAATTGAAAATTACATCCGAAAAAGGCGAAGGAACTGAAGTAGTTTTGGAGTTGGGAATTTGATTATAAAAAAAGGTGATCCTATCCTTAGGACCACCTTTTTTGATGAAGTTAATTAAATCAAATCAGATCAAACTAAATCAAATCTGTCAAGATTCATAACCTTGTTCCAAGCTGCCACAAAGTCTTTGACAAATTTTGTTTTACCATCTTCACAGGCGTAAACCTCAGCCAATCCTCTCAATTCAGAATTGGATCCGAAAATCAAATCTGCACGGGTGGCGGTCCACTTTGGTTCACCGGTTCTTCGGTCGCTTCCAACAAACACATTTTGCTTATCAGAAGTCGCTCTCCATGTAGTGCCCATATCAAGTAAATTCACAAAGAAATCATTGGTAAGTTTACCAGGAGAAGCGGTGAAGACTCCATGCTTACTACCGTCCCAGTTAGCGCCTAAAGCCCTCATACCCCCTACAAGCGCAGTCATCTCGGGTGCAGTCAAAGTCAGGAGTTGGGCTTTATCTACTAACATTTCTTCGGCTTTTACAGCACAATCAGCGTGAATATAATTTCTAAATCCATCTGCCCAAGGTTTAAGATAGTCAAATGATTCCACCTCAGTTTCTTCTTGAGAGGCATCAGTACGGCCAGGTGTGAATGGAACTTTTACGTCAAATCCAGCATCTTTTGCCGCTTTTTCCACTGCTGCACAACCTCCCAAAACTATCAAGTCCGCTAATGAAACTTTTTTGCCAGCTGTTGCGGCACTATTGAATTCTTCCTGAATACTGGAAAGAACACCCAATACTTTGGACAATTGGGCCGGATTATTCGCCTCCCAGTTTTTCTGAGGCTCCAGTCTGATTCGGGCACCATTAGCTCCTCCACGCTTGTCAGAACCCCTAAATGTTGAAGCAGATGCCCAGGCTGTAGAAACCAGCTCTGCCACTGTCAACCCAGAAGCAAGAATATTGGCTTTCAGACTTGCTATATCCTTCTCATCAACCAAAGGATGTTTTACAGCTGGAATAGGATCTTGCCAGATCAAATCCTCAGCAGGGACCTCAGGGCCCAAATAACGTGATTTTGGTCCCATATCACGGTGTGTAAGTTTGAACCATGCCCTTGCAAAAGCATCGGCAAATTCATCCGGATTCTCATAGAATCTTCTTGAGACCTTTTCATACTCGGGATCAAACCTCATGGACAAATCTGTAGTCAACATAAAAGGCTTGTGGAATTTGCCCGGGATATGGGCATCAGGAATAATAGCTTCGGCATTTTTGGCTACCCACTGATGTGCACCTGCTGGACTCTTTGTCAATTCCCACTCATATTCAAACAAGAACTTGAAATAATCATGTCCCCACTTGGCAGGGGTTGAAGTCCAGGCTCCTTCCAAACCTGATGTAATTGTGTCGGCACCATGGCCTGAGCCATAGGAACTGTTCCAACCTGTACTCATTTCTTCAATTGAGGCAGCAGCAGGTTCTACTCCAACATATTTTCCAGGGTCTGCTGCACCATGGGTTTTTCCAAAAGTATGGCCTCCAGCTATCAGTGCAACTGTTTCATAATCATTCATTGCCATCCTGCCAAAAGTTTCACGGATTGCCTTTGCAGCCAAAAGCGGATCTGGCACCTTATTTGGTCCCTCCGGATTGACATAGATCAGACCCATTTCGGTAGCACCTAGCGGATTCTCCAGAGCCTCAGGATTACGATGAGCAACCCATTCTTTCTCAGATCCCCAATAGATATCCTCCTCTGGTTCCCAAATGTCCTCTCGACCTCCACCAAATCCAAAAGTTTTAAAACCCATGGATTCCAAAGCCACATTACCAGTAAGAATCATTAAGTCTGCCCAAGAAAGCTTTTTACCGTATTTCTGTTTCACAGGCCAAAGGAGCAACCTTGCTTTATCGAGGTTGGCATTATCAGGCCAGGAATTCAAAGGTGCAAAACGCTGATTACCTGTTCCGGCTCCTCCACGACCATCCTGAACTCTATAGGTTCCGGCACTGTGCCAAGCCATTCTGATCATAAATGGTCCATAGTGCCCATAGTCCGCTGGCCACCAATCTTGAGAAGTAGTCAATACCTTTTCTATATCGGATTTTACTTCTGCCAGATTCAGAGATTGAAATTCCTTTGAATAATCAAAACCCTCATCCATGGGGTTGGACAATGAAGAATGTTGACGGAGAATGTTCAATTTCAATTGATTGGGCCACCAATCTACATTTTGGGTACCACGACCTGCAGCAGCAGCCATTGAACCATTGTGAAAAGGGCATTTACTGATATCGCCACTTGAATGTTTGTTATCCATAATTTTTTGTGTTAATGGTGTTCATTGATTGATGCTCAAGTTACCAAAATATTCAGTTATTTGAATTTTTTTTCAATAGATAAAATCTATGATTCTTTAGCCTTATCTATACCTATCTATTCACAGAAGATTATAGGTCAAAAGATAAGTCTCCAAGTTAAGTTCAGAATTTCTTTTGGTAACAGATCATCCAGAGTTGGAAGATTTTAACCATCCAGCAGCCAATCATTATATAACTTGTTTTGGGTCCAAATTCAAATACCCCCATTTATGTGATTGAATATCAAAAAATAAGCTCATTTCTTTGTATTATAGATTCAAATTGGAAAAAAGATGATTAAAGTCCTATTGTATGAAGACAATCCCCAACTGAGAGAAGGATTGACCATGTTGATTGATGGCAGTGAGGGATTTAATGTTTTAGGTGCATTTAAAAATTGCTCTAATATCGCTTTTGAAGTCAGTTCCTATAAACCAGATGTCATACTTATGGATATCGACATGCCTGGTGTAAACGGACTTGAAGGGCTTAGGATTGTAAGACAACAAAATACAGATGTCAGCATCCTGATGTTGACTGTTTTTGATGATAACAAGAATATATTTGAAGCTCTCCAAAATGGAGCCAATGGCTATATTCTCAAGAAAACTCCACCTGCAAAATTACTGGAATATATACAGGAAGCAGCAACAGGAGGGGCACCGATGACCGCTTCTGTTGCAGCACAGGTTCTTAAAATGTTTTCCCAGATCAATATACCTGCAGGAAATGATTACAATTTATCGGAAAGGGAAAAACAAGTACTCCAATTATTGGTCAAGGGATATTCTTATAAAATGATTGCAGCTGAAATGTTTATCGCGATGGATACGGTGAGAAGCCACATCAAAAAAATCTACGAAAAACTTCATGTGAATTCAAAATCTGAAGCAGTGGCCAAAGCGTTTAGGGATAGGATAGTCTGAAATACCATCCATCAAAAAGCAGGAAAGATCATAAATAATTTCCGGAAGTTTGGGTACTTTCAAGTCCTTATTAAGCCTGTCCGGATATGATTAAAGAAAGCAATAAACCCGAAGAACATCCTGAACTTTTAGCCATTTGGGAGGCCTCAGTGAGGGCAAGCCATGATTTTTTGACTGAGGAAAAAATTCTAGAAATCAAACAGATTATCTTAGAAGGGAATATTTTTTCGCATGTAAACCTCTTTGCTTTCCACAATGATATCGGAGAAAAGGTAGGCTTTTTGGGTTTGTCCCACTATAAAATTGAAATGCTTTTTATTCACCCCGATTATCAGGGAATGGGTATTGGAAAGCAATTGACAGACTTTGCCATATCTGAAAAGAAAGTCACGCGGGTGGATGTCAATGAACAAAACCATCAAGCGATAAGATTTTACAAAAAAATGGGCTTCCAGGTAGTCAAAAGAAACGCCTTGGACAGTCAGGGTAACCCCTTCCCTATTCTGGAAATGGAGGTCCAATAAAGTTAGAATAAATCCCTCAAATATGTGATTTCAGGGGATAAGAGGCTGAATTACCTTTGTATGGGTGATTTAAACAACTCTTTCAACTGAAATGAAAAAGCTTTTTACTATTGCTATATTTTTTTGGGCCTGCACTTTTACACAGCAGGCCCAAACTCCAAATTCAAAAGCTACATCTTCACCTTCTCAAACCACTCCACATCCAGTAATCGGAGAAGATTTAAACTCAGTTTTGAGCTCAGATTGGCTGACATAAGCTTTCTCAGGGATTTCTTTCCCCTGAATTGCAAAGAGGATTTTCACATATTTATGTGATTTCACTACCCTCTGAATATCAGCAATTTTGTACAGTTCTTTATTGAAAACAGTTTTTTAAACCAACTATTATTTACCACTATGAAACAACAGAGCTTTTATTCAGAATCAGAATTGTATTTAGGCTGTCTGGAAAGGAATCCCAATATCCAAAAGGCAGTATACAATCACTATTCTTCAAAAATGTTTGGGCTTTGCCTTCGCTATATAAAAGAGAGAGCAGCCGCAGAAGATGTCCTGATAATCGGATTTATGAAAGTTTTTGACAGGATACACCAGTTTAAAGGATCAGGAAGTTTTGGGGGCTGGATCCGTAGGATCATGGTCAACGAATGTCTGATGTATCTAGAAAAGGAAAAAAACCTCTATAATGAGATTGGAATTGATGCGGTTTTGCCTGCTCCTGTATATCATCAGCCTTCGGATGAACTGGCTGTGGAAGACATTATGAAACTCATCAATAGCCTGCCCATGGGATACAGAACAGTTTTCAACTTATATGCTATTGAAGGATACAGCCATCAGGAAATTGCACAGAAGCTTCATATCAGTGAAAACACCTCCAAGTCGCAGCTGAGCAGAGCAAGAACCCATCTACAAAAAATGCTTAACTTGAAAAGCGGTTATAAAAATCGGGAACTTGCCTGTTAGAAGTCAAGACAACCGCATTCAAGCCAATTGAAATATGATTCTGGAACACGTAGCCGTATGGACGGACAACCTGGAAAGATTGAAAGAATTCTACCAAATGTATTTTGGTGGGATTCCTAACAAACTCTACCATAACCCCAACACGGGTTTTAACAGTTATTTTCTATCATTTTCTTCGGGGGCCCGACTTGAAATCATGCAGAAAGAAGGAATTCCAGAAAATCTAAATGACCGAAAAACGAATCAGCACTTGGGTTTGATCCATTTGGCTTTCGGCGTAGGTACCAAGGAGGAAGTGGATGTCAAGGCAGCAGAATTGAAAAAAGCGGGCTTTGAAATCCTCCGTGGACCAAGGACCACAGGTGATGGGTATTACGAATTTGAAACCTTGGACCCTGATGGAAACAGGATAGAAGTTACTTTTAAGGATTGACTTGTTTTTTTATTAAGTCTTTCGTTAATTTGAAAAATTAAAAAATAGTGAATCATGAAGACGCTACTCAAGTGCCTAGCGGGATTGTTTTTAATTTCCTGCGGCAACAAAAACGTTTCTTTCAATGAACAAAGCTTAAGCTTTGAATTGATCAAAGTGGATTCTTTTGAAGTTGCGAATTTCACCCGGGTGCATATAACAGACTACAGTCCAGAGGAAGGGATATTTTTAGGGTTTTCCGAAGTGCATAATGAGATTTTGGAAGTATCCCCTAAAGGTACAATCTTGAAAAGGGTAAGCCGAAATGGAGATGGGCCAAATCATTATGGTACCTGGAATCCGCTGGGTATAGGTTTTGGTCCTGATGGAAAACGTGTTTTTCAATTTCCATTCAGGCTGATTACTTATAATTCCGATTATGAAATTGTCGAGGACTTCAGGGTACCCTCACCCCTGCCAATAAGAGCAATAATACCTATTGGAAAAATTGCCTATTTTGAGGAAAATGGAAATACCCGCTATTTAACAGGCCCTAGTACATTCATTTCGGCCCATAACCTGATTTTCACAGAAGAAGGAAGGGACACTTTACAAAACTTCACTTTACTGAAAACTGAATCCGGACAAACAAAATCTATCCTTCCCTATGAGGAGGATTCCTATTACAAAAAGACAGATCAGATTTATTACCACCTCATGGCCAAAAGTTACTTTATAGAAGGAAGTGAATTATTTTTGGTACACAACCTTGATGATGCCATCCATGTATATGATTTAACAGATGATTTTAAGTTACTCCGCAAAATACCCATCAGGCACAAACAACTTGAAAAAGCGAGTCCCTTACCCATTGGAATAGCCCCAGATGATCAAAGAGTAAAAGACCTGGCCAATTTACCTGGAAGAAACCGGCAATTGCTTAACCTGGGGAATAATACCTGGATGCTTTCTTATTATCAGGGGGTGAGTAAATCGGTTTTTGAGGCAAGGAATTCACAAGAAAAACCATTCTCTATTTTAAACCAACAGGACAAGTTAAGCTTGGTGATTTTTGAAAACGGGAAGCAATTGGAAGGTGAATTGGCATTACCTGAAGGGACAATTTTGTTTGCCCTTCCGGAAATGAAAATACTGGTAAAAGAAAAAGCAAACGAAGAAGTGGAAGAAGAGGTGACCAGGTACAGCATTTATGAATTGTGGCGAAATTAAGACATTGCTTATTTCTTAAATTTCAAATCTTGTACTTATCAAATGGGCCGCAAGGCCCTTTTTTGTTTTGGGGCAAATTTTTGTTTGAGGGTAAAATATCGTAAATTTTATAGTCAAAGGTTGATGGGCTATGAAAACAATTTGGTTTATGCTTTTGCTAATTGTATTCCAGGAAGACCAATATAAAACCCAAAGGGAAATAATGGTGGAAACACAAATTGCCCAAAGGGGCATCAAGGATAAATCTGTACTTGATGCTATGCGGAAAGTTCCAAGGCACCTTTTGGTCCCTGAAAAGGTGAGAAAATATGCTTATGATGACATGCCCTTACCTATTGGAGAGGGGCAGACCATTTCCCAACCTTACATGGTGGCCTTGATGACCGAACTTATCAAGCCCCAAAAAAACATGAAGGTCCTTGAAATCGGCACAGGTTCCGGATATCAGGCAGCCGTATTGGCTGAAATTGTGGAAGAGGTATATACGATTGAAATTTTTGAAGGGCTTGGGCTGAGGGCTGAAAGGGATCTAAAATCTTTGGGATACAAAAATATACAGGTCCGGATCGGAGATGGCTACAAAGGTTGGCCGGAAGCAGCCCCATTTGATGCCATTATTGTGACAGCTGCTCCGGAACAGATTCCACAGCCCTTGATAGACCAATTGGCAGAGGGGGGCAGAATGATCATTCCTGTCGGTGAAGAAGGGAAAATTCAGCAACTCATTTTGGGAGAAAAAATCAAGGGAAAATTCAAGACCCGCTAAATCAGCAGTGTAAGATTTGTTCCTTTTTTGCGGGATAAAAACTCGCATCGGGAAAGCAATTTAAATAATTGAAAACCATAGTACTGGCACCTCCTCCATTACAAAAGTTCATACCAAACAATTGCCATTCTTGAGACTTGCTTTATTTTTGAAAGGAAATTTACCTTGACAGATATGTTTATTCAAAACCGTTTTTATGTTTATCTTACCATTTTAGGCCTATTTTTTTCTTCAGCTATACATGCGCAAAAAGATAAGCATCAGTGGTTTGAAATTTCAAAATTTGTAGATGGCGATACTTTTTGGATTACAGATAGGTACGGAAAACCTGAAAAAATCAGATTGATCGGCATCGATGCACCGGAAGCAAGGCGGAGCGGAAGAAAAGAAATTGAACACTTTGGAAAGGAGGCCTCTGCCTATGTCGAACAACTTCTACAGGGAAAAAGCGTCCGGTTGGAGTTTGATGTAAGCAAATACGACAGGTACAAGAGGACTTTGGCCTACGTTTATTTGGAAGATGGTACTTTTCTAAATGCCCATTTGGTCAAAGAAGGTTATGCAACTGTAATGACCATCCCCCCTAATGTTAAGTATGCGGAATTGTTTTTAAAACTACAAAGGGAGGCAAGGGAAAGCAAGAGGGGGCTTTGGAGGTGATTTTCGGGTAATTATCCAAACTTATTAATTATTTAAACTTCATTAATCCTCAAAATTTGGGATTTTAACCATGGTCAACTTTTGTTTATAAAAGCAGTTATTGAGATATGAAATAATAAAACCGCAATGGATAATTGCGGTTTTAAAACATTCATCGAATAGCTATTATGCCGGCATACTTGGCCTCACCTCAATCTTGCTGGGCAGGGTTCTGGGATGCATTTGCATCAAGTCTACCACCATCTGTCCAAGATCTTCAATTTGGATTTTCCAGGCATCTTTTTCATTGGGTGTATGGTTATTGAAATAGGTTGCCACAGAACCCGGCATGATGGTGGTGCAACGGATTCCGTATTTTCTTAGGTCCAACATTGCGGCTTGGGTAAATCCAGTCACGCCAAATTTACTCGCATTGTATGCTGAACCTTGGGCAAAAAAGTTGGTACCTGCCAAGCTGGAGATGGAAACAAAGAGACCCTGACTGGCTTTCAAAGCCTCAATGGATGCCTTAATACTGTAAAATACACCGGTAAGATTGGTATCAATGGTCTCATGCCACTGGGCAAGCGTCAAATCTTCAATCGGTGCAAAATGACCAATTCCGGCATTGGCAACCAACAAATCTAAGCTCCCCCACTCGTCCAATACCTGATTTACGGCGTCTTCTTGGGAAGTATAATCGCGTACATCTGCTTCAATGGCAATCGCTTTACCCTTTCCAATTTTATTCAGTTCATTCGCGGCTTCCTGTGCAGCAGCCAAAGACCTACTGGTGATGGCTACATGCATTCCTTCTGCTACCAACGCTGCAGCAATTCCGTATCCTATTCCTTTGGACCCGCCTGTAATCAGGGCGGTCTTATTTTCTAAATTCTGACGCATAAAATATTTTGGATTTTCATGAAACATATGGGAATAACCTCCAATCCGAGAAATGGGTTCAGGGGAATTTATTCCCTTGACCTAATCTCCACATTTTCATTAAAATATAAAAGAGGTTGACTCATAAGTAAACACCTCAAATCATTGCCCAAATTTTACTTGGCGTTTACTTAGTGAAACTTTTTATCTAAGAGCCTTCGTGGCATTTTTATTCACAAAGCCACTAAATCACAAAGGAATTGATTCTTAAACATAATTTTATTTGAGTAACAAATCTGAAGAGCTATTTATAAGACAGCCTCATGATTATGAAAGGAGTGGTTTATCAATACCTTTTAATCACATATTGTGCACCAATTGCAACAAGAGTCCACAGAGATAAGCTCCGTAAGTTCCCACGGCATAGCCAAGAACGGCCATGAGTACCCCAACAGGGGCCAGAGAAGGATTAAAGGCAGAAGCCACAATAGGTGCAGAAGCTGCTCCGCCCACATTGGCTTGTGAGCCCACCGCCACAAAGAAAAATGGTGCTTTGATCAGGTAAGCCACCAATAACATAATCAGCACATGGAAAATCATCCAGAAAATACCGATCAGAAAGAAAATCGGGTTATCCAAAACAGCCATTAGGTCCATTTGCATACCGATTGTCGCTACCAGCACATAGAGGAGAACTGAACCTAAACGGGAAGCTCCGGCCCCCTCTAATTCCCTCGCTTTGGTAAAGGACAATAATAATCCACCTGTTGTAGCTACTACTACAATCCAGAAGAAAGTGGAATCCAAGGAATATTGGCTAAGAGAAGGATAATTCTGACCTATATAAGGGGCAAGGTAATCCGCTACCAGATGGGATAATCCAGTCAACGCAAAACCTATCCCAAAAATCTTCATGGTATCTGAAAGACTGGGTACTTTGAGAATGCTTTCCCGGTACTTTTCCACCTTTTCCTGAAGCTCTTGAATGGCTGAGCTATCTGCCTTGAAAATCTGATCGATCCTTCCCGGCTTGGCAGCCCAATACAGCAAAACAGCCATCCAAACATTGGCCACCAATACATCTACAGCGATCATCTGTGAAAACAAGGTCGGACTGGCACCAAAAACTTCCAACATGGCCGTCTGATTGGCTCCTCCACCTATCCAACTTCCCGCAATCGTGGCCAGCCCCCGCCATATTTCATCAGGTCCTACTCCTCCCAAAATGGAGGGACTAATAAAAGAAACCACGAATAATGCCAAGGGCCCTCCTAAGATTATTCCCACAGAGCCAGCTAAAAACATAATCAAAGCTTTTGGCCCCAATTTCAAAATTCCTTTAAAGTCTATGCTCAAGGTCAATAAAACCAAGGATGTCGGCAACAAATAACGGGATGCGACCTTATATAAACTGGACAATTCTCCTGAAATTACTCCAAAGGAATTGAGGACAGCAGGAATAAAGTAACAAAGCAAAATGGATGGAACCACCCGGTAGAATTTTTTCCAAAATGGCTGGGAGCTAGAAGATGTGGCAAATACAAATGCCAAAATTGTCATCAATATTCCAAAAACAACAGCATCATTGGTGATTAACGGGACATTTTCCTGCATGAAGTATATCTTTTTTTTACAACAATAAGCACAAAGGCCTAAAAAATCAAAAATCAAGTCTCTCCAAGAGGTAAGTAAACTCTCCTAACATCATGGCTGTAGCGCCCCAAACCATCTCGGATTCAATGTCAAAATATGGGGCCTGAAGACGATAGCCCCCACTTCCTTGGACAATCCCAGTTTTTCTCAAAGACTTATCCAACAATGTTCCAACGGGACAGTTTATAATTCTTAAAACCTCTTCAGGATCTGGATTAAATTCAGGTTGTTCAAGTGTATATCCCACAAACGGAGAAACCATGAAATTGCTTGGTGGAATATAAAGATCGGATAATTTTCCAAGTAGTTGGACTTTATTGGCATCCACTCCAATCTCCTCTTCAGTCTCCCTCAAAGCAGTAACCGAAAGGTCAGCATCTGATGCTTCCATTTTGCCTCCCGGAAAAGCAATCTGTCCACTGTGAACACCGGGATAGACTGGTCTTTTGATAAATGGCACAAAGGCCTGTTGATGAAAATCAGGATAAAACAACATCAAAACCGCACCTTTTCTATAATCTGACCTGATATTTTGATTAAAACGCTCCTCATCAACAGGTA
This sequence comes from Cecembia rubra, assembly GCF_003014575.1. Classification (GTDB taxonomy): domain Bacteria; phylum Bacteroidota; class Bacteroidia; order Cytophagales; family Cyclobacteriaceae; genus Cecembia_A; species Cecembia_A rubra. Next base: position 826,730 of record NZ_PYGF01000001.1, read on the forward strand.
CTGGAGCCATAGTAACCTGACCTAACCTACCGGGTAAGGGTTCCTTAAGGGCGATTTCAAGTTTACTTATCAGCTTATCAAATTCCATCAAAAATCAATGTTGCTAAGTTTCCTTATTAAATACCCTTGTTTGTCCAAATTTGTTGTAATTACCGGATGTTTAAAAATTGAATACTGTTTACTTTGAATATCGACTAACCATAATTTGGGACTGACTCCTTCCTCTTCTTCAAAATAGCCTGCTACTAAAAGTTTGTCCGGGCTTACCCATACCGCCTCTTCAAAACCTCCTGATGGTCCAATAAAAAGTAACCTTTCACGCATACCGTTCTCTTTAAAAAAAATAACTTCAGAATCAGGCTGAAAACCCGGCTTACCTTCAGCCGGTACAAAAACTTTGTAGCTATAAATATCTACTACGCCTTTTCCTTCGGGATTGGGTATGAGGTATGGATAAAAAGGATTTCCTGAAACAATTGGGTTTTCCTCAGGCCATTCTAACTCCTCAAATGTTTCTTTTCTTTCCAAAGTGAAGGCAGCAGGGTTAAATGTAGGGCTTTTTTCTTTCCAGTAATCGGACCATTGTTTGATTTGTTGTAATCCATTTTCTGCCAAAATCTGCTCTTCCAAAATCTCTCCATTCTGTATATCAGAAACAGATTCCTGAGAAGACCTATCTGAAGCACAAGACCAGAACATCAATACTACAAATAGATGGATATAGAAGGTGCAAGGTTTGTTCATTTTCAAGTACAAAAAGAATACGAATGAAACACAAAATGCTGAAAAAACAAAAAAGGCCGAAACAATGTTTCAGCCTTTTTCATCTCTCAAACCTATTAAACCTATTGTAGATATTCAGTGATTGAATAACATGGACGAAAGGTATAAAATGTTTTTATATTGTCCAAACAATCGATTGCGAAAATTTTATTCTGTGATAAATAAATGATGTTAAAAACAGCAATTGAGATAGTTTTTACAGAAATAAGCCCTAAACAAATTCTAAAAATCCTGCACTTTTTAAGCTAAGTTAGGGCTTGAATAATTAAGCTTTTGTATTGAAATCAAAACGCAATACCTTTATATTCAGTTATTAATTCAACTCATCCGGTGTACCATTCTCTTCTCGATAAAACTTCCAAGATTTTAATTGAAGGATTTGAAAATTACTTTAGAAATTTCAAAGAATTGACCTCCTATACCCCCCGACATTTCCGTGAAAAAGATTGGAGGGCAATGAAAGAAAACCATAGAAAAAGATTGATGCTTTACAAAGATCAGGTTTTTACAACTAAATCAATCCTTTATGATTTGCTTAAAGAAAAGGTTGCAGATTATGATTTTTGGAAAAAGGCAAAATTGGCCTACATTCTCCTGAGCAAAGAACGAAAAGACAAAGAGTTGGCTGAAACGTTTTTCAACTCGGTTATCCGAAAATTATATCCTGATTTGGCTATAAATGAGGAATTGATGTTTGTCCATGAAGGTTTTAATTCATGTGAAATTTATCCCAATGATAATCTTTACTTCACTTATCCTGCAAATTGGGGATTACAAAAAATCATACGGTCCATCATTGCAGATTTTGACTTTGAAGCTCCTTATCTGAATAAGGAAGCAGATATTCAATTTTTGGTTAAAGCCATTCGAGAAGTAATTCTTTCCCGGTACACGACCACAGATGAAACAGTAACCCAAGTACTTAAGTCGGTATTTTACAGAAATAAGGCAGCTTATCTCATTGGAAGAACTTACGTAGGTGGCAAATGGATGCCATTTATCATCCCTTTCTTAAATGGGCCAAATGGAGTATATGTAGATACTTTGATTTTTGATCCCAAGATCATGGCCCACTTATTCAGCTTCACACGTTCCTATTTTATGGTGGATGTAGAAATCCCATCTCAAATGGTAGCATTTCTAAACTCAGTCATCACACACAAGCAGGTTCATGAACTTTATAATGCAATTGGCTTCAATAAACATGGAAAAACTGAATTTTACAGGGACTTCTTGAACCATCTCGACCATAGCGAAGACCAGTTTGTGCTTGCTGAAGGTATAAAAGGAATGGTCATGACTGTATTTACTTTACCTTCTTACAATATCGTCTTTAAGATGATTAAAGATTATTTTGATCCACCAAAGACCATGACCCGGCAGGAAGTAAGGAACAAATACAAAATGGTAGGTCAACATGACCGGGTAGGAAGAATGGCTGATACACATGAATTTGAAGAATTTCACCTTCCTTTGGACCGAATTCATCCCAACTTGATGCAGGAATTGCGAAGTACTGTAAACTCACATTTAGAAATAAGAAATAATGAACTGATTATCAAACATTTATATACCGAAAGGAAAATGATTCCTTTAAACATGTACCTGGAGCAATGTAGTCTTGAAGAGGCGAAATCAGCAGTTGAAGAATATGGAGATGCCATACTCCAATTGGCCAAAGCCAATATTTTCCCGGGGGACATGATGACCAAAAATTTTGGGGTTACCCGACAGAAAAGGATAGTTTTTTATGATTATGATGAAATCGAATTTTTAACAGATATGAATTTCAGATGGAAACCTAAACCTGAAACATTTGAACAGATTTATGCATTTGAACCATGGTATGAAATCAGACCCAATGATGTTTTCCCTGAGGATTTCAAAAAGTTTATGATAGGCCGTCAGGATGTGAAATCCCATTTTATCGAATATCATCAAAACCTATTTAATCCTGATTATTGGACAAGTATCCAAAATAGAATAAAGAACGGGGAATGGATACACGCTCTACCTTATCCTAACAAAATCAGGTTTAGACCGGAAGAAGAAGTCTGATTATAAATTTCTGGAAAACCCTACAAATTACCCCTGTTGATTTCGTCAACTGCAAAGTTTGCTGCCCTGGCTGTAATGGCCATGTATGTCAATGAGGGATTTTGGGTTGCAGTGGAAGTCATGCAGGCACCATCCGTGACGAAGACATTTTTACAATGATGCAATTGATTCCATTTATTGAGCAAGGAAGTTTTGGGGTCATTACCCATTCTTACTCCTCCCATTTCATGGATATCTGATCCTGGAGCTGATCCTGAGTCCCGGGCATTGATTTCTGTAAATCCAGCTTTTTCAAACATTTCAGTCATCTGTTCCATATAATCCTTTACCATCTTGTCGTCATTCTCTGTCCAATCACAGGAAAGCACCAATTGGGGAATACCATATTTATCTTTCAGCTCTTCATGGAGTCTCACATGATTGCTTTCTATTGGAATCACCTCACCCTGCATCCAACCAGAAACCCACCAATGTCCCAATCTTCTATCAAACAAATTCCTCTTCAACTCTTCTCCTATTCCGGCACGGGAAAATTGCACGGCTCTTGCAGATGAACCGAATCCAACCGCGTAACCCCTTAGAAAATCCGTTTCTTGACGGTTAAGATTACGGAATCTGGGGATATAACTATGGCTGGGATTTTTACCCTTGCTCATTTTATCTGAAAACTGCTCGCTTCTGGCTGAAATTTGGCCTCTGTAATTATGCCAGGAAATAAACTTCCCAAGCAGGCCATTGTCATTCCCAAGGCCATTTGGAAACCGGGAAGATGTAGAATTCAAAAGAATCAAATTGGAATTAAGAGCAGAAGCATTGCAGAATATGATTTTGGCATAATATTCATAGCTCTGCATATCATTGGCATCAATAATCCTCACTCCCACAGCACTGCCCTTTTCTTCATCGAATATTATGGAATGCACCACAGCATGTGTTCTCAGCGTCATATTTCCAGTTCTTTCTGCCCAGGGCAAAGTCGAGGCATTGGCACTGAAGTATCCCCCAAATGGACAACCTCTGTTGCATAGATTCCTATGCTGACACTTTGCCCTTCCCTGCTGCAAATGGATTTCCTGTGGTTCGGTCACGTGTGCACATCTCCCATGGATCAGATGTCTGTCTTTATAATTGGCAGCTATAACTTTTTGAAAATGCCGTTCCACACAGCTAAGATCAAATGGCTTTAAAAATTCTCCGTCAGGCAATTGTGGAAGTCCATCGTAATTACCTGCAATCCCGGAAAATTTTTCCACATGACTGTACCATGGGGCTAAATCTTGGTACCTGATAGGCCAATCTACTGCATAACCATCTCTGGCCGGGCCTTCAAAATCGAGATCCGACCATCTTTGTGTTTGTCTGGCCCAAAGCAGGGATTTACCCCCCACCTGATATCCCCTGGTCCACTGGAAGGGCTTTTCCTGAACAATTTCCTGCTCTCCTTCCTTCATCCAAAAATGAGCAGTAGATTCATGGATCCTTGCTCCTCTCCTACCAAACTCAGCCTGTTTTTCCAATGGCAATTTCCCTCCAAACTCAAATTCCCAAGGATGTTTATTGGCAGTAGGATAATCTACAATATGCTTTACATCTCTTCCCCTTTCCAAAACCAAAGTTTTCAAGCCTCTTTCACAGAGTTCTTTGGCAGCCCATCCACCACTGATACCGGAACCTATGACAATGGCATCATAAGTATTTCCTTTTTTTGCGTCTAAATTAAAATTTGGCATGGCTTAAACTTTAAAAGGTACTTCGGGTACATCCACACATCCATCATATCCACCGGGAATCATTTCGTAATTGGTGTAATTTGTAAGAAAATACTCAGAACTTGTAAAGGCGAGAATAACCTGCTCTTTGGAAAAGTCAAAAAATGATTTTCCTTCATCTGCATCCTCATTGTCCAAACCAAGAAGGATATTTTCCCTGTCCGAAATTCCCAATGAATCAAAGCTTTTCAAAAAAGTATCCTGTGCAATTCCTTCAAGTAAATCCAGACCATTGACAAATAATTTTTGCTCTTCTTCAGGATAACAATTGGCAATCAGTTTGTCCAAAAACCGATGAATATTCAATTGAACAGCGCCTAAAGTATCGGTTTCCGGTAAAAAAGTATCAACCATTTTCTCCAAATTCAATCTTTGCTTCTCGGTCAAAGGAAGACTTTTTACCAGAACATTCTCATCCATAATCTCACCAGGCTTACATCCTGGAAAAGCCATCATCCCCCATACTGTGATGGCCAAAGATTTCATCATTGTCCTTCTATCCATTCTAAAAGCAAAAAAATAATCTTCAAATTGTCTAATAAAATTGGATAAAAGGCTGAAATCGGTGGGGAAATAAAAAAAGCATGAGACAATATCCCATGCTTTTTGGTAAGAAACCAACAACCATGTAAAAACTACCTTATCAATTTGGAACTAATACCTTGTCAATTACATGAATTATGCCATTAGATGCTTCGACTGTACCGATGATTTTTCCTCCATTAATGAATACATCGCCGTTGCCATCCACTGTTACTTCCACAGATCTTCCATCAGCTGTACCCATTTTTCTGCCATTGACAAAATCACCGGGCTTGTACACACCCAATAGTACATGGTATTCCAAAATATCCCTTAACTTCCTTTGGTTCTCTTTTTTGGTCAAAGTCTCCAAAGTTCCTGCCGGTAAAGCATCAAATGCAGCATTTGTAGGCGCAAATACAGTAAATGGCCCTACATTGGTCAAAGCATCCACATAATCCGCAACCTTCAATGCCGTTACTAAAGTGCTATGGTCTTTAGATGAAACAGCTATCTGGACCACATTGGGATTGGACTGGTCATCCTTAACCCCAGATTGGCCAACATGCTGTACAGCTGATCCCCCAGCTGATGCTTGAGACTGTGTTTCCGATGTACCGCATCCAGCCAAAACCGCCAGGCTAAGTATCCATAAGAGTGTTTTAGATATTTCTTTCATTGTGATTTGGGTTTGAATATGGACGCAAGATATTAAAGGACATTTTTATCCTTTATGACTTATATCATGTTTGGAGATGAATTAAATCTGACTTTTCAATTCAAAACTCAGCGGAGTGCTTGATAAAAGGTAAATTAAAAATGTGGCTGGAAAATATTTCACATTATTTCCTCGCTTATGACAATTGTCATGTTTTTTAAAATCTATACTGGATAATTTTGTCAAGACAACTCCTGAAAACCACCACATGGGCAAGCGCCAAAAAATAAAAAGGAAACTTTTTCAGTACAATCTGATTCCTCCGCACAAATGGAGGCCTGCAGCAACAGTACTAGTGGCTGCAATTTTTGGAATCGGCATTTATTTGATAAGACTTAGCAATGCTACATCCTACCTTTCAGATGATCCTCAGGCTTGTGTCAATTGTCATATTATGACACCCCAATATATTACCTGGACCCGTAGCTCACATAGGGAAGTAGCACATTGCAATGATTGCCATGTTCCCCATGACAATATTGCCAATAAATACTTCTTCAAAGCAAAGGACGGCCTTTATCATGCATCCATATTTACATTAAGGGCAGAGCCCCAAGTGATCCGTGCCCTAGAGCCTTCCATTCAGGTGATTCAAAGCAATTGTATCCGCTGCCATGAATCACAAGTGACAGATGCCAGATTGGCCGGTTTTATTGATAATCATGTAGGCCATAGAACTGACCGGATCTGTTGGGAATGTCACAGAGAAGTACCCCATGGAAAAGTGAAAAGCTTATCTTCTGTAGGACATCAGATTGAACCTATAAAAGCACATGCACCGGCTGATTTGGAAATTATCCCAAAATGGCTCAAAGAATCTATGAATACCAGTAAATAATTAAAAGTCCCATAAAATTCCCACACTATGAAAAACTGGATCCTTTTTATAATTACCGCGGCAATTGTTTTTCTGTTGGCCATGTTGGCCTATTCTATCATGGACAGAAAGACAGAAGCAAGATTTGCCTATCAGCCAAAAGTACAAATCGATGGTATAGAGCCAAGGGATTCTGTCTGGGGCCTGAACTACCCACGGCAATACCAATCTTATATGAGGACTCAGGACACTACCTTTAAAAGCCTGTATAATACCAGTGGTTTCAAAGATGTCCTTGCCGATCAGCCTGAAATGGTTATTTTATGGGCAGGTTATGCATTCAGTAAAGATTATAACCATCCCAGAGGACATGCATGGGCCATCACTGATGTACACAATACCTTAAGAATAGGATCACCTATGGTACCTGGTGACGGACCACAGCCCTCCACCTGCTGGACATGTAAAAGTACAGATGTGCCTAGGCTAATGAGCGAGCTTGGGGTAACTGAGTATTATAGCCAAAAGCTTTCTGATATGGGGACAGATGTAATCAACCCCATTGGTTGTGCCGATTGTCATAATCCCCAGACTATGAATTTGACCATAACCCGCCCTGCATTGATTGAGGCTTTTGAGGCAATGGGCAAAGACATAAATAAAGCTTCGCATCAGGAAATGAGGTCTTTGGTCTGCGCACAGTGCCATGTGGAATATTATTTTGATAGGACCAAACAGGGAAAAGAGAAGGCAGCATATTTGACATTTCCCTGGAAGGATGGACTAAGTGTTGAAAACATAGAGGCTTATTTTGATAAAATTGATTTTGCGGATTGGGTACATCCTATCAGCAAAGCAAGGATGCTAAAAGCCCAACACCCTGATTATGAACTATACGAAATGAGTGTACATGCCAAACGTGGCGTTTCCTGTGCTGACTGCCATATGCCTTATAAAAATGAAGGAGGTCAGAAATTTACAGATCACCATATAGGTTCCCCCCTAAGCAATGTAGAAAACTCCTGCTTTGTCTGCCATAGAGAAAAACAATCAGACCTCATGACTGATGTTTATGAAAGGCAAAGAAAAGTAAAAGAAGGATCGGGCAAAGTCCAAAAATTGATTGCTATGGCACATATTGAGGCAGGAAAAGCTTGGGAATTGGGAGCCACCGAATACCAAATGAAAGATATCCTTATAGGAATTCGTCACGCACAATGGAGATGGGATTATGTCGTGGCTTCCCATGGGGGGGCTTTCCATGCTCCATTGGAATCCAGCAGGATCATTACTTCCGCCACGGATATCATCCAGGAAACCCGCATAAAACTGAGCCGACTATTAGCCTCATTGGGGCACAACAAACCTGTAGAAATGCCGGATTTTAGCAATAAAGCTGTACTACAAGCCTACATCGGTTTAGATATTCCGGCAGAAAAAGCTGCTAAATCCAAATTTCTGGATGAAGTCGTACCAATGTGGCTAAAAGAAGGAAAAGCCAGAGAAGCTAAAAAAGAGGTAAAAACAGTCTCCAGCAGATAAAACACCCAGCACCATGAAGAAGAGATTTGTAACCATATTTAGCCTGGTATTGACTATGGCTTTGAGTGATAGCTTTGCCCAGTTCAATTTGGATGGCCAGATATTACAACGTTCCGAATACCGCAATGGATTCGGCAGCTTGATTAGAGATGGCCAAGATCCTGCCCTATTTACAGCACACAGGGCTAGATTACAGGCACAGTACACTTTGGATAACCTCACATTTTATATGAGTGTACAGGATATCCGGGTATGGGGAAGTACCCCTCAAGTAAAGGCAACGGATAATTTTCTCTCTGTCCATGAGGCTTGGGCACAATTGAAAATTGGAGATTTTTGGTCTGTGAAGTTGGGACGACAGGAATTGAATTATGACAATTTTAGGTTCTTAGGCAATCTGGACTGGGCACTCCAGGCAAGAGCCCATGATTTCGCTCTGGCCAAATATGAGAAAGAAAACATGAAATTCCATTTTGGAGGTGCTTACAACCAGGCGGCACAATCACTTACAGATCAACCATTTCTAGTACCCAATCAGTACAAAATAGCCCAAATGGCGCGGTATGAAAACAAATGGGGTAAAGTCTCCTTCTCCGCTTTATTCTGGAACGATGGTAGGGAATGGCAAAATTTTGACCAAAACGGGGTATTACTGGAAAAAGGCGTGAGGTACAGGTCCACTTTGGGAATACCTACACTCAGGTATAATTCAGGTAATTCCCAAATTTCTGCCTTCTATTATCATCAACTTGGAAAGGATCTCACAGGAAAAGAACTGAATGCATATAATTTCAGCATTGCCTATAACCATACAATTCCTTTGGACAAGGAAGCTGGAAAAATCTGGACTTTATCCCTGGGTACAGAACACATCAGCGGCACCAGTAACCTTGGAGGTGACGGGAACAGATCTTATAATCCACTTTATGGCACCAACCATCTTTTTAATGGGTATATGGATTTATTTTTCGTAGGAGGAACCCATGAAAATTCCGTCGGATTAGAAGATTACTTCCTCAGGTCCAGATATGCTTTCAATAAGAAGTTTTTTCTCCAAAGTGACTACCACTTATTTTATGCCCAAAATGATGTGTTTCGCATAGGTCAACCTGAGGTCCAGCTATTGAACAGTTACTTTGGTTCGGAACTTGATCTTACCTTAGGATGGATTGTATCAGACGCTTTTTCCATTCAGGCAGGCTATAGTCAATTTTTCCACACCGATACATATGCATACCTAAAAAATGTCAGCAATGCTAAGGATACCCAAAACTGGGCATATTTAATGTTGGTTTTTAGGCCCACAATGAAAAATAAATTCATAGGCATCCTACTTTAATATGAAGATTACCAAATTTCTGCTTTCCACAAGAGTTTCCCTGGTTTTATTACTGACATATGCTGTGGCTATGGCAATAGCTACTTTTATTGAAAATGACCATGGTACACCTGTGGCCAGAGCTTTGGTTTATGATTCCTGGTGGTTTGAAATCATACAAATCTGGATGGCCATTAATTTTTTGGCACATATTAAACAGTATAAACTTTTCCATGGCAACCGCTGGCCTGTGGGACTTTTTCATGTGGCATTTGTTATTATCCTACTCGGGTCAGGTATAACAAGGTATTTTAGCCAGGAGGGAATGATGCATATACGGGAAGGTGAAGAGGAAAATACCTTTTTTACTACAGAAAAATACCTCCAGATAAAAAACGCTACAAGTGGACATACTCTGGAGAAACCACTTTTACTTCTTTCTAAAGGATTCAGCCAAAAAACAATTGATGCAGAATTGGAAGGTCAAAGTATCCAGATTGTATTTACCGATTACATTCAAGGTGCCACTGAAGCCTTTGAAGAAGGAGAAAACACTTATGTGGATCTGGCAGTTGCAATGGGTGCCGGCAGGGAAGATTATCTGATAGACAATGGCCGATTTATCCAATTGGGAGATTTGACCCTGAGTACAAAAAACGATCCCATTCATCCCATCAGAATTTATAAAGAAGAAGGCCAATGGCTGTTAGGTACAGATGTACATCTCCAAATGATGGAAATGAACAGTCAAAAAATGGGAAATATGCAACCGGGAGAAACTTCCCCCCTTCAACTAAGAACATTATATCAATGGGATGAGGGAGCTTTCTTGATAAAAAGTATCCAGGAAAATGCCAAAGTAATCTACTTGCCTGAAGAGGATGAGCAGATCGCTAAGAATCTTTTGGATGTTGTTCATTTTAGGGTTTTGGACAAGGAAGGGAAAGAATTAACGGAGGCATATACCAAAATAGTAAGTTTAAATCCCAGTTGGTCGCATTTTTCATATGAGGGTCAAACTTTCAGCATTACCTATGGCCCTAAGGCAATAACTCTCCCCTATTCCCTATACCTGAGCAAGTTTGACCTTGAAAGGTACCCAGGAAGCCAAAGCCCATCCAGTTATGCCAGTGAAGTCATGGTGATGGATGGAGAAGATGAATTTCCATACAGGATATTCATGAACAATGTACTGGATTATAGAGGCTACAGGTTTTATCAATCCTCTTACGATACCGATGAAAAAGGGACCATCCTTTCGATCAACCAGGACAGACCTGGAACATACATTACCTACCTTGGATATGCTTTGCTAACTATAGGGATGTTTTTTACTCTCTTTGCAAAAGGAAGCAGATTCCATATCCTCAATAAAAAGGTAATCAGAAGCAACGAAAAAAGTCTAAAGGAAGAAGTAACTGGCTCTAAGCTTCACCCACTGGTATTGACTTCCTTAATATTAGCCCTATTGATCTTTTCTTGGTCCATGAATGGACCCAAGAATACTGAAAAAGGATTTTGGATTCCAAAATCCCATGCCGATGCTTATGGCCGGTTAATAGTCCAGGATCTTGATGGCAGGATGAAGCCATTGAATACTTTGGCACATGAAATTGTCAGGAAAATCTCTGGCAATACTTACATTGAGATTTCCAATGAAGGGGATAACATCAGGCTCAGCCCTGAACAATTTTTACTTGCCCTTCAAATGGATCCAAAAGGATTCAGTGAGCGCCCTTTGATCAAAATAGATCAAGAAAAATCCCAAAAAGTATTTGATGTTTTGGGTATAACACCAACTAGCAAATTGAGTTTCATGGAATTTGTGAATGAGGAAGGTGAGTATAAAATCCAACATTTGGTAGAAGAAGCAAACCTCCTGAAACCTTCACAGAGAAATGATGGCCACAATGAAATTCTTAAGACAGATGAACGATTCAACATTTTCTATGGTTTGCTTACTGGGGATTTTCTAAGGCTTTTTCCCAACCGATGGGATGCCAACCAAACCTGGTTTACAGGGCAGCAATTCATGCAGGGCTTTGATGAAGAAGATGCCGTATTTGTCAAAAACATTACACCGCTTTACCTACAGGCGATTCAAAAGGCTATAGATTCAGGAAATTGGCAAGAGGCCGAAGAAACACTATCCTATATCTCCTTATACCAACAAAAAGCCGGTGAGGAGGTCTACCCCAGTCAATCAGCCATTAATGCCGAATTGCTATATACCAAACTCAATTTAGGCACCAGGCTATTTGGACCTTTTTGGTTACTTGGACTGATCATGCTAGTTTTTGCCGTTTGGATGCTGTTCCGCAAAAATCCATTTATTCAAAAATTCTGGAATTTGGGAGTCCTGTTAAGCTGGATAGGCTTTTTGATTTTTAGCTTTCATTTGGGCTTACGCTGGTACATTGCCAAGCATCCACCCTGGAGTGATGGTTTTGAAATGTTGGTTTTCGTAGCATGGGGTGTATTATTTTTTGGCTTACTCTTTGCCAAAAAATCCAAGTTTACAGTTCCCTTGGGCTTAATTTTCGCAGGTACTTTGTTATTTGTGGGCTTTTTGGATTGGTTGAACCCGGAAATAACCAACCTTATGCCTGTCTTACATTCTTATTGGCTCAAAATCCATGTAGCCATCATAGTAAGTGGCTATGCCCCTTTGGCCCTGTCAGCCATTATTGGTTTATTATGCCTAATTTTCCTGATCTTCAAACCCAAAATAGCAGAAAAGTCATGGTTTTCGAACATCCGGGAACTGCAGATAGTCAATGAAATGTCCATTACTATAGGGCTATTTCTATTGACAATCGGGACATTTTTGGGCGGGGTTTGGGCCAATGAAAGCTGGGGACGCTACTGGGCATGGGATCCAAAAGAAACTTGGGCTTTGATTTCAGTAATTGTCTATGCCATAGTATTGCATATCAGGCTGGTACCAAGCCTGAAAAGCAGCCTGCTTTATAACGTGGCCAGCCTCTGGGCATTCAGTGCCATCATCATGACTTCCTTTGGAGTCAATTACTACTTATCCGGCCTTCATTCATACGCCAAAGGAGATCCTGTTCCTGTACCTTATTGGGTTTATTGGACAGCATTTGTCCTTTTGGCAATTACCATTGGGGCAGTTGTGAAATTCAAAAAAATGAGCGAAGAGGAAAAAAGGTCCTTGATGGCCTAGATAAATCTTGCAAGGACCGTTTCTCCACTTTCCACTTCCTCTGCCAGTTGCTTAAGACTTTTAGCCGTAAGCATATGTAGAATATGGGTCCTGACCACCTTCACTTCAGTATGCAAGGGACAAGGGTTTGTTTCGGAACATTGGTTAAGTCCTAGGCTACAACCCTCAAAAAGGCCAGGGCCATCGATGGCTACTACCAGGTCTTTTAAAGTGAATTTTTCGTGAGCTTTGTCCACATAAAAGCCACCCGTCGGCCCCTTCATCGAACCGATAACCTTTTTCCTTACAAGCTCTTGAAGGATTTTAGCAGTAAAGGGCTCTGGTGCATCTACATGTTCTGCGATTTCTTTTGCACCAACTTTATTGTTATTGAGACTTTGCTTCCAAATATAAATGACAGATCTGATTCCGTATTGACAAGCTTTTGAGAACATATTAATTATTAGCTGTTTAGGATCATGAATTTATTAAGTTCCGGCAATTTATCTCTATTGCCGGTTAAAAGAAAGATATGTTCATCCTTTTATCTGCAAAAATCATAAAAAAATATTAAAGGATATTTTTGTCCTTATTATAAAAAAGGATATATTTGTCCTGTAATCAAAAAGCAATGTTCTCCAAAGCCTGTAAATATGCCATAAATGCCATGATCTATGTGGCCACATTGCCCCAAGATACAGAAAGGGCAGGATTGAAGGATATTTCTAAAGCTATCAATTCTCCGGAAGCCTTTACAGCAAAGATTCTACAAAGCTTGGTAAAGGATGAATTGTTGAGCTCCACCAAAGGCCCACATGGGGGCTTTGCACTCAATGGAAAGCCGGAAGAAATCTTTCTTTCCCAAATAGTACAATCTATTGATGGCGATTCCCTATTTGTTGGATGTGCCTTAGGTTTTGAAAATTGTTCTGAAAACCACCCCTGCCCTGTTCACCATAAGTTTAAGGCAATCAGGGACCACCTTACGGGTATGCTTTTAACCACAAGTTTAAAAGATGTGGCTGACAGGGTGAATATTGGAATTAGCTTTCTGAGATATTAAAAAAAATTTACAAAAATAAAAGACAAAAACATCTTTAAATTATGGAAACTCTAGCAGAAAAAAAGGTTGGTAAAATTGTAGCAGATAATTTCAAAACTGCAAAGGTATTTACAAAGTATGGGATAGATTTTTGCTGCAAAGGTGCCATTCCACTACAGGAAGCCTGTGAAAAGAACAGCGTCTCTTTAAATCAGATCTTAAGTGAATTAAGTCAAGCTCTAAAGGAAGAAGAGGCTTCAAACTATAAAGATTTCAACCTTTCTGAATTGATTGATCATATCATTCTCACCCATCACCAATATGTCGAAAATACTATTCCTCCTCTTAAGGCCTATTTATTGAAGCTGGCAACTGTTCATGGAGACAGGCATCCTGAATTACTGGAAATCAGAGATTTATTCTTGGAAGCTGCCGATGCTCTGACTGTTCACATGAAAAAAGAAGAGTTGATCCTCTTTCCTTATATCAAAGCTATGGAAGAGGCTGACCGATCCCATTTCACACTCTCAGCACCCCATTTTGGACATGTGAAAAATCCCATTCATATGATGGAAGAAGACCATGATTCTGAAGGGGAAAGATTCAGAATAATTTCCCAATTAAGCGATACCTACTCCACACCAGCTGATGGATGTCAGACCTATCGAGTTGCCTATGCTATGTTGAAGGAATTTGAAGAGGACCTTCACACCCATATCCATTTGGAAAACAATATCCTGTTCCCAAAGGCCATCGCGCTGTTTGAAAAATTGAATGCTTAATACCATGAGGTTCTCTAAAGTCCATATCGAATACCGCCAAGAAAATCCAAACTGGAAAAGTTCTTTGTCTATCCATTGGATGAGATGGGCGGTATTCTTTTTCTTTATGGCTTCAATATTTGGACTACTTCTAAGATATTTTTTTGTAGCTGGGTCAGGTATATTTGAATACAAACATGTGCTTCATGCCCATTCACACATTGCCATTTTGGGTTGGGGCTTCCTGTTAATTGGAGGAACTATTGTCTTTTCCTTTGTAGAAAACCAAGTAAGGCTCAAAACTTACAAAAAATTTCTGTTTGCATTTGTTTTAACCACTATTGGTATGATGCTCAGTTTCCCTGTTCAGGGTTATGGAGTATTCAGTATAGCCTTTTCTGCAATACATGTATTGATCAGCTACTTTTTTGCTTATAAATTATTTAAAGACCTTTCCCATATTTCAAATGGAACTGCTAAAAGCCTGATTCAGTATGCATTGATCTGGATGTTGGTATCAAGTATTGGTTTATGGGCTATAGCGCCTATTGGCACCCTCCTTGGAAAAATCCATCCTCTTTACTTTCTAAGCGTACAATGGTTTTTACATTTCCAGATGAATGGATGGTTTATGTATGCCATTTTGGGAATCCTCGCATATCATCTTGAATCAAAAGGTTGGGAAATCCCAATGAGCCATTCAAAGTTAGGGTTACTTCACCTCTCATTGCTATTCACATTTGCTTTTCCAACTTCCTGGAGCTACAATTTTGATTTCTTACTATATCTCAACGGGGTCGGAGTTATCCTTCAGGCAATTGCCTACGCTTGGATCCTGATGCCTTTCATTGCTCAGGCATTTCCCCGAATGGCTATGCCAGCAGGTTGGATCAACAAAATGATTTATGTTGGAATTATCAGTTTGATTTTAAAAGCACTGATCCAGTTGGCGCTCATCATTCCAGAAGTAGCATCTATCTCTTCAACTATCAGAATGTACTTCATAGGTTTTATTCACCTATTGATGCTCGGAGCATTGACCTTTGGAATCAGTGCATTAATAATCAAAAACAACGGATTGCCTAAGAATAGCTTTTGTAAATGGGGCTGGACCATTTTGATCATTGCCTTTTTGGCTACCGAGCTCTTATTATTTGGACAGGGTACATTGATCTGGGCCAAATTAGGCTTCCTTCCCCAGTACCATCTGATCTTGTTTCTGGCATCCCTCCTCTTTCCAGTAGCCCTGAGCATGGTTTTAATCGGTCTATTTCAAGCTAAAAAGAAGTCAGAAATTCCCATGACCATCATCGAAAAAAATATAACCCAAATTTCAATAAACAATCAAACTATGAAAAAAACAATGATTATGTCATTAGGAGCAGTTCTAATCCTAATGGCAAGTTGCGGAGGAAGCGGTGGATCAGATCAAGGGAAATATACTCCTCCTTCTTCAAACACAAAAGAAAAAGTGGCTGACCCTAAAGGCATCGGAGAGATCCGGAATGTGGATTTGGGCGATGGTATAGATGAGGCAATGGCTAATAATGGAAAGGCCATTTTGGACATGAAGTGTACTGCCTGCCATCAATTAAATGACAAAAGAGTTGTCGGACCTGGTTTCCAGGGAATTACCAACCGAAGAAGACCAGAGTGGATCATGAACATGATTACGAATGTCGATGTAATGCTGGACGAAGATCCGGTAGCACAGGCCCTTTTGGAGGAATGTCTCACAAGAATGCCTAATCAAAATATTTCTCTGGATGAATCAAGGGATATCCTGGAATTCCTAAGAAAAAATGACCTTGAAAAAACAGGTAGCAAGGATGCTGCAATCAAATAAAAAATCCAAAAAACCCCAATACAATGAAAACAAAATTATGGTTACTGGCAGGAGCCGCTGTAGCAATGGCTCTAGCCAATGGGTGTAAACCTAAAGGAGCGCAATCTGCCCTCTCTGGTGATGCAGCCAGTAAAGTATATGTCGCCCCAGGCCAACATGATGAATTTTACAACATCATTTCCGGAGGGTTCAATGGACAAATGTCTGTAGTAGGTCTGCCTTCAGGCAGGGTATTTAAAATATTGCCGGTTTTCTCTGTCCATCCTGAAAACGGTTGGGGCTTTTCTGAAGAAACCAAGCCAATGTTGAATACTTCCCATGGATTTGTCCCTTGGGATGATTTGCACCATATCGCCATTTCCACTACCAATGCGGAACATGATGCCAGATGGGCTTTTGGTAATGCCAACAATACCCCCAGGATCGCAAGAGTGGACTTGACTACATTCAAAACTGTAGAAATCATCGAAATCCCCAATTCAGGTGGAAATCACTCCTCTCCATTCATTACGGAAAATACAGAATATGTGGTCGCAGGTACCAGATTCTCTGTGCCTACTGGTGATGATAACCAAAGGGATGTTCCGATTGAAACTTATAAAGAGAACTTCAGAGGTACGATTTCCTTTATTTCAGTTGACAAAGAGCATGGAGATATGGATATCGCCTTCCAATTGGAAGCTCCTCCTTTCAACTTTGATTTAGCACGTGCAGGAAAGAAAAAATCCCATGGATGGTTCTTTTTCTCTACATACAATACTGAAATGGCCCATACCCTTTTGGAAGTGAATGCTTCCCAAAAAGATAAGGACTTTATCATGGCGGTTAACTGGAAAAAGGCTGAGGAATATATCAAACAAGGCAAAGGCAAGAAAGTCAAAGCAAAGTATGCCCATAACAAATGGAATGAGGAAACGCATATGGCAACTTCAGTGATCAAAGATGAGGTATTGTCTTTGGACCCGAGGGAGCTGAAAGACATTATCTACTTCATTCCTTGTCCAAAATCTCCACATGGAACCGATACTGACCCAAGTGGAGAATATATTGTGGGTTCAGGTAAGCTGGCTGCCATTATCCCAGTATTCTCATTCACCAAAATGTTGAAAGCAATCGAAAATCAAGATTTTGAAGGTTCAGTTGACGGAATGCCAGTATTGAGATACGAGTCTGTACTACACGGTGAAGTAGAAAAACCAGGTTTGGGACCTCTACACACTGAGTTTGACGGCAAAGGCAATGCCTATACTTCCTTCTTCGTTTCTTCTGAAGTAGTAAAATGGAACATTGAAACCTTGCAGGTATTGGACAGAGTCCCAACCTACTATTCTGTAGGTCACTTGATGATCCCTGGTGGACCTACCGGTAAACCCCATGGAAAATATTTGGTAGCGTACAACAAAATCACCAAAGACAGGTATTTGCCTACCGGACCAGAATTGGCTCACTCAGCACAGCTTTATGATATTTCCGGAGACAAAATGCAGCTTTTGTTAGACTTCCCTACAATAGGTGAACCTCACTACGCAGAGGCATTCCCTGCCACATTGATCAAAGACAAACAGGTGAAATTCTATCCTTTAGAGAAAAACAACCATCCAAGAGCACTGAAGGGCATCAATGATGCCAGGGTGGTTAGAGAAGGAAATAAAGTTCACGTTTACATGACTACCATCAGGTCCAATTTTAGACCGGACAATATTGAAGGTATTCGTGTAGGTGATGAGGTTTATTTCCATGTCACAAACCTAGAGCAGGATTGGGATGTGCCCCATGGATTTGCTGTCAAAGGTGCCAATACTGCTGAGTTGTTGATCATGCCAGGAGAAACCTCAACCTTAAAATGGATTCCTGACAGAGTGGGTGTGTTCCCATTCTACTGTACAGACTTCTGTTCAGCTTTGCATCAAGAAATGCAAGGTTATATCAGGGTCTCTCCAGCAGGAAGCAATGTACCGCTCAAATACAGTACCGGTGTAGCAGAATAGTTGATAATCACCCCATACCGCTGGCCCAGTGCCAGCGGTACTTTACTCCAAAAAAATGAAAAATATAAGCTCCGTTAACCGCTTACTTATCGCTTTATGCGCGGTGCTGATGATTTCAGCCTACTTTACTCCCTTGTGGCAGATCAGTCTTTGGGCACCCCAATATCCTGAAGGCCTCAATATGAAAATATGGATTGATCACTTAAGTGGGGATGTGGACATTATCAATGGTGTTAACCACTACATTGGCATGAAGCATATTGGGGTAGAAATGTTTCCTGAATTCTCTTATTTGGTCTATGTATTTGGATTCATAATAGGATTTGGCTTTTTGGCTGCGGTGATCGGGAAAAGATGGTCCTTATACACATTCTTTTCAATGATTACGCTATTGGGTATTGGTGTTCTTGTGGACATGTACCTATGGGGCTATGACTATGGCCATAATCTCGATCCAACTGCTGCCATAAAAGTTCCGGGAATGGCCTATCAGCCACCATTGATAGGCTATAAGGAATTGCTGAATTTCCTGGCCTACTCAGGACCTGACACAGGAGGCTGGATTCTTGCTGCGGTAGGTTCCATCATGCTCTATGCGGTAGTTTCAGAAAAATTAAAAAGTAAAAAAGAAAAAGCTTTGGCCTAATAGTCCAAAGACCTCTCTTTCATAACCATGACTAATTTAAATCCAAATACCATGAAAACACATATTTTGCTATTGATATCCCTCTTTTTCTTGATTTCCTGCAGCTCTGAACCAAGAGCCATCAACTATGGGGTGGATGTTTGTCATCATTGTAAAATGAAACTAATGGATCCTCATTATGGAGCTGAAGTGGTCACCAAAAAAGGAAAAGTATACATCTTCGATGATGTGAATTGCCTGATGTCCTTCCTGGAATCCGAAGAAATCAAAGAAGAAACTATCCAGCACCTGCTCATTACAGACTATGAAAATCCTGAAATTTTGACAGATGCTACCATGGCTTTCTATTTAAAATCTGATCAGTTCAAAACGCCAATGGCCAGTCAGATTGTGGCATTTTCAGATTATGAAACCCTGAAAAGTTACAAGGCCAAAAATGGAGGAGTATATATGGCCTGGGGCGAATTGACCACTCAGTTCAAGTAAAATCCATAAAAGCCTAAAGTCAGAATGGACTTGGCAATTTGACCAAAACACATCAATCATGAAAGCCACACACATCATCATAGGCCTGCTTTTGATATGGTTTATACCCACCCAAGCTGCCATCATCGAATTGAAGCCCGGAAACTCAATTCAGGAAGCCATCAATCAGGCTGCTGAAGGAGACACACTGAAAATATTACCTGGAATTTACCTGGAACATGAAATCATTATAAGAAAGCCTTTGACCCTAATTGGAGTGGATTATCCCACCATTGATGCCATGGACAAAGGCAATGTGATTATCGTTGCCGCAGAAAATGTGCATATTGAAGGGCTGAGAATCATCAGGACCGGAAAATCTAACCTGGATGATTCTGCAGGTATTAAATTTTTCGATTCAAAAAACTGTACAATTATCAACAACCGGCTGGAACAAACATTCTTTGGACTACACTTTTCCAATTCTTCCAATCTGACTATCAAAAACAACACCCTCATTTCTGTTGCAGAAAGGGAGTTCCAGACCGGAAATGGCATCCATCTTTGGAAATGCAAGGATTCATTTATTGAAAACAACTTTATCCAAGGACATAGAGATGGTATATACCTGGAATTTGTCACCAATACAGAAAGTAATCATAACATGGTATTGGAGAATAAAAGGTACGGCCTGCATTTTATGTTTTCCCATGAAAACAGTTATTACAAAAATACTTTCAAAAGAAATGGTGCGGGTGTAGCAGTGATGTACACCAGAAATGTCATCATGAAGGAGAACATTTTCGAAGAAAACTGGGGTGCCAGTGCTTACGGAATTCTCCTAAAAGACATTACCGATTCCGAGGTAATTGGAAATATCTTCAGAAAGAACACCATCGGAATTTATATGGAAGGAAGCAGCCGGACAATATTTAAGCGGAATGAATTCAACCAAAACGGCTGGGCAATAAAATTGATGGCAAGCTGCGACCAAAATACCTTTGAAGCCAATAATTTTTTAGGAAATACATTTGACATCAGTACAAATGGTTCTGTGGTCTTAAATACCCTGACCAAAAATTATTGGGACAAATATGAAGGTTATGACCTCAACAAAGACAGAATAGGTGACATTCCCTACAGACCCATCAACCTATTCAGTGTAATAGTAGAAAAAATACCTTCTGCAGTAATTCTATGGAGGAGTTTTCTGGTGACACTTTTGGATAGAATGGAAAAAGTAATACCATCCATCACACCTGAAAATATGATTGATCACTCACCTAAAATGAATCCTTATGATTTCCGTACAGCAAATTCATAAAAAATTCGGCAAACTTGAGGTTTTAAAAGACTTCAACCTTGAGTTTGAAGCCGGTAATAGCTACGCTTTGATGGGGCCTAACGGGTCCGGAAAAACAACTTTGATCAAGATCATTCTAGGTATGGTCATCCCAAATTCAGGAGATGTTTTGGTACAGGGAGAAGCTATCAAAGGAAACTATGCTTACCGATCAAAAATCGGTTATATGCCACAGATAGGCAGGTATCCCGAAAATATCAAAATAGGCCAGTTATTCTCCATGATGCAGGACATCCGCCCCGAAATCAAATCCTATGATATGGAATTGGTAAATGACTTTGGCTTGAACGAGATGTTGGACAAACCCATGCATACCCTCAGTGGGGGAACAAGGCAAAAAGTAAGTGCAGCTTTGGCTTTTATGTTCCAACCGGACATCCTTATCCTAGATGAGCCTACGGCAGGCCTTGATCCAATAGCTGTTGAACTGCTAAAAACCAAAATCAAGAAAGAACGGGAAAAAGGAAAATTGATCATCATTACCTCTCATATCCTGAGTGAATTGGAAGAATTAACCAATCATGCCATCTATATATTTGAAGGTGATGTGTTTTTCAATGATACTGTGGAAAGTCTTAAAGAGATCACAGGAGAAAACCGCTTCTCAACTGCCATTGCCAGGCTAATGGAGTGGAGTTTAAAAAAAAATACCATAAAAACTGAATTGAGCCATGTTTAAGTTATTAAAATACTCCCTTTTGGACATCGTAAAGTCAAGATTTGCCCTGCTTTACACTGTTTTTCTGATACTTGTGGCCATTTCGATCTATCAGGTTTCAGAGGATATGAGCAAGGTGTCCCTGAGTTTGTTGAATATTATGCTGATGATGGTGCCATTGATAGCTGCTATCTTCGCCACCACACATTTTTTCAACAACCTTGAATTTACAGAATTGATGCTTGCCCAGCCAGTAAAAAGAAGAGATGTATTTCTCAGCCAAATCCTTGCGGTGATTGTTGTCCTCAGTCTGGCCATAATTATTGGTTTTGGAGTTCCAATGATCCTCTGGGGTGCAGATGTCACTGTGCTTACCTTACTGGGAATAGGTATTGGTCTAAGTATCATATTTGCAGGATTGGCCTTTATGGCTTCAGTTTTGACCAGAGACAAGGCAAAGGCCATTGGGATCAGCTTATCGTTTTGGATTTACTTCTCCTTAGTTTATGACGGCTTTGTCCTCTATCTGATTTATTCCCTTTCGGATTATCCTTTAGAAAAGACCACTTTAGGACTTGTATTTTTCAATCCGGTGGACTTGGGCAGAATCATCATGCTGATGCAACTCGATATTTCAGCTCTAATGGGATACACTGGAGCATTTTTCCAGCAATTCTTCGGTTCGGCCAAAGGTATTCTCCTCTCCTCAGCGATGATGTTGATCTGGATGCTCTGGCCTATGGGAGTCGCCATGAGGGTATTCAGGAAGAAAGACTTCTAGGCTTAAATTCCATATACTTATCCTTACATTAGCCGGGTTTTGAATAAGGCCCGGCTTTTCCTTTACAAAGGGGAAGTTTATGGAATTTCATACTGATCCGGGTATTAAGTGATCTTTTTGGCTCAAAAAAGAAGTCTTGATTTGTTGAACCCTCCATCCTGCCATTTATTACCCATTCCAAAGAAAATTGAAGGTCTTCCTGGATCAAATAACAGAATGTTAAATCCTTGTTCATCAGAAATCCCTATTTGGATTCCAAAATGATAAGTCTGGCAAATGATCGGTTCATTAATGAATAGGTCCAATGAATGGCTTAGGAAATAGCTGAAGACTGTTTATTGTAATTCAACAGGATTTCTTCCTTCACATTTTGGTGATTATTTTTCTCGTTATTATTCTGCTTATCCAATCTCTTTTCCAGCTCAAAATTTCTCTCCCAGGACAATTCAGGTATTTCATTATTCTTACACAAAAGTTCTGTAAAACACTCTTTAAACAAATAGAAATCAGCCTTTATCACAGAATCCCCCATTGCATTAATCAGTAAGATCGGAGAAAGTAAAATATGAAGGAGCTTCACTGAGTTTTTCTGAACAAAATTACTTTTTCACATTGCCTTGTTAATGATTTAAATCACAGTTTTTAGAACTTCCATTGTATCAACTTGGACAGCGCCAATGCAATTTAATTACCCTTGCACCTCTTTATTCCCAGACAATATGGAAGCCTTCCTCATTATGTATTTACCCCTAAGGTTCTTACTGATGACAATTGTGGCCATTGTCACAAAAATCAGTAAGATGGACCAAGCATTCAAGACTCCAAAAGCCTTTCTCATTTCAGGAAATTCGAAAATAGAACTCAAAATTCTCCCCAACAAGGTTAATTGGAAAAAGCCCCAAAAAGGCCAGATTACAAGATGATAGGGACTTTCCTTTATATTCAAAACCATGGGGAGTATAATGGGGGCATGGGCCCAGATCATTGAGAAAGTAAAGCCTAGGAAGAAAGTATGTAAGTATAAATCATAGTAAAAAATATGATTCTGAAAGAAGAGAAGGATGATCCCATTTAGCGTCAGCCAGACATAACCCACTCTAAGACCAATGCCAATAAATTTATACTGATTTGCTTTTTTAGAAGCTATTTTGGCCATATCAAAATGGAGAAGCCAGAATGAAATAAAGATTGCCGAAGCTCCCATTAGCCAATTGCCATGCTGGTGAAATGGTGTCCAGATTCCAATCAAAAACAAAGCAAGTAAGCCATGTAGGGCATTTTTAGCCCATTTTGGAGTGGGTAAGAATTTACTTAGCTCCAACCTTTCTCCTATGATTGTAAACAAAATAAAACCTATCCACCAAGTAGTAGCAGCAGCTACAAGGCCAGTTTGAATCAGCACAAAATTACCTGCCATCCAAAATACTGCCCCCAAACTCATGATAAACTGGTGTAATGCCGGATGTTTTAGGGTTTGTAAGTACATAATAGCCAATAATCCCATACTTGCTATTAATAAAGTCCACTTCCCTGGGAAAGTCCATCCCGCCATCATCAACGGGACAGACATTCCACAAATCAAAGGAACCAACAACCAAATTCTTTGCTTCATGACCATAGCACGTTCCAGGGAAATCAATGTCCCTAAAAAACCTCCCACCATCCATATTCCATGATTTGCTGCAGCCTCTGGGATCTGAAATTCAGTGTAGCCCAATCGGATACCACCACCGGAGATTCCTGCAATCAAGCCTAAAATCACCAGAGGAAACAGAAATATTGGTTTGATGCTATTCATACTATAAAGGATATTTTTATCCTTTTTTTAAGTGTTAAAAAAGGGGAAATTCATATCCCCTTCATTTCTGTTTCAAAGCTAGCAAAATAACATTATCGGACAAATATATCCTTTATTTTTTTGATAAAATCGGGAAGAAAATTGTTTCCTGAATTAAAACCCTACTTCAGGAACCATAGCCCTCAATTCTTCTTCAAGATCTTGAAGTTGATCTTTCATAAGCTGAATTGCATTTTCAGTATCCAGGCTAACCTGATTGACAAGGTCTTTGTAATACTGAACACCTGAATGCAGGTTATCCTTGAACTTTTCCAGGTAGGCAGCATACTTGGCCGTTTGTTCAGGGAGGCTTTTTTCCATTTCCTTCTGAAGGTGCTGCACATACAATTGCAATTCCTTAATAAAGACATGAGGTCTTTCAGGATCCAATTGCAGTTGGATCTTGCCATAAATATGGTCTACCATATCTTTCAAACTGAAAATTCCTTTAAAATAGGCCATGTTGGGACCAGGACATATAGTCACCGCTTTAAGGTTTCTACGGGGCTGTTCTCCTACACTTAACAAAGCGGGGGCACTCAAACCTTCACATAGACAATCTTTTGCCAATACTTCTTCGAGTTCTTGGCTATCCACCTCTCCTGCTTCATACTGCTTCAATTTCAAATGCTGGTACTCTCTGGAAGCTGTACAAATAGGTTTGGAAGAAAATTCAGTGCTGAATGTCAGGAATTTCTTATAACAAGGACTACCCGGCCTGTTCTTCTCAATCCTGTTCTTCCTTTGTTCTTCACCGCTACTTGTGCGGAGGTTATTGAAAGGCACACCTAAAGGAGAGGCATGGCTCAAATAAAAATCCGATTTTTTGGCATTCAACAGGCGCTGTAGTGTATCTTCATCCACACTGGTAGCTTCAGGAACCAATAGGAAAGGACTCCCCCATCCTGTGCCATCCAACTCATAATAATTCATAAGAAAATTGTTTTCCTCAGAATTGCCTATACCACCCTGATAAGTAATTCTAGGAAACAGATTTTCGGGTAAAGTATGGCAGCCTTTTGCAGCCAGCACTTGGTTACAGGCATCCCTTAAAATGGTTGAGAGCTCGGATTTATTGCTTTTAAATTCTTCCAAAATTGGCCCAACCAATAATCCATCAGTGGCGAAAGCATGACCCCCACAATTCAGTCCGGACTCTATTCTGAATTCTGAAACCCATAAGCCTTTTTTTGCCAAGAATCTCCCTTGAATAAACGCAGAACGGTAATCTGAAACTTTAAGAATAATCCCTTTTTTGCATTTCCCTTCTGCATCAGGGAAAAAATCTTTAAACTGTTCTGCATAAGCAAATAAGGCAGGATTGAGGCCTGCTGAAAACACAACCGAGCCTCTGGC
Organism: Cecembia rubra; assembly: GCF_003014575.1. Classification (GTDB taxonomy): domain Bacteria; phylum Bacteroidota; class Bacteroidia; order Cytophagales; family Cyclobacteriaceae; genus Cecembia_A; species Cecembia_A rubra. The sequence goes on from NZ_PYGF01000001.1 coordinate 852,166, forward strand.
ATTGCTCATTGCAAAGCCCCTAAGTGCAGAAAGCGCATCTGAAAACTCACGGGGCAATGCCTGCCCGGCCTGATCATGATTTATTTTGTCGACCTTGGTCATGATATTGACATCAATTTGCCCTGCTGTAATGACCTGGCGAAGTTGTTCCTGAAAAGATTTCTTTTTCTCTTCAGTAGTAAAAAGCATACTTTGATATAATTGGTGGTATGGATGGCCTGTAGGAAGTAATTGAAAGTATTGATTGATGCCTTGGTCATTATCAAAATCCTGATTCCTAATAGCTTCAATCTGTTCATCAACAATCTCCTGTAGAAGGTTCAGGTAAGCAGTTATTCTCCTGGCCCTGTAATCCTCTGTTTTCTCATTTATGAAATTATAAGGGATTTGGAATTTCCTACTGTAAACCCTGCGCATATCTTCAAGGAGGTTATCGTCCATAATAGATACTACAGATGAGATCCCATACTGTGCAATTTTTAATGGAGAATCAACTGTGAAACCCAGCCCCATGACCGGGATATGAAAAGTGTGGGGTGATGGCATAATGGATGAATTTAATGATTATTTGAAGATTCAAAGTTATGTCTATAAGCTGAAAGGGAAGAATTTAAAAAGACCATAAAATGATGATTTTTATCATGAAAAAATAACTTTCATGGTCTTTGGACCAAATTAACCGGACACTTCTTGGACAAATTGTCCAATAAAGGACAGTTGGTTTTCATTACATCCCAAAAAAATCGAATAAAACGGCTTTTTAATTTTGGTATTAGATTTGAAACCATACTTAAAAACATACGATCATGGCAACTTTTCTCCTTTGGCTTATCCTTTTGGTTATCTGTTGGCCTTTGGCCTTGTTGGCTTTTTTGCTTTATCCCATCATTTGGTTGCTGATCCTTCCATTTAGGTTGTTAGGCTTTGCTGTGGATCTTTCCTTCTCATTCATCAGGAATTTGGTCATGTTGCCCTTTAACCTCGTGAAACGATAAAGGTATTTAATTTAGGATCATTTCATTACTATTGTATTATATCAAAATTCTGACTTTTTCCCGAAGGACCGGAACTACCATTTGCTCAAACCAAGGGTTTGATTGATGCCAGAATTTATTTCTGGGAGAAGGATGAATCAAAGGAAAATAATGAGGCAGGTAATCTTCAAAACTCCGAACTGTATCGGTAAGTGTACTTTTCCTTCTCTTTCCCAGATAGTATGCATGAGCATATTGACCTATCAATAGAGTCAGTTTAATATTTGGAAGGTGTTGCCATAGCTTATTATGCCAAGTAGGCGCACATTCAGGCCTGGGAGGCAAATCCCCTCTCTTACCCCTCCCCGGATAACATAAGCCCATGGGTATAATTGAAAATATTCCGGTATCGTAAAATACTTCAGCATCAACATCCAACCACCTTCGCAGCTCCTTACCGCTCAGGTCATTCCATGGTATCCCGGTTGCATGAACTTTTGTTCCAGGTGCCTGTCCTATCACTAATATCTTACTTTCAGGACCCACAGAAAAAACTGGCTTAGGACCTAAAGGAAGTGATGATTCACAAATTCGGCAGGATTTGATTTCTCGGATAAGGTTTTCCAAAATCTCTGTATTCTGATATGACAATAAGGTATCTTATTTCAAGGAATTAACAAAAAATCATAAGATTGGTTATTCAAAAAAGAAAGACAAATTTATCTTTTATTAATGGCTAAACCTAATCTTAGACTGTTTTTTTTCCATGATTTAAGTCAATTGCAAACATGACCAAACTATTTAAGCAAAGTGTTTCTAATCATTACCTTGTCCACAATATTTACATTTTCCACCACTCAAACCTTTATGTATGGATCAATTTGTCATTAAAAGAAATGGTGAATATGCCCCTTTTGAGGCTTTTAAAATTGAAGATGCCCTGAAAATGGGTTTTCAAAGTGTGCAGGTTTCTTACGATCCCGGTATTTTCCTAAATGTTTTGAACAAACTTGAGCAACAGACAACCTGGTCGGTGGAGGACATTCAGGATATCATTGAAAAACAATTGTTTGAAGCCGGTTATTTTGAAGTGATGCGTTCTTTTATGCTATATCGGCATACCAGAAAAATGCAAAGGGAACATATAGCTGGACTCAATGAAGACACTACCTATGTGGACAGTACGCAGACCATAGAAGAATACATCATGGAAACAGATTGGCGCATCAATGCCAATGCCAATACCTCTTATTCCAATGCCGGTCTGGTCAATAATGTAGCAGGTAAAATAATTGCTAATTACTGGCTGGACAAAGTTTATAGCAAAGAAGAAGGTTATGCCCACCGTAATGGTGATATTCATATTCATGACCTTGACTGCTTGACCGGTTACTGTGCAGGATGGTCACTGAGGGTGCTTCTCAATGAAGGATTCAATGGTATAAGGGGAAGAGTGGAAAGTCGTCCACCCTCGCATTTCAGGGAAGCGCTTGGACAGATGGCCAATTTCCTGGGTATTCTCCAAAGCGAATGGGCAGGCGCACAGGCTTTCAGTTCTTTTGACACCTACTTGGCACCCTATGTATTCAAGGATAACCTAAGCCAAAAAGATGTAGAAAAGGCCATCCGTTCATTTGTCTACAACCTAAATGTTCCAGCAAGGTGGGGGCAATCTCCATTTACCAATATTACATTAGATTGGACAGTACCTGAGGATCTGAAAGACCAAATTCCCACTAAAAATGACCTTCACTTGTTCAAAGGCCTGCAAGACCCTGAATTATTGATCAGAATCATTGGCAGAGGTATACAGCATTTGGAAGAAATGACATACAAGCATTTTCAAAAGGAAATGAACATGATCAATAAGGCATATTATAAAGTCATGACAGAGGGAGATGCTTCAGGACAACCCTTTACTTTCCCTATACCGACTGTGAATATAACAGAGGATTTTGACTGGTATGGAGAAAACACTGACCTCCTTTTCGAAAATACCGCAAAAATCGGTTCCTCATATTTCCAAAATTTCATCGGAAGCCAATATACCTATGATGACAATGGCAATAAGGTGGAAAATCCGGAGGCTTACAAGCCTAATGCTGTCCGTAGTATGTGCTGTCGATTACAATTGGATTTGAGGGAACTCCTTAAAAGAGGAAATGGGCTGTTTGGTTCTGCGGAAATGACAGGAAGCATTGGAGTTGTAACCATCAACATGGCCAGATTGGGATACATTTACAAGGGGAACAAATTGGGGCTTTATGACAGACTGGATAGCCTAATGGCCATTGCGAAATCCACTCTGGAGAAAAAAAGGAAATTTATCCAAGAAATGTACGACCGGGGTCTGTATCCTTACACGAAAAGATACCTTCCTCATTTTAGAAACCACTTTTCTACCATTGGCGTCAATGGGATGAATGAAATGATCCTCAATTTCACTGATGAAAAACAGGATATAACCGGAGATTTTGGACAGCAGTTTGCTATCGAAATCCTTGAATACATCCGGACCAGAATGAAAGAATTCCAAGAAGAAACGGGTAACCTTTACAATCTTGAAGCGACTCCTGCAGAAGGCACTACCTACCGATTTGCAAAAGAAGACAGGAAGCGATTCAAGGATATCATACAGGCCGGAATAGAAGAAAACATTTATTACACCAACAGCTCCCAAATTCCAGTGGACTTTACAGATGATCCATTTGAGGCTTTGATGCTTCAAGATGAGTTGCAATGTAAGTATACAGGAGGCACTGTTCTGCATTTGTATATGCGGGAGAAACTATCCACACCGGAAGCCTGCCGGAACCTGGTCAGAAAAGTGCTTTCCAATTTTAAGTTGCCTTACATTACAGTAACACCTGTATTCAGCATTTGTCCAATCCATGGATATCTCAATGGTGAACATGAATTTTGCCCAAAATGTGATGAAATACTATTAGATCAATTTAACCATAAAACCTCTTAAACATGCAAACAAGTCAAAAAACTACTGAAAGAACCCAAAGTCAAAGCTGGCTTGAATCTAACACAGCCAAAAGAACAAAATGTCTGGTCTATACCCGGGTAATGGGTTATCACAGGCCAGTTGAAAGTTTTAATATCGGAAAAAAAGGTGAACACAAACAAAGAGAACATTTCAAAGAAGGAAAAGGAAGTTGCTGCTAAACCAATTTACAGCATTACTCCCTTTACCTTATTGGACTATCCTGATCATACAGCCTGCATCCTTTGGTTTGCAGGCTGTAATATGCGATGTGGATACTGTTACAATCCGGAAATTGTACAAGGCAAAGGAAAGGTCAGTTATGAAGAAGTACTTGAGTTCCTTCGGAATAGAAAGAACTTATTGGACGCTGTTGTTTTTAGCGGTGGTGAATGCACATTGCACCAGGACATTCCCTGGATGGCCCATCAAATTCATGAATTGGGCATGAAAGTCAAAATTGACACCAATGGCAGCAGACCTCATGTCCTTGAAAATTTAATTGACCAAAAGTTAGTAGATTATGTAGCCTTGGATTTCAAAGCTCTACCTGGTGCATACCAAAAAATTACTGCCTCAAAATTATTTGATGAGTTTGTCGAAACTCTTGACTTACTTTTATACAGCAAGATCCGCTTTGAAGTCAGAACGACCCTTCATAGTACGCTTATCAGCAAGGAAGAACTTTTTAATATGGCCCAATTCCTACATGAAAAAGGCTATAAGGGCAACTATTACCTACAGCATTTTGTATGTGAAAAGGGAAGTATTTCCCAGCTTCCGGAAAGTTCAAAAACATTTTACCCTCAAAAGATGATCAATTTTCCGGTAAATACTATTTGGAGAAATTAAAAAAGGTGAAGTCATAAACCTCACCCTTTCCTAACCGAAAACACATCATCTACATACACATTTCAGAAACCATGATAGTAGGTTCTGTTATTACCATAGATTTGATTGATTGGGTGATCAAACAAGCCTTTTCTGATTTTTCAAGAACTTTCCTGGCTTTTTCGAAGGACTCTTCCGTACAGATAGTCAATTCGGGTTTAAGGATAATTTCAGACATCATCCACTTACCCGTTGCCCTCGATAGTCTTCCAATTGCACGACAGGAAAAATGCTCATACTTAAGTTTGAAATTTTCTGCCACTGCCAAAAAAGTGGTCATAAAGCAACTGTTCACAGATGCAGTGAACAGGTGTTCAGGTGACCAGATTCCATGTACGCCTTGCGGAAATTCCGGTGGAGTAGCACATAAAATAGTTTCATCTATGCCAGGGGCACTCATTTGTCCTACTCTTCCACTTTGCCAGTGGACATTGACTTCATAGTTATAAGCTTCAAACATAATTGATATTACCATATTAGTTTTAAATTAATTCCTCCTCCCCAACTTCCAATTGAGGTTCCTCTATGAGCATTGCTGAAGAAGGCTTTAAATACTTGACACTTTTTATCACGAACCATGTTAAAGGAAACAATCCACCTACACAGAATACCGCACCTCCTATGATCCTTAACCATGTCATAGTCTGAAATGGGACACTTTGGATAAATTCCTGGGACCGAGCATACCAATATCCATTTTCCATTACAGCTATAAGCTGATGTACACCTGCTGGAAATAGATCCAATGTCACCATCAATAAAAGCCCGATATTAATTGACCAAAATGCTACCTTGACCAAAGAGGTATTCCAACCCTCCGGCCTGATCAAAAACCTTAAACAGAAAAGAATTGCAGCAATGGAAAGATTCCCATACACTCCCATCAGAGCGGCATGTCCATGGTTGACGGTGAGGTAGGTGCCATGCTCATAATAATTGGCGATTGGTAAGTTGATGATCAAACCAAATACCCCTGCCCCGAAGAAATTCCAAAAGGTAACTCCAATGATAAAAAGAAAAACTCCCGGCATGGCAAAAAGGGATGAACGCTGTCTCCCCTGCTGCTTGGAAGATAAAAGGTGGGGCATACGTTGCATCCTCCATGCTTCTAAAGTCAACAAAATCAATGGAACGACCTGCAAAGTAGAAAAGACACTGCCCAATGCCAAAGTCCCTACAGGTTTAGCATTCCAATAGAAATTATGTGAAATTCCAAGTAGTCCAGACCCCAAAAAAAGCAAGGCTGCAATATAGACCACTTTTACAACTGCCTGCCTATTGACCAAACCCATCATCACCATCATATAGCCGACAATGATGGTGGTAAACACCTCAAAAAAAGCTTCCACCCACATATGGACCACCATCCATCTCCAGAAATCAGCTATCACAAAATTGGTCTCGGGACGTGCTACAAAACCTGAAAGGAGTAGCAGTAAAATACAAACTATGGAATACATCAACCAATTGGGCAAACCCCATGGCATCCCCGGTCGAAATGTATTCTTTACCCCTCTGTAAACAATGATTGCCCACAAAGCGAAAATCGAAAGCAGAAAATACTGGTAAAGTCGGCCCAATTCCACAAACTCCCATCCTTGATGACCCAGCCATCGGGAATACTCTCCCAACATTCCCATGGGGCCTAAAAAAATCCCTATAAATGACCCCGCTACCATTACAAAGAAAATCCCAAACAGCAGATTGATCAAAAACAGTTGACCCTTAGGCTCTTTTTTGGCCAATAAAGGGAGAACGAAAAAAGATATCCCTACCCAACAGGCAGAAATCCAATACAATGACAATTGAACGTGCCAGCTCCTGGAAATGGTAACAGGCAAGATTTTCTGAATATCCCATCCAAAAAATTCGGTGAAGCCGACAAAGTCATGCACAGTGAGTACACCTGCCAATACCTGAACCAAGAAGAGTAGTACCGCTACATAAAAAAACTTGAAGGTAGCCCTTTGGGTCGGTGTGGGCCTGTATTGTTGTAACTTTTCTTCGGTAACCATTTCTGAGGCACCTTTGGAATAATACGCTTCACTTAATTGCTCGAATTGTCCATAATAATATAAGACCAAACCTAAACCCAGTACCAAACCCAATAAACCAATTATACTCCAGATCAAGGTAGATGGCGTGGCCACATTTCCGGCATATTCATCATATGGCCAATTGTGGGTATAACTGTATTTTTCACCGGGACGTTCAACACTGCAAACCCAGGATCCCCAAAAAAAGAAGGCACTTAAATCCCTTATTTCTTGAGGATCAGAAATATATCCTGTAGGTTTAAAAGCCTCATGAAAATCAGGATTAAGGAACATATCCTGATAAAAAGTCTCCAAATCCCGTATGGCTTCTACTTGAGCATTGGAAATCTTTACCTGATTCTTGTTTAGATCATAGGTGTTAACTTTAATTTCTTTTTGGACTTTCCTCAATATCCCCTCCGATTCAAACTCACTGTTACTTCCATTTTCATTTAAACTTTGTTTATAAAACTGAAACATGGATTTGGCCCTTTCATTCAGTGCCTGTGCAGTAAAATCCGGTCCACGTAAGGCGCCGTCCCCAAACATACTGCCATACTCCATCAAAGCATAACGATGGAAAATCTCCTGACCTCTTAAAATTTGGGCTTGATTGATGATTTCAACATCATTTTCATCTACATAATGGGGAATGGGCGGGGCTTCCTCATACGTCTGGTAGGCAATAAACAAAAGTCCCACTAAACTAATAACAAAAATGACCATAAATGGCAGCCACCAGTTTTTTTGCTTCATGAGGTAATTGAGAAATTTAGTGTCAGGTTTCATGTGTAAAGGGTTTAGTGCTCGATTTATTTCATATTTAAGAGTATTAATTCTTAATTAATTGTAAATTTTTTTCAATCATATAATCGTACTTCTTCTGCAACTATTTTTTCTCCCAATTGGGCAAGGCTTGTGTTTAAGAGATGTGACTTTATTTCTGATCTGATTCCTTTCCAAAAATTATGGACAGGACAGGGTTTTTCCACTCCACAACCAGGAAAGCCCAAAAGACAATTGTCAAAGTAATCATCTCCTTCTAATGCCAATACAATATCTACCAATTTAATTTGATCTGCAGGCTTAGCCAATGCAATGCCACCTGCTGGGCCTCTATAAGAATGCAAAATCCCTTTGTTGGTTAATTCCCTGAATATTTTGGTTAAGAAATGAAAAGATAGGTTCAATTCTTTGGCAATTTCTCCAATACTCACAAACTGTCCAGTACCCGGATGACTTACCACATACAGAAGTGCCCTTATACCATATTTGCTCGTTTGGGATAGTACTTTCATTCTTCTTAATTAAGACATTCAACTCTGAAATTAAGTTATTTTTTTTGTTTCAATCAAATTTTAACCTTAAAGTTTTTAAACCCAAAAACCTACAACCAGTACGATCAGTAATCCAATCAATACTGTCGCAAATTTCCAGAAGAAATGTGCCTTTCTTAAATCCATGAACGCAAATGCGACCAGAAGAAATTTTACAGCAGCTATACCCATCACCATACTGGTCAGATAATTTCCAATTTCAAGATTGAAAACATCAAGTAATGCCATTACCAGTGTAAGCCCAATCAATATAAAGAGTATGCTTAAATTCTTCTTTTCCATATTAGAATATAAGGTATAAGGAGGGGAATAAGAAAAGCCAAATCAAATCACACATATGCCAAAATGCAGCGCCAGATTCCAAATCTGCCCCCTGAACAGATGAGGGATTTGTTTTAAGATGCCACCAGCTGAAAGATAAAATAACAAGACCCACCAAAACATGTGCAAGATGGAAACCTGTCATTAACCAATAAAAGGTGAAAAACATATTATCTTCCAACTCTAGATTGCCGGTCAATTTTTCAACATATTCGTAGCATTTAAGTCCAACGAAAAGCATGCCGCCCAATATTGTCCACTTCAGGTATTTCCGGGTAGCAATAATATCACCTGATTTATGCTTGACAATTGTATTGGCCATAAAATACCCACTGATCAATAAGACCATGGTATTCACAGTGCCTATAAAAGAATTTAATTGAAGTCTTGATTGGTGAAATACTTCGGGTTCAATTCTTCCATAATACACCAAACCGGCGATACCCAATCCAAAGGTTATCAACTCCAAGATGATAATTAACCATAACAAAATCCCTCCAGGTGGATAAAAGATATCCCTATGATCGATTGCTTGAACTTTTACTTCCATTCCAACAATCTTTTCTCTCCTTGAATATGCCTGATTTCTGTGATGTCCTGTGACATTTCTACGACACCTTTGTAGTTTTTTCCGGAGTCCCTGACAGCGAAATAACGGATATAAATTAACCTTCCTTTGTAATTGATCCAAAACGAGGCTTCGTTTTGTGTTCCTTTCCTGAATTCTTCAAGAATCATCAATACAGTATGTACACTCTTTGGCGGGTGACAAAACTTTACCTCCCGGCCTATTATTCCTGCACTTCTGGGAAATGTCCTTTCCTCTCCTCTGTTGTAAAAAATAACTTTGTCATTTTCATCCACATATGTGATATCCAAAGGCATAGTCTTTAGCAAGAGGTTAACCTGTTCAATGGTCATATACCCTTCATCGTAATGCTGACTTTCAGCTTTGGTAAAGCTTAAATCTCTTTGGTGAAAATCTTCCGAGGGATGGACATAACCATAATCAGGGTAATCGGAAGGTTTTTTATCCAGCATCCACCCTATTTCATCTTCTCCTTTGCGCATCAAATGCCAATCCTCCTCTTTCAACATTTGCAGGGAGTTTGGAAAAAGAACACTTTCTTCCACCAGCATCAAGCGCCTGATATTATTGGCCAAATGATGGAAGTTTTCATTGACGCCCCTATAATCATGGGTTTCCACTTTTTCTCTTACAAATTTGAAAATGTTCCGGATGGTATCATGAAAAGACCACATGTTTTGAGAAGGACCGTTCCATCCTGCCTTTTCTAAAAAAGGAAATAGCTGGTTCTCTTTCCGCTCAAAACGTCTTTCTATATTGTTAAGTTTATTGAAAAGGTTATAGAAAACCTGGTAATTACTAGCTATATCGCATTTTTCCAGTTCATCAATTAATTGATGGATCAAGGCTGTTTCTTGTAGGTAATTATGAATTGGATGACCTTTTGGTAGGTCAATTTCTTGTTCGTAAGGGTTCATTTTACTGGTGTTTTATCCTTTCATACAATTTGACCAAAGAGCTCAGCAGCTCTACTGGAGTGGTCAAGATCTGGTAATGGTTTTGACCAAACATCTGTGGTAAGTAGTATTTGGCCTGTGCTTCAATTGCCAGTGCATAGGAATGTATCTGCCTTTCATTCAGTTCACGAAGTGCCTGTTTGATATCCTGGATACCGTATTTTCCTTCATACCGGTCATAATCATTGGGCTTACCGTCTGAAATCAGTATTACCCATTTGTTTTTGGTTTTCCTCTTATCCAACCTTGCTCCCGCATGCCTAAGCGCTGCCCCAATCCGGGTATAGCCCTGAGGTTCCACAGCACCTATTTTTTGCTTTCCTTCTTGCCAGCTCTCATCAAATTCCTTGAGCGTCAAATAGGTGGAGTAATTTCTGGTTTTGGAAAAGAAACCGTCAATGGAAAAGTCAATCTTAAACTCATTCAAAATCTCCCCAAATAGAATAGAAACCTCTTTTTCAACATCAATCACTCGGTTATTTGCAGCATAACCATCACTGGATAGGCTTACATCAAGCAGTAAGAGGATGGACAGGTCCTTCTCTTTTTTCTTTGTAGATAAGTAGATATTTTCAGAAGGGGTTTTTCTTGCATGTACATCTACATACAAGTCTGTAAGCGCATCAATATCAAATTCATTACCCTGGCTCTGCCGGCGTTGTTGCTGCATTTTATTATTGACAGAAGTAAGCATCTTCCTCAATCCCAATAATGTTCCGGCGTTTTTTGAAATCGTATTTTGATAATAGGCTAAATCAGATTTCAGCTGACTCTTGGGATAAACCTTACAAAATCTGGTCTTATAGGTTTTTTTATGAAAGTCCCATTCATCGTAGCATAGATGAAAACCTTTATCATCCCGCTCTGCACTTTCAGAAACAGTGGTATTTTCCACAAACTCTGCCTGGTAGACAGAATGAGCAGGATCATCTACCCTTACAGTAAATTTCATGCTCAGTTCATCCAATGCATCATGATGCTCTTCTAACTCATCTTTCCCATCAAAATCCCTCCACACACCATTGGCTTCTTCTGCTGTCTCTACCTTTTCAAAATTGTGCAGCAATACATAATCCTCCTGCTGCTTTTTATCTATGGTAAGATTTTTGACTTCCTCCACAGCTCTAGCCTGTATTGTAGTTGTCGGGTTTTCATCTTTTCCCTTTTTGCTACGGTCATCAAAATTGTGGAGCTCATCTTCTGAACCGAAAGAAGCATCATTATACATCCATTTTCCATAAAGCAAGCTCAAATCTGCTTGTTCTCCTGCTCTGACTTTGGATTGGAAATGGTTTTTTAGTTTTTCATGTAACTGCCCTGCAATTCTAAAATCATGGTTCAACTTATCCAGGACAGCAGGAGCGGTCTGTGCTGCCATCTGACGGGAAAGGACAATGTCATCGGTCTCCTTTGTCCAATTGTAGCCTAAGTCCTGCTGGGTACTGAGATATAAGGTTCTGAAAAAGTAGAAATAGAGATTTTCTTCCCAAGTGGGGAGTTCTGAAAATGATCTGGGTAAGAAGAAATTATTGTTTTTAAATCCTCCTTCCGCTTCTGCTGGATATATATCGATGGGTTTACCTGTAATTGCCCTGGCCAAATAAGTCAATCTTGGCCTTATATTTTCCAAATCCACCTTTTGGTGCATCTCCTGCTCAGCCTTAAGCCTGCTTTTTTTGAAATAGCGCACCAATTTCCCATATACCCATTCATCTAAATCCAATCCCATTTTACTGTTCTTTTTTTGATTCAACATTGATTCAGGAAGAGGATTGCTCCATCATTCCCTTTGAACTGCATGGCAAAACCTGAAATTATTATGTACCTATCGGTAGACTAAACCCTGTTCATATCAATTACTTCCCAGGTAAATTTCAGGCTTAACTTTGTCTTCAATTTCAATTAAATCATAAGGTCTATTAGGTCTTTCAATGACTCTCTTGCCTGCTCATCATCACTTAAGGGTTCAACTATGGCTACATGGCAGGACAATCGCTTCGGTAATCCAGAGTGGATCAATTTAGCGGCATCGACCAACAACCTTGTGGATACGGTCTCTGAAAGTCCCAATTCAATTAAATTCCTTATTTTCCCACCGATACTGACCAATTTTTTGGCAATATCCTTGTCTACCCCTGTTTCATTGACCAAAATTTCAGTTTCAATTTTTGCTTCGGGATATGCGAAGTTCAAAGCCACAAAACGTTGCCTTGTTGAAGGTTTCAATTCTTTGAATCCTCTTTGGTAACCGGGATTAAAAGAGGCTATCAGCATAAAGTTTTCATTGGCTTTTACAGTCTCCCCCAACTTATCAATAAACAGTTCCCTCCTATGGTCGGTGAGTGAGTGAATAGCTACAATGACATCGGGCCTCGCTTCCGCCACTTCATCCAGATAGAGTATTGCACCTTCTCGTACAGCTGTGGTCAATGGGCCGTCTACCCAAACAGTTTCGGCTCCTTTAATAATATATCTGCCTATCAGATCAGTAGAAGAAGTTTCTTCATGGCAGGAGACTGTGATTAACTTTTGACCTGTGGTATGGGCCATGTATTCCACAAACCTGGATTTACCAGTTCCGGTAGGTCCTTTGAGCAATAATGGAATACGGTTTCGGAAGGCATGTAAGAAAACATCCGATTCCTGATATGTCTGATGATAATAAGGTGCTTCGGTAACCATGATTTTAATTTTTTATTTGTAAAGTCAGGTTGCCAAACTTGGCAACCCGACTACAATCAGGGATCGGCAAACCTGATAAGGAAACAAACCGTCAACCGATATTAAATATTAGCAGATTGGTGAGTTGCAAATCAACTAACCAAAACTGTTTCATCTTTCTTGGTTAAAGCTTCATCTGAAGGTTTACCATATTTAATAAATTCATAAATGTAGAGTATGATACCTGTTGTAAATAGAGTAGCACAGAGTAACATGACTACAAAGTGGATTTTTGCTTCTTCTTGAGCAATCATAAAGTCCATACCTAGTCTTCTCTCGAGATAAACCTGAACAACGCCTGCAACACCAAGAGCCACGACCATTCCAAGCATGCCGATATTGGATAGCCAGAATGCCAGGTGACCATTGGTATTATCATGGCGCTTTCTTCCTGTGATATTGGGTAAGGAATAACTGATAATGGCCAATACGATCATGGCATAGGCGCCCCAGAAGGCATAGTGCCCGTGCATGGCAGTAACCAGGGTACCGTGGGTAAAGATGTTTGTCTGAGGAAGTGTATGTGCAAAACCCAATAGGCCGGCACCGATAAAGGATACGATAGAAGCTCCAATTGTCCAGAACAAAGCAATCTTGTTGGGATGTGATTTTTCCCCTTTGCGGTACATATAGACAGCAAACAGGGCCATAGCCAAAAATGCAAGCGGCTCAAGCGCGGAGAAAACACCACCTACTACCAACCAGATCTTGTTGACACCAATGTAGTAATAGTGGTGACCTGTACCAAGAATGCCGGAAAGGAAAGTCAGACCTACAATTACATACAACCATTTTTCGATGACCTCCCTATCCACTCCAGTGAGTTTGATAAGTAAGAAAGCGAGGATACCGCCCATGATCAATTCCCATACACCCTCAACCCAAAGGTGAACTACCCACCAACGGAAAAATGAATCTGTAACCTGGGAATCGAACCAGATCATTCCCGGCAGGTAAAGCAAGGCTGCAAACACCAATCCCATGGTCAATACCAGTGCAGTCGTAGTCTGCCTCTTTCCTTTGAACAAGGTGGCCAGGATGATTCCGAGAAAAAGCAACACGTTTATAACCACGAGATAATCCAGTTCACGTGGAATTTCAAGGAATTTCCTGCCTTCCCATATATTGAAATGATAACCGGTAATCGCTAAGACACCCACCACAGCCAAAGAAATCAATTGCACATAAGCAAGCTTTACACTGACAAGCTCGCGTTGGGCCTCTTCAGGAATAATATAATATGCTGCCCCCATAAATCCAGTGAGCAACCATACAACCAATAAATTTGTGTGCACTGCCCTGGCAGTGTTAAAAGGAATCCAATCATGTAGGCCATCCATGCCTATTCGGGCAAATCCCATGATAAACCCATATATAATTTGCAAGGCAAATAGCAGCATACACAAAGCAAAAAACCAGTAGGCTACCTGTTGTGATTTAAATTTCATAGTATCAGTCTTTTAATTTGTCTTTAGCCAAAGGTGAAACAACTCTATCGAAGCCGTTGAGGTCAATTTCACCTATCCATTTAAGGTACTCAATGACCGCATCGGCATCTTCATTACTCATTTCATAGGCAACCATTTTCCTTCCATTTGGAGCCCATGGCACAGGTGACTGGAGGATGGCTTTGATCAAAGGAGCTCCTCTCCTATCGATCACTTTGGTAAGTTCCGGTGCATAATATCCACCTTCACCCAAAATGGTGTGGCAGCCCATGCAATTATTGGTTTCCCAAAGGTGCTTCCCCTTAATTACCTGTTCGGTGATGTTGAGGTGGTTGGACTGATCATTGCTCGGGGCCATTGAGTAGACTGTCAGTCCGATAAATATCAGAAAGGTCACCACCGTACCACCGAGAAAGAACGTCCTTGCTTGTGATTTTGATAGCATATTGAATTGGGTTAAGGTTAAATTATCAAAGATTAAAAGACCTTTTTATCTTTTATGTTTCGAATATACTATCGGAAAACAAAAAACAAGGGATCAAGCTGGATTTTTTTTTAAAATATTGTCAAACATGACATAAATCATGTTCGCTCCTGATCCATACACAAAAATTTACCAGGAATTTTATGGGTACTTGCAAAGACCTAATAATCGCCTAAAATATGTGTCTGGAATGCTGTAATCAATCTTGTCTTATCAATAACTGTACACTTGATTGGATTGAAAAAATCTCATCAAAGAAAAATACACCCCACTATCCTAAAAACCAGTTTATATTTTTTGAAGGTAGTCTGGTTATGGGTGCCTATTTCATCAAAAGAGGCCAGGTGAAAATCATTAGTTCGAATATCAACGGGAAAGAACAAACAGTAAGGTTAGCAAAAGAAGGACATATGCTTGGCCATACAGCATTTGGATTGGAAAAATACAGTATTGGTGCTGTTACTTTATCAGAATCAGAAATTTGTTTTGTAGACAATAGAACCTTACAGGAAGCCTTCCTTGAAAATCCAAAATTCACCATTGAAGTGATGAGGTTTTATTCCCGGGAGTTGAGAAAAAGTGAAATCAGAACAAAATGCCTGGCAATGATGAATAATGAGGAAAAAGTTATCCTTGGCCTCCTTTACATAGCCGAAACTTCTAATGATCAAAATTCAAATCAGACTAAGATCTACCTTAGCAGGCAAGAAATTGCCCAGATTATCGGAACCAATTCTGAACAGGTAAGCCGTGTTATTTCCAATTTAAGAAAAGATAAACTCCTTGACACTGAAGACCGGACTATTGTTTTACATGACCTCGAGGCATTAAAAGCTACGCTCAGCCATTATTGTATTGCCATCGAATATTAATTATGGTATCTGCGAAATTGCAGGATCTTTCATGCCAAAATAAAAATATAGGATTGACAATTGTCATAAGGCAAAACCTATTTACACTTTTACTTTGCTTTCGGTTTAGAATTCAATACGCCTAATTGAATCACCCCTATAATAAACTCTAACTTAATGACTATGATTACAGCAAAACCAAATCAATTTAAAGGATATTCCTATCTTTTAATCCTTTTATCTGGAATGATCCTTTATGCCTGTACACAGGGCCAATCCAAAAATACAGGACTCTCGAAATCCATGAAAGACCACAGCAAAACCAAAGTATTTGGTGAAATGGTGGCCGAACTGACCTCACCACCTCACGTACCTCCTCCAATTGGGAATAGGCCAGCCATGAAACTTTATATGGAAATGGAAATCATTGAAGATGAAATGGTCATGGCCGATGGAGTATCCTATGTATTCTGGACTTTTGGGGGAACAGTCCCTGGTTCATTCATTCGTGCCAGAGTCGGAGATGAGGTAGAATTCAAAATTAAAAACCACCCTAATAATAAGCTTCCCCATAACATCGACCTTCACTCCGTAACCGGACAAGGAGGTGGTGCAGAAGCCTCTTTCGTTGCTCCCGGACATGAAAAAACCTTTTCCTTTAAATTGATTAACCCAGGATTATTTGTTTACCATTGTGCAACCGCACCAGTGGGCATGCATATCGCCAATGGAATGTATGGTCTTATACTTGTCGAACCAGAAGGCGGACTTCCTCCGGTAGATAAGGAATTCTATGTCATGCAAGGTGATTTTTACACTGAAGGAAAATTTGGAGAACCAGGTCTTCAGCCATTTGATATGCAAAAAGCATATGATGAGAGGCCGGATTATGTAGTATTCAATGGAAGTGTCAATTCCCTGATCGGTGAAAATGCCCTTCAGGCCAAAGCTGGAGAAACTATCAGGATTTTCTTTGGAAATGGTGGGCCTAACCTGGCTTCATCCTTCCATGTGATAGGTGAGATTTTTGACAAAGTTTATGTTGAAGGTGGAGACCAGATCAATTACAATGTGGGAACTACTTTGGTACCTGCAGGTGGTGCGGCTATTTTGGAATTCAAAGCAGAAGTACCATCCAATCTGGTGTTGGTGGACCACTCGATTTTTAGAGCCTTTAACAAAGGGGCTTTGGGTGTGATAAGTGTAACAGGGGAGAAAAACAATAAAATTTTCGCCGGTGAGATCATGGAAGGCATCTATTTACCAGAAGGAGGGACAATTCAAAAAATGCCTGTCGATGGTTCAAAAGTAACTCAGCCAAGCCCAATGAACAAATCTGAACTTATAGAAGCCGGTAAAAAAATCTATATGCAGGCCTGCTTTGCCTGTCACCAATCCAATGGTGAAGGCGTAGCTAATGCCTTCCCTCCATTGGCTAAGGCTGATTACTTAAATGCAGATGTCAACCGTGCCATAGATGTACTTCTAAACGGACTTTCAGGAGAAATTACAGTAAATGGCAAAAAATATAACAGCATCATGCCTTCCCAACAGTTAAAAGATGAAGAAGCAGCAGCTGTCCTGACTTATGTATACAATAGCTGGGGAAATAATGGTACCCATGTAACTCCGGAGATGGTAAGTAAAAGAAGGAAAAAATGAGAAAAATATTCCTTTTGCTGGCAGGATTGTTTTTGATAAACAATGCATCTGCCCAACAAAGTAATATGGCACTGGTAAAGGGGGGAATTTATACCCCCCTCTACGGGATAGTTGAACAATCCGAGGTAAAAATCAGAGATTTCTATATGGATATTAATCCTGTTACTTATGCTGATTACCTGGAATTTGTCAACAAAAATCCCAAATGGCAGAAATCCAAAGTTTCCAAATTATTTGCAGATGGAAGGTATTTGTCCAATTGGGAAAATGACTTTTCTGCCCCCAAAGAATTTTTGGACAAACCTGTGACCATGGTCTCTTGGTTTGCCGCCAAAGCCTATTGCGAATGCCAAGGCAAAAGACTTCCCACAGTGGACGAATGGGAATATGCTGCAATGGCCTCAGCAAGCAAAAAAGACGCAAGAACAGATATTTTATATAACCTTTCCATCCTTAGAAGTTATGAAGAGCCAAAAACCTTTATGAAATCAGTGGGGCTGTCTAAAGGTAATTTTTGGGGAATAAAAGATATGCATGGAATGGTTTGGGAATGGACTCAGGACTTCAATTCCATCATCCTGACAGGTGAATCCCGCAATAACGGCAATACTGATGCTGGATTATTCTGTGCCAGCGGTGCCATTGGTGCTAAGGACATGATGAATTACGCGGCATTTATGCGCTATGCCATGAGGACAAGTTTGAAAGCCAATTACTCCATCACCACCTTGGGATTTAGGTGTGCAAAAGATACTCCATAATTATCATCAGAATATTCTTTGAATCCAATATGAAATACACACATCTTATCCTCATTATATTTCTGCTGTTTTCCTGTCAAGAAAACAGCACAATAGATTACCAAATCACAGAGATAGATCAACTCGACGAATTATCGATATACCAATTGCCATCCGAATGGAAAACCCAATACGGAGAAAGCATTGAATTCAAAAATCTCAAGGGAAAAACATTAGTGGTTGTCATGATTTATACCTCTTGCAAAACTGCTTGTCCCAGACTTGTAGCTGATATGAGGATGATTGAAGAAAAAGTGACCGGAAAGAAAGGAAAAGATATACAATATGTCCTCGTGAGCATAGACCCCAAAAATGATACGCCTGAAAAATTGAAAGCTTTTGCTAAGGAAAATGGCCTGGAAGATCAAAAATGGCTGTTTTTACAGGGAAATGAAGATGACGTCAGGGATTTTGCAAATATCATGTCTGTAAAATACAAACAGATCAGCCCCATTGATTTCTCCCATTCCAATATCATTTCTGTATTTGATAAACATGGAGTGATGAAGTTCCAAAAAGAAGGATTAGGACTGGAAAATGATGAAATCGTGGAAAATATTCTGGCCATTGCAAAGCTTTGAGTCAAAGTAAAGCCACTTACTTCAACTTTCATATGCCTGATACTGAAGATAATAAGACCTTACTGGAAATAAGATTATCCTGGATTTACCCTACTTAATTCGAACTGCTTGTTTTTTTCAATAAAGCAACTAAAACCAGAAGCAGCAGAACTGCTCCAAGTTGATGCAAAACACCCAAGCTGATGGGAACAGCCCAAATCAGCGTCAATACCCCAAGAAAAAACTGAATACCTATCAAAATCAATAAAAGGTTGGCAGTTTTAATTAACCTTACATGATGTTTTTTGATCTTCCACCATAGCCAAATAACTCCTAATAGAACCAAATAGGCCAAATAGCGATGGACGAATTGTACAACTATACCATTTTCAAACAAAGAAGAAATACCGCTTATTTCAAAAGCAGTCTTGAGGTCTGAGGGAATCCATGACCTGCCCATCTTTGGAAATGTATTGTACATTTTTCCTGCCTTTAATCCCGCCACAAAAGCTCCATAAATTATCTGTATAGCCAATATAAGCATTACAGCTATTGTCGCCTGTTTGGTGTCAAAAGATCGGTGTTTTTTAAACGGCTTCCACTCCAAGGCTACCCAATAGATATAAGCCGCCAAAGCCAATGCTGTGGAAAGATGGGCGGCCAATCGGTAATGGCTGACATGTGGTATATCAACTAAACCGCTTTTTACCATGTACCAACCTAAAAACCCCTGAAAGAGCCCTCCGCAAAAAATCAAAATGACCTGCCTTTTCATTCTACGGTCAAAGGCTCCTTTGAGCCAGAAGAAAGCTCCGGGAATTAAAAATACCAATCCCACTATCCTGCCGATCAATCTATGCAGGTATTCCCAGAAATATATCTTTTTAAATTCAGACAAGCTAAAATGACTGTTGAACACCTTAAATTCCGGACTGGTCTGATAATCTGCGAACTCCTTTTGCCATTGCTTTTCAGTCAAGGGAGGGATAGTTCCCATAATGGGTTCCCAACGGACCATGGACAAGCCTGAGAGGGTAAGCCTAGTGATCCCTCCTATCACTACCAACAATAGAACTAGGACCACACCAGACATCAGCCAAGTATGAATTGATTTTTGGTATTTTACTTGTGGATCAAGGGGTCCAAGTAGCATAACATGTGGCTGTTTCGTATAGGTTAAGACTTTCTAAATTTACTTTTGGGGGTAATTTGGGAATAATCCTGTCTTTGATCCAAAGCAACATCCGTTCTGCTGTGGGTTCATCATCCATCCATAAGATCTTTTGGTCGAAACCTCCAAAATCCAATCGGTTTTTTTCGTTTTCTTTCAGGATTAATGCATGGTCGAATTGACTGATAACACCTTCCTGTAAAATACTTTTCAGCAATTTGAAGTCCAACAACATGTCATTTTCAAGCTCTTTGCCAGAAACAGTTACATGCAGCACATAACTATGTCCATGTACCTGACAGCAGGGCCCATCGTAATCCGTAATGCGGTGGGCCGATTCGAAGGTAAAAATCTTTGTAATGCTAAGCATAGTTGATATTTTGGTCCAATATGGCATTGACGGTTGAATCTCCCAAGTGATGACTTTTAGGCCTTTTCCCATGACCATAAGTATTGAAATCCAAAACCACTCAGGAGAATTTCAGTCAGTTAATTTGTCCAATTCTGCACTCAGATATTAATTTTAAACTTTTTATTTTGACAGTTCCAGCATCCGCATAAGTGGATGGAGAGCTTCTTGCTGTATATTGGGATCCAGGACAATTTCCGGATTTTCATACAAGAGACAATTATAAAGTTTCTGTAAGGTATTGACTTTCATAAAGGCACATTCGCTGCAAGCGCAGGTATTGTCCTCGGCAATAGGAATTGGTATTAAAACTTTTTCCGGAGCTTTTTTTGCCATTTGGTGAATGATTCCTGATTCTGTACCTATGAGAAATTCATTGGACTCATCTTCCTGGACAAACCTGATCATACCCGAAGTGCTTCCAATATAATCAGCTATTTTTAAGAGTGGGAAATCGGCCTCTGGATGGACAAGGATTTTTGCATTGGGATACAAAACCATCAAATCCATGACCTTTTCAAGAGAAAAAGCCTCATGGACGACACAGGATCCGTTCCATAATTTTATATCCCTCCCGGTCTTAGCAACTAGATATTTCCCAAGATTTTTATCTGGTGAAAAATATATCTTCTTGGTTTTTGGGATTGAATCAATGATTTTTTCAGCATTGGAAGAGGTGCAAATTATATCTGACATGGCCTTGACCTCAGCAGAACAATTTATGTAGGTTACAAAAACATGATCTGGATTTAAAGCTTTCTCCCTTTTAAATGCTTCAGGTGTACATGAGTCTGAAAGAGAACATCCGGCTCCCAGGTCGGGTATGAGGACTTTTTTCTTTGGATTAATGATCTTTGCCGTTTCTCCCATGAAATGCACTCCTGCAAATACGATAATAGAGGAATCGGTTTCCATTGCTTTTCTGGAAAGCTCAAGGCTGTCCCCAACAAAATCAGCGACTTCCTGGATTTCGGGTGATTGGTAATAATGGGCAAGGATTACAGCATTTTTTTCCTTCTTGATAGCTGTAATCATATTATGCAAGGTGTTCTCTGATGATCCAGGTAGCATTTGATTTACTTTTTACTGACTTTTAGAAACTGTGATCCAATTCTAAAGGACTTGTTTTTAATTATATCAATTTAGAGGACAAATTTATCCTTTACAAAATTATCAACAGGGCCATTTGAATCATAGTTTTATATGACTTTCGTCAGGTTTTGCCCTAGCGGGCTTCGGTACCTTTGTCCCCAATAAAATCAAGAAACTATGGCTACATGGCTCAAAGAATGGAATCCTGAGGATAACAACTTCTGGGAATCCACAGGAAAAAAAATCGCCTGGCGTACCCTAAGCATCACTACTATTGCATTGACATTGTCTTTTGCAACTTGGTTTATGATGAGTGCTATTGTCACAAGGCTGCCTGGTGTTGGATTTCAGTTCACCGACAACCAGCTTTTTTGGCTGGCAGCTTTACCAGGTCTAGCGGCAGGGACACTGAGGATTGTCCATACCTTTTTGATTCCTATTTATGGGACCAGGCACACGATTACCATAGCTACATTAATCAAGCTCATTCCGGTCATAGGAATCGGATTGGCGGTGATGAATCCCGGTACACCCTTTTGGATATTTGTAGTATTGGCCCTTACGGCCGGATTTGGAGGAGGTGATTTTTCTTCATTCATGCCCTCTACCAATATGTTCTTCCCTGCCAGATTGAAGGGCACTGCATTGGGTATTCAGGCAGGTCTAGGGAACTTCGGTGTAAGTATTGCACAATTTATGACACCAATTATGATTGGGGTGGCCTTATATGGAGCTCCACAGCTTTTCAAAAGCGTAGATAAGGTGACGGGAGAAAGTATTACTAAGGAAATCTATTTACAAAGTGGTGCTATGTGGTATGCTCCCCTACTGATCATTATAGCAATTATTAGCTGGAAATACCTTAAAAGCATACCCATCAAAGCTTCTTTCAAAGAACAGCTGGATATTTTCAGAGATAAACATACTTGGTATTGTACCATTACCTACTTCATGACATTTGGTACATTTGCAGGCCTTTCGGCTGCATTCCCGCTCTTGATGAAGGTACTTTATGGTAACTTCGACCCTAGCTTGGATCCATTAAAATATGCCTTTTATGGACCATTGATCGGTTCAGCTTCAAGGATTCTTTTTGGCTTTGTTGCAGACCGTACCGGTGGTGCAGTATTAACCACTATTACAGGCATTGGGCTTTTGGCCAGTGTTGCCGTAATGCTATCATTTGGCTTGGTCAATCCCACAGGAATGGAGCAATTTCCAATGTTTGTCGGCACCATGATGGCCTTGTTTTTTTTCACTGGAATTGGAAATGCCTCGACTTTTAGACAATTTCCTATTATATTTAAGCATAACCCCAGGCAAGCAGCGGGTGTAATAGGCTGGACGGCAGCCATTGCTGCCTACGGTCCATTCATATTCTCACTATCTCTTGGTGCCTTTATCGGAAGCACTGGAAATGCAGAAGGCTTTTTCTGGATATTGGGAGTTTTCCTTGTGATCGCAACCCTTATTAACTGGTACTTCTACGATAGGAAGGGCTCAGAAAGGCCATCGTAACCGATTCAAAGTAACTAACCATAACCACAATATGCTCAAGCTTTTCCAAACCCTTAATAAGGTAGCATTTATTAAAGCTACCATTGCTGCCTTAGCAGTTGTTATTTTGGTTTTTATAGGTTCCAGAAACTTACAGAATTTTGATGCTGCATTGATAACCTATCTTTTCGGTACAGTATTCGCGGTTTTTGGTATTGCTTATAGATATTCAGTCTGGCTTCAAAGACCACCTACAAGGCTTTACTGGCGAAGAAGTATGCAGTTTCTGTTCAGTAAAGACTTCTTAACTTATGCTACCAGGTCTATATACCTACTGTTCCGAAATATCCTTTTCCAAAGGTTTATAGCATACAGAAGTAAAACCCGCTGGTGGGGGCATTTCCTTTTGGCTTCCGGCTGTCTGATTTCGTTTGCCATTACAATTCCTCTGACTTTTGGATGGATCCATTTCACGCTTGAACCCGGCACTTATGATATCTATAATGCCAACTTCTTCGGATTTAAAGTTGCCTCCTTTGAATTAGGGGGACCTATTTCCATACTGGCCTTTAAAGCCCTGTTTTTCACATCCATACCGGTCATCATTGGTGCTATCATTATGATGAAGAGAAGGGTTAAAGATGGGGGTTTGATTGCTACCCAATCATTGGATGGAGATTGGCTTCCTTTGGTATTATTGATTGCCATTTCAGTCACAGGACTGGGAATTGGTTATGATTATACTTTTCTGGAAGGAAGAACCCATCAATTTATGGCTGTGACACATGCCATTACAGTAATACTCTTCTTGATCTGGATGCCTTTTGGCAAATTCTTTCACATTTTCCAAAGATTGGCCCAATTGGGTGCCAATCTATATAAAATTGAAGGAAGCAAAAGGGGCATGGCAGTATGTCCTCATACGAAAGCAGAGTTTGCTTCACAGACACATATTAATGACCTGAAAACAGTCACCAAAGAATTGGGATTTGATTTCACCTTGGCAGATGGTACAAACCACCTTGATCTGTCTCCAGAGGGAAAAAGATCTGTCCTTGCCAAAGCGCATTTTGAGGCAAGAAAGGCATCAGGAAAATTCTTTGGATAAAAATCAAAACTATGGCAAAGCTACCTATTTCAGCAGAAAAGATAATTGATAAATTCGGGCCCAAGAAGCACTACACACCAATGGGAGGCTTTGAAGGTTCCCATGAACCAGACAAATTGGTAAAGACCCATTGTTGCTTTTGCGCCATGCAATGCGGTATTCAGCTCAAAGTCAAAGATAACAAAATTGCCGGATTTGAGCCTTGGATGGAATTCCCCTTCAACGAAGGCAGACTATGTCCAAAGGGTGTACAACGCTACTTGCAAAACAACCATCCGGACCGCCTGCTCCAGCCTTATCAAAGGGTGGAAGGAAAGGGTTTTGAGCCCATCACATGGGACAATGCCATGGAACGGACCATCAGTGAAATCCGTCGAATCCAGACCCAATACGGCAATGATTCCTTTGCAATGCTGTCAGGTGTTTCCCTGACCAACGAAAAAAGCTACATGGTAGGCAAATTTGCACGCCTTGCCCTCAAAACTAAAAACCTGGATTACAATGGCCGTCTATGTATGGTAAGTGCTGGGGCAGGAAATAAAAAAGCTTTTGGACTGGACAGAATTTCCAATTCATGGGCAGACCTCAAACATGCAGAGGTCATCATCATTGCCGGGTCAAATGTCAGCGAATGTTTCCCTACCCTTACGCACTACATCTGGCAGGCCAGAGACAATGGCGCCAAATTAATAGTAGTTGATCCAAGGGTCACTCCTATAGCCAGAACTGCAGACCTCCACCTACCGGTGAAGCCTGGACGTGATTCAGCACTATTTGGCGCTATTCTAAAGCAATTGGTGGACAATGATTGGATTGATCACGAATTTATTGAGAAACATACCAATGGATTTGAGGCTGCTGCTGAGGCTGTAAAGGATTATGACCTGGATTGGGCTGAAAAGACCACAGGAATTGAAAAAGAAAAAATCCTGCAGGCTGCTACTTGGTGGGGCAAAGCCAAAACCTCCTTTCTTTTGCATGCCAGAGGTATAGAACACCATACCAAAGGGGTGGACAATGTCCTGAGCTGTATCAATATTGTATTGGCTACTGGAAGGATAGGAAAACCATACTGTGGTTATGGCACCATTACAGGTCAAGGTAATGGACAGGGAGGTAGAGAACATGGACATAAATGTGATCAGCTACCCGGAAACAGAGATATCAGCAATCCTGAACACAGGAAATATATCGCTGAGGTTTGGGGAGTTGAAGAAAAAGAAATCCCAGGTATGGGCCTCTCTGCCTATGAAATCATAGAAGCCATCCACCGTGGAGAAATCAAAGGTCTGATCAGCATTTGCTTCAATCCGATTGTTTCCCTGCCCAATAACAATTTTGTAAGGGAAGCATTTGAAAAATTGGAGTACTATGTCGCCATAGATTTTTTCCTCAACGAAACAGCAAGACATGCGGATGTGATTTTGCCGGGCTCTCTCCATGAAGAAGAAGAAGGTACAGTCACTACAGCAGAGGGCAGAGTGGTCAAAATCAACCAAGCCATTGATCCTCCGGGAGAGGCTAGAAAAGACAGTGATATCCTGATTGAAATGGCAAGGAGACTTGGAGCAGGTGACAAGTTCAATTTTGAAAACTCAGAAGCTGTTTTCAATGAACTTCGTGTCGCTTCCAAAGGTGGTACTGCAGATTACTATGGCATCAGCTATGAAAAAATAGAGAAGAACATGGGCGTATTTTGGCCATGCCCTTCTGAAGACCATCCGGGAACACCTAGACTTTGGGAAGAAAAGAAATCCGCTTTTCCAGATGGAAAGGCCAGGTTCAATCCTGTTGCGTACAAAGAGCCTGCTGAAGTAGTGGATAAAGATTTCCCAGTAATCCTGACCACAGGAAGAGTTGTCAGCCAATACTTAAGCGGAACCCAAACCAGAAGAATTGGTAAATTGGTCGACCAATATCCAGAACCCCTTTTGGAAATCCATCCCAGTTTGGCAATTCAATACAATATCCAAAACAGGGATTTGATAACTGTCAGAACGAGGCGTGGTGAGGCTACTTTTCCTGCCCAAATTGTAGAGACTATCCGACCTGATACTGTTTTCATCCCTTATCACTGGGGAGGAAGCCATTCAGCCAACCAACTGACTGTGGGTGACCTAGACCCTATTTCAAAAATTCCGGAATTTAAGGTATGTGCCTGTCAGCTAATTCCTACCGGAAAAAAAGCAGCACCAGCTGAGGAAAGAAGTGCTTACCAAAGTTCATAAACCACAAAATCTACCTTGTTATGACAGTAACCAAATACGACCAGCAAATGGGCTTTTTCATAGACATGCAGCGCTGTATTGGCTGCCATGCCTGCGAAATGGCTTGTGCTGAATGCGAAACCAACGGTCAGGAAAGCATGATCCATATTCATTATGTGGAAAGGGCCGTCTCCACACAAACTACCGTGCAGGTGTGCATGCATTGTGAAGACCCTGCCTGTGCCAATGTCTGTCCAGCAGATGCCATATCCAAAGATGAATTTGGAGTAGTACATACTGCCGAAACATCCAGATGTATAGGTTGCTCTAACTGTGTCCTTGCATGTCCATTTGGTGTTCCCCAAAAACAGGAAAAAGCAGAGCTCATGATGAAATGCAACATGTGCTATGACAGAACTTCTGCGGGTAAAAAACCAATGTGTGCAACAGTATGTCCAAGTGGTGCGCTGTTCTTTGGGACTAGAGAAGAAATTGAACTTAAAAGGCCTGACAGTGTGCCTGTAGATACCTTTATTTTCGGAAATCAAGAGGTTAAAACAAAAGTTAAAATCATGATGCCCAAAGGCAGCAATTATTTAAAAGTGCATTAATCACCGCTATTTATGAAAAAAGACAATTCAGATATAACCCCAAAATGGAAAAATGATTTTCCATTTGACAAGGAAGAAGCTACCCATGTCTCCAGAAGAGAGTTTGCAAAATTCCTTACGCTATTTTCTGGTGCTTTAGCTTTGGGCAATGGTGCCATCGTACTCAAAAGCATTGCCTTCCCGGAAAAAGAATTGGAAGGTCAGCATTTTATCTGTGAAGAAAATCAGTTGCCCATGGGTGAAATGTTGCAGTTCGACATAGAAGGAGATAAAGTCATTCCTTATATTCTGATCCATTTGGAAGATGGACAATGGAGAGCTTTTGAGCAAAAGTGCACCCATTTGGCATGTGCAGTCATTTATAGGAAAGATTTGGATCTGATAGAATGTCCTTGTCATAAAGGTTATTTTGATCCAAGGACTGGAGTAGTTACACAAGGACCTCCACCACGGCCCTTACCCCAATTGGACGTGGTAGTAGAGAATGGAAAAGTGTTTGTCAAAGCAAAAAGCCATAAAGCCTAATCACTATGAGCAATTTTAGATATTCTCAAAAAGAAGCACACCCAAATAAAACCAATACCCTAATGACAGGTATTATCCTTTTACTTGTTTTATTGGTGAGCATTCAGATTTGGTTTCTTTATTCTGCTTTGAACAATGCCTTGACAGACAACTTTAACATAGCTGTTGGCACATTCATCGGATCCTTGGTTTTATTCATTACTGCGGCTTGGCTTTTGCGTTATTTGCCGGAACCCAGAAAGCCAAGAATTAAGGAATAATACCTATTGTCTCAATATCAAAACGAAGACTCAAATTCAAACATAAACCTTTCAGAAAAGTCCATTTGGGCTTTTCTGTTTAATTTAGCTTCGTTTATCCATTTTCACTTCAAATAATGATTTCAGTAAACCAGGCAAAGGATATTTTAAAAGCTACTGTTTCAACTGGAGAGATTAAACATCTCCCCCTTTCAAAAACGTTGGATTTAATAGCAGCTGAAGACATCTTCTCTCCCATTGAGGTCCCCTCTTTTGATAATTCTGCTATGGACGGGTATGCAATTACTTGGGAGGATAATTTAGATACTTGGGAAATAACAGATGTAATTGCCGCTGGAAACGGGAAACAACATCAACTTCAATATGGTAAAGCTGGTAGAATTTTTACCGGTGCTCCGCTACCTAAAGGATCTGACACCGTAATTCCTCAGGAATTTGTTCATCGGGAAGGAAACCTTATTAGAATAATAGATAAGGGTAAATTCCAAAAAGGCAGCAATGTAAGGTTTAAGGGTGCACAGACAAAAACCGGGGAAGTCATTTTAAAAAAAGGTAGCCAAATTACCCCTGGAACCATTGGTTTACTGGCCTCTGTGGGAATATCTGAAGTACCAGTATTTTCTCCACCAAAGGTAGCCATTATCATTACCGGCAATGAATTACAGGAGATTGGAAAACCTTTGGCTTTTGGACAAATCTATAATTCTAACCGTCCGGTATTGGAATCCTATCTCAAGAAACTTGGAATCCAAGATATCTTATCCTATCAAGCTGAAGATGAACCTAAAGCCACCCAAAAGATCATAGAAGAAGCTTTAGCAAAAGCAGATTTGGTATTACTGACGGGAGGTATTTCTGTGGGGGATTATGACTTTGTGAAAAATGGCTTAGAAAATGCCGGTGTAAAGGAGTTGTTTTATAAAATCAGGCAAAAACCCGGAAAACCATTATTTGCAGGAAAAAAAGGGAGGCAAATGGTATTTGCTCTACCTGGAAATCCTGCATCAGTAATTACCTGCTTTAATCAATATGTCAGACCATCCCTGTTACAATGGATGGGGCATACATCTTCCTGGAGTGCCCATGAAGTCCTGCCAATAGCAAATGACTTCATACGGAATGCTGGACTAACCTTTTTCCTAAAGGCAAAAGTGGAACATGGAGTAGTACATATTCTGAACGGGCAAGAATCCTTTAACCTGATTTCTTTTGGTTCTGCCAATTGCCTTGCAGAAATACCGGAAGAAATTGAACAGTTGAAAGCAGGGGAAAAAATTGCCGTTTATTACTGGTAATCCATTGATAATAAGACCAAAAAGCTAATTTTCATTTAACCGGTTAACATAGGAAAACTTAACCAATGAAATTATTCTTGTTTCAAAATGATAATGGATATAGAACATTGTAATAGGTTTACAAAACACTGAAAATCAAGTATTTAATTGTGGTGAATTATCATTTATAGAAAATAGCATGGATGATTTGAGTATTTACATCTTGGCAGGGGGAAAAAGCAGACGCATGGGTCAGGATAAAGGTCTCATCGACCTCCTAGGAAAGCCTATGATCAAGCATATGCTGGACCGAGTGAGTATCTTAAACCTTCCAATAAAGATTGTAGCTCACCATGATCAATATAAGCAATTTGGTTTTCCGGTAATCAAAGACCTAATACCTGAAAAGGGACCATTGGGCGGACTTTATACCTCTTTGTGTGATGCCGTTTCAAAATTTGTGCTCTTAATGAGCTGTGACATGCCTTTTCTAAGCCTTGAGGTCATAAAAGCGCTAATTGCGCAAAAAAAGGATAATACGATTATCATTTCGGAACTGCACAATAATATTCTTCCTTTTCCAGGAATCTATCCGGCAAATCTTCGTCAGATTATCCATTTACATCTTCAAAATGAAAGATTGAAATTCCAGCAATTTATCCTCAGCACAGCTCATCTGAAGATCAACCTGGACGAAGAATATCAAAATCAACCTGAAATTTTCCAAAATATCAACAGTCCCCAAGACAAGGAGAAGGCCACGGCTTGGAGGGATAATAGACTTAAAAAAAATTAATCAGCCCATCTACTTCCATACCAAAAACCACAGACTATGCAAGAAAATATCAATTCCTTATCTTATAGAATGCTCTTCTTAAATACATTGGCATTCACTATTTGTTTTGCTGTTTGGACTTTTAACGGTGTAATGGTCACCTACCTTGTTGATAACAGTATTTTTGAGTGGGGACCGGTAGAAATTGGTTGGTTGCTAGGAATTCCTATCCTTACCGGTGCTGTATTGAGGTTACCATTAGGAATTATTACTGACAAATATGGGGGGAAATGGATATTTGCTGGCCTATTGCTGTTTTGTGCCATTCCAATGTATTTGATTGCTTATGTGGACAGCTTTATTTTTTATGCTATTTTAAGCTTTTTCTTTGGATTTGCTGGTGCTGGATTTGCTGTAGGTATTGGCTATACTTCTGTATGGTTTCCCAAAAATTGGCAGGGAAGGGCTTTGGGTATTTTCGGTGCCGGAAATGCCGGAGCAGCGCTGACTACGCTTTTGGCTCCTACCCTTTTGAACAGGTTCACTGACCATGGTTCCAACCCGGAAAACTGGCGGCTATTGCCCCAGTACTATGCCGGAGTGCTAGTATTGATGGCCTTTATATTTATTTTGTTCTCAGTAAATAAGAAGACCGGAGCACCTGCCCGCACTATGGGCCAGATCTTAAAACCACTACAAAGTATCCGCGTTTGGAGGTTTGGTTTCTATTATTTCCTTGTTTTTGGTTGTTTCATTGCATTTGCACAGTGGTTGGTGCCTTATTTTGTAAATGTCTATGGGGCAAGTTTGGTAGTAGCAGGGCTTTTTGCCTCACTATTTTCATTCCCTTCCGGGGTAATTAGGGTATTGGGAGGATGGATGAGTGACAAAATTGGAGCCAGGAGGGTCATGTTGGGCACATTCCGCTGGTCAGTGATCTTGGCAGCCCTTTTGATGGTACCTCGGATGGATATCATAACACCGGGTAAAGGAATTATGGCTGAAAGAGCAGGCCAGGTCCAATCAGTAAGTGACCGTGAAATTATAGTAGAGGAAAAAAGCTATGGATTGGCATCCAAAGCTTTGGCCAATCAAAAAATGGAAGATCCTAATACCTTGGCATCATTCCTGCCCCAAAAATATAATTGGCAGGAACCCGTAGTTACCGAAGGCCAACAAGTAGTTAAAAAAGAATTGCTTGCTAAAGGAGTGACACAGATTTCTTTTGAAGCCAATATGTGGGTTTATGCCATTCTCGTACTTTTGATCGGTATCGTCTGGGGAATTGGAAAAGCAGGTGTTTACAGGTTTATACCAGATTACTTCCCAAATGAAGTGGGCACTGTAGGTGGTATGGTAGGCGTCATCGGTGGCCTTGGAGGGTTTGTCTGCCCAATCCTCTTTGGTTACCTACTTGATTGGACAGGTCTCTGGACGAGTAGTTGGATCCTGATGTTTATCTTATCTGTACTTTGCCTATATTGGATGTTGCAGGTGACCAGAAAACTAATCAAAGCAGAATCCCCTGAAATAGCCAATAAAATTGATCGGGTGAAATAGAAAGATATTAAATTTCATTTAACCTTATTGAACCTATTTCTTGAAGAATTGTCATCAGGAAATATACTGGAAACAGGTAATTTCGTAGGCTAATCAATTGAAAAAATGTAAACCTCTTCCTAATGGAATTTGATTAATCCTGAATCTAGGGTCCAGTACAATGAATCTAACTTCATTCCAGAATTCTGGCCTCTCAATTTTAATTACTGAAAAATGATCAACATCACACATAAATCCAACACCTTAAGAAAAGCCATTGCCCAGGCCATAGTAAAGGTGAGTTCCCAGGAAACCATTCAAGCTGTAATTGAAAAGAAGGTTCCAAAAGGAGATGTCTTTGAAATGGCCAAAGTCGCAGGATTATTTGCAGCAAAGAGGACTGCGGATATGATTCCTGACTGTCATCCATTACCGGTAGAATTCACAGCAGTCAGTTATGAAATCAAAGACTTACAAATTTTCATTTTTGTTGAAATCCATACCATTTACAAAACAGGCGTAGAAGTAGAGGCCATGCATGCGGCCTCAGTAGTGGCTTTGACGATGTATGATATGCTCAAGCCATTGGATAAAGGAATCAGTATTGAGCAAATTAAACTGATAGAGAAAAAAGGAGGCAAAACTGATTTTTCAAAAGAAAACATTCAGGTTCTTAAAGCGGCTGTCATTGTATGTTCCGATTCTATAGCTGCCGGAAAGAAGGAAGACAGTGCAGGAAAAGCCATCATCAGAAAACTTGAAAATTCCAAGGTACAAATCCACGATTATCTTGTCATCCCTGATGAAGTAAACGAGATACGGAATCGGTTAAACCAATATGTGGAACAAAAAGTCAATATGGTCATTTTTACAGGAGGAACGGGACTTTCACCTAGAGATGTAACTCCTGAAGCCATCAAGCCGCTCCTAAAAACAGAAGTACCTGGAATTGAGGAAGCTATAAGGGCTTACGGTCAGCAAAGAACCCCCTACTCCATGTTATCCCGTTCTGTTGCAGGATTGATTGGCAAAACCCTTGTTCTTGCATTACCGGGATCTACAAAAGGAGCAGAAGAATCCATGGATGCTATTTTCCCTGCTATCTTGCATATTTTTAGGGTCATGGAGGGGCCGGCTTTTAGGCATGAATGAACTTGGAGATTATGAAATTGGTTAAGTTGTGGGTCTAGGGCTTGTTGGCTTAATGGATTACCTAGTTAAGAAATGGTTGATTAGACAATTGAGGGTATAGTTGTAGAGTAAATGTATTTCTGAAATACTAACAAAATAGCTATTTATTCAAAAGGGTCTCATTTTGATTCTTCAAGCGATCCATACAAGCTAAAAAATTTGAGAGGTTAAAAATCATAAGGGAGTGGGGATTGTGGTATAACTGCAAATCTCCCTCCCTTTCCAACTTTAATAATCCTCCAGTTTCTTTGCTGTAAAGGCCAGTTGTTAATCTTAGACATTCTGTCACAAACCAGTTCATAGGATTTAAGAAATTGGAAGAGTTCCATCAACTTACAAGCAACATAAAAAAAACAGAATTGATGGCAGTAACAAAGGACCACTGGGAAAATGTATATGAAACTAAGGATACCACAAAAGTTGGTTGGTTCCAGGAAAAACCAATTGTTTCTCTCGATCTAATTGAAGAATTCAGGATTAACAAAAATTCAGCTATCTTAGATGTAGGAGGTGGTGACAGTTTATTGGTTGATCATTTGTTGGCCTTAGGTTATAAGGATATATCTGTCCTTGACATTTCTTCCACCTCTTTGAAAAAAGCGAAAATAAGGTTGGGGGAAAATGCAGATAAAATCGAATGGATACATTCAGATATTATAGATTTTAATCCGGATCGGAAATATAATGTTTGGCATGACAGGGCTGTTTTCCATTTTTTGATGGATAAAGAAAAAATCGACATCTACCTTAAAATTTCATCCCTGCATATTAAACCGGGAGGATGGCTGTTTATTGGGGTCTTTTCAGAAACCGGACCAGAAACCTGCAGCGGACTTCCAGTCCAAAGGTATTCAACAGTAGCACTGGCAGAAACTTTTAGCATGTCCTTTGATTGCGTAAAAAGTTTTAATACGGATCACATTACCCCTTCCGGCGTAACTCAAAACTATAGTTTCTGCTGTCTCAAAAGGAAATAAATGGACTATCAGCTCCGGATAAATTTTGAATAAGGCTGAAAAGTAACAATTCTCACAAAAACCGAATTAGAAATTGCTGAATTTTGTCTTATAATTTCAAACAAAACGAAAAATCAAAACAGAAATAGCATATGTTCTTCGAATTAGTTTATGACAAAAGTTTGGCCCAGGCCAGTTATGTAATCGGTTGCCAGGCACATGGTGTTGCGGCAGTAATTGACCCTAAAAGAGATGTAGATACATATATTCAGATTGCCAATGCCAACAACATGAAAATCACACATATTCTGGAAACCCATATCCATGCGGATTTCTTGAGTGGTTCAAGGGAGTTGGCTGCATTGACCGGCGCTGAAATGTACCTTTCTGATGAAGGCGATGAAAACTGGAAATATGAGTTTCCCCATAATAAAATTAAAGGTGGTGATGTCGTAAAAATGGGTAATCTGACTTTTGAAGTTATCCATACTCCTGGACACACTCCAGAAAGTATCAGCTTCTTGTTGACCGACAAACCTGCATCCAGTGAACCTGTGATGCTGTTCACCGGAGACTTTGTTTTCGTTGGTGATGTAGGAAGACCTGATTTATTGGAACAAGCGGCTGGCCTCAAAGGTACGCAAGACCTAGGTGCAGCCCAAATGTATGATTCCCTCCAGGAGTTCAGCAAATTGGGTGACTTTATCCAAGTTTGGCCAGGTCATGGTGCTGGTTCTGCCTGTGGAAAAGCACTTGGTGCAGTTCCTATGACCACTGTAGGTTACGAAAAAATCAGAAATTGGGCTTTACAATTGTTAAATGATAAAACTGCATTTACCAAAGAACTATTGGCTGATCAACCTGAACCACCAAAGTACTTCGCGATGATGAAGAAATTGAACAAGGTGGAAAGAAAATTGTTGACAGCAGTTCCAAAAGTTCAAAACCTGTCCAAAGAAGCTTATGCAAAAGTAAAAGCTGAAGGATTGAAAATCATTGATACCAGACCTTGGCAGGAATATGCGGAAGGATTCCTAAGAGGTACTTACAGCATTACCAACAATAACTCTTTCTCAACCTGGATGGGTTGGTACTTGAGCTATGATGAGAACTTCGTTTTGATCGCTGAAGAAGGACAAGTGGAAGATTTGACAAGAAAACTGATGAGAATCGGTCTGGACAACTTCTACGGTTATATCTCTCCTGCACAATTGGCTGAGTATGAAAAAGGTAATTTGGAAAGTTTCCAGCCGATCGATAAAGATGCTGTAGAAGCCAAAATTGCAGAAGGTAATGTACAGGTAATTGACGTAAGAGGAGTGGCTGAGTACAAAAAAGGCCATATTGAAGGTGCAGACAACTTATTCGTAGGTAAATTACCACAGAATTTGGACAAAATTTCCAAAGAACAACAAGTAGTAATCCATTGTCAAAGTGGAGCTAGAGCAGCAATTGCCTACTCCATTTTGAAAGCCAACGGCTTCGATAATGTCGAAAACTATGCTGGTGGATGGGCAGACTGGTCTGCCAAAGAAGCAGAATTGATAAAAGGTTAATATTGAGTGAAAAAGCCCGGCATTCCGGGCTTTTTTTTTATAGAGAGGCTGTATCATTAGTCAAATGAATGGCCTGAAATTTGGCTATAAAAATTAAGACGCTGATACCTGCCTGAAAAAAAGAGGCTGTCCATTTTATGGACAGCCTCTTTTTCATTTTGGTTTAATAGATTGTTATTCCTTCTGAAAAACCCGCACATAATCTACTACCATCTGTTGCGGAAAAATGGTTGTATTGTCAGGATTGCCTGGCCAATTCCCACCAACTGCAATATTAAACAGGAAAAAGAATGATCCCCTTAATTCTGATAATGCTGAAGGTGTGATATCAATTTCATGATAAGGCTCATCGTCCATTAACCAGACAATTTTCTGCTCATCCCAAATGATAGAGAATACATGGAAATTATCATTAAATATTCCTTCTCTCAAGGTTACTGAGCCCCCAAACTCTGCATGGCTACCATTATTGTCCCAATGAACTGTTCCATGGACGGTATTGTTTCTGGCAGTTCCGGGTCCTCCTACCATTTCCATAATATCAATCTCCCCGCACCTTGGCCAACCCACCTGATCAATATTATCTCCCAACATCCAAAGGGCTGGCCAGATGCCTTGTCCTTTGGGCAGTGCTGCCCGTATATCCACTCTTCCAAATTGGAATGATTGCCTTCCCTGGGTTTTGATGCGGGAAGATGTATAATTTCTTCCTCCAGCATTTTCCTGTCTAGCCTGGATAATCAAGTGCCCATTTTCGACCCTTACATTCTCTCTTCTGTACCATTGCAGTTCATTATTACCCCATCCACAGAGCGTCGGGCATCCATCACCTAAATCAAATACCCAATCCGAAGATAAGGCATTTCCTTCAAACTCATCCCTCCAAACTAGGCGGTAACCCTCGTAACTTTCAGGACTCAGATAGCCATTTTGGGGAATCGCAAGTCCAAAAGCAGCCTCTGAAATACTGACCTGAACTTCTTCTTTAATAAAATCATTTTCAGTGGCATGTGCTTGAACTGTAATGGTAAAAGTCCCTGCCTGTCTGTAGGAAAAAGTAGCTTGATTGCCTTGCACCAATTCAGGAAACTGGTTATCAACTCCAAAACTCACCCTAAAGAAATTAGCGTTTTGAGCCGAAAAATTCACAGTTACATTTCCCCTCTCGCCTTGCAATACAGTGACCTGTAAATTCGTAGGCAATACCAATTTCGCATCAACGTCTTCTTGCTGGCAGGCCTGGGAAAGGACTGCCGCAAGAAGGAAGAGTAAGCTGTGTTTTAACTTAATCAACATAACAATCATATTAATCTGCCGGAACCAAAACATATGTCCACCACACACTGCCATTATTGGTAATATCAATCACCAATGTTAATTCTCTGGTAGTTGGATTATAATTTAAGACATCATAGGTAACAGACTCATTGGGTCTTGGTGGCCCCTGTGTATATTCACCGCCATTGAATGCCTTAGGCAGAACAATAAACGCACCTGTGCCGGTCACGGTTATTTTCGCACGGTTATTTCCGGAAGCAGCCTGGAAACTAAACTGATGAGTTCCTGATGCCCAAGCTGCCCCTGGGGTTCCCATCAGATTGGACTCAGGTTGACAGCCTCCTCCTGAAATACCCATGTAATCTTCAGCATAGATATCACCTCTTGCATCGTATTCAAAGACACCATTCTCTTTGAAGATAAACAGGTCATTGAAGAGACAAGGGCGGTCTCCGGAAATATTTTGCCCATTTGGGAAAAATTCATCACTTCCGGGTGCAGGGCCTACTCCAAAAGCACCGGCAGACGGTTTCAGCTTCCAAGCTTTGGAACCGTTTCCGATCAAATCCTGCAATCTCAGCCCGGTTTCTTCAGGATCATTTCCTGAAGGAATCAAGGTAAAGTTCCAGAAGACACCCCCATTTCCAGTAATATCTATAGACAATTGCAATTCCCCTGTGGCTCTATCGTAGCCAATAACTTCATAAGTAACTGACTCGTTTTGACGAGGTGGTCCTTGGGTATATTCACCTCCATTAAAGGCTTTTGGCAGGACTATAAAAGCACCAGTTCCAGTTACTGTGATTTTTGGTAAGCTATTGGCCGTACCTGGAGTAAAGGTGAACTGATGCTCACCAGAAGCCCAGGCAGCTCCGGGAGTTCCCGCTAAATTTGTTTCAGGCTGACATCCTTCTGACGACAAGCCCATATAAAATTCACCGAAAATATCTCCCTGCGCATCATATTCATAGGTTCCATTTTCATTGAAGATAAAGAGGTCATTAAACAGACATGGCCTATCTCCTGAAATGTCATTTCCATTAGGGAAAAAGGCATCACTACCTCTTGCTGGACCTACCCCAAATGCTCCCGCAGCGGGTTTGAGTTTCCAAGTTTTCCTTCCATTACCTACCAAATCACTTAGGCTGAAGTTTACGTTTGGATTTTCAGGCTCTGGCTGAGGGTCAACAGGTGGGGCAAACCCTGCAGGAATCAAACGAACATACCAAGCCAAAGCGCTATTTGCTTGGTCTGTAAACCTTAAGAACATCTCATTCTCAGATAAACTAAGGATCTGATAGGAACGGGTACCTGTAAAATATCCGATAAAGCCAGGAGAAGTTACACTCAAGACAGGATGCCTACCTGATTCTTCCACAATATTCCAATTTAATCCACCTGGAGATGCAAAAGGAGCTGACAAATCCCCTACTCCAGGGTCAAAAGCACCTGGAAAATTGGATCCTTGGGCGGCATTCAAATACACCAAGCCTCCTGTATTCCAATCGAATACAAAATCACGCAATTTGAAGGTATAACGCGTATTGTACATTCCACTTCCTACTTTCTCATTAGGACGGGCCTGATAAAACTCAGGAAATTCACTTCCTATAGGGCCAACTCCAAGATGACCTGCCCTAGTAGAGTCTATGGCCCAAGTTTTACCATTGATGGCATCGATACCGCCTGTAAGCAGATTGAAAACCGGTCTATCCAATAAGGTCGGATCTGTATTTTCAATCAATATGTCTTTTGAGAAAGAAACACTTCCTCCCCGGTTGTACACTGTAAGCGTAACTTTATATGTACCTGCCAAAGGATAAAATCCTGTCACCTTTCTTCCCTCTGCTTTTACACCATTCCCTAAATCCCAGACCATTAGAAAAAAGTCATTGTCTGCGGTAAATTGAAGAATATTGTCACTTTCTTCTGATGGTTCAAAGCTAAAGCCTGCCTCCTGTATCGTTGGAGGTTCTGCATCCAATCTATATTCATCTATACAAGCCCACATGAAAAGGACAGGTAATAAGAATGCTGCTAATTTGAATATTTTGTTCATTGCTTTTGAATTAATAACCTGGGTTCTGTGACCATCTGCCACCTGCTAAATCAATCTCCACCTGAGGAATAGGAAACAATTCATGCTTTCCTACCTGAAAACCGGAAATAGCTTCAGCCGCTTTTCCAGTCCTAACCAAATCCCAAAATCTGTAACCTTCACCGGAAAGCTCCAATCTCCTTTCGCGGTAAATATCTTCCAGTAATTGGTTACCTGAACTTGTAATGT
Source organism: Cecembia rubra (assembly GCF_003014575.1). Lineage (GTDB taxonomy): Bacteria > Bacteroidota > Bacteroidia > Cytophagales > Cyclobacteriaceae > Cecembia_A > Cecembia_A rubra. The sequence continues at coordinate 890,524 of NZ_PYGF01000001.1, forward strand.
CCGGCACTCCCGCCCTTTGTCGTACTTTGTTCAATTCTGTTCTTGCGCGGGCATCGTTTCCAATTTGTGCAAAGGCTTCGGCAGCCATCAATAAAACATCGGCATAACGTATCGCACGGTAATTTAAAGGGCTTGTAAGATCGTCATCCGGAAGACCTCTTTCAAAATCTCTCTTGATGTACTTATTGTTATAATAACCTGTGTGACCTCCTCCTCCAATCATGTAGGATATCTCTGAAGGGTTGGGCTGTGCAGCTATAAAGGCATCGAGATCAAGAATTGTTACTTCCCTACGAGGGTCATTCCCGAAAAAATCATATAAATTCTGAGTAGGAAGATTGTAGCTGTTGCCATCTCCATAGAAAGGTCCAACATAATTCCTGATACCATGGAAGCCAGGGGCAGGATTTCCCTGCAAGCAAACAAGGCAGCCATAATCCCCTCCCTGCAATCCGGAATGCTGAATAGTAAACACATCCTCACTGCTGTTCTGATTTGCAACCAACCACATGGATCTCATATCAGCCACCAAGGCATATCCGGCCTGATTGGTGGTGATCAATTCGTCCAATACCTGCGCTGCCTCAGCAAATTTTTGCTGGTACAACAATACCTTGCCTTTCAAGGCCATAGCAGCACCTTTTGTAATCCTACCAACTTCAGGATTGGTCCAGTTAAGCACCCGGATAGCCCGGTCCAGATCTCTTTCTATCTGCTCATATACCTGTGCTTTGGGAGTTCTATTAATTTGAAATACTTCATTGATGGATGCTCTTCTATCGACAATCAAGGGAACATCTCCAAAGTAATTCACCAAGGTAAAGTAGAAGTAAGCCCTGATAAAAGAAATCTCGGCCATCAGACGTTCTTTTGATGGAAAGTCAATTTTATTTTCATTTTCGAAGATGAAATTTGCCCGGGCAATTCCCGCATAATTAAAGCGCATCACATCCCGTAATTCATTATTGACTCCCCCATGCCTCATGCCGTCAATTTCATGAAGACCTTGGGTATCGTTTACACTTTCACCACCTGCTATGGAATTATCAGATGCGATTTCACCTATCCAAACTTGCAGGTAATTGGTCTGCATCAAATCATAAACCCCGATCACAGCCCTTTGAAAATCCTCTTCGGTATTGAAGAAATTTTCTGCATCCTGAACAAATTCAGGTTCAATATCCAACCATTGGTCACAAGAGACCAAGGACATGGTTAAGGCCAAAATAATGATATATAGCTTTTTCATGTTTCTTAAAATCTAAAGTTTAGTCCACCCATGATAACTCTCGCCTGTGGAAATATACCGTTATCCACACCTGCAAAAAGAGGATTGCCAGATCCCACATCTGGGTCAAAGCCCATATACCTGGTCAAAGTGATCAGGTTATTGGCCGCTACATAGAAACGCATGGATTTGATTCCAATCTTACCTGAAATTTGTTCAGGAAGTGTATAACCTACTTGGACGTTTCTAAGTCTTACAAAAGATCCATCTTCAACAAAGAAGTCTGAAAAAACGGTATTTCTGGTCTGTCCAGTAGTCAATCTTGGGATATCATTAGAAGTGCCCGGGCCTGTCCATCGGTTTACATTGTAAGCCAGTTGATTGGCAAAAGGCTGCTGTCTCTCATAGTTTCTGATAATATCCTGACCAATAGCGGCATACACATTTGCAGAGAAATCAAAACCTTTGTAATCCACTGACAGGTTAAGTCCCATGATAAAATCTGGGATTGGAGAACCGATCATAGTACGGTCTGAATCGTCACTGAAATTGATGACACCATCACCATTGATGTCTACAAAACGGAGATCTCCAGGTCTTGCATCAGGCTGTCTGACCGGACTAGAGGCAATTTCTTCGGCTGTCTGCCAGATTCCATCTGTTTGGAAGCCAACAAAATAACCAATTGGGAATCCTTCCTGGAACCTGGTAGCAATGTTGCCTCCGACACCAAATGCAGCCCCTGGAATAAAGTCTAAACCTTCAGGAACTTTGGTAACCCTATTCCTTATGAATGTAGCATTATAATCCACCCTAAAGTTGACCCCTTTAGGTCTGGAAGTTCCATAACCGATTTCCAGCTCGAGACCTTTATTGGATACATTACCTGCATTGATTACCGGTGGAAAACCACCTGGGCCATAAGAACCCAACAAGGCGGAAACTTCAGGTTGGAAAAGAAGGTCCCTTGTATCTTTGATGAAGTAATTAGCTGTAAAATCTATTGCTTTGAACAAAGTGAAGTCCAAACCAATATTAGTCTGAAGTGTAGTCTCCCATTTCAAATCAGGATTGCTTGTAGCTCCAATTGCTGCTCCATTTATAATGAAGTCATTGAAAACATACCTGGCCAATCCATTCATCAGACCTCTATATCTAAAAAGACCGATTTGGTCATTACCTGATACACCAAAGCTGGCACGAAGTTTCATAAAGTCAATAGCATTTGAATTGAAGAAACTTTCATCAGAAACCACCCAGCCTCCGGAAACAGTGGGGAAGTAACCAATCCTGTTGTTAGGACCAAAATTGGTTGAACCATCTCTTCTCAGTATAGCTGAAAACATATACCTGCCCTTGAATTCATATTCCCCTCTGATAAAAGATGAAATCAATCGTTGTTGGGTCTGGAAGGAGCCAGTTTGGTTCAAAAATCCTCCTGGAGCCTGATTGGCAGAAATATCAGCAAAAGCAAAATCATTATTTGGAATGTTGAATGCTGTACCATTTAGGCCCATGTTTCTATTACCAAAGTAACTTACTCCTAAAGTTCCTTTTACCCTATGTATACCATCAAATCTCCTATCATAATTCAGAAAGGATTCCAGGTTGTAGTCTAAAAATGAATCCCTGTTTTCAAAAACAGAAGCTCCCCTTTCAATCAATGTACCGCCAACATCAACCAACACTGGGTCCAGATTTTCATTTCTGGCAGTATTTGCAAATTTGCCAGGTCCAAACCACGCCAGAGGAGAAAAGGCTTTTCCATCCACCAAAGCGAAATTATATCCTGCCCTTCCGTTAAGGTTAAAGTGCTCATTTATCTTATAGGAAAGCTCCTGCTTACCTACCAGTTTATTTACAAAAGTCTCATTGAAAGTATTTTCTATTTGAGCCAATGGGTTGATGATATCTGCTACATTTTCCAGATATGAAAATCTATTTCCTACAAATACTGGCTCAGTAGGATAAGCATTGATGGTATTGAATAATACAGAACCGATTCCACCCTGAGGAATTCCACTGGTCTGTTCATGTGTATATAAAAAGACACTTGTCAATTTCAATTTTGGAGCAATTTCTGTCACAAAATTGATTCGGGCATTATACCGTTCAAAGTTGGACCTTGGACCACCCACAATCCCTTGTTGGCCGAAATATCCTCCGCCAATAGAATAAGATGTCTTTTCAGATCCTCCGTTTACTGAAATTGTATGCTCCTGAATGGGTGCAGTTTGGAAAACTTCACTTTGCCAATCCGTGCCTAAACCAAGGTTTACATTAGCAAATGGTGGAGCCATCCCACCAGCTGCAAATGCCTCGTTTTTTAATATAGCATATTCCCTTGCATTTAAAAGATTGAGTTTTCTTGCAGTTTCCTGAACACCATAATAGCTACTAAATTCCAAAGACGGCTTACTGCTCAATGAACCTTTCTTCGTTTCAATAATGATAACTCCGTTTGCAGCTCTTACTCCATAAATACCGGCAGTGCCGTCTTTGAGTACGTTAATGGATTCTATATCATTGGGATTTAGAGAATTAAGGCCGGCTGCATCAAAAATAACTCCATCGACCAAGATCAGGGGATTGTTATTTCCAAAGGTACCCAATCCACGAATTCTTATATTGGAAGTGCCTCCAGGAGCTCCGGAATTAGTTGTAATGGTAACCCCTGAAAGTTTGCCCTGTAAGGCTTGGTCAACCCTTGGCATATTCATTTTGGCTACATCCTCACCTTGGACTTGTGAAACTGCGCCAGTCAGTTCTTTCCTTGTTGCCGTACCATAACCTACGACCAAGACTTCCCCCAAAGAAGTTATTTCGGATACCAGGTTCACTTTTATGGATGGCTCGGATCCTACAGTAATAGTTTGGGGTTTAAATCCAACGAAGCTAACCCTTAATTGGTCACCAGGACTTGCTGAAAGCGTAAAATATCCGTCTAAATCGGTCACTGTACCAGTGGTCGTGCCCACCTTCAAAACGCTGGCACCCGGTATAGGATCTCCCCTATCATCAAGTACCTGTCCCCTTATGGAACCAGTCTGTGCAAACAATGAAAATTGTATGTACAGCGTAAAGAATAATGTAAATAATTTTTTCATGTATTTTGGATTTACAATGCCTGCACAATCACGACAAATGGATACAACAAACAAAAAATTCAGATACATCATAACTACATCAAATGGAAAAAACTGATTTCACAAAAACTCATCAAAAAATGAAAAAAATGTCAATTTTGATGTTTTTGAAGACCTTTTCAAATCAAAAATAAATTTCAATATCATTGACCTATTATACATCAAACTTTTTTCATAACTTTCTTATCAGGCACAATAGTCAAATGGTCCAATGAAAAAATTACTACAGGTAATTCCTTTCTTAATTCTTGCTTTACCAAGTTTTGCCCAAGAATTTGGCATTCCATTTTCAAAGTATTATTCAAGCAAAGAGTACAATGGAGGTATTCAGAATTTCTCTATTGGTCAGGATCAAAATGGTTTGATTTACGTGGCAAATAATTTTGGGCTCCTGGAATATGATGGCACTACCTGGGAAAGGCACCCCCTTCCCAATAGTACCAAAATCCGGGATTTGCTAATTGAAAACAATAAAAGGATCTACATTGCCGGGCAGGGACAATTAGGTTATTTTAGACCGAACCATATTGGCAGGATGGAATTCATTTCATGGATTACCCAACTCCCATTGAAATACCAAAATGTAGAAGAAGTCTGGAAAATTTTTAAAATCCACGAAAGGTTAATTTTCTGCACGATTAAGAATCTATTCATTTTCGATCAAAATGGAGCTTTGGTGAATATAATAGAAAGTATAGGCGAATTTGAAAGCTTTCACCTCAGCAATAACCAACTCTATTTTCAAGATTCTGAAAAGGGGCTATTGAAGCTTGAAAAAAATGAAGCAGTTCTTCTTTCAGATATGGCCAAACTGAAAACTGAACTATTGAGCGGAATTCTGGAAACTACTTCAGGGGAATTGCAGGTTTTCACCGAAAAGGGCGAAATTTACCTTTTTTCCTCTCAGAACCTAAACTCATGGAGTCCATTAAACCTGCCAAAACTTAGCAAAGTCAACAAGGCTATTAGACTAAGAAATGGGAATATTGCTGTCGGAACCCAGTATGACGGGCTGTACATTTTAAAGGAAAATGGAAGCCTTGAACTCCACATGAATCAGGAAAAAGGACTGCAAAACAATACTGTGATTTCAATTTTTGAAGATAAGAGCGGTAATTTATGGCTAGGCCATAACAATGGTATTACACTTTTGGAATTGAGTTTACCTTTTAGGTTGCTTGGCCCAGAGAAAGGGATTTTGGGTACTGGCTATGCAGCCAAACTATTCCAAGAAGATATTTATTTGGGAACCAATATAGAGACAGGAAAAATGTCGGGGAGTGGAGAAAAAATAACTAAAATCTCTAATTCTGAGGGACAGGCTTACAGCTTTGGCCAAATTGAAGGAAATTTGTTAATGGGCCATAATGAAGGAGCATTTTTGATCAAAAACGACAGAGCAGATCCTATTCCAGGAGTCAAAGGAGTCTGGGGTTTTCTCCCATTAAAAGACAGACCTAATTTGATTTTAGCAGGCACATACAAAGGCTTGGTTTTGTTTGAGGAAAAGAATGGAAACTACTTTTTTGTAAGAAAGCTTAAAGGTTTTGAGGAATCTTGCAGACTGATTCAACAGGATGAATTAGGGAATATTTGGATGTCACATGGATATAAAGGAATTTATAAATTGTCCCTATCAGATGACCTGACAGAAGTAAACTATAAGTTTTATGGAAATAAGGAAGGTTTACCTACCAATTTACTGAATTCGGTTTGGAAAATAGGTGGAAGGGTGGTTTTTACCACGGAATATGGGATATATATATACAATCCATCAACAGACAGGTTTGAAAAGGATGCTGTTTTTAGCCCCTATTTTGACAATGAATTTCTGATCACCAGTTTGGTAGAAGACCCGATTGGGAATATTTTTTATATCGGTAATAAAGAAGTGGGGGTTTTAGAAAAACAATCAGACGGCACTTTCCAAAAAAACCACCAGATTTTCAATAAGATAATTCCGCTATTGAACGATGATCTGCAAAATGTTTCACTCTTAAGGTCAAATGAGGTCCTGTTTGCTGCCAATGAGGGATTCATTTGGTACAAACTTGATATTAACAAAATCATGCCTCCTACTTATCCTGCCTTTATTAAAGCAGTATATCTGACAAAACCAGGAGATTCGCTTTTGGCTTTGGGAAAGCATATTGAAATGATGGAACAAAAGTTCGGAACAGAAGGCAAGGGACTAGAACTCCCTTTTAACCAAGCTGATATTCGTTTTGAATTTACCAATAGTATCCCCAACAATGAAAATACCACCCAATTCAGATTTTGGCTGGAAGGTCTTGAAAGTGAATATGGGGAATGGACAAATAAAAGGGACAAGGCCTATACCAATCTGAGAGAAGGAAAATACACTTTTCATGTCCAAAGCAAAGATATCTATGGACAGATAGCAGAGGCTATACCTTTCAATTTCACCGTTCTACCACCTTGGTACAGAACCTCATTGGCGTGGTTCATCTATTTGATAGCATCAGTTCTTTTCTTATTGCTTGCCTACAAAAAGGTGGATAAACAATATCAAAAAAAGACTCAGGCCTTAACCGCCAGACAAAAGAAAGAATTGGAAGAAAAATCCAAAGATCTCAGAAACTCCCAACAAGAACTTGAAAAATTGAAAACTGAAAAATTAGAAGTTGAAATTGAGAATAAAAACAAGGAACTGGCCTCTGCTACCATGCATTTACTGAATAAAAATGGTTTTATAGATCAAACGAAATCCCAACTTTCGCTGATTATCAAAAAAAGTAAAAACCAAGAGGTTAAAAATGAGCTCCAAAAAGTCATACACAGCATTGACAAGAATATTGCTGAAGATGACGATTGGAAGCAGTTTGAAATCCACTTTGATCAGGTTCATGGGGATTTTATGCACAGGTTTAAAAGGGCTTATCCAAATTTGAGCCCTCAGGAAATAAAATTGACAGCCTATTTAAGAATGAACCTTTCAACAAAAGAGATTGCCTTTTTGATGAATATTAGCCCGAGGGGAGTTGAAATTTCCCGATATAGGTTAAGAAAAAAACTGCAATTAGAAAGAAGTGACAACCTTCAGGAGTTTATTCTGAAGTTTTAATTTGATTCTCAATTACGGAAGACCCATCAACTAGAATGAAGACACAAAACATATTTTAAGCTTTCCAAATCATATAACCGGTATATGGATAGGTCTAATCCAAATATCCTCTTTTTAATTCCATACAAGCAAGGGAACCTTAAGTATTAACTCAAGGTTACTACTACTATAGGAAACCTATCCAAGTTTAGTTAACTTGTAAAACAAATTCCCAAAGGACATGTACAGAAGTTCTATAGCAAAAATTTTTTCTGCAAACCTCCAGGGTATTGCTTTGCTATACATATGTACTACACATAACAAAGCCTTTGTAAAGTAACCCCTGCTAATATTTTCTTGACTATTTAGCGGGGGAAAAATCCAAGAATTCCTTTCACTTCATTGAATCCTATTCAGAACAACAGTTTTGAAGGAATCCTATTCAAAAATTTATATAAAATCAATTTCAATGATACCTGTATTAAAAATCTCAGACCATCAGATCATTAAAAATCTGATAGAAAATGCTCACCCCAGCCAAAGAACAAAAGAAATGGGGTCCTTACAAAATGAATTGCGGAGGGCTAAAATAGTAGATGACAAAAAAATAAAAGACAATGTCATTCAGCTAAATTCTTACTTCGAAGTTAGAGAAATCAGTAGTGGTAACCGACTTTGTTTTACCTTAACCTTACCTGCTGATGCTAATCTTCAAGATAAAAAAATCTCTATTCTTTCTCCTCTTGGAGTGGCCTTGATAGGATTCCAAGAAGGAAAAGAGTTTGAATGGCAACTTCCTGCTGGTGTCCGAAAATTTTTAATTGAAAAAGTTTCAAAGTCATTACCGGTCTAAGCTTATTCCTCTTTCATTCCAACCTTGCTTTTCGAAAATTAAGAACAGCAAGGTTTTTTTATGTAGCCAATAAATTTTCATTTAAGAAAGAAATACAATCCCAATCCTATTAATCGATCTTTAGTATTTCTAATAGTGGCATTATCAGTGTGGGAATGACAGCAGCGCTATTGAATATGGCCCTTTAATTTATATGGATATTATGTTGTTGGATCCCAAAACCAATTTGCCTTTTTGTATTAATTTGCTGAAACCCTACATTGGATCCCTAATGATCTGATTCAGCAGCCTTCTTTAAGGCCTTATTCATATGTTCGAAGCTTTCCCTCGTCTGCTGGCCAATTTTCTTTAAGATCATCTTACTCATTAGGCCTGAAAAATTCTCCCCATGGATCAATTTCACCTGATTAGGGTGGATTTCTTCGATATGAAAAAAATGATGCCCATCAAAGAGTCCTTTAAACCATAATTTTCCTTGCCAATCAAAGTACTTATTGGGTTCTACTTTTAAAACCTTGGGTTTAAAAGTTATGAATCTATCGCCATTTTTCATGGTATTGACCAAATAGCTTTCAGGAATCGCCAGACCTTGACTCTTTACAATAAATGGATTCCAATGCTGATATTTATCGAAATCGGTGAGAATATCCCAAACCTTTTCTTTGGAAGCATTAATAATAATTTCTGTCCTGATTTTCATTACCTTAAGTTTAGAAGCTTATTGCAAAGGTAGATGTTGATTACCCCTGGGTTCATTAACAATTGTTAATTTATTCAGATTCCTTCAACCTTTTCCTTATCCGGCTCAGGCTCACCGGTGTGATACCTAAAAATGAAGCAATATAATGCTGCGGAACACGCAGAAGTAGGTCTTTATGTTCTTCTTCAAACTTTCGGTATCTTTCTTCCGGACTATCTAAAATAAAGGAAGACAGAATTCGCTGTGCATTGATAAAGCGCAGTTCCGCTACTTTTCTGGTAATGATATGCATTTTGGGTAAAGTCTGGTAGAGTTCCTCCATGCCCTTTTTATCAATGACCAATAACTCACATTCCTCCAAAGTTTCCAAAGTTTGATTGCTCGGTTGTTGTTTTAAAAAAGAATCATAACTGCTGGCAAAGAGGCCTTCCTGAAAAATAAAACCGGTTATCTCCTCCCCTTCTTTGGTGTAATACAAACGGATCAACCCCTTATTGATAAAATAAACCTCTTTGGCTACCTGCCCTTCTTCTGCCAATTTAAATTTTTTGGGTACCTGACGGAATACAAATGCTTCTTCCAAGATTGCTTTCTCCTTTTCAGAAAGTTCTACTAGATTTTTTAATGTGTTATGAAAAAGCTGGCGCATATAGAAAATACAGATCCAAATACAAAATAGCTAAATTGGTTAAAATCCTTCAAGCCAGTTCAAATAACTGAAATCCTTTTTAGAATCCAATTTCTTTCCTTAGCATCTATAAATCCTTAACCATTTTGTTTAATATGATCATCCGAAATCATACCACTATCTCAATTTCAAAGAATTTACATGTAAATTAGAATTAATATCCACGAATAAATGTCCGCCAAGACGGACATTTATTCATGGATATTGGTTTGAAATCGTAGGTTTATTCTATCGTGATGATTCTACTGGCAAGAAAGCGGACAATCGTGTTTTTTAATAAGATTTAGCCAGGAATCAAAGTTTTTTTTGACTGGAATTTGTTTGTTAGCCCAATTCAAAATCCATAGTAGGTTTTCACCAATTCATCCATCACCCAATTGGTCCTTGCTCCTGAATTTCCGGTACTTGGACATTTCCCCCTTCCTAAAAGGTCTTCCACAATGGATTTGATAAGAGGTTGTTGGATATGGTAAGGCAATTCCAGTTCAAAGTGCTGCCTGTCTTCCCCGTCTTTTTCCAGGGTAAATTCTCCTTTGCCAAAGATCTCGAAACTGATTTTACCTTTGCTGCCATAGATGGTAATCTCATCAACTTCAGCACTTTGAGAGGCTGTAAAACACCAGTTTCCAGAGCCTATCACTCCATTCTCAAAAACAAAACTGCCAACAACCAAATCTTCTGCTTCATAAGCCCTGGCCTGATTGACAGCGAATCCCTGGACTTTTTGAACCGGTCCAAAAAAGAAATCCAAAAGATCCAATTGATGGGAAGCCAGGTCAAAGAAATAGCCTCCGCCGGCAACTTTAGGATCGATCCTCCAATTATTCTCCAAGTGTACTACTATATCTGGCTTAAGAACCTGTTTGAGGTTGATATGGACAGTCCTTACCTCTCCTATTGCTCCTTCCTCCATCATTTTTTTGATCTGTAAAAAGTGGGGCAATGCCCTTCTGTAATAAGCCACATAGAGTGGAACATTTGCTCTTTCACAGACAGCAATCATTTCTTGGCATTCAGCATAATTCCTGGCCATGGGCTTCTCAACATACACCGGCTTACCTGCTTCTGCTGCCAATTTGGTATATGGTAAATGCATATGCGGCGGGGTAGCAATGTAAACCGCATTGACATCGGGATCATCAACAAGGTCCTGGGCTGAGGTGTACCATTTGGGAACGCCATGTCTTGCTGCATAATCTCTGACCTTATCCTCATCCCTTCGCATGACAGCGACCAGTTTGCTGTTCGGCACCAGGTTCATGGCAGGGGCAGATTTTCTTTCGCAAACATTTCCTACGCCAATCACCCCCCATCTGACCTCATTGTCTTTTATTTTTTTCATGTTTGAAATATAATCAACTTTATGAAAGCAGGAAAGCCAGCTGTCCACCCTTCTATTTATATTTAAAGCATGCTGAGCCAAAAAAATCTTTTCCTTCAACTTTTCAAAAAATTTGAAAAATCAGTTCAAAATACTTTAAATTTCAGTAGCTAAACATCGACAAGAGCACTTTTATACCGCTTCTATTTTATGACCGAACCATTGAAATACCCTGTTGGTACTTTTAGAGTACAAGGTGAATTTTCTGAAAGCCAGATCAATACCTACATTCAGGATATCAAAGAATTTCCTGGATTGCTGAAAAAAGAAGTTTCCAAACTTGATGAAAAGGACCTGGATACAACTTACAGACCAGGAGGCTGGACTTTGAGGCAAGTGATCCATCACTGTGCGGATAGCCATATGAACAGTTTTATCCGGTTCAAACTTGCACTAACTGAAGAAAACCCTACTGTTAAGCCATATCATGAAGATTTATGGGCCAAAGGACTTGATTATCTAGAAATGCCAGTATCTGATTCTATTTCCATCTTAGAAGGACTTCATGCCAGATGGGTCAAACTATTGGAAGCGATGCAAGCAAGTGATTTCAAAAGGACATTTTACCATCCCGAGATGAAAAAAGAAGTAGCCTTGGATCGAAACCTCGCCATGTATTCCTGGCATTGTAAGCATCATTTGGGGCATATCAAGATTATTTCAAGCACAAAATAAAGCCTAAATAAAAATAGATTTTGGAAATTGAACATACTGGCCTTAGTTTCAAGCCATGATTAAATTGATCGAATGCCCAAGGGATGCCATGCAGGGTAGAGAACGCTTTATTGATACAGCCATCAAAGCGGCATATATTAACCAGTTGTTGCAGGTTGGTTTTGACACAGTAGATTTCGGGAGTTTTGTAAGCCCTAAAGCCATACCCCAGATGAGGGATACTGCCGAAGTGCTTTCACTTTTGGACCTGCACCAATCCAAATCAAAATTACTTGCCATTGTCGCCAATGAAAGAGGTGCCAATGAAGCCTTATTTTTTGAAGAAATCGATTATTTGGGTTTCCCCTTATCTCTTTCAGAAACCTTCCAACAAAGAAACACCAACAAGTCCATACAAGAGGCGCTTGTTACGATAGAAGAAATACAGAATCTGTGCGAAACAAAAGGTAAAACTTTGGTGACATACCTGAGTATGGGATTTGGAAATCCTTATGGGGATCCCTATTCTCCTGATCTGGTTGCTGAATTTGTTAAAAATCTCAATGACCTTGACATAAAAATCATTTCTTTTGCGGACACGATTGGCTCGGCCGAACCTTCCCTAATAGCCGAACTCTACAAAGTAAATGCAGAGACCTATCCTACTATAGAATTCGGAATGCACCTGCATACCAGACCTCAGGACTTGAGACCAAAAATTGAAGCTGCCCTAAACGCGGGTTGCAAAAGGTTTGACGGCGCCCTCAAAGGCTTTGGAGGCTGCCCTATGGCAAAAGATGAACTCGTAGGAAATGTGGCGACAGAAAACCTGATCCGTATTTTGGAAGAAAAGGGATACGAAAACCATCTGGATAAAAATGAATTTTCCGAAGCCATGAAATTGGCCCAGGTGGTTTTTAGCTGATCAATCCCCAATTATTACCGCTTGAAGTTTAATTTTTCTTAGCTCTAAGGATAGGTATATCTTTGGGGATAGAAAGACATGAAAAGAATTTCCATCATAGCCAATCTTACCAGAATTCACCGGAGGATCCATAAGTGGGTTAGCATTCCTTTTGTGTTTTTTCTTATCCTAATAGGGGTTACTGCGATTTTACTGGCTTGGAAAAAAGAACTGCATTTGATTCCTAAGACCCAAAAAACCAAGATGGAATCACCCTCTACTTGGATTCCTGTTGAAAAAATCCTGGAGATTGGCAGTCAGTATATGAGGGATAGTTTGCATAAGGAAAGTATTATAGACCGCTTGGATATTCGACCGGAAAAAGGCATCGTTAAGATCATTTTCAAATACCATTTTACAGAAGTCCAGATAGATGGATACTCGGGAGAGATCCTATCTGTAGCCCAAAGAAATTCTGACCTTATTGAAAAAATCCACGATGGAAGCATTTTGGATTTTTGGGGAAGATCAGATTCGGAATCCAGTAAACAAATTTATTCCACTTTAACCTCCTTAGCTTTGATTGTATTGGGTATTTCCGGGTTTTATCTATGGTATAATCCCAAAAGAATGAAAAAGATTAAAAAAGGCTCTTAGTTAGGCTGCAACAAAAGGTGTTTTTTTTGCCTAATTTTTATATTTGTTGAATAGCAGGACCCCAATATGGAAAAAGAGGTTTTTGATTTTTGGCAATTCTTTGCAGGTATAGGCATATTTCTTTGGGGCATGCACCAATTGGAAAATGCCATCAAAGAGTTGGGTGGTAAATCCTTTAGAAACCTACTGCAAAAATTTACAGATTCCTCAATTAAAGGAATCTTGATAGGAACATTCATTACGGCAGTTCTACAAAGCAGTTCCCTAGTGACACTTATGGTTTTGGCTTTTTTGGGTGCAGGAATGATCCAGCTCAAAAATGCCATTGGGATAATTCTCGGTGCCAATTTAGGCACAACAGTTACCGCTTGGATTGTGGCTACGCTGGGCTTCAAACTGAGTGTTGCGGATTTTGCTATGCCGTTTTTAGCCTTTGGCAGTATTTTTTCTTTGTTCTTTTCAAGCAGGCCCCAGGTACGTGAGACCGGTGTTTTTTTGGTTGGCTTTGGTCTGCTTTTTTTAGGATTGGATTTTATGAAAACCGCCATTGAAAATGTATCTGACCATATCGACCTGGAGGCATTCCATCAATATGGTTTATGGATCTACTTACTTATAGGTATTGTGGTGACAGCTTTGATCCAATCCAGTTCTGCTATGGTGGTCATTATCCTTAGTTCTATGAACGCTGGCCTGATTTCTTTATTGGAGGGAGCAGTCCTGATCATCGGAGCCAACATAGGTACTACAATTACAGTAGCCATAGGTGCCCTGAAGGGGTCCGCTGATAAAAAAAGACTGGCCCTATCCCATTTTCTTTTCAATTTGGTTACTGGCTGTCTGGTTTTTGTTTTTATACGCCAGTTGGTAGATTTTACTATGGCCTTCTTCTCGATCAAAGATCCTTTGATGGAGTTGGTTTTTTTAAATACCATTATCAATTTGATTGGCATCATCCTGTTCTTTCCTTTCATTTCTAATTTGGAAAAATGGCTCAAAACCAGATTCCTTTCTGCTGAACCAGAAGGAGTATCACTGTATGTCAAAAATGTAAGTGTGCAGATCCCGGAAGCAGCCATTGCTGCGCTGAAAAAAGAGATCCAGGTAGCATTTGACAAGACAGTCAGTTTTATGGCCAATGTTTGGGATGGAAATTCAGCCAATAATGTCTCTATCTGGAGAAAAATATTGTTCCAACCTAAGGATTTGATGGCAGAATATAAGTCAATCAAAAAACTGGAAGATGAACTTACAGCCTATCATATCGATCTTCAGGAACAAAACCTTTCCCTTGAAGAAGCCAAATTACTGACTTCACTAATGCTTTCTTTGAGGACTATGGTCTATGCGACAAAAGATTTAAAAGATGTGATGCACAATATCGAAGATATGTCAGATGAGGATGATCCTATTGCCAGAGAATTCTACGAGGAACTTAAAAAATATACTTTTCACTTTATTGATAGGGTCAAAATATATATCCATGAGGAAGATCAGCAGGCTACAATCCCGGATTGGGTGGGAGAAAATGCCAAGCAGTACAAAAAATGGATCCATGACCTATATGAAAGGATAAAAACCACCACACCCGAATTTCCTGTTTCAACCTTGACCAATGTCATCAAACAAGTAGTTTCGAGTTTGGACAACTTGGGAAGTTCCAGTATTTACTGGAAATTGAAGAAAAAAGAAGTATTGGATATGGAATAAAAAAAGGTTACTTATCAATTTTGATTGCATTAGGCCTTGCAATCAACAAGAATCAAAGTAACCTTTAATGATTTTCCGCAATCATACCACTAACTGAATTTCATAGAATTTACCGCTAAATTAGAATCAATAACCATCAATAACTTGTTCACCAAGGCGGACCCAATATCAATTTATATCAGTATGGTTATAAACCGCATTATAAATGATTACTTGTATCATTGCGGATTTAAAGATAACCCTTTAATCAATTTGGCCTTTTCTATCTAAGATTTATCCAAATTTTACACTGAGCACAGGAATATCGGTCTTATAAAGCACTGTATCTGTTACGCCTATTTGGTACGAGGATTTGCCTGTTCTATTGGAAGAAGCAATACCGATAAATCCGATTTTATTTTTTTCAGCAAACTCAATGATCCCTTTTTCCGGTTCTTGATGACAGTAAATTTGCTTATGGATAACCATATCCTCCAAACCTTTTGCATACAAATCCATCTTTTTTTGTGCCTCACAGGAATTTACGAAAGCACTTGGCGTATTGACAAAAAGAAAATGAACCGAAGTATGGAAGGATTTAATAAAAGGTTTCATTTTTACAAAAGAAGGCTTGGATTCCTCATTGAACATAGAAGCAAATGCCATTTTCCTAAGCTGGTTTCCATTCATGACCTTTTTAACTGCCAATACAGGACAATCAGCGTTTCTAATTACTTTTTGAAGGTTTGAACCTAAAAATTTTTCTTTGCTGTGTTCTTTACCATGCGCTCCAAGAACAATTAAATCCGCCTTATGAGAATTTGCCAGTTCAACAATCACTTCATGGGGAATCCCAACTTCTACAACAGCCTCCACTGGCACCCCTCCTAATTTATGATCCATTACATAAGCTTTCAATTTATCCTTGGCCTCAGCTTCAGCATCAAGGATATCCGGAAGGGATTTCTTTTTCTCTGCACTTAGATTTTTCCAGTCCAAACCTGAACTCACCACATTGACACAAGTGATCGTGCTGTTTTCTTTGTCTGCAATTTTAAGAGCTGTCAAAAATGCACTATCAGCATAAGAAGAGTAATCGATAGGAACTATGATTCGTTTCATGGCTAGAAGGTGTTTTGGTTAACAGATTACCAAATATGCTAAAATCCCTTTTCTAAAACCCTGATGTAAATCATATAAAAGCGTGATTATTAACGCATTTATATTAGTTGACTGATACTAATTTTGAGCATAAGATTTATTAACCAAACACAAAATCAGCTATGAAATTAGAAGGAAAATATGCGATCATCACAGGTGGTGCCGGGGGTATAGGAAAAGCAACCGCCAAGCTGTTTTTAGATGAAGGAGCAGCTGGAGTACTATTGGTTGACTTATTGGAGAAAAATCTTGAAGAAGCTAAAAAAGAATTAGGAGATAAGAGAGTTTATACTTACGCCGCCAATGTGAGTAAGGCCACTGGAGTAAAAGCTTATACTGATAAAGCAGTTGATTTATTCGGGAAGATAGATGTTGTCTTTTTAAATGCAGGAACAGAAGGTGTTGTAAAATCATTGACTGAATACACTGAAGAAGAGTTTGATTTGGTCATCGATGTGAATGTCAAAGGGGTTTGGCTGGGCATGAAATACGCATTCCCCCAAATGGAAAAAAATGGTGGATCAATCATCATCACTTCTTCAGTTGCAGGATTGACCGGTACACCCAAGATGATTGCTTACACTACCAGCAAGCATGCTGTAATTGGCACCATGCGGGTGGCCGCAAAAGAAGGTGCTCCATTCAATATCCGGGTCAATACCATACATCCAGGACCAGTGGAAAACAGAATGATGCGTTCTCTGGAAGACCAAATGGCTCCTGGTGCTGGAGCCGAAGTCAAAAAAGGTTTTGAAAGCATGGTTCCTTTGGGAAGGTATGCTTTGAATGAAGATATTGCAAACATGGCGGCCTTTTTGGCTTCTGATGATGCTAAATATATTACCGGAGCGACTTTTGTTGTTGACGGTGGTTTTAGTGCTTAAATAATAGGTTTGGTGGTTGAAAAGGGCCGGGTAATTTATCCGGCCTTTTTCTATTGTAACTTTTATCACTAAATTAGAGGAAGACCTAAGGCTACTTTTAAACAAATTTTGAATTATGGAACTTGAGGACCTGAAATTAAAGCTTCCGAATATCACTGACCCCAGTTTATTGAATGCGCTGTTGGAAAATGGTACTATTCATGAATTTTCAGCAGGAAAAATCATAACTGAGCCGGGGCAATTTATCAAAATGGTGCCAATTGTTTTGGAAGGAGCCATCAAAATTCTGAGAATGGATGAAGATGGTAAGGAGTTGTTTCTCTATTATTTGGAGCCCGGCGAAACATGCGCTTTATCCCTTACTTGTTGCTCAGCATCCAAGCCAAGTGAAATCAAAGCTGTGGCAGAAGAAAAAACAGTTATCCTTGGTATACCTATAACTAAACATGAACAATGGCTGGACCAGTTCAAGCAATGGAAGGACTTTGTGGCAATGACTTACCAAAACAGGTTCCATGAAATGCTGGTAGCATTGGATGCGGTGGCCTTCAAAAGAATGGATGAAAGGCTGATGCGCTACATAGTGACCAAAATGAAGCAGCATAAGACCAATGAGCTACATATTACCCATCAGGAAATCGCCAATGAACTGGGTACTTCCAGAGAAGTAATTTCCAGGCTTCTAAAGCAGTTGGAAAAGAAAAAGTGGATTGAGTTGGGGAGAAACGTTATTTATATCAGAGACGACTTTGAGGAGTTGATCAGCGCTTAAAGGCTTCTAGAAATTTGCAATTTCGAGAAAGATACAGCGGATTAGTAATCTGTAAGATAGACATTTAAAAGAAAAGAAGGATTGGATATCCTATTTATCACTCTTCGGGATTGCAAATCCCAAAGAGCAAAAAAATGCTGCCCAGAAGGCAGCATTTTCTTCATTTTCATATGTCAATCATTATATCAAGCTGTTGCCGGTACAATATTGTATTTCTTCTTCAGGTCATGGACTAAGCCTGTGGAGAAATCAAAAACCCAAGCATGCAGATTAATTTTTTCTCCCTTGGCAATCGCTTTCTTGTAAACAGAAGTCTGTTTGATGTTCTGTATTTGTTCCAGGACATTGAGTTCAACGAGCTTGTTTAGCCTTTCATTTTCATCTGCTATCAGATTCAGTTCGGCTTTATGGTGACGGATCACATCTTTGATCGTTGCCAACCAATTGTCAATCAAACCATTGTTATTGTTTTCATAAGCAGTTTTTATCCCTCCACAACCATAATGTCCATAGACTATGATATCCTTAATACCCAAATTTTCTACAGCATACTGCATGACAGAAAGGAAGTTAAGGTCAGTATGGGACACCAAATTGGCTATATTCCTGTGAATAAATAGGTCCCCTAAATCAGTTCCCAGTACTTTGGAAGGTGACACCCGGCTATCTGAACAGCCCAGGAGAAGGGCCTTTGGGGATTGCCCCTCCTTTAGGGTATCAAAATACCCTTCTTGGGAAGCCAAGGTTTCAGCAGCCCATTGCTTATTGTATTCGAGGTATTTATTGAGATCTATCTGGCACATTATTTTGAATCGGTTTGTATGGCGTAAGGTGAATATTTTTCAAGGAAATCAACATCAATTTCGTGGTCGAAGGCTGCTACAGCTGAATTGTCATCTAGGAAGACATGGTCAGACCCCACAGATTCCAGTATTCCCCATCTGTTAAGGACATCTCTGACAGGGCCTTTGATGCTGCTCATACATACATCTATGCCTGACTTTCTCCAGGTGTTGATCCATTCATTCAATTCATGGGACCCTGTACTATCGATATTGGTTACTGATTCCATATTGAAGACAATCATTTTGACTTGGTTATTCTTTTTGGAAATCCATTTGTCAATTTTGTCTTTGATGTACTCTACATTGGCAAAATATATTGGTCCATCCACCCTTATCATCAACAAATCATCCCTTTCGATAAGGTTATTAAACCTTTTCACATTCCTGAAGATATTGGTGCCGGGCACCCTTCCCAATTGGGCCATATGGGGTCTGGAAGCCCTGTAGATGACGACAATAAGAGAAAGTACCATACCAGCAATGATTCCCGTTTCAATTCCCAAAGTCAAGGTAATGATGAAAGTAGCAATCAACATGGCAAAGTCAGACTTGTCCTTATGCCATAGGTGGATTGGTTCTTTGTAATCAATCAAACCGGATACGGCTACTAAAACCACCGCAGCCAAAATGGCACTAGGAAGGTTGTAGAATAATCCGGTAAAAAATAACAAGGTCAATACTATCAAGACAGCACTAAAGATGGATGCCAAAGCGGTTTTTGCCCCTGCATCATTATTGACTGCTGTCCTGGAAAATCCACCTGTTACAGGGTAACCCCTGAAGAAAGCTGCTCCAAAGTTGGCCATGCCCAGTCCGATCAATTCCTGATTGGCATCCAGCCTATAGTTTTTATGCTTTGCCTGAATGGTTTTGGCTACGGCAAAACTCTCTGCAAAACCCACCAGTGAAATGGTCAACGCGATAGGCAATAAAGTACTCCAAACTTCCATATCAAAGGAAGGAGAGGAAAGACTCGGCAAGCCACTTGGTACATCCCCAACAATCTTTACACCTTGAGAAGTCAGGTCAAACCCGGAGACCAATGCGATACCCACAATCACAGCTACAAGCGGTGCAGGGAAACTCTTATGGATTTTTTTTCCGTATTTGATTATAACGATACCGATGACACCTATTCCAAAAGTCAGCCAGTGGATGTCCCCTATGTTTTGGGCAATGGCTACAATCATTTCCTGAATGTGTTCAGAATTGGGAAGATTGATCCTAAAAAGGTGTTTGATCTGACTCAATCCTATGATGATCGCTGCAGCAGAAGTAAAGCCATTGATTACGGGATGGGACAGGAAATTCACGACAAAACCCAGTCTCAATAAGCCCATTCCAAACTGTATCAGGCCTACCAAAAAGGCTAAAGATAATGCATACAACAAGTATTGTTCAGGTGAAGCTGGATTCAAACTGGCAATTCCGGCAGCAGTAAGCAAGGAAACCATGGCAACAGGCCCAACAGCCAGCTGTCTGGATGTTCCGAAGATGGCATACAATAACAAAGGAACAGTTACGGCATACAGACCATGGATGGGTTCCAATCCGGCCAACATGGCATAGGCCATACCTTGAGGAATCAACATGATCCCTACTGTAAGGCCTGCAGAAAGGTCTCCCTGAAGATCTGATTTTTTGTAATTAGGCAACCAGTCCAAAATGGGCAAAAAGCCCTTGATCTTAGAGGCAATGCTATTATTCATGATGTTTTTTTCTCTTAATCTGGAAATCTAATGAAGGGATTCATTTACCCTAATTTTGATAAACAAAAGTCCAAACTTTCAAAAAGATAATCGGTGATGTTTGTTACACGTATGGTTTAAATAAAAAATTCCTTCCTCAAGTCATTGTTTTAAAATAAATTCCAATGATTCAAGGACAAGGATGTTATAAAATATTTGCAAGTAATCAATCAAATGATTGTTTGAATTCGAGCATATTAAACTTTACTTCTGGATACTTTGTCTCGATTTTGGTTGAAGCTTGCCTCAAAGAATCAAAATCAAAAAAAGAGCGATTGCGAGACCAATTTTAAATTAGGCAATTAAAATTGGGTAAAGACTAATGGTCTTGGCTCCTTAATATAATCTGTATTTGTCCCGCAACGCCATGTAAGCCTCAAGATCCTTCTGCCATCCGGCCCTAATGGCTGTCTCTGACTTTCCTGAAAGAATATCCTTTCTCAATTCATCTGTTCCGGCCAGCTTATCAAAGAAATTATTGAAGAACTTTTCCTTCTTTCCTGAAAGCTCATATGCCTTTAGGAGGTATTTGAGTGTAAATTGATGATCCAAAGGTTCATTTCGCAAATCCTCCCCATAACATAATTTACCCTGTTGGGGCGGATTTTTGGACATGCCAACAATACTTACAGGAGTAAAGGTAAAATCCCCAAATTTTGGATCAGGATAACCATATACCTGAAATGGGAAATAAGTACCCCTTCCCAAAGAGACATCCGTTCCTTCAAAATAACATAGAGATGGATAGAGCCGTATTGCGGTATCATTTGGAAGGTTTGGAGATGGCTTTACAGGTAGTGAATAAGCCAGGCTATGGTCCCAATTTTTAACAGGAATAACCTGAATGGGCGCTTGCACAACTCCTTTTAACCAACCTTCTCCATTAATCATCCCTGCCAACTCCCCTACTGTAAGTCCATGTACCACCGGAATCGGATGCATTCCCACAAAGCTCTCAAAACCTTTTTTCAAAACAGGACCGTCCACATAATTGCCATTAGGGTTAGGTCTGTCAAAAATCAATAAGGGCATATTGTTTTCAGCGCAGCTTTCCATGACATAATGCATGGTACTGATATAAGTATAAAATCTCACCCCCACATCTTGTAAATCATAAATCAGAATATCAATATCCTTTAAGGACTCTTTGGATGGTTTTTTATTTTCACCATAAAGTGACACAACGGGCAAGCCTGTGCTCTTATCCACTTCTGATTTGATGGCTTCTCCTGCATCTGCATCCCCTCTGAAACCATGTTCAGGCACAAAAACTTTCTTCACGTCCACCCCTTCCATCATCAGGAAATCTACCAAATGCATGTTGTTATGACTGGTTAATATGGAAGTCTGATTTACAACCAATCCTACCCTTTTCCCTTCCAGCAAAGGGAGATAGACATTTGGTTGGTCGGCTGCAGGAAGAATAATTTCCTTCTTTTCAGCTCCAAGTAAAGGGTTATTTTTTTGTGGATTTTTACAAAATGCCAGGGAGCTAATTAAAAAACTGAAAAGAATCATCAATTTCAAGGACTTCATAGTTATTTTGCGCTAGATTTCGACCAAATTAATAAATTCTTTGAACCTTTCTTATTTCATTGCCAAAAGAATAAGTTTTAAAAGAACTGGTGGTTTCACAGGAACCATCCACCGCATTGCTGTGGCCTCAGTGGCCATTGGTATCGCCATATCCCTGATATCTTTCATGATACTAGGAGGATTCCAAAACGAGATCTCCAACAAGGTTTTTGCTTTCACAGGACATTTTCAGGTCATGCGTTTTATGTCTGGCAATGCATTTGAAGAATCCCCAACTTCCAAAAAATCAGATTTTTTTAGAGACTATTCCGGTCAGGACTACATTGTCCATGTACAGTCATTTGCCCACAAGCCCGGTCTGCTTAAAGGTGACAATGAAGTAGAAGGAGTCTTGATGAAGGGTGTGGGACCTGAATTTGACACTTTGGCTTTCAAAAACTCAATCAAAAAAGGGCGCTTTATTCAATTTTCTGATTCCTCTGCTTCCAATGAAGTAATGCTTAGTACCAAAATTGCTAATAAGCTCTTATTGGATGTCGGGGACCGTGTGACAATGTATTTTGTGCAAGAACCTCCACGTTTTAGAAGACTGGAAATCGTAGGCCTTTATGAAACCTTATTGGAAAACTTCGACGACAAAATCATTATTGGTGACATTCAGACCATTAGAAACCTCAATGCCTGGACAGATGATCAGGTAGGTGGTTTTGAAGTATTTGTAAAGGATTCCAAAAAATTGGAGGAATACATTGATCCCTTATATGAAGTTTTGGATTATGATCTCAAACTTGTCAAAGTAAAGGACAAGTACATGGAAATTTTTGACTGGCTTCATTTACTCAACAACAATGTTTATATTTTTCTTGGACTCATTCTTTTCGTTGCTGCATTTAATATGGTTTCCATTCTATTTATCCTGATTATGGAAAGGACCCAGATGATAGGTATATTAAAAGCTCTAGGGGCAAGAAACAGTCAGATCCGTAGAATTTTTGTTTGGAATGGGATTAGGATTATTGGTAGAGGAATGCTGATCGGCAATACATTGGCTCTGGGATTTGGATGGCTTCAGGATAAGTTCAGACTGATTCCATTGGATCCGGAAAATTACTACATGAGCTTTGTTCCAATTTTTTGGAATTGGCCTGTATTTATCATACTGAATGCTATGGTCCTACTTGTAACTAGTCTGGTCTTATTTCTGCCAGCTATGGTGATCAGCAATATACAGCCTATTAAATCTATTCGCTTTGATTAGGCCTATACCGGACAAAAAGGCTTTTGAATTTCATATAAATAACCCCGAAAACTGCCTCCCTGAAGATATTGGTACTCATTTTTGAGCTTCCCTTTGTTCTATCTGTAAAAATTATGGGAATTTCAATGATTTTAAAACCCAATTTCCAGGCAGTAAACTTCATTTCTATCTGGAAAGCATAGCCGATAAACCTAATTTTATTTAAATTGATGGCCTGCAATACCCTACGGTGATAACATTTAAAGCCTGCTGTCGCATCCTTAATAGGCATCCCGGTAATAAACTGTACATATTTGCTGGCAAAAAAGGACATCAAAACCCTACCCATAGGCCAGTTGACCACATTGACACCCTTAATATACCTGGAACCAATCGCCATATCATAACCCTCCTCTTCACAAGCCTTCCACAATCTTATCAGGTCTTTGGGATCATGGGAAAAATCGGCATCCATTTCAAAAATGTATTGGTAGCCACTAACCAAGCCATAGCGGAACCCTTCTATATAGGCTGTTCCCAAACCTAATTTACCTTCCCTCTGAATCAGGTGTAACCTTTCGGGGAATTCTTTCTTAAGACCTTTTACTATTTCAGCAGTGCCATCAGGAGAATTGTCATCAATCACTAATAATTCAAAATTACCGTCCAGTCCCATGACCACACGGACCATGTCCTCCATGTTTTCCTTTTCATTGAAGGTAGGAATGATGACGAGTTTATCTTTATTCATAGAATCTAAAAGCCAAAAATATAATTTCTATCAGGTAATTACAGACCAAAAATCAAAAAATCATAAAATTCCCCTAACATTGCGCTCAAATCAGGATCAAACCATGAAAATCGCAGTCATCACCTACGAAGATAAAGGAGCATACACCTCAACGGAAGTAAACGAAGATACTATAGTTGCCTCACTACTTCAGGATTTAAATATTGACTTTACATTTGAAATTTGGTCTGATAATGAAGTCAATTGGAATAAATATTCGCATTTGCTGATTAAATCTCCCTGGGATTATTTCGACCGCTATGCTGAATTCAAGGATTGGTGCCATAAGATCCAGAGAATGGGAATTCCTACTTTCAATTCCATTGAAACCATCCTTTGGAATTCTGATAAATGGTACATGAAGACCATTGCAGAAAAGGGATTCCCTATAGTTCCAACTCATTTTGTTAAAAAGAATGAGGCCTTACATTTAGAGCCCTATTTTCAAGAATTCAATACAGACACCTTAGTAATCAAACCTTCTATAAGTGGAGGGGCCAAAAACACCCTTAAATTACATAAAAACAGCTGGCAGGAGTTTGAAGGAAAAATCAGGGAATGGCTTAAAGTAGAAGACTTTATGGTGCAGCCTTTTGTGGAAGAAGTAGCAAGAACCGGAGAATATTCTTACCTGTTTTTCAACCGGAAATTTTCCCATGCAGTATTAAAAAGGCCTAAAAAGGGGGAATTCAGGGTTCAGCATTTCTTTGGTGGAGAAATCCTCCCTGTACATCCTAGCTCTGAAGACTTGTCATACATACAGCAGATAGTGGATGCCTTTGCCTCTGACACACTTTATGCCCGGGTGGACGGGATTTGGAATGAAGGGATCTTTTATTTGATGGAACTGGAACTGATTGAGCCTTATTTATTCTTATTTACTTCAGAAAAAGCCAAAGAAAATTATAAAACTGCCCTTATGGAACGGTTAATTACAGTTAATACCTAACAATTGAGTTTTTTTATTTGATATCAAACATTTGGCCATAAGTTCCATCCAGTTCTTTTGCTATTAGGAAAATAACGGCAGTATAAGTGTATTGCTTTTTAAAAGTTCATGAGCCAATTACTTTTATTCTGTTTAACCTATATCAAGTTGTAACAAATCACTTTATATCACTTTTTTTGCCCCGGAATTTCCTTCGAATAAGAGAATTTAGGAAGAATTTCCAAGGTTTTCAAAGCCTTACAGCGGGGACCCAGCCTTTTTGAGTTGGATTTGGATGAGATCAATATTAACTGTCAAACTGTATTTTCACCTTAAAAATTTTCTAAATTTCAAGCTTGTGTATTTCTCCATTTCTTTAATAGCCTTGTGTTTATCCATTTCCTGAAGTGGTATTAACAATTCGCTAATTCGTATATAATGCACAATTAAAAAAGATTGGCTGAATCATTCCTATTTAAAAACTTGAACTAAAAAAAGCAGAACAAGCAATCCTGATTAGGTAGAAAATTAGGATTAGGGATTTAGTAAAAAAGTTCTTCTATCAATTACACATATCCTTATGTCTTTGTGCAGTGATGCTTCCCTGAGCAAAAGCTTTCATCAAATCCGAACAACCACTTGGATCTTTTAGGCTTAACTTGACCAATCCCCTTTGTGCTAAGGCTTCCATATGTCCAGGGTTCTTCTTAAGCACTGCCTCAAAATCTTCGAGTGCCCAAGAATAATAACCGATCCGCATCCTGACCAAACCTCTGTTATACTTGGCGACCAAATTATCTGGATCATAGCGCAGGGCCATATTGAAGGACCCTGCAGCTCCCAAGATATCCCCAATTTGCGAACGGGCCATACCCTGATAAAAATACACCCTCGAATCCTTGGGATTTAATTCCTTAGCTATTTGAAAGAAATCATCAGCACTTTCATGTCTCTCATTCATCAATAAAGTCCTGCCCAACAAAAAGATAATGTCAAAATCTTTAGGATCATATTTTGCTGCTAACAATAAGTGATTTTCTGCCTTTTTGTAATCTTCTAATCTCCAATAAAGTTTACCTATTCCAGCATGAGCTTGGGCATAGCTCGGTTCCAACCTCAAAATGGCTTTATAATCCTCCAGCGCATCTTCAAAAGCTTCTAGTTCCTCATAACTCCTGGCCCGCAAATGAAGAGATTTGATATCTGTCACATTTAGAAACAAGGTTTTACTAAACTCACTAATGGCCTCTTCATAAGCACCCATTCTAAATAAGCGCTCTCCCTCAGAAAAACTGCCGAAACAGGAGGAAAACAAAATCACTACAACTAATGGAACAAGGTATCTCATATGAAACTAAAAACAAACTCTTCAAAACTAATAAATCATGAATACAACTCCTAAGTTTTTAGCTGATTTTTTCATAAAAAAAGACCTTCAGGTTTTATAAACCAAAAGGTCTTTTCGGAATCCAATGAAAGCTTAAGAAATGGAAAAAAGATCTTTTACCCAACTAAACCTTCAAAATTCTACCAACCAAAATCAACAACATTCAGGCTACAATATGCCATTCTTTTCTTGGCTGATTACAATTCCCCAATTTATAAAACACCTTTGGTACTTGGTAATTGGTTCAGTGCAGTTTTATCCCTGGCCACTGCCATTTTGATAGCCCTGGCCAAACCTTTGAATATTGCTTCGATCTTATGGTGCTCATTGTTTCCTTCGGCCTTAATATTTAGGTTACATTTGGCTGTGTCGCTGAAAGATTTAAAGAAGTGGAAAAACATCTCAGTAGGCATATCACCAATTTTCTCCCTTTTAAATTCAGCATCCCAAACTATCCAAGGTCTTCCTCCAAAATCAATGGCTACTTGAGCCAGAACATCATCCATTGGCAATAAAAATCCATAACGGTAAATGCCTTTTTTATCTCCTAAAGCTTTTAAATAGGCTTCCCCTAAGGCCAAAGCAGTATCTTCAATTGTATGATGTTCATCGATATGTAAATCTCCCTTCACTTCAATGGTCAGGTCAGCACCACCATGTTTGCCCAGTTGTTCTAACATGTGGTCGAAAAATGGTAAGCCTGTAAATATCTCACACTTTCCAGAGCCATCCAGATTCACCTTGACGTGGATGTCTGTTTCAGAAGTTTTACGGAACACCTCTCCAATTCTGTCAGGCAATTTTAAATATCGGTAAATTTCATCCCAATCTTTGGTGACAAAATCAGCCCCCTTTATATCATCACCTATGAAAATGGACTTACAACCCAGATTTTGGGCGAGAAGGACATCAGTTTTTCTATCTCCTATGACAAAAGAATTTGCCAGGTCATAATTCCCGTTCATATATTGAGTCAACATGGCAGTACCTGGTTTGCGTGTAGGGAGATTTTCATGATCAAATGAACGGTCAATATGAACAGCTGCAAACCTCACCCCTTCATTCTCCAAGGTCAGTATCATCTTGTTGTGGGCAGGCCAAAAATCCTCCTCTGGAAGGGAGGCAGTTCCCAATCCATCTTGGTTTGTCACCATAACCAACTCATAATCTGTTTCTTCAGCAATCTTCCTTAAATTAGAAATTACCTTAGGAATAAATTCAAGATCTTCCAGACTATCAATTTGAAAGTCAGTTTGAGGCTCTACTATAATGGTCCCATCCCTGTCAATAAAAAGTACTTTTTTCATTACTTATAGGTTTTTGATAATAGGTTCGTATCGTTTTAATGATTCAATCAGTTGTTCATTTTCTTCTCTGGTCCCAACAGAAATTCTAAGGCAATCTTCACACAAAATCACTTTTGATCGATCCCTTATGATAATCATATCATGGATCAGGTATTCATAAATTCTTCTAGCATGGTCCATTTTGACCAAAAGGAAATTGGAATGGGAAGGGTATATTTTGAGCACAAAGGACAAATTATCAAGTTCATCTTCCAGATAAATCCTTTCAGTAAGAATTTTCTTTACAATGGCCTCGATTTTATCAGCCTGGGCCAAAGATTCCAAGACTTTTTGTTGGGTCAGGCCGGAGATATTGTAAGGAGGCTTGATAAGATTGAGAATGCGGATAATTTTATCCGATGCAAAGGCCATCCCTATTCGGAGACTGGCAAGTCCCCAAGCTTTAGAGAAAGTCTGCATCACCACTAAATTGGGATAAGCGGACAGTTCATTAGTAAAACTTGGCTCATCACTGAAATCGATATAGGCCTCATCCACTACAACTAAACCATGGAAACTGCGGATGATTTTCCTGATTGCCTCCCTATCCATCTTGTTGCCACTGGGATTATTGGGAGAACAGATAAAAATAATTTTAGTGAATGCATCCGCTGCTTCTAAAACGGCATCCGTCCTCAATTGAAAATCCTCAGACAGTTCCACTTTCTTGATTGCAATTTCATTGATTGATGCAGATACTTCATACATCCCATATGTGGGGGGCAATAAGATGATATTATCCTTACCTGGGACACAGAATGCCCTCATCAATAAATCAATCGCTTCATCACTTCCATTACCAAGGAAAATCTGAGTTCCATGAAGACCCTTGAGTTGGGCCAATTTATCCTTAATATCTGTCTGGTAGGGATCAGGATACCTGTTAAAAGCCTCTCCTGTAAGTGCCCCATATGGATTTTCATTGGCATCCAGAAAAACCCCCACTTTGCCGGTATATTCATCACGGGCTGAGGAATAAGGTTTTATCTGAAGGATATGGGGTCTTAATATTTTTTCTAATTCAAAATCCATTACTTCTTGTCTTTTAAATACTTAAGCCTTACACTGACAGCATATTTGTGGGCATCCAAAAGTTCGTTGGCCGCCATAGTTTCAATAGTGGGTCCGAGATTTTGAATACCTTTTTCAGTGATTTTCTGATAAGTGATTTTTTTGTAAAAACTGTCAAGTGAAACGCCGGAGTAATTACGTGCATAACCATAGGTCGGAAGTGTATGATTTGTTCCTGATGCATAATCTCCTGCAGATTCCGGGGTGAAATTGCCAATGAAAACCGAACCGGCATTTATTATTTGACCCACTACTTCATCTTCATTTTCAACACAGATGATCAGGTGTTCTGGAGCATAATCATTGATGAGTTCTATTGCTTTTTCCTGATTGGCCATGACCACTGTAACAGAATTGTCAAGAGCTCTTTTGGCAATATCTTTTCTTGGAAGTTTTTCGAGTTGACTTTCCAATTCTTTTTTGACTTTGGAAGCAAACTTTTCTGTGGTGGTCACGAGGACAACTTGGGAATCCACGCCATGTTCCGCCTGGGACAATAAATCTGCAGCCACAAAGGAAGGTATGGCTGTTTCATCTGCATAGACCAATACTTCTGATGGGCCAGCTGGCATATCAATGGCGACGCCGTTTTTGACCGCCAATTGTTTGGCAGCAGTTACGTATTGATTTCCTGGGCCAAAGATTTTATCAACCTTAGGTACAGATTCTGTCCCAAAAGTCATAGCCGCAACTGCCTGAGCTCCTCCGGACTTGACAATTTTATCAATTCCAATCAGGTCAGCGGTAAACAATATGGCTGGATGTATATTACCTTCTGAATCAGGAGGAGTACAGAGGACAATTTCCTCACAGCCGGCTAAGTTGGCAGGTATCCCCAACATCAAAACTGTTGAAAACAAGGGGGCAGTTCCTCCTGGGATATACAAGCCTACTTTTTGTATGGGAACAGATCTCCTCATACAGGTCACGCCTTCCATGACTTCCATTTTTAGTTCAGGACTGACCTGGGCAGCATGGAATTTTTCAATATTTCCCTTTGCCACCAGGATCGCTTTTTTAAGCTGAGGGTCAATCAAATCTTTTGATTTCATAACCTCCTCAGAAGTTACCAAAAGATTTTTTATTTGGACGTGGTCATACTCCAGGGCAAACTTCTTCAATGCCTTATCTCCTGAGCGCTTTACTTTGCGCAATATAGGCTTGACAATTTTTTCAATGTCTTTGGTTTTCTGAACCGGCCTTTTCAAGGATTTAATCCATTCTGCCTTACCTGGGTTCAATATCGTTTTCATATGTAAATCAATACTTTTCTTTTGTCAACTATTCTTTAGTGGTGCTAAGGCCATCGGAGTCCATTTTCACGCCCTTCCTTTTTGGCCCAAAAGTTTTAAAACCAAGACTTACAACTACCCTTACCAATTTCCGCACTCATTCCTCCCCTCTTGATACTTGGTACTTGGTACTTTGCCCAAACCCCTCCAACCAAACCCTAACACAATCTTTTTCTTGCTTCTAGCCTCCCGCTTCTAGTCTCAAGTCTCTCGCTTCCCGTCCCTCGCATCTAGCGTCTAGCAACTCAAATTACCATCTTCTCAATCGGGACAACCAAAATACCTTCTGCTCCTGCGGCCCTAAGCTCTTCGATTTTCTCCCAAAACTGATCTTCACTCAGCACAGAATGTACGGAGGACCAACCTTCCTCTGCCAAAGGCAGAATAGTGGGACTCCTCATTCCCGGCATTAAACTTACAATTTTATCTAAGGACTCATTGGGCGCATTTAACAACACATACTTATTGCTTTTCCCCTTTTGGACTGCATTCATCCTAAAAAGGAGTTTGTCCACAATAGCCAGCTTTTCTTCAGAAAGCGACTTATTGGCTATCAGTACCGCTTCTGATCTGAAAATTTCTTCAACCTCTTTCAGGCCATTCATCATCAGAGTCGAACCGGAACTGACAATATCACAGATGCCTTCAGCCAGGCCTATACTTGGTGCAATTTCTACTGAACCTGAAATCTCATGGATATCAGCCTGAATATTGTGTTGAGCCAGATAATCACCAAGAATCTTGGGGTATGAAGTAGCGATACTTTTCCCTTGAAAATAGTGGATATTAGTGTAGCTTTCGCTTTTTGGTATGGCCAAGGAAAGCCTACATTTAGAAAATCCCAACTTCTTAAGGACCTTAACATCTTTGTCCTTTTCAACTAGTTCATTTTCTCCAACTATACCTAAGTCAGCTACCCCATCTGCTACATAACCTGGGATATCGTCATCTCTTAGGAATAAAAACTCTACTGGAAAATTGGTGGAAACAGACTTTAGCTTACCTGTTCCATTATAAAATTTGATGCCACATTCCTTGATCAACGCCAAAGAATCTTCGCTTAATCTTCCGCTTTTCTGAACGGCTATACGGATAATAGAATTCATGAATGCAATATACGTTTACTATCAAAATGAAAATAAGAATTTTGGGATTCCGGCCGTATTAAATACCAACAGCCTACCTGGGGCGATATGTAAATAGTTTTCCTCCTTAGGAGGAATGATGAAAATGATGAACAGCACCAACAAAGATGTTGGAGTAAAAATTATTGATATTTGGGATTGTTCTGTTCATTTGCTTGCAAATATAGATTCATTGGAATAACATGCAAATGATTTTTTTGTTTTTCTATCAATAGGGATCCACATCCACAATAAATCGGATTCCCCTGAACTCTTTATGGGCTTGAAGTTCTTCCAAAATCAGAAGAAGCTCGTGTTTAAATTGGGACTGGGCATTTCCAGTCCTATCCAATTTTGCTATAGACTCAAAAATAAACTGATTCTTGATTTTCCCTATCAGGCCTTTTTCCGGGCCTAACAAAATCTTTTTAACCTGAATATCTCCCATTAGGTTATGCAGGTGCTTGGCTGCCTTCTCAGCAGTTTTGAAGTCTTTATGCCTTGTCGTTATTTTTAGCAATTTTACAAAGGGAGGATAAAAAAACCGCTGCCTTTCCCCCATCTCCTGGATGTAAAAATTCTTATAATCTCCAGCCATGATCTGCTGAAATATCTGTTGCTCAGGCCTTCTGGTCTGTATAATCACTACACCTCTTTTTTCTCTTCTACCCGCCCTACCAGCTACTTGGGTAAGTTGTTGGAAAGCACGTTCTCCCGCCCTAAAATCAGGAAAATAGAGAATTCTGTCTGCATCCATTATCCCTACTACAGTTACTTTTTCAAAATCTAGGCCTTTGGTAATCATCTGGGTTCCAACCAAAATGTCTACATTCCCAGAGCCAAAATCCTCCAGTATGCGCTGGTAGCCATATTTACTTCTGGTTGTATCCAGGTCCATCCTGGCTATTCTGGCTTCTGGAAAAAGGAGCCCAAGGCTCTCTTCAATCCTTTCTGTACCCAATCCAACAGCACTGAGTTTGGAGCTCCCACAGGCCGGACAGGAATGGGGAACCTTTTCTTTGAAACCACAGTAATGGCAACGCATTTCTGCGCCAAACTGATGATAAGTCAAACTGACATCACAATGCTCACATTCCGGAATCCAACCACAATCCTCACAGGAAATATAAGGTGCATAGCCCCTCCTGTTTTGAAAAATCAGTACCTGTTCCTGATTGTTCAGTGCATCTTGGATCTTCTCCCGCATCAATCGGGTAAAATCCAATTTCAAGAGGTTTTTTTTCTTATCCACCAACATATCTGCAAGATGATATTCCGGCAATTGAGCATCTCCATAACGCTTTTCCAAAGTCACATATCCATACTTCTTCATGCGGGCATTATAAAATGTCTCAAAAGATGGTGTTGCAGTTCCCAACAAAGTTTTGGCCTGATGTAGCCAGGACAACATAATTGCGGCATCACGCGCATGAAATCTTGGAGCTGGATCAAACTGCTTGAAGGAAATTTCATGCTCCTCATCCACAATCACCAGTCCCAAACTATCAAAAGGCAAAAAAATAGAACTTCTTACCCCTACAACAAATGAAAATTTACCGCTCAAGACGCCATTCCAGACCTCCACCCTTTCATTGTCGGAATATTTGGAATGGTACACCCCCATCTTACCACCAAAAACTTGCCTCAGGCGTCCGACTATATGGGTAGTCAAAGCAATTTCAGGCAATAATAACAATACCTGTGAGCCCCCGGCCAATGCTTCTTGTATGAGCGTAATGTACACCTCTGTTTTACCACTACCCGTAATCCCATGTAAAAGTACTGTATTCTTTTCCTCAAAAGCCGCTTTAATCTCTTGTTGGGCTTGCTGCTGCCCTTCTGATAAAACCACTCCTTCCTCCAGTGACTGTTCATCTTCAAAGCGGCTTACTATTATTTTGTACTCCTCCAAAACACCGTTTTTGATGAGGGTTTTTAAACTTGAAACCGACATACCTGCATCAATAAGCACCTTCTTTTCCAGGCCTTTTTGATTAAGCTCAGGATTTCTGTACACGGGGACCTCCTGAAGGTATTTTAGCAATATCTCTTCCTGTTTAGGTTTGCTACTGACCTCATTGAACACAGCCTCCAAAGCTTTCTTGTCCCTGGAAATTTCGGAATTCAGCCGAATCCTTGTTTCAACCTTTGGGTTATACTTTTCTTTAACCTCCTCAAACACCAAAATGGCTTCTTTGATGACCAAGCTTTTGATGATTCCATGTATGGATTTGATACCAAGCACTACTTCACAATCTTCATAGCTCATCTCTTCTTTCTGCCTCAGAGCCTGAAGAAGAAGTTCTTCTCTATCATCCAATGGATAAGGAGAAGTATCTGCATCGAAGGTAGGATTAAGCTGTATCTTACTTTCACTGCTTAATTTAAGTCCCGAAGGCAGCGCTGCATTCATGACTTCTCCTATGTGGCAACAATAATATTCGGCCATCCAAGCCCAAAAGCGAATCTGAATTGGATTAACAGAGGCATGGGCTTCCAAGACATCCAAAATTGGTTTGGCCTCATATGAAGTAGGTGGCTTTTGGTGAACTTTTGCAATGATACCTGTCAAGATTTTTTTCTTGCCAAACTGCACGATTACCCTGAAACCAATTCCAATCTCCTCTTTCAGATTTCTGGGAATCTTGTAGGTAAACATTTTCGGTATAGGTACAGGCAGAATGACATCTGCAAAAAATGCTGAATCTCCATCCTTTATTTCTTCAAGGTCGCCGAATAATGTTTCCAAAAGTTAAAAGATTTTTAATGCCAATGTCTGGATTTCGATAGACTGGAAAACTCCAATTGCACTCAGAGTATTTTTAATGGCCTAAATTAAGGGAATTCAATTGTCATTTGGAAAGATTTCAATCAAATGCCTTACAAATTTCACGACAATTTTTGTCAGTACTTGAACGACAAATCTGCATTGGCAACTTTTCCGACAGGGATTTTAAGCTTACTTTTACCAAAAGTGTTTGCAGTAAAACAAAACCATGAACAAAAGACTATTTTTAAAAACCCTGGGAATAGGACTTACAGGCTTACCTTTAGCCCAAGCCTTGGCTAATGATGAAATTGAACCTGCCAAAAAAGTTTTATTGCCAATGGGCATTCAAAAAGGCGATAAAATTGGAATAGTCAGTCCTTCTGCCGCAACTGCCGACAGAATTCAGTTTGAATTTGCAAAAGAAACTATGGAGGCGCTTGGATTTGAGGTACAGTTGGGAGAAAATCTAAAAAACAGAAGGGGCCATCTAGCCGGGACAGATGAAGAAAGGGCTAATGACATCAACAGGATGTTTGAGAATAGGGAAATCAAGGCCATAATTTGTATCAGAGGCGGATCGGGTGCTGCAAGAATATTACCCCTGCTGGATTATCAAAGCATAAAAAAGAATCCAAAGCCACTTCTTGGTTATTCAGATATTACGGCACTTCATAATGCAATCCATACAAAGACAGGACTGATTACCTTCCATGGCCCAAATGGCTCAGGAAGCTGGAACAGCTTTAATGTCAGGCAATTTGAAAATCTGTTTTTCAAAAAAGAATTGGTCCTATTCGAAAATGAACAAATTAAAGGAGATGACCTGATTGTAAAACAAAACCGCATCCAAACCATCCGCCAGGGAAAGGTAAGCGGCAAAATATTAGGAGGAAACCTGACTGTATTGACCGCTTTGTCAGGCACACCTTATCTACCGGATTTTAAGGATGCCATTTTGTTTGTAGAGGATATAGGAGAAGATCCTTATAAAATTGACCGAATGATGAGTACACTCATGCTGAATGGAACCCTTTCAAAGATCAAAGGATTTATCTTTGGGCAATGTTCAGATTGTAATCCATCAGGAGGATATGGCTCCCTTACATTGGATGATATACTAGAAGATTATATTCTCCCGTTGAATATTCCTGCTTACAAGGGGGCAATGATTGGCCATGTTCCTAAACAGTTTATCATACCTGTAGGCAGCCAGGTTGAGATGGATGCCAGTATCGGTAGATTTAAACTATTGGATAAAGTATTTAATGATTAATCACTGATAATGAATAAATTAACTTATTTTATTTTACTACTCTCAAGCATCTATTTCAACTGTACTCAGCCAAAAAGAACAGACAATCGCATGAAAGATCAGAAACTTACCTATCTGGCTTTGGGAGATTCTTACACTATAGGTGAAGGTGTGGAAGAAGCTGGCAGATATCCCAATCAGACAGTAGAATTATTAAAATCATTTGGGCTTAATTTTGAAAAACCCACCATCATTGCAAAAACCGGATGGACTACTGATGAATTAAATGCTGGCATCAATAATGCTGGGATTGAGCATAAAACTTTTGATTTGGTAACCCTTCTAATTGGTGTAAACAACCAATATAGAGGAAGATCAATAGAAAATTACCAAGAAGAATTTGAAGATTTATTAAATCAAGCAATCCGATTTGCTGATGGGGATGCAAGCCATGTTGCGGTCATTTCCATTCCAGATTGGGGAGTCACTCCTTTTGCATTGGATAAAGGCTCCAATCAACAGAAAGTGAAACAAGAAATTGACTTATTCAACAAGGTCAATGGAGAAATCTCGAAAAAAATGGGAGTACATTATATCCATATCACGGAAAGGTACAGGGAAGTTGGTTTCTTACCTGAAATGGTGGTAGAAGACAAGTTACATCCCAGCCATTTGATATATGAAGAATGGGCCATAGAATTGGCAAAAATTATTGAAAAAAAGATGCAGTTTTAAAATTAAAAAGGAGGTACAAATACCTCCTTTTTTTAGTACTGATTATTTTGTCCCTTTGGGAAGTACATTAGAAATAAGGGATACTTTTTCAATTGGTTCGGAGGCATTGGAATAAATCCTCACCACTGAATTTTGTTGGCCCATTTTACCGGCTGAGTTGAATACTACCTTCAACTCCCCTGTTGCACCTGGAGCAATAGGCTGCTTAGGCCAGTTTGGTGCAGTACAACCACAGGTAACTGCCACATTAGAAATTACCAATGGGGCATCACCTGTATTGGTAAAAACAAAAGTATGCTCAACCCTATCACCTTGTGTGATATTTCCAAAGTCAATTGATTTCTCTTTGAAATCAATGATGGCACCTTTTTTCTCGGTTTGAGCATGTACGGCAAATACCATTAAGGACATTACCGCTAGCAAAAACAACTTTTTCATAGTAATTGTATTTAGTTTTCGTTGGTTACTTATTCTTTGTTGCTAATATAAAACTTTGCATGGAAGTTTACCATAAACAACTCCTTCTTTGCTCTTGTCACCGCTGTGTACAGCCACCGGATATAATCAGTATTTACCATTTCATCTGTCAGATAGCCCTGATCTATAAAAACTGCATCCCATTGTCCCCCCTGCGACTTATGACATGTCAGTGCATACGCAAATTTAACCTGAAGAGCCGTAAGGTATGGATCTTTTTTTATCAGTTCCATCCTTTCTGCTTTATTGGCCACATCCGCATAATCCTCGGACACCTGCCTATAGAGGGACCTGTATTCTTCATTGCTCAAAGAAGGTCCTGAAGAATACAATGTATCCATGATGACTTTTGCTTCAAAGAAAGGTTCGTCTGGATAATCCAGTAATCTCAATTCCAATGTAGCAAATCTCAGGCCATACATTTCCTCAAATGACCTGATTTTGATAACCTCTACAAAATCACCATTTGCCAAAAAATTAACTTTGTCAGAATCTGCCATATAGGCATAATTGTTTTTGACAATCATCAAAAGATCACCGGCACTGATTTCATCATCATAAAAATGAATAGTTCTTCGGATATACTGATTATACTGTACGGCTGCTTTATTGGACCTGGTAACTATGGCTGTATTCTCCACCCCATATTTATTATAAGCATACCTCAATCCATCCTCTAAACGCTCCCCTGTCATCTTGAAAAAATCCTGGAAACCTGTTGTTTTAAATACTATTTCCGGATGCTTGGCCTGTATTTGGTCCCTTAAATATGTTGCATTGAACAAAATCCCCGATTCAAGTTCTTGACGCTTGACTTCTTTGAGTTCAATACTGTCTACTTTCAACCTGAAATGCCTGACCAAATAATCTGAGACCAAGGCAGGACTTTGGCTACTGCCTACCGGCGGCAGCTGCGCCGTATCGCCTACCAACAGAAGGCGGTTATTTGAATTCTGAAATACGAAATGAATGAGATCCCTTAATAAGCTTCTCCCTCCTATGAGTTCATCCGCCAACATGGAAGCTTCATCCACGATGAAAAGGGTATCTTTATAATAATTTTTGAGCAACTCAAAGCCGGCACCAGACTCGCCGATTTCATCTTTGGGGCGGTAAATTATCTTATGAATGGTAAATGCAGATTTGCTGCTATAATTTCCCATGACTTTAGCAGCCCTTCCTGTAGGCGCCAAAAGCATAGATTTCATTTTCAAGCGGGGCAAAATTTTGACCAATGCTGATATTATGGAGGTTTTACCCGTACCGGCATACCCTTTTAAAATAAATGCATGGGTTTCTTTGTTGTCTCTCCCGAAAAACAGGTCCATCTTCATGATAAAATCCATTTGGCCCCCAGTAGGTGCAAATGGAAAATATTTTAACAGAAGAGTCGAGGGCTTTATTCCTACTTCCTTATCTTTACTCATCATTAGAGGACCAATCTAAGCGTTAAATGACAAATTTGGAAAAAGAGCTTGTAGATAAATTTGGAGGAAGGCTTAGAACCAGAGTAAACGGCATCTTGATCAAGAATGAGGAAATACTAATGGTCAAACATAAAATGTCAACTGACAGTTTTTTTTGGAATGTTCCAGGTGGAGGAATGAAATATGGTTCTTCTGTGGAAAAAAATCTTGAAAGAGAATTTATAGAAGAAACGGGACTGATGATAAAAGTAAAAAAATTTATCTGTGCCCATGAATTTCTAGAGCCTCCCCTTCATGCTATCGAACTCTTTTTTGAAGTTGAGGAAATTGGAGGAAGCTTAATATTGGGAAAAGATCCCGAACTTGATGAAGGCAAGCAGTTGATCACAGAAATACGCTATTTGAACCTTGAAAAACTGAGCCTGATCAAAAATCCGGAAAAACATCCTATATTTTGGGGAATAAAATCACTGAATGATGTGAGAAAATGGAATGGATATTTTAATTTTGAAAATAATTCTATAAAATAGCACCTTATAAAATTACCATCAACCTTTATAAAAAGATTAAATCATCTTAAAAATGACGCTAACCAGAATTTTATCCGTAGTTTTCTTAGTGGGAGCTCTTGGTTTAGGCTACATGCTTTACAAGAGTGTTGACGATGTCATGCAAGAAGAAAAAAGAATTGCAGCCATCGAATCCAGAATTATTGAAAAACTCCAAATGTTAAGAGACGCCCAGATCGCATACATTGCTGCTAATGGAGAATATGCAGCTAACTGGCAGGATCTTAAAAAATTCATTGAGGATGGTGATATTTGGATTGTACAAAGGAAAGAAACAACCAAACTATTGGCATATGGTAAGGAAGAAATTACTGTAAGCTTTGATACACTTGGCTCTGTACCTGTTCTTGATTCTCTTTTCAATGAAAGAAGGTATCCAAACTTCAATTTGGAAAATTTGAACATAGTTCCTGGTTCTGGCGGAAAGGAATTTGAATTCTTTGCAGATAAGATCGAAAGAAGCCAAAGACAGATAGGCGTGTTCGAAATCAGGGATCCGGATCCGATCAACCCTAAGAGAAGAATGAATAACAAAGAAAAGGCACTTAGGGTAGGATCTAGAACAGATTCTTCTACTTCAGGAAACTGGGAGTAATTTTGGTTCAAACGACTGAAAATATCTTGAAAAAACTATACTGCGATAAATATGATTCCAAAATGGTTTCGTATTTATCGCTTTTCTTATATGATGATATAAGAATCCTTTTGGGAAAAGACATCAACAGAAAGGTTGTTGCTGTACATACCTGGAACCTTCTGGCTTCAGCTGAGAAACCTATTTCCCAAGTTTGGAAAGATGAACTCTATAAATTGGATGTTCCGACCAATGTATTTGTTCATAACCAATATTTTTCATTAGTGCCTGGTGTCGTGTTCAACCCCGACTTTTTGGATACCTACCTCGCTTTCTCCAGTGACCTTCCCGTAGATTTAAAGACTTATTACACCGGTTTGGATAGTAACAATGTACAACTCGTGGGAGGAATGGATACTAAATTGTTTCAATTGCTGAGTGATGGCAAATCATATGTTTCATTCCACCATGGGGCAAGCTCCTTTCTGTCTTACTGCCTGAATGAAAAATCGAAGCTACTCCCACAAGAAATCCTGGTTTATTTGTTTGATAAATCATTTTATATAGCAGCATTTGACAAACAATCTCTAGTTCTTTTCAATAAGTTTAATGTTCAAAGCAAAGAGGACCTATTGAAATATCTATTCGGAATCACCAATCAACTGGGTTTTGACAGAAAGCATTGCCGATTCACTTTATTTGGTAAACACGGCCTTTTTGAAATTAAGAGTAACTGGGCATTGGATTACTTCAAAAACTTTAAAATTGAGCAGATCCATTTTAACCAAAGCTACCATCCTGGAACGGAATCCTTTGCCAATACCAATCATTTTGAATCACATTGGGAAATCAACTGATACATAAGTAGATTTAAGCCTATTTCTAATTCCAGCTAATTCAGATATTTAGCGCAATTGAAAACTGATTACTTCCTTATCCCAAGACTATAAATGAAAAAAATAGCTATTTTCCCAGGATCATTTGATCCATATACCAAGGGTCATCATGACATTGTATTGAGAAGCCTCAATCTGTTCGATGAAGTAATTATCGGCATTGGGTATAATTCAGCTAAAAAGAACAGGTATTTTGATATTGAGACAATAGTATCCAAAATCGAGGAGTTATATAAAGGTGATCCAAGGGTAAGTGTGTTGGTTTATAATGACCTGACATCTACCATTGCCAAACAACATGGGGCAAATTTTTTGGTAAGAGGATTAAGAAATACCACAGATTTTGAGTATGAAAATACAATCAGCCAAATGAACCGAAAACTCAATCCTGACTTGGAAACAGTTTTTTTGATTACTTCACCTCAATATGCCACCGTAAGCTCTACCATTATCCGTGAAGTCCATCGGTATGGTGGTAATGTAAGTGATTACCTTCCTTATGAGGTATGAACCTTAGGTAGTAGTTTCAAGAATCTCTTGTACAAATAGCGCATAGAAGGATAGGAATTCACCAAAGCCACTTTGGCTTCATGATGCCTCATCCAGCGGATATCATCTATACCCTCTTCCTTTTGGGGCTTCAAACCACTATCATTGATATTTTCCATGGCAAACCAATAGGTCTTCTTCAAAATGCTCTTCCTATTATGAGTATAGGTATGCCAGGTTTTACATATCTCAGGGCCAAGTTTAACTTTGATACCGCATTCTTCCTCTACCTCCCTGACAGCACATTCCTCCGGAGTTTCTCCTTTATCAAACTTCCCCTTAGGCAGATCCCATTTTCCAAATCTATAGATAAATAAGACCTTCTGATCCTTGGTCACAACTCCCCCTGCTGCCTTGATGACAGTAAATCTGCTCTTGATGAAATCCTTGATTTCTTTTTTGTTTTCT
The DNA here is from genome assembly GCF_003014575.1 of Cecembia rubra. Lineage (GTDB taxonomy): Bacteria > Bacteroidota > Bacteroidia > Cytophagales > Cyclobacteriaceae > Cecembia_A > Cecembia_A rubra. The sequence continues at coordinate 931,266 of NZ_PYGF01000001.1, forward strand.
GTAAGGATAGTAACAGAATCCAAATTCTTCAATTTTCGGGTCCTCAAAACATAAAGGAGCTTAATTATGACATCCCTACTGGGTTCAATGATCAAAATATCCTCATGAAAATCCTCTGAGGCAGGCAGATCCACGGGATGGTCATAGACACATTCATATGTCTTATCCTTCGGCAATTCTTCAGAAGAAGCAATATCCAAAGGCTTGTCATTGATAAAAACTTTCATGGCCAGATATAGTTTGGCAAAGACATTTCAACTCCTGCCAAAAATGCACAAAATTTTTTAGCCCTCACAGTACCCCCTAATTTTTTATCTTTTAATTTTGAGACATGGACATATTTGACAATCAAATAGCTGCTCAGGTAGCAGCAAAATTATTGGAAATTAAGGCAATTAGACTCCAGCCCGAAAAACCATTCACATGGGCATCTGGATGGAAATCACCAATTTATTGCGACAATAGACTCTCTCTTTCTTATCCGGAAGTAAGGTCATTTATCAAAGAGAACCTTGTGAAGGCCATTCAAACCCATTTTCCTGAAGTGGAGGCCATAGCTGGAGTGGCCACTGCCGGGATTCCTCAAGGAGCCCTGATTGCGGATAGTTTAAATCTTCCTTTCCTTTATGTTAGATCCAAGCCAAAAGGTCATGGAATGGAAAACATGATCGAAGGCAAAGTAACTGTAGGACAAAAAGTAGTAGTCGTGGAAGATTTGATTTCTACAGGAGGAAGTTCTTTGAAAGCGGTTCAGGACCTGAAAAATGCAGGATTTGAGGTTTTAGGAATGGTTGCAATTTTCACTTATGGTTTTGACATTGCCAATGATAATTTCTCTGAAGCCAATGTTAAGCTTATATGCCTGAGTAATTATTCTTCCATGCTTCCTCCGGCATTGGCAAATGATTATATAGATGACCACACCCTTGCATCTTTGGTCGAATGGCGAAAAGCACCCAACAGTTGGCAGGGTGTTGAGAAATAAAAATCAAAAGGAAGCCGGATTATAGAAAAAACCAAAATCCGACTTCCTTTTTAATAAATTCTCCTTATCAGATTTTACTTATCGGCTGTGGTAATGTTCTGTATAATATTGCTGATAAGCACCTGAAGTAACATTTTTCAGCCATTCCTCATTATTTAAGTACCAATCAATGGTCTTGGAAATCCCTTCTTCAAACTGTAGACTTGGCTCCCATCCCAGTTCTTTTTGGATTTTGGAAGCATCTATTGCATAACGGAGATCGTGCCCTGCCCTGTCTTTCACAAAAGTGATCAACTTTTCTGATGTTCCTGGTTCCCTTCCCAATTTTTCATCCATTTTCTTACAGAGAAGTCTTACGATATCAATATTCTTCCATTCATTGAAACCTCCAATGTTATAGGTCTCTCCAGCCACACCTTGGTGAAACACCACATCTATAGCCCTTGCATGGTCTACTACATACAGCCAATCTCTGACATTTTCCCCTTTGCCATAGACTGGTAATGGTTTATTGTTTTTGATATTGTGTATACAAAGCGGGATCAATTTCTCTGGAAATTGATTTGGACCATAATTATTGGAACAATTGGTAATCAGAGTTCTCAACTTATAAGTATTGGCATAAGCCCTTACAAAGTGATCAGAAGATGCCTTTGATGCAGAATAAGGCGATTGAGGATCATAGGCCGTTGTTTCAAGGAAGAAGCCCCCATCATCCAAAGAACCATATACTTCATCTGTAGAAATGTGGAAGAAGAGATGGTCCTCGTAATTTTTCCAAAAAGTCTTTGCCGTGTTTAACAGGTTTACTGTTCCGATGATATTTGTCTTTACAAAAGCCAGGGGATCAGTAATGGATCTATCCACATGAGACTCAGCAGCTAAATGGATAACATCTGTGATGGCATGCTTTTCAAACACCTCCACCAAGCCGGTTTCTTCCAAAATATTTACTTTTTCAAAGTGGTAATTTGATGCACCTTCTATTTCTTTAAGATTTTCAAGGTTACCCGCATAAGTCAGGCAGTCCAGATTTACAATGCTGTATTCAGGATATTTTTCAACGAATAATTTAACAACATGGGAGCCAATAAATCCGGCCCCTCCGGTAATCAAAATACTTTTTTTCATAGTTTTCATATATCAAACAATGTGTTTTTATGAAGTTTCAGGAATGCTTTATAGACTTTATTTTGCATAATAATCATTGTACCAAGCAACAAACTCAGCAACCCCTACTTCAACAGGAGTGCTTGGCTTATAGCCTGTATCTAACATTAGGTCTGTAACATCTGCATATGTAGCAGGCACATCTCCTGGCTGGAGAGGAAGAAGGTTTTTCTTGGATTCAATCCTGAGTGCTTTCTCCAAAGCTCCAATATAATCCATCAGCTCTACGGGATTAGAATTACCTATGTTGTACACCTTGTAGGGAGCATAAGAACTACCGGGATCCGGCTCATTTCCACTCCATTCCGGATTTCCTTTAGGTGGCCTGTCAGCTACCCTCACAATCCCTTCCACTATATCACTTACAAAGGTAAAATCCCTTTTCATTTTTCCATGGTTGAACACATCTATTGGTTCTCCTTTTTTCATAGCTTCAATAAAAAGGAAAAGTGCCATATCTGGTCTTCCCCATGGTCCATAAACTGTGAAAAATCTGAGTCCAGTAGTAGGTATTTTGAATAGATGACTATAAGTATGTGCCATCAATTCATTGGATTTTTTAGATGCCGCATACAAACTCAAAGGATGGTCCACATTGTCTGAAGTAGAAAATGGCATCTTGGTGTTTGCTCCATAAACCGAGCTGGAGGAAGCATACACCAAATGATTGACAGGATATGCTCTACATGCCTCCAAAATGTTCAAAAAACCAGTAATATTTGCCTCAATATAGGCATTGGGATTAATCAATGAATACCTTACCCCTGCCTGGGCGGCTAGATTGATCACCACATCAAACTGTTCCTTTTCAAACAAATCCAGGAGATATGCTTTATCAGTCAAATCTGCTTTCACAAAAGAATAACCTTCATATTTGCTGGACTGTACCAATCTATGCTCCTGAATTTGTTCTTTCTCGATTCCGCAATTTTTTAACCTTCCAAATTTAAGGTTAACATCATAATAGTCATTGATATTGTCAAAGCCAACAACAGTATCACCTCTCTCCAATAGCTGTTTGGCAAGGTGAAACCCAATGAACCCGGCAGAACCGGTAATTAAATATTTCATTTTGGTTTTCAAAACGTTCAAAAATTTAATTCTACAATCAATTCAAAGTTCAATTTTAATGCGTTTTTCTCATTTATCTGACAAAAGTCGCTGATAATTCTCCAGAATCAGCAAATGCATATTATCCCTTTGGTATTTTTCCAAAACTTCCAAGTAAAGGTTATCAGCAAGTTCCTGCATATAATCCCTTTTTACAAATGCAAATTCCAAAGCTTCTTTTAGAATATCTTTCTTTTTGACAGGAAAAAGCAAGCCTGTTTTCCTATGGGTGACCACATCGACATTGCCGATTATATCCGAACAAATTACCGGAACCTGCATCGCCCCAGCTTCCAGAAGGACATTGGGGAAACCTTCTCTGTGGGAAGGATGAACGAGTACATCGGCCATAGCAAGATAATGGGGTACATGATCAGACCATTCTATCTGCACAATTCTGGGATGGTCCTGAATTTTCCTTACCACCTCATTGTTGATGGGGTTAAGATCCAATTCAAAAGAACCCAAAAGCACCAGTTTGGCGTAATTTACAATTTTTGATGCCAAAAATGCCTCCACCAAATCTTCAATTCCCTTGTCCTTGACCAACCTTCCAATAGTCAAAATCAAATAATCATTTTCAGATGGTGCAATCCGCATGGTGGCGGCTATCAGGTGATTTTCGGCCAGGGATTGCCTGCTGAATTTACTCAAGTCGACACCATTGGAAGACCCTTGACCAATTATTTTTAGCTTGGACGGTTCCACTAACCTTTCATTCAGAATGAACTCCTTAAGAGAATTCGAGTTCGGCCAAACCTCAGTTGCCCAACGATAGGTGAGTTTTTCTAATTTGATGAGCAGCTTCCTTTTGTTTTTTTCGGCCACCATATAAGGCATCCCTGCTACCGTATGGATTCTCACCTTTACACCAGCTAGTTTTGCGGCCAACATAGAGAGCAAACCAGCTTTAGGTGTATGGGAATGTACAATATCCGGCTTTTCTTTTTTGAAAAGCTTATATAGCAACCAAAGACAATAAAAATCCCTGAATGGGGTGATTTTTCTTGTAAAGGGAACAATATGGTGTGGAACCCCTTCCCTTCTGGTCACTTCCTGCACCTCTCTCCCATCTGCACTCACCATCAACACTTCCCAACCTGCATCCTTCATAAACTTCATCTGTCCTGCCAATAAAAGTTTGAGGGAAAGAGGTACTGTGGTAATCCGAATTAATTTTGGCATGCAGTTTTTAAATTTTAAAAAGTCAAATTTAACTTTTTATTGCCTTTGGTGAAGAAAAAACACGAAATTTACCTTATTACCTCAAATTTATAGACAATTTGATGTTCATAAACTTCGCCAGGATTAAGCCTTGGAGAAGGAAAATGTGCTTGATTAGGGGAGTCAGGAAAAAACTGAGGTTCAAGACATAAACCGAAATTTTTGGTATAGCTTATTCCTCCTGTCACCTGATTACCATTCAGGAAATTACCGGAATAGAATTGAACTCCCGGCATATTGGAATAAAGGGTAAATTTTCTGCCAGAAGCTGTATGAATCAATTCAGCCATTTTACTCAGTTTTCCATCATGTTCTTTTTTGATTACAAAATTATGGTCATATCCCCTTCCTGTCTCTTCTATTCTTTCTCCCACTTTATGTGGGCTGGTAAAATCAAAAGGTGTCCCTGCCACAGTTGCCAGTTCTCCTGTAGGGATCAGTCCCTCATTTACCGGAGTGTAGTAGTCTGCGAAAATGGTAAGCTCGTGGTTAAGAATATCTTCTTTCATACCACTTAAATTAAAATATCCATGATGAGTCAAATTCACTATGGTAGGCTTATCAGTTTCAGATCTCATGGTAATTGAAAGTTGATTATCATGATCAAGGACAAAGGTCATGGTTGTCTTCAAAGTTCCTGGATACCCTTCTTCCCCATCCGGGCTGATATAAGTCATTTTCACCCCTATAGCATCTTCAACCTCTAGAATTTCGGCATCCCAAAACTTTTTATTAAAGCCTTCTCTTCCACCATGAAGGTGATTTTCTCCATTATTGGTTGCCAAATTGTAGGTTACTCCATCAATTTCAAATCTCCCCTTGGCAATTCTGTTGGCATATCTTCCAGCAGTCGCACCAAAAAAATATGTGTCTCTAAAGAAATCCTCGGGTTTATCATAAGTGAGGAGTATATTTTCAAGATTTCCATCCTTATCTGGAACTACAATCCTGGACAGAACTCCCCCATAACTCAACAATTCCACTTCCATCCCATTGCTGTTTTTCAGGTTAAAAACCTTGGCTTCATTTTCTCCCATTTTTATTCTTTGAATATTTATGTCAAAATTAACTTCCTTTAATTCCTTTTTTTCTTCATTGCTTTGGCAAGAAAATACTATCACCAAGGTCAAGAATAACAAGTTTAGGGAAAATCTTCTCATAGTGTTTTGTTTTGTAGGTAATTTAAAACTAAATACCTGAATATCCTGCCATTTTTAGGAACAATTCAACTACTGTTTTTTAGATGGCTTCATTTTTGGAATAAAGTTCACAAAAAATACCAACTGATATGAAAAGACTCTTTCTTTTTTCTGTAGCCATTGCTACCCTGACTGTTTCCTGTGTTTCAAAAAAGAAATACACAGAACTACAAAATGACTTATTCCGCACAGAAGCGACCCTTGCGGAAACTAGAAGCGAAAAGGAGGCCCTAGAGGCAGAAAAGAGAATCCTCGAAGACAGAATGGGGCGCATCCAAGCGAGAGTGGATGAATACAACGCGAGGATTAACTCCCTAAGAAGTGAAAATGATGCTTTGTTTGATTTGGATGGAAAAACCCCAATGTCTAAAAACACTAAACAAAAGTTGAATGCCACTTTAGCTAAAGTGAATCCCAATGACTTGGCCAATGCCAAAACTCTTGAGGATTCTGTGAACCTTGCCATATCTTATAATCTGAAGAAATCTATCTCCGATGGTTCGCCTGAACAAGATGAGGACATCAGTATAAGTGTGGACAAAACTGTGGTGATGATCAATGTTTCAGACAGGCTATTATTCAATACCGGATCCTACCAAGTCTCCAGAAATGCTGATGGGTTATTGAAAAAGTTAGCAGAAGTAATCAATGCAGAACCGGCTGTAGAAGTTATGATTGAAGGTCACACTGACCCTAGAAGTATTCAGACTGGGGTATTACAGGACAACTGGGACCTTAGTGTGAAAAGAGCTACCTCAATTGTCAGATTGCTGCAAAATAAATATAATGTAGCTCCTGAAAAACTGATTGCTGCAGGAAGGTCAAGCTATATCCCTGTAGTAGACAATGACAGTCTTGAAAACATGGCCAGAAACAGAAGAACACGTATCGTGATCATTCCTGACTTGGACAAGTTTTTTGCTTTGATAGAATAATTGAAAACCAACTGTAACCAACTCCCACAAGAAACCATTGTTTGGTACATTTTTTCATCATGTTGTTATTTGTTTGAGTAGAAATCCCCTCCTTAAGTAAGGAGGGGATTTTTTTAAAGCCATTCAATCAAAAACTACCCTTTGGCGTCTGAGATTCAAAGGCTGCAAAAGGATATGTTTTTGGGAGCACCTCCACACCAGTAGTTACCTTGATAGGGGCTTGACCAGGATAAGTGATTTCTACAAAATAGCCCGTATATCCTTTCTCTGGCTCTTTCATTGGTATCTCATACCTTCCACTCTCATTTACCAAAATTTCACTTGAAGTCCATTTCGGCCCCAAAACATCTATCCTGAAATCCCTGGCTTCTTCGTTGCTAGCAGTCCAAAGCTTGATTGAAGCTGGTTTTTGGTTGGGATCTGTTGAAATAATAATCTTATCTACTTCAATTTTCCAATCATATTTGGGTCTTGGGGTACCGTTTAAAACCGATGCATAAAAAGAAATCATATTGGGTAGAGCATCTGATTCCCTCAAGTCATGGCCAAAATTCGGAACATATTGCAAATGCTTTTCCCCTTTCAATCCGTCCCAGTAAAACTTCCAACTGTCAGGAAGGAAAAATTGGTCTCCTGCAGCATTGATCAATAGTTTGGGCATATCATAGTCCTCACGGAAAGAATAGGGCTCAGTAATTTCCAACAACCTATCATATTCTTTGCTACCCTGCCAATCCATAATTCCCTCTCTCACATAATCATCCACTGCAGGTGCCCAAAAACCATAATTTCTCCAATGATGCTGAAATGATGGCACAATATTCAAAAGGTCAATAACAATAGGAACCATAGCTACTACCCTGTCATCTACGGCAGCAGTAGTCCATGTAGTCCAACCCCTTTTGGAGGCCCCGGCTACCACATATTTGTCCAATGTTTTGCCGTGTTTTTCTTGGGCCACTTCAGTCACCACATCCATGGCGAGTTTTACAGCCTTTGTCATGGGCAACCTCGCCAACCAAATGGCATCCTCATCTTTTGCTCCGCCCTCCAAAAATTTTCTCCAGCCATAAGCGATGATGGCGTCCTCATAACGCTCACCAAAGGTATCATTTTCAAAAACCAATGGTTGGAAAGGAACATTATGGATTTGCGCTACTATTGAATTGGTCCTTGTAGCAGCTTCCAAAATCAAAGGATCAGGGTCCTCCGGCATTTTTGAGTTTTTACTTCCACCCCCTATCCACATCATACCAGTTTCAAAGGCAGCGCCCTTAGGTACTACCATGGACACCCAGTGCCACCATTCTGTTACATCTACCAAATCTCTGGTTAGCCAATTTTGGGAAACCATCTTAACAACATGGTAATCATAATCTTCATTTTCAAGGCTGTGAACGATTTCATATCTAAAGGAAGGATCAGGGGCATGTACATAATCCTTCAACAATGTGGAGGACCGGATAACTTCATTGGAATTTTCCGCAACTTTAGCTTGGCAGGAAAACAGAAAATATGCACTGAAAAGAAGTGCTACGAATAGAGAATGGTGAGAAAATCTATTGATCATAAAAGAATTGGTTTATTGGAAATTGAATCTAAAAAACAAATGGCACAAAAGTAATAACCCTTGTGCCATTTGCTTTAAAAAATTTTTATTGGATCATTTTACATACAACTGATTGAACAACAGCTTGAAGGTATTATGCGCTTGGGCTCTGAAGGTAATCTCAGGACCAAAGGCATAAAGCTTTCCTTTACCAATTGGCGCTTCAAAAGCTACCACTCCATTTTTTAGATAGGAACCTCCCCAAGCCCACCCCGAAACAAGTGGGGATTCTGTACCGAACCAAGCTAAAGGTTTTACACCTTTCAATAAAGCATCAGGGGCCAAATTGAATACAGGACTGTTGTTGAAGACCATCAGAGCCGTATCACCCATACCCCAGTTGGCTGGATGAGTTGCATCTAAATTGGCCCTTAGAATACTCCCTGGAATGTAATATTTATCTCCGGACAATTGCCTTTCTCTACCGTCAGGTAATTTCTCGGTCAAAGCATTTGTAATCGGAAGACCTAAGTCGAATGCCAAAGAAGTACTTGCACCAACAGCCACTACATTTCCCCCTGCTTCCATGAATTTCCTCAATTCCGGTAATGATTTTTCTTTGGTTAAGTTACCCAATAGTTTGTGGTATTGGGAATCTATATCTTCTGGTTTTGGCATGCCTCCCCAACTCCTTACCGTTCCTGGAGCCCCGGGACCTATAAAGAGAATTACATCATATTTGGATTTCAGGTTTCCATTATCAATATCCTGGGGAAAGATGACCTGGAATGGAAACTCATATTGTTCCAACATCCATCTCACCCAGCCTGAAGGCATAGAACCACCATAATGGTCAAATAATGCTACCCTGGCAGGTTTGATGCTTACGGAACCTGCAGGTCTTGAGGAGGCTACCATTTTCACCCCATATTCTTTGGCCGCTTTTTCAAGAATTGATCTGGAGCCGGAAACATGGAAACTGCCAGCTGGCATTCCGGACACTGAAGTAGTAGTCCTATAAACATTCGCTCCAGATTTAAGCAATTCATTTACAGCAATATAAGCATTATTCCCTCTAGCATCAATCAAGAAGCCTGAGCCACTTGGAACCCTTTGGGCAGGAAACTTCTCCTCTACCCCAATTGGCAATGCTTCAAATGGTCCTTCAAATGCATCCAAAACTCGGTCAAACTCAACTCCCATTTGGAAGGCCAATGTCCATCCTGCCGCATCGTAAGGACGTTTGGGAGGACCTCCGGGATATTCAAAATCATTAGGGTGATCCTGTGGCTCAAACATGTCCAACACATGTGGTCGAAACGCTTGGGCAGCTTTTACTACATAAGATCCTGCTGGATAATTTTTACCATTAACAGTGAACGCAGCAGTAGCTTTATGTACCTGCACCCCAGACTTTATAAGGGCATTGATAAACCTAACCGCGGTCGGAAAATCAGCTTGGTCTGCTGAAAGAATAAATCCTCTTGGATCTCTAAGGTTAGGGTCTTTGAAAACAGTATCAAAATACTTTACCGGTAATCCGCTTCTCATGCCATAAAACGCCATTTCTGGATCATCTGCCTCTGCTTTTTCTTTGGCAGCATTATAAGCTGACTGTACTTCGGCTGATCTTTTGGGATACTTGGTCCAATAGTCCATTTTTCCCCTTTCTATGCTGTTTCTGCCCATTTTATAAATATTGTGAAGCAAAGCATCACCATTGCGGCTGGCAAAATCCAAAACCGCATAATTCATGGATACAGAATAATCAATGGACTTTTTGAAATTCCATGGCTGAGGATCTATTGGATAAGGGGTAGCATGCGTTGGAATTAAGCGCTCAGGAACCAATGGAATCTCCGAAGGCGTTGGCCCACCGGTGATCTCTGTGAGGATACCTATCATGTTATGAAAATATGGAGTGGTCCTTAAGCCGCCATTCCACCAAGATGAAAACACCGAACCTCCTAACCTGGTATATCCCGGCTTTCCTTCAAGGTTTAACCTGTTGATCATGGCTGCACCAACTCCATCCAAACTCGTCATGATCAAAGGATCAAACACGTGATTAAATGGATCCCTATAGGGAGGTCCAGCCACTACCGTACCAGCTGGAGATGTCTGATGATGGTTGAAAATGATCTGAGGCAACCATTCTATATACTGCTGCCTGGAGATATTGATGGTTTCTTTCATGTTGTTCATGAAAAAATCCCTGTTATTGTCGTGGCCCACATATTTTTGATACATGTATGGAGTTCTCATGTCTCTCTTTTTGACATCTGAAGGCCCCATGTACCAATTGGTCACAATTTCATGTCCATCTGGATTGGCATGAACCACAAGGATGATCACATCATTGAGGATTCTCATGTTTTCCTCATCTGTTCTTGTCAAAAGCTCATAAACAGTAGGGATTAACTGATGGGATCCTACCGTCTCTGTAGAGTGCAATCCGCCGTCTATCCAAACCACAGGTTTCCCTTCGGCTACAAGCTTCAAAGCTTCTTCCTCATCTACTTCTGCTCTTCCAAGGGTCTGGGATATCTGCTTATAACGGTTCAATTTGCTGTGATTCTCCGGTGAGGTGATAATCAGCATTGGCATTTGTCTTCCTTCCTCTGTAGGTCCGATTTCCATAAAAACTGCCCTATCAGAAATTTCCGCTACTTTCCTAAAATAGGAATCTAAGGAAGTATAAGTAGTAAGTTTGTAATCATCCCCAATTTCAAATCCAAAGTGTTCCTTTGGGGTAGGGATTTTTTGTGCCAGTGAAATGGAAAGGCTCAGCCATCCAAAGACTACCAACAAGAAGTAAAATTTTCTCATAGCGAAGTGATTGTTTTGTAGCGTCAATTTAACAGCCTAGTCATTCTGAAACAAAAACTGAAATACAATCGGAGGGAATAAGGGTTAATTGGTATTTTCATTATTTTCTCAAATTGCCTTTGGTATAAATTTTCGTAAATTCTCAACATTTCCAATTTCCAATGAGTTAAACCATTTAAAACACGATACCATGTACAAAATAACTCTTATCTTCCAATTCAGCCTCTTAGGTTTATTAGGATGGTTGTTTTTTCAAAATGAAGAACAACCTGTATCCAATGAAATCACGATTTGTCACACCGGCCCTTCAGAAATGATCGCCTTCTTGGATGACCCTAATTTTGTTTCCTTTCATCCAGCCCCTGACCCTTTTGATTTTGAAGGCCTGGGAACAATGGTTTCATTCCCGACTGCTGATGGAAAGGATGCATCTGGCTACCTGATCAAATCCAAAGAACCTTCCAATCAATGGCTGTTTGTTTATCAGGAATGGTGGGGACTGAATGACAACATCAAGGAGGAGTCCGACAAATTTTACAATGACCTCGGAGGAAAAGTCAATGTTCTGGCTTTGGACATGTATGATGGCAAAGTAACTTCCAATCCTCAGGAAGCAGGCACTTTTATGAGGGGTACTGATGAAAAAAGGCTGGAAAGCATAGTCATGGCAGCAAAATCCTATGCTGGAAAAGACGCAAAAATAGCTAATGTAGGTTGGTGTTTTGGCGGAGCCTGGTCTTTAAAATCAGCATTATTGCTCGGACAGCAGAATATTGGGGCAATTATTTACTATGGCATGCCTGTCCGGGATGTAGAACAATTGAAGAGGCTAAATTCAGATGTCCTTGGTCTATTTGCCACTGAAGAGTACATTTCTAAAGCCGTGATTGAGGAATTTGCATCAGCAATGGACCAAGCCGGAAAAGAATTAGAATACAAGATTTTTGATGCTGTACATGGTTTTGCAAACCCTTCCAATGCCAGACATGACCAAGCAGCTACCAAAGAGGCTTATGGAATGGCATTGAACTATTTACAGGGCAAATTCAAGTAAATATGCTTATTATATTAAAATAGCCCGGCTCAAAATAGGACCGGGCTTAAATTTTTTATTCCTGTATAAAATTAAGATTGATACAAATGGATACCTTCCATTTCTATTTACTTACTTTCCCTTGAAGTAAACGGTATTCAATAAAAATGAACTCCAGATATCTACTCCCGTCTCTGTCCTGAAGACCAAATAAATATCCGAAATACTTTCCTCTCTTTGGAAAGGAACAAAGATTTCAAACCATTTTCCTTTGGCATCCTCAGGCCTGTTCTTGTTGCTGATCACATCAGTCTTTCCAATTACAGGCCCATTAGCACTTCCCAGGCGGATCTCAAACCATCCCTCTCTCCGATTTGGATCTATTGACAATGTCAATCCCTCTATTTGATTTAGGTCAACTTTTTCAAAACCTAAGAAGGAATTATTCTCTGTAAATTTGATCAGTCTTGAATCTTGGTAATTGGACTTGGCAGTTCCTTGGAAGAAATCAGCATCTGCCGCCAATAGCAATGGATGTCTTAACTGCAATTGTTCCCTTCTTAAAATTGGTCCAATACCATTGCCTCCTTTATCCCTATAGCTTGCCGTCAGAAGGTAAGTGCCCTCCTTATCATGTTGATCCAAAGTAACCTTACCCTCAATACCCAATCTGTTTTTTTGATTGACTTTTGCATTTGGAGAGAGTGAGAGGATATATTCCACCATTTGGAGAATATCGGCCTCTTTTAAGTGGGCATGAGATGGCATTAATCTTTCTCCCCAAACACCACTTCCTCCGTTAATTACTTTTTGCACTAGCAACTTAGCTGCCTCGGCGTTTGTTTCATATCGGCTGGCTACTTCATTATAGCTAGGACCTACTGAGGCATTATCAACACCATGGCAGGCATTACAGCCACTTTTGACAGCCAAGTTCTGACCGATAAGCTGAGCGGTATTCTCTCCTTGCTGATGCCCTTCACTAACCACAATCTTATCAAAACCTTCCTTCAGAAAATCCCAGACTACAATAACCTGTTCAGGCAAAATACCCCCTCCTACAAGACTTCCATCTTCTTTATCTTCCACTTTTACCCGATAAGTTTTGGTAGGCTTGCCCCAATAAAAGCTCCTGTTTCCTTCCCACTCAAAGCTGATGACCGGGGGTTCATTTCCAACTGATATGGATACCGTTGCATGACTTTTCAATCCTCCTGCATCTTTGACTGTCAGCAATGCCGTAAACTCCCCAGGTTTACCATAAGTAAAGTCCGGATTGGTTTCCTTGGAAATTTGGCTGCCATCTCCATAAAAATCCCACTCGAATTCAAGTTGGTCCCCATCGAAATCCAAGCTTCCATCACTGGAGAAACTGACTTTCATAGGAGCTGCCCCTTGCTTTTTATCTGCACTGGCTTTGGCGATTGGTTTCCTATTGCCTGCACTAAATTCAATCCTGTAAATACCGGAATCGTCATTTTGCGCACTCCAATAAGTCCCATATTCAAGAACATACAGTGATCCATCTGGTCCAAACTGCATATCTATGGGTTTGTCAAATTTGGTGCCCGGCATAAATTCTTCCATGCCTGCATAATTCCCTTCCTCATCAAAATTCACAGTGAAAATCCAATTCCTCATCCAGTCATAGACAAAGAGCTTACCGTCATAGTATTTGGGGAATTTGACATCTGATTTCGGAAAAAGGTCATGGTAATATACAGGACCTGCCATTGCATTTCTACCTCCTGATCCTAGCATGGGAAAATCTTCGGACTCCGAATAAGGATACCAGATCATGGCTTTTTGAGCTGGAGGAAGTATATTTATCCCTGTGTTATTGGGTGAATTGTTGACTGGCGCATTCGGATCGTATTCGAAAACACTTTCCTGTTTTTCAAAATCATAGTACCAATAAGGCTTGTTGTCTCCGATAAAATAAGGCCAACCAAAAAATCCTGCTGACTTGGCCTGATTGACCTCATCATATCCCCTTGGCCCCCTTGCCAAACTGTCTTTCTGAGCATCAGGCCCTACTTCTCCCCAATACAAATACCCCGTTTTAGGATCCACGGAAATCCTAAAAGGATTGCGGTTGCCCATTACATAAATTTCAGGACGGGTATTAGGAGTTCCTACAGGAAACAAATTCCCTTCAGGAATAGTATAAGTACCATCTTTTTGTGGTGTAATCCTCAATATCGCACCTCGAAGGTCATTGGAATTGGAAGAACTTCTTTGGGCATCTACATTTCCCGGCCTTCCTTCCCTTTCGTCTATAGGGTTATAATTGTCAGATTCAAAGGGAGTGGTATCATCCCCCAAAGAGAGGTAAAGATTTCCTTTACTGTCAAATTCAATTGAGCCTCCACTGTGACAACAACCTCGGAAATGGGGGATTTCCATCAGGATGACTTCGGATTCCGGAACCAATAAATCATCCAGCAATGTGAACCTGGATAACCTATTGATACTATGCTCACCCTCAGGTGAATAGTAAAGATAAATCCAATTATTACTATAAAAATCAGGATCTTTTGCCAATCCCAGCAGACCATCCTCTGCTTCGAAATACACCCTCAAAAAACCAATGTCTTTAACCAATCCTGTTTCAGGTTCAAACATCCTGATTTTGCCTTTCCTTTCTATGAAAATAATTTTGCCATCCCTGAGCACTTCTATCTCCATGGGTTCATCCAACTTCTCGATCAGTGCAATTTTTGTAAACCTGGTCTCTTCAGGTTTTTCAAAAACGAACTTTTCAGATTCTTTTTTACAGGACCATAATCCAATCAACAAAGCAAGGACCAGAACAAATTTTATTTTCATGATTTGAAGGAATTTATAGCCTCCCAAGATAAAAAAGAATGCGACAGAACAATAAAAAAATCTCCTCGATGTGAGGAGATTTGATGAGTCTGCAAATTTTATATGTCTAAAATTTCAAAGAAAGTCCAAGTATCAGCTGTTGGAATCTGAAATCCCCTTGTCCGGTAAATACATTATCAATATCTATTCTTTGTCCATTGAGTACCCTTTCGTAGCGGAGATCTAAACCTAAACTGCCTAAATTAACCCCTATTCCAAACTGGTAACCGGCATTGAATTTATCAAAATCATAGTTTCTAAGGTCATCTTCAAGATAATAGTGGAAAGAAGGGCCTGCGAAAACCGAAACCAATGGACCTATCAGATTGAGACCGACCAATACAGGAGCATCCAATCTTTGTGTCCTGAGTTTTGTTGCATTGACCTCAGAGTTCAACTGGGTATAATTCAGTTCGGGGCGTAGGAATACAGGTCCGGCATTGAGTTTGCCAAACAATCCCAAATGGTAACCCAAATTGTTCATAGGGGCGCCCCATACTGCTTCGGCATCTTTGAAATACTTGCCATTTGAATTGTAATTAAGCCCTCCTTTGATTCCAAAACCGGATCCAGTTTGGGCATCGGCCATTTGGATTGAAACCATAAAAGCCAAAAGAAGCAAAGTTGATTTGATAATCGTTTTCATAATCACCTGGTTTAAAATAGTTGGTTTACTTGATTTTAAGTGACAAAATGGACTTAGATAAAATTTTGAAAATTCAAACTACTGCTACTGAATTTTGGTTACATATTATAATCCTTATTTTGAATTGGGCAGAGTTTTCCTTTCAAATTAAGCTTTCATCCAAATCTCTTGTTTTGTTAAAATCCAAAACTGTGCCCAAATTAAATGAGTGGTCAAATAGCAAGTAAAAACAACATGAAATCATTAAGCAAAATATCCTTATTGGCAATCTTGTCCTTATTTAGTTTCGGTAATAGCAGTTGTTCAAAAGCCGAAATAAAAAGTGGAGACTCTGTTAAATCCAACAATCCTGAAGAATATTCTGGAAAGAAGGCCTATGCTACTTTCGCTGGAGGTTGTTTTTGGTGTATAGAAGCGCCTTTCGAAAATATTGATGGTGTAATTGCAGTCATATCAGGTTATGCAGGAGGCAAGGAAAAAAATCCAACTTATGAGCAGGTATCCAAGGGACAAACCAGCCATAGGGAAGCCGTGCAGATCACCTTTGACCCGGATGTAATTTCATACTCAGAACTTTTGGATATTTTCTGGCAACAGTTTGATCCTACCGATGATGGAGGCTCATTTTATGACCGCGGATTTCAATACACTTCTGCCATTTTTTATCATGACAATAGCCAAAGAGACGTGGCAAAAGCATCTATACAAAAACTCGAGAAAGCGAAAATTTTCCAAAGGCCCATCGTGACTCCCCTTATCAAATTCAGTAATTTTTATCCTGCGGAAGATTACCACCAGAATTATTATCAAAAGAACCCAAGTGAATATTATGCTTATCGCAAAGGATCAGGAAGGGATGCCTTTATTGCACAACATTGGCCGGTGAAGTTGGAAGAAAAATACAAAAAACCTTCAGATGCAGAATTGAAAAAAAGATTGACCAAGTTGCAATATGATGTGACCATGCATGAAGCAACAGAAAGGGCATTCCAAAATGAATACAATGGAAACAAAGAGCAAGGCATTTATGTCTGCATTGTGTCAGGTGCTCCACTCTTTTCCTCCGAAGACAAATATGAGTCCTATTCGGGTTGGCCAAGTTTCACCAAACCCATTGATGCCAGGTTGATAGACAAACCAACAGATGTTTCTTTTGGCATGACCCGGGTAGAAGTAAGAAGCAAACTGGGCAATTCCCATTTAGGACATGTATTCAATGATGGTCCCCAGCCCACCAATTTGCGGTATTGTATGAACTCTGCAGCCATGCGTTTTATCCCGAAGAAAGATATGGAAAAAGAGGGTTATGGTGCTTGGTTGTGGGTTTTGGATTAAATACTCCTGTTCGGAAATGGTACCGATGTTCGGGATTTGCAATCCCGAACTTTGATACTTTTGATTTAAAATCTGTTTCTATCACTTTTTGAAATTTGTAATATCGAAAAGCATTGGTCAAGTGAGAGTCCCAATTGCTTATAGAATCCGTCTAAAAGTCAGGTTAATCCTTGGGCCATGAACCTTCTTGCTTTTGGGTATCTGGTGCTCCCAGTAATGCTGGGTCTCCCCTGCCATTAGTAGAAAAGAGCCATGTCCCAGATGTATCTCCCTTTTTACAGTTTTATCATGATAAAGCCGAAACTGAAAATTTCTAGGAGTACCAAAACTGACCGAACCGATAATAGGATTTAATCCCAGTTCAGGTTCATTGTCCCTGTGCCAACCCATACTGTCCTGCCCATTTCTATAATAATTCATCAGCACATGTGTAAATTGGGTTTGGGATACTTTTTCGATCTCATTTTTTATTTCCAAAAGGACTTCATTCCAGGGAAGTGCCTGCATTTGTATTCCAGAATACCCATAAGTTACCTCAGGATTTCCATATAATGCGGTCAATCTGGGTTGCATCACTTGCCTTCCAAACATCCAGATGGGTTCCTGCTTCCAATCGATCTCTTGTTTCAACCTCTGCAGAAATATGTCACTTAGGGAAGGATTGAAAAATTCCGGGTAATAGGTAACCTCTCCCTTTTCCGGTAAGATATTACTTCCCTCCAAATTACTGAATAAATCCATCATTTTGGTAAACCCTATTTTGTCTAAAAGGTTGAATATTGCAAAAATGCTTTTGCTTTATTCCTCCATTTATGTGAAATTATACGCTTGAAACTTTTAAAAAACCATTTTTAATCAAGCAAAATTCCCCATGAAAAAATTTGTCACGATTAGTATCATAGCACTTATTCTTATCCTAACAGCAGTAACCTACTGGCGTTATTACTTTGTATTCAGCGAAGGGGTAAAAGGAGGCACATTAAATTATTTTGAAAAGAAAGGTTATGTTTTCAAGACCTGGGAAGGCAGAATTGTCCAGGAAGGTTTTCAAAGCCCAACTGCAGGAGCACTTCAGAGCAATGAGTTCAGGTTCAGCGCCAAAGGTGATGAAGTAGCCCAGCAATTGGAAAGAGCAGGAGGAAAGTTTGTAGAATTAAGATACAAAGAATACTTGAACCCCCTTCCCTGGAGAGGTGCTTCAAGCTTCATAGTCTATGAGGTTATTGAAATAGGAGAAAGGGATCGAAGTAGCAAAAGTGAGTTGCCAGTAAACCGGGATTAATGTTACATGCCTTTTTAATAAGTTATAATCCAAGGAGCTTTACCAAAGAAGGAATTCTGCCTATCTGATTTTGGAATTTTAAAGGGACTTGGAAAAAGTTTTCAATGACTATTTTAAGCCAATGGATTATAACTTTTTCAAAAAATAAAGTGTCTTTGGGATTTAGAAGCTGATCTAATAATCCCAAAGACACTAGGTGCTATTTTTCTTAATCTCTTTTTGCCCAATAATCCACCACCAATACCTTGTCCAGATGAGGGCCTAATATTTGAACAAAAGCCTTGTGTTCGGGATGAGGCAGATAAATATCCCTGTCCTCTTCAGATTTGAAAGTAACAAAAAAGCAATGGGTGAAACCTTGATCCAACCCTTCAGGACTGTTATTGGTACCCCACTCCAAATCTTCGATTTCAGAGATTTTGGACTTCAATGCCATAAAAGCATCTACTACTTTTTGAACTTCCTCTTCAGAAGATTCATCTTTGAACTTAAACAATACGACATGTCTTAAGGCTTTGTCCATCTTGATAATCTTTTTTTCAATAATTTTTTCCTCCACTTTTTCCTTTTGAGGGGCCTGACAGGCAACACCCAAAATCAACAGGAAAAGCAATGTGCTGATTTGTTTTTTCATGGTCAAATAGGTTTTTGTTTCCCGAAATTGCAAAATAAAAGACTTTGTTTTTTACCGCTTGTAGAATTTTGATATTGTACCTTATTTTTTTTGCAAATCTTTTGGGATATGAATCTTATAACTAAGTCCATGCGATTACGTTTCTTCATCTTTTTTACCATAAGCCTGATTTTCTGTAATGAGTCCAAAAGCCAAACCATTCAAGTAAATGGACTAAGGGAAGAGGTTGAGGTAATCAGGGACCAGAATGGCATCAACCATATTTATGCAAAAAATGAACATGATCTCTTTTTTAGCCAGGGCTATCTGGCTGCAAAAGACCGCCTTTTCCAATTTGAAATCTGGAGAAGAAGGGCGACCGGGACTTTGGCAGAAATTCTTGGACCGAGGGAACTGGAAAGGGACAAAGGAGTCCGGCTTTTCAGGTTCCGGGGAGATAAAGAAGAGGAACTCAGGCATTACCATCCCCATGGTGTAGAGATAGTTGATGCATTCGTTTTAGGGGTAAATACTTACATCAGGGAAGTTAGGAAAAACCCTGAATTATTACCCATTGAATTCCAATTATTGGATATTTTACCGGGAGAATGGACCTGGGAGGTGGTCGTATCCAGGCATCAGGGATTACTTGAAAATGTACAGGATGAACTCAAATACAGCAAAGTGGTGAGTTTGGTGGGGCCTGAAGAAGCCAAAACTTTTTATTACTTCCATCCAAATGAACCCAATCTGGAGATTCCTGCGGGCATTCCCCAAGAACTTCTTTTCAAAAATATTTTGGGACCTTATGATGCTTTCCGAAACAATTTAACCTTTCAACCAGAGGACATTCACCCTAAATATCGAAATGATGCCATAGCATTTTTGTCCGAAAACAGCCTTTTGGAAAGAGAAATCAAGGAAACTTTGGAATTTGAAAAATTCAACATAGGCAGCAATAACTGGATCATATCCGGCAAGTTGACAGCAAGTGGATATCCTATCATGGCCAATGATCCACATAGGCTACATGCAGTTCCCTCTTTGAGGTATTGGGTACACCTGCATGCACCAGGCTGGAATGTGGTCGGTGCCGGGGAACCTGTCATTCCTGGTGTTTCTATTGGGCATAATGAATATGGATCATGGGGGCTTACCATCTTTGAAACAGACAACGAAGATCTAAGGGTATATGACATCCATCCGGACTACCCCCACAAGTATTTTTACAAGGGAGAATGGAGAGACATGAAAGCGATTCCAGATACCATCAAGGTTAAAGGTCAAAAGGATGAAATTGTCAATCATTACTACACAATTCATGGTCCTGTAACTTTTATTGATACCGAATTAGGAAAAGCAGTGGCAGTAGAATGTGCGTGGCTGGAACCTGGTGGCGCACCTTATCTTGCCAGTTTGAGAATGGACCAATCTAAAACTTGGGAAGAATTCCGTGAAGCTTGCTTTTTTAATCATATTCCTGCTGAAAATATGATATGGGCAGATAAAGACGGGAATATAGGTTGGCAGGCCACCGGAATTACACCCATTAGAAAAAACCATTCAGGCCTGGTGGTTTCCCTTGGGGACGGCAGCATGGACTGGGAAGGATATTTGCCCATATCCGAAAGGCCCCATTTGACCAATCCGGAATCAGGCTTTTTTGTAACAGCCAATGAGCATGTCACTCCCAAAGATTATCCATTACAACATACCATTGGCTTTGAATGGGCGGATGCTTTTAGGGGAGATAGAATAAGGGAAGTTTTATCTGAAGGAAGCGGATTTACTGTTGAACAGATGGGTGCTTTGCAGAATGATTACCTGGCTTTGCCGGCTCGAAGATTAGTGCCCTTCCTCAAGACTTTAAAATTTGATCAAGGAAAATACCAAATGGCCCTATCCTACTTTAAAGATTGGGATTACAAATTAGAAATGGAATCTATTGCCGCTGGCATTTATGTTATGTGGGAAAGGAAACTAAGGGAAAACATAAAATCTTTTGCGGTTCCTGAACAAGTAAGGGAATTGGTAGGAAGCATTCAGATGACCCGAGTATTGGAATGGGCCGAACAACCTGCCCGCTTATTTGAAAATTCTCCTGAAAAGGAACGGGATAACTGGTTGAGCAAAGCCTTTGAAGATGCAGTTGAGGAGTTGGAAAGGAAATTGGGTAAAGACCAAAACAAATGGCAATATGGACAAACTGCCTTCAAACATGCCCTATTCAGGCATCCTCTCAGCCCGGCCCTGTCCCAAGAGTGGAAAGAAAAACTGGATGTAGGTCCATTACCAAGGGGAGGCTATAGCTTTACTCCTGCTGCCAATGCTTATGGTGATAACAATTCCTCCGGTGCATCATTCAGAATAGTGGTAGATACAGGAGATTGGGAAACTGTCATAGGAATCAATTCTCCTGGCCAATCCGGGAATCCGGAGAGCCCATTTTACAAAGATCTTTTTACCAAATGGGCAAATGATGAATTCTTTGTCGTCCCATTTGGCAAAGAACAGGTAGAGAAAATGGGAGTTGGGAAATTGGTTTTGGTGCCTAATTGATTTTGACTAAAAGTTTGAATGGGATCACTGATTGGTTCTTCGGGACTCCGGGATATTTGGGGCTTGCCTTTACTGGATTTCAGCAAACTGAAGTCTGGGTTGTCACAGAATGAAAATTAAGGCTTTAGCCAAAAAAAATCCACTGTTAAGAGATCCTAACGGTGGACTTTTTAACCATTTAACCCGAATTATGAATTAGGTTTCGTTGCGAGGTTTGAAATTGCAAAAAAATCAAGGTGTTTGGAGACTTAGGCATAACAGAGTTATGTCAAAGTCGAAAACAGTTGCGAAGCGAATGATTTTGAAGCAATTTCCAACAGTAGTAGAAAATCTAATTCGTATTTCGGGTTTTTAACCCAATCAATAATTAAACTATTTCATATGGCCAGCTCATGATGCCACCAGCTAGATTATATGTATTTTCGAAACCCAATTGGGACATGATATCACATGCCTGACCGCTTCTGTTTCCACTGCGGCAATAGATATAATATTTTTTATCCTTAGGGAGATTTTGGATTTGGCCCATAAATCCAGGGCTCATCAGATCGATGTTTCTTGCACCTTTGATTTTTCCGGAATGAAATTCACCGGCTGTTCTCACGTCAATGATTACTGCCTCTGGTGCAGTCATACCTTTTTTGAAATCCTCATTGGAGAGGTCTGTATAGTTTTTAGCTTGTGTTCTAAAGAAATTAAACATGGTTCTTATTGGTTTATGATACAAAATTAGCATCCCCATGTCTCCCAAAAAGTAACCTAGATCACATAGGTAAAATGAAGGGGGATTTCAGTTTAACCAGGTAAATTCTAGAAAATTTTTGCACCAAGTTAATTGAGGTTAGTTAAGAGCTACAGGTTTTGATTTTATCTATTTCTTTCGTTTAAAGAATTAAGCTAAAGCCATTTTCCTCTATCTAAAAGTAACAGTATGGTTATTTACCTTAATTGTTTGTCGTCACATACTTGTGTAATTACGGTGTAAATACACACCATAATACTATGAAAACCTATTGGCCCCAAAAGGTGTTACCAAAATTTCAACCTTTTACTTCGCTCCGTCTAAAGCTGGCTTTTTGAACTTTTCGGCCAACTTTATAATACTTAACCTGATCAATAAAACCCATGGAATCCCATGGAAAACAAAATCAAACCAATCCAAAGCAGCCATTCCCTTGGCCCCTCCGGCGATCCACTTGATCTTGCCCCAAATGTGGGGTTCAGGCACAAATGGTAGCAGTCCCAATGTCAAACTCAAAAGGATGACAAATCTCCAGTTATTGATAGTCTCTTTCATTATTTAATTTTTAAGGTTCCCTTTTTCAATGTGCCAGCCTGATGAGCCTGTACGCCATCCACATTTTTCGATTTGACAAAAGGATAGGTAATCTGGGTCCAGAAGGTTTTGGGAAACTCTTCCATTCCATCAAAACCCAAAGCCTCATCCCTTCCTTCATGGGGAATGTAATCTGTTTTGAACAAATAATCCCAAAGGCTCAAAGTAATCCCATAATTCACTCCATATTTTCTATCCTTGGGCAATTCCTTCACATGATGCCATAGGTGCATCATGGGATTATTTAAGATATACTTCAACGGACCATATGTAATTCTGAGATTGGCATGGTTCAAATGACCTATGGCCGTAGCAAAGATATGCACGATAAAAAAGTCCTCCAGACCAAACCCGATCATCGCCAAGGGAATATACTGGGCAGTTTTGTAAATAATGGTCTCCATCCAATGAAACCTCAAATGCGCCGCAAATCCCATCTCCTCCACAGAGTGGTGAACCTTGTGGAATTCCCAAAGCGCTGGTACCCTGTGAAGTAGTCGGTGCACATTCCACTGGATAAAATCAGCCAGCAAAAACAAAAGTAAAAACTGCATCCATCTTGGCCAGGTCTCAACATGAAGCGCTACCATATTTTCTATTCCAAAAATCCCCAAGAAATCATTGAAAGCTTCCACTGCCACATTGGAGATGGCATTGTAGGCAATCAATGAAAATAAGAAATAATTGAAAAACATGTAAAAACCATCTAACCAGAAGTCCTTTCTGAAAATGGCCTGCTTCTTTCTCCAAGGAAAAAAAATCTCCAAAAGCCAAACCCCAACAGATAGGCCCAAAAGCCACCAGAAATAGTTTTTCCAGGTTGGATAAAACAT
Source organism: Cecembia rubra (assembly GCF_003014575.1). Taxonomy (GTDB): domain Bacteria; phylum Bacteroidota; class Bacteroidia; order Cytophagales; family Cyclobacteriaceae; genus Cecembia_A; species Cecembia_A rubra. The sequence continues at coordinate 954,772 of NZ_PYGF01000001.1, forward strand.
CTCATTGACCAGGTAATTGAAATACCCGTAGTAAGAATCCAGAATGATTTTAATGTATTTTTCCATAATTCAACTTCTCAAATTTAAAGAAAAAGGACAATCCACGCGATTGCCCTCTTTCGTTACTCCCATAAACCACAACTAATATTATTTTAAGACCATGAAATATGACTTCATATCAAGGCCTTTTGGATTTTTGAGCGCATTTTGGATGATACTGCTGCCAATTGAGGGTCGGCATCCGGTACCCCTGTGCGCCACTGTAGGTTTATCGGTAGGGAATTTCCCTACTCTATTTTTCAATTCCACTAAGGGAATATTGACCGCATCTTCAAATTGCTTGATTTTTAATTGACCAAAAGTGGCTTGATTGGCTAATGGCTCAAACTGTAATGCAAAAGTGGAATAAAAGGCATTGCTAGCCACAGAAAGTGCAATCAGTACATTTTCCATATAGTTGGGCTTATTTAGGTTATAGTTTCAAACAAAGATATTTATTACCCAAGCGGAAAAATGTGATGTAAGTTACAATAGGGTATGATTTTACTTTGGATTTTCAAAATCAATCCATAATTGCTTCCCAAAATGTGAATGCTCTATTTCAATATTAAGATTGGAAAGCCCAATTCCAAACAGTCTGACGGGCAAGCTAAGCTCTTCCTGTTCCAAAAGCTCAATTACCGCTTGACGGATTTTTTCCTCCTCCGGGTATTGTTCAAAGGTTTTGCTTCGGGTATGGATTGTAAAATCCCGGTATTTGATTTTCAAGGTTACTGTCCTTCCTTTGATACCACTCTTTTCGATCCGCCTCTTCAGTTCTTCAAAAATCTCCATCAATGCCGGAATCCATTGCTCTCTCCCCATCAGATCCTTCTCAAAAGTATTTTCTGCACTGAGTGATTTCCGGACGCGGTTGGGTTGGACTTCTGATAAATGGATTCCCCTAACTATATTATAAAAATGCAGGCCGGATTTGCCAAAGCGCTTGGTCAGGTATTGCAGAGAGTACTGCTTCAGGTCATAACCATTATGAATTCCTATTTCTTTCATTTTTTCGGCAGTAACTTTCCCAATTCCAAAAAATTTCTCAATGGGTAATTTCTCAAGAAATGCCTCAGCTTGTTTTGGAAGAATCACAGCCTGACCATTGGGTTTATTGATATCTGAGGCTGTTTTGGCCAAAAACTTATTGTAGGAAATTCCTGCAGAAGCATTAAGACCAACTTCCTCCCTGATTCTCTTCCTTATTTCCTGGGCAATCAGGGTGGCGGAAGGATTGTTGACCTTGTTTTCTGTTACATCCAAAAAAGCCTCATCTAAGGAAAGTGGCTCCACAAGATCGGTATAATCATAAAAAATATCTCTGATCCGGTAGGAAAGCTCTTTGTATCTTTCAAATCTAGGTTTGACAAAAATCAATTGAGGGCATTTCAAAGCTGCTATTTTACCGGACATGGCAGACCTCACCCCGAATTTTCTGGCTTCATAAGATGCGGCTGCCACTACCCCCCTTTCGAGGTTTCCACCAACTGCCACAGGCTTTCCTATCAGATCAGGATTATCCATTTGCTCTACAGAAGCATAAAATGCATCCATATCGACATGGATTATTTTCCTGATTTTTTCCATTCTCCATTTTTATTCAGAATCTCCAAAATGGCTGAAGCTTTGAGGTAACATTCCTCAAATTCATAGCCTGCATCTGCATCAAAGGTGATGGCACTTCCTACTGCAAAATAACCCTTCCCGGATGCCTTATCAAAAATAATACTTCTGATTACCACATTGAAATCAAAATCACCATTTTGATCAACATAACCCAAAGCCCCAGAAAACCAAGATCTTTTGAAATTTTCGTATCGATCTATCAATTCCATGCATTTGATTTTGGGGGCACCTGTCATACTGCCCATAGGAAATGAAGCATGAATGATTTCCTTGAAATTAATACCATCTTTTAATTCTGAACTGACGGTAGAAATCATCTGATGCACCCTTGGGAATGCATAAACCCCAAACAATTCATCCACCATAACCGTACCTGTCCGTGAGACTTTGGATAAGTCATTGCGCATCAGATCTACAATCATCAGGTTTTCTGCTCTTTCTTTTTCAGAAGTGAAAAGCTTGTTTTTCAATATTTCATCTTCTTCCCGATCCTTACCTCTTTTGACAGTTCCCTTAATCGGCTGTGCAATCAGCCGCTTTCCATTTTTCTTTAGAAACCGCTCGGGCGAAGCACAGATCAAAAATGTATTTTGGGCTTTAAATAAGGCTGAAAACGGCATAGGAGAAACTGAAATGAGCTCTAAAAATCCAATTATGGGACTCCAGTTTTTCTCTTCGAATTCAAATGCCATGCAATAATTCATTTCATAGATATCCCCTTCTTCGATGTGGCTCTTGATAGCAAGTACATCCTGTATATACTTTTCCTTTCCTGTTAAAGCTTCAATCGAAACCTTAGGATTGGAATGATAATGGCTTTCAAACAAACTCTCAAAATGGAGCTCCCTGCCACTTTTGAAAAAAATAAAATTTGAATCCCATTCAATAGTTAGTTCAACCACAAAGAATACCACTTCAGGGCAGTTTATCAGCTCCGTGTTGAGACTCGTACAGGACTCAATTTGGTTTTTATAATCATAAGAGATTATCCCTACAAGCTCAGACTTACCCATTAGTCCTACTGCCTGATCCATACCGACACTCAGTTGTCCAGCCTGGATTTTGTTTGGGAAGCCACCAAACGGGTACCCCACCTGATAATCTCTAAAAATACAAAAATGGCTGTAGTGCCTGTCCACCCAATCCAACAAACAAAAAAGCCAGTTGTCTTTTGGAGGAATAGGAATTTTTGAAAAGAAAGTCATGGGACAAAGTTAAAGTAAAGACAAAAAAAAGAGGAAACTTGCGCTTCCTCTTTTTCTACTAAAACTTTGGATCAGTTGGCTTGAATATCAAACTGAACACTTACTGTGTTGTAAATAAATTGATCTTTGGCTTTGTCAACAGCATTGCTTTCGTCACCATAAGCCAATCCCCAAGCTGTTCTGTCAATGTTGAAGCCGGCTTTGGCAGCTACACTACCATTGGCAATAGACACAGTTGCAGGAAATTTGATGTTTTTGGTTACTCCTCTCATGGTCAGGTTACCGGAAATCCAGTGAGTTGGATTAGAGCTCAATTCAGAGTCTTTGGCAGGAGTATATTCTGTCACAAATTCCTCTTTGTCCTGAATTGATCCGGCAGAGAATGGTTCTACTGCGGTCAATTCGAATACCGCCTGTGGGTGGTTTTCAGCATCAAAGAAGTCTGCAGACTGCAAATGACCCCAAAGTTTACCATAGAATTCATTGCTTTCCTCCATGTCTTCTATCTTTAGGCCAGTAATGTCAAATACAAACCTTGCACCTGTCAAAGACTCACCTTCTACCATTACTTCGCCTTCAGTCAAAGGGATAAAACCCCAGTGTTTTCCTGCAGGCTTGTAACCTGTCCAGTTGATTTTGCTGGAAGAAGCATCTACAGCCAAGGTCATTCCAGAACCAGCTGCTACTTCTTGAGCATCACCAGTTTCCACGGTATTGTTACCAGGACCACAAGCAACTACCATTAATGCTGCTGCAATAAACAAACCAGTTTTTTGCAATAATTTCATAATTTTTGAATTTTAGTTTCGTGAATTAAATGTATATACACGAAAAACTAAAAGCGCTAAAAAAAGTTCACAAGTCTTTAAAAAAAAATAACTTTGAAGCTTTAAAATTCATAAACATCAGAAAATCAACCTGAAAAAAAATGGCTTTAATCAAAAGTGTAAGGGGATACAATCCGGAGTTTGGAGAAAACTGCTGGTTGGCGGATAATGCAACAATTGTAGGAGATGTAAAGATGGGAAAAAACTGTACTGTCTGGTTCAATGCAGTGGTCAGGGCTGATGTAAATGAGATCCGGATCGGCAATGATACCAATATTCAGGATGGAGCAGTCATCCATTGTACTTATCAAAAAGCAGGAACCTATATTGGCAACAATGTATCTATAGCCCATAATGCCATTGTTCATGGCTGTACCATTCATGACAATGTATTAATTGGTATGGGTGCGATTGTTATGGATAATGCTGTAATCCACTCAGGAGCGGTCATTGCTGCAGGTGCTGTGGTATTAGGAGGAACAATAGTGGAAGCTAACAGCATTTATGCAGGAATGCCGGCCAAGAAAGTAAAGGACATAGGACCTGAAATGCTGGAAGTAATCCAAAGGACGGCCCGCAATTACCCTATGTATGCAGATTGGTTCAAATGACCAATTAAGAAAAAATAAAAAATTCATTTTTAGCATAAATCACCCATTCATCTGGAAGAAAATTCTGTAATTTCCTTATTTTCTTCCTCACTAAAATTCTTTGCCCATATTTTTTTGCATATCACCAAAAGCCCACTATTTTTATTTAAACGTGAATCAGAAAATATGAAAGAAGAATACTTTAAGTGGTACTCTCCCCACCTCCACCGGGAGGTAGAAATGCTGGTTTTTGGACATAAGGGTTACCCGGTTATCATTTTTCCTACCTCAATGGGTTCATTTCATGAAAACAAAGATATGGGACTTGTAGGTTCGGCCCATTGGTATCTGGAACAGGGTTTAATTCAGATTTTCTGTCCTGAAAGCAATGATCGTAACAGCTTCTACAACAAGCATATCCATCCACATCAACGGATACAAAACCACATTGCTTATGACAAATTGATTACATATGAAATTGTTGAAAAGATTAGGCACAATACAGGTACCGGAAAGGTCGCAGTGGCGGGTTGTAGCTTTGGAGGATACCATGCTGCAAATTTTGCCTTCCGCCATCCAGGATATGTAAGTCATATGTTTTCCATGTCAGGTGCTTTCGAAATCAGGAATTTCATGGACGCTTATCAACATGAGGATATATATTTCAATTCCCCAATGGAGTTTTTACCAGGATTACATGATGGTGAATTATGGAAGATGGACATTGTCCTTGGAACTTCCAATTGGGACATCTGCTTCGATTCCAATATCAAATTGAGCGATGTACTGGAATCCAAAGGGATACGCCATTGGCTGGACGTCAGAAAGGACCGTCATCATGATTGGCCGGTTTGGAAGGAAATGTTCCCCCATTATTTGTCAAGAATCAAGTTCAACTAATCAAAATATTATTTATGAAAAAAATAGGAATTCTTTTTGGCATGGAAGATACTTTTCCCCATGCGTTTGTTGAAAGGGTCAATGAAAAAAAAGTAAGTGGAATAATTGCAGAGCCGGTTTTGATAGACAAAGTTTATCAAAACAGCCTGACCGATTATGCAGTAATTATAGATAGGATTTCCCAGGATGTTCCTTTTTACAGGACTTACCTGAAAAATGCTGCACTTACAGGAACAGCGGTAATAAACAATCCATTTTGGTGGAGTGCAGATGATAAGTTTTTTAACAACTGTCTTGCAGATCAGCTAGGGGTTCCGCTTCCAAAAACAGCTATTCTTCCATCCGCTGAGCATCCTACTGATACCACCTCCAAATCATTTAGAAACCTGAAAATGCCATTGGATTGGGAAGCTATCTTTGACTATGTTCAATTTCCTGCCTACATGAAACCTTATGCAGGGGGAGGTTGGAAAAATGTGTACCGCCTTGAAAATAAAGAGGATTTTTTCCAAAAACACCGAGAAACAGGTCAGCTGGTTATGCTTCTTCAAGAAGAAATCCAGTTTGAAGAATATTTTAGGGTGTATTGTTTGGGAGGTAAAGCGGTAAGGATTATGGAATATGAACCCAGAAACCCACACCATTTACGCTATGTGGTTAACCGTCCCCCTGCTGCAAAAAAATTATTGGCCCAAGTGAAGGAATATACTATTCGGCTTTGCCAGGGATTAGGTTATGATTTCAATACTGTGGAATTCGCAGTCAGGGAGGGGATACCTTATGCCATTGATTTTGGGAACCCTGCTCCGGATGCGGATGTGAATTCTGTAGGCCAGGAAAATTTTGATTGGGTGGTGGAAGAAGCCGCCAAAATGGCCATATCCTATGCAAAGGCCCAAAAGCCCGGAAAAATCAACCTCACTTGGGGTACTTTTATGAAAGATGCAGTCAGCATGGCAAAAAGATTCTGAAAATGAGAAAATTACCCGTTTTTACTCTTGGTGTAGAAGAAGAGTATCAGATTATTGACCCCGAAACCAGGGATTTAAGGTCCCATATGTCAAAAATTGTAGATGGGGCGAAAATATTTTTAAAAGAGCAGGTAAAGGCTGAAATGCATCAATCTGTGGTGGAAGTAGGTACCAATATCTGTCAAAATGTTGCAGATGCCAGAAAAGAGGTATCCTTCTTAAGGAAAAAAATCGTAGATCTAGCAGCTGAACAAAACCTAGTTGTAGGTGCTGCGGGAACCCATCCCTTTTCGAAATGGCAGGACCAGCCTATTACTGATGATCCAAGGTACCACATGATCATCAATGAACTGCAGGATACTGCCAGGTCCAACCTGATTTTTGGTTTGCATGTGCATGTGGGTATTGAAAACAGAGAAATCGCCTTGCAGATAATGAATCAGGCCTGCTATTTTCTCCCACATATTTATGCCTTATCCACCAACTCCCCTTTTTGGGAAGGTAGATATACTGGCTTCAAAGCTTATCGGGCACATGTATTTGCCAAATTTCCAAGAACTGGCCTGCCTGAATATTTCGATTCAGTACAAGCATATGACAATTTCCTGGACACTTTGGTCAAAACAAATTGTATTGACAATCCAAAAAAAATCTGGTGGGACCTGAGGATGCACCCATTCTTCAGTACCATAGAATTTAGGATTTGCGACATGTGTCTTACCGTGGATGAAACAATCTGTATAGTAGCTCTAATTCAAGCAGTTGTAGCCAAATTATACAAAATGTATTTAATGAACACAAGCTTCAATATCTACAGGATTGCATTGATCCGAGAAAATAAATTCAGAGCAGCAAGGTATGGAACAGAAGGATTGATGATTGATTTTGGCCAGAAAAAAGAAGTAGAATACAAGGCATTAATGCTCGAATTGCTGGAATTTATTGACGATGTGGTTGATGAATTGGGTAGCCGGGATGATATTAATTATATTCATAAAATCTTAGCTGATGGTACTGGCGCTGACAGGCAGCTCAAAGTCTTTCATGAAAAACAGGACCTTAAAAATGTGGTCGATTTCATAGTAGGTGAATTTACAAAAGGGCTATAGATTCAGGGAAATTAAGGACAACTGTAAGTTGTTCTTTTGCTTTAAATTTAATCATTATGCGATTTTACATTTAGTAAAATGTACAAAGAAGGTAATGCCAATATTATACCACACACCGATCCGACACAGACGGAAAAAGGTCTCTTCAATTTTTGCGAGACTCTTACTTCTTCAGAGTGATCATTCAAATACCCTGTTATTGGTAGATAGATTGAGGAATTCGGCTTAAATTTCGGGATTCAAACTGAATCATGATGAAAGAAAAAATCAAGATTGCTTTATTGGACATGTATAATGGAAAGCCCAATCAGGGCATGCGCTGCATACATGATATTGTGGGGAGGTTTCCGGAAGAGCTAAGACTTGATGTTTTCGATGTCAGGCAAAAGCATGAATTGCCCAATTTTGAAGATTACAATTTGTTTATTTCTTCAGGAGGCCCCGGAAATCCATTGGAATGCGATGGAATCTGGGATGCAAAATTCGGTCAACTCTTGGATGATATTTACCAATGGAACCAAATTCATACCCGAAAGAAATACATGCTTTTCATTTGTCATTCATTTCAGATGGCCGTAAAGCATTTTGGTTTGGCCGAAGTGAATAAAAGGAAATCTACTTCTTTTGGTGTCCTGACTGTTCACAAGACTGAAGAAGGAATGAATGATCCTCTGTTTGAGGGATTGGAAAATCCTTTTTGGGCCATTGATTCACGTGATTACCAGGTTGTGAAACCTCATCCCAAGAAGTTCAAAGAGATGGGGGCACAAATCATCGCCTTGGAAAAAATCAGGAACCATGTGGAATATGAACGGGCAATTATGGGGGTCCGTTTTTCAGATGAATTGGTAGGAACTCAATTCCATCCAGAAGCTGATCCTGTAGGATTTTTCAACCATTTGAAAAAACATGAAGTTAGAGAGGAAATCATTGCCTTAAAGGGCAAAGCAAAATACCTTTTCATGTTGGAACATGTGGTTGAAGAACACACTATTTACAAAACGAATGAAACCCTTATCCCCAATTTCCTGAGAAGGTCCATCCAAAAAATAAGGGAGCAGGAAAGTGTTTTAGTATAATCATAAACTTATGGTAGAAAAATACCGGGAACTTTTTAACAGCAATTTTAGCCAAGAAAAATATCAGGCAATGTTAAATGACATTGCAGGTGATTTCAATTACTTGCCTACTTTTAGAATAGCAGAGACTCCTTTCTTCATTTCAGACAAATTGAAATCCCAGATTTTGGAAGGATGCAGGCAATTGATTGAATTTGTGAAGAAAGCACAATTCAAATCATTGACAGACAATTCCTTGTTAGTCAATTATAATGTCCCAAATGAGGATCAACACAGCAACTTTTTGGCGATAGATTTTGGAATCTGTGAGGAGAATGGAGAAATAGTCCCAAAACTTATTGAAGCACAAGGATTTCCTTCTATTTTTAATTTTCAGCCCAATCTTTACAAAAAATTCATTAAGTATTACCCCTTTTTGAATGGACTTACTCCTTATTTGAACGGGATAGATGAATCCACGTATTACCAATTATTAGAAAGGACTATACTCAACGGAAATGATCCTGAAAATGTAGTGCTTTTGGAAATTGAACCGGAAAAACAGAATACAAAAATTGATTTTTATTACTGCCGTAAAGAACTGGGGATATCGGTGGTATGCGTTACAGAGGTAATTAAGAAAGAAAAGCAGCTCTTTTATAAGAATCAGGAAGGAAAAGAAATTCTGATCAAAAGGATCTACAATCGGGTCATCTTTGATGAATTGGAAAGCAGAAAAGACCTTCAATTACAATTTTCCTTTATGGATGAATTGGAAGTGGAATGGGCAGGGCATCCCAATTGGTTTTACAGAATCAGCAAATTTATCCTCCCCTACCTAGAAGGCCCTTATTTTATTGAGACCAAATTGCTTAGTGAATTAAAAGAAATCCCAGAGGATTTGGAAAACTATGTACTTAAACCCCTTTTTTCTTTTTCGGGATCCGGGGTCATATACCATGTCAACCGTACCGACATTGACTCTGTCCAGGACAAAGACCTCTATGTGCTTCAGAAAAAAGTCCATTATAAACCGGTCATAAAATCCATGGAAGGCTACGTAAAAGCAGAAGTCAGAATACTTTGTCTTTGGCCTGAAAAAGATGAAAACCCAACATTTGTAGGCAATGTGGTCCGATTAAGCCGGGGAGAAATGATTGGGGTTAAATTCAATAAAGACAAGGATTGGGTAGGAGGCACCATTGGTCTTTTTGAGAAAAAATAAAGAAACCCGGGGATTTACATCACCCGGGCAAACTTAAATCCATTATTTTCAATTTCTTCGATTGCCATCGGAAGAATTTACAGGTTGGTTTTGCATCCATGCCGGAGCAAGTTCTTTTTCCTCAAGCTTGACCAATACTCCATCTTCAAAGGTGGCAAGCACATAAAATCTATCTTCCCTATTAACTCTGTAAGTCTTCTGCTTTCCATCAATTCCAGAAAGGACGGCGCCCTTATTCTGTCTCAAGAATTTATTTTCAGTCATTCCTTGCTGAAACTCAGGTCTTACCCCACAAGAACCCAATAAAACAACTGTTACCAATAAAACGAGTACTCTTTTCATAATAAAATTTGTTTTTTCCACCTAAAACCCATCAAAAACTTTGCCATAAAATTTAGTACTGAAAATTAGGGTTTTAGCATTAAACAGTCACTTATTTTTTGAAGATTATTGCAGGAATATAAAATTGACGTACCTTTGTACCCAAGCGGCACGACCAGCTCCTGCTGAATCCCCCAGGTCCGGAAGGAAGCAAGGGTAGGCGGTTGTAGCGGTGCGATGCCGCTCTTTTTTTTTACCATCTTTCGATTTTACAATCTTCCATTTCCCCATTATTCCTTTAACTTTGTTGGCTAAACAAAAAAACCACTCTTTTCCTATGAAATTCTTTATCGATACCGCCAACCTAAGTGAAATCAGAGAAGCTTATGACCTTGGTGTCTTGGATGGTGTAACTACCAATCCCTCCCTAATGGCCAAAGAAGGCATCAGTGGAGAACAAAATGTCCGAGCACATTACAAAGCTATTTGTGATATTGTGGATGACAATGTGAGTGCAGAAGTAATTGCCACTGATTTTGAAGGCATGATCAAAGAAGGCAAAGAATTGGCAAAAATTGATGATAAAATCGTCGTCAAAATCCCAATGATTAAAGATGGCGTAAAAGCCATTAAATACTTCAGCAGCGAGGGTATCCGAACAAATTGCACCTTAATTTTTGGACCAGGACAGGCTATTTTGGCAGCAAAAGCCGGTGCAACCTATGTTTCTCCTTTTGTGGGCAGATTAGATGATATTTCTTATGATGGAATTGCCCTTATTGAGCAAATTGTCAATATTTATGAAAATTACGGATTCGCTACTCAAGTATTAGCTGCATCAATAAGGCATACCATGCACCTGATCAGGTGTGCAGAAATTGGAGCTGATGTAGCTACCTGTCCTTTAAAAGTAATCACAGGATTATTGAATCATCCTTTGACTGATAGTGGTCTGGCACAGTTCCTTGCGGATCATGCCAAAGCTGCAGGAAAATAATTGAAACAATTGAGAGGTTTTTTATTTTTAAAAACCTCTCCTCTTGTTTTGAAACAAATCCAGAACTTTTGAGTAATACCTACTTGAACCATCTATTAATTAGAAAACCGCTTTTCCATGTATATCATTAAAGTCAAAGGCAAGGCCAAAATCCCGGATTACATTCAGATCAGGGATGAAAATTTCGTTTTGGTGGCTTATTTCCGGGCAGATCGTCCTATGAAAAACCTTGAAAAATTTGGTTTGGAAGGAAAAGAAGATGCCTTGGAAGCTTTGATCAATGAATTGCCTTTTGGAAAACTTCAAAAACTGGAACTATAACCATGGTCTTTACAAGTGAACCCATCATACATATACAAAAAGCCTGTGTTTTTCAAGGCCTTGATGCCATACTTCAGGATGTGGATTTCACAATTGAAAAAGATGAATTTGTTTTTTTGATTGGAAGGACGGGAAGTGGAAAAAGTTCTTTACTCAAGACACTGTATGCAGACCTTCCTTTAAAAATGGGAAAAGGGCAAATTGTAGGATTTGAACTGGACAAAATCAAAAAGAAAGAAATTCCTTTCCTAAGAAGGAAATTAGGCATTGTATTCCAGGATTTCCAACTTTTTCACGATCGGTCTGTGGCAGAAAATCTCTTTTTTGTCATGAAGGCCACAGGTTGGAAGGACAAGTCCAAAATGAAAAACCGGATGATTGAGGTACTTTTAAAAGTAGGGCTGGCAGATGCTTCTTCCAAGATGCCCCATCAACTTTCGGGTGGAGAGCAACAGCGCGTGGTAATAGCCAGGGCATTGATCAACCAACCCTCCATTTTATTGGCTGATGAGCCTACAGGTAATCTTGATCCAGATGTGGCAGATGGTATATTTAAATTGTTTCAGGAAATCAACAAAGAAGGTACGGCAGTATTGATGGCCACTCATAATCATGACCTCCTTAGAAAATATCCCTATCGGGTACTTAAGTGCGAGAAAGGCAAACTGCTGGACAGCAAAACTTCAGACATAAGCATAGACACCTCTTATTATTAAAAGGTGTTTTTTTTTTCCATTTTAGTTTCATTTTTAAAAGAATTTGATGTAATTAAACTTTAACAGTAGTTTGTTGGTTTTTATAAATAAAGAGTGCAATAATGAAAAAACATTTCAGGGAAAATCTTACTTGGCCCTTATGGGCATTTATTTTGGTATTCGCATTAGGTTCTTGCCAGGATAAAGAAGATCAGCCAATAGCCTCAGCCAATGTAGCAACTAATGAATGGATCAAGGAGGTTATGGACGAGGTTTATTATTGGTTAGAAGACATGCGTACCCCTATTTCAAAAGATTCGGATCCCGAGGATTATTTTGAGTCTTTATTGAACAGGCCCACCGATCGTTTTTCAGCAATTTATCCGGATTATCAAGAATTGATAAACAGCCTTCAGGGTGTGAGCAGAGAAGCAGGATATGAAATTCTATTGGCCAGGGAAAGTAACCAGAATGAAAATGTTCTCGCCTTCGTAGTTTATACCAAAAAAGGAAGTCCTGCCCAATCGGCTGGATTATTAAGGGGTGATATTATCACGCAGATCAATGGTCAGACGCTGACCTTGAGCAATTATCAGAATTTATTGAAACAAAGGTCATCGGCCCATACATTGAACTTCTTTAGATTTGACACTGCTAGCAACTCCTATCGTCCTCAGCCACAAGTTTCCTTGGAAACGGTAATACTTTCTGAAAATCCGAATTTTTTGGACACAATCTACACAGTTAATAATCAAAAAATAGGATATGTCATATACCATTTCTTTGCTCCTGGGGTGAATGGAGGCAACCAATATGACCAGCAAATGGATGAAATTTTCGGGAGATTTAAGGCAGAAGGAATCAATCACCTCATCTTGGATTTCAGATACAATGGAGGAGGCTTTGTGGGTAGCGCAGTCAATTTGGCAAGTTTAATAGCTCCAAATGTTACTTCTCAGGATATATTCTCGAGAACAAAATACAACAGTTTCCTTTCCCAATTTGAACAAATCCGGGATTTGGAGATAAGAAGATTCAATACCAAAATGCAGAATTTAGGAAATATCCTTGAAGGCAACAGGGTTCACATCATAACCTCGGGCAGAACAGCTTCTGCAAGTGAACTGATTATCAACGGTTTGAAACCTTTTATGAATGTATTCCTTATTGGAGGCAGGACAGTGGGCAAAAATGTTGGTTCGATCCCTTTTGAAGATGAAGATAATCCAGATAATAAATATGGAATTTTACCTATTGTAACCATGATATTCAATAGGGATGGTAACTCTGATTATATCAATGGGTTTGTTCCTAATGTAGAAGCGAATGAACTTTCACAGCAAGTGCTTTTACCTTTAGGAGATCGTAATGAGTACCTTTTAAGTTTAGCGATCCAACAAATCACCGGAGTAGGTGCGCGGGTTAAATTGGTAGAAAGGTCTGATATGGGCAGTTCATTTGAAGATAAAATCAGGTTCGGCCAAATAATCGAAAATAAAATCAGTATCAAAAATCATCCATAAGCAATCAACCATGCCTTCTACAAGCAAATAAAGGAGGCATGGTTATCATTTTTACTCTGTTCATTTTTTCAATCTCCCTAATCATTGAGGAATAATAACAATATATGTCACAAAAATCCCTGTCATTTTGTCGGTATTTTCTTATTTTCGCATCCTGAATTACGATAAAAAATGGAAAACTTCATCAAGGACATAGACTTCATCGCACCGGAAGAGGCACAGGCATGCGATTTCAAGACAACGGAAGAAGAAAATACCGGTAAATCAAAAAAGTTATACATTGAATCATATGGCTGCCAAATGAACTTCTCTGATTCTGAGATTGTGGCCTCTATTATGAAAGACAATGGATTTGATACCACATCGGACTTTGAGCAAGCAGATGTAATCTTTCTCAACACTTGCTCAATCCGTGAAAAAGCAGAACAAACAGTTAGAAACAGGCTTAGCCATTTCAATTCTGTCAAAAAAACAAAACCTGAGCTTACTATTGGTGTTCTGGGCTGCATGGCAGAGCGCTTGAAAGACAAATTGCTTGAAGAAGAAAAAATAGTGGATATTGTTGTAGGCCCAGATGCCTACAGGGATCTGCCCAATTTGGTATCTTCCGCAGAAGATGGGAATAAAGGAGTAAACACCTTCTTGTCAAGAGAAGAAACCTATGCTGATATCTCTCCTGTAAGGTTAAATTCCAACGGAGTTAGTGCATTCATTTCAATCATGAGAGGATGTGACAACATGTGCTCATTCTGTGTTGTTCCATTTACTAGAGGTAGAGAAAGAAGCCGGGATCCACATTCCATAGTAAATGAAGCTAAAGAATTATTTGAAAAAGGATACAGGGAAGTAACACTTTTAGGCCAGAATGTAGATTCTTACAAATGGTCCCCTGAAGAAAACAACAAAGCGAGGCTGAACAAAAAAGAAGTGGAAGTTTCTCAGGTAATAAATTTTGCCAATCTCCTGGAAATGGTGGCCTTAGTGGATCCTAAATTGAGGGTTAGATTTTCTACCTCACATCCTAAGGATATCACCGACGAGGTATTGTACACCATGAAGAAGTACGACAATATCTGCAAATATATCCATCTACCAGTGCAGAGTGGCAACTCCAGGGTATTGGAATTGATGAACAGAACATATGACAGAGCATGGTATTTGGACAGGGTCCGTGCTATTAGAGAAATATTAGGTGATGAGTGTGGAATTTCCTCTGATATGATAGCCGGTTTCTGCACAGAAACGGAAGAAGAGCATCAGGATACATTGACTTTGATGGACATTGTAAAATACGATTTCTCTTACATGTTCTTTTACTCTGAAAGACCGGGCACCCTTGCCGCCAAAAAGTATATAGATGACATTCCTTTGGATGTGAAGAAGAAGAGGTTGGCAGAGATCATTGAAAAACAGACAGCACTTTCTTTAGAGAGGAACAGACTGGATATAGGCAAAGTACAGGAAATCCTCATTGAAGGGAATTCAAAAAGATCTGAGGATCAACTTAAAGGAAGAAATTCAGCCAATAAAGTGGTAATTATTCCTAATGACGGTACTCTTAAAAAGGGCGATTACGTCAATGTAAGAATCCTGGATTGTTCTGCAGCCACACTTTTTGGGGAAGTTGTAGCTTAAAATCATTTCCATTCTATGTTTTCAGCATCTGAAATCCAAAGTGTAAAACAAAGATTCGGCATAATTGGCAACAGTCCATTGCTTAATCACGCCATTTCTGTGGCCATGCAGGCAGCACCAACTGACATGACTGTACTCATAACAGGGGAAAGTGGCAGTGGTAAAGAATCTTTTTCCAAGATCATCCACTCTTTGAGTACGAGGAAACATGGCAAATTTATAGCAATTAACTGCGGAGCTATTCCCGAAGGTACAATTGATTCAGAATTATTTGGACATGAGAAAGGTTCTTTCACTGGTGCACATGAAGCCAGAAAGGGATATTTTGAGGTAACGGACGGTGGATCCATTTTCTTGGATGAAATCGGAGAAATGCCCTTGGGTACCCAGGCCAGGTTGCTTAGGGTATTGGAAAACGGGGAGTTCATCAAGGTGGGTTCTTCCAAAGTACAAAAAACCAATGTCCGCGTCATTGCGGCCACTAATGTCAATCTGATCAAAGCAGTTGAAAAAGGTAAATTCAGGGAAGATTTATATTACAGGTTAAACACCGTTCCCATATATGTCCCTCCTTTAAGGGAACGAGGTGAAGACATGATACTGCTTTTCAGGAAATTCACTACAGATTTTTCTGAAAAATACAATGTAAAACCCATCTCACTGACCGAAGATGCAAAGAAGGCGTTGTTGCGTTTTCCTTTTCCGGGAAATATACGCCAGTTGAAAAACATAGCCGAACAGGTATCGTTATTGGAGCAGGAAAGGGAAGTAGATTCCCCTACCCTTTCAAAATACCTACCTACCAATCAGACAAGACTTCCTGCTGTATTTGCTGGAACAGGTGCTGGGGAATCTACGGATTTTACAGAGAGGGAATTACTTTATAAAGTCCTTTTTGACATGAAAAAGGACATGAATGAGTTAAAAAAGTTGGTTCTCGAAACCTATCAATCCGGAGGCCTCAATGCAAATATTATCAATAAGCATCAGACGCTTTTTGAAGATCTAGAATCTCCTGTTTCATTTGAGCAACATAGCCCTCCGGTCCAATCATCCAATGTACCCATTGTGTTGGATACGCAAAAATCAGCAGATGAAGATAATTTGTATGAAGATGAGGCAATAGAGGATATCATCCATGAGGAAGATGATAATTCGCTTTCCCTGGAGAAAAAAGAAAAAGAAATGATCCTTAAGGCTCTCAGGAAGCATAATAACAAAAGAAAATATGCAGCGAGTGACCTCGGTATATCTGAAAGAACTTTGTACAGAAAAATCAAACAGTATGACATCGATTAGAAATATATTGGCCGGGGTATTGCTTCTCCTAACCTTGTGGACAATACAGGCCTGTTCGATAAGTTATAGCTTTACCGGTACCAATATTGATTACAATGTCATTAAGACTTTTTCTGTAGAAAACTTCTTCAATGATTCAGGAGGGGGACCTGCCAATATGGAGCAGAACTTTACAGAATCCCTGAAGGATTTTTACCAGAGAAATACCCAATTGGAACTGGTAAGAAACAATGGTGATCTTCAATTTGCAGGGGCAATTACCAGATATACCATTACACCACAGGCCACTGTAAGTACCAGAGACCCCAATCTTCCGGACAGGGCTGGCCAGATGAGACTGAGTATAACTGTAGAGGTGGAATATGTGAATACGGTAAAAGAAGAGGAAAGTCTAAAGCGGAGCTTTTCTTTCTTCAAAGATTATGACCCTAGGACAACTTCAATTTTACAGGTTGAAAGTGTACTGATAGAGGAAATTTTCGATAGCATTATCCAGGATATTTTTACGGCCACAGTTGCCAATTGGTAAAAATTAGTAAATTGAGCAAAAAACTAAATCTAGAACAGTGAATCCGATACAGCTTCTTGGAATCATTCAAAATGCACAACATCTAAATAAAGATGATGTGACGGAACTTCTCAAGCTGCATGAGACATTCCCTTATTTCCAGATTCCTAAAGTTTTATTGGCAAAATACGAGTTCAAAAAATCTACAGGAAGTGAAATTGAAATCCTTCCTTGGGCTGCAGTAACTTCTCCGGATAGGTCATGGTTAAAAAAACTTGTTGAAACTGATCAGTTTTTTGAGGAGCAAAGCATAACCCTCTCCAAACAAATACAAGAACTGGAGGACCAGAAAAAGGCAGAGGATGGTAAAAATTTCATCGATGATCTGGAAGGTCATCTCATTCCTGACAATAAAAAAGTCGCCAGTACCAAAGATCTCACTGCAACACTGAAAAAACTTGGTGAGGACCTCGCTCAAAGTAAACTGAAAGCTTTGGAAAAGCTGGAAAGTTTAGACAAAAAGCCTGAAATCCAAAATGAATCCATCAAAACAACTACCCCAATTGTTGAAAAAGATGTGACAAAGGGCATTTCAGAAGAAAGCCCAACTGAAATAAAAGGAGAAATAAAAACTGAAGAGCAAAGCGAGGAAGCTACTAAAAAACCAAAGAGAAGAAATCATTATAAGGATGAACTGATAGAGTCAATCAAGAAGAAGGAGAAAAAAGAGATCCTGGACAAAAAGAAACTTGAGCAAATCGATATCATCAGGGCGTTCAGCAAGAAAGAAATCAAACTGGCTACACTAAAGGAAATTGAAGAAATCCAGAAACAGGATGACCTTTCTGAAAAGAGTACCCAACTGAATTCTTCTCTTATCACAGAATCCTATGCTAAAATTTTGACCAAGCAGGGGAAAAAAGATAGGGCAAAAGAAATTTATAAGAAATTAATGGTGAAGTTTCCGGATAAAAACACTTATTTTGCGGACCTGATTAAAGAATTGGAAGAAAATAAAGATTAACATATGTTTACCTTACTCATCAGTATTATAATAGTATTAGCTGTTTTGTTGGTTTTGGTCATCCTTGCACAGGATTCCAAAGGTGGTGTCGGCGCAGCTTTTGGAGGCAGTGCTTCTCAAATTATGGGTGTAACTAAAACTGGCAATATCCTTGAAAAATCAACTTGGGTACTATCTATTGCCATCTTGGTTTTATCCCTGACCTCCTCTGCATTTTACAGCAAAGAAAATGGTGGCGATTTCAGTTCACCGAATATCGAAAGCGCTAAGAAGCAGGTTATCAACCCTACTTTTGGTGATGTAGAAAGCCTACTTCCTTCCAGCAGTGATGACTCCTCTGCACAAGAAGAAGGGGAAGGAAATACAGAAAATGAATAAAATCAAAGCATATATTAGAAGAGGCTGTTACTTAACAGCCTCTTTTTTTTTGCCCCTACTCTACTGTTTTTAATAACAAGCGCTTGCTAATCGGTAGAAAACTTTCCTGTAAGGGAATGGCATGTGGGCTGTGAATCCTATATGTAGCAGGATTTGGTAGTTCTTTGTAAGTTTTAATCAGGTCCAACTTGATCTGCTCAAAAGTTTGGCTTATGCTTTTCCTTACTTTTTGAATCAGCTGCATCATGATTCCTTTGAAAGAATCCAAGCTTGTTTGGAACAGGTTGACTTTATATCTATACACATAGATTTCCTTGCTTTTTTCAAATGAAAGAAGTGCGTACCCCTCCTTTTGGTAAATGGGCGAGAGACCGACAGGTTCAATGGACATTTCCTGCTCTAGGAAATCATATATTGTTTTCCCTTCTTCAATCGCTTTCTTGATCTGGGGAAGGGAGTATGACACAATTTCCTCCAATTGCTTCATCAGTTCATCGTCAAATACCAGAGGTTTATACCTTAATTTCATTTGCTGAAGGTCAGGACCCTGGAGCAATTTGGGGAAGGAAGACTTGAGGTTTTCCTTATTCTCAGAAAAGGTCTTTAGCTTGGAATAATGCTGGATAAGCTCTGCCAATGGTGGGTAAAGTTTTACTTCCTTGAATTGATTCTCTACGTGTTGAAGGTAGGCCAATAAAATGTATTTCTTATATTCAAAATCAATCCAACCTTCTGTGATCCAATTTTCTGACAAGGTTTTCATAGGCTTATTCTTTGACAAAAATTTAAGAAAAACTGACAAAAGAAAAAAGCAGTGGGGAAAAATTGACAGAGAGATATTTTTTTGAAAAAAAAGACTGACACAAAGCTGACAGATTTTACGCCTTTATGTCATGTTTAAAATGGATAAGCAAATTGGCACAGGAAATGTTTATTTGGGTTTGTAACATTTTAGAACTAACCTTAAACAGTTTAATAATTATGTCAAAAGTTAACATCCAACCTCTTGCAGACAGAGTTCTGGTAGAACCTGCTGCAGCTGAAGAGAAAACTGCCTCCGGTCTATACATCCCGGATACTGCAAAAGAGAAACCACAAAGAGGAACTGTAGTAGCAGTAGGAAACGGCAAAAAAGATGAACCATTGACTGTAAAAGTAGGTGACACTGTACTTTATGGCAAATATGCCGGTACGGAACTATCTGTAGATGGTCATGACTACCTTATCATGAGAGAGTCAGACATCTTTGCAATTTTATAATCATCTATCAAAAACATTCAAAAAACCTAAAAGAACAAAAAAATGGCTAAAGAATTATTTTTCGATACCAACGCAAGAGACAGATTGAAGAAAGGTGTGGACGCTCTTGCCGATGCAGTAAAAGTTACCTTGGGTCCTAAAGGTAGAAATGTAATCATTGACAAAAAATTTGGTGCCCCTACCATCACTAAAGACGGTGTTTCTGTGGCAAAAGAGATCGAGTTGGCTGAGCCAATCGAAAATATGGGTGCACAATTGGTAAAAGAAGTAGCTTCCAAAACTGCAGACAATGCAGGTGACGGTACTACAACAGCAACTGTATTGACACAGGCCATCTTCAATGCGGGTATCAAAAACGTAGCTGCAGGTGCTAACCCAATGGATCTTAAGAGAGGTATTGACAAAGCTGTTGCTGCCGTAGTAGCACAATTGAAAGCGAATTCAAAAGCCATCTCAACTAGCAAAGAAATCCAGCAGGTAGCTACTGTTTCTGCCAACAACGACGATGAAATCGGTAAAATGATTGCCGATGCGATGGATAAAGTAGGCAAAGACGGTGTGATCACTGTAGAAGAAGCAAAAGGTACCGAAACCGAAGTGAGAACTGTAGAAGGTATGCAGTTTGACAGAGGTTACCTTTCTCCATATTTTGTGACCAACACTGAGAAAATGGAAGCTGAATTGGACAGGCCTTATATCCTGATCTATGACAAGAAAATTTCTTCCATGAAGGAATTGCTTCCAATTCTTGAGCCAGTGGCACAGTCCGGTAAACCGTTGTTGATCATCGCTGAAGATGTAGACGGAGAGGCTTTGGCTACTTTGGTGGTAAACAAAATCAGAGGTGCTTTGAAAGTAGCTGCTGTTAAAGCTCCAGGCTTCGGCGACAGAAGAAAAGCGATGTTGGAAGACATTGCCATCCTAACAGGTGGAACTGTTATCTCTGAAGAAAGAGGTTATAAATTGGAAAACGCTACTGTAGATTACCTAGGTACTGCAGAGAAAATCAATATTGACAAAGATAATACAACCATTGTCAATGGTGCCGGTGAGTCAAGCCATATTCAGGCTAGAATTGCTGAAATCAAGTCTCAAATAGAGAAGACTACTTCTGATTATGATAGAGAAAAACTTCAGGAAAGATTGGCCAAATTGTCAGGTGGTGTAGCTATCCTGTACATTGGTGCTGCCACTGAAGTTGAAATGAAAGAGAAAAAGGACAGAGTAGATGATGCCCTGCATGCTACAAGAGCTGCTGTACAAGAAGGTGTAGTAGTAGGTGGTGGTGTTGCTTTGGTAAGAGCTTCTTCTGCTCTGGACAATGTTAAAGGTGACAATGAAGACCAGGATACTGGTGTTAACATCGTGAGATTAGCTATCGAAGCGCCATTGAGAACCATCGTGGAAAACGCCGGTGGCGAAGGCTCTGTGGTTGTCAATAAAATTAAAGAAAACAAAGGAAACTACGGTTACAATGCGCGTACGGACGTTTACGAAGACCTATTTGAGGCCGGTGTAATCGACCCGACAAAAGTAACCAGATTGGCTTTGGAAAATGCAGCGTCTATTGCAGCCCTATTGCTGACTACTGAATGTGTGGTAGCTGATGTAAAAGAAGATTCTCCAGCTATGCCTCCAATGGGCGGCGGAGGAATGGGCGGAATGATGTAATTCAAAACCATTCAAGTGAAAAAAAGGGAGCAGATTGCTCCCTTTTTTTTCACTCTTGTAATAAACCTACTAGTTCAATAGATTTAGGAAAGAAATAAATATCATTAGCCATCAAGCTAACGTTAATTGTATATATTTGGAACTGGATTCTAAATAAACTGTTATTTTCTTTTTGTGAACCCGATGCCCATGGCTACTTATCAGTCCATTATTCTTGTAGATGATGACCCGGTCAATAACCTGATCAATAAGAGATTGATAAGAAAAATGCATATAGGGGATCAAGTTGAAGAATTTTTGGAAGCAGAAAATGCTTTGAACCGTATTAAAGAGTTTGGTAAAGACAGTAAAATTTTAATCCTACTGGACATCAATATGCCAGTAATGAATGGTTGGGATTTTTTAAATTTTTATATGGAAAAATTCAAAGACCGTAATGACAAAATAGTTGTATTATCCAGCTCCATAGATTTTCAGGACAGGGAAAAAGCATTATCTTACGGTATTGTAGAAGCGTTTTTGGAAAAACCGCTTACCGTTGAGAAAATGAAAAGTATTTTATGATGGATCCAGCTTCCAAAGAAGATAATCCTATAAGCCTTGAGTTGATCTGTTTCGGGGAAGGTCATTTTGAAAAACATCATATCACTGATCTTAAACAGATACTTCCCTTTTTAGATCAAGAGCATAAATTTTGGCTGAATATTTCCACCCTTCATAATACAGAACTCCTAAATGAAATTAAGGGCATTTTTGATATTCATAGCATGGCCCTTGAAGATATTCTTAATACTCAGGAAAGGCCAAAAGTAGAAGTTTTTGACCATTTTATTCTGGTAGTAGTTAAAATGCTTTATACCAGAACCGATATTGCTGATCTGGAAACAGAACAAATCAGTATTGTCTTCGGAAAAAACTATGTCATTTCCTTCCAGGAGAATTCCTTCGATGTTTTTGATGGGATTAGATCCAGACTTGAAAATCCCTTTGGGAAAATCCGTAAACATGGGACAGATTATTTTGCTTATACCCTCCTGGATTCGATTGTGAATGAATACTACTCCATTTTGGAAAAAATAACTAATCACATAGAAATTCTTGAGGAAAAAATAATCCATGAAGACAAAAAGATAAAACTTGGAGAAATTTATACCCAAAGAAAATCCATTCAGCTGCTCAAAAAAGTAATCTGGCCAACTAGAGAACTGCTTTCAACACTCAAAAAAACAGAATCATTCCTGATCAAAAGGAGAACAATACCCTTTATCAATGATATTTATGAACAAACGGTTCAGATCATGGATAATCTCGAGATGCAAAGAGAGTCTATCACCACACTGGTGGAGATCTTTATGACCAACATTTCCCTAAGACAAAATGATGTCATGAAAACACTGACCATCATTGCCACTATTTTTATTCCTCTTACCTTTTTGGCAGGTGTTTATGGGATGAATTTTGAAAACATGCCGGAATTGAGATGGGAATATGGTTATTGGTTTACATGGTCCATTTTTCTTGGAATTTCAATCTTGATGGTGATTTACTTTAAGAGAAAAAGGTGGTTTTAAGGATTATTTTTTCTGATTTGATCAAGAATTGGCATTTATATAGCAACATTATTAACAATAAGCTTATTTTTGTACCAATCCCACAATCAATCGACACTTCCTTTGCAAACCTGTGTAATAAAAATCGGATCTAATGTAGTTACGCAAGAAGACGGAATGCCTGATTTTTCAAGAATCAAGTCATTATGCACACAGGTTTCTTTTTTAAAAAACAAAGGTATAAAGGTTGTATTGGTGACTTCAGGGGCCGTTGCTTTTGGTAGAAAAAACATTCTATTACCAGAAAAGACCAACCCGGTCCTAAAAAAACAGATTTGGGCAGCCAATGGTCAGATAGCCTTGATCCATACTTACCAACAGTTGTTTTCCGAATTAGGACATTCAATAGCACAGATTTTAGTCACCAAGGAGGATTTTAGGGATAGAAAGCATTACCTCAATATGAAAAACTGTATTGAGGGACTACTTTCTCAAAGTATCATCCCCGTGATCAACGAAAATGATACGGTTGCGATTACAGAGTTAATGTTCACAGACAATGATGAGCTAGCAAGTTTGACGGCGGCCATGATCAATGCAGATACACTTATCCTTTTGACCAATGTGAATGGCATTTATACCGGACCTCCAGAACTTCAAGATTCGAAGCTTATCCAACACGTAGATCAGCAAACCCAAGATTTATCCAGCTTTATTCAAGCCAGTAAGTCTTCATTTGGCAGAGGTGGGATGTTGACAAAATTGAACATGGCAAAAAAATCTGCCAATCTAGGAATAAGTGTATTTATTGCCAACGGCAAAAGAGAAGCCATACTAAATGATATCCTAAATGGAAGTGCTATTTGTACCCAATTTGAACCTTCACAGGTCAAACAAAGTCCAAAAAAATGGCTGGCCCACGGGGAACAATACTACAAAGGGGAAATAAGAATCAATGAAGGAGCAAAAAATGCTTTGTTTTCAAATAAAATAAGTAGTCTTCTTCCTGTGGGGGTAATTTCCTATTCCGGTGATTTTGAAAAAGGAGATATCTTAAGAATTATAGACGAAAGAGGCAACAGGATCGGTCTTGGAAGAGCAGAATACGGTATAAAAGCCTTAATAGAAAAAACCGGTCAAAAAAAGCAGAAACCAATTATCCATTACGACTACCTATATCTTTTTACCCATGAGTGAATTTGAAAGCGTTTTTAAGGCCTTAAAAACAGCCTCCAGGAAACTTAGCCAAGTTACTGAACAGCAAATTCAAACAACATTGGATACGCTGGTAGCAATGAGCAAAATTGCCATACCTGAAATATTGGAAGCTAATCAGTTAGACCTTGCGAAAATGGATCCAAAAGACCCCAAATATGACAGGTTAATGCTGACAGGTGACAGGATTCTTTCCATTTTGGAGGAGGTAAATCAAGTTAAAAACTTACCCAGTCCATTGGGCCTTGAATTGGAAAAAAGGGTGCTTGATAATGGGCTAGAGCTCAGGAAAATCTCAGTGCCCTTAGGAGTTTTAGGAGTAATCTATGAAGCCCGTCCCAATGTGACTTTTGATGTTTTTTGCCTGGCCTTGAAGTCAGGTAATGCACTGGTACTTAAAGGAGGTTCTGATGCAACAAATTCAAATAAGGCCATCATGAAAGTCATCCATCAGGCATTGGAAAAATCTGGTTTTCCAACAGCGGCTTTTTTGTTGCTTCCCCCAGATAGAAAGGCAACACAAGCATTATTGGAAGCTGTAAACTATGTAGATATCATCATTCCGAGAGGAAGTCAAGGGCTCATTGATTTTGTAAGATCCAATTCAAAAGTACCGGTCATTGAAACAGGTGCAGGCATTGTTCACACTTATTTTGATGAAACAGGAAACTTGGAAAAAGGAAAAGCCATCATCCTGAATGCAAAAACCAGAAGACCAAGTGTCTGTAACAGCTTGGATTGCCTGATTATACATCAAAATCGAATTAATGAACTTTCACAAATTGTAGCACCACTTTTGGATAAAGGAGTAGAAGTCTATGCGGATGAAAAGGCTTTCGGGGCCCTATCTCCACATCCTTTGGTTAAGCCTGCTGAAAAAGACCATTTTGGTACAGAGTTTCTCTCATTGAAAATGGCCATTAAAACTGTCGGCAATTTGGAACAGGCTCTGGAGCATATTGCGCAAAATAGCTCTAAACACAGTGAAGCCATTATATCTGAAAACCAGGAAAATATAAGGCGCTTTTTGAATGAAGTAGATGCAGCTGCTGTATATGCCAATGCCTCAACAGCATTTACCGATGGCAATCAATTTGGATTAGGAGCAGAAATAGGCATCAGTACCCAAAAACTCCATGCAAGAGGCCCGATGGCTCTAAAAGAACTTACATCATACAAGTGGGTAATACAGGGCAATGGTCAGATCCGGGGCTGATCAGATGTTACAGCCAAAGCAGAGAAATGGCATCCAAGAAGGATCAGGAATGGCATTTCTATATTCATCTTTAATAGATGAAAAATCTACTCTGAAATTAAACCAACCATCTAAGGGTAGAAACTTATATCCACTATTCCATATTGGTGCAGCAATCAGGAAACCTTCCTCCAAATTTGATCAGGATTAGTAGGCTGAGTATTTCCCGTTTTTCAAATCCAAATCTAGCTCCCAATCCAAGTATCCCATCCCCTCTCTAAGTTCCTATCCTTATGGATTTTCACCAAACCTATAATCAAAGCTTCAGGAATATGACCACCTGAAACCAAAAATTCCTGATAAACCGATATTCTCCAAAATTCCCTGAGAGTATCCTAGATCAGGATAAAAAATTGTGCGCTTCAATGGCAAAAAACATTATCCTTATGAATATCTTATTGGATTTAACCAAATTAAGCTTTCAAGGAAATAAACTAAACATCATGTTCTTTCTTTTTTTGTGGCAAATTTCACTAATTCTTCTAATGGGAGGTATTCCAAAGTTTTTTCATGGGTAGCTTCAAGCACTACAAAAGGTGCTACTCCTGCATGGTAGGCCTCCATCCACCTGCTGGCACAAAGGCACCATCGGTCTCCTGATTTAAGACCAGGGAAGTCCCAAGTTGGTCTAGGAGTGATAAGATCATTACCCTGCCTTTGGCTAAATTCCAGAAATTCCTGGGTCATGACGGCACAAACGGTGTGCGTCCCTTGATCTTCATATCCTGTATCGCAGCAGCCATTTCTATAAAATCCTGTTACCGGATTAGAACTGCAAACCATGATTGGTTCACCAAAAACATTTTTAGCCATCTTTTTTTATTTAGTAAATATCCATGCCCAAAACATAAGGAGGGGATGGATAATCAATAACCTAATCCAAGCCAACCAAACCGGAACACACAATCCATCCGGGATACAACTACCTATCTGGATGAAATATACGTGGGAAGGAATAAAAAGGATCATCAAAATAATTATACACCAAGCAGAAATTTTTCTGAGAGACGGTAATAGAACTGCCAATCCAAGTATGATTTCTAAGAATCCCGAGGCATAATTAATTAAACTAGGCCAAGGTAAATATGGAGGAATCAATGGAAAATAAAATTCAGGTTGGATAAAATGATTCAATCCAGCAATGATAAAAAAAAGACCCAATCCAAGTACAAGAATTTTTTGAACCATGAGAGTATCCTCAATTATTGAATATGAACTTTGATTGCTTAGCTGATTAAATATAAATCTTCGGTCAGCCTTTTAGCGGTTTTCATAGCTATTAAACCCAAAATCCGGCCTTTGGTTTAATAATGAAAGGATTAGATTTCTATACCTTTTAACTTACCCTGCATTCAATTAGTAGAAGTATTAAGGTTTCACATACATCAGAAAAAATGAAAAGACGGGATTTCTTCAAAAATGGGATATTGACCACCTTGGGTTTGGGCGCTTTTGGCTCCTATCCTACCTTAGCAGCAAATCACAGAAATAATGGTATCGCTAAAAACATAATATTTTTGGTAAGTGATGGTATGAGTTCAGGTACCTTGAATATGGCTGATATCCTCATGCGTCATAAATATGGTAAGCCCTCTACCTGGATCAATCTATATGAAACAAACCAGGTCAAAAGGGCTTTAATGGAAACTGCCTCTGCCAATTCTTTCGTCACAGACTCAGCAGCTGCAGGCTCTGCCTGGGGCGGAGGAATACGCGTAAGAAATGGTGCCCTAAATATTGGACCAAATGGTGAACGCCCAGTACCAATTCTTCAAAAATTTAAGTCTATGGGAAAAGCAGTGGGATGCGTTACCAGTGTTCAGATCACACATGCCACACCTGCTTCATTTTGTGTCAACAATGGCAGCAGGAACGCCATGCCGGAAATTGCTGAAGATTACCTGCGCCTGAGATTTGACGTTATGCTTGGTGGTGGTGCAAATTATTTCAGTCCCGAAAGAAGGGAAGATAAAAGGGACCTTTTTGAAGCGTACAGGCAAACTGGCTTTGACCTGGTAAGGAACACTAAGGAACTGCAACAGACCAAAGGCGACAAACCTATTATGGGGATCTTTGCTGATGAAGGACTTCCTTATGCCATCGACAGGATCAACGACCCAGGCCTCAAAGAGACGGTGCCTTCTCTTGCTGAAATGACCACAAAAGCGCTGGACATTCTCAAAAACAAACCAAATGGTTTTGTGATGCAAGTTGAAGGTGGCAAGGTTGATTGGGCTGCCCATGGAAATGATGCCCCTGCCCTTCTTTATGACCAATTGGATTTTGATGAATCTGTCAAGGTGGCAATGGATTTTGCCATAAACAATGGAGATACCCTTGTCATCATGACCACAGACCACGGAAATTCTAACCCTGGGCTTTTCTACAGTAATCAGGCAAATAAAAACTTTGAAAGACTTTATGAAACCAAAGCCTCCAATGAATGGGTTTTGAACCAGATTGAACCCTCTTTTACTTCAGGTAGGGTCAGGGATCTATTTATGGAGTATCAAAAAATTCCATTGAAAAATGAAGAAGTTGAAGCGATTTTGGCCTCCTACAAAGTAGGGGACGATGGACTCTATAACCCTTCCAATCTTCCATTCCATCAATTGGCAGGTCTACAATCATCTTACACATCCATTCAATGGGCAGGTACAAACCATTCCGCAGACCATGTTGAATTGGCCATGTATGGACCGGGAAGCGAAAAATTGAAAGGATTTGTCCGCAATTACGAACTGCACAATTTCATGCTGGAAGCAGTTGGTGCAGAAAGGAATTTATTCCTCTAAAAGAAGTCAATCCCAAAAACGTTTTCTATTAAAAAATCTATATGTATATCCGCAATTAGACCAGTAACCAATTTAAATTGGGTCTTAAATCAACCTGATATTAATAGATATTGGATCCGCCTCGGCGGACAAGTTATTCATTGATATTGGTTTGAAATCTTAGGTTTATTCTATTGTGATTATTCTACTGGCATGAAAGCGGACAATCATACAAATCTAAAAACGAAATCAGGTAGCCAATTAACTACCTGATTTTTCTATTTCCTGATCTTTACTTTTTCGGGATTATATTTCAGCTTACCTAAGCCATAGAGGTAAAGTATTTTGGAATACCTAAGCATCGGAGGTAATAGTAAAATATTGCTGACAATAATTATTATAAGGTAAGTAGATAAAGGCGCATGATCCACCAAAATATTGATCGCAGTAAATACGGTCACCATCAATGCCACTGAAAACGCATAGGATATGTACATGGCCCCATAAAAGAAGTCCGGTTCCGGAGTCAATACGGCATCACACTTGGGACATTGATGATTAACCTCCGTCAATTTTCTATAACTAAATACCCGCGTAGGAAAAATATTTCCTTCACGACAACTTGGGCATTTACCATGGAGCATTGCTGCTCCCAAACTTTTGTTTTTCATACTCATCTCCTAACAAGACGCTAATTTAATTATTATTCAGTTCCAAAAAGTGATTATTGTCACCATTAAAAAATCATTAGAAATTTTCTAGGAAAATCTAATTAATAGAAAAATCCCTAATTTTGAAACATGTTGTTAAGATTGAAAAAAAGCAAACTCTCTAAAGTGATTGTAATGGCCCTATTGGTCAATTTCATCAATCTTACAGCAAATTTTTACCATGCTTCCGTCATGGATTCATCCTTACTTAGACATCAGGACCCTATAGATTCCCTTACTGAGCTTGTTCTGGAATTTATTTTGGAAATGGACGAAGAGACAATTCCTGATACAGAGATTCCTCACGAAAAAAAGAAAATTTCTGACCTGAAATTTCATTACTTATCCAAAAATTTAAATTCTGTTGAAAAGGTAACTTTTAAAGAGAGGACATACGGTGAGTTTTACGCCAATCTTTTTGAATCTCTAAAAAAGGATGTAAATGCTCCACCTCCACGGATGGTATAAGCACCTGAAGCCATTTTCAAAAAAGTTCAACAAGACAGAAATAAACATTTGATTATCAATGTTTTATATACTATTGACTGAATTTAAATTCAAGTATTTCCCCATGCATTTGAATTTAGATCGTGTTAAGCCAACGAATTGAATTTTTTGGAATGCTCCGGTGAAACCTTCAATAAAAAAGTGAGTAAAAACTTTCGGAAAAATGAGTTATTGAATAAATAAGCTGTTATCCGGCAAAACTGAAAAAAGCATTTTACAAAATGAAATTAAGAAGTATTTGTCTAATTATTCTCTTTTGTGCATTTGGCACAAATGTTCTTGCCCAGGATGAGATAGATAGTTTGAAAATAGAAAGGGCTATTCTGGACAGTCTTTTCCTTCAGGAATTTGAGGAGGTAAAGCCTAACCAAAAACCAAAGGTTCTCCACGCAGAGCCTTTGTATATTGACCTTATCCGGGATCTTGGCGCAAGGAAAGGAGAAAAAGAATGGAACTTGGGATTTGGAATGTTTGACAAAAGAGATTTTGATAAATATGAAGCCCTGGTGGAATATGAATGGGCCCCAATAGATCGGCTAGGATTTGAAATTGAAGTACCGATTACATTATACAGTGCGAGAGGAAGTCTTCCAAGTGATCTCGAAAAACCTTCCAATAGAGTGGAATCCCTCAAATTGGCTACACAATGGTCTTTTTTGGTTTCCGAAAAAGCCAAAACCACTTTGGCATTGGGTTATATACATGAATTTGAATTTGTAGATCTGAACAAATTTGGTCAAGGTGACCTCTTTAAAGGAAATATTTTCAATCCCTTTTTGGTAGCCGCAAAAAGATGGGGGATGAATTATCACACCCTTGTTTACACAGGACCAAGAATTGAAAAAGAATTCAACCAAAGAAGTTCATTTATCTATGACATCAATACCAATTTCCATTACATGATCACAGGAACAAGGAACTTTATCGGATTAGAAATCAATAAAGAGCTCCACCAAGGCAAACTTGAAACTGTATTAAGACCACAAATGCGCGTTGGATTGGCTGAAAACCTAATGATAGGTATAGTGACAGGGATTCCTATCAATAGGGAAAGGGAAAGTATAAGTTCCTTTGTAAGGATAATATATGAGCCAGGATTCAGAACATTCCATTAAAAAAGACCACTGAAGTGGTCTTTTTTTTATTTAAAACTGTTTGGGTATAATCCCTTTGCTTTCCATACCTATGATTTCATCCAGCTCATAATCTTTACCTTTCCCCCATCTAAGAAGCTCCTCTATGGTATAAATTTCTGTAGTGTCTATATCCTTTACTTTAAAATTGTCGGAGGATAACCTCGCCAAAACCTCCAATCTTCTTTTTTCGCCTTGATTGGTGAATTCATAGAACCTACCAACCCTCAAATTATCTAAGGCTATGGCCATAATTTATGCGGCTTCTTTATTCAACAAATTGATTCTTTTTATAGGACCAGGACAGTATTGTTGGTGGCAAGCCAAACAGGTCTGAACCACCAATCTGTAATTATCCTTGAGTAAAGCCTGTGGGCTTTCTTCCAATATTTTAAGGCTTTCCAGATATGCATTGCCCATTAATTCAAATGTTGTTGTTTTGACTTCCGGATTAGTGGGTTTAGCATGTAAAAGCTCTCCATGCTTCTTCAAGTAAGATCTGATTTCATCTCCATTTTCGATAGCATTCCGCATATCCTCCATATCCTTAAACATTTCACGCATCAAAAGGGCCAAAGGAGCATCATCATTTGGATAGAAACTTAATTTGTTTACTTCAGGTTCCTTTTTTTGGCTACAGGAAACTCCCATCAGAATCAAAAAGAAAAAAACAAATAATAAGTATTTATGCATTTTCCTGGATAATAACACCTATGGCTTCAAACGCGTACTCCTGCTTGGGAGAGGTAATAGCATCAATCTCCTCTTTAGTTTTACCTGCATCTTCGGCATAGTGCTTTAAAGTAGACACATCGGTAATTTTTTTAGTCGCAATCCCTTCGATTATCACCGGATAACCTTGAGAATTTTTAGGAACAAAAAAACCATAATCTTTGAATGTCACCCGCATGGTCTGCCCATTTGGAAGGTCTATGGTCATCCAGCACCCTTTCATGGAACACACCTCCTTGATTTCACCTTTTACTTTTCCGGTAAACTCCTCCGAATCTTCAAGAAAAGATACCAATTGCTGCAAAGAAACTACACCTGCATCATTAATTTTTTCTCCAAAAAAACCTGTTGGCAAATCATCCTTGGAGGATGCTGTAGTGGTATTATCGGCTTGGTTGCCAGCACATCCTGTCAGCAACAATAAGGTCAATAGACTGTAAATAAGTGTGTTTTTCATAGTCGGATTTTTTTCAAAACTAATCAGAATGGAATTGTTCTCCAAAACAACCTGATATACGCTTACTTTAATTTTTCCGCAAATGCTTTTTTAAATTTCTCGAGTTTTGGTCTGATGACAAACTGACAATAAGGTTGCATTCCATTGTCATTGTAATAGTTTTGATGATAATCTTCAGCAACATAAAAATTATTGAACGGCGTAATTTCTGTCACTATGGGTTTATTAAAAGCCCCTGATTCATCTAATTTCTTCTTATAAAATTCAGCCAGAGCTTTTTGATCTTCCGAATGGAAAAAGACAGCCGATCTGTACTGCGGACCCACATCTGCCCCTTGCCTGTTGAGTGTTGTAGGATCATGAGTTGACCAAAAAATTTCAAGAATTTCTTCAAAAGAGATGGTGCTAGGGTCATAATAGAATTGTATGACTTCTGCATGCCCGGTAGTCCCTGAAGTCACTTGCTTATAGGAGGGATTAGGGATATGGCCTCCACTGTAGCCCGAGCGCACCTGTTCAATGCCTTTTAGGTTTTGATAAATCGCTTCGGTACACCAAAAGCAACCAGCGCCCAAAGTTGCTATTTCCCAGCCTTGTGGCACTTCCACTACTGTTTTTGGTAATTCTTGCATAGCTTTTTCTTTTTTTGTTGGCCCTTGCGCACAGGCCGTGTTCATGATAGAAAATATTAGGCTCAGAATAGAAAGGTATTTCATGATATTGCCTCAGTTTCTTACTTAACAGAAATCACTAAGAGAAGTTTATTTTAATTTTATTCTTACAGGACCTTTTGGAATAGAATGAATATCCACAGGATTATTTTTTTGGAATACCGTAATTTTCCCCTCCCTGTATAATTTCATCATTACTTCTTTTACATCGTCCATAAAAAAGCGCCAGTCTTGAGGATACATCCATCTCACTACTTCAGATGGGCAAAATGTACCTCCTTTTCTCATTCGTCCCATTTCCAGGATGGCCATCTCAAGTATGTTATCAGCTTTCTCCTCCATTTTCATGAAACAAAAAAGGGAATTTTTGTCAAATTCCCTGTTCAATTTTCAATATAATTTCAGATATATCTCTGAATCCTCAACATCAATTCATTGGGATTAAATGGTTTGGAAATAAAATCATCAGCTCCCAATTGGAATGCCTGTTTTACCGAGTTTTCCTCCTCTCCCAAAGCAGAAAGCACAATAACTGGGGTTTTAGGATGATCCTTTTTGATCAGATATGTTACTTCTAATCCTGATTTAAAAGGTACCATTACATCTGTTATGACAAGATCAGGCTTAATATCCAAAAAGGCTTTGATTCCACTGTCACCATCTCTGGCGATATAAACCTGAAATCCCTCTTTCTTTAATTTGAACTGTACCATTTTTAGGATCAGCTCGTCGTCTTCGATTAATAATATTTTTTTCATGAACTAATTTGAGGGCTTAATCCTTTAAATGGAATAAATCAAAGCCCGGGCAAATAAATGAAAAACTTTTCAAATTGGCGTGTCATTTCATCAAAATAATACATCCCAATTCATTTTTTATCACCCAATCAAAGTCTAAAGTTACCTGAACCTAATGTAGATGCCATTCCTTTAAATTACTGTTTTCCCTTAAACCAATATTAAAATTTATACTGGAGTAGAATTGAAAATTCCAGTTCCTGCTGAGTTCTTCCCGGGTGATATTCCTGGTAATTGTACATCAGCTGGGTTCCTGTGACAAATTTTTTACCAATCAATCGGAAATAACCAACTCCCCCTCTCCAGGAATCCAAAGCAACCCTGTTCTCAAACTGCCCCAAGGTCTGTCTTTCATCTGGAGAAGTTCCATAGCCAGTAATTAGGGTGAAATAATCAAACCTGGTATTCAAATAATATCTGGTAGTCAAGGTAAATGCCGGATAATATTGATTATCCTCATTCTGCACAAACGAGCGCAGGTTGATCCACCATGAACCCACATACTTTCCTAGGCCAAAAATCAAAGACCTAAAATCCCGACGTCCCTCTGGTGGCACGACAGATGTATACCTTCCACCGATTTCCCACTCCCAACCCTTGTCAAGGTTTTGAAAGAATGAATAGCCATACCTCTGCTCTGGAAACACTGTACTTGGGCTATAAGCCAAACCTACATATGAATAGGATCTCCTCCCTGTAAAAAAGTAAGATTCCAATTCATATTGAAAACCTGAGTCAATGGTACTTCCTGAACTTAATCGGTTGGCATAATTAACTCTTCCTATCAATGAACCCCACCTTCTTTCCCTGATATATTGTAAACCTGTCAAATGCCAAGGGCCCACACCATCCCTATCAAATACTGTCAAGCTGTAGTTGGTGCCAATCCTGTCATTCTCCAATCGAAGTTCTAATAAATTCAATCTTTGCCTAAATGATGATTGCTCGGGAAAAAGGCTAATTGCTTTTTTTAGAAAGTCAAATTCTTCCCTTTCATCACGTTTCAATTGAATAAAACCATGTTTGAATGTATAAAAGCTGACTTCCTCAGGGTATTTTTCAATGGCCTGCTCCGAAACCTTCAGGCCGCTATACGCATTCCTTTCATCGTATTCCAACCTCAATAGATGGCTGAATGCATCCTTATAATCTGGATTGGCATCAATTACATAATGAAGGTAATACCTTGCACTATCTATTCCTCCTGTTTCTTTGTAAAGTCTGCCTAACAACAGATGAAAATCCAGGTAGTTTGGGGCCAAATTTGCTCCTAATCTGGCCATGGAAATTGCTTTTGTTTTTTCCTTATCTTCTTTGGCCATTTCCAGGGCAGCAAACAACAAGCTATCAGTATCAATTTGTTGTGCCTTTGCTTTAGCAAAAAACTGGCTGAAAGTGATAAGAACCAATGCTATATATATGAATCTGATTTTCATTTTTAACTCTTTTTTACTGTGTTAAATCCTTGTCTTTGCATATTGCCCCACTTTTGCTCTTTATTGGTAAAGAAATACCAATACCCTTTGATTGAAGCGTAAAGATTGAAAGGGTGATAAACTATGGGTTCAATGATGGCCTTTCCCACCAATTGAAGAAGTTCCCTCCTTTTGGCATAATGCCCATAAAAACTCTCATCCCATAACACAGAAAGGAGAGTAACGAGTAGATAAAAAAGGTAAACCACAAAGGTGATTTTAAGGAAATACATCATATTCAAATCCAAGAATATCATTGCAAGTATCAGACTTATAATACCTAAAACTTCCATGATGGGAACCAGAAATTCATAGATAAAAAAATAAGGCATGATAAGAAAACCGGTTTTTCCAAACTTTGGTCTGAACATCATATCCTTATGAAGCTGCAAGGTTTGAACCAAACCCCTTGCCCACCTTACTCTTTGCCTTATAAAGACTTCCTTGGTAGCAGGCACTTCTGTCCAACAAAGTGATTCAGGTATATATAGTATCTTAAACTTCTCCTTCCTTTCATACATCACCTTTCTCATTCTGGTGATAAGTTCCATGTCCTCTCCCAATGATCTGTGCCAATACCCCCCTGCTTCAATGGCAATTTCCCTGTCAAACATCCCTAATCCTCCAGAAACTAAGAGCAAACCATTAATCTGGCTCCAGGCCATTCTTCCCAATAAAAAAGACCGGATGTATTCCAATTCCTGAAATGATGCCCACCAATTTTTAGGAAAATGGACTTTGACCATAAAACCATCCTTTACTTCACAGGAATTTGAAGCCCGGATAGGTGCTCCGGTGGCTATCACTCTCTGCTTGTTGGTCATAAAAGGTTTGGCCAGTTTCATGATTGTATCACTCCTAAGGATACAATCTACATCTGTACAGATAAATAAAGGGTACTTAGCCGAATTGATTCCTGCATTGGAAGCATCTGCCTTACTTTTCCCATTTTCCTTATCCACAACCAAAAGCTTGGAATAAACAGGATTAGTTGATTTGTAATGCCCTTTCACTTTTTGTGTCGGTATTTTTTCATTGTAATAAAAATCCACCTTCACCAATTCAAATTTATCTATGAGCTTCTGAAGCGTATTATCCTTACTCCCATCGTTGACAATAATTACTTCAAACTTTGGATAATTTAAGGACAGTAAAGACTTAACATTATGGATAATGTTTAACTCCTCATTAAATGCAGGGGCAATAATTGAAACCCCCAGTAAATGGTTGGACTTGACTAATACTTCATCTTTTATATTGTATTTTGCATTATTATACAGTTTGATGGCCCAAAAAGATAAAATTGCCATTAAAAAATAGATGAGAATATATACGGTGGCATATCCTGCCACAAACCACTCAAATGTTTTTAGATAAAATTCCATTATACTTCCAGATACGGGTTTTTAACATGTTTTCTGACCAATTCCAACTCTTTATTATTTTGGATTTCATTTTTGATAAATCCAGCATCCAAAGACTTAAGAGCATACATGGCATTGATTTTAATTTCAGAGCCTTTATTTAGCCCCAAGATGTAATGTAAAAAATCAACAGAATCCTGGCTGCCGATTTCTTTAAGTGCACGGATAATTTCTACCTGATTTTCTTCTGGTTCATTGAAAAACATGGAGATTAAATCCTGTTCAGCATCAAAATAATAAAGCTTTCCAATGCACCTGATTGCTTCATGTCTGACTTTGCTGTTAGGTGATTCCAAGGTCTGTACAACAGCTCCAGCGGCATCCAGATCATTGTAATAAGCCACTAATTTAAGTGCAAAAATAAGTTTTGACTCCTCTTCAAATTTCAACCAATTGACAAGGTTTTTAGGCTTTTTAATCTTCCTTCTTTGAATTACTTCCATTAGATTCAAAGATTCTATATACGTTATAGAATCTCCATACTCCTCCAATACATTCAAGGGATTAACCTCGGAGAGAGAAATATATGCAATCAAAGCTGATGACCGTATATAATGGTTATCATGGAAAATCAGAGGATAAATCTTTTCAGCAGCATTACTGTAATTCAGCTCTTTCCAATAAGAAATACCTTTGGTTTTGTAATACCATGTGCTCGAATTGACCAGTTTTTCGGTATAACCCAAGAGGTCTAATTTAAAAAAAACCGAAAGCAACAGTTCTTTGCTTTGACCTTTAAGGTTTTTATCCAAATCAATAATATTCTGAATTAACAGGTCTTTGCACCAATCCTTATGGAGGGGTACCTTTTTCTTGAATTCATTGATTTTTTCATCATAATCGCTCTCCATCTGTCCATCTGAAAAAATAAGTTCGGAAAAGAACCCATTGATTTTGTACTGGACAAGCTTTTTGATTTTCTCTCGAAATAATTTTACTGACCTGATGTATAGTAAATAAACTATAACTACGCAAACTGACAAACTAAGGATTAAAATGGCCAAATCAGATAGACCTGCAAACACATAGTGTTGGCCGCCTTCTCCAAATTGAACAAAAGAATCCCACTTTGTCATTAAAGACAAGAATTCTGACATGTTGATTTTTGTTGATGTAATGTGATTAAGTAGCTGTTAATATAAAAAAGCTTAGGGAAATTTTATTGAGGCAGTTCAATTCTCAATTAATCTCTTAACTCTAAATGCTAATTCATTTGGGTGAAATGGTTTTGGCATAAAATCGGAAGCGCCTACTTGAAATGCCTTGATAACAGTGTCCTCATCTTCCCCCATACTACTCAACACTAAAACTGGACAATTAGGTCTTTTCTTTTTGGCATACTCCACAATTTCAATTCCGCCACGGTGAGGAATTAATACATCTGTAATGACAAGATCTGGTTCAGTGGAATCAAATTTCCTGATTCCATCCATCCCGTCTTCAGCAAGGGTGATATTGAATCCTTCCTTTCTTAATCTAAATATGACTAGCCCAGATATAAGCTTGTCATCTTCAATGACCAATATATTCTTCATAATCAAAAGATTTGAACGATTTACGGGATAAATATAAAAATTAAAAAATATAAAAAACAAGGGCGTGCAAACTTAAAATTGTATAAAAATTTTATAAAAAAATACAAATTAATTAATTTGTATTATGTAAGAAATTATTTGCCGTTCTTAACCGATTTAGCCTTTTAAAAAAAAATATATTTTTCCCGCGCGTTTCTTTTGTTAGCTTTCTTTTTGAATATAAAACCAAAAATCAATCCAACCAACATGAATATCCGCTTCAAACCTAAGGTATTCAGTAGCTTATTTTATTTGGTATTTTGTATCACTTCCATTTCTTTTGGTCAAAGTGATCCAACAGGAGAAAGGAGGGTTACAGGAACCTTTGCAATTACCAATGCTACTGTTACCATTGCTCCCGGAAAAACCCAACAAGGGGCTACTATCATCATCAAAAATGGACTAATTGAGGCTATTGGTTCCAATCTCAGAATACCAATAGATGCTCAGACGATTAAAGGAGATTCATTATTTGTATATCCTGGCTTCATAGATGGTGCCACCTCAATTGGTGTCCTAAGACCAAATGATCCTGAAAGACCTGCCAACTTTGACCCATCAAATCCTCCGGATGAATTTGCAGGAATTACTCCTTGGCGAAGTGTATTGGATCATTATGACATCAAAAACAGCCAAATCAACGACTGGAGAAAAGTCGGATTTACTGTGGCCCAAATTGTTCCTGAAGGCGGAATGCTTCCAGGTAAGTCTGCAATTGTCACCTATGGAGGAAAAGAATCCAACAATATACTTGCCAAAAATACAGCATTAGCAGCGAGGTTCAGAAGCACTGGTGGTGGTAGAGGAATGTATCCAGGTACCCAATTGGGTATCATGGCCAAATTCAGGGACCTTTATAAGAATGCTGAGTTATCTTCTCAGCATATGAGGCTATTCGCCTCAAATTCCGGTTTGTCC
The DNA here is from genome assembly GCF_003014575.1 of Cecembia rubra. Classification (GTDB taxonomy): domain Bacteria; phylum Bacteroidota; class Bacteroidia; order Cytophagales; family Cyclobacteriaceae; genus Cecembia_A; species Cecembia_A rubra. The sequence goes on from NZ_PYGF01000001.1 coordinate 993,149, forward strand.
AGACCTGAAATAAACAAAACGCTTGAAGCCTTCTTCCCTGTATTAGATAAAAGCATTCCAGTGTTATATGAAGTTTCCAATGATCTGGAACTAAGAAGAGCTGTAATGCTCCAAAAAGAGAACGGTTTCAGGCTGGTAGTTGCTGGAATTACTGATATGGATTTTGCATTAGATGCCATCAAATCTTCCAATGCCCAAGTCCTGGTAAGCTTTAGGTTGCCTAATGATAAAACCGCCAATTCAAATACAGAAGGGTTATCCGATGAAATGAAAGCCCGGACTCAAAAGGTTAAGGACGCTTATATACAAATATTGGGCGAAGCAGGGAAATTAGAAGCTGCTGGAATCCCATTTGGATTTACTTCATTAGGAGGAAGAAGTAATGAGATGTATAAAAACATCAGATTGATGATTGCCAATGGCCTAAGCGAAAACGCTGCATTAGCAGCGCTAACGATTAACAATGCCAATATTCTGGGCATTCAAAAATTTGCAGGCACATTAGAAAAAGGAAAATTAGCCAATATGGTTATCAGTACTGCTCCGCTATTTGCAGAAGAAGCCCAGATCAAATATGTTGTTGCAGACGGATATGTTTTTGAATACGAGGTCAACAACAAAAAATCAAACAATAACGGGAACGGAAAAGCTGTGGATTTATCCGGGATATGGGATTATACTTCTGATACACCTGCTGGAAGTTCTGGAGGAACAATGGAAATCAAAAGAGATGGCACTTCTTATAAAGGAACAATCTCCTATGATAATCCTTCAGGAAGTGGAAAAGCGAGTTCTCCCATGAACAATATCATTTTGTCAGGGAATAATCTTTCATTCACATTCAATGTTTCTGCTGGTGGCATGTCACTTGAAGTATCAGTTTCCGGAGAAATTACTGATGGTGATTTCAGTGGAAGCATGTCCTTGAGCGAATTTGGAAGTTTCCCATTTAATGCTGTTAAAAAGCCAAACCACCTCAACCAATAATTTCGAAGAGACATGAAAATGATAAAATATATCTTAAGCGCCTTTTTGATTTTGGGTTGTTTCGTGACAATAGCTCAAACCCAAAAAGGCTCCGTTTTAATCAAAAATGCGACAGTGCTTACAGTGACCAATGGAACTCTTGAAAACACTGATGTACTTGTAGAAAATGGCATCATAAAAAGAATAGGAAAGAACCTGAATGCTTCCAATATTCAATGCATTGATGGAACGGGAAAATATCTTATGCCGGGAATAATTGATGCCCATTCCCATGTAGCATTGGATGCAGTCAATGAGGCTACTGCCCCCATCACTTCCGAAGTAAAAATGGGAGATGTGGTCAACCCTTATGACATTGGAATATACAGGGCATTGGCCGGAGGTGTTACTATCTCTCATGCTATGCATGGTTCTGCCAATGCAATAGGTGGGCAAAACATTACTCTAAAACACAGGTATGGCACTTCCAATCCTGAAGATCTCCATATGAAAGACGCTCCAAGGACAATTAAATTTGCCTTGGGAGAAAATCCAACAAGGGTCCATGGAAGGGGAAATGGCATACAGCCTAGAACCAGAATGGGCGTGGATGCTGTGATCAGAAATGGATTTAATGAAGCTATTCAGTATAAAAAAGCTTGGGCAGATTATGAAAATGCCCAAAAACAAAAAGGTGCTAAGCCTGTCCCTCCTAAATATGACAGCAGATTGGCAACATTGGCCGATGTATTGGACGGAAAAATTATAATCCATTGCCATTCTTACAGGGCAGATGAAATCTACGCCCTGATCAATACATGTAGGGAATTCGGAATCAAAAACATCGTCTTTTCCCATGTTAATGAAGGATTTAAAGTAGCACCAGAATTGGCAGAATATACCATGGGAGCTTCCGTTTTTGCAGATTGGTGGGCCTATAAATTTGAGGTTTATTATTCCACTGCTTACAACGCAGCCATCCTAATGGAAAATGGTGTCATTACCTCAATAAACTCAGATTCCGGTGAACTGATCAGGCATTTGTACCATGAAGCAGGTAAAGCCCAACGTTATGGTCAATTGGATGATGACCAGACCTTGGCCCTGATTACCATCAATCCGGCCAAGCAATTGGGCATTGCTGACAAAGTAGGATCCATTGAAGAAGGTAAACAAGCAGATTTGGTTCTATTCGACGGACATCCCCTTTCTGTATATGCTATTCCTCAGATGACTTTTGTGGATGGCGTCAAATATTTTGATATCAACGAAGATCCTGATGACATGAGATTAAAGGTAAGTGCCAGTGAGGCACTTGAGCCTATATTCCTCAGAGAACATGAGCACAGGTGCATGCACGGTGTGGATTTCTTCTTTACCAATTTTGGTAGAAACCTATTTAATCACACACATTAATTTCCTGCCAAGGATTAAATAGTTAGACCATGAAAGATATGAAAAAATTATTATACAGCCTTATCCTTGCACTTTTGCCTATTTTAGTTCAGGCACAGTTTGATGGGGAATTTGTCAAGCCAAGAACAGGGAAATTCCTGCTCCAAAATGCCACTGTTGTCACTGTGACAAAAGGAAACATAGAGAATGGAAGTGTCTTGATAGAAAACGGCAAAATCCTGGCGGTTGGAAAGAATATCCAGGCCAATGATGCAGAAGTCATAGATTGTAGCGGACAATTCATCTATCCGGGAATGATGGATGCTGGAAGCCGATTGGGACTTGTAGAAGTCAATTCTTTGCCAGAAACCCAAGATTATGCAGAAATTGGACAGGTCACCCCAAATATGCAGGCTTTGGTAGCGGTCAACCCCAATTCTGTAGCTATTCCTGTAACAAGGGTAAGTGGGGTTACAACTACTTTAGCGGTGCCTTCGGGAGGACTTTTCCCTGGAACTGCAGCATTGATTAATCTGAATGGCTATACTCCAGACCAGATGTATGCGGGATTCAAAGGTGTTGTTTTAAATTTCCCTTCTTCCGCCCGTCGCAGTACCTGGGACAGGAGAAGTGATGAAGACATCAAAAAAGAAGCTGAAGCAGCACAGAAAACCCTGAACGAAATCTGGGGCAGAGCAGAGACATATCATCAATTGCAGAAAGCCAAAGCAGAATTACAATACTATCCGGAAATGGAGCAACTTTCAAAAGTAGTGGCAGGGGAATTACCTCTACTCGTTGAGGTGAATGCAGCAACTGATATTCTTTCTGCCATTGAATGGATTCAGTCTAAAAATGCAAAAGCCATCCTAATGGGAGTAGCCGAAGGTTGGAGAGTCGCAGATAAAATTGCAGCCGCTGGCTTACCTGTAATTGTTGGCCCAATGTTATCTATACCAACCCGCCAATCCGACAGATATGACGCTGCTTATACCAATCCAGGCAAAATGGCCAAAGCTGGAGTGAAAGTTGTTATCAGAAGCAATGATGCCGAAAACACAAGGAACCTTCCTTTCAATGCCGGATTTGCAGCAGCCTACGGTATGGGTAAAGAAGAAGCTTTAAAAGCAATTACTATCAATGCTGCAGAAGTATTTGGAGTTGCAGATAAGATGGGCTCTATTGAAGTAGGAAAAGATGCTACCTTATTTGTCTCTACTGGAGATCCATTTGAAACCAAATCCCAAATCCTACATGTGTTTATTGACGGCTACAGGGTACCTATGAGCAGCAGGCATATTAAGTTGTACCAGGAATTCCTTGAAAGATCTCCAGGTTTGGAAAAAAATTAAATCTGATTTAAGTTTAGACCGCAGCCGATATTGGCTGCGGCTTTTTTTTGAATAAAATTATGATAGTCAGCACTACGCCCCACCTAGAGGGTTACAAAATCACAGCTTATTTGGGCATTGTTTCTGGTGAAACCATTATCGGCGCTAATGTTTTCAAGGATTTCTTTGCCAGTATTACAGATATTGTAGGCGGCAGATCAGGAGCCTATGAGCGGGTCTTGAGAGAAGCAAAAGCAACAGCAATGGCCGAAATGGAAATGCAGGCCAAAGCCATGGGAGCTAATGCTGTCATTGGCATTGACCTGGATTATGAGACCATTAGAGACGGCATGTTAATGGTAACGGCGGCCGGCACAGCCGTAAAAATTGAAAAAGTCTTTAATTGACTATTTCAATTTTGCCCGAACCTACTTCGCCTCTGATGGTATTGGAAGAACCATTATTGATATTCAATGTACCAGTAGCAGAAAGAGAAGTCCCTACTCTGGCTGAACCGCTTCCTACGGTAATGTTGAAATTAAAATCCCTCAGATTGCTGTTTGTCTGGATATAAATATTTCCAGATGATGCTTTTAAGGCAGTCTGAGGGCTTAACCCGGAATTGGTGGCAAACAATTGTCCTGAAGAAATAGAAATATCACCTATTCTTCTTGCATTGGCCATCTCAATCTTACCCGAAACTGTTTGGGCATTTACCAATCCAGTAACATCTTTTAGAACTATTTCACCACTGGCAGATTCTGCTTCCACATTCCCTTCCACTCTCAACACTTCAAGTTTACCAGAGGAAACACTTGTTTCTATATTGCCCAATACGTCCTCAATTTTGCCCCTACCAGACACTAAGTCCACATTAAGGCGTGGAATAGCAACGTTTTTGACAATAATTTCACCTGACCCCACCTCTATCTCAGCAGAAGGGCTGACAACATTCTCGATAATTACTTTCCCTGAACCAGCTTCTAAATTCAGCAGCATAGTCCTAGGCCCCGTCAACCTGATATGACCATCTGCCTTTGCGCCTCCACTGAATAACCTGTTGTTTGTCTCTACAGAAATAAATAGTGTACTTCCTACTACCCTATATTTCACTTCAAATTTCTTACTGGAATTAGAACGCAATTCTGCATCCAAACTCAATACTTGCCTACCGCTCGCACCGGTATACTTTACCTCGAGAAATTCCGCATCTACCTCAATATTTGTAATCCCTTCAAAATCCTGCTGGATTTCTGATACTACCGATAAATCATCGCCAAGACAGCTTGTAAGCGAACTTAAAACTAGCCCCAACAAGAATAAGCGAAATGAGTGGGCAATTTTTGATCGGAGAAACAATGGTTTAATTCCGATTGCTAATGGACTATTTTTCATGTAACAATTAAAGGTTTAACAAGTGTTATTATACTGCGAAACAAATGCCAGTTTTTCGAAAATACTAACCAAACAGAAAATATTTTCAACACTTCTCTTGCATAAGAAAAAGACCACCTTTTATTTTGTACTGTCTTTCACTTTTTGTGTGAAGGATTTATAAAGAAGAGGCGAGAGACAGGCTCTACGACCCTCTGGCAACCTGGAAAATCCAAGGTGCCAATTCCTGCCGGCCGATAATATTGTCTTCCGGAAATATAAATTCTGAACGTCATGAATTTACAAAAACCAGCATTAAAGGTTAAATCCCTAAAGTTTCTTTTCTCGTCGAAAAACAAAACGCTGCATTGTTGCATGTGATTTTGTTGTTAAATTACATCTTTCCTATTCACTCTATAGGATTGAAAAAAACATTTTCCACTATTAAATTCTTATTGTTATGTCCAACTACCGATTTGAAACCTTACAACTACATGCAGGCCAAAGCCCGGATCCTACCACCAATTCAAGGGCTGTACCTATTTATCAGACCACATCTTATGTTTTTGACTCTGCAGATCACGGAGCCAACCTTTTTGCATTGAAGGAATTCGGAAACATCTACACCCGGATCATGAACCCCACAACGGATGTATTTGAAAAAAGAGTAGCAGCCCTTGAAGGCGGGGTTGCTGCTGTGGCCACTTCCTCTGGTCAAGCAGCCCAATTCCTGGCTTTAAACAATATCCTTCAAGCGGGTGATAATTTCGTTTCCACCTCATTTCTGTATGGTGGAACTTACAACCAGTTCAAAGTCGCGTTTAAAAGAATTGGCATAGAGGCAAGGTTTGCCAATGGTAACCATCCGGCAGATTTTGAAAAGCACATTGACAAAAATACCAAGGCCATCTACCTGGAAACTATCGGCAATCCAGAATTCAATATACCTGATTTTGAAGCCATAGCCAGTCTTGCTAAAAAATACGATCTGCCATTGATTGTAGACAATACATTCGGTGCAGGAGGGTATCTTTTCCAGCCTTTAAAGCATGGTGCCCATATAGTCACCTCTTCTGCAACCAAATGGATAGGAGGCCATGGTACTTCCATAGGAGGTATCATTATTGATGGAGGAAATTACAATTGGGGCAATGGAAAGTTCCCACAGTTTACTGAACCTTCTGAAGGATATCACGGCCTTAAATTCTGGGAAATTTTTGGAGAGAACAACCCCTTAGGACTGCCCAATATTGCATTTGCCATCAGGGTACGTGTGGAAGGACTTAGGGATTTTGGTCCGGCATTAAGTCCTTTCAACTCCTTTCTTTTGCTCCAAGGCTTAGAGACCTTGTCCCTCAGGGTGCAAAGGACAGTGGATAATGCGCTCGAAATCGCTTCATGGCTGGAGTCCCATCCTCAAGTTCAAAAAGTGAATTATCCAGGACTTCCCTCCTCTCCTTATCATTCCTTGGCAAAGAAATACCTAAAAAACGGTTATGGTGGTGTCCTTAGCTTTGAGTTAAAGGGAGATAAAGCAAGTACCTCAGCCTTTATCAATAATCTTAAACTGATATCCCATCTTGCCAATGTGGGAGATGCTAAAACCCTTATTATCCAACCAGCTGCCACTACCCATCAGCAGTTAAGTGAACAAGAACAACTGGCTGCGGGTGTCACTCCGACATTATTGCGTCTATCGCTGGGCATCGAACATATTGAAGACATAAAAGAGGACTTACAACATGCCTTTACCAGTATAGCTTAATATTGAACCAAAGCTTTACCTCAATAAAACCTATTTAAACCTGTCCTTTGGGGAATAATTCCCCAAAGGACAAAAAAAAGGAACAACCCTTTCTGTAATGAATTTAGCAAGTAATTACCTGATAATTGACATGGCGCAGGAAACCTACACACATGAAGGTGTATTGGAATTGGAATCCGGTGAAAAACTGAATGGATTTGACATAGCTTATACAACACAAGGCTACCTTAGCCCCAGCAAGAACAATGTGATCTGGGTTATCCATGCCCTTACCGGAGATGCCAATGTACAGGACTGGTGGAGTGGACTGGTAGGGGAAGATAAATTTTATGATTCTTCAAAGCATTTTATTGTTTGCGCCAATTTATTGGGTTCATGTTATGGCTCCACAAATCCTCTTTCGGAAAACCCCGGTACAGGTCAACCCTATTATTATGATTTCCCCAATCTAACTACAAGAGATTTGGCCCGGACATTGGATATACTTCGAGAACATTTGGGAATAAATAAAATCCATACCCTAATAGGAGGATCACTTGGTGGTCAGGTAGCACTGGAATGGGCTTATACTTTAGGGGAAAAAGTTAAAAACACAATTATCTTGGCATCCAATGCCAAAGCTACTCCCTGGATTATTGGTTTTAATGAAAGCCAAAGAATGGCCATCGAAGCGGATGCCTCCTGGGGTGAAAAACATCCTGATGCTGGTAAAAAAGGACTGGAAGCAGCCAGGGCTATTGCCATGATTTCCTACAGACATCCAAAAGATTTCGAATTAAAACAATCCGAAAATGTGGACAAGTTTGACAACTTTAGAATTTCTTCCTATTTAAGGTATCAAGGTCAGAAACTTGCCAATCGCTTCAATGCCTTTTCTTATTGGGTATTGAGTAAAGCCATGGATAGCCATGACATAGGAAGAGGAAGAGGTGGTTATGAAAAAGCACTCTCTGAAATCAAATGCCGGATTTTAGCCATTGGAGTGGACAAAGACATTTTGTTTCTCAAAGAAGAGTCCCAACTCATTGCCAATTGCACTAAAAAAGGAAGCTACAAAGAAATCCATTCTACTTTGGGTCATGATGCATTCTTAATAGAATACGAGCAACTCCAATATAATCTTAGAAGTTTTTACCTTGAAGACAGTTCTACAGATTGATGCTATGAAATATTCACAGATTAAGGAAACCTGTTTGTACATATCAGATCTTGACCTAGCAGAGGATTTTTATGGTTACATTTTGGAAATGCCTGTGATTTCAAAAGTCGATGGAAGACATATTTTCTTTAGGTGTGGCACTTCTGTTTTGCTTTGCTTTATACCTGAAATCACAAAAAATGAAAAAACCCTTCCACTTCATTTTGCTTATGGAAAACAACATATAGCCTTTGAAGTGGATAAGGAAGATTATTTGAATACAAAAAGGAAGTTTTTGGACAAGGGTATTAAAATCACCCATGAACAATTATGGAAGAATGAACTAGAAAGTTTCTATTTTGAAGACCCATTTGGCCATGTTCTTGAAATTGTTCCTAAAGGTATTTGGGAATAAAATCTTTTTATTCCGCTCTAGTCCATTCTACAGTCCTTCCTATGAGGGATACACCTATAAATCCCCTGACTTCAAGGATACGTTCACTTTTTTGCTTGATGGTACTGGAATATGTCTTCCCATTTCTTGGATCATAAATAGTCCCATTCTCCCAAATACCACTTTTGAATTCAAAATCCTCCAAAAGTTTAAGGCCCAGAATAGGTTTGTTTCTTTTCGATCTATCCGCATTATTGCTGTCCAAAACGGGCTTCCCGTTTACCATAGGCTCTTTCAGCCAGACCACCTTTCCAAAATACCTGCCTCCTTCTTCAAAAATTTCAATTATGGCATCCTTTTCTGTATTATACCATTTACCAAGAATAGACGAAGCTCTCTGGGCAGAAGCAGCCTCTATAAAGATGGACAGCAGAAAAACCATTAACAATCCTGATCTTTTTATCATTTCTTAACTTTTTTTCATAACCGAAATTCAAAGTATTTAAATACTTTTACACTACCAATTGTTTTAAAGACATGGAACTTCAGTGATGATGGGAAATAATTCAGTTAAGGAAAAAGATTGCGTTTCCAACTATTTGGCATGTAAAATTGGGGCAATATGTTTTTACCTTTTGCCAGAGAAAGCTATTTACCTTCCTGATTATAAGGCCTTGTTGATAGCAGATCCACATTTTGGCAAAGCAGCACATTTCCGCAAAGCTGGGGTTCCTGTGCCAGAGACGGTACATTTAGAAGACTATCTTAAGATCAAGAAACTTACTGAAACTTATCATCCGAAATCAGTTATCTTTTTGGGAGATCTATTCCATAGCGATTTCAACAGTTCATGGTTAGACCTGGAAGCTTTTCGGTCAGAATTCAATCAACAGGATTTCCATCTGGTCAAAGGGAATCATGATTTACTCCCTGAAGAATTTTACCGTTCAGGATCATGGAAGGTCCATGAAGAAACTATGCAAATGGGAAGCATTCTCCTATCCCATGAACCATTGAGCGATTTGAAAGAAGGTATTGTCAACATATGTGGACATATCCATCCAGGTGTCACAATATATGGACAGGGAAGACAGAAACTCACTTTACCTTGTTTCTTTGTATCACCAAAACAGATTATTTTGCCTGCTTTTGGAAGATTTACAGGCTTGGCCAAAGTGGATTGTGGAAAACATGACAAAGTCTTTGCTGTGACAGGTAAAAAAGTTATTCAGGTCAATTTCATGTCCTAAGATTGGTTAAATTGGCCAAGCTGTTTAATTTTGACAGAATTATAGTCTATTATGAGGGTAAATCCGAGAAAAAAAACAAAGCTAGGAAGATTCAAATTTCTCTCTGTACTTTTCAGTACTACCCTTTCCCTATTTATCGTAGGACTGTTTGGAGTCATTGTGATTCAGGCAAAAACCCTGACCACATTGATCAGAGAAAATATTGAAATTCAGGTTTTTCTAAACAAAAACCTGACAGAATCACAAATCAATTCCATTGGAAAAGCATTAGAAGCCAAACCCTTTGTCCTGATAAAAGAGGATAAAAGCGGCATCAAATTTATTTCACAGGAAGAGGCAGCAAAGGTCTTTCTTGAGGATACAGGAGAAGATTTCTCTAAGTTTTTGGACGATAATCCTTTGAGAGACAGCTATACAATATCCATTGCAGAAGCGTATCAGACTTCCGAGCAAATTCAGCAGATAGTCGAAGAAATAAAAAAAACAGAGGGAGTTTTTGAAGTTACTTACATGGCAGACCTGGTAGATTCAATCAACCAAAACCTGACAAAGGTTGCCATTGTCATGGGAGGATTTATTCTCATTCTGATCTTTACGGTAGTCATGCTGATCAACAATACCATCAAATTGGCTTTATTCTCCCAACGCTTCCTCATACGCAGCATGCAATTGGTGGGTGCCACTCGAGGATTCATTAGAAAACCATTCCTGGCCAGAGCTTTCTTTTTTGGGATTTTGGCAGGTTTGATTGCTTCCGGATTGCTATTTGTAATTATTGAATACACTAAAGCCAATATTGATGGTTTTGCTCTGCTTCAGGATTACAATTTACTCTACTTCCTGTTTGGGGCTTTGGTGCTTATAGGCGCTATTTTATCCTTGTTCAGTACCTTACAGGCTGTAAATAAATATTTAAACATGTCACTGGACGAACTTTATTAAAAATGGCAAATACAAACTTCCCTTTTGAAAAACACAACTACAGGTTGATGTTGATAGGCCTTGGTATAATTGTTTTGGGCTTTGTAATAATTGGCTTGGACAAAGAACCCCATGGCTTTGGTTTCCTAGGTCTTACTTTGGGCCCATTAATTACATTGTTAGGTTTCCTTTTTCAGTTTTACGCAATCTTTAAAAAATCAGAGTCCAAATAATTTATGGAAATCCTTGATGCGATCATCCTTGGAATAATCCAAGGATTGACCGAGTTTTTACCAGTTTCCTCTAGTGGGCATTTAGAATTGGGGGCGGCAATTCTTGGCAGCCAAAAAATCCCCGAAGAAAGTCTATTGTTCACAGTGGTACTGCACTTTGCAACGGCATTGGCTACGATATTGGTATTCAGAAAAGATATAGCAGAAATTCTGGTAGGCTTATCCAAACTAAAATGGAATGAAGAAACACAGTTTTCCGCAAAAATCGTACTTTCCATGATCCCTGCAGTGATCATAGGACTATTTTTCGAAGAACAGCTTGAACAGTTCTTTGGAGGTAAAGTGACATTTGTAGGTTGCATGTTGCTGGTAACTGCTATCTTACTGTTTTTGGCCGATAAAGCTAAAAACACTGAAAAAGGGGTAAATTTCCCAAAGGCTTTACTGGTTGGCCTGTCCCAGGCTGTTGCCATGCTACCAGGGATATCCAGATCTGGGGCAACTATTTCAACCTCAGTCCTTCTGGGAATAGATAAGACCAAAGCAGCACGCTTTTCTTTTCTGATGGTGGTCCCATTGATTTTGGGAAAAATAGCCAAAGACATCCTTGATGGCGCTTTGACCTATAATGGAGATAGCTTTGGATATTTGTCTGCTGGTTTCGTAGCGGCCTTTGTTTCAGGATATTTTGCCTGTACCTGGATGATTGCCTTGGTGCGAAAAAGCAAACTGACCTATTTCGCTATTTATTGTACAATCGTAGGCCTAATAGCCATATTCGCGGGCATTTACTTATAACATGCAGGAAATTGAACCTTACGGAGAAGTCTTTTTGGTCAACAAACCCATTGAGTGGACTTCTTTTGATGTAGTCAAAAAGATAAGAAATGCCCTTAAAATCAAGAAGGTGGGCCATGCAGGTACTTTGGATCCATTGGCAACGGGACTTTTGATCGTATGTGCAGGCAAAAAAACCAAGTCCATTGAGACCTATATGGGTCAGGAAAAAGAATATACAGGCACCTTTGTACTTGGAAAAACCACAGAAAGTTTTGATCTGGAAAGAGAAGTATTTGATGTTGCAGATCCCTCAAGTCTCACATTGGAAGATGTAAAAGCTGCAGCTGTAAAACTCAGTGGGGATATCATGCAGGTACCTCCAAGCCACTCCGCAATCAAAGTAGATGGAAAAAGGGTTTATAAAGCAGCAAGGAAAGGCACAGAGGTAAAATTAGAGGCAAGGCCCGTTAGGGTATCAACTTTCGAAATTACCTCCTTTGAAAATCCTAAAGTGCACTTTAGAATTGTCTGCTCCAAAGGCACCTACATCAGAAGCTTGGCAAGAGATTTGGGTGAAATCTTGAATGTTGGCGCTTATATGTCTTCCCTATGCCGAACCAGAATCGGCGATTTTAGGTTAGAAGAAGCAAAAGAACTCGAAGAATTGATTAAAGAAATCAAAGAGAGACCCCATGAAAATATATGAGGGAACTGAACATTTTGGACCGGTCAAAAATCCGGTAGTTACAAGTGGTACATTTGACGGGGTTCATTTGGGACACCAAAAAATCCTCAAAAGAATCCGCGATTTGGCAGAAGAAATCGATGGGGAAACGGTACTTATTACTTTTTGGCCACATCCCAGACTTGTACTGTATCCCAATGAACATAACCTCAGATTGCTCAGCACCTTTGAAGAAAAAACCAAATTGCTGAGGGAGTTTGGAATTGATCATTTGTTGACTATTCCTTTCACCAAAAAATTCTCAGAACTCAGTTCCGAAGAATTCATCCAACAAATACTTATTAAAACCATTCAAACCCGTAAATTAGTAATAGGTTATGACCATCGTTTTGGGAAAAACCGAGAAGGTGGTTTTGAATACCTCAGAGGCCATATTGACCAATATAGATTTGATTTAGAGGAGATTTCCAGAGAAGATGTAGACAATGTTGGCATATCCAGTACCAAAATCAGAAAAGCATTGGAAGAAGGGAACGTCCACATTGCCAATGAATATTTGGGGAGAGAATACGAGCTAAACGGCATCATCATCAAAGGGCAGCAGTTAGGACGGTCTATTGGATTCCCAACAGCTAATATCCATATTCCCCATGATTACAAACTTATTCCTTGTGATGGGGCCTATGCTGTCACAGCCAATATAGAAGGGGAAGAATTCAAGGGAATGCTCAACATTGGTATAAGGCCTACCGTAAATGGAAATAGCCAAACCATTGAAGTTCACTTATTCGACTTTGAGGGGGATCTTTACGACAAAAGGATTTGTGTGCGCTTGAGAGCTTATTTGAGACCTGAAATGAAATTCCCGGGATTGGAAGCTTTGAAACAACAATTAAAAAAAGACAAAGCTGAGGCACTCCAACTTCTACAAACCTGAAATCAACCCAAAAATAACTTTATATGATCAATAAAACTGTTTCAAATGCCGAGGAAGCAATCAAGGATATCCCCTCAGGTGCTGTACTTATGATTGGCGGATTTGGGCTTTCCGGAATTCCAGAAAACTGCATAGCTGCACTCCTTAAGAAAGATATTAATGGATTGACCTGTATTTCCAACAATGCCGGAGTGGATGATTTCGGTATTGGACTAATGCTGAAAAAAAGTATGGTCAAAAAAATGATCTCCTCCTATGTTGGAGAAAATGCTGAATTCGAGCGTCAATTGCTCTCGGGTGAATTGGAGGTTGAGCTGATCCCTCAAGGAACTTTAGCTGAAAGGGTCAGAGCCGGTGGGGCAGGTATTCCTGCATTCTTTACACCAGCCGGAGTAGGAACTGAAGTAGCGGAAGGAAAAGAAGTGAGGGAATTTGATGGAAAACTTTACCTGATGGAGAGATGGCTTAAGGCCGATTTCGCACTAGTAAAAGCCTGGAAAGGGGACACTGCAGGAAATCTGATATACAAAGGTACAGCCAGGAATTTCAACCCAATGATGGCAGCTGCAGGAAAGATCACCATAGCAGAGGTAGAAGAATTGGTTCCAGCTGGTGAATTGGATCCCAATCAGATACATACTCCAGGAATTTACGTTCAGAGAATTTTCCAAGGAAAAAATTACGAAAAGAGGATTGAACATAGAACCATTAGGGAAAAAAGGTAGGAAAAACAAGTAACTGGAAGTCATAAAATAAACGTGTCTTAAATTTCAATTGTAAAAACCAAGGTCTTGGAGAATCATTAATTCCAAAGAATAAACAAAGGTGTTTGCTCATTATAAAGTGATTGTTTTTTGGAGGGACCTGAGTAATTACAGAAGAAATTGACAACAAAAATCTTAAGGAGCAGCATTAACCATGAGAGCGTTGATGTAGAACAAAAACAACCCAAAAACATGCTTAACAAGAACCAAATAGCCCAAAGAATAGCCAAAGAGGTAAAAAAAGGACAATATATCAACCTTGGTATTGGTATCCCAACTTTGGTTGCCAATTATATCCCTGATAACCTGGACGTAGTCCTCCAATCCGAAAACGGCCTGTTAGGTATAGGTCCTTTTCCAACTGAAGATCAGATTGATCCGGATCTGATCAATGCAGGTAAGCAGACCATCACTATGGTCAAGGGTTCATCTCTTTTCAGTTCTGCCGAATCATTTGGTATGATCCGTGGGGGACATGTGCACCTTACTATTTTAGGAGCCATGGAAGTTTCCGAAAACGGTGACATAGCCAATTGGAAAATACCTGCTAAAATGGTCAAAGGAATGGGTGGAGCAATGGACTTGGTCGCATCTGCGGAAAACATCATCGTGGCCATGCAGCACTGTAGCAAAGATGGTCAATCCAAGCTTTTAAAGAAATGTAGCCTTCCTATCACCGGCATCCGTTGTGTAAAGAAAATTGTCAGCGACCTTGCTGTATTAGAAGTATTACCTGAAGGTGGATTCAAACTTCTGGAAAGAGCCCCTGGGATTAGTGTTGAAGAAATCCGTTCCAAAACTGAAGGGCGACTGGTTGTTGAAGGTGAAATTCCCGAAATGAAATTTGACTGAAATGAAAAGAGGCTGTCCCAATTGAGGAACAGCCTCTTTTTGTTCATCTCAGCCCTCTCTCCGTAAACAACATAAAGTAAATTCTTCTTTATCCATTCAGGACGAGAAAAATTTCCCTTAGCTTATTCTAGAAACCCGAATTCCATAATCCAGCATTTCCTACCTTTCACCGACCCATTTAAAAGCATTTACAAATGCTTCCAACCAAGGAGTGATTTCTTCATTTTTTCTCTCCAAAGGATAATGGGGCCAGTTCCAAGGTTTGATAGAGCGCTCTATATGGGGCATAATGGCCAAATGTCTGCCATCTGCTGAAGCAATACCTGCCACGGCATAATCTGATCCATTTGGATTACCCGGATATGCTTCGTAGGAATAAGTCATGCCAATATGGTAGGCGTCTTTTGGCTTTGGCAAATGGAATTTACCTTCCCCATGTGCAATCCATACCCCTAAACGCTGACCTGCAAGGCTTTTAAGCATCACGGTATTGTTTTCAGGAATGCTAACATTGACAAATGAAGATTCAAATTTATGGCTGGCATTGTGCAGCATTTTAGGACGCTGATCGTGTTCAGAGGCCACAAGACCCAATTCCACCATCAACTGACAGCCGTTACATACACCTAAGCTCAATGTGTCTTTTCTGGCATAGAAATTATCCAGTGCCTGCTTTGCTTTTTCATTGTATAGGAATGCACCTGCCCAGCCTTTTGCAGAACCCAATACATCAGAATTTGAAAATCCGCCCACGAAAACAATCATCTGAACATCTTCCAGGTTTTCTCTTCCTGTGATTAGGTCGGTCATATGCACGTCCTTTACATCAAAACCGGCCAACCATAATGAATAGGCCATCTCTCTGTCACCGTTGACCCCCTTTTCCCGAATAATTGCTGCCCTCTTTCCAGAAGCAGTCCTTCGGTAAGGATCAATCCTGAATGCATCCAAAGTTCCTTTCCAATTTGTACCAAATTGATATTGCAATGGCTGGATCTTATAATGATTGAACCTGTCCAAAGCAAGTTTTTCTCCACTTTGTTTTCTGTCCATTAAATAAGAAGACCTGAACCAGGTATCTCTCATTTCAGAAACAACCAATGTCAGATCAGCTCCAAGTAGTTCCACCTTACCGTCCAAAGTAACTTCTGCAATAGAAGTATATTTTACACCATAATTTTCAAGGACTGCAATTGTCCTTTCAATATGCTGCACTTGGATCAAGACACCTGGATTTTCTGAGAACAGGGCTTTTATCAGATCCTTTTCCTCCAATCGGTCGAGTTTAACTTTCAACCCTACTTGGCTAGATGGGAAACACATTTCCAATAATGAAGTGATCATCCCTCCAGAGGAAATATCATGTCCTGCAAGGATCTCCCCTTTTTCAATTAACTTCTGAACTACCATAAAGGCAGTACTGAAGTATTGGCTGTCTTTTATATCTGGAGTTTCATTACCTATGACATTTAGAATCTGAGCAAAACTTGAACCTCCCAACTTGGCTGCATCTTTTGAAAAGTCTATGTAAAAAATTTTGCTTCCAGCCACTGGCTTCAGATCCGGAGATATGGCCATAGCTGGTGCCGAACATTCAGCGACAGTAGATATGATAACAGTACCCGGTGAGTATACGGTTTTCCCATCCGGATATTTTTGTGTCATGGAAAGGGAATCTTTACCGGTTGGCACGTTAATACCTAATTCAATAGCAAAATCTGAAATAGCTTCCACTGCCCTGTACAACCTATCATTTTCTCCAGGGTTTTTTGCAGGCCACATCCAGTTGGCACTAAGAGAAACCCCACCAAGACCTCCAGAAATGGGAGCCCAAACCAGGTTGGTCAATGCTTCAGCAATCGCCAATCTTGAACCGGCTTCGGGATTGGCTAATGCTGCAACCGGTGCATGGCCAATAGAGGTTGCAATTCCTTTCTGTCCTGTAAAATCCAATGCCATTACAGCCACATTATTGAGAGGTACCTGGATTTCACCGGTAGTTTGCTGCTTGGCAACTCGCCCAGTTACAGATCGGTCCACCTTATTGGTCAACCAATCCTTACATGCCACTGCTTCTAACTGAAGTACATCCTGTATATAGTTTCTAAGTTGATCAGCAGAATAGCTTGGCTCAGAATATTGCGTTTGTTGTGTGGTATCTTCAAGGACAGTTTTTGGGGAGCTTCCAAACATATAAGCCAAATCCCAATCCACCGGTTTTTCTCCGGTTTGCTGGTTTTCAAACTTGAAATGCATATCACCTGTAGTCTCTCCTACTACATAGAAAGGCGCTCTTTCCCTTTCAGCAATGCGTTGAAGGGTTTCTACATCTTTTGCCTTCACTACCAATCCCATTCTTTCCTGGGATTCATTCCCAATGATTTCTTTAGCAGAAAGGGTCGGATCTCCAACAGGCAATTTGTCCAGGTGAATGGTTCCGCCTGTACTTTCAACCAATTCAGAAAGACAGTTCAAATGTCCTCCGGCACCGTGATCATGTATAGATATAATTGGATTATCATGTGCTTCTGCCATGGCTCGGATCACATTAGAAACCCTCTTCTGCATTTCCGGATTGGATCGCTGTATGGCATTCAATTCAATGGCATTGGAAAATTCACCGGTTGCAACAGAAGAAACAGCTCCACCTCCCATACCGATACGGTAATTATCGCCTCCCATCACAATGATTTTATCACCTTTGCCTGGGTCATTTTTCTTAGCATATTCCTTTCTGGTAAATCCAATACCTCCTGCAAGCATTATAACTTTATCAAAACCATGAGTTTTGCCCTCTTCTTCATGCTCAAAAGTCAATACAGAACCACATATTAAGGGTTGACCAAACTTATTCCCAAAATCACTTGCTCCATTGGAAGCTTTGATAAGGATATCCATAGGTGTTTGGTACAACCACTTCCTTTCAGTAAGATTTTTCTCCCAGGTTCTTCCCTTCTCTGATCTTGGATAAGAGGTCATATACACAGCAGTACCTGCCAGAGGAATGGACGCCGTACCACCAGCCAATCTATCCCTGATTTCTCCTCCCGAGCCTGTTGCAGCACCATTGAAAGGTTCCACAGTGGTGGGAAAATTATGGGTTTCAGCTTTTAAGGATATTACAGTTTCGATTGTTTCAGGTTGGAAGAAGTCTGGTTTATCCTGAGTCTTTGGAGCAAATTGCTGTGCTTTTGGTCCATCAATAAATGCTACATTGTCTTTGTAGGCAGATACAATTCTATTGGGATGCCTTTTGGAAGTTTCTTTGATCAGTTGAAAAAGAGTCTTTTCTTTTTCCTCCCCATTGATAAGAAAGGTGCCATTAAAAATTTTATGCCGGCAATGCTCTGAATTGACCTGACTGAAACCAAATACTTCCGAATCAGTCAATGATCTTCCCAACTGTTTGCTTACTCCTTCAAGGTAATCGATCTCTTCATCTGAAAGAGCGAGACCTTCTTTTTGATTATATTCTCTGATATTGGTGACAGGAATAATGGGCTCTGGCTGCAAATGGATATCAAATATATCCTGGTCCAATCCCTCATAAACTTTCTGCAGCATGGGATCTATTTTTTCTCCTTCAGAAAGAGGATAATATTCCTCTATTCTAAGAATCCCATTAATTCCCATATTTAGGGTAATTTCGACTGCATTGGTGGACCAAGGAGTAATCATTTCTTTTCTTGGGCCTGCAAATTTACCCTCTACTTTTTCAGTTTGAAGGGGTTTGGATTGGCCAAAAAGCCAAACCAGTTTTTCTATATTTTCTTGATTAAGGGAATGTTTGGCCTGTACTGCGTAAATTTGGCCTTGAGGGGATTGGAAAAAGAGGATCATGTGCTGTTTTTTGAAGCCTTTTTTAGATTCACAAAGGTAAGGAATTGAATGGTAGTTTGAAAGCCGGAAAAGCCATTTAACCGACCATTAAAAAATCAAAATGCAAAGCCCTGACTACAAATTAAATGCATGCCAAAACAGCCTTACTCCATATAACAGTAACAGAACTCCTACTCCCCTATTCAAAACCAACATGACTTTTGGGCCGATCATCCGTTTTAATTTTTTTGCCACAAATGCTTTGATCAGATCAAAACAAAAAACCGTCCCGAGAATCCCAAAATAGTAAGCTGAAATATCAATTTTATCAAAACTTTCATTGATAGCAACCAGTCCTGCTATGGAAATCCAAAATAACAGTACAAAAGGGTTGATCCCATTAATGCTAAAACCTTTGAGAAATGCAGTCCTTTTTTTCAAAAGCTTAAAGGGTATACCTCCTGTTGATGGCCTTTCCACTATCTTTTTAAAAAAATTGGAAATACCAAAACCGATTAATATTACTCCACCGAAGATGGACAGATACCATTCAAAATTTGGAAATCCCGAGAGAAAATTTATCCCGAAATAAGTGATAAGAACATACAAGAAATCACTTGATAAAATCCCCAATGCCATGATCATGGCATACTTAAATCCTGACTCCAGACTATTTTGGATGAGGGAAAAAAATACAGGTCCTATCATGGCTGAAAGCAATAGCCCCATATAAACTCCTTCAATCAATGCCTGAATCATAGATTTACTTGCTGGGATTTAAGAAAATCCATCCACTGATTCATTTTATCTCCTTTTAGTACCCTTGGAAACTTATTCTGTCCTCCCTCTTTGCCCTGCTCCCGCATCCAATAGTAAAATAGCTTTGGTGAAACAACAGTGCAGGACACCCTTTTCAATGCATGTTTTCTCTCTGTGATGTAATCATCATTCAGGTCTTTGAGATGGGCATCTATTCTATCCATCAGTAATTGTGGATCAACATTATCATCTGTGCCCACGAACCAATGATGTCGGAATAGTGTGCCATCCGGCAAACCTACCACAGTAAACTCCCTGATATTCAGATTCATTTCTTTGGAAACCAATTCAATCGCCCTGTTCATATTGTCCATAGAAAGATGCTCTCCACAAAGACTTAGAAAATGCTTGGTCCTACCGGTGATCAGGATCTCATTTTCAGCCTTTGATTCAAAGCGTATTACATCCCCTATCTGATAGCGCCACGCACCGGCACAGGTACTTATCAATATGGCATAATCTTCTCCTTCTTTGATTTCATCAATTTTGAGGATTTGGGCATCGGGTTTCAATTCTCCATTTTCATCGAAATTACCCTCATTGAAAGGTATAAATTCATAGAAAATTCCATTGTTCAACACAAGTCGCATGGTTCTCCTATTGGGCAAAGCCTGAAAAGCGAGGAAACCCTCAGAAGCCAAATATGTTTCCATATAAATAAGTGGCTTTTCCAGAAGTTGCTCAAATCCTTTTTTATAAGGCTCAAAGGAAACTCCTCCATGTACAAAAATCTGAAGATTAGGCCAGATATCATGAATGGTTTTGACTTTATAACGGTCAATGATCCTCTCCAATAAAATCTGAAGCCAGGCAGGAACACCCACAATTATACCAATATCCCATTTTGGTGCCATTTCAACAATTTGTTCAATTTTTTCTCCCCAATCCCTGTTTTTGGAGATTTTCTTACCTGGTTTATAAAACTGCTGAAACCAGACAGGAAGCCTTCCCGCTGTGATACCGGAAAGATCACCTGAAAAATAAGTCCCATTAAAATCCAGATCGGTACTTCCTCCCAACATCAGGATTCCTTTGGTAAAAAGTGAGTCTGGTAAGTCGTATTTTGAAAGGGACAAAATTTGTCTAACTCCTGTTTTTCGGATGGCTTTTACCATATCCCTTGTAATGGGGATGTATTTGGAGGAAGCTCCTGAAGTACCTGAGGTAAGGGCAAAACACCTGATTGCCCCTGGCCAAGTGATGTTTTTCTCCCCTGCTTTGAGCCTATACCACCATTCATGATAAATTTTTTCATAATTGTAGGTAGGAACCATAGACGCAAAAGCAGTGTAAAAATCCTTATTCGGCTTTTTGAATTCCTTTAAAATCAAGTCAAAACGGTATTTTTTACCAAATTCAGTATCTTTTGCCTGTATCAACAATTTTTTCAGTTCCTGCTTTTGAAGTTCTATGGGATTGCTGTATTCCTGTTCAAGAGATTCTCTTAATCTGATACCTTTTTTTAGTAATGTACCTATTATCGCCATATCTTTGCTTACCTGAAATTTGAGTTTCAACAAACCAAAATTAAAGAATGCCTTTAAAAGAAAATCTTCTTTCTATAAAAAATACATTCATCAACACAAATTGCCTGTTGATTGCGGTCAGCAAAACCCATCCGGCTTCCTCCATCCGTGAAATTTATGATTTAGGCCATAGGGATTTTGGGGAAAATAAAGTCCAGGAGCTCACAGATAAAGCCGCCCAACTACCCCAAGATATACGCTGGCACATGATCGGGCACCTTCAAAGGAACAAAGTAAAGTACATTGCACCGTTTGTATTTTTGATCCACGGGGTAGATTCTTTGAAATTATTGCAGGAAATCGACAAACAAGCGGAAAAAAATAACCGTATCATTTCTTGTCTATTGCAGGTTCATATTGCTGAAGAAGAATCAAAATTCGGTTTTTCAGAAGAAGAATTGATGGACTTAATACATTCAGAGGAACTTAAGGCCTTAAATAATATTAAAATTATTGGTTTGATGGGAATGGCAACTTATACGGAAAATGTAGCAAAGGTCCGAAAGGAGTTTGCTGGTCTTAAGAGTTTATTTGAGAAACTGAAAGCCCTCGATTTATCCGGAAATGTGGACATGAAAGTATTATCCATGGGCATGAGCGGGGATTATCTGATTGCTCAGGAAGAAGGAAGTACAATGGTCAGGATCGGATCAGCAATTTTTGGTGAGAGAAACTACAATTAAAATGAAAAACAAGAGTTTAATTCAATTGGCGGGGCTCTTAGGGGCGCTGGCAGTAGGTATAGGAGCATTTGGAGCACATGGTTTACAGCCATTATTGGAGAGTCATGGCAGAATCGACACTTTTGAAACAGGAGTTAAATATCATTTTTATCATGCCCTGGCCATGTTGGCTGTTGGAATTTGGTCTGGATTCCAGCCGGATAGGAAATGGCTAAAACCAGCCTTATGGTCATTTTTGGTAGGTATTATTATTTTTTCAGGCTCGTTGTATATCCTATCCCTAACCGGGATCTCTTGGCTTGGAGCAATTACACCCCTTGGTGGAGTGGCCTTTATTTTGGGTTGGTTTTTTATAATTCTGGCAGCAAATATTGACAAAGCATGAAATTAAGATTGATTTTTATAAGTTTTTTTTGGCTCCTATTTCTTTCCGGATTTTCTCAGGAAGATGATGCAAGGAGGAGATTTGAGGGTTTAAATGATCTTTTGGGAGAAAATTCATTTTTTGACAATCACCTTACAGGATTCATGCTCTATGATCTGGACAGTCAATGGGTGATGTATGAAAAAAACAGTCATATGAATTTCATCCCTGCCTCGACTACAAAGTTATTGACTTTTTATGCATCAGTATTGGTTTTAAAGGACAGTACCCGCACTTTCCGCTATGTCAACAATGGAGAAGAAATTACCATCTGGGGATCCGGTGACCCATCATGGAAATACCGGCCATTGCCCCAACCAAAACTTCAGGAGTTCTTCAAGCCATACAAAAAAATCAATTTTTCTCTTGACAATTGGAATGACACTCCATTTGGATATGGATGGCAATGGGATGATTACTATTTTTCTTATTCACCGGAAAGATCTGCTTTTCCTTTGTATGGAAATATTGTGACTTTCACCAATACCAATAAATCGCCCGTCCCTGACATTCCTTTGTTCCGCTCTATGGTGGCAAGAAGTGATAGGGAATTAAGAGGCGTTCAAAGGGATTTCAATTCTAACATTTTTTATTATAATCCAGGACTCTATGTAAATCAATTTTCAACCTTACCATTTATTACCACACCAGAAGTCAAATTGAAATTAATGGAACATAGTCTGGGTAAGCCTGTCAGTCTGGTCAAAGGAAAAGCACCTGCCCACGCAAAAGTCTATAAAGGAGGACTCCTCAGTCCCCTATGGAAAGAGGTTTTACAGGAAAGCGATAATTTCGTGGCCGAACAGCTCCTGATGATGGTCTCAGATGCCTTATTTGGCGAACTTAACAGTGAAAGGGCAATTGATTATATCAAGAAAAACCACATGGCAGACTTTCCTGACAAGCCCCAATGGGTAGATGGTTCCGGTCTTTCACGCCATAACTTGGTGACACCAAGAAGTATGGTTACCCTAATGACCAGACTGGACCAATTGATGCCCAGAGCCCAGTTGATGCAGTTGCTTCCTCAGGGCGGAATCAATGGCACTTTGAAGAACAATTATGCAGCTCCAAGACCTTATGTGTTTGCCAAAACAGGTACGATCAGCAACAATCATTCTTTGGTAGGATTACTCCGGTCAGATTCAGGAAAGTTCTATGCATTTGCTTTTATGAACAATAACTACCTCAACAAAGCCTCTGAAATCAGAAGAGAAATGGAAAAGGTATTGAAATACATTAAGGCCAACTATTAATTCTGTCATTCAATATCAAGCAAGCCTCAAATAAATCTACTATGGGAATATTTTCAGCTTTAATGGGAAACGCAGGAGCGGTAAATCCAGATGAATTGTTAAAGAAGTACGGCAAATTACTTACCGAAGGAGAAAACATCGAATTAGGATTTAAATTGATAAGAGATACTTTCATTTTCACAGATAAAAGACTCATCTTGATAAATGTTCAGGGGATAACAGGCAGTAAGACCGAATTCCTCTCAATCTCTTACAAAAGCATCTCAAGATTCAGTGTAGAGACTGCAGGTACATTTGATTTGGATGCGGAATTGAAAATATGGATTTCAAGTGAACAGCACCCAAGCATCAAGAAGCAATTCAACAAATCAGTGAATGTCTATGAGGTCCAGCAGCTACTCGCCTATCATGTTTTAAAGTAAGGTCAAACATCGCCGATGACAAAACCCCTATTTTGGCTGATTATTAATTCCTTTACAAATTCAGGCAATTCTTACTCCAAAATTTCCTTTAAGATTTCAACTCTCAAATCAAATTTTTAGCGTACCTTTGAATCCCATAAGAATTCAAACAAAATTTCCTACCATTCTTATGGCTTCATCCACCAAATACATCTTTATTACCGGAGGTGTTACCTCCTCTCTTGGAAAAGGGATCATTGCAGCCTCTTTGGCTAAATTACTTCAAGCCCGTGGTTTCAGTGTGACCATTCAAAAATTCGACCCCTATCTGAACATAGATCCAGGGACCCTCAATCCTTATGAGCATGGAGAATGCTATGTAACTGAGGATGGGGCAGAAACTGATCTGGATCTTGGACATTATGAGCGATTTCTCAATAAGCCGACTTCCCAGGCAAACAATGTGACCACAGGAAGAATTTACAACAATGTCATCACCAAAGAGAGAAAAGGAGAATTTCTTGGAAAAACAGTTCAGGTTATCCCTCATATTACGGATGAAATCAAAAGGAATTTTTTCAAATTGGGTGAAGATGGAAAATACGACGTCATCATTACCGAGATTGGGGGCTGTGTCGGAGATATCGAATCTCTACCCTTCATTGAGGCCGTCAGACAGGCCAAGTGGGAAATCGGAGCCAACAACTTCCTTGTTGTACATCTTACATTAATACCATATTTGGCAGCCGCTAAAGAACTAAAGACTAAACCTACCCAGCATTCTGTAAAGCAATTGTTAGAGGCGGGTATCCAACCTGATATTTTGGTATGTAGGACTGAGCACCCTCTTCCTTTGGAGGTGAAGAAAAAACTTTCCCTATTCTGCAACGTTGAGCTAAACAGTGTTATTGAAGCAATGGACGCTGAAACGATCTACGATGTTCCTCTTTTGATGAAAAAGGAAAAACTTGATGAGCGGGTGATGTCCAAGTTGAAACTCAATGCCAAGAACAAAGCCGAGCTTGATCAATGGAAGGATTTCCTGGGAAGACTTAAAAACCCCACCCAAGAAACAAATATAGCCTTGGTAGGAAAATACGTATCCTTACCTGATGCTTACAAATCCATAATTGAGGCTTTTGTGCATGCAGGTGCAGCAGTAGAGTGCAAAGTACACCTACACCTCATTTCTTCTGAGGAAATCAACTCAGAAAACATCGCTAAAAAGCTGGAAAGCATGGATGGGATCCTGGTTGCACCTGGCTTTGGTGAAAGAGGGCTTGAAGGTAAGATAGAAACTGTTAAATTTGCCCGCGAAAACAATATTCCTTTCTTTGGAATCTGTTTGGGAATGCAGGTAGCAGTTATTGAATATGCCAGAAATGTATTGGGTCTAATTGACGCCAATAGTACAGAAATGGATTCTTTCACTCCACATCCGGTTATAGCGCTGATGGAAGAACAGAAAAATCTGGAGTTGATGGGAGGAACCATGAGATTGGGCTCCTACCCTTGCGAATTGAAAAAGGGAAGTAAAGCATCTCAGGCATATGGGAAGCAAAAAATTCAGGAAAGACATAGGCATAGATATGAGTTCAACAACCATTTTCTAAAGCAATTTGAAGAAAATGGAATGATGCCGACAGGATTCAATCCAGATACTGACCTAGTGGAAATCATGGAAATAAAGGACCATCCATGGTTTGTGGGGGTTCAATTCCACCCAGAATACAAAAGCACCGTCCTGAACCCACATCCATTATTTGTGAGGTTTATTTCGGCGACATTGGAAAATAAAAAAATAAAGTAATATTTCGGCCCTCAAAACCGATAGGTAACCCAAAGTCAAAATAGGACATTCCTATTATCTTTGAGTTACCTTTGATTTTTGAAGGACTATTAAAGTTGACAGTATGGATAGAAACCAAGCGACGGGATTGATCCTTTTCGCAGTAGTATTGCTGGTGTATTCAATTTTCTTTGCGACTACACCGGAACCGCCAAAAGAAGAAAACCCTCAAATTACTGTATCTTCTCAAATTGAGGCAGAAGAAACAGCTGAGGATATTTTAATCCAATTAACTGCAGAACCTGACAGTATTCAGGACCTCATTGCCCAAAGGCAATTCGGTATTTTCGCTCCTATGACCAGGGGAACTGAAGAGTCTGTAACTCTGGAAAATGACAAAATTATTGTTACTTTTTCAACAAAAGGAGCAGAAATATCCAGAGTAGAACTCAAGGAATACAAAACCTGGGACCAAAGGCCACTGCTTGTTCTGGATGAAAAAAGTTCGGACCTGAATTATTCCATTGAAACTGATAAAGGAACTTTAAGCCTCAATCAATTTTACTTTAATCCGACACTTTCAAGCTCCGAAACTGAAGGGGTAAAATCAACTATCTTAACGTTCACAGCTCAGGCTGGAAATGCCAGAATTACAAGAACTTACGAGTTAAAAGAAGGGCAATATACTTTAGGAAAATACCTCGAATTATCTGGAATTGGAAGTAGTTTGAAAGAAAATCAGATCCAAATTTTCTGGGATGACAGACTACAAAGACAGGAAGAAGACATCGAGGAGTCAAGAAGAAAAACAAACATTAATTTTTTCACTGCGGCAGGTTCCCATGATGATCTTAGCCTAACTTCTTCCTCAGATGAGGCAGATGTTAAAGAACCGGTCAAATGGGTCAGTTTCAGCCAAAGATTTTTCACTTCAGCTGTAATTGCAGGAAATCAATTCAATAATGTCAGCCTGAGACAAGAGACTCCATCGGACACCCTTTCGATCAAAAACATGAAGGCAAATATGCTATTACCATTAGAAAATGGAAAAGCAGAATTGACCTATTTCTTTGGCCCTAACAATTACAATATCCTAAAAAAGATTACCCCTGGTTTTGAAAACAATGTAGACATGGGTTATTTCTTTGTAAGCTGGGTCAATAAATACATCATAGTAAATTTGTTCCAGTTTTTGGAAAAGTATTTCAACAATTATGGAATAATCATCATTCTGATTGTTTTGATTATCAAATTGGCCCTCTTCCCTCTTACTTATAAGTCTTATATAGGCATGGCCAAAATGAGGGTAATCAAACCAGAAATAGATGAACTGAAAGAAAAGTATGGTGACGATCCTACCAAAATGCAGCAGGAACAAATGAAGCTGTTTGGGCAACTTGGTGTAAGTCCAATTTCAGGATGTCTGCCTATGTTGCTGCAAATGCCATTCCTGTTTGCCATGTTCTTCTTCTTTCCAAATTCAATTGAATTGAGACAAGAAGCTTTCTTATGGGCACATGACCTTTCCACCTATGATGCCTTTGTAAGACTTCCTTTTACCATTCCTTTCTATGGAGCCCATGTGAGTATGTTTACATTGTTGATGACGGTATCGCAGATTGCCTATACCCATTTCAACAATCAGTTGACTGCCCAAACTGGCCCAATGAAAAACTTAGGCTACATCATGCCTGTGGTATTCATGTTTGTACTCAACTCATTCCCTGCTGCATTAAGCTTCTACTATTTTGTATCCAACATGGTTACTTTTGGTCAGCAAGCATTGATTAAACTATTTGTGGATGATTCCAAAATCCGGGAAAAAATTGAGGACTATAGAAAGAAAAATGTCAACAAAAAGAAATCCAAGTTTCAGCAAAAGTTGGAGGAAGCCATGAAAGTTGCTGAAGCCAATAAAAAGAAAAAAGACTGATAAATTTTTAAAAAGCTGTCCCAAGATTTGTGGACAGCTTTTTTTTTGAAAGCACAATGGATATTTAAATGGTTCAAGTAGAATTAATTAGTATAAATTCATTTTTTTAAAAATATCCACAAGGCATTGTGGAAAATATTTCGTTTTAGGACTGGATTTAAATCCTATATTTGTAAGCTGAGAAAATGAAAGACCGAAAGCACCATGATTGAAATTACCTTTTACGGACATTCTTCCTTTTTGGTGAAAATTGGGAGCAAGAATATATTATTTGATCCTTTTATAAGTCCTAATGGAAAAGCAAGCCATATTGACATTTCCAAAATCAAAGCAGACTATATTTTGCTTAGTCACGGACATGAAGACCATGTAGCAGATGCAGAAAAAATTGCAAAAGCATCAAATGCCACTTTGGTTTCCAATTATGAAATTGCAGTCTGGTTTGCTCAAAAAGGAGTGGAAAAATACCACCCTATGAACCATGGAGGAAGCAAAGTTTTTGATTTTGGAAAAGTTAAATATGTAAATGCAGTCCATAGCAGCACCCTACCTGATGGAAGTTCGGGTGGTAACCCCGGTGGCTTTGTAGTTAAACATGAAAAAGGCTGTTTCTACTATGCTGGTGATACTGCACTTACCTTTGACATGAAACTCATTGGAGAGCAATTTAATATTGATTTTGCTTTCCTTCCTATTGGTGATAATTTCACAATGGGTATTGACGATGCCATCAAAGCAGCAGATTTCGTGGGAACAAAAAAGATTGTTGCCATGCATTATGATACTTTTCCTTATATAGAGATAGATCTGGATAAAGCAAAAAAAGCTGCGGAGAGGGCAGGAAAAGAATTGATTTTACTTAATATTGGAGATTCAATCACCCTTTAAATAATAAAATGGGAAAAGTTATTGCCATTGCGAACCAAAAAGGTGGAGTTGGAAAAACCACTACCGCGATGAATTTGGCTGCCAGTTTGGCAGTTTTGGAATTTAAAACTTTGGTCATTGATGCTGATCCTCAGGCCAACACCACATCAGGCTTGGGACATGATCCAAAAAATATTGACACCAGCATTTATGAATGCATGGTGGACGGCACAGATATTGAGTCGATTATCCTAAAAACAGAAATCGATAACCTGGACTTAGTACCTTCCCATATTGACTTGGTGGGCGCTGAAGTAGAAATGATCAACTTGGAAAACAGGGAAGAGAAAATGAGAGGGGTGATTTCTAAAATTAAGGACAATTATGACTTTGTCATAATTGATTGTTCACCTTCTCTTGGTCTTATTACCATCAATGCCTTGACTGCTGCAGATTCCGTCATCATACCAGTACAATGCGAATATTTTGCCCTGGAAGGTCTTGGAAAATTGCTCAACACCATCAAAATTATTCAGACAAGGCTGAACCCCAATCTGGAAATCGAAGGTATACTTCTGACCATGTACGATGTCAGATTAAGGCTGAGCAACCAAGTAGTGGACGAAGTCAAAATGCATTTTAAAAACCTTGTTTTTGACACGATAATCCCCAGGAATGTCAAATTGAGCGAATCCCCAAGCTTCGGACTTCCTGTAATTGCTTTTGATGCGGAAGGAAAAGGAGCCTTGTCTTATCTCAATCTGGCCAATGAGATTGCGACAAAAAATGGGATGGAAAGAGTAAACTGAAGAAGATATTATGGCGGACAAAAAACCTATAATAAAAAAGAATGCACTTGGAAGAGGGTTGGGAGCTTTGCTTCAGGATTCTCCACAAAAAGGGAAAGGACAGGATGAATTAATTGCTGCACCGGCAGTCGGAATTTATGAAATCCCTTTGTCGGAAATCCAGGTCAATCCTTTTCAACCAAGAACGCATTTTGACAAAGAAGCCTTACAGGAATTGTCCGATTCCATTAAAGTGCAGGGAATCATACAACCCATCACTGTCCGGAAACTAGCTGATGGAGAATACCAATTGATCTCCGGTGAAAGGAGATTCCAGGCTTCCAAAATGGCAGGGCTGGAAAAAGTACCTGCCTATGTAAGGACAGCCAATGACCAACAAATGTTGGAGATGGCGCTTATTGAGAATATTCAGCGGGAAAATCTGAATTCGCTTGAAATTGCGCATTCCTATCAAAGGTTATTGGCTGAATGTAACCTCAAACAAGAACAGCTTGGGGAAAGAGTAGGGAAAAACAGAACCACTGTCAATAACTACCTCCGGTTATTGAAGTTGCCCCCGGATATTCAGGCCGGGCTTCGTGACAATCTCATTACCATGGGACATGCCAGGGCAATTATCAATGTTGAGGATATTGACAAACAATTGGATATATACAAAAGGACCATAGCCGAAGAACTGAGTGTTCGTAAGGTAGAAGCCTTAGTAAAAGCACTGAATGAAGGACCCGAAGAGAAACCGGCTTCAAAAATCCAGGGATTGGATCCAGTAAAAAAGTACGAAATAGGTAAAATCCAACAAAGACTGGCCTCTCATTTTGGAACCAAGGTACAACTCAAAGCAGATGGCAAAAATAAAGGGGAAATCAAAATCCCTTTTCAATCTGCTGATGATCTTAACAGAATTCTTGAAATTTTGGACATAATTTAAAGCCTTGATTACGGCAGCTAACCATCCAAAAAAACAATTTTTAAAAAGAGCAATGATACTGAAAAGTCTCATTGCTGTTTTTATTTTATTGACAACTGTACCATTAGATAGTTTCTCCCAGCAAATAAAGACAGATACCATTACAATCAACCTCCGTCCCGAAGGTTACAAAGACCCCAAAAAAGCAACAATTCTTTCAGCAATTGTCCCTGGAGCAGGTCAGATTTATAATGGAAAAGCATGGAAAGTACCAATACTCTATGGAGGTTTTGCTACCAATATCTATTTTATAGATTTCAATGACCGCCGGTATAAAGCCTTAAAACAAGCGCTTTTCCAATTGGATAGGCAAGAACCTAATGACTTTCCTAACCTGAATAGGGATGGGCTGGTAAGACAGGTCAATTTTTGGAGGAGAAATAGGGACTTGAATTATTTCTTATTCATCGGTATCTATGCACTGAACATCATCGATGCACAGGTGGATGCCCACCTTTCCTCTTTTGATGTGAGTGATGATTTAAGTTTCCGTTTTGAACCAAGTTTTGAAACCTTAACAGCTGGAGGTTCTATATTTGGATTATCTATGAAAATAAATTTCTGACATGAATATACTCTTATTAGGCTATGGTAAAATGGGCAAAATAATCGGCGAAATCGCCGAGTCCAGAGGACATTACATCGTAGCTAAAATCAACATTGACAACATACAAGAACTGGACAGTTTAATTCCTGAAGAAATAGATGTAGCCATAGAGTTTAGCCAACCTGATGCTGCTTTTGAAAATATCAGTTGGGCGATCAACAAAGGCATTCCAGTAGTCTCAGGCACCACGGGATGGTTGGATAAAAAACCTGCCATTGCGGCCTTGGCTTTGGAAAAAAACACTGCATTTTTCTATGCTTCCAATTATAGCATTGGAGTTAACGTGTTTTTCAAAGTCAATAAGTTTTTAGCTTCTTTGATGAAAGACCAAAATGATTACAAAGTAAGTTTGGAGGAGATCCACCATACCGAAAAGAAAGATGCTCCAAGCGGTACTGCCATAACCCTTGCCGAGGGGATTATCCAGTCCAATTCCAATTATACAGACTGGAAACTGTCCGGTGAGCTGAACGTAAATGAACATGATGTACTGATCACTTCTAAGCGTATAGACCCTGCTCCAGGTACCCATATTATACGCTATCAATCTGAAATAGACGATATTGAAATAAGCCATACTGCCCATAGCCGCAAAGGATTCGCCCTTGGCGCAGTTTTAGTGGCAGAATGGATAAAAGATAAAAAAGGTGTATTATCAATGGATGATTTCCTATCTTTCTAAAATTTTTGAGTGAAATGAAAGTAGAAAAAAAGAAAAAATCAGCCTTAAGAGAATGGCTCGATGCTTTGGTATTTGCAGTAATTGCTGCATCTCTCATACGATGGCTCTTATTAGAACCTTTTACAATCCCTACAGCTTCTATGGAAAAATCGCTACTTGTTGGTGATTTTCTATTTGTAAGCAAAATGCATTATGGAACAAGAATTCCCAGGACTCCCCTTCAGATACCTTTAACACATCAGAAAATTTGGGGTACAGAAACCAATTCTTATGTTGACTGGATACAGCTACCCTATTTCAGATTGCCTGGATTTTCTTCTGTAAAGAGAAATGATGTAGTAGTTTTCAATTACCCTTCAGAATTTGAATTTCCGGTAGACCTGAAGACCAATTACATCAAAAGGGCCGTGGCAATTCCAGGGGACGAGATTGAAATTGTAATGACCAATGTCTTTGTCAACGGTGAACCAGCCTACAAACCTGAAGGTATTCAGTTTTCCTATGATGTTATGACCAGCAGAAATCTCAGTGCAGATTTTTTTAGTGATTATGGAATCAATCCGGAAGGATTCATGACTTTTTCTAATGGCTCAGGTTATCTTGTGATGACCACTGAAGAGACCGCCGATAGATTGAGGAAATCTCCGGCAATTGGTAATGTCATTATGCGTGCCGAAAGAGAAGAAATGGGGGATCCCAGGATTTTTCCCGATGGGGCTTATTTTGGATGGAATAAGGACAATTTTGGCCCTTTAAAAATTCCTGCTAAAGGTTGGACAATAACCATGGATGCCGATAATATCGCAAAGTACTCTTTTACAATTGAAAAATTTGAAGGACATTCCAATGTAGAAGTCCGTGACAATCAGCTCTATATCGATGGTCAAATAGTAGAAACTTACACTTTCAAACAGGATTATTACTTTATGATGGGAGATAACCGTCATGATTCCTTGGATTCTAGATACTGGGGCTTCGTTCCCGAAGACCATATAGTAGGCAAGGCCTGGTTTTTGTGGCTTTCTCTTGACAAGCACAAATCCATGTTCAGTAAAATCCGCTGGAGCAGGTTCTTCAACGGTATAAATTAAAAAATGCCCCACAGAATAAGCTGTGGGGCATTTTTTATTACCATTTAATCTTTGCCAATCCCTTTTCGGAAAGATAAGTATTTGCTTTTGAAAAATGGCCACAGCCCAGAAACCCACGATGGGCAGAAAGTGGAGAAGGGTGAGGTGCATGAAGTTTGAGGTGTTTGTCCTCTGAAATAAAAGCTGCCTTCTTTTGGGCGTAGGCACCCCAAAGCATAAAAACCAGATTTTCTTTCTCATGGGCTAATTTCTGTATCACAGCATCTGTGAAAGTTTCCCAACCCATGTTTTGGTGGGAACCCGCCTGATGCGCTCTTACTGTCAGGGTAGCATTGAGAAGCAATACCCCCTGATCTGCCCAACGGGAAAGGTCTCCATTGGAAGGCATGGATAATCCCAAATCCCTGTTGATTTCCTTAAAAATGTTCACCAAACTAGGCGGAAAAGGTACCCCTTCCCTAACGGAAAATGAAAGTCCATGTGCCTGGCCTGGACCATGATAAGGATCCTGGCCTAAAATTACCACTTTGGTTTTCTCAAAACTACAATGGCTGAAAGCATTGAAAATCTCTTTTCCCTTTGGGAAAATTTGATGGTTTTGATATTCATTCCTTATAAATTCAGCCAGATTCAAGAAATAAGGTTTTTGGAATTCATTTTCCAATCTTTGTTTCCAACTTGTCTCTATTTTGACATCCATTTTGATTGTAATCCGTTGTTATTAAAGATTTAAAATTTTAACTTTAAGCTTTTGATCAAACCCTCGTATTGATTTATGGTCACCGCCATCACAGAAGGTATAAAAGTAAGTGTTGAAACTACCTACCAGGCCGAATTTTCCAGCCCGCATCAGCACCACTATGTTTTCACTTACAAAGTAAAGATAGAAAACAACAGTAGCCATACCATACAATTAATGAGAAGAAAATGGGAAATTATTGATGCAGGGGATAATACCAAATTTGTAGAAGGAGACGGTGTGGTTGGCCTTCAGCCTGTACTTGAACCCGGAACCTCCCACGAATATGTTTCTGGATGCAACCTCAGATCCGGTTTGGGCAAGATGAGAGGCTTGTACATTATGGAAAAACTTTTCGACGGCAAATTGATTGAAGTTCGAATACCTGAATTCCAACTGATTTCCGACATTTTTGACAATTGATTTGAAAAAATACTTCTTTCCTTTTTTCGCAAGCATTAAGTACTGGCTTTTGAAGGAAGATAAATTTTCTCTTCAGGGGCCTTTCATTTCTGAGCTCTATAATGGCTTGAAGAAATACCTTCAAGATTCCAGAAGAAAGGATTTAGACTTGGAAAATTGGAGAAAGAAACTGCTTAAAGATGAAGAATCACTTGAAATTGAAGACTTTGGTGCAGGATCCAAAAAATTAAAAAAAAGCCAGTTTCGAAAAACCAAAGATGTTACGCGCTTCAGTACCACAGGTAGAAAATTTAATCAAATCTACCAATATTTCTGTCTTCTAAGCCCTGGAATCAATGTATTGGAACTGGGTACTTGTACCGGCCTCAATACCTTGTACCTTTCAAGAGTAAGCAAAGGCAGTCTTTTTACTTTTGAGGGAGCCTTAGGTTTGATCAATAAAGCACAAAAAGCTCCCGGAGTAGATAGGGTCCATTACATCCATGGTAATATCCAATATACACTTCCTCCCATACTGGAGCAGATCAAGAAAGTTGATTTCGCACTGGTAGATGCCACCCATACTTATGAGGGCACAATGGCATATTTTAATACACTCCTACCCTATCTGCATGAAGAAAGTATAGTAGCCATTGCTGATATACATTGGTCCAAAGAGATGGAATTAGCGTGGAAAAAAATTTATCAGCAGGAATGTGTCTCCCTAAGTATAGATTTTTTTGAATGTGGGATTTTGATTTTTAAAAGAGGAATTGAAAAAGCCCATTATATTTTGGATATCTAACTTTTTCTGAGCTGGACAAATAATTCGCTGCCCTGCCTGGGCGGAATGGAATTGTAGCAGGCTTCTAATTTTAAAATTTCAAATTCAGGAGTAAAATATTGAATATACTTTTCTAGAGTAGCACCAAATGGAGGACCAGGATAATCAAATTCCATTGCAAAGAGAACACCTGTAAGTTTGCCACCAGGAAGGAGTATCTCCTGCATTTTTTTTACATATTCCTTTCTCAACTGGGGATCAAGCGCACAAAAAAAAGTTTGTTCCAACACCAAATCATATTTCCCCTGGTGCATAAAGAAGTTTTCAAGAAAAATATTTGCATTTGGAAAATCAGGACAAGATTGTTTAAATTGAGCAATGGGAATAGGTGAGAAATCAAGAATGTGAACCTTTTCAAAACCTAAATCATAGGCATATTTGGCTTCATATGCATTTCCTGCTCCAGGAATCAAAATCTTTAGGCCTTTATTTGAAATTTGGTCTAAATATTGCTTAAGGGGAGTTGATGGTGATCCAATGTCCCAACCGGTGGATTTTTCATTATATCTGTTGGTCCAATATGCTTCATCTAAAAACATGTTTTTGAAATTTAGTAATAGACAAAAATACAAGTAAAATAAAATGGAAACCAATCTCCAAGACAAACCCAAAAAAGGTGAAAACGGTAAGAATATATTGATTATCGTTTTGATTATTTTGGTCTTCATCAGCGGAATCAAGCTGTATGCAGATTACAGGGATAGGACAAAAAAATCAGAAGAAATCCTTATCCTATCGGAAGAAAACAATGACCTCAATAGGAGGATAGACTCCATGACTTTTCAATTGGACCTGAGAATTCAGGAAATCGAAAAGTTAGGTGGTGATGTCAAAGCACTTGAAGAAATGAAAGAGCAGTTGTTGGCAGAAAGAAATACTGACAGGAAAAGGTCAACTGAAGAAATTGCGGCTTTAAACAGAAGGATCAATAGTTATGCAAAAACCCTTCAGGAAAAAGATGCGGAGATTTTGCAGCTTAGGGAAGCCAACCAACAGCTCCTTACAGAAAATCAAAGTTTGAGAACTACCCAGGCAGAGATTGAGGATGAGGTTGTCAAATTGAATCAGAAACAGCAGGAATTACAGGAAAAAGTCAATATTGCCGCGGTATTAAAAGCAGAAAACATCAATGTAGCAGCCGTGAATTCAAGGGGAAGGGAGCGAGAAGATGGATTCAGAAACCGTCAGATTGAAAAGCTCAAAATTTCATTTAATTTGGCAGACAACAAAGTAGCTGAGCATGGAAACAAAGATGTCTTTGTACAAGTGATCGCTCCAAATAACCAGCCGATCTTTGATGTTGCCAAAGGCAGCGGTACATTTACAATCGATGGAAGAGAGGAATTTTACACGGTACATCAGGACATCAACTTCAACAATACCAAGCAGACATTGACATACTTCTACGAAAAAGGCAGTAAGTATGCTCCGGGTACTTATGAAGTGAGAATTTTTGCAGAGGGTCATCAAATCGGAAATAAAACCTTTGAGGTAAAGTAAATTAGACCAAAGAACTCATAGAGGCTGATCTTTACAGAGGATCAGCCTTTCTTTTTTACAAGTCGGCTTGGAAATTAAAGTGTATTCGCCTAATTTTGCGGTCTGTTAAATTTATACAGATAAACTTATACAAACATGTTCCAGAAAAGTTATGAAACGGTATTCATTTTAACTCCCGTTTTGTCTGAGATTCAGATGAAGGATACCGTAGACAAGTTTGTAAACTTGTTAAAAGAAGAGGGAGCAGATGTCATCAACGTTGAAAATTGGGGTCTAAAAAAACTGGCTTATCCAATTCAGAAAAAAAGCACCGGATTCTACGTTTTAGTTGAATTCAAATCACTTCCTTCTGTGATCAATAAATTGGAGATCGAATTCAGAAGAGATGAGAAAGTAATGAGATTCCTGACCACTGTGTTGGACAAGCATTCCATTATTTATGCTGAAAGAAGAAGAAAAGGTGAATTTAACAAAAAAGCTGAAGCTAAGGAGGAGCAAGCCTAATGACACTTAAGAACGAACCAATCAACAGAGTTGAGAACAGAAAGAAATACTGCCGTTTTAAAAAACACGGTATTAAATATATTGATTACAAAGACCCTAACTTCCTTTTGAAGTTTGTCAATGAGCAAGGTAAAATCCTTCCTAGAAGATTGACCGGTAACTCTGCAAAATTTCAGAGAAAAGTAGCCAATGCAATTAAAAAAGCAAGACACTTGGCACTTCTACCATTCGTAACTGACGGATTGAAGTAATCCGTTTTTGATCGAATCATTCATTTATAAATTTGTACAACAATGGAAGTAATTCTTAAAACAGATATAAAAGGACTAGGTTATAAAAATGACATGGTTGAAGTTAAGCCAGGTTATGGAAGAAACTACCTAATTCCTCAAGGATATGCAGTTTTGGCTACTGATTCTAACAAAAAAATCTTGGCTGAAAACATCAAACAAGCTGCACACAAAGCAGAAAAAATCAAGAAAGAAGCAGAAGATATTGCAAGCAAACTATCCGGTATTACTTTGGAAATTAAAGCTAAAATCGGTGAGTCAGGAAAAATCTTCGGTAAAGTTACCACACTTCAGATTTCTGACGCCTTGGCTGAGAATGGTATCAATATTGACAGAAAGAAAATTTCTATCAATGTACCAGTACAGACAGCCGGTGAATTTGAAGCTGAAGTTGATCTTCATAGAGAAGTAAAAAGCGCAGTAAAATTTGTAGTGGTAGGTGAATAATCTCCCCTACTCTATAAAATTGAAAAAGCCATCTACCAAGTAGATGGCTTTTTTCATTCATGAGCATAATAGAAATTATCAGCTTTGACCAAAAGATCAGTTCAAAACGATTTTTTCTAGATCCTCCACCAATTTTTTGGCAACAGCCCTGCTGTTTTCTTCTCTTTTGGATTTTAAAAGCTCCAATGCTTGTTTACTTTTTTCAATCACCCCAACAGGATTTTTATCAAACTTATAGCTGTTCCAGCACCATGAAAGCTCTGCATGAAGCTTTTCATCCAAATTAAGCTTTTCAAGCTTCTCCAAAGTTGAAACAATTGTTTTTTCTGAAATTTTTACGGACATGATCTTCTAAAATTTAATTTTTTGATGCTTTTGTTTATAAATTTTCAACAAATTAAAGTATTAATTTGAAAAAATGCAAAAAATCATAACCCTTATTGATTGATTATCAGCAGGAAATCGATTTCGGAGGCCAAATACAGGAAATTATTTTTTTCAAATAGTCCTTATCTTGTAATCAAAAATCATAATGGAAAGGAAACAAAGTTTACATGAAGAATTTGCCAACAGCATTAGCCATGGTTTTGGAATTTTATTCAGTATAGTTGCCATTTCCATTTTGGTAACTTTTTCCATGATTAATGGTACTGCCATTCATATCGTCAGCTGCAGCATTTTCGGAGCTTCTATATTGATCCTATATACTTTCTCCACGCTTTATCACGCATTTCAGGAAGAGAAAATCAAATCATGGCTAAGAACCTTTGACCATATAGGCATATACTTACTCATAGCAGGTACATACACGCCTTTTTTATTACTCGCTGTAAGGGGTCTTTGGGGATGGGTATTTTTTGGAATCATTTGGGGCTTAACACTTTTTGGAGTTATTTTTAAAATATTCTATACCCATCGGTTCAAAAAAGCCTCCCTCCTACTGTATCTTGGAATGGGATGGTTGGCCATATTTCTGATTAAACCTCTATTGGAAAACCTTTCCATAACTGTCCTGACACTTATTGCTGCTGGTGGATTATGTTATACAATGGGTACGTTCTTTTACACACGTCCTCAAAAAAGGTTTGCACATACCATTTGGCATATTTTCGTTCTTGCCGGCACTATTGTTCACTTCATTGCAATCCTTTTTATGCTTACAGAAAACCAAGCTTGATTTTTTTTCAATTGAAATTTAGAAAGTTATATGACAGGCAAAAAAAACTTACTGGTGAGATTTGCAAAAAAAAGAAAGAGCCCCTACATTTGTGACACCTTTTAAAGGAAGGGTATCAAAACTGACCGATGGTGTAACTGGCAACACGTCTGATTTTGGTTCAGAAGAGTCTAGGTTCGAGCCCTAGTCGGTCAACGAAAACCCGTTTTGCTAAAGGCAAGACGGGTTTTTTCTTTTTCAATATAAGCTAAAGGAGAAATTTTTTATTGTGAAAATAGAAAATCAGTTAGTTCTTCTAAAATGCGCTGTCAAGTGGAGATCTTTAGCTGGCATGATAAACACATAAGAGGCATCAAAGCTGGTAATTTCATCACCAATGGTCCAATGGGAGAAAATAAAGCCGGACTTGGGCTCTGCAAAAACCTCAACTCTTGTACCTTCTGGAACTTCCTTTAAATCGATATTGTCTTGAGGCATATCCTCAGAAAGCCCCATATCCAAACAAGATGTAAGCAATAAACTCAATAATAAGAGTATACCTATCCTGGCCTTATTCAAACTTTTCATAAATATCCGATCTAGTTAATCTTTTAGCCAAGGAATTGGCTAAATCACTCTTCACCATTCAAGCTGTTTCCAACTTCATTTTTTATATAAGCCGTTGATTTACTGAATAAAGAAGTTGATTTTTCTACATAAACAGTACCAAAAACTAGGCCAAAAAGAAATGGTACTTGGGATTAGTTGAATTTAACAAGCTGTTTTATATGTATTTACAAAATTCTATAAAACTTCTTTTTTGTTTAATTAATAACCTGTTTTCCGAATAAAATATTAAACAAACAATTTTTTTAACACAGTGTTAACAATGATGTTTGGTTAAAATTCAAACAAATAATTTACATTTGGTTGCATTTGATAATATTTTCAATGCAATTTATTACCCTTAACCCATAATTAATGAAACTATCTTTACGAAGCACAATCATCTTGGCTTTGCTTATTTTTTTGGGCATGGTATCCGTTCATGCGCAAACAGAAATCATAGCAGGCTGGACATTTGGAACAGTTACAGGTGAGGAATCACCCCTAGCTGATCAAGGAAACCCTAATAATATTGGGATTCAAAGCATCAACCTTCTCAATGCCACACTTTCGGGATATGTTGCAGGATCTCCTGGAAGGGCCATAACCTCAAGTGGATGGAATAACTTCAGTCAGGAAAGGTATTGGTTTGTTCAGATCAATACTGCAGGTTTTGAGAACCTTACCCTTTCCTCCAAACAACAAAGCTCTAATACAGGACCTAAAGATTTCCATGTTCAATATAGCTTAAATGGAACATCTTGGATTGATATTCCTAACGGCAACGTAACTGTAGCCAATAATTTTACTTCAGGAGTTTTAAATAGAATACCTATCCCTCAAGAGGCCAACAACAAACCTGAAGTTTTTATCCGGTGGCTCAACACATCAGAAATTTCCGTTAGCCTTTCAACAATTGCTTCCGGTGGGACCAATAGAATAGATGAAATTTTTATCGAAGGTACAGCAATTGATGAGGAAATAATTCAAAATCCTGATCCGGTCCAAGCTGCCAATCTTCCCTATACCCAAGATTTTGCTGGATTTAATTTCCCATTAAACACTCCTGTACTTGAATTCGGCAATCAGAGTGAATGGACATTTACAGGACCTATCCTGAATTATACTGGAGATTTTACCAACGATAATTTGACTGCAGGTGGCTTCCGTGGTAATAACAATGTCTTGGCTTACCAACATACAGGGACTACCGGCGTTTTAATCAAGACATTGACCTTGATCAACAATACAGGAAGTACCATAAGGAGTCTTGATATTTCCTATTTAGGAAGAGTCGGTAGGGCTTCCCAGGGCAGAAGTCCTGCTTACACAGTTCTAGTAAATGGTACAGAAATCACCTCCTTGACATATTCTACTCTCAACGGTGAAGATCAAAGGGTTTCGGCAACTGTGACTGGTTTGAATATAGCGCCAAACCAAACCTTCACCATTAGCTGGAATTCTGAAAGAGGAGGTTTAAGTGGTGCCAGTAAAGTTATAGGTATAGCAGACCTTTCAGTTAAAGTCACTCCACAACCTGAACAAATACTGAACTACAATTTTGCAGGGCAGCCAGGCAACCAGCAATTCACTGCCCCTAGCTCTGTATCTGAAGGACTCACTGGGTTGAATTTTACAAGAGGCTCAGGAATTAACCCTGCCAGCGCAGCAAACTCCATAAGCTCAAATGGATGGAATGATGGTGAAAACAGGTATTTTTCATTTGGTTTCACTGTAGCTCCTGGAAAATTAGTGGACCTTTCCCAACTTCAAATAGGAACAAATTCTTCCAATACCGGACCTAGAGATATGGCTTTGGTTTACAGTGGTGACGGATTTAATACTCCATTAGCCACTTGGCAACATATTACAAATCCAAATACTAATTCAGTTCCTTTTAGCAATCTAGAAATTGATCTTTCATCACTTCAGAACCTATCAGGAGAAGTTGAGTTTAGAATTATATCAACATCCAATGTCTCTGCAAATGGCGGCTCTATAAGTTCTACTGGAACTTCCCGAGTAACCAACTATTTTTCAGGCTCCGATACAGGTGGCACCAGATTTATTGGCCTCATTAAAGACGGTGAGGGTGTTATTATCCCAAGTATCACTATAACTCCTGAAACATTGGATTTTGGAAACCTGGCCATAAATGCAGACAATCCAGTTCTTTCCTATGTGCTGGGGGCAACCAATTTAAGCGGAGATCTCAGCGTCACTGCACCGGAAAGGTTAGGAATTTCCAAAGATGGCAGCAATTTCTCTTCCTCCATCACTTTCTCTTCAGAGGAATTGACTTCAACAGTTCCGGTATATGTCAGGTTTGACAACACGGTGCCAGGTGGCTTCAATGCCCAAATCATCCACAATACTACAGGAACATTGCCCGTATCCCTTCAGGTCAATGCAAATGTGTTCGACCCTTTCAATATCATAGAAGATTTCAACACCATCTGTTCGGTCAACCTTGGCCCAATTGCAGGAGGATGGAATCAAATCAGCGTACTAGGTGATCAGACCTGGTCCTGTACCAACTTTGGTAGAGCAGGCACTACACCTACTGCATCTGCTCCATTTGGCGTTCAGATAAATGGCTTTGCCGGAGGTGCGGCCAGATTGAATGAAGATTGGCTGATCTCTCCTTCTTATGACTTGACTGAATTTGACTTCCCATTACTTCAATTCTGGAGCAGGGTAGCCTTTTCCGGACCAAGAATGAAACTACTGGTTTCTACCGATTATGTAGATGGGGATCCAAATCTAGCCACTTGGACAGAATTGGCAGACCGGTTTGCACAAGGGGATGTTTGGACCAGCTCAGGTGAAATCAACTTGGTTGCTTTTAAAGCCGCCAATGTTAGAATTGCCTTTGTATATACTTCTTCACCTGAGGCCAATGCTGCAAGATGGACTTTGGATGACTTTTCATTGAGGAATTCACAAACAGCACCTGCCCCATTCCTGACCAATACTATAGGCAATGTTGATTATTGGCATTTTGGAGTCATTCCAATAGGGTCAACATCCAATGAGGTTCGCAGCTTTAATTTCTCCTTGAGTGACGCCTTAGAAAATCTTAGCATCAGCGCAGGAGTCGGGTTTGAATTCTCCAAGGATGGAGTCAATTATGCTCCAGCCATAACCTTCACGCCAGCTGAAGCAGCAAGCACAAATACGGTAAGGGTAAGGTTCCAACCAAATTCAGAAGGTGCTTTCAGTAGCCCCATAAATTTCAAATCCGGCGATATTGAAGTTAACAGAGGATATTTGACTGGAGCAACGATAGAGAGATCCAATACCCTTGATGTGGTAACCTGGAACATAGAGTGGTTTGGATCTAGTAATCCGAATCAGGGTCCTACAGACATTAACTTGCAGCTTCAGAATGTCAAAAAAGTAATCGAAGACCTGAACGCAGATATCTATGCTTTCCAAGAAATCACCAATCTGGAAAAATTCTATGAACTTGTAGCGGCCCTGCCAGCTTACCGAGGATTCCATTCCCCAGCTGTTTCTGGTGGTGGAACTTTTGAGGATGCTCAAAAACTCACTTTCCTATATAAAACTGCCACTATTGACTCTGTAAGTACAAGGGTATTGCTTCAGGGAGTTCAGCCAGAACAATTGGTTGGCTACCCATCTACACCTGATCGATTCTGGGCAAGTGGCAGATTGCCATTCCTTTTCGAAGCCAAAGCCAAAATCAATGGTGCCGAGAAGAAAATCAACTTTGTCAATGTTCACACCCGATCAAATGGAGGCGGTGAAAGTGCTGCTAACCCAAGATATGCGATGAGAAGGTATGATGTGAATGTGCTCAAAGATTCCCTGGACCAATATTATGCCGATGTGCCCCTTGTTATTCTTGGCGATTACAATGATGATCTTGATGAAACTGTCGCTGATCAATCGGCCCCTACTGTGAATACTTCAGAAACATCCTTCATTAATTTCATCAATGACAGAGCCAACTACATTCCAGTCACTAAAAGTCTGAGTTTGGCAGGATTAAGGACCTTTCCGACTTTCGAAAATGTAATTGACCATATCATGATCTCAAATGAGTTAGAAGAAAACTGGATAGTGAATTCGGAAAGAATAATAGCTCCGTTTGACTTAATTCCAAATTACAGCAGTACAACTTCAGACCACATACCTGTAAAATTGAGGTTCAATCTTTTCTGTGACATCATACCAGCACAGATATTTGGCACAGCAGAAGTCTGTGGTACAAATAATACTGCCGAATTGATGCTTGTAGGTGGGGTCTACGAAAGTATTCTTGGATGGGAAATTTCACTAGACAGCGGCCAAACTTGGGAATTTGTGGATGAATCTGCAGGAGAAGAAATACTTCGAATCAACAACCTTAATACTTCTGCATTATTCAGGGCTATTCTTGACGCTGATTCTTGTGTCCCTGTCACCACAGAATCCTTTGAAGTAGTAGCAAGGCAGCTTCCCCAACCTGTAATCCTTTTCAATAAAGGTTTACTCTCAAGTATTGAAGGCGACTACACTTATTATTGGTACAAAGACCAACAGTTGATCGCTACTACCACCAATAATTCAATCAGAGTCAATGGTGAAGGAAATTATCAAGTGGTTATTGAAGATATATCAGGATGTCAGGCTTCATCTCCAATCTTCAGATTTCCACAGCAGATTCAGGCGACCAGCATCCGTATTTATCCCAATCCAACAAGTTCCAGGGTTTCAGTATTAATGAGAAATGTACAGGGACCCGCAACCGTTGACCTTAGGACCGGAACCGGATTGCAAGTTGCACGGCAGCTTACATCAGCCGGGTATGCTGAATTCGATCTCAGCGGCATGTTGAAAGGTATTTACCTGATTACCATCACTGATAGCTTAGGAACAACAATTGTAGAAAGATTGTTAGTTGATTAAACAAAAAATTA
The DNA here is from genome assembly GCF_003014575.1 of Cecembia rubra. GTDB lineage: Bacteria > Bacteroidota > Bacteroidia > Cytophagales > Cyclobacteriaceae > Cecembia_A > Cecembia_A rubra. Next base: position 1,037,020 of record NZ_PYGF01000001.1, read on the forward strand.
AATATCGTTAAAAGAGGCCGCTTCATTTAGGAGCGGCTTCTTTTTTTTGCTCAATTTTTACTTTCTTTGCATGGTGTCCAACCCTGAAATCATGTCACCCTTTGAAGATATAAGGCCTTATTACGATACAGAAGTCAATCAAGCTATCCGGCAAATCATAGATCACCCTATGCTGAAAGCCATGATGAACTTTACTTTTCCGGATTTCCAGGATAGTTATTGGAAAGATTTAATGTTGCATTGCCATTCAATCAGAGATTTTCAGATTAATTTCATTTATCCTGGAGTTAAAAAGGTTCTGGAAAAGAGTTCCGAAGGTTTAAGTACTTCGGGATTTGAAAAATTGGAAGCCAGCACTTCATACCTTTTCATATCCAACCACAGAGATATCATTTTGGATACCTCACTGCTCAATGCCAGCCTTTATGAAAAAGGCTTGTTCATGACTACTTCAGCTATAGGAGATAATCTGGTCAAAAAACCTTTTTTGAACCATCTTTCAAGACTGACAAGAAACTTCACTATCAAAAGGGGCCTTCCTGCGAGAGAATTATTGGAAAGTTCAAAAGTTGTTTCTGCTTATATCAGGCATTCTTTATTAAGAGAGAACCGATCAGTTTGGATTGCCCAAAGAGAAGGGAGAACGAAAGACGGCAATGACCTAACCCACAAAGGAGTTTTGAAAATGATATCCATGGCTTCTGATGAAGGTGAGCATTTTCTGGATTATCTTAAGCGCTTGAATGTAATTCCTGTCAGCATTTCCTATGAATATGACCCTACAGACATCCTGAAAATGCCTGAACTTTTGGCAAAAGCCAATCAGGAAACCTATATCAAAGCAGAAAATGAAGATTTTAAGACCCTCCTCAGTGGTATTATTGGTCAAAAAAAGAGAATTCACATCCACATAGGAGACCTACTCAATGATAAAATTGAGTATATCAAAAACACTGTTTCCGGTAATGTCAAACAAATGCAGGCATTGGCTGACCTGATAGACAATCAGATCATCACCGGTTATAAACTTTGGCCTACAAAGTATATAGCCTGTGACCTACTGAGCGGGACGGATCAATTTTCTTCAGAATATACCTCCGAAGAAAAGGCACTGTTTGAAGCCAGGTTTAGGAGAGGGGTTGATAAGAATAACCCTGTAGCTGTAAAAAGTTTCCTTTCCATGTATGCTAACCCTGTCCTAAACCAAAAAAGATTACTGGAAGAAATCAAAAATTAACCTGTCCAATTTTGAAACTATGAAAAAATACCTGGCATGCATCATTTTCATATTTGGGTTTATTTTTCTTGGTTATGGACAATCAAAAATCCCCGTAGGGCATATAAATACCCCAAAAGGGGAAGTATTCATCCAACTATTTGATGAAACTCCCCAACACAAACAAAGCTTCATTGACTTAGCAAAATCCGGTTATTGGGATTCATTGACTTTTAATAGGGTCATACCCAATTTTGTAGCCCAAGGAGGCTGTCCCGACACTGAAGAGGGGTTCAATGATCCCGAATACCTTTTAAACCCTGAATTTCACCCCTCACTAACCCATGTATATGGTGCAGTTGGGGCGGGAAGAGATGATAACCCTGCCAAGTTATCTGCAAGATGTCAGTTTTATATCGTTCAAAATAAAAGTGGACTTCATCGCCTGGATGGAAATTACACTGTTTTTGGCCAAGTGATCAAAGGAATGGAAGTTATTGATTCCATTGTTTCGGTCGAAAGAAATCCTTCGGATACTCCTATAGAGGCGATACCTATTAATGTTTCCATTATTTACTTGGACCAGGAAGCAATAAATTACCTTATTCAATCTAATAAATAATCACATGACCATGAAAAAAATCAAAATTTTGGTAATCGGTTGCGGCAATATGGGGGCTTCTCATGCTACTGCTTACCATCACATGGAAGAATTTGAGATTTGTGGACTGGTATCTAGAGGAGACAGTAAAAAAAGATTGAATGAAAAATTGGCTGCAAATTATCCTATTTTTGAAGATTATGTAGCTGCGCTCGAAATCACCCAACCGGATGCGGTTTGTATTTCTACCTATCCAGACACGCACGAAGAAATTGCCCTTAAGTCATTAGAAAAAGGGTGCCATATTTTTATTGAAAAACCTTTGGCAGATACTGTCGAAGGCTCAGAAAAAATAATCTCTGCTTCAAAAAAAGCAAATAAAAAGGTGGTGGTAGGTTACATCCTAAGACATCACCCTTCTTGGGAAAGATTTATTGAAGAAGCGCAGAAATTGGGAAAACCTCTAGTGATGAGAATGAATCTCAACCAACAAAGTCATGGCTTCATGTGGGATGTGCACAGGAACTTGATGAAAAGCTTAAGTCCAATTGTAGACTGTGGCGTTCATTATATAGATGTCATGTGCCAGATGACCCGCTCCAAGCCTTTGACAGTTTCAGCGATAGGGGCTAGATTGACGGAGGATATTTCAAAAAACAACTATAATTACGGCCAACTACAAATCCGATTTGAAGATGGCTCAGTAGGATGGTATGAAGCAGGTTGGGGCCCTATGGTTTCGGATAATGCCTTTTTCATCAAAGACGTATTTGGCCCCAAAGGTGCAGTTTCTATAGTAGCCAAGTCAGCCGGCGCTGCCGGAAAATCTGATAATGTAGATTCTCATACCAAAACAGAAAGTCTAAAAGTACATTTTTCAGATTTGGACGATAAAAATCACTTTGTCAAAAATGACCTTTGGATTGACATGAAAGATGAGCCCGATCATCAGGAATTATGCAACAGAGAACAAAGGTATTTCTTAAAAGCGATACAAGAAGATCTGGACTTATCAGATCACTTGGAAGATGCCCTGAACAGTTTAAAAATTGCATTTGCCTGTGACGAGTCCGTTAAAACAGGTAAAATGGTAATACTTTAATGACCCTTTTTTAATTCGCGTCTATAAATTCAGGGCTATTGACATTGGAAGGAGGACGGATATCAAAAGGTTCCGATGAAGAACTGGGTCTGGGTACGTTTGAAAACAATACCATATTTCTGTTAATCACGAGGTCAGCATCCATGATCTCTATGCTGACCACTGGTAATGAAGACGAACTTCCATCTACCCTTTCTCTAACTTCAATTACGCGAAAGGCAACTATACCTAGGTTCTCTCCCTTCAAATTCCCTTCTATTGGGGAATAATTGATACTGATATCACTATCATATACAACTGCTAATACCGTCTGTCCAACCAACATTTTTAAGGCAGTTGCTCTCAATGGAATTACATTAGGTATTTCATCCAAAAGTACCTCTCTGTCATCATCTACATTGGGAGATCCTAATCCAGGTCCCGGGGCAAGATAGTTCCTGAGACCATTTTCCGTTGGACCAGCATTGACCCACCTGTTTGGAATACTTGTTAATGCAAACCAACCCTCATCGCCCACTTGACCTGTATATAAATCAATTCTACTTCCTACATTTTGTTTGAAAAACCTGAGTTGATCTCTCAGGCCTATTCTGGCTATTTGGTCATTTACATCAACATCTGAAAAGTTATTGGGCTCATTTCCGTTATCAATACTGTCCTCATCAATCAATAAAAAAACAGCATCCCCTGACGTACTAAGATCCTGGCCATTTTCATCACTTGCATCTGACAAACAACTCCCCATCACCAAGAAAACCATCAAGCTGAAGAATCCATATCTCTTTTTAAACATATCAATTCAAATTTTGGTAAAAATTAGCATGTTCAGGGTTTACAATTTAAATGCCAAAAATTATTAACGGTGAAAATTTAATTACAAAAAAATCCATTAATGCTCATCTTTTGTGAAGCGCTTTGGAGACAAATTAAGAATGTAGCAACGTAGAATTAAGGGAATTATGGTAAAAAGAACCTGAAATGCTAAAAAATTTTAAAATTTTGTGCACATTTTTTTTTGCATTTCATCACTAAAAAAAAATAGAATATGGAACATTATTTGGTTTTTTGATATTTAAGCAAAAAATAATTTTTTGTATTTTGATTTTTTTTATGATTTTTACATCAGCTACGAACTGCAAATAACATCGACGGTTTTACATTAGATCCTTAAAAAAATGAAATTATTTCATAAGAAATATGCTTGGGGCCTTTGGCTCTGGCTGATTATTTTTCTGGTTTCCGGCAATGGGTTATATTCTTTTAATATAGACCGAACTGATTTTTCTATTTTTTCCAATGGAGCTGGACTGAGCAACCTTCAGATTAGTGAAGGTAGGTTGGAGCCAAGGTTTAACCCAGAAGTAAGTACTTACAGGGTTAACCTTGGCTTCTATACTTTTTTCACTACACTAACTCCTACCTCCATCCATAGTGATGCTAGGATTTTTATCCAAAATCAGGAAGTCAAAAGTGGAGTTAGTACAAAAAAGATTTTTTTGAATCCGGGGCAAAATGAAGTTACTGTTGAAGTCAGAAATCCTGATGGTACACAGAAAACTTATCAAATATTTTTCACGAGAAATGCCCCCACAGGAAATGGTCCTACCAATATGAGATGGGACCTTCCAGAATGCGATAGAAACAGTGAATTTTTTGATGAAGATGCATGTGCCGCTGCAACGAGGGACGATGATGGTGATGGGGTTCCAAACTTTCTTGATTTTTGTCCTGGAACCCCTCCCGGCACTATTGTGGATGAATTTGGATGCCCCTTGCCTCTGGATTCTGACGGAGATGGAGTCACTGATGATAAAGACCAATGTCCCGATACCCCAGCGGGAGAAGAAGTAGATGAAAACGGCTGTTCCCCTTCCCAAAAAGATTCTGACGGAGATGGGGTCACCGATGATAAAGACCAATGTCCTGATACTCCTGCGGGAGAAGAAGTGGATGAAAACGGCTGTTCCCCTTCCCAAAAAGATTCTGATGGAGATGGGGTCACCGATGATAAAGACCAATGTCCTGATACTCCTGCAGGAGAAGAAGTGGATGAAAACGGCTGTTCCCCTTCCCAAAAAGATTCTGACGGAGATGGGGTCACCGATGATAAAGACCATTGTCCTGATACTCCTGCGGGAGAAGAAGTGGATGAAAACGGTTGCTCTCCTTCCCAAAAAGATTCTGACGGAGATGGGGTAACCGATGATAAAGACCAATGTCCTGATACTCCTGTGGGAGAAGAAGTGGATGAAAATGGATGCTCTCCTTCTCAAAAAGATACTGACGGAGATGGGGTCACCGATGATAAAGACCAATGTCCTGATACTCCTGCGGGGGAAGAAGTGGATGAAAACGGCTGTTCCCCTTCCCAAAAAGATTCAGACGGAGATGGGGTAACCGATGATAAGGACCAATGTCCTGATACACCTACCGGAACACAAGTTGATGAGAATGGTTGTGAATTACCTGATTCAGATGGTGATGGAGTTCCTGATGCAATAGACCAATGTCCAGATACACCAGCAGGTGAAATAGTCGACGAAAATGGTTGTTCTCCTTCTCAAAAAGACACAGATGGAGATGGGGTGACAGATGATAAAGATCAGTGTCCAAATACCCCTGCAGGGGAAGAGGTAGATGAAAACGGCTGTTCAAAAGATCAGATAGACACAGATGGTGATGGAGTTCCTGATTACCTGGATCAATGTCCCAATACTCCGGCAGGGACAGCTGTTGATGAGAACGGATGCGCCCCTTCCCAGAAAGATACTGATGGAGATGGGGTGACAGATGATAAAGATCAGTGTCCAAACACACCTTTAGGGGAGGAAGTGGATGAAAACGGCTGTTCTAAAGATCAGATAGACACAGATGGTGATGGAGTTCCTGATTACCTGGATCAATGTCCCAATACTCCGGCAGGAACAGCTGTAGATGAGAGCGGTTGTGCCCCTTCTCAGAAAGATACTGACGGAGATGGTGTGACCGATGATAAAGATCAATGCCCAGATACACCTGAAGGCCAAGAAGTAGATGAAAACGGCTGTGCTCCATCACAAAAAGATTCTGATAACGATGGCGTTACAGATGACTTGGACCAATGCCCTGATACTCCGGAAGGAGCAGAGGTAGATGAGAACGGTTGTTCTATTGACCAAATAGATACTGACCAGGACGGAATTCCTGATTATTTGGATCAATGTCCCGACACACCGGCAGGTGAAGTAGCAGATGAAAATGGATGTGCCCCTTCTCAGAAGGATTCAGATGGAGATGGTATTACAGATGATAAGGATCAATGCCCCAATACACCAGAAGGTCAAGATGTAGATGAAAACGGATGTGCTCCATCACAAAAAGATTCTGATAACGATGGCGTTACAGATGACTTGGATCAATGCCCTGATACACCTGCAGGACAGGAAGTAGATGAAAACGGTTGCTCAATTGATCAAATTGATACAGATAATGATGGAATACCTGATTATTTGGATCAATGCCCTGATACGCCCCAAGGTGAAGTTGCTGATGAAAATGGTTGTGCTCCTTCTCAAAAAGACACAGATAATGATGGAATCACCGATGATTTGGACCTTTGTCCAGATACTCCTGAAGGTGCAGAAGTAGATGAAAACGGATGTGCGCTTTCTCAAAAAGACACAGATAATGATGGAGTAACCGATGACAAAGACCTTTGTCCAAATACTCCGGAAGGAGAAGAAGTAGACGAATATGGTTGCTCAGTCAATGAGCCCGAACCTACAATAGTTGTGGATTTTGAAGACTTTGAGATGATTGAGGTCCCATGGGGAACGCTATTTGACGAACTAGGATTACCTACTGAAATACAGGTAATTACAGAAGATGGGCAAATCTTTACTTTCCCCATCATTTGGAGCCCTGTTGGCTACGATCCTTATCAAAATGGCCCTTACATCCTGGAGGGAATCATCCAGTTACCAAACAGTTGGGAACCACAATTCGATAGGCTACCAAGCATTACAGTCTTGGTATTGCCAAAAGATCCACCTTTGGATCTGATCCTAAGTAATGACATTTTTGTTCAAACCAACATAAATACACCAATCTTAATTGGAGATTTCACAGTAATTGACCCAATTGATGATGTCCATATATTGGAACTTGCTCCAGGAATTGCAGATAATGATCTCTTTTCCATCATTGACGGCCAGCTTTATTGGAACAATTCAGAGCTAGTACCTGGTAAGAATGTTTTTACCATTGTGGTCACAGTTATTGATAGGGATGGAAATGTCTTTACAAAAGAATTCACAATCACAAGAAACCTTACTGAACTTTTACAGGAAATAGAGATTCCAAACACCTTTACTCCAGATGGAGATGGTATCAATGATGATTGGGGTGTACCATTATTGGAAATGTACAGTAATGTAAGGATGCATATTTATGAGAGAGGTGGATTCAGGGTATTTTTTACAACAAAACCTACGGACAGATGGGACGGAACTTACATGGGTAAACCGCTGCCAATCGATACCTACTATTATGTCATCGAGGTTGTTGACAACAATGAGTCCAGAAAGGGAATTTTGAACCTTTTAAGAAAAAATTAAGATGAAAAACCAATATACTAATCAAATATTTTGGGTATTTGGATCCATATGGGTTCCAAAAGACTCCCGAACTGCCTTTGGTTTTACCGTCCTAATGATTTTTTTACTGATTTTTACTCCCTTTTCTGAAACAAAGGCTCAGACTAGAAAATATTTTGGCCACTTTAATTCGCTTCAGAGTTATTTTAATCCGGCTCTAACAGGGTATGAAGGGTCTGTGGTAAGAGGATTGGTCCGTAATCAATGGACAGGTTTTGAAGGTGCACCACAGACCTATTTCATGAATGTGGAAATAGACCCTATGGAAATAAAAGCGGGTGAAGACGCCGCATTGTTGGGAAATACGGCAGCAGGTCTGCAATTGATTCATGATACTTTTGGACCTATAAGACAGACGGAATTGCTTTTAAGTTATGGAGCTCGGGTAAGAATTTCAAAATCTACCAACCTCCGTTTAGGCCTAGCCGCAAACTATACCAATGCAAGGTTGGACGGCAATAACCTGACTACAGAACAGGCCAACGATCCCACAGTTAATGTGTTTTTAAATCAGTTTGCAGATATGAGGGTTATGGACTTTAATGCAGGTTTAGCTATAACCCATCAAAACTACTATTTCGCTTATGGCCTCCAAAATATAGCCAGGGGAAGGCTTTATCAGGGAGATGCATTTATCAAAGAAAGGCCTTTTGTCAATGTATTGCAGACAGGCTTTAAGCAAACAATGTCATCCAATTTCAGTGTCTTGACGAACATCATGTACAGAATTCAGGATGATTTACCATATAACCTTGAATTTAATATAAAATTAATGGCAATGGACAAATTCTGGTTGGGCGTTGGTCATCGGGTCAATTATGCCAATAGCTACCATTTTGGATTCTTGATGAACAACATCAGGTTTGGATATGCTTATGAAATACCTGTAAGCAAATCCTATCTAATCCCGAATCCCACCCACGAATTTATGGTCTCTTTCTTTTTGTTCAGAAAAGGGGGGGTAAACAGTGAAGCCGGTACTTTAATCTGGTAAGACTTTTAAGGTATTTTTTGGAGCAGGCTATCTTCTATGTAGCTAACATTTTTTTAAATTGCAGTTCAATTGTTGATGTAGTGAAGATTCCTGCTCCTTTTTATTTCTTTCCTCTTTGGTGTTTGTTGAGATATTGACTTGGGGAAATGCCAATTAGGCTTTTAAATTGCCGGTTGAAATTAGAGAGGTTATTAAATCCTGATTCATACCCCACCTCTGATATATTCAGCCCTTCTTCCAATAGTAATTTACAGGCATATCCAATTCGGATTTCATTAAGAAATTTAGAATAGTTTTTCTTGGTGTATTTCTTAAAGAACCTACAAAACGCAGTCGGGTTCAAATTGGCCACATCTGCTACTTCATCTAATGTAATATTTCTTCGGAAATTATTGTAAGTAAAAGAATACACTTTGTCTATCCTAAGATCTCCGTTTTTTTCGGAAGGGTGAACAAACCCTTTGGTACTTAACTGCTGAAAATTTTTGCAGTTGGCTAGAATATATAAAAGTTCAAGAAAGAGCATCAACCTGGCAAACGCTTCAGATTCATGAACCTCTTTCATTTTATTTTTGGCTAATAAAGCGGTCTCTCGATCGAAAACCAAACCTTGCTTTGACCTTTCGAGCATTTGCTGGATTGGAATCATCTCAGGAATATCCAATAACCCACTTCCTGCAAAATCCTTCCGAAAATGGATTGTTATAGCTTCTGCTGTAAGTCCGCTTTCCTTTTGAAAATATTCCGGATCATTTTGCCACATATGGGGCAATTCCTCTCCTATCAGTACCAAATCCCCTTCTTGAAAGGGCTTAATACTATCTCCAATGAACCTAGTCCCTTTGGATTGAATGATATATACCAATTCAAACTCAGGATGGTAATGCCAAACATTCAGGAAATGAGGATAAGAATGCACATCAGAAATAAAGGATTTGTCAAATGGGCTTCTCCTCTCTAATAATTTAGCCTTCATACCCAAATTTTGCCGTTTTTTTGAAAATCACAATCAGTGATGTCAAAATAATACGTAAAATAAAGCAAATCTTGGTAGAAAGGGCTTAATAATTTGGTCAATTTGCAAAAAGGAAATCTCCATTAAAAGCTGTTCCATGCAAAATTTAATGTTATCCCAATGGAACTGAACATAATTGAAAATTCCCTAAATATTATGATAGCAGGAGGGGTAAAATTTGGAAAGAAATTCAGTAGATTGGTTTCAATTTGACATTTGAGTAATAAAATCAATTAAATATAGCACATGAAGCAAAAAAAAACGATAGTCATTACAGGTGGTGCAAGTGGAATAGGCCTTGCTATTACCAGATTGTTTGCCGAAAAAGGCCATCAGGTAATATTTCTTGACTTCAACTCAAACAGTGGAAATCAGATAGCTGAAGAAATTTCAGCTCAAGGCAAAGACGTAACTTTCATTCAGACTGACGTTTCAGATTTAAATAGTGTCAAAACTGCATTTGGACAGATGCCGGAAACCATTGATGTACTTGTCAATAATGCAGGTATATCCCATGTAGGGAATCTGGAAAAAACTTCAGAAGAGGATTTTGAAAGACTATTTCATGTCAATGTTAAGGGGATTTATACCTGTTCCATTGAAGCCATCCCCAAGCTCAGGGCAAATGGTGGGGGGGCCATTATCAACATGTGTTCTGTAGCTGCAATTATTGGGTTACCTGATCGTTTTGCCTATTCTATGACTAAAGGCGCTGTCCTTTCAATGACACTTTCCATTGCAAGGGATTATGTGACCGAACAGATCCGCTGCAACTGCATATCACCTGGAAGGGTACACACCCCATTTGTTGATGGATTCTTGGCAAAAAATTATCCGGGACAAGAAAAAGAGATGTTTGAAAAATTAGCTGCTACACAACCCATAGGAAGAATGGGCAAACCTGAGGAAATTGCCGCAATGGTTTATTATTTGGCTTCTGATGAAGCTTCTTTTATTACTGGAAGTAATTTCCCAATTGATGGAGGATTCTTGGGACTAAAAGCATGAAAATCAAAAAATAACCTAAATACATTAATAACCAGCAACATGAAATTAATAAGATTTGGTAGGCCAGGCCAAGAAAAACCAGGCATTGAAATAAATGAAACAAGGTTAGACTGCTCCGCATTTGGAGAAGACTGGAATGAACAATTTCTTGGAAGCAATGGCATAGACAGGTTAAAGACCTGGCTGGAAAGCAATATTGATAAGCTTGAAACAATTGACCAATCACAAAGATTGGGGCCACCTATTACAAGACCCTCCAAAATTATCTGCGTGGGCTTGAATTACTCACTTCATGCCAAAGAAAGTGGTATGCCTCTACCTGAGGTTCCGATATTATTTATGAAAGCTACCTCTTCCCTTTGCGGCCCAAATGACCCCATCATAATTCCAAAAAACTCCACCAAAACAGATTGGGAAGTGGAATTGGCAGTAGTGATTGGAAAAAAAGCCAGTTATGTAGAAAAAGTAAATGCTATGGATCATGTAGCAGGATATTGCCTTCATAATGATGTCAGTGAAAGGGACTTTCAATTGCACCATGGAGGACAGTGGGTAAAAGGGAAAAGTGCAGACCATTTCGCTCCGCTAGGACCTTACCTGGTCACCAAAGATGAAATTCCTGACCCGCATAACCTTAGACTGTGGCTTGATGTAAATGGTGAAAAAATGCAGGATAGCAACACTTCGGATTTGGTTTTTGACATTCCTACCCTAATCTCTTACATCAGCCAATACATGACTCTATTGCCAGGAGATATTATATCTACCGGCACTCCTTCAGGCGTTGGCTTAGGATTAAAACCGCCGAGATATTTGAAAGATGGAGATGTGGTGGAGTTAGGTATAGATGGTCTGGGAAATGCCAAACAAGTAGCAATGGACTATGGCCACTTTAGATCAATGTTTGATTAACAGTACTTCTCCAGTTTAAATGAGAATAGATGCTCATCAACATTTTTGGCACTTTGATCCTATAAGGGACAGCTGGATCAATGACAGCATGAAGGTTATTCAGCGGGATTTTTCCCCTGAAGACCTTCTATCTCATTTAATGAGCAAAAAAATTGATGGCAGCATCGCTGTTCAGGCAGATGAATCTCCACAGGAAACGCAGTATTTACTAGAACTTTCAAATAAACACACCTGGATTAAAAAAGTGGTGGGCTGGGTAGATTTATCGGCCAAAGACATCGAGGCCCAACTGGAAAGGTACCAAGAAGAAAAAAACCTTGCAGGATTTAGAAAAATATTACAGGCGTTGCCACCCTCTGCAATGGAAGAAAAATCATTCCTAAATGGCATCCGCCTACTTTCAAAATACCAATTTACCTATGACATCCTGATTTTTCCCAAACACCTAAAGGCGACAATTGAATTAGTGAAAAAATTCCCCGATCAGGCTTTTATTGTTGACCACCTTGCTAAGCCCGACATTAAGAATGGAGAATTTGAAAGCTGGGCAAAGGATATAAAAGTACTTTCTTCGAATCCCAACCTTTATTGCAAGGTGTCTGGTATGGTAACAGAAGCTGATTGGAAAGGATGGAAAAAAGAGGAATTCAAACCCTACCTGGATCATATTACCAATAGCTTTGGTACCGAAAGACTAGTTTACGGAAGCGATTGGCCAGTATGCTTGTTAGCTGCCAGTTATAATGATGTATTTGATCTGGCCTGGGATTATTTTGAGACTTTCTCTGGGGATGAAAAAGCAGGCATTTTTGGAGAGAATGCCTGCAAATTTTATAGAATCAATTCTTAATCTGAACCAAAAGTACTATGAATTTACAATTGACCAATAGGGTATTTTTGATTTCCGGAGGTGCTAAGGGCATAGGTGCCGCCATTAGTAAAACCATAGCTGAGGAAGGAGGGATACCTGTCTTCATTGATCCCTCCCATGATGAAGGGGCATTGCTTCTTTCAGAAATAGAAAGAATGAACCAAAAAGGAATGCAGATTCCTATAAGGTTAAATCTTCCAAGTGATGCTCGAAAAGCTGTTGAAAAGACTGTAGAGAAATTTGGCAGAATTGATGGGATTGTAAATAATGCTGGCGCTAATGACGGTATAGGCTTGGAAAGCGGTGATCCTGATATGTTCAGAAAATCGGTGGAAAAAAACCTTGGCCACTATTATGATCTAGTGCATTATGCCTTACCCCATTTAAAGATTACCAAAGGCAGCATTGTAAACATAAGCAGCAAAACCGCTGTCACAGGTCAAGGCAACACTAGTGCATACACAGCTGCCAAAGGGGCTCAATTGTCTTTGACAAGGGAATGGGCAGTTGAACTTTTGACTTATGGCATTAGGGTAAATGCGGTAATTCCCGCAGAAGTTATGACACCACTTTATAGGCGCTGGATAGATACCTTTGAAAACCCTCAGGAACAATTGGATTTGATCCAGTCCAGAATTCCCTTGGGAAACAGGATGACTACTGCCCAAGAAATTGCCGACACCGTAGTATTCCTGCTTTCTGATAAATCTTCCCATACCACAGGCCAATGGATTTATGTAGATGGAGGATATACCCACCTCGATAGGGCCATAGGACGGAATTGATCAATATTTTCAATGGATGCAAAAAATCACAGCTAACAAAGTTTTACCAAAACCAGTCCCAAGATGACCTAAAACAAATATGAAAAAATCTCCCTTAATCCCTGGTCAGTTACTATTTCCATTTGTACTTATCACTTCCCTTTTTGCATTATGGGGATTTGCCAATGACATTACCAACCCTATGGTGGCTGCATTTAAAAGAGTGCTTGAACTCAACAATGTCCAAGCTTCCTTGGTACAGTTGGCTTTTTATGGAGGTTATTTTACAATGGCACTACCCGCCGCATTATTTATCAAAAAATACAGTTATAAAACAGGAGTATTGATCGGGCTGGGACTGTATGCTGTTGGAGCTATACTTTTCTATCCAGCCGCTGCTTGGGAGAGTTATTTCTTTTTCCTGATAGCGCTTTATATTCTTACTTTTGGACTGGCATTTCTTGAGACAACTGCAAATCCCTATGTACTTTCCATGGGACCGGAAGAAACAGCCACCAGAAGATTGAACCTGGCACAGGCATTCAATCCTATGGGAGCACTTGCAGGACTTTTTGTAGCCAAAGAGTTTATTTTAAATGCCCTAAAATCCAATGATACCGATGAAAGTGGCAATGTGATTTTCAATTCCTTGGATGAAAGTACAAAAGCCATCATTCGCAGCAATGACCTAATGGTAATCAGAGATCCTTATGTTTTGTTGGGCTTAGTGGTGATTGGTCTTGCAGTGGTTATTGCCATTGTTAAGATGCCCGAAAATAAATCTGGAAATAACAGCCTGGACTTCTTGCCTTCCATGAAAAGACTTTCTAAAAATTCCGGATTTTTGGAAGGAGTAATAGCCCAAATGTTTTATGTAGGAGCGCAGATCATGGTTTGGACCTACATTTACCAATATGCAGAAGTCCTTGGAATTGACAATGCTTCTGCTGTCAATTATGCCTATACTGCTCTGGCTTTATTCCTGATTGGAAGATGGATTTGTACTTTCCTGTTGAGGTATCTAAAACCGGCCCGCCTATTGCTGTATTTCTCAATTTTGGCGGCTTTCTTTACTTTAGGTGCGATTTTTATTCAAGGTATGCTGGGATTGTACAGTTTAGTTGGTATCTCATTTGCCATGTCCTTGATGTTCCCTACCATTTATGGTATTGCTCTTGATGGTCTTGGTGAAGATGCTAAATATGGGGCTGCATTTTTGGTAATGGCAATCGTAGGAGGGGCGATTATGCCTACCTTACAGGGAGTAATTTTGGATTTTGGGGGATCTGGTTACAATGACATACTTATCCTGGGTGTTCCTGAGGTGAATTTTTCCTTTATTCTACCACTTTGCTGCTTTTTTATAGTGGCATGGTTTGCCTGGAGAAGGTTAAGTCCTAATAGTTAAAGTGTTTGATAAATTCCAATACATTTGGATACATCGACTCCTTTATCTGTAAGACTTCCTCTGGAGTATAAAATCTTATCTCCAAACATTCCGGGCTTGGAGTAAAATCCAGATGATGGACTTTTGTCTCGTAGACGGCATTAACAATATATTGGTTCTTGGGATTGATGGTTGGAAAAAAATAAAGGGGATGCTCTGAAATATAGGACACTTTAAGCCCCATCTCTTCCATGAGTTCACGGGTAATACCTTGTTGGGGGCTTTCCCCAAAATCCAACCCCCCTCCAGGAAGTTCCCAAAAGCCATTCTCCTCTTTTAATAGGAGGAATCTTTTTTGATCATCCAAAATCAGGGCTTTGACCGAAACACGGTAAAAACATGCTGGGACAATTAAATCATTCATCTAGGTACAGAATTTACATTATTAGCCTTCTTCAATTGCAATTTCCCGCATCAATCTCCCTAAAATATCCGATCCTGAGATGATCTTTTGGTATTTATCTGTCCAAAGGAGGGCCAGATCTTCATCTATGACATCATCCTCCGGTCCCTTTGGCTGGACCTTCCATCTTTCCAAAATTTTCCCGACAGGATAGTCCATATCATAAATTACCAAAGGAATATGGCAAAATTCTAAAGGATTACCTGACTTATTTCTAAGGAGAAAATTATTGACAAATGCATTAAAATTCAAGACCTTTCGAGGGTGCCCGTTAGCCTTATCCAGGATAATTACCCACTTTTTTCCCGATTTGGCCAATTCTTGGAGAAATGGATCTTTGGAACTTCTTTTTATTTCAGGGAAAATAGGTTTTGAACCATCAAAGGGCAAGGTAATGATACTAATCGGATCAATTTCCTCCCCTTCTTTGTATGCCGGCAAATCGTCTAACCTCAGGAAATTAACCGCTCCTCTTGCTTCCAACCTTCCAAGCTCAGTCTTGGCGTTTTTTGCCTGATATTTCAATAATGAAATCAGTTCACTCTTCCGTAACCATGGGATAGGCTCCAATCCTAAAAAATGATCTAAAAGCACACCGGAAGGTTTGGCCAATGGCCAAAGTATAACTTTATAAAATTTCAATACAGGGGAGAGTTTTGCCCCGATTTTCAATGCGTGCCTTGTAAAATAAGCCTGAGGGAATATTTCTCCTGCAAATGTGATAACAATAGTAGAAAAGAAAAAAGAACCAAGTCCAAGCAAAACAGAATCAGCCAAAAGGGTAAGTAAAACATTTACTCCTACATTACCCCATAATATGGTTGCTAAAGTAAAATTGGCATCTCTTCTTAAGGAAAGAACCCTCTTTGCCAATAAATCCCCTCCATCAGCGGCAACTTCCAGACGTAACCTGCTTAGGCTGAACAAGGCGATATTGAGCCCGGAAAAAGTGGCAGATTGGGTAATACAAACAAAAATGGCAATCCATATCCAAATTGATTCCATAAGGATGCGTTTAAGGAAAGTTAAAAAATATGAAATTGAAAAGCTATCGAACGGAAAGGAATATAAGGAAAAAAAGCGCTTTTCAATAAGCGCTTTCCAACATCATATTTAAGTGATCCCTGATCATTGGGGCAGGATTGGGATAGGTCATCTGCATCAAAAAATCCACTGCCTTTGGAATATCTTCCTTCGAAAGTCCAAGATCCTGCAAACTAAAACCTGAACCTAAATTTTCCTGTAACGCTCTCAAAGTCTTGTAGGGCAAAGGATTTTCAAATATACTCTGAAAATTCTGCTGCGTGTTTTCATTTAAAAAATCCCATTGATATTTAAGAACATATGGCAAAAGAAGGGTATGGATTTTTGAATGCTCCAAATTAAAATTGCCCCCTAAAACGTGTGCAGCTTTATGATGAAGACCCATATTTACCTCACATAGCACCTTTCCCCCAACATACGCTCCAAACATTAACTTTTCATTGATATCTGATGTCATCACTTTTTCCTCTGACAAGGACTTTAATCCTTCAAAGAGAATTTTTAACCCCAAATCTGCCAAAGCATTTATAATTGGATTGGATTCAGGGGAATAAAGCGCCTCCACCAAGTGGGCCATTGCATTAAATGCAGATGGAACAGCCAAATCAAGGGGCATTCCCAAAGAAAGAAAGGGATCATAAAATACTTTTTGTGGATGTACCCTGTCGTTCCTTTTAACGGTTTTAACACCATTGTGGGAAATACCATAAATATTGGTCATTTCTGATCCTGAATAGGTAGTAGGTACAGCCCAAAGTTCCGCACTTGAGTTCAAAATTAAGGCTTTGCCCAAACCAATAGCGGAACCACCGCCAAGGCAAAGTATAATATTCACTTCCTTGTCTTCTAGGAATTCACCGGCTTCTTCCACTAAACCTTGAGGTACATGCTGAATGACTTTGTCGAAATGAAAAACCTCTCCTACTTTTTCATGCAGCTTAAGTTTTTCTACCAGGTCCCCATACCTCCGACTTCCAATGAATGCAATATTGGGTTTATTATCAGGTAACTCCTCCTCTAATGCTTCAAAAATCGGCTTTCCAAAAATTACCTTTACGGCATGTGTTTTATAATTAAATGGAATCATCGGTATATTTTTAATAAGTTAATTCACTCAGGATACCCGTTCAACAACCACGGCATAACCCTGGCCAACACCTACACAAAGTGTGGCGATTGCATACTTTTTTTGATGGAGTACTAGCTCCTCTACTGCAGTTTGTAAAATCCGGGCTCCAGTCATACCCAATGGATGTCCCAGTGCTATGGCTCCTCCATTGGGATTGATACGGGGATCATTGTCCTTTAATTTCCATTCCCTAATGCAGGCCAAAGATTGTGCTGCAAAAGCCTCGTTGAGTTCAATCACGTCCATGTCTTCCCAGTTTAACCCTGCTTTTGCTAAGGCTTTATTTGCAGCTTCGACAGGGCCAATACCCATGATTCTCGGTTCCACTCCTACTACTTGTGAACTCAAAATCCTGGCTTTTGGCTTTAATCCGTATTTTACAACTGCATCTTCAGAGGCTATCAACATTGCAGCAGCACCATCATTCAGACCGGATGCGTTCCCTGCAGTTACAGTCCCATCCTTTTTGAAAGCTGGTTTCAATGCTGCCAATTTTTCCAAAGTAGTATCTTCCCTTATAAATTCATCTTCTTCGAACCGAAGAATTTCACCTTTCTTGGAAGCTATATCCACTGGAATTATCTCTTTGCTCAACCGTCCATTTTCTCTAGCCGAAGCTGCTTTCATCTGACTTTGATAAGCAAATAAATCCTGATCTTCTCTGGAAATACCATACATCTCTACCAAATTCTCAGCGGTAATTCCCATAGGATCTGAACCATACATTTTCTCCATCTT
The DNA here is from genome assembly GCF_003014575.1 of Cecembia rubra. Taxonomy (GTDB): domain Bacteria; phylum Bacteroidota; class Bacteroidia; order Cytophagales; family Cyclobacteriaceae; genus Cecembia_A; species Cecembia_A rubra. The sequence continues at coordinate 1,054,898 of NZ_PYGF01000001.1, forward strand.
TGGGTTAACAAAACGCCAACCAAAACTTGAGTCATACATCTGGGCGTCATTACCGAAGGCAGAGCTCGGTTTTGCTATCACATAGGGTCCGCGGGTCATATGCTCCACCCCTCCTGCAATAAACAAATCTCCGTCACCTGCCATAATTGCCCTTTTGGCATGAACAACAGCCGATAAGCCGGAAGAACATAACCTGTTAATGGTTTCTCCTGGAACCGATACCGGAAGCCCTGCCAATAAGGACGCCATTCGGGCAACATTCCGGTTATCTTCACCCGCTTGATTATGGCAACCCAAAATCACATCATCTAAGGCATCTTTTGGTAGTTCGGGAAATCTATCCATCAAACCTTTGATGACATAAGCCGCCAGGTCATCTGCCCGCATTGAGGATAGCCCCCCTTTAAACTTTGCAATTGGGGTCCTGACTGCATCAATGATATATACGTTTCTCATTTTTGGGAATGGGTATGGGCGATAGACGTTCTATATTGTAAATCTCTCAGTACATGTAAGTACTCCAGTGACGGTACTTCTGTCACCGCTAGGTTTTCAGATATTTTCAAATCCCATCCGGTATTATCCTTTATTTCCTGTATGCTGATTCCCGGATGAATTGAAGTCAGTTCAAATTCCTTTGATTCAGGATTCGGTCTTAGGATACCCATATCTGTAATGATACATTGGGGCCCTTCTCCAGGGATTCCCATTTTTCTCCTCTCATCCCCCCCATTAAGGTAGCCTGCTGATGTGATAAAATCCACTTTTTCTACAAAAGCCCTTATGTTGTGTTTCATGATCACGAAGGTGTTCTTCGCATTGGAAGCTATTTCAGGCGCCCCACCGGCACCTGGTAAGCGGACTTTTGGTTTTTTATATGGTCCAATCACTGTAGAATTGATATTCCCAAATTTATCAATTTGTGCTCCGCCAAGGAAACCCACATCCACTTTTCCTCCCTGAAGCCAGTAATTGAAAATTTCAGGCACAGAAACTACTGTGCTGGCTGTTTCAGCCAAAATATCATCCCCAATAGAAAGGGGGAGTAGATGTGGCTTGGTATCAATTGTCCCGGACTCATAAATCAGGACAATATCAGGTGCATGGGTCAACCTGGCCAGGTTACATGCAGTACTCGGAAGTCCTATTCCTACAAAACAAACTTCCCCATTTTGAAGTAATCGGGAAGCAGTTATGATCATCATTTCTTCTTTGGTGTATTCCATTGAATTTTTTGATTGCTGGTTTTAGGGGATTTGGTTTACACTTTTGGAAAGAACATGCACATTCATCCATTCCTCAAAGTTTGCCTGGCTTCTGGAAATTTCATCCCATTGCTTGTAGAAACTATTGTCTCTTTTGTAATAGCCCATGGCATAAGAGGGTTGAGCACCATTTGGGGCCAAAGCAACGCCTGTTACCAACCAATGAGGAATGACAATTCCTTGGTTCTGGGTATCCAGTTCATCCACAACTTCTTCAACTGTCACAAGTACCTTCTTGGAAGCATAGACTACTTCTTTTTGTACTCCGGTAATACCCCAGATTTTAATATTTCCTTTTTTGTCTGCCTGCTGGGCGTGAATGATCCCTACATCGGGTCTAATTGCTTTTATGGCAGCTAATTTTTCCCCTGTAAATGGACAAGTAACCCCCTTGATGTACTCAGGGTTTTCTTTGGCCAGATCTGTTCCGGTATATCCTCTTAATACACCAAAGGGCAAACCTGAAGCTCCTGCCTGATAGGCACAGGCCATTGCAGCATGGCTATGTTCTTCAATTTCTAGTGGAGTAGGTATCCCTTTTTCCACAGCTTCTCTCAATCGGTGAAGAGAACCCACTCCTGGATTGCCCCCCCATGAAAAAACCACCTTCTTCACCAGTCCCATTCCTATCAATTGGTCATAAATCAAATCAGGGGTCATTCTGATCAGAGTGAGCTCCTTTTTACCTTGTCTGATAATTTCATGACCTGCTTCAAATGGAATTAAATGAGTAAAACCCTCCATGGCAATTTGATCTCCATCATGGATATGATTTTGGATCAAAAATGACAAGGGTTGAAATTTATCAAGCATGTGTTTTTTTAAGCTTTATCATTAAAGAAATACAATAAAGAAGCCCCAGTAAGAGACTTCTTTAAGGGAATACCATCCAAATTACTTGTTGAGATATTTTGGAAGCTGTATAGGTTCTAAAGGTTTCACAATTTCAGACCTTCTGGATTCAAATATGGGTGGCAGCAATAACTGATGACCCAAAAGGTCTGCTGGTTCATCTATTGCAAAACCAATATCGGAAGTCGCATATTCAAACAGAACTCCAGATGGGGTTCTGTTATAAATAGAGTGGAAATAATTCCTATCCTTCAACTCGGTCACATCTGTATATCCAAATCCTTCAATGTAAGCCTTCAGTTCCAGATTGTGTTCATCCTTTTCTGTCGCAAAGGCAATATGATGAGGAATACCCACCCCGAAAGTCCAAGAACCTTGCTCCATATCAGGTACATGATGCAATTCAATGGTTTTCATTGCTCCGCCCTCTTTGATGTGATAGCGATGAAAATTCCCATCCTGACCTACTTTTTTGAAGTTAAGCATTTTGGTCATGTATGCATCCATTTCAATGATGTCCCTCGTTCGGATTGTAGCTCCGAAAATGCCCCTGATTCCATTTTCTTTAGAAATTTCATCTGTCTGCCAGGCATTTCTATGGTCATTATCTACCCCTACTACTGCCATTCCTATTCCGGAACGGTCTTCAAAGCTGATCATCTTTTGACCAAATCGTTCGATGATTCCCGAATTCTCTACGCCATGATTTTTTAAATGATTTACCCAGAACTTAAGAGAATCAGTTGGTACAGAAAAGGAAGAAGTCTCTATTTGACCTGAACCTTTTCTTCCATAAACTCCGGCCTTTTTAAAGGGAAAAGTAGTCCAAACGGAGCCTACCTCAGCATCTGCATTGGCATAGTAAAGGTGGTAAATACTTGCGGATCCATCGAAAAGTACTGTCTGCTTAATCATCCGCATTCCCAAAACTTGGGTAACAAAATCAATGTCATCTTGGGCAGAGCCCACACTTACCGTAAGGTGATGAATACCCTTGATGTATTCAGCTGGATTCGTCATTTGGCTAATGGGTTTAAGTTAATAAATATGATTTTTCAACTTAAGCCTTCTACCAGATGTTTTCCTTTTTTGAGAGTTTAACTGACTTTGCCTTGATTTATTAAATTACTTTAATTTTTTAAGCTTTATTGGCCAACTTTCTTCGGATCATACTGAGAAACTCCGGAGTAATCCCCAAATAGGATGCAATGTATTTTTGGGCGATTAAAAGTTCCAGCTTGGGGAAGTTTTTTACGAAAGTCAGGTATTTTTCCTCTGCTGAAAATGAAATATTCCTGATGATTCTCTTTTGATGGCTGATAAGGGAGTTTTGAAAAAGTATCCTGAAGTACCTTTCAAAGGAAGGGTGCTCTGCACATAAGCTTTCAAAAGCATTCTTATCTAAAGTCCAAACTTCTGTATCAGACATGGCTTTAATGGTGTAACTGGAAGGCGTTCCCTGCATAAAACTCTGAAGGTCACCAGTCCACCACTTATCCAGTCCAAATTGTATCACATGGTTGAAATTTTTGCTATCGCTGTAATAAGTCATAAGGCAACCCTTCCTGATAAAAATAAATGGAGATACCGGATCGCCTTTTTCAACCAAAACTTCATTTTTTCGGTATTTTACATACTTTCCTTTACCAAAAAAATCTTTGACCTCCTCTTTGGTAAATGGAACATAAGTCCTGAAATTTTCAAGAATATCTTCATGCATCATCCTGGCAAGTTATAACAATTACCAAAACTTCCCAATGGTTTACAACTGCACCAATTTCCACCTTCCCCTACGGAATACCAAAGTGCTGACAACAGCATGGAGAGAATGGCTCAGTGCAATCGCTATAAAGACTCCTACTGCACCTAATCCGAAATGATTTGCCAAAATATAGGCTAAAGGAATTTGAAAGCCCCAAAGAACGGTTAGATTGATGATTGTGGGGGTCCTGGTATCACCAGCCCCATTGAGTGATTGCGTCATGACCATTCCATAGGCAAAGAAGATATATCCCAGGCAAATAATGGTAAGTCCCAATCGGCCAATTTCTATTACTCCTTTGTCATCATTAAAAATCCCTATAAAAAAACCTGCCCCACCTATGAAAATTATTGAACATATTCCTAAAAAAACAGCAGTAATATGGGCTGCCAACCATGCCGAACGTTCTGCCCTTCCAGGCTGCAAAGCTCCAAGATTTTGACCAACCAAGGTGGCTGCCGCATTGGAAAGCCCCCAGCCTGGCAACAGTGCAAAGATAATCAAGCGAACTGCAATGGTATAACCGGCCAAGGCAACCGAACCAGATTCAGATATGATCCTCATCAATAAAATCCAGGAAGCAGATTCAATGAGAAATTGCCCCATCCCCCCTGAAGCCACTTTGAGTATGGTCCAGATTGTACTTAGCTTCATTTGGATGTTCCTCATGGTAAACTTGATGAGGGACTTCCCATTGAGGAGGATGTAAAACTGATACAAGACGCCAATACCTCTACCTGTGGTAGTGGCCCATGCTGCCCCTTCCAAACCCATTCCAGGAATAGGTCCAAGACCAAAAATTAATAACGGATCCAATATTATGTTGAAGCCATTGGCAATCCACAGTGCCCGCATGGCAACAGCGGCATTACCAGCACCTCTGAAAATACCGTTGATCAAAAACAACAGCATTACACAAACATTCCCTCCAAAAATAATCTGAGTATACCGGTGCCCTGAATTGATTACCTCAATTTCCCCTCCCATTATGCTCAGAAGCTCTTTGGCATAGACTACACCCAAAACAGCCACAACAACTGCAAAAAACGAACATACCACTATGGCCTGAAAGGCTGCTGAAGAAGCTGCATCAGATTGTTTCTCTCCTATTCTCCTTGCTACTATTGCAGTCGCTGCCATGCTCAAGCCAATTGAAATGGAGTAAATGATTGTCAAAACAGATTCAGTCAATCCTACCGTAGCTACAGCATATACCCCCAATTTGCCTACAAAAAATATATCCACAACAGCAAACAGGGATTCCATAACCATTTCCAAAATCATAGGAATGGATAAGTAAAAAATGGCTTTTTGATGCTGATTTGGGTAAAATCCTCCTCCTTACCTGCTAAGGCTGCTTTAAAATGCTGGAAAAATGTCCTGAAAGTCATAGTAGCCTTTTATTTCCTGTTAAGAAAGTGCCCCATGGGATAGGTATCTTCCCGAATTCAATAAAATTTTAGAAACGATTACAAAACCGCACACAAAGTTGACCGAAAAAAACACCAAGTACAACACATGAATGAGGGAATATATAGCAAGTGTCCTCTTTAAAATAAAAGTCTGAAAATATACCCTTGCCTTTAAAAACAATTTACCAATTTTTGGAAGTTATAATTTGAGATCTATTATATCAATTTTGAATCAATCAATAACCTTTAAGAATAAACTATGAAAACCTACTACGATTCTGAAGACCTGAAGAAGTTTGGCAAAATAGTAGAATTTCAAAAATCCATGGCTGATAAATTTTTCGCCTATTATGGTGAAGTATTCAAGGAAGGAGCTCTGACAGCCAGGGAAAAATCCCTCATTGCGCTAGCAGTAGCCCACGCCATTCAGTGTCCGTACTGCATAGATGCTTATACTGTGGACAGTATGGAAAAAGGTTGAGATGAAGAGCAAATGATGGAAGCAGGCTATTCCCTGAATATTGTTCATGGAAATTTGTTAGTGGTCATCAAATCCTCCTAGGGCGGGCAGGCAATTACAACCAAAATCACTAATTTCAGAGGGATCCCCGCTATTCGGGGGGATAGGTGTGAAATAGTTGAACTAAGAAATAGTAGAGATTTTTTTTACAGTCTGAAGTTAGCGGTAATTCCCCCTACTTTAAAAAATTGATTTCATAAGTTAACGTTTTCATATTATAAAATTTAAAACCATCTATAAGTCAATATTTTATTTAAATTTAAATATTTTATCCAAAATTTTTACAGTTGATAATCAAATTGTTAGGAGGTTTAATGAATTATATTTTTAAGTAAAACTTGATTTTTAATTAGGGGGGGGATATGTTAAGTGCAGGTTTTGAGCGCTAAAATCTTTTTAATCAATTTATTAACAAATTAAATTTTATAATCATGAGAAAAGTGAAAATAACATTACTTGCACTTGGATTAGGTTTTATGAGTTTTAATCCACTTTCAGCTCAAACAATTGAACTACCTGATTGGCCTCCTCATCCAGAGGAGAATTTATGTCGTTGTAAATCTGGCGATTGTTATGGAGTGAACTTAATCACTTTTAGAGCAAGGTGTGGTCAAGGAGATTGTTCTTCATCTACTTCAAACTGTCCAACTGATTAATTTGACAAAGGCTAAAGCTAAATGCTTTAGCCTTTAAAATTATTATGGATCAATTTATATGTATGCTGTTTCTAACAGGTTCCTAAAAGCATAACTTTAATTTATAAATTCTTTAAAGTATCTAATATGAAAAGTTTTTCTTTCTCACTACTAATCCTCTTGTGCATAGGATGTAGTTTCAAGGATCAGAATACTGTGCGAATATTTCAAGAACAAGATATAAGTATTCGTGCTTTAACCATTGATACCTTGATTATGGAAAAAGATTATTTCTCAGGAGTAGGGTTCTTTCAAGTTGCCAAAGATCAAGTGTTCTTTGTAGATCAGATTTTCAGTACCATCACAGCATATGATCAAGATGGATCAATGCTAGGAAGCTACTTAGGAAAGGGACAAGGGCCAAACAATCAAAATGTAATTCATGGTTTTCTGCCATTTTCTTTAGATAGACAACATCTAATTCTTGATAATTTTCAGTTTGTAGTATTTGATGACAATTTTCAAAAAGTAGATGCTTATCCAATTGAATGGGACTACACCGAATCCTATGAAGACATGCTCAGCAAGCCTACTGCGGAGATGCTCGGTCTTTATGAAATCGATTGGAAACTTGGTGGCTACTATACTCCATTTATCCTAAATGAGCAAGCTAATGAGATCCTTATTCCAATGACGATGAGTCATCCAGATTTAAACGGATACATTTCTGAGGAGTATTACAAAACTGTCTATGTATTCGGAAAATATGACTTGAAGACCAAGCAAATTGGTAAAGGAATGGTGACAAGATCTCAAGTATATCTTAACCAGTTATTTGTTCCCAATTTTGATTTTTCATTTTTCTGCCAAAATGAAGACGTTCTCTTCGTTTCTTATGCCATTGATCCTTTGATACATGCCTATGATCAGGACGGCAACCTCTTGTATAAGTATGGGGTGGAGGGCAAAAATGTGAATGTTAGTTATCCAAAAACTAAAACCATTGATGATGCGTTAGATAATTATTCATCTGATCTAAGGAAGGCTGGATTTTATCATTTTCTACACCATGATATTCAAGAGAATATCACTTTCAGGACTTATTATCCTCAGGGAATCGATCAGGGTACAGCTAGACTTCAAATATACCAAAACCATGTACTTATAGGAGATGTAGAAGTACCTGAGAGATTTCAAGTACTGGGTAAAATCGGAGATTATTACTACGCAGATGGGCTTATAGATGAAGAGAAAGATATATTGGGGATATTTAAATTTAAACTATGACTATGAGAGTATTATCTACAGTTTTGTTAGTCGTTTATTCATTCGAGGTTTTATCTCAGGTATTGACTGTTGTTGATGAAAATCATCAGCCATTGCCATTTTTCACCTTATCAATAGGTAATGATAATAGTGTACTCATAGGTGACAAGTATGGAAAAGTGACCATTGATCGCCAAGATGATCATTGTGACTACACTATACGATACCTTGGTTTTGAAGACAGGAACTTCTGCCTTTCTGACCTGAAAACTGATGAAAACATCATCCAACTTACGCCTATGGTGATAGAAATGGCTGAGTCAGAAATAAAAGGCTACAAAGACAGTGAACTTATCAATCGGGCAAAAAAGCAAATACAATTAATGTCAGATAATGTCCATATAGTTAAGAGCTTTATGAGTGAATCTAACCCAAGTTACCAATTGGAGAGTTTTGGCATAATGACTTTAGGTGGCTTGAAGGATAGGAGTAAAAAAAATGACAGGTTTCATTTGGGTTACATGGGTTTTTTGGCACAGCATAGTACATTGAGAGTAGCGCCTGAACTAGAGCTTCCAATCAAATCTAAAATGGCGCTAGTATCGACATTCACTCAGGACTTACTCCTAAATATCCTTAGATCAAAGAATTCAAAGTGGGAGTTAGCTAGACTTGTCCAAAAAGATGCAGAGATTTTCTATATAGCAGGCCTTGATGTAGAAGTGCATATCAATGCAGATGGTAGCATCAAGAAAATAGGAATAATCAAGCAACCATTTAAATCCCCAAACGGCATTGACTATGATTTATCAGGTGAAATCAGCTTTATCCAAGATCAGGATTTTGCATTCTTTTCAAATTTGGAATACAAAATCGATGATCAAGCTGAGATTACGGACATCAGTTGTGTAGTTCATGACTTCCCCAAAACGGTATCCCTCCCTGAGAGGTATTTGAATCCCCCACAAAAAGATGGACTCTTCAGCTCATTCGGTGTCTATACTCAAAATCCAGATTACATATATAATGCTGCAATCTTCTCTAGGCTTCAAGCCAGTTCCGGGGCAAGATATGCCTTCCAGATAAATAAGTCACTAAAACTTGTAAGTGATAGTTATGCTTACCATGAGAAATTCAAAGGTGACGACGCTGCATCCAAAGATTACTTGGCAAAGAATTCTGCCTATATTCAAGAAGTCATAAAAACACTAAAATCTTATGACCTTGCTTGGTAAAGTATTTATTGTTAAAAGTATATCTGTTCTGTGATTTAATTTACTAAATGGATTAACTTTCAACACGAGGTATATTATGTATCTGAAGAAAATAAAGATGTACAAAACAATATAAATGTGAGATTGGACTTTGAAAATAAAAGTTATTCTGAAATAAAAATCTCATCAATAAATCCGCATTGTTCCTGTACATCTTATGAAATTTCATCTTATCATGTTCAACCCAATTCAAAAGAATATCTTTTAGTAACGGTTCCGTGGAGTCAATTGCAAAATCTAGGTCAAGTGTATGTTGTCTTAGAAACGGATTCAAAATAAAAATATATAAAGGTTTCAATAAAGGTTAAAGATTGAAATGAATATTGATCATTCTCAATTTCATATTATCTCCAAGTTAGAAAGATAAATTCCCAAATATTAGAAAGCTACTTTTGGACTAAATAAGGCTTGCTGAAAAAGTCACAGGTATACCAGATTCAAACTGGGCAAATGAAGATGTATGCTTAAACTTTGATTGAGTCCAATGAAGAAGATGGTATGCCTGAGGCTAGCCTAAAAATTTCGAGTTTTGAAATTTTCAGGAGCACGCAAATGAAGCTAGCTCATTGAATAAGCTTGCACCTGCTTAAAAAGATAATACTTGTTAAATGGGATATTCATCAAAATTTAAAGAATTTATTCGTTAGTTGGCGTTATCAGCACGCCCTAAATAGTGAATCAAGTTCTTCTAATTTTTCTCCCAGCTGGAGTTGACCTTGTTCTTACTTTTTTCCTTTACCAAAAAAATCTTTGACCTCCTCTTTGGTAAATGGAACATAAGTCCTGAAATTTTCAAGAATATCTTCATGCATCATCCTGGCAAGTTATAACAATTACCAAAACTTCCCAATGGTTTACAACTGCACCAATTTCCACCTTCCCCTACGGAATACCAAAGTGCTGACAACAGCATGGAGAGAATGGCTCAGTGCAATCGCTATAAAGACTCCTACTGCACCTAATCCGAAATGATTTGCCAAAATATAGGCTAAAGGAATTTGAAAGCCCCAAAGAACGGTTAGATTAATGATTGTGGGGGTCCTGGTATCACCAGCCCCATTGAGTGATTGCGTCATGACCATTCCATAGGCAAAGAAGATATATCCCAGGCAAATAATGGTAAGTCCCAATCGGCCAATTTCTATTACTCCTTGGTCATCATTAAAAATCCCTATAAAAAAACCTGCCCCACCTATGAAAATTATTGAACATATTCCTAAAAAAACAGCAGTAATATGGGCTGCCAACCATGCCGAACGTTCTGCCCTTCCAGGCTGCAAAGCTCCAAGATTTTGACCAACCAAGGTGGCTGCCGCATTGGAAAGCCCCCAGCCTGGCAACAGTGCAAAGATAATCAAGCGAACTGCAATGGTATAACCGGCCAAGGCAACCGAACCAGATTCAGATATGATCCTCATCAATAAAATCCAGGAAGCAGATTCAATGAGAAATTGCCCCATCCCCCCTGAAGCCACTTTGAGTATGGTCCAGATTGTACTTAGCTTCATTTGGATGTTCCTCATGGTAAACTTGATGAGGGACTTCCCATTGAGGAGGATGTAAAACTGATACAAGACGCCAATACCTCTACCTGTGGTAGTGGCCCATGCTGCCCCTTCCAAACCCATTCCAGGAATAGGTCCAAGACCAAAAATTAATAACGGATCCAATATTATGTTGAAGCCATTGGCAATCCACAGTGCCCGCATGGCAACAGCGGCATTACCAGCACCTCTGAAAATACCGTTGATCAAAAACAACAGCATTACACAAACATTACCTCCAAAAATAATCTGAGTATACCGGTGCCCAGAATTGATCACCTCAATTTCCCCTCCCATTATGCTCAGAAGCTCTTTGGCATAGACTACACCCAAAACAGCCACAACAACTGCAAAAAACGAACATACCACTATGGCCTGAAAGGCTGCTGAAGAAGCTGCATCAGGTTGTTTCTCTCCTATTCTCCTTGCTACTATTGCAGTCGCTGCCATGCTCAAGCCAATTGAAATGGAGTAAATGATTGTCAAAACAGATTCAGTCAATCCTACCGTAGCTACAGCATATACCCCCAATTTGCCTACAAAAAATATATCCACAACAGCAAACAGGGATTCCATAACCATTTCCAAAATCATAGGAATGGATAAGTAAAAAATGGCTTTCTTGATACTGATACTTGTAAAATCAGTCTCTTTGCCGCCAACGGCTTTTTTAAAATGATTTATAAAATTTCGGAAAGTCATGATAGTCCTTTTCTAAATCAAAAATTGATTTCTAAAATTAAAATCCTTAGAAGTAAGTATACATACTCGCTGAAAATTCTCATGCTTCCATAATGCTACAAAGTTGTAACAAATATCCCAACCCTACAACACATAAATGGGTGATTGTTTGATTTTATCTCCATGGACTTCAACAAGATATTAGCAAATCCAGCTTATTTGAGCCTATAACCCAAAGAAAAATGAAAACATTTTCCTTACATTGGAGCGTAAAAGCGGAATGAACATATTTAATATCTCAATTTAATCTTTACTATGAAAACATATTACGACCCGGAAGACTTAAAGAAATTTGGAAAAATTGGTGAATTTCAAAAATCAATGGCAGACAAATTTTTCGCTTATTATGGAGAAGTCTTCCAAGAAGGCGCCCTTACAGCAAGGGAAAAATCACTAATTGCATTGGCCGTTGCCCATGCCATTCAATGTCCTTATTGCATAGATGCCTACACCGTGGACGGCATGGAAAAAGGATGCGACGAAGAACAAATGATGGAGGCAGTGCATGTGGCTGCTGCTATCCGCGCTGGCGCATCGCTGGTACATAGCACCCAAATGATGAACAAAGTCAAAGAAATTTCTATGTAATGAAGTCGCTTAAGGCACAAAATCACCCATTATCCAATACCCAATATGAACTGCAGCTGCTAGAGTCCCAAAAGACTGGAATTTCCTTCTCTGAGAAACTGGCAGAATGCGGTTTGTATCCACTACTGCCGACCCAAATAGAAATATTACAGATCAATTTGGGTAAAATGTGCAACCAGGTCTGCAAACACTGTCATGTGGATGCGGGCCCAGACAGAAAAGAAATCATGGCCTTCGAAACCATGCAGGAATGCCTGGAAGTCATTAAAAAACATGATGTAGGTACTGTTGACCTTACAGGAGGAGCCCCAGAGATGAACCCCCATTTCAAGTGGTTTGTGGAAAAAATCCGCCAACTTAAACCAAAGGCCACTATCATAGTACGCTGTAATTTGACCATTATTTTGGCTAATCCTAAATTCAAGGATCTTCCTGAATTTTTCAGGCAACACCAAGTTGAAGTGGTATCGTCTCTCCCCTACTTTACTGCGATTAAAACGGATGCCCAAAGAGGAGAAGGTGTATTTGAAAAATCCATCAAAGCACTTCAAATGCTCAATATGGTTGGTTACGGTCAGGAAAATTCGGGACTGATGCTGAATTTGGTTTATAATCCGGCTGGCGCATTCCTTCCCGGTTCTCAGGAAGGTTTGGAGACGGAATTCAAAAAGCGGTTAAAAAGCCAATATGGCATTTCTTTCAATTCCCTATACACGATTACCAATTTGCCCATAAGCAGATTTTTGGAGTACCTTTTGAGAAGTGGTAACTATGAAAGCTATATGGAAAAGCTCATAGAGGCTTATAATCCTATAGCTGCATCCAATGTCATGTGCAGGAATACCATATCTGTTGGTTGGGACGGATACCTTTATGATTGTGATTTCAACCAGATGCTGGAATTGAAAGTATCCTGCCAAAACAGTCAGCATATCAAAGATTGGAATCTTGAAATCCTAAACAATAGAGAAATTGTCATCAACCAACATTGCTTTGGCTGCACAGCCGGAGCAGGATCAAGTTGCGGAGGTGCTACAGCTTAATGAATGCAATAAATACAGCCATCATTGTCTTTCAAAAAAACCCGGTTTTAGGTAGGGTTAAAACCAGAATCGCAAAGCAGTTGGGGGATGAAAAAGCCCTCGAGATTTACCGCATCCTGGTTCAAAAAACCCATGAGCAACTTTCCCTAGTGCCAGACAGTGATATCTTTTTATACTATTCTGATTATCTGGAAGATGTGTCTTGGAAACCAAAGCACGGAAAAATATTCTTTAGACTACAAAAAGGAAATGACCTTGGAGAAAAAATGAGGTGCGCCTTTGAAGATGTGTTTTCTGAAGGTTACCAAAAAGTAATAATCATAGGAACTGACTGTCCTGAAATTTCTCCATCCCTATTAACTGATGCAGCTACACTTTTGGACCTTAATGAGGTGGTGTTTGGACCGGCAATGGATGGCGGCTATTATTTATTGGGGCTGAAAAAATTACATGAGGGCCTGTTTGAAAAAATACCTTGGAGTACAGATTCTGTTATGGAATTGTCTATCCAATACCTCAAGTCAAACAATATCAGCTATCAAACACTCGTTCTATTATCTGATATTGACACTGAGGAGGATTGGAAAGCATATATAAGCTCTCCCTGATTAAAAGCATTAATCTTTGCTTTCAGCGGGACGGTAAATTTAAGATAAATTATTTTTAGAAAAATTCACATATCTAAAGCAACGTCAAAGACTTTTTTGCCGTCATCCATAAAAAATAACTCATTTTTATTGGCCTAGCACTATGAAAAATTTCGAAAAAAAGAAAAAAGCAATTGAAGTATTTCAAACTTATGGAATCCCACTGACCGGGAAGAAAAAAACAGCCGATTTTTTCCAGGAACTGAACATGGATAAGGTATTTGTGGATGGATTGATATATGAATTGGAAATCAAGCTGCAGAAAGAAATCGAATTGGAAAAAATTACAGCCCTCAGAAATCCATCTATGGTACTTGAGGAACTCCTGGCGACTATTGATTGATAATCAATGTTATGTTCAAAGAACATTATTCTGGAGGTTTGTAGGAAAAAACCAATTTGAATTTTAATGCCTTATTTTTTGGAATTAATAGCTGAACCATATTAATTTCGAAACCAATTCGGGGTGTGGCGCAGCCCGGTAGCGTACTTGCATGGGGTGCAAGTGGTCGCAGGTTCAAATCCTGTCACCCCGACTATTGTTGTAAAAGAAAAAACTCCTGTAGACAACTGTTTTACAGGAGTTTTATTTTTTTAAGAAAACCATATAGGCAAAATTTATTGGGTTATGAAATCGGTTTATTCAGGCCAATAATAAAATTCCACATTGTACATAAAGTCCAAAGTCACAAAAATCAATGCCTTATGTGATTTATATCAGGGTTTATTTCAAAGAATTAAAATAGCTTAGAACAATAAACTTAAAACCATTTAGCCATGAAAAAGAGAGAGCCAGTCAGCAAGATTATGACCAGCAAAGTCTATGCTGTACAGGAAAATGATAGCCTACAGGATGTGGTCGCCCTATTTAGAAAACATAAGATCCGACATGTACCGGTACTTTCAGGAAAGAAAATTGCAGGCATTATAAGTAGGACGGACATCAATCGGTTGACTTTTGGGGCATTATTTGAAAACCAGGAAGGTGCAGATGAGGCAGTATTGGAGATTTTAAGTATTCCTCAGGTAATGACCTCGAAACCAAAAGTTGTAAAATCTGAGGACTCCATAAGAGAAGTAGCAGAAATCTTTGCAAGTGAAGAATTCCACGCACTTCCTGTCGTTGAAAATGAGGAACTAATCGGAATCGTTACCACCACAGATATCATTCAATACATGTTGGAACAGTATTAAACAAATAATTATTTTTCTAGAGTCTGATTGGAACTCTTAAAAATATTTTTTGCTCCCTTTTGACAACAATGGGGACATAGAGAGGCATTGGGATTAAAGTGAATGGCTTTTTTCAATGCCTCTTTTGCATGTTGAAAATGCCCTACATAATCTCTTTTTTCGACAGGCGGCAATGAAAAACAACTCCTGTCATGAATTTCATAAATGCCGTTTTGGTTACTTTCAGTGGAAATGTAAAAGAATTTCATAAGCAAGTGATTATGCTCAAAATTAATCCTTACGAATCTTAAAAAAAATACCCAGTATAGGGTATTTTTTATCTATAATTAGCAAAATTATCCAGATTATAAATGAATAAATCATGTTTTCACCCAATTTCTGACCTTCTCATTGGCATGCTATCTATCGTTTTAAAAATATAAACCCAATCCAATTCTCCATCCATTCTTAATTTAATACTCCCATCAAGCCCTATAAGAACCCAACAATCATCTTTACAATTGGATTTATATTTTTTGATTAATTCTGCCACATACGCTTTCGAAAAATCTACTTCGGAATTTGTATTCAATTGCTCACCAAAAACAAAGTAGTGTATTTTCCTCTCTCTTATCCCCATATTCAATTCAGAACTCAATTCTTGAAAAAGTGTAGGGCTTTGAGGGAAGTAAAGTACAATCCGGTTTTTCCACTTAAAATCCTCGAGTTTTTTGGGTCTCTCCCCAATCATCCCAAGCATCAAAAGACTGAAAAGAAGTAATCTCATCAGCTATTAACCAAAGCACCATATGCTTGGTTTTAAAACAAAAGAAAAAAATGAGCCATCTCTCTGAAAACCAAGGAATTTTTATTTTTTCCTCAATTCAATAACAGTAATTTCTGGCCAAATACCTACCCTTCCGGAAAAAGCATGAAAACCAAAGCCGCGGTTCACATATAGGTACCTTCCATTAAAAGATGCCAAACCTGCCCAATTTGGATATCTATACTGTACCGGACTCCAACGGATAATCGGCGTTTCAATACCAAATTGCATTCCATGGGTATGCCCGGAAAGGGTCAGGTGAACCATGTTCTTCATTTTTTTTACTTCCTCATCCCAATGGGAGGGATCATGTGAAAGCAAAATTTTAAATTCATCAGTAGAAGTCCCTTCCAATGCTTTTTCCAGATCCCCTCTTGCCCCAAAGCCTACACCCCAATTTTCTACTCCCAGTAGTACTAGGTATTGACCCTCTTTTTCTATCCTTACATGCTCATTTCTAAGCAAGCGAAAGCCAATTTTCTCATGTTGACTTAAAAATTCTTTAAAATTATTTTCTTTGGCTTCTTTGTTAGGCCATGATATATAATCCCCATAATCGTGGTTTCCAATGATTGAGAATTGACCATAAGGAGATTTTATTTTCGAAAATTGGCCAATAAACGGGTCCATTTCATCAGCCCTGTGATTCACCAGATCTCCTGTAAAGACAAATAAATCAGATTCCTGCCCAATAGCCAAGTCTATGCCTTTTTGAACATGATCCGGATTTTTAAAACTTCCAATATGGATATCAGAAATTTGAGTAATTGTAAACCCATCAAATGCTTCAGGTAAATCTTCAAAATAAATAGTTTCTTTATGTACTTTAAAATTATGTTTTCCAAAAGCCATTCCATATACGAAACTGAAAAATGGAATCATAGCCACAATTACAGCAAGCAAACTCACCCATAATTTCCTTCCGGGAAACACAAAATTCTGTGCTCCATTAGACAGGTAGATTACACCTGCCTGGATGTTTCTAAATAAATCCTCTGTGAAAAGAAACACAACACAAACCAATTGAGTAACCACAACAGTTAGAAATACATTCAATAAAGTCTGTGTGGATAAGGTAAACTCCCCTGTAATGAAAATCTTGATAAAGGTATAGACATACCATGCCGAAATACCTCCAAAAATCAGCCAATAAACTATATGTACTGCATTTTTGTACTTTTCAATGGAAATCCCCTGAGAAAGTGTTTTTACGGCCTGAAAGACGTACCAGTTCAAAAAAGTGGAAAATAATAAAATCGCCAATAGGAATATAGAGGCACCCAATAGATTCATATGTTTTTGTCTAGCTCACCTCTAAATACTATGCTTACCCGAAAATGGTTCCAAAAAATATCTTTCAAATGAAAATAAAAAATCAGGCATTAGAAATCATTCGCCTTATGCCTGATATTCATTCTTTTTCCAAAGAATGAGGTCATTAAGAAATCGTTGCCCCATTAGCCAAAGCCTGATGAGGCTGTAGGAGCTTCAAACTTCCATCTCTATCTTCTGCCATCAAAATCATACCTTCTGAATCTATACCCATCATTTTTCTGGGGGCCAGATTGATCAACATAACTACTTGCTTACCGATCAGGTCCTCCGGACTGAAATGTTCTGCTACACCCGACAAAACTGTTCTCTTTCCAAGACCGGTGTCAACTGTCAGTTTCAAAAGTTTCTTGGATTTCGGCATCGGCTCTGCTGCCAATATTTGGACTATCCTCATATCCAATTTAGCGAAATCCTCATAAGTTATGATTTCTTTCATTGGCGCAACCTGAGCATTTGCCAGCTCATTTTGTTTTTTGGCTTCCAGTAGTTTATTCACCTGTGCTTCTACTACATTGTCTTCTACTTTATCAAAAAGCAAAGAGGCTTGGTTTAGCTTGGCACCTCCTTGAAGCAGATCATGTGTGCCTGCATCCCGCCACTTTAAACCTTGAAGTTGGAACATTTCAAAGATCTTTGCCGAAGTAAAAGGCAGAAAAGGCTCTGTTACAATAGCTAGATTTGCAGCAATATTTAAGGCAATATTTAGAACAGTACCGGTTCTATCGTTATCTGTTTTTATAGTTTTCCACGGCTCGGTATCTGCCAGGTATTTGTTGCCCATCCTGGCAAAATCCATTACAAAAGAAAGCGC
The DNA here is from genome assembly GCF_003014575.1 of Cecembia rubra. Taxonomy (GTDB): domain Bacteria; phylum Bacteroidota; class Bacteroidia; order Cytophagales; family Cyclobacteriaceae; genus Cecembia_A; species Cecembia_A rubra. Next base: position 1,072,592 of record NZ_PYGF01000001.1, read on the forward strand.
TTCACGGAATCTGTACCGCTCGATTGAGGAAGCGATTTTTTCAGGAAAAACCTTCAACTCCTCCAACACTTCCTTATCTATTTGCTGCAATTCCCCTAAATCAGGAACATTCCCCTCAAAAAACTTATGAGTCAGAACCACGGCCCGATTCACAAAATTCCCGAAAATAGCAACAAGTTCAGAGTTATTCCTTGACTGGAAATCTTTCCATGTAAAGTCATTGTCCTTGGTTTCCGGAGCATTGGCTGTAAGTACATAACGGAGTACATCCTGCTTTCCGGGAAACTCCTTCAGGTATTCATGCAGCCAAACCGCCCAATTCCTTGAAGTAGAAATCTTATCACCCTCCAGGTTCAAAAACTCATTGGCCGGCACATTTTCAGGAAGTACATAACCTCCATGTGTTTTGAGAATTGCCGGAAATATGATGCAATGGAAAACGATATTGTCCTTTCCGATAAAATGTACCAGTTTGGTATCTTCATCCTTCCAATAAGGTTCCCAATCAATTCCTTTTTCTGCTGCCCATTCTTTAGTGGAAGAGATGTAACCTATAGGAGCATCAAACCACACATATAGCACTTTTCCCTCTGCTCCTTCTACCGGGACAGGGATTCCCCAGTCCATGTCTCTAGTCATAGATCTTGCCTGAAGTCCTTCTCCTGCTTCAAGCCATGACCTGCATTGTCCAAGCACATTATTCTTCCAATCAGATTCATGTTCAACCAAAATCCAGTTTTTCAGAAAATCAGTATACCTGGCCAGGTCAAGAAACCAATGCTTAGTTTCTTTTAGTACTGGAGTACTCCCGGACAATTTGGATTTTGGGTTGATCAATTCTGTAGGACTGAGTGAGGACCCACATTTTTCACATTGGTCACCATAGGCTCCCTCGTTCCCACACTTGGGACATGTTCCTTCTATATACCTGTCGGCCAAAAACTGACCCGCCTCTTCATCAAAATATTGCTGGGTGGCCTGTTCAAGAAACTCCCCCTTCTCGTAAAGATCTTTGAAGAATTCAGAAGCAGTTTCATGATGAATTTTGGCTGAAGTCCGGGAATAATGATCAAAGCTGATCCCAAATTCCTGGAAGCTTTGCTTCATCATCTTATGGTACCTGTCTACAACCTCCTGTGGTGAAAGTCCTTCTTTCCTTGCTTTGATCGTGATGGCTACTCCATGCTCGTCCGATCCGCAGACGAAAGCAACATCTTTGTCATTGGACCTAAGGTACCTGACATAAATATCAGATGGAATATAGCAGCCAGCCAAATGCCCTATATGAAGGGGGCCATTGGCATAAGGCAAAGCAGCAGTAATGGTATATCTTTTAAATGATTTCTGTTTCATGGATTGCAAAGATAGGGAATTGGATGATTTGGAAGTGATCAAACTTTTCGGAATTCATCCTTGGATTCATCGGTCAAAATTCCCTGATAAATGACCTGTATAATCTGATCATAAATTTCAGCTGTACTTAATCCTAGTTTTTGACTCATTTCATCAGGAAATTGGGATAAAAACCTGGGATCTATAAGATTTTGAATGGTAGAAGCATACATTAGAACCACCAGGCTTACATTTACTTGTGAGGAAACAAAACCTTTGTCAACTCCTTCTTGTATCAGCTTTTGAAAACGAAGGTAAGCTGACTGTCTGATGTATTCCTGTATTTCCTTCCAAATTTCTGGAGTATGCTCCCTTAAATCTTCCAGTAATTCTGAATTTATAGGTGCCAAGTCTGTGGCCAAAATGGTCAACATGGACTTCAATTTAGCCGGGTAGGAAATGTATTTATTGTCCACCAGACTTTCCACTTTTATAGAAAGCTTATTCTTCAGGATATCAAAAGTGGCTGCCAATAATTCCATTTTTCCAGGGTAATATTTATACAGGGTCTTTTTACTCATGGATAATTCTTGGGCAATATCATCCATGGTGGTTTTCCGGTATCCCTGAACCAAAAAAAGCCTGTAGGCAGTCTCTAATATTCTAGATTCAATTTCTGCTTTTTTACTCATAGCGGGGTTTGTGGAATCCAAATATAATTAATCCCCAAGATTTCCCTCAGTCCTCAATTAAAAAGGATGCAATCTGAAGTATTCCTTTGTGTTTACTTAGACAAAGATTAATTTTGGACGGATAGCCTAAATTTACTTTGAAAACCATGACCCCGGAGCAGGCAAAAGCTAGGATTGAAGAACTCAGCAACCAGATAAATTACCACAATCATCTTTATTATCAGGAAGATAGAATAGAAATTTCAGATTTCGAGTTTGATAAACTTTTGGAGGAATTGATTAACCTGGAAAAAGAGTATCCAGAATTTTTGGTTCCTGAAAGCCCAAGTCAAAGGGTCGGTGGGACCATCACCAAGGAATTTGAAACAGTCATTCATGAATACAGGATGCTCTCTCTGGGCAACACCTACTCAGAAGAAGAGTTGAAAGCCTTTGACGACAGGGTGGCCAAAGGTCTGGGACATAGAGATTTTGAATATTTCTGTGAGCTGAAATTTGATGGTGTTGCCATCAGCTTGGTATATGAAAACGGAAAATTGGTAAGAGCGGTGACCCGTGGGGACGGAACAAAGGGAGATGTAGTCACTGAAAATGTCAAAACTATAAAAAACATTCCCCTTCATATCAAAGGTCAGAATGTTCCAGCCAAATTCGAGGTGCGTGGGGAGATTTTTCTTCCAAGGAAAGAATTTGAAAAAATCAACACTGAAAGAGAGGCCAACGGAGAAGCCCTTCTGGCCAATCCAAGGAATGCCGCTTCAGGCACATTGAAAATGCAGGACAGTGCTGTTGTGGCAAAAAGAAGGTTGAATTGTTATTTCTACCAACTTCTGGGTGAAGATATCGGAGTGAACAGGCATGATGAGGCAATTCACCTATTGGAGAAATGGGGATTCAATGTCTCCCCTACTTACACCAAATGCAATAATATAGATGAGGTATTCCACTACATTTCTTCCTGGAAAGAGAAGCGTTTTGAAATGCCTCTTGATACAGATGGTGTGGTATTAAAAGTCAATGATTATGACCAAAGAGAAGAACTTGGTTTTACTGCCAAAATCCCACGATGGGCTATAGCTTACAAGTATCAGGCGGAAAGTGCAGAAAGCGAACTTCTTTCCATCACTTATCAGGTAGGGAGAACTGGGGCCATTACACCGGTGGCCAATTTAGCGCCAGTCCTCCTGGCAGGAACTACTGTAAAAAGAGCTTCCCTCCACAATGCCAATGAAATCGAACGCCTTGGGCTTTTTGAAGGAGATACCGTGATGGTTGAAAAAGGAGGAGAAATTATCCCCAAAATCACAGGGGTGGTTCTTGAAAAAAGGAAGCCCGGTTCCAAACCAGTAGTCTATATTGATCATTGCCCGGAATGCGAAAGCCCATTGATTAGAAAAGAAGGAGAAGCCAAACATTTTTGTCCAAATTTCAAGGGATGTCCTCCACAAATACTGGGAAGAATTGAACATTTTGTCCATAAAAGGGCCATGGATATAGACTCCTTAGGAACTGAAAGAATTCAGACTCTAATAGTTCAAAGATATATTGGCAATTTTGCGGATCTGTATGAATTGGAAAACAAAGCGAATCAACTCCTTGGATTGGAAATGAGCCAGGACCAGTACCAAAAATCTGATGACGGCTATTTGTTCATTTCATTGCCCAAGGCTTTTTTTGCACTGACAGAAGGTTTGTCGCTGGCTTCGATCCAGAAATTCTGTGAAAGATATACTGAACAACCACTTTGGGAAGTTTTGGACAATTTTGAAATGTTTATCAGGACCAACAATAAAAAGGTAGCACAGAATGTCGGTACCATTAAAAAGTTGGAAGAAATCCTATTGTCAAGTCATTTGCCTCAAATGGAGGATTACCTTCCTGTCCCTGTGGTAATGAATGTATTGATTGGCAACTGGATTTCACTGGAGAAATTGGTGGAGGCTTCTTTGCATGAAAATACTGTCCACAGCATTTTGCTCAAACTGAATCTTCCAATCACTAGGGAACAGGAAGATCGTCTCAAAAAAATGAAAGCCAATACATTCCAGGAAGGAGTAATTTCAAACATGCTTGAAGGTATCAGAGCTTCCAAAGAGCAGCCCTTTGAAAAAGTACTTTTCGCTTTGGGAATTAGGAATATCGGGGAAAATACAGCTCAAATATTAGCAAGGCACTTCAAAAAAATCGATGAGCTTCAAAAGGCAAGTACAGAACAACTCTTAGCGATCAATGGGATTGGTGAGACCTTAGTAGAAAGCATTCATGCCTATTTCAAAGATCCGGAAAATCTTGAAACTATTGAGCGCCTTAAAACACATGGCTTGAAATTTGAAGTGGATGCTACCGAAAAACCCCTGGAAAGTGAATCCTTGAAGGGCATGAAAATTCTAGCCTCCGGAAAATTGAACCATTTCAAGAGGGATGAGATTATAGATTTTATTGAGGCCAATGGCGGACAATACCTGAAGGCAGTTTCAAAATCTTTAGACTTCATCATTGAAGGTGAAGATATGGGGCCTAGCAAAAAGGAAAAAGCTGAAAAGCTTGGTGTTAAATTAATTTCAGAAGATGAGTTTCTTCAAATGGTGGGCAAAAAATCTTAAAAATGAAGCAGATTAAAGATTGGATGGTAAAGCGGCAAATAAAAGCCAAACTTCATTTGCTCAAGTCTAAAGATGTAAGGATTCCAAATGAAATTAAGACTATTGGAATTCTTGCTGCTTCATCAGAAGATTACGAATTGACAAAAGAGACCATAAGGCAGCTTTGGGGGTATACAGTGAGGATCATTGGTTATTATTATGATGAAACTAACCCAAACGCTATCGACAGTATATCCTATAAACACTTTGATATATTGGGCAACCCAACAGAATATTTCAATGCGTTTATGACCGAAAAGCTGGATATTATTTTGGTTCCTTCTTTAAACCTTAATCTATATTTACGTTATTTGCTGCTCTCAAATAAATGCAGCTTCAATTTGGGTTTTTATTCTGAAATGAATGAATCCTATCTTGACCTTATGCTCCAATATGAAGAAAGCAGCTTGGGGGAAAACATAAATCGATTGATCAATTATCTAAATAAAATACAAGAGGCATGTTAAAATTTCAGGGTACAGGTGTGGCTTTAATTACTCCCTTTCATGAGGACTATTCCATTGATTATGGAGGATTAAAAAAAGTCATAGACCATGTAATTGAAGGTGGGTCTGATTATTTGGTTGTGCAGGGCACGACCGGGGAAACTGCCACTTTAAGCAAAGAAGAAAAAAGAGCTGTATTAAAAGCTGCTATAGAATATACTGCAGGAAGGATTCCCATTGTGTACGGAATTGGCGGGAACAATACCCAGGCAATATTGGATGAAATCAAAACCACTGACTTTACAGGAGTGGATGCCATCCTTTCTGTCAGCCCGTATTACAATAAACCCTCTCAGGCAGGCATCATTTCGCATTACCTGAATATAGCTGATGCATGTCCTGTACCTGTAATTTTATACAATGTTCCCGGTAGAACAATGTCCAATCTGACTTACCAGACTACTGTTGAACTTTCCAAGCATCCTAATATTATAGGCATCAAAGAGGCAAGTGGCGACCTTTCACAATGCATGAGAATAGCGGCTAAAGTTCCGGAGGACTTTCTAATCATCTCGGGCGATGATATCCTTACTCCCTCATTAAGAGTGATCGGGGGACATGGTGTGATTTCTGTACTTGCCAATGCTTATCCAAAGATTTTCAGGGAAATCTCCCATGCAGACTACGATACTGCCAAGAAGGCGGCTTTCAAATTATTGGACGTAAATCCGATGATGTATGAGGAAGGTAATCCTGTAGGTTTGAAATACCTTATGCAAGAGTTGGGGCTTTGTGGAGAAACGGTAAGGCTTCCTTTGGTAAAAGGATCAGAAAATTTGAAGGAAAGAATCAGAAAATATATGCCCCGCTAATTTTGGGGTTTGCAGATAAAAGCCTTTCAACTTTGGAAGGCTTTTTTTTATGCAAAATAGATTTTTATTTTATTCTCCGTTTTTCATCATTATTTTTCAGCATGCATGATGCCATTTCACTTTTAGAACTCAACCAGCTAATTAAAGACACCTTGGATGAGCAGCTGGACCCTACTTACTGGGTAATTGCGGAAATCGCAGAAATCAACCACGCCAGGCAAGGTCATGCTTACCTGGAATTAGTGGAGAAGGAAGGCACCCAGATTGCTGCTAAAATACGGGCTAACATATGGTCCTACACCTATAGAAGTGTAGCTTCACGGTTTAAAGCGGTAACTGGTCAGGAATTAAAATCTGGGATGAAGGTCTTGGCACAGGTGACAGTTACTTTTCATGAAATTTATGGAATCAGTCTTAACATCAAAGAAATTGATCCTAATTATACCTTAGGCGAGCGGGCAAGAATAAGGCAGGAAATCCTTGATCGATTGAACAGGGAAGGTATGCTGGAACTTAACAAACAAATCAATCTACCTTCAGTACCACAAAAAATAGCCATAGTTTCCTCTTCCACCGCTGCAGGTTATGGGGATTTTGTCAACCAAATCAAAAACAACAGGTTTGGTTACCAGGTTCAGCTCCGGCTTTTTCAAGCTACTTTACAGGGTACAGAAGCAGCACAAACCATCATACAGGCCTTAAAGGCTATCCATGAAGCACATATTGAAAATTCTTTTGATGCTATTGTGATTATCAGGGGCGGAGGTGCACAGTTGGACCTTGATTGTTTTGATGATTACCATTTAGCAGTAGAAATCGCAAAAAGTAAACTGCCTATCATCACTGGCATAGGACATGAACGGGATGAAACCATTGCTGATCTTGTGGCCCATACCAAAATGAAAACACCAACAGCAACTGCAGAATTTATTCTATCTGGATTTAGGGAGTTTGAAGAAAATATGGAACTTATCTGGAAACAGATTGAAAGAAATGCCTCACAAATTTGGATCTGGGAAGAAAGGAAAGTAAGAGAATTGGAAAACAAATTGGCAAAGCTTTCAGGAATTTTGATTGAAAGATCTAATGAAAAATTAAATTTCATTCTTAGGCAAATCAATACACTTTCCCAAAAACAATTGACAGTCAATAAAATCACTCTTGAGAACCGGCTACTTAACCTACAAAAAGCAAGTAGGGTGATTATGAAAATTGAAAGTGAAAGATTGGAAAGGTTAAATACAGACCTAAATAGATTGAATCCTAAGCGCTTCTTTGAAATGGGGTATACGCGAACGGAAATTTCAGGAGTTCCTGTTCATAAGTTGGATCCAAAATCTGGGGACAAATTGTGTACCTATTACGGAGATATAAAAATAGAGAGTACTATTGAAACGATTGAAAAATATGGAAAATAAACACTTCAGCTACGATAAAGCAATAAGTAGAATTGAGGAAATCTTACAGGTTTTGGAATCTGGAGAAAAAGGTATGGATGAACTTTCAGAATTGGTCAAGGAAGCTGCAGAGCTGGTAAAGCAGTGCAAAGGTAAACTCAGAATGACTGAGGAAGAGATCAACAAAGCCCTTAATCAGGAAGATGACAATTAAAGCAGATGACAATTCCAGCCAATTTTACTTGAACCAATACCCATGTTTAGAAGGTCGAATCATGTATTGATTTCTTTATCTGAACGACGCGATGCCCGGTAAGACATTCAATAGAAATACTTCTAAACGTTGGGAATCTGCTCAATCCATTGGGAAAAATCAACCTGAGACTCTTAGCTGTTAACCAAGCACCTCCAAAAACTTCCTGGGAATATTGACCATCATACTCTGGTTAATCCCTGGAATCCGTATGATAAAATAATCCTTATTTCCCTTATTGACGCACTCCCCTTCCATTCCCTGAAGAGGTCCGCCCAAAATTCGGACCTGTTGCCCAGCTTCAATTTCTGAATTGTCTGTTTCTACAGCCACTCCTGTTTCCAATATCCTCCTTATGGTATCTATTTCTTCCTGGCGCACGGTGGCATGTTCACCAGCAAAATGTACAAATTTTACCGCGCCGGGGACCTGAAGAGCTTCCCAGAGTTGATTGCGGCTAGTTTTAACAAATAAATAGCCATTGAATAATGCTTTTTGTATTTTTTTCTTCCTGTCAGACCATTGACGCAACTCTTCTATCATAGGTAAAAAGACCTCAAGTCCTTTTTCCTGCAACCTTTGTGCTACCTTTTTTTCTGCTCTGGAACTGGTATATAGTACATACCAACTTAAATCGGTCATGAAAAATCAATTGTTTAACAGTCCCCAAATTTAACAATAATCGAAACCTAGAAAGTTTTTTGTGGCTGAAATTTCAAAATATCCTAGCAGAAATGTCATAAATAATCAAAAAACCCTTGGAATATTATCCCAAGGGTTTACACATTTAAAAACCACCAACCTTTACTTAATCATGCTATTTCACTCTGCGAATCAACATGTTTAATTTATCTGCCAATAAATACATGACAGGTACGATTACTAACGTTAAAAAGGTTGCAAAGGTTAGACCAAATATTACGGTCCAAGCCATTGGCCCCCAAAAGTCTGCATTGTCCCCTCCCACAAAAAATTCTGGGTCAAAAGAACTCAACAAGCTTCCAAAATTGATATTCATTCCAATAGCCAAAGGGACCAATCCTAATACAGTGGTAATCGCTGTAAGCAATACAGGTCTCAACCTGGTCTTGCCACCTTGAATAATACTGTTCAGTAATTCATCAATCGGCAAGAACTCCCCTTCAGGGGTGTTCAATTCCTCCCTTCTTCTTGCTCTTACGAGATTTGTATAGTCAATCAAAACAATGGCATTATTAACCACTACACCGGCCAGGGAAATGATACCGATACCTGTCATGATAATCACAAAGTCCATATTGAAAATCACCAATCCCAAAAATACTCCAATTGTGCTTAAGACAACTGAGGCCATGATGATGAAAGGAGTTGTGACTGAATTAAACTGGGCTACAATAATGAGGAAGATAACTGAAACCGCAATAAACAAAGCCCTGGCAAGGAAAGCAGTAGATTTTGCCTGTTCTTCCTGTTCACCTGTAAATTTGACTGTGATCCCTTCTGGAATATCATAATTGGCCACCAAATCCTTCAATTCATTATTGATTTCCGTAGCATTGTACCCATCAGTCACATTGGAGAAAATTGTAATCACTTTTTCCAGATCCTTTCTTCTTACCGAACCGTAGGTAGATCCATATTCTAAATCTGCTACTGCAGAAATAGGAATAGTTTTTTGGTTTCCAAACTTATCCCTAAAACTGATTTTTTTATTGACAAGGGAGGACAGGTCATATCTAAATTCATCCATCAATCTTAATTGTATAGGAAAATCATCTTCTCCTTCCTTGTATTTTGACACCTCAAGACCAAAAATAGCCGTCCTCAGTTCATTGGCAATGGTCACAGTGGAAAGTCCAAACCTTCTGGCTTTTTCCCTGTCTATTTTCAATACTACTTCTGGGCTTCCCAATTCCAGGTCTGTTTTAAGTTCTTCAATTCCCGGTATATTGGCACTTCCCAAATATTCTCTGAACTCAGCCACATAGGAAATCAGTTTTTCGAAATCTTCTCCACTGACCTCTATATTGATCGCCTTACCTACCGGTGGACCTGCACGTTGTTTATCAACTGTAATTAGCACACCAGGATATTTCTCCACAAGCTCACGGATATCTTCCATGACCCTGTTTGTATTGACCCCTCCTCTGAACTGATATTCCACAAAGCTGATAGTTACTTTTGCTTTGTGGGGAGTATTGGCAATACTCGGCCCTGCAGACTGGTCTCCAGTCCCCTCTCCTACCTGGGTAATGATTGACTCGATAATCTTATCATACGGCCTCAATACATCAAACAATTCTTCCTCCATATTTAACATGAAGTTATTCGTTGCCTCTGTATCTGTACCTATTGGATTTTCTATGAACACATTGACCAATGCGGGTTGGTTATCCGGAAAGAACAAAACCTGTGGAGCCCTTACAAACAAAAGCGCTACAGAAATTATCAGCAATAACACAGTCCCTCCAAAGAATAAATATGGGTTTAACCCCCTCAAGGCAAACTTTAGCGTCTTTTCATACATGTTTTCCAGGAAAACCAAGAAAACATTTTGGAACCATCTTATAGCTGCTCTTAGGACAAAAACATTGAACACTGTCAATACAGCTGCAATCGAAAAGAGATTTCCGAAAGCCCACCATCTGGCCAAATAGCTTATAATAGCCATTACAGCAAAAACCAATGCTATAATGAGACTTCTTCGTTTTGGTTTGATCACATCGACATCCTGAACCTTCATGTACAGTGACGTCAGTACTGGGTTCACAACTAAGGCCACAAAAAGGGATGAGGATAGTACAATGATAAGGGTAATCGGAAGGTATTTCATAAACTCCCCGATGATGTCATCCCAAAATGCCAAAGGCATGAATGCTGCCAGAGTAGTAGCAGTAGATGTAATAATTGGCCATGCAACCTCTCCTACACCTTCTTTGGCAGCCCTTACTGCAGATTTTCCTTCCTGCATCAAGCGGTAGATGTTTTCAACCACAACGATACCGTTGTCCACCAACATACCAAGAGCAAGGATCAGGGCAAAAAGAACCATGAGGTTCAATGTGATACCAAATGAATTCAGCACCAAAAAGGATATAAACATGGAAAGTGGTATTGCAACCCCTACAAAAAGGGCATTACGGAATCCTAAAAAGAACATCAATACCAATACTACCAGAATCACACCAAAGATGATACTGTTCTCAAGATCATTAACTTGGGAGCGGGTTGTTTTAGATTGGTCATTGGTGATAGAAACTTCCAGACCCTCTGGAAACCTTTCCCTTTTTGCCCTATCGATGATTTCTTTTATTTTATCAGAAGCATCCAGGAGATTTTCACCTGATCGTTTTACCACATTGACAGTCACAACAGGATTTTTCTTGCTACGGGCATAACTCACCCTTTCTTTGAATGTGTCCCGAACCTCTGCCACATCAGACAGATATACAATTTTATTGTTCTCCGTCTTAACGATAATGTCCTTCAATTCTTCAGGAGATTTAAATTCACCTGTAATCCTCAGTGCCTTTCTGAAATCCCCTGCAAGGATATTGCCTCCTGAAATGGTGATATTTTCTTGGGAAACTGCATCAGAAATATCACTGAAAGAAACCCCATTGGCCTCCATCTTAAATATATCCGCATCTATACGGATTTCTCTTTCCACAGTCCCGCGCAATTCAGCCTTAGAAACTTCCGGTAGTTTTTCAATCTCATCCTCAAGGTATTCACCGAATTTTTTCAACTCCTCTTCTGAAAAATTCCCCGAAAGATTGACGTTCATGATAGGGAAATCAGAAGTATTGATTTCAATCACATCCGGATCCTGGTCCAGATCTGTGGGCAATTCACTTTTGGATTTGTCCACAGCATCTTTTACATCTTGAATCGCCTTGGAAATTTCTACGCCGGGATTGAATTCTATCACTACGGAAGAAAAATCCTGAACAGAGGTGGATTTGATGCTTTTTACGTTGTTGATAGACTTCAATTCCTTTTCTATGGGCCTGGTGATCAGGTTTTCCATATCAACGGGGGAGTTACCAGGATAAGCCGTACCTACGTAAACTGTCGGTATGACAATTTCCGGAAAACTCTCTTTGGGCATAGTCCTATAGGCCATGATACCCAATATGGTGATAATAACCACCAATATGACCACGGAAGTTTGGTTGTTCACCGAAAGTGAACTCAGCCCAAATTCCCGGATTATTCCTTTTTGTTTATCTTCCATATTTACCAAAAAAATTAATTTGTGATGTTAACATTGAAATTATCCCCAACTTCTCTGAACCCTTTATCTACCAATGTTTCCGAACCATCCAGCCCTTGTACAATCTCAGCCAATTCTTTGTAGGTTCTACCTCTTTTGATGTAGCGTTTTTTGCTAAGGTTTTCATCTACAGTAAATACATAATCCCCTTTAGTGTCCTGCAAAATAAGGTAGTTGGGAATCATGACAGCATTTGGATTTTCATAATCTTTGATTTTCAACACGGAAACCATGTTGGGCTTAACATTTGGAATATTGGGTAGAAAGACCTCCACTTTAAATGTCCTGTTATTAGGATTGATGATAGCTCCTATCGCAGATACCTTGGTATTGAGCGTCTGATTGATGGAAGGGAAGTTGATTTCTACAGAATCACCTTTGGTAACAATACCCACATACCTTTCAGATACATCGGCTTCTATAAACAGGTCACTTTCTCCTACAAACTGGAACATGGGTGTTCCCGGCTGCACCAATTCTCCAAGCCTAACATTCACTGTTTCCACAGTTCCATTAAATGGGGCCCTCACTGAAGTACGGGACTCCTGGGTTCTCAAAGAAGCCAGACTTTTTTCAAGGGTTTCTTTTCTGTTTTTAGCTTCCAGGTATTGGATTTCAGTACCTATCTGCTGCTGCCATAGCCTTTGCTGTTTTTCGAAAACAACTGCAGCGAGTTCCAGCTGTTTTTCCACTTCTTCAATATTCCTTTGAATGGCCTCTGCGTCAATTCTTGCCAATACCTGGCCTTTGGAAACCCGCATGCCTTCAATGGCCATTATTTCCTGTACCCTACCGGACACTTCACCGCTTATACTGACATTTTTCTTGGAGAGTACCGAACCTGTCACATCAATAAAATGCTCGAAATGACCCACTTTTGGTTGAATAGTGGATATAAGCACAGATTTTCTGTTTTGTTTTCCAAATTCAGGATCTAAAGACCCTATTTCCTTTTCCAGATTTTCAATGGCCAGTCTTAATGCAGAAGCATCTTTTTTCATTTTGGCCAATTCTTCTTTTTTGGCTGCCAATTCATCCTTTTCACCACAGGAGGCTACCAATACAAGGATGGCAATGATTAAAAATTGAAAATTAGTTTTCATATAGATGTGTGAGATTTTGCTTAATAATTGGTTATAGTATTCCTAATGCCTTTTCGAGATCTACTTTTGCAATCAGGGCATCATAAAGTGCAGTAAAATAGTTGGTTTCAGCTTCCTTAAGTGCTGAATCCGCTTCCACAACTTCTAAGTTAGAGCCAACGCCTTCTTCATACTTGATTTTGGCCATCCTAAATACTTCCTTTGCAAGGTCCATGTTTTCAGCTTGCACTTCTAAAGCAGCAAGGCTATTGTTCAGATTGGCCCTAAATTGAAATTTTTCAAATTCAATATTGTCCTGAATAAATCTTTCTTGATTTTCCAGCTGCCTTATCTGCACTCTGTTTTGTTGGATACGGGCACTTTTTGATAAACCATCAAAAATAGGTATGGCTAAAGATCCCCCAATAAAGGCACCTGTAAACCATCTTCCGTTCTCCATTAATGATCCAAACTGCTGAGCCGCAGCATTTCTTTGATAAGTGGCAAATGCAGATAATTTTGGAATATATTGAACAGTATTATTTTTAAGATCTAATTTCACAAGTTCGATATTGGTCCTGATCTGATCCAATTCAACTCTCCTTGTACCCTCTATTTCAATCAAGCTTTTTATATCTGTCAGATCATTAAGTTCTTCCAAACTTTGTGTGAGATAAATAAAATAATCTGTTGGAAGCCCAATCTGAATTTTCAAAAGTTCAACACTGATTGCTGTGGCAGCAACGACCTTGTCAAGTTCAGATTTAATATTATTCCTTTGCACTTTAATTCTAGAGACATCAATTTTCTCAACAAAACCTGCTTCGAAAAGCGCATTGGTTTCTGACAATAAACTTTCTAATCTTTTGAGATTAGCCTCTATTAATTGCCTCCTCTGCTCGTTAACCAATACTGAAAAATAGGCCTTTTTAACCCTCTCCTTAACATCAATTTCAGATTTCAACCTGTCATATTCCGTTAACATTTTGTAGGTTTTTGCAGCTTGAAGGCCTACAAAATAAGACCCATCAAATATCATTTGAGTGGCCTGAACTGCTACTGTGGCAGTTATAGGCACCCCGAATCGAAGAGGGACAACATCCAGTTCAGAATTAGGGTCTGCAAATGGACCTTCATTGGGGAAAAATACAACTGGAATTGCTGCATTATAAGTAAAATCGACATTTCCATTGACCTGAGGAAGTCCTTGCGAACGCCTTTCAACTACCGTTGCTTTGGCAATCAAGGTTTCCAATTGGGCATTTTTTGCATCCACATTGTTCTCCAATGCGTATCTTATACTTTCCTCCAATGACAATTCAACCACCCTTTGGGCGCTGAGATGAAAAGGAGACAAAATAGCCATCAGGACAATGGGAATCCTTAATAGCATCTTAATTGTGGTTTTCATTGTACTGTTTCTTTTGGTTTAGGTAAGCTTCTCTTCCTTTTTCGGTAAAAATCCCATAAAGGAAATGTTCAAATATTTCTAATTGTAGTTCTACTGGATTAAACTTGGACATAGGAAATTTGATGGGGTCAAAAATCAGCATCATCTGCTCCATACGAAGCAAGGCCATAACTTCTGTATTGATTTCCGGTCTGAAAAATCCCTCCTCTTTACCCTTTTCTAACAGGTCTGTAATCTCTTTTAAGACATGTTCCTTTTTGAACTCTTCAAATAGCTGCCAACACTGCGGAAAATAGCGTTGGATTTCATTCAGCACCATGGGATTCATGTCAGCAAATCTCCTTCTAATATGTGCGGTTAGTCCAACTAGATGCTCAATAATCCCATCATTTATTTTAGGAAGATTTTCAAGGCAATGGATATCCTCGTTCAAGGCGGAAGAAAAGGATTCAAATACTAACTGGTTCTTGTCAGAAAACTCCTGATAAATGGTTTTTTTCGACATTCCGGCCATCCTTGCGATATCATCCATGGTCACGGACCTCACCCCAAACCGCATAAACTGCTCCTTCGCTGTCTCAATGATTTTTTCTCTGTTTTCCAAATCGATCACAATTTGGATGTAAAACTCTGGAAACTTTATGAAAGTTCAAAGTTTCTTAAGTTTTTTGTGAAATAAAATTTGAAAAACCAATTCATTAACCCACTCCATCATTAATAAATAATGCTTTTCTATTTTTTCAGGAATTATATTTTGTTATCAAAAAACACATGAAATCTAATTTACCTTGACCCTGATTTTAGGAATCAATTATTCTATTTTTGTTTATGCAGTTTTTAGAAACCTCATTTGGTCACTTGGCCTACAAGAAACATGGTCAAGGGAAAAATTACTTTTTACTATTTCATGGTTTTGGCCAAAACATGAAAGCTTATGACCTATTCCTTGAGCTGAGAAATGAAGAGGAGTGTTTTTTGGTTTTTGATATGTTCTACCATGGACAAAGTAGCTGGAAATCTGTCAACCAAAGGCTAACAAAAGAAATATGGAGAGAGATTATGGTACAGTTAATGGAAAAAGAAGGTTTTGAAAAATTTCATTTAGTAGGTTATAGCATGGGAGGTAAGTTTTGCCTGATCACATATGAAATTTTCCCAAACCTTACACAATCCCTTTTGTTGATGGCACCTGATGGAATAAAAACCGGTTTCTGGTACAATATGGCTACATTTCCTGGTGTGTTAAACAGACTTTTCAAACATGTGGTCTTTCATCCGAAGCGGTTCTTTAGGACAATGGATGCTTTGTACAGTTTAGGAATCTTGCAAAATTCATTGATCAAATTTGTGAAATCTCAAATGCAAACCAGAACCATGAGGGCTCAGGTTTATTTTACCTGGAATGTTTTCAAACCACTGAAACCCGACCTTGGGCTCATCATTAAGTATTTGAGGTTAAATAAGACTCCAGTTACTTTGTTCACGGGAGCTTATGACACCATGATCACCACCAGAAATCTAAAAAAATTCAGCAGTAAAGTTCCCCAAATCATCACATGCGAACTGCCTTGTGGACATAATACTTTGATCGAAGATACTTTTCAACATTTGAAAAAAACAAAAAAGAGGTGAGCTGATCCACCTCTCTTTTGCTTCAAAAAATCAGGATTACGGAAAATTACGGGAAAATACCCAGATCAGTATAGCTTATCACTATCCGCTCAAGAGCCAAAATGAAAGCTGCAGTCCTCAAACTCTGTAAGTTTTTTTCTTTCCTTTTTTGGTTGAGCGCTTGATAGGAAGTCACCATTGTTTCTTCCAAACCAGACAAAACTAAATCTCGCTCCGAAGCCCCTTTAATCAATGCGTCCCTTTCCATATCGGTAAATTCCTCACCTGTGGCATTTTCAATGGTACTGAGCAGTTTTCTGTATTTTTCCATATCATACCGCTTTTCCAATTTACCAAATGAAACCCTGGAAAGATTCTTAAGCCATTCAAAATAAGAGACAGTCACACCTCCTGCATTTAGATACATATCAGGTATGACCAGTTTGCCCTTTTTCAACAATACTTTTTCGGCTTCCTGGGTAACAGGTCCATTTGCGGCCTCACCAATTATTTTTGCTTGGATTTTATCAGCATTTTCTAAAGTGATCTGATTTTCTAATGCTGCTGGTACCAAAATATCACAGGGATATGTCAATAACTGCTTACTATCTTTAATAAATTCCCCTTTTGGATATCCTTTAAAGCCTTTATTTTTTGACTGATATTGCTTAAGGGCCTCGATATCTATTCCCTTTTCATCCCAAATACCTCCATTCCACTCCGCTACTCCAATAACCTTGGCCCCTGCTTCACTAAGATATTTGGCCGAAAAATAGCCCACATTTCCTAAGCCCTGTACAATGACGGTTTTATCCTTCAATCCTGGCTTCAAACCTAAGGCAGCCATATCTTCCTCCACATTGACCGCTTCCCTGATACCAAAGAAAACTCCCTGACCTGTGGCCTCAGTCCTTCCATCAATACCATGCTGAGACAATGGCTTTCCTGTTACACAGCCTTTGGCATTGATCACCTCAGGGTTGAATGCCTCAAAAGTATCCACAATCCATGCCATTTCCCTTGCACCTGTTCCATAATCCGGAGCAGGCACATCAATGGCCGGTCCAATAAATTTCTTTTTGATCAACTCAGCAGTATACCTTCTGGTAATCCGTTCAAGTTGGTATTCATTGTACTTCAAGGGATCAATCGAAACACCACCCTTCGCTCCTCCAAATGGCACATTCACCAAAGCACATTTGTAGGTCATCAATGCCGCCAATCCTTTTACCTCTTCTTCATTGACATGGGTACTATACCTAATCCCTCCCTTAGCGGGCAACTTATGCTGAGAATGCTGGATCCGATAACCGGTAATAACTTCATAACTGCCGTCATCATTCCTCAGAGGAAAGTTAAATTTATAAATGCTATTACATTGTTTTATTTGCTCGAGTAAACCAGGATGCACATCCATATACTTCGCGGCCTCATCAACGAAACCACACACATCATCAAACAAGCTGTATTCTTTCTTTTTGCTCATGGAACTTGTAGTTTTTGTACTACAACTAAGTTACAAATCATTTTAAAGAATCCTGAGTAATCCGGCATGATATTGATCATATCAGGGCCTGAGTATAAACAGTGAGAAATTATTCCTTTCTTAAAAAAACTAATTTTCAGGATAAAAGGTCATACAATCACTCTACGGCCAAAATTAAATCTCTTTACAGAGATAGGCACAGAATGAAAATTTTCAATTTTCAGGAAAAATTTTATTCAATTGTTGCCAAATCTCATCCAAGTACATCAATGGAACCAATGATTGATCGGGGTTTTCACCCATCCTGACCAACACAAGATCCAAAGAGGGTACCACGCAGACATATTGACCATCTTTACCCAATCCACAAAACATATCGTTTGGGGCATTTGGAGCCCAAGATCCCTGAAAGACATTCTGAATTATGGGTAGCATAAAAGATGGTTTCCCATTAAGCCACCAGAGATATCCATAACTTTTGTTCAGGTCTTGGGAACTATTGATCATTTCCCTCAAATATTTAGTGTCCTTGATTATTGGTTGACCATCCCAAACCCCTTCTGCCAGTAGCAATAATCCAAACCTTGCCATTGACCTCGCATTACTAAAAAAGACATTATTGAACCCAAGCTTTTGCCATGAGCCGGTCATTCCTATCCTCATTCCTAATTTCTGATTAAAGTAATTCGAAAATGAGCTTCCTGTAGCTCCTTCAATTACCTTATCCAGTAAAGTATAAGGTGCATTGTGATAAGCCCATCTGCTTCCTGGATCTGCCAAATATTTTAAATTAATTGGGGTATAATCATCACGATTGCCAACGTTTTCATCCAGGCCTGAGGTCATGGTCAATTGATGCCAAATGGTGATTTTCTTCTCTTGGTCCAGAGACATTGAAGTCCATCCTTCACCCAAATATTTTGAGGAAGACTCAGTAATTGTCAATTTTCCCTCCTCCTGCGCCAGACCAATTAAAGTGGCAGTCAGGGTCTTTCCTGCAGATGCCCAATACCAAAGTGAGTTTTGGTCAAATGGCTGATTTCCTGTCAGGCGTAAACCGAAATAAACCTCTCTAACAATTTTTCCATTTTTCAATAAAATAAATGCCCTGGTTCCGTTGGATTCAAGCAATTCATCAAGTCTATCCAGTTCCTGAATATTCCAATTTAGAATTTTGGGATCCAATGATTCCCATGTGTTTCCTGATAATGGAGGGAAATAAATATTGGAAGGTCCGGTTTTTGGTCCTTCATTTTCCGAACAGGCCATTAATCCTACACAAAAGAGAAAAAGCAATTTGATCAGTCTTTTATTCATTATTTTGAAAAGTATAATCCATTTTCAGATTTTTTTTGAACCTCCTATTATTCACGGAAAAAGGCAAGTGGGGTTTGTAGGGAAAAGGCCCATAACATTTTTGTAAGTAAAGGGCTTTGATTTCTCTTTTACCCATGGGATATTACCATCCCATCCTCCATGAGGATAGTCCTGTCTGTTTTAGAAGCCAATTCCTGGTCATGAGTTACCATCAAGATAGTCTGTTGAAATTCCTGTACAATTTCACTAAATATTCCAAAAACCATATCTGAATTCTTTTTATCAAGATTACCAGTGGGTTCATCACTCATAATGATCAAAGGATTGTTCATCAATGCCCTGGCTATAGACACTCTTTGTTTTTGGCCCCCGGACAACTGATTGGCCTTTTTGAGCGCATGGTCCTGCATGTCAAAAATCTTCAGTTTTTCCATGGCAATATGTTCCAGTTCCTCCCTTGATTTTTCATTCAATTTTAGCCCAGGGATCATGACATTTTCTAAAACCGAAAATTCATGAATCAGATAGTGGAACTGGAAAACAAAACCGATTTTTTCATTTCTCAATCTGGAAAGATAATTGGAAGATTGGCCTGTAATCAATTTATCATCTAGAAAAACCTCCCCTTCATAATCAGTATCCATAGTAGACAAAATATAAAGCAATGTGGACTTTCCACAACCTGACTTTCCCATAACTGATACAAACTCACCTTTGTTAACAGAAAAGGAAACCTCTTTCAGCACCTGGGTTTTGCCAGGGCTGAAAAAATATTTTTTGATTTTCTTGGCCTCAATAGCTTTCTTACTCATGTTACTTTCCTCGGATGATTTCAACAGGATCTATTTTACTGGCCTTACGGGAAGGAAAAAAACCTGCGAAGTAGGTGGTTACAAGGCTGAATACTCCACCAATCAAATAATATTTAGGATTGAAATTTACAGGAAAAGTCTTAATTGCCGGCAACGCTTCAGTCTCAAAAGGGATCTTTTCAATGCCCAAACATGAAATGAATCCAAAAAATAAGCCCAAAAGTCCACCGACAAATCCAATGGAAAGGGCGATAGTAATAAAGATATTTCTCACATCCGCCCCTGAAAATCCAATAGCCTTCAAAATTGCAATGGTATCCATTTTCTCATAAATCATCATGTTCAGGATATTGTAAATCCCAAAACCTGAAACCACCAATAATGTAATACCTACTGCATAACTGATGATGGAGCGGATATTTGAGCCAGTTTCAAATTGAGCATTTACTGTCTGGATATCGTCTGCATCTATCCCAAATATAGAACGGTATTCTCTTGCAAGCTCCGGGGACAGGTTGAAATCATGTAGCTTTACTTGGATATCGGTAATAAATGAGGAAGTTTCTCCCAATAACTTCTGGGCACTGGCCAGCGACACATAAGATTGTAGATTATCCAACTCACCGATACCGGACTGGTAATAGCCCACCACTTTAAGAAGCTGTCTGTTGCCTTGGGCCGTTGTTACCTGAACATAATCCCCAATTTCAGCCATCATCTTTTCAGCGGCTCCTTTTCCCAGAATAATACTATTGGAGGAATATTGAAGGTCCATGAAGTCACCTGCTACCACATAATCACTGAAAGCAAAAAGGCGGTTCTCTTCATCGACCTGAATTCCATTCAATACCCCGGGAATGTCCACATTCCCTACATTGAAAAAAACCTGAACCGCAATTTTTGGGGCAACTCCAAGAATTCTTTCATCCCCTTTGAGGGTGCGGATAATTGATTCATTGTTGTATATGCTAACCCTGCTTATTGATGGTTTGACCGAGCGGATGATATTATACCCCCCTGAAAATTCATTGGATAAATTTATTGGTTGATCCTCATTAGGCTTGATATCATTATAAAACCTGACATGGGCCGTTCTGTTCAAAATCAGGCCATCCAATAAATCATTGAGCCCATTCATGAAGCCTAGCAAAGCAATGAACATAGTGATGCTGAAAGTAACACCAACCGCCGCCACCATGGTCTGTTTCAACCTTGCAACCATCAAAGCCTTTGCTATATCTACGATCAAGCTAACCCTCATGATTTAGGCTTTTTGATTGCTGTACTCTCTTCAATACCACCCAAAATTTCTACTTTCTGGAATCCTTTCAATCCGGTCTGTACAGGTAAGGTGTCTCCTTTACTATTTATTACAAACTTTTCACCAAAAAGGAAAGCCCTAGGTATTGTCAAGACGTTTTCTTTAAACTGAATAATGATATTTGCCTCAAAATTTAGATTAGGATACAGGATTTCAGGCCTTTGTACAAACTCCCCTTCCACAGTAAAGCTTTTGTTGCGCTCATCCATTATGGGATTTATTTTGCTTACTTTGGCTTCAAAAACCTCCCCCTTGTAACTGTCCATTGTGACCAGTATCTTTTGTCCCATTTTAATTTTTACAATATCATACTCATCTACCTGCATTTCCAACAAAAAATCATCCGAACTCCCTATAATAGCCAAAGGCGTTTGGGGATTGACCATCTCACCAACTTCCACCAAAAGTGCATAAACCTTACCTACAATTTTACTTTTTAGGAAAAGGTCACTTTCCAGGGATCTGGAAAGAGCTAGGCTTTTGCCTGCATTCTTTTCATTAAAATCCATTTCCCTTTTCAAATCCCCATACCTGAGCATGGCAGAATTGAAAGCGGTTTTGGAATTATCAAAATTCAATTGCCTCTGTTCTAGGTCAATTGCTTTCCCTATGCCCTGGGCCCATAATTTTTTTTGCCTTTCAAGCAACATTGAATCATTCTCATACCTATTTTTTGCCAATTCAATATTGATTTCCAAATCTTTTAACTTAGCAAAATTCTCCCTTCGGTCTGCATATGCCAAAGCAATTTCAGCAGTCTCTCTGTTCAGCCTTGTTGCTTCATTACTGATTTCTACAATGATATCTCCTGCATTCACCTGGTCACCTTCTTTTACATATATAGATTTTAATATGCCGGAAGTATTGGCAAATGCACGGTACTGACCTTTGGACTTGATTAGTCCGGAAGCAAAAACCGACTCAGAAATATTTTCTTTTTGTGGAAATACTGTTTCTTCCTTTTGGCCGCAGGAATATCCCAAAAGGATCAAAAAAAATATTAGGTAAAACCAGGGTCTCATTTTGAATAGTTTGGTTGAGCCTAATTTAGTTTGTATTGGACAAAAAAAAACAGTTTTGTAAAACTTTAATTACAGTAACTTTTTTAAGTTTAAAAATTGAAAGTTTTTTAAAAGCTTGGGTAAAACATGATAAAAAAATGGGCAGTTCTCAAAGAAGAAACTGCCCATTTTTAAATTTGGCTAATTCAGATTAAACGAATCTCAAGAAATTAATCTATCAATGATCTAACCTATTTTATTGCTTATTCAAATGGCAAAACCACTTTATCGATCACATGGATCACCCCATTTGTTGCCTGGATATCTGTTAATACAATGTTAGCTTCCCTATCACCTAAATCTATGAGTGAAGGGCCGCTTACATCAATGATAAGTTCATCTTGTGAAAACATTCTAATGGTCGTATCAGAAAGATCACTTGAAAAAACCCTTCCAGCAAAAACATGATAAGCCAATACGCGCTGCAATCCTGCTAATCCAATACCTGTATCCTCATCAATCAATTCTTCCAAACTATCAAAACCTAATTCTTCCAATAGTTCACCAAAAGCCGCATTTGTAGGGGCAAATACAGTCAAATTATTGGTCGTTGCCAAAAGATCCCCGAATCCTGCTGCTAATACTGCATCTACAAGGATGGAGAACTCTGGATTGGCACCCAAAGCCACCTCTACAATATTTTGGCTTGGAGGCAACAATACCTGATCAATTCCATGAATTACGCCATTTCTGGCCTTTTTATCAACCAATATGATATTGGATTCATTTACTTTTGCGCCATCATTTAGACTGATTTCTACAGCTGCACCGTTTACCGTAACCACAAACCCATTTGAAAGGTCCCTGGAAAGAACGGTACCTGGTACAACATGGTAAAGAAGGATTTCCCTAAGATTTGGCAATCTTTTGATATTTCCCGGATTTAACCCCAAAGCAGCAAATGCGGCATCTGAAGGAGCAAAAACAGTCAATTCATTTCTTGCAAATACAGAAGCAAGGCCTGAACTCCCCAAAGCAGCATTAAATGTTGCATAGGTGGCCACTGCACTTTTTCTGGCATTTGCCTGACCATCTTCTCCTACTCCATTTTCTATGGATTTCAATACTTCAACCAAGCTCATTCCAGTCTCTGAGCCCTGATCTACTACTAAGTCCTGCTCCAATTCGGAACAACTCCAACTGATAACTGCAAGCATTACCATTAAGGCAGCTAAATTTTGTTTAAATTTTTTAAGCGTCATTATTATTGGGTTTTATGGTGAGATAATTGTACTTAGACCACCACTCAACCTAATGTTTCAAAAAAAGTTTTGGTATTTATTACTTTTTTCTTTGAAACCCCCTGAATTATAACTTATTGAAATCTCACTATACCAAATTACAGCATGTGATTCACCATTTATTTCCCCACATTAAGGAAATTGGGGAATAAAAACTTTCAGCTGAATACCTTCTTTATAGGGTAATGGATTCTGTAAAATCGGCGATCCATTATTGGGTATTGTTCCATCTTCGGTATATCGGATGAGTAGGCCGGGAGTTTCCACATTGGCATACAAATAACCTTCTTTAATAGAAATACCTGGTCTAGGAAGGCGGACATTGAAGCCACCAAACAGATGAGCCAATCTTGGTAGTTCTTTTTGACCTACTACATTTGCAAACCTGTTCCAGTCCTCTTCCCTCCTGATCAATCTTTTTTCCTGATCCTGAATTGAAGACCAACTTGGATCAGGGGCCCAAGCCCTTTCCACTAGGCCCAGCATTTTCGGCAATAAATAATATTCCATCATCTGTTGACCTTTGACTGTCTCAGTCCAAAGCTGTCCTTGAATTCCTTTTATATTTCTTTTCCCTACTTCTGAAAGTGTAGTTTTCCCTTTTGCCAGTTCGATTGGATCAATTGGATTACCATACATATCATAGTCATTTGAAAAAAAGTTATTCAGTGGCACCATTCTCCAAGAGGATTTCAAATCCACATAACCGGACCATTCATGACCAGGTTCATCGGGATCCAAGTTGTACGCCAAGTCAAAATAAATATTGGAAGAATTGCAAATGATTACCTCATAACCGGAATTTGCCAATTGGTTGGCCATATCTTCTCCTCCCCACCCTGCTACTGCATTCCAGGCATATACCCTGAAACCCGCATCAGCAAATATTGGATTTGGTCGTGCAATTTTTTTCCCCTTTTCTTCCACCTCTATTTGTCCTATTTCTTCCCATCCAGCAGTTTGAATCCCTTTCTTCTGAAACATTCTACTGATCCTGGTATAAAAATAATTGGGAAGGTCATGTACATGGTGAAGATCCGGATTTGCTGCAATGAAATTTTTACAGACTGGAGATCCTTCCCAAACTCCCTTTGGAACCTCATCACCTCCAGTATGGAAAGTATGAATAGGTACATTTGCCTCTTGATACATGCCAAGAATTGCATCCACTACTTTTTCATAAAATGTGAATGCGGATTCCTGACAGATACAGATGGTATTACCACGGAAATTTTGTGCGGACAGGTATACTGATTCATCATCAAAATCCTCTAATAAATATTCTTTGGCCCCTTTTTCATCGCCCTCTGCCATCTTTTGATGGTACCTTTTCCTCATAGCAATGATTGCAGCCTTTGAGTGGGCTGGAACTCCTATTTCAGGAATTACTTCTATATGCCTTTCTTTGGCATATCGGAGTATTTCCTTGAAATCCTCGACCGTATAATAACCTGTTCCATTAGGTGACTGATCCTTGTCTGGCCCAGAACCATAATAGGGCCATAGGAAATCTTTTTCATCTTTGGAATGCCCCCTTTTACTACCAACATCTGTAAGTTCAGGCAATCCTGGAATTTCAATTCTCCAGCCTTCATCATTGGCAAGGTTGAGATGAAAAACATTCAATTTATAAAAAGACATGAGGTCAAGAAGCTTGAATACGGCCTCCTTGCTCTGAAAATTCCTAGCAACATCCAAAAACAAACCCCTGTGTTCGAATCTAGGGCCATCATTTATGGAAATTTTACCAAATCGGAGTTCGTTCTGTATCCCTGAAAAAAAATCTGTCGGCATCAAAGCCAATAATGATTGAAAACCGTAAAATGCCCCTTCTTTTTGGCTTGCTTCTATGATAATCTCTTCTCCCACATCAAGCAAGTATCCTTCTTTGCCCATATCTCTCCTGCTTTGCCTGACCTTGACAGAAGCTGATTGGTGATTTCCAACAGCTACTTTTCCCTTATAATGGGATGAAAGTCGGTTAGCAAAAAAGATTGCTTCTTCTGGAAAAGGGCCTGCATCAATCCAAACATCACCCTTAATTGTCAGCTCTCCCTCTTTCCATTGATATTCTTTAGGACTTGGAAGGAAGGGACTGATGCTTCTTTGATCCATTAGATGCATATTTCTGTTTTGCTCATATAAAAATTCAGCAGTTGGAATGGGTACAGGCATTCCCTCTACTGCTTGGGAAAGCGCCGACAGATCAAATGATTTGGCAGTATAACCCTCCAAACTGTAACCCCTCTCCTGTTCGGCAAATACAATGTACAATCCATTTGGTGCATGGGAGTTTTTGGTTAGAAAATTACCGGATTGATATACAATCTCGTATTGCTCACCAGGGGCCAATACCGGAAACTCTATTTTGGGGCGGATTTTGAAATAATCTCCTGAAATATGCTCGATCTCGACTGCTCCGGAAAGAATTTCCGGCTGAAGTGACAAAAAAATGGTATTGAAATAAATTTCCCAATCAGGTAATAAACCTATTTCCCCTTGGTTAATTAAGGTGAATTTTGCCTGGTGGGATGGCTTTGGCAAAATCTTATTTTCCAATAATTCCCACTGTATTTGAATTTCATTAGGATTTATATGCTTCTTCTTAGGAACACAACCCAACAAAAGCAATACAAATAAAGGTAGATAAGCTCTTATCATATAAACAAGAAGTTGAAAGCCAAAGAATTACAAGCAACAAAAGTTAATCATTACAATTAAAAAAGCCCATTGTTTAATCAAAAAAATATTTTATTATTAAAATCTTTTCTTAAATTTTCGAGAAAGTCTTATTACCCAAACCAATACTTAACATAACCCAAAATCACTATGTCCCAACAAACACCTTTAGGAGTTCCTTTACAGGAAAGATATCTGGCTCTAGATGTACTGCGAGGGCTGACGATTGCCCTGATGGTAATTGTGAATACCCCAGGAAGCTGGTCGCATATGTATGCGCCCTTTACACATGCTTCATGGCATGGTTTTACTATTACGGATCTGGTTTTCCCCACCTTTCTTTTTGTGGTAGGAAATGCTATGAGCTTCAGCATGAAGAAGCTTGAACAAATGGAACAAGGACTATTCTTGCGGAAAGTCTTTAAAAGGACATTCCTGATCTTCATTATTGGATGGCTTTTGAATGCTTTTCCTTTTGTGGATTATAGTACAGAAACCGGCTATACGATGATCAATTGGCTGGAAGTCCGATTACTTGGAGTGCTTCAAAGAATTGCCCTTTGTTACATGTTGGCATCTTTGATTTTATATTATTTCGGGAAGCGGGGAGCCATTATGTTCAGTATCATCACCCTTCTGGCCTACTGGGGAGTTTTGTATTATTTCGGAGAAGGTGAAGACCCATATTCATTGGCTGGAAATGCTGTTGTGAAGTTGGATTTATGGCTAATTGGAGCTAAATACTTGTATATGGGAGAAGGAGTCCCATTTGAACCTGAAGGCATTCTAAGTACATTCCCTTCTGTGGTCAATGTTATTGCCGGATATTTTGCAGGTAAAGCCATACAGCTATGGGGCAACAACAACAAAAGTGTGAAAAATCTGATAATCTGGGCTTTGGGTCTGATAATTATCTGTCTGGTTTGGGATTTAGGCTTCCCAATCAACAAAAAAATATGGACTAGCTCTTATGTCCTGCTTACTGTTGGATTGGATCTTTTGCTGATAGCTTTCTTGGTGCTTTTGATCGAAGTTTGGCAAAAAAGAAACTGGACTTACCCCTTAGAGGTTTTTGGAAGAAATCCTTTGATACTCTATGTGCTTTCCGGGGTGGTAATCACTTTATTTCACATTATCCGTATCGGTGACCAAACATTGAAAGGAATCATTTATGAAAACCTGTTTACAAGCTGGCTGGGTCCAAAAGATGCCTCGCTTTTATTTTCAATTGCCTATATGTTATTGATCTGGTTGATCGGTCTCTGGATGGATAAAAAGAAAATTTACATCAAGGTCTAAATACAACTTACCTATCAAAGAAGGATCTTCGGCGGGAAACTTTCAAATCTTGAAGGATAGAAGATTTCACCCTGATATCCACATTATAGGATGTGAACCGCCCAAATGGAATCCAATTGACGTTCATTTGCCAGCAGTGTAAATCTCTCGCAATTCCGATCATCGTTTGGGTAATTTGGGCGGTTCTAAAATCATAGCCCCCATTAAAATTGATTTTCCATTTTTCGGAAATTTTCACATCCCCGTTAATATTGACGGCAGAAGTAATATTGGTCTGCCCATTTTGGGAACGGTTGTAGGCTATATTGTATCCAAATCCAAGATTCCAAGGAATATCCCAGTCAATATACTGGGAAGGATCATTGACAATCCTGTTAATTTCTTCCTCGACAAATTCATTCATCATCCCTCCCTGTTGCAAGAAATCATTGGTGATCTGTTCCCTAACCTCTCCCGGAGATCTTCCATTCTTACTTGGATTCAGGCTACCATTGATATTCATTTGGAGTGAACGCAAGGTACCTATCCCCTGCCCTGCTGTCCAGGCAAATTCATTGACCCTTCTTTCCACTAATTGATTTTGATTGTTTAGAAATTGTCTCCTTGCGTAGGGATCGATATTTCCGGAAAAGTTGAGAGAAATCTTGTCTTCAAAAAATGAAGTACGCGTATTGAAATTGAACGGCGCAAGGTTGAAAGAATCTGCCGCAAAGTTGTAATTGGTCGACAAATTCAAAGACTGAAGCAAAGGGATTTTCTTAGCTTTCCCATCACCGGAATCCTCATCACCTCTGATTTTAGCTTCGACCACATTTCTTAAATTAAAGCTAAGGGCTCTAGCTTCTCCTAGTGGAGCGCCACCAAAGATGAAGCCCTGATGCCTGGAAAAAAGTTGGGATCTTCCCGAACTATCAACCTGTACCATTTGATAATAGCCAAAAGCGGGGTTTGAAAAGTCAGGAGTATAATTAAAACCAATAGATGGCTGCATATGGTGTCGGATGGCCTCTATTTTCTTTTTACCCTTGAAATTGTAAAATCCATAAACGTTGGTATTCATGTTGAATGAGCTGTTGTAAAAACTCACTCTATTGAAGCCTGGTTCCAGTATTTTATCTACCCTGTTTTCAGCCGGATTGAAGTAAAAGTTGATTCTCTCCAAATACCAAAGCTCTGTTAAATTCATAGATGCTGTACCTGTAAAATACTTGAACAAAGTAAAATTGGAGGTAATGGGAATAGTATTTCTGGCACCGTTGTCTGCATCTGCCAAAAGTTGCGGCAAATTGGCCAGATTAAAAGGGATTACATTAGGTTGGTTAAAATCATTGAGCCCTTGATTCTGCTGCAAAACGCTATTCTCAACTCCAAAATTCGGTGTTATCCTGTTATTGATAGAATTTTGCAAATTAAAATTCCAAGCAACGTTAAAGGTCTTTAGAGGTTCAAATCTAACGTTCTGGAAAGGATTTTGACGGTTCATGTTGACCGAAATATCTGGTAAAATAAGGTTTACCTCATCCGTCTGAACATTTTGGGAATGCCTCAAATTGGCAGACATACTAAACGGAGTCCCCTGAAAAGTTTTACTATAGGAAACATTTGAAGAAAATTCAGAATTGACATTGGTAATGAAACTGGTCGGATTGATCACCACATTGTTGTAATTGGTGGTACCGGCATTGACGGAAGCAGAAAACCTGGAATTCCCTCTTGATTCGGGTTGATGGGACCATCTCACCCAAACTGTATTGTAATCCAAGGGATTCAATTCCGTCTCTGGACTTTTGAATCTTTGGTAATCCAGATCAAAGGAGCCGCTGAATCTGTACCTTTTCTTATAAATTGTAGCGGCCTTTGCACCATATCCTCCCTGCGAATATACATCCCCGGTCACACGGGTATGGATGTAATCGTTAAAAGCAAAGTAATAACCAAAATTCCTTAAGAAAAATCCCCTAACCTGCTCCTGTCCATAGGAAGGAAATACAATACCAGAGGCTTTTTCATCCGGAGTATCCGGGATTATACCAAAAGGCAAGCCTGCCGGAGTGGGAATATTGTTAAAATAAAGATTGAATGGACCGGTTACCACCTGTTTCCCCCTTATAGATTTGATTTTGGCTGCACTTATATGCCAGTGAGGCGTAGCCAGGTTACAGGTCGTATAATAGCCATGATCCAAATAAATACTGCCATCCTGGTCCTTTTTGATCGTAGTGCCACGAAGAAGCCCATCCTGCTGCTCTGTTACCACATCTTTGATAATGGCTTTCTGGCTCTTGAAATTATACCGCATTTCTTTGCGGATTTCATACGTTGTACTTCCTTCCTTAAAAATCGGGTTACCGATGATATTGCCCAAACTATCTGTCACCCCAGAAGCAAAAAGTTCACTTTTATCCCAATCGATTATGATCAAATCTGCATCTAGTCTTATATTGCCATATTCAAACCAGGCATCCTTATGGAGATAAACCCTATTCTGGGTAAAATCCGTAATTATGCTGTCTTCAGCATAGTAATTGATGGTGGTTTGGATATCACTCTTTGGGGGAGTTAGGGCTGTAGAATCTGCTTTTTGGACCGTGTCCTGGGCAAAAAGTAAGGAATCCAGGTCAGGAAGAACCAATGAGCCAGGGTTTAATACAGTATCAGGAGCAACGATTCTTCTTTCCGGCGCGGTTATTTGGCCTCTTTTTTGAGCAATAGCATTCTGGGGAATAGTCCAGAGAGGAAACAGAATCAGGAGCAAACAGATCCAAGTATTACGCACTTACTATTTCTATTTGTTTAAAAATTTATAAATTTTACGCGGGCAAAGTTAACAGTATTCACACGCATGAGAAGATTTAAAGTTAAAAATATTCTTATTATTTCGTTACTGACTACATTTTTTCTCCTTAGTGGCTTTTCAACTACTGGTTCTAAAGCACCGGAATACCGACTCAAACGTGTAGTTATTGATGCCGGACATGGAGGCAAGGATCCTGGGGCTTTGGGAACATACAGTAAGGAAAAAGACATCGCACTGGCTGTAGCATTACAGGTAGGAAAATATGTCCAGGAAAATCTACCTGGTGTAGAAGTCATATATACCAGAAAATCAGATGTATTCTTGGAATTAAAGGAAAGATCCAATATTGCCAATAGAAACAAAGCCGATCTATTCATCTCTATTCATTGCAATGCTGCTGCCAATAAAGGTGTCTATGGTACTGAAACTTTCGTAATGGGTACTAAAAACTTTGAAGCCAATTTTGATATCGTAAAAAGGGAAAACTCAGTAATCCTACTTGAGGATAATTATCAGGAAAACTACGAAGGATTCGACCCATCCTCTCCAGAATCCTACATGATGTTCAACCTGATGCAAAAAGCTTTTATTTCAAATAGCATCTCTTTAGCTGCAAAAATTGAAAACGATTTTACTTCAAGGGTTAACCGCTCCAGCAGAGGGGTCAAACAGGCGCCTTTTTATGTGCTATGGACCACAAGTATGCCTTCAGTGCTCATAGAACTGGGATTCATTTCAAATGTCAATGAAGAAAGGTTTTTGAACAGCAAAGATGGACAGACTTATCTGGCCTCTGCCATCTACCGCTCTATCAAAGCATATAAAGAGGAGCTTGAGGAACTATAAAATCCAGGAGGTTTCCTTTCAAAGTTTAAATCCGGAAAATAGTCAACCCCGAGTACAATTCACAAGCTTCAAAATTATTTAGTGATTCAATGTGATCAGAGAAAATCCGCCAAATCTGGTGGATCCGTTTTCTGTACCAATCCAGCATTCAAAAATTAGAAAAATTCGCAAAGTTCCTGTCTGCACCGGGTCAGTCACGGTTCAAAAAGACCCATTGTTTAACATAAACGGCCTACCTAAACTTCAAAGCTCCACTCAGCCGTCTCCCTCCATTCAACATTCCGAATCCCTTACGCTCCATATCCCCGGATAATCCTCTGGATATATTTGCCTATGATATCAAACTCAAGATTGACTTCATCTCCTACCTTTAACTGGTGAAAGTTGGTATGTTCATAAGTGTAGGGTATAATAGCTACTGTAAATTGTCCATTTTTTGAATTGAAACAGGTTAGACTGGTCCCATTAACAGTGATGGATCCTTTCTCTACTGTAATATTACCATTGCTGGGATCAAAAGAAAATTCGAAAAGCCAAGAACCATCCTGTTCTTTAATACTTTCTACTATCCCTGTCTGATCTACATGCCCCTGAACGATATGTCCATCAAATCTCCCATTGGCAGGCATACACCTTTCGATATTGATTTTTTTGCCGGCGGACAAAGTTTTTAGATTGGTCTTCTTCAAAGTTTCGTCTATGGCCGTGACCCGATAAACATCCCCTTTTATAGCTACCACAGTAAGACATACCCCATTGTGGGATACTGACTGGTCTATTTTTAGTTCATGGGTTATTGGGGATTGAACATCGAAATGAACATTACTGCCTTCCTTTTCAAGATTGACAACTGTTCCCAAAGTCTCTATGATTCCTGTAAACATTTTTAAATTAAATTTGCACTGAGTCAGACATTAAAAGTCTATCTTTAAATTTTGCTCAAATTTAAGCCAATTAATCCCTTAACTTCGCATCTTTATTAAAAGTTTCTCCATAGGCATGTTGAGATTAGAGGACAGTTACCGTCACAAAGGACAAAGAAGAGAATTGGTCAAATTATTGAGAAAGAAGGGCATCAAAAGTGAAGCTGTATTGGAAGCTATCAACACCCTTCCCAGACACTTTTTTTTTGATACAGCACTGGATTCACACGCCTATGAGGACAAGGCATTCCCAATTGGGGAAGGTCAGACCATATCCCAACCTTATACGGTGGCCTTTCAGACAGAACTGCTACAGGTCAAACCCGGAGACAAAGTATTGGAAATCGGCACAGGATCGGGTTATCAGGGTGCTATTCTTCACCTTCTGGGCGCTGAAGTCCACACCATAGAGTTTCAAAAAAAACTTTATGATCGCACTAAAAAATTTATGACAAAACTGGGTATCCATCTCCATTTTTATTTTGGCGATGGCTCACAGGGTATACCAGACAAAGCTCCATTTGATAAAATCCTCGTCACTGCCGGTGCGCCTATCGTTCCCAAATCTTTGTTAAAACAATTGAAAATCGGAGGTATCCTGGTAATTCCAGTAGGAGACAGGAATACCCAAAAAATGCTTAGACTGACCAAAATAACCAGTACCAAGATAGAACAGGAAGAATTTGAAAATTTTGCTTTTGTCCCGCTCTTAGGCGCGGAAGGCTGGAGATGACAAAATTTTCTATCGGGAAGAATGTGTTAATTTTTTATTTATAGATTAAAATTTCGTATTTTTGGATAAAATTTAGTTTTTATGACAAAAAAGAAAACTGCCAAGCAATCTGAAGTAGTTATGACCGAAATGGTCCTTCCAAATGACACCAACACCCTGCACAATTTAATGGGGGGAAAATTGATGCATTGGATGGATATTGTGGCCGCAATTGCCGCCCAAAAACATTCCAACCGTATTGTGGTCACTGCATCAGCAGATAGCATTTCTTTTAAACATCCAATTGCACTGGGTAATGTGGTTACCCTAAAGGCTCAGGTAACAAGGGCTTTTAATTCTTCTATGGAGGTTTTCATTGAAGTATGGGCAGAAGATATACCAGCCAATAAAAAGATTCAAACCCATCGTGCTTTTTTTACCTTTGTAGCAGTTGACCAAAACGGACGTCCGATTGAAGTGCCCGAAGTATTGCCGGAAACACCGGATGAGATTGAACTGTATGAAGGAGCATTGAGAAGAAGGCAACTTAGACTGGTCCTGGCTAAAAGGATGGACCCTAAAGATGCGGTGGAATTGAAATCCATATTCAATATCGAGGAACCAAAGGACAAAAAATAATATCCATAAAATGCATATTAGAACTGAAGATTTATCCTCTATTGAAATTGAATTTGATTCCGGAGTGGTTCCCCCTCCATACAGTCATATTTTTAAATTAAAAATCAATTTCAGTGTAAAAGCACTAGAAACCTCCTTGGACCTGATTTACACAGATCGGGAAGAACTTACCGAAGAGGAGATTTTCGATGAAGGATTTTCTTTGGACGATGATTTTCACTTTAATGGGGATATTTCCAAAATATGGGAAAAACCTTTAAAAGAACTCTATACGGCCTCCAAATGGACGAACAAAAGCCTGGATGATGAAGGTGGTATCAACTTGTCCCTAAAAGACCGCCAAGGTAAATCCAGCCTTGTTATTCCTCAAAATCAACAGGAATGGCAAATATTGGCTCAAGATTTAATTCAGGCTATTTATGAAACCAGTAAAAAAGAACTTCCGCTAAGCCTGCGCTATCTGATCAAAACAAAAACTGAGGAAACAATGATTGAATTGACCATGAAGTTTTCGATCAGAAAAGTGGAAATCAAAATAAATGGCAAGATCACAGAGGGAGCTTGGGACAAGACCAAAGACCTGCTATCCTATGTATTTCTTCCTGATTATGACTACTCCAAGGCAAAGCAACAGGTACCAAACCATAACGGAATTTTTATAGACTGTGGGGATGGCTACTGGCATGAATTAGGGAAAGGAGTCGTCAATATTGACAACTCCTTTGATGCCGTATCCAAAATCAAGGATGGTTTTCAGAAATTACTTTGATTAAGGCAGGGCATTTTTGTAAAAATCCCTGACATAAGCCAACAATTGGTTTTCCGTCAGTTTATCTGAACTTTCTACAGAGAGCCACTTGCCACTAAATGCTTTGTTCTCTCTTAACCGGTTCCTCATTTGGTCTTTGACAGTACCTGGGCCAAAAAGCAGAATATCGTCGTAGGGGTGTAATTTACCCTCCATCATTTTGAAGTACTCATTGAGTTCATTTTGGGTAATATTGTTTTTCTTATACTCATTGTTAGAGGCATGTTCAGGGTTTGAAGTAAACCTCGTTTTGTCATCTGTTTCCCCATCGTACCTTTTCATAGATTCATAAGGAGAATCTACTGTTTCTATTAATACTGCATTTCCATTCGTATAACCAATCAAATGGGCTTTGGAATGATCTATCCAAACACCAACCTGTTTAAATGAATTTCTGTCCATGATATTAGGGATTTTTTATGATTTAAATGTTTGATTCTTTTTTCTAAATAGGAATACAGTTACTTCAAGTTAGCAGTTTTTCAATAATATTCCACCGGAAACCATGTTTAAATTTAACGTATCAAATGAAGTAATATTCCATTCCCCCACTGAAAACTAAAGGGAATGGATTCATTGCTTTTCAATCTGATTTATTGTTTATTGATCAGGGAAAGCAATAAACTCAATGTTTTCTTTTTGGCTTCTTTTTTAATTCCTCTTTGACTCTGCTTCAATGATGTTTTCTATCCCTTTCAATAAAGCATCCGGATTGAAAGAAATACTGTCTATTCCCTCATCCACCAAAAACTTTGCAAATGCAGGGTAATCACTGGGTGCCTGGCCACAAAGACCGATTTTCCTACCAGCTTTTTTTGCCGTTTGGATTACAGAAGAAAGCATGGCCTTCACCGCTTTATTATTTTCGTCAAATAGATCTGAAATGATGGCCGAATCCCTATCAATTCCCAAAGTCAATTGGGTCAGGTCATTGGATCCTATTGAGAAGCCATCAAAAATTTGGGCAAAATCTTCCGCCAGGATCACATTGCTGGGAATTTCCGCCATCACATAAACCTCCAGTCCATTTTTCCCACGTTCCAAACCATAGGATTTCATGACATCCAAGACTTTTTTGCCTTCTTCAACTGTCCTACAGAAAGGAATCATCAACTTGACATTGGTGAGTCCCATCTCATCCCTCACTACTCTCATTGCTTCACATTCCAATCCGAAGCCTTCCATGTAAAGTGGATGATAGTATCTTGAGGCTCCTCTAAAACCGAGCATAGGGTTCTCCTCACTGGGTTCAAATCCTATTCCTCCCAGCAACTGGGCATATTCATTGGTTTTAAAGTCACTGAGTCGGACAATCACCTCCTTTGGATAAAATGCTGCCGCCACTATGGCAATATTCTCTGAAAGTTTCTCAACAAAGTACTTCTTCTTATCTGCATAATGATGTGTGATGGCCTCAATCGCTTTTTTGTCATTTGATTCGGGAAGTTCTTCAAAATTCACCAAAGCCATAGGATGAATCCTGATGCTATTGCTAATGATAAACTCCATCCGCAGAAGTCCAACACCTTGATTGGGGTATAATGAAAGCCTAAATGCATTAAATGGATCTGCCAGAATAAACATGGACTTGGTATGGGTTATGGGTATTTCACCTAAATCAATTTCCTTGACCGTCCATTCCAGTTTACCATCGTAAACAGAACCTTCATCCCCATCTAAGCAGGAAACTGTAATCTCTTGACCATCCCTCAATTTAGAAGTGGCATCACCAGTCCCAACCAGGGCATTTATCCCCAACTCTCTTGCAACAATAGAAGCATGACTTGTCCGTCCACCTTTGTTTGTAACAATACTTACTGCTTTCCTTAGCATGGCATTCCAATCAGGGTTGGTAATATCCGCTACAATAATGTCCCCTTGCCTGACTTTTGCAGCATCAGCAATTGACTTGACTATACATACCCTTCCTGATGCAATGGCATTTCCTACAGCTTTACCTTTTACAATTGGAGCAGATTTTTTGCCTGTGATTTTATATTCCTTGATTTTGATTCCATCTTTTGCACCATGGACGGTTTCGGGTCTTGCTTGTACTATAAAAATTTCTCCACTTTGCCCATCCTTTGCCCATTCAATATCCATTGGCATGCCATAATGCTTTTCAATCGTTAGGCACCATTCTGCCAATAAGGCTACATCATAAGGTTCCAATGAAAAATTGTCTCTTTCCAATGCACTGGTCTTTATGTTCATCACAGGCCTTTCCATACCATGTGCATAGACCATCTTATTTTCTTTAGCGCCTAGCTTTTTATAAATTACACTTTGGCTTTCCTTCTCTATTGATGGTTTAAAAACATAAAACTCATCAGGATTAACAGCTCCCTGTACTACGTTTTCTCCCAAACCCCAAGCACTTGTAATATAGATTACATTGGGAAAACCAGATTCTGGATCAATTGTAAACGCAACCCCGGCACTTCCCAAATCGGACCGGACCATTTTTTGAACCCCCACCGATAAGGCCACATGCATATGGTCAAATCCATTATCCACACGATATTTGATAGCCCGGTCATTGAATAGTGATATGTAGCACTTATGTATGGCTTCCAGCAATTGCTCCTCTCCTTCTATATTCAAAAAACTATCATGCTGACCTGCAAAGCTGGCAGTCGGTAAATCTTCGGCTGTGGCTGAGCTCCTTACCGCAACTGAAATAGGTTTACCTGCTCCTAAGATTGCATATGCCTTCAGAAAATCCCTTTTGGCTTCCTCGTTGAATTTTCCTCCCGAAATCAATGACCTGCATTTCTTCCCAATTTCTGATAAATTTCCAAGGTCATGTGTATTGAGCTTGGATAAGGATGATTCGAGCTCTTTTTCAAGTTTGTTTTCATGCAAAAAAATCCTGAATGCTTCTGCAGTGGTGGCAAATCCATCGGGAATTTTGATTCCTAAAGGAGTCAATTCGGCAATCATTTCACCCAATGATGCATTTTTTCCACCAACTTTGGCAATATCTTTACTTTTTATCTGATCAAAGAAAATAACAAATTTGCTCATTGTAATTGCTCCGAAAGGTCAAAAGTGAAGGTATAAGATAGGCCCGAATAAAAATATGATGAAAATCAGTAAAGGGAATGATTTTTTGGTAACGCTAGACCAGTGAAAGACAATTCCCGGAAATAAACCCTTAATTTGTCAATTTTCTGGGTTATTTTTGAGAAAAAAATCAACGGTGGAAATAAGGGAAGTTGTAAACAAAATCAAGGAAAACGGAAGAGTTAAAATCAAAGAAGGTAATGGTTCCATTCTTGAACTGATCGGTTTGGATCATTGGAACCCTGAAACAGATGATTACGAAGGTATTTTTCTCTTTTTTGATCTTTTTCAGATCCGCACAGTGGCCAGGCCATTTTCTGATGTTTCACTTGATATTGTAGAGTTTGCCACCAAGCCTACCATCTATCATACTCCGGTCAACAACACCCTGCATAATGGACCGATCGAGCATGGAAATATAAGGTTTTCAGTATTGAGAAAGGAATTTTGGAATAAACTCTTATTTGCCTATGCTCAACCGATTATAGTGCAATATTCCAAGATTCAAGAATTCGACTTCCAGACCGAAGAATATTTTCCATTGCTAAGTGCAGGGACTAAAGAAATGTTTTTGAGTCCCGAAGGGGATGTCAAAATCCACAGATCATGAATTTCAAAGAACACCTAGAAAGCTTAGACATATTTAGAAGGGTTGGAAAAATTGCTGATGAAATGGGAATGGAAACCTATGTCGTCGGCGGGTATGTCAGAGACCTGATTCTAAAACGCCCCTGTAAAGACATTGATTTTGTTTGTGTTGGTTCAGGAATAGCTTTGGCACAGAAAGTAGCTGACAGCTTTGAAGAGCATGTACCACTTTCTGTTTTCAAAAATTTTGGTACTGCCAATATCCGTCTCAATGATTGGGAGGTGGAATTCGTTGGAGCAAGGAGAGAATCTTACCGACATGATTCCAGAAAACCCATTGTAGAAGATGGAACACTTCAGGAAGATCAGGAAAGAAGGGATTTCACCATCAATGCAATGGCCATATCTGTCAATGCGCATAACTTCGGAGAGTTGATTGATCCCTTTGATGGATTGGGGGATATTAAGCGGAAAACCATCAAAACTCCTACGGACCCTATCCTTACTTTCTCGGATGATCCATTGCGGATGATGCGTGCGATCAGGTTTGCGGCACAACTTCATTTTGATATTGAACCGGATACTTTTCTGGCGATTGTACATGATGCCCATAGGCTTCAGATTGTTTCAGCAGAAAGGATCATGGATGAGTTGAACAAAATCATCATGACAGCGAAGCCTTCATATGGTTTCAAACTATTGTTCGTCAGCAAATTGCTGCAGCAATTTTTCCCAGAACTCGTAGAATTACAGGGAGTGGATTCAGTAGGAGACAAATCCCATAAGGATAATTTCTACCATACGCTTCAGGTATTGGACAATATTTCTGCCATGACGGACAATCTCTGGCTGAGGTGGGCGGCCATCATGCATGATATCGCCAAACCAGCCACTAAGAGATTTAACCAAAAGGTAGGTTGGACTTTTCATGGACATGAAGACAAAGGGGCCCGAATGGTTCCTGGAATTTTCAGAAGAATGAAACTGCCCATGGATGAACGGATGAAATATGTACAGAAATTGGTCCGACTTCATTTAAGGCCTATCGCATTGGTCTCAGACAAAGTAACGGATTCGGCAATCAGAAGATTGCTTTTTGATGCT
The DNA here is from genome assembly GCF_003014575.1 of Cecembia rubra. Classification (GTDB taxonomy): domain Bacteria; phylum Bacteroidota; class Bacteroidia; order Cytophagales; family Cyclobacteriaceae; genus Cecembia_A; species Cecembia_A rubra. The sequence goes on from NZ_PYGF01000001.1 coordinate 1,111,284, forward strand.
GGAGATGATGTCAATGACCTGATGACACTTTGCAGAGCGGATATCACTTCAAAAAACAACAATAAAGTGCAACGCTTTTTGGCCAATTTCGATAAAGTGGAAAAAAAATTGGTCGAAGTCGAAGAAAAAGACCAAGTTAGGAATTTTCAACCTCCAGTTTCAGGAGAAGAAATCATGGAAATTTTTGATTTAAAACCTTCAAGAATTGTCGGTGATTTGAAAGAAGAAATCAAAGAAGCCATCTTGGAAGGACAAATTCAGAACAATAAAGCTGAAGCTTTGGAACTATTGTATAAATTAGCCAATCAAAAAGGATTAAAAAAGCAACACTAATTACCCATATGAATAAAACCATACTCTTACTTGCCTTGTGCCTAAGCTTTGGCACTTTTACATTTGCCCAACAGGACAACACCGCTACACAGGATCCCGAAAGCCTGAGAAGGAGGAACGAGTCTGACCAAAGAGTTTATCAGCTGGCTATGAGGTACAATGACCTCCCTGTGGCTAGGATTAAACTTATGGAATTGATCGAACGGAACCCAACCAATAACAGGTATCCAGAACTTCTTGCCACGCTATACTTCGAGGCGGGACAGTACGCCTCAGCAGCAGTCGCTTCTTTGGACTTACTCGAAAGGAATGACCAAAGTATTACCGGGCTGGAAATCGCGGCTTATTCTTTGGAACAATTGGGTGCTTTGGATAGGGCACTCCCGAATTTTGAAAGGCATTATTTGTTGACAGGAACGCTTTTCTCCCTTTACAAATCAGCTTTCCTGCAATACTCCCTCAACAGAGAAGAAGAAGCACTGAATTCAGTGAATATGCTTATTAAAGACAGGAAATCCACTGAAGACCTTGTGGGCTTCCCTACCTCCAATAATGAAACACAAGAAGTAAATATGAAGGCAGCTGCACTCAATCTTAAAGGAATGATTTATATGGGTCAAAAAAACAAAGCTGAGGCGGTGGAAGCATTCCGACAAGCAATCGAATCAGCACCAAACTTTGAACTGGCACAGGAAAACCTAAAAGAAGCACAAAAAATGTAAACCATAAAACATGGAAAACCACAGCATTCATGATATGGGCCTTTTCCTGGATTTGGAATTATTTCTTTTGCCGGAAGAAAGAAAACTGATGTTCCAAAATAATGGGATGCAGGAATATTCCTTAGACAATAAAACTGAAAATTTGAATGAATTTCAGGAAAGGGAAGAAATTGAAGAAAGTATTCCTTTGGAGTTTGAGGGGGGATTTGAAAAAGGGGTGTTGATTGTATATGAAGGTCAAACACTTTCCCAAGAACTCAGTGACCTGCTTTTTAAAATCCTGAATGCTGTGGGCTGTTCTTTGAAGGATATTGCCCTATTGAGCAATGACCAACTTGGGTCTACTGGTTTGGAAGTTATACAATCCTTGGGGCCTGAAAAGGTCATTGTATTTGGAAACCTAAAGCATGAACTCATGGGTTACAAGAGAAAAAATTATGAAATCCAGATGTTGGAAGGTGTAGAGTACCTTTTTGCAGATGACCTGGATGCCATCAATGAAAATAAAAACCTAAAAATCTCACTTTGGACCCAATTACAGACCCTATTCAATATTTCTAAAAAATAAAATGAGCAATCCTACAAGCACAAAGGCCAAATGGCTTAAACGATTCAAGTGGATCAGTATCATTGAAGGGCTTTCGTTTCTTCTCCTGCTTTTTGTGGCCATGCCTTTGAAATATGTCATGGATATGCCATTGGCAGTAACTTATGTAGGCTGGGCACATGGTATTCTATTTGTCATCTATATTTATGTGGTTTTTCCTACAGCCAGGAAATGTTCTTGGGATTTCAGTAAAACTTTATTTGCGTTAGTGGCCTCTGTACTTCCCTTTGGACCATTTGTTTTTGACCGATACCTCAGCAAAGAAGAAAGAAAGATGAGGGCTTCATAACAAGATCAAGATACTATGGCGCTGATCAGTAAGAAAAAAAAGATCTACCCCATTAGTGATACACTTAGGGCATATCTCGTCAAATACGGAAGAGTAGTAGATTTTCCAATCCATTATTCAGACCTGCTGCGCTACAGTTCTTCTATCCCCCTTTATGATTACAAAGGAAACGACACCCTTTGGGAAACAGTACTTTTTTCTGAATCTGACAGGGAAGAAATTCATTTCAACGTAAAAAAAATCTATTCCCTTCTCAAAGCTGAAGGGGATATGTCTGTTATGCAGCACCTTTACGTGGACAGGATAGACCTTTGTGTGTATGGAAATACACAGCCTTTTCGGGTCCGGATTGTCAACCGCATCAATGACAACTTTGATTATTTTTATGTAAAAATGGCTGATGCCTCCAGGGTCTATGGGCTGGAACTGGAACATTTACTGTCCCCAAACAGGATCAATTATTTGGTCCACCAGAATACCCTCATTGAGGAACATATTGCTGGAATACCCGGCGAGCAATTTATGAGGCAATATGTCAATGAAAATATTGCCAACCCCATCCGATTGGCAAAAGAATTTGTCAAATTCAATGAGCGCTGCTTCGTAAGGTTATTGGGAGATATGCATTCTTCGAATTTCGTTGTTGATATAACTCCTGATTTTGAAGAAATCCATTACCGGATCAGGGCTATAGATTTTGATCAACAGTCTTATGAAGGAAAAAAATCCATTTACCTCCCCCAATATTTTAAACAGAACAATGCCTTAATTCAGTTGGGGATCAAACACATCACGCCTGAATCTATGCAGCAATATCAGAAAGAGGAAAGGGCTCTTATTGCCCACAGGTTGAAGAGTTCTCCAAAAGAAATCGAGGATTTATTGATCAGCATGGAAAAAGACATCATTGCTCCAAAAGAAAATATTGATTTATTGAAGTCCGAACTCGCCAAGCACTATAAAAATAAGGATTTTTTGGCATGTGAAAATATGGGGCAATTATTGAGGAAGAGTCTGGAGCAAGTGCTCAAAAAATAGCCACAACCCAGCAACTGAAAAGAAAAAGGTTTAAAGCCTGGGCCTTAAACCTTTCATTAATTCTATTTTTTTTTATCTCAACTATTCAAAAACAGCCCTGATTTATACAGATCTCTGACTAAGCCCATCAATAGAACCTAACATCCGCATTGGGATTGAGCTTACGGTATGTATCCACCGCACGTTTGTTCAGTTTGGTATTGAAACAAATCAATTTTTCTATTGATATGAGTCCTTGAACAGGACGTAGTGACCGTACATTCGTATTGGCTATATCCAATTCCTGGAGATTAGATAAGGACTCTAAGCCCCTCAATACTTTAATATTTGTTCCAGAGACATTCAATTCTCTCAGTTCACGCAAAGAAGACAGCGGTCTCAAATCCTCAATACCAGTGTTGGAAAGATCCAAAATCCTTAGATTTCTTAAGAAGGATAAAGCACTTATTTCACTTACAGGAGCATTGGAAATTTTCAACTCTTCAAGAAGTTCCATGCCTCCCAGTACTTGAATATCCATCAAGGGGACATCATGGACTTCTAATCTGCGAAGGTTATTGAAAATTAGGATTGGCTGCAAATTTGAAATTGAAGATCTTCCAATTTTCAGCTCCGGACTCGCGGTCCATCGATGAAGTGCCTCACTGCCCGGTTGGGAATTCCCTCTTTCAAATTGATCAATGATCAATGTCCTCCAAGAATCTGTTAAAAGCTCCCACCACATGGACAGTGCATCGCTTCTGTAAATGATATTGATATTTGGGTTGGCCAATAGAAACTCTGGTGTTTCTTCCTGGTCAATTTTGGATCTGTCAATGTTCAAATATACCAACTCCGGTAACTCTTTGAGCGGGAGGAAATTCTCCACAGGAGCATTTTCAAAATCCAGATGCGTCAATCCTGACAAATTGGATAGTGGAGAAAGGTTCTTTACCTGACTGTTTTTTCCTGAAATGGAGATCAAAGTCTTCATATCTGAAAGTGGAGAAAGATCCTGAATCTCGGTATTATCGAAATTAAGGTAACTGATCTTTCTAAACTTAAGAACCGGTCCCAAATTAGTTATCCTGCTTCCAGATAAGTTAAGTGAATCCAAGGCCACCGTAGTGGAAAGGTCTTCCACTGTAGGAATTGCTTTGGCTAGGGAAGGATTGATAGAGATCAAAGTTTCTTTCCAACCTTCAGAAAGACCATTCCACCAAGTTTGAAGGTTCTCAACATTATGGATCAATAAGACTCTTCTGTTCCTTCTGGTAAATTCATCTGCATTGGATTCAGAAATTCTTGTTCGGTCAGCATAGACCCTTTGAAGCGTGAATTTATCATTCAAAGGGCTTAGATCAGCAATTTCCGTCTGATTGATATTGACCATTTTCAATTGGGCAAGTCCTGATAAAGGACTAAGATCAACCATATTGGTTTCCTGCAGATTGAGGTGCTCCAAGTTTTTCAACTCAGACAGCATTTCAAGGTTGATCAGGTAATTGCCGCTGATATCGAGATGAGTAAGATTTTCCAGTTCAACAATATTTTCAACATTATTGAAACCACTCTTGCTCAGATTAAGGTTTCTAAGGGACTCAAATGAATTAAGGACACCAAAACTGGCAACGGGAGTACCAGCAACTTCCAATATCTGCAGCTGCTTTAGATTGCCTAATTCACTGATGTCTCTAATCTGTGTACCGGAAATATTCAAATGCGAAAGCCTGTCTGAATATTTGATAAATTGAATATCCTGTGTTGGGGTATTGGCAATGTTCAAATAGGTCAGGAAGGTTACATTACTTATTGGGTTAAGTTCCTGAATATTGGTATTGGATATATCAATGTATTTAAGTTCCCTCAAAGCATCAATTGCTTCAAGATCTTTTACAAAGGAATTTCCGGAAAGATTGATACTATCAATTGAACTGATTTTATACAAATCATCCAAGCTCACAGAATCTGATTCACTCAAGCCTATTTTTTTTCTGAAATAACTTTCCCAGGTATAGGATAGATTTTTCCACCACTCCAGCAGTTCCTTGTCCCTGCTCAATTTGGTGGTATAGATACTGGCAATTTTCAGTTCATTGGATCTTTTGTCCACATTGACTTCAACAAACCTCGGTTTGGTATTACTGATTTTCTCCTTATTGAGACCAAGGGCTGTCAAGGTTCTGTCCATGGAAACCAAGAATGAAAGTTCACCATTGTCCCTGGCAAAGGGTTTAATTTCCCTGACCTTGAATTTAAAGTTGGCATCTTTAAAGAAAAACTCTATGTCCTTCATGTATGCCGTAATATCTTTATTGGTGATGACTTTTCTATCTAAAAGCAAGTCATCTTCCACCTGGACCTTCTCATCACGGAAGATCTTCTTATAGGATTCCCTGATTATAACATCCTTGTCCCTGGCAGGAGTATCCTGGCTGCCAAGGGTATTTAAAAAATACTCTAAAAACCTGATCTGGTCCTCCACCTTTGAGGAGAGGTCCTTGAGTTCCTGTTTGGAATATCCGGCAACATCTTGGGAAAGGCCATATTTTGGCAAGCCAAGAAAAATAGCGAACAGGAATAAGAAGAAAGGTTTATTTCTGGTCATAGATGTATCTCAATAAGGTTTCCTTATCTCCTGGTTTGAGTTTTACCAAATTGCTAATCAACCATCCGGTATTAAAACCTGGACGGTTAAATTGATTGAGTTCAAAGTACCAATTATTGATTTGGAAGAAATGGAATTTCACATCCATTATCGTTTCAAATTTTATATTACCACGCTTCATTTCATATAAAAAAAGCGTAAGATAATCTGGTTGGTATTCTTTTGGGGTAAATGCTTCGGGGGTATCTGAATCCTGGAAAGCTTTCCTAAGGTTCATAAATCCCAATTCGTGGCTTAAAGGATGGAGAAAACCTTTACTTTCTCCTTGAGGTTTGTTGAAAATTTCTTTGAATGGCTGGAAAACAACTTTATCAATTACCCATTCATAGCCCAAACCTTCCGGCTGGATTTTCAGGAAAAGGGTAACGTTTTCCCTTTTGCCTCTGTAAGTAAATATGGATTGTACTTCTGCGAACCAACCCTCCCTATGGAAATTTATATATTGAGGCATTACTTCAGAGAGTACCTCCGTCATAAATTCCTTTTTCAGCTCATTGGAAATTCCTGATGTTTCATTATCAAAAAGGATACTGATAAACTTACCTCTGAGCTCCCTATCTCTGAATAGGGCATCTCCGTTGTAATAGCGCTGACTTCCATCAACACTCTCTTCAGCATTAAACCTTCTGAAAAATTGATTAACCTGTTTGGTGGAAGCTGCAAATCTTCCATCGTCCTTAGGAGAACCGGGGCTGTACAAGCCTTGCCCCGGTGCCATCTCTAAGGTAAAGATCAATAAGAATACTGATAATATTAATTTTCTCATGCGGAGGTTTCAGTCACGCGGATATCACCCAGCATTACATCCCAGAACTCAATGGTTCTACCTGCAATCTGAGTTTGTTTTTTCTCCACGTAAATGGTAATATCTTTTTTGGTTGTATCTCTGTAATTCAGGCCAGATTCAAGAGAAGTTCCTTCAAATCTTTGGTAAACAGTTACCACACCCACATATCGGCCATCAGGCTGTCTTTCAAGGTCAGAAATGTAGTGGATATCATACCAAGTGATGTTTACTCTATCATAGTTAAGCGCCATCAATCTTTCGAAATATCTTCTTACTTTATAATAAGCGATTTCTTTTCTGTTCAAAGAAGAAACACCCATTTCAGCACCTGGAGCGAAAAGCTCTTCAGCACGGTCCATTACACGGTTAGCTTCAGAAAACTGAGTTTCTTTGCTGCCGATAATGCTGATATATTTACTCAAGTCCTTAACTTTTTCCAAAGCGAGGGAATCAATAGCCTGCTTTCTGGCAGGGCTGATATTGTCTGATTGGGCTACAGATACCGCTGCTGTGGCCAAAAACAGCAACAGAAATAGTGAGATATATTTTTTCATAATGATTAAGTTTTCTGCAGATTATTTTTTACGACGTAGTTCCAATTCGGTTACTCTACCATTTCCATCTAACCTGATGTCGCTGATAAAGTTTAGATTCTTTTTAGTGTCCTTCAGGTAGTGAAGATACTTCTCGATGGTAGTAGGCTCATCATAGTCTTTGATACCATTTTCCTGATGGATTACAATCAACACAGGAGTCTGAGAGTTAGAGAACATTCCCAATGCTTCATTGATGGTTCTGTTGGCAGCATCCACATTGGTAGACTGCGCAATGCTGTTGAAATAATTCTCCAATTTACCTACTGCAATTTCCTCAGCAGATGGCTGTGGTGCAGCTGGAGGAGGTGTCGGAGCAGGCTGTTCTACCGGAGCTGGCGCTGGTGCAGGTGCCACTTTCTTTTTACTTTTACAAGCTCCCATGGCCAATAGACCGAAAAGAGCCAAAGTAAGCAGGGTGCTTACAGGTGATTGAATTGTTCTTCTTTTCATTTTTGGTTTAATAAATTGTTTGTTTTTTCTCTGACTAAGTCCGTATTGAACAAAAAGCATTCCATAGAGGTATTTTCCATGTTTTTTTTAGGATTTTTTTAGAAACCCAAAGCTTCCTGCACCAAATGACGGAATTATTTTGCGCAAATGTATAGCAAAATAATTACACTTTGTACAAAGTATTTTGCAGGAAAATAAAATTTATTTTTTCAAATAAAAAGGCCTGATTGTTTTAACATCAGGCCTTTTGGTTTGAGCGGGATATTGATCAGTCAAACAGTTCCCTTAATTTACTCTCCAAGGATGGCCCTCTAAGGTCTTTGGCTATTATTTTCCCTTCAGGATCTAGCATATATGTGGCCGGAATCGCATTGATCTGATAAGTAGCCGCTGCTTCGGAATTGAAATATTTAAGATCAGAAACATGAGTCCATGTAAGCTTATCATCTTCTATGGCTTTGATCCAAGCTTCATGGGTCCTATCCAATGAAACTCCAAATACTTCAAAACCCTTGTCTTTATATTGGTTATACAAGCGTACAACGTTTGGGTTCTCCTCCCTGCATGGACGGCACCAAGCAGCCCAAAAATCAATCAAAACATATTTACCTCTCAAATCCGAAAGGTTGACCACATTACCTGATGGATCTGGAAGGGAAATTTCCGGAGCAACTTGGCCCACAGACAAAGCCCTCATTTCATCAAGCTGGACCATTAAATTCTGAACGGTTTTAAATCCAGGATATTTTTGGTTCATCTTCGAAATAAGTTCATCCATAAACTGGAAATCCTTTTTCGGATTGATCATTGGAAGGGCTGCCAAAGCCGCAAAACTTCCATCCATATTACTGATAAGTTCCTTTACTTTTTCTCCCAAATCTGATTCCAATCCCATTGCCCTGACCTGAATATCCCTGATCTTGTCTTGATCCCTAGCACTCATTGCCTCAAAATACTCATTGTTCAGGTTATTGATGTTTTCCTGGTACTCATTCATGATGGCTTCTATCTGTTGCATGTACTGGGAATCCTGGGAACCTTTAAGCTCCAGGCTTTTCTCATTGGAAAAGTCATAGTTTAATTCCACATCTTCAGCATATAAGGCCAATCTAACCTCTTTTTTATCCATTAGGTTGATCATGTAAAAACCAGGGCCTTCCAATGTTAATTTATATTCAAACTTACCATTGGCAGCAGGGCTGATTTCAGCAATTGTTGCTGACATCTCATCATTAATGGAAGAAAGGACAATTTTTCCTTCGGGCATATTGCTCAATTTTCCTGAAATCACAACTTGACCATCAAATTCCTTTTTGCCAATACCTCCACAGGAAAGTATTAAGATAGAAAAAGAGAATAACAACAGTAATCTAGAGAGGTTTTTCATATCAGTTTTCCAATAATTCAGTCAATATTTTTGTAGCTACTTTAGGGTCAGCCTTACCTTGGGACTTTTTCATCACTTGCCCCATAAACATCCCCATCAAACCTTTTTTACCCGATCTGTATTCTGCCACTTTGGCTGAATTTTCGGCAAGGACACTTTCCACCAAAGGCTTGATACTTTCTTCATTACTTTCCTGTATCAGATTTTGAGACTGGGCAATTTCCAAAGGTGTCTTAACCTTATCTTCCAAAAGAATTGGATAGATTTTCTGGGAGGCCGCCGAGAAACTCACCTTGCCTTCATCAATCAATTCTATCAGTTCAGCTAAGCGTCTTGGACTTATCGGAAAATCTGAAATATGTAATGTAAGCTCATTCAAATAGGATTTAACCGGGCCCATCATCCAGTTGGATGCTGCTTTGTAATTATGGATAAGCCCGCACAACTCCTCAAAATAAAGGGCAATTTCTTTGCTATCCGTCAATACGCCTGCATCATATTCTGGCAATCCATATTCACGTATAAACTTATTGTAAAGTTCTCTTGGAAGTGCAGGCATTGATTCCTGTATACTTGCCAACCATTCTTCTGAAACAATAACTGGACTTAAATCAGGCTCAGGGAAATACCTGTAATCATTCAGGTCTTCCTTGGTTCTCATTCCTGAAGTGGTGCCCGTTGTAGCATCAAAAGTCCTTGTCTCAGAAATAATTTCTATTCCGGCTTCAATCAGCTCAATCTGACGCTCAAATTCATGCTCAATAGCCCTGGATACATTTCGGAAGGAGTTCATATTTTTGACCTCTACCTTTTTTCCATACTCTTTGGCACCTCTAAGTCTTACGGAGATATTTGCATCACAGCGTAAAGAACCCTCTTCCATATTTCCATCGCAGATTTCCAAATACCTGACCAGTTTCTTGATTTCTACCAAATAGGCATATGCCTCATCAGAAGAGCGGATATCCGGCTCAGAAACAATCTCTATCAAAGGAACTCCGGCACGGTTAAAATCTACTAAAGTATCTACCTCACCCGCCAAGTGCATGGATTTACCAGCGTCTTCTTCCATATGTATCCTGGTGAGCGCTATGGATTTTTGGGTACCATCGGGTAGGGTAATCGGTACTTCCCCTCCCACACAGATAGGTCCTTTGTCCTGTGTAATCTGATAGCCCTTTGGAAGATCCGGATAGAAATAATTTTTTCTGGCAAAAATGTTTGTCCTTGTAATATTGGAATTACAGGCCAAACCCATCTTAATGGCATACTCTACTGCCTTTCTGTTGACTTTGGGAAGTGTACCCGGGTGCCCTAAAGTGATCACAGATATCTGTGTATTGGGCAGATTGCCAAATTCAGTGGAGTCGGCTGTATACATTTTGCTTTGGGTAAGCAATTGGGCGTGTACCTCCAGACCTACCACCAACTCGTATTTATTTTTTATCTCTGCGGAAATCATTTCTTCGATTTTTACTACTAAGATTCCAAAAATGGGTTCAAATTCAGGTAAAACCAAATTTGAACCCATTATTCTATCAATTGCCGGCAAACATGGCTTTGGCCTTTTCAATCACCAGAGGCAAACCTTCCAGATTTTTTCCCCCCGCGGTGGCAAAGAATGGTTGTCCTCCTCCCCCGCCTTGGATTTCTTTGGCCAGTTCTCTTACCATAATACCTGCATTCAGTCCTTTTGAACTCACCAATTCTTCATTGATCACAACAGCAATCTGTGGTTTCCCATCTATTTCTGCAGCTATGATAGCCAGTACCTGATTGACTTCATTTTTCAACTCAAAGGCAAGCTTTTTAAGTGCATCGGCCGAAGGCAGTGTTACCTGTTCAATAATCAGATTTAATCCATTGATTGGTTTAACTTTTTGGATCAGCTCAGTTTTCAAAGCGCCAGCTTGCTGAAGGTGCAAAGCCTCAATTTCTTTTTTGAGCTCATTTCTTTCATTAAGTAAAGTCTCTACAGCCTTTTTCAAGTCCTTGGGACTTTTCAACAGCTCCTGGATTTCTTTCACAAGATCCAGATTGCTTTGGATATATTCTTCTGCCGCCTTTGCTGTAATGGCTTCAATCCTTCTCACCCCTGCTGATATTGAACCTTCAGAAACTATTTTGAACAAACCTATATTACCTGTGGCAGGGACATGGGTTCCCCCGCAAAGTTCTACTGAGAATTTGTTATCAAAGGTGATTACACGCACAAAGTCCCCATATTTCTCTCCAAACAAGGCTGTTGCTCCTTGCTTTTTAGCTTCCTCGATAGGCACATTCCTTTGTTCCATCAAAGAAATATTTTCTCTGATTTTGGCATTCACAATCCGTTCCACTCTTTCTATCTCCTCTTCGCTCATCTTAGCAAAGTGGGAAAAATCAAAACGCAGAATTTCTTCATTCACCAAAGATCCTTTTTGCTGTACATGGTCTCCCAATACCTCCTTTAAAGCCGCATGAAGCAAATGTGTCGCACTATGGTTACTCATTGTCAACCTGCGCTTCTCTTCATTGACTTGAGCATAGAAAATAGCCTGTGGATTTTCTGGAATCTTGTCCACGAAATGGACTATCAGGTCATTTTCTTTTTTTGTATCCAATACTTGTATTCTGCCTTCATCGCTTTGTAACCATCCCTGATCACCAACCTGACCGCCACTTTCTGCATAAAACGGTGTTCTATCCAAGACCAATTGGAAGCGGTCACCTTTTTTATCTTTGATCTGCCTGTATTTGATAATTCTGCTCTGACTTTGGAGGAAATCATAACCTACAAATTCAACGCCTTCCTCCTCATTGACCAATACCCAATCTCCGGTCTCTTGCTCAGCTGCAGCTCTTGATCTGTTTTTCTGGATTTCCATTTCAGCAGCAAAACCTTTTTCATCCACCGAATATCCATTTTCCCGTGCAATTAAAGAGGTTAGGTCCAATGGAAATCCATAAGTATCGTACAATTCAAAGGCTATCTTTCCATCAATTACATTTTCTCCGGATCTGGAAAGATCTTCCTTGATCTGATCGAGTTTTTTCAAACCATTGTCCAAAGTCCTCAGGAATGATGCCTCTTCTTCCATGATTACCTTGGCAATAAAATCTTGCTGGGCAGCTACTTCAGGGAAAATTTCCCCAAAATTCTTGGCCAATAATGGAAGTAATTCGTGAAGAAAAGGTTTTTGAAAACCTAAGAAAGTATAGCCATATCGAACAGCCCTTCTCAGGATCCTCCTGATGACATAGCCAGCTTTGTTGTTGGATGGAAGTTGGCCATCAGCAATGGTAAATGATATCGCCCTGATATGATCTACAATCACTCTCATGGCAATATCTATCTTTTCATCCTGGCCATAAGTTTTCCCTGATTTCACTTCCAATGCCTGGATAAAGGGCATAAAAATATCCGTATCATAATTGGAAGATTTGTTCTGGATGGCCCTTACAAGACGCTCAAAACCCATTCCTGTATCCACATGCTTGGCTGGCAGTTCTTTTAAGCTGCCATCAGCTAGGCGGTTAAACTGCATAAAAACAAGGTTCCAAATTTCTATAACCTGGGGATGGTCATTATTGACAAGGTCATAACCATCCACCTGCCTGCGTTCTTCATCAGACCGGAGGTCAATGTGGATTTCCGAACATGGACCACAAGGGCCTGTGTCCCCCATTTCCCAGAAATTATCCTTTTTACTTCCAAAAAGGATCCTGTTCTCCGGAACGATTTGGCTCCAAAACTCAAAAGCCTCGGTATCTTTTTCCAGTTGATCACCTGAATCTCCCCCAAAAACAGACACATAAAGTCTATCTTTAGGTAATTTGTACACCTCTGTCAATAGTTCCCAAGCCCATTCTATAGCTTCTTTTTTGAAATAGTCACCAAAGGACCAGTTGCCCAACATTTCAAACATGGTGTGGTGGTAGGTATCTACTCCCACTTCTTCAAGATCGTTATGTTTCCCGGATACCCTGAGACATTTTTGACTATTTGCTACCCTGGCGAACTTTGGCGTTTCATTACCCAGGAAGAAATCCTTAAACTGATTCATTCCAGCGTTGGTAAACATCAGGGTAGGGTCATTCTTGACCACTATCGGAGAAGAAGGAACAAATTGATGTTGCTTTGATTGGAAAAACTCAATAAAAGTACTTCTGATTTTTTTTGCTTCCATGTAAGCTTTTGAGAATGTTCGGATTATTTAAATTAATTTCTATCTTTGCCTTTCTTCGAAAAGAAATCACCCAAAGCCTGTTAAGGGCTACAAAATTAGAAGAATTACCCTTCATATCGTAATGAGTAGAATAAAATATTACTACGACCCTGAGACATGTAAGTACGAAAGGTATGTCAGAAGCAAATGGGACATCACCCTGAACGCTTTAGGATTTTTGTCTCTTTCTTCCATGTTGGCTATTGTTTTCATTCTGGTCTTTCATGCCTATTTTGACAATCCAAAAGAATTGCTGCTCCAAAAGGAGAACAGAGAACTCAAAATTTACTATGAATTTCTGCAACAGGAAGTTGGTAAAATGAACCAAATGCTGGCGGATCTACAGCAAAGAGATGATAATTTGTATCGGATAATTTTCGAATCTGAACCCATTGCTCCTGAAATCCGACAGGCAGGTATTGGTGGTACTGACAGGTACCGCGACATCCGAGAGAAAGGTCTGAATCAGGAAAAAATGATTATCGACCTGCACGGAAAAATTGATGCTTTGAAAAGACAGTTGTATGTGCAGTCCATCAGTTATGATGAAATTACAGAAATGGCACTTAAGAAAGAAGAATACTGGGCTTCAATCCCTGCCATCCAGCCTATACTAAATGAAAAACTCAATTTGTTGGCCTCTGGTTTTGGAATGAGGGTACACCCTATACTCAAAGTAAGAAAAATGCATACCGGGGTGGATTTTACAGCTCCTAAGGGAACACCCATTTACGCTACAGGTGATGGAGTAGTGATTGATGTTAAAACCGTTTTTGGCGGCTATGGAAAATATGTTGAAATCGACCATGGTTTTGGTTTTGTGACCAGATACGCCCATATGAATGATTTCAAAGTCAAGAAAGGCCAAAAAGTAAAAAGAGGTGATCAGATTGGAACGGTTGGAAATACAGGTTCTTCTACAGCCCCACATATCCATTATGAAGTCATGAAAGATGGAAAATATGTCAATCCTGTTAATTATTTCTTCAAAGACCTCACCCCAGAAGAATATGATTTGATCTTGGAACTGGCATCTAAAGAGAACCAGTCTCTTTCATAAGGACTGGAAAAGAATTCCAGCGAAAATAATAAAAGGTCATGTCTAAGGACATGACCTTTTATTTTTAATGACTTATTTCAAAATCGACCTGGTTGGTATGAAAGGCACAGAAGGGATTAATTAAACCATTTACTGTAACAGGATTAAAATCCACTATCAACCCAAGAGCCTAGAACTTTGGCTTTTTAGTCCCTTGCCACTACGGGCTAATTTAGGAATTCCTTTCCTCTACCAATTAAGGGGTGTTAAGGAATATTTTTTAACCATTGGATTATAAAGCTAAGGGCCTAGAAAAACCCATTTAATGTTGGGTTAATATTAAATTCATTGGGATTTTTTTTGCTAGATGAGATATTTTTTGCAACCTCAGAAATTATATCTATTGGCTTATCAAATTTTTTTATGTCTGCAACTTTAATCCTTTCAACTTGAGCTAGATCCCTCTTTTCCTCCTTTGGGAAGGAATGAAGGTTTCCGAAATCTTTATTTGAATTAATTTTTCCCAAAAATTTACTGCCCTTGATTATTTCAATGGATTTGCTGGATACTTCTCCCTCAAACTGGGATTTTCCACCAAAAACCACATGTTCATCAATGGTTAAATTGCCTAAACATTTTCCATATATCTCTAAGGAATTAGCGGAAATATCTCCAGTAACACTTCCGTCCTCACTAATAATTACTTTGCCCAAAGTAATAACAGAGCCAATAACTTCTCCTTCAATCCTTATATCTGATAGCGTCTGTAAATCACCCCGTAATTTCATTTCCCTAGCTAAAATGGTGACCTCGACAATATTCTTATTAGGCTTATGCATATACTATATATTTTCATTGTTAAAAGTACAAACTATGGTAGATGAATTACCGATATCCATACCCATAGCCCTTGTTTTATCACCGCCATTAAGCAGGTAACTGTTGTAACAATATCCTATAGCTGCCAGATGTGGTGCGTTATCAGAAACCTGAATATCAATTACACCCTCAAATTCTGCTTTGAATTCATCTATTAAAGGTTCAAACATTGCCCCTCCTCCTGCAAGGTAAATCGCGTTGGCTCTTGCAAAATCATTGTCATCAAAGGCTTTCCTTAATCCTGGAGAAATTACATCAGTATAATATTGTTTGAGTACTGATTTTCTCAAATCTGTAAGATCTACCCTTCTCCTATTCAAGAAAATAAATCCATTTTTGAAGGCTGCATCTATATAATGTTCATTTTTTAAATCCAAATAATAGGTTTTCATTAATTCCGCCTCCATCAGTTTTACAGCATACCGAATCCCAAAAGTTGATAAAGATGACCTTTGGACCAAGCCTGCCTCAGTACTGAATATTGCCTCACATGTTCCATAGCCCAAACTGATAATAAAGAAATTACCGGTCCTATTTTCATGCTTTCTAAGGGCAAGTGAACATCCAATTGCTTCCGGGATTACAGCTAATTGGTCAACTTCAGCAACCAATTTTTTCTTACCTCCACCTGTATAAGGAGCAGTATCGAATTCAATATTATGGCTCTTTAAGAACAATTCTTTGGACTTCTCTTTATAAAGTTGGAATGTGGAAAATGGAAATCCCATGGTTATTGTAAGCGGATTGCCAATTTTTTGGATCCCCACCAACAGCGCCGATTTCACCAACAACTGATAATCCAATTCTTCAGGCTCTCCATTTATATTTTTATGGGGGGATATTCCTTCATTAAGTGCCAACTGACCTACTATGTAAGATTTCCCACCTTCTATAATTTTAATACCCCTTAAAAAATCTCCTGCCACAAATCGCAAATCACTGGAGTTAGTTTCTATTACACTCGGTATTTTTTCAATATTCAAATTTTCCATAATACAAAATATGTTACTTTAAAATGTTTTTTTTGACCACAAAATCCATTTAATTGTATTTAAAGACACGGATTTTAGTCCAAAAATGTAAATTAAATTGATACCTATTCCCGGCTTGACTAATAATGTAAATGAATAGTCATATTCCCGCCCAAAAAATTAAGCCTTTAAGCATCCAACCTATTGATTCTTAGTTCAAAAAAAGCTATAAGCGTACTCCATATTATTTTTGACCCATTATCGAATGGATTTATCCTATAAACAGTAACCAGTATGGATATCTGAGTACCGAAATCGAAAAAACAATAACTACTGTTCATATTCCGAAGTCAATTTTAACTCTTAGTAGAGCGAAATAGCAACGGAAATTTCACACCATTGATCGGACGTACACCATCCCATAAAAAAGACCCCAAACAAAACACCATTATCCCATATTCTTTCTGAATGTCCCTGATTAATGTTGACCGTTAGATGATTGATTCTCGTTTAAAATATTTTCAAAATCCACCTTTCCCTAATTCTTCCCTTCATGCACCTTTTCTATCTTGCTAGTTTCCAGATAGCAGAGGTATCCCTTGACTGGTTTCTTATAAAGTTGATTTACCAGTTCCATGTACTCCAAAACCTGTTTTCTATACCTATCATGCTCCTCACCTGTTTTAAAGTCCACTACGACGGCCTCACTGTCTTTGAGAATAATCCTGTCTGGTCTTTTTTGCTTTCCTCCGGGCAATAAAATCCCTTGCTCAGTCAACAAAATATTGCCGCCTTCAAACCACGAAGCAAAGAGTGAATGGCCGAAAAGTCTTTCCAATTGGGCTTCAACTTCCAGAAATTCTACTTTCACTAATCTTCCCTCAAAATAAAATTCCTGAAGCAGACTTTTGGCATCTTCCTTACTCTTAGATTTTTCAAGCAACTCATGTATCAATAAACCAAAATCCAGTCTCCTTCTCTGCATCAGGCCTTCTTGGGAAAAATCCACAGCATACTTCTTGACCTTCAATAATGAAGACCAATTCTGATAAGCCCATCGAAGCGGAACAATGTTGTTTCTATCCGGATTAGAAACAACTCTTTCAGGCCATTCCCCAAAATCAAAAACCTTTTTTTCCTGATCAAAACATGAAGAAAAATCAAACCCCGAATCCTCTACAATGCCAGAACTCAATACAATTTGAAGGTGGTAGGACAATTGGTTAATCGAACCTTCTGTACTTTTTGCGGTAAAAGGGGATAAGGACCAAAAAACTTCTTCTGCCCTAGTCAAAGCCACATAAACCAGATTGAGTGAATCCAAATAAGCAAGGAGTTTCTCTTCCTCATAGATGGATCTAAAATCTGATTTCCCTAAGTCCTTGTTTAAAGTTAAAGGAATAATTACAGAAAAATTATGCTCTTTATCTGCAAATGGGGACCAAACAACATTTCTCTTGGAAGTATCAAAGATTTTCCAATCCAAGAAAGGCATTAAAACGACCTTAAACTGAAGGCCCTTTGATTTATGGATTGTCAAAATCCGCATTGCATTATGGTTTTCCGGAATTTTCACTGTCCTCTTGTCTTTATGGTCTTCCCACCACTCCAAAAAACCCACCAAGTCGGCCCTGTTTTTTAAAGAAAAATCATAAACAGCCTCCTTAAAACCGGATATATATGCCCTTTCCAAGCTATCCTCCTGAAGTCCTAGCAGACCTATAAGCTCCTCCACTGTTTCCATCAAGGGCAATTGAAGCAGGATTTGCTCATTTTGTCTGAATTCTTCCACTTTGTCTTTCAGGTAAACAGGTAATTTATCCAAGGCGAACATATCATGGTCAATTTCTTCATTCTGAAGCAGTGACCTATAATACCACATGGTCTTGAACTGAACCATATCATCTGGACTTTGGAGATACTTCAATCCCGCTATCAAAGCTTTAACTGATGCAGATTTGTACAAAAACATTGATTCATCGGAAAGCACATCAAATTTATAAGGAAGGTTTGCATGTGCAGCTCCAAAATCCATTAGGTGATCTGCAATGAGTTCCCCTTCATCTTTGGTCCTAACCAAAAAAGCAATATCCTTCAAGGAATACCCTTTATCCTGAAGGTTCATGATCATTACTGGCAGCTTATCAAGTACCAAATTTTTGAATTTTCCACTTTCCAGCTCCTTGTCTTCTTCTAAAAATTCCAACCTTACCTTCCCTTTAAAATCAGCTTCCCTCTTGGATTCTGAAACTTTCTGAATCACATCCATGTATGCCCTGCTAAGAATATGGCCTTCTCCTTCAAGCTTTGAAAGGTCCAAAACTTCCTCAAATGAATTGGGCAGTTTTTTAAACAAAGCATTATTAAATTGAATCACATTGGGTAAGCTACGGTAATTCGTATCCAGATTTCTATTTTCAATCTGACTATTGCCGATTTGATTTTCCACCTCCTCAAGAAGCAAACGCATCTCTCCACCTCTCCAACGGTAAATGGATTGTTTGACATCTCCAACCAATAAATTGGTATTACCCTGCGATAGGGAGTTTTCCAACAAAGGCTTGAAGCTTGACCATTGAAATCCTGATGTATCCTGAAATTCATCTATCAGGTAATTTCTGAATTGGTTTCCCACTTTTTCATAAATAAAAGGAGCATCATTTTCACTGGTGATTTCTTTTAAAAATTCATTGGCATCAGAAATGAGCAACATATTTTCTTCTTCTTTGATATTTGTCAATTCCTCCAAAAGATTTCGAAATACCCCAAATACAAAAATGTTCTTAGCAATCGCCTCCAAAGTCCTCCATTTCACAAGTAAAGCTGGAATTTGTAAAAGTATATGGCCCAAACCTTGATGAAAAGCAGCAATGATGGCTTCTTTTTTATTGCTGGTCTTGGAATACCAGCCCTCTTCTGAATAGGCCAGCAATTCCTGCGACTCAGTCAATTCTGGTACGGGTTGGAACCTATCTCCCAACTTGGCAAATTTTAGGGCAAAGGACCTACTGGAACCGGAAAAATCAGTCCACTCTAATCCATTGGAAATGCGGATGCGGTCCGCCTCTTCTTTAAGTGACCTTGTTATTTTTATGAGCTCTGCTTTCCTTTCCCTGACGAATTTATGGAGGTTGGAAATGTTTTCCCTGTCTTTGAGGAATCCACGGATTTCAGGAGAGAATTTTTTGAAATTCTCCTGAAACAACTCTGAACCTAAATCCTTGATTTTTTTACGGATATCCCAGGAATTGCCCTTTTCAATTTCTTCCTTTGCATAATCAACCAGCCATTCATGCAATAAGGTATCCTCCATTACCTTTTCTACAACCCTATCCACTACCCTTTCCAAAACCGAATCCTGATCCATTTCCACTTCAAATTTGGCATTCAGATCCATTTCCCTGGCAAAGGCCCGTACTACTTTTTGGAAAAAGCTGTCAATGGTACTTACCGCAAACCGGCCATAGTCATGCAGGATAACAGTAAGGGTTTCAGTGGCCCTATTCTGAAGTCCTTGGACATCCAAACCCAAACTGTCCATCAAAACCTTATCCATGGTCTGTTCGCCTAGCAGCCCATTCCTCATCCTCATCAGCTCCCTTAGGATACGTTCCTTCATTTCCTGAGTAGCCTTATTGGTAAAAGTTACCGCCAAAATAGACCTGAATGCATCAGGATATTTAAGTGCCAGTTTCAGGTATTCCATGGTTAAGGTATAAGTTTTACCCGAACCTGCTGAAGATTTGTAAATGATAAAAGGAGCTGGGGCAGTTTTCATAATTAAAAATCAATTTTACCAAAACAAAAAAAATAAGCTCCAAAATCAAAATTGATGACAGACATTGTCCGACAAAAGTTTTAGATTTGTTAGAGGCCATTTTTGAAAAAATCAATGAAACCTGTTTTTACGCCACTGGAAGAGATAGCGTATTTTCTCGAGGGAGAAGACGGAAGACTTGTCATTCAAGGCCTGATGCCTTTTGTGCGAGAAATTGAAGAGCAGATTGAAAAATTGAAAAAAGCAATTCCTCTTCATTTAACCGAAGGAACTTTGCAAAAATACCTGGATATGGACGGTATCAAAACTGACCTTAAACGCTATATCTCTGAATCAGGCCTGCTGGTAGGTTACAATTGGGAAGATTGGATGGAAGGTAAGGAAATGTTGGACGGTGTAAGGCCCTTATCCAAAATCAATAAGATCAAGGCTTGTAAAATGTTGACTCTGGTCATCAGAAGGGATGCCTCAGAATTTGGTTATTTTGAATACCACCTGAAAAAAGGAACCATTTTGGACCTGTTGAAAAAACTGTTGGAAAAGGAAGGACTCAGTTGAAAAAATAGGGACCCAATCAAAAGCAGGGATTAAATGCAAGTTGCTTGTCCAATTGAAAGGTTCAAATGGACTGACCACCTAAAGTTTTCTATTCAATTCCTCCAGCTTTTTCTATCAAATTGTGTATCCCTGATTAGTGTAGACCGGTTTGTGATTGAATTTCATTGTTAAATATTGATGTCTATCCGTGCCCGTCAGGCCCGGTAGGTTATGCTTGAGTTTTTGCTTCAACCGGGATGGACTGCATCCATCCCTTGGTTATTTTGGCCTTTCAGGCCTTCCAACAAACTCTCCTTTAGAAACCATCTTCCCAAATTAACC
>NZ_PYGF01000002.1:0-167804 GCF_003014575.1 Cecembia rubra
CCTGGGAGCCGGTATGAAGGGGAAAGTGGGGGTAGGATGTAACGTGGGATAAAAAGGTAAAAGGGGGATGTCGAAAGGGGGATTTCGGAAGGATAGGTCAGATGGACTTACTTTTGTTTCCTTTTGTCATTGTTGTGGTTCAAAAAATCATTTTCCTGTATTTTGTTTCAGATCAAGGCGAAAGGTGAGGATAATTGAACGGTGGAAGTTTGGCAATTTCGGAAGTAGGAAGGCGGATTGAAGGATAAGACCCTATCCCGAAAAGTGTGTAAATTTTTAATTATGAATTTATGGTTAGGTTTCAAGAAGCCAGACCCAATCACCAAATATCATCAGGAAACCGATAAGAATAGTGCCCCGGTCTCGAATGGGCATAGTCCATTTTTTCGATGCTACTCTAGCAGCGAGGAAAACAGACTTCATAACCGCATTATCTGTTGGGACAGAAAGCTTGTTTTTAGTGTATTTTCTGATCTTGTTTCAAATTCTATGGGGGAGAAATCATTCAAACTCTTGTTTGGACGGTGATTATTTTAATCATCCATCCAGTCTTTTAAGTGGGGAAAAATTTAACAATAAAAAAAAACGCCTGATATTATCAGACGCTTTTTCCATAAACGAACTCTAAAATAATCTTTAACTGCCGCACATCTCGCAGCCTTCAGGATTATCCAAAGAACAAGCAATGGCATCTTGCTTTTGTGTCTTTGAAATATCAGAAGCAGTGATTGGGGCACTTTTTTCTGTTTCTAGGGCTGATTTATCTACTGTAAATTGGATTGCACTTGCTGCTGCCTGTGACCTGAGATAATACATACCTGTTTTCAATCCTTTTTTCCAAGCATAAAAGTGCATGGATGTCAACTTACCAAAGTTTGGATCCTGCATAAACACGTTCATGCTCTGGGACTGACAAATATAAGCACCTCTGTCCGCAGCCATATCAATAATTACTCTTTGGGAAATTTCCCAAACCGTCTTGTAGATATCCTTGATATTCTGAGGAATAGAAGGGATGTTTTGAACCGATCCATTTGCAGCCACCAACCTATTTTTCATGCTGTCATTCCATAAGCCTAGGTCTATCAGGTCTTTCATCAAGTGCTTGTTTACCACAATAAACTCACCTGAAAGCGTTCTTCTGGTATAAATATTTGAGGTGTAAGGCTCAAAACATTCATTGTTACCCAAAATTTGAGAAGTAGAAGCAGTTGGCATTGGGGCAACCAATAAGGAGTTTCTCATGCCATATTTTTTCACTTTCTCTTTCAACTCGTTCCATGCCCATCTACCGGATTTAGGAGTGACGCCCCACATATCAAATTGTAATATGCCTTTAGAAGCTGGGGAACCTTCATAAGTTTCATATGTCCCCTGCACTTTTGCCAACTCCATGGAAGTTTCAACTGCCGCAAAGTATATGGTTTCGAAGATGTCCTCATTAAGTCCCTTTGCTTCTTCAGACTCGAAAGGCATTCTTAGCATGATAAAGGCATCAGCCAAGCCCTGTACCCCAAGCCCAATTGGTCTATGTCTAAAGTTGGATCTCCTTGCTTCTTCGACTGGATAATAGTTTACATCGATTACCTTGTTGAGATTACGGGTAGCTACCTTGGTTACTTCATATAGCTTTTGATGGTCAAAGTACATCTTGCCATCTACTCCCTTCATTACAAATTTAGGAAGTGCAATTGAAGCAAGATTACAAACCGCCACCTCATCTGGGGCAGTGTATTCAATAATTTCTGTGCAAAGGTTGGAAGATTTGATAGTTCCCAAGTTTTGCTGATTAGACTTCTTATTTGCTGAATCTTTGTAAAGCATATAAGGAGTTCCTGTTTCAATTTGGGATTCTAAAATTTCAAACCATAATTCCTGGGCTTTGACAACCTCTCTTGCTCTACCTTCTCTTTCATATTTTTCATAAAGCTTCTCGAACTCCTCGCTATGGCAATCTGCCAAACCAGGCGCTTCATTTGGACAGAATAAAGACCACTCATCATTTTGCTCCACCCGCTTCATGAACAGATCTGGAATCCACATGGCATAGAAAAGATCCCTAGCTCTCATTTCCTCTTTACCATGGTTTCTTTTCAATTCGAGGAATTCTTTAACATCAGCATGCCAAGGCTCTAAGTAAATCGCAAAGCTCCCCTTTCTTTTTCCGCCACCTTGATCCACATATCTTGCGGTCATATCAAAGTTTCTCAGCATAGGAACAATACCATTGGACATTCCGTTGGTTCCTCTGATATAGCTGCCTTTAGCTCTGATGTTGTGGATCGAAAGTCCTATTCCACCCGCTGATTGGGAAATTTTGGCGCACTGCTTCAAAGTATCATAGATCCCATCAATGCTGTCGTCTTTCATGGTCAAAAGAAAACAGGAGGACAACTGTGGTTTTGGCGTGCCAGCATTGAAAAGGGTAGGAGTGGCATGAGTAAACCACTTTTGTGAAAGCAAGTGATAAGTCTCGATGGCAGCATCAATATCTTCCTTGTGAATACCTACAGCTACCCTCATCAACATATGTTGAGGTCTTTCTACCACTTTCCCGTCCAACTTAATCAGGTAACTTCTTTCCAGCGTTTTGAAACCGAAATAGTCGTAATCGAAATCTCTTTGGTAATCAATTACTTCATCTAACCTTGCTGCATGGTTTTTGATGATCCCATACACATCAGGAGCGATCAAAGCAGCATTTTCACCTGTTTTTGGATTTATGTAGGTATACAGCCTTTTCATGGTATTTGAAAATGACTGGCTTGTTGTTTTATGTAGGTTTGAAATAGCAATTCTCGCCGCTAAAATTGCATAATCAGGATGTTTCACAGTTAACGAAGCACAAACTTCAGCTGCTAAGTTGTCCAACTCTGTGGTGGTAACTCCATCGTAAAGCCCATCAATTACTTTTTTGGCCACTTCTATCGGATGGATATATCTTCCATCCAAACCATTGCAGAGGTTTTCAATCCTCGTTGTAATCTTGTCGAATCTTACCGATTCCCTACGTCCGTCTCTTTTTATTACTAACATGGTGCTCGAAAATTTGGGTTGGTGGTATAAGTATTTTAGAAGTCTTCTTCGATTGAAAACTTAGGTGCATCCGAAATTTCTTTGGATTTCATGACTCCGGCTTTTTGGTAATCACCTACCCTCTTTTCGAAGAAGTTTGTTTTACCTTGTAGGGATATCATGTCCATAAAGTCAAATGGATTGGTACTGTTCCAAACTTTGTCACAACCCAGTTCGACTAAAAGTCTGTCCGCAACAAATTCAATATATTGGCACATCAGGTCAGAATTCATTCCGATTAATTTAACCGGCAATGCATCAGTAACAAATTCTTTTTCTATTGTAACCGCATCTGTAATGATTCTGGTAACCGTTTCTTTAGGAAGTTTATTAACGACGTGTTTGGTGTACAAATGACAAGCGAAATCACAATGCAATCCTTCATCTCTTGAGATCAATTCATTAGAAAAAGATAAACCAGGCATTAGGCCTCTTTTTTTCAACCAAAAGATAGAACAGAATGAACCGGAGAAAAAGATTCCCTCTACAGCGGCAAATGCAATAAGCCTTTCCTGGAAGCTGCCATTATCAATCCAACGTAAGGCCCATTCTGCTTTCCTTTTGACACAATCAATATGCTCAATCGCATTTAATAGACGGTCCCTTTCTACAGGATTCTTAATATATGTATCAATTAACAGGCTGTAAGTCTCAGAGTGAATGTTTTCCATAGCTATCTGAAAACCATAGAAAAATTTAGCTTCCGTATATTGAACCTCAGCAACAAAATGTTCAGCTAAATTCTCGTTTACAATTCCGTCACTCGCCGCAAAAAAAGCCAGTACATGAGAAATAAAATGTCTCTCGCCATCATTCAAATCTTTCCAATCTTTAAGATCTTGACTTAGGTCAATCTCCTCGGCTGTCCAGAAACTAGCTTCTGCCTTTTTATAAAATTGCCAGATATCATCATGCTGGATGGGGAAGAGGACAAATCTGTTACTGTTTTCTTGAAGAATTGGTTCTATCTGTTGCATCGCACTTTTGTTTTTAAGGTTATCTAATCACAA
The DNA here is from genome assembly GCF_003014575.1 of Cecembia rubra. Lineage (GTDB taxonomy): Bacteria > Bacteroidota > Bacteroidia > Cytophagales > Cyclobacteriaceae > Cecembia_A > Cecembia_A rubra. The sequence goes on from NZ_PYGF01000002.1 coordinate 4,086, forward strand.
GCCAGGCTTCTCATTTTCAACCATAGACTGGAACAAAAAGGCTGTCTTGGGAACAGCCTTTAAACAAATATGCTAATCATTATTCAAAAATAAAACCGACAAAACCCCTAATCGGATAGTTTTTTGACTATTGGTCAAAGTAATTTAAATTGTTGATTTTCAATAATAAATATTTATTTGATTAAATTTATACTTTAATCATAATCCACCTTTCGTCGGCATGAAACTTTTTTTAAGAAAGTGAAAAAAAATTTTTTGAGTATATTTTAGATATTTTTTGACCAATGGTCAAGTATAAAAATGATTAGATTGCTGCAAAACAAAATTTCCAAAGTGCTGTAATTCTGTATTTTGAACCATTGAATATTTTTCAGTTTTACTATAAAGCTGATGATTCTTAGGTTTTTCAAACAGTTCTGAGCAAATTGGAATGAGAATTAGAATTTGATAAAAATGATTTATTCTAAAGCTTATAATAATTATTGGAAAGGGATTGTAAAGTCATGAACCAAGAGTTGAAACCGGGGGAGAAAAAACTCCTTTTACAAAATATCCTTAAGCCTGTTTTTTTCTATTAATGAATTGTTTATATTTGCACTCCAATTTCCTAAAGCAATAAATATCATTTATGTACGCAATTGTAAACATCGCAGGAAAGCAGTTCAAAGTAACAAAAGATCAGCAGGTCTATGCACCAAAAATGCAGGGCGAAGCTGGCGCTTCCGTGGAATTTGATCAAGTATTGTTGGCAGAAGACAACGGTACAGTATCAATCGGCGCTCCAATCATAGCTGGCGCTAAGGTATCAGGAAAAATTCTTGACCATGTAAAAGGTGATAAAGTAATCGTCTTCAAAAAGAAAAGAAGAAAAGGTTATAAAAAGAAAAACGGTCACAGACAGGATTTCACTAAAATTTTGATTGAAAACATCACATTGTAAGATTTCTCTGGAAATCATAAACGTATAAAATTATGGCTCACAAGAAAGGTGTCGGTAGTTCCAAAAACGGTAGAGAATCCCATAGCAAACGTCTAGGGGTTAAAAAGTTTGGAGGAGAGGCAGTAATTGCCGGAAACATCCTCGTAAGACAAAGAGGTACTAAACATCATGCAGGTTTGAACGTAGGTGTTGGCAAAGACCACACTTTGTTTGCACTCGTTGATGGAAAAGTAGAATTCAAGAAGAAATTTGACGGCAAATCTTATGTCAGCGTAGTTCCTGCTGAAGCTTAAGATTTATCTATAACTCTTCAAAAGCTTCCTCAGTAAGAGGAAGCTTTTTTTTTGCCCAATATTTATATCTTTTTTCTACCAATAGTCATTTTTTCTTCCTCTTTTTTAGGATTTACCCCTAAATTCCCAAACACTAAACTAACCTTCATGCTATGAATAAAATATTACGGATTATTTTGGTCTTTGCACTGCTGTTTTCTTTTGGTCATCAGAACCAAAGTGAGGCACAGACCTTTGACGAAAAACTGTATGATGCTGTACAATGGCGCTTGGTAGGGCCACACAGAGGTGGACGCTCTGCTACCGTGTCAGGAGTGGCATCTGATCGGAACACCTTTTACTTCGGTGCTACCGGAGGAGGGGTCTGGAAAACTACTGATGGAGGAAGGACCTGGGGGAATATTTCTGATGGTTATTTTGGTGGATCCATAGGAGCAGTGAGTGTTGCCCCTTCTGATTCCAATGTAATTTATGTAGGGGGAGGTGAGAAAACTGTTCGGGGAAATGTTTCTTATGGGTATGGATTTTGGAAAAGTTCTGATGCAGGTAAATCCTGGGAGTACCTGGGCATGGAGGAGACCAGGTTTATTTCAAGGATAAAGATTCATCCCAATAACCCAGATGTAGTGTATGCAGCAGTACTGGGTGACATTTTTAAGCCCACAGAAATGCGAGGGGTTTACAAATCAGTAGATGGTGGGAAAACCTGGAGCAGAAAATTATTTGTCAATGCACAGTCTGGAGCAGTAGATTTGATATTAGACCCCACAAATCCTGAAGTGATTTATGCTACAACTTGGGAAGTTAAAAGGACTCCATTTAGTTTGGAAAGCGGAGGCCCAGGATCAAAAATGTTTAAAAGTACAGACGGGGGCGAAAATTGGAAAGAAATTTCCAGGAATAAAGGTCTTCCTTCAGGCATGTTGGGCATAATGGGAATAACCGTTTCCCCTTTGAACTCCAACAGGCTTTGGGCGATTGTTGAAAACCTGGATGGAGGAGTGTTCCGCTCTGATGACGGGGGAGAAACATGGGAAAAAACCAATGATGACAGAAATCTAAGACAAAGAGCTTGGTACTATACAAGGATTTATGCTGATACCCAAGATGAAAATACAGTATATGTTTTAAATGTAAGCTACCATAAGTCTACTGATGGTGGTAAAACCTTTAAAGGCTCAAATGCCCCGCACGGAGATCACCATGACCTTTGGATAGATCCTTCTGATAGCAAGAGGATGGTCATAGCAGACGATGGAGGTGCCCAGGTTTCATATGATGGAGGTGAGAGTTGGTCAACTTATATGAACCAGCCAACAGCCCAGTTTTACAGAGTGACCACAGATAATCATTTTCCTTACCGAATTTATGGAGCCCAGCAGGACAATAGCACGATGAGGATTGCTCACAGAAATGAAGGCTCAGGAATTTCAGAAGAAGACTGGGAGGAAAGCGCAGGATCGGAATCCGGCTGGTTGGCTGTTGACCCGATGGACAATGACGTAGTATATGGAGGAAATTACGGAGGACTTCTCCAATACCTTAACCATAGAACCGGAGCTGCAAGGAATGTCAATGTTTATCCGGACAACCCAATGGGTCATGGTGCAGAAGGAATGAAATACAGGTTCCAGTGGAACTTCCCTATTTTCTTTTCTCCTCATGATCCAAAAGTGTTGTACACCACGTCCAATCATTTTCACCGCTCCACGAATGGAGGCCAATCTTGGGAGACTTTTAGTCCTGATCTGACCAGAAATGCCAAAGAAAAACTTGGCCCTTCTGGAGGTCCTATCACAAAAGACAATACGTCTGTAGAGTATTATTCTACCATTTTTGCGGCAGCTGAATCCCCATTGAAAAAAGGAGTGCTATGGGCGGGTTCTGACGATGGCCTGGTGCATGTGTCAAAGGATAATGGAAAAACTTGGGAGAATGTTACACCAAAAGATTTACCTGAATGGATACAGATCAACAGTATGGAAGGGCATCCTTTCGAAGAAGGAGGTTTGTACTTTGCAGCGACTGCTTATAAAAATGGGGATTTTGCTCCCTATTTGTACAAAACCACCGACTACGGCAAGACTTGGACAAAAATCGTGAATGGTATCGATGCCCAGCATTTCACAAGGGTAGTCAGGGCAGATCCAGTTAAAAAAGGGATACTGTATGCTGGTACAGAAACTGGAATGTATATTTCTTTTAATGATGGCGGTATATGGCAGCCATTCCAATTGAACTTACCAATTGTTCCGATCACTGATCTGGCTATCAAAGAAAATAATCTCATTGCGGCCACACAGGGAAGAAGCTTTTGGATTATTGATGACCTGACTGTACTGCATCAATTGGCCAATGATGTAGCTAATAAACCTTTCTATCTTTTTAAACCACAAGATAGCTATACTTTAGATGGTGTGAGAAGAGAGTCAAAAACTGAAGGGACAAATAGACCCGGAGGTGTATTGGTTTATTTTCACTTAAAAGATGAACCCAAAGAGGAGGTAAGGTTAGAGTTTTATGATAAAAACAAGCAACTCCTCAGGGAATTTTCATCAAAAGGAATTGAAGGTGATACATTGAAATACAAATTGGGTTCCAATGAATTCAACTGGAATCTTAGGGTTTCAAATGCTAAAGGTTTCGAAGGGATGATCATGTGGTCTGGTCCACTTAGAGGTCCTAAGGTGGTCCCGGGTGAATATACTGTTTTATTAATGGTAGATGGCCAGATTCAGGAACAGGGATTTATGGTTTTACCGGATCCGCGTTATCCTTCTTCCCAGGAAGACAGACAGGCTCAGTTTGATTTCTTGCTAAAGGTAAGAGATAAACTCACCGAAACCCATGAGACTATTATCTTGATTAGGAAATACAGAGATGAGCTTAATGCCCTTATGGAGAAGAATCCAAAGCAAAAACGAAGTATTGAGCCGATTATAAAAACAATTTCAGATATTGAAAAGGAACTGTATCAGACTCAGAATAGGAGTGGCCAGGATCCTTTGAACTATCCAATACGCCTGAATAACAAATTGGCCCACCTTAATGTCATTGTCGGTACAGGTGAATGGAGACCTACAGATGGAGCTGAAGAGGTTAGGGCCGAAATTACCCGTCAGATAGATGTGCAATTGGCCAAATTCAGGGAAATTGAACGAATAAGGATTTCCAATATCCTCAATGTAGAAGAACTGAAAACAGAACTAAAGTTAAATTAATTTATTTATTCTGCTTAAAATTGAGAGGCTTTTAATTTAAGCCTCTCAATTCATTCCATTAATAGCAGCAAAATATGGATGTTGGATTTTTAAGCGTTAATTTATTTAGCCCCAAATTTGAATGGGTAGTATAAAAAATTAAATTTTTAATTTTTTTACTTCATTTTGGATAACTACATGGAAAAAAACACGTCCTTATATGATAAAGGTCATATAAATTGGACTATGATCCTTTTAATTTTGATTAACTATTAAACTTTAATCGTATGAACTATACAGAGAATTACAGAGGTATTAAAATTGATGTTCAAGCCCCTCAAGTGGACGTTCCAGAAGGTTTGCAGGCCTCAATAAGAAAAGCCATCGATAAATTATTAAGATTTACCCCGGTAATTAATGCTGTTGACATTTATTTGAATGTTTCTGGACAAGGTAAATCAGCTGAAAGAATTCTGGGGATGCGTGTTGGAATTCCAGGTCCTGATGTGTTTTCGGAAGAAAAAGCTAAGGATAGATGGAATACAATGCTCAGAACAGTAACCGATAAAAATATCCGCCAATTGCAAAAAGGGAAAGGTTAATTTTTGTAATAACACTAAACCCAAAAAAAGCTTCAGGTCAGAAAGGCCTGAAGCTTTTTATTTGCTCTAAGAAGTGAATACCGCTCTGCGGAGACATGATCAGAATAAAGGCTATTCCGAACAATGCCCCATATAGGTGTGCATCGTGATTGATGCCATCGTTCCCTTTTTTGGCCTGCACGATGGTGTAAATCAGGAAAAGAAGTCCAAGGACAAATCCAGGCAAACATATCAGTCCAAAAAGGCAGATATCTGAAAGCGGCATGATGATAATGCTTGCAAAGACAGCAGCTGCCACCCCTCCGGACGCTCCCAAAGCCCTATAATGGTAATTCTCTTTATGCTTTAAGTAAGTCGGTAAATCAGATATTACTATGGCTCCAATGTAAAAGAGGAGAAAAGCAGCCAGTCCTATTGATTTTCCCAAGCGGTACAACAGAAACATTTCCACTACCCTCCCGAAAAAATAAAAGGTGAACATATTGAACAGGAGATGCATTTGGTCTTTGTGGATGAGACCAGATAGGACAAACCTATCCCATTGATTGTGCTTTTTGATCAAAAAGGGAGTAAACATCCATCTGTCGAGCAAGTCTGGTTTTTTCCAAGCCTGATAAGAAGTCAGTGCAGTTATCCCGATCAGAATAACAGTTAAAGATAAATCCATAGTGATTTCTTATTTTTCTCTATTGACCAGATCTTGTGTCAATTTCAATAATACCTGATAGGCATACTGATTAGGTACATTGATGGAAGCATATTGAGCAAAACCTTTGTCAAAATATTCCTTCATTTTGGATTCAGTCAGGTTTTTGATACCAATTTGATCATAAATTTCGGTAACCGCCTGTACCTTTTGCTCTTTATCAAATTCCTTCGCATTGATCCAGTTTTCCAAGGCTGTATTTTGATCACCAGTAGCAAGTTCCTTGGCTTTTAGCAGGAGAAAGGTTTTTTTGTTGGAAATGATGTCTCCTCCAACCTGTTTTCCGAATTTTTCCTTGTCTGCATATACATCCAAAAGATCATCTTTTAATTGAAAGCCAATGCCGATATTCACCCCAAATTCATACAGTTTTTTGGCGTCTGTTGGAGGTGCGCCTGCAAGGATAGCTCCAAACTCAAGGGCAAAACCCAGTAAAACAGCTGTTTTTTGTCGGATCATGTCAATGTAAGCTGCTTCACTTACAGTTCCCATATTTTCGAAGTTCATATCATGCTGCTGCCCCTCACAAACTTCAGCTGCGGTTTGGTTAAAGAGCGCCATGCAGATTGGAAGAAGCTTAGGTTCAATATCCAATAGCATGTCATAGGCCCTTACCAACATCACATCTCCTGACAAAATTGCTGTATTGGCATTCCACTTTTCATGGACAGTGGCTTTACCTCTCCTCAAAGGAGCATTGTCCATGATATCATCATGCATCAAAGTGAAATTATGGAATACTTCCACTGCCATGGCAGGGGTTAAGATTTCCTGATAATCTTCTCTGTACAAAGAGTAAGCAAGTAACGTCAAAAGTGGGCGGATTCTTTTTCCTCCCAAGCTCATGATATAGGAAATGGGTTCGTAAAGTTCTTTGGGTGATGTACCGTAGGAAAAACCTTGGATATGGTTTTCTAAGTCCTCTAAAATCTTATTTACGTCGTTTTTGTATTGGCTCATTATCTGCAAATTCCAGGTCTATGGTTCTTCTGTCTATATCTGTAGCAACTACTCTTACCATCACTTTGTCACCTAAAGTGATGATTTTTTTATTACGGCTACCGATAAGTCGCATGTTGTTTTTGTCAAAATCGTAATAATCATCTTTCATTTCCGACACTTTCACCAAGCCTTCACATTTGGTTTCAGTGATTTCCACATATACCCCCCATTCTGTAACACCTGTAATGATGCCCTCGTAATCTTTTTCCTCAGCTAAGGACATATATTCCACCTGCTTGTATTTGATGGAAGCCCTTTCTGAATCAGCCGCTCTTTTTTCCCTTTCTGAAGAATGAATACATTTTTCTTCCCAAGCTTCCGGATCAGGTGCTTTTCCACCATCCAGGTAATGCTGTAATAGCCTATGCACCATCATATCAGGATACCTTCGGATAGGAGAGGTAAAGTGGGTATAATGTTTAAATGCAAGACCGAAATGTCCTTTTGCTTCGGTAGTATATTTTGCCTTGGCCATACTCCTTATGGCCAATTGTTCCAAAACATTTTGCTCAGGTTTCCCGGCAATTTCATCCATGAGGTTATTCAGGACTTTTGAAATCTTGGTACCTTCTGAGATTTTTATGTCATGTCCGAATTTTTTAGCAAAACTGGAAAATGTTTCCAATTTTTCAATATCAGGAAAGTCGTGAATCCTATATACAAAAGTATCATTCCCTTTGTTTCGATTATAGATAAATTCTGCCACGGTCCTATTGGCCAGCAACATGAATTCTTCGATCAATTTGTGGATGTCTTTCCTCTCTTTGACCATTAAGCCTAGAGGAGTTCCCTTTTCATCCAATTTGAATTTTACCTCCACAGTTTCAAAATTGATTGCTCCTTTGTCAAACCTTCTTTTTCTAAGCTTCTTGGCAAGTTCATTGAGGAAGGTAAGTTCTTGATAGAAATCCCCTGCTTGGTTGTCAATGTTTTCTTGTGCTTCTTCGTAGGCAAACCTTCTATTAGAGTGGGTTATGGTCCTGCCTATCCAATGATTGAGTACATCCGCGTTTTCATCCATTTCGAAGACGCAAGAGAAGGTAAGTTTATCTTCGTTGGGCCTTAGGGAACAAAGTCCGTTACTCAATCTTTCCGGAAGCATAGGTATAGTTCTGTCCACCAGGTAGACAGAAGTGGCCCTCTCATAAGCTTCACGCTCCAATTGGGTCTTAGGCTTTACATAATGAGTCACGTCAGCAATGTGTACGCCGATTTCATAATTGCCATTGTCCAGCTTGCGGTAAGAAATGGCATCATCAAAATCCTTGGCATCGATCGGGTCAATGGTGAAGGTTGGCACATCCCGCATGTCTTTTCTGCTTTTAATTTCCTCATGAGGGATTTGATCTGGGATTTCTTCTGCTTCTTTAACTGCATCTTCCGGGTATTCAAAGGGTAATCCGAATTCTGCCATGATAGAGTGGATTTCCACCTCATGCTCGCCTGCTTTTCCTAGGACACGGACTATCTTTCCTGTAGGGTTTTTGTCTTCCTCCCTCCATTCACTGATCTTAACGACCACCTTTTGGTTGTGCTCTGCTCCTTTGAGGTCCCCTTTGTGGACAAATACATCTTGGTGCATTTTGCGGAAATCTGGCACTACAAATGCAAACCTTGGAGATATTTCAACCCTTCCAACAAATTCATCCCTGATTCTTTTTGTGATTTCCAGAACTTTCCCTTCTAACCTTCCGGTACTGCCCTTAGCTGGATATACCATGACTCTTACTTTATCCCCGTCCAAGGCATGTTTAAGATCTGCTTCTTTGACTAGAATGTCTTCTTCCATTTCATATTTGGCATCGGGACGGATGTAGGCAAATCTAGGGTTTACATAATCCACTTCCCCTTCAATGAATTCAGGTTCTTTTATGGATGCAAAATAATTTCTTGGACTTTTTGATATGGAGCCAGCGGCTGCTAATTTGTGCATGACAGGCTCTACAGCACCTTTGGTGAGAGAGTCCCTGATTTCAAGTTTTTTGATGATCTGTTTGGCATTGAATTCCATGCCATAATTGTTGTCCAAAAAATTGAGGATTTTTCTTGCCAACTGGGCAGAGTCCATGATCTTTCCTCCTTTTTTCTTTCCCTGTTGGCCTCTGTTGTTCGATTTTCTTCCCATAAAAATGGTTATTTGTTTTTTTCTTTTAATATAATGATTGTTTTTGCCTCAAGGGTAAAAAATCCGACTGACTTTTGTAATTCTTGGTGATTATTTGTTTTTGAGTATTCACTTAATTGGGAGCGTCTCGGATTAAACAATCATTCAATTTTTCTATTCACCCCAAAGTTGAAAAACTTTATCCTAAAATCTAAAAGGAAGACAGAAAGAAAATAGTTCCATAAAATTGTGAAAAGTAACTGGTAAACTAATAATCATTATGTATTTTTAGAGAAATGCTGATTTCATGACTCGATTTTTAACCTGTTGTTTGTTTGTTTTTTTTGTCCATTTAGGTTTGGCTCAAAATATTGAAGGAGTTTTTTTCGGTAGCTTAGATGGGAATACCTATGCCCTGAAAATTAGAGAGCAAGGAGAGCTTCTGATGGGAGAGTGGTTTGATGAGTCTCTTTCCCAAAGGGATTTTATTGGGAAAAGGCAGGAAAAAGGCTTTAAAGGTGTTCTTGATATGGATGGAGAGGAACAGGAAGTTGAGGCAACCCTGCATAAGAAAAAATTGCAGATGGTTTTTGTGGAGAGCGGGAAAAGCATCAAAATGGAAAGGATGTCCAAAAGATTGGATTATGATTTTTCAAAAATTTTCCCAGAAGCCCATAAATCATTACGATACCAAATCATAGGTGTATGGATCCTTAAAGAGCGTTTCAGGCTTGAAAATGGAGAGAAAATATTTTCTGAAGAGACTGGAAAAGATTACCTCACAAGCATAAACCCCGACGGAAAATATGTTTTGGATATCAGAGGGTTTAGGGACGTAGATGAGAAAATGGCAAAAGAGTTGAATATTCCGGCCCAACACCGTCTGAAGGCCGCTGACCTTTTTGAGATGTCGCAGATGTTTTCCTGGAAATTGATTGGAAGCAATCTTAAAGTATTTCCAACCCAGCCTATTTCAGGCAGTGATATTGAAATAATAAAAATTATTGAATTTTTAGATGAAAAACTGTTTTTGACTGAGCTTATCAGCGGATGGGTAGAAGTTTACGAAAGAAAAAAATAAATATTGTATCAGAAATAAGTACATGTTTTATGGACTTTAACCAGTTGGAAGTATTTTCCAAAAAAGGGTTTTTTATTTAGTTGTTATACCTTCCTCTTTTAAGAAAATTTGTATTAACCGTCTTGATACCAGTAATCATTAAAAACTCGGCATTTAACCATACTGATATTGATTGATACTGGATCCGCCTCGGCAGACAAGGTATTCATTGATATTGGTTTGAAATCGTAGGTTTATTCTATTGTGATGATTCTATTGGCAAGTAAGCGGACAATCATGTTTTGAAATTTAATCAATTCACTGGTCAATTTTAACCAGAAGTTTCTGCATCCTTATTGATTACCTGCACTTCCATGTCGGGTGGGAGTCCCTGAAAAGCAAGGTAAACCTGGGCAGTTACCCATACGTCCCTGAGGCAGTATTCCCGGATTCCCTGAAGATTACCCTGAAGGTAATAAGCTTCATTGACCTGTGAGCCATCAATACTTTCTTTCGAGGTGGGGATATCAAAAATGGCCGCCAATAGTTCCAGTCTTGTGTAATGCTTATAATCACCAAACTTCCACAACTCCAAAGTATCCAAGTGGCGCAATTCCCATGGTTTTTTGCCTGATATTTGCAAGGGCTCTGGCAGTGGTAAACGATTGACTAAAATTCTTCGGCTTAAATAAGGAAAATCAAATTCTTTGCCATTATGGGCACAGAGAATCCAGGACTTTTTTTCCAGAAGTTGGACAAAACCTTCTAGGGTATCATATTCATTTTCTGCGCAAAAGCTTTTGGTGCGGAATTCCAGTTTTCCACTTTCTTCCATAAAATGAAAGTATCCTACCCCGATGCAGATTACTTTTCCGAATTCGGCATAGATGCCTGCTCTTTGGAAAAACAGCGACCCTGCTTCAATTTCTTCCTCTTTGGGCTTGATATGGATTTCTTTTTTAAGCCACTCAGATTTTAACCGATCGGGAAGTAAAGAGAATTCCGACTCCAAAGAGGCAGTTTCTATATCTAAAAAAAGGATGTTTTCCAGTCCGTTAAAAAAAGCCGACATAATATTGATGTTAGTTAAAAGCTGAATTGACCTTAAGAATCATTTCAATGAATGTTATTCCCAATCGTCTTTTACAGCATTTATTTTCCTCCTTAATATAAGCTCCCTAATCCACAATCTCCAATTTGGGTATGCTTTTTAATCGGATAATTCAGGGATGGATGATGCCTTCCAAACCCAATTCAGGAATGTACTGTATGTTTTTTTGGTTAACAGTGTTGGCTTTGAAGACAAACTTCTTGTCAAAAATCTGATCCAAAATATAGTAACTTAACCAATATTCATTGTTCAATACGAAAAGTTCAGGATCTATGGGTTCAATTTTGGCAATAGATTCAGCACCCAATTCCTTGATCATGTGTCGAAGGACCGAGGTTTTCTTTTCTTCCCCTTCTATAGTCCCATATCCCTTTGAGGTAATCATCACTGTATTGAGTTCAATCAAATTCAGATTGATGATATAAACAGCCCATTCTTCAATGCCATTGACTTCTTCTTTTGCTATGGCCAGTTTGATTCCTGTAACAGGGTGAAAATCTATATCCTTTTTCATGATTTTAGTTACTTGATTCAAGGTGTATGACCCAAGACTTAGGACCCAAGACGCAATATGCGAAATGAAACATCAGCCATTACATCTTGTTATTTTTCAACTTTATTTCGCAAAGCTTATTTCAAAGTAATTCTAACTTCAAATCAGCTCCATTTCAAACAGATCGGCTACATGTTTTTTCACCTTTTCCTTAACTTCCCTTTCATCAATAGGTCTTCCTAGTTCCAAATGCATGGAAGTCACAGCCTTATCTGGAATTCCGCAAGGTACTATGTTGTTGAAGTAATCAATATTGGCATTGATATTAAATGCGAAACCATGCATGGTTACCCACCTACTCGATTTGACCCCCATTGCACAAATTTTTCTTGGATTTTTTTGTTCTTTCGAATCAAGCCAAACACCTGTAAGCCCATCAATTCTTCCTGCTTCAATTCCATATTCTGCCAAAGTAAGAATGATGGCTTCTTCCAAAAGTCTAAGGTATTTATGGATATCTGTAAAAAAATTTTCCAGATCAAGAATTGGATAACCCACCAATTGACCTGGACCATGATAAGTAATATCTCCTCCCCGGTTTATTTTGTAGAAAGTAGCCTGCTTGTCTGCTAAACCTTCCTCATCGAGTAAAAGATGGGACAATTCACCGCTTTTTCCCAAGGTATATACATGAGGATGTTCTACAAAGAGGAGGTAATTTTCAGTTACTATCTGTTCTTCAGCAGAAAGCTTCCTGTTTTGGATTTTTTTATTGACGGTTTGGGCGAAAATTTCCTCCTGAAAATCCCAGGTTTCTTTGTAGTCTTTTGTTCCCAGGTCTAGAAATTTTACTTTTTTATTGATAACTTGATTCACAGTTTTTCCTTGATGTAGTGAAAAAACGCCTTTTTTAGCTATTTGGTTCTATAAGCAGGGAAAGACATCGGGTTCTGATCTTTTGATTTTTCAAAATTAAACAATTATTGTTATGGCAGTGCACAATGAAATAGGAAAGCTGGCTGAGGGACTGGCAAAAGTTTGGTTGATGGGAAGAGGATATGAATTTTTAGAGGCCAATTATCGGTATAGACATGCCGAAATTGACCTTATTTTTAAGCATAAAGGTATTTTGGTGTTTGTGGAAGTAAAGTTCCGGACAGGTACAGGTTATGGCTATGCTGAAGAATTTGTGGATTATAGTAAACGGAAACTAATAGTTAAAGCTGCCGACCAATTCATCCATGAAAAAGATTGGCGCAATGATATCCGTTTTGACATTGTAGGCGTTTACAAAGACAAAAATGGGAATTTCCATTTCAAACAGTTTGAAGATGCTTTTTATTAAATTAAGTTAGGCGGCATTTGTACCGCCTAACTTAATATTTCAGCTCCTGGGCTTGAACTTTTCAACATAATTCTCTACCGGAGGGAGGGATTGAAGATATGCGAATATTGCTTCAAGATCCGCTTCTTTCATTCCGGCATACATCATCCAAGGCATTATAGTCTGGAAATCATTTGGGTTTACTTTCTCAGGGACATAATGTTCTCCGTACATTTTGAACCTCTGTACAAACATTTCAGAAGTCCAATTTCCTAAGCCACTTGCATGGGGTGTAAGGTTAGGTGTTGTAAGTGTACCTCCGGGAAGTTCAAAAGAACGTCCTCCTGCAAAAGGTTCTCCTACAAAACTGCCATTTTCAAAACGGGTATGACAATCAGCGCAAGCAGAAGCATTGGCCATATATTTACCATAAGCGACTTGGTCGGATGGGGAAGGCTTCTTGGTAAAGCTGGCTTCTTTGGGCATGGTTCTAAGAATTAAATTAAAAGGGAAGTCCGGCTTGGATTTAGGATGCGCTGTTTCTACAGGTTCCAGTGTTCTGAGATATGCAATCACATCTTTGACATCTTCGGGATCAATCAACCCATAACTATGATAGGGCATTACTGGAAAAATAGGGGATCCATCTTTCCGAACACCGGTAGTGATCAAACGAAAAATTTCTCCATCAGTCCATTCACCAATTCCAAAGGGAGTAAGGTTAGGCGAAATAAATACCCCAGGAAAACCCATTGTTTGATCAAACCTCTCGCCTCCTGTTGTTTCTGTGCCTGGTACCGGAGGTCCGGAAAATAAGCTGAAATCTCTAACAGAATGGCAATCCACGCACATCATAACATGGTATGCCATGTATTTTCCATGTTCAACTTTTTCCGGAGTAATTTCAACTTTGAGGTCTTCAGACGCTGGACCCACATTGGGAAGTGCAAAATTAATATAGGTAACCGCAATTATGATCAAAACGATTAACCCACTAGCCAAATAGGCCAAAATTTTTAAAAACTTTTTCATATAGTATGTAGGTTTGTTGGTTTTTTATAGAAACAAAGGTCCGTATTTAGGAAATAAAAAAAATCACCTGTTTGGGTGATTTTTTCTGGAACGATCTAATTATCAGAATCTTCTCAATTTATGGATCAGGTCTGTTCTATTTATGGCATTGGTTTTTATAAAAATATTCTTTAAATGGGTTTTTACCGTGTTTTCACTAACAAATAATTTTGAAGCAATTTCATGATTGGTCAATCCTTCTTCCACCAAGGTTACTATTTCACTTTCCCTATTGGTAAGAGGACTAAGAAGTTTGGAGTTGATTTTCTTAAAGTCTAAATCATTGTTTAGAAAAATGGGTTGGCTGTTTTGGAAAGGGCTGATTTCTTTTTTTTGAAGCCGAAAACGGTGAAAGTACAGCATAATGCCCAATAAAGAAAAAAGTAAAATTGTAAATAAGTTAAAAATTAACTTGTCATGAACTATATGTTCATATGGTAATTTAATTTCCTGAAATTGATTAGGATTATCTTTTTCTATTACCTTATGCCCTTTCAGTATTTCACCATAACCTGAACTCAATTGATCGTAATTCAGATTGTCATATTTTAAATCATTTAATTTGGCTCCTAGGTATTCTTGTAATTTTATATTGTTGGTTTTAAATGGGATATCCTTTAAAATTATGGTTAGATTTCGTGTATCTGCCTGTCCAAAACCCAATTGAGAAAATAGGATAATCATAATCAGGACAAGAAAATTCCTTGCACTTAAAGAGTTTAAAATTTTCATTTTCCTAAGTGAATTATCTTTTGTCATAATTATTCACTGAATAATTTTTTTAAAAAAATGAGATGGTTTACAGAAAGAAAAATTCTGTTATCATGGAAATCAAGGAAAATTTAGTGAAAAATTTTCTTTTTATCCAAGGTTTATTCAGATTCTTTGGTTTTTACGTTTTGTGTAATTGTAAAAAATCAACCAAACTTTCGATGTTTTGAAAGGTATTAGTTCCTTCTTTTTCTTTTAGAAAGATGGAAAAAGGTTCCCCTACAACCTCAATTTCCATATTCTGAAGATTCTGTGAAAATCCTTTTTTAGCCAAGGCTGCTTTTACCCATTTGACTTGTATTTGAGGGCCACTTACAGGAATATTACATTTTTTATCCTTTTGGACAATTTTTCCTGAAATTGGATCAAAAACAAGACCTTTACCCGGAATTAAAAGGTCCATTTGTTGATTGATAATTAGATCTTCGGGCATTCCTATTACCAAAGGCATACCGCATTGCATCAGCCAAAAGATGTCTGCAGTTTCAATGGCTACTTCCAGATCATGGGTTGTGATCAGGATAGCCTTATTTTCTGATTCAGCTAATCCCCTTAAAAGGTGCATGATTTCCAATCTATTGACCAAATCAAGATGAGCAGTGGGTTCATCCAGGATAAGAATTTCTCCATCTTGGGCCAAAGCTCTGGCAATCATTGCTTTCTGAAGCTGCCCATCGCTTAATTCATTTAACCTGATTTCGGTAAGGTATTGAATGTTTGTCGCATCAATTGCTTTATCAATAATTTCTAAGTCATATTTGGATAGCCTTCCTAGTAATCCTGTATGTGGGATCCTTCCCAGTTCAACCAACTGCCTTACCGTAAGTATTCCTGTAATAATCTTTTCTGTTAGTACAACAGAGGTTATTTTTGATAATTCTTGAAGATTAAAGCTAGTTAGGGGTTTTTCTTCCAACAAAATATCTCCATGTAGAGTCGGAATTTGTCCCATAATGGTTTTGATCAGGGTCGATTTTCCTACACCATTGGGACCCAAAAGACAGGTAAGTTTACCTTTGGTTAATTGAAAACTTAAGTTTTCTGCAACAACTTTTTTTTTGTTTCCTTTGCGGTAGCCAATGCTGATTTTTTCAGCTTTCAATATAGACTTTGTTTTTTCCATTAAAATTCCCTTGAAAAATTCCGTCTTAATATCAGCCATATGACCATTGGAGCCCCTATCAATGAAGTTACGGCATTAATGGGCAAAGTTTGGGCACTTCCAGGCAATTGACTTACTGCATCACAGAATAGTAATACGATTGCTCCCGCGATTGCAGAACCGGGAAGCAAAATTCTGTGATCGCCTGTTTTAAATACCAATCTAGCCATATGAGGGACTGCAATTCCTATAAATGCAATCGGTCCGCAAATAGCAGTAGTGCCGCCAGCAAGGATTCCTGTACTCAGGATCATCCCCCAACGGAGTCTTTTTATATTTATTCCCATACTTTCAGCATAAGCCTCCCCCAACAGCATGGCATTGTAAGATTTTTGCATGAGAATAACTGGGAAAATCCCCAAAATGGAAGCTGCCAAAAATCCCCATAATTGAAGATAAGAAGTGCCACCTAAGCTTCCCATTGACCAAACGGTAAAAAGTTTCAACTGTTCGGCCCCGGAAAAGTATGACAACACAGCTATTATGGCAGATACTGCTGAGCCAAACATTAGACCTACGATCAACAAGGTCATGCTGTCACGGACTCTCCATGCAGTAAGACTAATGAGCAATAATACTAAAATGGCTCCTAATATTGCTGAGATAATGATGGACCAGACACCAAGTTCTCCGAAATAAATGCCCCATCCGAATGCAGAGCTTGCCATTAGCATAATTGCCACTCCCAAACCTGCCCCTGAACTGATCCCTAGCACATAGGGTCCTGCAAGAGGATTTCGGAAAAATGTCTGCATTTGTAAGCCACTGATAGATAGGTTGATACCGGCTAAAATGGCGGTAATTGCTTTTGGTAATCGGAATTCCATTATGATGGTTTCCCAAGAAGTTTTCAAAAGTGGTTTTCCACTTAATCGTGCCAAAATATCATGGAATGGAATCTCCACTGAACCAATAGATAGATTCAAAATAAACAAGGTCAGGCAAATGATAAACCCAAGGAAAAAAGTGATATATAGGGAGTTATTTCTCATCCAATCGGCTGTAAAAATAAGGGGAATAATCCGGCAATTTTTCAGGATACATAACTTTGATCAGGTCTTGGAGTATCAGGTCAGGTCTCAAATACCCCAATTCAAAATACTCTAATCCACCGGTAGCACCTTTTTTCTTGGTGTAGGTATAAACTTGGCCTTTCTGAAAAGCATTGAAGTGGGTGTATCTTGGATCAAATTTACCCATTTCTTTCAGGTTATTGAAATCTGCTGCTCCAATCCAGTATTCAGCTTCTTGGGCATTTTCGAGTACATATTCATAACTTAGTTGAATACTTCCTGTTCCGGAATGTTCCTTGAAAAGGTAATCCCCACCGGCAGCCAAGATGAGTTTTGCTCCCCAACTGTCTGCTCCTGGAACATACCAAATATCTTTATACATTACTCCGGCCATTATTTTTGGCCGACTTGATTGATCAATAGTACTTGCCAATTCTTCAGCAGATTCATAGGCCATTTTAATGGTTTCAAATTCAGCTTCTGCTTCTTCCCATTTCCCAAGGAGTGCACCTGTGAACTTGATCCACTCTGCTCTACCTAAAGGATGCTCTTCTAAATATTCCCCGTTCAATAGGGCTGGAATACCAGATTTTTGAAAAAGGCCAAGATTTTTTAAATCTTCTCCCAAAGTAGATATCATTATCCAATCAGGTTCCAGGTCAAGCACCATTTCATAATTGGTCTGGGCACTGAGACCCAAATCTGTAACTTTTCCAAGACTTATCCTTTGCCTAACTATTTCTGAGGAAATTAGATCGAGGTTTGGAAACCCAATCAAAGTAGAAGATTCACCCAAATATTCCAAATGGGGGATTTGTGTGGTGGAAGTAAGGATCACTTTGTTCACTGGCAACCTTATTACTGCATCAAATTTACCCTCAGGAAGGATGGCCTGATTTTCATCTAGAACCAAATACCTGAAAGGTTGATGCTTACCTGGATAAGCTTTTAAGACATCAATGATTTTGAATCCTTCACCTTGGTAAACTTTAAAGCCTTCTGCATAATCCATGGTCAAAACCTTGAGGTTGAGATCATTTTTTTCCTGAGAACTTTGACAAGAAATCAGGGCAAGGAAAAGAGGGAAAAAGAAAAATTGGATATTTAAAAAGGCTTGTCTCATCCGAAATGAATTGATTATAGCCCAAATATAAGGTAGTCTTATTGAAAAGCGAGGATGGGAAAAATGAATCATGGAATGCCTATTCAAAAAAAATTAATATGTTTGCAATAGGAAAACGGTTCCCAGACCTATCATTGATCTCGGGATTAAAAGGGAATCCGGTGTGAAACCGGAGCTGTCCCCGCAACTGTAACCCCATCTCGGTCCAATCCGGGATAGAGATTTGCCTCTACAGGGCCATTGTTCGCGGAAGCGAATGAGAAGGCGTGCAAATCCAGGGAAGCCAGGAGACCTGCCATTTTTCTTTATATTCAAAGCTTTCGGGTGAAAGGCTGAGGTAAAATCTTTTGATATGTCATCCTACTTTGAATTATCTTAAGTACAATAAGGATACATATTCACTTCATTCTATCTCAATTATTTACACGGTTTGGCTTTGGATTAAATAGGTGTTTCACTTCATTTAATTCTAAAGGCATTGGTTGTTTGGTTGTTTATTCTTGTTCATGGATTCCTTCCTGATGTTGCTTTGGCAGGAAGAGTTGGCTTAAAGTCCCAAAGTCTTTATCCTTCATTATATATTGAGTTAGAAGGAGATACCCTAAAACTTGAACAAGTAGAGGTTTTTTCCAATCCTCTGAATAAATATACCTTTGGGCAACAGGTAAAAAACATCAATAGGGAACATTTAAGTTTTTTCCAAGGCTTAGGTCTCTCTGAGTTATTGCAGCAACGCACAGGTCTTTTTCTTAGACAATATGGTCCAGGCATGTTGGCATCCTTGACCATGCGTGGTACTTCTGCTGGCCATAATGCAGTTTTTTGGAACGGACTTCCCATCAATAGCCCTTCATTAGGGCAAACTGATTTTTCCATTCTTCCTGTTGGAGCTTTCGATGATGTTCAATTGCATTTTGGAAGTGGAGGTGCGCTTTTTGGGACGGATGCAATTGGTGGTGCTGTTCATTTGAATACCAAACTTAAATTTGGGCAGGGCCACGCTTTCCAATCAGATAGCAATTTGGGAAGTTTTGGGCGGTGGAATCAACAGCTGCAATATGGTTATTCGGACAAATTTGTTTCGGTAAGGACAAGAGTTTACAGAAATATAGCAGAAAATGACTTTCCTTTCCGAAACCTGGCTAAACCTGGCACTCCAATAGAAAGGCAGGAGCATGCAGCCTTCCTACAGGAGGGATTTACCCAAGACTTTGCTTTTCAGATCAAATCAAAACAGCTGATAAGTAGTTCACTTTGGTACAATCAAACAGTAAGAGAAATCCAACCTGTGATTGGTTCCAATACACGGGATTTGCAGCAGGACAGAAATGTACGCTGGGTGCTGGATTATTTCAATTTTGCAGGCAAGAGGATATGGAACATTAAAACCGGTATGGTCAAGGACCAATTGGTATTTAATGCCAGCGAAAACAATACAAGTCAGTTTTTTCTTATTGGCGACTTAGACTGGGATATTAATCCAATCATTTCAAGTAAATCCGGGATACGATATGCACATGTCCAAGGCAAGCTTAGCACCTATTTCGCACAAGAAAATAGAATTGAGCTTTACCAAAGTGCCAACTTTAAATTAAAAGAGGAGGAACTCAATTTTTCATTAAACCTCCGTCAATTTATTTACGATGGGGTCATGGCGCCATTCACACCAAGTGTTGGTGCAGATTGGAGGATTTTTCCTCAAATGAAAAAAGAGATCAAAGTTCATGCAAATGGAGCAAGAAGCTTCAAAGTCCCTACTTTAAATGATAGGTTCTGGGAGCCTGGAGGAAATAGGGAACTATTGCCTGAGTCTTCATGGAGCGGAGAATTGGGGATTTCTTATGAGTACAAATTGGGGGATTTTCTATTAAACCAACAGCTTACCCATTACCGTATGTGGGTGGACGATTGGATCATTTGGTTACCCAAAGGGAACCTTTGGTCCCCAGAAAATATAAGGGAAGTTATGAATAAGGGACTGGAATATTCGTTAGATGCCCATTATCAGAAGGGAAGTTGGGACTTCAAATTTCAAAGCAACTACAATTGGGTGAGAGCAACCAATCTGACCAATATTTCTGAAAATGATAAGAGTTCCGGTATGCAATTACCTTATACACCCATGCATAAATTTCAATCATTTTTTAGTGTAGGACACGGTCAGTTTGAAAGCTATGTCAATTATCATCTCATTGGTTCTAGGTTTGAGACAATAGACAATATTGCTCAACTACCTCCTTATGGGCTTTGGGATTTAGGACTTAAGATAAAAAGATTTAAAGTAGGTGTAGTTAATGCAAGATTGGGATTTCAGGTAAACAATGTCCTGAATACATCCTATCAGGTGCTGCGCCTCAGACCAATGCCAGGAAGAAATTATCAATTAAATATTCAGTTTTCACTATGAAAAAAATTAGCAATCTAGGAACAGCAATTATTTTGTTATTGTCCCTTTTTTCTTGCATGGAAGAAGGGAGTCAGATGCCCGCAGGGGAATTTGAAAGAGGTATTTTGATTTTGAATGAAGGGGCTTTTGGAGCTAATGATGGAGAAGTTTACCATTATGACCCTAACTTGGGTACTATCAAAACCAATATTTTTGAAAGCAAAAATGGAAGGCCTTTTGCCGGATTATTACAGGATTTGGTTGCATCAGAAGGTAGGTTATATCTGATAGCCAATACTGGAAAAGTCGAAGTTGTAGACCCAAAAGATTTTGCAAATAGGGGGGCAGTTACTTCTGGATTGGATATCAGCCGATCTTTGGTAACTGCAAACCAAAAAATATATATCTCAGACTGGGGGCCTTATGATGCCAATTTCAATAGCCCGAATTCTTACATAGCAGTTGTAAACCAATTGGATGGTGGATCCGTCAATAAAAAAATTGCTGTGTCTTCCCGTCCCGAAGGGATGTTTGTGGAAGGAAATCAGCTACTGATAGCTTGTTCGGCCGCCAAGAAGTTGGATGTTGTTTCACTGAACACAGAACAACTGCTTAAATCTGTTGACATACTGGGGAGGCCTAGTCGGTTTTTTGAGTCAGGAGGAAGATTGTATTTATATGCAAGAGATGGGGGGAATGTTTATTTTCATGAAATCAATAGGTCCAGCGGGGATATCGCAAAAACTGTAAAGGTTAATTTACCGCTATCAACTTCAAATTTTGCTCTGACTGATAATGGTGAAGTGCTGATCATAACTTCCACAGGATGGCCTGATTATAACGATGCCGTTGCAAGGGTTGACATAAATGACGGTCAGGTTTTGAATTCCTCTGTTTATACTGGTTCTGGGCTTTATGGTATTGGATTCCATAAAGAGAGGAGTGAAATTTATTTGACGGATAATAACGGTTTTCAGGGGAATGGCACTGTGATTATCCTTGATAGGGAAGGTATTCAGAAAAAAACCTTTGTAGCGGGTAGGGGTCCTTCAGGTTTTAAATTTAATTTAAATTGAAATCATAAGAAATATGATTAAAAAAATCCCCATATCATTGGCTTGGTCAGGAGGGAAAGATTCAGCCTATTCTTTATATGTGCTCAATAAAACATCTGAATTTCAGGTCGTCCGTTTGCATACCACACTTGTTGAAGGGACAAAAAGGGTAGGGCTTCATGGAATTCAGGAGTCGCTGATTCATAAACAGGCAAGTTTGATCGGACTTCCATTGGATACTATATACTATCCGGAGAGCGGGGACAATCAAGCTTATGAAAAAGCCATGACAGGATATTTAAGGCAACTCAAGCAAGAAGGGATTTTTCATGTTGCATATGGAGATATATATCTAGAAGACCTCAAACAATACCGCGAAGCGCAATTGGAAAAAGCTGGAATACAACCTATTTTCCCACTTTGGGGAAGGAATACCAGACAAATAGTAAATAAAATCCTTCACTCTGGGTTTTTGACAGCCATTTGTGCAGCAGATGCTGATAAAATCGACAAATGTTGGCTAGGCAAGGTTTTAAATCAAGAGTTTTTGGATGCTTTAGCGCCTTCAGTAGATCCCTGCGGTGAAAACGGCGAGTTCCATACTTTTTGTTTTGGTGGACCCATATTTTCCGAAAAAATATCCATTCTACTGGGCGAAACTATAGCGAGAAGTTATTCCTATGAAGATAGCCAGGGTGAAGTTCTCAAAAAACAATTTTGGTTTAAAAACATTAAGCTTATAGATTAGTGCTTTATAGTTTCTCTTTCTGACTCTCAAAACCTGGTGGATAATTATATGTCATCAAAATCAGCTTTATACATTGTTACAGGCTCAAGTAAGGGAATTGGCGAGGCTTTGGTGAAGAAGCTCCTTGAAGAACCAAATAATCGGGTCATAGGAATGGCAAGGTCTCAGATGGAGTTATTTCACCCAAACTTCAAATTCATCCAAATTGACCTTTCCAATTTTCAGGAAATATTGGAACACATTGATGACATATTTCCTGAAGAGAGTTTTGCTAAGGTAGTACTCGTTAACAACGCAGGCTGGATTGGTGAGATTGTGCACTTAGGCAATATGACACCTGTTGGTATTTATAAGACTTTTGTCCTGAATACCATAGCGCCCACTGTCCTGATGAATGCCTTTATTAAAAAATACGGAAACCAAATGGAGGTTGAAAGATTGATTGTCAACATCAGTTCTGGAGCTGCCAAAAAAGCTATAGATGGTTGGGCATGTTACTCTGCCTCTAAAGCAGCCATCAATATGCTAAGTGAAGCAGTTGCTATCGAGGCTAGTTTGGATAATACTGGAATACGTGTTTTTTCGGTAGCTCCTGGAGTTGTAGATACCGATATGCAATCTGAAATACGTAAAGCTGAGGTAGAGTCTTTTTCTTCACTCTTAAAATTTGTAGGATTAAAAGAAAACCAACTTCTAAGTACTCCCGATCATGCCGCCAAAAAGCTTTTAGAATTAATCCAAAATCCTGGGAATTTTGAGGAGGTCCTTCAAGATGTAAGGGAATTTTGAAATTCCAACTTAAACAAGGTTTCTAGTCTTCCTTTCGCTTTGGGTAGTCAAAAAACCAGAATTTAGCATTTTTCTTGCTGATTTCCTCCCAGTCAGCTACTTCAAATTTAAATCCAAACAGTCCTGTTGTAGGAAGGTTATCAATATCCTCTCCCATTTTTTCAATAAATTCATTGAAACCTGGGTTATGGCCGAAAACGAAAAGGATTTTGATGTTATTTTTCGTTTTTTTTATTTCGTTGAGAATGGTATTAGAGGAAGCCATATAGAGGGATTCATTGAATTTTACCTTTTCTTTTGGAAAATGCAGGTTTTCAGCAAAAATAAGTGCAGTCGATTTTGCTCTTACAGCATCAGAAGAAATAATGGCGTCAGGATAGATGTCTTTTTTCTTCAATCGCTGCGCCATACGTGGTGCATCCCTGTATCCCCTTTCAGCTAAAGGACGTTCATGGTCATTCAAAAAAGGGTCATCCCAGGATGATTTGGCATGCCTTATAAGTACTAGCTTTTTCATTTTGGTAATTTAGCAAAATTAATTTTTGTTTTTTAACTATGCTTGTTTACATTTATGTTCCATTTAACCACATAATTCTTAAATTTATCATGCTTACCGGAACAGTAAAATTCTACAATGATGCCAAAGGCTTTGGATTTATCATTGATGACGAGTCACAAAGTGATATTTTTGTCCATGCCACAGGCTTGGTAGACAAAGTTGCTCAAAATGACAAAGTTACTTATGATGTTAAAGACGGCAAAAAAGGTCCTAATGCTATAAATGTTAAAAAAGTGCAGTAATAGTATCGGTTAGGTCAAGAAATTGAGAACGCCCTCCTAAGAGGGCGTTTTTATTTTCGAATGTTTTTTTCTTCTATTCTTTTTAGTTCTGAAGTCAGTTTTTCTTGGCTGATCCATTGTCCGCGAAGCATCAAGCCTCTGACTTTTTTTAATTCTCCCAGGTCAGACAAGGGGTTTCCTGAAAGAAGTACAAAATCTGCATCCGCTCCTATAGAAATTTCACCAAACTCACCTTCTCTTTCAAAATATACAGCAACATTTTTAGAACCCGTTTTTAATATATCCAAAGGACTTAGACCAGCTTCATACATGGATTTGATTTCATTATGGATAGAAAAACCGGGGACATTAAAAACTTGAGGGGAGTCAGAACTTAATAGTATTGGAACACCTGCCTCATAAAGGGTCTTTAATAATTTTTGTCTGAATTCCAGGTAAGGTTTGACATTATCTTCTTTTAATACTCCTTGATTCTCCAGTAATTTTTTCTGGTTTACCCATTGCTGAACCTGAATGCCCGGCATATATTTCATTTCATCTTCTAATCTGAATTCATCAGCTGGAATATATCCAAAAAACCTTTCAAACAGTGTTAATGTAGGTGCAATCCAGGCTTTTTTCTCTAAGGTAAGTTGAACCAAAGAAGGCAACTTGCTCATATCCACTTCTTTTACAAGCAGCATGCTGAAAGGTCCAGCTATTTGAGGATCCAGCTTTGACTTATCTTCAATCAAAGCCTCGATATACCCATCCATGTGTTCCACGGACTTGTAACCATTTTGAAGAGAATTTTCCAGGCCAACGTCCAGTGACACATGCCCACCGAATTTTATATCCACTTCTTTGGCTGTTTTAGCAATGGTCAAAAAGCGGGTCATATCAAGACCTGGGTGCAATTTCAAGTGATCAAAACCTGCAGCATGCTGATCTCTAACCATTCTTTCGCCCATTTCAGGGGATTCCACAGAAGCTCCATTGAGGGATTGTCCTGCTGCAAAAATTCTAGGTCCAATGATTTCTCCTTTCTCGATTTTCTTTTTTAGCTCTAAATGGGACGAATGGCCTATCATGCCTCTCACATTAAGGATGCCATTGGCCAAGTAAAGCCACATTACATCTTGGATATATGAGAAATCTCCTGTTTCTGTAATAGGAATATGGGAATGCATTTCTGCTAGTCCCGGAAAAGCAAAAGTACCTTTTCCATCAATTTGTTGGATTCGTTTTAACCCTGATGGAATTCCGGAAACTGGATAAATATTAAAGATTTTCCCATCCTTAACATGGATTGTATGATTGTCCAGGACCTTTTCATTGTTCAATGTCAGAATATGAACATTTTTTACCAGATATTCTTGGGCCATAGCAGGCACATGGGGATATAATATGCCATAAACGGAGATGAGGAAAACTAGAATTAAGGGCTTCATGTTGGGTTATTTTGAATGT
The DNA here is from genome assembly GCF_003014575.1 of Cecembia rubra. Lineage (GTDB taxonomy): Bacteria > Bacteroidota > Bacteroidia > Cytophagales > Cyclobacteriaceae > Cecembia_A > Cecembia_A rubra. Next base: position 29,289 of record NZ_PYGF01000002.1, read on the forward strand.
TTTTGTTTTAGGGCAATCCAATCAGTATGCCTTGGGATACTATCTGGATCATCTATTCTTAAATAGGTATGAGCGCCGAAGTAATCTCTTTGTGCCTGAATCAGATTGGCAGAGGAGTCATCAGTTATCCGACCTAATAGGTAATTTAAGGAGGCGGACATAACGGGTAAGGCAAAATCATGTTGAAGGCCCATTCCAACTATATATGCCAGGTCAGGTTTCCATTCTTTAATTTTTCCTTTCAGGTTATTGTTATGGAAAATTGAAGGCCCGGATTTAAATAATTCTACTAAATCTTCCATTAGCGTTGATCTGATGATACAGCCATTTGTCCATATTCGAGCTATTTCTGAGAAATTCAGGTTCCAGTTCATGGAATCGGAGACACGTTGCATCAGGTTAAAACCAGTTTCATGATTGATGATACGGGCAAGAGCAAAGGAATTCTTCAGGTGTTCTAAAACAAGCACCTTATCTTCAGCAAATGCCCTGAATCTATGATTGTAAATACTGGAAAGTGCTGTTCTGTCTTTTTTATTGGCAGAAAGTTGACGGGCAGAGACAGCTTCAAATAGTGAGCTGTAAGGACTATTGAAGTTAAGAGCAGTCTGTATAGACCATCCTCCGGTGCCTTTTTGCTCTGCCTGATCGAGGATCTTATCCAGTAAGAAGTCCTGATTTTCTTTAATTTCCAGAATATCAGCTGTAATTTCAAGTAAATAACTTTTCAATCCGCCCCCCATCCAATTTCTAAGCACTTTGGCTGATTCAGGAAGACTTAACTTAAGTCCATGCCGAAGCAAATGAACGGTTTCTGCGATTACCTGCATTTCACCGTATTCGATACTGTTGTGTACCATTTTTATAAAATGGCCAGCACCCTCAGGACCTACATATGTGACACATGCAATTCCCTTTTTATCATTAGCTGCTATTTTTTCTAAATAGGGAGATAGGAGATCGTATGCAGCCGGGCTTCCACTTGGCATAAGGGAGGGACCTTTTCTGGCACCTTCCTCACCTCCAGAGACCCCCATCGGTAAAAAATGGATTCCTCTTTCAGAAAGATATTTACTTCTTCTGTTAGAGTCTTCAAAAAAAGAATTGCCCCCATCTATTAGTACATCGCCCTTTTTGAGTTGGGGAAGTAATTGCTCAATTTGTTGATCAATAGCTGAACCTGCCGGGATCATTAGCAGTATTTTTCGGGGGCTTGCCAGACTGTTGACAAAGGATTCAAGGCTGTCATAGCCTTGAAGCAATGGGAATTGATTGTTCTTGGCAACAAAATCAGTAGCAATATTTTCTTCCTTTCCAGGAACATGTCTATTATAAACAGCCACTGGAATTCCGTTTTCGGCCATATTGAGCGCAAGGCTTTTACCCATTACCCCCATGCCAATTACTCCAATATGAGATTTTGGCCTTTCATCAAGAATGTGCTCCAGGATTTCCTGCACTATTACTTCAGGGGTGTTTTTTATATCCAGGTGAAGACCATATGCAGGCTGCTCCCAAGTATCCAATTGAGATGTCAGTAAACCAGGAGGCATGTAATGGTTTTTCCTGTTTTTTAACCTTTCTTCCAGTAAGAGTCTTTCCCCTTGGAGGTGGATCCAAAAAATATCCGGAACATATTGAAGGATTGACCTGTAAGATTCTTTAAGTGCAGAACAAGCCAAAATAGCTCCACCAGATTTTTCCCAGTCTTGAATTTTCTCAGCTAAATGGTTCAGCCATGGCATTCGGTCCTTATCTGTCAAGGGAATCCCCTGTGACATTTTTTCTACATTGGAGCTGGGATGAAAATCATCTGCATCAAAAAATGGCAGAAAGGATTTTTGGGAAAGAAGGGTGCCGATGGTGGTTTTTCCACTTCCTGAGACACCTGTAACGATACAAATCATGGTACAATTTAAGAAATTTAATTTTAAAGGGAGATTTTTTGAGTAAAGGAAAAACCGTCAATCCACTGCAGATGCAATAGGTTCAATTTTTTTTCAAACTAGGGTATAAAAGGCCATCTTTCCAAGAAATAGGGTTTATTGCCTGAGAAATGGCAATTTTTTCTCTGGATATATTTTAAGTAATCAAAAATACTTTTTTAAAAAATTTATTAAAGTTTGCTATTTTAAGCAAAAGTTTTTTATTTTGTATCATAGTAAACCATAAAACTCGTCATATGCTCAGCAATTATCCGCTTTCAGAAGTAGAAAAGGCCTTCCAGGCTGAGTCTGGAATTACTTCCATCAGAACAAAGATCCCCTACCTCACTGTTGAAAACTTTCCAAAACTTGGATTGATTACGGCATGTAGATTTCTGGAATGGGCTGCCGAAAATCCAGAAGGGGTGATCAGTTTACCAACTGGAAAAACACCAGAGTATTTTATCAAATGGACACAGTACCTTTTGGAGAATTGGGATTCAAAAAAGGGGAAAGAGATTAGGGAAAAGTATAACCTAGGTAAAACAAAGAAGCCGGTTTTGAAGGATTTGACCTTTGTGCAGATTGATGAGTTTTATCCTATTTCTTCAGGACAGAATAATAGTTTTTTTCATTACGTCAACAAATTTTACCTGGAAGGATTTGGTTTGAGTAAGGAAAAGGCCATTTTGATCAATTCAGATGAGATTCCATTGGCACAGGGCAAACATTTTAACGAAGTTTTTCCGGATTTGAAGGTGGATCTTTCCTTAAGATTCAGGGATCCTGCTACTTCACTTGAAAAAATTCAGCAGGAATCCATATACATGATTGATCAATGGTGTGGAGATTATGAGCAAAGAATAAGGGATTTGGGCGGTATTGGCTTCTTTTTGGGAGGAATAGGTCCTGATGGCCACATTGCTTTTAATACCAGAGGTTCTCATTTGTTTTCTCCAACACGATTAACTGAGACTAACTTTGAAACCCAGGCAGTTGCGGCAGGAGATTTAGGTGGTATTGAGGTTTCAGCAAATAGATTGGTAATCACAATCGGATTGGAAACCATCACTTATAATAAGGATGCAGTTGCCATTATAATTGCTGCCGGTGAGGCAAAAGCCCAAATAGTGAAAGATTCACTTGAGAACAGTCTCAACAACAAATTTCCTGCTACAGTACTTCAAAAACTCAAAAACGGTAGATTTTACCTCACCAAAGGTGCTGCTGTTCGCTTAACTGATTCTGTGGACAGTTATTATAGAACAGGGGAATGGACTTGGGAAAAAACAGAAAGGGCTGTCATTGAACTGTGTAAAAAGTTAGGAAAGTACGGGCACAGGTTGAAATTGGAAGATCTTAAAAGTGATAAATATACTTCTTTGATACCAAATCTTTCAGAAGATACTGTAAGCCAGGTTATGAAAAGTACTGTAGAAAAACTAAACCGCGGTACAACTAAAGAAAAGAACCAAGTAATCCTCCATACAGGCCCGCATCATGATGATATTTCTTTAGGGATTTTGCCTCATATCACTAATCAGCTTCAGGAAAACAGTAATGAGGCTCATTTCTCTGTGCTTACTTCAGGCTTTACAGCTGTAACCAACACATTTGTCATTGATACACTTCTTCATACCAGAAAACTTTTGGATGAAGGTCAGATACAAATGGTGAATTATGACGATTTCTTTGAAATTGGATATAAACTGAAAACTGATAAGGATGTCTACCATTACCTGACCAAAGTTGCTGCAGAGGATACTGAGGGACGTATGAGAGGGCTAAGCCATAGGGTGATCAGGGCATTAGTTGAGATTTTTGAAATTAAAAGCAAACATAAACTCAGGGAAACTATCAATGATGTGATCAGTATTTTGAGAAACAGCTATGATGGTGAAAAGAATCCGGTAAAAATCCAGAAGCTTAAAGGAATGATCCGTGAGTTTGAGGAAGAACTTGTTTGGGCCCATTTTGGAGTACAGGTTAAAAATGTACATCACCTCAGGTTAGGTTTTTATACCGGCGATATTTTTACAGAGCAACCTGATAAAAAACGGGATGTAGAACCCATTGTTGAGATGTTCCGTAAGATCAATCCGACAAAAATAAGCTTAACTTTGGATCCTGAAGGTTCAGGACCCGATACCCACTACAAAGTTTTACAGGCTACAGCAGAAGCAGTAAGACAATGGGGGGAAGAGAAGGATTTGAGTGAATTAAGAATTATTGGTTATAGAAATGTCTGGTTTAAATTTGAACCTCACGAGGCCAATATTATTGTGCCTGTTTCATTAGGTGACATGGCAGTCATGGAAGATTCATTTGCCAATTGTTACCTCAGTCAGGTGAATGCATCCTTTCCAAGTTATTCCCATAATGGCAAATTCAGTACAGTTGCCAAAAGAATTTGGGTAAGCCAACTTAATGACATTCAGCTATTACTTGGCAAGAACTACTTCTACCTACATGATACCGCCAAAGTAAGGTCCAGCCATGGTTTGATCTTCTTTAAGGATATGGATGTGGAAGAATTTTTGGCTCATGCCAGAGAATTAGAGAAGTCTATAGAGGGGATGATCTAATTACAAAAAAGAACTTAAAACGAAAGGAAAGGAGTTTGGTTATGCCATTCTTCTTTTTCCTTTTTTAATTCGCTATTAACTCCAGCAATATGTTTAAACACTTTCAGGCTATTCTAGGATTGGATATTGGCGGAACGTCTATCAAAGCAGGTGTGATGGTTCAGGGGAAATTACATGATGTTCGAAGCATCGATACTCCCTACCTTGAAAGCCAAGAAGTTATTTTGGAGGCAATAGCCGATTTCATTAGTACTTATCAGGATTTTGATTTTGCTGCTATTGGGATTGGGATACCTGGATTGATTGATACGGACAATGGAATTGTTCTTAACCTGGGCAATATCCCTTCTTTTACCAAAGTTTATTTAAGGGATTATCTACAACGTAAATTTGAAAAACCGGTTTTCATCAATAATGATGCAAATTGTTTTGCATTAGGTGAATATAAATTTGGTGCTGCCAAAATTTATAGACATGTAGTTGGGATTACCCTTGGGACAGGTGTTGGTACAGGGATTATTGTCAATGGCCATCTTTACTGCGGTTTTAACTGTGCTGCAGGGGAGTGGTGTTCTGCACCTTATCTAGATAAGGATTTCGAATTTTATTGCAGCAGCAAATTTTTCATTTCCAATTATGGAAAGAAGCCAAAATCCTTGTATAAAAAGGCCTTAGAAGGAGATGCTGAAGCATTGAAAGCTTTCAACGAATTTGGATATCATTTAGGAGAACTCATCAAGAATATTTTGTTTGCTTTGGCTCCGGAAGCCATCGTCCTAGGGGGGTCTATCCGTAAGGCTTATCCTTTTTTCAAGGAGAGTATGATGGATAATATTGCAACCTTTAAGTATCCTTCTATAAGTTCCAATCTTAAAATACTTATATCTGAATTAGATGAGACTGCAATTCACGGAGCAGTAGCATTGGTAGACGAGTATGCTGTTTCTGTTGATTCCATCTGATTTATGAAAAGGTTTTACAGAATTATTTGCTCCATTCAAGTATCACCTGAATCAAAATAAAATTTGGATTTAAATTGGTGTCAGTAATCACCTTTGAAATTATTCGTAACTTGCGGTGAAATTGAACGCATAGAAGTTATGATTTATAATTCCATCATTGAGACCATTGGCAATACTCCGCTCCTACGCTTGAATAAGGTCAATAAAGGTATCAAGGGAGAAATTCTGGTAAAAGTTGAGTATTTCAACCCCGGAAATTCCATGAAAGACAGGATGGCTGTCAAAATGGTAGAGGATGCAGAGAAGGCAGGAATATTGAAACCTGGGGGTACCATAATTGAGGGTACGAGTGGTAATACAGGAATGGGGTTGGCACTTGCTGCCATCGCCAAAGGTTATAAGTGTATTTTTACTATGGCTGACAAACAGTCCAAAGAGAAAATTGACATACTTAAGGCTGTTGGTGCTGAAGTCATTGTATGTCCTACTAATGTAGCGCCAGAAGATCCTAGATCCTATTATTCTGTAGCCAAGCGATTGAATCAAGAAATACCAAATTCTTTTTATCCAAACCAATATGATAATCTTTCCAATTCCCTGGCTCATTATGAAACCACGGGGCCAGAAATTTGGAAAGACACTGAAGGAAAAATTACCCACTTTGCTGCCGGGGTAGGTACAGGGGGGTCTATGTGTGGCACGGCCAAGTACCTCAAAGAAATGAATCCTGATATTGTGACTGTTGGTATTGATACCTATGGTTCGGTTTTTAAGAAATACAAGGAGACTGGAGTTTTTGATGAAGATGAGATCTATCCATACCTTACCGAAGGTATTGGAGAAGATATTCTACCCAAAAATGTTGATTTTGACTTAATTGACCATTTCATCAAAGTAACGGATAAGGATGCAGCCGTAATGACTAGGAGGCTTTCTAGAGAAGAGGGGCTATTTGTAGGATGGTCATGTGGATCTGCTGTTCATGGAGCATTGGAATATGCTAAGGAGAATTTGAATGAGGGTGACAGAATGGTTATCATTCTTCCTGACCATGGAACAAGATACCTTGGTAAGATCTATAATGATGATTGGATGCGGAATCATGGTTTTTTGGAAGACAAAACCTTTGGTACTGCCAGGGATATTATAGCTTCAAGAAATGGGTCCTACCGTTTGGTGGTTTCCTACAAGTCAGATAAGGTAAAGGATGCTATTGCTTTGATGAATAGTAAAAGCGTGTCCCAAATTCCAGTAATGGAAGATGGCCAAGTGGTAGGTAGTATCACGGATAACAAACTATTAAGCAAAATTATTGAAAACCCAGAGCTTAAAGATGCATCCGTAGCTGAAGTCATGGAGTCTTCTATTAAGTTTGTGGCGCTTGACAGTACCTTAGATGTACTTTCTTCAATGGTAGATAAGGAAAAAGCTGTTTTGGTTAGGGATGACAATCATCAGATCCATATCATAACCAAGCACGATATTCTGGAAGCCATCACCAAGTCCTAAGGAACAAAACAAAGTAAATGAGTAGAGATAAGTTGTCCCAGCTCAGAGAGCAGGGTTATGATTTTAATATTGAGAATATTCTACAAAGGGGATTTAGAATGTTTATGGCCCAGCCCATATTGAGCATTTCTTACACCCTTTTGATCATTACCCTGCAGCTCTTATTTGCGTTATATTTAAGTGAAGTGACTTTCCTTTATGCTCTTTTTTTAGCTCCGCCCTTATTTTCCGGATTTTACTTTGTTGCCAATAAAATCAGTCTTGGAGAAAGGGTTGTATATTCTGATTTCTTCAAAGGATTTGGGGTGGCATGGGCGGTAATCTCTATATGGCTTATCGGTCAGATCCTTACAGCATTAGGGATATTTGCTCTTGTGATACCAGGTATTTATCTGGCCGTGGCTTATAGTTTTTCTGTTCTAATGTCCATCTTTGGCGGCTTTGACTTTTGGACGGCCTTAGAAGAAAGCAGAAAGTTAATAACAGTTAAATGGTGGAAATTTTTTGCATTTTCGCTGATTTTGCTCGCAATAAATTTAATTGGACTGTTTCCATTAGGCTTATTGCTCCCAGTTAGCATTCCGGTCACTTTTTATTCGACTTATGTTTTGTTTGAGGACCTTACCAGGGATATATTTTCAGAATAAATCAGTCTAATAGGAAGTTATTGAAGAAAGTGCTCTTCAAACCCAACCAGCTTAAGAAAAGTAAGATGCCCCAGAATAAGTAGGAACGGTAATAATCTACTGTTTCTTTATATCGGGATTCAATTATTTCGGCCTTTTCCAGATTGTCGATTTCATCAAAAATTTTCTCCAGGGCGTTGTCATCCGAAGCCCTATAAAATCTACCCCCTCCAATTTCTGCGATTTCACGAAGGGTGCTTTCATCCAAATAGCTTTCTATCATTTGAGGTCTTCCAAAGAAATCAACTCCATAAGGGACCATTCCATCCTTTCCAACTGCTATTGTGTAAATCTTAATATCCAAAGCAGCAGCAAGTTGGGCAGCAAAAATTGGGTCAACATTTCCTGCATTGTTTTCTCCATCACTCAACAAAATCATCACTTTTGATTTGGATTCTGATTCCCGCATCCTGTTGGTACCAGCAGCCAAAGCGCTTCCTATTGCCGTTCCTTTGGCGTCCATCATGTTGAAACTGATGTCTTTAACCAAATCTGTAAGGAGAGCATAGTCCGTGGTCAATGGAGCCAAGGAGTAAGCTTCACCGGAAAAAATCACCATTCCTATCCTATCTCCAAAACGCCCGTTGATAAAATCAATGGCCGTTTCTTTAGCTGCTTCCAATCTATTGGGTTCGAAATCCTGTAAATCCATGGATTCTGAAATGTCCAAGACAATCATTATATCAATACCTTCTGTATATTGTTCTACCCTTTCATTGGTCCTTTGAGGCCTTGCGAGTGCTATAATAAGCATCAAGGTACCCAATAAAAAAAACAAGCCCGGTATCAACCTCAGGTAGGTCCAAGGATTGCTTTGGGATATACTCCCAGGGAGGGAAAGTTCAAGGACTGGGTTTTTTAAAAACTTAATGAACTTCCGTAAAGTGAACAGTAAAGGTACAAACCATAACAAGTGTAATGCCCACAAATTTTCCCATTCAAAGGACCTGAATGTGTCCGGGGAAAACCAATAAAAAGAAAAAAAATCAGCTACATTATTGGCGTTCATCAGTAGTGGTGATTTTTTGTTGGTAAGACTGGGAACAAATGGACCAAAGATTCTGGCAGGCCTGAGGAAGATCTTTTCCCGATTTACCGGCATATATAATCATTTCAATCTCTCTTAAATCTTTAATTATCTCTTTATTTTCAAGGAAATCGGCAATTTCCATCGTAGTCCATTCACGGAATGGCCTGGATTTAAGGTGTTCCATATAAGTCTTCCAAAGTCCTAATAACTCATCTGCATGTTCCATGCTTGGCTCTGAGGTAAATGACGCTTCGGCTTTTTTCCATTTTTGAACAAACCTTTTGTATTTCCTTTTTTCCATCCAGATATCCCATCTCTTTGATATTTGTTTTCCAAAGAAAAAGAATAGAATACTTCCTATTAAAATCAAAGCCAGGATTAATCCAATCATTAGTGGATAATTGAAGCTTGTATCAATGGCTTGGTAAACATTGTTGTCCTTAAAAATCAACTCGTCGGGTATTTCTTCAATGGTCAGTTTCAGTGCCAAAGAGGATTCCAGTGGTTTGTACTTAAGACTGTCATATTTGAATACTTCAAAAACCGGGATTGAAAAATCTACCACGGGCTCCAATGAAAAGTTGGAGATATAGTATATGGCGCTATCCAGGGTATTTCCTTCTGAAGAAGCACTTATAAAGGTTTTCTTTTCCAAAAGGACAAAAGGAGAGAAGTCGAATGTGGAATCTGGAAATACGATATTCTGACCTTTTCCATATTTGGCTTTTAAGACATAGCCCACCCTTTCTCCTAGTTTGGCGGAATCCTGAAGGAAATAGCCTTCAACTTCCACCTGTTGTTGGGCCCATGCACCCATGGAAAAAAAGGGCAAGAAGGTTATTAATGCGATATATTTAATTATTTTATCCACGCTTCATGGTACGGTTTCTACGCTTGAATAGTTCAATCAAAGGAAGTACTATGTCCTCTTTGGTGTTGATGTTCAGGTAATTGATCTGGTTTTTTTTACAGATGTCCTGCAAGTGGATTCTTTCAGAAGTAAAGGTGTTACCGATTTTCTTTGAGAATGATCCAAATGCAGTATTTACCCATGTGGTTTTTCCCTCTTCTTTGTCATAGATGGGAATGATTCCAAGGGAAGGCAGTGCAGATTCTCTTGGGTCAGTTACCTGAATGGCTACAAGGTCATGCTTTTCTGCCAGCGCCTTAAAAGGGCGCTCATATCCTTCATCAATGAAGTCTGAGATTACAATGATAATACTTCTTTTTTTGATATGATTAAGGGCAAAATTGAACATTTCCTTGAGGTTTGTCTTCAAGGATTTGTTCTGATGTTTGAAAATAGCCTGAATGATTTTCACACCTTGTTTTGGTCCTTTTCCTGGCAGGATGATTTTCTCTTTTTGGTCAGAATAAGAAATCAAACCTGCCTGACTTCCTTCAAATATGGCGGCTAAAGTCAAAACTCCTGCGATTTCCTTGCCGAGGTCGATTTTTTTTCTGCCTTTTTCTCCAATGTCTTGGGAACCTGAAATATCCAAAAGGAAAAAAACCGACTGGTCTTTATCCTCTTTAAAGGTTTTCACAAAAGTACCGTGTCCTTTCGCAGATACTTTCCATTCAATGGTCCTTACATCATCTCCATATTGATAAGGACGGAGGTCATCAAATTCAAGACCTGCTCCTTTGAAAATAGAACGGTAGTCCCCCTGAAGATGGTTGTTGGCCACCTTACGGATCATGATTTCATATTTTCTAAGTTTTTTTAGGAGTTGGTTCATGCAGATTGTATTCGGGTGACTAATTTAAGGCTATGTGCTGAATAATAAAAAGTCAAAGTGGAATGCGTGCATTTTCTTTTCAAAAATCGAATTCTATTTAAGATAATTTAAGGTTTGGATTCCCTTCTGACCAACATTATCCAAAATCAATTTTTAAGTCTTATTTTTACAGTGTGAAAAATGTGATCTTACGTGGCGCTTTATTTCTAGTGCTTCTTTCCTGCAATAAAAACAAAATTCCTGAAGGCATTTTGGATGAAGACAAAATGGTGGAATTACTTGTGGAAATTCACTTTGTTGAAGGATTGGTCAGCACCTTTCCTGTCCACTACGATTCTTCCAGAGTGCTTTACCCTTTGTTTGAAAAGGAGATATTTGAAAAACACCAAATCCCGGATTCTGTTTTTAGAAGAAGTTTGGAATATTACATGAGAGATGCCAAAACTATGGATCGCTTGTATGCAAGGACCATAGATTCTTTACATGTAATTGAAAAGTCCGGAAACCAATAATACCCATGTTATATCCGAAAAATCTCGAGGAAAAGATCAACTTTCAAAAGATTAGGGAACTACTCAAAGAGGAGTGTACCAGTATTTTAGGAATGGATTTTGTCGATAAGATGTCCTTTTCTAAAGACCTGAAACTGGTTAACAGACTTTTGGATCAGACTGATGAGTTTAAAAAAATTATAGAATCAGGTGAGTTCTTTCCATCTTCCAATTTCACCAATATTTATCCCTATCTGGAAAGGGCTAAGGTTCCGGGTACTTTTTTGTATGAAGAGGATTTTCATGAAATCAAACTGGCCTTATTTACCCTGAGCAGGTGTATTGAGTTCTTTTTGGATCATGAAGAGGTCTACCCACAGCTTTTTGAACTTCTGGGACTTGTAAATCTCAACAATGATTTATTAAGGGAAATCGAAAGGATAATTGATGAAAAGGGGAAGATAAGAAATAATGCATCCAGAGAGCTATCCTTGATCAGGTCCCAGATTCTCTATGAGGAAAACAGGCTTCGGAAAGTCTTAGAGAGAATTTTTAAAGATGCCAGATCCAAAGGTTACACTCCGGAAGATGCCTCTATTACTATTAGGGGCGGGAGAATGGTCATACCTGTTTTGGCGGAAAATAAGCGCAAAATTAAAGGATTTATCCATGATGAATCTGCCACTGGACAGACTGTCTTTTTGGAGCCTGCAGAGGTATTGGATATCAACAATGAGCTGAAAGACCTTGAATACATGGAGCGAAGGGAAATTCAGAGAATCCTTACCACGCTTACAGATGTCCTTAGACCTTATATTCCCGAACTCAGGAAAGCATTTCATTTTCTTGGTATGGTTGATTTCATTCGAGCCAAGGCTAAGTTTGCGATCAAGACAGCCTCTAATAGGCCTATTCTTGAAAAGACCAGGCATATCAATTGGTCCAATGCCCGGCATCCTTTGTTGGAAATTGCTTTGAAGCAACAAGGGAAGAGTATAGTGCCTTTGAATATTCAACTGGATCATAATAGGAGGTTATTGGTCATTTCAGGCCCCAACGCAGGAGGGAAATCTGTGTCTTTAAAGACAGTGGCAATGATCCAATACATGCTACAGAGCGGGTTATTGGTTCCTTTGGACGGACATTCTGTCTGTTGTCTGTTTGATAATTTTTTCATCGATATCGGTGATGAGCAGAATATTGAAAATGATCTGAGTACCTATAGTTCCCACCTGTTGAGCATGAAGTACTTTGCTCAATTCTCTGATAAAAAGACGATACTTTTTATAGACGAATTTGGTACTGGTACAGAGCCTCAATTTGGAGGGGCAATAGCTGAAGGCATACTTTTGGCTTTGAATAAAACAGGGGCTTATGGGGTTATCACCACCCATTATGGCAACCTGAAGCAAGTGGCTTCCAAAAGTCAGGGTTTGGTAAACGGGGCCATGAGGTATGATGTAGATAAGTTAGAACCCATGTATCAATTGGAAATAGGAAAACCCGGAAGTTCCTTCGCATTGGAGATTGCTTCAAAAATCGGAATATCAAAGGAAATCATTGCCTATGCAAAAGAGCATATAGGGGAAGAAAGGGTGAAATATGACAGGCTTTTGACAAAGTTGGAAAATGAAAAGGTGAAATTTGAGCAGTTGATTTCCGAGACTCAAAAAAAAGAGAGGTTGCTGGAGCAAAGACTGAAAGAATACAATCAGCTTAAGGAAACAATTGAAAACAATAAAAAACAGTACATCCAGGAAGCAAAAGCTGAAGCCAAGGCACTTTTGGATCAGGTAAATAAAAAAATAGAAGCATCCATTAAGGAAATAAAAGAAAGCAGAGCTGATACAGCCATTTCTAAACGGGTAAGGGAGGAGATAGAAACCCTAAAACAGGAAGTGAAGCCTGAAAAACGGATTTCATTAGCTCCAGAAATTAAAGTTATTGGTGGCGAAATTCAGGAAGGGGACTATGTAAGGTTAAAGGATAATGGCGCAATTGCCCAGGTTCTAAGTATAAAGAAAAAGGAAGCCGAAATCAGCATAGGAGACCTTAAATCTACCGTCAAACTCAACCGTTTGGAGAAAATTTCGCATGCTGAAATGAAGAAGGAGAAAAAGTCCTTTATCAAAAAATCAGGTTATGATGCCAATGCCAAGATGATGGAATTTTCACCGAATCTTGATATCAGAGGGAAAAGGGCAGAAGAAATTTTAAGTATGGTGCAAAACTTTGTCGATGATGGATATATGTTAGGATTGAAGGATTTAAGGATAGTTCATGGAAAAGGAGATGGGGTCTTACGTGAAGTTACAAGAAATATTCTTAGGAGTATGAAATCGGTTTCTAAATTGGAAGATGAACATGCTGACCGCGGAGGTGCGGGCGTTACTTTGATTACCTTAAAGTCATAAAATAAACAAAGTCCAACAGTTCATGCTGTTGGACTTTGTTTATCTAAGTTAGAGTACGATTATTGCCTTCTCCTCAAATTGAATACATAACCTCCTGCTACAGCTTCAATACGGGCATTTGGTACTGGGATATTAAACTGGAGCCTCAGATCATTACCGGTTCTGTTAAAAGAAATTTCCTGGCCTGATGCAGGTGCAGTGCCTGATAACCTGATCCTGTCCACCCGACCACTTACAAACTCCCAATTTCCATTAGCTGCGAAAAGGCTATTGTTATTGAAGGTTTGGTAGGTTTTACTGCTGTTGTTTGCTGAAAAGGTGATTTCAAAATTCTGATAAATATTGGTCTCAGACCTTCCGTCCCGTTGAACAGACCCCCCTCCCGATACAGTCCATGTTTGGGATGTGCCTCCCGTGAGGTCTTCGATGGCTAACTCCTCAGGAGTTTTTTGAGGTACGGGATCTGTTTTTTTTTCACCACATGAAGTAGAAAAAACTGTCCAGCTGATAAGGATCAGGCTAAAAAAGATTTTTTTCATTGAAAATTTAATTTTTAATCGTCGTAAAATTATAAAAAAGAATGAAAATTCAAAGATTATGCTTAAGCTTAAAATCTTCCACATGGATTTTATGTTGACAAAAACCGTACTCTTTAGGTTCATTGGAGCAGATTAAAATAGTTTTGTTTTGTCCATATTCACCAATCAGCTCTAAATACCAATGTAAACCTTTTTCATCTAAATTAGAGCTTGGTTCATCCAATAGAATCAATGGGACATCCGAATAAAAACAAAGGCCCAGTTTTAGTCTTTGTTTCATTCCCGAACTGAATTGATTGATAGGTTTATATCTATGCTCGATCAGATACATTTTCTCCATCATTTCTTCATGTTCCATTTGATTGATGGGTTTTTTAAAAGAGAAATGAAAACGGAGGAGCTCTAACAATGTAAATTCCTCCGGTAATTCCATATAAGGGGCTGAAATTGATAAAAAATTAAAAATTTCTGTATCAGAGATGTTTTGACCTTCCGATGTGTATTCTATTTTACCTTCTGTTAACGGGGTTAGCCCGGCAATGCATTTAACTAAGGTTGATTTGCCTGAGCCGTTACTTCCGGTAATTGCACAAAAGGAACCTTTAGGGATTTCTAAACTAAGGTTTTTAAAGATCCAGTCATATTGGAAGCGTTTTCCAATGGAATTTAACCTAATATCCAACATCCTTAACTGATGTATCCTTTCATAACTCCCCTTTCTGAAGATCGGATAAAGTTGACAATTTCATCCCTCTCTTTGGTGGCAGGAAGGTTGATTTCTATTTCTTCAAGTGCCCTGCTGTTATTCAAGCTATTTAGAAAGAGGTACCTATATACTTCCTGAATATGGCTTATGGACTCTGCTGAGAATCCCCTTCTCCTTAATCCAAGGCTATTTACTCCTGCATAGCTTAAAGGTTCTCTAGCTGCTTTTGTATAAGGTGGCACATCTTTTCTTACCAATGATCCTCCTGAAATCATCGAGTGCATTCCAATTTTAACAAATTGATGGATGGCACTGCTGCCTCCGATGATTGCCCAATCATCAATGGTTACATGGCCAGCTACCTGTACGGCGTTAGCGATGATAACATTATTGCCAACAATACAATCGTGGGCGATGTGGACATAAGCCATTAAGAGGCAGTTGCTACCTACTTTAGTGGTCATTTTGTCTAAAGTTCCCCTGCTGATGGTCACACATTCCCTAATGGTCGTATTATCTCCGATTTCTACGGTAGAATCTTCTCCTTGAAATTTAAGATCCTGAGGGACGGCTGCTAAAACTGCACCGGGAAAAATTTTGCAGTTTTTGCCGATTCTGGCTCCTGGGTAAATGGTGACATTTGAACCTATCCATGTACCTTCACCTATTTCTACATTACCATGGATCATGGTAAAGGGATCAATGTGAACACCTTGGCCAATCTTGGCGTCTTGGTCTATATGGGCTAGTTTGCTGATCATGATTCTTTTCTTACAATGCTGGCGGTCATTACGGCTTCACAGACCAAGGTATTTCCAACAAATGCTTCACCTTTCATTTTGGCTATGCCCCTTCTTATGGGAGCCAGTAATTCACATTTGAATACCAAAGTGTCACCTGGTAAAACCATTTTTCTGAATTTACAGCTTTCAATCCCCAGGAAGTATGTCCAGTAGTTTTCTGGGTCTTCAACGGTACTTAATACCAAAATACCACCCGTTTGAGCCATTGCTTCCACCTGCAATACACCAGGCATCACCGGGTTATTTGGAAAGTGGCCCATAAAAAAAGGCTCGTTCATGGTGACATTTTTTACCCCGGCTACTACAGTTTCATCCAAATAGATAACCTTGTCCAATAATTGAAAAGGGTATCTATGGGGAAGAATATTGCTGATTTGGTTAATATCCATTACTGGAGGAAGCTTGGGGTCGTAATATGGAATATGTGTAGGTCCAATTTTTTCCCAAGCTCTTTTTAATTTTTTTGCAAAAGCCACATTAGCCGCATGACCCGGTCTAGCAGCTAATATCTGAGCCTTTAGCGGTCTTCCTACCAGAGCAAGGTCTCCAATAACATCAAGAAGTTTGTGTCGGGCAGGTTCGTTTTTATATCTCAGGTCAACATTGTTAAGGATGCCTTCCTTACGGACTTCTACCTTTTGTTTGTTGAACATTTTGGCCAGGTGGTCCAATTCAGAGTCTTCCACTATCCGGTCTACCACTACAATTGCGTTGTTGAGGTCTCCTCCTTTAATCAGATTTTGATTATATAGCGTCTCTAACTCATGTAAAAAACAAAAAGTCCTGCAAGAAGCAATTTCTGATTTAAATTGAGAAATATTGGTGATTGAGGCATGTTGACTACCCAATACCGGGGAATTATAATCAACCATCACCGTAACCCTGTAGTCATCTAAAGGAAGGGCGGCCAATTCTACCTCTCTGGAAGGCTCCCTGTAAGTGATACTTTCTGGAACTTCAAAAAACCTTCTTAAAGCATTTTGCTCTTCGACCCCGGCTGATTCCAGGATTTCAACAAATTGAATGGAGGATCCGTCCATAATCGGTGGTTCCGGGCCATCAATTTGCATGAGTACGTTGTCTATTTCAAGGCCAACTAAAGCCGCTAAAACGTGTTCTACAGTGAATATTCTAGCTCCACTTTGCTCTAGAGTAGTTCCTCTGGATACATCAACTACATTGTCGACATCTGCATCTATAATAGGCATTCCTTCAAGGTCAATTCTTTGGAACTTGAAACCATGGTTAGGAGGAGCCGGTAAAAATGTCAAATTGGAAATTACTCCAGTGTGAAGCCCAACACCTGATACAGTGACTTGCTTCTTAATAGTATGTTGTTTTACCCTCATCGGATTAAATAGTACTTTGCAAATAAGGCCGTAAAGTTATTGTTTTTTTTCCAGTTCTTTGATTCTATCCTGAAGACTGGGTAGATTTTTGAAAATGGAATAGGATTTCAGGAAGTCTTTGATGTCAAATCCCACGAATCCAAATAGAGTTTTTCCACTTTCATTTATGTTTCTTGAAATACCTGTTTTTGCCCCTATCGTAGTTTTATCTGCTATTTTGATATGTCCAACTATGCCGACCTGGCCTGCAATTACACAGTTGTTTCCAATTTCAGTAGAACCTGAAATGCCTGTTTGAGAGGCAATAACGGTGTTTTCTCCAACAATCACATTGTGGGCAATTTGAACCAAATTATCAATTTTGGCCCCTTTCTTGATCAATGTACTTCCCATTGTAGCACAGTCAATGGTGGCATTGGCGCCAATACTTACATAATCTTCAATTATGACATTGCCAATCTGAGGAATAGTTTTGTAGGAGCCATCCTCTTGAGGGGCAAATCCAAAACCATCAGATCCAATTACTGCGCCTGGATGGATTTCACAGTGACTTCCTATGACTGTATCACTGCAGATTTTGGCGCCCGGATGGATTATCGTATGGTCACCGATTTTGACATTGTCCCCTATATAACTGTGGGCATGGATCTTCACCCCATTTCCAAGTTTACAATTTTTGCCTACGTATGAAAATGCCCCTCTGTAACCTGCATCACCCTGAACACTTGATTCGTCAAAATAGGATGGCTGTTCCACACCTACTTTTCCCATTTTGGTGATATTGGAGTATGCCTCCAAAAGTTGGGAGAAGCCTGTGTAAGCATTTTTTACACGAATCAGATTACATTTGATTGAGCGGGCGGGTTTAAAGTTTTCAGAAACAATCACTGCTGTTGCCTCTGTTTCATAAATAAACTGCTCGTATTTTTCATTGGAAAGGAATGCTATTCCCCCTGGTTTACCTTCCTGAATTTTATCCAAGCGGCTTACCTTAAGGCTTCCATCACCTTCCACTTTGCCGTTAATAAGGGCTGCAATCTGGTCTAAAGTAAATTCCATTTGTAAATTCGAATTTGGCTACAAAATTAAACTTTTGGCTTGGCATACGTAATGCTTCTTGACAATTTTGCTCATGGCTTTGATATTCGGTAGATCAGCTGCCTGTGCCACATCGATAATTTGACCCTTTTTTGTCAAGATGTAAATCCTTTCTTTGGTCAGATAAGCGTAATTGCTGATGGAACCCTGAGTAAAGAAATAATGAAGGTCATTCAATGGTATAGATAGCTTATTCTGGGTTTTCTTTTTCATCGCTGCAAGCTCTTCTTCTCCAAACTCTTCATTTCTTAAGGTTATTTTGAACAACTTTCTCCTTAAAAACATTTCAGAAATATTTCTTAAAATATAATCTGGTTCATTTTTCCACAATTTTACTGCTCCCCAAATATCGTAATCGTCAAGGCCAAGAAATACCTTCAACAATTCCGGAGAATTTTTGAAATCATAAAGCCTAAAATCATTTTCCAGGAAATGTATTAGTTCAGCTGTGGCTTTTAAATTACCCCTGGTTTGTTGAATTTCTTTCGCACGGGTAATCAGATTGATCAGCATTTTCTCAGCTGAAACGGTGGTTTTATGAAGATAAACCTGCCAGTACATTAATCTTCTGGCACTTAGGAAATTCTCTATACTGTACAACCCTTTTTCTTCAACGACCAATTGGTCGTTTTTAATATCCATCATTTTGATGATCCTGTCGGCACCAATTGTGCCTTCAGAAACTCCGGTGAAAAAGCAGTCTCTTTGAAGGTAATCCAATCTGTCAATATCTAGTTGACTTGAAACCAACTGATGAAAGAACTTTCTTTCATATTGACCTTTAAAAATTTTAATCGCAAGATCCAGTTGTCCGCCAAATTCTTTGTTCAACTCCTCAATGACCAAAAGGGAAATGGATTCATGGGGGATGTTTTGTAACAAAGAAAATTCAAGGGCATGGGAAAAAGGCCCATGGCCTATGTCATGTAACAAAATAGCTATCAATGCCCCCTCATATTCCTCATCCGAAATTTCGTTGCCTTTATGGCGTAGATTGTCCAATGTGATGCTCATGAGATGCATGGCACCAATTGCATGGTGGAAGCGTGTATGTAAAGCCCCGGGATAAACGAAATCAGTTAAACCAAGTTGCTTAATCCGACGTAACCTTTGGAAGTAAGGGTGGTCAATAATCGAAAAAATAAGTTCACTTGGGATAGTTATAAATCCGTAAACAGGATCATTCAATATTTTCCGGCTTTTCAAAGTCCCAGACATTTGATTGGTTCCAAAAGTAATTATAATTTTAAAAGAAATAAACGGCATTATATGCAAAAATCTAAAATCCTTTGGGCAGATGATGAAATAGACCTGCTAAAGCCACATATCATCTTTCTCCAGCAAAGGGGATATGATATTATTACAGTCAATAGTGGGGTAGATGCCATTGAAATGGTAGAAGATCAAAATTTCGACGTTATCTTTTTAGATGAAATGATGCCCGGAATGACAGGATTAGAGACTTTGCAGCAGATCAAAATGATTAAGCCGCAGATTCCAGTGGTCATGATTACAAAAAGCGAAGAAGAGCAGATCATGGATGATGCCATTGGTGGGCAAATAGCAGACTATCTGATCAAGCCAATCAATCCAAATCAGATCTTATTATCTGTCAAGAAAATCCTTCAAAACAAACAGCTTATCTCGGAACGGACCAATCTTTCTTATCGACAGGATTTTATGAATATTAGCATGGCCTGTAATGATGCTTCGAGCCATCAGGAATGGACAGATATTTATAAAAGGCTGACCTATTGGGAGCTTGAGATAGATAAAACCGAAAATAAAAGCATGCAGGAGGTTTTGGAAACCCAGAAAACTGAAGCCAATTCCCTTTTTTCCAAATTTATCAAATCCAATTACCTGAATTGGTTGAATGATTCCCGATCTGATGCCCCCATACTTTCTCCCAAACTCATGAAAGAAAAGGTCTTCCCTTTTATAAGTCCCGGAAAACCTTTGTTTTTCGTTGTGATTGATAACCTGAGATTAGACCAATGGGAGGTGCTAAAGCCATTGATTTCAGCTTACTTCAATGTTCATGATGATAGCACTTATTTCAGTATTTTACCTACCACTACCGCTTATGCCAGAAATTCACTTTTCAGCGGATTGATGCCTTCTGAAATGGCAAGATTTCATCCAGAATTGTGGGAAGGAGAGGATTCTGATGAAGGGAAAAATAATAATGAAGATGAATTCCTGGGAGAAAATCTTCATAGAAACAGGCTAAATATTAAATTCAGTTATAACAAAATACTTCAGGCTCATCAGGGTAAACTGATATTGGATCAATTTCAGAACCTGATGAGCAATGACCTGAATGTGTTGGTTTATAATTTTGTGGATATGATGTCCCATGCCCGAACCGATATGAAGATGATAAGGGAACTTGCCCCCAATGAATCTGCTTATAGGTCATTGACCAGAAGTTGGTTTGAACATTCCTCTTTATTTGAACTGTTCAAAAAAATAAATGATGTTGGAGCTGAGGTGATTGTCACTACAGATCATGGTACAAAAAGGGTACACAAACCCTATAAGATTATCGGAGATAAGACCGTCACCACTAACCTGAGGTACAAGCAGGGCAAAAACCTCAATTATGAAAGTGGGAAGGTGTTTGAAATTTTGAAACCAGAAGAAGCCAAGCTTCCAAAATTTAATGTTTCTACCAGTTATGTTTTTGCGGTAGAAGATTATTTCTTTGCATATCCAAACAATTACAATTATTATGTAAATTTCTACAAAGATACTTTCCAGCATGGGGGAGTTTCATTAGAGGAAATGATAATTCCAATAGTTCACCTGGTTCCAAAGAATATATAAAAGATTGAAAATTATCCGTTGTAAAAGCCTGGACGAGTTGGGTACAACAGCTGAACAGGTAATCCAATTCTGTGGGGAGGACAAGATTTGGGTATTTAAAGGGCAGATGGGGGCAGGAAAAACTACTTTGATAAAAGCCATCTCTAAATGGTTTGAAATTGAGGATGTAGTTTCTTCACCTACATTTTCCATTGTGAATGAGTACAGAAATCCAAGAGGTCAAATATTTTATCATTTTGATTTTTATAGGATTGAAGACCCAAATGAAGTGTTGGAAATAGGAATTGATGAGTATTTCTATAGTGGGAATATCTGCTGGTTGGAATGGGCCGAAAAAATACCTGCCTTTATTCCTTCAGATTTTGTATTTATTCAGATTGAAACAGCAGAAAATGGAGAACGGATTATCAGTTTGCAAAAGGTATTAAATGGCGAAATAAATGGTTGATTTAACAGAGGGTATAGGGATTTATCCAAAAGAAGCACCTGCAAAAGTAAAAACTTCGAAAAATTCCTTGGTAATTGGTCTGCCTAAGGAAACAGCCGCTCAGGAAAAAAGGGTAGTGTTGACACCCGAGGCAGTTGCTCTTTTGGTCAATAATGGTCAACAGGTAGTTATTGAGACCAATGCTGGTCTACATGCCAAATTCTCTGATAAAGATTATTCTGATGCTGGTGGCAAGGTGGTCTATTCTGCCAAAGAAGCTTTTGATGCTGAAGTGGTCCTGAAAGTAGAGCCGCCAACCACTGAAGAAATTGAATACATGAAAGCTGGTTCATGTCTGATTTCCGCATTACAATTAGGTAAACAGCACCCTGATTTTATTCATGGGCTAAACAGAAAAAGGATTACAGCTGTTGCCTTTGAGCACTTAGAAGATAAAGTTGGGGGGATGCCTGTGGTCAGGGCAATGAGTGAAATTGCAGGAAGTACGGTCATGCTTATCGCTGCTGAATATTTGAGCAGCGTTCATGAGGGTAAGGGTTTAATATTAGGAGGGATAACTGGAGTACCGCCCACAGAAGTAGTAATTGTGGGTGCCGGGACAGTAGCTGAATATGCGGCCAGGACTGCTTTAGGCTTAGGGGCAAGTATAAAAGTGTTTGATAACCATATCTATAAACTCCGAAGAATCAAGCAGCTATTAGGGCAGCAAGTTTACACATCTACGATAGATAATTATACCCTAGGTCAAGCCCTTAAAGAGGCAGATGTAGTCATAGGTGCTCTTAGAGCCGAAAAAGGAAAAAACAAGATTGTAGTCAGTGAAGAAATGATTTCAGGCATGATGGAGGGAAGTATAATCATCGATGTGAGCATTGACCAAGGTGGCTGTATTGAGACAGCAGAAATGACCTCCCATGAAAATCCGACCTATGTGAAACATGGTGTGATCCATTATTGTGTACCCAATATTGCTTCCAGAGTAGCTAGAACTGCCTCTGCCGCGCTCAGCAATATTTTTACACCTATTTTACTTCAAATGGCAGATCTGAGAGGTGCTGAAGAGATGATTTTTAACTATAAATGGTTCATGAAGGGTGTTTACACTTACAGAGGCAGTCTTACAAATGCCTATTTAGCCAGGAAATTCTCCATGACGCATAAAGAGCTCCAGTTATTGTTAGCTGCAAGGTATTAAAACACAGGGCTTATTTTGAGGGGATTTCAAAGTCCCTTTTTAGATCTAGAATTTCTTTTTGTAGGTTTTTGACTTCTTTCCTCAAACAATAAGTTTCATAGGCATTACGAATGATGTTTTTGAAGTAAGCTTCATCCCAAGGTTTGGTGAGGTAATGGTAAATGACACCTTCTTGAATGGCTTCCTGAACAAGTTGTATGTCCGAATATGCACTTAAAAGCAACCTGATCGGTTCTGGGTATTCATTCATGACCGTAGTCAAAAAGTCAAGGCCCGTTTCTGAGGGCATCCTCTGATCAGAAATGATAATGTCAAATGATTTATTGCTTAATATCTGTAAGGCATCTTTTGAAGAAGCAGCAAGTTGAATTTCGAAATCATGCTTAAAAGTTGTCCTGAATGCCTGAAGATTGATTTCTTCGTCATCTACATACAGGATTTTTATTTTTTCTGCTTTGTTATTTGGCATTGTGGGCAATAAGCTTTTATGTGACTTGGCCGAAAATAAAAACCAAACCTATATAGAACTGCTAGGCTTAGGTTTTCCAAATATCGAAATATTTATGGACTTGTTAATTTTTTTTTAGTTTTTAGTTTTTCAATTTTTTATTCTCTTAATAAAACAGGTGTTTGGTCGGTTGTACCTTTTCAAAATAATTTATTGTTCAAGGATCTGGTTTTAGTCTTTAATGTGGGGATAGTATACTCCATTTAGAATAGATTGAAAGGGCCAAAAGTGATATTTCACAATTTCAACTGGGCTTGTTAATTTGAGCTCAGTACGGAAAAAGGCCATGCGCTCTTTGTTTAAAAGGTATTTGGCAGTAATTTTACATCCCAGATTATATAAAAAGTTTTTCGTTATGATAAATCCATGGCACGATGTGCAAATAGGGGAAGATGCTCCTGAGTATGTAATGGGAGTGATAGAAATTCCAAAAGGTAGCAAAGGGAAGTACGAATTGGATAAAAAAACAGGAATGCTGCTGCTGGACAGGGTTTTGTTTTCTGCTGTTCATTACCCCGCCAACTATGGGTTTATACCCCAGACCTTTTGTGATGATAAGGACCCATTAGATATCCTGATTATTTCTCAGATAGATATACCTTCTATGACTTTGGTGAAGGCCAAAGTGATCGGAGTAATGCGAATGGTAGATGGTGGAGAAGCGGATGATAAAATTATCGCAGTCGCTGCAGATGACCAATCTGTAAATTATATCAGTGATATTGATGAATTACCACCGCACCTGATGAAAGAAGTACATAGGTTTTTTGAAGATTACAAGAAGCTTGAAAATAAAGAAGTTAAGGTAGAGGACTTTTTAGGAAAAGAAGAAGCTTGCCGAATTATCAAAGAAAGCATTGAATTATACGATAAAAACTTCCGTACAAGAAAGTAGCTAAAAGATACCCGGGTAAGTATATCCGGGTTTTTTTCTTTAAATTTCAATTATGAAGTTTTTATTGACCCTCTTTCTTTTTGGTAGCCCGCTGTGGGTATTTTCCCAAAAGGGTAATTCTAAAAATTTATCAATATCGGGTTATTTGGAGTCCTACTATTCCTATGATTTTAACCAGCCTGATGAAAACAAAAGACCGGATTTCTTATACAACTTTGCTAGACATAATGAGTTTAGTTTTAATTTGGCTTTGTTGAAAGTCACCTATGAAGAAGGGAACATCCGGTCCAGTTTTGCATTAATGACAGGAAATTATGCCCAATATAATCTTCAAAATGAACCTACATGGGCGCAATTTGTCAATGAGGCTTCGGTAGGTGTTAGGATTCACAATAAATTATGGTTAGATGTAGGAATAATGCCTTCCCATATTGGATTTGAAAGCTGGTATGGAATGGATTGTTGGCATTTGAGCAGAAGTCTTATGGCAGAAAATTCTCCTTATTTTCTGACAGGTGCCAGACTTTCTTATGAATTTAACCCTAAATTGGACTTGGTTCTTTGGGCGACTAATGGCTGGCAAAATGTCCAAAGGCAGGATAGAAGTAGGGGTATAGGTCTGGGGATAGGGATAAATCACAGACCCGTAGAAGGCTTGGTGGTGAACTATTCCAATTATGTAGGGAATGAAGGTCTGGACCCAATTCCCGCTTGGAGATTCTTCAATAACTTCTATCTCCAATATGAAAAGGCTGATTGGGGGCTTACCCTAGGTACAGATTACGGGATTCAGGAAGTGACTTTTATTGGGGTCAAAGAGTGGTATGGATTGACTGCATCCATCAAAAAAACATTTTGGGAAAAGTTGGTAATTGCAGGAAGAGCTGAATATTATTCCGACCCAAGTGCCATCATATTGAATGAAAGTATGAAAATTTCCGGATTGTCAGCCAATTTGGATTTTCCAGTACGGGATAAGGCGCTGATAAGATTAGAAGCTAGGCAATTTATTAGTCCCAAAGCTGATTTTTCATTGCCTGGTGCAAGATTCAGTAAGGGTAATACAGCAATTACTGCTTCTTTTGCTGTCCGCTTTTGATTTTTTTCATGGCGCTTACCTTTTTCTTTGGGATCTTTTTTTGAAGGTATTGAACAAAATCATCATAATTGACATGCTCATGATTGCTTATCATAAATGAAGTTTTGTCATCAAAAGCTATGGTTAATTGCTTAAACTCTCTTTTGTTGGAAATCATTATTTCTTCATCCCAAATCATCACCTGATTGAGGTCATAGACTGTTGTTCGTTTCCTTAATGGAAATGTCGTTATGATTTTTTCTTTACCCGCCGATATAAATTTAAAAGCGGCCATCATTTTGATCAATAATAGCAGGATTACTAAGGTCAGAATTACTGATGCGATCAGATAAAAAGATAAACCGAATGTTCTTTGAGTGCTGAAGTGATTCAGGATATAAATTAAGCCACTAAATAAAATAAGTAAGACCAAACCTAGGGCTAGATAGGTATTGGTTTTGGGTTTACAGTGTATCATACTGGGCTCAATTCAGACTTGAGTTCAAAAAGTCTGTTTTTCGAATGGCTGACAAGATCCTCAAAGAAATCACCAAAATGAACCCTTAGGAATTCATGATGTTCATCTAGGAAAATATGGGCCGTATCCAGATTAGACTGAAATTTTGTCTTTTTGGCCATACCCGTCATGGCTCGTCTAATACCGTCCAATTCTCCGTATCCACCAAGCCAATTATAGTAGCGCATATAAGCAAAGGTTTTCATGAACTTTTCGGGTACTACAGTTCTGAAGCTATCTATGGTTTCATAAACATCCTGCACAAAATCCTGAAGTGGAAGATGATGGTAATTGTTCCAATACTTGGCAAGAAAGTAATCAAAGTACATGTCTGTAATAACAGTAGAGTATCGGCCATATTCAGGTTTGAGGATTTCCTGGGCTTCTTTTACTACTGGGTGATTGTCTGTAAATTTGTCTATGGACCAATGGAGTTTGACACCTATCACTATTTCTTTTTCGTAGGATTTTTCTATGGATCCTCTAACAAAATCTCCTATAAAATTTCCCACCAAAACCTTTGGCTCTCCAAAAGACAAGTATGCATGTGCTAGATAATTCACGTTTTTCTAAGCAGTGATAAAATGCTTGGTTTTAAATCTTAGATTTGTGCTAAATTTAGCCAAATATGTCAAATATTCAGGAAGAATTAAAAAATTCTTTAAAACTTTTGAAACAGGAATGGGGTGAGGATTTAGAGCAGTTCAAAAAGAAATTTTTATATACCTCAATATCAGACAAAAAAGAAGAAGGGATTTGCTGGTATCCGGTTCAGTTAAAAAAATCCAAAATCGGATTTGGAGAACGCTGGATTGTGGAGCTTGAGAGGTTTGATACCAGCCAAAGCCATATGTTCCAGTCGGGAAAATCTGTTTCCATTTTTTCAAACCATCAAAACCATATTTCTCCTGATTTAAGAATCAATGGAGTCATCAATCAGGTAAAAAAGGATGTGATGACAGTTACTTTGCAGATAGAGGAATTGCCAGAATGGTTAAATAAAGGGAAAATTGGAATCGATCTCTTGTTTGATGAGGCGAGTTACAGAGAGATGGAGGCAGCTATGAAGGCTGTTATTAAGGCAGAAAATAGCCGTTTGGCCGAGCTGAAAAATATTCTCTTGGGAGAAAAAGTGGCTGATTTTGGTGAAATGCAATCCCCCGATATTTCCATGTTGAATGAAAGCCAGTCAGAAGCTTTGGCATTGGTTGCAGCTGCTAAGGATATTGCTATTATCCATGGTCCTCCAGGAACAGGTAAAACCACCACCTTGGTCAAAGCAATCCAAAGAAGCTTGGCTACTTATAAACAGGTTTTAGTCTGTGCCCCAAGTAATGCAGCAGTAGATTTATTGGTGGAAAAGCTTCAGGGCATTGGCGTTTCAACCCTAAGAATAGGCCATCCGGCAAGGGTGGAGGACCATATTCTCTCGCAGACTTTGGATGCTAAAATTGCCCTTCATGACAATTATAAGGAACTGAAAATGCTCAAAAAGAAGGCTGATGAATTTAGGAAATTAGGTCAGAAATATAAAAGAAGCTTTGGGCCAGAAGAAAGATTGCAGCGAAAGAGGCTTTTTGATGAAGTCAATAGGTTGAAGGATGAAGCAGAACATCTGGAAGAATACATTGTATATGATGTATTTCAGCAAACCCAAGTTTTTGCATCTACTTTGGTAGGTGCCTCCAATTCAGCACTAAAGGGAATGAAGTTTCCGATTGTTTTCATAGATGAAGCAGGCCAGGGACTTGAGGCAGCTACCTGGATACCAATTCAAAAGTCAGATAGGGTGGTGATGGCTGGAGATCATTTCCAACTCCCTCCCACTATAAAGTCCTTTGAAGCGGCAAAAAGTGGCTTGAGTGAAACCTTATTTGAAAAGGTGATCAAGAGGCAAGCCCAGGCTTCCAAGATGCTTAAACTTCAATACAGGATGCCCAAATTGATTATGGGGTTTTCTAACGGGTTTTTTTATAAGAATGAATTGAAGGCGGCGGAGAAAGCACAAAGTCATTTTCTATCTGAAGATGAACCAGTATTGGAATTTATAGATACTGCAGGCAGTGGGTTCAGCGAACAAGTGGAGGAGGAATCTTTGAGTACTTGCAATACCGAAGAAGCCAAATTTGCCTTAAAATACCTCGAAGAATTGATCAAAAGGGTGGGCATTGCAAAAATTAAATCCCATCAATGGAATATTGGTTTGGTAGCCCCTTATCGGGCACAGGTGAGGAAATTCAATGAACTGCTTTTTGAATCCTATCAATATCCAAATTTACGTTCTTTTTCAGAATTGTTGACTATCGACTCAATCGATGGTTTTCAGGGGCAGGAGAGAGATATTATGTTCATTTCTTTGGTGAGGTCCAATTCCAAGGGGGAGATTGGCTTTCTTTCGGATACCAGAAGAATGAATGTGGCTTTGACCCGGGCCAAAAGAAAGCTAGTTGTATTAGGGGACAGCGCCACCTTGAGTCACCATTCATTTTATCAGGCATTCCTGGATTATATTGAAGAGAAGGGATGTTATAAAAGTATTTATGAATGGTTGTATTGAATCAGGAGCTTGCTGAATCTTTTAGTTCATCAAAATAAGCAAAGTTCAAATAACTCAGTACTGAGCCGAATACTTCTGTAGCATCCAAAATTTCCTGGGGAATTTCCCTGCCATGAAGTCTTGCAAGTAGCCTGCCATACACTGCATTTAGGAAGAGCTGCACTTCATTTGTAGGGATTTCATTTTTGGCTTCCATTATCAATTGGATAAGATGGGGTTTGGCCTCCTGGTATATTTCAAAATAAGATTTATCTTTTTTAAGTAGCTCCCAGTGGAGCCTTGCTAAAGCATCCACAAAGAATTGGGTCTCTTGTATATGTCCTCCTTTTTCTAAATGCTGAGCAATCATCTTATCGGAGAGGTCTTGGAACCAAGAAATTGTTTCTTGTTTTTCTTTAGCTGAAATTGGATAGTGGCTCACTACATATTGGCCAATATCTTCCAAATTGAACTGATAAGCCCTAAGAAGGTCTTCCATTTGGTACATATAAATGATGTATTCCGCTATGTTCTGCTTTCTTTTCCTATCTGCAACGGCTTTCATATGGTTATGATTTTGGGACAAAGAAAACAATTCTGCCTCAGAAATAGTAGCCAAAAAAAGTGATGAACTTGCTTGTATCTTAATATCTTGTCATTTTATCAGAACAAAATGTTTCCACAATTCCGTTTATGGAGCATCAGGCTTCCTTCAAAAATGTATTATTAAATTTAACTTGATACTGACAGAAGGTATATCAATAATACCCACAATTTTATCTATTTTTGCGGCCAGTATGAATATGCAAAGAATTAGAAATTTCTGTATCATCGCCCATATTGATCATGGGAAGAGTACATTGGCAGACCGCTTGCTGCAGTTTACCAATACGGTAAGTGAGCGCGAGATGCAGGACCAGTTGTTGGACAATATGGATTTGGAGCGTGAAAGAGGGATTACAATCAAGTCCCACGCTATCCAGATGAAATATAATTACAAAGGGGAAGAATATGTCCTCAATCTGATTGATACCCCGGGGCACGTAGATTTTTCCTATGAGGTATCCCGTTCAATCGCCGCTTGTGAAGGGGCATTACTGATTGTGGACGCTTCTCAGGGAATCGAAGCCCAGACCATTTCAAACTTATACCTGGCCATAGGTCATGACCTTGAAATCATTCCTGTCTTGAACAAGATTGACCTTCCAGGAGCTGATCCAGAGGTCGTGGCAGACGAAGTAATCGATCTCATAGGTTGTAAAAGAGAAGATATCATTCTTGCTTCAGGAAAAGAAGGACTCGGTATTGAAGATATTCTGAATGCTGTAGTGGAGAGAATTCCGGCACCTGAAGGTAATCCCGAAGCTCCGCTTCAGGCCATGATTTTTGACTCTGTTTTCAACTCATTCCGTGGTGTAGAAGTTATTTTCCGGATTTTTAATGGAACTATCAATAAAGGGGATAAGATCAAATTCGTCAATACAGGTAGGGAATATGATGCCGATGAAATCGGAATTTTGGGGATAAATCAAATTCCTCAACAAACTTTAGCTGCTGGGAATGTCGGTTATCTGATTTCAGGTATCAAAGTAGCGAAAGAAGTTAAAGTGGGAGATACCATTACCCATGTCAAAAGACCTTGTGAAACTGCTGTAAAAGGTTTTGAGAATGTGAAACCCATGGTATTTGCTGGGATCTACCCTGTGGATACTACGGAGTTTGAAGAACTCAGGGCTTCTATGGAAAAGCTTCAACTTAATGATGCTTCTTTGGTTTGGGAACCTGAAACTTCGGCGGCCCTTGGATTTGGATTCCGTTGCGGATTCTTAGGTATGCTCCATATGGAAATTATCCAGGAGAGATTGGAACGTGAGTTTGACATGACAGTGATTACCACCGTTCCTTCGGTACAATTCAGGGCTTTGATGAACAACAATGAGTACGAGGTCATCAATGCGCCATCTGATATGCCCGATCCCAATAAATTCAAGCATATTGAAGAACCTTTTGTGAAGGCTACTATCATAACTGCCTCCGAATATGTGGGGCCAGTGATACAGCTTTGTATGGAAAAGAGAGGTCAGATCAAAAACCAAGTATATTTGACATCCGATAGGGTAGAGCTGTCTTTTGATATGCCTTTGGCAGAAATTGTTTTTGATTTCTTTGATAAGCTAAAAACCATCTCCAGAGGATACGCTTCTTTGGATTATGAACTGATAGGCTTTAAAGAGTCCCATATGGTAAGATTAGATGTGATGTTGAATGGGGAAGTAGTAGATGCACTATCTGCCATTGTACATAGGGACAAAGCCTACGAATGGGGCAAGAGACTTTGTGAAAAACTGAAGGAGTTGGTTCCAAGACAGATGTTTGAAATTGCAATTCAGGCAGCTATCGGTACCAAAATCATTGCCCGTGAGACCATCAAGGCATTGAGGAAAAACGTTTTGGCCAAGTGTTATGGTGGTGATATCTCCCGTAAGCGTAAACTCCTCGAAAAGCAGAAGAAGGGTAAGAAGAGAATGAGGCAGGTAGGTAATGTGGAAGTGCCACAGGAAGCGTTTATGGCGGTCTTGAAATTGGATTAAAAGGAGAGGCGGGAGACTAGAAGCGATAAATAAGACGGAATTTCGGATTTCGGAAGCTTCTCTAAATTTGTAATTTCGTGAAGTGATGAAGCGGATTTGTAATCCGCAAAACCTTAAATTAAACAAAGATTAAAAGTCTTTAGTATCACTCTTCGGGATTACAAATCCCAAAGAGCCCTGTATCTCAAAATTTGTAATTTCCTGATGCGATATTGCGGATTTATAATCTGATGAACTATTGGTAATTCACAATTAACAGTTAACTAATAACTAATCAACCAATCTCTATTAACCATTCTACCTTTATGCCAATACTTATAGACGGTAAAAAAACCTCGGATCAAATCAAGTCAGAAATTGCTGCAAGGGTAGCAGAGATCAGGGCTGAAGGCGGGAAAATACCGCATTTGGCAGCTGTGCTTGTAGGAAATGACGGGGCTAGTCAAACGTATGTGGGTGCTAAGGTGAAGGCCTGTGAACAGGTAGGCTTTGAGTCAACATTGGTGAGATTGGAAGATGAGGTGTCTGAGGAGGAATTGTTGAAAGTGGTTGAGGATATCAATCAGAATCCTGCTATTGATGGTTTGATTGTACAGCTTCCTTTACCCAAGCATATTTCTGTTGAAAAAGTTACGAATAAAATCAAACCTGAAAAGGATGTGGATGGCTTCACGCCTGCAAATGTGGGACGAATGACCTTGGGATGGCCGGCTTATGTGGCCGCTACGCCTTATGGAATAGTGGAATTGTTGAAGCGATATAAAATAGAAACTTCAGGAAAGCATTGTGTGGTTATTGGAAGGAGTCATATAGTGGGTTCTCCTATGAGTATTCTGATGGCGAGGAATGATTATCCAGGCAATTGCACAGTGACTTTGACGCACAGCCGTACAAAAAATCTTCCAGAAATTACCAAGGCTGCTGATATTCTAATAGTGGCAATAGGAAAACCTGAATTTGTTACTGCCGACATGGTAAAAGAGGGCGCAGTGGTGGTTGATGTAGGGATACACCGAATTGATGATTCTACAAAGAAGTCTGGCTTTAGGTTAATCGGTGACGTGAAGTTTGAAGAAGTGGCTGCAAAAGCTTCAGCAATTACACCTGTTCCAGGTGGGGTTGGGCCGATGACCATAGCCTCTTTATTGTACAATACTTTATTGGCTGCAGAAAGAAAGGTGTTCCAATAAAATTTTACATGAAAGTTGAAGTTTTGACTTGCAACGAACAGCAAAGCTTTCTACTTTTGCAGACCCCAAAAGCGCACGTGGTGAAATTGGTAGACACGCTACTTTGAGGGGGTAGTGCCCGTTCGGGCGTGGAAGTTCGACTCTTCTCGTGCGCACAAAGCCTCGGAAATTCCGGGGCTTTATTTTTTTTTCGAAAAAGAAGTTTTTAAAACTTGATAACTGATTTTTTCGTATTTTCCGGCATGAGGGAAATAAAAATTTCATTTTATCAGAGAAAGGTATTTTTAATTTTCCTGAATTGTCTGGTTTTTTCCTTCTTGACAGGTTCCTTATTTGCCCAGACCATTTCGGGTAAAGTTTTGGATGAACGTTCAGGTGAGCCTTTGCCCTTTTCCAATGTTTTTATCAGCAATACCACCCTAGGTGCTACTACGGATATCAATGGTAATTATTCCATCACCGGCCAGCTTCCCCAAAACTTTGAGCTTGCGGTTTCCTTTATGGGATATTATACAAAATTCAGGAGTATTGCTGTCAATGGCAGAAGTAATATTACTGTTAATTTTGAACTGGAACCAAAGGTCAACCAGCTTGAAGAGGTTCAGCTAAAAGCCAAAAGAGACAAGAAGTGGGAAAGGGATTTAAAAAGATTTGAAAAGGTTTTTTTGGCACTTCCGGATGACCCATTTCTTAAGAATAGCAGGATTATGAATCCATGGGTGCTGGACTTTGAAGAAGAAAGGGAAAACGGTATTAAATATTTTGCGGCAAAAGCTGAAGGGCCCGTCCAAATTGAAAACAATGCATTGGGCTACGATATTGAATATCATTTAGAGAGATTTTTTGAGACCAGGAAGGGATTTCAGTATTATGGTTTGGTAAACTTCAAGGAGCAAGTCAATACCGAAGATCAAAAGATAAAAAGAAATGCTGCCTTCCAAGGTTCATTGAGACATTTGATTCAGCAATTAGTAGAAAATAAATTGGATTATTTGGATTATGACCTGTTTGAAGTCATGCCGGAAAGAATTATGGAGCCAAGGACCAATGACTTTTATTATGAAATTGGCAATTCCATACAACCTATTACCCGTGATTCATTATATATCTGTGAATTGGTTGAGGGCTATAATGTCATCGTTCTTCCAAAGAAATTAGAGGTTCATTTTAAAAGGAAACCATGGCCAAATGATTATTACCAGGATGTTTACCATACCATTTCCTGGCTGGAGGCTCCTTTAGGTTATTTTATAGTGGATAAGTATGGTGTGCTTCCTGACCCCACCCAATTGGTAAGATCAGGCTATATGGGGAGAGAACGGATGGCGAGGTTTCTGCCCCATGATTTCGAACCTGATGAAGAATTGGGGAAGTTGTTGGTGGATTTTGATTCTGCCATTATTCAGAATACCAAATGGAATAACCTCAGGGAAAAACCCCACCTGACCCTGAATAAATCATTTTATTATCCAGGGGAAGCTATTTGGTTCAATGCCACCATGCTTTACCAGAATCCAATTTATTCGGACACTTTGAGCAGGTTGTTGCATGTAGAGCTATATGACAAGAACTTCAAGGTCATTGTTTCTGAAAAATTACCCATTGAGAAAGGAAAAGCCAAAGGGGTTTTGGTGCTGCCAGATCAATTGACGCCCGAAAATTATGTCTTGAGGGCATATACCCAATGGATGCGCAATTATGAGGATGATGGTTTTACCTATCTTCCTATCCCCGTGATCCGGAAAAATCAGCTTGCCCATTTAGCACAAAATGAAGGAGGGGAAAGGGATGAAGAAAGCATTGAGGTGGTCTTAACTCCAAGGTTCGAATCCTCTTCCTGGTCAAAGAAAGTCGAATTAGAGCTTGAAATTCTTGAAGCTGACCTGGATTTTGTGGGAGGGGAATTCAGCGTTTCAGTTTTGGATGCTGACCTTAATCCTGATGCTGGATTTCACCAAAATATTGGAAGGACAATGAATTGGCTTTATGGTCCGGAGAAGTCCATCCGATTTGATGCGCCAAGGTTTCAGATAGAATATGGCAATTCCATATCGGGGTATTTTAAGGACAGGCCAAAAAAACCTTTGAATGTTCCAATTACCATAGTCCAAGGGCAGCTAGAAGATTATGGAGTGGTCCGTTCAGATACCAGTGGATATTTCTGGGTCACCGGTCTGAATTTCAGGGATACGTTAGACATTGCAATTGCAGCCTTAAATGATAAGAGGAAGCGTTTTGGTCAGGTCATACTTTCTTCAATTCAATCTCCGGAAGTGGAAACTTTTTTGCCTCGGGTAAGGTACAATTTAGTAAATGCTCCCAGTGGAGAATTGGAATATGCCTATGCGGATTTGATGTCAGGTGATTACTTTGAATTGGAAGAAGTCACGGTAAGCAATACAGCGCTTCCAAATTGGGAAGAAAGCGATTACGGCTATGGAAAAGGGGATAGAAGCATAGGATCGGCTTTTTTAGAGGCTAGGCCTGACTTGTCATTGGATCAAGTGATAGCCATGAATATGCCACCCGGTGGATTTGGCAGGTATAATTTTGGATTGGATGCAGGAGCACCTGTATTGATTATAGACGGGGCACGGTTTTTTGGAGATGAAGCAGAAGTATGGAGTTACCTAAAAAGCATAATAGCTGCTGAGGTTGAATCTATCGAGATCTTTACTTTCTCAGCGAATATTTTTGGCATACAAGGATTTGGGGGTGCCATTGTAGTAAAGACCAAGAAAGGAAGTAGACAATTGAATAGAGATGTGGTTTTTGATGCTGGTCAGTTTCAATTGTTCAAAGTAAAGGGATATTCCCATGTCCCTAATTTTCCCGTGCTAAAAAACAATGAAGGTGTTATTCCACGTAGGTCAGCGATTTTTTGGAATCCCAGGATTGAATGGTCCAGTGAAATGAATAAGCATAAGCTGGATTTTAACCTATCTCATTTGACCAGCCGGATATGGGTAAGAGTGGAAGGGATGAGCTGGGATGGAGTGCCTTTCCAGCGGGAATTTGAAGTGGAGGTTCCAAAATAGTAGTTCCTTGCATTGGGAATTTTTATTCCATAAGATGCTTATTTCGGCAAAATCAGAGGTTTTTCTAATTCATTTAAAACCTTGTTTGTCAAAACCCGTAGATTTTACTTATGAGGGTGATAGGAAAATACCATCTCGGGATTGTTGCTCGGACTGTTGTTTTGATTCTTTTTTTAGTGTTTGGACATACTGTTATTGCCCAAATTGATTCTGGTTTGTTTTTTACAAGAAGCACCCCTGAAATTTACGGTGTTTTACCAGTGGATAAAAAATTGTTTGTATACAAAGTCCATCAGGCCAAAGGGGAGATAGATTTCAGTGTGAAAAACGAATCATTTGAAAACATTGCCTTCCAATCCCTTCAATTACCACCCAACGTTGAGAAATTAGAAGCAGATATCCATGGTGATCAAGCGTTTATTATATTGGGCTATGGGGAATCTAATAATTACCTTAAAAAACTTTTGATTGTTGATCTTGAAACCGGATTATACAATATCCGAGATGTTCAGTCAAATTTTGATTTCCCTTCTTTTTTTAAGGCTTTTTCGTCAGCCATTTTGATGATTGGCGTATTAGAAGATGGAGATGTCATGGAGATTTATAATTTTGACCAAGATCACCTTTCAACGATTACAGATTTTTTTAGGCCCAATACCAGGATTTGGGATATTAATGTAGTTAATGATCAAGTAGACCTTCTATTGATGTTAGGGGAAAAAAAGCGCAAACACCTGCAAGTTGTATCCTTTGATCAAGAAGGTAACAGGTTATTGGATATACCAGTTGAAATCCCGGAAAAAAAGAATTTTTTTATTAGGAATGCCAAATTTTTGCACGGCCCTTTTGATGAACAAAAAATCGTTGGAATTTACAGTAATAAATATGGGGAGTGGTTTTCTGGGTATTTTAATTTAGAAATCAATGAATTTTTGGAACAACGTTTTCAACTATATCCTTATAAAGAATTGGAAGGGTTTTATGATTATTTGGGGAATAATAAAAAGTCCAAAAAACCAAAAAGGACAAACTTTAACAGGGGAATGATTTTGGTGGATGCAGTAGCAGGGGATGGATTTGTGACAATAGTTTCCCAGCCCATTGGAAAAGTGAGAAAATTCGCCCATTTCATAGCTATTGATCATGAAGGGGAAAAGGTGTTTGATAAATCAGTGAAGCTGTATTATGATTACAAATTAAATGCCTCAGACTTACAGTTGACCAATCAGGATTCCACGATTTATTTTTTGTTTGGAGGAAATCAAAACCTTAGGAATCTTCCAGGTAAAAAAATTTACGAAATCAATAAAGGAGAAAGTGTCCAAATCAACCAAGTTCAGCATCTCTTAACCGATCCAACTATTCTAAATTATTTGCCTTCCCCAAAATTTTTACATTGGTACGAAAATAAATTTGTAATTTTTGGATTGACAATACCACAGGGGGGCAGAGTCAATCAAGCTGAGTTTATTATCCGTAAAATTGAAGTTTGAGTTTGTGCTCCATGCATGAGTGTCAGAAACACCTTAATAATGGACATCTAAACTATCAATACTTTGAAGTATCTACCTATTTTGTTTTTATCGATTTTCGGGTTTTATAAAACTGCATTTTCACAAGAAGTTCAATTTCCAATTGTTAAGGGTTTTGGAGGAATCTATGCAATACCAGAGGCCAAAGAGATGCCTGACCCAAGTGTGGAATTCAAAATAATCATCGATCTGGTTACTGGAGCTGAGGACCCTAAGCAGATTAACCGAATGGTTGATAATATCGCCCGAATGATAAATCTCCACGGGTTAGGGGGAGTACCAATGGAGAACATGAAAATCAAAGTTGCGGTGCACGGGGGTGCTGTATACAGTGTTTTAAATGATATATTTTATGAAAAACTATATGGAGTGAAAAATCCAAATCTGCCTGTGTATAAAGCTTTGAAGGCTTCCGGTGTTGAATTTTATGTGTGTGGGCAATCCCTTGTTGCAAGGGATATGAAAACTTCGGATGTATGGGAAGGTACAGAGATCGCCCTTTCAATGCTGACTACCCTGACCAAGTACGTACCGCAAGGCTATATGTTGATGCGGTTTTAAAAATCCAATTTCATTTGCTTAGGAAGATGCCTGAAAGATTTTCTATGGATCGGTGTCAAGCCTAGCTTGAGGATTCCTTCCCGGTGGGTCTTTGTAGGATAGCCCGCATTTTTCTCCCAACCATAACCAGGATATTCCTTCGCCATTTTTTCCATCAATTCATCACGGTACACTTTTGCCAGGATAGAAGCAGCTGCTATGCTGGCAAATTTGGAATCCCCCTTCACAATACAGGAAAATGGAATTGCCAAAGAAGTTTTGAATCGATTACCATCAATTAACAAATGGTCTGGACTTTTTTTGAGTTTCTCTACAGCCCGCGTCATAGCCAAGAAAGAGGCGTGTAGGATGTTGATCCTATCTATTTCCTCTACACTTGCTTCAGCTATAGACCAAGCAATGGCGGATGATTTGATCTCATCTACAAGTGAGTTTCTGTTGGATTTGCTGAGTTTTTTTGAATCATTGATAAACGCATTGGCGTAATCTGTGGGAAGAATTACTGCAGCCGCTACTACAGGTCCACAAAGACATCCTCTGCCTACTTCGTCACATCCAGCTTCAATCCTATCAGATTCTAAATATGGCCTCAGCATTTTCTTGTGGTTCTTTTTGACTTTTGTAATATTTATGGATCATTTCTGCCACCAATCCAGTCCAGCCTGTCTGATGGGATGCCCCCAAACCTGTTCCATTATCACCATTAAAATACTCGTAAAATAAGATGTAGTCTTTGAAGTGTGGGTCTTCCTGCAGTTTTTTATGCTTTCCATACACAGGTCGGTATCCCTGCTTATCTTTTAAGAAAATCTTGATACATCTGAGCGAAAGTTCTTTTGCGATCAGGTCCATGGTAAGGAAATTTCCTGATCCTGTTGGGTATTCAATGGAAAACTCACCTCCATAGTAGTAATCAAACTTTCTAAGGGATTCAATAATGAGGTGGTTGATAGGAAACCAAATCGGTCCCCTCCAGTTAGAATTTCCTCCAAACATCAAAGAATCAGATTCCCCGGGAGTATATTTTACAGTCAATACATCCCCATTGATTCTTAGGCTGTAGGGGTGTTTTTCATGGTATTTAGAGAGGGATCTGACTCCGTATTCACTCAAGAATTCCTCAGGGTCCAGCATTTTATTCAGGATGCTTTTCATACGGTGACCTCTGAGAAGTGAGAATAACCTTCTTTTTTCAAATCCAGGTTTGATCCAACTTGATACCAAAGCAGCCAATTTTGGCTTTTCCTTTAGGAAAAATTCCATTCGTTTTTTGAAATCAGGCAGGCTATCAAACATGTCAACCCTTATGGACTCTACTGCGAAAAGCGGTATGATACCCACTATGGATTTTACTTTCATGACCTGTGGTTCCTTACCGGGAAGATGAAAAAGGTCGAAGAAGAAATTCTCTTCATCATTCCACAAACTGATACTTTCACCGGAGATGTTGTTCATAGCTCCAGCAATGTAGAGGAAATGCTCAAGGAATTTTCCGGCAGTATATTGATAGCTTTTGTTGAATTCGCATAGGTCAAGGGAAATCCTCAACATGTTCAGGGAGAACATTGCCATCCAAGAGGTGGCATCAGCTTGTTCCAATTTACCCTTGTAATGATGGGCATGACTTCTGTCGATTACAGAAATATTGTCCAGGCCAAGGAATCCACCTTCAAAAATGTTTTTTCCATCACTGTCTTTCTGATTGACCCACCAGGTAAAATTGATCATCAATTTGTGGAAGCATCTTTCCAAGAAAGCTTGGTCACCTATTCCTCCGTTTAATTTTTTGTCGATCTGGTAAACACGGATCACGGCATAAGCATGTACAGGTGGATTTACATCACTGAAATTCCATTCATAAGCTGGAATTTGCCCATTAGGATGCATGTACCAATCATTCAAAAGTAAGATCAATTGGTTTTTGGCAAAGTCAGGATCAATTCTTGCAATGGGAATGCAGTGAAAAGCCAGATCCCAGGCAGCATACCAAGGATATTCCCATTTATCGGGCATGGAGATGATGTCGTAATTGTGTAGATGCCGCCAATTATGGTTTCTTCCCTTTTTTCTTTCTCTTGGTGGAGAATACCTTCCGGGGTCACCCTCCAGCCATCGCTCTACATTGTAGTAGTAAAATTGCTTTCCCCACATCATTCCGGCAAAGGCCTGTCTCTGGACATTTCTCATGTCTGCATCCTTGACCCTTTCCTGAATTTCACTGTAAAATGCATCTGCTTCTTTTTTTCTTTGCTCCAGAATTTCTTCACATGGAGTGATGCAATCTCCAATTATTTGATGGGTCATCCTGAATTTCACTACATGACTTTTTCCAGCGGGAATAGTGATTTTATAGATTGCGGCCATTTTTGTGCCATAATCATCCGGATTGAGATGATGTGAAAATTTATGGACTACATAATCATTGATGGCATCCTTCAGGTATCTTTTTTCATTGGGTATATGATATAGCCTTTCCCGGTTGGTTTCGTTGTCACAGAATTTGAATTCTGGATTTCCATCAAAGGAGAAGAAATAATTTCCACTTTTTGGGCTGTATGCCTTTATGGTTTTGTCGTTCAATTTTGAGAGTTTTGGCAAAAATGGTTCATGGCCGGTAAACCAGACCTTTCTGAACCATATGGTAGGCATTACCCAAATTTCTGCATCCTCTTTTCCTCTATTGTGAATCGTGGCAAAAGCGATAATATCTTCAAAATCATTTTTCGCATATTCAATAAAAATGTCAAAATATGCATCATCATCGAATATACCGGTATCCAAAATCTCAAATTCAGGGTCGTTTTTGGTCCTTCTCCTATTTTCTTCAACGAGTTGCTTATAAGGGAATTCATTTTGAGGATATTTGTACAGCATCTTCATGTAGCTGTGCGTCGGGGTCGAATCTAAGTAATAATATAATTCCTTTACATCCTCCCCATGATTGCCCTGAGGACCGGTAAGTCCAAAAAGTCTCTCTTTGATCATGGGGTCTTTCCCATTCCAAAATGCCCATGAAATACAAAGTTTTTGCTTGTAATCTGAAATTCCTCCAATTCCTTCTTCCCCCCACCTGTAAGCTTTGCTTCTGGCTTCGTCATGAGTCACATTGTCCCAGGCAGCACCATTGGGACTGTAATCTTCCCTTACGGTACCCCACTGTCTCTCTGTCAAATAAGGCCCCCACTTTTTCCAATGCTTCTTCCATTCCCTGTCTTCCTGAAGCCTTTGTTTCTCTATATTCATGAATCTTCTTTCCAAATAAGCAGCCTTGAATTTAGTATTTTTTGAATTGTCCAGGTAATGGAATTTTCAAAAGCATCAAATTTTTTCAAATTTGAATCAAGGAAGGTGCAAATTATCAATTTTCCTCATCCATTTTGCCATAAGGGTATGGCTGGTTGTTGAATGGGTATAAACTGAGTACTAAACCAGATTATTCAGGTATAAGTTTGTTGAATTAAGGAAAAAATCAGGAAGTGCTCATTTGAAGATTTTCCGATCCTGTAAGATTTTCAAAATCTGAAAAAACAGGTTCAGGTTTCAGAATTTTACCAAAGATTATAGGAAAACTGTCAATCCAATCCCTAGCTGAGAAGTTTTGAACTTGATTTTGCTTCAGGTAATCATCAAATAATCTAAAATCAAAGCAATGGTGATATATTCCAGCTCCTGAATTTTCAGTATCGATTGCATTACATGCCTGTTCATACTGGCCCTTCACAGGTACTACCATCACAGGCTTCCCGAAATACATAGCCTCACAAACAGATTCAAATCCAGCAGTACAGGCAAGGCCTTTACAGGTTGCCATTTTTTGCAAAAAAAGCCTGTCATTGACTTGATGGAATGTGATATTAGGTAGAGGGGTATAGACTTTTGGAGCATCTTTTTTATCCCAAAATACTTCAATTTTCAAGTCAGGATGGGAAGCTCCAAAGGCAATGATCTCTTCTCCATAACCTGCATTTACCATGTAAGTGAGGTAAAAATCCCCTTCACCGGTTGGAATTGATCTGATTTCTTCTCTGAGCAAAGGGGGGAGTACTACAAGTTTTTTATCTCTACTTGGCCTCATCGGTCTAAATGACAGGGCCAGTTTTTTGTTGGCATAAAGGCTTGTAATAGAAGTGTTGAATTTAAACAATAGCTTTTGAAGCTTCTGGTTGGGCGAGAATAGAAATTCTGGGTGGTACAAAAGGTATTGATGCCCAATTACCCAAAATTCACTTTGTGGTCTGTATAAAAAATTGTACAAACCGCCTAAGATATCATAGAAGTTAATTATGATTTCGGGCTTAGTCTCTGTGATAATGGTATGTAGGAATTTAAGGCTTCTTCGAAATACTGGGAATAAGCGTAAATTGAGAAAGATGGTTTTACCTAAAAGTATGCCTTTGCCTGTTTTATCCGTAAAAAAGTTGGGACTTTCAAAAGTATGTATCGGGTAATTCAAGGCATTTTTTACAAAATCCGGAATTTCTCTCCTTGAGCTTTTTCCGATACAAATACCGACCACTTCGTGCCCTGATGATTTGAGCAATTGGGAAAGGGAAATGGCTTGAGTCATATGTCCTCTGCCTTCTCCCTGTACAATAAATAGGAACTTCATTTATAGAAGGAACTTTTGGGGGTTAACCCATCAGGCATTGCTTCAAATGCAACGGATTTATGATCCCTGACAGGGAAATAGACAATTTTTTCTTCTGGAGATTTTTTGAATGAAATCTGGTTAAAATAAATCAATTGCCAATTGCCATCGTGGTCCTCACTCAGGGCACTCATTGATTCTACCCAATCTCCTGAATTGAGATATTCTATACCCTCAATGACACGGTTCTCGGCCTTGTGAATGTGGCCACATATAATACCGTCACAGCCCTTGGCTTTGGCCATTTTTGCCAGCTCAATTTCATATTGGTCTATATAGGAAACAGCTGTTTTCACTTTCCCTTTTACATATTGTGAAAGTGAGAAGTAGGGAAGCCCTCTTTTCCTCCTGTGATGGTTGACTAACCTGTTGAGCCAAAGAAGAAAAGTATAACCGATATCTCCCAATTGGGCAATCCATCTGAAATTAGTAGTAACACTGTCAAAAATATCACCATGGGTAACAAAGTACTTTTTACCATTGCTTTCATAAATCATGTCATTGAGGATTGAAAGGTTACCGATTTGGATGGGGAGGATTTGATCCAAAAAATCATCGTGGTTGCCTCTTAAGTAAAATACGTTTGTTTTTTCTTGCTCGATCATTTTTAACACCCTGTTAAAGAACCTGGTATGTTTTCTTTTCCATGATCCGGATTTTTTTAGCTGCCAGCCATCAATAATGTCTCCATTGAGAATTAAATTTTCGCAACTATATAGCTTTAGAAATCTAGCAACTTCTTTAGCCTTTGATCCTTTTGTACCCAGGTGTACATCGGAAATTACTATGGTTTTAAAATGTGTTTTCAACACTATGAGTTTTGCACGCAAGTTAGGTGCGCCACTTCATTTCATGATGAAATAGACATTAAGCTTTCAAGAAGTTTTGAGGGTTCAAATGGTTGTTTGTGAATGGATTGTTATGGCTGTGGTGAGTTTGGTAATTTGATTTTAATAAGTCCTGAAATTTCAATTTGAATTCTTAAATGCTGTAATTCTGCTCAGTTTTAAGTACCTCATGAAAAAAGAACAAACATTGCTTTAAGTAAAGCGTTTTTATACCAGAGTTGATGAGGTTATGAAAAAAATTTTCCTATTTGGTTTTTTATTGTTTTTCGGACTGGCTTCCTGCAATCAGGATGATAAAGAGCCTGAATTTACCATTAATGGGTATTGGAATTTGGTGCAAATGATTCCTGCTTGGCAAATTCCCGAAATGCCAGAAAAACAGATAGATTTTGAGGAGAAGTATATTTTCAACCATGACGGGACGTTTATCAAATTTTCTTACAAACCTAAGGGTATTGGGGATAAGCTCGAGGTACCCACACAGGCTCTTGGAG
Source organism: Cecembia rubra (assembly GCF_003014575.1). Taxonomy (GTDB): domain Bacteria; phylum Bacteroidota; class Bacteroidia; order Cytophagales; family Cyclobacteriaceae; genus Cecembia_A; species Cecembia_A rubra. The sequence continues at coordinate 72,036 of NZ_PYGF01000002.1, forward strand.
TTTACTCATTTGAAACTTATGAAGAGAAGAATGAAACCATCCTTTATGTGTTGTACCTGAGATTCGATACCAATATCAACATGGCGGCCAATTGTGGGGAAGGGGCCAGAGAGACATTATATGTCAGGAATGATAGGAGCCTGATCAATAATTCCTGGGCTGCTTGTGATGGACCTTCTTATGTTTATTCAAAAGGGAGATAACTATCAAAAGCATTGTTTCTTATCCAGACTTGAAGGTTAGCTTTCTTGATTAAGCATTAAAGATCAATTTGAAAGTAGTGCCTTCTCCAATTTTGGATTTGACCTGGATGTTACCTTTGTGCCTTCTCATGATTTGCTTTGATAGACTCAAACCAATTCCAGAACCAGTTTTTTTGGTCGTAAAGAAAGGTATGAATATTTTGGCAAGAGCCTCTTCTTCTATCCCTTTTCCACTGTCACTGACTTCAATAATTATTTTGCCAGATTCGTCAATATAGGCTCTCAAAGTGATAATCCGCATGACTGCATCTTCTACTGCGTGGATTGCATTTTGGATCAGATTGATCAGTACCTGTTCGATCAGGTTCTGGTCACCAAAGAGGATAAGTTCGTCTGGTTCTATTTGGGTCCGTAGGATAATCTGATGATTGTCAAATTGATGTTGCAACAAAGTTTCCAGTTGGACAAATAGTTTTTTTAATTGGATGGTCTGGAATTTTGGGATTGGGATATGAGCCAAGCTTCTAAATTCACTCACAAAATTGATCATTCCTTCACTTCGCTTTTCTATGGTACCAATTGCCATTAGGTAATCTTCCAGATCAGATTGGGCCACAGTAATATTCAAGTCCAATTTGTTTTCAATGTCAGATTTGACCGTAGCAGCAAGAGAAGAAATAGGAGCAATACTGTTCATGATTTCATGGGTTAGTACCCGAACCAGATTTTGCCATGCTTCCATTTCTTTTTCTTCAAGTTCGCTTTGGATATTCTGAAGAGATACAAGTTTGAACTTGGTATCACGTAAAATTAACTCAATGACATAGACTGAGAGCTGCATAATGCCATCCGGATGGGCAATTTTGATCAGTTCACTACCGCCAGTTCTGAGGTGATGTATGGCATGATGCAATTCCTTATTGATTTTTTCAACTTCATGGATATTGATCAGATTTTGGATATTGAGCATGCGCTTGGCAGCAGTATTGACAATCTGCACTTTTCCTTCCTCATCAAATGTGATCAAACCAATGCTCAGATGTTGAAAAACTGAGCGGAAGTATTGGTAATTGGCTTCTTTTTCTGCCTGGTCTTCCTGCAGTTTTGCCAAAATGGCATTGAATTCTATGTGAAGGTCATCAGTCTCAGTACCGTCAAATTTTACCGGATATACATTAGTATAATCATCTTGCTTGATATTGTCCAAAAATTGACGCACCTTTTTGAATGAATTTTCTGAGTAGCGAACAAGAAAAATTACCTGTGCCAACACAAGAATAATGAAAAGGGATATCACAAATACCCCTGACCCATTGATAATGAAATAGGATAATAAAAATAGGGAACCGGCCAAAAGAGCGATTCTTCCGAGCAGACCAACTTTATAATCCATATTTTTCTAATCTTCTGTACAAAGAAGCACGGGTCAAACCCAGTTCTTTTGCCGCTTTGGAAATATTTCCCCCATTCTTATCGATTACCCGCTGAATAGTGGTTTTCTCGACTTCGTCCAGGTTAAATGTTGCAGGAGTTGTAATCTTTTCATTGACAGGTTTGGCAGAAAGGAAAAAGAAATCCCTGCTGTCCAATTCTTCACCATCAGCCATGATGATGGCTCTTTCTATGGCATGTTGTAGCTCACGGATGTTTCCGGGCCAATTATACCTTTGGAGCAATTGCATGGCCGAAGGAGTAAATCCCTTGAAAGTTTTGCGGTATTTTTGACTGTATACTTTAAGGAAATGTTCTGATAATAAAGGTATATCGTCTTGTCTTTCCCTCAATGGAGGAAGGAAAATTTCGACCGTGTTGATTCTATAAAGCAAATCCTGCCTGAAGGTGTTGTCCAAAACCATATCATGGACAGGCATATTTGTTGCACAAATTAACCTGATGTCAACAGGAATAGGCTTGTTCGTTCCAATTCTGGTCACTTCTCTTTTTTGAAGTACCGTAAGTAGTTTTGATTGAAGAGGCATGCTCAGGTTTCCGATTTCATCTAGAAATAAGGTGCCGTTATCCGCAATTTCAAATCTTCCTGCCCGGTCTTCTTTGGCGTCAGTAAATGCCCCACGCTTATGCCCGAAGAGTTCGCTTTCAAAAAGCGTCTCTGTAATAGCTCCCATATCCACTCCCACAAAAATCTCATCTTTTCTCAGTGACCTGTCATGAATGGCCCTTGCAATTAATTCTTTTCCTGTTCCGTTTTCCCCAAGGATCAATACATTGGCGTCAGTCTGTGCCACTTTGTCAATTATTGAAAAGATGTTTTTCATGGAAGCACTGTGACCAATGATGTCTATATAGGGCTTTTTTGCATCAGATTGAAGCTGTTTCTGCTTTTTGGAAAGCTTGTCCACTTCATCATAACTTTCTTTCAATCTACTGGCAGCGGTAAGGGTAGCCAGGAGTTTTTCATTTTGCCATGGCTTAAGGATAAAATCTGTGGCTCCTTCTTTCAATGCCTTAACTGCCATTTCCACATCCCCAAAGGCTGTAATTAATATGACCACTGCTTTTGGATCAATCTCTTTGATTTGTTTTAACCAGTGAAACCCTTCTTTTCCAGAAGTGGTGTCCTCCGTGAAATTCATGTCCAATAGAATAACATCATAGCTATTGTTGTTGACCAAAAAAGGAATACGCCGGGGGTCTTTTTCAATGGTAACTTCTTTGGCAAATTTTTTTAAAAGCATTTTTGCCGCAAACAACAAATCTTCGTTGTCATCTATGATCAATATTTTTCCAAGTTGAGGATTTTCCATAGCACTGAATTTTTTATATATCATGACAAAATGATGCCATTTTGAAAAACATCATTTTTTGCCTCTTTTCGTCAAATATAAGAATGAAAGTGTTCAAAAACGAACATTTCTATATAAAAATCGGACAGGGTGATGGGAGATAGCGGACAGGTTTTTTATTGGGCATCAAAAGTGTTACCTTTGCTAATAATCAATTCAAAAAGCAAATTATGGCAGTAGCAAGCAAAGGCGATGCAGTGAAAGTTCACTACACCGGAAGACTGGAAGATGGAACTGTATTTGACAGTTCTACAAACAAAGAACCACTTCAGTTTGTACTTGGTGATGGCAATATGATCAAAGGTTTTGACGCGGCAGTACATGGTATGGAGATAGGTGAGGCGAAAAGTGTGACTATTCCCTGTGTAGAGGCTTATGGTGAAAAAAGAGAAGACATGATGTTGGATATCCCAATGGAGCAGGTTCCTCCTCATATCAATCCTGAAGTAGGCATGGAATTGTCTCTTCAAAATCAGGCGGGTCAGCCGGTACCTGTGAAAGTGACCTATGTTGATGAGGTCAAAATCACTTTGGATGCGAACCATCCTTTGGCAGGAAAAGATTTGATTTTTGATATCACTTTGGTGGAAATTTCTTAATATAGTTAATTAGGTAAAAAATAAATCCCGGTCACTGACCGGGATTTTTATTTTAGTATTCAGCAAGTGGACTATTGGACTTCGAAAAGATAAATACTCTTTTACCATCACTGAAAATCACACTATATTGGTTGACCCAGACCTCTTTGACAGAAAGATTATCAGGAAGAGGGACAGTTTCCACCTTACCAGTCATAAAGTTTTGTAGTATCAGTTTTTTTTCGTTGGAATAAACCAGGAAGTTTTTCCAAAAGGAAAATTTTTGATCCAATTTTATTGGTAAAGTTTTCAGGAGGTTGGCTTGATTGTCCAGGATATAAATGCCTTCATTCCGGATATTCAGAAACAGCATATTTTGGTATTCCCTCATGTCCTGCACATCCAGTGAGGATTGGTTGAGGATTAAGTTCAAGGGCTGATGTTGTTGCACAATTCTGATTCGGAAATCAAATTGCTTAAGAGAAAGGTCTGCTTCGTCAAAAAACCAAATGATATTGTTGTTACCAAGAGTGGCTGATTTAGCCAAATTGATTTGATCCAAAGGTACTCTGTTTTCTGCAACAGGATTGATAAACCTATCCAAAATCCTGTATTCCTGAAGATCAATCGAAAAGGTAAAAATATTGGCTGTCCTTGCTGCTTCCAAGCTGCTCAATGCCCCCTGACGGGCAGGGGAGAAGTTGTTTATTTCCTTTGCTGTGTGGTCAAATTGGTAGATATTCCCTTCAAGGTCTGCTAGGAAGATAAAACCTTGGTTATCTAATGAAATCAATCCAAGCCTTGGGAAATCAATAGTGCTTTCCAGTTTCCAAATATTCTGGGCAAGGGAATTGCTGAAAATTAGGAAGGGCAATATGAGGCCAAGGATCCATTTCATTCTTCAAATTTTTTCACTTCAAATTTTTTGCCATCAAACACACCGTAAGTAAAATAATTGACCCATTCTCCCAGATTGTAGTATCTGGACTTTTCACCTACCGGAAGGTCTAAAGGCAAATGCCTATGTCCAAATACAAAATAATCGAAATGTTTACTTTTAATCAGCTGCTTGCAATAAGCCCAAAGCCATTCATCTTCTCCTTTAAATTCCCCTTCATTTTTGCTCAAATTAGTTATTCTGCTGTTTTTGGACCATTTATGGGCCAATCTGACACCAAGGTCAGGATGGATCCATTTAAAAATCCATTGGCAAAAGGGGTTTGTAAAAATCTTTTTTAAGATTTTGTATGTCTCATCACCTGGTCCTAGTCCATCTCCATGTCCAATTAGGAATTTTTTTCCTTCTATGGTAATTTCTATGGGGTTATGGTAAACAGGCACGCCCAATTCCTTGGTAAAGTAATTATTCATCCAAAGGTCATGGTTCCCTGTAAAGAAAAAAACAGGTATGTTTTTATCGCGTAGGTCAGCTATTTTAGCTATAAACCTGATAAATCCTTTAGGAATTACCTTGTCATATTCAAACCAAAAATCGAAAATATCTCCGACCAAAAAGATGGCTTCTGCCTCCTGCTCAATGCTGTTCAGCCATTTGATAATTTTTCTTTCTCTTTCCTTACTGCTTATGTCATCTGGAGCACCCAAATGGAAATCTGAAGCAAAAAAAACTTTCTTTTCTTTAAGGGAAATATTCATGGTTTCTATGTAGACCCACAAAGATAAGGATTAGGTCTTAAACGGTAAAAGCATAGGTCATTCCAAAGGCCTAAAACAAAAAGGCAGTATCAGGAAAAAAAATAGCCTTCGTTTAGGAAGGCTATTTTGGAATTGAAATTAAGTTTAACCTTTATTTTCTTCCACCTGAGGTTCCTCTTTTGGTTTTGCCCCAATGTTGGTTTCAGTTTTATCTTCTGCCTTAGCTTTCTCTAATTCGGATTTTTCTTTCTCTTCAGATTTTTTTGTAAAGGCTTCATATGTAGTTTCCTTAGCAAAAGGTCTTTTGCCAATCAGTCTTTCCAAGTCGGATTGGAATAGGATTTCCTTTTCCAACAGTTCCTTGGCAAGTGTCTCCAATTCACTTCTCTTGCTGGTCAGAAGTACTTTGGTTCTTTCATATGCAGTCGAAATCAATTTTCTGACTTCTTCATCAATTGTTTCAGCAGTCGTTTCGGAATAAGGCTTCGTCATCCTATAGTCATTGCCTTTGCTATCATAGAAAGACACATTTCCTATTTTGTCATTCATGCCATATACTGATACCATTGAATATGCCACTTTGGTGACTCGCTCAAGATCACTGAGGGCACCGGTTGAAATTTTTCCGAATACGATCTCTTCAGCTGCTCGGCCACCCAGGGTCATGCACATTTCATCCAGTAATTGTTCTGTTTGATATAAGAATTGCTCTTTAGGCAAGTATTGAGCATAGCCCAAAGCTGCGACCCCTCTTGGAACGATACTTACTTTAACCAATGGATCAGCATGCTCCAGGAACCAACCTGCAACAGCGTGACCTGCTTCATGATAGGCTACGATTTGCTTTTCTTCTGGAGAGATGATTTTGTTTTTCTTTTCCAAGCCACCAATCACCCTGTCAATCGCATCCTGGAAATCCTGCATGTCTACTGCAGTTTTATTTCTTCTGGCAGCGATCAAGGCTGCCTCATTACATACATTTGCAATTTCAGCTCCAGCAAAACCAGGGGTCTGGGCTGCCAATTTTTTTGCATCCACATTATCAGTGGTTTTGATAGGGGTAAGGTGTACCTTGAATATGGCCTCACGTCCCAAAATATCTGGTTTATCTACAGATATCTGTCTGTCAAATCGACCTGGCCTTAACAAAGCAGAATCCAGAACATCGGGCCTGTTGGTAGCTGCAAGGACAATTACACCGGAATCTGTTCCGAAGCCGTCCATTTCCACCAATAGGGAGTTTAACGTATTTTCTCTTTCATCATTGGATCCAGGCATTTGTCCTTTGCCCCTGGACCTACCGATGGCATCGATTTCATCGATAAATATGATGCAGGGAGCTTTCTCTTTTGCTTGTTTGAAAAGATCCCTTACCCTGGCAGCACCAACACCTACAAACATTTCCACAAAATCAGAACCTGAGAGGGTAAAGAAGGGTACACCTGCCTCACCTGCAACTGCTTTTGCGAGCAAGGTCTTTCCTGTTCCCGGAGGTCCTACTAATAGAGCACCCTTAGGGATTTTGCCACCAAGTTTGGTGAATTTGGATGGGTTTTTTAAGAACTCTACAATCTCCTGAATTTCTTCCTTGGCTTCATCCAAACCAGCCACATTGTCAAAGGTTATTTTGACCTTGTTTTCTGCATCAAACAGCTGTGCCCTAGATTTCCCGACATTGAAAATCTGACCGCCCGGACCGCTAGGACCTGCCATTCTTCTCATCATGATCCAGAAGAAGAGGAACAAAAGGATGAGGAATCCAAAACTTGAAAACCAATTGGTCCATGATTCCTGGGTTTTGGCAGTGTATCCTATCCTATCGCTGTCAGGTTTAGTGCTTTCCAGCTTTTGAAAATCCTCAATGAATTTATCCACTGAAGCTATTTTGACCTGATAATGGGGGCCACTTGGAGTGAAAAAAGGGCTATTGGCCTCCAGTTCATCCTTGTATTTTTTATTCTGTAAAGATTCAGGTTTAAGGCTGACTTCTACCAGATTTTGGTTGTAAATGACAACCACCTTAGCCACATCATTGGCAAGGTACATGTCCTCAAACTTTTTCAGAGTGATGTCTATAACGGTGTTTCTTTGGTTGAACCAAGTGAGACCGATCAGCACAATTACAGCCGTAATTATCAGCCAAAGCTGAAAATTGGGCCTCTGAGGTGTTTTCGGAATGAAGTTTTTATTACTCTTGTTGTTTTCGCTCATTCTATTTTACTATACTGACTTGAACTCAAATTAAAACGTTTCTGAGGCATGAAAGTTCAAAACTTTCAATGTTCAATTCTGGTGATTTTGGCATCCCCCCAAAGTTCCTCAAGACCATAAAATGTTCTTTTGTCTTTCAGAAAGATATGGGCTACCACATCCACATAATCCATAAGGACCCACTGTTTGTTGTTTTTGCCCTCGCTGCGGAATGGTCTTTCTTTATTGTTTTTGATGACTTCATCTTCAATGGAATCCGAAATCGCTTCGATTTGTGTGTCGGAGTTTCCAGAACAGATTACAAAAAAATCGGTAAAAGCATTTTTTACCCCTCTCAAATCCATCACCACGATATCGGAAGCTTTTTTTTCTTCCATGCCTTTTACAATTACTCTACTCAGCTCTTCTGCTGTCATGCTTATTTATACTAATTTTGCCCTTGGTTTTTATTGAATTTAATTGAAGGCTTAAATATCCTCATTGCCCAACAAATTAACTAATAAAAGAATGCATAAAATCCTTGCCAATACTGTTTTTCTTGGAAAAGATATTCATTTCCTGACAGAGTGTCATTCTACCAATGACCTTGCACTTGAAAAGATCAGGAATAGGGAGGTGGCTGAAGGCAGTATCGTCATCGCGGATTCACAGACCAAGGGCAGGGGACAGCGGGGTAATAGATGGTGGTCAGAACCCAATAAGAACCTTACTTTTTCATTGGTCCTTCAACCTTTTTTTCTGGATCCTTCAGAGCAATTTGAGCTAAATATTGCAGTTTCACTGGCTGTATCCGAAACTTTGTCTGATTATGTGAAAGGGATCAAACTGAAATGGCCCAATGACATTCTTCATGAGGAGAAGGGCAAGATAGGAGGAATTCTGATTGAAAATATCCTTAATCATAAGGGAATTGAGTATTCAGTAGTAGGGATAGGATTGAATATCAATCAGTCCATCTCCGAGATACCTTTTGCTACTTCCTTTTTCAATCTTACTGCGAAAGAATGGGATAGATGGGAAATCTTCAAGTTGCTAATCAGTAAGATGGAGAAATATTATATTTTGCTTAAAAAGGGGGAGAAAAATCAGCTTAGAAGGCGGTATGTAGAAAACCTATACCGAATTAATGAAATTGCCGAATATGATGATGGAGAGGTTTTCGAAGGTGAAATAACTGGAATAGAGCAATCAGGAAAATTGATTATAAAAAAAAGCGATGGATCTTTGAACTACTATGGTTTTAAGGAGGTTAAGTATCTGTAAATTCGAAATTTTATTTTGTGGTCTAAAAGCCTTAAATTTGAACTCTCTAAATTGAAAATCAAATCATTATTAAACTTTACTATATGTCTGAAATTAAGTCTGACAAATTCATCCAATACAAGGTGAAAGACATTTCCCTGGCGGAGTGGGGAAGGAAGGAAATTACATTGGCTGAGGCTGAGATGCCTGGATTGATGGCTTTGAGAGAGGAGTTTGGCCCGTCCCAGCCTTTAAAAGGAGCAAGAATCGCAGGATGTCTTCACATGACCATCCAAACGGCAGTTTTGATAGAGACTTTGGTAGCGTTAGGTGCTGAGGTAACCTGGTCATCCTGTAATATTTTCTCTACACAGGACCATGCAGCTGCAGCCATTGCTGCTGCGGGTATTTCTGTATATGCATGGAAAGGTATGACAGCTGAAGAATTTGATTGGTGTATTGAGCAGACTTTGTTCTTTGGTGAAGATAGAGAACCTCTAAATATGATTTTGGATGACGGTGGTGACCTCACCAATATGGTTTTGGATAATTATCCAGAGCTGGTAGCCGGTATCAAAGGACTTTCAGAAGAGACTACCACTGGGGTACATAGGCTTTATGAAAGAATGAAAAACGGTACTTTACCTATGCCTGCCATCAATGTGAATGACTCAGTGACCAAGTCTAAATTTGATAATAAATATGGTTGCAAGGAGTCTTTGGTGGACGCTATCAGAAGGGCTACAGACGTCATGATGGCCGGAAAAGTGGCTGTAGTGGCAGGATACGGAGATGTGGGCAAAGGGTCTGCTGCTTCACTGAGAGGTGCCGGTGCAAGAGTGATTGTTACTGAAATCGATCCGATCTGTGCCCTTCAGGCAGCTATGGATGGCTATGCTGTGAAGAAAATGGTGGATGCCGTGAAGGAAGCCGATATCGTAGTGACTGCTACAGGAAATAAAGATATCATCACCGAGGAGCATTTCAGGGCGATGAAAGACAAGGCAATTGTTTGCAATATCGGTCACTTTGATAATGAAATCGATATGGCATGGCTCAACAAAAATTATGGCTTTACCAAGGACGTTATCAAGCCTCAGGTGGACCTGTATACCATTGAAGGAAAACAGATCATTGTCTTGGCAGAAGGCAGGTTAGTGAATTTGGGTTGTGCCACTGGCCATCCATCTTTCGTGATGTCCAACTCTTTTACCAATCAGACATTGGCACAGTTGGAGCTATGGACCAATACAGACAAGTATGAGCCTGGTGTATATGTATTGCCTAAACACCTGGATGAAAAAGTTGCGGCACTTCACTTGGCCAAATTAGGAGTAGAACTGGATACTTTGACCCCTGAGCAGGCAGCATATATAGGGGTGACTGTAGAAGGACCGTTCAAACCTGAATATTATAGGTATTGATTAGTTCTTATTATGCAAAAATAGGCTGTCTCATATATGGGGACAGCCTATTTTTTTTATCAAGGAAAGAGGGCTTATCCAAATTTAATCATGGAATTAGATCTTCATCCATTAATTTGATTTTTGTTAATGCTTTTTTTTTATTTGAATATGATAGGTCTACTTTGAGAAAAGTTATTGGTTTCTTGACAGGGAAGGAGTAGTTTTCCAAAAAAAAATGCTTCAAGATGATTTTTGAATTCCTATTCGGGATTGATGAATTTCCTGTCAAGACTGAAAAGAAAATAATCTGCTTCCCTGCAAGGGTAAAAAACAGTAAGTAGTAAAATTGATTTCTTGAACAATGGAAAATTCTACTTTTTTCAAATAAGTTCCGATCACATTAGGCATGCCATGATAAGATTTATTAGGCTGCACCCCAAGTTCCAATTTACCATGAACCGCACTTCCATATCGTTCCAAAAGCTTTTCTATTCTTAGTGAACCATTTTCAAATGCTTTTTTAGTGGGGAACTTATTTTATGCTTTGGCTATCATTGCCCAATTAATTACCATGTCAGGACAAAAAGGAATTCCTTCATTGACATTAATTGGTTTCATCAATTCAGGAAATGGTGAGTCTTTGGAAAAAAATATTTTATACGAGAATTTAATAAAACAATTTCCTTAAAATAAACTGGCTTCCAAGCTTGCTCGAAAGGGTGTTGTGTATTTTAGTTCAAGACTTACCTTCGCGATCAGAGAAAAACAGCCATTCTATTGCTTTTGGAAATTCATCACTCCAGTATGTTTCATTGTGCTTACCTTCCATATTGATACTAAGGTTTACATTCATTTTCTCCCTTATCCCTTCCCTTTTCAGCAGTCGCTTTTTAAATTTTTTGACGTGTTTGACCATTGTTTCACTTTCGTCACCTCCAGCGTAAAGGTAAATTTTGGTCTCCATAGGTTCAAAAAAATCAAGAAATGAAAACTTGATTTTAGGGATTACCCATAAAGAGGGTGAAAATATCATTAGCTTACCATAAACTTCTGGATACATCAGCCCACTGAAAATGCTCACAAGACCGCCCATAGAGCTGCCTCCAATTCCGGTAAATTCCCTTTCAGGTTTTGTTCTGAAATTTTTATCCACAAATGGCTTCAAGGTATCAGTGACAAACCTGATGTATTTTTTGCCCTGACCTTCTCCCAATAGGGTTTTGCCAACATTATACTCCAAAAGCCTTTCCCTCTCAGCATGCTCAATTGCAATGATGATAATTCCCCCAATACCATAATCAGACATTACTGCCAGTTTCTTATCGATCTGCCAATTGCCAAAAGGGGAACTCTCATTAAACAAGTTTTGGGCATCTTGTAGGTAAAGGACAGGGTAATGTTCTTTTGATGTGTCGTAATCATGGGGTAGTAGAGCCCATACTTTCCTTTTTTTATTGAGTTGGGGAATTTCAAATTCTTCTGAAATCAGGTGGACTTTTGGAAGCTGACTGGGCCTGTAAGGAAGCCAGTTTTTTCTCCAACGGGGAACAAATTCCTCTTGAATCCCCTGCTTTTTTTGACAATGTCTGTTAGGAGTTTTATTTCCATATCGGTCAATTTCCACTTCTGACCAGTCCCCTTTGGTAAATTTATATTTGAGTTCATCGGGATAATCAAAAGTTTCAGGGAAAGTAAAACTGTATATTCCTTCTTCTATTTTATGAAGCAAATATCGTTTATCCTGTGTAGCCCAATCATTAAAATTGCCTGATAAGTAAACAGGCCTATGGTCATCTTCATCGGTTTTCAATAGAATGGTCAAACCTTTGGGTGCTTCGGTTTGATTTGTTAAGGTGTCCGTTTTTTCTTCGCAATCCATCTGCATCAATTACCTTTGTTTTTCCTTTTTAGCAAGAATGTAAAAATAGGTGTTTGATAATTTGGGAAAAAGTAATGGCAAAAAATAAAGGGCTTTTTTGATAAAGCCCTTTTCGATTTGAATGATTAAAACCTTACAGGTGAAGTCCTATTGAGCGGAATTTGGATTACCACATAGGATTCTCCTTCCTTCGCATGACATGCGTTGCAGGCAGAAGTCAGCATCTGGAACCCTTTAAGAAATTCTTCTTTGTCTTCCTTTTTAACCAATTCTTCCATGTAAGGAAGTGTTTCCTTCATAAATTCTTCTGAGGAAGCAGTTCGTGCAGGCCGTCTTTTGAGTCCATCTTCCAGGGCTTCAATGATATGTTCGATTTGGTGGTCAGCATAGCCCCAGTTTTCGTCCATTCCTGCCCAATATAATTCAGAGTATCTGTATCCAACTTCTACCATAGTCCTGCTGAAACCTCCGAGCTGATGGGCTACTTCCTCGAGTTTTTCCTCAGTGGTACCCTCTAGCCAGCCATCTAAACCCACAGCTGTAGATTTTTCTTCAGTTGGAGTTTGGCAGGAGATAGTTAAGTAAATTAGAAAGATAAATAATGATGCCTTTTTCATGTGAGTTTGAGATTGTTTTTGAGTTGTAAAGTATGTACTGCTGCCAGACCGGCAGTTTCGCTTCTGAGTCTGCTTTTTCCCAATGAACATGGTAAAAAGTGATGGTCAAAAGCAAGCTGAAGTTCTTGTTGAGAGAAATCTCCTTCAGGTCCAATTAAAATGATATAAGCTCTATCCTGTTCGGCTTTATCGAACAAATGCCTGTCATTGTCCTTGTCCACATAAGCTATAAACCTTTGGTATTGGTCAAAGGTTTTATCCATTACCAACTCAGACATTTGCCTTATGGGATTGAGTTTGGGGAACCTGGTTTTGAGACTTTGTTTGCAGGCAGCGATTATTTTTTTCTCAAGTCGGTCCAACTTGAGGTTGGGTCTTTCAGAATGTTCAGAAACCATAAAGGTAATTTCATCCACACCGATTTCTGTTGCTTTTTCAACCATCCATTCCATCCTTTCCAAGTTTTTGGTTGGACAGATGGCCAAGTGGATGTAGTAATCATTTTGTGGAGCATACTGCCTTTGGCTGACCTGAAGCTTGGCTTTTTTAGGATTGGCATCTATTATGGTACAAGTTAGAAGGCAACCCGTGCCATCGGTAAAATATACCTTATCTCCAATTGTTTTTCTCAGAACCCTGATCAAATGCTTAGATTCATCCTGGTCTAAGTAAAATGTACTTTCAAAAGTTTTTTGGTAATAAAATAGCTGCATTTTTTAAGGTTTAGGCATTTTTTCAAAATTAGCCATTAAGGATCAAAAATAATGGACTTTAGTCCCAATAGAACAAAAAAAGCGCAATCTCTTGGAGACTGCGCTTTAAAACCACTAACCTTTATAAATTAATTTACCAATTATGAAAATTCTTAACCTTTTGAGATTTCCATATTGACAGACTTGCCTTTAATCGTGTTGTTCTTCATCACTTTAATGATGTGGTCGGCATCTTTGGAAGGAACATCCACAAAAGAGAAATTGTCAAATATGTCAATACCTCCGATGCTTCTGCCAGGGACTCCTGTTTCGCCAGCTATCGCGCCAACAATATCATTAGGCCTTACCCTGTCTTTTTTGCCCAAATTGATGAAAAGTCGGGCCATGCCAGGCTCTCTGACACCTTTTTCTCTTGATCCTCTTTTTTCACTCTTGACACCTCTGTCTCGTTCTCTTCCTCTGCCTCTATCTCTATCACGTTCTCTTCCTCTGCCACCATCACGGTCTCTATCTCTGCCAGATCTTTCCCCACGCTCTCTTTCTCTTCCAAGATCCAAGCTGAAATTCTGTTCTTCCATTTCGTGGACAGCTTCGGCCAATTGGATTTTTGTAAGACCTAGGACAATTTGCTCCATTGTCAAGCCTTCGGTAAGCATTTGCCCAATGGTATCTTCATAGAAAGAATTGTCTTCTTCCTTGCTTAATTGCCTGTAAATGTCTTTGACCAGTTGTTGTTTTTTCAACTCAATCAAATCTGTTACAGAAGGAGGAGACATTTTGTTGATGGAAGTTTTGATGAATTTCTCCAGGTCTTTCAACTTGTACATGTCTTTTCTCCCGGTAACAAAACTTATAGCAGTTCCGGATTTGCCTGCACGGCCAGTTCTACCGATCCTGTGTACATAGTTCTCTTCATCCAGAGGCAGATCGAAATTGAATACAGCTTCAACATTGTCCACATCTATACCCCTTGCGGCCACATCAGTAGCTACAAGTACGGACACATGACCTTTTCTGAATTTACCCATAACTTTGGTACGTTGAGCCTGGGAAAGGTCTCCGTGTAATGCTTCTGCCTGAATGCCCCTCGCCATCAATTCTTCGGTTACCTCATCCGTGGTCTTCTTGGTATTACAGAATACTACACTAAGTGCAAACTGGTTCAAATTGATCAACCTGGACATAAGTTCAAGTTTCAATGACGGTTTTACCTCATAGTACACCTGAGAAATATTTTCAACAGTAAGCTCTTTTCTAAGCACTTTTACAATTTCCGGATTGTCCTGGAATTTCTTCGTTAGATCAAGAATTGGCTTTGCCATAGTAGCAGAGAAAAAAACAGTTTGTCTCTGTTCAGGACATTCGCTAAGGATATTTTCAATATCCTCCCTGAATCCCATGTCAAGCATCTCATCAGCCTCGTCCAATACAATGATGCCAACATGGTCAAGTTTCAAAGTGCCCCTATCCATGTGGTCCATGATCCTACCAGGTGTTCCTACTACGATCTGAACTCCTTTTTTAAGACTTTTTATCTGACGATCAATTGATTCACCACCATAAATACAGGTTGAACTCAATCCTCTTTTATATTTTGAAAGTTTGACAATTTCTCCCTCAACCTGAACGGCCAATTCTCTGGTAGGACAAAGGATCAAAGCCTGGGGCTTGTGAAACTCTACGTCTACCTGATCAATGATCGGGATAGCAAAAGACGCAGTCTTACCGGTTCCCGTTTGGGCTTGACCGATAACATCTCTGCCTTGAAGTAATAAAGGGATAGATTGTGCTTGAATTGGTGAAGGATGGGTATAGCCCATATCTTCCACCGCCTTTAGGATTTCGTTAGAAATCCCAAGGTCTGAGAATAATAATTCTTTTTCCATGAAATGTTTCCTTGCTTTTTCTCAACCATGTCTCCTAGAAGTAACCCAAGTCAAGCGACACAAAGGAAACCACGGATAGAAAAATGTTTTTATTTAATACGGGGGCAAAGGTATGAAGTATTATTTGGAAAAACAAGTCTGAGGTATGAGTTTGTGAAATATTTTATACAAAAAAGCGAAGTACAGAAAAAATTATTTCGAATTAAAGGACGTGGCCTAATGGTTTATCTCAACTTGGATGTAAATGTATGAATCAAATATACTTTTCTGCTAAAACATTTACCAATGCTATATAGGCTTGTCCAGCTTCTTCTTTGGACATTCCTTTAAGATTTGCCCAAGCATTATATTTGGCAGCGGCTATAAAATCAAATCCGCCGGGTCGTTCTTCATTGTTGTCTCCTTCCGTGGCCTGCTTATAATAACTATATAGCCTTAATAAGTCTTCATTGCCAGGTTTGCTCGAAAATTTTTTGGTAAGTGCAAAAGCCTCTTCCAGATTGTTAGCTTTCATTGGTAAACTCAAATGATTGTATTCAGTTTCCAAATTTATCAAATAAAATATAATTTCCAATATTCTTAGAATAAACTATTGGTGACGGGAAAAATAAACTGGCTCAAACGTCACTAAAACCGCTTAGGAACATAAAAAACAAAATAATCCCTGAAGCCATGCCAAAGCCAGCAGCCTTCAAATTTTTTCCTTTGGCTTTTTTGTTGAATCCTTCCCTATAATCCCGGGAATTTAAATTTTCAATTCCGACAATATTTGGATCAGGAGTTTTAGCATCTGTCACAGCGACAATGATAAATCCAATTGCCCCACCGAAAAAGCCTGCACAAAAATTACCCAGAAATCTTTTATGATGGATTTTTGCATCTTGAATACCCTTTAAATACATGCTATCCGAAATTTCCAACAACTTTTCATGTGATTCAACAATTACATAATCTACATCTTCTGAGCTGTATATTAAATAATCTGATCTTCCATTGGTCTGAAACGTCAATTCAGTTTGATCAACTGATAATACTTCTCCTTTAATTTTCGTTCCGTCTTTTAGGAATATGATATCTTTTCCAAAACAATAATTGACTGTAAAAAACAAGAAAATAGCTGATAGTATAAATTTCATATCGATATGCTTATGGATTTGATTGATTTATTTGCGATATAATTTAAGTTAAAATGATCATAAAAATAAATTTTGAAAAAAAGAAAACCCGGACAAACAAGGTCTTGTCCGGGTTTTATGAGATAATGAGTTAATTAAGAATGAAAGATGCTTATTAACTATAAAATTTCAGGTCTAATATTAAAGAATCAGCCTCTTCTGTTCATAGATACATAATCCCTCTCATTTTCACCAGTGTAAATTTGACGAGGTCTGCCAATAGGCTCACCATTTTGTCTCATTTCCTTCCACTGAGCGATCCATCCTGGGAGTCTTCCCAGTGCAAATAGGACTGTAAACATCTCTGTAGGGATACCCATGGCTCTGTAAATGATACCAGAATAGAAATCAACATTTGGATAAAGCTTTCTATCCACGAAATACTGGTCGTTCAATGCGGCATATTCAAGTTCTTTGGCAATTTCCAAAACTGGGTCTTTGATTCCAAGTTTGCCCAAAACATCATCTGCTGCTTTTTTGATAATGGTTGCTCTTGGGTCAAAGTTTTTGTAAACCCTGTGACCAAAGCCCATCAATCTGAAAGGATCATCTTTGTCTTTGGCTTTGTTCAGGAATTTCTTGGTGTCGCCTCCATCAGCCTTGATTGCTTCTAGCATTTCGATTACGGCCTGGTTTGCACCACCGTGAAGTGGTCCCCACAAGGCATTGATTCCAGCAGAAATGGAAGCATAGATGCTGGCCTGGGAAGAGCCTACGATCCGGACAGTAGAAGTAGAGCAATTTTGCTCATGGTCAGCGTGAAGAATCAACAATTGGTCAAGAGCTTTTGCGATTACCGGATCTACCTCGTACTTTTCTGCCGGTAGGGCAAACATCATTTTAAGGAAGTTGGAACAATAATCCAAACTGTTGTCAGGATAATTTACAGGATGTCCCACTTCATTTTTATATGCCCAAGCAGCAAAGGTTGGCATTTTGGCAAGCAACCTTACTATGGAAAGGTTTACATCAGCCTCATCTCTGGTTGGATCTAAAGATTCAGGATAAAATGCAGTCAGAGAACAAACAAGAGAAGAAAGTACTCCCATTGGATGGGCATTGGACGGGAACCCATCAAGTATTTTTTTGATGTCTTCATGCACCAAAGTATGGGTGGTAATTTCTCTTGTAAATTTCTCGTACTGTAGTTGGGTTGGAAGTTCACCGTAGATCAAGAGATAGGCGACTTCCAAAAATGAGGATTTTTCAGCCAAATCTTCTATGCGGTAACCTCTATATCTCAGGACGCCCTGCTCGCCATCCAAAAAGGTAATAGAACTGGTGGTAGAACCTGTGTTTTTATAACCAGGATCTAAAGTAATTAATCCGGTTTGGGACCTCAATTTAGCAATGTCAATTGCTTTTTCATTTTCAGTACCCTCAATAATAGGGAGTTCAAAATCCTTTCCTCCGTACGATAACTTAGCGATTTCGGACATAAGTTGTATGTTTTATTTTCCAGTTTATTGTTTAAAATATTTAACTCTTTAAACGCGGCTTAAGTTAGCAAAAACATGTATTTTTTACATGATAATTTATACAAACTACCCCGTTTGAAGTATGATTTTTATCAATGTCTCATTATTAAATCCAATCAAATAAAAGTTGAAACTCTAATAACAGCAATATTTTTTTGCTTCAATGGGATTGGAGTGATTAACGGACCCAAATATTGTTTGGTTTCAGTAATTTTATTCCGCTATATTTTTTTAGCAAGAAAAAAGCCCCGAAGGGCTTAATTTTATTTGCAGAAGTGCTCAAATACTTCAACCAAATGATCTCCGATCATTTTTGCATTTCTTCCTTCAATATGGTGTCTTTCGATAAAATGGACAAGTTCTCCATTTTTAAACATAGCCATGGAAGGGGAAGATGGAGGATAAGGAAGGTGTAACTGTCTCACCTTAGCTACTGCCTCTACATCATTTCCTGCAAATACAGTAGCCAATACATCAGGTTTAGCGCTGCTGTTTTCAAGTGCATACCTCACACCCGGTCTTGCTGCACCGGCTGCACATCCACAAACAGAATTGATTACAATAAATGTAGTTCCCTTATGGTCAGTTAAATGTTCTTCTACTTGTTCTGCAGTCCTAAATTCCTGAAAGCCTACGTTGGTAAGCTCTTCACGCATTGGGGCTATTAAATTCTCTGGATACATATTATTTGTGATTTAATTATTACTACTAAAGAAATCCAAGTTCTAATTTAGCTGCCTCTGACATCATGTCCTGTGAGTAAGGAGGATCAAATGTCAATTCCAGCTCCACGTGGTTAATTCCCTGAATCTGTTGGATTTTATCTTTGATTTCTGAAGGGATAAACTCTGCGGAAGGACAATTTGGAGAAGTCAAGGTCATGAGTATGTAAACATTGTTCACGGGATAAACAGTGATTTCATATATCAGGCCCAATTCATAGACATCAACTGGGATTTCAGGATCATACACCTGTTTGATAGCGTTGATGACCTTTTCCTTGAGTTCTTGTTGTGGTATTTCTGGGGTGTTATTTTCAATTGTTTCTGACATGGTCATCAGGTGTTTTGTTTAGTTTGGTAAGCCAATGCGTACAATTTCATTTGTTTAATCATTGCAGCGAGACCATTAGACCTTTGGGAACCTATGATATTACCCATTCCAATTTTATCAATAAAGAATAGGTCAGCTTCCCATATTTCTTTTGGGGTCCTTCCTGAAAGCACTCTTATCAAAAGGCTTATAAGTCCTTTAGTGATATCGGTATTGGAATCTGCCAAAAACCGGATATTGTATCCTTCTTCCTGGGCTATTAACCATACTTTGGATTGGCAGCCTTTGATAATATTTTCTTCTTTTCTTTCAGCTTCAGGAAAATCTGGTAATTGTTCTCCCAATTCCATGATGTAGAATATAGTAGATTCTTTGTCATCTCCCAGAATGCTGAATTCCTCTATAATTTCATTTTGGATATCTGTAATGCTGCTCATTTATTTTTGATTTTTGCAATTCTGGCAACAGATTCTACCAGTTGGTCTATTTCTGATTTGCTGTTATAAACAGCAAATGAAGCTCTTACTGTTCCCTCAAGTCCAAATCTTTGCATCAGAGGCTGTGTACAATGGTGTCCTGTCCGTACAGCTATACCTTTAGCATCCAACATCATTCCAACATCAAAAGGGTGCATTCCCTGAATATTAAAGGAGATTACGCTGACCTTTTCTTTGGCTGTACCTACAGGGATAAAGCCTTTGATTTCATTTAATCCATTTGCTGCATATTGTAAGAGATCATCCTCATGGGACTTAATGTCGCTTTTTCCGATTTCCTTAATAAAATCCAAGGACTTTTTAAACGCAATTACATCGCCTATATTGGGTGTTCCAGCTTCGAATTTGAAAGGGATTTCGTTGAATGTGGTATTTTCAAAACTGACTTCTTTGATCATTTCTCCACCTCCTTGATAAGGCGGCATGATTTCCAAAACTTCTCTTTTGCCATAAAGCACACCTAGCCCGGTTGGACCGTATAATTTATGCGCCGAAAATGCAAGGAAATCACAATCCAATTCCTGAACGTTGATATCAAGATGGCTGGTGGACTGAGCGCCATCTATCAAAACCTTAGCACCTACTTCATGGGCTTTGGCTACGATATTTTTTATTGGATTAATTGTGCCAAGGGCATTTGAGGCATGAACTATGGATACCAGCTTTGTTTTTTCTGTCAACAGTTGCAAAAAAGATTCCCAAATAATTTCTCCCTCCTCAGTGATTGGAATTACTTTAAGTATAGCCTCTTTTTCTTCACAGAGCATTTGCCAAGGAACAATATTGGAATGGTGTTCCATGGTGGAGATCAAAATTTCATCCCCTTTGTGTATGAACTTTCTACCAAATGTAGCTGCAACCAAATTGATGCTCTCTGTTGTACCTTTGGTAAAAATAATTTCAGCCTCTTCTCTGGCATTGATAAAATCCCTAATTGATTCTCTGGTGTTTTCGAAATACCTAGTGGCCCGATCTGCTAAAGCATGAGCGCCGCGGTGAATATTGGCATTATCAAATTCATAATATCTGGATAATGCATCAATGACGCTTTTTGGCTTTTGGGTAGTAGCAGCATTGTCAAAATAAATCAAAGGTCTTCCATGCACCTCTTGGTGAAGTACAGGAAACATGGACCTGATTTTTTCAATATTTAATGACATATGCCGGATTTATAGGTTTCCTCCAAGTCTTTCCTGAACAATCTCAGTGACAAAGTCTCTAAAGCATTCATCTGAAATTTTTTCAAGTACTTCACCTGCAAATGCATAAAGCAACAATCCTTTTGCTTGGTCTTTACCCAATCCTCTGGCCTTAAGGTAAAACAAAGCCTCTTCATCCAATTGTCCGGTAGTACATCCATGGGAACACTTTACGTCATCAGCCCAAATTTCAAGCTGAGGTTTGGTGTTAACAGTTGCATCTTCAGAAAGAAGGATATTGTTGTTTTGCTGAAATGCATTTGTTTTTTGGGCATCTTGCCTTACAAAGATTTTTCCATTGAAAACAGCCCTTGACTGGTCTGCCAATATACCTTTGTAAAGTTCATTGGATACAGCATGTGCTTTCGTATGGTCCACATTGGTATGGTTATCCACGTGGGTTTTACCATTCAAAAGATAAAGGCCATACATGTTGCCCTCACAGCCAGAGTCCAAAAGGTTAAGGCTGAGGTTATTTCTAACCATATTTCCTGATAAGGAAATTACAGTGGAAGTAAAGGTGGCATCACGATGGATATCTGTTACGAAATTATCCACTACCAAGGCCCTTCTGCTTTCATTTTGTAGCTTGCTGAAATGCACATGAGCATTTTGAGATACTTTGATTTCAGTCACGGAATTGGAGAAATAAGCATCTTCATCCAAGGAAACAGAGTTCTGAAGGAAGGTGACTTCAGCATTGTCTTCCACCTCAATATAAATTCGGGAAGCAATGGATTGACCATTATTTGCCTGATTAAAAAACAAAAAGTAAATAGGCTTTTCGATCTTTTTGTTTTTGCTTATATGCAAATAAATTCCATCCTTAAAGGTTGCGGAGTTTAAAGCAACAAATGGGTCTTTTTCCAATTTTGCAATTCCGGCAAAATCCGAAGGTGTGTTTTGGCTTAAAAGTGCTAATCGGTAGTCCTGATTTGAAGTTTTGGACAATTCACCTGAAAAAACGCCGTTATTAAAAACCAGCACATCACCTTCAAAACCTCCGAAAATATTTTTTTGAACTTCTTCAATGCTCAATTGGACAGGTTTGGACTGGCCAAAATTCTGAATGGATTGTTCAAGATATTTGGTAATGGCAGTATATTTATATTCTTCTTCCTTTGGGGCAGGCAAGCCGTTTTCATTCAAAAAAGCTTTTGCTTTTTCCCTGAGCGGAACGAAATTTTGCAGTGGGCCAAACTCATTAATGATTTGATCTGCAATTTTATTTTTAGTCGATGTTGTCATGGGATGAATTCAATTAAAAGGTTTCCTGAATGTTAGACAGAAGCTGATTCAGCCTCTTCTTTGATCCAATCGTATCCTTTTTCTTCTAGTTCTAGCGCGAGCTCCTTAGAACCTGACTTTACAATTCTTCCTTTATATAATACGTGGACATAATCCGGAACAATGTAATCCAAAAGCCTTTGGTAGTGAGTAACTACGATAGTAGCATTTTCTGGAGATTTTAATTTATTCACACCATTAGAAACAATCCTTAAAGCGTCAATGTCCAAGCCAGAGTCCGTTTCATCCAGAATTGATAATGTCGGTTCCAACATGGCCATTTGGAAGATTTCATTTCTTTTTTTCTCCCCGCCGGAAAAACCTTCATTAAGTGAACGGCTCAAAAGTTTTTGGTCAATCTCTACCAACTTCATTTTCTCTTTCATCACAGAAAGGAATTTTACTGCATCTAAAGGTTCCAATCCACGATATTCTCTTACCTGATTGACTGCTGTCCTAAGGAAATTTGTAGTGCTAACACCAGGAATTTCTACTGGATATTGGAATGCAAGAAAAACCCCTTCTCTGGCACGGTCTTCAGGAGCGAGTTCCAAAAGATCTTTCCCTTTAAAAGTTACCTCTCCTTCCGTTACTTCATATTCTTCCCTTCCTGCCAATACAGATGCTAGGGTAGATTTGCCAGAACCATTTGGTCCCATAATGGCATGTACCTCACCAGGCTTAATTTCCAGATTAATTCCTCTTAGTATTTCATTGCCTTCAATTGAAGCATGTAGATTTTTTATGGATAACATTGTCGTAAATTTTCAAATTGGATAAACAAGTGATGTCAGGTATTATCTTCAAATACCAATACTACTTTTCAAATGATGTACATTTAATGTTTTATCAACCGACAGATCCTTCAAGTGTCAGTGCAAGAAGTTTTTGGGCTTCTACTGCAAATTCCATCGGTAATTGGTTGAGAACTTCCTTGGCATAACCGTTTACAATCAGGGCAACTGCATCTTCTGTGTCAATTCCCCTTTGGTTACAGTAGAAGATTTGATCTTCGCCAATTTTGGAAGTTGTCGCTTCGTGTTCAACCTTTGCGGTAGAATTTTGGATATCTATGTAAGGGAAAGTGTGCGCACCACATTTATCTCCCATTAGAAGAGAGTCACATTGGGAGAAATTTCTTGCATTAACAGCCCTTTTCATTATCTGAACCTGACCTCGGTATGAATTCTGGGAATGACCAGCAGATATACCTTTAGATACGATCCTTGATTTGGTATTTTTACCGATATGGATCATTTTGGTTCCTGTATCTGCTTGCTGATAATTGTTGGTAACAGCTACAGAGTAAAATTCACCCACAGAATAATCTCCTTTCAATATACATGAAGGATATTTCCATGTCACGGCTGAACCTGTTTCCACTTGTGTCCAGGAGATTTTAGAATAGTCACCAGCACAGATTCCTCTTTTGGTAACAAAATTGTAAATACCCCCCTTACCAGATTTGTCGCCTGGGTACCAGTTTTGAACAGTGGAATACTTCACTTCTGCATTTTTCTCTGCATAAATTTCCACAACTGCGGCATGCAACTGGTTTTCATCCCTTTGAGGAGCTGTACAGCCCTCCAGATAAGATACATAAGAAGATTCTTCTGCAACGATCAGGGTCCTTTCAAACTGACCTGTGTTGGCTGCATTGATCCGGAAGTAAGTTGATAATTCCATTGGGCATCTCACACCTTTGGGAATATAACAGAATGAACCGTCAGAGAATACGGCGGAATTCAGAGCTGCATAATAATTGTCTGTGATAGGCACTACAGATCCTAAGTATTTTTTAACCAATTCCGGGTGCTCTTTTACTGCTTCACTGAATGAACAGAATATAATTCCTAGTTTGGAAAGTGTTTCTTTAAAAGTAGTTCCTACTGAAACAGAATCAAGGACTGCGTCAACTGCAATTCCCTGAAGTCTTTTTTGCTCATTGAGGGAAATCCCCAATCTCTCATATATCTGTAGTAACTCAGGATCTACCTCATCAAGGTTTTTTGGTTTGTTTTTCTGTTTAGGCGCAGAATAATATTTGATTGACTGAAAATCAACTTTAGGATATGTTACATTTGCCCATTCAGGTTCTTGCATGTTTTGCCAGATTGCAAAAGCTTTTAACCTCCATTCCAAAAGCCATACAGGCTCTTCTTTTTTAGCAGAGATCCATCTAATGATGTCCTCATTTAATCCAGGAGGAGCTTCTTCGGTTTCGAAATTGACCGACCAGCCATGCTCATATTCTTTAGAGGTAAATTCTTCTAAAATCTGATTGTCCTTGCTCATGAGGTGAGTTATTTAGACTAATTATATTTTACAGTGCGAAGATACAACATTAAAGTAAATTTTATTGTTCACCATCCCAGTAATTTTTGTTTACGATAAAAACGAAACAAGGTTAAAACGCTTAAAAACAGGGAAATGTAAAAATAAAAAGCCGGAGTTCGTAATTC
The DNA here is from genome assembly GCF_003014575.1 of Cecembia rubra. Lineage (GTDB taxonomy): Bacteria > Bacteroidota > Bacteroidia > Cytophagales > Cyclobacteriaceae > Cecembia_A > Cecembia_A rubra. The sequence continues at coordinate 96,382 of NZ_PYGF01000002.1, forward strand.
CGGCTTTAACCTGTGGGTGCAATAAATTGTTAGCTAAGTGATAATTTTATTTTATTTAGATTTAATCTGAATAATTTTCTTTCGTAAAAAAATCTGAAATACAATATGATTTTTGTCATGTTATTTATCAAAAAACTGAATGGGTCTGTTAATACTTTCCTCTAGAACAATCAGGGTCTCCGTTCGGTCTATACCTTCGACTTTTTGAATATTATCCAGTACGGTTCTTAGGTGGTTAGTGTCTTTGCAGATAATCTTTGCGAAAATGGAATAATTACCTGTAGTATAATAAGCGTTGATCACTTCTGGAATACCTTTTAATTTTTCAATGACATTGTCATATAAGGAACTCTTCTCCAAATAAATCCCGAGGAATGCAGAGATATCATATCCAAGTTTGGAGAAATCTATATTCAATGTAGCACTTTTCACAATGCCCATATCCTCTAATTTGCGCATTCTTACATGGACTGTACCAGAAGAAACAAACACTTTTTTTGCTATTTCCGTGTAAGGAGTCTTAGCATCATCATTTAACAGGGAAATGATTTTTAGGTCGATATTGTCAATATCTAAAATTTTATCCATTTTTTTTAGGTCGTTTTGAATCTATGTTAATGAAAGCGGGAACAAATTATAAAATACTTAAAAATTACCAAAATAAATTTTTCAATTTGTAAAATTGGTCAAAATACTTTTATTTTGGAGCATGGATTAGATGCATTAATTTTATTCTGCGGAATGAATCAAAGTGGGTATAAAACTTTGCAGAAGGTAAAATTGCATCATAAATTCATAAATTACTGAAGTTGAAACTTTTAATCTCTAAAGTTATATTTGGGTTTATATTCTGAAAAGGGTCTTGCTTATGGCAAGACTTTTTTGTTTTCTTATAAAAATTTAAACTGCAAAAATTTGCATTTAAAAATTATTAATCTGTATATTTGTATCAATCAAATAGACAGCTATGAAAACCATTTTTAATTATTTATCCGTTTTGATTTTGACAGGGATGTTGATCTCAAACAATGTATTGGCTTCTGGTGAATTTACAGAAGTAGTTAAAGGCTCTTCCAATGAGCCTGCAACGGAAGGTAATGCTAAGAGCACTAAAATAAACCCCATAATCTTTAATCTGGATGAGTTGATTGAAGAGTCATCACTTAACTCAATTTCTCCTTGGGTATTTCCGGTGCATGCCTTGGATATGGTAGACAGTTACATGCCTTTTATATTCAGGACCAAAAAGAGTGCAGCTATTGATGAATTGAAGGTGTTAATTAACATAAATGCCAAAGGGAAAATTTCCGGATATGAGATTCTCAATGAAGAGGCAGATAAAGGTTTGATTGAAAGAGTAGGACATGTAATAAGGAAATTGCCTCAAGCCAGTCCTGTTCCAGGTTTTAGTGATTATTCGCCTATCCTTTTTGAGCTGGTGATAAGAAAGTAAGAATTTTTGATTGAATTTTTAAATCCCTGGTCAATCGGTCAGGGATTTTTTTTTGAATGGTAATCAAGGTTTGTATTATCTCGGTTATTTTTAGAAAAATAATGAAAGCTTATGAATAAAAATTTTCTCCTGATCCTAGGGTTTTCTATGCTATTTGCTATACAAGCATTGGCACAGGAAAAATCCCTTGTTTACCAAAAGAAATGGCCTGAACAGGATAAGAATACAAAGTTTTATACTGTTTCAGGAGAGAGACATGGTCAGTCTTTTTTCAAAAAGCACGAATTTCCGGAAGTGGAATACGAACCGAAAAGTAAACTGACTTTTGATATTTACCATACTCCGGATGTGATGTATCATTGGTATAGGCTTTGGGCCGAAAAATATCCGGAAATCACTGAATTGTATGAAGTGGCAAGGTCGTTTGAAGGCAGACCTATTTTGCAGATGACCATTACCAATAAAAAAACGGGAAAGCATACGGATAAGCCGGCTGCTTATTTCGAAGGGGGCAGGCATGGGGGAGAGGTGACGGCATCTGAAGCAGTTTTTTGGCTTACCAATCATTTGCTGGAGAATTATGGTAAAGACCCTGCCATTACAAAATTAATTGACACCAAAACCATATATGTCAGGCCACAGAATAATCCTGATGGTACCAATATGTATCTTTTTTCTGAACAAAGAAACAGAAGTACAGTGAGGCCTCATGATGTGGATAGGGATGGTTTATTTGATGAAGATCCTGAAGAGGACCTTAATGGAGATGGTGTGATTCACATGATGCGTAAGAAGGCATTAAGCCCTGAAGAAAAGGAAAAAGCAAATTATATTATAGATCCAAAAGATCCTAAGGGAAGGCTGATGAAGCGGGTCCTGGATGGTCAGGGTGATTACCTGATGTACACTGAAGGGATTGATAATGATGGAGATGGGAGATTTAATGAAGATGGAATAGGTGGACTTGATCTTCATAGAAATTACCCTGAAAACTGGAGGCCTGACATTGGGGGGGATGCCACAGGAAGAGGATTTACACAATTCGGAGCTGGTGAATACCCATTAAGTGAAATTGAAACCCGATCCACTTTTCTTTGGCTGATGAGCCACCCTAATATTTCTGTGGTCAACTCATTGGATACACGCGTGCCTATGCATTTAAGGCCTCCTTCCACCTCATCCTCTGCAGAATCAATGTTTTTGAAGGACAGATTGTTGTATGAATATTACGACAGTTTGGGAATGACCATAACAGGCTATCCTTGGGCAGGAGATGTATATGAGACTTATAGCACAAGAGGTGGAACCAATAGATTGACAGGAGATCCTCTTAAGCCCAATCCTTTGTTCGGTCATGGGCCTGATTTCGGATATTTTTATTATGGAGCTATTTGGTATGGGGACGAACTTTGGAACAACGGTGCCATGAAAGATTATGATGGAGATGGAGTTTTGGATGATTATGATGGACTTATGTGGGATGATGAAGAAAATGGTTCCAAAGGATTTAAACCTTGGGAAAAATTTGATCATCCCCAGTTGGGGGAAGTTGAAATTGGGGGATTCCATCCCAAGTTTTTTTCTCAAAATGGTCCTCCTTGGCAATTGGAAAGTTGGATAAGAAAGCAATCATTATTTAATCTTGCCATGGCTTTTGATTTACCACAAATTGAAATCAAGGACATCAATATACAAAAGTATGGGGATGAGTATGAGGTTAAAGTTACTTGGGCAAATACCGGCAAACTACCAGTGGCGCTCGATCAAGCCAAAAGGGTTAAAATTGTGGAGGAAGACAGGTTGATCCTCGAATTCGACAAAGAATTGACAAAAGGTTTTGAAAATGCTAAAGTCATCATTACAACTCCTCAAACTTATGATAAAACTATATATGCTGGATATACTGAAGCTGGGGAGAGCAAAGAAGCTTTATTCAAAGTAAAAGTAAATCAAATTGAACCAGTGAAGGCAAAATTGAGGTTGCTTTCTACCAGAGGGGGATATTTGGAAAGGGAAATTACATTGGGTAAATAAATTAAACCTTTTTTAAATATGAGCCGCAGTAAGTTAAACCAATTACTGCGGCTTTTACATTTTATATAATTAATTACCCGCTGGCATAAAAGTGGCCTGTAATAAAAAGAGGCAATCTTTAATTTGTATAAGAACAATAAATTGAATCTATGAGAAGTGAAATTTTAAGATATACTTTGTTGCTGGTATTGTTAATTTTTACCGGTAAACTTGAAGCCCAACAAAAACGATCCCTTACACATGCAGATTATGATTTGTGGGAGACTTTGAATGGTGATAAAATTTCAGGTGATGGAAATTGGGTAGGATTTGAAATAAATCCCCAGGATGGAGACGGTAGGTTGGAGTTGGTAGCCCATGGGAATGCACAACACAGAATCGTCATTCCAAGAGGGAACAGATGGACTTTTTCAAATGACAGTAAATATGGAGTTGGGAGAATTAGTCCCGAGCATGAATCAGTCAGGCATTTAAAACTAAAAAAGACAAAGGCTGATGACATGCCCAAGGATAGCTTATTTGTTGTTCTTTTAGAAAATGGAGCCATTGAAAAATACGCAAGAGTCAAATCTTATGCAATACCAGAAAAATCCGGTAATTGGTTGGCCATTCATTTTGAAAAAGAGCTTCCCGAAAAAGAAACAAAAAAAGGAGAGAGAGACTCAACGGCAGTAGAAGCACCAAAACCTAAGCCTACAAAAACGGATGGAACGAAGTTGATTGTAAGAAGCTTTGATGGGAGCAAACAATTTGAGTATAACAGGGTAAAAGAATATGGGTTTTCAGAAAATGGATCACATCTTTTTTATGTAAAGGCCAGTGAAGACACTTTAAAGAATACTGGAATCTTTTTACTGGACCTGAACACGGGGATTTCCAAGATCATAGATGTACGAAAAACGGAATACATTAATCCTGCATTTTCGGAATCTGCAAAATTTTTGGCTTATCTGAGCACTGAAGATTCAGCAAAGGCGAAAAAACCTTATTATGACTTGTACCTTTATGATATCCTAAAAGAACAAAATCAAAAAATAGCTTCCAAAGGGACACTTGGAGTTCCTGGAATGGTAAGTAAAAATGCAAGGCTTTCTTTTTCACAAGATGACAGCAAATTGTTCTTTGGTACTTCTTCTGATTATCAGAGTTATACCTATGAAGAGGATACGACCATCTTGGATGAGGATAGGGTGAAATTGGATATCTGGGGTTGGCAAGATGCTGAAATACAACCCATGCAGCTAAGGAATAAAAGCAGAGATGAAAAAAAATCCTTCTTGGCCAGTTACCATATGAAAAGTAAGAGGATTATTTCTCTGGCAGATGAAAAGGTTCCTCAGATCAACTTGGACCGAAAGAGAAAACTGAAATATGCATTGGGTTTCGATGATAGTCCTTATAGGAGGAATTATAGTTGGGATATTCAAATTGGAAGAGATGTTTATTTGATTGATTTGGAAACAGGAACACGAACTTTGGTAAGGAAAGATGTGCCTGGAAACCCCCAACTCTCTCCTGCTGGGAAGTATATTTATTGGTATGACGGTAGAGATAGCTCTTGGGTAAGCTATGAAGTTCAGACAAAGGTGACCAAAAATTTAACCAAAGGTCTGGAAGTCAATTTTTATGATGAACTTCATGACTCCCCTTCACTCCCGGGAAGCTATGGATCGGCAGGATGGCTCAAAGATGATACGGCATTTTTGGTTTATGACAAATATGATGTTTGGCGGATAGATCCCACTGGTAAAACAAATCCAATTAATCTGACCCAAGGAGAAGGTAGGAAGCAAAACCTGGTTTACAGGAGAGAGCGATTAGACCCTCAAGAGGAAAGTATTGATCCTTCACAGCCCTTAGTAATTTCAGTGTTTCACGAAGTGGATAAAAAAAGTGGTTATGCAGTTTCAGATTATTTAGGGAAAGTCAAACCAAGGAACTTAGTCTTTACTGACCATCGTTATTTGGGACTATCAAAGGCAGAAAATTCAGATAAGATCATACTTAGAAGATCCACCTATCAGGAATTTCCAGATGTCTATGCCGGAGACTTAGGTATGCAGGATTTCACTAGGCTTTCTATAGCCAATCCTCAACAGAAGGACATTAAATGGGGAGCAGTAGAATTGGTCAATTACCTGGCCAATGATGGAACACCACTCCAAGGATTATTGTTTAAGCCTGAGAATTTTGACCCAAATACCAAATACCCTATGATGGTGTATTTTTATGAAAGGAATTCAGATGGCCTACATTCATATAGGGCCCCTGCTCCAAGTGCTTCAACAATCAACATTCCTTATTTTGTTTCCAATGATTATCTGGTATTTGTTCCGGATATTAAGTATGATCTGGGTTTACCTGGGCCAAGTGCATACAACTGTATAATTCCTGGGGTGCAAGCTTTGGTTGCCAGAGGTTTTGTAGATACAGAGAATATGGCCATTCAAGGACAGAGTTGGGGAGGATATCAGGTTGCCTATCTGATTACCCGGACCAATATGTTTAAAGCTGCAGGTGCAGGCGCACCCGTAGTCAATATGACCTCGGCTTATGGAGGTATCCGCTGGGGTACTGGAATGAGCCGTATGTTCCAATATGAGCAGACCCAATCCCGAATTGGTGGTACGCTTTGGGAAAAGCCTTTGTATTACATTGAAAATTCTCCATTGTTTTTCATGGACAGGGTAAATACACCGGTATTGATCATGCATAATGATGAGGATGGGGCTGTGCCATGGTATCAGGGCATAGAAATGTTTATGGCTTTGAAAAGGTTGAATAAACCTGCTTGGTTGCTTCAATACAATGGTGAGGACCATAATCTCCGGTTAAGGAAAAACCGAAAAGACCTCTCGATTAGGCTGTCTCAATTCTTTGACCATTACCTTAAAGGTGCTCCGGCACCATTATGGATGACAGAAGGCCTGCCTGCTGTGGAAAAAGGAAGAACGCTTAAATACGAGTTGGAAGCCGCTGACAATTGATTATTCATAAAAAAATCCCGGGTTTGCCGGGATTTTTTATTTTTACGTGCAAAACCAATTCTGTTCAAATAAAGAACTATGCTGGAATATAATTTTTTCAAAACTATGGCTGATTTCGGCAAGTACTTTCAATTGAACCTTGGAAAGCTATCATAGCCCTCTCTAAAAGAAATGGATTTCAAATTCTTTATCCATTAATCTACTTTTGCCAGTTCAAACCTAGCTAAAGGAGCCATTTTTGCCCGGTTTAGGCTCAATAGCTCATCGACAACATTGTAATTATCAGCTATCTTCAAAACCTCCATGAATTCTTGCTCCGTAGTCATATCGGGGCAGGCCATAAGTGTGCTGCCGGCCTGTCCAAATTTTATCCTATCTCCTTCCATTAGTTCATATTGTCCAAAGAAATTATTGCAAGTATTTTTACCTGAAAACATACCTGTTTCCATATCAAATTCAATAAAACCTTCACTTTGACCTTCTTTTTTCTCAACAGGTTTTCCCCTAAGTTCGATCAGTACCCATTTTTTATTCTCTAGTCTGAAATCTACCGGATTTTTTTGAAGTCTGTACATATTTGCAAGTTCTCCTGTAATCCGGTTACCTTCCTGGTCTAAATGGAAAATTACATTTTCACCAACCTGATACATCTGGGTTGTTCCTTCTTTGCCCATTAAGGTGACATAGCTTCCGGTTTCATCCCATTCGAAATTTCCTTCATCAAAAAAAGAATTTTCATTCTTCCCAAGATATTTAAGGGATCTTTTGAAAGTACTATTTCTTTTTAGAGTAATGGTAGTTTCGATACCTTCACAATCAGCACAGGGTGTAATCCCTTTGTATACTCCATACCAATCAAGACTGTTTCGGCTGTTGTCGGCTAAGGTCTGGTTGTTTGCAATTGACCCTTCTGTCACTTCCGATTCATGGATCCCTTTCGGCGGGGAACAAGCAAGGATGGCAACTGAAAATAATGTTACCATCAGAATTAACTGTGATTTTTTCATTAGATGGAATTAAAAATATGATTATCAATAAAAGAGCTTTCCAGTTTCAGTTGAAAAGCGTCTTCAAATAATCATAAAATCCCTGAATTTCCTAATTATTTTTTTATTGGATTTGCGAATTAATTGATTGAAATTGAAAGTTATGGTGGCTTTAAAACAGTCCAGTTATATTTCCCTCTGCATCTATGTCAATATTTTCAGCAGCAGGCTTAGCCGGTAATCCAGGCATTCTCATGATAGTTCCCGCAATAGGTACAATAAATCCGGCCCCAGCCGCAATGTCAAATTCCCTGATTTTTATAGTGAAGCCGGAAGGTCTATTGATCAGTGTTGGTTCATCTGAAAGGGAATATTGAGTTTTGGCAATACAAACAGGTATTTTGTCCAGTCCAATTTTTTTAAACAATTTAAGTTGTTGTTTGGCTTTTAAGGAATATTCAATTTCACCTGCACCATATATTTTCCTTGCTATAGTTTCTATTTTTTGTTCTATTCCCCAATCAAAATCATATAATGGTGTATAATTGCTCATTCCAGATTCTGCCGCCTCTTTTACTGTATGGGCAAATTCTATTGCTCCTTCACCACCTTTTTCCCAGGCCTCACAGAGGGCAACTTTGACTCCTAATGAATGGCAAAAAGTTCTGACTGCTTCAATCTCTTGCTCAGAATCCGAAGCAAATTTGTTGATGGCTACAACAGGAACAAGCATGAAATGTTTCATGTTTTCAATGTGCTTTTCCAAATTGGGGAGACCTGCTCTAACAGCCTCTGGATTGGCTATTTTGAGCTCATCAAAAGGAATACCTGCATGGCTTTTCAAAGCTCTGATAGTGGCTACAATTACGGCCACATTAGGCTTGAGTTTTCCATATTGGCATTTGAGGTCAAGGAATTTTTCTCCTCCCAAGTCTGAGGCAAAACCTGCTTCTGTGACTACATAGTCAGCCAATGTGAGTCCCATTTTAGTTGCAATAATGGAGTTGGATCCCTGGGCGATATTGGCGAATGGACCTCCATGAATAATGGCAGGGTTTCCTTCTATCGTCTGAACAAGGTTAGGCATGATGGCGTGTTTGAGTAATGCAGCCATTGCTCCTTGTGCTTTCAATTGATGGGCTCTGACCGGCTCATCCTGAAAAGTAAATCCGACGATTATATTGCCCAGTTTTTCCTTTAAGTCCATTAAGTCTTTGGATAGACAGAGTGCAGCCATAACCTCAGATGCAGCAGTGATATCAAAGCCGGATTCTCTTGGAATACCTTGAGCCGCCCCCCCAAGACCAATCACTACATCCCTCAATGCCCTTTCATTCATATCCATCACTCTTTTCCATACTATTTTTCTCGGGTCTATATTAAGGGTGTTCTTCTGATTATGTATATGATTGTCCAAAAGAGCGGCTAATAAATTATGGGCCTTTTCAATGGCCGCGAAATCACCCGTAAAGTGGAGGTTGATGGATTCCATTGGAAGTACCTGGGCATAGCCTCCTCCAGCGGCACCACCTTTCATGCCAAATACAGGACCTAAGGATGGTTCCCTAATTACTACTGCTGTTTTAACCCCAATTTTGTTCAATCCTTCAGCAAGCCCTATACTTGCCGTGGTCTTGCCTTCCCCAGATTTGGTAGGGGTAATTGCCGTAACTAGTATAAGTTTCTTTCCCTTGATTTTTTCTTCATCGATTAATTTTAAAGGAAGCTTTGCGACATATTTCCCATAGGGTCTTATATCTTCTTCGGAGATGCCAAGTTTTTCAGCTATTTGAGCAATAGGACGCATTTTAGATGCCCTGGCAATTTCTTGATCACTTAGATGCATGTTAGTTTTTTTTGGGTTAGGCGAAAATAGAAAAGAAATCAGCTCCAAAACCTGACTTTTGACAGGGTATTGGATGATTAAGATTTTTTAACTTAAAGTTTTGGTTAGAAAATTATTTATTCTACATTTGTAGAATAAATTCTATAATAGTAGAAAATGAACCTATCAGCAACAGAAGAACAGCTCATGAATTTTATTTGGGAAAAGGAGACTGCATTTATGAAGGATATTTTGGAGGCTTATCCTGAGCCCAAACCTGCTCCGACCACAATTGCCACTTTATTGAAGCGATTGACGGATAAGGGGGCTTTGGGCTTTAAAACATTTGGGAATTCACGGGAGTACTTTCCATTGTATTCCAAATCTGAGTATTTTTCAGGTAAGGTAAACAACTTGATCAAGAACTTTTTTAATGATTCGCCTTCACAGTTTGCTTCTTTTTTTACAAAAGAAACCAATTTGAATCAGGAGCAATTGGAGTCGCTAAAATCCATTATTGAAGATCAAATTAAATCCAAGAAGCCATGATCCTATTTCTTATCAAATCGACACTCGCCTTGGGCTTATTTTATGGAATGTATCACATATTGCTTTCCCGGGAAAGTATATTCAGCTTCAACAGGTTTTACCTATTGACTGCTTTGGGCTTTTCCTTGGCTTTACCCTTTATTCAAATGCCTCAGGTCATTCCTTCGGTGCAGGAAAAATCAAACCAAATTTGGAATCAATGGGAGTTGAAACAACCGGCTGCTGAATTGGAGGAGGTTTTAATACCTTTTGAAGTTAAAGAAGTGCCGGACAAAAGCTTAGCTGTGGTTGAAAGTGGAAAAAATGAGGTAAGCGGTACAAAATTTCCATTGGGTCAGGTCATAATGGGGATTTACTTCTTTGGATTGCTGCTATTTTCTATCAGATTTTTGATGCAGTTGAATGGTATGCGAAAGTTACTGAAAAGCAACTCCCAAATAGATATGGGGAGCTACAGACTGGTATTGCTTAAAGATGATGTACTGCCTTTTACCTTCCTGAATTACCTCTTTGTTTCACGGACTCAATATAATACCTCAGCGATTGAACCCGAAATTTTGGAGCATGAGTTGGCCCATATCCGGCAGAGACATAGTTGGGACATCTTATTGGTTGAAGTTTTGAAATGTGTTTTTTGGTTTAATCCTTTGTTGCTTTTGTTTAAAAAAGCCATTCAGCTCAACCATGAGTTTTTGGCCGATGAGCATGTCTTAAGGGAATTTGAAAACCATGCTTCTTACCAGAACCTCTTGGTGAATAAAGTATCTTCCTTGTTTGGGAACCATCCAATAAGTAGTGCATTTAACTTTCATGTTACAAAAAGAAGATTGATGATGATGGGAAAAGTATCCCATCCCATGAGGTTAACCTTTTTGAAATTAGGTAGCTTCTTCCTTGCTATGCTTTTATTTTTCACCTTAACTTCAAGTAAAGTTGGTGACGACCTAGGGTTTTTCATCTCTGAAGAAACTGAAGGAGTAAAAAAATTTGAAAAATTACTTTCAGAAGGTTTTTCTGAGGAGAAGCCCTTTGTATTGGAACTTCAGAAATTGAACTTGGAAGCTTTACGTCAAGTTTATTTTAGCCTGAATGAAGAAGAACGAAATCAAATATCCCACTTTCCTTTCTTTGACGAGGTCACCTATGAGCAATTGATTTTATTGCAAAAAGAATTCCCAAGAGTGGTGACCAAAATTTCGTATACAACTCCTCCGGATAAAAAAGAAATCAGAGCGGAGATCTTTGATCTTTGGCTAAAAACCAAAAACGCTGAATTGTTCATAGATGATGAGGAGCGACCTTTTGAAGCATTGAATCAATTTGAGCGGTCGGAATTTGCCTTTTTTGAAGTCAGGGAAACTTCGCCTAAGAAGTTCTTAAAGAAGCCGGAGTATTCCATTAAGTTGATGACGCATGATTTTTACCATCAAAAATATTTTGAGTCCCCAAAAACTATTCAGACAATCAGTGCACGATATCCTAATTCTGACCAGGCTGAGGTATTTTATGCTTTACGTTATATCAGGATGGAAAATGGAACAGTAGCGGAGTTTATTCCCAAAAACTTTGAAGCTTCTATTTTTCATCATTTGAGAACTATCGATACCAAGGAGTTGGATTTTGAAAATAGGAGGAGCACTATTAATTATGTGATGGGAGAACAGTTTTCTATTTCCATTTCCAAGGACAATAAAAGTCAAAGTAAGGTTTTTAGTTTTCCAAGTGTGACTTTTTAGATTAGCCGGTTCTTGCTAACTCAGTTTTTTCAAAATGGGCTCCTCTAACAGCTAAAGTCATTGGTGAATTAGGGGAGGATTGGAAAAGCACTAAAATGTAACGTTGGAAATTGATTGGATTACATTTTCTTTCTCTTTAAAATCCCTGTCAAAAAGTAAAGGATAATTGGTCCGTCCCCGTACAGGCCAATTATTCAGCCAGGAAGCACCGTCATGCAGCCCCCAGAAGGTTATGCGACTGATTTTGTCCTGGTGTTTACAGAAGACCGAAAAAATATCCGTGTAGCGTTTCGCAAATTTATCGGCTATACTTTCTGGCAGGCCAGCTGTGTAAGGATTGAATTTTTCATCCAAAGCATAGTTTTTATTGAGGTCCGCTCCCTCACTTGCCCGAGGTCTGGGAAGTACATCCACATCAAGTTCAGTTACCATCACTTTGAAGCCTGCATTTGAAATTGCTATGATGGATGCCTCAATCATTTCCACCGGTGGTGAATCCAACATATAGTGTCCCTGCATACCGATTCCATCTACCCTTAACCCTTTTTCTCTTAACTCTTGAGCTAGTGCTATGGCAGCCTCCCTTTTTTCCGGTTTCCAAAGGTTGTAATCATTGTAATACAGTTCAGCCTCCGGATCCATTTCATGGGCTTTTTGAAATGCTTTGAGGATGTATTCTTTTCCTGTAATCTGATACCATTCAGACTCCCTATAGCTTCCATCATCTTCAAATACCTCATTGACAACATCCCAACCATGCACCTGGCCTTTATAACGTCCTACCAGCGTTTCAATATGCTTTTCCATTCTCTCCAATAGGGCCTCTTTCATCAGTGATTCTCCCATCTCATTTTGATATACCCATTTGGGTGTTTGCTGGTGCCAGACCAAAGTATGTCCGATGACAAAGGCATTCATTTTTTTGCCCAGTGCGACAAATTGATCCGCGGATACAAAGTTGTACTTGTCGGGTTCTGGGTGAATGGGCCCCCATTTCATCATGTTTTCTGAAGTGATACTGTTGAAATGCTTTTCCAATAAAGGCCAGGCTTGCTGCTCATCTCCAGAAGCCTGTCGATAACTGATGGCAGTGCCTACATAAAATGCATCTTTGAACATTTCTTTTAACACCAGACCATTATCTTGGCTGAAAACAGGTTGGTAGATCAAAATGCCTACAAGGATTGAAAATAAGGTGATTGATGTTTTCATTTTAAATTCCAGGGACAAAGTTTCTTTTAAAATTTAGGTAGTAGTTCAAATCATGCTTTGGAGCTTCCACACCTTCAGGGAGTGGCATTTTAGAATACTGTCCAAAATACAAAAGGCAGGCATCTCTCCACCATTCAGCCTCATTCACTTGGATCTTGAGAAAAGAAGCAATATGCTTAAACCTGTCAGGATCTATTAATCCTTCTAATTTATTCCATTCTTGTTGCATCCATCGCGCCCCCTCTACTCCTTTTTGGTATGAAATTGCCAATTCATCCCAAAGGGTGTTTCCAGTGAAAAGTTTTTTGTTCCAGGGCATTCTGTGAAACCAAAGTAAAAACTCCAAAGGAATTGTCTCTGAATCGCCCCATATTTCCTTCCATTCATGGGCATATTGCGCCAATGCATTGCTTCCAGTTTCAGTCCTGTCAAAGCCAATGCTGTCGCTGTTTGCCTTATGATAATAAGTGGCGGTCCAGTCATCCCTGCCCCCACCTGTTACCCAAGGTCCTGGTCCCCAGTGATGGCTTCGGGCCATGATGTGGTGCAGTCCCAGCGGAGTCATGTAATTGACCAGGATTTCATAGGAATTCATCATGATCCCTTTCATGGTCTTGATGACTTCCGGATCATTGCTGAAGGTCATTCTGATCCAGTCCTCAGCAATTATTTCAATGTTTTGATTAGGGTTCCAGGCCAACTGACCAAATGCATACCAATCAGCCTGAGCGGTTTGATGTCCTGTCCAATTCCTGTCAGTGCCAATGTTGGATACCCCGGCAATACCTGTTAGTTTGTAATCATGTAGGCTTCCATCCAATACTTTGCTTACAGTACTACCTGGACCATTTGCATAAGTATCAGATTGAAGTACTTCCTCCCACATCGATGCCAGATTGACCCAGTGGGTATCCTGTCCCAAATACTCTTTCGTTATCTGGAATTCCATCATCAAGGGCGTTTCGGGCATAGCCCCAAAAAGTGGATGAAAAGGTTCCTTAGGCTGAAAATCCAATGGTCCGTTTTTTACCTGAACGATGACATTGTCACTGAATTTTCCATCCAGTGGTTTGAACTCATCATAAGCCTGCCTGATTCTGTCTGTAGGGGTATGTTCATTGTACACAAAAGCCCGCCACATGACAATCCCTCCAAAAGGCTTGACAGCATCAGCCAACATATTGGCTCCATCGGCCTGTGTCCGACCGTAATTATGTGGTCCAGGTTGTCCTTCTGAATCAGCTTTGACCAGGAATCCTCCAAAATCGGGGATATAAGCATAGATCTCTTTGACTTTATCTTTCCACCATTGTTGGACCTCAGGGTTAAGTGGGTCTGCAGTAGGCAGGTTGTCCAGTACCATGGGGGCATTGAATCTTGCAGTTAGATATATTTTGATACCATAAGGCCTAAAAGCATCTGCTAAGGCAGCTGCTTTTTCAAGGTACTCTGAAGTCAGGACCAGTGCATTGGCATTGACATTGGTGATGGAGGTACCATTGATACCAATCGATGCATTAGCCCTTGCATAATCTATGTACTGTTGGTCAATGTGCTGTGGCAACCTATGCCAGTTCCAGATGCTGAATCCTGCATAACCTCTTTCTACAGTTCTATTGAGGTTATCCCAGTGGTTCAAAAGTCTTTTCTGAATTTTGGGGTTACTGATCTCATGCAGATCTTCCAGTTTTTTCCTGGTCTGGATTTTTTTCAGAAAGGCATAAGTGCCATAGAGTAACCCAATGTCTGTTTTAGAACTGACGATTAATTTACCTTTCAAGTAATGTAATAAAAATCCTTCATCATTGAGTGATTGGGCATATTCTGATAAGGCATCTTTAATTTCTTTGGGAAAATCATCCAATTTTCCAATCCACAATAGACCTGAACCTGTGTTGGTCCGTGATATTTTTCCGATTTTTTTATCAAAAAATCCTGAATATGCAAATTCCAATTCTTTGTGAATGACTTCATGGGTAGGGGAGTTGCCAAGGAGAACGATATTGTCCAGATAATCACTATAGTATTCAGTAATAGCCTTATTTTCAAATGGTAAATATTGGAGCCATAACCCGTATCCATCATTGGCAAAAACAAATACGGGAAATATGGAAAGGATAAAAATGAGAAATTTTTTTTTCATTGTTATTTTAGGTTTAAAGAGGTTGCCATAAATATACAAAAACGCTTAGCAGATTAATTGAAAACATTATATTTGGAGATATTTCGATTCATATTAGGGGTAAAATCCGGAAAATTGTTTCGAGCTCAAACCTTTACAATAAACCATATCGTATGCTATTAGAACCACTTGACCTCATTGTCTTTATAGGCTATTGTTGTCTCATTGTAGGCCTTGGCTTGTTTGTTTCCAGGGAGAAAAAAGGCCATGTCAAAGATTCCAAAGATTATTTTTTGGCTTCCAAAGCCCTTCCTTGGTGGGCAGTAGGAGCATCACTGATTGCTTCCAATATTTCAGCAGAGCAGTTTATCGGAATGTCAGGTTCAGGCTTTGCGCTGGGCTTGGCAATTGCGACTTATGAATGGATGGCAGCGGCTACTCTATTGGTAGTGGCTATATTTTTCCTTCCTGTTTATATCAAAAAAGGTATTTATACCATGCCCGGATTTTTGCTGGACCGGTATGATGCACGTGTAAGGACTACCATGGCTGTTTTTTGGCTGTTGCTGTATGTATTGGTAAACCTTACCTCTGTGCTCTATTTGGGGGCATTGAGTTTAAATACCATTTTGGATGTCCCTATGACTTATGGGATTGTCGGATTGGCCTTGTTTGCCATGGTATATTCAATCTATGGAGGATTGAAGGCTGTTGCATGGACGGATGTAGTACAGGTATTTTTCCTGGTAGCTGGCGGTTTGGCGACAACTTATCTTGCTTTGAGTATAGTTGGAGACGGAGATGCCTGGCAGGGTCTTGGGCTCTTGAGAAAGGAAGTTCCCGGCCATTTTTCCATGATTTTGGATAAGGGAGAAATGATCATTCCTGATGGTAAAGGAGGTACCGAAGATGCTTATTCCCTTCTTCCAGGTCTTAGTGTACTTGTAGGAGGCATGTGGATTGTGAATTTGAGTTATTGGGGATTCAACCAATATATTACACAGAGAGCTTTGGCTGCAAAAGACCTTAACGAAGCGCAGTTAGGGGTAATTTTTGCGGGTTTTCTAAAATTATTGATGCCTTTGATTGTAGTTGTTCCGGGAATTGCAGCTTTGGTTATAGTAAATAAAGGAGGCGATTCTTCTTTTATTCAATCTATGACAGATCCGGTTTCAGGTTTGATCAAATCAGACAGGGCCTATCCCACTTTGTTGCAATTACTTCCTGCTGGATTAAAAGGACTGGCATTTGCAGCATTGACAGCAGCTATAGTGTCTTCCTTGGCTTCAATGGCCAATAGCACTTCCACCATCTTTACCATGGATATATACAAACAGTATATGGATAAAGATGCTTCAGAAGTGAAGCAGGTTAGAATAGGTAGAATTGCCGCCTTTGTTGCTTTTTTGGTAGCAGCTTTAGTGGCTCCAGCATTGGGCACCTTAGATCAGGCATTTCAGTTTATTCAGGAGTACACTGGATTTGTGTCTCCTGGTGTTTTTGCCATTTTCTTCTTTGGAGTATTCTGGAAAAAGACTACTTCCAATGCAGCTCTGACTGCTGCTGTACTGACTATTCCTCTTTCCACTGTGCTTAAATTTGGGCTGCCGAATCTTCCCTTTATTGACCGAATGGGGGTAGTTTTCTTGATAATAGCTGCATTGATCATTGCAATCAGCTTGTTTGAAGGAAAAGGTAAGGATCATCCAAATAGCATTGAAGTCACTAAAGAACTGTTTAAGACCAGTATGACTTTCAAAATAGGAGCTATAGTCATAGCCGCCATAATTGCAGCATTATACATCATATTCTGGTAAAATGAGAAGGCTATTATTAGGTTACGATATAGGGAGCTCCTCAGTAAAGGCTACGCTCTTGGATGCGGATTCAGGTAGGGTTGTTGCATCAGAAGGCCTTCCAAAAGTAGAAATGCCCATAGCTTCTCCCCAAAAGGACTGGGCTGAACAGGATCCTGAAATGTGGTGGAAATATATCATTGAAACCACCCATGCTGTTACCAAGCAGGGTAATGTCAAATCTGGTGAATTGAAAGCCATTGGGATTTCTTATCAGATGCATGGCTTGGTATGCGTGGATAAAGATGGGAAAGTATTACGTCCTTCTATCATCTGGTGTGACAGTAGGGCTGTAGCCATTGGAAATAATGCTTTTGAAGTTTTAGGCGAGGACTATTGTCTTCCCAACCTGTTGAACTCTCCAGGAAATTTCACTGCTTCCAAACTCAAGTGGGTGCAGGAAAATGAACCGGAGCTTTACGCAAAAATCCACAAAATTATGCTTCCAGGGGACTATATAGCCATGAAGCTGAGCGGGGAGATCAAAACTTCAGAGACAGGTTTGTCAGAGGGGATTTTTTGGGATTTCAAAGAAAATGGTATTTCCAATAAACTGCTGAATTACTATAAAATTGATTCAAGCCTTATTGCTGAGGTAGTGCCATCATTCAGTCTTCAAGGTACAGTCACTACACAAGCGGCAGGTATCTTAGGGATAGATGCAGGAGTACCTATTACCTATCGGGCAGGGGATCAGCCCAATAATGCTTTTTCCCTGAATGTTCTGGAAGAAGGCGAGCTGGCAACTACTGCCGGTACTTCAGGTACGGTCTATGGGGTCAGCAAGAATCCTGTTTATGATCCGCAATCCAGAGTCAACACCTTTGTCCACGTTAATCATAGCCAGAAAGACCCGAGATACGGTGTATTGCTTTGTATCAATGGAACGGGGATATTGAACAGCTGGGTCAAGAGATTGATAGGAGGGGAGGCCATCACTTATCCTCAAATGAATGAATTGGCCAGTGAAATCTCCATTGGGGCAGATGGATTAAGTTTTATTCCTTTTGGGAATGGGGTGGAAAGAATTATGCAGAACAAGCCAGTTGGTGCCCATATGATGGGATTGAATTTGCTACAACATGATAGAAGACATGTGCTCAGAGCTGTTCAGGAAGGAATTGTATCCTCTTTGAAGTATGGTTTTGATATCATGAAAGATATGGGCTTGAACCTGAATACAGTAAAGGCTGGTAAGGCCAATATGTTTCTAAGCCCGTTGTTCAGAGAAGCATTTGTCAATATGAACCAAGTGAGTTTGGAGCTATACGATACCGATGGTTCACAAGGAGCGGCCAGGGGGGCTGGAATCGGTGCAGGCATTTATGCGGATGCGAAAGAAGCCTTTGCCGGTCTGGAGCGTTTGTCTGTTTTTGAACCGGAGAAAGAGAAGGTAGCGGCTTATGCTGAGGTATATGGGCAGTGGAAAGCTGCTTTATCTAAGGTGATGTAAACTATTGTAAGTGTTTTTTATTGGACCACAACTTGTCCTGATTTTCGGGAAAAGATACAAAAGGAAACAAAAGTTACAGTAAGTTTGAAGGACTGATAATCATTCTTTTGTGACTTTTGGGATTAATTGACTGCAAGTTTTCTGGTTTATAAAATTGGTTTCTGATTTTTTAAATCTCTTTAAAGTCCTATTTCTGACTCATTTGAAAGTTAGCTTTGGTGAAATAATTTATCTTATTTTATCGAAACTTGCATTTTTTGCAA
This sequence comes from Cecembia rubra, assembly GCF_003014575.1. GTDB lineage: Bacteria > Bacteroidota > Bacteroidia > Cytophagales > Cyclobacteriaceae > Cecembia_A > Cecembia_A rubra. Next base: position 114,858 of record NZ_PYGF01000002.1, read on the forward strand.
GTTTCGATAATTTATTTCTATCTTTGTCATATGGCTAATTACACAGACCGGAAAGAATATATAGGGAAATTATTATCCTACAAAGATAAGGATCTTATTAAGGTAGTAAGTGGTTTGCGCAGGTCTGGTAAATCTACTTTGTTAGAATTGTATCGCGAGAAACTTCTCAATCTTGGAATAGGGGAAAAACAGATTCATTTCTATAATTTTGAATTACCTGAAAATTTCATAGGGAAAACATGGGATGATATTTATTTTGGTATTAAAGGGAAGTTACTGACGGACAAGCCCAACTACATTTTTTTAGATGAGGTTCAAAATATCCCATTATTTGAAAAATTGGTTGATGGGTTATTTGCCTCAAAAAATGTTGATGTCTACATCACAGGTTCAAATGCGTTTCTTTTAAGTAGCGAATTGGCTACTTTGTTGAGTGGACGCTATATTGATATTTCCATTTTGCCCTTTTCATTCAATGAGTATTTAATTGCAAGAGGCATTGATGTAAACAACAAATATTTGAATTACGAGCCTTTGTTTTTCGATTATGCAAATGAGACTTCCTTACCCAAGGCGGTTTCTTTGCGGGATGAGGGCTACGATAAAATCCATGAATATTTGGAAGCCATATATAAAACTATAATCGATAAAGATATAACACAACGACACAAAATAAATGACAAACGAGCATTTGAAAATATTGTGAAATTTGTTGCTTCAAATATTGGAAATGCACTTTCGCCAAACAATATTTCAAATACTTTAAAACAAGATGGTCAAAGCATCCACCATGCGACAGTAGAAAAGTATTTGGAATATTTAGTACAGAGTTTTGTTTTCTATAAGGTGAACCGATTTGATTTAAAAGGCAGGAAACAATTGGCAACTCAAGAAAAATATTATCTGGTTGACACAGGTTTGCTCAATGTTTTAACTGGAAAAGAGCGCACCACTGACAGAGGACATATCTTGGAAAATATTGTTTACTTAGAACTGCTTCGGAGAGGGAACAAAATTTGGACTGGCACTAGCCGGAATAGCGAAGTAGACTTTGTATGCAAAACCAAAACGGGTGATGTTGAATACTACCAAGTGGCTTGGCAAATAGATAATGAAAAAACAAAAGAACGAGAGTTTGGGGCATTGGAAAAAATCAAAGATAACTATCCGAAATTTCTACTTACAACAGACGGATTTACCCAAAATCGAAGTGGTATAAAACATTTAAACGTTTTTTATTGGTTATTGGCAACATAAGAGTTCAATAAATATAGATCTGAATATTTTTGCTGCTACTATGAAAAGCTTGATTTTATTTTTCTTGTTTTTCTTGTCACTAAATTCATTGAATGTCACTTTGCCGCCTCTTTTACCTTCAATACATCCTCTATCTCATACCTCGGCGTGCCTCCCTTTTGGGTAGCAACGTAGGCACCCATCGCACAGGCAAAATCCAAAACATCTTCAGGTCTTTTTCCTTCCAAATACGTCTTGACAAAACCACTGAGAAAAGCATCTCCCGAACCCACCGTATCTTCTACTTTTACCCTGTATCCAGGATGGGATATGATTTTATTTTCCTGATAGATCAAAGCCCCTTTAGAACCCAAGGTCACGCAGATCATGGCAATGGGGAAGTGTTCTGTCAAATAAGCACAGACCGGTTTGGACTTTTCCAAGTGACCGGCCTTTTCATGTAAATCAATATCAAAGTAATCGGCAACGATAACCAGTTCATCTTCATTGATTTTTAAAATATCTGTATAACCCAGGATGATTTCAATCTGCTCAAAATCATAGAATGGTGCCCTTAGATTGATATCGAAAATCTTAAGTGTCGGTTCGTGCAGTAAGTGGTAGAGCGTCTCCCAACTCTCATGATTTCTTACAGATAAGGAACCAAAAATTAAAGCATCAGCAACTTTTACCGCTTTCAAGGCTTCATTAGTCAAGGCGATAAAATCCCAAGCCGAAGGTGATATTATATCGTATTTGATATTTTCGGGATCTTTGTTGTCCAATATGACTTTCCCAGTAGGATGTATTTCATCCTTTTGTATGCATGTTGGGTCAAGTTTATAAGAGGATGTGAAGTCCAATAATTTTTCCCCATGCGCATCAAGTCCAATTCTGGAGATCATTTGCACATTCAAACCCAATTGACATAAATGTAGGGCCACATTCATAGGAGCCCCCCCTGGGATTTCATGATCGGGGAAGCAATCCCAGAGCATTTCCCCAAAGCAAACCACTTTTTTAACCATGTCCTTGTTGTAAATCTTTTTGAATTTCCTCCAGTGATTTCCCTTTGGTTTCCGGCATTTGGAAGGCTACCCAGAGCAATTGCAGTACCATCATCAGCGCAAAGAAAGCGAAGATATTTCCGGCCCCAAAAGTATTCGCAAAGTAGGGGAATACATTGGCGATAAGGGCAGCCAAAATCCAATGGGTAAAGGAACCCAAGGATTGTCCAAATGCCCTCAATTCATTAGGGAAAATCTCCGCAATAAACACCCATATTACCGATCCCTGTCCAATGGCATGGGAAGCTATGAAAATAAATACGAAGTAGGGCAGGAGCGTATTGCTTACTGCACCACCAAAATAGCTGTAAGCCATTAGGGAAAGCGATATAATATAACCCACCGAACCAATATACATGAGTTTCCTTCTGCCCAGTTTGTCAATAAAGTATAGCCCCAACATGGTAGCTACCAAATTGATGACCCCGATACCAATGGTGGACAGTAGGGCATCTTCAGTAGCTATCCCAGCCGATTCAAATATTCTTGGGGCAAAATAAATAATGGCATTGATCCCGGACATTTGGTTGAAGAATGCCATCAAAAAGGCGAAAAAGGATATCTTACGAAATCTTGGATGGAACAGAGCTGTTGCTGCTACTTTACCCTTGATTTCCTTGCTTTCAGCAATGGCCTGTTCCATAGCAGCATCTACTCCCTCAGGATCAGTTTTGCTGAGAATTTCCCTTGCCGCATCGAAATCCCCTCTTTTGGCGATCAGCCACCTCGGGCTTCTTGGTACTTTCATGATCAGCACAGAATACAATAATGCCGGAATGGCTTCAACGCCAAGCATCCACCTCCATGCTTCATCCAGATTCGCCGTTCCGATTAGGTAATTAGAGAAGTAGGCCATCAGAATACCAAATACTATGTTGAACTGGTAAAGCGCTACCAGTTGTCCCCTTCTTGAAGCTGGTGCAATTTCTGAGATATACATGGGAGCTACAACCGATGAAGCTCCTACCCCCAAGCCTCCCAAAAACCTGAAGAACATAAAGGTGATTTCGTCATTGGCCATAGCTGAACCAATGGCAGAAACCAGATAGAAAATGCCAATCCAGAGGAGGGAGGCTTTTCTGCCAAACTTATCGGCAGGAATACCCCCAAACAAGGCCCCTATCACGGTGCCATAAAGGGCCATGGCTACTGCCAGCCCGTGACTCCAATCGCTTAAATCCCAAAGTTCCTGAATGTCTCTTTCTGCCCCGGATATTACTGCAGTATCAAATCCAAACAAAAAACCACCCAACGCAGCAGTGATGGACAAGAAAAGTACATAGCTTTTATTTTGCATAAGAGGTTAGTGTATAATTGGTCAAGGTTTTAACCCGAAACATGCATTAGAATTTCTACGCCACGGCGCGCAAGTTATTAAGAGTTCATACGCCGCGGCGGACATAATCAAACGCTTCACTTCATTTAGCTCATTTACCAAGAGATTGCTTTGCTTCATTCCCTAAATGCTTGATTCTTTTGTATTTTGAACACTCATTACGAACCCTAATGCATGATTCGGGTTTAAAATAAGGGAATTTAATGTGTTTACCATGTTTTTGACAAATTTCTTCATGGCAGAGCATATGCATCACCAGATTCTCTTGAGGGGGTAAATTTGGCTAGATGCATCAAATCCCTCCAGTATGAGTTTGTTATATGGTTCATTGGGGAATTGAATAGATGTCAGAACCAATTCACCACTGTTTACAAAGACCTCAATGGAAGACCTGTCCAGGTAAACAGTGAGGCTTTGTACATTAATGCCGTTTAATGGGGCGATTTGCAGGTTGGAAAAGCCTTTATCAAAGTCAATTTTCCCTGATTGGCTTCTGTCAAGGGTTATGCTTTGATTATTGCCGGTAAAAACCAATTTTTCACCCTTAGCATTGGCCAATTCCATGCGGAAATTTGATGAAGTAGTCCGTAAATCCAGTTCTATCAATTCACTTTCGAGCAGGATTTCCTCTCCTTTTATTTGTGAATTACTTACCCTTAATTTTCTCAGTTCTTCAATGGGTTTTGAAATCAATAGGTAATCATCATCTTTTTTGGAAAGATGTAGAGATCGCGGCACAGTCATGGCAGATCGCCATGGACTGGTAGGCACTACTTGGGCATAATTCCAGTTGCCCATCCAACCAATAAATAATCTTCTGCCATCTTGATCGGGTACATTGGACCAGGTTACGCCTGCATAATTGTCGGCACCCCAGTCCAGCCATTTTACAGATTGTGTGGTGCTTGCAAAGCTTTTTCCGTCAAAATCCCCCACAAAATACTGTGTTGCAGAGCCACCTTGAGGACCGCCGGGATTGATACTGACAAAAAGAATCCATTTGGTTTCACCGGTCTCCGTAGTAAGAGGGAATAGATCCGGACATTCCCAAACTCCTCCATAAGCTGCCCATGTTGGATTAAAATCACTCAAATAGGTCCATTCAATCAAGTTGGGTGAGGCATAAAAACTTATTTTGTCTTTTACTGCAAGGGACATGATCCAATTATTGCTGTCTTCATGCCAGAAAACTTTAGGATCCCTGAAATCTTTAATCCCAGGACTTTTTAAAACGGGATTACCTTCATACATGCTCCAAGTTCTTCCTTTGTCCGTGCTGTAAGCAATGCCTTGGGTCTGAAAATCATCTCGGCCTTCTTTTTCACCTATGGGGTCGTGAAATGTAAAAATGGCTACCATGGCAGGATTTTCTACGCTTCCCAACCCGCTGGTGTTCTCTAAATCCATAACTGCCGAACCAGAGAAGATCCATCCATTTTCATCTGGATAGAGGGCTATAGGTAAATGTTCCCAATGCACCAGGTCATTGGAGACAGCATGTCCCCAGTGCATGGGACCCCATACATTGCTGTCCGGATAATGCTGGTAGAAAAGGTGGTATTCCCCATCCCAATACACCATTCCATTAGGGTCATTCATCCATTGTGTTGGTGGTGAAAAATGAAACTGAGGCCTGAATGACTCATTAAATGGCAATTCGTCTTGGCCTTGTTCAATATTTTTTTCTTGGCAGGCTATGGTCAGGGTCAAAACTAGGATAATTAAAAGGTAGAAGTTTTTCATGGTTTTGATTTTACAGCAGCTTAAATATAGAAAGTAATTTCCAAGCAAATAAGAAATTCAATGATTGGAAAAATCAATGGTTTGCGGTGGATTTAAAAAAGTTTGGATGGGGGTATTTGCTGTAATGATCCGCTCTTTGGGATTTGTCCGCTGTTCGGGATTTATAATCCTGAACCTGGATACCATGGATTTGAAATCCATTTGATCGCTTCTCGAAATTGCAAATTTCGAGAAGCGGGAATTTTCAATTGAAGGGCAAATAAAACAGCAGCCGGTGACGTTGTCTTACAGTTACACTAAAGGACCATTGAATATGGGGCTTTCGGTTCATTATATAACAACAAAGTATGACACTACACCGCTACCGCTGCCTTTATATGCGGATGCGGATCGTAATTCAGCAGTTCGAAATCCTCGAATTTGAACTCAAAAATATTTTTGACTTCCGGATTAATTTTAATAGTTGGAAGCGGTCTAAAATCTCTACTGAGCTGTAGCCTAGCCTGTTCCAAATGATTGCTGTACAAGTGGGCATCCCCAAAAGTATGCACAAAATCGCCTAATCCCAGATCACAAACTTGGGCTATCATCATGGTGAAAAGTGCATAGGAAGCAATATTGAACGGAACCCCCAAGAACACATCAGCACTTCTTTGGTATAATTGGCAGGAAAGTTTTCCATCAGCCACATAAAATTGAAACAAGGTATGACAAGGAGGCAAGGCCATATGGTCCACATCTGCCACATTCCAGGCGCTGACGATGTGCCTTCTGCTATCCGGCTTGGTTTTGATCTGATGGATCAGGTTTTTGATCTGATCGATTTCTCCCCCCTTACCGTCAGGCCAATGTCTCCATTGGTAGCCATATACAGGACCTAGGTCCCCATTTTCGTCTGCCCATTCATCCCAAATTGACACTTTGTTATCCTTGAGGTATTTAATATTGCTTTCTCCCTTCAAAAACCAAAGCAATTCATGAATGATTGACCTCAGGTGCAGTTTTTTGGTAGTTACCAATGGGAAACCATCTTCCAGATTGAAGCGCATCTGATAACCAAATACACTTAAAGTTCCGGTGCCTGTGCGGTCTTCCTTTTTTACTCCATTATCCAAAATGTGCTGCATCAGGTCGTGATATTGCTTCATGATTCTTGGGGTTTAATTAGGTTCAGCAAGATAGGAATTCCTTTAAAATTAGAAAATTTGAAATGGATTTTGGAACATGTTTTTTAAAACAATTTCAAAATTTTCCAGTATATTTTCTCATCATGATATTTACAAAAAAGCAAAGTTACTTTGGGCTTTTGATAGCCACCATCATTCTTTTGGTGATGGCTGTGTTTCCTCCAAAGGTATTTTTTGATTATGATTTTGAGAGATTTTTCCAACAGAATGATGCGGATTTGGCCTTTTATCAGGAATTCCGACAGAAGTTTGAGAATGACAATGATTACTTGTTGATAGCCGTAGGACATAAAGATGTTTTTGATACGGTTTTTTTAAATGAATTCCAATCCTTGAAGGCCCAATTGGGGCAATTGGAGAAAATTGAGCGGGTTTATTCTCTTTTGGATGTAGAGGATGTGATTGTTAGTCCATTTGGTATCCAAAGAAAGAAGTTGTTGGATTGGTCAGATGAAGGGAGATTGGCGCATTCAAAAAAGAAAATTTTGGGATCGGAAAGATGGAAAGGAAATCTGATCAGTGCCGATGGGGATTTTCTGCTTTTGATAGTTCACAACCAACAGCAAATTTCCAAAGAATCAGGAGACGCGCTTTATGGTGAGATAATAGAATTGCTTCATGGTTATGGCTTTGAGAGGGTGTATTCTGCGGGGAAAATCAAAGCTCAAGGTGAGTTTGTAAGCTTGATGAAGGAAGAGTTTTCTCTTTTCCTTGGAATTTCTTTTATGTTGATCGTATTGATTCTTTTTCTGATTTTCAGGTCATGGTGGACAGTCTTGGCAGCCATACTCGTAATTGCCATAGCATTAATCTGGGCTTTGGCCTTGGGACTGTATTTTGGGAAAGCATTGGATGTGATGTCCGTGATGCAGCCCACCATTTTGTCCATCATTGCTTTGGCTGCCTTAGTACATTATTTCAACCACTATCTCAATTACCTTAGGCATGGATATTCTAAGGAGGAAGCCATTCAGAAGTCATTTTCGGAAATCACCCTTGCAGTTTTTTTGACTTGCCTTACGACTTCATTGGGTTTTATGTCGCTTTATTTTACCTCGGTCCCTTCCTTAAAGTTTTTCGGGCTTTTTACAGGATTGGGCGTTTTGATTGTCTTTTTAGTTATTATTTTGATCACTCCTGGTGTGCTGTATTTTATTCCTTCCATTGAAATGGTTCAGAAAGCAAATCATGCAGCCTTTTGGAGAAGAAGTATGAGGATTACGTTTTTGGGGGTCATTAAAAGTCAAAAGTTGGTCATATGGATTTTCACGGTTATGTCCTTATTGGCATTTTGGGCAATGACCGATATAAAAGTAAATGGTTTTATTTTGGACAACCTACCCAGGGATCATGAATTGATCCGGGAATTTAGTTTTTTTGACAGGGAATTTGGGGGTTCAAAGCCTTTGGAATTTTTTGTAGAAAAAGGGACTCAGGCCAAGAGTCTGTTGGAGTGGGAAGTGTTAAAAGAACTTGATAAGGTGGAGGAATTTATCCAATCCAATTTTAGCTCAGGTCCGATTTTTTCACCCTTGGCAGTGGTGAAAAATTTGAATCAGGCCATGAATTCAGGGAACGAAAAGGCCTATGTTTTTCCAAGTCCTGGCCAATGGAAAAGGATGGAACCGTATTTAGATAATGCATTTAATGATCTACCTGTATTTATATTATCCCATGACAGACAATCGGGCAGGCTTTCAACCCGAATGGAAGATATAGGAAGTCTCCAATCCAGGCAAATAAAAAACCGTATGGATCAATTCCTTTCAAGCGAAATTGACCCTGGTTTATTAAAAGTAAGTATTACAGGTACTTCCCATCTCATCGATATTTCCCATGAAAGTGTAAGTCAACAAATGTTGAAAGGCCTAATAGTAGCCTTCTTTATTGTGGCTATTATTGCTGGCGTTTTATTCCGTTCCTGGAGGATTGCTATTATAGTACTTATACCGAATGTGATCCCTTTGTTATGGATGTGCGGATTGATGTGGATTTTAGGGGTTGAACTGAAATTGACTACAGCCATTTTATTTACTGTAGCTTTCGGTATTGCCGTGGATGACAGTGTACATTTTATGTCAAAATTGAAAATTGAATTAAATAAAGGAAGGAAATGGCTTTATGCCTTAAAGCGGACTTTCATTGATACAGGCAAAGCCATTATCCTAACTACATTGATACTTTCATCAGGATTTGCTGTGTTAATTTTAAGTCAATTTGGTGTGACTTATTATTCAGGACTTTTGATCAGTACTGCTTTGATATTTGCATTATTGGCAGATTTGCTATTATTGCCGGTTTTGTTAATTCAAGTAGGAAAAATATGGGAAATAAAAAACATCAATCCTCACTGTTGATTTCCTGAGGTTTCATTAAAGGTTTTACCCAAGTAAATACAGCGGAAATGGGGTAATGATCAGAATAATCTACCTCTTTGTGGGTTTTAAATTGTTGGATAATCAGTGGTTCATCGTAAAAAATATTGTCAATTCTTAAGAAAAAAAGCACTTTGTTGTAGGTGAAGCCAAAACCACTTCCAGCTTCTTCAAAGGCATTTTTCATATTTTTCCGAAGGTTGAAATAGGTATAGCTATAAGGCATGTCATTAAAGTCTCCCACCAAGATATTCACATAAGGACTATTACGCATATGTTCTTCCAGAATCCCTAGTTGGGATGCCCTGGTCACTTGCCCTCTTTTTAATTTTCTGAGTGTTTGTCGGTAATTTTCTTTTATTCCATCCAGGTTATTGAGATTTTCAGATTCTATGCTCATTGACTCCAAATGGGCATTGTAGATTCGTATGGTATCTTTGTCGACCTTGATATCTGCGAATATGACGCCATTATTGCGCTGTGTATCAAAGACTTTTCCTTCATTGATTATGGGGTACCGGCTGAAAATGGCCATGCCGTAGGATCTTGACCGTGGTTTGCCCTCGATGATCTGATAGCTATATTCATAGCCCAATTCGTTGCCTAAAAGTTTTGTGGTGTTTCTGGAAGGGGTTGTAGGGTCCTGATAAAACTCCTGAAAACATTTGATGTCTGAGGGATTTTCCTGAAGCCATTTGATAACGTTTTTATTGTTTTCCCGCCAATCCCCGTTTTTGTCGTAGGCAAATAAGGCCACATTGTAGCTTAGAACAGATAATCCTTCCTGGTCGTCTGCTTTTTTGGGAAACTGATAGGTTATTCCAATAAATTTCCAACCTATAATAATGGCCAATAATGGGACTATCGCCAATTTGCGTCTTGCCAAAAGAAGCAGGATGAAGAAAAGCCCGTTGATCAACAATAACAACGGAATGGTAAGAGTAATCAGCCCGACATAGGGAAAAAATTCAGGGGATATATAGACACTATAAAACAGTGCCAAAGAGACCAAAAATAGGAGAACTGTAATGAACCTGATCATGAAACACCTTTGAGAATTCGAAAGTATTGTTTAAACAAGCTGAATGCAAGTTTTTGAATTAAACCGATCAAAATAAACCGAAAATTTTCTTCATTTCCCAAGAGCACTGACCTAGGTAATAGAGACAGAAAACCTGCCAGGTTTTTTAAAATACGACCCAATTTCAATTTTTTTAAATGAATTTGGTGTAGAAACCTGGCAGGTGTTTTCTTAAAGAAAATTTGCGTTTTTGAATTATTTGATCAATATCAATTCTTCCTGTGGTGCGATCAGGTATCTCGCTCCATCTGTGGTCACCACAGCAGTCTCTTCGACGGACATGGTCTTAGTGCCACCATTAGGCAATTTCCAGGCATGAAATCCGTCAAAAGCAAAGAGCATTCCTTCTTTCAAAGGTTTTACCGCTGTTGGTCTCACGCTTGGATCAGGCAGTAATCCTCCTCCAAGACTTGGCCCAATATCGTGCGCCACATAACCTACAGGATGCCCGGTACTCCACATTACAGGTTCGGAACCTCTTTCAGCCATCCAGTCTCTTTGGGCTTTATCCACTTGGTAACCCAATACTCCGGGCTTCATGGCAGCCAAAGCAATCCTATTACCACCAATAGAAGATTCAAAATAATATTGTACAGAGTCTGGTGCTTGTGTTTCCCCTTCTCTAAGAACATAAGCAAATCTTTGGATATCAGACACCCACATGTCCCAAACCCGGATTCCAAAATCAATCTGAATAACATCTCCAGGCATGATTACCTTGTCGGTTGCATGCGAATGACCTCTGTCCACTCCCGAGTTCACATTAGGGTTCTGATCAGGATGCCAGGCATCAGCCACTCCATATTCCTCCATCTTGCTCTTCAAAAATTTAGCGATGTCTGCATCAGTACTTACTCCAGGCCTGACCTGTGCATAGGCTTCATATTGCCATTGAGAGGTCAGTTCAGCGGCTTTGGTCATGATCTCTACTTCTGCCGGTAACTTGACGGACAGCCATTCATAAATCAGTTCGTCTGCAGAAACCAACCTGCTCGCTTGTGGTCCTAAAGCCCTTTCCAGTTCAAGTTTCTGGGTATAACTAAGTCCATCTGCCAGTGCGTTGTCATTTGAGAAATTGACTGCGATTTTATTAAAATTCCTTCCCAAAATAAGCATAGAAGCATCACCAATTGCCGAACGGCCCCTTTCTACTGGGACCACCTCATCATGGATTTTAAGATCCGCCAAGGCGGTGGCTTCACCAATCGGGGAAAATGCCAGGGATCTTACCTGATCATTATCCAGGTAAAAAAGAAAAAGAGCAGTTCCTCCGGCATTTTCACCACCGATATGGTGTGCGATAGGATCGTTGTTGTTCTCCCTGCAAATGATGATCCATGCATCGACTCCCGCAGCCTTCATGGCATCAGGAAGGAGTTTTTGGATCCTTTCTTTTCTAATTTCCGGCCAAGGGCTTGGTCCTGAAAAAGGGTTTTCAAAAGTTTCTTTGACTTCCTTTCCCTGTTGACAAGAAAACAGGAGCAGGATCAAGAAGCAACTTAAAATACCTGATTTTAATAAGGTGAAAATAGTTTTCATGGGTTGTTGGTATATCTGATATATGATTAACTAGGATGAAAAGTAAGCAAATAGGTTGTATTAAAAAAAGCGAAATTTTAGGAATATTGGGAAATTGTCTATCTTCGAATTTGTTAAAAGACCAAACTATGAAAAAAACAAACATTTTGATGTTGGCGGCAATCATTGCCGGTACCATGTTTTTCTTTGGCTGTGGAGGGGGTAAAAAAGCTGAAACTGCTGAACCAGCATCTGCTGAGATGGAAGAAATTCCTGCCCGAGATCAAAGAGCAAGTCCACTTCGCTCATTGGAAGGGAAGATCGGAGACACAAATGTTTTAATACAATATGGAGCTCCTTCCGTAAAAGGAAGGGTGATTTGGGGAGACCTTGTCCCTTACAATGAAGTTTGGAGGACAGGTGCCAACGAATCCACTTATGTTGATTTTGACTCTGATGTCACCGTGGAAGGTAAGCAGTTGAAAGCAGGAAGATATTCCCTTTTTACCATCCCCAGATCATCTGGAAAATGGACAGTTATTTTCAATTCCGAATGGAATTTGGAACATGGTCATTTTCAGTACAAGCAGGAGAATGATGTGCTGAGGGTGGAATCTTCTCCGCAATGGGTGGGAGAAAGCCAAGAGCAACTCAGCATTGCCCTTGAAAGTCCAGGAATTGTGGTAAGATGGGAGAAATTGGTTCTGCCAATTGTGATAGAGTAATTCACTTGGAACTTTAAAAAAAGAGGCTGTCCGTTTACACGAACAGCCTTTTTTGTTTAAAAAATTAACCTCTCCTTTTCTATTTTTTCTTTTAAATATGACAGATTGGTCACAAAGTGCAAAAAATAATTCTTTCATTGGCTAATTTAGGAAGAGTTGAATAATCAGTAAAATTCTAATCGGATAAGTGAGAATTATTACAGTAATGGTAATATTTGGGTTGGTTTGTTTTTAAAATGTCAAGAATGACTTGTTTTAATGTCAAAGTACCAATGATTGGATTCTAGAAACCGTCAGCCTGAGAATTTAACATGTAGGGACATAGAAAGAAAGTATAATGACAATATTACGTGTCATGCTGAGATTTTAAAATTTTGGCATTTTCAGAAATGCAATGACAGCCCGTACCGTCATCCTGAATCCGAGGAACAGCCTGTCCCGCAGTATTGCGGGAAGGATGAAGGATCTCCTAATATTTTGGGAGACTCTTCGCTTTGCTCAGAGTGACGGTTCCGGTATTCTGCCAATGTTAACACAGTGAAGCAGCTCCTCAATTGTCATTTGTACGTAGGAAGGGTCTGCTAAAAAAAAATGTCCATGAATTTCGCAGATTTCCACTAAAAGATGGTTTTAGTTAAAATAAAGCAAGGAAGAAATTAGAAACGGTAATTTTATCGAATTAAAGCTAGCCCTTAATGTTACGTTGCGTCTGGGAAATTTAGGTGGGGTTTTAAATTCGCTTTAATCTTTTTTCTACAACCTCAGGGATGATAATATGCCAGATGATGGGAAAAACAGGGCTCTCCTTCGTGCAATTTGTGAAAATTCGTGGACAAGAAAAATGGTCCACGCCCACCTGCTCCGGGCAAGAATTACATGGATTTCCACGAAAAGATTTCTTTTGGTAAAACAAAGTAAGAAAGAAATCAGCGGAGGTGATTTATACGAATTAAAGCTTGCGCCTGATGTTACATTCGGTGATGGTCATATTAAGACGAAGTCTTTGATTCGTGTTAATTTTTTCTACAACTTCGGGGATAATAATATGGCAGATGATGGGAAAAGCACGGCCCTCCCTCGTGTAATTGATGTAATTCGTGGACAAAAAAATAAATAGGTCACTTCCGCCTAGTTTCCAATCATCAGAATAATTAAACCTACTAATGATTAACAGTCAAATAAAACAGTTCGGTTTATTGGAATTTTTAGAACCTATAATATGTGAATTTTAACTATTTACCTCTAAATTGACGGCACCTATTTCCACTTCGAATCACCTATGAGATACATTGCTTTCTTTTTCAGTCTGATCATTACGGTCGGTTTGGCAGTTGTGCTTTCCCTTCAAATGGGGACAGTACCACCATTGGGTCTTTTGTTGGACCCCAATCATGGTTTTTGGCAGAATGCATACAGTGAAGATGTGACCGCTAAAGAAAACATCAAGCTAAAAAACCTCAAGGAACAGGTTCGGGTGGTTTACGATGAGCATCTGATCCCCCATGTTTTTGCCCAGAATGAAGAAGATCTTTACCGGGTCCAGGGTTATGTCACCGCCCAACACAGGTTGTGGCAGATGGAATTTCAGACCATGGCCGCAGCCGGAAGGGTATCGGAGATTGTAGGTCCGATAGCTATAGAGTTGGATAGGATGACCAGGAGAAAAGGTCTGGCCTATAGTGCAGAGCAGGCAGTGCAGCATATTAGAAACAATGATCCGGAAATTTACAGATTGATAGAAGCTTATGCGGATGGCGTTAATCAATACATCGATGGATTATCGAGAGCTAGGCTTCCTTTGGAGTATAAGATCCTGGCCTATCAGCCTGAGCATTGGTCTGTATACAAATCCCTGCTATTGCTCAAGTATATGGCAGATATGTTGGTTGGAGATAAGGATCTGGAATATACTAATATGAGGCAAATGATCGGAGAAAGCTTATTGGACAAGCTTTTCCCATTGTTTCCAGAGGAAAATGATCCAGTAATTGAAGCTGAAAGGGTATGGGATTTTGAGCCCATACCAGTAAAAAAGCCGGAGGGTATAGATTATCCAAATATCAAAATATTGGTTAAAACCCTTCCTCAGCCAGAACCAGGTGTAGGATCCAATAACTGGGCTGTGGCACCTGCAAAAACCAAAAATGGAGCGGCCATTTTGGCGAATGATCCCCATTTGAGTCTCAACTTACCCTCCTTATGGTATGCCATGCAGCTTTCCACCCCTCGGCATACTGTAAAGGGGGCGACCCTTCCAGGGGCTTTGGGAATCATTTCAGGTTTCAATGAAAATATCGCCTGGGGTGTCACCAATGCGACCCGTGATACCAGAGATTGGTACTCCATACAATTCAAGGATGAAAGCCGCACCGAATACCTTTACAATGACAGGTGGATTCAGAGCACATTAAGGATAGAAGAAATCAAAGTCAAGGGAAATCCTTCTTTTATAGACACGGTGGTCTATACCCATCATGGACCTGTAGTATTTGACAAGACCTTTAGAGGGGAGCGTCAGGATATCAATTTTGCCTTGAAATGGACAGCTCATTTGGAATCGAATGAACAGAAAACCTTCCTTTTGTTGAATAAAGGGGAAAACCATGAAGATTATCTTTCTGCACTCAATTATTTTACTTCACCAGCACAGAATTTCGTCTTTGCTTCCCGTACAGGAGATATTGCCATGAAGGTGCAGGGTAGATTTCCGCTGAAGTGGGAGGGACAAGGGAAGTTTTTGATGGATGGGAATAACCCGGCTTTTGAGTGGCAAGGTTATATTCCCTTTGAGCAGAATCCTTCCACATTCAATCCTGAGAGAGGCTTTGTTTCTTCTGCTAATCAGCACAGTACGGCATCCTCTTATCCCTACTACATGTTTGACGATAGTTTTGAGCATTACCGCAACCGCAGATTGAATAATGTTTTGAGGGAATCTGAAAATATTACCATAGAGGATATGAAGCGATTGCAGTTTGATCAATATCATCTGCATGCTTCAGAGGCATTGCCTATCATGATGCATTTGCTGGAGAAAAGCGGTGGAGAAGAAACTTTTGGGGAAGAAGGCAATAAATATATTGAGCAATTGATACAGTGGAATTACAACACTTTTCCCAATCAGGTAGAGCCTGCTTTGTTCCAGACATGGTGGAAGCATTTGTATAAATTGATATGGGCCAAATGGGAAAATGATTCACTTCCTGTCGTGCTTCCCAATAAGTATCAAACAGTAAAACTCTTGCTCAATGAGCCTGAAAGTGAACTGTTTGACATACCAGATTCCCAGAAAACTGAAGCGGCTATGGACTTGGTCAGACAAAGTTTCGAGGAAATGGTCAAAGAAATCAAGGAATGGGAAGAAAATAAAGGAAGCTATGACTGGGCAGCCTTTAAGGGGACGAGGATCATGCATTTAGTGCCTAATTTTGAATCTTTCAGCAGGAGAAATATTTATACAGGGGGTTATAGTGGTATTTTAAATGCAACAGGGGAGAGGCACGGAGCTAGTTGGAGGTACGTAGTGGAAATGGGAGATAAGATCACTGCATTTGGGATTTATCCAGGTGGGCAGTCCGGTAATCCGGGAAGTAAGTATTATGATAATTTCATCAAGATCTGGGCGAATGGTGATTATATCAATTTTAACCTGAGAAAAGCCACAGATAACCAGGAAGTTTTATTTGAAACCATATTCACAAACTAAGTATTATGCAAAAGTTTTTGATTTTATTCTTACTCACCGCTTTGGCAGTCTTCTTTTTGGGAGGTTTTCTGCCTTATTGGGGGCTGATGTTGGCCGTGGCCTTTATAGCCTTTTTTGTAGGGGCTGGAGCAGGTTCTTCCTTTTTAGCCAGTGGTTTTTCCTTTGGAATAGTGTGGTTTTCTATGGTGATCAGGATCTTGGCAGTGACTAGTTCGGCCTTGCCGCAACAGATGGCTGATTTGATGGGTTTGAAAAATGATAACTTGTTATGGTTTGCCACCGCTTTACTTGGATTTATGATTGGAGGCTTTTCCGGGATGACCGGCTCCCTGTTCAAAAAGCTTTTTGAAAAAAAATATGAGGGTGTGTATAGGAGGTAATAAGGAAGGGAATAGTGAGATTTCGAAAGTGGGATTTCAGGGAAGGACAATAAGGGAAAAGGTGGATTTGGCTCAGTGAGTTTGGGTTTCGGGTTTTGTTGACGAGCAGGATTTTTTGAACCACTAATTACGCGAATTTCACTAATTAACTAGCTTTTAAATTTGTCAGGGATCTTTGTTCTTATCTGTCATCAAAACAGCATGGGTAATGAAATTAGGCGCGGAGCTTGCAGGACCGAGCGTTAAGAAAAGATCTTGTAGATCTTTTTAGTGAGGGGCCAGGATGAAGGGCGGGATGGAACGCTGATGACGCAGATTTGGCTGATAGTCGCAGATAAAAAATTTCGCTTATTGAAGGAACCACAGATGAATGAGGATGAACGCCGATAAAAGCTGCGCTTTTTGGCCACACAAAGATTAAGATTTGGAAAATGAACGAAACCAGCCCAGTATGGGCTGAACCATCAATAGCCCTGGCTCTACGGAGGTGGTTTTTCGGGGGTAAAGACCTAGGGTGTTAGGTGAATATCAGGTCTACCTAGTCGGCGCATTGATCTGCTGAAAAAATGAATTGTCCCACTCCGACGATAAGGGACAAAATAAGAAAAGGGAAAAGGAGAAAGGGAAAAAGTGGGATTTCGAAAGTAGGATTTAGAAAATGGTGGAACTATGATGATCGAAGAAATCATGATAAAAAAATACCCTGTTTAGGGTATTTACAAGCATATCTCCGCATGATAAATTTGTAATGGGTGATTCAAACATTTTTTTCTTAGCTTTTATCATAAAAATGTGGGGAGATTCTTTCGCTTATTGTTTTTATCCCCACTTTTTTTTAATTATTAAGAGGCACTGTGGAACAAGTCAAATCTTGAAAAAAAATCAAAAAAATACTTGGTTAATCATATTCATGCGAGTACTTTTGTTGCTCAGTTAGCAAGGTTTTTTTCATGCTGGATTATTTAATTACATCCAAGACCAGACTCAGACTTTTGATCAAGTTTTTTAGTAACCCTAAAAATCAGGGGCACCTGCGTGGATTGGCTGAAGAATTTGGTGAGTCAACCAATTCCATCAGGAAGGAGCTGAATCACCTGTCAGAGGCAGGTTTGTTGTTGAAAATAGCCGATAACAACAAGATTGATTACAAAGCCAATACCGATCATCCATTATTCTCCAATTTGCATGACCTGATCCAAAAATATTTGGGATTCGATAAATTATTGGCAACAGTTTTGGAGAGAATGGGAGATGTGAATGAAGTGGCTTTGGTTGGTGATTATGCCAAAGGGCTCCATACAGGAAAACTCAAAGTTCAGATTTCTGGAGAAAAAGTGAATGGGGAATACCTTGAAAGGCTTTCTGAGCGCATCAAAGAATTGATTGACAAAGAGGTGGAGTTTCAGGTGACTGAGAAGATTACCCATCCTGACGCTTTGTTTTTGTATCAAAAGTCCAATTGATTCCGTCAGGAGGAAATTGAGGTTTCTTTTTTTATCCAATCCCGCTAGGCACATGAATATGTGACTGAGAGGGCGAAGCTGTAACCACGAATGTCTAAACCACGAATTTCGCGAATTACACAAATTTTTCTGAAACACAGCTGTTTAATGTCCTTGATGTCTTTATGATATTCAGTCGGCAGGGGTAAGAAAATTGGGCGCAGGGCTTACGAATTTACGCGAATTTAGATCCAGCCTCTAACTATTAATTATCAAAAGCAAATCACTTAGTAAAACTTGTCCAAAGAGGTGAATGGTACAAAAATTTATCTTGATTCTAGCTTGTTGCTTCTTGACTCTAAAAAAAAATGTTGTAATGATTATTAAAAAGGAGACTTATGAAATTGTGGGTGCAGCGATCAATGCGCATAAAGAACTTGGGGGAGGTTTCTTGAAAAGTGTATAACAGGAAGCTTTAGGAATTGAATTAGCTGATCAAAAAATTCCTTTTGAGAAGGAAGTTAAATTGGCAATAATTTTCAAAGGTAATACCTTGAAAAAATTCTTTATCGCTGATTTTGTATGTCATGGTGAAATAATAGTTGAACTTAAATGTTGTTCTATGATTCTGGATGAGCATTATGCCCAAGTAATCAATTATCTCAAGACCACCAAAAAACCATTAGGGCTACTTTTGAATTTCGGTACATTATCTTTAGAATTTAAAAGAGTAATTCTTGAAAATAAAAAGTGAAATGTTCAATTTATTGAATTGTGAGCTTTGCGAGCCAGAATTAAAAAAATATTAGTGTGATTAGCGTAATTCACGATTAAAATAGAATCTAGAGTCGAGAAACGAGAGATTAGAAAAATTTCCCCTAACTATTTAGAAGCAGGATCATTTCGCGTCAATCGCGAGCATTGCTAGCAATAATTCAAAAAAAATTAGTGTAATTCGCGTAATTCGCGGTTAAAATAACCTTTTAGAATTTCGCAGTTAAATTCCCTTTTCTTCATGAAAAAACTCCTAGTAGTATTAATTCTTTTTACCTCAAATTTGGTGGTTCAAGCTCAATCGCTGTCAGACATTCAAAACGTCAAAGTCGATAATTTGTCCGACGCGCAGATAGAGCAGCTGATCAAGAGGGCGGAGGCCTCGGGGATGACCGAGCAGCAATTGGAAGCTATGGCCATAGAAAGGGGTATGCCTATGAGTGAGGTGGCCAAACTTAGACAAAGAATCAATGCTTTGAGAAGTGGTGGAGGACAGTCCAGAGGACAGGAAAGGACTGCTTCAAGAGGAAATGCTTTAAGGACCATTGAAGGCCAAATGGAGGAAGATGATCCATTTGATTCCTTAAAGAAATCAGATCCTTATTTTGATTTGACCCCCACCCAAAAGAAAATTTTTGGTTATAAACTATTTCATAATAAAAAGGTAAATTTCAACCCAAGCCTTAACATTCCTACGCCACCCAACTACAGTCTTGGTGCAGGAGATCAGATTCTAATTGATGTTTATGGCGCTTCCCAGCAATCCTATGATCTTATGGTGAGTCCTGAAGGGAAAATTCTGATTCCAAATGTAGGTTCGGTTCAAGTAGGTGGTGCTACGGTTTCCGCGGCTACTGCCAGGATTAAAACAGCTCTTACCCAAATTTACTCAGGATTGGCAGGAAGCAATCCCAACACATTTGTAGAAATCAGATTGGGAAATATCAAAACTGTAAATGTTGCTTTGGTAGGCGAATTGAATAGGCCTGGAACCTACACTTTGC
This sequence comes from Cecembia rubra, assembly GCF_003014575.1. Taxonomy (GTDB): domain Bacteria; phylum Bacteroidota; class Bacteroidia; order Cytophagales; family Cyclobacteriaceae; genus Cecembia_A; species Cecembia_A rubra. The sequence continues at coordinate 134,432 of NZ_PYGF01000002.1, forward strand.
CATCTTTTGCTTCTCCGATTAACGCCTTGTTTGCTGCCGGTGGTCCAAATGAAAATGGTTCATTTAGGCATATACAGATTTATAGAGACAATAAGTTATTGGAGGAAGTTGATATTTATGGATTTATTTCCAAAGGAGAACTTAGTAGTAGCCTAACTTTGAGAGATAATGACGTGATAATCGTCCCACCAGTTAGGAATAGAGTAGAAGTCATAGGACCGGTAAGAAGAGAAGGGCTTTTTGAAATAAAGCCTGGAGAAACGATGGTAGAGCTGCTTCAATTCGCAGGAGGTTTTGGAAGTGATGCTTATAGAGAGCGCATTACTGTTTCCAGAAAGACAGGCAGGGAGATGAAAGTGGAGGATGTGGACCAGAATAATTTTAGTTCATTTTATCCTCAAGATGGCGATTTAATGCGTGTAGGAATGATCCAAAACAGATATGAGAACAGAGTTCAAATTTCTGGTGCGGTTCAAAGACCAGGTACTTTTGCTCTTACACCTGGTATGGGCATCAAGGATCTTATCCAAAGGGCAGACGGCTTAAGAGAAGATGCATTTTTAAACCGCGCTACTCTCTATAGAACAAAAGCTGATTTTTCAATGGAAATAGTCGGGGTAGATGTTCCATTGGTAGTGAATGGAACTGTACAGGATATTCAATTAAGAAGGGAAGATGTGCTTCATATTCCCAGTGTGTATGATTTGAAGGAGGAGTTTTATGTGAAAATTTCAGGAGAAGTCAATAGGCCTGGAACTTTCCCTTTTGGAGAGAAGATGACAGTTGCTGACTTGGTTTTAAAGGCGGGTGGTTTTAAAGAATCAGCAACCGCATCCAAGGTTGAAATAGCAAGAAGGGTTAAAAATGATGTTTCAGGAAAATTGGCTGAAATTATTATAGTAGATATCGATAAGGACCTAAAAATCAGTGGTCAGAATGCTAAAGAATTGCTCCAACCATTTGATCATGTGATGGTCAGGAGGAGTCCAGGTTTCCAAAGGGCACAACTAGTTAGTGTGGAAGGCGAAGCGATGTATCCTGGTGAGTTTGCAATTGCCCATGCCAATGAAAGGATTTCAGATTTGTTAAATAGGGCAGGTGGACTAACCCCTTATGCCTACCCTAAGGGGGCAACATTGATCAGGAAGAATGAGTTTTTTGAAAGCCCTAGTGATGATCTGATCAAAATAGAAAGTTTGGAGAATCTTCGGAAAATTTTCCAAAAAGACAGTTTGGATTGGACTGAGTCTGAAAAGATTCTTATGAAAGGCATTGATAGGAAATTACTGGAAAAAGAACTAGAAGAGAGAAAGGAAGAGGACAGGAAAAGAAGGCTTTCGGACGACTTGAGGAGGGAATCTTTAATGTCTTTGGCTGAATCTGAAGGGAATATTAAAGCTTTAAATATAAAGGAAGTAGAATTGATTGGAATAGATTTACAAGGAATTTTAAAAAATCCTTATGGACCATTGGATTTGATATTGAAGGAAGGTGATGTTTTAAGTATTCCAAAGGAATTGCAGACTGTAAGGATGAGGGGAGAGGTTTTGTTCCCAACGACTGCAAGATTTGACCAAAACAAAGGTTTTCGCTCTTATATTTCAAAATCCGGCGGCTTCACTGATAAGGCCAGAAAAAGTAGGGCCTATGTGGTATATGCCAACGGTGACGTAAAAAGAACCAATAAACTAATTTTCTTTAATCTTTATCCGGAAATTGAGCCTGGAGCAGAGGTTATTGTGCCGAGGAAACCTGAAAGAAGTGGTTTGACTGCTCAAGCTTGGATTGGAATTAGTACGAGTATAGCTACATTAGCAATACTTGTTAATCAGTTGATTCAGTAATTTTAAATAAGAAAATATGTCTGATCGCCAGATGAATTCTTTTGAAGATGAAATAGACCTATTAGCTTTATCTAAGACTGTTTGGAATAGGAAAAAAACAGTGTTAGGTATGGCTTTAGTATTTGTATTAATAGGTTTAGTTATTTCTTTGATTAGTCCAGTTGAATACACTGCCTCTTCTGTTTTTATTCCACAGACAAGTGACTCTGTTAAACCAGGAGGTTCATTAGGTGGGCTAGCTTCCCTGGCCGGAATAAATTTGGGAGCTTTGGGTGGTAGTGCGGAAATCCCACCTTCACTTTACCCAAAAATAGTTTCTTCAGTTCCTTTTAGGAAAGCTTTATTAAATGCAAAAATTCATGTGAATGGTTTTAAAGAACCTGTATCCTACAAAGAATTTTATGATCAAATCTACAAGCCAAGTTTACTTGAAATTCTTAAGAAGTACACTGTCGAATTACCTGCCTTAATTCTTGAATTTCTTAGAGGTACGCCAGAAGAAAAAAATATTTCTTCTGACAATTCTCTAATTTTAGTAAGTGAGGATGAAAATAAACATTTTAAAAGATTGGATTCGCAGCTCACTGTAACTCCTAATGAAAAAGAGGGCTTTGTATCATTATCATTTGTCATGCCTGATCCTATTATGTCGGCGGAAATGGCAAAATTTGCAGAGGAGTTGCTACAAAAAGAGGTTATAAATTTTAAGATCCTAAATGCAAAAGAACAATTGAATTTCACTCAAGTGCGTTTTGAAGAAAAAAAAATGGAATTTGAGAAAATTCAAAAAGAACTGGCAATATTTAGAGATAGAAATCAAAATCTTTCATCTGCTTCAGTATCAAATCGTCTCCAAAGTTTAGAAGCGGAATTTAATTTTTCATTAAGTGTTTACAATGAGCTTGCCAAACAATTAGAGCAAGCTAAGCTTCAAGTTGCGAAGGACACTCCTGTCTTATCCATAATTCAACCTGTAACTGTTCCAATCAAAAAGTCTTCGCCTAACAGGCCTTTGATAATATTTATTTTTGGTCTTTTGGGTATTATTTTTAGTGTGGGAATTATAATTGGACATGAATTAATTCAGGATTTGAAAGTGCGGTGGAATAAGGTTTAATTAGGGAAAACTTATTAAATTAAGGTTTAAATTTTTCAAATGCTTATTTTTTTACTTTAAAGTATTATTGAGGTAATTTATTTTTGCTGAAGATACTAATCCTGATATTCTATATTTTTATTTTATTCATTTCATTTCTAAGTTTTTTGATTCAGTAGTTTTACTCCTTTAATAAAAAGGACTAGTATTTTCAAAGAAATATTGAGTTCATCTCAGAGAAATAAACGTATTGCAAAAAACTCCCTCTTCCTTTACATAAGGATGGTGGTTGTTTTAATAGCTAACTTATATACGGTTCGTCTTGTTTTTAAAACCCTTGGCGTAATTGATTACGGAATTTTTGATGTAATAACAGGGATTACTACAATATTAATTACAGTTACTGGTGTTCTTTCCACTGCCACTCAAAGGTTTTATTCTATTTCTTTTGGCGAAAAAAATTTAGAAAAAATCTCCTTAGTTTTTTCAACGAGTTTGAAAATTTACTTTGGATTATCAATGATTATAATTTTGTTTGGCCAAACAATTGGAGTATGGTTTATTAATTCAAAATTAAATATGCCTATTGAAAGACTACCTGCTGTTCATATGGTCTTTCAGTTTTCATTATTTTCTTCATTTTTTATGTTAATGCAGGTGCCATATTTTTCAGCAGTAATTGCTAAGGAAGATTTAGATGTTTTTTCATTTATTAGTTTATTAGAAGTTTTGCTAAAAGTACTTTCCATAAGCATAATTTCAAAAGCTGAAGGAGATAAACTGATTTTTTATGGAATTGCGCTATTTATTATTTCAATTTTAGTGTTTTTATGCTATTTTATATTTGCCTACTTAAAATATCCTTTTCTCAGATTCAAGTCGAAAACAGATAAAGTTTTATTAAATGAGCTTGTTTCATTTTCTAGTTGGTCTTTGTTCGGTTCTCTTGCCTCTGTTAGTATTAATCAATTCATTACAATATTAATGAATATTTCTTTTGGCCCAAGTGTAAATGCTACTAGAGCCATTTCACTCCAGGTTTATGGTGTGTTGGGTTCCTTGACATCAAGTATTTTTCTAGCATTAAGACCTCAAATGATCCAATCCTATTCTGAAAAGTCCTTCAATTATTTAAACAGTTTGTTTAACTTTAGCAATAAAGCTATTTACTATGGTTTGCTCATAATATGTATTCCTTTATTTATAGAAATGGAATCCATATTAGTTTTTTGGTTAAGTAATAATGATCCTCAAACCATATTATTTTGTCGTTTGATACTTGTTTATGGTTTGATAATGGCATTAAATAATCCGATTTCAATTATTATTCAAGCTACGGGCCATGTCAAAGTTTATCATCTTATTGTAGAATTTTTTACACTATTATGTGGACCTATTTCATTGATTTTATTTAAGGCAGGATTCTCTCCTTCCTCATCGTACTATGTGATAATTTTAATGTCTATTTTTGCACATGTAGCAAGGGTTATTTTGTTAAGAAAGTTTTACAATGAATTTGATTTTCCCTATTACATAAAATCATTCTTAGTTCCAGCATTTGCAGTAACATTTATTGCATTTTTTACAGGATTTTTATTTTCAAAGATTGATACAGGTTTTTATATTAGAATACCAGTTGGTTTACTTATTTCTTTAATTATTATTAGTGTTTTAGTGTATTTCTTCGGTCTTTCAGGATCTGAAAAGCTTGAGGTTAAAAAGATTTATGAAAACATTAAACTAAGATTGATCAAAAATGGCAGATAATAATGTCATAAGTAATATTTGGCTTATTTTTTTTGTTTTAATATGGTTTCTCACATTCGCTGTATACCAAATAAGGAAAAAGTCTATAGATGCAGGAAGTATTATATTATTATCTTATTTTTTCTATGCAATCGTTTCTCTTTTACTTTTCAATAATCCATACTATCAGTTTAATCCGATAGAATTATTTCCCTTTGTCTATTTGTATTTGCTTTTAATGTTAGCTTTTTCACCGGTATTGAAGTTTGATGCAAAAAAAATTAGGTATATTCAAAAACCTCCTGATTTGTATTTAAATACGCTTATTTATATTTTGATAATTTTCTCTGTGATTCAATTGCCTTCGATTTTTTCGGATTTTTCAAAAAGCATCATTCGTCTCTTGTTTGTTTCTTCAGGTGGTCAAGATTTGTATAATGAGGCTATGGCCGAAAGTAAATCGCTTGGGGATGGTAATATTTCTAATTTACCTTCTATAATTACAAATGCTTATGGAAATGTTGGTATATTATTGTTTTTCTATTATCTGACACTTAAGGATAGAAAATTTATAGTGACATTGGGTTTATTTTTATCTTTCATGGTAAATATACTTAACAATATTTCTTTAGGGCAAAGGGGGCCATTGGTTGAAATATTAATGTCAATTTTTGTTTCATATTTTGCATTTAAAGAATTTATTCAACCAAATCTGGTTAGATTAATTAAATTTTCCGGTTTTGTATTTTTGGTTGTCTCTTTAGTTCCAATTTTAATTTTAACTACAAGTAGATTTGGCGATAGTCGAGCAGGATCTAATTCTTCTGTTTATTTTTATTTAGGACAACAAAATCTGTATTTCAATAACCATGGTTTAGATAATGGAGGGATCAGGTATGGGGATCGGACATTTCCGTTTTTTAAAAAATTGCTAGGTTTTGAAAATGTTCCTGATAATTTTTGGGAAAGGAGAGATAAGTATCCGGAACTAAAAATAAATGATGAAGTTTTTATTGGTTTTGTAGGCGATTTTACTCTTGATTTTGGGCCATTTTTAGTCCCTTTTATGTTTTTGCTATTTTTCGTTTTTATCCTTTATGCTACCAAAACAAAAAATGGTGTGCTATATTTTCATCAACTAATCTTAATCCACTTTGTTATTAGCCTTTGTATGTTAGGGGGAATAAAGTTATACCCTTTTTCAGATTTGGGTGGGAACCTTCAACTTATAGTGTATTTCTTTCTGTATGTTTTTTTTAGGTTGGATCATGAATTTAGATTCAAGCAAAAGGTTTTAAATATTCAAGATTAATAAAATTTGCTTTTAAAATAAGTAAGTAAATAAAAGTTGAAATGAAGCCGGATTCTTCCTTACCCTTGTTTACCGTAATTATTCCGCAAAAAGATAGGGCGGAATATTTGAAACACACACTTAGAACCTGTATGGTTCAAGATTACCCAAATTTTGAGATAATTGTTTCTGATGATTGCAGCAATGATGATTCAGTTGAATTAGTAGAAAAGCTTATCAAACAGGATTCCAGAATTACATTATACGCTCATAAGAACCATTTGGGGATGAGAGAGAATTTTGAATTTGCATTAAGCAAAGTCAAGCCGGGATATGTAATGGCTTTGGGAGGGGATGATGCATTAGTACCAGGTTGTATTTGGAGAATGTTTGAAATATTATCTGGAACAAACAGAAAATTATTAACTTGGATACCCGCTGGGTTTACTTACCCCGATCATGATAATGGAAAGAATATTTTTTATATCAAAAGAAGTAAAAATAAAGACATTCAATTTATTAGATCAAATGACTTTTTAAATAAACTATCAAAAACTTTTCAATATCAAATAGATGAATGTCCTATGCTGTTTATGAAGGCAGTTGTTTCAACTGACTTAATAGAAATTGTTAAATCGCGAACTCCAGATAATAGTTTTTATTACTGTGCCACTCCTGATGGGTTTTCTGGAGTGGTTTTAGCTGGTGAAGTTGAAGATTATGCTTTTACGAATGAGCCACTTTCCATTGGTGGGTCTACTGTGAAGTCTCAAGGAAGAAATTACCAAAGATCAGATGAAAGATCAAGGAAAGAATCAGAACAATTTTTCAAGGATAATAATCAAAAATTGATGCATGCTGAATTGGCTTCTCAACCATATTCACCATTAGTTACTTTAATGACTGCTGATTATTTATTGACAGCGCGGGATCTTCCTGGATGGCCAGGTAAATTCGAAGCTATTTCATTTGAAAATTTAATTCGTGCATCTTTTAATTTAATTCAAATTGGTTCTTTTGAAAATAAAGTTCTTGTAAGGGAATTGAGGATACTTAGAGAAATTGCTAAATATCATGGTCTAGAAGATTTATTCAATTCCTTATTGAAATCGACATTGAAGAAAGTTAAACCTAAAGATGAGATTTATGGATTTTTATTAACGAATTCAATCAGATTTGAAGGTTCTGAATTAGGTATTAATAATATTTATGATGCTTCTTTAGTGACCAATTTTGTGTTTAAATTTTATAGCAGTTTATCTGGAAGATTCTTGATTAACTGGATAAAAAATTCCTCTAAATTAATATTGGCTAATTTAAGCCAAAAAAAAGAAAAGTTACCTGAAATCTAATTATTTTATGAATTTATTTAGTAATAAAACATTATTAATTACCGGAGGTACTGGATCATTTGGAAACGCTGTATTAAATAGGTTTCTTGGTACTGATATTGGAGAAATACGGATATTTTCCCGTGATGAAAAAAAGCAAGATGATATGCGGCATGATCTTCAAATCAAGATGCCGAACTTTGTCGAAAAAGTAAAATTTTATATTGGGGATGTAAGGGATATTTCAAGTGTTAATAATGCAATGCATGATGTAAACTTTGTTTTTCATGCAGCAGCATTAAAACAAGTTCCTTCATGTGAATTTTTTCCAATTGAAGCGGTCAAAACAAACATTATTGGAACTGAAAATGTTTTAACAGCAGCAATAAACGCAGGTGTCCAATCAGTTATATGTTTATCTACAGATAAAGCCGCCTATCCCGTAAATGCAATGGGGACTTCAAAAGCAATGATGGAAAAAGTCATCGTTGCAAAATCAAGGACAATTAATCCTGAAAAAACAAAAATTTGCTGCACAAGGTATGGGAATGTAGTTGGCTCAAGGGGTTCAGTTGTTCCTTTATGGATTGATCAAATAAAAAAAGGTTTGCCAATTACCATAACTGAACCTTCAATGACAAGATTTATAATGTCTCTCGATGAGGCTATAGATTTGGTTCTGTTTGCTTTTGAATTTGGATCTTCTGGAGATATTTTGGTACAAAAAGCACCAGCTTGTACAATAAAAACATTAGCTGAGGCTGTTACTGAATTATTTGGAGGAGATAAAAGAAATGTGAAGACTATTGGAATTCGGCATGGAGAAAAAATGTATGAAACACTTTTGACCAATGAAGAATGTGCCAATACAATAGATCTAGGAAATTTTTATAGGGTTCCAAGCGACAAAAGAGATTTGAATTATTCTAAATACTTTTCTGATGGGGATTTAGAAAGAAATCTGCTGACAGAGTTTAACAGTAATAACACAAGACTTTTGAACCTTGAGGAAGTTAAAGATAAGTTACTAGAAATCAAGTCAATAAGGGATTTAATGTAAAATAAATTTCTATGAAATTTTTGATACTCGGTTCTAATGGTATGGCAGGCCATACCATAGGGTTATATTTAGAAGAAAACGGCCATGAAGTTTTAGGTTTTGGTAAAAAGAAATCAGTTTGTTTCAAATCTATTGAAGGCAATGCATTCGATACTAAATTGTTGAATGAGTTGATCACTTATGGTAAGTTTGATGCGATAGTCAATTGTATCGGTATCTTAAATGAAACTGCTGAAAAATTTAAGGCCGAAGCTGTTTTTCTTAATTCATACCTTCCTCATTTTTTAGCAAATTTAACTGAAGGGTTAAATACCCAAGTTATACATATGAGTACAGATTGTGTTTTTTCTGGACAAAAAGGAGAATATGAAGAACACGATTTTCCAGATGGTACGACTTTTTACGATCGTTCAAAAGCCTTAGGAGAATTGGATGATAAAAAAAATATAACATTGAGGAATTCTATAATAGGGCCGGATCTTAATCCAGGGGGCATAGGGCTCCTAAATTGGTTTATGCAGCAAACAGGTGAAATTAAAGGGTTTACTAAATCCATCTGGACAGGTCAAACGACTTTGCAATTAGCAAAAACAATTGAATATGTCTCCAAAGAAAAAGCTTTTGGATTATTTAATGCTGTACCAGAGCAATCAATAAGTAAATTCGACTTGCTAAATTTATTCAATGTATACCTTAGAAAAGATTCTTTAAAAATTGTTCCAGTTGAAGGAATTATAGCCAATAAATCTCTAAAAAGAACAAAATTTAAAGAAATTTTAATTCCCGATTATGAAACTATGATTTATGAATTGTCAATTTGGATTAAGAAATATAATTATTTGTACCCGCATTATAATTCTTTAAAATTATGAAGAAGCTAAAAGTAATGACCATTGTTGGTACAAGACCAGAAATTATAAAATTATCTGCGATAATAAAGAAATGCGATGTTTATTTTGAGCATATTTTGGTTCATACAGGTCAGAATTTTGATTATTCATTAAACCAGGTTTTTTTCCAAGAACTTAATATCAGGGAACCAGATTACTATTTAGGTGTAGTTGGAAATGATCTTGGACAGACAATGGGTAATGTAATTTCAAAGTCTTATGAATTAATGGCTAAAGTTATGCCTGATGCTGTTTTAGTGTTAGGAGACACCAATTCCTGTTTAAGTGTTATATCATCAAAAAGGCTTAAAATACCTACATTTCACATGGAGGCAGGGAATCGCTGTAAAGATGAAAATCTTCCGGAAGAGGTTATTAGAAGGATTGTTGATGTAACAAGTGATGTAAATCTTTGTTATTCAGAAAATGCTCTTAAGTACATTCTGTCTAGTGGTGTTAGACCTGAAAATACCTTCGTGGTTGGTTCACCTATGGCAGAGGTTTTAAGTGCTTTTCAAAATGAAATTGAATCAAGTAATATTTTACAAGATCTCGGTCTCCAAAAGAATAAATATATTTTACTTTCCGCTCATCGTGAAGAAAATATTGATATTGAAGATAATTTTTTTTCATTGATGAATGCTATTAATGAAGTGGCAGACTTTTATGGACTTCCAATAATTTATAGTTGTCATCCAAGATCCAGAAAAAATATAGAATTAAGAAATTTTAAATTTCATTCCAATGTATTCATTTCCAATCCTTTTGGTTTTTTTGATTATATAAAGCTTCAAAAAAATGCTTTTTGTATTATTTCAGATAGTGGTACTTTACCAGAAGAAAGTGCTTATTATAACCTTCCGGCTGTTTCACTTAGGACTTCCACTGAAAGGCCAGAGGCTCTAGAAAAAGGAGTTTTTACAATTGGCTCAATTTCTTCAGAAAATATCATCCAGGCGATTGATTTGGCTGTAAAAATGCATGAAAACGAATATTATGCAATAGATGTACCAGCTTATTTAGATAAAAATGTTTCTATTAAAGTAGTAAAGATAATCCAAAGTTACACTCAAATTATTAATAGGATGGTGTGGAGGAAGGGTTGATGTTTTTTAATAAAAAACATTGTAGATACATTTTTAATGTAATGCTTAAAAGTTTAATTTTAAAACATTATCAAGTTTTTTTCTTTTGATTCTCGGTAATCCTATAAATACAATTTAAAAGGGGGGTATTAATTTGTAATTATGGGCTTTCTTTTTGTAGTTACATCATTATCTATGATTATAAAAAATAGTTTCAAGAATTGGTAATTATAATAAGGAATATGTATCTGCTGTTTAAAGTTTTAAAGCAATTGATAATGCTATGAGAACAAAGTTTCTTGGATTTCTTTATTGAAAATTATGAAAAACCAAAAAATACTGATCCTAACCTCAGAATATCCTAATCCTAATAGTTCATATGATACCCCTGTTGTACACTACTTTGCAAAAGAATGGGTAAATATGGGTTTTGATGTAAGGGTTATACATTTTCGATCTGTTTTTCCCCCAATATTTTATTTTTTTGCTAGAGTCTTAAAAGGGATAATAAAAAAGATTTTTAAAACAGATTTTATCCCATTTTCAAGGCTAAACTCTAGGGTTGAATATGAGCTTGAGGGGATAAAAATCGTTAGTCAGCCCATCTTCAAAATTTTTCCGCATTTTAAATTTTTTAGAAGTACGATCCAGAAACAAGCTAGAATTATACAAAATGATAATTTAGCTAAAAATTTTGCTCCTGACATTATTATAGGTCACTTTATAAATCCTCAACTCCCTTTAATTGTTGAATTAAAAAATTTTTATCCTAATGTAAAATCTTCATTAGTCCTACATGAGAACCCTAAAATTATATATGATTTGTTTGGGGAGAAATCATCGCACTATTTAAACAAATTGGATTATATAGGCTTTCGTTTTTTAGAAATGAAAAATACTTTTGTCAGTTTATTTGGCGATAAAGAAAACTTATTTATTTGTCCCTCAGGGATACCGGAAAACTATATTTTAAATGCTGTACCAAACGAGAAGTTTAAGAATAAATCGCTTTCTATTTGTTTTACAGGCATGCTCATTCCTTTGAAAAACATTGATGTAATTTTAGAAGCCGTGAATCTTGCCTTTCCTGAAAAAGATTTCATTTTGAATATTTATGGAGAGGGCATGTTAAAAGAGCAAATCAACTTAAAAATTAATGAGTTGGGATTAAATGATTGCGTCTATTTAAAAGGAAAAGTATCAAGAGATGAAGTTCAAGAAGCTCTAAAAAATACTGATGTTTTTGTTATGGTCAGTAAACCCGAAGCCTTTGGTTTAGTGTACCTAGAAGCTATGGGTAAAGGGTGTGTTACAATTGGCACAAAAGGCCAAGGAATTGATGGGGTTATTGAGAACAGTAAAAATGGATTTCTGTGTGAGGCGAGAAATGTTGAAGATCTTAAAAAGATTTTTCTAAAAATTAAGTCAATGTCATATGAAGAAAAACTTCTTATCTCGAAAAATGCCTTAAAAACTGCTTCTAATCTTACCGATAGGAAAGTAGCTTTTTCATATTTGAAGAAACTTAATATTGTATAATTTTACCGCATATGGATGTAAGTATTTCAGATGTTAAGAAGATAAATTTGCCGAAAATTTTAGATCATAGAGGAAATCTTTCCTTTTTTGAAAGTGCTGGTCATATTCCTTTTGAAATAAAAAGGACTTATTGGATTTACGATGTACCAGGAGGATGTGAAAGAGGGGGGCACGCTTTCAAAACACAGGATGAATTTATCATTGCATTATCAGGTAGCTTTGATGTTATAGTTAATGATGGTGTGAAGAAAAAAGTAAATTCTTTGAATAGATCTTACTATGGTTTGTATATTCCATCTGGGCTCTGGCGACATATGGAGAATTTTTCAACAAATTCTTTAGCTTTAGTTGTAAGTTCTACCATCTATGATGAATCCGATTATATTAGAGATTTTAATGAATTTCATAAATTTAAAAATTTATGAAAAACTCAAATATTAACCAATGCCAATTAATTGAGCTTAATAAAGTTCATAATAGAGCTGGAAATCTAACAATAGTTGAAAACCACATTTCAATTCCTTTTTCAGTTAAAAGAATTTATTATTTGTATGATGTTCCTAGTAATGCAGAAAGGGGTGGGCATGCGCACAAAGAATTGCACCAATTAATTGTTGCAGCAAGTGGTAGTTTTAGGATTACTTTAAATGATGGAAAACAAGTAAAATCTTTTTTTTTAAATAATCCCAATATAGGTCTCCTTATTGTTCCAGGAATCTGGAGAGATTTAAGTGAATTCTCATCTGGATCCGTTTGTTTAGTTTTAGCTTCTATGAAATATGAAGCTGAGGACTACATTAGAGATTTTCAGGAATTTCAAAAATATAAAAAATGATTCATCCACTAGCTGATTGCTTAAACAAGGATATTCCCGATAGTACAAATATTTGGCAATTTGTTGTTGTTCTTCCTCAGGCTTCTATAGGAGAAAATTGCAATATTTGTGCACATTGTTTTATAGAAAATGATGTAGTTATCGGGAACAATGTTACCATCAAATCGGGTGTTTATTTATGGGATGGTCTAGTTATAGAGGATAATGTACAAGTAGGCCCCAATGTAACCTTCACCAATGATAAATACCCAAGGGCAAAAACGCCTTTCAAACTGCAGAGAACTTTAATAAAGAAGAATGCATCTATAGGAGCCGGATCGATTGTGCTGGGAGGGGTGGTAATTGGAGAAAATGCAATGGTAGGTGCAGGTAGCGTAGTAACAAAGGACATTCCGGACAACGAGCTTTGGCTCGGTAATCCTGCAAGGTTTATTAGGAAAATTTAATCTAAATATGATACCTTTTTTAGATCTTAAGAAAGTTAACCAAAAGTATGAAGAAGAAATTCTTCTCGCTATTAATAAGGTAATTCAATCTGGCTGGTATTTGCAAGGTGCTGCAAATAAGGAGTTTGAGGAAAATTATTCCAAATATATTGGTTCTAAATTCGCTATTGGAGTCGCAAATGGACTTGATGCTCTCAGACTGATTTTAAGAGCATATATGGAAATGGGTTTTCTTCAAGAAGGCGATGAAGTTATAGTTCCAGCAAACACATATATTGCCTCTGTTTTAGCCATTACAGATAACAAACTAAAGCCTGTTTTTGTGGAACCTAACTTTGATACCCTACAGATAGATCCGAGCAGAATAGAAGAGGTTATCACCAAAAGAACAAAGGCCATTATGATAGTCCATCTTTATGGAAGATGCGCCTATATGGATTCAATTGGCCAAATATGTGCAAATCATAACCTGAAGTTGATCGAAGATAATGCACAGGCCCATGGTTGTTATTTCAATGACAACAGGACAGGTAATCTTGGAGACGCTGCTGGCCATAGTTTTTACCCAGGTAAAAATTTGGGGGCATTTGGTGATGCTGGTGCAGTCACCACAAATGATGAACAATTGGCATCTACTATCAGGGCATTGTCAAATTACGGTTCAAAGCAAAAGTATGTTTGTGAATATCAGGGATTGAATAGTAGATTGGACGAAATCCAGGCGGCAATTTTGAATGTGAAATTACAATACCTGGATAATGATAACGATGCCAGGCGTAAGGCAGCTAAAAGGTACATAAATGAAATTACAAACAACAAGGTTCTAATTCCGAATATAGAAACCTGGAGCAGTCATGTTTTTCATTTGTTTCCAGTTTTTGTTGAAAATAGAAATGCTTTTCAGAAATATCTATTAGATGGTGGAGTACAAACTGTTATTCACTATCCTATACCCCCACATAAACAAAAATGCTATTCAGATTTCAACAACCTTCATTTTCCGTTAACAGAAAGGATACATGATCAAGAATTATCTCTTCCGATTAGCCCAGTAATAACTGATGAAGAAATTACCAAAATAGTAGATTTGGTAAATAAATGGTGAAAAACGCTAAAAAAATTTGGTTAATAAATCCTGCTGCGATGCCGCCGGATTATGAGGTTAGAATACAAACTTTAAAGAGGGCCCAATATCTAAGGTATCACGGATATGATGTCACAATAATTGGAGGGAGCTTTCTTCATAATTTAAATAAAAATCTGATTGAAAGTAAATCGCCTTTTCTGATAAAAGAATATGAAGATAATTGTAATTTTATTCATATCAGAAATTCAAATTATTCAGGAAATGGATTAAAAAGGATTTTAAGTATAATTGAGTTTTATTTAAGACTTTGGTGGTATGCGGGTGTAAAGAAAAAGTTTGGAAAGCCGGACTATATTTCTCATTTAGCTGCCGTTCCATTTGGAAACTTAACTTATTTTATTGCGAAGAAGTTGAAATCAAAGTTCATAGTTGATGTAGTTGATTTGTGGCCGGAATCATTTTTAGCTTATGGTTTAGTCCGGGAAAAAAACCTTTTTTTAAAACTTGCTTATTCAGCTGAAAAGTGGCTGTATGATAGGGCAGACCTTCTTATTTTCTCTATGGAAGGAGGTAAAGATTATATCAAGGAAAAAGGATGGTCCTTAGAGCAAGGAGGAACTATCGATTTGAAAAAGGTTTTTTACATCAATAATGGAGTTGACTTAATTGATTTTGATAAAAACAAGTCAACTTTTGTCCTTAAAGACCCACACCTTGACGATGAAAATATTTTCAAAGTGACCTATTTGGGATCAATCAGATTGGCAAACAATTTAATGCGGTTAATTGAGGCAGCTGAACATTTGAAAGACCACAAAGACATTAAATTTTTAATTTTTGGTGATGGGGAAGACAGGTCTAAATTAGAAAACTATTGTTATTCCAATAATCTTAACAATGTAATATTCAAACAAAAATGGGTTGAACTTAAATATGTTCCATCTATTCTCAGTAGAAGTTCGCTGAATATTCTTAACTACAAGCCAAGCAAACTTTTTCGTTTTGGGGCAAGCCAAAGTAAGTCTTTTCAGTATATGGCAAGTGGAAAACCTATCTGTGCGAATGTTGAAATGAATTATTGTCCAATTAAAAAATATGGTCTAGGTATTTCCAAAGATTTCAAAGATTCCAAATCGTATGCTGATGCTATTTTATCTTTTTACGAAATGGATCAAAATGAATATAAGACAATTTGTGAAAATTCGCGCAAAGCAG
The DNA here is from genome assembly GCF_003014575.1 of Cecembia rubra. Taxonomy (GTDB): domain Bacteria; phylum Bacteroidota; class Bacteroidia; order Cytophagales; family Cyclobacteriaceae; genus Cecembia_A; species Cecembia_A rubra. The sequence continues at coordinate 149,897 of NZ_PYGF01000002.1, forward strand.
CCCTTCATTACGACTATAAAAGTTTGACTGAGAAATTCATTGATTTGTTAAATAAATTATAACTATTCACAGATGAAACAGAATCAACAGGTCGTCATTATAGATTATGGTATGGGGAATATAGGATCTATAATCAATATGCTTAAATTTTTAGGATATAAATCCGTTGTGAGCAATGATGAAACAATAATTAAAAATGCAGATAAAATAATTTTACCTGGTGTAGGACATTTTGATCATGCCATAGAAAATATACAAAAGTTACACTTACTTGAAGTTATCAATGAAACAGCCATCATAAAAAAGAAACCTTTTTTGGGGATTTGTTTGGGTATGCAAATAATGTGTCAATCCAGTGAAGAAGGAGAGTTATCTGGCTTATCTTTGATTGATGCTCATGTGAAAAAATTTTCTTTTAATTTGCAATCAAATCTAAAAGTACCTCACATGGGTTGGAATTTAATTTCAATTTCGAAAGATTCAAATTTATTGGATTCATTGGATAATAATTCAAGGTTTTACTTTGTTCATTCCTATTATGTTCAATGTAAAAATGAGGGAGATATTCTAACTAAAACAAATTTTGGATTGGATTACGTTTCTTCTTTTGAAAAGGATAATTTAATTGGAGTCCAATTTCATCCTGAGAAAAGCCACAGATTTGGGATTACCTTATTTAAAAACTTTTTAGAAAAATATTAATGTTAAGGACTCGTGTTATTCCTGTTTTATTGCTTCGTGATGGGGGGCTTGTAAAAACAATAAAATTTAAAAAAGAACGCTACCTAGGTGATCCGATAAATGCAGTTAAGATTTTCAATCAAAAGGAAGCAGATGAATTAGTGCTTCTAGATATAGGAGCAAGGAAGTCTGGAAATGGTCCAAATATTGAAGAAATTAGAGAGATTGTTTCTGAAGCGTTTATGCCGATTGGTTATGGAGGAGGTATTTCTACTATTAGCCACATTGAGTCCTTGTTCAAGGTTGGTGTTGAAAAAGTCATCTTAAATACTGCTGCGTTTGAAAATGGAAAATTGATTGAACAGGCAAGTAAAATTTTTGGAAGCCAGAGCATTGTTGTTTCCATTGATGTCAAAAGGGACCTTTGGGGCAAGCAGAAAATTTATACAAACTCTGGATCTAAAAAACAAACAGTCGATTTTGTATCGGCAATTAAATCATTACAAGATTTAGGTTGTGGAGAAATTATAATAAATAGCATTGATAGGGATGGTACAATGGAAGGTTATGATCTTGAATTGATAAAAAAAGCCACTTCAGTGCTTGATATTCCAGTTGTGGCTTTGGGTGGGGCCGGTTCGATTAAAGACCTTTCTGAAGCGGTAAATATAGGAGCCTCTGGTGTCGCGGCTGGATCACTGTTTGTATTTCAAGGAGTCCATCGAGCTGTCCTAATTAGTTATATTACTTCAGAACAACTTCATAACCAATTATAACTTAATAATTTTCGTATAAAAATCAATTTTATGGGTGATATAAAAATATGTAGCAGATGCATAATGGATGAAACTGCTAAGGAAATTACTTTTGATGAGAAGGGCATTTGTAATTTTTGTCATCATTATGACAATGTTCTTGTAAATGAAATATTCTCAAACAAAGGAGGTGAAGAAAAAATTGAGAAGTTAATAGAGGAGATTAAGGAAAAGGGGAAAAATTCAAAGTATGATTGTTTAATAGGACTTAGCGGTGGAGTTGATAGTTCTTATGTTGCATACTTGGTAAGAAAAAAATATGGTCTTAGGGTTTATGCTGTTCATTTAGACAATGGTTGGAATACAGAACTGGCAGTAGCGAACGTAGAACAAATCGTAAAAAGACTTGGGATAGATTTAAATACCTATGTTTTAGACTGGAAGGAATTTAGAGATATTCAGCTTTCCTTTTTGAAATCATCAATTTCTAATATTGAAATTCCAACAGATCATGCTATTTGGGCATTACTGATTAAAACTGCTGCAAAAATGAAGATTCCCTACATAATTGCAGGTAATAATGTTGTCACTGAGTCTATCATGCCTGAATCTTGGCTTTATGGGTCTAAAGATTCAAGGCTTATCAAATCAATTCATAAAAGATTTGGTAAAGTAAAAATGAAAACTTTTCCAAGTCTGTCGACCCTTGATTATATTGATTATTTATTGTTGAGAGGAATTCGCTGGGTACCTATTTTAAATTATGTGAATTATAATAAAGCCGAAGCAAAAGAATTATTAATAAAGGAGCTAGGTTGGAGAGACTATGGAGGGAAACATTATGAATCCATATTCACCAGGTTTTTTCATGCTTACTATCTACCAGAAAAGTTTGGGTATGATTTAAGAAAATCCTATTTGTCAGCATTGGTTTGTTCAGGCCAGATAACCAGACAAGAGGCATTGGAAGAAATAAGCAAACCGCCTGCTCCAAAAGAAATCTTGGAGAGTGATAGGGATTATGTGATTAAAAAATTTGGTTTAACAATTGAACAGTTTGAAACTATATTAAGGTCTCCCAACAAAACCTATCAGGATTATCCCAATAATGATAAATTATGGAAGAGATTTAATAAATTCATAAAAATTGCAAGGAAAAGAATTACCAGAGTTCAGTAAAGACGAAAATTAGAATCTTAAAAGTTTATTATATACAATAAATCGGTTAAACTGAAAAGTGCATTTAAGAAAAGTAAAATTATCAGACGTCGATCAGTTAGTCATTATCCACAAAGAGGCATTTCCTGATTTTTTTCTTACTTCTTTAGGAGAAAAGTTTCTGAAAAACTATTATTATTATAGTTTAAAAACAAACGGAAGTATTGCTGTGTGTATTGAGAATGATCATCAAGAAATTCAAGGGTTTGCGGTTGGTTGTTTGGAATCAGCTGGATTTCATAAAAGAGTTTTTTTAAAATCCCCGATCATTTTTATTTTAAGTATCATGACTTCTTTCATTAAAAGTCCTAAAGTACTTTTGAGGCTCTTAAAGAATTTCGAGAAAAAAGCTTCTGATAAGGATGATAAAAATTACTCTGAACTACTTTCAATAGGGGTTAAACCGGATTGTAAGGGTAAAGGTTTAGGTAAAGTGTTATTAAACGAGTTTGAAAAGGAAATTTTAAAATTCAATGGAAAAATAATTGCCTTGACCACAGATGTTTCAAATAATGAAGGAGTTATTGCCTTCTATGAAAGCAATGGGTACATGAAAGCATTTGAATTCATGACATATCCTGAAAGAAGAATGTATAAAATGATAAAAAACTTAAAAAAGTGAATGAGTTACCTGTTCGGTTTTGTTCTCGCAAAATCTTATTTACCCAAAATAATTAGATGACAGTTAAAATTTAAGCCCAATCCATGAAAATACCTTTTAGTTTACCATTGATTGATAGCCTTGTAGAAAAGGAAATACATTCCACTCTTCATGAAACAGGTTGGCTAACAAGCGGGCCTAAAACCAAGGAATTAGAAGAAAAAATCTCAGAGTTATCAGATACCAATTTTACAGTATGTGTTAATTCTTGGACTTCAGGAGCACTATTATTGTTTAAATGGCTTAAGTTGGAACCTGGAGATGAAATAATTGTACCCTCCTACACTTATGCCGCTACAGCTCTTGCTGTAATTAACTCCGGTTTAAAATGTGTTTATGTTGATGTGAAAGATGATTTCACCATGGATATGGACCAGGTTGCTCAAAAAATCACTAATAAAACAAAAGCAATAATGCCGGTTGATTTGGGAGGACTTCCTGCGGATTATTCAAAACTTTTAAGTCTTTTGGATAGTGAAAGTGTACGGTCATTATTCCATCCAAAAACGGATTTTCAAAAGGTTATAGGACGACCATTAATAATAGCCGATGCAGCGCATTCCATTGGAGCTAAAATTAATGGTCGTCCTGCTTCAAGGTTTGCTGATTTTTCCATTTTCTCATTTCATTCAGTAAAAAATATTACAACAGGGGAAGGAGGAGCTATTACTTTTAAGCTATTCGATGAAGGAAAGGATTTTCAAATTTATAGAGAATTAAAAGTTCTTTCACTTAATGGCCAAACAAAAACGGCATTTGAAAAAAATCAACCTGGAGCCTGGAGATATGATATTGTTGATAATGGGCTAAAAGTAAATATGCCAGATATTAACGCAGCCATTGGACTTTCTCAAATTAAAAGATATGAAAAGGATTTGCTTCCAGAAAGAGAAAGGATTTTTGAGTTTTACAATTCGGTCTTCCAAGGAAAGGAATGGGCAATCCTACCTCCCATGGAAGTTTTTGGAAGAAAATCTTCCTTTCATATTTATTTGTTAAGGATTAAAGGTTTTAATGAAGAAAAAAGAGATAGGGTAATTACAGCTTTGGGAGAAAAAGGCATTGGAGTAAATGTACATTACATTCCTTTGCCATTGTTAACTTACTTCAAAAATTCAGGATTGAATATTTCGGAATTCCCTGTAAGTTATAAACTTTTTGAGAACGAAATCAGCTTACCGGTTTATAATGGTTTAAGCCAAGAAAGTTTGAAGGTAATCTGTGAAAATTTATCAGATGAAGTAGAAAAATTGATTAGAAAGTAGATGAGAACACTTGAAATATTATTCGATAGGGTAAAAAATATAAAAAATGATATTTTTTTATCTGATTTGGAATCAAATAAAAAGTTACTTGAAACTTCGATTGGAGGGAAAAGTGTTTTGGTAATAGGTGGAGCAGGCACAATTGGTAGCAATTACATCAAAGAGATGCTTAAGTTTTTTCCTTCATCAATTGTTGTTGTGGACAATAATGAGAATGGTTTGACGGAATTAGTAAGAGACCTAAGAAGTTCTAATTTATTAGATTATAATCCCGCTTTTATCACCTATCCTGTGAATGTTTTATCTGAGACCTTCGATAAGATTTTCTCTAGATATTCTTTTGATATTGTAGCTAATTTTGCTGCTCATAAACATGTTAGGTCAGACAAAGATATTATTTCAATAGAAGCTTTGATTAAAAATAATGTTTATGGAGCAATTAAACTGTTGGATTTGTGCGAGACCCATAATGTCAATACATTTTTTAGTGTTTCAACTGATAAGGCCGCAAATCCTGTAAACATCATGGGGGCATCTAAAGCCTTAATGGAAAAGATTATCTTATCTAGGAAGTCAGCTCTAAACGTAAAAACAGCAAGGTTCGCAAATGTTGCCTTCTCTAATGGGAGTTTATTGGAAGGATTTATCAATAGACTTCAAAAAAGACAACCCTTGTCTTGCCCGAAAGATATTAGAAGATTTTTTGTTTCTCCTGCCCAATCAGGTCAAATATGTCTTTTATCAACTTTCCTTGGCAAAAGTGGTGATGTTTTTTTTCCAAAACTTGATTTCAATACTGATCAATACTATTTTAGAGATATAGCTTTTGATTTTTTAATCGCAAATGGATTTGAACCTTCAATTATGGAATCAGAAGGTGAAGCCAAGAGTTTTGATTTAATTAATAACCCAAATAAATATCCAATTTTTTTGTTTTCTTCAGATACCTCTGGAGAAAAAGAATATGAGGAATTTTATGACGAAGACGATCAATATGTATTGGATAGATATAAATCTCTCGGATATTTGATAAAGGAAAATGAGGAAATAAATTTTGAAATTCTAATTTCAGAGTTTGAAGCATTGTTTAATAATAAAACTGCTGGTAAAAAAGAGGTGATAGACTTGATTGGTAAATATATAGGGTCTTTTTCTTATCTCGAAACCGGGAAAAATCTAGATCAAAAAATGTAATCTTATGTATAGAGTTTTCGATATAATATTAGCTACCATTGCTGTTATAATTCTTTCTCCAATATTTTTAATTGTTATACCAATTCTATTGCTGACTGGAGAGCATAAGGTTTTTTATTTGCAGGATAGAATTGGTTATAAAAATCAAACTTTTAAAATTATCAAATTTGCCACTATGTTAAAAAATAGTCCCAACCTAGGGACAGGAAGTCTAACTCTAAGAAATGATCCCCGTGTACTTCCATTTGGTAAGTTTTTGAGAAAAACAAAAATCAATGAATTGCCACAGCTCTTCAATGTTTTTTTAGGGGATCTTTCAATTGTAGGCCCTAGACCTCAGATGAAGGTAGATTTTGATAAATACCCTGAAGATATTAAAGAGAGAATATATGATGTCCGACCTGGTATTACAGGAATAGGTTCTATTGTATTTAGGGACGAAGAAGCTTTTTTAACTGCTTCTAAGGAAGATCCACATCAGTATTACGCAAATGTTATAGCTCCGTATAAGGGAGAATTGGAAATGTGGTATCAGAAAAACAAATCCTTTTTTCTGGATATCAAAATTATATTTCTAACAATATGGGTGATTATTTTCCCTGAAAGTGATTTTTTTAAATTTTTACCAGGTTTACCTAAAAAGGATTTATAGTGCTTGTTTTTGATAATTAAATTTATTAAAGGGGATACATGGTAGGAATGGGGAAAAAAAAGATTTTTAATTTAAGGATATCAAGCTATATGCTATCATCGAATGGTATTTCTTTGAAAAATTTAAAAACATCTCCTACTTTTTGTTTTAAGTTTTTATTCTCTTTTTTTTCATTTTTGTTTGTATCTGGTTTATCATTTGCCCAAAAGTTGCAAGTAGGGGCTCCACTATTAGAGGAGTATTTAAGAAGGCAACAGATTTTAAACAGCGATAGCTTTCCAAATTATTCTTTTAGCAACAGGCAATTTTATCTGGAATCCATACCTATAAATGAAGATACCAATTACTTTAAAAGTGAAAAGAAATTAAACTTCAAGGTTCTTCCATTTTTTTCTACTGTAAGATTTAACGATAAAAGGCCTTTTGGATGGGGAGATTATGGAATGATAAATGCAAATGGACTTCAAAATTATTTATCGACAGGTTTTTTTTCAAAATTAGGTTCATTTAGTATACAATTTCAACCCGAACTTTTTTATTCCCAGAATAAAGATTTTCAAGGATTTTCAAGGGATTTTTCGGATGATATCCTTTGGTGGATTTATCGTTTTTCTAATCTCATTGATAATCCTGAACGGATACCAGGTTCTCATTTAACAAAACTTACCTTAGGGCAATCATTTGTCTCATATAAGTTTAAAAAGATAGAAATTGCTGTTTCAAATAGAAGTATTTGGTGGGGCCCTGGACAGTGGAATTCGTTAACTTTCTCTAATAACGCAAGGAGTTTTCCTCATATTTCATTTAATACTGTAGAACCCCTTAAATCATTTTTAGGAGATTTTGAATTTCAAATAATACTTGGAAAACTAAGGTCATCCTTCGTTGAGCCTTTTCCATATGATGATTTAAATGCCTTACTTTTTATACCTTTTGAAAATGATTGGAGGTATTTGAATGGAATGACATTTTCATATCAACCAAAATGGATACCTGGTCTTTATTTAGGATTAAGTAGGACTTTTCAACAATATAGTATCGATAATTCTGGTTCTTTTTCTGATATTTTCCCAATTTTTGAGGCTTTTCAGAAAGAAAGGTTTTTTGTCGATGATAATACTGTTATTTATGATGGAAAAAGACAAGATCAGCAAGCTGTATTGTTTACTAGGTATTTAATACCAAAGGCTTATTTAGAGTTGTATTTTGAATTTGGCAGGAGGGATCACGCACTGAATTGGAGAGAAATGATACTCAATCCAGATCATGCAAGGGCTTATCAATTAGGGTTCAAAAAGCTTATTAAGCTTGGTAATGATGAAAAGGCAATTCAGTTAAGGGGTGAAATTACTCATCAACAAGAATCTGTAAGTAGATACATCAGATATGACCTTCCTGGAGGTTCATGGCACACACATGGTTCAGTTTTAACAGGGAATACAAATTTTGGAAAGTCATTAGGTGTTGGTACTGGTTTAGGTGCTAACTCTCAATCTTTTGAAATTTCCTTAGTAAATAATTTTAATAAACTTGGAATTTTGTTACAAAGGATAGAAAATAATCAGGATTTTTATTATGCCTCTGGTTTGAAAAATTATGGGAATAATCCATGGATTGATTTGAGTGGTGGGGTTTTAGCCGATTTTAAACAGGGGAATTTCTTAATTTCATCAAAAATTCAAATAATAAATGGCATTAATTATCAATGGCAGTTTTCGAATTTAAATATGAGCGAGTTTCCAAAAAATTCTAATTTAATTTCTATGCATGTTCAGTCAAGTTTTTATTACTTTTTCTAGAATAAGTAAATCTTTTTTTTCCAATCTGAAACCATTTATATCTTTTAGAACTTCAATTAAATAAGGTTATTATTGAATCACATGACGACAATACACTAAATAATTAGTTTAATTAAATTAGAACTATTTATTCTTTTATTCGCTCCTAATTAACCTTTAAAAATTGTATGAAGATCACAGTTGTTGGTACAGGCTATGTTGGCCTGGTTTCCGGTGCATGTTTTGCTGATGTAGGTATCCACGTGGTCTGCGTGGATGTGGACCATAAGAAAATTGAAGGTCTTAAGGACGGCATCATGCCAATCTATGAACCAGGTTTGGAAGAAATTGTCAAAAGGAATTATGCATCAGGAAGGTTAGAGTTTAGCACCGATCTTTCTGAAGCCATAAAGGGTTCCGAAGTTGTCTTTATAGCCGTGGGAACTCCTCCTGGCGAAGATGGTTCCGCTGACCTGAAGTACGTCTTGGCCGTGGCCGATGAAATAGGACGCAATATGACCGGCTACCTGGTTGTAGCCACCAAGAGTACTGTTCCAGTCACTACTGGAGACAAAGTTAGGGGCTGTATCCAAGCCGCTCAGAATAATAGGGGTGTGAACATCCCATTTGCAGTGGCTTCCAACCCTGAATTCCTGAAGGAAGGGGCGGCTGTAGAGGACTTTATGAAGCCTGACCGAATTGTGATCGGTGTAGAAGATGAAAGGGCAGAAGCCATCATGAAGCGATTGTATAAGCCCTTTCAGTTGAATTCTGACCGTATCATCTTCATGGACATCCGTTCCGCCGAGATGACCAAGTATGCAGCCAATGCCATGTTGGCCACGAAGATTTCCTTTATGAACGATATTGCAAACCTCTGCGAGAGGGTAGGGGCCAATGTAAGCATGGTCAGAAGGGGTATAGGAACAGACCCGAGGATTGGGAACAAGTTTATCTATCCTGGGGTAGGATATGGAGGTTCCTGTTTCCCTAAAGACGTAAAAGCCATAATAAAGACGGGCAAGCAGTACGGTTACGATCTGAAGGTCCTTCAGGCAGTTGAAGAAGTGAATGAGGCCCAGAAACATATATTGGTGGAAAAGGTAAAACAGCATTTCGGAAGTGACCTGAAAGACAAAACCTTTGCGCTTTGGGGAATGAGTTTCAAACCTAACACAGACGATATGAGAGAGGCGCCGGCCATCGTGATCATAAACGAACTCCTAGCTATGGGTGCAAAGGTGAAGGGTTATGACCCTGTGGCCATGAAAGAAGCCCAGCATATCTATGTGGGGGATAAGATCGCTTATGCCAAGGACGCTTATGATGCCTGTTTGGATGCTGATGCCCTATTGTTGGTAACAGAATGGTCTGAGTTCCGTATCCCAAGTTGGGAGGTACTGGGGAAACTTCTGAAAAGCAAAGTAATCTTCGATGGTAGAAATATCTATGACCGTGCCTACTTGGAGGACATGGGGTTTACGTATTATGGAATAGGAGTCTGAGGAGAGATTAGAAGCGAGAGGCGAGAGATTAGATTCGATTCACAAAATAGAGACAAGAAGCAAGAACCAAGAGATAAGACTCGATTCCTGTAGTGGTGTCGCCCATTCTTCATTTGGAGCCTAGAAGAGAGACTTGCCTGCTGCAAGCAGGAGACGAGAGATAAGAGTCGGTCATCCTTGCTATGGTGATTGCCTTATTGGAGCCAAGAAACAAGAGACAAGACCCAAAAAGCAAGACTAGATTTGGTTGTGGGACTTGATTGGGAGGTCAGTAGGCAATAGCGAAGGCAATTCCGGTCTTAAGTCTTATGTCTAGCATCTTGTGTCTTGAAACTAGAAGCGAGAAGCGAGAGATTAGACCCGATACAGGTCGTAGAGACAAGAAGCAAGAGACAAGAAACAAGACTAGATTGATTGTGTTGGATTAGAGGCTATTAAGTAGTCGATAGCGAAGTCTAAACTGGTCTTGTGTCTTATGTCTAGGGTCTTATGTCTTGAAATAAGAAGCAAGAACCAAGAGATAAGACTCGGTTAGTTGTAAATGGTCCAAGACTAATCCTGTAAGTAGCAGGTAGTGTTGGACCATTTTTTTGAGGATGTTTAACTGAATAAGTAATATGTCAACTACAGGTCACGCGATTATATGAATTAAGAATTCCCTTAATCTTTTTGATCAGTGGAAAACAGGATAATATCAAAGGAATCTAAATATTTCTTTAATTCATTTGATTGCCAAGATCCAAAGTTTCTTTGCAGCACCCTTTCTTTTACAATTTTTATCAATAACCAATCTTCCGATATGTATAGTTGGAATTGATTTTTGAAGATTTTTTTTTTGTAAGAAAACAATCTATTTACTTTGTATATATTTTAATTGTTATGAGCGCTATCACATTATTTTTAATAGCCTTGATCATAGGACTATTAACAATGCCCATTTTGATTAGGATTTTTCTAAAAATGAAAGTTACTGATGCGCCGGGGGGAAGAAAAATTCACAAAGCACAAACCCCTTCTATGGGAGGAATTGTTATATACCTTGCCTCTATGGTTTCTTTTTTGTTTGGAGCTTATTTTTTTGAAATAGAAGAATTACGTTATGTGTTAGCGGCATTTACACTTTTGTTTTTCACAGGCCTAAGTGATGACTTGACCACTTTGAGCCCACTTCAAAAATTAGCTGCACAGTGTATTGGTGGTCTTTTGATTATATTCTTTGCAGATATAAGAATTTCAGGTTTTTTTGGCTTTTTAGGAATTGAAGAGCTCCCCTTATGGTTATCTTATTTAATTACTTTTATTGTCATTATTGCTTTGACCAACGCCTTCAACTTGGTTGACGGTTTGGATGGTTTGGCGGGAACTTTGAGTTTGTTGAACTTTTCTTTTTTTGCTTGGTGGTTCATGGTAACAGGAAATGATCCTTACAGTAAATTATGCATGGTATTTATTGGAGCAGTAGTTGCTTTCTTGGTTTTTAATTGGCAGCCTGCTAAAATTTTTATGGGAGATACAGGTTCTTTGAGTATTGGTTTTATCCTTGCCGTTTTAACCGTTTTATTCATTGATAGCAATGGCAAGCTTACTGAAACTAATCCATGGAAGTTCAATGCTCCTATTGCATCTGGAATTGCCTTAATGATTATTCCGATTTATGATACCTCAAGGGTTTTTATTAAAAGGATAAGGAGAAAAAAATCACCTTTTAGTCCTGATAAAAGCCATGTTCACCACTTTTTGTTGAGATCAGGCTTAAGTCATGGGCAAGTTGTACTTTTATTAGGATTTATTAAATTAATATTTTTTGGTTTGATCATTTCTACGACTTCAATCTCTGATGAATGGATGATTCCAATTATAGTTGGATCCTGTATTTTATTGGGCCTTAGATTGGATGCTTTTACCTTGAGCAGAGTTAGGTATTTAGCTAAAAAATCACCTCCTGTATTGGCACTGAGATCTGTCAGTTCCGATCCTTCAATAAATGGCTTGTTGAATAAATTCCCTGAAGAAATAAAACTATCTGAAAATTAAGTGTTTATGAAAGGCATCATCCTTGCCGGAGGTTCCGGAACCCGTTTATATCCTATTACAAAAGGAACGTCTAAACAATTACTATCTGTTTACGACAAACCCATGATCTATTATCCCCTTTCCGTACTGATGTTGGCGGGGATAAGGGAGATCTTGGTCATTTCTACACCGGAAGACTTACCTAATTTTCAGAAATTGCTGGGTGATGGCTCAGAAATTGGCTTGGAGTTATCCTATGCGGTTCAACCCAGTCCTGACGGGCTGGCACAGGCTTTTATCATAGGTGAGGAGTTTATTGGGAATGATCCGGTATGCCTAGTCCTAGGGGATAATATCTTTTATGGGCATGGATTGACGGAAATGCTTAGAAAGTCTAGAAGAAACGTTGAAGTTCAAGGACAGGCTACGATATTCGGTTATTATGTCAATGATCCGGAACGTTATGGAGTAGTGGAATTCAATGTCGATAACCAAGTCTTAAGCATAGAAGAAAAACCACTAGACCCCAAAAGCAATTTTGCAGTAGTAGGTTTATATTTTTATCCCAATTCAGTGGTGGAAATAGCTAAGAATGTCAAGCCAAGTGTAAGGGGAGAATTGGAAATCACCTCAGTAAACCAGGAATACTTAAAAAGGAAGGAGTTGAAAGTTGAACTGATGGGTAGAGGCTATGCTTGGTTGGATACCGGAACCCACGAGTCTATGTTGGAAGCAGCTAACTTCATTCATACAATAGAAAAGCGTCAGGGTTTGAAAGTAGCATGTCTTGAAGAAATTGCTTTTGATCTTGGTTATATTGATGATAAGCAACTCTTGTCACTAGGAGAGAGATTAAATAAAAATGAGTATGGTCAATATTTGATCAAAAAAGCTAATTCTAAGAAAAAATGAAATTTTCCCATGCGGTGATTCCTGATATAGTAATTTGTGAACCATCGGTCTTTGGAGACGAAAGAGGTTATTTTTCAGAGATTTTCAGAAAGGATAAATTTGAGGGATTTATTGAAAGGGAAATTGACTTTTGCCAGGACAATGAATCTAAATCAGAATTGGGGGTTTTAAGAGGATTGCATTATCAATTGCCCCCATTTGCGCAAAGCAAGCTGGTTAGGGTAATAGAGGGAAAAGTATTGGATGTGGCAGTAGATATAAGAAAAGGTTCTCCAACTTTTGGTAAACATGTAGCCATCGAATTGTCAGAAGAAAATAAAAAATCACTTTTTATTCCTAGAGGCTTTGCCCATGGATTTGTTGTTCTTAGTGAATATGCTATTTTTTCTTATAAAGTAGATAACTATTACAGTCCTGAACATGATAGAGGACTTTTTTTTGATGATCCCAATTTGGATATAGATTGGAAATTGCCTGCTAATAAGCTTAGGCTATCCCAAAAAGACTTACAGCAACCCCTATTGTTTGATATTGTGTGCTTTAACTTCAAAGATGATTTGTATGAAAAAAATATTAATTACAGGCGCTAATGGTCAATTGGGCTCAGAAATTTCATTTCTGTCCAAAGAATATGACCATCAATTTCATTTTACTGATTATGAAGAGTTGGATATAACCAATTGTGAAGAGATTGAAATTTTTGTTGAAAAGCACAATATAGATTTTATTGTAAACTGTGCTGCATATACTGCTGTCGACCGTGCCGAATCAGATTATATAACTTCGGATAACGTAAACTTTCTTGCGGTTAAGAATTTACTTTCTACTTCTTCAAAATATAAGCTTCCATTAATTCATATTTCAACAGATTATGTATTTGATGGTAAAGGTTACAAACCTTATGCAACAGATGACTCAAGGAATCCAATAAATGTTTACGGTCTAACTAAAAAGAAGGGAGAAGATCTAATCCTAAAATCAGATTTGGATAACCTCATGTTGATCAGGACATCCTGGGTGTACAGCGATATTGGGAATAATTTTGTTAAAACCATGTTAAGGTTAGGGGCAGAGAAGGAATCAATCAAAGTAATCGAGGATCAAGTAGGGACCCCAACTTATGCCAGGGACCTTGCAAAATTCATCTTGGATAGTATTCCAAAAATTAATTGGAATGGAGTCAAGATTTTTCATTTTACTAATGAAGGGGTTTGTTCTTGGTTTGACTTTGCAAAAGCCATTATGGAAATAAAAGGATATAACTGTAAGGTACTTCCAATTTCCACTGAAGATTATCCAACACCTGCTAAAAGACCCAATTACTCTGTTCTTGACAAAAGGGAGACAAGGAGTTTTTATGAAAAAGAAATTCCGTATTGGCGGGATTCCTTGGAAAAATGTCTCAAACTTCTATAAGTGGCCACCATTGATATAGTCTTTTAATTTCTTACTAAATTTTTCAAGCTTAGGATCTTCTTTGTTTCGTTTAGCTTCTGCTAAAAGGATATTTTTTATTTTTTCATTGACCGTACCTACCGCGGTTTTCCATAGTTTTCAAAATTCCCCTTCCGATTTTCGAAATTAATTCCTTCCATATTAAGTTAATCCCCTACAGCTCTAACCTTTTTTCCACTATTGGTTTGGGCAAAAAGGGTTTTTAGCCTATTTTCAAAGCGAAAAACCAAATATATCTTATGTTGAAGAGATTAAACTTGACCGCTTGTATTTCCTTATTGGTCATGGTATGGCATACCGCTGAGGCCCAAGTAGAACGCTGGCAGCAAAAGGTAAAATATGAGATGGATGTGACCATGGATGTGAAAACCAACCAATACCGTGGTACCCAAAAACTACATTATACCAACAACTCCCCCGATACCCTGACAAGGGCATTTTACCACCTTTATTACAATGCCTTCCAGCCCAATAGTATGATGGATGTGCGCTCCAGGACTATTTCAGATCCGGATAGGAGGGTAGGAAACAGGATTTTCAACCTTGGACCAAATGAAATCGGCTTTGTGAAAGTGAATGTGCTGACCATGAATGGTCAACCTACTTCTTTTGTTCATGAAGAAACCATCTTGGAAGTTGACTTGCCTGAACCTATTACGCCAGGGCAGACGGTTGTATTCGATATGGAATTTGAAGCGCAAGTTCCGTTACAAGTTAGAAGGGCTGGTCGGGATAATGCGGAAGGAATCCGCTATTCTATGGCACAGTGGTATCCAAAAATGGCAGCCTATGATGTAAGAGGTTGGCATGCCAACCCATACATAGGAAGAGAGTTTTATGGCAATTTCGGGGATTTTGATGTGAAGATCACAATAGATAAAAATTATATCCTTGGAGGTACAGGCTATTTACAGAATGCCAATGAAATAGGTCATGGCTACCAAGATGCAGGGGTTAGGGTCACCGAACCAAAGGGGAATACGCTTACTTGGCATTTCTTTGCTCCAAATGTACATGATTTTATGTGGGCAGCGGATCCTAACTTTACCCATGAAAAGGTACAGATGGAAAATGGTCCTATGGTTCATTTCCTATATGTCAAAAATGAAAAAACTGCCGAAAATTGGAACAGGTTAAAGGAATATACGGTGAATGCCATTCAGTATATGAGCGATAATTTTGGGAAATATCCTTATAATCAGTTTTCTGTAATCCAAGGGGGTGATGGGGGTATGGAATATCCAATGGCTACACTGATAACCGGTCACAGGAATATGAGAAGCTTGGCTGGTGTTACTATTCACGAACTTATTCACATGTGGTACTATGGTGTTTTGGGCTTTAATGAATCCTCCGAACCTTGGTTGGATGAGGGGTTCACTACTTGGGGTACCAATGTCGTGATGGATGCTGTATTTGAGAAGGAGCCAGGATTTATTCAGGATGGTAATTACCGTTCTTATTTCAGGTTGGTTGAATCTGGATTTGAGGAACCATTGACTACCCACGCGGATCATTATGACCGAAATTCCGCATATGGAGCAGGTACTTATACAAAAGGAGCTGTATTTGTGGAACAGTTGTCATATGTAATAGGCAAGGAAAACTTCAATAAGGCCATGTTAAGGTTGTGGAAGGACTGGCAGTTTAAGCATCCCAATGGCAATGATGTCATACGTGTTATGGAAAAGGTTTCTGGGCTGGAATTGGATTGGTATTTGGATTACTTTGTAGCTTCTACTAAAACCATTGATTATGGAGTGAAAAATGTAGAAGCATTAGAGGGTAATACCAAAATTACATTGGAAAGGGTAGGGCAGATGCCTATGCCTATTGATCTGGTGGTCACCTATCAAGATGGATCCAAAGAGTCAATTTACCTTCCATTGGTAATCATGAGAGGAGAAAAGCCTGAAGAGGTAGGAATGCCAAGAAGGGTGATGACCCAAAAATGGCCTTGGACCAATTATACCAAAGATGTAGTCCTATCAAGACCAATATCAGATATTAGGTCTGTGGAAGTTGATCCTAGTTTAAGGTTAGCTGATGTTAACAGAAGTAACAATAAATTTGAGGTAAGTATTGTTTTACCTTCGAAATAAGTGAGTTAAACAATGCAGATCACCAAGGCCCCCTAAATCCAATTAGGGGGCTTTTCTTTTTTTAAACTTCCTGTTTTTACCTAATGAATCTTTTGTGAATTCTAAAAGTTTTATTTTTTGAATCACAAATATGCTATTGGTCCAGTATTTCAAATTCGTGCTATTGGTGTAATTCGTGGACAGAAAAATATTGTCCACGAATTACACCTATTTCCACGAAAAGATGCTTTTCGGGTAAAAGATGACAAAAACTAAATTTAGGCGATGATTTTAGCGAATTAAAGCTGGCGCTTGGAGTTATGGTAGGTGATGTTCATATTAAGACTAAGTCTTTGATTCGTTTTAATTTTTATTAGAAATGATGCCAGATGATGAAAAAAGCATAACTCACGTTCGTGCAATTGGTGTAATTCGTGGACAGAAAAATATTGTCCACGAATTACACCTATTTCCACGAAAAGATGCTTTTCGGGTAAAAGATGACAAAAACTTAATTTAGGCGATGATTTTAGCGAATTAAAGCTGGTGCTTGGAGTTAAGGTCGTTGATGGTCATATTAAGACTAAGTCTTTGATTCGCTTTAATTCTACAAGCTCCGAGCTCCTGATATGACAGATCTTGAGAAAAGCATAACTCACGTTCGTGCAATTGTTGTAATTCGTGGACAGAAAAATATTGTCCACGAATTACACGGATTGTACCAAGTAATATATTAACTATAAATAAATAGAGATGAATCAAAAGTGGTTATGAAATTTAGGAATGAAATTTTTCACCTATTTAAATTAGATTTATAATTTTTTCCTTATATTTTTTAGTTAAATTATTTCAAAGACCGAAATGATCTATTATAAAAATGAATCTTTTCAAATAGTCGGAGCTGCAATGGAAGTTCATAAAGAGCTTGGACATGGCTTTCTAGAAAAGGTGTATCATGAAGCCCTAGAAATCGAACTTTTAAATAGAAATATCGAATTTGTAAAAGAGCATAAATTACCAATTTACTATAAGGGAAATAAGTTGCCTATAGTTTATTCAGCTGATTTCGTTTGTTTTGATAAAATCATTTTGGAAATAAAAGCTATATCTGAGTTAAGTCCAGAACACACTGCTCAAGTGATTAATTATTTAAAAGCCACCAAAATGAAGTTGGGTATTCTTATTAATTTTGGTTCCAATTCTTTGGAATTCAAAAGGATAGTTCTTTGATTGTTGAAGAGAAGCTTATTCTTGTCAACGAATTACACATATTTCCACGAAAAGATGCTTTTCGGGTAAAAGATGACAAAAACTAAATTTAGGCGATGATTTTAGCGAATTAAAGCTGGTGCTTGGAGTTACGGTCGTTGATGGTCATATTAAGACTAAGTCTTTGATTCGCTTTAATTCTACAAGCTCCGAGCTCCTGATATGGCAGATCTTGAGAAAAGCACAACTAAAATTCGTGCAATTGGTGTAATTCGTGGACAGAAAAATATTGTCCACGAATTACATGGATTTCCACGAAGAGATGCTTTTCGGGTAAAAGATGACAAAAACTAAATTTAGGCGATGATTTTAGCGAATTAAAGCTGGCGCTTGATTTTACAGTAGGTGGTGGTCATATTAAGACGAAGTCTTTGATTCGCTTTAATTCTACAAGCTCCGAGCTCCTGATATGGCAGATCTTGAGAAAAGCACAACTAAAATTCGTGCAATTGGTGTAATTCGTGGACAG
>NZ_PYGF01000002.1:167849-484280 GCF_003014575.1 Cecembia rubra
TTTCGGGTAAAAGATGACAAAAACTAAATTTAGGCGATGATTTTAGCGAATTAAAGCTGGCGCTTGATTTTACAGTAGGTGGTGGTCATATTAAGACGAAGTCTTTGATTCGCTTTAATTCTACAAGCTCCGAGCTCCTGATATGGCAGATCTTGAGAAAAGCACAACTAAAATTCGTGCAATTGGTGTAATTCGTGGACAGAAAAATATTGTCCACGAATTACATGGATTTCCACGAAGAGATGCTTTTCGGGTAAAAGATGACAAAAACTAAATTTAGGCGATGATTTTTGCGAATTAAAGCTGGCGCTTGGAGTTACGGTCGTTGATGGTCATATTAAGACTAAGTCTTTGATTCGCTTTCATTCTACAAGCTCCGAGCTCCTGATATGGCAGATCTTGAGAAAAGCACAATTCAAATTCGTGCAATTGGTGTAATTCGTGGACAGAAAAATATTGTTCACGAATTTCACGGATTTTCCTGAAATAGTTTATTTAAAGAAATTAAGGAAAGTATTTTGGGTTTATTATCAATCACCAATTAAACAAAAAAGGTGGTCTATTCAGACCACCTTTTTTATGTAGATTTCACGAAAATCATCCAGCATTTTTCTTATCCTGAACTTCTTTACGGATGTCTTGCGCCAAAGTCTTAAGGTCTTGCATGCCTTTTCTTACTCTGGTTCCAGCTGCTTGGTTGCCTTTGCTGTAGAACTTGTCGAAGTCAGCCTCCAAACCCATCACAAGATTTTTAATTTCTTCAAATCTGTTCATAATCAAAAGTTAATTTTTAGGTTGATGATAAGTTTAATTTTTCGTTCAATATAGTCAAAATGTTTATAAAACAACAATCTGGCGCACTTTTTCGATTTTTTTTTATTCACCAAAAGACATGGCTAACTCAGTAGACTTGTAATATCCACTGCTTAGCTTATCCTTAACTGCCTCAAATGCAGCTATTGTTTCAGCTACATCTTCCAAAGTATGTACCGCTGTAGGAATCAATCTCAAGATAATCATTCCCTTTGGTACAACTGGATAAATTACCACAGAACAGAAGATATTGTAGTTTTCCCTAAGGTCTTTACTCAAAGTAGCAGCTTCTCCTACAGTTCCATTCAAAACCACCGGTGTTACAGGTGAGTTGGATTTTCCTGTACTGAAACCTTTTTCTTGAAGTCCACTCTTAAGTGCATTAACAATTTTCCAAAGATTGTCCTTCAGTTCTGGCTTAGATCTCAATAGCTCTAACCTCTTCAAAGCTCCTTCCACTAATAGCATGGGTAAGGACTTTGCGAAGATTTGGGAGCGCATATTGTATTTTAGATAACGGATTACATTGGCATCCCCGGCGATAAAAGCACCAATTGAAGCCATAGATTTAGCAAAAGTAGAGAAATAAAGGTCAATTTGATCTTGAACTCCTTGCTCTTCTCCTGTTCCAGCTCCTGTTTTTCCCATTGTTCCAAAACCATGGGCATCATCAACCAATAATCTGAATTGATATTTTTCTTTTAGTTTAACTATTTCGGCAAGTTTTCCTTGGTCACCTGTCATACCAAAAACGCCTTCAGTGATAACAAGAATCCCGCCGCCAGTCTCTTCAGCAAGCTTGGATGCCCGTTGAAGCTGCTTTTCACAGTTTTCAATATCATTGTGAGGGAAAACATACCTTTTGCCTAAGTGCATCCTTAACGCATCTATGATGCAGGCATGGCACTCACTGTCATAGACTACTACATCTTTTCTGTCCAAAAGGGCATCGATGGCAGACATAATACCTTGGTAACCGTAGTTCAACAGGTAAGAACTTTCTTTGCCTACGAATTCTGCTAATTCACGCTCCAATTGCTCATGGAGATCAGTCTGACCGGACATCATTCTAGCTCCCATAGGATAAGCAGCGCCCCACTTAGCTGCAGCCTCAGCATCAGTTTTCCTGACTTCGGGGTGATTGGCCAATCCCAGGTAGTTGTTTAAGCTCCAGGTCAACACTTCCTTGTCTTTAAATTTCATTCTTGGAGCGATTTCTCCTTCTAGTTTAGGAAACATAAAGTATCCCTCAGAAAGATCCGAATGCTTGCCCAATGGGCCAAGATTAGTGTGTAGTTTGTCGAATAAGTCCAATGTCTTATGCTGTTTTATGTTACATTTTTGTTCTAAGGTTCAGACCTTAAAATCGGCCAAAAGTAATATAAATTGTCCATCCTTGCAAAAATCAAAGGGCTTTTCAAATTTTCTTTCACTTACTCGTTTTATTTTATTTATTTCGTGAGTTGAGCCTTTTTGACAGAAATAAACCCTGAATATGCGAAAAATCAATAAGCTATTGGTTGCCAATCGTGGAGAGATCAGTTTGAGGATAATGAGAACTGCCAAAGAAATGGGAATCAAGACTGTAGCCGTTTACAGTGAAGCGGATAGAAATGCACCCCATGTGAAATTTGCTGACGAAGCTGTATGTCTTGGACCTCCTCCATCCAATCAGTCATACTTATTGGCAGATAAAATTATTGATGCCTGCAAATCCCTAAATGTTGATGCGGTACACCCAGGGTATGGCTTTTTATCAGAAAATGCCACTTTTGCCAAAAAGGTAACTGATGCAGGAATCATTTTTGTTGGGCCATCCCCCGAATCTATAGAGGTTATGGGAAGCAAACTGGCAGCAAAAAATGCAGTGGCAAAATATGGTATTCCCATGGTTCCCGGTACAGAAGAAGCCATTACCGATATTCAGGCAGCAAAATTAAAAGCGGAAGAAATCGGATATCCCATCTTGATCAAAGCCAGTGCCGGTGGAGGTGGAAAAGGGATGCGTATAGTCAAATATGAGGCTGAATTTGAGGAGCAAATGCAGCGAGCTATTTCTGAAGCACTCTCGGCTTTTGGGGATGGAGCAGTATTTATAGAGAAATATATAACTTCTCCCAGGCATATTGAAATTCAGGTCTTGGGAGATGTGCATGGAAATATTGTTTACTTGTTTGAAAGGGAATGTTCCGTTCAGAGAAGACATCAAAAAGTTATAGAGGAAGCTCCTTCCGCAGTTGTTTCACCAGAAATGAGGAAGGCAATGGGTGAGGCTGCAGTTCAGGTAGCCAGAGCCTGCAATTATTATGGTGCTGGTACCGTAGAATTTATTGTAGATGAAAATCTGAACTTTTATTTCCTGGAGATGAATACCCGCTTACAAGTGGAACATCCGGTTACAGAAATGATCACCGGTAAAGACTTGGTGAAAGAGCAAATTTTAATTGCTGAAGGCAGGCCACTTAGTTTCAAACAGGGAGATTTAATAATTAACGGTCATGCCCTTGAGATAAGAGTATATGCGGAAGATCCTAAAAATAATTTCCTTCCTGATATTGGCAACTTGATGACTTATATCCGTCCCCAAGGACCTGGAATTAGGGTAGATGATGGGTTTGAGCAAGGAATGGATATTCCCATCTTTTATGATCCTATGATCGCTAAATTGATCACACATGACGAGACTAGAGAGAAATCTATTCAAAGAATGATCCGGGCAATTGATGATTACCAGATTACAGGTATAGAAACTACACTAGGTTTTTGTCGCTTTGTGCTTGAACATGAGGCTTTTACTTCAGGTAACTTTGACACCAAATTTGTTGAAAAATATTTTAGTCCTGAGAAGTTGGAAGTTCAATGGGATGAAGAGGAATTGGCATTGATGGCCTCTTTGGCGGTAGATATTTTTGAGAAAGAGAAAACTAACCTGAAACGGGTCACCGGTCAAAATAGAAATGGTATGCCAAGAACCAACTGGAAAAACCGATTGATTTGATGGCCGAAATCCTACCCATTAAAGCCTGGAGGTACAATGAGCGTTTTTCTGCTAATATAGAGGAATACACTTCTCCTCTATTTGATGTAGTTTCTAGTAAACAAAGGCAAGCGCTTTATGCTAATCCCTACAACAGTATCCATCTATCTGTTCCTTTAGGAGATAGCCCCGCCCAAAGAGCGAAAATCCTTCTAGAGGAGTGGAAACAGTCTAAAGTAATTCAACAGGATAAACTACCCGGCATTTATGTATATTACCAATATTTTAAATTTCCAGGTCAAGAGGAGGAGTCAGTTAGAAAAGGCTTTATCGCTCATATAAGAGCCTATGATTGGGAAGAAGGTGTGGTTTTGAGACATGAAAATACAATCTCAAAAGCAGTAAATGACAGAACTGAATTGCTTAAGGCTACTCAATTTCAGTCTAGCCCCACACATGGACTTTATGAGGACCCTTTGCATCTTTTAGAGCCCTATATGGATGCTGCCATAGAGGATCCAATATATGACTTAGAGGATTACCAAGGAGTAAGGGAAGTGCTTGCTGTCATTCAGGATGTAACTTTGATCAAAAAGTTTGTTGAGGTAATTGGCAATAAGAAAATTATTTTAGCTGATGGTCATCATCGGTATGAAGGGGCTATTGCCTTAAAGAAAGAAATGGAGAAAGCCAATCCACTTCATTCTGGAAAGGAAGGATATAATTACCACATGATGTATTTTACCAATGCCCTTTCCAAAAATTTAAGGATTTTGCCTACTCACAGGCTTTTCAGAGAAATTGCGCTTTCGGAGGAAGAAATCACCAACCGCCTTCAAAATTGGTTTATTGTAAGGAAACTCAACGAGGTGGATGAGATTATGGAGCTGATCCTACAGAAGCAATGGGCTTTTGGTTTAGTGTTTCCTGAAAATGCCTATAAGATCAGTCTCATTCCTGAGAAAATAAAGGAATTTGACCATCATGTTCCTGAAGTGATCAAAACAGTTGATCTGATGGTATTACATTATTTTTTCATTGACAAGGTTCTGGGAATCCCCATGTCGGAGCAGCGTTTTTCAGATCATATCGAATATGAAAGGAATCTGCATCGCTGTTTGCAGAAAGTAGAGTCTGGAAGTGCTTCATTTGCTGTCATTACCAAAGATGTTTCCATGAACCAGGTCTTGGATGTTTGCAAGAGTGGCTACACTATGCCTCAGAAATCCACCTATTTTTACCCTAAAACTCTTTCGGGTTTGCTTTTTACTTCCATTGAAGAATCAGAGTTTAATTTTCCATATGAAGCCTTTATGCCATGATTGACCTCAAAGGAAAACAACTGATACTGGCTTCCCGGTCTCCAAGGAGACAGGAACTGCTCAAAGGCCTCCATCTTGACTTTGAAATCAGAATCAAGGAAACTGAAGAGGATTTTCCTGCTGACATGCCAGCTGACCAGGTGGCTCCCTTTTTATCCGAAAAGAAGGCAAAGGCTTTTGAATCTGAACTAAACGAGGGCGAGCTGGTATTGGCTTCCGATACTGTGGTGGTATTAGAGGGAAAAATTTTGAATAAACCCTCAGACAGTGCAGAGGCAAAAGAAATGTTGAAGTCCCTTTCTGGAAATGTCCATGAAGTCATGACCAGCATTACCATCCTGTCCTCTGAAAAAATGGTAACCCAACAGGATATTGCCAAAGTGACTTTCAAAGGGCTTTCTGATGAAGAAATGGATTTTTATATCACCCATTTCCAGCCTTTTGATAAGGCCGGGGCTTACGGCATTCAAGAGTGGATTGGATTTATAGGTGTGGAAAAACTGGAAGGCTCATTTTATACCGTAATGGGTCTGCCAGTGCATTTAGTTTACAGAGTATTAAATGAATGGTAATTCCTGCAAAAACTAATATTTTCCGAAATTAATACATTAGGACTTTTTTCATGTGTTTTCCGAGCATTTTTGCATATATGAGTTTGAAAAATTACTATAAATTTGTCCGTTCAAAAATCCTGTAAAAAATAACAAAGAGGCCAATTTTGGCCTCTTTGTTATTATCTTTTATTTATCCTTTTTTTCCGGATTGTTGATTTTAATGGCATCCCCATCCTTCAATTGACGGCTCACTACAAAATAAGGGCCTGATATGACTTCCTGACCTTCTGTAACTCCCTCTAGAATTTCAATATTGTCAAAGTCTGAAATTCCTGTTTTAATTTCCACCATTTTTGCCCTTCCATTTTCAACCACAAAAACCAATTCTTTTGACCTTGAAGATCCGTCTTGATTTTGGGTTGTTTGATCCTCCCGGGTGGTGACAGCAGCCAAAGGTACAGCTAGGACATTATCCTTTTTCTGGGTTATAATATCAACACTTGCGGTCATTCCAGGTCGGAATGGGAACTTGTTTCTTTCAGTTATAAGATCAGCATAGGATTCATTTAGAATTCTAATTTTAACCTCAAACTCAGTAACTGCATCTGGACTGGCTTTGGTATTGGCAGAATTGGCAATGGAAGTAACGATTCCTTTGAATTTTTTACCTGAAGAAGAATAAGAATCCACATCAATAATGGTAGTATCTCCCAAATTGATTCTGATGATGTCATTTTCATTGACATTCACACGAACTTCCATTCTGGAAAGATCAGCCAATCTAAGCATTTCTGTACCGGCCATTTGTTGGGTACCGACTACCCGCTCACCTTTTTCTACAAGTAACTTGGAAACGATTCCATTTACCGGAGAATAAACATTGGTAAGTCTTAGGTTTTCAGCAGCTTCATTTACTGTTGCTTGTGAAGATTTTACAATAAATTCTCCTGCCAAAACAGTTTGTTTTGCTGCATCCAAGTCGTTTTTGGCAGTTTGGAAATTAGCCTGAACCTGTTCCCAATCAGCATCTGAAATAACTTTGTCTTTGTATAGTTTTTCATTTCGCTTGAATTCAAGCTCAGCTCTTATGAATTGAGCTTCAGCTCTCTTGAGATTTGCGTTAGACTGCGCAAGGTTTGCTTGGTTTTGGTTGAGGTTGGCCCTTGCCCTATCCAATGCAGAAATGAAGTTGTCAGGACGGATCTTTACCAGCAAGTCTCCTACTTTGACAGAATCTCCTTCGATAACATTCAATTCGATTATTTCACCAGCTACGTCTGGGCTGAGTTTTACTTCAATTTCAGGTTCAACTACTCCGGAAGCACTTACTTTCTCAGTTATAGAAGACTTCTTGGCTTTGGTTGTTTCTGCCATAATCTCCTTTTCTCCACCGATCCATCCGGCGGATTTACCTATTATGGCAAAAAGGATAATTGCGCCTAAAACACCTAGAAGGATATAAATCAGTTTGTTGGATTTTTTCTTAGCCATCTTTATTGCTATGATTAAAGTTTGAGGGGGTTTCCTAAATAAAAGTCAAGAACTTTGACCCTAAATATGTATGTATATTTTGATGTTACTAAATCAGCCTGTGCATTGAAATAGTTGTTTTGTGCCAATTGATAGTCTGCAAAGTTAATAGCGCCTGCATCAAAACGCTGCTGTGCAATCCTAAAGGCCTCTTCCAAAGAGGAAACCCTAATCTGTGAAGCCTGATAGGACTGTCTGGAAGCATAAGCATTGGTATAGGCACTTTCTATATCCTGCCTAAGTTGATTCTTAGTTTCGGATTCTTGGATTTCACTGAGTCGTTTTTGCAATCTTGCCCTTTGGACATTGGCCCTATTCCTTAAATTTGAAAGTATAGGAATGTTTAACTGCATATTTGCGGAATTGGAGAAGTTGTTCCTCATTTGGGTTCCGAAGTCAAGCCTTTCTCCCATGAAAAATTGATCCACATAGTTTGAAAATGCACTGGCTCCAATACCCAAAGTAGGCATATAGCCCCCTCTTGCGATTTTCACTCCAAATTCAGCACTTTCAATTCCCAACTCCGCGGCCTTCACCTCAGGCATCAATTCAAATGCGATTTCAAAAATTTCATCTACTTCTCTTTGTGTCAACATGTAATTCTCAGG
The DNA here is from genome assembly GCF_003014575.1 of Cecembia rubra. GTDB lineage: Bacteria > Bacteroidota > Bacteroidia > Cytophagales > Cyclobacteriaceae > Cecembia_A > Cecembia_A rubra. The sequence continues at coordinate 175,654 of NZ_PYGF01000002.1, forward strand.
GTCTAAATCCGGAGCAATTACGTCAAGCCTGTTATCAAAAGGAATCTGCATGGCCTGGGCAAGATTCAGCTTGGCTATTCTTAAATTGTTAGAAGCATTAATTACTTCAAGTTCATTGGTGGCATTTTGTGCCTGTATATCCAATTTGTTGGCTAAGGGTAGAGCGCCCGCATCAACCAGTTTTGTAGTAACAGAAAGTTGTTCCTTGGTAGTGGCCAGTTGATTTTCTGCAATTTTTAGTTGCTCTTTTGCAAAAACCACATTGATAAATAAATTGATCACGTTTAATGTGATAGTGTTTTCCGTGGCTTTGACATTGTACCTTGCAGCTTCAATATCGGTCCTACTTTGCTTAATTGAATTGGTGATCTGTTGACCGGCAAACAAGGTCATGTTGGAGTTGCCAAACACGTTGATATTGCCAATCCTATTATTTTCAAATAGGTTGGTTACGGGGTTGATGGAGCGGCCCCATCTATACCCTGTGCTTGCGCCAGTAGAAAGGGTGGGAATCCTTTGCCCTTGATTGCCTATTAAATTGGCCTCCTGGTTTGCAAGATTCACCTGACTCCTTTGCAGGTTCAAATTATTCTCTAGGGCAATATCAATAGTCGTCCTCAGATCCAAATTTTGGATATTATAATTCTGAGAATGGCTCTTGAAAGAAATCAGGAATAACAATAAGAAAGAAAAACTGTAGAAAATTTTCATATTTAAAGGTCAATGTCCGGAATATAAATCAATTGTTTTATCCAAGGCAAACTTCTTAGGTATTCTATGGTCATAGGTCTGATACCGGAATCCATTTCAATTACATGGCAGGCCAAATCGTTTTTGCCTTTTCTGGATACAGACATAGTAGCAATGTTAGTTTTTTCCTGCGCAATTACAGATGAAATAAAAGCAATAGCACCAGAAATATCATCTGCCTTGATAATCAAGGTATGCATCTGTGCGGAGAAATTGGCGTTGAAGCCATCTACTTCAGCTATGTTAATTACACCTCCACCTAGGCTTTCCCCAATAACCTCTATTTTCTGATCCCCCTTTTTGAGGTTGAGCTTGATGGTATTTGGATGATAAATGGAAGCATTACCTATGGATTTGAATGTGAAGTTCAGTCCTTTTTCTTTGGCCAGGTCAAAGGAAGTTTTGATGCCGGGATCATCTGTTTTTAAATCCAATAATCCACCTAAAATCGCCTTGTCACTTCCATGTCCTTCATATGTTCTGGCAAAGGAATTATAAAAAGTTATGGTCGCTTCTTCCGGTGTTCCTCCCAAAACCCTAATTGCCGCCCTTGCAATCCTTACAACTCCTGCGGTATGGGAAGAAGAAGGCCCTATCATAACAGGTCCGATCATATCAAAAACACTACTTTTATTGCCCATTGCCTAACTCTTTTCAATTAACGTGCTAAAGTAAAAAGTTTTTCGGTAATGTGGATTGTTTTCTACACAAAGCATATTTTTTTGAAGAAATAATGTGGTAATTTTTATTAATTTTATTCTTCCTTTATGAAAGCAAAGTAAGATTTGTTCAAAAATGAACATGCCTGTGAACGATTTTGATACAATTTATCTTTATAAGCAAGGAAGCGGGAATTGGTCTTCCGAACCAATTGAATGGCATAACCGTGGATTCTTGTTTGGGGATGGACTGTTTGAAACAATGGTCTTGATCCATGGTAAAATCCGATTCAATGATCAACATTCCGAAAGGTTATCCCAGGGGTTAGATCAGCTTGGGATTGATCGTGACAAGATTTCAACTTTGGACCAAATTGAAGAAAAAATCAATGAGTTGACCTTCCGTTCATCTATTCTTAGGGTCAGATGGAACATTTTTAGATCTGGAATGGGGAAATATGCTCCTGAAGATAATTTCTCTTCCGAATCACTTATAATCCAAACATTTCAAAAAGCTCCGGCAATTAAATTTAATGCCTATATTAGTTCTGCTTTTAGGTTGCCGGAAACTCCCTGGAGCCACTGTAAAACACTCTCTGCATTACCCTATGTGATGGCTGGTCAGGAACGGTCATCTTTAGATATGGATGAGGTGATTTTAAAAAATACAAAAGGATTTATTTCTGAAGCGGGAGCTTCCAATGTTTTTTGGGTAAAAAACGGTATTTATTATACACCTTCACTATCCTGCTCCTGCATAGCTGGAATTGGAAGAAACCGGGTAATTCAACGATTGAAAGATACAGGAAAGATGATCATTGAAGGTGAATTTCAGGAAAGTGAACTTTTGGTTGCTGAAAAAGTCATCACCACAAATGTTACTGGTGCCAGCTATATTTTTAAAATTGGAGAAGTGAAATTTGATACAACTCCGGATCCTTGGATAGAATCTGTTTTTGAGGGTACCTGAACTTTGGGATATTTTATAAGCTCAGAACTAACCTAAGCAAATTTTCCTATTCAGGGGTATGACAAGGCCATTGGCCTATTTTTTATGATCTGGCATATAAGCAGATATCAATGAAAATGAAATCTAAAAAAAGGGAGCAAAACATGCATTTGCTCCCTTTTTTTAGAATATTTTATAACTTTCTCAAGCCTTTTGTAGCTGATTTATCGGCTTCTGTAATACTTATGGCATATCCTCCACCTGGAGCTGAAAATTGAGAAAGTTTTGATTTGTTGCTTACCAAAAATCTTTTGATAGTGTAAGCCTGTGGATTATTTCGGTAATGGGCTTCCTTAGCATCAGTATAAATGGTGGCTATGTAGGATTTGTTTGGTTCCAAAAAGTCAAAAGTAATATTTGAAAGCCGACTTTCATTTCCGTTGACATTACCGACATACCATTCTTTTTTGCCTTTAGCTTTTCTGGCTATGGTAAGGTATTTTCCTGGTTCGGCTTCCAAATACCAGGATTTATCCCAGTCCACGGCTACATCTTTGATAAACTGGAAGGCATCGATGAATTTTTCATAATGTTCAGGAAGATCAGCAGCCATCTGAAGAGGACTGTACATAGTCACATAAAGAGCCAATTGATTGGCTAGGGTGCTATTCACCCAAGAATTATTTTCCGGGTTAAGTTTACTGATGTCCATTTCAAAAATGCCCGGTGTATAATCCATGGGCCCACCTATAAGTCTTGTAAAAGGTAGGATTGTAACATGGTTGGGTTTCGATCCACCAAAAGCCTGATATTCTGTGCCCCTTGCGGATTCGTTGGCAATCAAATTCGGCCAGGTTCTACCTACTCCAGTTGGTCTTACTGCTTCATGTGCATTTACCATAATCTGATAATCTGCAGCTTTTTCTATGGCGTATTGGTAGTGGTTGACAATCCACTGACTGTAATGGTTCTCTCCAATGGGTAGAATATAGCCCACATAACCACTTTTCAAGGAGTTATAACCATTGTCTTTCATGAACTGGTAGGCCAGATCCAGGTGACGTTCATAGTTCCTGACCGATGCGGAGGTTTCGTGGTGCATGATCATTTCCACTCCCTTACTTTTGGCATATTGACGGATTTCAACCAGATCAAAATCAGGGTAGGGTGTAACAAAATCAAAAACATAATCTTTGAAATTTCCAAACCAATCTTCCCAACCCACATTCCAACCTTCCACCAGTAAGCCATCAAAACCATGTTCTGCCGCAAAATCAATGTATCGTTTGACATTTGCCGTAGTTGCACCATGTTTTCCATTTGGCCTGGCATTGGAATAGTCAATAGAATTCAAGTCAATTGCCGCATAATCATCTGTATAATGCCAGGTGCTTTTTCCTGTTATCATTTCCCACCAAACACCCATATACTTCATTGGTTTGATCCAAGAGCTATCCTTAATTTTGCTAGGCTCATTGAGATTGTAGGTAATTCTTGAAGCCAAAATTTCCCTGGCATCATCACTGACTATGACAGTTCTCCAAGGGCTTTGGCCGGGTGCTTGAAGATATCCCTTATCACCAATTGCATCTGGTGTCAACCAAGATTCAAAAATCATGTTTTTGTCATCTAGGTTTAAATGCATAGTTGAATAATTGATCAATGCAGCTTCATGCAGATTAATGTAAAGTCCATCATCAGTTTTCATCATCAAAGCCGTCTGAACCCCGGTTGGTGAGAATGAAGTCTGAGAAATATTTCCAGTAATGGCTGATTCCATAAGCCCCCTTATTTCCGAAAGCCTGGATTCTGTGTAATCATATTCCTGAGTATCATAGTCGCCTGCGATCCAAAATGCCAAATGGTCTCCTGCCATTGCAAATTGTGTCCGTTCTTCTTTCAGTACAAAATGAGCCAGATTGGATTGAGCAGGAAATTCATAACGGAAACCAAGCCCATCATCAAAAAGTCTGAACCGAATGATCAAATTCCTTGAAGTGGAAGGCTGCTCCAGATGGATTTCCATTTCATGGTAATGATTGCGGATTTGGGATTCTTCTCCCCAAACAGGTGCCCAGATTTCATCAAAGTTATTATGCTTTAACTCAAAAATTTCAAATCCATCCAATAACGAAGGTTTGTTTTTCAATTCCAGCCCAAGTTTGCTGGGCAAAATCACTGGTTTTCCTTTGTAGGTTAATGTATATGTTGGCACTCCCTGATTTAATTCAAATCCCAGCTCAAGCAATCCATTAGGAGATTTCATTGTCTGTGACCAGACAAGAACAGGGATGAAAAGAAAAAACAAAAAAGGTAAAGTCAGTCGTAATCTCATAATTGTGGTTTTAATTTGTTGTACAATATTTTGAAAATTTCCATTGCAAAAATTATAGGAAGAGCCAGTGTCAGAATAATGCCCCATTCTGAAAGAGTGATCGGATGAATCCTTAGCAGTTCCTGCATAAAAGGGATGTGCATACTTACAATATGAACGCCCTGTGCTGCAATTACCAATATGATCAACCAAAAGTTCTTGACCAAGGGAATCCTGAAAGTTGATTTTCTCTCGGATCTACAATTAAAAATGTGAAAGTTTTGAAGAAAAACCATCAGCAATAAGACTAAGTTGCGGGCATACTGTTCTTCCATTTTCAAGTAATTGATCAAATAATACCAGTATCCAAATGCCATTGCTCCGATTATAAAGCCTGAGACAAGGATTTGCTTACTCATGATCTGATTGAAGATACCTTCACTTGGTTTCCTTGGCTTCCTTCTCATGGTTTCAGGTTCGCCTGCTTCAAAAGCAAGGGCTTTATCCTGTATACCATTGGTCACGAGGTTGAGCCAAAGCAGTTGGACTGCCAAAAGCGGCAAGGGTAGTCCGGCTATTATGGCCATAATAAACATGAACACTTCTGCTGCTCCTGTGGAAACCAATAAATAAATCACTTTTCGGACATTGTCATAAGCAAATCTTCCTTCTTCCACACCGGCCACAATTGATGAAAAGTTATCATCTACCACAATCATTGCCCCAACATCCTTTGCAACATCGGTACCAGATCCCATTGCCACTCCCAAATTGGCTCTCCTAAGGGCAGGGGCATCGTTCACACCATCTCCTGTGACTGCTACAAATTCCCCCGCCTTGATGAGCACATCCACAATTTCGAGTTTTTGTTGCGGTGAAACCCTTGCAAAAACAGAAGCTGAGGCTACCGATTCTCTGTATGCTTCAGTATCTGGATTTCCGGCTTGACTCAGCATTTTTCCAGTCACCACGGTTTGGTTTTCATCATGGATTCCCAATTCTCTTGCTATATTTCCTGCGGTGGCTGGATGGTCACCTGTAATCATGATGACCTTAACACCTGCTTTTTTACATTTTTCTACAGCTGATTTTGCCTCAGCCCGCAGTGGATCAATAAAGCATATCAATCCAATGAATTCTAAGATTGGAATTTGATTTTCCAATTCTGATCCAGATTGCAAAGAATCAGCTACCTCGCCCTCTGCAAAAGCAAGGACCCGATATCCTTTTTCTGCAAGATCATTGGCTTGTTGAAGTATTTTTTCCTTGAAATAGTATGAGTTCTCAGGGGCCTTACAGTAGTCCAAAACTGTTTCCACAGCACCTTTTATCCCACAGTGAATACTGCCTCCTCTTTTGTAAAAGGCAGCAGCATATTTTTTTTCTGATTCATAAGGGATTTTACCCAAAGATTCAATGCTGTTTCTGATAGTTAATGGGCTCATGCCGGCTTTTATACCCAAACCCAATAAGGCTACGTCCATGGCATCACCAAAATGTTGCCATAGCCCATTTTTAATTTCCAGTCCTGCCTCATTGGCCAATATGGAAACTTCTATAATTTTTATCAACTCTGGATAATCATCTAAAGAAGTAAGTCGCTCGGAATTATTTTCTGGTAAAATTTCCCCCTCTCCATTATAACCCTCTCCTGATATATTAAAAGCCAGACCATCTGGAAAAAAAATTTTCTTTACAGTCTGTTGGTTGACAGTAAGAGTACCAGTCTTATCGCTGGCTATTACTGTACAACTGCCCAAACTTTCCACTGAAGTTAATTTTCTTACAATGACATTTCTTTTTGCCATCCTTTTGGTCGCCACAGCCAGGGCTACTGTAAGTGAAACAGGTAAACCTTCCGGAATGGCTGATACCGCCAGTGCTACTACAAAGAAAAATATGGACGCCATATCCATGCCCTGAAACCGTAATAGCATTGCCAGTATGACACTCAATACAATTACTATATAAGCAATGTTTTTGGTGAATTTCTCCATCCGGTGGATCAATGGTGGTTTGGCTGATTCACCTTCAGAAACATTCTTTGCTATTTTCCCCACCTCTGTTTGGAGACCAGTGCTCACTACTATTCCCATTCCTCTCCCGGACATGACTGTAGAGCCGGCAAAGGCCATATTTTTCCTGTCAGCTACTACAGTGTCTTTTTTGATCACATCAGTATTTTTGATTACAGCTTGTGATTCACCTGTAAGGAAACTTTCATCTATTTCAAGACCAAGTGTTTCAACAAGCCTCAAGTCTGCAGGAACTTTATTGCCAGATTCCAAATAGACGAGATCCCCTGGAACCAATTCTTCTGAATCTAGGTGCTGTGCAGTATTATTTCGCTTGACCTTAGACCGAATTCGCAGGAGTTTTTGCAAACTTGCAGCACTTTTCTCGGCATTGAATTCTTGGTAAGTACCAATAATGGTATTGATAAGGATCACAAGAAATATAAAAATTGCATCCTCACCTTCACCAATTAGGATAGATGCTACAGCCGCAGCAATCAAAATAAAAATCAGAGGATTGAAAAGTTGACTGAAAATGATCTTCCATATACTGATTTTGTGTTTATCGGGAAGTTTATTTGGGCCAAAGTTTGCCAAGCGGACTTTTGCTTCTTTGGTATCAATACCATTTGCTGAAGTTTTTAAGATGTTATAGACATCTTCTTCACCGATTGAGTGCCATTTTTTATCTGATATTGAAGATTTTTTGATCATTTATAGGTCATTTTTTAGATTAAAATCAATCTTAATTTGATCTCATCAACATCTAAAGCTTTTAATGCTTTACGAAATATTTGCTTTTTCAATCACCAAACCAGAGCATTGAGTAACTAAGATAATATTTTAAATTTTCTTCCAAACCTTTCGAAAATGGATTTGTCAAGATTTTCCCTATGGTCTGGATGGGCAATATTCATCAGGGCTTCAGCTCTTTGCCTTAGATTCTTTCCATAGAGGTATGCTACTCCAAATTCAGTCACTACATAGTGAACATGAGCCCTGGTGGTAACTACACCAGCCCCTTCTTTGAGGAAAGGGACAATTTTGCTGTTCCCGTTTTTTGTTTCAGATCTCAACGCCAAAATAGGTTTTCCTCCTTCAGAAAGTGCAGCCCCACGCATAAAATCCATCTGTCCTCCCACTCCTGAATATTGGAAGCTTCCAATAGAATCTGCGCAAACCTGACCTGTAAGATCTATTTCAAGGCAGCTGTTGATGGCAACCATCTTGGGGTTTTTGCGGATAATAGCTGAATCATTGACATATTCAGCTTCTTGAAATGTAAATAATGGGTTATCATGGATAATGTCATAAAGCCTTTGGGTACCCGCAGCGAATGAAGTCAAGACTTTTCCTTTGTGTTTCTTTTTGTAAGCATTGGTGATGGTACCCGACTCCAGAAGATCAATGATGCCATTTGAAAACATTTCCGTGTGCACTCCCAAATCTTTATGGTTTTTTAATGCTGCTAAAACAGCATCAGGAATAGCACCAACCCCTAATTGAAGGGTTGATCGGTCCTCGATTAGTTCAGAAATGTATTTTCCGATCTGCCTTTCAGCGTCGGTAATTTTTTCTAAGTAATTGATCTCATGAAGTGGTTGGTCAGCAAAAACCACTGCATCGAATTTACTGAAGTGAATGTGGCCATCTCCATGGGTTCGAGGCATCTTTGGGTTGACCTGAGCGATAACGGTCTTTGCGGACTCCACTGCGGCTTTTGCTATATCCACCGAGACCCCTAAGGAGCAAAAACCATGAGCATCCGGCTCAGAAACATGGACTATGGCCACATCCAAAGGCATAATTTTTCTTCTAAATAGTTGCCCGATTTCACTCAAAAAAAGAGGGATATAGTCTCCCCTTGCTGTATTGACAGCACTTCGGACATTGCTGGAAACAAAAAATGTATTGAAGAAAAAGCTTTCTTCAAATTCTTCCCCGGCCAACGCCATAGGGCCAAATGTGGAAATACTTATCAATTCCACATTCTTAAGCTCATCTTTTCTTTTTGCTAATTCTTGGAGAAGGAATGTAGGAGTGGCGGCACTTCCATGGATAAATACCTTTTGATTGCATTTAATCAGATCTAAAGCATGGGATGCTGTAGTATAGGAGAATGTTTTCATGAAACACGGAATTTATAATATTTATAGATTTCAGTAACCCAAAATACCAAAGAAGAAAGTCCTGCCCACAACAAGAACTCCTCGAATGAAATGGGCTTGAATTTAAAGGCAATAGAAAGTACAGGTACTTCAATAATTAGAATTGTAATCAATGTGGAAATCAGTAATGCATAGTTCAACCATTTGTTTGAAAATATTCCAAGGGAAAACACAGACCCGCTCAAGTTTCTCATATTTATGGCGTTGAACAGTTGACTGAAAGCTAAGGATATAAACACCAGCGTCCTTGCTTTTTCGATTCCCTCATCGAGATGCCACCAAAAAGTAAAAATTGCCAACGAGGTCATAATCAAGGTGCTGATGACTAAATATGGCACAATGCTTCTATTGATGATGTTGTCATTTTGCCTGATCGGGGGGGAATTTAATTCATTTCCTTTGCCTTTTTCTGTAGCCAAAGCTTTGTCACAAAAACCATCTGTAACTATATTTATCCATAAGATCTGTGTGGCGGTTAAGGGTATCGGTAATCCAAATATAACTGTTAATATAAGCGTCATGATTTCTGCAAAATTGGTGGTGATCAAAAAGAAGGAAGTTCTCCTGGCATTGTTAAAAACTATTCTGCCTTGTTCAACAGCCCCGACAATAGTGGCAAAATTATCATCAGCCAAAACCATCATTGAAGCATCTTTGGCCACATCAGTTCCCATGATGCCCATAGATATTCCGATATTGGCTTGTTTGAGGGCAGGAGCGTCATTGACACCATCTCCTGTCATGGCTACAAGAGCGCCATTTTTCTGAAGGGACTTGGCAATTTTCAGCTTCATCATTGGAGTCAGCCTCGAAAAAATATCAGCTTCCTGAACTGCCCTGTCAAATTCTTCTTCTTCCATTTTAGCAAGATCCATTTCACAAAATACTTTTTGTCTTCCTTCTCTCACAATTCCAACATCTTTGCCTATGGAATAGGCTGTTGAGGCATGGTCACCTGTGGCCATGATTACCCTTATTCCAGCTTTGTGACATGATTGGACGGCTTCATAAACGCCATGTCGGGGAGGGTCAACCATTCCAGCTAGGCCGACAAATTCCAGTTCAAGTTCTCCTGATTTATTTTCTTCCTTTTTGGCCAATGCCAGCACCCGGAGACTTTCAGATGACCAAAGGTGTAGTTTGTCTTCAATGAGGGATTTGTTCAATAAAGGTATTTTCTTTCCTTCTTTATCCCTGGTTTCTGTGCAGAGTGATAGAATAGCTTCTGGAGCACCTAGGTAAAATCTGATCTTTTTTCCATCTTTTAGCACGAGCGTTGACCTGTATTTGAGATCAGAATTAAAAGCTACATCCTCTAAGATTGTCAATTCTTTAGATTTTCCAGCTTTATTTCCCAAAACCAGAAAGGCAGCTTCTGTGGGATCACCAGTAATCTGGTAATGGCCTTTATCATTTATTTCAATGGAAGAATTATGGCAGTGGGATGCAATTTCAAAAAGTTGCTCAATGCTCAAAATGTCCGCTTCACTTCCATGAAACTGTCCGATACTTTCCCAACCTTCTCCTGTAACTTTGACATCGTTAGTTTCAGGCATCCAAAGACGCGTTATCGTCATTGTGTTTTGGGTCAAAGTCCCGGTTTTATCAGTGATGATGGTATCAACAGAACCCAAACTTTCAGTTGCTGTGATCTCCCTAATGATGGCATTTTTTTTGGACATCCTATAGGAACCTATGGCAAGAACGATGGAAAGGACGGCTGGAAGGCCCTCTGGAATTGTAGCCACCAAAGCAGCTAAAGCAATCAAAAAAGATTCCGAAATGGGGATTTCTTGAAACCATCTGGTGACCAGAAAAAGTACCGTAGCAGTTCCTAATGCAATCAATGCCATTAGTCTTGCCAGTTTGTTTGTTTTTTTCTGAAAACTTGATGGTTCCCGTTCAATTTTACTCAGTGAACTTGCAATCTCTCCAAATTGGGTATTGAGACCTGTTGAGGTGACAACAGCCTTTATGGATCCGGAGTTGACAAATGTACTTTTCCAAACCATGTTGGATTTGTCTCCTAAAGGGATATCTTCCTGTAGTATGGTGTCAAATTTTTCTACAGGAACAGCCTCGCCTGTTAAAGAAGATTCGGTCACCCGGGCATTTTTTGAATAAATGAGCCTAGCATCTGCGGGTATATTGTCACCTTCTTCCAATACAAGAATATCTCCTGGTACCAAATCTATGGCATTGATTGTTTGAAGGAAACCCGATCGTAAAACCTTGCATCTTTGAACCAATAAACTTTTTAGAGCTTCCAATGCTCCCTCGGCACGGTATTCTTGTAAAAACCCGATCACAGCATTGATAAGAATTATGGCTAGGATGACATAAACATCTAAAAAGTGCCCTGTGAGGATTGAAATAAAAACAGCCACCAATAATATATATACCATCAAGTTGTTGAATTGCTTGAGGATAATTTCTCCGATTGGTTTTTTCCCGGGCTCAGGGATTTCGTTTTTTCCAAAATACTGAAGTTTATCCAAAACCTCAGAAGGCTCTAGCCCATTTTCATTGCTTCCCAATTGCCGGAGCACTTCGTTGCCCGAAAGCGCATGGGGAGCCTTCAGAAATGGTTTCATTGATTAAGGGCCGTTTTTACCAAAATAAGCTCACTGATATTTTCTTGGTCTAGGATACCAAGGAAATGCCCGTTTTCAATAATAAAAGCTACTTTTTTATTTTGGGTCAACATGAGCTTCCATGCATCGTCGAGAGGGGAATCGATATCTAATTTAATCGGATTGAGATCAGAGAATTTTTCGATATAAGCATTTTCTCCTCCCGTTTCCAAGCCTTTAATAATTTCATTCCTGCTTATTGTCCCTATTGCTACATCATCTTTTACTACCACAAAATGAGTGGCCTGGGAATTCAAAAGCTTCTCCACTGCCTTGGACAGGGGGGCATTGTAACCAAGAATCTGGAAATGGCTCATCAGCGCATCTTTGACTTTGAATCCTTTTAAGAAGCTTTCTTGTTGGGTATGGGCTACTTCAGCACCTGCTCCTAGGAAAATGAAAATCCCAATCAGAACCAATATGGGATTATTGAACAAGCCAAAGAAGACAAAAAAGATTGCTAAAAACTGACCTATTCCACCGGCTATTTGGGTAGCTTTTGCTCTTGGAAGCTTAATGGAAAGAAAAGCTCTCAGTACCCTTCCTCCATCCATTGGGAATGCCGGCAGCAAGTTGAACAATGCTAATATCAAATTAGCAGAGGCTATATATAGCAACATGGTGTTTGGCTGGATTTTGATTTCTTCCAAACTTTGGATATTGTAACCTGTGAAACTTAGAACGATGGACAGGATAATAAATAAGGCAATATTGACCAAAGGTCCTGCAATGGCAACCCATAATTCCTGCTTGGGGTCTTCTGGCAGTTTTTCAAGCCGTGCTACACCACCTATAGGATAAAGTACAATGTCTTTAGTCTGAATACCGTAACGCTGTGCGGCAAGGGCATGTCCAAATTCATGCATGACTACACAGGCAAATAGGGCCAGCACAAATAAAATAACCCAAAGAATGTCCATCATCGGAATTCCCTGTCTCATATTTGAAATTATGATCCAAAGTAAAAGCAATGAAAAAGTCCAATGGATGAAAACTTTTACATTCCTGTAACTTCCTAAGTAGAGGGAAAATTTCATGATCTACAGATTTAATATGTCCATTAATTTAAAGGTTTAATCCTTCAATAGCATAAAATTCGGAGGAATTAATTAGGAAAATCATGATGAATGTCATTTTTGAAAATGATATTTCAAAAATCTGCTTTTGGCAAAAACCGGGAATGGTCCAACTTTTTATATTTAAAGGGTAATATTTTATTATATTCTGCTATTGTTGTTTATTTTAGAACATTATTTTTATTATTGTTGATTTTAAAGAAAGTTCAAAATTTTGTTTTGAGTTATAGAGACATTGTGGATTTGATTAAGCGTCTTTTTTATTATATTCGCAAGCAGTTATGCTGCTGATGATCTGTTAATTCTTAGGACAGATTTATCTGGATTAGATTAAAAGAAAAACTCCTAATATAATGTCTTATTCACAGGAAATATATAAACCCAAAAACCACATTAGGATTGTGACGGCCGCATCTTTGTTTGACGGACATGATGCAGCTATAAATATCATGCGTAGAATCATACAGTCAACCGGGTGTGAAGTAATCCATCTTGGGCATAACCGTTCTGTTCAGGAAATAGTGGATTGTGCCATCCAAGAAGATGTTCAGGCTATAGCCATTACTTCCTATCAAGGTGGACATGTAGAATTTTTCAAGTACATGTTTGACCTATTGAAAGAAAAGGGAGCGGGGCACATTAAAATTTTTGGAGGTGGTGGAGGAACCATTTTACCAGAAGAAATCAAGGAACTGCATGAATATGGTATTTCCAGAATCTATTCTCCAGATGATGGCAGAGCAATGGGGCTCCAGGGGATGATCAATGATTTGGTTCAAAAGTCGGATTTTCCTGTCGGGCAAAATGTAAAGAGTTCCGTTCTAGATAAAGCTGATAAATCCAGCATTGCAAGATGCATTTCAGCGGCTGAAAATTATCCGGAGGAAAGTAAGTCTATTCTTGAGGAAATAAGGAAGATTTCTTCGGACAGCAAAACACCTGTATTGGGGATAACAGGAACTGGTGGTGCCGGCAAATCATCTTTGGTGGATGAATTGGTAAGGAGATTTTTATTGGATTTCAAAGACAAGCATATTGCCATTATTTCAGTGGATCCATCTAAAAGAAAGACTGGAGGGGCATTATTGGGAGATAGGATCAGGATGAATTCTATAAATCATCCAAGGGTCTATATGAGATCTTTGGCGACAAGGCAATCGAACTTGGCACTTTCAAAATATGTGCAGGATGCTGTGGATGTGGTCAAGGCAGCCAGTTTTGATCTGATTGTACTGGAAACCTCAGGAATAGGTCAGTCCGACACAGAAATAATAGAGCATTCTGATATGTCCTTATATGTGATGACTCCGGAATATGGTGCGGCAACCCAACTCGAGAAAATTGATATGTTGGATTTTGCTGATGTGATTGCCCTGAATAAATTTGATAAGAGAGGTGCACAAGATGCGCTACGCGATGTCAAAAAACAATTCAAGAGAAACCATAACCTTTGGGATATTGCTGATGAAGATATACCGGTTTTTGGAACTATTGCCTCTCAGTTTAATGACCCCGGAATGAACAACCTCTATAAAGCGGTAATTCATAAGCTTGCTGAAAAGACTGGAGCTGATTTGGCAACTTCATTCGAGGTTACCAAAGAAATGTCCGAGAAAATTTATATCATTCCGCCTTCAAGAACCCGCTATTTGTCAGAAATATCTGAGAATAACCGTAATTATGATAGGTGGGTGGAGGAGCAAAAAAATGTTGCTCAAAAATTATACAGTGTCCAAAAGTCGATTGAAGCAGTTAAGTCAGCCAAAGTTTCGGATCAGGACAGACTGATCAAAGAACTTCAAGAGGTGTATGACCAATTGGAATTGGAGCTGGATCCCAAAAACAAAAAATGGTTGGAGGAATGGCCTCAAAAAATGCAGCATTATGCTGATGATTACTATATTTTTAAAGTGAGGGATAAGGAGTTGAAAGTCAAGACTTACCATACTTCTCTGTCCCAGTCCAGAATCCCGAAGGTATCACTTCCAAAGTATGAGGCATGGGGAGATCTTTTGAAATGGGGCTTAAAGGAAAATGTGCCGGGAGAATTTCCTTATACTTCAGGAGTTTTTCCTTTCAAAAGGGAAGGAGAGGATCCTACAAGGATGTTTGCAGGGGAAGGTGGACCGGAAAGGACAAATAAACGTTTTCACTATGTGTCTAAAGACATGCCTGCCAAAAGACTTTCTACGGCATTTGATTCGGTAACGCTTTATGGTGAAGATCCTGATTATAGACCTGATATTTATGGTAAAATCGGTAATTCCGGAGTGAACGTTTGCTGTTTGGATGATGCCAAGAAATTATACTCAGGCTTCAATCTTGCGGATCCTTTGACTTCTGTTTCTATGACCATCAATGGGCCTGCAGCTACTATGACGGCTTTTTTTATGAATGCTGCTATTGATCAACAGTGTGAAATATATATCAGGGAAAATGGTTTGGAAGAAGAAGTTAATGCCAAAATTGACGCGATTTACAGGGGTAGGGGTTTGCAGAGGCCTAGCTACAATGCCTCCATACCGGAAGGCAACGATGGATTGGGATTAATGCTTTTAGGCGTTACCGGCGATCAGGTACTTCCTCATGATATTTACCAGCAAATCAAAACCAAAACCTTGGCTTCTGTCCGAGGAACTGTTCAAGCAGATATCCTGAAAGAGGATCAGGCACAAAATACCTGTATTTTTTCAACAGAGTTTTCATTGAGATTGATGGGAGATGTGCAGCAATATTTTATCAATCATAATGTAAGGAATTTCTATTCTGTTTCTATTTCTGGATACCATATTGCAGAGGCAGGAGCCAATCCTATCACCCAATTGGCGTTGACTTTGTCCAATGGCTTTACTTATGTAGAGTATTATGTGTCCAGAGGGATGGATATCAATAAATTTGCTCCTAATCTTTCATTTTTCTTCTCCAACGGCATTGATCCCGAATATGCCGTAATCGGTAGGGTGGCCAGAAGAATTTGGGCAAAGGCCATGAAGCTGAAATATGGTGCCAATGATCGTTCCCAAATGCTGAAGTACCATATCCAAACTTCTGGGAGATCTCTACATGCACAGGAAATTGACTTCAATGATATCAGGACTACCTTGCAAGCACTCTATGCAATTTATGACAACTGTAATTCCCTGCATACCAATGCTTATGATGAGGCAATAACTACTCCGACTGAAGCATCTGTTAGAAGGGCGATGGCAATTCAGTTGATCATCAATAAAGAACTTGGTTTGGCTAAAAATGAAAATCCAACCCAAGGAGCTTTTATCATTGAGGAGTTGACCGACCTGGTTGAAGAGGCTGTTTATGCAGAATTTGATAGGATTACCGAAAGGGGAGGAGTTCTAGGGGCCATGGAGACCATGTACCAAAGAGGAAAAATCCAAGAAGAAAGCCTCCATTATGAAATGTTGAAGCATACAGGGGAGTATCCGATCGTTGGGGTAAACACATTTCTATCTTCTGAAGGTTCACCAACAGTCATCCCTGGTGAGGTAATCAGGGCAACTAAAGAAGAGAAAGAGGAACAAATTGAAACCCTTAACCGTCTTCACAATAGACACAAAGAAAAGGCCGAAAAAGAGCTGGAAGAACTTCAGAAAGTTGCTGTCCAAAATGGCAATATTTTCGAAAAGTTAATGGAAGCAACCAAATTCTGTTCCTTAGGTCAGATTACCAACGCCTTGTACGAAGTAGGAGGTCAGTATAGGAGGAATATGTGATAGGAGAAGCGAGAAAATAGAAGCGAGAATCTACATAAAAAACTCAAGATACAAGACGCAAAAAATCGGTTAAGGGGGATTTCGGAAGGCGGATTTCGAGACGGAGCGTATAAATATGATCCCTTTGGATCATTTTAACGACGGGCCAGTTTGGAGTGGAGGTGAAAACTATTAAGGATTTAAGGTTTTCATTAAGGTAATTGCTTGAAATGATGACAAAACCACCCCGATGGGGGTTTAAATCCCTTAAGGGTAGGGGTTCGCCCGGGGCTGAGAGGTAATTTTGATATTCAGGAATCCCGACTCTTAGGGAGTCGAACCCTAGAGAAGAAAATAAAATAAGTGTCAAGTAAAATCAGGACGTTACAGGATATTGGATATATTTAGAAACTTGGTACTGGTGGACCAAGTTTCTTTTTTTTAAACTTGTCAGCTTACAGTTTTGATATTTCTTGATTAAATTATAGGATTATCTGCTAAAATTAAAGTCTATGTCACCTTACCGAAAATTCATTTTCCTATGTAACGGTTCTGACTGTAAGAAGGCAGGTAGTAAAAAATTGGGTTCGGGCATCAAGGAGCTAATCAATTCAGAAGACCATAAAGGGAAATTTAAGCTGATCAAAACGAAATGTATGGACTTTTGTAAGTCAGCTCCTGCAGTCATTATACAAAATGAATTGATCAAAAAAGCTGATATCGACGATATTGAGGCAAAAATAAAATAATTGAAAAAGGCTGTTCAAATTGAGCAGCCTTTTTTAATTAGTGTTTTATATATTAGTCAGCGAGGTATTTTTCAACTGGCACATAGTCCATATTGAATGCCTCAGCTACAGCTTTATAAACAATGTCTCCGTTGATAACATTAAGGCCTGGAACTAATTCAGGGTTTTCTTGAGCTGCTTTTTTCCACCCTTTGTTAGCCAATTGAATGGCATAAGGTAGGGTAGCATTGGTCAAAGCCAGTGTGGAAGTATAAGGAACAGCACCTGGCATATTGGCTACGCAATAGTGTACTACATCATCAATGATGTATGTTGGGTTTTCATGGGTCGTTGGCTTACAAGTCTCAATGCAACCTCCTTGATCTACTGCTACATCAACCAATACAGTTCCTGGTTTCATGTCCTTCAGCATATCTTTTGTGATCAAATGAGGAGCTTTTGCACCAGGAATCAATACAGCACCGACAATTAAGTCCGCATGCTTGATCATTTCTCTGATATTATATTCGTTGGACATCATGGTCTTGACATTGGCAGGCATTACATCTGCCAAGTACCTCATTCTTGGAAGAGAAACATCCATGATAGTCACATCAGCACCTAATCCGGCGGCCATCCATGCGGCTTGGGTACCTACTATGCCACCACCTAAGATCAATACTTTGGCAGGGAGTACACCTGGTACTCCACCTAGCAGGATCCCTCTGCCTTTTAATGGTTTTTCCAGATAATTAGCGCCTTTTTGTATAGCCATTCTTCCTGCAACTTCTGACATTGGCACCAAAAGTGGGAGGCTTCGGTCAGCTTTTTCAACAGTTTCATATGCTAAGCAAATAGCCTTACTTTCAACCATTGCTTTGGTCAAAGGTTCGTAAGATGCAAAATGAAAATAGGTAAATAAAAGTTGACCTTCTTTAATGAGCTTGTATTCAGGTTCAATTGGTTCCTTTACCTTGATTATCATTTCCGCAATGCTATATACATCTTCAATTGTAGGTAATATAGCAGCTCCTGCTGCGGTATATTCATCATCGGAAAAACCACTTCCTATACCAGCAGTATGTTGAACATAAACTTGATGGCCTCTTTTTACCAGTTCTTTCGCACCGGCAGGAGTAAGTGCCACCCTGTTTTCATTGTTTTTGATTTCCTTTGGAACACCTATGATCATATCGTTACAATTTGGGTTTTTTAAAGAGTTGCGCAAAGATAATAAGGGCTCATGGATTTGGAACAAAATCAATTCATTTATTTTGAATTCAAGGTGCAAACATTCTGTTTTCAGAATATAATTTTATTAGGTAATATTTTTCTAAACAAAATTTCAAAAATCTGTTTTAAAAAATTAAAAATTCCGAGAATCTTTAATTTTCGTTTTTGGCTAATATTTGTATGGCATTTTGCGCACAATGCATATTCTAAAAATTGGATTAAGTTGTCTATAAAAAATTTTATTTTGTAAAAAAGAAAAATATGTCGATTATTTGGAATTTTTTTTCGAATTTTTTTGCGATTATTCTGTTTTCCTGTTTGTAAAAATAACAAATTTCCCTATTTTTGGAATACTTGGTTGACAGCCATTTACACCCAAAATAACGATTAGAGATTACAATATGACTAACGTGGCAACAATTTCAAAAAACAAAAGATCAAAAGTGCTTGATAAAGAGCAGCTTCTCAACGATTACCGATTGGGCTGGGAAAGCCGTCATGCATCGCTAATGGGCAGGAAAGAAGTCTTTATGGGGAAAGCAAAATTTGGCATTTTTGGTGATGGTAAAGAACTGGCCCAGATTGCCATGGCAAGACATTTTAAAGATGGGGATTTCCGAGCAGGTTATTACAGGGACCAGACTTTTATGATGGCCATTGATCAATTGACAATAAAGGAATACTTTGCTCAACTTTACGCACATACTTCCGTTGAGGCAGACCCAGCTTCTGCCGGACGATTGATGAACGGTCATTTTGCCACTAGATCTTTAAATAATGATGGGACCTGGAAAAATCTGACTGAGATGAAAAATTCTTCTGCGGATATTTCCCCAACTGCCGGTCAGATGCCGAAATTGCTGGGCTTGGCATATGCATCTAAATTATTCCGCCAGAATCCTGGATTAAAGGAATTGAGTCAATTCAGTAAGAATGGAAATGAAGTAGCTTGGGGTACCATCGGTAATGCTTCTACTTCAGAAGGGATGTTCTTTGAAGCGGTTAATGCCGCAGGTGTGCTTCAAGTTCCTATGGTAATTTCAATTTGGGATGATGGATATGGAATTTCTGTTCCAAATGAATACCATACTACAAAAGGCAGTATCTCCGAGATTTTGAAAGGTCTCCAGAGAAATGATGATCAAAGAGGTTATGAGATTTTTGTAGTAAAAGGTTGGGATTATGAAGCCTTGGACAGGGCGTATGAAAATGCGGCAAGAATTGCCAGAGAAGAGCATGTGCCCGTAATGATACATGTTGTTGAAATGACCCAACCTCAAGGCCATTCAACATCCGGCTCGCATGAGCGATATAAATCCAAAGAAAGATTGGAATGGGAGAAAGAGTACGATTGCCTTCTCCAATTCAAAAAGTATATCATTGATAGTGGCATTGCTTCTGAAGAGGATTTGGATCAGATTGAACAGGACGCAAAAGCATTTGTCAAAAAAGAAAAGGATGCCGCTTGGACTGCATTTTCCGGTGAAATCAAAAATGAACTGAAAGAAGCAGTTCATTTGTTAAAACAAGCTGCGGAACAATCTTCATTTAAACAGGATTTAGAAGCTTTAGCAGAAGATCTGACCAAACTTATCAATCCAATAAGAAAGGATGTGATCAGTACAGTTAGAAGGGCTTTGTGGCTGTTGAGAAAGGAAAATATTTCTGCAAAAACTGTCCTTAAAAATTGGTATCTGCAACAGCAGGAAATCAATGAGGATAGGTATAGCAGTCATTTATACAGCCAATCAGACTTTTCTTCAGAAAAAATTTCTCCGGTGCCAGTTGAATATGAAGCGGATGCACCATTGGTTGATGGAAGGGAAGTCTTGCAGGCATGTTTTGATAACCTACTGGCTACGGATCCAAGATTTTTGGCTTTTGGAGAAGATGTGGGGAAAATTGGTGACGTAAATCAGGCATTTGCAGGTCTTCAGGCAAAACATGGCGAATTAAGGGTCACGGATACAAGTATCCGGGAGGTGACAATCATAGGTCAGGGGATTGGAACTGCATTAAGGGGACTAAGACCAATGGCAGAAATCCAGTACCTTGATTATATTCATTATGCCTTGATGACCTTGTCCGATGACTTGGCCTGTTTGCAATATAGGACAAAAGGTGGACAAAAAGCACCGCTGATCGTTAGGACCAGGGGGCACAGGCTTGAAGGAGTCTGGCATGCCGGTTCCCCGATTGGAATGTTGCTCCATTCTCTAAGAGGAATGCTGATATGTGTGCCAAGAAACATGACCCAGGCAGCAGGTATGTACAATACCCTGATGCAAGCTGATGAACCAGCTCTTGTGATTGAATGCTTAAACGGTTACAGGCTTAAAGAAAAAATGCCTGCCAATATTGGTGAGTTCAGAGTTCCCTTAGGCCAGCCTGAAGTGATCAAAGAAGGGAAAGATCTCACTGTTGTGACTTATGGGTCTATGTGCAGAATTGTGGAAGATGCAGCAAAAGACCTTGCTGATATGGGAATAGATATTGAAATCATTGATGTCCAAACGCTCTTGCCTTTTGATGTGAATCACATTATTTTAGAATCTGTGAAGAAGACAAATCGGGTGTTGTTTGCAGATGAAGATGTTCCAGGTGGGGCTTCTGCATACATGATGCAGAAAGTGGTTGAAGAACAGGGAGCTTATTATTTCCTTGATGCAGAACCTGCTACATTGGCAGGAAAGGCGCATAGGCCAGCCTATTCTTCAGATGGTGATTACTTCTCAAAACCATCCATAGAAGATGTGGTAGAGAAAATATATGGAATGATGCATGAAGCTGATCCTATAAAATTCCCTGAATTATAATCTGGTTTCCTGAAACAAAAAATTGAGAGGCCGCATTGCATTTGAAGCTTTGCGGCCTTTTTACAAATTTATCAATACAGATTTTTATTTATGAACCTTTTATTTGTCCCTGATATTGCAAAAAAATTAAGACATTTTGATACTTTTTAAGCATACTAAGAAAATCTTGCTAAATCAGATTTTTCACATACTTGGGTAGAAAGCCCATTATCTCCTGCTGATTTGATTCAAGGTTACCTCCGGGCTGGAAGCAATATTACTTTTGTTTAATGCCCTATCCTGAATTTGAACGTCAATCCTGATGGTGTCGTTTCTGAAAATGGACTGCCATCCAAAAGAAAGCATTGAATATTGGATAACCCCTTCTACAGGTTGTCCTTCAGCGCTATTGAATATCCTTGGGAATCGGCCATTAAATGTTGTAAAAAATGGAGGATCTTGCCACCTAAATTCGTTAAAGGTTCCATTTCTTTTTATAAAAAATTTAACAAAGATATTGAAGTGGTCGGGGTTCTGTTCAA
Source organism: Cecembia rubra (assembly GCF_003014575.1). GTDB lineage: Bacteria > Bacteroidota > Bacteroidia > Cytophagales > Cyclobacteriaceae > Cecembia_A > Cecembia_A rubra. The sequence continues at coordinate 197,226 of NZ_PYGF01000002.1, forward strand.
CCCAAATTGTGTCATTTACTCTAACGTTATTCACTAGCGGGTTAATTGCCCAGTCAAGCGGGTTGAAATTAGGTGCATTGGGAGGTCTATTTGCATAAGTGATGAGTGTGCCATCATTGTTTCTCCTGAAGTTAATCTCTTGAAATGGCGGGTTGATATCAGTTGGGTTCAGTCCGAGATCGCCTTCTGCATCTTTAAACTTAATGGAAACTATTAGGGAATCAGCCCCTGCGGTGTTGACAAAAACCATGTCTTCAAAAGCAATTTCCGGAACTGTCGGAAAATTATCCGGTGTGGATATACAGGAATAGGTTATTGGTATCAGAAATAAAATGTACAGATATTTTTTTACACTGCTCATGCTGGTATAAATTTACAGGAAATCGGTATCCACGTAAAATTGCTCAATTTTCGGTATACAAATTATGAAACGATGAATTATTTCAAAAGTTTTCAGGAAGATATCCTCAATTTTAATATTCAAGACTTTGAAAAAAAGTCAATTGAATTGTTTCAATTTCAAGCCCAGAATAATCCGGTTTATAAGACCTATCTGAACGCAAGGAGGATTAATCCGGATGATGTAGGGGAAATTTCTCAAATACCTTTTTTGCCGGTTGGATTTTTCAAAGATTTCATTGTTGTATCGGGAGATATTACTCAATATGAGGGTTTTTATTCCAGTAGTGGTACTTCAGGCACAATTACCAGTAAACATTACTATTGGTCTGAAGAATTTTATCTGAAAAATGCCCTGAATTTATTTGAAAAGGAATATGGATCTATCAGGGATTTCCATGTTTTAGCGCTTTTACCTGCTTATTTGGAAAGAAAGGGGAGTTCGTTGGTAAGTATGGCTGATTATTTTATAAAGGAATCAGATTCTCCATATTCTGGATTCTATCTGTATAACCATGAGGATTTGGTAAAGGTACTTTGGGAATTGAAGGATGATACAAAAAATGTTTTGCTTTTGGGGGTGACTTTTGCTTTGTTGGATTTGGCGGAAAGCAACATTAAGTTTCCAAAAATGGAAAATCTGATAGTAATGGAGACAGGTGGAATGAAAGGCAGAAGAAAAGAAATGATCAGGGAAGAGGTGCATGAAAAGTTAAAGGCTTCATTTCACCAATCAAAAATACATTCTGAATATGGCATGACGGAACTTCTTTCCCAAGCTTATTCAAAAGGAGATGGCAAATACAATTTGCCAATCACTATGAACGTTTTACTGAGAGATGTCAATGACCCATTGTCATTAAGCTCTAAGAGACAGGGTGGAATCAATATCATTGACCTGGCTAATTTTCATTCCTGTGCTTTTATTGAGACTCAAGATTTAGGGAGATTTGACGATCAGGGGTGCCTAGAAGTCCTGGGACGATTCGATAATAGTGAGGTAAGAGGTTGTAATTTAATGGTCAATTAATTTTGTATTGGTTGAATAATTAAACATATTTGGTTTTTAAAAACTTTAAAAGCATGAAAAAATTAGCGGTAGTTGTAATGGCTCTTGGACTTTTGGCTCTTGGTGCTTGTGCTTCCAGTAAACCATGTCCTGCTTATGCCAAAGCAGTAGACAACAAAGAAATTAAAGGATAAAAAATATGCTGACTTAGTAGTCAGCATATTTTTTGACATCTTCAAGGCAGATTGTTTTATCACCCAATATAACCAATCTTTCCACTACATTGCGCAGCTCTCGGATATTTCCTGTCCAAGGAAATTCCTGAAGTTTCGCGATTGCTTCTTTGCTGATATCTTTTTTGGCAGTTCCGTATTCCTTTGCGATATCTTCTAGAAATTTATCAACTAGTAAGGCTATGTCCTCTTTTCTTTCTTTAAGGGCAGGTACTTGAATCAGGATCACACTGAGCCGGTGATAGAGGTCTTCCCTGAATTTTCCATCTTCTATTTCTTTCTTAAGATCTTTGTTGGTTGCAGCTAAAACTCTGACATCCACTTTGATGTCTTTGTCTCCCCCTACACGGGTAATTTTATGCTCCTGTAAAGCCCTAAGTACTTTAGATTGAGCAGAAAGACTCATGTCTCCGATTTCATCCAAAAACAAAGTGCCTCCGTCTGCTTGCTCAAATTTCCCAATTCTCTGTTTGACCGCAGATGTAAATGAGCCTTTTTCATGACCAAAAAGTTCACTTTCAATCAACTCAGCAGGTATAGCGGCACAGTTTACAGCGATAAAAGGGGCTTCAGACCGGTTGCTTTTTTGGTGTAGCCAGTGTGCTACTAATTCTTTTCCTGTTCCATTGGGACCAGTGATTAGAACCCTGGCATCTGTCGGGGCTACTTTCTCAATAGTCTCCTTGACCTGTTTTATAGCAGGAGATTCTCCCACCATATCCAACTTTTGGGAAAGTTTTTTTCGAAGAACCTTGGTTTCGGAAACAAGATTTTTTTTGTCCAGGGCATTACGGACGGTAAGAAGCAATCGGTTGAGATCAGGAGGTTTAGGTATGAAGTCAAAAGCTCCCTTTTTAGTGGCTTCTACCGCAGTTTCTATACTGCCATGGGCAGAGATCATGATAAACTGTGGTTGTTTATCGAGTTCCGAAACTTTCTCGAGGACTTCCAGTCCATCCATCTTAGGCATTTTGACATCACAAAGGACCAGATCGAATTCCTCTTCTTGGATCTTTTTAAGCCCCTGTTCCCCATCTTGGGCTTCGGTTACTTGATAATTTTCGTATTCCAGGATTTCTTTTAGTGTGGACCGGATGACTTTTTCATCATCGATAATGAGGATTTTTGCCATAAATATTTTTAGTTGGTTAAAAAAAGTGCAAGCCTATAAGCCGGGTTCTGTTCACTGCTTTTTGGGCAGCTTACCTGTCATTTATCTAGGCCCTGATTCACATCAGGGCTCTATCGATCTACCCATTCCGCATAAGGACGAGCAGCCCTTTTTGGGTTTAACCCAAGGCGGAACCTATTTGATCTTTCAACCCATAAGGTTTACCGTGCCCCCTTCATCACTGTCGGAGCGGTGGGCTCTTACCCCACCTTTTCACCCTTACCCCGGGCCGATAGCTATCGGTACAGGGCGGTATTTTTTCTGTGGCACTGTCTGTGATCTTGCCGTCACCATCAAGACCCCTTCCCGTTAGGAAGTATGGTGCTCTTTGTTGCCCGGACTTTCCTCTCTCCCAGATTAAACCGGAACAGCGACAAGTCAGCTTGCACTTTGCAAATAAAGGTAAATAATCCTTATGTGGCTAACGAATAATTTTAGAAAAAGTGCGGAAATGGAAAATAATTAAGCAAATACAATAAAGAAGCCTGAATATGGATGAAATCTATCGGGTTAAAATTATCATAAAAAAACAGCATTTCACAATTAGCGGGTTTTATTTGGATTAAGTTTAAATAAGAAATACTTTTGGCCAATAAATTAAATTTAATCTAAATATAAACTCCTATTATGATTAAGCTTATCACAAATTGTTTAATGATTTGGGTGTTGTCATTAGTTTTGATATATCCAAGCTATGCAATCAACGGCGAAAATAAAGAAGGAAAGTCTTTGATAGTCTCCGGACAGGTCAAATCACCTGAAGGTGAGATTATTCCTTTTGCAAATATTCTTGTTTTAGGGACTGTAAAAGGAACCTATACCAATTTGGATGGAACTTTTCAGATTTATGATTTAGAAGATGGAGAATATACCATTAAAGTTTCTGCGGTAGGCTATAAATCTTTTACAAAAACGATACAGATAATAAACGGCATTGTGAGGGAATTGGACCTGGTTTTTGAAGAAACTGGAGTTGAAATGCCTCAGATTACGATAATTGCCTCAAAAGATAGGGTTTTCAGTAGGGTGCCGGGTTCTGTAACATATATTGATGCCAAAGAGATCCAGACCATCAATCCTCTAAGTGGAAATGAAGTTTTGAGAAGGTCTCCGGGAGTCCATGTAGTGGACGAAGAAGGCCTTGGGATGAGGGTAAATATTGGTATTAGGGGACTTGATCCTGACAGGAGTAGAAGTGTTTTGGTTTTAGAAGACGGAGTTCCAGTGGCTTTGTCTCCATATGGTGAGCCTGAAATGTATTATACTCCTGTGATGGATAGAATGGCCGGAGTTGAAATTTTGAAAGGCTCAGGTCAGATTCTGTTTGGTCCACAGACAATCGGTGGAGTTATTAATTACATCACGGCCAATCCACCACAAGATGAAGAAGGGTCGATCTATATTCAAGGAGGCCAGGGAGGATTTTTCTCCGGATTGGTCAATTATGGGAATACTTTTGGTAACACAGGAATTCAGACCAGTTTGTTAAGAAAAAAAGCAGACAATATTGGTCCAACTGAATTTGATATTACTGATTTCAACACCAAGTTCCTCTTCAACATCAATGAAAATTCGGAGTTGGGGATGAAGTTGGGGATTTACAATGAAAGCTCAAATTCTACTTACATAGGGATTAACCAGGTCATGTTTGATCGAGGAGGGGCCGATGATTTCCTAAGATTGGCACCTGATGATAGACTGGATGTAAGAAGGTATTCCTTGAGCTTCAATCACCAATATAGATTTAACAAAAATGTGAGATTGAAAACCATTGCCTATGGTTACACTACCACAAGGAATTGGAATAGGCAGGATTTTACCATCAATAATTCCAATACGCCTCCATCCAATTGGACTGGTATAGTTTGGGGTGATGTGGAAATTCCAGGTGGGGCAATTTATATGAGGAACAGTACAGGTAATAGAAACAGACAATTTGAGGTGGCAGGAATTGAGCCAAGACTGGAAGTAGATTACAAAGTATTTGACTTGAAAAACGAACTGATTGTTGGAACCAGGTACCTTTATGAGAGGGCATTTGAGCAAAGAGTGGATGGTACCAGAGCTGGTGTAAAAAGCGGGAACTTGGTAGAAGATGAAGTGAGGACAGGTTATGCACTTGCTGCTTACATTCAAAATAAAGTAAACTTATCCCCCAAATTAGACTTAAATATGGGGTTAAGATTTGAAAATTTTGACTATGAAAGAGACATAAGAAGGAGAAGTTTTCCAGGCTTAGGAGTACGGGATACTGTTTTGGTAGCGGGAAATGTTATCAATGAAATTATACCGGGTTTCGGCTTTAATTACAGACCTGCACAGACCTTAAATGTTTTTGGTGGGATCCATAAGGGATATGCTCCTCCAAGGACAAAAGACGCGATTACCTCACTTGGAGATGTGTTGGATTTGGAAGCTGAAAAAAGTGTTAATTATGAACTTGGCCTCAGAACAGAACCCTTAAAGTGGTTGTTCTTGGAGGCGACCGGTTTTGTTATGAATTTCAGTAATCAAATCATTCCTGTATCAGAGTCTTCAGGAGGTGTTGGCTTTGGCTTGGTAAATGGAGGGGCCACTTTGAATAGGGGTGTTGAAACAGCTTTGGTAATGGATTTAAGCAATCTTTTTGGATTTAGCAAAACCAGGCTGATTTATGATATCAACGCTACTTTTTTGAAAGCTACTTTCTCTGAAGACCGGTTCCAAAACGGAGTAAATATCAATGGGAATAAAACGCCTTATGCGCCTGATTGGTTTATCAATTCAGCCTTAACACTGGAGACTGAATCTGGATTAGGTCTGAGATTGGTTGGGAATTTTGTAGGGAGTCAATTTGGAGATGAATTAAATACTATTCAACCATCTGTTGACGGAAGAATTGGAATTATACCTTCCTACAAAGTCTTTGACGCTGTGATTTCTTATCAGATAAAAAACTGGAATTCCAAATTCAATTTATCAGTTAAGAACCTTACAGACGAGAGGTATATTGCTTCAAGAAGGCCTCAGGGAATTAGGGTAGGTATCCCTAGGTTAATTACCGTAGGTTACCAATTCACTTTCTAAAAAAAAAATTAAAAAAATTCAAACAAAATTAAATCCAGTTCAGTTAAAAGAATGAAGGCTTTAAAAGCTTTTCTTCATAGTGCTGGGTTGAGCCGTTCTGAGAAATCAGAACGGTTCTTTTATTTTTAGAATTCAACTTATTTGGCCAAATCTCCCTAAATTTACAATAAAATTTATTCCATGATACTGATAGGTAATGCGGTGATCAGCGATGATATCAAAGAGCAGTTTTTTGTATGTGATTTGGAAAAGTGCAAAGGAGCATGTTGTGTCGAAGGAGATTCTGGAGCACCACTGGAAGATAACGAGACCGACATTTTGGAAAACATATACCCCATTGTTAAAGATTATATTACTGAGGAGGGCAGGACTGTGATTGAGGCTCAAGGTACATGGGTGATCGATAAGGATGGAGATAAATGTACTCCAACCATTGGAGACAATAGGGAATGTGCCTATGCTCTTTATGACAACAAGGGTATTTTGAAATGTGGGATAGAACAAGCCTACCTGGATGGAAAAATTGATTTTAAAAAACCGATCAGTTGTCATCTATATCCTATCAGAATCACCAAATATGACCAGTTTGATGCCCTGAATTATGATCGCTGGCATATCTGTGACCCAGCTTGTTCCTTGGGGAGCAAATTGGGAGTTCCTATCTACAAGTTCCTGAAAGACGCTTTGGTAAGAAAATATGGCCAGGAATGGTATGATGAGTTGGTCGATGAGATCGAAAACAAATAATTTAAACTTTTGACCTGCTAAGTGGCAGGGTCATGCACCTTGGACCGCCCAACCCTCTTGAAAGTTCTGAGGAAGGAATCTCTAATACTTCAACCCCCATATTTCTCAAAGCCCTATTGGTATGGATATTCCTATTATATGAAATTACCCTTCTGGGCCCAATTGCAAATACATTGGCTCCATCAAACCATTGTTCACGCATTGAATAGTCAGGATTTCCATCTGCAGTTGAAAGTATTTCCAAATGAGGGATTTCCTTTTCCAAAACTGTAAGAAGAGATTCGTTTAGTACCTGTCTTTTAATGTGTACTTTGTCACCCTCTTGCTCTTTAAGGGTATAAAGTGAAGTTTGTAGGACTGCATTCAAAGCATCCGGATAAGTAAGCACCAAGTTTTCGTCCAAAATAGTGAAAACTGTGTCTAGGTGCATGTATTGCCTTTTCTTTGGAAGATGTACTTCATAGACCCTTTCGACTGTTCCTTCTGCCAGCAAGGCTTTGGCCGCATGGTAAATCGCCTTTTCTTCTGTTCTTTCAGAATTACCGATAGCAACGGCTTTTTTTGATAAGATGATCACATCTCCACCTTCAATGCTTGGTGGGTTATCATGTCCATTTACCGGATAGAGGGTGTTGACATGTTCCATAAATTCAGGGTGATTTTCAAAAACTGCCCTGAGAAGATTGGCTTCTCTTTGGCGTCCTTCCATTTTCATACTGGAAAAAATTATTCCTCCAGGAGTGATGGCCATAGGGTCTCTTTGAAAATAAAGATTCGGGCAAGGGGTAATCACAAAAGCATAATCCATCAGCTCAGTTTTGGGAAGGTTAGGGATCTTTCTTTTGAGTTCGTGAACCTTAATGCCAGCTGTAAGAGCCAGTGCACACTCTGCAGTTGAAAATCTTTCTAAAATGTATTCCTTGAAATGGGTAAGTCTGTTTCTTTTTAAAGCATCATCCATCAAAGTTTCCAATAAGTCCCTTTTTGATAAAGTCTGCATTAACAGTTCTTTTAATCTATAAACCTGGGCTCCGGTAGTTTGCTTAATGAGGTCAGTGAAATAGTCATGCTCTTTCTGCATTGCTTCCAGATAGGGAACATCTTCAAACAATAAGAAATCTTTGTTGTAGGGCGTCAGCCTGTCTATTTCTTTGCCTGGCCTGTGCATTAGCACGGCTTTTAATGTTCCAAATTCTGAATTGAGTCTGAGGTTCATGGTTGAAAAAGTGTTTTGATTAGAAATTTTGTAGAATATCGTAAAAATGATTTATAATTTAACAATAAAAAGGTAAAATATTTGCAAGATTTGATAAAATAGGTTGTTTTTTCAACCAATAGGATTATGTTTAATATGTGTATCCGCAATTAGACCAGTAACCAATTTAAATTGGGTCTTGAATCAACCTGTTATTAATAGATATTGGATCCGCCTGGGCGGACAAGTTATTCATTGATATTGGTTTGAAATCGTAGGTTTATTCTATTGTGATTATTCTACTGGCATGAAAGCGGACAACCATGATGTTTAATTATGACAAAGGATACCAAGTTAAAATTTTTAATTCCGTGAATTTTACTATTTTTCTGGCATGAAAAATTATCAATTTCTGGTTTACCTGGCTTTAGGGGTCTTGGTTTTTTTTATAATCAAGCCTTATAATTTCAGCTTCGAATTTAAAGATTCAGCCTACACTGTGGGATATAGTATGCCTTGGACCATATTATGGGTGGGCTTTGGAATTATTTATTTAATTATTAAACAAAAAAACCGGGCTTCCTGAACCCGGTTTTTTTTTGTTAAGCCAACCAATTTTCTACATCTTCTTTTGTAGGATTGGGTGTTTCAAGTTTCAGTTTTTTCCTTCTACCGCAGACATCATTGAATAATTTGTTGACATCCTGTTCCTTTAATTGTTCAATAGTATGAATATTCAAATCCCTTATCGCTGGGATCAGTGCTGCAGGAATACCCAATTCAATAAAATCTTTATCTGAAGCAATTTTTATTTTCTTTTCAGGGCGCATTTGAGGAAAGAACAATACTTCCTGGATAGTGGATTTGTTGGTCAAAAGCATAGTTAGTCTATCAATTCCGATACCCAATCCAGAGGTAGGGGGCATTCCATATTCCAATGCCCTTAGGAAATCCTCATCCATCGCCATTGCTTCATCATCTCCTCTGGCAGCTAACTTCAATTGATCCTCAAAGCGCTCTCTCTGATCAATTGGATCATTAAGTTCTGAATAAGCATTGGCAATTTCTTTACCATTGACAAATAGTTCAAATCTTTCTACCAGTCCCTCTTTGCTTCTGTGCTTTTTGGCAAGAGGGGTCATTTCAACAGGGTAATCAGTAATATAGGTAGGCTGGATCAGATGGTCTTCTACTTTTGCCCCAAAAATCTCATCGATCAATTTGCCCTTACCCATACTGTCATCGATTTCTATACCAAGGTCGATGCATGTTTTTCTCAAAGCACTTTCATCCATCTCGCTTACATCCACTCCAGCATATTCCTTGATGGCATCAAACATGGTCAATCTCCTGTAAGGGCCAGCAAAGTCTATCGTATTTTCACCAACTTTCACTGTTGTATTGCCATGGATGGATTCAGTAACTTTTTCAATTAGCTCTTCCACCATTTCCATCATCCATATGTAATCTTTGTAGGCCACATAGATTTCCAAAGATGTGAATTCAGGATTGTGAGTTCTGTCCATTCCCTCGTTTCGGAACATTTTACCAAACTCATATACGCCATCAAAACCGCCAACTATGAGTCTTTTTAAGTATAGTTCATTTGCTATCCTCAGGTAAAGAGGCATGTCCAATGTGTTGTGATGGGTTTGGAATGGTCTGGCAGCTGCCCCACCATGAACTTGTTGTAAAATCGGTGTTTCCACTTCCAGCCAGCCATGATCATCAAAATACTTGCGCATATTGGTGATAATCCTGGATCTAGTAACGAACACCTCTTTTACCTCTGGATTTACAGTCAGATCCACATACCTTTGTCTATATCTCAATTCCGGATCGGTAAATCCATCGTATACATTACCTATTTCATCCCTTTTTACCACAGGAAGCGGTTTGACTGATTTGGAGAGGATTTTCAGTTCAGTAACATGAAGGGAAATTTCTTCAGTCTGGGTAGTGAAAATATAACCCTTCACACCTATAAAATCTCCAATTCCCAAAAGTTTCTTAAAAACCGTATTGTAAAGTGTTTTATCCTCTCCTGGGCAAATGTCATCCCTTCTGATGTAAATCTGAAGTCTTGCCGTCGAATCCTGGATTTCTGCAAAAGCAGCGGAACCCATTATTCTCCTGCTCATCAGCCTTCCAGCAATGGAGATATTTTTATAGTCGTTTTTATTGTTTGCGTAATTGCTGTGAATATCTTTTGCTGTTACGTTGATAGGGAAGGTTTCCGCAGGATAGGGGTTTATCCCTAATTTCATCAATTCCTCACGGTCTTTTCTTCTCTCTAACTCCTGTTCGCTAAGTAATTGCATTTTGTTTAATTGGTTTGATATCAATTTATTTGGAACCCGGATGAGTTATCTTCACCAGGTTACATTTTTCTTTTTCTTTAGCAGATCCTGATTTAAGGAAAATCTATTATCGGATTGTTGCTTCAATTATTTTTAATTTTTCTCCTTCTCATTTCCTTTTTGATCAGGTCAAATTCCCTACTGCTCTGTCCGGCTACAGAGGTGTTTTCTTCTGCTCTCCTAGACAGGTAAGGCATTACTTTTTCAACCGGACCGTAAGGTACATATTTGACCACATTATATCCTGCATCCGCAAGATTGAAGGAAATATTGTCACTCATTCCATAAAGCTGCGCAAAGTAAACTCTTTCGTCATTTTCTGCCAGTCCATAATCTCCAATTAGTTCGGTCAATAGGAGATTGCTGTGTTCATTGTGTGAACCTGAAACCAGGTTCATGGTCTGGATATTCTCCATACAATATTTTACAGCTGCGTCGTAATCTCTGTCTGTTGAAGCTTTGTCAGGCTGTATTGGGCTTAGATATCCTTTTTTTAGAGCCCTTTCCCTTTCTTTTTCCATATAAGCTCCCCTTACCAGTTTTGCGCCAAGGAAATACCCTTTATCAAGTGCTGTTTGATGGGCATTTTTTAATCTCTGAAGCATATCATGCCTATACATTTGATAAGTATTGAATACCACGCAGGATTCTTTGTTGTACTTTTCCATGGCTCGGTAAACAAGGATATCCAAAGTCTCCTGATACCAAGAGTCCTCAGCATCAATTAAAATTTTGGTTCCTGCCTGGTAGGCGGCCTCACAGAGCTCATCTACTCGTTTTTCAAGTTTTTGGAATGCTATTTCCTCTTTACTACTGAGTTTTTGCCCTTCCTGGATTTTAGTCATAATATTGAAATCACCCAGGCCGGTGACTTTGAATACAGCAAAGGGGATATTTGGATCTCCTGCAGACCTTTCGATGGTTTTTAGGATTTCATTTTTTGTAGCCTCATAGCTTTCCTCATCTCCTTCTCCTTCTACTGAATAATCCAAGATAGTTTTTACACCGTATTCGGCCAGTTTATTTACTGATTTTTCACAGTCTTCGATACTTTCGCCTCCACAGAAATGACCAAACATGGTTTTTTTCATGATCCCATTGATGGGTAATTTCAATGCAAATGCCAGATCTGCCAACTTGATCCCAAGGCTGACAGCTAGGTTATTATTCATTGTAGCAAAGATGTAGTACATCTTTTTGAGTTCTGCATCCGATTTTGAAGCAAAGGCTACTTCTAAATTCTCAAAAGAAATTTTGGGTTTTACTGACATAAAGGTTGAATCAGGCTGCAAATATATCAAAAAAACTGCAAGAGGATTGGCTTTGTTTGGTGAAATACGTTGATTTAAAATGGGTTTTTTTAAGCCTGTTTCTGATTCAGTTGAGCTTCATCTGATTTTTACAAAGTAATATTCAAACTCAATTATAATATTACAGGAATTCACAGATCAGCATTAGATATAGGGAAAACATCACCTGAATATGGGTGAAAGTTTTTAAGAGGGGATCTGTATCTTTGCAAGTCAAATTAATCAATAAAAAAAGGAATGCTTATTAAATCATAAGCAAATGGGAATCTTCGGTTTAATGTTGATGTAAACTAAAGTCTTTCCCTTGTTGTTGATAAGTATTCAATAAATACCATAGAATTGGAAATTAAGAGACTAAATGATTGGGGGATTTTTGATAATCACCCTGTATTTATGGTAGGTCCCTGTAGTGTAGAGACTCCCGAGCAATTGGACAACACGGTAGGGGAATTGGCAAGACTAGGGTTCAAAATCATAAGGGGAGGGGTTTGGAAACCCAGGACACGGCCCAACTCCTTTGAAGGATTGGGAAGTATTGCCTTGCCCTGGATTCAGGAGGTCCAATCAAAATACAATGTCCAGTTTGCAATTGAAGTAGCCAGTCCCTACCACGTAGAGGAAGCACTTGAGCATGGGATCCGTGTTTTTTGGATTGGTGCCCGGTCTACAGTAAACCCATTTACAGTTCAGGAAATTGCCAATAGCCTAAAAGGAATTGATGTACCTGTCTTTGTAAAAAACCCGGTAAATCCTGATTTGGCACTTTGGATCGGTGCTTTGGAAAGAATCAACCAAGCCGGTATTACAAGATTGGGAGCTATCCATAGAGGGTTTTCCAATTTCAATGATAAAGTTTACAGAAACAGTCCGACCTGGCAGATTCCATTGGAGCTAAAGACCAGATATCCCCAGATCCCCCTTCTCAACGATCCGAGTCATATTTCAGGAAGAAGGGACCTTATATTGCCCGTCTCACAAATGGCCTTGGATCTGAATTTCGACGGATTTATTATAGAATCCCATATTGATCCGGATAAAGCCTGGTCCGATAGTGCTCAGCAGCTAACCCCATCGGATTTGGCAGGATTGATCCAGCAACTCCAGACCAGGATACCTTCTGTGGATAATCCCTTTTTGGAATCACAATTGGAAATTATTAGAGGACACATAGACGAAGTGGATAGGGAATTATTAGAAATATTGAGCAGAAGGATGAAGTTGGTGGAAAAAGCAGGAGAATATAAAAAGCTAAATAATGTAGCCATTTTTCAAATGGAAAGGTGGAAAAAAGTATTTGAATCCAGACCTGAATGGGCAAAAGCACTACAAATCAATCCTGAGTTTGTCAAAGAATTATTTGATATTATTCATTCAGAGTCCATAAGAAAACAAGAGGAAATTATGGAGGTCAAGAATAAGGGAAGTCATTCATGAGTTTTATTCAGAATTTTATTTTGTTTTGATTCAAAAAAATTATCTCATTTTCTGAATTTGTAATGTTTTGGTCAGTGTTTGAAAAAAAATCAAAAAAATATTCATTCATTGATTTGTTATTAATAATTATCCCCCTACATTTGAAACATGTTAAACGCAGCTCTATCATATTTTACCTTCTTTTACTTTTACTTTCGTCCTGAAGGTCGAATCGGAGCTGCTTATTGTCTGGTAAAAATTTAAAAAAAATAAACCAAATAAAGAGCCCGATTCGAAAGAATCGGGCTCTTTTTATTTAAACCGTAACAATCATGCAAGATCATTTACAAACCAAAGATTGGGGATTAGGGCTAAAAGGCCACACCATCATCGCAGGACCATGCAGTGCAGAGACACCAGAGCAAATTGAGAAGGTCTGCCTCGAAATGAAAAAAGAAAATATGGTTCCTGATATTTTCCGAGCAGGAATATGGAAACCTAGAACCAGACCGGGCTCCTTTGAAGGCATTGGGGAAGATGGATTGAAATGGATGGAAATTGTAAGGCATCATCTGAATATCCCCATCACCACAGAAGTTGGAAATGCAGCTCATGTGGAAAGTGCACTAAAACATAATGTAGATGTACTGTGGGTAGGAGCAAGAACTACTGTCAACCCATTTGCTGTGCAGGAATTGGCGGAAGCGCTTCGTGGAGTAGATATTCCAGTGATGGTCAAAAACCCTATGAATCCGGATCTCCAGCTTTGGATTGGGGCTTTGGAAAGGTTTCATGCAGTAGGTATTAATAAATTGGCTGCTATACACCGTGGATTCTCAGACTCTTACGACAAAAGATTCAGAAATAAGCCCAACTGGTCCATGCCTATTCACCTTAAAAGGGAATGGAAAGGAATGGAAGTAATCAATGATCCCAGTCATATCGTAGGTAATAGGGAGGGAATTTTAGAGACTGCCCAAAGGGCTATCAATTTTGGATTGGATGGTCTGATGATTGAAACTCATCATGATCCAGATAATGCATGGTCTGATGCTAAGCAGCAAGTAACCCCTGCCAAGCTAAAAGAAATACTTTCTTTTATTGATTTCAAAAATACACTTGAAGAAGAAAATCCAAGTGAAAGGCTGAATGATCTTAGGAATGCCATCGATCATTTGGATGATCAATTGTTGGATATTTTACAGGAAAGATTCTCTTTGATTGATCAGGTCGGTGCTTACAAAAGAGAGCATAATCTGGCAGTATTTCAGTCTGATAGGTGGAAATTTGTAATGGAGTCGAGGACACAGAAAGGGATTCAGAAAAACCTCAGTGAAAAATTCATGAAAGAATTGCTGTATTGTATCCATGAGGAGTCAGTAAAAAGGCAGGAAAAACAATTAAGAGAAGCAGAGCCTGTAAAAAAAGGTTGAGACTAACCACCTGTAATTGAACTTGTATGATGTGGAAAATTTGGATCGGGGGACTTAGATTCCCCGACCATTCCCTTCTTTCAATTGTATGGATTAAATTTATCTATCATGATATTAAGGAGTGGATAGACTTTTTTAAACTATACATTTCCTTAGTTTTGTAATAAAAAATCGTTTTGGAGACAGTTTTATTTTCCAGTCAAATTGCCAATGACCTCAAGCAATTTTTGGGGCATTTAGAATATTCATCATTGGGTCTAATAATGGATTCCAATACCAAAAATACTTGCCTTCCTTTAATAGAAAAGATTTTGCCGGAATCGGTAAGAAAATTTGCTTTTCCAGCTGGCGAAAATCATAAAAACCTTGAGACCTGCGTAAAAATCTGGGAGTGGATGACTAATGAAGGATTTGATCGCAAAACATTGATCATTAACCTGGGTGGAGGAGTAACAGGAGATATGGGGGGATTTTGTGCAGCGACCTATAAAAGAGGAGTTCGTTTTATCAATATCCCAACGACTTTATTGTCCCAAGTGGATGCCAGTGTAGGAGGAAAGCTGGGTATAGATTTCCAAGGTTTCAAAAACCATATAGGGGTTTTTACTCAACCGGATGCGGTAATCATTGCTGAAGAATTTTTGAAAACATTGCCGGAAAATGAACTTAGATCAGGATTTGCAGAAGTACTTAAACATGGCCTTATCCGTAACGCGGATTATTTCAGGATTTTAAAATTTGAAAACTGGCAGGATCAGCCATGGAAAGAAATTATTGAGAAGTCCGTGAATATCAAGAAAGAGGTAGTGGAAAAGGATCCCAAAGAATCCGGATTAAGGAAGATACTTAATTTTGGGCATACAATTGGGCATGCCTTTGAATCTCATTTTTTGGGAACCCAACAACACTTACTGCATGGAGAGGCTATAGCAATAGGTATGATATGTGAAGCGTATCTTTCTACCAAAAAATCCGGGCTTTCAAAAGAGGAATTGAAAGAAGTAGAGAAAGTGATATTAAGTGTCTTTGGCCATTTTGAATTTTCTGACGAAGATGTTCCTACTATCACCCAGCTTTGTAGTCAGGATAAAAAAAATGTATCCAGTACCATGTACTTTTCTCTTTTGAGAAAAATTGGAGCATGTGATTTTAATATTCCTGTAAGCCACCAGGAAATCAGTGAATCTATCCACTATTATCAATCAATCAAGCTTTAAACGAACCTATCCATACCTTGGAAACATTAGTATTGAATCAATTCTCTGCTTTTCAGCCCTGTACCATACCCTTACCTTCTTCCAAAAGTGAAAGCAACAGGGCCTTGATCATTGATGCCTTAACCGAAGGTGAAAATCACCTCCACAATCTCGCTGAAGCGAGAGATACACAGACTATGATCAGGCTATTAAAAGAAAATCCTCCGGTTTATGATGTACTTGATGCTGGTACAACCATGCGCTTTTTAACTGCATATGCTGCTGTAACCAATCAGCATAAAGTATTGACAGGGACTGCAAGGATGTGCGAGAGGCCTATTGGTATTTTGGTAGATGCATTAAGAGAAATTGGAGCTGAAATCCATTACCTAAACAGCGAAGGTTATCCACCTTTAGCTGTACATGGTCTTCAGGAACAAAAATCAGGAAGAGTAAGCATAAGGGGAGATGTCAGTAGTCAGTATATTTCTGCCCTATTGATGATCTCCCCCAAACTTCCCCAAGGTCTTCAGCTGGAACTTGAAGGAAAAGTAGGCTCAAAGACTTACATAGAAATGACCATCCAACTGATGAAGGCATTTGGGGTGGAGGCAATCTGGGAGAATAACACCATAATTGTAGCTCCCCAAAAGTATCAGCCTACGACCTTTTCCGTGGAGAGTGATTGGTCTGGAGCCAGTTATTGGTTCAGTTTGGTGGCCTGTGCAGAAAAGGGAGAGTTGTTCTTAAAAGGTCTTAAAGAGAATAGCCTTCAAGGAGATTCCAAAATTGTGGAAATTATGGATAAACTTGGGGTAAAAAGTGAGTTTAATGCAGATGGAGTTAAACTTACCAAGCAGCCCATCAAAGGTTTTGAAGCCTTCGATTTCACTCATTGTCCTGATATAGCCCAAACAGTAGCTGTAACCTGTGCTATTGTGGGCCAGAAGGCAGTTTTCACCGGAGTTGAAAGCCTAAGAATTAAAGAAACAGACAGGATTTTTGCATTGCAGCAAGAGCTTGCCAAATTCAATGCAGATTTTGTGGAGACAGAGAAAGATGTGTTTACACTGATCCCAAGTGTTAATATGCCAAATCAAGTAAGGATACATACTTATGATGACCATAGAATGGCCATGGCATTTATGCCTTTGATGACCAAAACAAGGGTTATTATAGAAGATCCAGAGGTCGTTAATAAATCATATCCGAGTTTTTGGAAACATTTGGAAATATTAAGTTCCAACATATAGTTTCATGCGAAGATGAAAGGATTACTTACCATCTTGTTACTTGTCTTGTCCAATACCTTTATGACATTTGCATGGTATGGTCATTTAAAATTCAAAGAAATGCGCTGGTTTGAAAATCTTGGGATAGTTTCTATTGTCCTGATAAGTTGGGGAATAGCCTTCTTTGAGTATATCTTTCAGGTTCCTGCCAACAGGATTGGATTTCGGGAAAATGGAGGCCCTTTTTCCCTGGTAGAATTAAAAGTTTTGCAGGAGGTAATTACTTTGATTGTTTTTATGGCATTTACTTTCATTTTTTTCAAAAATGAGTCCATAAAAGCCAATCATTTGATCGGATTTTTCTTTTTGGTGCTGGCAGTTTATTTCATTTTCAAAAAGTAATACAATGAAAATAGGCATACAGGGCATACCGGGTTCTTTTCACCATCAAGTGGCCTTGAATTATTTTGGGCATGAGACAGAAGTGTCACCTTACAGGACATTTGAAGAAGTGGCCAATGCTTTGTCATCCGGGAAAGATGATTTTGCAGTAATGGCCATTGAAAACTCCATTGCAGGTGCGATTCTCCCCAATTATGAACTTATAGACCGTTACGGCCTATTTGTTTTTGCAGAGTATTACTTGCCAATATCCCATAATCTTATGGCATTACAAGGGCAGGTAATTGAGGAAATCAAGGAGGTGAGATCCCATCCCATGGCCATCCTTCAGTGTAAAAAATTTTTTCAGCAATATCCGACAATCACATTAACCGATGATCTGGATACAGCGAGCGTGGCAAAGAGAATTGCAGACGAAAAAATTACAGGTGTAGCTGCAATTGCCAGCACAACAGCCGCTGAAATCTATAAACTGGAGATTCTGGCTTCAGATATTCAGACTGTTAAGGATAATTTTACCAGGTTTATTATCCTTCAAAAGGACTTTCCTGTCCAAAATAAAGCTAGCCAAAAAGCATCTTTGAAGATTATAATAAGTAATGAAAAGGGTAGCTTGGCCAAGCTATTGACTTTACTGAGCGACTTTGATATCAACCTCACAAAAATTCAATCTATTCCAGTAATAGAAAAACCTTGGAATTATGCCTTTTTCATTGATGCGGAATTTGAAAGTTACGAGAAATACAAGTTGGCATTGAAGGCTATAGAGGAGCAAGGGGGAGAGGTCAGGATTTTTGGTGAGTATAAAAAGGGCGTTAAATAAAAAAGGTCATGACCAGCTTTTCCGATAGATCAAATAATATTCAGGAATACTACTTCTCCCAAAAGCTCAAAGAAGTGAAGAGAATGCAGCTGGAAGGCAAGCCTGTGATCAATATGGGGATCGGAAGTCCTGATCTTTCACCGGCACCTTCCGTGATAAAAGCCTTGAATGATTGTTCTGTTTTGCCAGATGCCCATGGTTACCAGAGTTATCAAGGTATTCCTGAACTAAGACAGGCATTTTTGAAATTTTATGCCAACTATTATCAAGTTAAAGATCTTGGAATAGATGAAGTATTGCCCCTTTTGGGCTCCAAAGAAGGAATTCTCCATATTTCAATGGCATTTACCAATCCTGGAGACTCTGTTTTGTTACCTGATCCGGGTTATCCAACCTATACTTCAGTTAGCAAAATGCTGGATCTTACTTGCGTTCCTTATTCTTTAAGGGAGGAAAATGGCTGGTATCCTGATTTTGAGCAGCTTGAATTATTGGATTTGGAAAAGGTGAAATTGATGTGGGTAAATTACCCCCATATGCCGACAGGTGCAAAGGCAGATTTTTCAGTCTTTCAAAAACTGGTTGAATTTGCCGAAAAGCATCAGATTTTATTGGTCCATGACAATCCATACAGTTTTATTTTACAGGAAAAGCCAATGAGTATTTTTCAGGTTGAAGGAGCTAAAGAGGTGGCTTTGGAGCTGAATTCCTTGAGTAAAACAGCCAATATGGCAGGCTGGAGAATTGGTGCTGTCTTTGGTAAAAGGGAATTTATTGAAGTAGTTACAAGAGTGAAAAGTAATGTTGATTCTGGTATGTTTCTGGGATTACAGAGGGGCGCCATAGCAGCTTTGGAATTAGATGAATCTTGGTTTAATGCCCTGAATTCAGAATATGCCCAAAGAAGAGTTTTGGTTTGGGATTTGGCGGAAAAATTAGGTTTAAGCTTTCAAAAGGACACATCAGGAATGTTTGTTTGGGCGAAGTTAAATGAGGGGCGGGATTCCAAAATTTTTGTAGATGATTTGCTTTACAAAAAAAACTTATTTGTAACTCCGGGTGATATTTTCGGTCAAAATGGAGCCGGTTGGGTAAGGTTTTCACTATGTGTTTCCCAGGAAAAAATTAAAGAAGCAATTAATAGGATTTAATATAAACTAAAGTAAACGATTCAAAAAATTCGAAATGAAGAAGATACATGTTGTCGGGCTAGGATTACTAGGTGGTTCCTTTGCATTGGCATTGAAAAAAATAATGCCTCAAATAAAATTTACAGGATATGATACTAATTCCCAAAACCAGGCAGATGCCCTTTCGCTGGGAATCATAGATGAAGCCAAAACTGAGGCAGACCTTGATACAGATATTATTGTTTTGGCGACTCCGGCAGATACACTTCCTTCACTTTTGACTAAGGCATTGGATAAAATAGGATCACAGACATTGGTAATGGATTTTGGTTCTACCAAGTCCAATTTGTGCAGTGTTGTGTCAATGCACCCGAAAAGAGCTCATTATCTGGCCGGTCACCCCATTGCAGGAACAGAATATTCCGGCCCAAAGGCTGCCAAAGCAGACTTACTGGACAGGAAAGTTTTTATTGTCTGTGAGATGGAAAAGACAGATCTCCACTTGAAAAGCAAGGCTTATGAGGTTTTGGAAGCTTTAAATATGAAATTGCGGTTTATGGACCCTGAAGAACATGATAGCCAATTGGCTTTTGTGTCCCACCTCTCGCACATTTCCTCATTTATGTTGGGAAAAACTGTATTGGATAAAATGGAAGACGACAAGAATATATTTGATATGGCCGGATCTGGTTTTGCTTCCACAGTAAGGCTGGCGAAGAGTTCACCTGCAATGTGGGCACCAATCATGAAAGAGAACAAGAAAAATATTTTAGAGGCTCTTAGCATGTATATTGTGAATTTGTCGAAATTTAGAGATAGGATCCTTGAAGATGACTATGAGGGTGTTTTTCGTGAAATGGAAAAAATCAACAAAATCAGGGATATATTGGATCTGGAATAGTTAAATTGTTTTAAATAGTTCTTTTGCGGTCTGTTTTTTGATCTGATCAATTGAACTTAAATCCTAAAATGATGAAGAAATTGATTTTAATCCTTCCGGTATACTTACTTTACCTGTCTGTATTTTCCCAGCAAATACCCACTATAGAAGTAGAGGGTCTAAGTGAGATCAGTATCATGCCAGATGAGGCCATTCTATTCATCCACTTAACTGAAAAGGCCTTAAAGGTATCAGATGCTACAAATGCCCTGAACAAAAAAACCAAGGGTTTGGAAGATGCAATTAAAAAATCCGGGGCTAAAGGATATGATTTTTTTGTGGACAATTACAATGTGTATGTCAACAGGATTTATACCAAAGGAACATCCAGGGACAGCGGTTATGTAGCATCCCAAAATGTGAGAATAAGGGTAACTGATATCCAAAAGGAATTGGTGAAAATAACCGAGGCAGTCCATCAATCAGGGAATTTAGGTTTTAACCTTTCTATGCAGGTTTCGGATAAGCTCAAAAAAGAATCTCAGAAAAAGCTCCTAGAGATGGCGATTGAAGATGCAAAGCAAAAATCGGAAACCATCGCCAAGACTTTGGGTGTTGAAAAGGTAAAAGTCTTTAAAGTTCAATACACTCCACAGGGCAATGTTTTTTACCCAATAATGAGAGAAGCCAAGATGGCAATGTCTGACATGGGACAAGTAAGAGAGGATCCGGTTTTCAGGCCTGAAGAACAAAAGCTGACAGATAAAGTAATTTTAATTTTCAGTTTTGAAAATTAGGTAACAATTACCTCCAAGCATAAATTGACCCCAGAGCGATTGTTTTGGGGTTTTTTATTTTATCAAATCTTGGAAAAGTTAAATTTGGGTTAGAAAAGTAGAAAATTACCTTAAATAATACCATTTTGGTTTTAAAAAATACCTTGTACAGGGTATAGGAAGGTATATTTGAAACCGCTATATTTGAATTGGGTGATTAAGCGACTTTTCAAACAATTTTTGAAGAAATTCTTTGTAACTAAACAGGGTATTAATCTATAATTTTTTTTCCCTGTTTCTTATTTTTTTTTCAATCCGGTTTTTTGGGATTTGTGCCGTCCATCAAATTGGTTTTTCTTTCGGTATACTTTCATTTAAATTTCATGATCCAAAAACCTAGAATTATGAAGAAGATTTGCCTTATGTTTCTGGCTGCCACATTACTATCCACCATGTCTCATGGACAGCAAAGAGGAAATATAGACTTAGTGGCTTTAACAGAATCCCATTTTTTGCATGGAATTGATATTTTAAATTCTCTGCTTTCTATACCCAATGATTCCCATTATCCTGAGCAACTCATCCCCAATATTGAATGGTGTGAGGACAATTTAAGGGAAAGGGGATGGCAAGTGAAAAGGCTTGAAACTTCAAGCGTCCCTTTGCTTTTGGGTCAAAGGGAAGTGCCCAATGCACAAAAAACAGTACTTTTTTATTTCCATATAGATGGTCAGTCTGTTGACCCGAGGCAATGGCAGCAGCCAGACCCATTCCGTCCAGTGCTAAAGGAGAAAAATACAGAAGGGAATTGGGAAATCATTCCCATGGAAACACTACAAAAAGCATATGATCCGGAGTGGAGGGTTTTCGCCCGTTCGGCTTCGGATGATAAAGGGCCTTTTGCCATGTTCTTGACAGCATGGGATGCCATGGTTTCAAAAGGTCTGATGCCGGATTACAATGTAAAAATCGTTTTGGATTTTGAGGAAGAAATTGGTTCTCCAAACCTTGCCTCCGCGGTCCACAAGTATAAGAAAGATCTTATGGCAGACATGATGCTTATCATGGATGGTCCAAGACATGTGAGCAATATGCCTACCTTGAGTTTTGGAGCAAGGGGCATATCTCAGATTACTTTAACCACATATGGTCCACGTGTTGATCTTCATAGTGGTCATTATGGTAACTATGCACCTAATCCGGCATTGAGGATGTCACAATTGTTGGCGTCCATGAAAGATGAGAGAGGCAGGGTTGTCATTCCAGGGTTTTATGATGGTATAAAGCTGTCCCAGTTGGAAAAAGATATTCTATCTCAAGTACCTGATGATGATGGTGATATTATGAGTAAAATTGGAATTGGTATTACAGATAATGTAGGAGAAACCTATCAGGAATCTTTGCAATATCCTTCTCTGAATATCCGTGGGTTATCTTCAGGCTCGGTGGGAAATGAGGCCAGGACTATAGTACCTGCTATTGCTGTGGCTGAAATTGATGTTCGTCTCGTTCCTGAATCTGACCCTGAAAGGCTTTTTGCTCTTATCAGAAGGCATATAGAGGAGCAAGGTTATCATATTTTGGAAAAAGAACCAACTGAAGAGGAAAGGTCAAAATTCCCCAAATTGATCAAATGGGAAGGAAGCATTTCTTACAAAGCATTCAGGACACCTATGGATTCGGAAACAGGAATTTGGTTAAACAAAGCATATAATAGGGCATTTGGAAGAGATCCCATTCAAAAGAGAATCAGCGGTGGATCTTTACCTATCGCTCCATTTGTAGAAGCATTGGACAATATTCCTGCTGTCACCGTCGTGACAGTTAATTTTGATAACAACCAACATGGGCCAAATGAAAATATCAGGCTTGGAAATTTTAAAGAGGGCATCAAAACAGCTTTGGCAATTTTTACAGAGCCATTAAATGATTTGTCAATAGATAAAAAATGACCTGGATAGCAATTTGATCTAAGAACCGGTAAGACTTTATTTTACCGGTTTTTTTTTGGTTTATTTAATAAAATTTAAGAGGATCTTAAAGTTGTATTTTTATAACTTTTTGCCAAAAGAATTATTTCAGGTGTATACTTCTATTAGTTTCCATTAAATTTTGCTCAACTCGGAAACACAAGAATAACTACAAAGCATTGTTGTTCAGTGGATAATTACACTGATTGTATTAGAGATTTTTGAAATTTTGAAAAATTTGGTATTCAGCCAAATTTTATTTTTACCATTTATGGATTTGTAAATTAAAGTTTATGATTGTTTTTAGTATCTTTCACTAGAAGTAAATACTGTTCTATAATCAAACTTTTATGAAAAAATTTTACAGATTCAGCATTACCGTAATCCTATTTCTGCTCACAGCAGGATGGAGTTGGGCGCAGTACACGGTGACGGGTACTGTGACAGATGACCGTTCGGAAGAGCCGTTGATTGGCGCAACCATTCTGGTCAGGAATTCTACTACCGGTGCAGTTACTGACTTGGATGGTAGGTTCAGCATTACAGTTCCTGGTAACCAGGAAACTGTCTTGGTGGTGTCTTCTTTGGGCTATATTAGCCAAAATGTGACAGTAAGCCCAAGTTTAACTTCCATTCAAGTTAGGTTAAGGGAAGACGCAACAAATTTGGAAGAGGTGGTAATTACAGGTTTGGCCTCCACTGTTAAAAGGAGCAATCTGGCCAATGCCGTTTCTTCGGTTTCCGGAAAAGAACTTGTAGGAACCACAACCATCCAGACTACTGATGGTGCCTTATATGGAAAGATTGCAGGTGCCAATATCAGGATGAATTCTGGAGCGCCAGGTGGCGGTGTTTCCATTCAGCTACGTGGTATTTCCAGTTTGACTGGCGCATCCCAACCCCTAATTATTTTGGATGGGGTTTACATCAACAATTCTTTTCAGAGAACAGGGCGTGCTTCTGTTTCTGGTGCGGGTGCATCTAACCAAGATGATGGTGCCAACCGTCTGGCCGACTTGAACCCGAATGATATTGAATCCATTGAAGTCTTGAAAGGACCATCTGCTGCAGCAATTTATGGTACCCGTGCCAATGCTGGGGTAATCATTATCACTACTAAGAGAGGTTCTTCTGGAAAAACCCAGGTTTCCCTTTCCCAAGATATTGGCTTTGCTGAGCCATTGAGATTATTAGGGGTAGATAACTGGAGTGAGGAAAAAATCAACTTCTTTTTCCCTGAAGCCAGAAGACCTATCGAATTGGAAAGGTTCAGACAAGCTGTTGCCACCAATACTTTTGTGGATTATGAAGATTACTTTTACAACAACCGGGCTATCTTATCCAATACAAGGTTGACAGTTAATGGAGGAAATGATAAGACTAGGTTCTTTATAAGCGGAAATATTGCTGCAGAGGATGGAACAGTAAGAAACACTGGATTTGAAAGGTATTCATTAAGAGCCAATGTGGACCATAAGATTTCAGATGTTTTTAGATTGGGCGTATCTTCCAACTATATCCGAAGCAATACAGATAGGGGTTTTACAGGTAACCAAAATAATACCGGTGCCAGTATCGGTTATAACATCGCTTATGTCCCTAATTATTATGACTTAAGGAGAAACCCTGATGGAACTTATCCAATTAACCCTTACTTCTCAGAAAATCCCGTGGCCGTTACAGACCATGGAATCAACAATTCTGAAGTAAACAGATTCCTACAATCCTTCACTTTGGATGCGGATATTTATAAATCTACCAATAGCTTCTTGAGGTTCCAATTGTCAGGAGGCTTGGATTTTCTTCAAAATACTACTTTGGTCTATTTACCTGAATTCCTACAGTTCCAGAGAGGTCAGGCCAACCCAGGCGATGCACTTTGGGGCAAGCAGGAAAGTTTTAATACCAACATACAGGGTGTTTTGGTGTACAACTGGAACCTTGGAAAGGTAAACATGAACTCCCAGGCAGGTTTGGTAAGATTGGACTTTAAAAATGACGCTCTATTCAACAGAGGTAGGGGCCTTGCACCTGGTCAGATCAACCTTCAGCAAGCAACAGTTCAACAAATAGATCAACAGTTTTTCTCTGAAATTCAAGAAGCAGGTATATTCTTGCAGCAGGAGGCCAACTTTGATGATAAAATCATCGGTACGGTAGGTGTACGATGGGATAAATCCACATTGAATGGAGACCCAAATAAATTCTTCGCATTCCCAAGAGCATCGCTTGCTGTCAACCTAGCCAATTTTGATTTTTGGGGATCCAAGACAACATTCTCTGCTTTAAAACCAAGAATTGCATACGGTGAAACAGCTGGACCTGTGGCATTTGGGGCCACGTTTACTCCACTTGGGGGGGCGAACATCGGAGGTCTTTTGGGTTCTGTGGTTTCTGCTCAAATTGGAAACACCCAAATTTTACCTGAAACGGCTACTGAATTGGAGTTTGGTGTAGATGCAGGTTTCTTTAACAATAGATTGGGGTTGGAAGCAACCTACTATATCAAAAACACGCAAAACAATATCCAAAGCCTTAGCCTTTCACCTTCAACCGGTGTGACATCTACACCAAGTAATGAGGCTGAATTGGAGAACAAAGGTATTGAATTGGCTTTGTTTGGGACAGTTTTGGATAAGCCTAATTTCCGTTGGAATACACGATTGATGTATTGGCAAAATAGATTGAATATGAGGAGGTTAGGAATACCCACCTATGTGGCCGGTGGATTTGGAGCTGCATTGGGGACCTTCCTATATGCTCAAGGCTTTTCACCTACAACTATCGTAGGTACACCGGCTGACCCAAATAATCCTGGTAATTTTACCATTTGGGGAAATGCCCAACCAAAGTTCAATATGTCTATGATCAATAGCTTTACTATTGCCAAAAACTTTGAGTTTTCTTTCCTTATGGAATATAGAAAAGGTGGTGATAACATCAACTTGTCTCAGTTCCTTACTGATGCTGGAGGAACTACCAAAGGCTGGTTTGATGATGACAATGGTGATGGAATTCCTAATGGAAGGCAAAGACCTCCAGCACCTTTCAATAATGCCGGCCGATGGGTTCAGGATGCTACTTTCTTAAAAATAAGAGAGATTGGACTATATTACACCATTCCAAGAAATACAATAACTGAGACCTTTGGGAGAAGTATAGAGAATATCAGGCTTGGAGCTTCTATGAACAACGCCTTCTTATTTACAAAATATCAGGGTTATGATCCTGAAACTTCCACCTTTGGTGCTCAGGCAGTGGCTAACAATGTGGACATCACGCCATATCCGACACCAAGGAGGGTATTCTTTCACATCACAATTGATTTCTAAACACCAAAGCTGATAATCATGAAAAAATTGCACAAATATATCGGAACAGCGGCTTTGGCAGCAATGAGTTTGTTCGCTTGTAATCCGCTTCAATTAGATGAAATTATTGATCCAAACAATCCATCAGTTCAGAGTGTAAGCAATAATGCTTCCAGAGAACAGATCCAGTTTTTGATAACAGGTTTGGAGTCCAGACATAGAGATTATGTATTCAATGTAACGGCTGCTTGGGGTACGTTCGGTAGAGAAGTTTGGTACCTTAACGCTTCTGATCCGAGGTTTCAGACTGATTGGTTAGGGCAAAGTGGTAGGGTGCCTGACAGGGCTTACTTTGGTTTTGGTGTCACAGGAGGTGGTTCTTGGGCATCTCCTTATCAGGCGATTAAGCAGGCTAATGTCCTCATAGATGCTGCACAAAATGCTGCAACTTTAAATGAAGCAGATAAAAGAGCTGTTTCTGGTTTTGCCAAAACTATTAAGGGTTACCAGTTTATGATTCCAGCAAATTTTGTTTATCAAAATGGAATCAGGATTGACGTGACGGACCCTCTAAAACCTGGACCTTTTGTACCCTATGAGCAAGCCTTGGACTATATCAAGTCAGTATTGGATGAAGGTGATCAGGACCTTGCTGCGGCTGGTGCGGGTAATTTCCCTTTGAGGCTTACTCCCGGTTTCACTGGATTCAATACCAATGCCGCTTTGAGACAGGTAAATCGGGCTATCACCGCCAGATTAAATGCTTATAGAAAAGATTGGACAGGAGTGCTTTCCGCACTTGAGGGTTCTTTTATGAATTTAAATGGCAACCTAAATGCTGGACCTGCCCATCCTTATGGCGCACCACCTGATCTGTTCAATCCTATCTTCTACGTTCCCAATGCCTTGGTGACCACCATGATTGTAGTACATCCATCAGTACTTAGGGATGCTACTCCAGGAGATCTTAGGGTTGCAAATAAGTTTTTGCAAAGAACAGCACCCCCAGTAACGGTTTCAACTGACGTGGGGACATTGGTAGGAACTCATCAGGATAGAAGGTGGGCAAGCAATACTTCTGCTATTCCTTTTATTAAAAATGAAGAACTGATCCTTTTGAAGGCTGAAGCACATGCTAATTTGGGTCAAACTGCCCAAGCTGTTGAGGCTATCAATATCATCAGAAATGCAGCGGGAATAGGGAATTATTCAGGAGCAACTACTCAAGCCGCTTTGATTAATGAGATCCTTTATCAAAGAAGATACTCTCTTTGGTTAGAGCCTTGGGGCCACAGATGGATAGATGCTAGGAGGTACAATAAACTCAATGAGATAGATGTATCCTTTGATGGTGGGACAGTTTTTACTCAGTTCCCTCATCCACAAGCTGAAGTCAACTGGGATAATTATATTGGAAATTAATTTCAATTAGTAAAAGAAAGAAGCTGTCCAACAAACCGGACAGCTCTTTTTTTTAGTGAAATTTTAATTTTGGTGAAACCTTATGGACCCAGTAAGATTTCGGGATAGCATAAACGTACAGGTTGTTTAAAGCAGAAAAAATTTGGCATATCAATGAAATACCTTTTACTGGTACTATTATTATTCTTACAATTTACCGATGTCATGTCACAGCATCAATTAAGGATATTGACTTACAATATTTACCATGGAGAAAACCCTTATCAAACAGGCAAATCCATTACAGAGGAAGTCGGTGAATTCATCAGGTCGATCAATCCTGATTTGGTGGCACTTCAGGAAGTTGACAGCATGACGCTCCGGACAAAAGCTTTTGCAGGCAAGAAACTTGACCTGACCAATATATGGGCTGAAAAGACAGAAATGAAGGGTTTCTTTGCAAAGGCAATTGATTTTAGTGAGGGAGGATATGGTGAGGCTGTATTTTCCAGGTTTCCTGTTGAATTTGAATCCATAATGCTGCCCACACCAAAAGGAGGGGAGGGTAGGAGCATGGCCGTTGCCCATGTTCAATTGGAAGGAGGGATCAAAATAACTTTTGCCGGCACCCATCTTTGTCATGAATTTGTAGATAACCGCAGTGCTCAGGTTAGGGCTATAATAAATTATTTTAAGGATTATTCTCATCCTGTGATAGTCGTCGGAGATTTCAATTTTGAAGCTTCCGAAAAAGGCTACAGCTTAATGGAAGATGCTTTTTTTGATGCCGCAAAAGTCAGTGGACAATTAAAAAACACTTATCCCACTGACCATCCTGACATCCGTATTGATTACATTTGGTTAATGAAAAATACTGAATGGGATATTGATTTTTTCAAGGTTATGGAAGAAATTCAATATTCGGATCATTTGGCAGTATTTGCAGTCGTCAATTTCAATTGATCTATTATATCAATTTAAAAACATTTAAAATCATTCATACTCTTTCCCCAGCCGATGAAGACAAATACATTCAATTTAGCTTATTATTTACCAGTGCTGTTTGTATTGAGTTTATTTTCCTGTTCTCAACAAAACCGCCAAAATGAAGGAGAAGATGTTCAGTGGATACAGCTCTTCAATGGTGAGGACCTGGAAAACTGGATTGTAAAAATTGCAAAACATGAGCTTGGGGAAAATTTTGCGAATACTTTCCGGGTAGAAGACGGCTTGATGAAAGTGCGCTATGATGGCTATGAAGATTTTGACTATCAGTATGGACATATATTTTACAATAAGCCTTTTTCCCATTACGTGCTCAAAGTGGAATATCGATTTGTTGGAGATCAAGTCAAAGGGGGTGAAGGATGGGCCTTTAGGAATTCAGGGGCTATGCTCCATGGGCAAGATCCACATACCATGCTTAAAGACCAGGATTTTCCTATCTCTATTGAAGGGCAACTATTGGGTGGAGATGGAGTAAATCCAAGATCGACAAACAACCTATGCACCCCTGGTACACATGTTGTGATAAATGGGGAATTATTTACCCCGCATTGTGTTAACTCCAGTTCTAAGACTTATCATGGGGATGAATGGGTGACGGCAGAGTTTTTGGTGTTGGGAGACTCTGTAGTGCATCATATAATGGAAGGGGAAGCAGTACTTACTTATTCCAAACCCCAGATAGGAGGGGGAAATGTTGCCAATTTTGACCCCATTGTAAAAAAGGATGGTACACCATTAAAAGGAGGATACATTTCACTTCAAAGTGAAAGCCATCCCATTGATTTTAGAAATGTTGAAATCCTTGACCTTTCTAGATGGGCAACCTCACCCAAACATTTGGATTCAATTCTAATGAAGGAAGGTTATGGGGCTTTTACATCCAATAGGAAATAAAAGCCCAAAAACCATTACAGGTATTTTCTGAAAAACTCAATGCTGCGTTTCCAAGAGAGTTCGGCTGCATCTTTGTCATACCTTGGTGTGGAATGATTATGGAAACCATGGTTTACACCTGGGTAGAAATATGTGCTATAGGTTTTTTGGTTAGCAATAAGGGCTTCCTCATAAGCTGGCCATCCTTCATTTACCCTAGTATCCAATTCAGCATAGTGAATAAGTAGTGGGGCTTTAATGGAAGGAACATCTTCAGCTGCAGCTTGTCCACCATAATATGGAATACCGGCTTTAAGGTCCGGAATCCTAACAGCCATCATATTGGTTATCCAACCACCAAAGCAAAAACCAACCACACCAACGCTTCCATTGCAGTTTTCATGAATTTTCAAAAACTCATAAGCAGCGATGAAATCTTCTAGCATTTCATCCCTGTTCCTTTGGGCCTGCATGGTTCTTCCTTCATCATCGTTGCCTGGATACCCCCCAAAAGGTGTTAGGGCATCAGGAGCGAAAGCAATATATCCATCGATAGCTGCCTGCATTGCAACATCTTCTATGTATGGATTAAGTCCACGGTTTTCATGTACTACCACAATTCCAGAAAGTTTCCCCTTGCTTTCTTTAGGTATGCAAAGCAGCCCCTTCATGGTGCCTGCTCCTTTTGGAGAATTATAAGTTACATACTTAAAATCAATCCTTGGGTCATTTTCCTTAAACCTCCTGGCTTCTGCGTAATTGGGCATCAAAAATGATAGCATGGCTGTGACAGTGAGACCACCAACAGCGTATTTGGAAAGTCTTTCGGTAAACTCTCTTCTGGAAATTTTTCCATGAACATAGTAATCATACATGTCAAAAATCTCCTGATCCAGGTCTTCTTTTTTGATAGGGTGCATGTTGATTGAATTTGTTAAGTCTTTTGGGATTTGTGAAGCTTCTAAAATACAGCTTTTAGTGAAGAGTTTAACTCATTCTGTATGCCGTTGGTGTAATAAATTGACAACATATAAAAGTAATAACTCTTGTAAAGCAGGATGGTTTTTGTAATTCCTTCTTGCTTTACAAGAGTTTTAAAAAATTAGTCTGGTATTAATGGTTTACAATGGTAATGTTACCGGAGGTAATTCCTCCCCTTATTGTCTTAGTAGATCCATTATCGATATTCAGGTTACGGCCTGCTCTAGAATTTCCAACAGTGATGTTTCCCGATGTTGCGCTCAGAAAATAATTGAAATCATTCAAATTGGAGCTGGTCTGAATTTTGAAATTTCCAGAAGTTCCACTTATTCTGGTTTGGTCTCCGAGTCCGACATTAACCGCATTGAAATTTCCAGATGTGACTTTCAAATCCCCAAGTTCTGATACATTTTCCAATTTGGCATTACCTGAAGTAAGGCTGATATGGGCCGTTCCTGCAATTGAAGTTGCTTTCATTCCGCCACTGCTGCAGGAAAATTCCAAATCGCCTTTAATATCCGCAAATTCAGATGAGCCTGAACCAACTATTCCCTTTATATTTCCTGTTATTCCCGACAACTTTATCGAACCTGATCCTGCATTTGCATGTATATTGCTGTTTATATTGCTGCCGGATATTCTACCTGAGCCAACAGATAGTTGGGTTTTCTCAGAAACAACATTTTCAACATGGATGGCTCCGGATCCTCCTTTGATGTCAAGTTCCATTTTTTGTGGGCCACTGATTTTTATATGGCCTTTTGTGCGCATATTACCTATGGTTACCCGGTTTGAGCTTACCTGGTGGGTAATCTTCAAAACATTGCCTACTGTCACAAAAACGATATCCTGTTCATGATTATTTGACTCCAAAAATGCATTGACCTTAACTTCGGAATTGTTGTTGCCAATAAATTCAACTTCTAATGCCCCTCCTGAAACTTCAATTTTTGTAATTCCTGAAAAGCTTTTATTGACATCGACCAAAGTTTTCATTTGGGCAAAAGCTTGCATTGGACCTCCTACTAATAAAGCTATTGTCCAAATAATTGATAATTTGATTGCGTTCTTCATAGTTTTAGATTTTTAAAGGATTAGACCAAAGCTTATTGCATTTACTTTTGGCCCTTTGTCTTTTTGGAAATAATCATACAAGTCGTAATTCAGGAAAAGATCAACTTCTCCTACCCCAATTTCTAGTCTTCCGCCATAGCGGAAGTTATTGGCAAACATGTTGGCACGTTCGAATAGCTTGTTTCGATTGCCATTGTCATCATTGTAAACAAATTTTCCTCGTCCGCCTAATCTAAATCCAGCATATGGTCCTACACCAAGTCGAAAATTGCCATTGTTGGATTTGATTGTAGGGATGAGTGCCAGATTCAAATAAGAGGCAGATATTTTGGATTTCACGCCTTGACCGTCAAAATCCTCAAAGATTATTCCCTGATTGTTTCTTAAGGCTTGTAGATTTCTGTCTTCAAACTTAAAATTATACCAAGAGACACCAATTAAGGTATTCAATTCAAAGTTTTTACTTGGCTGATAAGCATGCCTTAGATTAATTGCTGGATTCCAACTTCCCCAAGGCCTAACTTTTGGTGCTTCACCAGAAGGTAACCAGGTATTGATTCCTATGTCAAAACTCAAATCTGTTGATTCCTTGTTGTGCTTTTTTTCCTTTTCAGTTGCCTCAAAAGTTTTGTGCTTTGGACTGAATTCCCAAGTTTTCTTCCCATCACCATGAACCGTTTTTTCAATTTGCATATCGAAAACCGTAAAAACTTTGGTGCGGGATTTTGCTTCATCCTCTTGGCCAAATGACCAAGAGGAAAGCAACATTGCCAATAAAATAATAGTGGTTTGTTTCATATGGTATTATTTTGAATATCACAGGTCGCCTGTTTTGACCTTATGATTGTCCTTTTTACAGGGAATAGCTACTCAGGTTTATCTTCTGTCCCTTTTTGCTTTTAGAAAATCACCCCAAAACTTAGGGCGTTTAATTCTGGGCCAGCACCTTTTTCAAATAATGGGTTCAGATCATAAGTAGTGAAGAAATTGAATCTGCCAATACCTACCTCTCCTCGGATACCATATCTAAAATTATTTAGATAAATACCGGTGTTTTGACTTTCTTTTCTTCTTCCACCACCATCAATAGGCCTGTAGACATATTTGCTCGTTCCTCCCAATCTATATCCTGCATAGGGTCCTGCTGCAATTCTTAACCCTTTTCTTCCATTATCATTCATTTTGCCAAAATCCAGTCTAAAAAGTGACATGGCTGTCAGATAGGAAGCTGATATTTTGCTTTTGAAACCGTCAACATCTGTCCTTTGTATAAAATCAATTTCTCCATCACCGCGTACCGCCTGGAAATCACGGTTTTCAAATTTGAAATTGTACCATTGTACGCCCAATCCAATGTCCCAGTTGAATCCCTTACTGATTCTTTGGCTGGCCATCCAGTTAAGTCCTAAATTCCAGCTTCCCCATCCTTTTACAGCGTATGGAGCACTGCTTCCTGGGAAGTTTCCGTTGGCATCAAGGTAATTGTTTATACCTAGATCGAGATTGAAATAAGTTCTGAAAGGAGGGTCACTTGCTTTTCTGCCTCTGGTTTCAACCTTTACTTTTGTATTGCCAGGATTGCTTTCATCTACCAAAATTTTGACTCCACCCACCGTGACCTCAGTTTTATTCCAGTCTTCGGTTACCTTGACAATTTCTTTGGTGCCTTTTTTTCCTGACACTTCCACCACAACCAATTCACCTGTCTGTTCGTCGATTTTTAAATCAAGTTCACTGATGATCTGGTTGACGTTCATGTTCTTAAGTTTATCA
Source organism: Cecembia rubra (assembly GCF_003014575.1). Lineage (GTDB taxonomy): Bacteria > Bacteroidota > Bacteroidia > Cytophagales > Cyclobacteriaceae > Cecembia_A > Cecembia_A rubra. The sequence goes on from NZ_PYGF01000002.1 coordinate 230,392, forward strand.
AAGTCCTCCTTGTTGTCCACAACAAGGACTATTTTTCCAGACTTCCCAAACTCTATAAGAATGGTATCTTTTTCTACCTGATTATTAGTTTCCAGTTTGGTTCCGAATGCCAACTGAACAAAACCCAGCAGGCAAAACAAGAGCAGATATTTTTTCATGGTTTCGTTTTCTAAAATTTTATTTACTTCTTTCTTTTCTTGGAGTATTGCTGGCAAAGAGGTTCTCTTTTGCATCCTGCAGGTCTGCAAAACCTTGTTCTACTTTTTCCAAAAATGCCCCGATTTTATTGACATTGTTTTCTAATCCCTCGATGATATTTTGTTTCTTCGTTTCCTCTTTTAATCCGTTGGATTTGATGGTGATACGATATGAAATGGTTTCTTCCTGAGCTTCTTCCTTTTCTTGGGTTTCGCTGTTAAAGGCGATAGTTTCACTTAGTTTTAATTCTGGAAGTGAAATTTCAGTCACCTGAGGAATATTTTCATCTAACCTGATTTTTTCGATAATGGGCTCATTATTTGCAAAAAGAGGGGTGTTTGGTTCTATTGATTTCTGACTAGGCTTTTTGTTCTGGTGATGTGAAGGCTTGTATTCTTCAGCATCTTGTTCAATGACTTGTGCTTGCCTATCTATTGTTGCATTTTCGATAGTTTCCATTCCTTCCATGCCTTCATTTGCCTTATACTTTTGATCAGCCGGAATTGCTTCTTTATTTTCAGCCACCTGCACATTTTTAGTATCACCTGTGTTGGATACCTGCCAGAAGATGTAGCCAAATCCCAATATAAGTAGGAATATGGCTGCCGATTTCCACAGTGGACTGAAGCCGGGTTTATTATTCCCTAAATTTTGGTCCAGTCTCTCCCAGACCAGATGCGAAGGTTTTTCCTCGTGTTCGACCAGTTTTTCGCGGAAATACCGGTCCAATTGATTTTCTTGATTAGCCATTGATCCTCCTTTCTTTGGTTTGTAAATCGGCTATTTTTTGTTTCAATACATTTCTTGCTCTATTGAGTTGGGATTTGGAAGTCGATTCTGTAATTCCCAAAAGATCCCCAATTTCAGCATGGCTATATCCTTCCACCGCATAAAGATTAAATACTGTCCTATATCCCACTGGCAAACCTTTGATAAGATCCATTAAATCCGAGGTTTCTAAATGGTTAAGTTCATATCCAGCATCTTCTACCTCTAGGTGACTTTCCACCTGCACGACTTCCATATTAAGGTGTCGTGAGTTACGCAATGTCAGAAGCGCTTGAGTCACCATGATGCGTTTCATCCAACCCTCAAAACTCCCTTTTGACTCAAATTGAGGTAATTTTTCAAAGATCTTCATAAAGCCTTCCATCAGCACATCTTCTGCCAGCTCCCGGTCTTTTACATATCGGATACAGATGGCCAAAAACTTTCTGGAATAGGTATGATACAGCTGCTCTTGAGCCTTTCGGTCATTTTTGAGGCAGGCTTTGATAATCTCCTGTTCCGTTGTAAAAGTTTTTCTAAATAGCATTAGGTTTGGTTTTCAATAATGTAGATACAGCTTGATAAAAATAGGTTGCACTGCCTTCATAAAAAATTTTAATTTTTTTTATTTAAGCCTATTAACTTTATGAACAGCCACTTTCTATTACTCATGACAAAGTCCTACATACCATATTTCTTAAATCAACCTGATTTTAGGATCCCCCAAAATATTACTACTGACATTCTCAAGGAGAAAGATGCTTTGGCTTTTCACCTATCCCTGGCAGAATATCAGCACACACCTTTAATTTCATTACCAGCTTTAGCCAAACATTTGGGAATAGGAAAGTTATTTGTCAAGGATGAATCTAAGAGATTTGGCCTAAATGCATTCAAAGGGCTTGGGGCTTCTTTTGCAGTTTTTCAGATTCTTCAAGATAAGCCAGACATGAAGGTTTTTTGTACGGCTACGGATGGAAATCATGGACGGGCGGTGGCTTGGGCTGCCCAAAAATTTGGTAAAGAGGCTGTGGTTTTTGTTCCCTCAGATACCACTTCTAATAGGATCCAAGCTATAGAAAAGGAGGGAGCTAAGGTAATACAATTGAATAAAAATTATGATGATACCTGTGCCTATGCAGAAGAGATGAGTATAAAAAATAACTGGGAACTGGTGCAGGATACTGCATGGGAAGGGTACGAGACTATACCTGCTTTGATCATGGCAGGTTATCTTACCCAATTTAAGGAACTTGAAACCGATTTGCATCCCAGGGAATTTCCAGAAGTAGATGTAGTTTTTCTTCAGGTAGGTGTAGGAAGTTGGGCAGGAGCTGCTGCCTATTACTACCTCCAAAGGTATAGTTCAAAAGGTCCTGCTCTGATTTCTGTAGAGCCGGAAGGCTCATCAGGTTTACTGGACTCCTTTAGAAGTAGTCAAAGAGTAGTTCCAAATAATCCTTCCTATACCATCATGGCTGGATTAAACTGTGGGATTCCTTCACTTTCAGGTTGGGAACTATTAAAAAATGCCATAAGCGTATCTCTCAATATCCCAGATATTCAGGTGGAGGAAGCTATTCGTTGCTTATATTATCCATTGGAAGATGATCCAAGAATAATTTCAGGTGAATCCGGTGCTGCTGGACTAGCAGGATTGTTGGCCATGATGCAGGATCCGGTTTTTCAGCCCGTCCGTCAGCAACTGGATATAGGTCCACATTCCCGTATTTTGGTTTTTAATACAGAAGGTGATACAGATAAGGAAAGTTTTCAAAAGATTATTTCCTGACTATTTCAAAGGTTTGCTGGCCAATTTCCAACTCCTCATTGGTAGGGATAACCAATATTTTGACAGGTGAACCTTTTTGGTTCACTTCCCTAATGGTTTGGGTTTTTTGGCTGTTGAGTAGGAGGTCCAATTGTATGCCAAAGAAATCCATGCCCTTGCATACTTCCGCCCGCATGTCCGGGTCATTTTCTCCAATTCCTGCAGTGAAAACAATCGCATCAAGACCTTTGAGAACTGCAGTAAATGAACCGATGTACTTTTGAATCCGATAAGCATACAATTGATAGGCTAATTTGGCATCCTTATTACCTTCTTCAATGGCTTTTTTCACATCCCTCATGTCACTGAATCCGGAGAGGCCCAAAAGGCCACTTTTTTTATTCAAAATTTCATTTACTTCTTTAGAGCTGTATCCTCTTTCATTGATAAGGTGAAAAATGATAGATGGATCAATATCTCCGGCTCTTGTACCCATAATCAGACCTCCCATAGGGCCAAGTCCCATACTTGTATCGATGGATTTTCCCGAATCAATGGCTGTCATACTACATCCATTTCCCAAGTGGATAGAGATGATTTTGGCATTTGGGTTTTGAAGGTATTTGAGCGCCTTTTTGGATACGTATTGATGGCTTGTGCCATGGAAACCGTATGCCCTGATGCCCAATTGAGAGTACATTTCTTTTGGCACAGCATAGCGGTAAGCCAATGGGGGCATAGATTGATGAAAAGCTGTGTCAAAAACAGCTACCTGTTTTGCGTTAGGGAAAATTCGCTCTGCTACGGTAATTCCTAGATAATTTGGTGGATTGTGAAGTGGTGCCAAAGCAAATAGTTCTTTGATTTTAGCTTTTACTACTTCGGTTATTAAGGTTGTGGATGCAAATTGCTCTCCTCCATGTACCACTCGGTGGCCTATGGCTTCTATTTCGGAATTGTCTGAGATTGATCCTTTTTCAGTGTCTTTGAGGAGTTCGGTGACCTTAAGCAGTCCCGCTTCATGATCTTGTATGGGAGTTTCTATCAGGAATTTTTCTTCCTTTCCGGACTTTAAGTTTTTATGTGTGATGGTAGACCCTTCCAGACCAATCCTGTCCACCAATCCCGAGCACAGCGGTTGTTCATTTGGCATCTCAAAAAGCTGGTATTTCAAAGAGCTGCTTCCTGAATTCAATACGAGTATTTTCATAGCATTAATTTGCTTTTTCTATGGTTATTGATGTACGTTTGGATCCAGAGTTATAAAACTCAACACTCCTTGGTCCTGCGTTTGGAAACACAGGGTAACCTAAGTCGCCAAAGGAATTATTTTTAACTACGTCCGGAAATCCGAAATCCGCATCCCTACTTTTCTTTCCCTCCACATGGTACAATATCCTACCTCAATCTTCCTGAGCTTGAATCGCTGTAATTATTACTGTATTGAAAATATCATCTACAGTACATCCTCGGCTAAGGTCATTGACAGGTTTATTGAGGCCTTGGAGCATTGGTCCAATGGCAATGGCTCCGGTTTCCCTTTGAACAGCTTTGTAGGTGTTGTTACCTGTATTTAGATCAGGGAAGACAAGTACAGATGCATTTCCGGCCACTTCAGATCCAGGCATTTTTTGTTTTCCGGTCACAGGATCTACTGCCGCATCATATTGAATTGGGCCTTCTACCTTGATGTCTGGTCTTTTGGATTTGACTATTTCAGTTGCTTTCCTAACTTTTTCCACATCTTCTCCAGTTCCGGAATCTCCTGAGGAATAAGACAACATGGCTACTCTTGGTTCAATACCAAACTTGGTACTGGTATCCGCAGAGGAGATGGCAATCTCGGCAAGTTCTTCCGCTGTTGGGTTGATATTTATGGCGCAGTCACCAAAAACAGTTACCCTGTCAGCCAAGCACATAAAGAAAACAGAGGATACAAGTGATATGCCTGGCTTTGTTTTGATAAATTGTAAAGCAGGCCTTATGGTATGTGCAGTGGTATGAATCGCTCCTGAAACCATTCCGTCTGCATGACCTTTGTGGACCATCATGGTGCCAAAATAGGCTACATCAGTCATTAAGTCTCTTGCTACCTCCATAGGCATGTTTTTGCCTTTTCTCAGTTCATAAAGCGTATTCACATAATCATCAAAATATAGGGAATCTTGTGGGTTGATGATTTGACAGTTTTCTTGATTGATACATAGTCCCAACCTGGCAATGCTTGCTGAGATTTCATTGATATCACCTAATAATGTAACATTGACAATACCCTGCTTGACCAGTCTGTCTGCGGCCTTCAATATCCTTTCATCTTTACCTTCCGGAAGTACGATATGCTTTTTCCGGCTTTTTGCCCAGCTGACCAATTGGTATTGGAACATTCTAGGGGTCATCCCTACAGGCCTGAATGCGGCAATTTCTTTTTCCAAAGCTTCCAGATCCATAAACTTCCTGAAAGTATTGATGGCAACATGGATTTTATCAGTATTGTCAGGAGTAATTTTCGAGTGGATACCGGCCACTTTGGTAGCTGCATAAAATGAGGGTTCTTCTACCCTAAGTATGGGAACTGAAATATTAGAACCTTCCATTAGGCGGAGAACGGAATCAGCTATCTCGAAGCCACCGGTCAGGACAATACCAGAAATCTTGGGGTAATTCTTTGATAAATTTGCCTGAAGTGAAGCCATAATGATATCGGCCCTATCCCCTGGAGTCACGATCAAGACGTTTTGTTTGATATGTTTGAGGAAATTGGAAATCTGCATAGCTCCAAAGATGAAATGATCTGCCCTGTTGGAGAGATGTTCTTCGCCAAAAAGAACCTCAGCATTGAGCAGTTCTTTAACCTCTTTCATGCTGGGACTTTTTAGCTCTGTTATATTGGGTATTACAGTTACAAGAATATCTTTTTTTAGGTGGCATATCAATTGGGTTTTAACCTCCTCCAATTCACTGGCCTCTACTTTATTGACTACTACCCCAAGAACTTTTACTTTTCTTTCAAGAAAATTATTGATGGTGACATTGACCGAATTAGTTATCTGTTGCACAGTTTTGCCCTCACCGGTAGTTACAATCATTACAGGTGTGCCCAGGTTTTTTGCAATAGTGGCATTGGCATCAAACTCAAAAGCTGTTCCTTCACCCAAAAAATCACTTCCCTCGATAATTGTAAAATCATAGGATTCTTCCAGCTTTTTGTATTTGCTTATGATGGTATCAATAATTTCGCCCTGCAAACCGGATTCTGCCAAAATGTTAGCTTCTTCTCTGGTGTAGGCATAGGCTTTTTCATATTGAATGGGCAGCTTGAAATGCTGGATCAAAGTATCTATTTGTGCGTCTCTTTTAATTTCCGGTTTTTCGTTGATAATGGGTTTGAAATATCCAACCTTTTGGGTTTTGGCCAATAACATATCAACGATTCCTAAAGCAACGGTAGATTTTCCACTGTATGGTTGGGCGGTAGCTATAAAAATACTCTTTTTGGTTTCCATTTTGACGTTGGTTTATGATGGGCAAAATTATAAAGGTTTACCAATCCCATTCTTGATGAAATTGGTGACCAAACATGACATTAATCATGTTAATTTATTTGCAAGTTTGGCAGAAACAGCCCGTCTTTCAGCTGCCTTATCCAAACTTACATTTATTTCAAAACTGATAAGAATAATTAGTGAAGTGATAAAAAGCCACAACATTACAGCAATCATGGCTCCAATGGATCCATAAAGTTTGTTGTATGTGCCAAAATTGTTCAAATAAAAAGTAAACAAATAAAAACTAAAATTGATCAGAAAACCGGCTGTAATAGAACCTGCTGAGAAAAACTTCCATTTATCATGAACAGCCGGAGCAAATCTAAAAATATAAGCTGTAGCTAGAGTAAATAGCCCTAGCAATACAATGAATCTGAAAATGGTCAATAAGTAATAATAAAGATTGCTGGATACTATTTCCCATTCCGAAATATGATACAAAACGCTGCTGCCAAGTATCATTACTACAACGGCTCCACAGATAGCTAATACCAAAACAATCACAATTGTGATGGCTATTATTCTAGTAGTCCAGAATGATCTGTTTTCTTTGGTCCTGTATACGGCATTAAATGCATTCATCATGCCTACCACACCATTGGTTGAAAGGAATAGTGCCAGGAAAAAACCTATAGAAAGTAAGCTTTGTCTGGGTTTACTGACAATATCCATGATGGTCGATTCGGCTTCTTGATATATACTTGCCGGAATCAGGTCTCCAATAAATAAGAGGATATTTTGTGTGGTTACATTGGGGAAAAAGTGGCCAATGTAAGGGATCATGTTCAAAAGGAACAGCAAGAGAGGAAACATGGCCACAGTAAAGCTAAATGCCATGGCTCCAGCCCTTTCATTTAGATCATCTTTCTTCAATTGCTCAAGAAATATCCTGCCTACATCATAAAGGTTTTGGTCAGGATTTCCTAAATGGAATTTCCTGAGGAGTTTTGCTTTTCGGGTAAACTTTATGGAAAATAATCTTATCCTTTTTTTCACTTAAAAATGGATTATTCAAAATATGGACGCAATAAATCTAATAAATATTGCGGAGGTCTGCAGGGTTTATGGCTGTCTTTTTTCAAAAAGGTCAATGTGGTCCATCCTTTGGTAATCAATTCTTGGGACTCATTGATAACTTCATATTCAAATTTTATCCGGATGCCGGGAAGTTCAGGAATTTTTGTTTTGATGGTCAACAACTCGTCATATTTTCCGGGCTTCATGAATTGGGTGTGGAGTTCTAAGACAGGCATCATGATGCCATCCTCTTCCATCTGCTTGTATGAAAATCCAGCCGAGCGCAGTGCTTCCACTCTCGCTACTTCGAAGTACATGGCGTAATTCCCATAATAAACATAGGCCATTTGGTCTGTTTCCGCGTATCTTACTCGTACTTGTGTTTCGGCTTGGAACATATCAATAAATATTAGCTTTGGTTAACGCAGCTTGATACTTTCTTGCATTGTTAAGGTGCTCATTAAAATTACTAGCAAAAGCATGGTAGCCTGAAAAATCATCTTTTGCACAAAAATAGAGGTAATCATGCTTTTCATAATTTAGGACAGCATCCAGAGCATTTATTTCGGGCAAATTAATTGGCCCAGGAGGAAGTCCTGTATATTTATAGGTATTATAAGGACTGTCAATTTCTTTATGTACATTAAGCACCCTTCTGATGGAGAAATCCCCAGCAGCAAATATTAGAGTGGGATCTGCCTGAAGGGGCATATTAATTCTTAGTCTATTCATATAAACTCCTGCCACCTTTGATCTTTCATCAGTTTTTTGAGTTTCAGCCTGTACTATGGAAGCCAAAGTGGAGACTTCTGTTGGACTTAAACCAATATTTTTAGCTTTTTCTTTCCTTTCATCTGTCCAAAATCTCTCATACTCCCTGTACATCCTGTCAAATAAATTTTCTGGACTTGTATTCCACCACAACTCATAAGTGTTAGGGATGAACATGGACATAACAGTCTCATCTTCAAAGCCAAACTTCATAATGTACACTGAGTCTGACATTAGGTCTAAGAATTGTTGTGGTACTATTTCCAAATTTCTTGTCAATTTTTCAGCGAGGTCCTCTTTGGTTCGTATATTGTTAAAAGTAACTTTCACAGGAGTTTGGCCTCCCCGGAGTATACGGATCAAATTAAGGTTATTGGTCTTTGGGTGGATAGTGTATAATCCTGGTTTGACAGCCTCTTGATAGTCCAAAACCTTGGCTACAAAGCTAAAAGTAATGATGTCATTGATGACCCCGTTGTTGTACAAACTATCAGACACGTTTTTGAAAGTGGCGTTGCTGGGTATTTTTAACAAATAAGGATCTTCTTTGTCCACTAAAGCGTTAGGGCTAAAAAAGGCCTGATAAAAATAGAAGGATAAAGAGGTCAACATCACAGAAAAAGTGATGATTACAATGAGGTAGATTTTAGTTTTTTTATCTTCAAACATAATTTGCACTTCAAACACAAGAATAACGGCAAAAATAGACAATTTTGTTCATCAGGCTAAACTAAATTAAAATCTATGTCCCATACTATCAGGGTGACTTGTGCTATCATTTTTAAGGATCAAAAAGTTTTGTGTGCACAAAGGAGTGAAAAAATGTCACTCCCTTTGAAATGGGAATTTCCAGGAGGAAAAATTGAAGATGGGGAATCGCCTGAGCAAAGCCTGATCAGGGAGATCAAAGAAGAGTTAAATCTTGAAATTGAAATTTTAAGGGAATTTCAAAGTTATACGCACGATTATAATAATGGGAAAGTGATTGAACTGATTCCTTTTCTTGCAAGACATATCGGTGGGGACTTGGAACTAAAAGAGCATAAGCAGGTCATCTGGAAAGAGATTGGGAACTTAAAAAAGCTTGATTGGGCAGAAGCAGATATTCCAATTTTGGAAGATTTATTAGCTTGGTGTAGAGCGTAATTCGCTGGATTTTAACTGTTTTTTTACAAATAGCTGATTTTGGTCTGAACAGATTTTCTATCACATTAATCTCATTTTCAATAAATTGAATGCTGTTTAAATTTTAAACATAAACTAAATCGGTTTAAAATTTTGACTTGAGGGTACTGCCCCCTAAATTCGATCATAGGAAGAGGTTAATCCTTCCTTCTTAGAATACCAAGTGCTACATGTTACTTGAATTACCTAGTGGATTTTTATCAGAAAAACCTATAAGAAATGGCAGCGGAATTTATCAAACTATATGCTGAAAATCCCGAAATAAGAAAAATCCAAAAAATAGTAGATATTCTTAGGGACGGAGGGTTAATTATTTATCCTACGGATACAGTTTATGGTATGGGCTGTGACATACACAATCAAAGGGCCGTAGAAAAGATAGCCCAGATCAAAGGTATCAAGCCAAAAAAGCATAATTTTTCTTTTATTTGTTATGACCTGAGCAACATTTCGGAATATACGAGAGCATTGAGTACACCCGTCTTTAAAGTAATGAAAAAAGCGCTTCCTGGTCCATATACTTTTATTTTGGAGGCAAATAATTCAGTCCCCAAAATTTTGAACAGCAATAAAAAAACAGTAGGTATTCGTGTACCGGATCACTCCATTCCGCGGCTTTTGGTAAAGGAATTGGGTTCCCCAATTCTGACTACTTCCATTCGGGATGAGGATGATGTGATAGAGTACAGTACAGACCCTGAGTTGATATATGAAAAATTCAAAGATTTGGTGGATGTGGTGATCGATGGGGGGTATGGCAATAATGTTGCTTCCACAATATTGGATTGTACAGGAGATGAGATTGAAGTGGTCAGAGAAGGCCTAGGTCCAGTGGATGAAATTCTGTAATATTCAAATTGAGTTTACAGGATGAGTATATTGACTGAATTATTTTACCTTCCAACATTGGAATTTTTCACGGCGGTTTTGGGCCATGAAGAGATATGTGTAGATGGAGGAGAAAATTACCAGAAGCAGAGCTACAGGAACAGGACTTCGATTTTATTGGCCAACAAGGTAGAGGTATTGTCTGTTCCTGTTTTAGGAGGGAACAAAGGGCTACCTTACAGGGAAGTAAAAATTGATTATGGTCAAAAGTGGAAGAATGTTCATTTGAGAGGAATTCAATCAGGATATGGAAAAGCACCTTTTTTTGAGTATTTTTATCCATATTTTGAAAAAGTTTATCAAAAAAACCTGGCATTTCTTTTTGACTTGAATTTAGAATTACTGACAGTTTGTCTTAACCTCTTGCAACTGGATGTCAAACTTTCCGTAATGGGAAATATAGGTCAAAAAACCTCGGAAAATGATATCAGAGGGCTTATTAATGCTAAAAAGGGATTTGAGTCAAGATCATTTTACCAATCTCATACCTATTCTCAATTATTTGGCGTAAACTTTGCCCCTAATCTCAGCGTGATCGATCTGCTTTTTTGTGAAGGTCCGGCTTCAAAAAATATACTCTGGACTTCTCAAAAAAAATGATTGAACAATCATTAAAAGGATTGTGTTTTTAAAACAAATTCGGTAACATTAGTACAGATTTCAAATAAAATCAGAAAGGATATACATGGAAGCAAAATTTTCAAACAGAGTCAAAGAGGTGATCTCCCTTAGCCGCGAAGAAGCATTGCGGTTAGGACATGATTACATTGGGACCGAGCACCTCTTGTTGGGAATGATTCGTGAAGGTGAAGGAGTGGCTGTTTCCATACTGAAGAAATTGGGAGTTCCGTTGGATGAACTTAGAAATTCTATTGAAAGAGCGGTGAAGGGTACGGCAAATCATAATGTAAAAAATCTTGCAAATATTCCTCTTACCCGTCAATCTGAAAAAGTATTGAAGATAACTTACCTGGAGGCGAAGATATTTAAAAGTCAATTGATCGGAACAGAGCACTTGTTGCTTTCCATTCTTAGAGACGAAGACAATATTGCAACGCAGATCTTACATAAGTTTGATGCCAATTATGATGCTGTAAAAGAGATGTTAGAGTTTCAAACCAATAGTGGTCCAAGATCTAAAGCTGAGGCAGACGATCCAGATGAGGACAGTTCAAAATTATTTGGTTCTTCTTCTGGCAGTGGTTCTTCAGGTAGTGCGTCCAAAGGCACTTCTGAGAAGTCTAGAACCCCTGTTTTGGATAATTTTGGTAGGGATCTTACCAAAATGGCTGAGGAAGACAAGCTTGACCCAATTATCGGAAGAGAAAAGGAAATTGAGCGTGTAGCCCAGATTCTGTCCAGAAGGAAGAAAAACAACCCAATTTTGATAGGAGAGCCAGGTGTAGGTAAAACAGCAATTGCGGAGGGTTTGGCCCTAAGAATTATTCAAAAGAAAGTGTCCCGTGTGTTGTTCAACAAGCGTGTTGTTACATTGGATTTGGCATCTTTGGTAGCTGGCACCAAATACAGGGGACAATTTGAGGAGAGAATGAAGGCTGTAATGAACGAGCTGGAAAAATCTCCTAATGTAATTCTGTTTATCGATGAGTTGCACACTATTGTCGGGGCAGGTGGAGCCAGTGGTTCCTTGGATGCTTCAAATATGTTCAAACCTGCATTGGCAAGGGGCGAGATCCAATGTATAGGTGCTACCACATTGGACGAATATAGGCAGTATATCGAAAAAGATGGAGCTTTGGCAAGAAGGTTCCAGATGGTAATGGTAGATGCAACCTCGCCAGAGGAAACTATTCAGATACTTAACAATATTAAGGATAAGTACGAAGATCACCACAATGTGATTTATACCACAGAGGCCATTGAAGCCTGTGTGAAATTATCTGATAGGTATATTTCTGATAGATTTCTTCCTGATAAAGCTATAGATATTTTAGATGAAGCCGGTGCCCGTGTCCATATCAACAATATCCACGTTCCAGAGGAAATTCTGAAATTGGAGGAAGAAGTCGAAAAGATTAAAGTCGAGAAAAACAGGGTAGTTAAAAGCCAAAAATACGAAGAAGCTGCCCAGTTGAGAGACAAGGAGAAAAAACTCCTAGAGCAATTGGAGAATGCTAAAGTGAAATGGGAAGAGGAAAGCAAGACCAAGCGCTATGTGGTGGAAGAAGACAACGTAGCAGAGGTAATTGCCATGATGACGGGTATTCCTGCAAAAAGAATTGCCCAGAATGAAGGTGCAAAGCTTCTCAATATGGGAGAGGAACTTCAGGGTAAAGTCATAGGGCAGGACGAAGCTATCAAGAAATTGGTGAAAGCCATCCAAAGGACCCGTGTTGGATTGAAAGATCCGAAAAAGCCAATTGGTTCCTTTATCTTCTTAGGTCCAACTGGTGTAGGAAAAACTGAATTGGCAAAAACATTGGCCACTTATCTCTTCGACAAGGAAGATGCCTTGGTAAGAATAGACATGTCTGAGTATATGGAGAAATTCAGCGTATCCAGATTGGTTGGAGCGCCTCCGGGATATGTTGGGTATGAAGAAGGGGGGCAATTGACAGAGAAGGTTAGAAGAAAGCCCTATTCTGTAGTGCTTTTGGACGAGATTGAAAAGGCTCACCCAGATGTATTTAATATCCTGCTACAGGTGCTGGATGACGGTATCCTGACTGATGGTTTGGGAAGAAGAGTGGATTTCCGAAATACCATTATCATCATGACTTCCAATATCGGTGTCAGGGACCTCAAAGATTTTGGTGCAGGAATTGGGTTCGCTTCTAAAGCTAAACAACAAAGCATGGATGATGTTATGAAATCTACCATTCAAAGCGCCCTTAAGAAAGCCTTCAGCCCTGAATTCCTCAATAGATTGGATGATGTAGTTGTATTCAACTCCCTGGATAAGGATCATATTCACAAGATCATCGAGATCAGTTTGAAGAAACTCTTCAGCAGAATCACTGATTTAGGGTACAAAATCCAGTTAACAGATAAAGCCAAGGATTTCTTGGCGGAAAAAGGCTATGACCAACAATATGGAGCAAGGCCTTTGAACAGAGCCATCCAAAAGTACCTTGAAGATGCCCTGGCAGAAGAGATACTCAAAGGGGAGCTAAGTGAAGGGGATGTGATCCTAGCGGATTATTCCGGTGAAGGTGATGAGTTGACCATCACTGTCAATAAAAAAGAAAAAGCTGAGTAAGTTGTGTATCACCTTGAATAACAAAGAGCTGTTGCAGTAATGCGACAGCTTTTTTTAATTGGGCTCTTTTTCCTCCTGTCCTAAAACTTTCAACTCAATAAATAAGTCATGGAAATCTTTCTGACAACTGAAACATGGATAGCTTTGGCTACCCTTACATTCCTGGAAATTGTCCTCGGAGTTGATAACATTATCTTTATCTCAATTATATCCAACAAACTCCCGGAAGATCAGCAGGAGAAAGCAAGGATATTAGGCTTGGCTTTTGCTATGCTCTTCAGAGTGGGCTTATTACTTGGGATTTCTTACATCATCAAATTCAATGATCCTCTGATTACAGTTTTTGATTTCAGTTTAAGCGGGAAAGATATGATTTTGGTCTTTGGAGGATTGTTTTTATTGTTCAAATCGACCTTGGAGATCCATCACAAGATGGAAGGGATACCGGAGGAAGTCAAATCCAACTCGGCCAGCAGTTTATCCCAAGTAATCTTTCAGATTATTTTGTTGGATGTGATATTTTCATTTGACAGTATTCTTACCGCAGTGGGTCTGGTAAAGGAGGTGGTCGTAATGATCATTGCTGTGATTATTTCCATGATAGTCATGATGCTGTTTGCCGGGAAAATCAGCAAATTCATCAACAAGCACCCTACACTTCAGATCCTGGCGCTATCTTTCCTGATCTTGATCGGATTTATGTTGTTGGTGGAGGGCTTCCATTTTGAAGTACCCAAAGGATATATCTACTTTGCAGTTTTCTTCTCTCTGGGAGTGGAACTTATCAATATGCGGATGAGACGGAATGTGGAGGGAAAAAAAGTAAAACTCAACCCAAGGATCAAGCAGAAATAATACTTCTTTGTATTACGATATTAGGAAAAAAAAGAGGCTGTCGTATAAATGGACAGCCTCTTTTAGCTTACATCGTTGTAATCCCTGATTCCAATTCCTTCATAAATGGTTGTTGATAGAACCTTCTTCCTGTCGCTTTATACAAGGCATTGGAAACCGCCGCAAAAACAGGTGGGAAAAAGGGTTCTCCCAGTCCTGTAGGGTCATGTTCATTTTTTGCAAAATGGATTTCTACCTTTTTGGGTGCTTCGGGCATGCGGATCATTCGGTAATTGGTGAAGTTGTTCTTTTGGGGAACACCATCTTTGAAGGTGAGTTCTCCAAAGAAGGCATTCCCAATACCGTCCACGATGGCGCCTTCCCCCATATTGATGGCTGCATCAGGATTGATGACAATGCCGCAATCAGCAGCAGCAAATACATTTTCAACCACGGGTTTATTACCTTCCAGTCTGAGGTCTATTACTTCCGCCACATAGGAATTATGACAGAAGTAAGCAGAAACTCCTCTATGGACTACGGGCTTTGGATTATCCCAGTCAGATTTCTCCCTGACCAATTTCAATACACCGGCATACCTTTCCGGATCATAATCATTATTCGAACCGACCGGGTTATTTTTAGCCCTTTCTAAGAGTTCCAATCTGAAATCAATGGGGTCTTTGCCCATTATTTCAGCAAGTTCATCCAGAAATGCCTGTTCAGCAGCAGCCATAAAATTGGATCTTGGGGCCCTAAATGCCCCAATGGTGATATTGGATTCGATCAGCCAACTTTCCGCTAAGTAATTATCAATAGCTCCTGCGGGGAACCTGTTGGGATAAATGGGACTCTCAGGGATTCCTCCTGCCTTTACATGGAATGCAAGAAGGTTGTTGTTTTCATCCAATGCCGCCCTGTAGGTAGCGGTATAGGTAGGCCGGTAGATACCATAGCTCATGTCGTCTTCACGGGTGTACATCATTTTGACAGGTGCGCCCATTTTTTGGGATATGACAGCTGCCTCGACCATGTGGTGTCCATAAGCCCTCTGTCCAAAACCGCCACCCATTCTGGCCAGGTTGATCTGGATTTTATCTTTGGGCAGCCCCAATCTATGGGTCAGTGCATTCATGATGGACTCAGGTGCCTGAATGGGCCCATAAACTTCCGCATGGTCTGCGGTGACATGGGCATAGCAGTTGACAGGCTCCATACAGTTATGTGCCAAGTAGGGAGCATTGTAGCTACGCTCCAGGATTTTGCTGGCTTTTTTAAAGGCGGATTCAGGATCGCCATCTCGACGAAGGATGTTTCCTGGCTTTTTGGAGTATTCTTCCATTTTGGCCAGGTGACCATCTGTACTTTCCAATCCGGCAGGAACTCTCACAGTTGATTTATTTCCTCCCCATCCACTCATTACAAATTTTCTCTCTGGGGCTTTTTCCCAATCCACTTGCAATTGCCTTTTTGCCTGCAATACTTCCCAAGTAGAATTTCCCACTATGGCAATCAGTTCCGGATGGGTGGTGGTATCAAACATGTTTTGTTCATAATCCTCTTTGTGGACCTCAAAACTGAAAACATCCTTAATTCCCGGCATGGATTTGACCGATTCGGCATTGAAAGATTTTACTTTCATGCCAAAAGCAGGAGGCAAAGCGACCATGGCAATCAACATGCCCTCCTTTTTGAAATCCATGGTAAACAAAGGTTTACCTGTTACAATTTTTCCGGCATCCACATTTTTCCTGGAGGTTCCGATGATACTGAAATCTTTAGTGGCTTTCAGCTCTACTTCTTCAGGGACTGGAAGAGTTGCCGCAAGAGAAGCCATTTCTCCATATCCTGCTTTTTTACCGCTGCCTTTATGATGGATCATTCCCGCTTCCGTCGTGATTTCATTGGGGGAAACATCCCATGTCTGGGCTGCTGCCTGGACAAGCATCAAACGGGCAGTGGCACCTGCTGTGCGCAGTGGTTTCCAACCTTGTCGGATGCCCTGACTGCCGCCTGTAAACTGTCTGTCATAGCGTTCCGGGTAAAAATCAGCCTGCTCTACAAATACATTTTTCCAGTCCACATCAAGTTCATCTGCCAGGATCATCGGCATGGAAGTTTTGACGTTGGAACCGAATTCAGGATTGGGAGACATCAAAGATATAGCCCCGTTTTCTCCTATTTTGATATAACTGTTCAGTTCAAACCATTCATCAGGCAAACCAAGGGCAACTTCCTTGGGGCTAGGCTTACATCCCGCCAGCCAGCTAAAGCTCAGCATCATGCCGCCACCTGCCAGTGCAGAGGCCTTGAGAAATGATCTTCTATTGAGTTTTGTCTTTACAATTGTCATGGTCTCTGGCTTTTGGGTTAGGATTTTGCAGCTGTTTTGATAGCTTTCTTGATCCGTACATAGGTTCCGCATCGGCAGATATTGCCGTTCATCGCATTGTCAATATCGGCGTCACTGGGATTGGGATTGCTTTCCAGTAAGGCCACTGCACTCATGATCTGACCTGCCTGACAATAGCCGCATTGGGGTACGTCGTGCTCTAGCCAAGCCTTTTGTACAGGATGGTCACCGTTTTCGGACAAACCTTCTATCGTGGTGATTTTGGCTCCTTCCGCGGCCGAAACAGGAGTTACACAAGATCTGATGGCATTTCCGTTCATCAGTATGGTACAGGCTCCGCAAGCTGCCACTCCGCAACCGTATTTGGTACCCACAAGATCCAGATGATCCCTCAATACCCATAGTATTGGAGTTGAGGGATCTACATCTACTGTTTGGGATTTGCCGTTGATAGTGAGATTGAATTTTGCCATAATTCTAGTTTTTTAATAAAGTTACTGTTTTTGGAAAGGAATACCTTACGAAAATCAAACAGATCCTTGCTTAAATCGATTATTCTCTTTGGGTAGTGAGAATTTGGGATACTGGTCAATTCAAAGCCCAAAAGTCAGACTCGTGTAGTAAAACCCTCCAATCGCGGGGCCA
This sequence comes from Cecembia rubra, assembly GCF_003014575.1. Classification (GTDB taxonomy): domain Bacteria; phylum Bacteroidota; class Bacteroidia; order Cytophagales; family Cyclobacteriaceae; genus Cecembia_A; species Cecembia_A rubra. The sequence continues at coordinate 247,587 of NZ_PYGF01000002.1, forward strand.
CCCAAAAAGGAATAATAATATCGGTTGAGTGCATTTGTAGCACCAAACTTGACACTTCCAAGGTTTTTGAATATTCCCATAGTAAGCTGTGCATCGAGCGTGGAATATCCCTGCACCCATCCCGTGGCCAAGGCAGATTCCCAGAGAAATCCAGCCTGTTGCCTGAAGTTGACTTGGAAGCCCAAGGACTTGTACAAATTGGGGTTTCCCAGAGACAGGTTGTAAATCCATTCCGGCGTGTTGAATCCATCTTCCAAACCATCTCCTCGGGTTTGTCGGGAGAGTCTTGCGTAGGTGAAGTTGCCGCCGAGCCAAAAACCCTTGAAAAAATTGTAGCTCAGGCCTAGGCTACCTCCATAATTCAAACTGACCGTCTTGGAATTGGTCCAAAGGCGATAAAGATCTTGGGTGGAGTTTTGAAGGAAATAGTTCCCAATGCTGTCACTATTGGAGGTTTTGGGCACGTTGGCATCCAACTGGGCGATAAGGTTGCGGAACCTGTTCAGGTAGAGGTCGGCATCCAAGGCAAATTTCCCCCCGAGCAACTCGGTGCGATAGCCGCCCTCCAGGCTGGTTGCCTGCTCAGGTTCGAGGTAGGAGTAGTCTGTTTTTGCCAACAGGCCTTCGTTTCGACGGATCGCCTCAGCAAGATCCAGGCCATTGGTATTCACGTCTGATTGGACAGCACGCTGGTATTGGGTGATGGAGGCTTGGGTGAAGCTGTTTTCAAAAATCCCTGCCGACATGATCGGCAAGCCGCCAATCCGCTTTCTCCCTCCGCTGTTGATATTGGAAAAGCCCTCGAAAATACTCGGGAATCGGTAGCCACTCTGCACCGAAAAGCGAAAGCTTTGCTGTGGTGAAGGGGTATAGACCGCTGCCAATCTCGGATTGAGCCTTGGCTCGAAATAAAGGTACTTGTCCAAGCGGAGCACTGCATTGACCTTGAACCGGTCCTGCCAAAAGGTCTTTGTTGCTTGTATAAACCCACCCGTTTTCCAATAGTTCAGGTTTTCGCCTGGCTCCGCCGGATTGATAAAATAATTCCCGTCCGGCACGATAATGTAGGTTCTATAGTCCAAACCATACATCACCTGGAAGTCGAAGTTCCTTGGCAAGAGCCAGGAACTGATATCCTGTTGATATTCGGCGTGGAAAAGCCTTGCCTGTACCCGTAGTGCCGCTCCAATATCCCAATTGTTGATGCTTCTGAGTTCCTCGATTTTGGCAGCCATTTCGGGTGTGTTGGGAAGAATCCTTCCCTGGTCGGCAAGGGATCTTGCCAGATTCATCGCATCTGTAACTCCCATACCTATACCCGAAGCTTCAAGGTAATGTCTGGAAAAATCGGAAAACCACTGGTTGTCTGTTTTGAAACTCCGGTCTATATTTTCCGCCATCGATCTGATGTTGTACGAATCCCCCGTGTTTTCTTGGGTCAGGTAAGTCCGAAATTGGATTTTTGGGGACTGAAAGGTCAAGGCATGCTGTTGGGTTCGGTAGTCTTCAAACCGAAAGCGATTGGTCCGCTGGTAGATATTGTTTTGATGGGCAGCACGGAAGGTATAGGAGATTTCCAGGTGGTTTTTTGGCCGGAAGAAAAGAGTAACGTCACCCTTGAGGTTTTTCAGCCCATAGTCGGCCACTTCCTTTTCGGCATAGCCCGTTCGGCTGACCACATAGCGGATCCCGTCAAGGGTCAGCGTCCTGCGATTGGATGCTTCATCGCCATATTGGTTGACACGGTCTGCTCCTGGGTTTTGGTCGGCAGACAAGCCGGTTGTACTATTCGTCAATGGGTTGAGGTCCTGCTGGTTGTTGGCGTGCCAATCGGTACCCTGCATCCAAGTTCCGTTGATCTTCAGTCCCCACTTGGCATTCCAGGTCTCGGCTATCCGAAGGTTGGTTTCATAAAAAGGCGTACTTTCCGAGTCCGGGGAATTAATGTTGTTTACACCAATTTTCTGATTGATGGAAATCCCAGGAAAGTCAAAAGGATTTTTGGTAATGAAATGGGCGATCCCGTTGATGGCGTTCATACCATACAGGGCCGAGGCAGATCCAGGGATGATTTCTACCGAGAGTATATCCAAATCGTTGGGGCCAAGTGAATTGGCAATCGGGGCCCCAATATGTGGTGCCTGATTGTCCACACCGTCCACGAGCTGGACAAACCGCACATTAGTGGTATGGGCAAATCCTCGGGCATTGATGACCCGGAAACCCAAGCTCGGCGTGATGACCTGAACGCCCTTTAGGTTTTGAATCGCCTCAAAAAATCCAGGCTGGGCTGATTGTTGAATGGCTTGTACATTCAACTTTTCTACACTGACGGGAGCTTTGAGGATACTTTCCTGCTGCCGGGTGGCAGTGACGACCAGTTCGCCTAGGTCCCTGGTGGGGAGCGTGTCCGGTGCTATTTTTTCCTGGCCCCAAACCTGAGCATGGAGTAGAAAGAATATCACAAATAGCCTGTTGGGTTTCGAAATCATATAGGAAAAAGAGACCTCTAAGATAGTCAGAACTTAGAATTTGAAATCAAAAATTGACTGGCTTTTAGACGTGTTTCAATAGGAACTTTGGAAGTTTGAAACCCAAGGATTACCCCAACTGCCCCGCAAAAGGCTGTCTGTACAAGCGCTTTCCGGTTGCCTGATACAGGGCATTGGCCAATGCTGCAAACACCGGTGGGTAACCCGGCTCTCCCAATCCCGTTGGATCTTCTCCATTCTCCACAAAATAGGTTTCAATGGCCTTAGGTGCTTCAGCCATTCTGATCATGCGGTATCTGTCAAAATTGCTTCGGTCAGGTTGTCCCTTTTCAAATTTCAGTTCCCCGAACATGGCGGTTCCAATACCGTCCACTACGCATCCTTCACTGAGATTTTTGGCTGCATCGGGATTGATGACCAAGCCGCAATCCAAAGCCTGAACCACTTTTTCAACCTTAACCCGGCCGTTTTCTATTTTCAGATCAACCACCTGTGCTGCGTAGCTGTTGTGGCAAAAATAAGCGGAAACGCCACGGGATATGCCCGTTTGATTTTGTCCCCAGTTGGATTTTTCTCTTACCAATTTCAAAACACCAGCATAGCGATCCGGATCATAATCATTGTTTTCACCCACAGGATTCTGTTTGGCTCTTTGCAATAGCTCCAAGCGAAAGTCTATAGGATCATTGCCCATGGCTTCAGCCAACTCATCCAAAAAGGACTGTTCTGCTGCAGCGATAAAATTGGATCTTGGTGCCCGAAAGGAACCCACAGTAATGTTGGAGGAGACAACCCATTCTTCTGCCAGGTAGTTTTCAATGGCTCCTGCCGGAAATCTATTGGGGTAGGATGGAGGTTCCACCAGGCCTCCTGCATTTACATGAAGCCCTATCAGGTTGTTGTCCTTGTCCAAGGCAGCACGGTAAGTGGCCTGGTACATGGGTCGGTAGATTCCACCGGTCATATCGTCTTCACGGGTGTACATTAGTTTGATTGGCGCATTGACTTTTTGGGAAATGACCGCCGCTTCGATGAGCCAATGAGCATAAGAACGTCGGCCATAGCCTCCTCCCAATCGGGTCATTTCGATGTGAATGTTTTCAATGGGTATTCCCAATCGCGAGGACAGTGCCTGTTCAGTCAATTCCGGTTTTTGGAGTGGCCCGGCGCATTCCACTTTATCTCCTTGCACATGGGCAAAGAAATTCATCGGTTCCATGCAGTTGTGTGCGAGGAATGGACCGTAGAAAGTACGTTCAATGACTTTGGTGGCATTGGCAAAAGCAGCTTCCGGATTTCCGTCTTTTCTAAGCGTTCTCGCTTTTTTGGCGGCATCAGTCATTTTTCTTTGCTGATCGGATTCGCTTTCCAGTCCTGCCGGGATCGTTCTCTTTTCTTTTCTGCCATTCCAGTCCCTGCTTTCCTCGTAAGTTGAAAATTCTTCCCATTCTACCTTGACTGCTTTTTTGGCATTCATTACTTCCCATGTCGAATTCCCGACGATGGCAACGGTATCCGTGAAACTGGTGGTGTCAAAAAAGGTGCGTTCGTAATCATCCTGATGGGATTTGACCTGGAAAACATCTTTGATTCCCGGCATGCCTGTGGCCTCTGAAGCATCAAATGATTTCAATCTTAATCCGTGGGCAGGAGGGTGGATGATCATGGCATAAAGCATACCCTCTTTTTTGTAATCCAATCCAAAAAGCGGTTTGCCTGTCACAATTTTTTGGGCATCTACATTCTTGCGGGAAGTGCCTATTATCTTATAATCCTTTCTATCTTTCAATTGAACATTTTCAGGCAAAGGAAGTGTTGCTGCCAGAGAAGCCATTTCTCCATAGTGGGCTTTCTTCCTGGATGCTGTGTGGATGACATAACCTGATTCGGTGGTAATTTCATTGGCTGGGACATCCCAGGTTTGGGCTGCAGCATTGACCAGTAGTTGTCTGGCTGTAGCACCGGCTTGTCTCAGCACATTCCAACCCATTCTGATGGCCTGACTTCCGCCTATGAATTGTCGGGTAAAGTTGTCTGTGTCCAATGGTGCCTGTTCCACCACTACTTTAGACCAGTCTGCGTCCAATTCCTCCGCCACGATCATGGGCATGCCAGTTTTGACGTTTTGCCCACCTTCCGGATTGGGAGACATGATGGTAATGAGACCGTTTTCACCGATTCTGATAAATCCATTGATCCTGAACCATTCCTCCGGCATTCCATGTGCCGCTTCTTTGGATCCGGGTTTACAGCCTGCCAGCCAACCCACACTCAAAAACAATCCTCCACCGGCAAGGGCAGATACTTTAAGAAAGGAGCGGCGGTTAAGGGAAGTTTTGGATAAGGTCATTTTATGAGTTGATGGATTATCTTCTCAATTTACCAGTATATAGCCCTAATGTCAAGGCAAATTGATTGAAGGTTTTTAGGAATTTGTTTTCGACGAAAGAGAAACCTGTTAGATTTCATTACTTTTCTATTTGATGCGTGTCTCTTACACTACTAAAGGTCATGGCCATCATTTTCCAGTCAGAACCCTCTTTTTGATAAACCTCAGTTACTGTAAATTCTACTTTGGCATCATTTCCCCGGACTACCGATTCGAGGGTGATCCGGTTCCAGACAATGGCAGTATTTCCCACAAGCTCTACTGCTGTGTCATGCACGGTGGCTTTTTTGTACCATATGCTGCCTGTTTCGATGATTTCCAGTTCACGGGCTGTGGTCCATGTTCCGCTCATGTGGACAAACTTTGCCTGCGGGTGGAACAAAGGAGCAAGTTTCGAAACGTCTTTGTCTGCCATCCACTGCCATTTGTCCATGGAGAGTTGAATGACTTCTTTTTCAGTATCGCTATTGGGATGGGTTTGGGCATGATTTGGAAAGGACAAGTAAAGGTAGAAAAGAATGGTCAGCAGGAAAGATTTCATGTGTTTTTCAGTTTGTTAAGCTCTTTGGAATTAAAGTTAATTTTGGTAAACCAAAATTACAGAATATAAAACTGGTTTTCTTACGGAATTCAAACAAGGAATTGGCAAAATCAAAGAACATTAATGTTTTTATTAAATTTTAAGACATTTTGTGTCTTGATCGTCCCAATGAACGTCTGAATCATTTAAATTTTATATTTTTAGGCAAATAGTTGCTTATGGCCCTTTTTCAAAATTCAGTACTTAAGAAATACCTTGGAGCAGAAGATCAATTGCTGGTAAAGGAAGCTTTTTCAGCGTATCAAAAGTATTTCCATCATCCACAGGTCCGTGAAAATATCCGTGCTGCAAAAGAAGAACAATTTCAGGAAGGATTTCTCAGGGAGCTTTTTGTCAACATCTTGGGCTATACCATCAATCCTGAGCCGGATTATAATCTGACCACGGAACTCAAAAACATCAAAGATTCCAAAAAGACAGATGGTGCCATCCTGAAAGACGGTACTGCATTGGCTGTAATTGAGTTGAAAGGTACAGACACCAAGGACTTGGATAAAATCCGTGATCAGGCTTTCAGCTATAAAAACAACCAGCCCAATTGCATCTATGTGATCACCAGTAATTTCGAAAAGCTGCGGTTTTACATCGACAATGCGGTGGATTTTGTAGAGTTCAATATCCTGGGGATGCAGCTGGAGGAATTCAGGCTTTTTTGGCTCCTGCTGCACAAAGAAAATCTCATGGCCGGATTGCCTAAAAAAATCAAAGAACAATCCCTTGTCGCAGAAGAACAGGTTACCAAAAAACTGTATGCCGATTACTCTTCCTTCAAGCAGGAGCTTTGGCAGGATATGGTGAGGTTGAATCCTGGGATAGACGAACTGGATTTGTACAAAAAGAGTCAGAAATTATTGGATAGATTTCTCTTTATCTTTTTTGCGGAGGACAAAGGATTATTGCCGCCCAATTCCATTATGGAGATTGTCAATCAGTGGTTGGAATTAAAAGATTTGGATGCTTATATCCCACTGTATGATCGGTTCAAACTCTATTTTGGATACTTGAATACGGGAAGGATAAAACCAGGTAAGGCAGAAATCCATGCCTATAATGGAGGTCTTTTTGCGGCGGATCCGATCTTAGATACCTTGCTTATTTCAGATCAGTTGATTGAAAAGCATGTTCGGAAACTCACTGAATACGATTTTGAATCGGAGGTAGATACCAATATTTTGGGGCATATTTTCGAACATTCGCTCAATGATATCGAAAATGTGCGCGCCAAACTGGCAGGGGAGGAGGTGGACAAATCCAAGACCAAACGGAAGCGGGATGGCGTATTTTATACCCCAAAGTACATCACCAAATACATTGTAGACAATACCTTAGGGAGGCTGTGTACGGAGAAAAGGACGGAACTTGGTATCATCGACGAGGAATTTGCAGAGGGGAAGCGGGGAAAGCAAAAGAAAACGATCTTAAAACTCAAAGAAAAGCTGGATGCCTATAGGATTTGGCTGCTTCAACTGACCATCTGCGATCCTGCCTGTGGGTCAGGGGCATTTCTGAATCAGGTGCTCGAATTCTTGATGGCCGAGCACCGATATGTAGATGAGCTTGAAGCCCAACTCTTTGATACCCCATTGATTCTGCCCAATGTGGAAAACCACATCCTCGAAAACAACATCTTCGGAGTCGATATCAACGAGGAATCGGTCGAGATCGCCCGCCTCTCCCTATGGCTGCGTACCGCCAAGAAAGGCCGCAAACTCAGCAGCCTCAATTCCAATATCAAAGTCGGCAACTCCCTGATCGATGACCCTTCCGTTGCTGGAGACCTGGCCTTTGACTGGCAAGCCCAATTCCCACAAGTCTTTGCCAAAGGAGGATTTGATGTGGTGGTGGGTAATCCGCCTTATGTTCAATCTCATTCATTGGATGAGAAATCAAAAAACTTCATTTACTCTGCTTACAAGACAGCAGAATATCAAATCAATACCTATGCTGTCTTTATGGAAAGAATTTTAAAAATCCTTTCAGACACTTCTCTTTACAGTGTAATCATTCCTAATTATTGGCTTTCTACACAAAATGACTCTAAGCTTAGAATTCAAATATTTTTGGAAAATGAATGCATTGAAGTTTTGAATGTTTTTAGTGTGTTTGAAGACGCAACAGTTGATACAGTTATCCTAACAGGAAAGAAAACTTTAGATATCAAATTTCCAAAATCCACAAAAGTAGTTGCTATCAAAAAAGATTATAAACTTATTTCTGAAAGATTAAGCGCAATCTCGGATAAACTTTGGGAAACAAATCAGGTATTCTTATTTGAATCAATAAACGATGAAATAAAAATCTCTTTTGAAAAGAAACTCGAATTAGACGGAAATTTTTTAGTCGAAGACTATTTTGAAGGGTATCAAGGGATGAAAACTTATGAACAGGGAAAAGGAACCCCTCCACAGACAAGGGAAATGATGAATGAAAGAGTTTATCATTCTCTTTCTAAAATTGATGACACTTATTTGCCCTTAATTGGAGCAGGAAATGTCCAGAGATATTTAATCAAACCGTTTCATGAGTATATCAAGTATGGACCCAATTTGGCAGCTCCTAGAAAGGAAGAAATTTTTATAAAGCCCCGTCTTTTGGTAAATAGAATATTGTCAAAAGAAAAAATTGATATTACATATGAGGAACATCCATTAGTAAATAATACAGATGTTTTCAATTTTTTGCCAAAGCATGGAAAGGAAGAATTTGTAAAACCAATATTGGCAATTTTAGCCAGTAAGATTTGTTCTACATATTTTAGAAAGTCTAATGTCAATTTATCAAGAGCAGCATTCCCAAAACTCAATGTCAATAACTTGATGAGTTTTCCTATTCCCGCATTAAATGAGGAAAAAAGAAAATTCTTGACAGCTTCAGTCGATTCTATTCTGAAAATGAATCAGAGTTTATTTGAATTGGTAGAAAGCCTTGTTGATTTAATGAAAGCTAAATTTTCAATTGACAAACCATCTACAAAACTCCAAAACTGGCCTTATTTGGATTTCAAAGGATTTTTGGGAGAGTTAAAGAAGGCCAAGGTCAAGTTGAGTTTGGCAGAAGAAGCCGAATGGATGGTCTATTTCAATGAACAGAAAGCCAAGGCCCAAGCCCTCCAAGCAGATATGAACCGAATTGACAAAGAAATCGATGCTTTGGTGTATGAATTGTATGGTCTGACCGAGGAGGAGATTAGGATTGTGGAAGGGGGACTTTAAATAAAATAGTTACATGAAAAAAGTATTTAAAATAGCATCTTTATTAGTTTCGTTATTAGGTCTAAGTATTGGGGTTATTTCGCTTTACAATGAGTTCAAAACAAAAGAGTTAACCCTTTACAAGGTATCACAAGATATTTATGCATCAGATAGATATAATTTTTTTGATTATTCTGATTCTTTAAAGAATAATGAATACTTAACAGTCATGCCTTCAAAAATTAGGCTCCAAATCTCATCATTTTATCCTGAAAGCGCCTCAATATCAGAATGGATCATTGAAAACACTGGAGGTTTACCTATTAAAGGTGAAAATGGGCTAAATCCAATAAAAATAAAACTACCACTGGAGAATAAAATTTATTTAGCATGGATGGAGGGATCTTACCTAGGGGAAGATCAAGTAGAATTAGACATTGATACAATAACTAATACAGTTCTAATCAAAGATTTTCTGTTAAATAAAAATGACCAGTTGTGGATTACCATAGCCCATGAGTTTACAAGGGCTAAAAAGGAAAATTTAAATCCTCATTTTTTGTATAAAGATGATGGGATTACAGGTTTAAGAGATGGAGAAGATTGGGATCCATTAAATTTGAATAAGTACATAAACCTAGGTGTATTTTTATATGGTTCTCAAATTTATGTTTTCTTCTTTTTTTCAATATTACTTTTTTCAATTGGTAGTTTTAGGATAATAGCTTTTAAATTTTCAAATAAAAGAAAGTTATTTGAGTTAATTTTCGTGTTTTACCTTTCGGTATCTCTTGGAACCATTATAACAGGTTTAATTTTCAACCTTCCTATTGGTATCGAAATATCAACTTTAGTAACTACCATGACAATTATTTATTATCTAAGATTATACTTCTTCATAAAAAAACAAGAAATATTGATTTACAATAAATCTTGAAATATTTAAAAAATGAATATGATTCACTGAGAATAAGAATTAAATTTTAAGGAAAAAGAAGAACTAAGTGAGGTTGAGTTTGGCCGAAGAAGCTGAATGGATCGTCAACTTCTTTAAGCTAAAAGCCAAACCTTAAGAACTATAAACAGAAAGCAATTGAATTGAGAAAAGGATTGATACCTTACCTCATGAATTTTTTTGCCTAACAGTGGAGAAGATTAGGATTTTAGAAGGAGTAATGGTTAAAAACAAAATTAGAAAAATGATTAAACTTTTTTTATTTGTTAACGCAAATTCTTTTCGGTGTAATTTATTGGCGTTTAGTTATTCGGAATTTAAACGTGGTAACGGGAAAAAATTATGAATTTAATTGTAAGTATATGACATTTTGGGACTTTATTTTCGCATCACTTGAAGTGTTTGGGAATTATGCACTCGCAACGATTTTATTTGGGTTTCTAATCTATTTTTTAGGTCCAAAAGCTTGGGATTATTTTTTGTCAAGTAAAATAGAGTTAGAGAGGTCTAATCTTGATTTAATAAAAAATAACAAAGGAAATGTTTTTAATAGACTTCATGAACGGAAATTGGATGCATATACCGAACTTTTTTCAGAATTGGTATTGACATATCAGAAATTTAATGATTATACTAATCCTGTAAAAATAGTTCCCAAGGGAATGGCTTATGATGATTTTTGCTTGCAGGAGAAAAAAGAATTTATCGAAGTATATCGAAATTTAAAAATATGTTATTATAATTCGATAATCCTAATACCTGAGGAAATTAGTGAAAAGATCAAATCTCTTTTTGAGAAATTAAATGAATTATTTATAGATTATCAAGAATTTGAATTCTATTCATTACATGGTGTGAGAGATACAAACAAATTAGACATAGCATTAAAAAAGCAATTAGATGCAACTAATTTTATCCAAACGCAGTTCCCAAAGTTGCTAGATGAAATTTTAACAGTCTTTAAAAAAGATATTTTAAAGCATGATTAAAACAACCTTGGTCGAGGCTATTTTAATGCGTTTGAAGAGGGGATGTCCAAATAAGGTGTTTTTGCTATCCAGCCCTTTTATTTTCTCGAATTTGTAAATCCATTCCGGAAGTTCAGCCCCTGAAGGGGTTGTCAATACCATGCTTTTCGATGTTACTTTTATCCTAGTTTTTACATTATCATAATAAGAAAGGAGTTCGACCCTGCCTTTGCCGTCAGGCAGGCCTGTCAGGGTCGGGATGATACAAACCTTTATTTATCCTAATCCACCAGTTTACCGGGGGCTCCGCCACGGAGGACAAGTTATTGAGAAGTTTGATCCTGAAAGGATCAAAACCGTGTTCTTTACTTGGCCTTCCGGCTGAAGTACTTATTCAGGAAACCAATGTGAAGCTGCATAATATTACATCTGAATTTTATTTGATAAATAAATATGGGTATAAAAGTTAAATGGGGATATATTCAGATTTAGAGATTAATGCCGGGATTTTGTAAGTAAAATTATCTAAATCACCCTTCAATCATCTTAATCACCTTTGCTGGAATACCACCCACAATCGCATTGTCGGGCACATCTTTATTAACAACTGCTCCTGCTGCGACGATGGCATTTTCACCCACCGTTACGCAAGGAAGGATGGTGGCTCCGGCTCCAATCCAGGCATTGCGCTTGATATGTACCTGCCCCAAAATCAATTGCCTTCTGATCTTGGGATCCAAGGGATGGTTTTCGCTGGTAATCTTCACTTGGGGTCCAAGCATCACATCATCTTCAATGGTAATCCCACCCAAATCCAAAAAGGAACAGTCATGGTTGATAAAGACATTCTTGCCGATACGGGTAACCTTCCCAAAGTTGGTATGAAAAGGAGGGAAAAAGGTGGTGGATGCATCCAAAGGCTCAGCCAGCACTTCACTCAATATCGCCCTTATTTTTTCAAGATCACCAGATTGGTTGAGCTGGGTAATCCGAAAGATGGTCTTGGCTACTTGTTCATTGATGGAGGCGTATTGGGGTTCTTTAAGGTTGATGGGGGTGCCTGAAGGGAGATTTTTTAATCAGTCATAACTAACAAAATGAATAGTTCAATTAAACTAATTACATTTTGATGATTTAGAAAAGTTTAAAGCTCAACATAATTTATTAATCGAAAGTGGAGGGAATTTAGAGTTTAACCCAAAACCAATTCATGTAAATACTTTATCAAATGAATATTCCCAAATAGCCCTATTCTTATTTCCTTGTCTGCTCGGCGGAACGATCTGTATATCTTTCTCCCTTTATCTCCACCTTATCAAGGTCAGCTGTCAGGTTTTTCAATTCATCTTCAGTAAATGCATAATTGACAGCCCACATATTTTCCTGTAAATGTGCCAGTTTGGTGGTTCCGGGAATGGGTACGATAAAGGGCTTTTGTGCCAAAAGCCAGGCTAAAGCTACTTGCCCAACAGTGAGTCCTCTATGGTCTCCAAATTCCTTTAAAATATCGATCAAGGGCCAATTGGCAATTATAGCTTCCGGCTGATATCGGGGCAGAGAACCCCTGTTGTCATTTTCAGGGTTGTACTGGGTGCGTTCGTTGATATAACCAGTAATCAGGCCTCTGCTGATTGGGCTATAAGGAACAAAACCTATTCCCAATTCTTCGCAAACGGGAATCACATCTTTTTCCGGTTCCCTTGTCATCAGAGAATATTCACTTTGCAGGGCAGTCACTGGCTGTACTGCATGTGCTTTGCGTATGTTTTCCACCCCGGCTTCACTCAACCCAAAATGCTTTACTTTTCCTTCCTGAATAATGTCTCGGACTGTTCCGGCAACATCTTCCATAGGCACATTTGGGTCCACCCGGTGTTGATATAGCAGGTCAATATAGTCTGTTCTGAGGCTTTTAAGCGAATGATCTACAACCTGTCTGATGCGTTCTGGCCGGCTGTCAAGCCCTAAGCTTGGTTTCCCCTCTTTAAATCCGAATTTGGTGGCAATGATCACATCTTTTCTGAACGGAGCAAGCGCTTCTCCCACCAATGCTTCATTGACCAAAGGACCATAAGCTTCAGCCGTGTCAAAGAAAGTAAACCCTAATTCAGGCGCCTTTCTCAGCAAAGCAATCATGGTATTTTTATCCGGGATAAAACTTCTGTGATAACTCATACCCATGCATCCCAGGCCCAATGCTGAAACCTGAAGTGCATGTTTTCCTATACCTAAAGTGCGGAAAGAAGAACTGTTTTTTTGTTTCGGTTCTGCTATTATGGAAGTTGAATTTCCAAAGACTGTTTTGGCAATGGCCGGAGCGCCAATAATTGCCGCACTTAAGGTGGAACCTACTTTGATAAAATTTCTTCTGCTATTTTCCTGTCCCATTTTATTTGTATTTTGATTTTTTTCAGATACTTTAAACCTGCCAGGCTTATTTCCTGATATTTAGGTTGATGAATTAATTGGATTAAACAATGTAAAGGTAAAATCTTGTCTTCCACATAAATAACAACAGACAAACATTTTATTGCAAAAATCAAACAACCTTTAAATAGTTAAAATTTCATTCAAAATCCATTTCTGACTTTGGCATTCCTCAAACCCCAAGTTTTTCTGTGTAAACTCTTCGAGGTTACAAAAACACATCAAATGCTGATCATCCATTCCTAAAATTCAAAGGCGTGCTGCCTACGTGCTTTTTAAAGAAATTGTTGAAATGAGGTATTTCTGTGAATCCTAAAGCAAAGGCAATTTCCCCCACATTCCATTGACTGTGTTTGAGCAGCACTTTGGCTTCCTGAATCAGCCGCTCAGCAATGACCTGTGTGGTGGTCTTTCCTGTGGACTCTTTTACAGCTCGGTTGAGATGATTCACATGAACATTAAGTTGCTCTGCAAAATCCGAGGCCGATCTAACCTGTAATTTCGGATGGTTGTCTTCAATAGGAAACTGCCGCTCCAAGAGTTCTGTAAACATGGCCGAAATTCTGTGGGAAGCATTGAAGGGCTGCCTGTCCGTCAGGATATTGGGCTGAATTTTCATGCTATAATGGATAAGTTCAAGAATCTGACTGCGGATACTGTCGTATTTGTATTTGTAATCGGAATTAAAGTCCTTTTCCATTTTTTGAAAAACAGTTTCAATATCCTTCACTTGTTTATCAGTCAGTTCAAAGATATGATTACCCGTGGGCTGAAAAATCTCATATTGGCTGATATTGCCAAAATTGGACATGAAGTGTTGGTTAAAAATGCAATACTGCCCTTTCAATTCTTCATGATGTTCCCATTTGTAAGGGATCAATGGATTGGAAAAAGACAAAGCCTGTTTTTTTACTTCAATGACTTGGTCGGCATAATACACGGTGCCATGGCCCTTGACCAACATGATTTTGTAGAAGTCCCTGCGACGGTAAGGAATCGTGGTCTGTTTTCCATGGGAATAGGACTCCAGGTCAAACATATTGAAATGCCCGATGTCATTCCGGATGTTTTCTGGCAGCCAGCTAAATTTTCTTTTGTAGAATTCCTCTAAACTTTCAGGTTTGCTCATGGTTTAATTGATATATGCTGCGCGAAATATGATGGATATATGCTGCGCGAAATACAATTGAAATTCGTTCACCATATATATTGAAATATGCCTTAGGCGATCATCAAACGATATATGCTTCGCGATATAGATATATGCCTTCGGTGATATAAATTTTCAGTATCAACTTAACTTGAATATTTTAAGTGCTGATATGGGAATTTATTTCTACGTTATTTCAATATTTCTCCTATCCCAATATCCATTCAATATCCAATATCAATAAATATCAAATTATAAGAGCGGATTCGACCTTTTCACAAACTCATTGTTGAAAGAATAAATCAGACTCAAATTCCAGATCCAGTTGTCAACTTCAATTTCTGAGACTATTTTTTTGCTGATGATTGATCCTAATGAAACAGGAAAGTCTTTCCTTCCAATGACAAAAGATGAGCTTCCAAAATACCCGTCTTTTTCATTCATCTTCAGGTAGAACAGCTGTGGACTGGCATTGAAGAAGTATTTTTCAGAAAGAGGTATTTTGGTAAACTGGGAGCCAAGTGCCACAAACTGATTGAGAGCATAGGGTATTTTGCCCAAACTTCTGCCTGCCAGGTACAGGAAACTAACTGTTACTTTATGATTGAAAGTATACCTGGGAGAGATTTCAGAGGCAAAAAAGCGCTTGGCTTCCATACTTGGGATTAAGGTTCCATTGCCATTTGCCACCATTTTATTCTCAAAAATAAAGGCGGGATGTGAACCCACGTGAAGTTTGAATTTGTCGGACTTGATGATTTTGTAACGCCACCAGAAGATAAATGACCAAGGCTGTCCATCCAAAGCAAAGCGCATCTCAGGGTCAAAACTCAGGCGCTCTCCCCCCAAAGACAGTTCAAAAATCGCTGCAGGACGGTTTAAGGAAAATGTAGGAATCAAGGAAAGGCCATTGTTGGTCACGCTGATATTGCCCCTGAAATGCCCTATTCCTGATTTTTGATTTTCCTGCGCATATGAAGCAGGAGAAAAACTTAGCCATAAGACTGCCATCAGGCCAATTGCTAATGACAAAGGGTTGTTTTTTGAATTGCTGGGTTTCACTATTAGGTTCTTAAGTTCAAATATTGGAAAATAAAGATCCAAATTATTCTGAATCAGATGTTTTTGACCTCAATTTATGTCACAAAGGTAATACAATACTTTCCGAGTAGAGAATCAGATTCAAAGAATTCATTGCAAAAATCAAACAATTTGGTTTTGGTTTTAAAGGTCATAAGAATAATGTCCCGATATGGGATAAATCAACACCATTAAGATGTTCTATATGGGGATACTCATAAAAAATTAACAATTCTTAATAAATCCTGTAATTTTATGCTCGTTCAGTTAAAATATGAGTACCAATAAATATTATATCATTAAGAGCTTTTTGCTTTTTTTGGCCTTGCCATTTTTGATAGCAGAGAGGATACCTCAGTCCAAAAAACTGCCCATAATTCCCTTATACCAGGATTCTCTGTTTACTGGACCAAAAAGTATGGGGAAAATCTACAACAGGGCCATCGATGAAGCCAGTGGATTGGCATTTTCCAGAAGGCATCCAGGAATCTTGTATACCCACAATGATAGCGGGGGAGATCCGGTGATTTACCTTATGGATACAGTGGGACGACATGTTGGGCAAATCACTTTGGTGGGTGTGAAAAACAGGGATTGGGAAGATATTGCAGTAGGTCCGGGACCGGATCCAAATAAAAATTACATTTATGTGGGCGAGATAGGGGATAATGCCGGTCGGTACAAGCATATCAAAATTTTCAGAATACCAGAGCCCAAAGCATTGGCAAAAGAAATGCAGGCTCAACCTGAAGTATTGCTTCTACGGTATCCCGATGGCCCGAGGGATGCAGAAACTTTGATGGTAGATCCCATATCACATGATATTTTTATTTTATCAAAAAGAGATTCTGTTAATATCCTTTACCGTGCACCTCAATCTGCTTTTTCACAAGGAGAATACACCCTAAATAGAGTTATGGAATTGCCCTTTACCATGTCTGTTGCAGGAGATATTTCTGCTGATGGTTCCCAGATTATCATAAAAAATTATTTTTTGGTTTTTTATTGGGAAAGAAAGTCAGGTGAAACGGTACCTGATGCATTAAAAAGAAAAGCGAAAATTTTGCCGTATAAACCTGAACCTCAGGGAGAGGCAATAGCTTTTCTGCCAAATGGGAAGAGTTATTTTACTTTAAGTGAAACCCGATTCAATATTCATCCGGTGCTTTACAGGTATGATAAAAAATAAGTAATTTGCTTATCTGATTCAAGTTTTATGTCCCAACAGACCACTTCAACAATTTTGATGGTGAGACCTGCCAATTTTGGATTCAATCCAGAGACTGCGGCCAATAATTTTTATCAAAAGAATGACCAAAGGTCACCGGATGAGATCAATGCGCTGGCACAGGAGGAGTTTGATGGATTTGTTGGACTTCTCAGACAGAGGGGAGTGCAGGTACTGGTAGTTGAGGATACCTCTGAACCCTGTAAAACAGATGCTGTTTTTCCCAACAATTGGTTCAGTACCCATGAAGACGGGAAAGTGATCCTTTATCCTATGTTTTCCCCGAACAGGAGGCTGGAAAGGAGAAAAGATATTCTTGAATTTTTGATGCAGTCCGGTTTCAGCATTTCAGAAATCGTAGATCTTTCTTTTTTTGAAAAGGATGAACAGTACTTAGAAGGTACGGGCAGTCTGGTTTTGGACAGGCAAAACCGTATCGCTTATGCTTGTAAGTCTGTCAGGACACATCCTATTCCTTTGGCTTATTTTGGCCGTTTGCTCGGCTTTGAGGTGTTGGATTTTGACGCAGTTCAGACAGTAGAGGGGAGAGAAGTCCCCATCTACCATACCAACGTGATGATGCATGTGGGGACCGATCTGGCAGTCGTCTGCTTGGATAGTTTGCCCAATTTCTCTGAGAAATTGAAACTCCAGGAAAAGTTGTCCAAAACAGGCAAAAAGATCATTCCGATAACTGCAAAGCAGAAGTTCCAGTTTGCGGGAAATATGCTGGAAGTTAAAAATGATAAAGCTCAGAAGTTTACGGTAATGTCCGATACGGCCTATCATGCTTTAAACAAAGCTCAAATAAAATCTATAGAGAAGTACACTGAAATTTTGGTACCCAAAATCCCCACCATTGAAAAATTGGGTGGAGGAAGTGTGCGCTGCATGATGGCGGAAATATTTCTCCCTTTAGTGTAATCCACTGACTTTTATTCCACGGATTTTGATGGTGTCCACATCAATATTCCTGCTCGGCGCATTGGTTCTGAAGTTTTCAATTACCTCCAGTACATCGTGGTCAATAACTTTGGATTTGGAACCATCGATAATCACATGTTTTCCATCTGGAATTTCTTCCAAGGCCTTGATAAGAGCACCTTTGTTCAGGAAGCTGACTTCCTCAGAGAGGGTGATTTTTATGGTGTCGCCATTATCGGCTTTTTTGCTTTCCAATAAATAAGAATTCTGGAAATTTCTTAAAAGGATATACACAATAGCTACGCCCATACCCAGTCCGATTCCAATCAGTAAGTCAAAAATGACAATACCTAAAATGGTGATAATGAAAGGTAAGAACTGATCCCATCCTAATGAAGCCTGAGATTTGAACAAGGAAACTTTTGCCAATTTATATCCTACCATGAGCAGGATAGCTGCTAAGGAGGCCAATGGAATTAGGTTGAGTGCCTTTGGGATGATGAGCACACTCCCAAAAAGTAAAAAGCCATGGAAGATAGCAGAAAATTTGGATCTGGCACCTGCGCCTACATTGGCTGAACTCCTTACAATAACCGCAGTTACAGGTAGGCCACCGATGAGTCCATTTACCATATTGCCCAATCCTTGGGCAAAAAGCTCTCTGTTCGGAGGTGAAATCCTTTTGTAAGGATCTATTTTATCTGCTGCCTCCAAGCTCAATAAAGTTTCCAAACTTGCAATTACTCCAATGGTAAATGCAGCCAACCAAACATCACTATTGAATACCTGCGTGAAATCCGGAAAAACAAAAAGATCCAAGAAGCCGTCAAAAGAACTCAATACAGGTAATACAACCCGATCTTCTACGTCTAAGTAAAAGGAAGGCAATATTGCTTTGAAGAGAAGATTAATTCCAATACCTAGGAGAACCACCACTAGTGGTCCGGGGACCAATCGGGAAAATGCAAGTTTTTTGATGATTGGCTGATCCCACACAATTAGGACTATCATTGATAAAAGAGTAATTAGAATAGCCCCCAATTCAAATTCCTGACTAAGATTTCTTAACTCCATTACAGATTCCCAATCATTGATAAATGGGATATAATTGGCCAAACTTTTACTTTCATTTACTCCAAACGCATATGGGATCTGTTTGATGATTAAAATTATTCCAATTCCCGCAAGCATTCCTTTGATGACAGCTGAGGGGAAATAATATCCGATAACTCCCGCCTTCAATACTCCCATAAGCACTTGAAAAACCCCAGCAAAGAAAACAGCTGTTAGAAATATTTCAAATGATCCCAGTTCCGTGATGGCATTTAGCACTATTACGGTTAATCCTGCTGCAGGTCCTGAGACAGAGGTATGGGAGCCAGAGAAAAAACCCACTATAATCCCTCCGACCACGCCAGCGATAATACCTGAGAAAAGTGGAGCCCCCGAAGCAAGAGCAATGCCCAAACATAAAGGTAGTGCTACAAGGAAAACTACCAAGCCTGCGGGCAGGTCATTGCTAAGGTAAGAGAATATGGATTTTTGGCCATTCATAGTTAAAAAGCTTAGGAATTATTGTTTCACAGCCTAAAATAGGCTTTTTGCTATTGAAAAATATAGTATTCGAAAAAATAAAATAAGAAAAAACCCTGCTTTACACAAAAGAAGCATAAAACAGGGTTAATTTCAGTTATAAAATTTATTTATATATTCCTGTATAGTTGAAAGGACTGATTTGCCTAAGTTCATTTTTGACTGATTCCGTCACATCCAAAGTCTCAATAAACCTATGAATCGAATCTTTAGTGATTTTTTCATTGGTTCTTGTCAGATCTTTTAAAGCTTCATATGGTTTAGGATACCCTTCTCTTCTCAGAATGGTCTGGATAGCTTCTGCCACTACAGCCCAGTTTTCCTCAAGATCAGCATCAATAGCAGCTTTATTAAGTTCCAACTTGTTTAGCCCCTTTATAAGTGATTCAAAAGAAATCAACATATGGGCAAGAGGAACACCTATGGTTCTTAAAACTGTACTGTCAGTCAAATCCCTTTGCAGCCTGCTGATAGGTAATTTTGCAGATAAATGCTCCAACAAAGCATTGGCAATTCCCAGGTTACCTTCTGCATTTTCAAAATCAATAGGATTGACTTTATGGGGCATGGCTGAAGATCCAATTTCTCCAGCTTTGATCTTTTGTTTGAAGTAATTCATTGCCACATATTGCCAAATATCCTTTGAAAGATCTAAGAGAATGGTGTTGATCCTTTTCAGTCCATCAAAACAAGCGGCAAGATTATCATAGTGCTCAATTTGGGTAGTAGGATAACTCCTTTCCAGATGTAGGTATTGTGCTACAAACCGCTCAGCAAAACCATTCCAATCAAATTCAGGATAGGCCACTTGATGGGCATTCATGTTACCTGTTGCACCACCAAATTTTGCAGAATAAGGAACCTGCTCCAACAATTCAAGTTGTTTTTCCAATCTGCTCACAAACACTTGGATTTCTTTTCCCAATCGGGTAGGAGAAGCAGGTTGGCCATGGGTTTTGGCCAACATGGAAATGTCTTTCCAATCTGTTGCCTGTTCTTTGAGTTTGGCAATGACCTGATGAATAGAAGGAAGAATTATTTTTTCAAGCCCATCCTTCAGCATCATGGGTGTTGCAGTATTGTTGATATCCTGGGAAGTCAGACCGAAATGTATAAATTCCTTGAATTTTTCCAAACCAAGTTCATCAAATTTTTCTTTGATGAAATACTCTACAGCCTTGACGTCATGGTTAGTAATTTTCTCTGTTTCCTTTATTTTCTGAGCATCTTCCAATGAGAATTGCGCTACAATTTCCCTGAATTTTGGAAAAAGGTTGCTGTCAAAACCTTTAAGTTGGGGCAGGGGAAGTTCACACAAGGCAATAAAATATTCAATTTCCACATGCACACGATATTTGATGAGTGCGAATTCAGAAAAATAGTCACGAAGTGGGGCTGATTTGGAACCATATCTTCCATCCACTGAACTTACTGCCGTAAGAGTTGTGAGCTTCATAATTTTTGGATTATTGATTAAGCCTGCAAATTTATGCGATACTCTGATAAATTCCCTGTTTGGCAGGCATTTTAATATGGATATTAACTATGTGTTTCGAGTAATTAGAAAATTTGTGCTGAATTTTAAAAATCTGTCTACTGATTTCGGCGAAGAAATAAACCTGTTTGATAGAATTTTTGTTAAGTCAAATAATATTCTGAGCATAGGGCAGTAAATTGAGCATCGTGCATTAATTTTGGCCATTGAATTTGCCAGATCGGAAAAAAACAAGACATGTTTAATTTATTCAAGCGCAAAAAAGAAGATCATAAAGGAAGTCAGTACACTTCAATAAAAATAAGGGAGATTGTTAAAGAAACTCCAGATACAGTAACCATTTATTTTGAGCAGCCCGAGCCCTATTTGGATTATAAGGCAGGCCAATACCTTACGGTCATTTTGGATATCAATGGCAATGAAGAAAGAAGGTCTTACAGCCTTTGCACTTCTCCTTATGTGGATCCTCATCCAGGTATAACTGTCAAGAGAGTAAAGGATGGACTGGTTTCAAATTATCTCAATGACCAATTGAGGCCAGGTAAAACCATAGAAATTATGAAACCTATGGGGCATTTTACGACAGATTACCATTCCCAGAACCGAAGACATTTTGTATTGGTAGCGGGAGGTAGCGGAATTACACCAATGATGGGCATCACTAAATCTGTTCTTGTTAATGAACCTTTGTCTAAAATTACTTTGATTTATTGCAGTAGGTCTGAAAGTGAAATAATATTCAAAAAAGCCTTGGAGGACCTTGAAACAAAATATGAAGGGAGGTTAAAGGTCATCCATAACCTCAGCCAACCATCAGAGGCTTGGACAGGTTTAAAAGGAAGGCTGGATTCCCAAAAAATCAAAGATACTCTTTCAAGTATTTACGATCCGGATTTGAAGGAAACTGTCTATTTCTTATGTGGCCCTGAGGGGGTTATGGAAACTGCAGAACGAACTTTTCTTGAAATGGGAGTGGATAGTGAATTAATCCATAAAGAAAGCTTCTATTCAGATTTAGAGGCCAAAGAAAAAGAAATGAAAGCAGCAGGTAAGCTGGCTCCAGAACTGACTAGGGAAGTCGAAGTTGTCCTAAATGGGGAATCTTACCATTTTGAGGTTCCGGCAGGCAAAACGATCTTAGAGGCCGGCCTAGACAATGATGTGGATATGCCCTACAGTTGCCAGAGCGGTCTGTGTACGGCCTGTCGTGGGAGATTGCTATCAGGAAAAGTAGATATGATTGAAGATGCTGGATTGAGTAAGTCGGAAATCGAGGAAGGATATATTTTATGTTGTTCCTCCAAACCTGCCAGTGCTGATATAAGAATAACCATTGAATAAGCAATCTTGGAAAATTTAGAACTCAAAAAGATTTACGACAAATTGGAAAGGAATGTACTGATTTTGATCGCTATTCCGATTCCTTTTTTCGCAGTAGCCTATCTGAATTCCCAGAACGGAACATTTTCTTTGGATTTGCCTGAGGTACCTGCATTTTGGAATTCGTTCAGTTTAGGGTTTGTATATGTTGGTTTAGCACTTCATTACATCGATTTCCATTCCTCCCTAAAAAAAATTATTAGCTCCGATTGGAACTTGGAAGAGAAGGTTAAGAAATATGCAAGTGCCACCATGCATCGGTTCTGGATCCTGTTCATTTCAGCCTTGGTGTGTTCAGTGGGTTTGTTATTATTTGATAATCCAGGTTATACCATAGCTTTTGCGATAACCTTGGTTTTTTGTTCTTTGGGCAAACCTACACCGGACAGAATTATACGTTTGTTGAAGTTGAAAGGTGAAGAAAGACAGGAAATAGAATTGCTGAAGAGAAGGGGATAGATAAAAGATTAATCCTGAATCTTGATAGTGTCTTTGGATTGGTTAAACCCTAATGCATGATTCGGGTTAAAAATCTATATTAGATATTGGTGGATATTAATTGATATTAGGATATTGGCGAACATTAAACGGTAGGGCTACCTGATATTCCTTTTTTTGGATTGGAGTTTAGTTTGATAAATTCATATTAGACATCATGCCTTTTAGGGATGTCAGGGTTGACAAAAGTAAAACCCCTGGCATCATTTCCTTCATAAAAATCTACCTGCATTCCCATGAGAAACATGTAGTGCTTTTTTTCAATCAAAACAGGAATACCTTCAATTTCGAATTGCTGGTCTCCCTCTTTGGGCTTATCAAAACCTAAAAGATAGGACATGCCACCACATCCACCGCCTTTTACTCCCACTCTAAGAGAATAATCCATTGGGATGTTTTTATTGGCTATGATGTTCTTTATTTCTTTTTGGGCTTTTTCTGTAATTTTTATTGGGATCAGCATATCTTTTAAATGCGGTTTCTAATTTGGAAGTTCAAATTTAGATTGAAAAAATATCAAAACTCAAAGTTTCATCCCAAGTATTATTTTTGGATATTCGGAGCATAAATAAAAAATCATGGAGTATATCGCTGATTTACTGAAAATCGTTTTGCCAGCAGGTTTGGTAATCTATGGTATGTATCTGACCATTATGTCATTTCTGCAAAAAGAAAGAGAGAAAATGCTGGTAGAGATCAAAACACAGAATACCCAGACCATTTTACCCATCAGGTTACAGGCAGGAGAGAGGCTCTGTCTTTTACTGGAAAGGATCACTCCCAACAACCTCGTAAGAAGGGTAAATGACCCGGATTATTCATCCCGGGATCTTTACAGCCAATTACTGCAAGAGGTAAGGGAGGAATTCAACCACAATTTGTCGCAACAGGTATATTTTACCGACGAAACTTGGGAAAGTGTAAGAAGGGCTGTGGAAAGCGTCATCACTATGGTTAATACTGCTATGCAGGATATGAGCAATGAATCTCGAGGGATCGATCTTGCAAAGCGCATTTTCCAGCTTTCCCTGGAACAAAAAAATGATGCGATTCAGCTCGCGCTCAAAAATGTAAAGGATGAAATCAGGTTGTTCTTCTAAGTGACAGTTATGGCATCATTCAGAGACAAGTCGGTTGATTTTTTCACTAAAGCTAAACTTGTTTATCAGGCAAAATCCCAGGAAATTGCTGGAGAGGACGGTAAACTCAGGAAGCTTATACTTCAGGTAAAAGAGCGCTTGGAGAAGGTATCTGACAATCCCAAAGTAAAGACTGCTTTGGAACCCATTCTGGTATTCAAAAGAATGATACAGGCCCACCTTTCTGGCGAGTTTAGAGTGACCAATAAAACCTTGGGTCTTATTGTCCTTGGCTTGGTTTATTTTATTACTCCATTGGACTTTATTCCTGATTTTATGCCATTGATCGGTTTTGCGGATGATCTTTCTGTTTTAATCGCCATTTACAATTCCGTCAAGCATGAAATTGATGAGTTCAAAATGTGGGAAAAATCAAGGTTTTGAAATTAACTATGACAATGAATGAAAAAAATAGCTTTTTTGGCAGGAACATCTGGATTAATTGGAATGCAGCTTTTGCATCAATTGATCAAAGATTCAGGATATGATGTCATCATTTCAGTTGGAAGGCGAAAGCTAGCACTGAAACATGAGAAATTGGTGCAAATTGTTGGTGATATGACTGGATTGATGGATTGGGATCTGGAGGAGAAACTGAGGGCGGAAGATATTGGTGGTTTGATGTTTCCTTTATGGGAAGCCATCAGAAACCAAAGCCTTCAAATCCATGCCTTTTGCACTTTAGGCACAACCATCAAAAATGCGGGAAGCCAATCAAAATTCAGGGAAGTGGACCATGATTTTGCAATTGGATTTGCGGTATTTTGCAAAAAATTTGGAGCAAGTAAATTTTTGATTGTGTCCGCTATGGGTGCAGACCCGCAGTCCAAAATATTTTACAATCAAGTGAAAGGGGAAACAGAAGAAGATCTTAAGATAATACCTTTTGAATATTTGGGGATTTTTCGTCCTTCTTTGTTATTGGGGCAAAGAAGTGAATTCAGATTTGGTGAAGAAGTGGCAAAAATATTTATGAAGCCTATGGTTTGGTTCAAACTTGCCAAAAACATAAGACCTATTTACGAGCACCAGGTGGCTAAGGCTATGATCCATTATGCCAATCAAGAAAAATCAGTTAAAGTGGAAGTGATAACTTCCGGCGAAATGCAAAATTATTAGAAATGATTGCAGTAATTCAAAGGGTTTCTTCTTCCTCAGTAACTATAGATGGGAAGGCTAAAGGACAAATTGGTAGGGGGTTGATGGTTTTATTGGGGATTGAAGAGGCGGATAATCAGGAAGATATTGAATGGTTGAGTAAAAAAATTGTGAATCTCAGGATTTTCCCTGATGAAAATGGGGTTATGAACAGGAGCGTTTTGGAGCAGGGAGCTGATATTTTGTTGATTTCCCAATTTACCCTACATGCCAGTACCAAAAAAGGCAATAGGCCTTCCTATATAAAAGCTGCTAAACCTGATTTTGCTGTACCTATGTACGAAAAATTCATTATTGCCTTACAGAAAGATCTAGGGAAACTTATTCAGACTGGGGAGTTTGGAGCAGACATGAAAGTTGCCCTTGTCAATGATGGTCCGGTAACGATAATTATAGATAGTAAAAACAAGGTGTAGGTTTTTTTTGAATTTGGGAGATAGGGGGCAAGAATAGGTAATTTGGAGAATTTGATTTACGATAAACCTGGAATACCATAAATGGACGAATATGAAAACTCTTATCAAGATTTCAGGAGCAACTGTGCGTTTAATGGACCAAGTGGTCTTTCTAGATCTTGATTTTGAATGGAAAGAAGGACAGCATTGGGCTGTTATAGGTAATTCTGGAGCTGAATTGACTGCTTTTTTGGATACCTTATTGGGAAGGACGATGCTCACACAAGGTCAGGTCACACGACCATTTGCAAAATCTTATCAAGAAGAAAAAAACCAAGCAGGAGAGGTGAATTCCTTTCGTGACTTAATAGCAGTTGTTTCTCAAAAGTACCTCTTCAGAAATAAATCCAATTTGCAGAATTTTTACTATCAGCAGCGCTTCAATTCTTCTGAATCTGAAGAAGCGGCTACTGTACTTGAATATCTTGTTGAATTGGAGCCACAAATTCCAGGTCCTTGGGATATTAGTTCGGTCATTCAATTTTTGAAACTGGAGGAATTGAAAAATGAATCCCTTATCAAACTTTCCAATGGGGAAACCAGAAGGCTGGCCATTGCCACTGCATTGCTAAAAAATCCCAAGATCTTATTAATGGATCAGCCTTTAACAGGACTTGATATTCAGACAAGGCATAATTTTGATGGGATTCTTCAAGGAATAATCGCATCTGGCATTCATGTGATACTTTCTACACATAGTTTTGAAGTGCCAGAAAGCATAAGCCATGTTGCAGTCTTAGGAGACAAAAAGATAAAAACTGTGCTTGAAAGAGGACAGTTAAGTAAAGAGGAGGTAGACAATTCCTCTCTGGATATATTTAATCAGGAGGAATTGTCGGAGCTATTGAAAGAGGGGAAAGGAATACCGAGAGGTGAAATTGTCAAGTTGAATCAGGTCCATATACAGTATGGAGATAAACCCATTTTAGATAATTTAAGTTGGACTATCCTTGCTGGAGAAAAATGGCTGCTTAGAGGTCCTAATGGAGCTGGAAAATCTACTTTATTGAGTCTTATTATTGGGGAGAATCCACAGGCTTATGCTAATGATATCTGGCTTTTTGGAAAGAAGAGAGGTACTGGAGAAAGTATTTGGGATATTAAAAAGCAGATTGGTTTTGTAGCTCCTGAGTTAAGCCGGTATTTTCCGGCCAATCAGACTTGCTTGAAGGTTGTACTATCAGGCCTTTTTGACACCATGGGGCTTTTCAGAAAAACTACACCTGAACAAGAGAAATTAGCGATGGCTTGGTTGGGTCTGTTCCGTCTGTCTTCATTGGCTCAAAAAATATTAGGAAAGGTGAGTCTGGAGGACCAAAGGTTTGTGCTCCTGGCGAGAGCATTAATTAAAGTTCCTCCTCTATTAATATTAGATGAAGCGTCCCAAGGTATGGATGAGTATCAGCGTATTTTGTTTAAGAAGACCATTAATCAAGTATGTTCACTTTATCCCTTGACATTAATATATGTAAGTCATTATCAAGAAGATGTTCCTGAATGTGTGGACAAAGTATTTGAATTAAAACATGATTAACCAGCAGTTTTTTCAATGTCTCTATAATCAGTTGGGATAGAAATAATTTCTTTGAAATTTCCGTCCTTTTTCAGTTTAATTCCTGTCAGACAAATCCCCCCATATGCCCCTGTATCAATATTCCATGAATTGGATTGCGATTGATATTCTGGTTTGCCCTCCAATCTGGGAGTGTGCCCTATGACTTGAATTTTTTGTATATTTTTCAAAGGTTTTCTATTCCATAGAAGGCCATTTGGGTCCAAAGGATTGAAGGGATATTGAGCATAATCAGAAACACCTGCATGAGAAATAAAGACATGTTTATTTTCCCAATACAATGGAAGATCCCTTAACCAGATCATGTATTTAAGTGGATCGATACCAGCAAGCTCAAATTTATTCAGGGTGTCTATGCCTCCATTAAATTCCCAAACACCTGCGTTGTCCCTTTTTAAAAGGAAATCTACCATCATCTGTTCGTGGTTACCTTTTAAAAAAACAGTCTGCTTTTTAAAAGCCAATTGAATTTCGTAGGATAATCGGACAGTGAGGTGAGGAAAA
Source organism: Cecembia rubra (assembly GCF_003014575.1). GTDB lineage: Bacteria > Bacteroidota > Bacteroidia > Cytophagales > Cyclobacteriaceae > Cecembia_A > Cecembia_A rubra. The sequence continues at coordinate 274,787 of NZ_PYGF01000002.1, forward strand.
TTGCCTCTATCCACTAAATCCCCAACCTGAATGAGGTTTTCAGTCTTAGGGTTCCAGTGCTCTAATAATTTAAGATAGGTGAAGAAGCAACCATGTACATCGCCGATAATAAATAAGTCCATTTTCTAGCAAGTAATTTTTCTGTTTTTTCTATTACGATTATCCGCAATCATACCACTAACTGAATTTCATAGAATTTACCTGTAAATTAGAATCAATATCCAGGAATAACTTGTCCTACGAGGTGGATCCAATATCAATTAACATTATTATGGTTTAAAACCACATGTAAAATGATTATTGGTATCATTGAGGACATACATATTTTCGATGAATGTATCTCTAATACTTCAACCTTTCTTGATTCTCAAAAAGAAAATATGTATAATAGTCTGACAATCAAGAATCTTGATAAACATTTTTTTTTCGGTCTAGTTAGGTATAAGTCAACAGCAAAATTATGTAAAATATCCAAACCTTGTCAGCCATGAAACATTTACTTTATTTATTGGCCATTGTCCTTATCAGCGTCTCTTGTATGAGTCAGAAGGATTTTATAGCAGAATATGACTTTAATTATTCCGGCAATTTTAAGCGGTATAAAACTTTCGGTTTTGTTGGCAGCCCGGTACCAGGTGATTCATTACGTTATTTTCAGGCTATAGAAAGGACCATAGCTAACCGCTTAGGTTCTCAGGGATTTAGGTTGCAGGATGAAAGGCCAGACCTTTTGATCAATTATATGATTTTTAATGAGCAGGTGAAGTATCGTGGATATGATCAGCCTAATTTTGATTATTGGTTGCAAAGGAGGAATGAAAATGTGGATATGGAAAAAGTAATGGAGTCAGAGGATCAAAGGGAAAAAGATGAAAATTACAACAAAGTCAAATATTTGGATAACAATGGAATGCTGGTTATCTATGTAATTGACAATAAAAAAGGTAATACAATTTGGCAGGGATATTCCCCAGCGTCATTTGATTTTTTGTCCCCCGATCTTGAATCAGACCTGACCAGGGCAACTTACAGGGTAATGGATCAATTTAGGATTTTGACAAGGAATGGTTTCTAAAGTTGAAAATTTATACCTTGGTCCAGTTCATCCAGGAAGTGCAATGCTGCAATTTTTTGGACTGGTTCGAAGTTTTGGTAGGCTCCTACTACTTTGCAAACGTTACTTTTATTTGAGATTTTTTCTAAGGCCAGTGGGTTACCAAAAACATAGATTTGGCAATTTTTCGATTTTGTAATTTGAGTCAATTTTTCAATTACTTCCATATCCATTCCAAAATTATTGATTGGTTTTGCAGATGGAACAAAAAGCGCAATTAATAAATTTTCAAATTGATCGAGTTCTTTCCACACCATTAAATCTCTTGAAGACTTAATTTCGAATGAAGGTGTGGATTGATAGTTATCAATTTCATTAAAAAATGGATTGAATAATGGTGAAAACAAGGAGACTTTTGCAAAAGACCTGCAGTCTACAATATCTTCTCCTTTGTTGTCCTCCAGGACATTGATGTATTGTTTAGCAAGTTTTTCATTCAAGGCATTGTGATTTTCCCAATCAAATACAACAGGGGATTTTGGCATGATGTTTTTGATATCGAAAGTACTTTTCAAGTTTGAGATCCTTTGGTAGGACATTTCGATTTGACTTTCACTGGCATGTTTGGCAATGTAGTCTATTCCTTCCACTACATTTTCAGAGAAGCAAAGTAGATCATTACCTGCATTAAATGCTTCCCATTCTAATTGGCCTGGCTCAGCATACAATTTGCTGACGCTTTTCATGTTCAGTGCATCTGTGACAACAATACCATCGAATCCAAGTTCCTTCCTTAGAAAATCGGAGATGACTTCTTTTGAAAGGGAAGCAGGAACCTTTTTTCCTGCCGAAAGTGCCGGGACAGCCAAATGGCCAACCATAAGCATATTTACACCTGCATTTATTCCTTCAATGAATGGATATAATTCTTCTTCAAGCAGTTCTTTTTTGCTTTTGTAAATAATTGGCAGGCCCAAATGTGAATCTACATCTGTATCCCCATGTCCAGGGAAATGCTTGTAGCAAGCTTTGATACCCGCCTTTTCCATTCCATCATACATGGCAAAAGCAAATTGGCTAACTATATCCTTATCTTTGCCAAATGACCTATAGCCTATTACAGGATTGTCAGGATTAGTATTGATATCTGCTACTGGCGCAAAGTTGAGGTGAATACCACATTGCCTAAGGTCCTTACCAATACGGTAACCTACTTCTCTAATTAGTTTAATCTGACTTTTGGGCATGGCCCCCAAACTGATCGCATAAGGATATTGGGGTGTTTCCTCAACTCTCATAGCCAAACCAAATTCCGCATCAATACTGATCAAAAGTGGAATTTTTGCCAATTTCTGAAAGCGCTCAATCCTTTGGACTAACTTTTCTAGTGTGAAATCATAGTTGAGAATTTCCTGTCTTTGTTCAAAATTGGCAGCAGCAGAATGCCTACTGTGAAAAAATGTGACCCCCCCAATTTGTTGTTCAGTTATCAACCTCTCCATGGCACGAATGTTCTCTTCAGTATCATGAATAAAGGCTGCCGGAGAAAACAATTGTCCAATTTTTTCTTTCAAGGTCATAAAAATCAAGTCTAAACGTTCAATAAGGGTTTTCAAAAATAATCAAAATCTTTGAAAACCTTTAGGTTGGCAAATAATTCCTTGAATTTTCTAACCTTTCTTTTTGCCATAATCAATAGGGAATTTTACTATTTTCACCAATAAAATTCCAGGTATGGCAGCCGCCACCACCCAAAGGAAAAATCCTTCATATCCCAACCATTGTTGAACATATCCGGAAATCATTCCGGGCAACATCATTCCCAAAGCCATAAAACCCGTGGCGATTGCATAATGTGAAGTTTTGGAAGGGCCATCAGCCACATAAATCAAATACATCATAAAAGCAGCAAATCCAAAGCCATATCCCAACTGTTCCACTACTACGACCAACCCCGCATAAAATACTGATTCGGGTTGGAAATATGCCAGCAGATAATAGAAAAAGTTAGGAACATTTAAGGCTAGAATCATGGGAAGCATCCACTTACCCAAGCCGTCTCTTGAAATAACAATTCCCCCCAGGATTCCACCCAGCGACAAAGCAATAATACCTAAGGTACCATAGATGAGACCCACATCACTGGTATTCAGGCCTAGACCTCCAATTTCCCTGCCGTCTAAAAGAAATGGAGAAGCCATTTTCACTAATTGGGATTCTCCCAGACGGTACATCAGGATAAATGCTAAAGCAACCCAAATCCCCTTTTTTTGAAAGAAAGAGGTAAAGACTTTGGCAAAAGTCAGGGATTCCTGTTTGATATAGTTAGTTTCTTTTTCAATGTTAGGGGTAGCCCAAAGATTGATCAAGGTAAGAAAAAACATTAGGCCTGCTATAAGGATCATGGTCAATGACCAAGCTTTGCTGTTATCTCCATAGTAAGTTTCCAGATAACCGGCCAGAATTACAAAAAGACCTTGGCCTGTGACCATGGCAACCCGATAAAATGTACTTCTCAATCCTATGAAAAACGACTGTTGGTCTTCTTTTAAAGCTAGCAAATAGTAGCCATCCGAAGCGATGTCGTTGGTAGCGGATGCAAAAGAGGCTACCCAGAAACATGCCAAACTCAAAACAAAAAACTGGTTGGTTGGAATCGCGAGTCCAACTCCCAAAAATGCCAAAGACAGCAATAGCTGCATTTTGAGGAACCATTTTCTTTTGGTACTATAAATATCTACCAAAGGGCTCCAAAGGGGTTTAATGACCCAAGGAAGGTAAAGGAAACTGGTATATAAGCCTATATCGGCATTGTCAATTCCCAGTTTTTTGTACATGATGACAGATACAGTAATGATCAATACATATGGGATTCCTTCAGTGAGATAAAGAGGCGGAATCCAGTACCAGGGATTTTTACTAAATCTTTGGTTCATGATTCTTTTCTGATAAGATTTTGGTAAATACTGATTTCAGATTTATCTATCAGAACCGCATCTACGGTTTGCTTATAAAAATCTACAGGTCCAACACCTCCGATAATGGCATAGGCATAACCCATTTCTTTCATTGCCTGAAGGGATTTTATCAATAGGACTTTGCCGATTCCTTTTCCCCTTAAATTTTCTGCTGTTCCAGTAGGTCCAAAAAAGTTTTTGGCAGTGGCTTCAAAACAGGCAAAACCTAAAATTTCATTGCCTTTTTGGGCAATAAAGCAATGAACTGGCAAATAAGAAAATGCCGCTTCTACTTCATTTGCCCAATACTTTCCAAATTGATCGTCTACCCAATTCCTTACAAAGGATTTTTCAGGTGGTATGGGCCTCCTGAAAATTATGTTTTCTTGGAAAAGCTTTGATTCCAAGGCTGATATATCTGGAAGGCCCATCAATCGGACCAACATGTCTTTCATTCTGTTCTGGTCAAAAGTTTGCCCTCAATCTTAAATACCATAGGTTTGGTCTCCACCCCATAACGGTCAATAAAGCTCAGTGCAATATATGGTTTGTCTTCATAACTGAGGATAGGCACTACGAATCTGTCATTGTCATCCATATAGATTTTCTGAAAATTGGTTACCGAATTTCTTCGCTGCAAATCCGGAAGGGTTGGAGCAGTATAGATCAATGCATACCTGTAGTCGGGACTGATGACTTTATCAAATTGAAATGCATGTCCGGCTCCATGTAAGATCAGAATTGGATTTGGAAGGGGGGGAGGAGGGAGAATTTTCCTGTGCGGAATGGGGGATAGTACTGGGAATTCATAATGATACTGCTTTAACAAATCAGCCACATCCCTGTTTTTTTGATACAAAGATTTGGCACTAAAGAAAGAATTACCTGACATGTTTGGGGTAATATTGGAAAGGCTCAACTGGTCTATCAATTGAAATGGATCATTCCAAGCTCTGTCATCATTATCTCTTATTTTATAGGGGCCATTTCCAATGTAGATGGTGGTATTGTAATGGTTGGAAGACCACCAATTCACCAGTTCCCTGTAAGCAGCAGGTTCATAGTCCATACTCCAGTAAAGTTGGGGGATTAGGTAGTCAATCCATCCATTTTTCATCCAGGTTAGCACATCTGCATACAGGTCATCATAATTTGTCTGGGAAGCCCGGGTATTGGATCCCTTTGGGTCTTTGTCAATGTTGCGCCAAACACCGAAAGGAGAAATTCCAAATTGGACCCAAGGCTTTTCTCTTTTGACCAATTGGTTGATTTCATAAATTAATGTATTGACATTTTCCCTTCTCCAGTCTTCCAGAGATTGTCCATTTTTTGCAAACTGCTTGTAGGTGGCTTGGTCATTGAATTCTTGACCATTGACTTTGTAAGGATAAAAGTAATCATCAAAGTGAATGGCATCTATATTGTAATTTTTTATCACTTCCTCAATGATTTTGAGTAGGTGGGCCTTTACCTCTGGTAAACCGGGATTGTAATAATAACGGTTGCCATATTGGATCATCCAATTCCTATAAAGGAAAAAATCGTGTTCAGGGCTTAAGCTTTGAATATCCAGATCCATTGTGGCTCTATATGGATTAAGCCAGGCATGGAATTCAAATCCACGGCGCTTAGATTCCAATATCATCCAAGAAAGTGGATCCTCCATGGTTTCAGGTCTTTTTCCCTGTGTACCGGTAAGGTATTTTGACCAAGGGGCATACCTGGAAGGATAGAATGCATCTCCTGCCGTTCTGATCTGAACAATAACTGCATTGAAGTTGAGCGATTTGTAGTAATCCAACAGTTTGATAAAATCTTCTTTCTGCTTTGCATATGGATCATTGGGAGAGCTTGGCCAATCAATATTGGCGACAGTAGCTATCCAAACCCCTCTGAACTCTCTAAGGCTTTGAGGCATATCCATTTCGATTGCCCTGTAATAAAGGGTTTTTGGTAGATTGGAAAAAACCTTGCTGGGATATCCATCCTCTAGGCCATCTGCATAGGATTCGGAAGGTGGAGCAGTGATAGGAGCACTGGATTTGCAGGACTGAAAAAGAGAAAACAATACTCCCGTCAAGCAAACCAACAAAAAGCTTTTTCTTGAAAAATCATTCATCATGCTCTGTCATGGTTTATGTTTAAGGTTGAGGTCAGCCAATTTTCTTCTCAATTGCTTCATGAATTGGTCACCAGGGTCTTCCTTCTGTGTAAGATAGTTAGGATCAGTTTCTTTCCAAAGTATTGATCCCTGAAATGAATAATACTCATGATGACCTATGAGGTATTTTATAGAATATTTTTTACTTAGGTAGCGGATCAGCTCGGCATTGGCTCGGAGCTGGGCTTTGGTAAGAGGAGCTTCAGGGCCTCCTATATTTTCAATACCTATAGCCATATAGTTTAAGCCAATCGTATGTCTGGCAAATGTAGTGTCAGGCAAAAGTCGGAAAATAATTCCATCCCGGTCAACTAAGAAATGAGCAGACACATTCAAGTTGCTGGCTGAGCTGATCTCAGGCCTTCCGCCTAAGTGAACGGGGTTGAAAACATCAAAAGTAGCTTCAAGAGTGGGTACTGCAGTCCAATGCACGACAATCATGGAAGGCTCAATGGTAGCACGCTCTTTTTCAATTCCATGCCTATTTTTAAGGTATTCTAAAGATAATTTTTCCCTCTCCTCATTGAATATGATGGGTTTTTCGAAGATGCGGAAGGTCTGACCAATAGTAATTTGAAGATTGGAAAAAAGAGTGAGAATGAACAGAAAGTAAAATTTCTTCATCGACAGGACAGAATTTTCATCAAAGATAAAAGAAATCGGCTTTTTATTTTCATTGGCCGATTTCTTCTTTTTTAAGTCGTTTTTGATCTTCAATAAAAAGTTCATACTCCTTAATCCTCTCTCTCTCGAGATTGTCCTCAGGTTCTAATTTTGCTTCCCAATCAAAGTCGATTCTATTCCATGTAAGTTCCTCTCCATTCACATTTAATAAGGTATATCCGGGTTTGTAACCCTTCCAATTACCTCCCCACCAGGCAGCACTTACCGATTGGCTTGTAATATACCATATATTGTTATAGCGATAATCTTCAGGAATATGGCTGTGGCCTTGTAAAACTGCCTTGACTTTGTGCCGTTCTATAATTTGGCGGAATTCTCTGGTGTCGGTCACCACCATATGGTTCATAGCCAACAGTTCAGGGCTTGAATTGATCTGACCTATATTGTTGAATGCAGCTATATGGGTTACAATGATTGTTGGCATTTCATGGTGTTTGCCTAAATCAAACCTCAGCCATTCCAGTTGATCTTTTCCAAAAGCATGGGTCTGGCTGGGACCATGGTCGGATTCGACTTCCAGTAATGAATCCATGACTACAAAATGCCAACCTTTGTGGTTGAAGCTGTAATAACTTTGATTGAGATCAAATGTGTCGAGATAAAGTTTTTTGCCTATATCCGGATCATCTGGGGATGTTTTCCTTCTACTGCTTCTTCCAAAAACATCATGGTTGCCAAGACAATGATAAGTTCTGAGATTAAACCCTTCTGCAACCTGGGAAAAGACCTTAAGCTGATCCAGATATTCTTCTTTTTCTGTATACATTCCATCAAATACCTGGTCACCTCCGAAAATGATGAAATCTGGCTTTGTATCAAGCTTGTTTACACTTTCTACACAAGCTTCAAAGCCTTTATTTCCCTGACGTTTTCTTCTTACGTGAGCATCGGTCAAATGCAAGAAGGAAAAATTGTTTTCAGAAAGAGAATTGGCCATCCCCTGTTTACTGAGCCCTAAACCCAGACCTGAAATGGCCAATTTTTTAAGAAATAATCTCCTTTTTGTCATTACCTTACAGTTACATTTACTGTGCGGCTTACAGGGAAGTCAGGAACATTTTTATTGGTCACTCGCGCTTCCATTGCCACCACAGTTCCGGTCGGAACTGTGGTTGGGATAGTGTAATTGAATAGCAATGAATCTGTTTTTGTAATATTTGAAAAGGCGGGTGAGTATGGTTTTTCGTCAACCAATTGTGGACTTCCTGCACCTATCCTTACCCAAAACTGTATTTTATCAATTTCTCCTTCAGACCAATATCTCAGATCAAAAGTGCAGTTAGTTCCTGCTATAGGGGCTGTGGCAGAAGCTGTTGGACTTGCCAAAGTAAAATTAGCTATGACAGGTAGGTAACCGAAATCCTCCTTGATGATATCTCTTAGTGCTTCTGTAGGATCCAAGTCACAGGAAGTGATGAACAGCCCCATAAACATTGCAATCCCTAGTGAAAATATTTTTATCTTTTTCATGGTTTTCATTTATTAATTGTCAAATAACCAAAGTTTAACTCCTTGATTTGGAATTACTGGAATACAAGTGTTTGTTCCAGGTTCATCATCAGCAATGTTGGAGCGCTGTATCCATGGTTCTCCAGGTATCTGATTGATTACAGGCTTGTTAAGTCCAGGATAAATATTGGGGTCGTATTGGTAGCGACGCATATCATTCCAAGTTTCCATTTGGAGATATAGTGCAATGTATTTTTGCATCATAATATCTCTCAATTGAAGATTTGAAGAACCCATAGATACCAACGTATTTTGCAGGTAAGAATTTATAGCATCACCAGATACCCCTAATTTTGTCATACTTGCCCGGATTCCATTGACGTAAGCTTCATAGGCAGCAGGCCTGTTAGAGTTTAGGAGCGCTTCAGCTTTGATAAACTGTGCCTCGGCATAGGTCAGCATCTGGAGTGGGGCTACATTTCTACTATGCCATGTGGTAGCAGTCAGGTTTACATTAACTGTAGGATCATCACCGACCAACCTTCCAGGTACTACTCCCCTGAATTCATTAGGATTGGAAGAGCTCATGTATAAAGGAAGGCGAGGATCTACCAATCCAGGGTACTGAGCTGTTCCGTTCATCATATTGGTGATGAAGGAAGTTGGCTGCTGGGTTTTGTTAACAGGGTTTCCTAGAAATGACCACCAAGGATTTTGGATATTAGCCTCATAAATCAGATCTAAATCCTGGGAAAAGCCAGTAAATGCCCTGTCTACGTCTGCTGCTGCCGCAGCCAAAAGGCTGGGATTTTTAATGGACATCTGTAAGTTGTACCTGGCCCTCAACGCAAATGCTGCTCTTCTCCAGTTATCTAAGTTTCCATTGTAGATATAATCGTTTCTTACCGTCCTCAAATTAGGGAGTTCAGGTAAAGGTCTTTGCAGGTCTTCAATCGCTGAGTTGATCAATTGGGGGATATGTACCTCATACAGCTGCTGCATAGTATCATAACAAGGATTCAGGATGGCTGTGCCTTTGTTTGCTTCAGTATATGGTAAATCCCCATAAATAGCCGAAGCAGTCAACATGTTCATAGCGAGCATAACTTTAGCTATCCCGCTGTAATTATAAGCTCCCAGAGCCTCAGCTCTGCTTATTATTTCCTGTAAACTTGGTAAGGCATCAGAATAAAGGGGTCTCCAAAGTTGGTCAAATCCATATGGTGTATATTGACTAATGGCCTGGCCGCCCAAATATTGTGGGTATTGGGCCCCAAACTGTGCAGCCCCAAACTGTACATTGGCGGTAAATCTGATAGCTGATGGTAGTAGGTTGGGGACAGTAATTTGATCTGCAGAAATCCTGCCGGGATCTACGTTTACATCCAATAAATTATCGCATGAGCTGGCTGAAAATAGGACAAATGCTGCAATGCTTATTTTTCTCAATAATCTTTTCATGACAGATTAGAAATTAAAGTTTAACCCAAAGAACACACTTCTGGTAGCAGGGACGTTGGTTCCTACATATCCGAATACGTTACTGCCTGGACCGTAAGCGCTCTGCTCTGGATCAAAACCTATAAAAGGTGTAGTCAACCAAAGATTGTTTCCTGTCACAGATGCAGTAATTGAGGTAAACGGAGTCTTACTGATAAGTTTTGTCGGCAGCGTGTAGTTCAGTGACACGTTTTGAAGTCTAAGCCAACTAGCCTCCTGAAAACCATTGAATTCTGAAGCTAGTCTATATCTGAAGGCCTGTCCATAAAGTTCACTTACACTGATTGGGACTGGCCTTTCATTAGGTACCCAATTTGGATTTTCAATGGTGCCTGTGTTAGTTACTCCATTGAATACAACCAACCTATTTCTTAATTCTGTTTCTGCCCCTGATGGAGCCTCACCGCCCGCTTGTCCATATCTCATTCTTCTATTAATGTCAAAGACATAGCCTCCTTTTCTAAATGTAAATAGAAATGAAAATTCTAAATTTTTATACCTTATTGAATTGTTCCATCCACCTTCCCAATCAGGAAAAGCATTTCCTATATAACTATCCTCAGCCAATGGAACACCTCTCCAGTTGTTGTTGACATCAGGGTAACCATTGACAATTATCAATTCTCCAAAGAAGGGGGAGTTCCTGTCTTCAACCCGGCTAAGGGGCCATCCGTACCAATCACCTGGTCTTCCTCCCACTTGAACACGTTGTTTAACCCAGGGTGATTCAGGCTGGAATGTGATTTGATCCAAGCCTTCGGGCAAGGAAATTACTTTACCTCTTAATCTTGACCAGTTCAAAATTGAATTCCAGGAAAAGTCTTTTTTCTGGATTAAAGCTATATCAGCAGTCAATTCCCAGATATTATTTCTGATTTCACCTGCATTAGTTACATAGTTTGTGAAACCTGTGGCTCTAGAAACCGGAATTGGAACAATTTGATCTATTGAGGTCTGGATTGCATAGTTGGCATCCAGTCTTAATCTGTTATTGAATAGTCCCATGTCTACGCCGAACTCAAGGCCTCTAGTCCTTTCGGGTCTGAGATTTTCTGAACCAATTGTGTTATCACGGGCTACACCTACTATCCCTCTGAAAGGCACCAAAGTGCTGTAATAATTTCCAATAAGGAAAGGAGCAGCATCCTTGCCCACTTCGGCAAAGGAACCCCTGAGTTTGCCATAACTCAAAAACCTAGAGGAGCTAAGTTTAAGCGATTCTGTAAAAATGTAAGACATGCTTACAGAAGGATAAAAGAAAGACCTGTTTTGTCTGGGCAGTGTGGAGGACCAGTCATTCCTACCTGTAATGTTTAGGAAAACTGTCTGTCTATAATCAAATTTAGCATCACCAAATACTCCAATAATGGATCTACTCGTAGGAAATGACCTAGATTGATATTGACTTAAGTTGTTGATTGACCAAAAGTCCGGAATTACGAAATTGGAACCCGAAGCATTAAGATTGGTGGTGTTGATGGTAGTTACCTGATTACCCAATGTTATTGTCATATTGAAATCATCAGAAAGTCTCCTGTCTGCGGTCAATAAGAAGTTGGAGTTGATTTCTTGATAACCTATGATTTGTTCATTGATGCTTCCATTCGATCCTGCACCTATAAGTGTTGTAGGAGATGTAAGGATAAACCTTTTGTCGGTATATTGGTCAATCCCTGCTCTATAACTGGCTGTCAGCCAGTCATTGATCATATAAGTTGCTCCAATGTTGCCAAGTATACGGTTTACATTCTCTTCCTGGAAGGCATTTTGGGCAAAATAAAGAGGATTATCCAAAATTGTAGAGTACCTTATTTGGGAACCATCGGGGTTGATAAAATCTCTTAAGTTCACATCAGGAGCATATCTGGATGCATATGAAATTACTCCGGCCCCACCAATTCCCATCCTAGGGTTGACACCATTAGAGTTGATAAAAGTTGCAGCCCCATCTAAAGTTAATTTGTCAGTTGCTTTAAGTGAGCCCGCGATTTTTAAATTGGTCCTTTCAAAATTGGAATTAGGTAAAATCCCAGTTTGGTCAAGTCTTCCTAGAGAACCATAAAAAGTAGCTTTGTCGCTTCCGCCGGAAAAGGAAAAGTTATTTTGGAAAGTATTGCCCGTGTTGAAAGTCTCATCCCATTGATTAAACACCGGTGTTCCCGCAGGAATAGGTGGTCCATCCGCCCTATAGTCTGTCGGGTTGTAAAGACCGTTAAATCCTCTGAGATACCTTTGTTGCATAGGTGGGGTTTTGCCTACTTGGTCTATGCTCGTAGTGGTTCTAAAATTAAATGTGGTTTTACCCGATTTTCCAGATTTAGTGGTGATGATTACAGCACCATTTGCAGCCCTTAGGCCATATAAAACGGATGCGGCAGGACCCTTTAAAATACTGATCGATTCAATATCATCAGGATTTATATCTGCTGCACGGTTAGTATTGGTGAAGTTGGCTCCTCCTCGTCCCCCTGTAATGTTAGTCTCGTTCGATATTGGGATGCCGTCAATTACAAAAAGCGGTTGGTTGTCAGCATTGGGATTAAGGGAGTTGATTCCACGGATAATTATGTTTGTTCCCGCTCCTGGCGCCCCAGAACTGCTTGTGATATTCACACCTGCTATTCTTCCTCTGAGCGCATTTAGGGCATTTGGCTGATTGGTTTCTAGGATTAGTTTATTGTCAATTTCCTGAACTGCATAGCCAAGGGATTTCCTTTCTTGGGCAATTCCAAATGCTGTAACCACAAATTCACTTAGATTATCAATACTTGGTTCAAGGGTTATTTCCAAATTGGTTTGGTTACCTACCCTGATTTCTCTCGTTCCGTATCCTATAAAGGAAAAAACAAGAACACTCTCCTGTGAAGGAACAGAAACACTAAACATCCCGTTTATATCGGTAACAGTTGCTCTATTTGTTCCCCTAAGGACGACATTCACCCCTGGGAGTTCTTCTTTGGTATCGGAGTCGATCACCTTCCCAGTTATTACAGATTGGGCCATGGCCGGAACTACAGCCATCACCCATAGCAATAACACAGCTAGTAGATTTTTTTTCATTTTGGTTGGATAATTGTTTTAGGAATGGATAAAATGGTTTTCATAAACTGGCTAATTCTTTTTCAAAAGGTTTCGCATTTTCATATACAGTTTGTATTTGGAAGGATCTGATTTCTTTTTCTTCTTAAAATTTCCTTGAAGTTTATGCGAAAGCTGCAAAAAAAGGCAGATAAATTCGCAAAATACTGCATGAATAAACTAAATTATGCCAGTATTTGCAAGAAATTATTGCAATAAATTTCTGCTTATTACATTTTATTCTGATTTAAGCTCAAAAAGTTGTTTATAATTGCAGTAATTTGCTATTTTTAGCAAAGTTTCTTTTATAAAAACAGCAAAAGTGATAAGATGAAAAAAGTTACTGAAGAACCATCCAAATGGGACCATCTTGGAAAGATCGAAGTCTTGGAAATTTTGGTTAATTGAAATACAAAAAGATGAGTCGATTGCTGGTGCAACCAAGGAAGAAATTAAAGAGTCTGTCCGGTGTATAGAAAAACTGACACCAAGTTTTCAATCGAAAATAGGCTTATATAACATTAGGTACATAAACAAGTGGCAAACTGGAAATTATTGATATTCCAGATATACCTAATACTAATGGGATTATTTATTACAGTCTTTCAGGATTGGCCAATGATATTAACCAAATATTCGAAGTAGAGGGAGTTCCTGAATTTATTATGGGAATCACATTGATAAAAAGTGAAACTGCCCAAATAATGATACTGAATATGAAATCTGACAGTCAAATAATCAAATAAGGAAAAGTTAAAAGGATTAAGATGATAAATATGAAAATATCCAATTTTAAGCTTTTTAATAGAGAACTTGATATTTTGACAAAGGAATTGGATATTTCAAAAGAAGAGGCAATGACGATGAAAAATATATGTGTATCTGTTATTGCCGTCTTGGAATATTACAGAAGAGCGTGAACTTAATTAAGGCAACCCAATTTACCCAAGTTTTTAACTATGCTTAAAGAAGAAAGACATAGGCTTATATTAGAGCAGGTCCATCTGCATAACAGGGTTTTATTGACCGATCTGGCAGAGTCTTTGGATGTTTCTGTAGATACTATCAGAAGGGATGTGAAAGAGCTGGATCATCAGAAAAAATTGAATAAAGTGCATGGAGGTGCAATTTCACATGGTTTTTTATCGAATTCTTCATTAAGTCAGGATGTGTACCTCCAGCCTGAAAAACAGGTCATTGCAAAGAAAGCAGTGGATCTTCTGAAGGAAGGACAGGTTATATTAATGAGCGGGGGGACTACTAATATTGAATTGGTTCGAAATTTTCCTCGAAAGTTTTCACTTACGGTGTTTACTCCAAGTCTTCAGGTGGCCAATCAATTGATGGATTTCCCAAATATAGAGGTGATTTTTGTTGGAGGAAAATTGTTAAGCGAAGCGAAATTTGCAGTAGGGGGTATGGTAATTAATTTGCTTTCCCAAATAAAAGTAGATATATGTTTTCTTGGCACCGGATATCTAGATTCCGTACAAGGTCTAACAGAATTTGATTGGGAAGTAGTCCAAGTGAAAAAGGCAATGATTGCTTCATCTAAAAAACTAGTATTATTGACTGTTTCCAATAAACTGAACTCTGTTCAAAGGTATAAAACCTGTGACCTCAATGCGGTTGATGTTTTGATCACAGAGCTTCCGAACACAGCCCCCAAATTGGATCCATTCAGGGAATTTATTTCAGAAATTTTGTAATGCGGAATATTTATTGGACTTGAGTGTTTTTTTGATAATTCTTGGATACAGTTAATCCCAATGCTCCATTATACAGTAATTTAAAAAAATGTAACTAAAAACCCCGACCAATTATGGCCGGGGCTTTTCCTATGAAAAAAAAATAAATTTAACCCACTGTGATAGCCCTTTTTGATGTATTTTCAACTTTATCATTTTTAGGTATCAATACCTTTAGGATTCCGTTGTCATATTTTGCATCAATTTTATTTTCCAATACATTTTCCGGAAGACTAAAAGAACGCCTGATACTGGAATAAGAAAACTCTTTCTTACGGTAATTTTCTTTTTCTTCCTCTTTCTTATGTTCTTTTTCTGCACTGATGCTCAAAATGCCACCACTTACTTCGACTTTAAAATCTTTCTTGTCGAAACCTGGAGCAGAAAGCTCCAACTTAAATTCTTTGTCATTTTCAATGACATTGGCAGAAGGTACTTCCATTGCTTTTTCGGGAAGCCAGAATTTTTCATCCCACGCAAAAGGATCTGCGCCAAAAAAATCCTGGATCATCTTCGGCCAAAAACCTCCATTTCTTTTTGCTAATGTGCCCATGATTTCTTGGTTTTTGAGTTGAAAGTTTGATTTTTTTAACAGCATAAATTTACCAAAAAAACAACACCTTCCCCATGATAAATATCAGGTTGTCAGTTGATTTTTGATTTTATTTGCTATTCACTTAAAATATTTCGTAGGGCATATTCTATGACCCGTGCTGCTAACCGGGAGGTAGAATTATCAATGTCATAGGCAGGATTCAACTCTACAATATCCAACGAAATTAATTTTCCAGACCTTGCAATCATCTGCACCACTTTGGCAGCAAGGTCAGGTTGAAATCCCCAAGGGGAAGGCGCACTGACACCGGGAGCAAATGCTGAGGAAAATCCATCCATGTCAATACTTAGGTAAATTTTATTTACTTGCTGACAAAATCTGTCTATTTGCTCAGCAATCTGGGACCAATTGTTTAATGTTAATTCTTCTGCTTCCATCCATTGAACTTTCATGGACTTAGCTATTTCAAATAATTGTGGAGGATTAGCTGCTCTTTGGATTCCAATACAGAAGTAATGGAAATCTTTAGGGTATTTATTACCTAACTGGAAAAATGGTGATCCTGAATGTCCCTGGCCTCCTAATGTCGGACGGAGGTCAAAGTGGGCATCTAAATTAATGATTCCTAACTTTTCTCCTTTTTCCAAACAATATTCTATTACTGCATGCCCATGGGGAAAGGCCAAGTCATGCCCCCCTCCAATGATTACAGGAAAGACTTTTTGTGACAATATTTTTTTCACAGTAGCAAAAATAACCGAATGGGTTCCCTCCATTTGCCCTCCTTCAGTCCTGAAATTTCCCATGTCATAAACTTTTATGGATTTTGGAAGATGATAAGCCAATGGGCCCATCATTTTTCTGACTTGGTCAGGACCTTGGGCTGTCCCTATTCTACCTTGGTTTCTTCTCACACCCTCTTCTCCCTGGTATCCCAAAATGGCGACTTTTTTCTCTTGAGTACCTACGGGTATTTCAGGTGAAGAGAGGCAAGTGACGGCATGATGCCAGTATTGGATTGTATCGGCTTTTCTACCGGACCATAGTGATGGGTTTGCGACTTGATATATAGACATGGATATACAACTGGGTGCGTAAACTTAAAAAATTAAATTGGCTTTGAAGGCTCTATCAGGTCCCAAAGATTTCCATAGAGGTCCTCAAAAACAAGCACCTTACCATATTTTTCCTCTCTTGGACCATTGATGATTTTTATTTTTTGAACCAAGATGTTCTGATAATCTCTGTCAAAATTGTCCGTGTGCATAAAGAGAAATACCCTTCCGCCGGTTTGGTTTCCGATTCTGCTTTTCTGTTCTTCAGAAGCAGCTTTGGCCAATAACAATGCAGCACCATTGCCACCTTTAGGTTTTACTACTACCCACCTCTTGGTTTCCGATAATTCTGTGTCTTCGACCAATTCAAATTTGAGTTTTTGGGTGTAATATTGAATGGCTTCATCATAGTCATTGACGACCAAAGCAATTTGAACCAGTGATTGATGCATTTTTTAGCTATGGTTTATGAAAAACGAAACGCGGGGTTAGCCCCGCGTTTTTATCATACTTCAAATCCAGGCCTGTATTCTCTGCCAACAAATTGATTGGCTTCTTCCAGGTTGGTGATGCGCATGTTGTTCCCGTCCCAGAGAAGTTTTCTCCTACCGAAAAACTCCATCTGTCCTCTGCTGTTCTGTCTGCGCAACATGTAGCTTCTGATGGCAAGATTGCCCATTAAGACCGTTTCTGTCATAGGTCCTGCATAGTCAAATGAGGACATGAGTTCCTTGTGTTCCTTTGAACCAAATCCTGCTTTGCATGCATCTACCCATTTTCTTTGGTGGCCATATTCCGGTTCGTCACCTTCTTCTTTCTCAGGTCCAAATTCGGTATAACCATCATTCATGTAAAGTTTGGGCATCAATGGGGAACTGTCATTGATATTGGTAGCAATGACACCGTTTTCTCCTATAATAAGCACCCCGTTAGCTGAATTTGTTCCTCCCATATCATGGTCAGCAGGAATGGCATCCGGTCTTGAAGGACGGATACCACCATCGCTCCAGGTCATCTCTATAGGAGATCTGCTTTTGTCAGTGGCCGCAAAATTAATGGTAATGAAAGAAGAAGCCGGGCAGCCCTCTGGGTGATAATCAGGGGTCCACATTTTGGTAAATACTGTTCCAACACTACATTCCGCAGCTGTAGGGTAATGTAGGCCTAGGGTTCGGAAGGGTATGTCAATCAAATGGCATCCCACATCACCCAATGCACCGGTACCATAATCCCACCAACCTCTCCAATTGAATGGATGTAAGTTAGGTGTAAATGGTATTTCAGGAGCCGGACCTAACCACAAATCCCAGTTTAAGGCACTTGGTTTTTGGCCAGGATCGGGTTGGGGGAATGCAAAGCCCTGAGGCCATACAGGCCTATTGGTCCAGATTTGAACTTTGGATATTTTGCCTAATTTCCCGCTGTCCACCCATTTTTGTACCATGCCCAAAAGAGGATTGGAGGCCCCCTGGTTACCCATTTGGGTGACGACCTTTTTGTCTCTTGCCATTTCAGTGAGCATCCTGGCCTCCCTGATATTATGGGTCAAAGGTTTTTGTACATAGACGTGCTTACCTCTTTCCATAGCATATTTGGCAGCAGGACCATGCACATGGTCCGGTGTAGAGATGGTCACTGCATCTATATCTTTTTCCTTATCGAGCATTTCTCTGTAGTCTGCATAGAGTTTGGCTTTTGGGAAATTTTCAATGGACTGCTTGGCTGAACCGGAAAAATCCACATCGCATAAAGCTACGACTCTTTCTCTCCCATTGACGGAAGCATTCTTGATATCGGATATACCTTTGCCTCCGGCACCTATTGCTGCAAGATTTAACTGGTCAGAAGGAGCAGTGAATCCTACACCGCCCAATACATGTCTGGGTACAATAAAAATAGAAGATGCAATGGCTGCATTTTTGATAAATTCACGCCTTGAATTCCCGGAATTTTCGCTTTTTGAGGGTTTCATACTAGGTTAATGGGTTATTGAAAATTTTCAGAAAACCAAGATACACTTTTTGTTTATTTTCTTGGAATTATTTCGCTTGATTTTTGCTTCAGGCTAAATTAATTCACCTTAACAGATCTATCCATTTCTGTTATCATTTTCTTAATTCATTACAACCTTTAGTGGTAAATGGCTTTATTGATTTGTAACTGATCTTTTCAAACAACGACTACCTTTCATTCCTTATTTTGATAGACCTCTCCTGCCGTCGAGGTGACAAGGATAAGCCTTTTCAGTGCTTAAACCTCTGAGATATTTAACCCTTTTTCTTGGTGCTCTTTGTGTGAGGTTCAAAATACTCACTTAAAAAAGAACCAAGCCCTTCAAGCCTACAAGTACATCCCACTTGGCTCTTTTTACTTTTGCCTTGGCGCTTTGTTCCTCATTCTCCATTTTTCATTGTATCATCCTCATTCCTCACTCTTCATTTTCAGCTGTCTAAGACTTCTTGGTGAAGATTGCCACAATAGCACTTGTTATTACTCCAGCCACTGGAGCAAAAAGGGTGCTCTGCATCAGGTAACTGTTGAAATTAAAGAAAGATTCGGCTTCTTCCTGGCTCATTTTGCCCTGACTGACACTGTAAGCGATCATATTGTCAAAATATTCCGGACTTATCCAATAAGAAGTAATGTATTGGGTGATTGGGGTAAGTATGGTAACAAAAAGCGAAATCCAAATCCCTGTGATAAATCCTTGCAGATAAGTCATCTTTCCCTGGTAAAAATTCTTCCTTTTGTCCAACAGTGCTAAAGCATAAATCAAAAAGGCCAAAATGGCCACTCCATTGGTGAATATGGCATGTTTGTCAATATGGGCATCATGCAGCCCGGTAAGTTTTTCCATAAGCATCCAGGAGAGCTGCATCAGCACAAAGATCAGTGCCCATTTGATTTCGATTTTTAAGTTTTTCATAGTGGGGTTGGGGTTAATTGAGTTTAAGTTATATGCATTAATTGGAGCTTGACGCCAGGTCAGAATAGCCAGCCATCTTTAGGTCATTGAGCAACTGAACGATTTTTGGTAGGGAAAATGCAGCACCGTTTTTCCCCAAATTTTCATAGAAAACACGGTCTTTAGGAAACCTCTTGGCTTTCAGGTATTGCCTGATGTGACCATCTAAATCCTTGAGCTCTATGTGCAAATCCAAGAGAAGAGAAACCAATTCCGGATGAAGGTAATCTGCATACCTTACATTGAGGATTTTCCATACTTCTTCTGCTTTTTCATGAAAGTATTCATAACTGCTTTCTGTGAAAAGTTCAGTTTCGTTGATATGTGCCAAGGTTTCTTCTTTATTAAATTTCGCAGTTTTGTTCAGAAAATCGGAGCGCACTTCCCGGATATGGGATTGTGTCTTTTTTGCATCTAATCCTTCAGGTATTTGGGGATCAAAATTATAGGCCCGGATGGAGATGCCATCCCGAAGCCGATTGACCGTTCTTCCTATAAGATAATTGATGTCCTCCCTAACCCTTTTCCATCTTTTGGTTTTTGACCTTACCAAAAGCACATCAATGATGAACAAGGTAAATGCTGCCCCGAAGAGTTCAGCGAAGAAATTCATGGCCAGTTCTTCATTGTAATTTCTCCACCACCACAAAAATGCCATGCTGCCAAGGATTACCAAGTAAACCAAGATTGGTATTTCCGATTAGATAATTCTCTTCGATAGGTATTTCCGCAGGTTTTTTATGGGCATGATTTTCAAATTTATTTTGGTTATCAGTTTTCTGTTTTCATATAATCAAAAGCTCCTTTTCGAAGATTGATGCCGTATTCAAGGTAGGCTTTAAGACAGGCCAGAAAATTTGCCCAACCAGCTGTATTGTTTTTCAGCCAGTTCAATCCTTCCTCGTTGGCCTCCATTTCTTTTTCTTCCACCTTGACCAAGGTGCTATTCCCTTCATTTTTTGGTTCAAGGTAAATATTTACTTCAAGTGGGTGGCTATCGCCATCCCATTCAAAATTGATGGATTCATAAGGTTTTACAAATAAGATTCTGACCGGGAAACTGCCCGGGAATTCGGGAAACTCCCAATCAAGGGTTTTGCCAGCTTCCATTTTACCTGAACTTTTTGAGATAAAGTAATGGGTCATATGGGCGGGGTCAATGATTGCCTCAAACACCTCTTTTGGTGTCTTACTGATCTGAAGTGATGTTGAAATCTGAATTTTGGCCATAGGGTGAAAAGCGATGGATTTAAATTTAAGAAAAAAAATAAAGGTGATAGTCACCCATCACCTTTATTCTTACCCCTAATAATGTGTAATTCTTTAAAATGCTGCTTTGAAAGCTTCCATTTTTTGGTCCACTTGTGTGTCTACCATGAAGGAAACACTTACATTTTCCCAGCTCATGGTTACTTTGGCCATTTTGTTGTTTTCAGCGGAGATGCTGTATTGTAATCTTTCCTGAACTGCAGGAAGTTTCTCTGCTTTAACTTTAATAGCAACCACATCGTCTTTTGCCAAGGCTTCTTCATCGATTTTGCCATCTTTCATGTAGGTGAATACAGAATTGCCTTTTGCATTCAATCTGACAGTCCATTCTCCTGAAGCTTCAGGGGTCATAAAGATAGAATATTTTCCAGCTCTTAGGTTTTTACCGCCCACGCTGACAGGAGTGCTGAACTCAATCATTGTGGCTGCATTGGCACCTGCTCTCCAGGTCACCCCATATTTTTCGATCTCACCGAAAATTTTTCTGCCCTTAACAGCAGGGGAGGAATAGTCAATGCTGATTTTGGTGAAACCTACATTCTGTGAAACAAAAGCTGCAGGGCTTGCCGCAGGGGCCTGTAATTGGGCCATAGATTCCATTTGGATTCCAATTAGGAAAGCAAATAAAATACCGGCAAATAATAAAACTTGTTTTTTCATTGTGATTTGAGTTTATGGGTTTATAACACGCAATTTATAACTTAAATCAGAAAACCTTGTTTCGGATATTTTTGGAGCGGTTAAAATTTTATTGAAAGGGGAATTTCAGACATAAGAAATGATTCTTTGCAACCTTACAGTTATTGTTAAATTGAAAATTTGATCGTTCATTATAAGGGTTTTACCGGACTCTTTGGCCCGATCCATCATGATAATTCAAATTTCTACCCGAAATTTGGTCAGCCAGTAATCATCCACGGGATTATGTGCGCAGTTTTTTTTGGCATGGCTGTGACAGTTAAAGCCATAAAGCAATCATTCGGCTCCACCTCTCAAAGAGGGGGAACATGGATGTAATGTTGGTTAACCCAAAAATCAACTAATATTCAAGAACTGTAAAAAAACTTGGCGGTAGACATGTTTTGGTTTCAACGGGTTCCAATCTGGGATAAGTGATAAAGCGCCATTAGCTTCCAAGGTTATTGAAGAAGATATTAAAGGGAGAGACCAGGCTTGAATTTCCAAATAGACGCACGGATAGATGCCTTTAGAAGTAAGAAATGGTTGATCGACTATTTTCAATGTAGTTTTTTCAAAGGATTAATGTTATTTTTCACATTAAATGATGATTCATGAAACAGTTATTTTTAATAATTCAACCGGCCATATTTCTGTTTATTGTAGGAGCCTGTCAAAACAGTGGTGATTCCACAGGCCAATTGGTTGATTTGGGCAAAGATTTTGAAGAAATGCTAGATGTCCCAACTACTGAACAGCCATCAAATTTTCAGTCAGAAGATTTTGAAAACCCTTTAAGTAATCAAAGGATGTTGGTAAAAAGAGGGGCTTTGGAATTTGAGTCCGTACAGCTGGAAAATGACTATCAAAAGATCCGCAATTTCCTTCCCCATTTCAATGCTTATCTGGAATCGGAGAATTTTAGCAATAATGATTACTCAAGTACTTACCAATTGAGAATCAAAGTTCCGGTAGCCCAATTTGAATCCTTAATGGATACCCTTTCTTCGGTAGGAAAGAGAACCACCAATAAATCCTCCAATGCTGAGGATGTGACAAGATCTTTCAGGGATCTTAAAGCCACGATTGAAAGCAAAAAGGCTTTGGAAAACCGTTATAGGGAGTTGTTGAGCAAGGCCACTCAGGTCAAGGACATGTTGGAGATTGAAAGAAATTTAAATGACCTGAGAAATGAAATTGAAGGTTATGAAGGCCGTTTTAGAACATTGCAAACGGATATCAATTACAGTACTATCAACTTGTATTTCTTCCAGTTAAAGGATCAAAAACAAGGTTTAGAACCTTCATTTTTCAATAGACTGACTAAGGCTTTCCAAGGAGGGTGGGACCTGTTTATTTGGTTACTGCTTGCCTTAGTAAGGCTTTGGCCAATTGGGGTGCTAGGAGTATTTATCTGGATGGCAATTATGATGGTAAAAAGGAAGAATAAATCCAAAATTTGAAAAAGGATGGAGTATCCATTTTAATATAAAAAGGCTGGTTTTATGACCGGCCTTTTCCTTTTTAAAATTATTCATCTATGTATTCCAAAATATCTCCTGGCTGACAATCCAAAGCCTTACATATGGATTCTAAGGTGGTGAACCTGACAGCTTTGGCTTTACCTGTCTTTAAAATCGAAAGATTGGAAAGGGTAATATCCACTTTCTCGGAAAGCTCGTTGAGCGACATTTTTCGCTTGGCCATCATCACATCCAAATTAACTATTATGGGCATAGCTTATACGGTTAACTCGTTCTCGGACTGGATTTCCACCCCTCTCTTGAAGACTTGGGCTATGGCATAAATCAGGGCTCCCAACAATAGGTATTCAAAGGCACCTCCGGTATAAGCCCCCATAGATGGAATATCAAATCCCCGCTTGATCAACCACTTCAAAGATCCTGTTGTGAGGATGATTAATAGACCTGTTTGGATTGCAATAGATGCAATTTCTGAAATTAGGACGGATACTTCTTTGCTAAAGGGATGATTTAGGTTGATAGTAAGGAAAATCCTTATCATCAAATAATAGAGATAGGCTTTCAAACAGGCTATTGCCACCAACAAAGATACCAAACCTACATAAAACCAAATTTCCTCGTTTCTTAAACCATACAAGTTCAATCCTTCATAAAGATCCTGTGATACGATTGGCTTAAAGAAACTGTAAATAGAAGTAAATAACAAAGCACCTGCCTTGATGCAAAGCCCGATAAATATGGACCAAATCACTACAGTAATCAGCATTAATCCTGGCTGGGTCACCCATTTGTCTTTCCATTGTTCAGTGAGTTTCATAGCATATAAATTTATTGTTTTTCAAATGTCAGAAAAAATTTATTGAAAAACAATAAATATATATTGATAAATGAAATTTATTTTAACTTCCAGGCTCAACCAAAATTTCAAAATCATCAAAATTTGCCTTTCCTTTCGTTCGAGGCATCATCACAGCAAATGGAATCATAAAGATGGTTTTTCTGGTGAAGTTGGTAAGTGTTAGTTCAATCAATTCATTATCTAATTTTCCGTTGATCGGATTCATTTCCGTGCTTAGAAAATGAGATTCAACAGTACTTGCCCCGCCTTGTCCTATTGCGGTTTGATACACTCTGAGCGCAATGGCTACTCCGGGACCTTCTAGATTTTCTGAGCTGATTTTTGTCCGAAGCCTGACTGTAGCTCCTTCAGGGATGTTAGGGGCGTCAATTTGTCTAAATGCATAACCTGTATTTTGACCGGTTCCTTCTGAAGAAATTTGGAAAAATGGATTCCCAGATGCTTCATTTATACCTCCGTTTATTCCATAGTTTCCATTGTCACTGGAAAACCTCCACATAGAGTCATTTATGTCTTTTTTAAAAAATACAGGATCTGATTCAAAGTCCTGTCCAAAATCAATACACTGTTGATTGGCAGCTAACCTGTCAAATAATTCGTCCAAATAATAACTTCGTAATTCGGGTTCATTTTCTCTGTAAATAAAAAATTGATTAAATGCTTCTGTCATTAGGGAAAGTGGCTTGCCATCACATTTCAAGGCATTGTCGTGCGGGAGGTTAAAAAAGGCATGACCTATTTCATGAAAAAACAGATTTTCTCTTTCTAAATCTGTTTTATTTGCCCAATCACAATTGATAGATTTTGAAATAACTACTGTTCTTCTGCCAGTTTGAGGATGTCTGATATATCCGTATCCACAATAAACTTCATTTGGAGAAATCCGGATTTCGTCAGTATAGGAAATATCTAAAACCGAAAAATCAAAATTAAACCCTCTCAGTTTGGCTTCATTCTCAAATCTATCCAAGAAAATCTTTAGATCAGGGAATTCTTCCTGCTGTGGTGTTGGATTGGGATCTTCATCAGTTTCACAGGCAAGGATACCAAAAATTAGAAATGAGGCTAGAATAAACTGAGAATAATATTTCATAGTAAAAAGGATTTAAAATAGGATTTATTGTCTTTACGGAAATAACAATCTATCAGTTCAAAAAAAATGAAATATTATGCAAAAAAAAACGCTTATTCCAAAATTTCATTTTGGAATAAGCGTCAGGTTATTAAGGGATCTCTAAATATAATATTACCCCAATTTTGATAAGGCTTCCTCTAAAGTTTTGATTTTTGCTTCAGCATCAGCCTGCTTTTTCTTTTCGTTTTCTACCACAGCTGCTGGAGCTCCTGAAACGAAACGCTCATTGCTGAGTTTCTTTACTACAGAATTCAGGAATCCTTTGGTATATTCCAGTTCCTTGAGCAGGTTTTCTTTTTCTTTTTCTACATCAATCTGCTCACCCATTGGGATAAAGCATTCATCAGCTTTCACCACAAAGCTTGTCGCATTGTCCACTTTCTCCCCAAAGTTTAATTCAGAAAGGTTGGCTAATTTCTTCAATACCGTCTCGAAACTGCTGTATAATTCAGTCTGTTTGGTATTTACCGTCAGGGCAAAGGCTTCTTTTGGAGAAATTCCCTTGGAAGAACGGATATTTCTTATCTGGGAAACCACTTCAAAAATTTGTGCCGCCTCGGCAATAGGTTTTGTTTCGAAGGCTTTTGCCTTTGGCCAAGCCGATACGATCAAAGCTTCTGAAGCTGATCTTTCCTTGATCTGATGCCAAAGTTCCTCGGTCAGGAAAGGCATAAATGGATGAAGAATCTTTAGGATATCTTCAAAGAATACAATGGTCTTCTCATAGGTCGCCCTATCTATCGGCTGCTGATAGGCAGGTTTGATCATTTCCAGGTACCATGAGCAGAAGTCGTCCCATACCAGTTTGTATGTAGCCATCAGGGCGTCTGAAATCCTGAATTTTTGGAAGTGTTCCTCGATTTCAGTGAGTGCCTCATTGAATCTGTTTTCAAACCAATGTATGGCAGCTGCATTTTCTGCGCCGGAAACTGTTTCGTCGATTTCCCATCCTTTTACCAGCCTGAAAGCATTCCAGATTTTATTGGCGAAGTTTCTGCCCTGCTCTACCAATTTCTCATCGAATGGCAGGTCATTACCGGCGGGTGAGGAGAAGAGCATGCCTGTTCTTACTCCATCAGCGCCGTAATTAGCGATCAGGTCCAGCGGATCAGGGGAATTACCCAAAGACTTTGACATCTTTCTGCCTAGCTTGTCCCTCACGATACCTGTCAGATATACGTTTTTAAAAGGCTTGTCGCCCATGTATTCATAGCCAGCAATGATCATCCTGGCCACCCAGAAGAAAAGGATTTCTGGAGCAGTCACCAGATCATTGGTAGGGTAGTAGTATTTAAGGTCTTCATTTGGCTTACCTGAAGTGAAAACTTCAGAATCAAATACAGAAATTGGCCACAGCCAGGAAGAGAACCATGTATCCAAAACATCTTCATCCTGCTTGAGATCTTCCATGGTGTAAGAGGCATTCAACTTTTCATTGGCCAGTGCCAAGGCTTCTTCTTTGGTTTTGGCTACCACAAACTCTCCATTTGGAAGGTAAAAGGCAGGAATCTGATGGCCCCACCACAACTGTCGGGAAATACACCAGTCACGTACATTTTCCATCCAGGCTCTGTACATGTTTTTGAACTTTGGCGGGTGGAGCTGTATGATGTCCTCCATTACCGAACTCAAGGCCGGCTTGGTGATTTCTTCCATTTTGAGGAACCATTGCAGGGAAAGCTTGGGTTCGATGACTGCATCTGTCCTTTCGGAATGGCCCACATTCGATTTGTAGTCTTCGATTTTTTCCAATTGACCTACTTCCTCTAGAAGTTTGCCGATTTTTTTTCTGGCAATAAATCTGTCTTCCCCAACCAATATCTGCGCTTTTTCATTCAAAGTACCGTCATCGTTCAGGATGTCGATGACTTCAAGTTTGTGCTTGATTCCCAGTTCGTAGTCGTTGATATCGTGGGCGGGGGTCACTTTCAGGCAACCAGTACCAAACTCCATGTCCACATACTCATCCTCAATAATTGGGATGGCCCTGTTGATCAATGGAATGATGGCTTTTTTGCCTTTGAGGTGGGTAAATCTAGTGTCGTTTGGATTGATACAGATGGCCACGTCTGCCATGATGGTTTCAGGGCGTGTGGTAGCAATGGTCAGGAAATCTTCGGATCCTTCGATTTTGTAATTGATGTAATAAAGTTTGGACTGGATTTCCTTCATTATTACCTCGTCGTCAGATAGGGCGGTCTTGCCTTGGGGATCCCAGTTAACCATCCTAATGCCACGGTAGATTTTGCCTTTGTTGTAAAGATCCACAAAAACGGAAATTACGGCATCGCTAAGATCGGAATCCATAGTGAATTTGGTTCGGTCCCAGTCACATGAAGCTCCTAGTTTTTTCAATTGCTCCAGGATTATGCCTCCGTATTTCTCTTTCCATTCCCAGGCATATTTAAGGAAATCTTCTCTGGTAAGAGATTTTTTGTCAATTCCTCTTTCTTTGAGCATAGCAACTACCTTTGCTTCAGTTGCAATAGAAGCATGGTCTGTACCTGGTACCCAACAGGCATTTTTGCCTTCCATTCGGGCCTTTCTGACCAGTACATCCTGAATGGTATTGTTGAGCATATGGCCCATGTGCAGCACCCCGGTTACATTTGGTGGAGGGATGACGATAGTATAGGGTTCTTTGCTATGATCAACATGGGAGGAGAAAAATTTTTGCTCCATCCAGTATTGGTACCACTTGGCCTCAGCGGCTTCAGGATTGTATTTGGTAGCTAATGACATTTTAAGAAGAGGTTTTTTAAAACTCAAGGCGCAAAATTAAGAGAAAAATGCTTTGGAACTATGAGAAAAAAGTAATTGTGTAGGGAAAAGCAAATTGGGTAAAAGTGAGGTGTGGTTTAGGATTTCTGTAAAAGTACCTTAAATTCTTCTATCATTTGTTTTCTAAACGGTTTAACGTCCCTCAGATTTTCTGAATCAATACTACTCATCTATGCCTTCCGGTTTTTACTTAAAACCATTAATCCTATCTTTGCAAATTCATCAAGTTTTTAAGTATGAGTAACCCAAATATAACACCCATGGCTTCTTGGGTACCTGTAGCCAAAGATTCCGATTTTACCATTTATAACTTGCCATTTGGAATTTTCCAAAATAAGAGACTTTCACCTAGGCTGGGAATTGCCATAGGCGATAAAATTGTGGACCTTTCGGTATTGCATGAGGAGGGCTTTTTCTCAGAGCTTTCCCAATTGCCCAATGATATCTTCTTAAGGGATGCTTTGAATGATTTTATAGCACTAGGTAAACCGGTTACAAGAAAAGTCCGTGAAATTGTTCAGAACTTATTGAAAGAAGAAAATGATCAACTCAGAGAGCATACTTGTCGTGGCAAGGCCATGGTTAACCGCAATGAAGCTCAGATGCTGATGCCAGTAAAGGTAGGGGATTACACGGATTTTTATAGCAGTATGGAACATGCTACCAATGTTGGTGCCATGTTCCGTGATCCAGAAAATGCGCTGCTTCCCAACTGGAAACACCTTCCTGTGGGATATCATGGGAGATCCTCTTCCATCATACCTTCCGGTGTTCCGATTTACAGGCCAAAAGGACAGTTTAAAGATGCCAACATGGAGAAACCTGAATTTGGTCCTAGCAGGAGATTGGATTTTGAGTTGGAGATGGCTTTTATCACAGGTGGGCCGACCAAAATGGGAGACAGCATCAATACAGAGGACGCAGAAGATTACATTTTTGGCATGGTGCTTTTTAATGACTGGTCAGCAAGAGATATACAGGCATGGGAGTACGTGCCATTAGGGCCATTTTTAGGAAAAAACTTTGCTTCCAGCATTTCTCCTTGGGTAGTTACCTTAGAGGCCTTGGCTCCATTTAGAGTGGAAGGTCCCAAGCAGGATCCCGAGGTATTGCCCTATTTGCAATGCAAAAATCAGCATGCCTTTGATATCCAATTAGAAGTATATATACAGCCAGAAGGCATGAAGGCCAGTAAGGTTTGTGCCTCCAATTTTAAATACATGTATTGGAATATTGCCCAGCAATTGGCCCACCATACCGTGAATGGATGCAATATCAATGTAGGGGATATGATGGCTTCCGGAACAATTTCAGGACCCACTGAAGACAGTTATGGTTCTATGCTTGAACTGGCATGGAAAGGCACCAAACCTGTACAACTTGAAGAAGGAGGGGAAAGGAAGTTTATAGAAGATGGGGATACTGTAATCATGAAAGGTTATGCTGAAAGCAATGGCATAAGAGTAGGATTCGGTGAAGTTTCCAGTAAGGTACTTCCTTCCAAATGATCAAACATTAACCATTTTACGGACCTCTGTAAGCTTTACCTTACAGAGGTTTTTTGTTTTCAAAAATGATGGACTTGGGGTTTTGAATTTTATTCCTCATTTCCTTTTCAATTAAACTGGCCCAAAAGCAGTTCTTAAAAAATTAATATGAATTATTTAGGTGATAAATTTGAAAATGTTAATTTAGGCTTCAAATTAATCAATATTTTATGAGAAAGCTTCTTTTAATAATTTGTTTTGCGTTATTGGTACAATTTTCATTGTTCGCTCAAGTTCCTGGTTCCCAGTCTGTCTACGTAGAATTGGGCGGTGCAGGATTGGCATATTCTTTCAATTATGACTTTAGATTTGATAAGAATAATATCAATTCATGGGGAATGCGGATGGGTGCTGGTGGATGGGCAAGAAATGATAGTTGGCGAACGGAGGGATTACTTACAATGCCTTTACAGGTCAATAAGTTATTTGGGAAGCAAAAACATTTTTTTGAATTGGGTGGAGGAACAACATTTATTTATTACCGGGATAGGGTAAATGATTGGAATAATGGAGAACCTAGGACTTGGAAAGATTTTGATTTTATTCTGAACTCCGGAGAAACACCTGCTTTTATGGGTACTTTGAATTTTGGGTACAGAAGAATACCCGTGGATGGAGGATTTACTTTCAAGGCTAATCTCAATCCCATATTTAACCACAATGGTTTCTGGCCACTTTGGGTAGGAGTTGGTTTTGGATATGCATTCTAAATACGCGCTTTCAACCTAATAGAGTTTAATTTGGGAATGCATATTTCTCAATTTTAGATTGATATAGGTTTTTTGATTCAGTAATTGTCCTCTCGGGTATATCATGGCATTTTTCCCTTCGCGGAAAAGCCAAATCTTCCTGAGAGGACATAATTTTCAGGTTACTTGCAATAGAATTAATAGCTGATCAATTACGATTGATTTAAAGGTTTAATTTTTGATCCCATCAATTATTTCTTGTGCTGCCTTTTCACCAGAACGCACTGCTCCTTCTATGTAGCCAAACCATACTTTAGAGGCTTCCGTACCGGCCCAATAGATCTGTCCTTCTGTTTGGGCATAGGAATCCTGAAAACCTGTCCAGGTTCCAGTGGGATAAATTCCTGCATAACAACCCCTGCTCCAAGCCTCATCGGTCATCGTGAAATCTTCATAGAGCAGAGGGTTTTGAGCTGCGGTTCCGAAATATTCCACGAGTTTTTCCAACATGATTGCTTTTCTATCTTCTTTGGTTTTGGTGAAATAATTTCTTGCCCTTTGACCGATGGTAAAGCCCAAAATGATTCCATAATCCGAGTTTCTTGGAGAAGTATCAAACATGGATTGGAAAGGAGAGTGCTGGTCTGCAAATGCCTGTCCGCTAAAGCCTGAATCCCGCCAAAAAGGTTTATCATACACCATGAAACATTTACCGACCTGTCCCATGGCTATTCGGTCCATGACTTGTCTCTTTTCTGATGATAGCATTGGCTGAAATTCAATTTTTGCTGCCAAAGGTGGAGGGATGGCCATAATGATCCTTCTGGTAGCATAAGAGAAATCTTTTCCGCTGACCTGGTAAGTTTCATTTTCTTGGGTGATTTTTTCCACTGCATGGTTGAAATAAATCCTTTCTTTGAAAGGGGCGGCCATTTTTTCGATAATGGTTTGCATGCCTCCTACAATCCGGTGCAACTGTGCTCCGTTTTTGATGTTGATCAGGGTATTGAGGTCCCTTCCTGATTTGATGTAAAAAAGGGCATGTAGCAAGGATACCTCGTTTAGTTCCGCAGCAAAAACAGTTTCAAGAGCCAGATCCACTACTTTTTTACAAGTTGAGGTTTTACAGTTAGTGGCCACAAAGGCACCAAGGGAAATGCTATCAAATTCCATTGCCTTTGGGTGGCTCCATGGGTTGTTCAATGAAATGCTTTTGGCCAATTTTTCCAGTTTTTTGAGCACATAATCCAGGTTGATCAAAGAAACGATATCCATTTTAGGGATCAATCCTTTGAATTTTTTGACCTTTTGGTTCAGATCCAATAGGTTAAAGCCCTGATTGTAGGTTTCATAATATCCAATCCCAAATTCTTCACAAAGCGCATACATTCTGTCTTGGCTCGGGCCTATCCACTGACCTCCAAAATCAAGGTATAGATTCTCCTTGATTTGCGTAGTGAAAACCCTTCCGCCAAGTCTTTCCCTGGCTTCCAGAACAATAAATGGGATTTTGGCTTCATATAGTTTTTTTGCAGCGGCAATTCCCGAAAAGCCGGCACCGATGATAATCACTTCCTTCATAGCATGCTATTGGATCTCAAATTCGAACTTCTCCCCTTTACCTAGTTCAACTTCCATTAGGGTATCCTTGTATTTAACTTTGGCTGTTCCTCCCAAAGCTGAAAAAATACTTGCACTAATCAGTTTCCCATCGGCCCAATAGAGCTCAAGGGTATAATTTCCCCTAGCTTTCAGGCCTGTAATACTACCGCTTTTCCATTCTTTGGGGATGGCAGGTAAGATGTGGATAATCCCATCATGGCTTTGAAGCAACATTTCGGCAACTCCTGCCGTGTATCCAAAATTCCCATCAATCTGAAACGGTGGATGTGCATCAAAAAGGTTAGGATACAGGGATATTTCGATCAGTTTTTTGACATGCTCATGTGCCATTTCTCCATCCTGCAGTCTTGCGGCGAAATTGATCAGCCAAGCCCTTGACCAACCTGTTCCCGCTCCTCCATGGGCCAGTCGATAATCCAAGGTATTCTTTACCGCGTCAAAAAGTTCAGGGGTTTTACTTTTCGTGATTGCACTGCCGGGGTGAAAGGCGTATAAATGGGACATATGTCGGTGGCCTTTTTCAGGTTCTTCATATTCCTGGTCCCATTCCAGCAATCTGCCATCTTTTCCTATTCGAAGTCCCGATCTAAGGTTTTTCCTTTTTTCCTTTACTTCAGCCAGAAGAGGAGGATTTTTGTCCAGTATTTCACAGGCTTTTATATAATTGTCAAAGACTTCCGCTATTATCTGTTGGTCCATGGCGGCTCCCATGGTGGAAGCTACAGATTCCCCTTTGGTATTTATAAAACTGTTTTCCGGTGAGGTGGAAGGGGAAGATACCCACTTGCCATCTTCCGGATATGGAACTAACCAATCCAGGTAAAAAGCAGCAACTTCCTCCATGGCAGGCAAGAATCTTTTTTCAAGGAACCCATTGTCCTTTGTAAAGAGGTACCTTTCCCAGAAATGCTGCATCATCCATCCTCCTGCCCCCAGCCAGGAACCCCAATAGGCTTGGGCGGCTTGGAGAAAGGTCATATGCCAAATGTCTGATCCATGGGCCAATGCTGCTCCACGCATACCATAAGTGCCCTGAGCGGTCTTTTTCCCACTTAAAATCAGTTGGTCCATATAATCGAATAACGGCTCATGAACTTCTGATAAATTGCTGACCTCCGCAGGCCAATAATTCATCTGAAGGTTGATGTTCAGGTGGTAATCTGCATTCCAAGGGGCTTCTATATGTCTGTTCCAAAGTCCCTGTAAATTGGCAGGTAGTGTACCTGGTCTGGAAGATGAAATCAATAAATACCTTCCAAAATCAAAAAGTAGGCTTTCTAAATATAAGTCTGTCTTACCTTCTTTTACCGCCTGGATTCGTGCATCTGTTGGAATGTCCAATGGGTTTGGATCTTCCAAAGCAAATTTTACTCTATGGAAAAGAGATTGATAATCTTTGATATGTCTTTGCTCTAGTTCTTCAAAAGTTTGGTGTTTGATATTCTGAAGTTGTTCTTGGGTTTTTCTATGGAAATCGTGGTGGTAGTAGGAAGTGTTTGTGAGCAATTTGATGGTTATTACTTCTACTCCTTCAACTTCAATATGATCCCCTTTTTGAAATGTTTTGCCACTCACGTTTTCTATGAAGGCGATGGTTTGGAATTTGACCCCATGAAGGATTGGATAGGGTTTGGAATCAATTTGCCCTCTTCTCTGTGTGATTTCTCCATCCATTTGTAAAGTTTGGTTGGAGGTTGTCTGCACAGTAACAGTGGGGTATCCATCATCCTCTGGCCTGCTCAGTCTAATTTTTCCATTGATTCCCTTTGGGTGTTTGGACTCCAATCGAATCACTATCGCCTGATCTGTTGCTGAAGAGAATACTTTCTGAAAAAAATCATATCCATCCACCTTATAACTAACTTTCACCAAAGCCCGGTCCAGATCCAGTTCACGCTTGTAATTACTTACTTGCTCATGTCCCAGGTCCAGCCAAAGGTCCCCCAAAGTCTGATGGGAGCGGGTGATGCTTTTTCTTGAAAATTTGGCTACCAATAAAGAATCTGCCTTTTTATTTTCTCCTTGCAAGATTAGCTGCCGGATGAACTCCAGGTCCTCCGGTTTTCCTTCTGCCAGTCCCCAGTCATCAGGTCCACCCGGCCAGAGGGAATCTTCGTTGAGCTGGATCCGCTCTTTTGATGTTTGCCCAAAGACCATGGCTCCTAATCTGCCATTGCCTATAGGAAGGGCTTCTTCCCAAATACTAGCAGGCTTTTCGTACCAAAGTAAGGTTTGAGCTTGGGATTTTTGTGCACCAAAAGTGCACAAAAGACAATACAATAAAAAAAGCGTTGACTTCATAGGTCGGGAATTAGGCAGTGGGTATTTCGCTAATTTACCGATTAAAAAGCAACACTTTTCTTATTGTATGTAAAATAATGGGATTAAAATCTGCTCTTTTTGACTTAAAAATGAAAAGCAAACCGGATGGCACGAAGAGGCAACATGTCAACGAACAAACTACTTCTTCTGATGTTTTCAGAAAAATTTGGATTTTCAGTTTTATTAGAGGATTTGCTGTTGTTAAATCCTGCATTTAATCCTGATTCTGCCGAAATTGAAAAATGTCTGGATAGATGATATTTCATACCTACAAATCCAATGGCACTGATACTGTAAGTGGTGTTGGTAGTGCTGAAACTGGTTTCAGGAAGGTTAATGAAATTTCCCCCTGTTGAACTTCTTCCATATCCAAGGTTGAGGTCCATTCCATAATAAGCCAATATTCTGTTTTGTATGTTTTTTTGCCATTCTTTTCCTATTAAAAAGTTGACTTGATGACTATTTAGGTCAACTGTACTTTGTGGATTTTCCTCATTTTTTTGAGAGGTGAAGGTCCCGGAAAAGTTTGCCCCGAGCCTAAATGCTGCATTTTTTCCTTTTTTGCTCACATAATTGTTTCGGTATAACAAGCTGCTGGGGAAATTCCCTAACAGTACTGGTGAGATGTCTATTGAAAACTCATGTTTATCTTCGGAATAATCAAAAATGGTGGTTTTTTGCATTTCCTGGGAAAAGGAAGTGGAGCTAATTACCAAAATCAAAAAGGAAATAATAAAGGTTTTTCTCATAAAATATTAGTTTATAAAGGAACATAATCATCATAACGGCAAAAAAAGTAAATAGTTAAAAAAAGGGAAAATTATTTTTAAATTCTTAGGAGAAATGTTGGTTATTTTTGATTGATGAGAAAATCACGGAATTCTTGTGTGTCAAAATTACTCATGCCCTCTTGATAAAAGACAATTTCACCATTGGGGTCGACCACCAGAGTGGTAGGAATGGATTGGCTTTGTAAGGTTGCATTCAGTCCGTAACTGGCATGTACCACAGGGAAAGTAAATCCTTTTTTGTCGATAAAATCTTTGCTCTTTTCAAATTCTTTATCCAAGGCAATCATTAGGAACTCCAGGTTTTCCTGTTCACTGACTTTTTTATACAAAGATTCGATATGAGGCATTTCTGCCCTACAGGGTGGGCACCAGGTTGCCCAAAGGTTGATGAATACTGTTTTCCCTCGGTATTCTTCCAACATCACCCGGTTGCCTTCCAGGTCCAGGAATGCACCTTGATAGTCAAATTTGGTATTGGATTTATCAACAAGTGTGATTTTTGGTTTTTTAATACCTGTGGCAAGCAACAAGGATTGTACGCCACCCATAATGGGAGTCAATAGTCCTGTAAAGTACAGAAAAGCAAAAACTGCAAACATTATGCCCCAGCTTTTCAATTCTTTTTTCCAATCGATCATTTAAATTCCATTTTTTGACAAATTAGAACAAAGTTGAGGATATATCTTGTGACAAATAATACTGAATACAATGGGAATTGGATTTCAGTCTTACAAAATTCGGGTATAGTAGTCTGAATTTGGCTAAAATTATTTAAAAGGATATAAGTAAATCTTTATAATTTTTGGAGGTCAAAATTTGTCATGCCCTCTTGAAAAAAATCAATATTACCGTCTTGACTAACAATCAAAGTCATAGGAATGGATTTTGTGTCTATTGACGAATTAAGACCTTCCTGTGAGTGAAATAAAGGGGAACTGTATTTTTTTATGTATGAAATCTATTGTTCTGGTAAAATCTTCATCTGTTGTAATTATCAGAAATTCAAGATTTTACCGATCTTTTACTTTTTTGTAAAGAATATTGATGTAAGGTATCCCGGCCCTACATGGCCCGCACCAAGAAGTCCAGATTTAAATGAAAAAAGTTTTCCCTTTGAAGTCGGTCAGAGATTCAACATTGCCCTCCAATTCAAGTATTATTCCGCTGAAATCAAATCGTGGGTTTGTTGGTTTCGGGTTAAATTTTCCCTAGATCAATCCTTTTACTAATAATTCCATCATTGCTTTTCTATGTAAAGATTTTTCGAATTGGGTAGTATACAAAAGACCTAAGAAAATTAAGGCCATGAAATGAATTGGCGGAATTAAAAACTTCGGCTTGTACTTTTGATTTATTATTTGAAATATGAAAGATTAGAACAAGCTGTTTGTCCTATGTTGTCCCATAGATTCATGTTATCATTATATGCATTTTTCCGATTCTAAGAAAAAATAATAACTTGAGAAGCAGCTATTTTCTCGATAAAATTTTCTCAAATATTGTGTTATCTGATGGCATTTCAAAGCAATGTTATTATGGATGATATTTTTTAAGTCTTACTTTTTTTGTTAAACAGCATTAATTAGTTGAAGAATTTATATTCATTTGGATAGAAATCAAAACATCAGGTTTTCAGTTTTTTAGTTTCCTCATTGAGAATTTCAAAAGGTATTTTTTTGAGAGACATCGAGGACTTCTTACTTTGCGCCACCATTTGAATAAAAACCT
Organism: Cecembia rubra; assembly: GCF_003014575.1. Lineage (GTDB taxonomy): Bacteria > Bacteroidota > Bacteroidia > Cytophagales > Cyclobacteriaceae > Cecembia_A > Cecembia_A rubra. The sequence goes on from NZ_PYGF01000002.1 coordinate 310,900, forward strand.
GAACTTATGAATATCCAACATTTTGTTAAAGTTGCCGAAGAGCTCAATATCAAAGTTAAACAGGTCACAGATACCATTGTGTTATTGGATGAAGGGGCTACCGTTCCTTTCATTTCCCGCTACCGTAAAGAAGTTACCGGTAGTCTGGATGAGGTGCAGGTGGCAGCTATAAGAGACCGTATTCAGCAATTGAGGGAACTTGACAAAAGGAGAGAGGCCATATTGAAATCCATAGAAGAGCAGGGGAAACTTACTGTTGAATTGGAAGAAAAAATCAATGCTGCCGAGACCATGTCGGTTCTAGAGGATTTGTACCTGCCGTACAAGCCAAAGAGAAGAACAAAAGCGACCATTGCTAAAGAAAAAGGTTTGGAGCCTTTGGCAGTCAAGATATTTGAACAAAGCTCCTTCGATCTCATAGAAGAAGCCGAAAAATATATTGATGCAGAAAAAGAGGTGAATTCCATAGATGAAGCCCTTCAAGGTGCCCGCGACATCATTGCTGAGTGGATCAATGAAAATGTGGAATTGAGGAAAAAAATGAGGGATCTCTTTATAGAAGAAGGGGAGTTCGTATCCAAAGTTATTCCGGGTAAAGAAGAGGAGGCCATCAAATACAAAGATTACTTTGATTGGAAAGAACCTATCAAAACGGCTCCTTCCCATAGGGTGCTTGCGATGAGAAGGGGCGAAAAGGAGTTGTTCTTGATGTTGGATTCTTCACCGGATGAATTTTCCGCATTGGCTTTGATGGAGAAAAGCGTTCTTGAAAACGCTTCCAATGCAGCTGTGGAGCAAGTTAGGCTTGCGGTGAAAGACTGCTATAAAAGACTTTTGAAACCTTCCATGGAAACAGAAGTCAGGCTCTTCACCAAAAAGAAGGCCGATGAAGAGGCCATTAAGGTTTTTGCCGAAAATCTGAGGCAGCTTTTATTGGCCGCGCCTTTAGGTGAAAAATCCGTGATGGCCATTGATCCGGGTTTCCGGACAGGCTGTAAAACCGTTTGTCTTGGCCCTCAAGGTCAATTGTTGAGCTATGATACCATCTTCCCAAATGAACCTCATAGGAAAACTGCAGAAGCGGGCTCAACTATTAAGCATTTGGTTGAAAAGCATCAGGTGGAGGCCATAGCTATAGGAAATGGAACTGCAAGCAGGGAGACAGAGGCTTTTGTGAAATCATTGGGATTGCCCAAGCATATCATTGTAACCATGGTCAATGAAAGTGGGGCATCAATCTATTCTGCTTCTGAAGTAGCAAGAGAGGAATTTCCAGACCATGACCTAACGGTGCGTGGGGCAGTGTCTATAGGGAGAAGACTAATGGACCCATTGGCAGAGTTGGTGAAAATAGATGCGAAATCCATTGGTGTAGGACAGTATCAGCATGATGTGGACCAGTCAGCTTTAAAGAACTCATTGGATGACACAGTGATGAGCTGCGTAAATGGTGTTGGCGTAGAAGTAAATACTGCTTCCAAACAACTTTTGACCTATGTATCTGGTTTGGGCCCTGTTCTGGCCCAGAATATCGTTAGCTACAGGAATGAAAACGGTCCATTCAAGAGCAGAAATGATATTAAAAAAGTACCAAGATTAGGTGACAAGGCATTTGAACAGGCAGCAGGATTTTTGCGCATCCGAAATGCCAAAAATCCACTCGATGCTTCTGCGGTTCACCCGGAGCGTTATGAACTGGTAGAAAAAATGGCCAAAGATATCGGAGCAAAAGTTACGGATCTGATGAGTTCTGAAGAATTGAGGTCAAAAATCATTTTGAAGAATTATGTTTCAGAAACAGTAGGGTTACCGACATTGCAGGATATCATGGAGGAACTTTCCAAGCCGGGAAGAGATCCAAGGGAAACTTTTGAAGTGTTCAATTTCCAGGAAGGAGTCAATGAAATTTCAGATCTGAAAGTCGGAATGAAGCTGCCGGGAATCATTACCAACATTACCAAGTTTGGGGCTTTTGTGGATATTGGGGTACATCAGGATGGATTGGTTCACCTAAGTCATTTGGCTGACCGATTTGTCAATGATCCTGCTGAAGTAGTGACTGTCAACCAAAAAGTGGAAGTAACCGTAATGGAGGTGGATATACCAAGAAAGCGGATCGGATTGAGCATGAAATCTGATCCATTTGCTGAAAGAGGAAAACCAAAACCTGGAGTAGAAAAGAAAAGAAGGGAAGAACCAGTGGCCGAGGGAGACCTAGCAGCGAAACTGGCCATGCTGAAGAATAAGTTTAGGTAAATTCAGAAGCAAGAAATTAGAAGCGAGATACGAGAAGATAAAAGAACCAAGAAGCGAAAGATTAGAAGCGAGAGACTTCTCCATGTCATTTGAAGATTCTATAAATTGGTATATTTACAAAAGGGTGATGACATCAAACTCAAAACTAGAAGAGGGTTGGTGGTTATCTTAGTCCTATGTTGCCAAACTTGGTATGTTTTATCCTATTAAAGGTTTATCCGAAAGCTTCTGATGAAAAAACTAAATTTAATTCTAAGTATTATTTGCATTCAAATAATTATGTCTTGTTCGAAAAAAGAATCCCAAGTGATATTGCCCGATGTGCAGCCACCTGTAGCCAAGATTGAGCCCTTTGAAATCTTATCCAAACATGGGCATGTCCGTGTGGATAATTATTATTGGTTAAATGACAGGGAAAACCAGGATGTAATTGCATACCTGGAAGCTGAAAACGCCTATCTGGATACCATGATGGGGCATACCAAAATTTTTCAGGAAAAGTTATTTCAGGAAATGAAAAGCAGGATCAAGGAAGATGATTCCTCAGTTCCTTATCAGCTGGATGATTTTTTCTATTACGTAAGGTATGTTGAGGGAGGGGAATATCCCATTTACTGTAGAAAAAAAGGGAGTTTAAATGCACCTGAGGAAATCATCGTAGATGGTAATGAATTGGGCAAAGAGAAAGCTTATCTTAATTTTTATACTTCTATAAGCCCAGATCATAATCTTGCTGCAATTATTATGGATACCCAGGGCAGAAATTTTTATTCCATCATGGTGAAGGATCTGAAAACTGGTCAAATTCTTCCGGATAGAATAGAGGACACAAGGGGTGGAATAGCATGGACCAATGATAACCGCTCATTTTATTACTCAATTCCTGATAAACAGACCTTAAGGGTATTTCAAATAAAAAGACACATTTTAGGTGCAGAAACTCTTAAAGATGAACTGGTTTTTGAGGAAAAGGATCCTACTTTGGATTGCTATGTCGGCAAAACTAAATCTAAAAAGTATGTCATCATCGGTTCTGGAAGGACTGATGCTTCCTATGCCCTGTTTATTGATGCCGATCAGCCGGGGAAACCTCAGTTGATTGAAAAAGTAAAGGACAATGTCCAATACCATGTGGACCATGCAGGAGGTGACAACTTTTATATCCATACCAACTTGGATGCAGTCAATTACCGCTTGGTTCAAGCTCCGGTGTCCAAGCCTCATGCTGCCAATTGGAAAGATGTGATCCCCCACAGGCAGAACATCTTCCTGGAAGGAGTTGATTATTTCAAAGAGTACATGGCCGTTCAGGAAACTTTCGAAGGTTTGGCCAAAATCAGGATCGTCAAATGGACTGATGGCTCTGAGCATGAATTGAAATTTGATGAACCTGCCTATTCGGCTGGGATAGGTTATAACCCAAACTTTGATACCAAAACGCTCCGTTATTCTTATACTTCGATGACTACCCCTAATTCAACCTATGATTACAATATGGAGAGCAGGGAGAAAACCTTGATGAAAGAGCAGCCTGTTTTGGGGGATTTTGATAAGAATAATTACCAAACAGAAAGGGTGATGGTGCCTGCAAGGGATGGAAAGCGGATTCCGATGTCCATTGTTTACAGAAAGGACAAGTTCAAAAAAGACGGCTCAATGCCCGGATGGATATATGCTTATGGTTCTTACGGGTATTCCATGGAGCCAACCTTCAGTTCTACCCGCTTGAGTTTGTTGGATAGAGGATTTGTTTATGCCATTGCGCATATCCGTGGAGGTCAGGAAATGGGAGGAGAGTGGTATGAGGATGGTAAAATGATGAACAAAAAGAATACCTTCACAGACTTCATAGACTGTTCAAAATGGCTTCAGGATAATGGTTATGTTGCAAAGGAAAGGTTGTTTGCATCTGGAGGAAGTGCTGGTGGTTTGCTGATGGGTGCAGTGGTCAATATGGCTCCGGAATTGTACAGCGGGGTAATAGCAGCTGTTCCATTTGTGGATGTAGTGACCACCATGATGGATGAATCTATTCCATTGACTACTTTTGAATGGTTGGAGTGGGGGAATCCTAACATTCAGGAACAATATGAATACATGCTTTCTTATTCGCCTTATGACAATGTGGAGGAAAAAGCCTACCCCAATTTGCTTGTAACGACTGGTTTGCATGATTCCCAAGTGCAATATTGGGAACCTGCCAAGTGGGTAGCTTTGCTCAGGACAAAAAAGACGGACAACAACAGGCTGTTTTTGTACACCAATTTAGATGCCGGACATGGTGGGGCTAGTGGCCGTTTTGAAAGGTTGAAGGAAATAGCCCTTGAATATGCATTTGTATTTGATATTCTGGGAATTTACGAATAAGGGGTGCCAAAGTCAGTGATGACATAGTTACAGCTACTTATTGGGCTTATAATAAAAAGGGATTTTCAAATCCCTTTTTTATTTATATTCAGTTTTTGGGGAATAAAACTTCCAAATTGGAAAATCCGAGAGACTTGGTGGGGATTTTCCCTTTTTCAGTATTGGATAATTGTTTATTTTAGGTCATGTTCAAAGACAAAGTGGTATGGATAACAGGAGCTTCTTCAGGCTTGGGGAAGTTCATGGCTTATGAGTTTGCCAGTCAGGGAGCGGTCTTGGCTCTTTCTGCAAGAAGAAAGGATCAATTGGAAGAGGTTAAAGCTACAATTGAATCCAAAGGAGCCAAATGCCTTGTATTACCCTGTGATGTTTTGGAGGAAAGTCAGTTAGAGGCCGCTGTTCAAACCATCATCCGGGAATTTGGGAGCTTGGACGTGGCTGTTGCAAATGCCGGGTATGGTGTGGTGGGGAAAATAAAAAATCTTAGTGCCAAAGAATGGCGCAGGCAGATGGATGTTAATGTAGTTGGTCTTGCTCTTACTTACAAATATGCATTTCCATATCTTAAAGAAGCCCAAGGTAGGATTGTCTTAATTGGAAGTGTGGCGGCTTATGTGCCCAATCCAGGGGTAGGGGCCTACGGAGCATCGAAAGCGGCAGTACGGTCCATAGGGCAAACCTTACAGTTGGAATTAAAAGGCACTGGAGTTTCCTGCACGGTGATACACCCAGGATTTGTGGAGTCAGACATTGCCAAAGTAGATAACGAGGGAGTTTTTCATCCTGAAAATCCGGACCCAAGACCTGCCCAATTGATGTGGCCAACAGACAAAGCAGCGAAAGTGATGGTCAGGGCCATAGCGAAAAGAAAGCGTTCCTATGTTTTTACCGGACACGGAAAAATTTTGGCATTTATAGGGCAACATTTTCCTAGGCTGGCGGCTTTGTTAGTATCAAAGATGGGCTGAATACTGGATTAGTTCTTTTTTAAAGGCCTTTTATTTTTCCTTTATACTTTTTGATGAGGGCTTCATTATGTTCCTCGCCTTCATCGGAATTGGAACTGCTGAAAACTTCAGGACTTAGCCCTTTTTTAACCATGTTTTCGGTGGCTTGGACCATAATGGCCTGAAGAATAGTGGTTCCTATCACTGTAGAAGTGGCACCGACTTTAAATCCGAGACCTTCGATTTCTACTGATGCATCTCCGATTTCTCCCCCATTGTCAAAATAAAGGTCAGCAATTTGGAAAAGTTTTTTGCCGGATGGGTGTCTGGACTCCACTGACAGTGTATGTTTGAGGTTGGTAATAGCAATCACTTTGGCCCCATTTTCCCTGGCAATCATAGCCATTTCTATACTGACTGTATTCCTCCCCGAATTGGAAGAAATGATAAAGATGTCTTTTTCGGTAATAGAATAAGCTCCTAGAAGTTGGGCGGCATATCCTTCCATCCTTTCGACCTCTGTACTGTATGAAGCATCCTTGTGAAGCATAAGGGCATCATCCAAAATTGGGATTACCCTAGCAAATCCACCTGCACGATAGAAGATTTCCTCTGCAAATATATGGGAGTGCCCAGTACCACTTGTAAGGATATATCCTCCCATTTCCATACAACCCGATATCCAAGAAGCCGCTTCTTCAATTTTTCCGGATTGTTCATGGACAAGTTGAAGTTTTTGCTGGATTTGATTAAAATACTTTTTGTACGCCTTCATGTCAATTGATTAATACCTCATCGATAAACATCCAGGCTTTTTGTCCTGCTCCAGGGTGCCATTTCGGGAGTCGGTTTACAGGTTTTAATATAGCTTTAATTTGTTTGGGCTTTTGTCCTGCAATAGGGTATTCCAAAAGTATTAATTTCCTGTCCCCCATTTTTTCAGGTTGTTCAGGATTATCCACTTGGATCATTTTCCAATCCCCTTGATGCTCTTTGGTCCATATTTCAACTTGGAAAGGTGGAAATATATAAGAACCCTCAGCGGTCAACAAACTAAAGCCAACACTTTCTATCAATTGATCTTTTCCCAAGTCAATAAGGAGTTCTAGCGGTTGATCCTGGAACCCTAACCATTTTCCAGAGCCAAAGTCTTCATCTCCTTTTTCTTGGTCAAATAGGGTTTCCACTCCATTTCCAGGATAGCTTTTGTGTGGCGGGTAGCTTAATTGATAAGAGATTGGTTTAATGCTGGCTTTGAAAAAGGAATTGGTATTCTCTTCACTTCCCAACCATCCATTGGCAAAAGCCCTTGCTCTCAAGGTGGTACTTTTTTGGATTTTCAAAGGTCCCTGATAGAGCAGATAGTTGGAGCTGTCCGGTTCGGTATTATCCAAAGTATAAAAAATACTTACAGATCCTATTGGATGTTTTAGTCTTACCTCCAATTCATTATTGAAAATATTGTTTTCAGCTTGGATCAGAGGTGGGTTAAGTTGGTAGCGTTCACCTTCATCCTTAAATCCGGTTTCAATTTTTGTATTGGGAAGTAATGTCTTTAGCTGCTCTATATTTTGAGTACTTAAGCTACTATTCCAAAGGAAAAGATTATTCAATTGTTTTAAAGCTCCTAGTTCAGCTATGCTTGTTTCCTTTAATGGATTACCGGAAAGTGATAAGCTATGCAGTTTTGGTTGATTTTTTAAGCTACTTAAAGTCGTACCGCTCAATCCAGTGGAATTAAGATAAAGTTTTTCCAGATTGTTGAATCTGGATATTTTTTTGATATCCTCATCATTTAGTGGCATGTTGTTGAGGTTGAGTTCTACCAGCTGAACACTGATTTTATCCAGTTCATCCAAAGCTTTAGAAGTGAATTGGCTTTTTCCAAAAAAACTGACTCTCAGTGCCGGTGCTTCTGGATAAATGGTCTGGACAACCCGATAATCATTATTGAGTTTTTCAATTGTAATTCCTTTAGCAAAAGGGAAATCATAATTTGGTCCTTCAGAGGGTACAAATAGATTTTTTGCCAATTGGAATAAATTACTTTCTTCAGGATAATGGACAAGCTTCTTATCGAAATGCGCTGATTCTTTAATCCAGGAGGTTATAATTTGGATTTCTAATTCAGTAAGCTGTAATTTTCCTTTTGGCGGCATATGATCTTCATCTTCCATTGGCAATAAAATCCGATGAAGGAGATTGGATTCTTCAGTGTTGTTGAGGTCAATGACAGGACCATTTTTACCACCTGCTAGAATATACTCTACACCATCTAATCTTAAATCACCTTTTTGCTTGGAGGCTTTATGGCAAGACACACATTTTTGTTCTAAAATAGGTCTAATGACATGATCATAGCTCAATGCTTCATCCAGGTTAACCTTTGGATCATTTTTTTTCTTAAGTAGTGGCGCAAATAAAAAATCATCCCCATGGGTCAGTGAGGCACCAAGATGGCCAGTGATTATGATCAGGATGATGGTTAAAACAGAAATTACTCTAGCGGTCTGGTAAATTTCTTTAGTCCACAGAATGTACCAAATAGTTCCCAGCCAAAATAAAGTCACTCCGGTCCATTGATGGAAAAAAAAAGACTCCTTTTCATATCCTTCTTCTGTTGCCAGTAAGAGTCCTGCCATCACCGTTATCCCTGTTAGAAGCAAGGTGCTCAGGAATAGATTGTTGGAAAACGGTTTGTTTTCCAAAAAAGTGATGTTTGGGTTCCATAATACCAAGGCTAACAACAAAAGTAATGCAATGGGGAAATGAAGAACTAAAGGATGCGTTCTTCCTAAGAATTCCAAAATTGGCGGTACTTCCAAATGTTCGTGTCCAAATGCCAAAATCAATGTCAGGCCATGGAATACAATCAATACATTTTTCAGGATTGCAGATAATCTGGTTTGAAACGACATAAAATTGAAACTGTTATACCAAAATATCTTTTACTACATGGCCATGCACATCTGTCAGCCTATAGCGCCTCCCCAAATGCTTGTAGGTCAACTTTTCGTGGTCAATACCCATTAAATGGAGGATAGTCGCTTGAAAATCATGAACATGTACCGGGTTTTCAGTGATGTTGTAGCCAAATTCATCTGTTTCTCCATAGACCATTCCGGATTTGACGCCTCCACCAGCCATCCAAATGGAGAAAGCTCTAGGGTGATGGTCTCTACCGTAATTATCTACTTGGATTTTTCCCTGACAATAATTCGTTCTTCCAAATTCACCTCCCCAGATTACCAAAGTTTCATCCAAAAGTCCACGTTGTTTTAGGTCCTGGATCAAAGCTGCTGAAGCCTGATCCACATCTTTGGCCTGTGTAGCCATTTCATTGGGTAAGTTCCCATGTTGGTCCCATCCTTGGTGGTAGAGTTGTACGAAGCGCACACCATTTTCAGAAAGTTTTCGGGCCAAAAGGCAGTTGGCGGCATAAGTGCCCGGAACAAGGCAATCAGGGCCATACATTTTGATGATGCTGTCGGGTTCTTTAGAGATATCTGTTACCTCAGGAACGGCTGTCTGCATCCGGAAAGCCATCTCATATTGCTGGATTTTGGCGTTGATTTCAGGATCTCCAAAAGCCTGATAATTGAGTTGATTGAGTTCTGATACTTTATCCAACATCCTCCTTCTTTCCTGTCTGTCCATGCCTTTAGGATCTCTCAAATAAAGGACGGGATCTTCACTGGCAGAAAATTGTACACCTTGATGTACAGAATCCAGGAAGCCATTGGTCCAAAGCTTTGAATAGACACCTTGTCCATTTCCCTTACCTCTACTCAAAAGAACGCAAAATGCAGGAAGATTACTGTTTTCGCTTCCCAGCCCATAACTAAGCCAAGCACCCATGCTTGGACGGTTGCCAACTTGTGCTCCTGTCTGGAAAAAGGTAAGGGCAGGGTCATGGTTGATGGCTTCCGTATGCATGGATTTGATGATGCAGATATCATCCACAATTTTGGCAGTATGTGGAAAAATATCTGAAATCCATGCTCTGGCTTCTCCATATTGCTTAAACCCAAAATATGAGCCTACTAAAGGGAAAGAATTTTGACCTGAGGTCATACCTGTAAGCCTCTGCCCCATACGGATAGAATCAGGCAATTCTTTACCTATTTGTTGGTTCAATAATGGTTTATAATCAAATGTTTCCAGCTGGGAAGGAGCTCCATTCTGAAAAAGGTAAATGATTCTTTTGGCCTTTGGCGCAAAATGGGGAAGGGCTGCAAAAAGGGCATCTTCCTCAGATTTTCTATTCAATAGATCTGGTATCAGTAGACTTCCCAAGGCCACACTTCCAATTCCAAGGCTGAGTTTCCCAAGAAACTTTCTTCTATTAAGGCTTAATCCATGTTCAAGTTGTTCCTTTTCCATCTTAAATTTTTGTTATGGCTTCCTCAAGGTTGTAAATGGCAGTGACGACTTGGGTCATTGCAGCTAACTTTGGACTTATCAACTCATCCGAAATGGGGGACTCACCTAGCTTGGTAAGACTTATTGCTGCCTCTATATTTTTTTCAAACCTTGATAATTCCTCAAGATAGTAGCTTTGAAGAATTTCAATTTCTTTATTGTTGGGTTTTCTTCCAATTACTCTAATAAATGCATTTTCAATAGAAGCATTGGGTTTCAGTTCCTGTGTTAGGAGCTGTGATGCCAGGTACCTTGATGCTTCTAGGACTAATGGGTCATTTAGCATAACCAAGGCCTGTAAAGGGGTATTGGTCCGCCCTCGGTTGACCTCGCATTGGTCTCTGTTGCTCCCATCAAAAATGATCGGCATTGGTGGTGGAACAGTAAGTTTGATAAAGGTGTAAAGACCTCTTCTGTATAGTTTTTCTCCTTTGTCCTGTTTGTATGTTTTCAATTCTCCTCGACCGGAGGTTGCAGCTTCCCAAAGGCCTTCGGGTTGGTAGGGTTTTACACTTGGTCCGCCTACTTCCTGCACCAGCAATCCTGAGCTTGAAAGAACAAGGTCGCGGATATTTTCTGCTGGAAGTCTCAGTCTAGGGGCCCTGGAAAGGTATATGTTTTCAGGGTCAACTTTCAAATTTTTGTTTTCCACTTTAGAAGACTGTCTATAGGTCGAAGAGCTGAGGATTTGTTTGACCAAACGTTTGATATCCCAGCCGTTCTCCATAAAGTCAACTGCAAGCCAATCCAATAATTCAGGGTGGGAAGGAAGGTCTCCCTGCATTCCAAAATCTCCGGTAGATTTGACTATCCCACGCCCGAAAATTTCCTGCCAAATAAGGTTTACAAATACCCTTGCTGTCAGAGGATTGTTCTTGTCCACTGTCCATTGGGCTAGTCCAAGACGGTTTCTGGGGAATTTAGAACCGAATGGGAAAACATTTTCAGGAGTATTCGGATTGACTGGAAGAGTGGGGGCATCATATAGTCCTCTGTCTAATATGTAAGTCTTTCTGGGTTCTTTCAACTCTTCCATCACAGAAACCATGATTTTGCTGCTGTCAGTGTGATTAATAAAAGTGAGCAGTTGGTCGATATCATTCCGTTCTATCCATAAGATAGGAGTTTTGGCAGGTTTAGACTGCATGACATCTCCTTCATACCCTTTTTCAGGAGTATTGTTGAAAAAAGCAAAAAGCTCAAAGTAATTTTTCTGTGAAACAGGGTCATATTTATGGTCATGGCAATGGGCGCATTCCATGGTCAGTCCTAAGATACCTTTGCTGAAGGTATTGGTTTTGTCCAAGATATATTCTACCCTGTATTCTTCATCAATTACGCCGCCTTCTTCCGTGTATTTGTGGTTTCTATTGAATGCCGTAGCCAGAATTTGTTCTTTATTGGCATTGGGCAGCATATCACCTGCCAATTGCCAGGTGATAAATTGGTCGTAGGGTAGGTTCTTGTTGAAAGCATGGATTACCCAGTCCCTATAAGGCCATTGGGTTCGGATATTGTCATCTTGGTATCCATAAGAGTCAGCATATCTTGATATATCCATCCATAAAGTAGCCATTTTTTCCCCGTAAGCACTTTGATCTAATAAGTAATCAATCATTTTTACATAGGCTTCCGGACTTTTATCATTTTCGAATCTTTTTTGTAGTTCCGGACTTGGGGGTAATCCCGTAATATCCAATGATATTCTTTTTAAAAGTGCTGATTTTTCCGCTTCTGGATTAGGGCTAAGTCCTCTTTGGTCCATTTTTGCCCATATGAAATGATCGATTTCATTATTAGGCCAATTTTTGTTTTTTACTTTAGGGGGATCCACTTTTCGTGGTGGAACAAAAGCCCAATGAGGTTCATATACAGCGCCCTGCTCGATCCATCTTTTGATGAGTGCTATATCATATTCACTTAGTTTTAAATTGGACTCTGGTGGTGGCATCATTTCGTTTGGATCGGAAGAAATTATCCGGTGGTAAACTTCAGATTCTGAAGGAGAATTTGGTACAATACCAAATTTATTCGGATTCTCTTTCAATGCGGCATAAGCATTTTCCGCAATATCCAATCTTAACCCTGCCTCACGTTTATTGGCATCAGGCCCATGACAGGCAAAGCAATTGTCGGAAAGAATTGGTCTGATGTGGTAATTGTAGCTTATCTGTTCATTTTTTTCTATGACAAGTTCAATTTGCTTATCCTGGCTACAGGATCCAAACAATAAAATTAAGGCGGCAAAGATCAAGGCTTGAAGGTTCATTGTTTGCGGTCAAGGTTAATTGAGAAAGATAATTTCGCAAAAAACACATTCCGTCACAATGTTTTGCAAAAAAATAATAGAAAAAAGAAAATATATTATTGGATTAATTGTGAAAAATAGCGGTTAAAGGGCGGAAGAATAGTAAAAAAAATCCGGCGACTAAGCCGGATTTTTTAATTATTTTTTTATCACACTAAAATCAAAGTAATCAAGGAATTTGGTGGTAAAATTACCTGCCCTGAAATCCTCATTGTCCAATAAAGCAATATGGAAAGGTATGGTAGTTTTAATACCGTCTATTACAAATTCTTCTAATGCCCTTTTCATCCTGACAATTACTTCTTCTCTGGATTGACCACTAACAATCAATTTGGCAATCATAGAGTCATAATTTGGAGGGATGACATAGCCAGCGTACACGTGAGAATCTACCCTTACGCCTCTGCCTCCCGGCATGTGTAGATTAAGGATTTTGCCTGGACTAGGTCGGAAACCATTGCTTGGATCTTCTGCATTGATACGGCATTCCATGGCAAACAATTTTGGATAATAATTCCTTCCTGAAATTTTTTCCCCAGCTGCTACTTTAATCTGTTCTTTAATGAGGTCAAAGTCAGTAACTTCTTCTGTGATAGGATGCTCCACTTGTATACGAGTGTTCATCTCCATAAAATAGAAGTTTCTGTGCTTATCCACTAAGAATTCAATAGTTCCGGCACCTTCATACCCAATGGCTTCTGCACCTTTTATTGCGGCTTGGCCCATAGCTTCTCTCAACTCATCTGTCATGAATGGAGAAGGAGTTTCCTCTACCAGCTTTTGATGCCTTCTTTGGATAGAACAATCCCTTTCAGAAAGGTGACAAGCTCTACCAGTGCTGTCTCCTACAATCTGGATTTCTATATGCCGGGGTTCTTCTACGAATTTTTCAAGGTACAGACCATCATTACCGAAAGCTGCTCCGGCTTCTTGCCTGGCATCATTCCATGCTTTTTTGAATTCGCTTTCTTCTTTGACAATCCTCATACCGCGTCCACCACCACCCGCAGTGGCTTTCAAGATAACGGGATAGCCCATTTGATTGGCTAATTTAATCCCCTCTTCCATACTGGCCAATAATCCCTCTGATCCTGGAATGGTAGGCACACCTGCTTCCTTCATGGTAGCTTTGGCAGTGGCTTTATCCCCCATTTTATTGATCATTTCTGGGCTTGCTCCTATGAATTTGATGCCATATTCTTCACAGATTCTCGAAAACTCCGCATTTTCTGACAAAAATCCATAACCTGGGTGTATGGCATCTGCATTGGTGATTTCTGCTGCTGCTATGATCCTGGGAATATTCAAATAGGATTCGCGGCTTGGCGCGGCACCTATGCAAACTGCTTCATCAGCAAAGCGGACATGTAAGCTATCTTTATCCGCTGTTGAATAGACTGCTACGGTTTTGATCCCCATCTCTTTACAGGTTCGGATCACACGTAGGGCAATTTCTCCCCTGTTGGCAATTAGTATTTTTTTAAACACAGTTCTTTTGGTTGGTGAAACAAAAATTATCCAGCTGGATCAACTAGGAATAAGGGTTGGTCATATTCAACAGGAGACGCATTGTCAACTAGAATTTTAACAATTTTGCCAGATACTTCGGATTCAATCTCATTGAAAAGTTTCATTGCCTCAATGATGCAAACTGTCTGTCCGGCAGTAACGGTGTCTCCTACACTTACAAATGGATCTGAGTCAGGATTAGGTGTTCTGTAAAAAGTACCAATCATCGGGGATTTGATTTCCAGATATTTGGATGTATCTTCTTTTGCAGGAGCTGAAGATGGTGCTGGAGCCGCTGCTACTACAGGAGATGGCGCTGCAGCCACTGGAGCTGTGGCAGGTACTGCTACTGTCTCTACTTTTACTGCTGGAGCCTCAGAATATTTTTTAATGGAAAGTTTAAATTCTTCTGTTTCGATCTTTACCTCCGCAAGACCGGAGTTGGAAATAAAATCTATAAGGTCTTGAATTTCTTTTGCTTTCATGAGTTTTTAGTTTAACAATATCCAACTGGATATTTGGGTTTGTCTGGGAAATAAGCAATAAAGCTATGTAATTTAGGTAAATCACATAGCTTTAGAAAATTATTTTACTCTTTCAGAGTAAGAACCATCTCGGGTATCTACCTTGATCATGGTATCCTGATCCACAAATAAAGGTACCATTACAGTAGCACCGGTTTCAACAGTTGCAGGCTTAAGTGCATTGGTTGCTGTATCACCTTTAATGCCGGGTTCTGTATAAGTAATCATCAATTCTACAAAAGGAGGAAGCTCCACAGAGAGAGGGGTTTCTGTTTCAGCATGCACTAAAATGTCAACCATTTGGCCTTCTTTCATTAGGTTGGACCTTTCGATGAGTTTCTCTTGTATTGGGATCTGTTCAAAAGATTCTGTGTCCATGAAATGGTAGCCCATATCATCTGCATAAAGGAACTGATGTGGTCTTTTTTCTACCCTGGCAGTAGTGACCTTTTCACCGGCGCTGAAAGTTTTGTCCAAAACTTTACCTGAAGTCAGGCTTTTTAGTTTGGTTCTTACAAATGCAGCACCTTTTCCTGGTTTTACGTGCTGGAATTCTACTATGGAGTAAATGTCATTGTTCATTTCAAGACACAATCCATTTTTGAAATCTGCAGTTGTTGCCATATATGATCTGAATTATAGTTTTCTTATTGTTTTGGGTCAAATCCCCATTTGAGATAGATTGCGCCCCAGGTAAATCCACCCCCAAAAGCGGCTAATATTATATTGTCACCTTTTTTGAGCTGAGATTCATAATCCCAAAGGCATAAGGGGAGCGTACCCGCTGTAGTGTTCCCATAATGTTCAATATTGAGCATTACTTTTTCAGGTCCAATACCCATTCGGTTGGCCGTGGCATCAATAATACGCTTGTTGGCCTGATGTGGAACCAACCAAGCCACATCTTTGGCTTGGAGGTTGTTCCTTTCCATGATCTGTGCACTTACTTCGGCCATATTGGTAACCGCAAATTTGAAGACAGTTGAACCTTCCTGATAGGCAAAATGCTCCCTAGCATTAACCGTTTCAATGGTTGCAGGCTTCCGGCTTCCACCCGCCTTCATGTGTAGGTAAGGAGCACCAGACCCATCGGCATGTAATAAAGAGTCCATGATACCTACTTCTTCTTCAGTAGGTTCTAATAAGACAGCTCCACCGCCATCACCAAAGATGATACAGGTGGCCCTATCTTGGTAATCAATAATTGAAGACATTTTATCTGCTCCTACAATTATTACTTTTTTATGCATTCCTGTTTCAATAAACTGGCTTCCCATGGTTAATGCATAAAGGAATCCGGAACAGGCTGCAGATATATCAAAACTATAACTGTTTTTAGCTCCAACACCCTCTGCAATAATATTTGCAGTAGCTGGAAAAGGCATATCTGGAGTTACAGTTGCACAGATAATAAGATCAATATCTTCGGGATTGGTGTTGGTTTTTTTTAGAAGACCTTTGACTGCATTGATGCCGATGACTGAGGTACCTTGGTTTTCACCTTTTAAAATTCTTCGTTCTTTGATGCCGGTTCTGGTAACTATCCACTCATCGTTAGTGTCTACCATCGTTTCAAGTTCCTTGTTGGTTAGGATGTATTCTGGAACCCATCCGTGAACACCGGTAATTACTGCTCTATTTTTTTTCATTCAGAATTTATTTTCGGCCTATTTTCTCAAACCGAATAGGTAAGGATTTGGCTTACAGTTGCTTATGCTTATTTTGCTAGGTGGCTTTTTTATTATTTAAAAGCAAGGCCTCAAAATTATCTAAAAAGCGCTTTTTCACCAAAGATTTTTGGTTATTAGGTGAAGGTAAATGCAATTATTGACGAAGTAAAAAACAAAAAACCTTCCGGTAATACTCGGAAGGTTTTTATCAAAAGGCCTTTTGAATCAATTAAGCTACTACTTCTTTTTCCATGATAACCTGTCCTTTGTAGTACAGTTTACCATCAAGCCAAAATGCTCTGTGCGGCAGGTGAAATTCACCTGTTGTAGGGCATTGAGCAAGACCTGGTGCAGTCAACTTATAGTGAGTTCTTCTTTTGTCTCTTCTGGTTTTCGAAATTTTGCGTTTAGGATGTGCCATCTCTTAACTATTTTAGATTAATCTTATTTCTTTAGTTTATTCAATATTTCCCATCTGGGGTCAACTGGCTTATCGGTATTTTCTTCCTCTTCTTCCAGTTCTTCAATTTCTTCACTTTCTAAATCCTCCGACAGGTAAACAATTGAACCTTCTTCGTCGAAGGCCTCATCGTCCATTTCCTCTTCATAATCAGGATGGATTTTTTTTGCAGGAATGGCCAATAAAATAAATTCATAGACCAGTTGGGCGATATTGATACTAGGAGTGTCTCTAGTAATCATAAACACATCCTCACTGATTTCCTGTTCAATAGGCCCGTACTTGTAAATTACTTTTTCAGTAAAACCCAATGGATGATCGAACTCTTCCAAACTCCTGTCGCAGGTTAACCTCACTGTGCCAGCAAACACATAATCAGCTTCAATGACAGATGCTGTTTTGTTAAGTGAAACATTTACAGATATTTTGGATCCGTTGACCCAATCTTCCGCTTCGTAAAACTTAAAGAAATCATCACCGACCTCAAAATGAAAAGCGTGTCTCCCGTCCTTCAGTTTGATGATGTCTATATTGTAGTTTCTCAAGAATTTCACGACTCCTCCTGCTAATTCAAGACCGCAAATTTAGGGAAATGGGTTGGAAAAATAAAATTTGGTCCTAATTTATTTTTCCTCCGCAATTTTGGAAATCTAATTGGCAGAAATTCAGCAGGATTCTCTTACGAAAAGGCCTTAGGTTTTTTCAATTTTTTCATAGGAAGCTAATACTCCTCTAACCATAGCTGCTGAAAATCCCTGATGCTCCATTTCATTAAGTCCGACAATTGTGCAGCCTTTGGGAGTTGTTACTTTATCAATAGCCTCCTCAGGATGCATGTTCTTTTGGATCATCAATTCTGCAGCACCTTTAACTGTCTGATTTACAATTGTACTGGCTGTTTTTGCATCAAAGCCAATCTGGATTCCTCCCTGAATCATGGCTCTTATGAACCTCAGTACATAAGCAATTCCACAGGCTCCCAGAACGGTAGCTGCTTCCATTAAATTTTCATCAATTGTGATAGAAAAACCTATGCTTTCAAAAAGAGCTTTCACTTTGACTTCAGCCTCTTCCTTGTTATTCCGTGCAGTAATGCAGGTGACAGATTCACCAATTTCTGCTGCAATATTGGGCATGGCCCGGAAAGCGGTTGTTTTTGGATCCAAAACTTCAAACATCTCATCCAAAGTGACGCCGGTGGCCAAAGATACCACCACTTGCTTCTCTGGATCTAATACCGGCTTGATTTCTCTTAGGATAGCATTGACGTTGAAAGGTTTTACACCCAATATAACCAGATCAGCTTCCTTAGCTGCAATAAGGTTGTCTGAATGTACTCTAATCCCTTTGTCCTGAAGGTAAAAGAGACTGGAGGGGTTTCTTTTAGTGACATGAAGGTGTTGAGGTTGAAACCCCTCAAGCTCCAAAAGACCATTTACAATAGAAGTGCCCAAATTTCCACATCCAATTATTGCAATTTTTGTATCCTTAAGCATGATTATTTTCAATAAAAATTGAGGTTTATTGCGTAAAGATAAGAATTTGATTTGGTTTATTGTCTTTTTCCAAAAGACCAGCTTAGCCCTGTATGAAAGTCAATTAATTTGCCCTCAGCTAATACACCGGTAAGAATGGAGTTACTGCCTATAAAAAATCCGCCAAATCTTAAACCTAAACCACCAGATAATCCAGATAGTTCTAGTTTAGCCCAGGGAGAGTAAAGTTCAAATCTCCCAAAGACAATTCTAGGGGTGATCAGAATGAGGTTTTGGGAAATAATCTGTGAGTTGTCTTGCTTATCCCTCATTCTTTGATGGCTATTCACACTTAAATAAAAATTTTGATTCACTTTCCATTCACCATAAATTACGAACTGGGTAGGTAAACCAGTCTCAAAATTGGTTGTAGGAGATTCCAATTGAAAATAACCACTCTCAATAAGGTGGCTCTCTATTTCATCTAAGGAACCTCTGAGTTCGTTTAAATTGAAGAATTGATCAGGGGGAATATTGAAAATGTAACTGTTGTTTTGAATTTGGCCTGTAGGATATCTGACGCTTCCTAAATTCCTCACTGCAAGGCCAACATTGAATTTAGGGCCTTCTTGGTCTAAAAATTGATAATTTGCTCCTAGGTCAAGTCCAAGACCAGAGGGGTTATTGAATTGAAAACCTTCAAAAGAAAGGTTGAAGCTATTGTTCGAAAGAATTTCGGAGGAATAAATCATGTTTACTTTTCCAGATGCATCGGTCAGAGCAAAATCAAAGTTTTCTTGGACTAAAGTTCCTCTCAAATTATCTACAGCCAAGTTGATATAATTTTGGGGAAAAATCAGCCTGGCATTGGCACCTAAGGATAATCTGTGATGTTGATAAGAGAAAACTTCTCTTCCTAAAATTAAACCAATTTCAGACCAATTGCTCAGGTATACTCTTTGATTGTAGGGGCTGTTAATTGAAAAAGTATTGTTGTTGACCTGTATTTCATAGTCGCTAAAAGCCTCTCCCAGTTTAGCATCTACATCTATCATATTTCCGTTTACGACTGATTTGGTACTGAGGCCTATAGCCCATTTGTTAAGCCTAATTCCTACTGTTGGTCCTATGATTTCTGCTTCGGAACGGAAACTGATTGGAGCTTTAGCTTTATTGATGGCAAAATCTATCACCCGGTTTCGATTGTTTAGAAATTCATTAAAGGTGATGGTATTGTTCCCAAAGGATCCCTCGGCCCCCACAAAAAAAACGTCAACTGACCGGTTGAGGTTATTGATCTCTGCTGGGTTCATTAGGGATTGGAGTACTCCTTTCCTAGGGCTGTTTTGGATGCCCAAAAATGAACTTTGTGCTAAGGAAATATTTGCAATTAGAAAGAAAAAAGGAAGAAATATTAGGATGTATTTCATGACATCAACCGTTCATTGTGTCCCATTTAAAACAAAATTGGTACCACAATTTAACAGAAAAAGCCCGGGATCCGGACTTTTTCTGTTTTTATGTTCAAATAAGGGATTTTTGTCAAAAATCACCTATAAAAAGTGGTATTTCTTATTTAAACTTCTTTTACTTCCTGGGTTAGCTTTTGAAGGGAATCCTTGGCATCTCCAAAAAGCATCCTGGTTTTAGGGTAGAAGAATAGTTCATTTTCAATGCCTGCATAACCTGCACTCATTCCTCTTTTGAGGATAATGATGTTTTTGGCCTGATCAACTTCCAAGATCGGCATGCCATAAATTGGAGAGGAGGGATCATTCTTTGCTGCAGGGTTGACCACATCATTGGCGCCGATCACTACGACTACATCAGCATTGGCCAATTTAGGATTGATTTCTTCCATCTCTTGCAGTTTTTCATAAGGGACATCGGCCTCTGCGAGAAGTACGTTCATATGTCCCGGCATTCTACCTGCTACAGGATGGATCGCATAATTCACTTCCACTCCTTTTTCTTCCAGGAGTTTTTCCAATTCATGGCAGGTGTGCTGGGCTTGGGCTACTGCAAGGCCATAACCGGGAACGATAACGACATTCTGCGAATAAGAAAGCAAAACTGCTGTATCTGAAAGAGAGATTTCCCGGACAGTTTGATCGCCGCTTTGGCTTTTTGAAGGCCCGCCAGCTGCCCCTCCAAATGCCCCTAATAGTACATTTGTTAGCGAGCGGTTCATGGCATTGCACATCAGGATGGTAAGTATAGTTCCTGCAGAGCCTACCAAGATTCCTCCCGTCAACATGGCCTTATTGTCATAAAGGAAGCCACCAAAAGCTGCTGCCATACCTGTAAAGGAATTGAGCAGGGAAATCACCACCGGCATGTCAGCACCGCCTATGGGCATCACAAAGAGGATGCCGTAAACTAAGGCCAGACCCAAAAGGATGTAGAATTGTAGGGGGGTACTTTCACCAAATAACTGATAGATGATCAAAACCACAATTGCGCCCAACAAAACCATATTGATGGCTTGGTTCATTGGGAGCACTTTATCTTTGATCTTGCCCTCAAGCTTGCCGTAGGCAATCATTGATCCAGAAAAAGAAACAGACCCGATCAAGAGACCTAATAACATCACCATGAGCTCCCCGTCAAATCCAGTCACAGTAGTATGTTGATGGTGTTGGTATTCAATAATTGCAATTAAAGCCGCACAGGCTCCACCCATCCCGTTGAAAAAAGAAACCATCTGCGGCATGGCAGTCATCTGTACTTTTTTTGCCATAACCGTTCCAATCAGGGTACCAATGATGAGGCCGCCAAAGATCAGGGAATAATTGAGCATTTTGTCCTCGTCAAAATCCTGGAATAGGGTAAGAGTAGCAACAATAGCTATCAACATTCCCGCTGCAGCAATCAGATTTCCCTTTCTTGCTGAGTCTGGATGGCTAAGCATTTTTAACCCCACGATGAACGTAAGGGAGGCTACAAGGTAGCTTATTTCAAGTATACTTAAGCTCATGATTTCTTGGGTTTTTTCTTAAACATTTCCAGCATTCTGTCTGTCACTACAAATCCCCCAATTACATTGAGGGTACCCACTATGACAGCTAAAAATCCCACACTCAAGGCTAGGTAATTGTCAGGCGAAGCCTGAAGCATGACGATAATCGCTCCTACCACTACTACTCCGTGGATGGCATTTGCACCGGACATCAGAGGGGTATGCAAAATAGCGGGGACATTTGAGATGACCTCCACTCCCAATAGAATTGCCAATACGAGGAAATAAATCATTTCCATGTTATTGCCTATATAGTTAAATAAATCTTCCATGATCAATTGTTTTGGATTTGAATGATTCGAGGACTCACTGGTTTTCCTTTATGGCAGACACAGGTGCCTGTAACAATATCATCTTCAAAATTCAGGTTGATGTTACCGTCTTTAATGATAAGTTTAAGGAAATTCAGGTAGTTTTTACCATACATTTTGCTGGCATCCTGAGGCATTTTTGCGGCCAAATTTCCAACACCCACTATTCTTACACCATTGACTTCAACGGTTGTATCAGGCTTAGAAAGGGCACAGTTGCCGCCCGAAGATGCAGCAAGATCAATGACCAAGGAACCGGGCTTCATGGCCCTCACTGTCCGCTCTTCTACTAATAGCGGTGCCTTTCTTCCCGGAATCTGAGCTGTTGTAATTACCACATCGGCTTTCATGGCATGTTCATGGATGGTGTCCTTTTGCCTTTGAAGAAATTCTTCCGTCTGTTCCACAGCATATCCGCCAGCTCCTTTATCTTCTTTGGCTCCTTCTACATCTACAAATTTTGCTCCTAAGGAAAGTACTTCCTCCTTGGCAGCTTGTCTTACATCAAAAGCAAATACTGTCGCTCCTAATCTTTTTGCTGTGGCTATGGCTTGAAGTCCTGCAACACCCGCTCCCAATATCAATACTCTGGAAGGTGTAATGCTACCCGCTGCTGTCATGAACATAGGAAAGAATCTTGGCAATAAATCCGCTGCCATGAGTACCGCTTTGTAACCTGATACAGTAGCCATGGAAGAAAGTACGTCCATAGCCTGTGCCCTGGTGGTTCTTGGAACCAATTCCATACTAAAAGCAGTACGGTTATTGTTGATCAAATATTGGGTAAGTTTTGGATTATAAAGTGCATTGAGCTGACCAAACAAAACAGCTTCCGGTTTGATGAGGGAAATTTCTTCTTCCTCCAAAGGTTGAATTCCTAACAGCAAATCTGCATGTCTCAGTATTTCATCTCTGTTGTGGATTTCTGCTCCAGATGCTTTATAAAGTTCATCAGCTGCAAATGCCCGGGATCCGGCATCGTTTTCGACCCAGACCGAAACCTTCCAGGATATCAAAGTCTTCACCGCCTCAGGCAATAAAGCCACTCTTGATTCATCCCCAGGTTCCTTAAGTATACCTATGACCATTTGATTATTTTGAGTGTTGGATAATTGATTAAAATAAAATTTCTTCGGCCCTTAAGCTATCAAAAAAGTTCATAAAATAAAGTGATTTTTGTCAGTAAGAGGAATATACAATAAAAAAAACCATAAATTGGTCATTTGGGAAAATTATCTAAGCCGGAAATTACGGAGCATGTCGCTGTGGGTGAGGATATTATTTTTGATTAATGAGTACGATAAAAAATATCAATTGGTCTTGGTTTTTGCCAAATGCAAATTGAATTCCAATGGACTGCAAGGTGTAAATTCATCAAATTCCAAATCCTCAAAAATTTCCTCATCAAATTCCATTTCTGTTTTTTCAACATTTCCGTCAGGATGTATGATGAGTTCAATACCGGTGAAATCATCTGAATTAACTTTAACCAGGACTTGGTAGTCATCAAAAATCCTTTTGAAATATTGGGGAAGGTTTTTCATGAGTTTTGAGCTTTATTTCCAAAGTTAAATGATATTTACATGGAAGGGAAATTTATTGAAAAAGAAATAGACGCCTTGAAATTGGAGTCAATCTGCCTGAATTTGAATAGCATTGGGGAAAAATAAACCAAGAAAATTGAGGAAAACACAAGTAGGAGAATGATTTATTAAAATTTTGACAATAATTTCCTTGTTTTGTTTTGATGCTAAAATTCATTTTTTATTTTTGTGCCTATTCAATATGAAAACAATGGTTGCAAAATATTGGTGGTGGCATCTAACTTCTCAATCCGGGGAGAACCGATAGCCATTGTCTAATTTGTAACACTAACAATATGTTAAGAGGCTTGCTGGTTTACCCCGCAAGCCTTTTTTGTTTTATGACCTTAGATTATGAAAAAATTCCATATCAACACCTCTTTTAAAAAGTTATTGGCAGACACCATAACCCCTGTAAGCATTTATTTGCAGATCCGGGACCGTTTTGCCAATCCTATTTTGCTTGAAAGCTCGGATTACCATGGACAGGAAAACAGCTATTCCTACATTTGCTTTAATCCACTTGCTTCTTTTTCATTCAATGAGGGGCAAATCAAAGAGCAATTGCCAGATGGGCAAATCCTTCGCTATCCTGTGGAGGAAGAGAAAAATCTCATTACTTCTCTCAGAAACTTTGCCAATAAATTCAAGGATGATAACGGACACCACAAATTTATCAGCAATGGCCTTTTCGGGTATATACAATATGATACTGTTGCTTATTTTGAGGATATCAGTTTGACAAAAACACATTCTGATAGTATTCCAATGCTTCATTATGCGGTGTATCAGCATGTAATTGTGGTGGACCATTTCAAAAATGAAATGTACCTGTTTGAACATCAGGTGGAAGGAGCTGAAAAGCCGGCGGGACTTGCTCAGATTGAAACGCTTTTGAACAGCAAAAATATCCCCAATTATTCATTTAAATTGGTGGATGAAGAATATTCCAACTACACAGATGAGGAATTTTTGGATATTCTCAAAAAAGGGCAGGAACACTGTTTCAGAGGGGATGTATTCCAGATCGTTTTATCTAGAAGATACAGTACCAAATTCAAAGGTGATGAATTCAATGTGTACAGGGCTTTGCGATCTGTCAATCCTTCCCCTTATTTGTTTTATTTTGACTATGGATCTTATAAAGTTTTTGGCAGTTCTCCAGAGGCCCAGATTGTTGTTAAAAATAATAAGGCCACTATTTATCCTATCGCCGGCACTTTCAAAAGAACCGGAAATGATCAGGCAGACGCATCCTTGGCCTTGAAGCTTTATGATGATCCTAAGGAAAATTCAGAGCATGTGATGTTGGTAGATTTGGCCAGGAATGATTTGAGCCGTTCTTCTGAGAAAGTGGAAGTGGAGGTGTTCAAAGAAATTCAGTACTATTCCCATGTGATTCATTTGGTGTCAAAAGTTACTGGCACACTTCCGCAAAGTTCCAATCCACTGCAGTTGGTAGCTGACACTTTTCCTGCTGGAACGCTTTCAGGTGCGCCTAAATACAAGGCAATGCAACTGATCGATGAGCTGGAAAATACATCCAGAAAGTTTTATGGGGGCGCAATAGGCTTTTTGGGTTTCAATGGGGATTTCAATCATGCCATTTTGATTCGGTCTTTTGTTTCAGAAGGTAATGAGCTCCGGTTTCAGGCAGGAGCAGGAGTAGTGGCAAAATCTTCCATTCAATCCGAATTACAGGAGGTTTCCAATAAGCTTGAGGCATTGAGGGTAGCATTAACCGCAGCTGAGAATATTTAAAATAAATGTTTGCATTGATGAATGGGTTTATGAAAATATTGGTGCTTGATAATTACGATTCCTTTACCTACAACCTGGTTTATATCATCAGGCAGCTTGGTTATGGAAACCAAATGGATATTTACAGAAATGATAAAATCACTTTGGAAAAGGTCGGTATGTATGATAAAATTTTATTGTCTCCAGGCCCTGGAATTCCGTCTGAAGCAGGAATTATGCCTGATTTGATCAAAAAATATGCTGTTTCAAAGGATATTTTAGGTATCTGTCTGGGGCATCAGGCCATTGGGGAAGCATTTGGTGGGACGTTGACCAATTTGGCAGAGGTAGTACATGGTGTTGCTTCAGAAGTCAAAGTAGAAAATGATTTGCTTTTTGAAGGCTTGCCCGAAGTTTTTAAAATAGGGAGGTATCATTCTTGGGTAATTAATCCTGTTACATTGCCAAATGAATTGGAAGTAATCGCCAGAACTCCAGATGAGCAAATCATGGGAGTGAGACATAAAACTCTTTCCATTAGGGGATTGCAGTTTCATCCAGAATCAATTCTGACAGAATATGGCAGCCAGATGATGAAAAATTGGTTGGAGTCGGGAGAAAAAGGAAGTGTAAATGAATCTTTGACAACTTCAATAAAAGTTCAGAAATGAAGGAATTGATAAAAGGAAAATTATGAAAGAGATATTGAATCATTTGATTGAACACCGTACGCTTTCAAAGGAACAAGCCCGAGAGGTGTTGAAAAATATAGCAACGGGTAGTTACAACCAGAGTCAAATAGCAGCATTTCTGACTGTTTACTTGATGAGAAGCATTACCGTGGAGGAACTGGGTGGTTTTAGGGAAGCGATGTTGGAACTGTGTGTTCCCGTAGAAATAGATGAATATAATGCCATGGACTTATGTGGGACAGGTGGTGATGGAAAAGATACTTTCAATATATCTACATTGGCTTCCTTTATAGTAGCTGGAGCAGGTCAGAACGTTGCCAAACATGGTAATACCGGCGTATCCTCTATTTGTGGTTCATCAAATTTACTCGCACATTTTGGATATGAGTTTACCAATGACAAAGATAAACTCAAAAAGAGCCTTGATGATGCAGGGATTTGTTTTCTTCACGCCCCATTATTTCATCCGGCTATGAAAAATGTTGCTCCGATAAGAAAGGAATTAGGAGTAAAAACTTTCTTCAATATGCTTGGGCCCATGGTCAATCCAAGTTTTCCGAAAATCCAATTGGTAGGGGTATTCAGTCTTGAATTGGCCCGATTATATGCCTATTTGTATCAGGAGTATGAGGGGAGGTTCAGTATACTCCATGCTTTGGACGGATATGATGAGATTTCACTGACAGGAGATTTCAAAATGATTTCCAATGAAGGGGAAAAATTGCTTAGTCCCGAGAGTTTTGGACTACCAACTATTGTTTCTTCCTCTATCAATGGAGGTGAAACAGTAGAAGAATCTGCCAGAATATTTGATAATATATTAAAGGGGAAGGGTACCCCTGAACAAAGTGCAGTTGTGGTTGCTAATGCCGCCGCAGCTTTGCTGACAGCAAAACCTGGACTCAGCAATGAGGAAGCTGTAGCAAAGGCCCAGGAATCTTTGTTTTCGGGCCAGGCTTTGAGGGTATTCAATGCCTTAGTCAATCCTAAAACCAGTATTTCATTTGCTCAATAAAAATCTGATGAATATTTTAGAAAAAATCATTGCATATAAAAAGACAGAAGTTGCTGAGAAAAGCAGTCTTGTTCCTACCAAGTTATTGGAAAAAAGTATCTACTTTGATTCCCAGGTGGTTTCAATGAAAAAATACATCAAAAGACCGGATAAAACTGGAATCATAGCTGAGTTCAAGAGAAAATCACCATCCAAAGGGGATATCAACACAAATGCGTCTGTGGAGACAGTTACCATAGGTTATATGCAGGCTGGAGCCTCAGCTTTGTCTATACTGACTGATAAAGAGTTTTTTGGAGGAAAAAATGAAGATCTTAGCTTGGCCAGAAAGTTCAATTTCTGCCCGATTTTAAGAAAGGACTTTATTGTTGATGAATACCAGATCATTGAAGCAAAATCCATTGGTGCTGATTGTATATTATTGATTGCTGCTGCATTGGAACCAAAGAGATTGAAAGAATTGGCTGCCTTTGCCCATGGCCTTGGATTGGAAGTATTGATGGAAGTTCATGATAGTAAGGAATTGGATAAAAGCCTCAATGAGCACCTGGATTTGGTAGGAGTGAATAACCGGAGTCTGAAATCCTTTGAAGTTTCCTTGGATACATCATTTGGCTTAGTGGAAAGAATCCCTTCTGAATTCTTAAAGATTTCAGAAAGTGGTATCTCCCATCCTGGAACCCTTTATGAATTGAGAAAAGCAGGTTTTGATGGGTTTCTAATCGGGGAAAATTTCATGAAATCAAGTAGGCCACATCAGGTTGCCCTCAATTTTATGAACGCTTATAGAAAAATATTGAAGGAAGTCGGTTTGGTTCAGGAAAAATGAAACTCAAAGTCTGTGGCATGTCAAATATCGGTAATATCCGGGAACTGGAAGACCAAGTGCAACCGGATTGGATGGGTTTGATATTTTATCCACCTTCCCCCCGATATGTTGGAGATCAACCATTTCCTGGGATAACGGATATTTCCCTAAGAAAAGTTGGTGTATTTGTAAATGAATCCCGGGAATCTATCCAACAAAAAGTTAATGATTTTGGGCTGTCAGGTATTCAATTACATGGCGATGAAAATGTTGCGGAAGTGAAAGCAATAAAAGAAAGTTCAGGTTTGGAGATTTTCAAAGTTTTCAAAGTCATTGACAGGATGAAATGGACGGAATTGGAAGCTTACCTTCCTTGGGTGGATTATTTCCTCTTTGATACCTATACTCAGAATCAAGGTGGAAGCGGGCAGACATTTGATTGGGAGATTTTGAAAGATTACCCTTTTGAGAAACCCATAATATTGAGTGGAGGAATAGATGCTGATCAGGTGAATGAGATTTTGGAGTTAAAAAAACTGATTCCCCAATTAGCTGGAGTGGATATCAATTCAAGGTTCGAGGTTGAACCCGGAATTAAGAATATCTCCAAAGTGAAGAAATTTAAAGCGCAATTAAAAAAAATAGAATAATAAGGCTGACTAGGAAGTAAGCAGCACAAGCATAGGAATATTATGATCAGAGTTGACGAAAAAGGCTTTTATGGAAAATTTGGAGGGGCCTATATACCCGAAATGCTTCACCCCAATATAGAGGAGTTGCGTGAGAATTATGAAAAAATCATAGCTACAGAGGACTTTCAAAAAGAATTTAGAGCCTTGTTGAAGGATTATGTGGGGAGGCCAACGCCATTATATTTTGCCTCTAGGCTTTCTGAAAAACACGGGGCTAAAATCTACCTAAAAAGGGAAGACCTTTGTCATACAGGGGCACACAAGGTCAATAATACTGTAGGTCAGATCATATTGGCCAAGAAATTAGGAAAGAAAAGAATTATAGCTGAAACCGGGGCCGGTCAACATGGTGTGGCCACAGCTACGGTCTGTGCCCTGATGGGAATGGAATGTACGGTTTATATGGGGGCATTGGATATTCAAAGACAAAGACCCAATGTAGAAAGGATGAAGATTTTGGGAGCTAAAGTTGTGGCAGCTACATCTGGTTCGCAGACCTTAAAAGATGCCACTAATGAGGCTATGCGTCAATGGATCAATAATCCTGTAGATACACATTACATCATTGGCTCGGTTGTAGGCCCCCATCCTTACCCTGAAATGGTTGCCAGATTCCAATCTGTAATTTCGGAGGAAATCAAATGGCAATTAAAGGAAAAGGAGGGTACAGAAAATCCAGATTTGGTCATTGCATGTGTAGGAGGAGGCAGTAATGCAGCAGGAGCGTTTTATCATTACTACAATACCTCACAAGTACGGTTGGTAGCGGCAGAGGCAGCAGGATTGGGAGTCAATTCGGGAAAATCTGCGGCCACAACCGCTTTGGGAACACCGGGGATTTTACATGGAAGCAAAACATTGCTTATGCAGACAGAGGATGGGCAAGTAGTGGAGCCTCACTCTATTTCCGCAGGATTGGATTATCCGGGGATCGGACCAGTCCATGCGCATTTATTTGATATAGGAAGAGCTGAATTTGTAGCAGTGGAAGATGAAGATGCAATGAAGGCAGGTATTGAACTTAGCAGGTTGGAAGGTATTATTCCTGCAATAGAAACAGCACATGCACTTCATGCACTGAATATGATTGAGTACAAAAAGGATGACATTATTGTAATCAACCTATCAGGCAGGGGGGATAAGGATCTGGATACCTATATCAAGTGGGGAGGTTATTGAGTGGAGAGAAGTGAGAGACGAGAAATTAGAGACAAGAACCAAGAAGCAAGACTCAATTATCAAGGGACTTGAGATTTTTGTCGGGAGATTTGATTTAGACTCGGTAATTTGTGGTAAGAATATTTATTGTTAAGGGAATCGGAACAAAGACAACTACGACAATAATGAGAACCATGGCAACCATTTAGCAAGACTAACGGATTCAAAAACAAACATTAATATCCAGAAAAGGATGAACAGAATAGATCACTTATTTGATAGAAAAAAAGAGCGGGTACTTTCTATCTATTTTACTGCTGGATTTCCTGACTTAGAGGACACATTGCCCATCATGCAGGCCATAGAAGATGCAGGTGCGGATATTATTGAGGTGGGAGTTCCATATAGTGACCCAATTGCAGATGGACCTACTATTCAGGAAAGCAATATGATAGCTTTGAATAACGGGATGAGCTTGAAAAAACTCTTCGATCAATTGAAGGATATGCGAAAAAAAGTAAGCCTTCCAGTTGTATTAATGGGTTATCTCAATCCAATAATTCAATATGGGATGGAAGAGTTCTGCAAGAAATGTCAGGAGTTGGGGATTGATGGACTTATAGTTCCAGATTTGCCCATGCAGCAGTATATCGATGAATACAAGGAAATGTTTGACCGATATGGTTTAAGGAATACCTTTTTGATTTCTCCCCAGACCAGCGAAAAAAGGATCAAGGAAATTGATGACTATTCCAATGGTTTCATTTATATGGTTTCTGCTCATGCTATCACAGGTGCAAAATCAGGTATTTCTAATGAGCAGATAGCTTATTTCGAAAGGGTGAAATCCATGGAGCTGAAAAACCCAAGGTTAATAGGATTTGGTATTTCTGATGCTGAAACTTTTTCAACAGCTTCTCAATACAGCAATGGGGCTATCATCGGAAGTGCATTTATCAAAATTATCAAAAACAGCAAAGACTTGAAAAATGACATCAAGTCCTATATACAATCAGTCATTAAATAGATTATGATTATCCAGCTAAAAGAAAATATCAGTGCAAAACAAAAGGAAGCACTGATTCAGGAGGTACATGAAATCGGGTATAAAATCACAGAGGTAAAAACCCAGTTAGGTGATTATCTGATAGGGATTGGGAAGAAAGAATTTGATATCAGAAAAATCGGGCAAAAAGAAGGTATCGAAGATATTCATATTGTTTCTGATGAGTACAAATTGGTCTCCAAAAAGTGGAAAGTAAAACCCACTTCCATTGATCTTGGGGATGAGGTTTGCATCAAAGATGGGGATATGGCCATAATAGCAGGACCATGTTCCATAGAATCTGAGGAGCAGATCCGAAAAGTAGTTGCCCATTTAAAGGAAAATGGTATTCGTATGATGCGTGGAGGGGTTTTCAAACCAAGAACCAGTCCATATGCATTTAGGGGAATGGGTATAGATGGACTGAAACTATGGTACAGCATTGCCAAAGAAGAAGGGATCAAGATTGTTACAGAAGTAATGCAGGTATCTCAAATTGAAGAAATGTATCCTTATACTGACATCTATCAAGTAGGAGCCAGGAATACCCAAAATTTCAATCTCTTGGATGAATTGGGAAAGGTAGATAAAGCTGTAATGATCAAAAGAGGGATTTCCGGCACGATTGAGGAGCTGTTACAATCAGCAGAATATGTGTTTTCAGGAGGAAATGAAAAGCTGATTCTTTGTGAGAGAGGCATTCGCACTTATGAAAAGGCAAGTAGAAATACATTGGATCTAAATGCTGTGCCTATCCTTAAATCAAAGTCTCATCTCCCTGTTATTGTAGATCCTTCTCATGGAATAGGGATTAGAGAATATGTTCCTCAGATGGCCTTGGCAGGAGTAATGGCAGGTGCAGACGGAATCATTTATGAGACCCATGAAATTCCAGAAAAGGCTTATTCCGATGGGCAGCAGACATTGGATTTTTCCCAAAGTGCCCGTTTGGCCGACTGGATAAGGCAAACCTTTGCCATGCGTAAGACATTTGAACTGCTTTGATTCTCCATTCACAAAATTTTATTTAAGAAGCAGTCGAAAATGCTTATTTTTGACTGTTTCTTTGATGGTGTTTTAATGGATTAGAAAACATTTGATTGGAGATCAGAGTAAAAATAGAAAGGACTCACAGGTTTAGCATTAATTATGTGAAGTCCTAAAACCCAAATATACGATGATGAATAAACCCAAAGACTGGGTCTTCTCTGACCCGAGACTGAAAGTGATGAGGCAGGATTATGATGCTTATACAGAGGAGGATTTTAAAGTATGGAAAATTCTCTTTGACAGGCAGATAGTCAATTTGCCAAAAGCCGCTTCCAAGGCATATTTGGAAGGGATTAAAGAGATTAATTTTACTTCGGACCGAATTGCCGATTTTGAAGATGTCAATAAAAGACTCGCCAAAAGTACAGGTTGGTCCATACAGGTTGTCCCGGGTCTGATTGATGATGATCTGTTCTTTGGACTGATGAACAATAGGAGATTTTGTTCATCCACTTGGTTGAGAAAAATGGAGCAGTTGGATTATCTCGAAGAACCAGATATGTTCCATGATGCCTTTGCTCACATGCCGATGTTGACCAATCAGCCCTACGTGGACTTTTTGGAAAAACTTAGTGGGATTGCCTTGAAGCATATTGAAGATAAGTGGGCCATTGAGCTGCTTTCCAGGATATATTGGTTCACTATAGAATTTGGACTAATCAGAGAAGATGGGGAGTTGAAGATTTATGGTGCGGGAATTCTGAGTTCTGCAGGAGAAACCAAATACAGTTTGTCCGATGAACCGGCGCATTATGAGTACAATGTCAAAAAAATCATGAATACTCCTTACTGGAAGGATAAATTTCAGGATAAGTATTTTGTGATAGAAAGCTATGAGCAATTGTACCAATCAATTCCTGAAATTGAAGAAGTTTTGGAAGAAATGCTTTCTGAAGCAGCACAAAAATAAGTGTTGGGATAAAGAAGAACTCTGGATTTAATATTCAATTGAAAGGCGTTTGTGATCCCTTGACCACGAACGTTTTTTTATTCCAAATTAACATGATGATTTAGATTGGGAAGGCCCCGATCACTTGGTTTCAAAGAATTTGAATGAAAGTAGCTGTAATAAAATACAATGCAGGAAACGTTCAATCCGTACTTTATGCATTGGAAAGGTTGGGCGCGGAACCAACGCTTACTGATGATCTGGAATTTATTTCGAGTGCGGACAAAGTTATCTTTCCCGGACAGGGAGAAGCTAGCACAGCCATGAAATACCTTCAGGAAAAAAAGCTGGATTTATTGATTCCTGAACTTAAACAACCCTTTTTTGGGGTTTGTCTGGGCCAGCAGCTACTATGCGAGTTTTCTGAAGAAAATAATACTACTTGTCTTGGAGTTTTTCCTGTAAAAGTCAAAAGGTTTATCCCTCATAATACAGCAGAATTTAAAGTTCCCCATGTAGGCTGGAATAATCTCTATGATTTGAAAGGCACTCTTTTTGAAGGCTTGGATAATCATTCTTATGTGTATTACGTGCACAGTTTTTATTGTGAACTCAGTGAGTTTACAATTGCCAAAACCCAATATATCCATGATTTTGCAGCATTGATGAATAAGGATAATTTCTATGCCATGCAGGCCCATCCTGAAAAAAGCAGTTTGGTAGGAGAAAGGATTCTGAAGAATTTTCTTGCCCTTTGAAAAAGTGTAGTGTCGGGAATGTTGTCTTCGGAACAAATTAAGTATTGATAAAAAAATTGGGGAGTAGCCCTGTTTACATTTAGAATCATGGAAATAATACCCGCTATTGATATTATTGATGGAAAATGTGTCCGTTTGACCCAAGGAGACTATGGTCAAAAAAAAGAATACCATGACAGTCCGATTGAAATGGCAAAAAGATTTGAAAATGCAGGTATTAAGAGATTGCATTTAGTAGACTTGGATGGAGCCAAACAAAAGAAAATTGTAAACAAAGAGGTTTTAAGGGCAATTTCGGAGGGAACCTCTTTAACAATTGATTTTGGGGGAGGGGTGCAATCGGACGCTGCCATTGAAGAAGCTTTTGCATTAGGGGCCCATCAAGTTACCGGAGGTAGTATTGCAGTTAAAAACAAGGATTTGTTTGAGTCTTGGATTTCACGGTTTGGGGGGGATAAAATAATTTTGGGTGCTGATGCCAAAAACAGGAAAATCGCTATTTCTGGGTGGGAAGAAACAACTGAAATTGAGCTCATTGACTTTATCAAAGGATACCATGCAAAGGGTATAAGTTATGTGATTTGCACTGATGTAGCCAAAGATGGTTTGCTTCAGGGTCCTTCTTTAGATTTGTATAAGGATATTCTATCTGAGATTCCGGGTATCAAACTTATAGCGAGCGGGGGAGTATCGAATGTAGATGATCTTGAAAAATTAGCTGAAATAGGAGTATTTGGAGCGATTGTGGGGAAAGCTTATTATGAAGGAAGGATCAGTCTTGAGCAATTGGCAGGTTTTACCCGATAGACTTTAGGGAGGTAATTATAAAAATGTTTTAACATTAATAACTGTACTGGCCGATGTCAATGTACTTTGCGCATCGTACTTGGTACCTGGTAGAATAAGAAATGCTAACAAAAAGAATCATACCCTGCTTGGATATCAAAGATGGAAGGACTGTCAAAGGTGTAAACTTTGTTCAGCTTCGCGATGCAGGGGACCCTGTAGAACTCGCCAAAATTTACTCTGACCAAGGGGCAGACGAATTGGTTTTTTTGGATATAACCGCTACGGTGGATAAGCGGAAGACCTTGGCTGAACTTGTTACCAAAGTAGCCAAAGCTATCAATATTCCATTTACTGTTGGGGGAGGGGTTTCTACTGTGGAGGATGTAAAAGTGTTGCTTAATGCAGGAGCAGACAAGATTTCCATCAATTCAGCTGCTGTAAAACAACCCGGTTTAATCAATGACATGGCTTTGGAGTTTGGTTCCCAATGTATAGTTGTTGCTATTGATACCAGGAATGTTGACGGGATTGATTTTGTCCATACCCATGGTGGCAGAAAACCTACTTTGTTGAAAACGCAGGAATGGGCAAAAGAGGTCTGTGAAAGGGGTGCCGGTGAGATTTTATTGACCTCCATGGACCATGATGGCACCAAATCGGGATTTGCCAATGAAATTACAGCAGAGATTTCTTATATGTTAAGTATTCCTGTAATTGCTTCCGGAGGAGCGGGAAGTATGCCCCATTTCAGAGATGTTTTTACCTTTGGTAAAGCTGATGCTGCCTTGGCTGCCAGTATCTTTCATTTTAAAGAGATTCCAATTCCTGAGTTAAAAAACTACTTGGGACAGGAAGGTGTACCCGTAAGGATTTAAACTGTCATAAAACCCTGAAAAAATGAGCAATCTGAATATAGATTTTGATAAAGTGGATGGATTAGTTCCAGCAGTCATACAGGATGCTGAAAGTAATATTGTGTTGATGTTGGGCTATATGAACCAAGATGCATTGGATAAGACCATGGAGACCAAAAAGGTCACTTTTTTTAGCAGGACCAAGCAAAGGTTATGGACCAAAGGAGAGACTTCGGGAAATTTTTTGATAGTACAATCTATAAGCGTTGATTGTGATAATGATACCCTTTTGGTCAAGGTAAAACCACTAGGACCCGTATGCCATACTGGTTCGGATACTTGTTTTGATGAATCCAATTCAAGTAGGACCTTATTTATTGACCATTTAAGAAAAATTATAAAAGAAAGAAAACAAAATCCTTCTGACCAATCTTACACAGCTTCATTATTTGCCAAAGGAATCAATAAAATAGCCCAAAAAGTAGGAGAGGAGGCAGTGGAAATTGTAATTGAGGCTAAAGATAACAATAAGGACCTCTTTTTGGGAGAGGCTGCGGACCTGCTTTTCCATTATTTGGTGCTTTTAGAGGCAAAAGAAATTGAACTTGATGAGGTCATAGAAGTGTTAATTGACCGTCATGCAAAAAAACAATGATCAGTTATGAGCAAAAGGAATGTGACTGTCCGAATGAAAGCGGACTACGAATATGAAGCTTCAAATTTACAGGGCAATAAGGTGGACATAGATATGTATGATGCGCCCAATAAAAAAGCCCAGTCCCCTATGGATCTTCTTTTATCAGCTTTGGGTGGGTGTTCGGCAGTGGATGCTGTCATCATGATGAAGAAAAAGAGAAAGACCATAAATGACTTTTATATTGAATTAGAAGGAACAAGAAATGACGGTGTACCTGCATATTATACCCATATCCATTTGAAATTTGTTTTGGTTTCGCCTGATGCCAAAGAGGAGGAATTTGCCAAAGTGGTTGCCCTATCGGTGGACAAATACTGTTCTGTAGCCTCATCTCTTAAATCAGAAATTACCTACAGTTCAGAAGTTAGAAAACCCTAATGCGCGTAGTTAAAGAATTTACCAAAGCCGATATAAGGATTTCCATTTACAATTGGAACAATAAATTTTTGATTAAGTTTGAACAAGGGCCTTTGGAACAAACTTTCAAAGTTTCAGAGATGGATATATTGGTGGAAGATGATCTGGATCGGTTTTGTGAGGGTGATTTTTTTGACAAAGTAATGATACGTTTTAAAGAAATGGGACAAAGCCTTCAAATTCAGATGCAAAATCTTTAGCTTTAGGATCAATCTTCCAAATTAAGATGAAATATCTGGGTGTTTTTTGGGCTCTTTTTTCTATGCTTTTGGTACAGTGTAAACCCACACCAAAAGAAAAATATGAAGATGTCCTTATGGACTTGAATTCCTTTATTTCATTAATGGAGTATGACCTTCAAGAGCTTGAGCAGGAAATTCTGTTGTTAGGGGAAGAAGTCAAAAATCTTTATGCTCAATCTGATCAGTTAATTGCCCAAGCCCGAAATTCAGATATTCCCCTAATTCAAGCTGGGGTATACAATAATGCTGGATCTCAGGACCCTAATTTAGGAACCATCTATATACCCTCTAGGGCAGATAATCTTAACGAGGTTAGGGAAATGTATATCATCACAAAAAGTCTGGATGAGAAATTCAAATCAATTATACAGCGTAATTCGGTTGTCACTCAGGTTTATTTTAATAGCAAATACCACTTTAATAAGCTATATCCTCCTTATGATGCTTTAGCTATGTTAGATCCAGATTTGGATGTAACCATTTTTAATTTTTATTATGAGGCAATAGAAGAGAATAATCCGCAGAGGAAACCTGTTTGGGTTGATGAAATTTATATTGATCCAGTAGGTAGAGGATGGATGATTTCCTTAATTTATCCTATATATGTGGGGGATGACCTTAAAATGGTACTTGGATTTGATATCACCTTGAATGATATAATAGAATCCTATTTGGAAAAATTTGATCGGAATTTTGTGATTTTTGATGTTACCGGTACACTTGTAGCGGGGAAAACCAAAGCAATTGAATCTCTTTCACTTCCGCCTTTGAAGAATCATACCTACAAGCAAACGATTACTTCAGATAGTTTCAGGTTGGAAGATTTTAACCTCTTCCGAAGCAAAAGTAAAGAAGTGAGGGAATTGGCGTCAAAAATAATCTTGAATAATGAAAAAAAGGCTACTCTTAAGGATTTGGGTCTTGATATTCAGGTTTCTGCTGCTAAAATGACTGTTTTAGATTGGGTAATACTTGATTTGGTATATTGATGAAGGGACGTCGCTTTGATTTTGCATCAGGTAATAAAAAGGGTATTTACAGGTGGTTTATTTTTTTGGGAATTGCTGTAGCATTCATTATTTCCTTGCTTGCCTTTAATTTTTTTGCTGCGCTGCGAGATAGTCAAATAGAATCTATACAAGTTTCGTTGGGAAAACAGGCAGAGCTTGCGGGAAAAGATATCCAGAATACTTTTTCAGCGATGTACGAGGACATGTTGTTTTTTGTGAATAACCTTGAACCTTGGACCTACGAAAGGAGCTCGAATGAGACATTAGCTTTTGAAAGGAGGGCAAGAAGAATTTTTAATAATCATAGGTTCATTCTAGATTCTGTAATTGTAATTTTTCCAAAGCAAATAGTTTCTTTTCGCTATGATCAAAAGAATAATTTTATACATAAGTTTCATCAAGAACTTGAGCAATTCGGACACAATGATCCCAGGGTTATTGAACTTAGAAATGCAAGCAAGGGTGTTGGAATTATTATTGTCACTAACCTCGACAGGTTTTTTAATGATCAATTGAGTAATTTTTATCTTGGACTTGATACTAAAAAATTCATTTGGAGAGATGATGTGCTTTATCCGGTAAATTTGGAGAAAAATGATCGTTCATTTACTCCATCTAAAGATATATTGGACAAGCTTCAAGAAGATCTTTACCTAGGTCTCAAAGGTCAAAAGGTTGGGGGCGCCTATTTTGGAGATCAGGAGAAATCGAAAAAATCTACGATTCATTATTATCCGTTTCGTTTGGTGCCATTCGAAAATAAATACGGCGTGGTATTCATACAAGACATCTCAAAAGTCGGTTTTGAAGTTTATATCAACTATTTTTATATTTTGTTTAGTCTTCTTTCCCTTTTAGTGCTTATACTTATTATCCTTTTTAAATTCATCAAGAATATTCAGGTTGCAAATTCGACTATTCAAGCTGGTGCCAAAGAAATTAAAGAGCTTTTTAGGCGGCAGACACTTTTGTTACAGGAGTCCAAAGGCTTTATTTATTTTCAGGATGAGAATGGGGAAATGTATTCAGTAAGTGATGAGGTAAAACAGGTATTGGGTTATAACCCTGAAGACTTCAAAACTAATTTCAAGAAATATATCCGTCCAGAACACAACGCCCGACTGGATAATTTCATCAGGGAAAGTATGGATTCCCAGAAAGATAATTTACAGTTTGAATTTGATTTTCTTCACAAAGGAGGACAATGGGTCAGGGTAAAGATTTTTGAAAAGTTATTATATGATGATTCCGGAAATTTTAAGGGTAATGTAGGTATCTGCACTGATATTCAGGAAAAATTTGAATCAGAATTTAAACTTAAGGAAAGTGAGAACAGATTAAGGGCAGTGCTCAAAAGTTTGCCGGACCTTATATTTATCTATGATAATGATGGGGTTTTCAGGGATTATTATGTCAAGGATAAGACTTTGCTGATGGCCCCACCTGAATCAACAATGGGTTATAATTTCAAAGATATTATGCCTGAGCCAATACGTACAGACTTGATTGAAGCATTTGATAAAGCTCAAAAAACAGGCAAACTTCAATACATTACTTTTGAAATGATGGTTCCAATTGGTAAGAGGATATTTGAAGCCAGGGTTTTTAAATTGGACGAGCAGCGGATGGTAACTATGGCCAGGGATATCACCGCTCAGAAACTTTGGGAAAAGGGACTTCAGGAAGCAAAGGAGGCGGCAGAGCAAGCCAATAAAGCAAAGTCTGAGTTCCTGGCTAATATGAGTCATGAAATCAGAACCCCAATGAATGGTCTTTTGGGAATTGTTGAATTAATGGAGCAGACCCAATTGGATAAATTACAGAAACAATACATTCAAGTTATCAAAGATTCAGGAAAGTCCCTAACAAATATTATCAATGACATTTTGGATTACTCCAAAATTGAGTCAGGAATGATGGAGCTGAAACTTACTGTGTTCCATTTTAAAAATGAGATTATAAGGGTTTTCAAGATATTCTCAGGACTAATTGAAAAAAAGCAGATCAAATTTACATACGCTTTTGGTCCATTGATTCCTGGATATGTCAGATTGGATAAAGAGAAATTGGCTCAAATTCTATTTAATATAATAGGCAATGCCGTAAAATTCACACCTCAGGAAGGGGAAGTACATGTATCAATTGAAGTGGAGCCGGTGTTGGAAGAAAACATCATTCTTCATTTTGTTGTAAAAGACAATGGAGAAGGTATCCCCAAAGAGAAAATTGCACTGCTGACTGAACCATTTGTCCAATTGGATGGCAGCAATACCAGGGAGTTTCAGGGAACAGGACTTGGGTTGGCAATCTCCAAAAAACTCATAGAATTGATGGGAGGAGATCTTGAAATCCGAAGTGAAGTTGGAGTAGGATCGGAGTTTGGCTTTAGTGTTTTTGGTTCCGTTATCAACCAAAGTGAAGTTTTCGGTGAAAATAGGATTTTTGATTTGAATGAAGAAGAAGTTCAGCTCTTGGATTTAGCCAAAAGATGCCCTATGGATATTCTGTTGGTAGAGGACAACAGTACCAATCTTATTTTTATGAAAATGCTGATGGACCAGTTAGGGTATGAGGTTAGTATAGCTAGGAATGGACTGGAGGCATTAGAGTTTGTAAAAAATGGAAGAGTCTTTGATCTAATTTTTATGGATATTCAAATGCCCAAAATGAACGGTTTGGATGCAACAAAGCACATTAGAGGGATCAAAGGTGCCGAATCCATGATGATTGTGGGGCTATCGGCCAATGCTTTTAGAGAGGATATAGAGACTGCATACGCAGTTGGAATGAATAACTATCTGACCAAACCGGTCAGTATTCATGAAATTGCCAAGGTGATTTCAGAGCGGTTCAAAGAAATATCAATAAAAAAAGAGGCATAAGCCTCTTTTTTTATTATATCTCAGATTCAAGATCAAATGCTTCCAGATAATCAGCAACTCTTCTTACAAACATTCCTCCAAGTGAGCCGTCCACAACCCTATGGTCATAGGAATGTGACAGGAACATTTTGTGTCGGATAGCAATTACATCTCCAGTTGGGGTTTCTACCACAGCTGGTTTCTTCTGAATAGCCCCCACCGCCAAAATAGCAACTTGAGGCTGCATTATAATTGGTGTGCCCATTACATTCCCAAAACTACCCACATTGGATAGGGTATAGGTTCCACCTGAAAGTTCATCAGGAGAAAGTTTGTTATTTCTGGCTCTATTGGCCAGATCATTTACTTTTTTGGAAAGTCCTGTCAAATTCAACTGATCTGCATTTTTGATTACCGGAACAATCAAATTTCCAGTTGGGAGTGCTACCGCTACCCCAATATTGATGTCTTTTTTCTTGATGATTTTATCTCCATCTACAGAAATATTGATCATAGGGAAATCTTTGATGGCTTTGGCTACAGCTTCAATGAAGAAAGGGGTAAAAGTAAGTGCTTCACCTTCTTTTTTCTTAAAACTATCCTTCGTTTTATTTCGCCACAATACAATATTGGTTACATCAGCTTCGACAAATGAAGTCACATGTGGCGAGATTCTTTTTGAATCCACCATTCTTTGTGAGATCATTTTTCTCATTCTGTCCATTTCAATAATTTCATCATGGGCCGAAATACTTACTTCAACCCTTGATGGACTTGTTGTAAAGATGCTAGCAGGTGTTGGTGCAGTTTGGGTGCTGGATACAGGAGTTTGGCTTCCCCTATTTTTGACATAGTTAAGCATGTCCTGTTTTGTTACCCTTCCGTCTTTTCCAGTACCTGGGATACCAGCTAATTCTGCCTTGCTGATATTTTCTTCTTTAGCTATACTTTGTACTAATGGGGAGTAAAATCTACCATCACCTTCATTACTGATACTGGTTGATGGACTGCTTGCCAAAATAGTTTGAGTTTGGGCAGGTGCGGCCGCTATTAATTCTTCTTTTGGTTCAGTTTTGGTAATTGATGGTCCTGAGGAAGTGTTTTCTGAACCCTCCGTTTCAATTAAAGCAATTGGAGCGCCAACAGCTACTACTTCACCTTCTTTTGCTAATATTTTTTTGAGTACTCCGCCATGAATTGCGGGAACTTCAGTATCCACTTTATCTGTTGCTACTTCCAGCACGGATTCATCCTGCTCGATTGTATCTCCTTCTTTTTTAAGCCAGGTTAGGATAGTTCCTTCAATAATACTTTCACCCATTTTGGGCATTAGCATTTCTACAGTCGCCATACTTATATTATTTAATTGGGTTTATTTCTGAGTTTTAAAATTAAATTTTATTTTTACCAATGCAAAATTGCATTGAAAAATTTTATTCTGTTTTTTCTTCAAGGCATAACCTCAGTAAATTCAGTACTGCCACAGCCGTTAGCTGGATGTTGAGCATTCTATCTTGGGTTAGCAGTAATTTTTTCGTAAGGGTCTTTTTTTCCATGGCACATGCGATCCAAACTGTTCCGACAGGTTTTTCATCTGTTCCTCCGCTTGGACCGGCAATCCCGCTACTGGAAAGACCAATATCGGAGCGGAATAATTTTCTTACATTTTCGGCCATTTGAATGACGGTTTCTTCACTTACAGCACCAAATTTTTTCAAAACATCATTTTCTACTCCCAGAATGTTGTTTTTGAATTCATTATGGTATGGAATGATAGCGCCTTGAAAATAATCACTGCTACCAGGTACTGTTGTTACCAAATGAGAGATATATCCTCCTGAGCAACTTTCTGCAAAAGCCACATTTTTACCATGTAGCTTCAATAACCTTCCTATGGCTTCTTCCAGTGTTTCTTGATTATAACCATAAATATATTTGTCTATCAGTGGATTTAGTTTTTTTAATTCCTGCTCTACCTCTTGTTCAAGTTCTTTGGTATTGCTGCCGAAGGCTGTCAATCTAAGCCTGACCTGACCCAGAGAAGGTAAGTAAGCCAGTCTGATATGTGGAGGAAGATTAGCTTCCCAATCCTTGATCAAGTCTGCCAGCCAGCTTTCTCCTATCCCGACGGTTTTAATTACTTTATGGTAAATATGGGGTAGAGGAAATATTTCTTTTAACCTGGGAATGACTTGGTCAGTCATGAGTTTTTTCATTTCATGTGGTACCCCAGGCATGGACATCCAAATTTTTCCTTTTTCATGAAACCACATCCCCGGCGCGGTTCCCAGTTCATTGGGGATATAAGTACAATTTGTTGGCAAATGTGCCTGAAGCTTATTTAAGTGAGTCAGTTCCCTTCCCCTTCTTTCAAAAAAAATTCTTACAGCCTCCAAAGCTTCTGGAACCAGTTTGATCTCACAGTTGAAATATTCTGCCAGTAAAGGCTTGGTAAGGTCATCATTTGTCGGCCCCAAGCCCCCTGTCATCAGAATAATGTCGGCTCTTTTTTCTGCACTTTCAAACGCAGAAAGAATGGATTCCCGGTTATCGCCCACAGTAGTTCTTCTTACTACCCTGACACCGATTTTATCTAACTCCTGGCTAATCCAGTGACTGTTGGTGTCCATGATCTGACCATAGAGCAATTCATCTCCTATGGCTAGAATCTCAGCTTTTACCTCTTTATAGTTGGTCATAATTCATTTAGAAGAGTGACTGAAAAAGTATAATTCAAGACTTTTTATTACCTGACTTTGGCTTTTCTGATAATTTTGGAAAATATACTAGGAAAAAACCTTTTCAGGTACACTGCATATTTTTCTTTACCTCCAACAAGGACTTCCTCTTTTTGTTGCTCAATGGCCATTATAATTTGTTTTGCACATTGTTCTGGGGACATCCCTTTTTCCTGGGCCTCATCCATTTCATTGAGGGGTGAACCATCTCCTGTGAGGGCATTGACAGATACATTGGTACGGATAAAACCTGGGCAAACTATTGTGACATTTATGTTGTCCCGATAATGTTCGGCCCTTAGTGTGTCAAAAAAACCATGAAGGGCATGTTTGGAAGCTGCATAAGTGGACCTAAATGGAGTTCCGAACTTACCTACCAAACTGCTAATGGCCACAAAATGCCCACCTTTGTTATTGATGAAATGGGGCAAAAGTTCTTTTGTAAGGCATACAGTTCCAAAAAAATTAACTTCCATAATCTTTCTGTCCACCTCAATGGATGTTTCTGCTGCCAATGAACGCTGACTGATACCTCCATTGTTGATCAATACATCTAATTTTCCGAATGCTTTTATGGCTTCTTTGGTCTTCGACGGGAAGCTGTCAGGGTCGCTGAGATCTAAGGGCAGTACATAGATGTTAGTTGGGTGCTTAGATTGATTTTTTATTTGCTCAAGCGCTTCCTGGTTTCTTGCTGAAATAATGATCCTGAACCCTAAATTATCATAAGCCTTTGCCAGTGCCTGACCAATTCCAGAAGAAGCTCCGGTGATCCAAATTACTTTATGGTTCATTTACCTGTTCCTTTTATAGATAACAAAATCAAAACTGTATTGATTGTTTTGATCTTTTTCATAATGTTCTGAAGATACAATTTGCCATTTTTTCGGGTCAATTTTTGGAAAAAATGCATCGCCTTCAGGATAAGCATCTACCTGTGTGACCAAAAGTTCATCAGCAAACTTCAAAGCATGGTTATAAATTTCAGCTCCGCCTATAATAAATACCTGAGAAAGATGCCTCCCAATACAAATTTGAATTGCCTCCTCCAAAGAATGAGCAATTAAATGTCCTTCAGGAAGGGTATAGTGATTGTTTCTTGTAATGACTACAGATGTCCGATTGGGCAGTGGACGGCCTACTGATTCATAGGTTTTCCTCCCCATTATAATATGATGTCCAGTTGTTAATTTTTTGAACAATTTTAAATCAGAGGAAAGCTTCCACACTAATTGATTGTCTTTTCCTATGACATCATTTTTGGCCTTTGCTACAATAATTGAAATTTTCAAGGTGATTATAGTTTATCGACCAAGATACCAAGGTTTGGCTGAGGATGAAAGTGGAACCTCAAAAAATAAGCTATAAAGCGTTTTATCAATTATGGAGGTTAGTGAAATGGACTTTATTGGTTGCCAGTAAATACATTTTGATAATCGGACATCAAGAAACTTTGATGTGAGTTTTCATTGATTTCGGTGACAGTCATCTGAA
The DNA here is from genome assembly GCF_003014575.1 of Cecembia rubra. GTDB lineage: Bacteria > Bacteroidota > Bacteroidia > Cytophagales > Cyclobacteriaceae > Cecembia_A > Cecembia_A rubra. The sequence continues at coordinate 354,700 of NZ_PYGF01000002.1, forward strand.
TCTCACTTTTATCTTTTTTGCTTTTATAATCCAATTCCAACATACCTCCTTGAGGTAAGTGATTGAATTGTTTTCTGTTTTGGTTTTTCATTCTGGCAGCAAGAACTGGGTTATTTTCTTCCCAAAAACCCGATTTATTTCCCACAGCAAGTTCTGTAATCCAAATGCTTGAAATCCCGGCCTCATCTTCGCTCTGATATTCATCACAGGTATATCCTAAAATAGTTTTGCTTTTACCGGTTTTTATGAAATTCAATGCCCTTTCATCATTCATTTCGTCACTACTTTTTTCCATGCCGGAAGCCATTTTGTCAAAATCATAGCCATAGGCTAACCTGCTTTTTTGACCCTCATTATCGAAAAGAATGATCGAAGCGTTTCTTTCCAAGTCATATATTATCACAGATGTTCCGTCTTTTTTCTCCTTTTCTTTAATTTCAATTTCCATTCCTATGACCCAATCTGAATCGGAGAAAAATGATTTTAAATTCATAGGTTCAATAGGTTTTCCTTTTTCATCCAAGCCTGTGAGAAGCATAGTTGAATAACCTGTAAAGTCATATTGATCTCCTATGGGCACATCCGCATGAATACCGCTGAGGATTTTTTCGATATCCATTCCGGGCAAACCTTCTGGTCCATATATCCCCATGAATACTTTTTCTAGTTGCCTTTGGGCGATTTTTTCTGCTTCAGCTTCAATACGTTTTTCTACTGCTTTGCTTACGCCTCTTTCAGCAGCTTTTTTAACTCTGTCCAGAAATTGTGCCTCAGAAGAAATAGAAATTGTTACAAAAATGAGAGTGCAAAGTAGAGATTGAATTTTCATGGTTCAAGTATGATTTTGACCCAAGTTAATAAAAATGGGCTTAACCTCCTAGTATATAAGGGTTTAGTGTATTTTTATAAAAAAACCGATCGGGAATGTAAATTATAATTTATTACCACGGAGAAATTCCTCAATTGTCAGCCTTTTTTTGCCTTCTAGCTGTAGTTCCAGAATAGACAAGCTGTTATCGCCTGTTTGGAAAATAAGTTGGCTTTTGCCGTCAGAATAGAATTCTCCTGGGGCCAAACCATGGATATTCTTTTCATTTATTTTGGTTTTGAAAATCTTACAGTTTTTTCCATCTAAAGTGGTCCAAGCCCCAGGATAGGGGGAAAGTCCTCTTACTAGATTATGGATTTTTTGTGCAGACTTTGTCCAATCGATTTGGCATGTTTCCTTAAATATTTTGGGGGCATGGTGCCTCGCCAAATTTTCATCCTGGGGATTAGCCTGTACGTTTCCAGAAGCAATTTCTTTAATGGTTTTTAGTACCAATTGAGATCCTTTTGCCATCAATCTCTCATAAAGGCTGCCGACATTATCCTCTTCATAAATAGGTTCTTTCTCTTGAAAAATAACACTTCCTGTATCAATCTCATGCTTCAGGAAAAAAGTAGTAATTCCTGTTTCTTTTTCTCCGTTGATAATTGCCCAGTTGATAGGTGCAGCCCCACGATAATTTGGGAGAAGTGAGGCGTGCAGGTTGAAAGTACCCAATGGCGGTAAATTCCATACTGCTTCGGGCAACATTCGAAAAGCCACCACTACTTGCACATCAGCATGGTATTGCTTCAGTTCGCTTAAAAATTCCTGTGATTTCAAATTGGTTGGCTGAAGGACTGGTATCCCATATCTTAGGGCACATTCTTTGACCGGTGAGGCAATTAATTTTTGGCCCCTTCCTTGGGGTTTGTCTGGCGCTGTAATAACAGCAACCACATTCCATCCATTTTCCATCAAAATTTCTAAAGAAGGCACAGCAAATTCCGGTGTGCCCATAAAAATAATTCTAAGATCTTCTTTTTTCATATATCCAATGCTACTGCCATATCTTCAGCAAAAATTGGAAAAAAATACCAAACCGGCCCTCTTAATTTCATTTTTGGTAAATTTTAATCAAAGAAAACTTTTCATTGCACTTTAATCGTTAAGGGAAATATCGACCGTGTGAAGCATTATAAAGTTTTAAATAAATCAATATCTCAAAAAATAATTGCGGTTTTGATATTTTAGTTAATTTTGCAGGATGATAAAAAAGGCGCAATGTGAATTTAGAATGCTCATCAGGATTTTTTCCTTGATGTTGTCATTGTTTTTCGTTGTGCTTGCAGTATATGACGGGTTAGAAGAGGAAGAAAATTTTGAATATTTTGGAGAATTTGTTGATGAAGCAGAATTCGATTATGTAGATTTTCCGACTTCTATCTCCAGACCTACAGGTAACAAACAAACAAAAACCCAAAGGTTAGAGCTGATAAAAATAATTGATCAGATTCAGACGATATTGAGGTTTGAAACGTTCAATCAACCAGATGAAAAGCCGGCCATTGCCGAAGTTATAATTTATCAGATTTTTCTTCTAGAGCACATCATTTCCACCAACGCGCCCTAGTCCTTAGATTTTTTTAGAATCCTACCTATTTACAGTTTACAAAAAGCCCAAATAATCTTCCAAAGGATTATTCATTCAAGTATTATACGATCAAAATGACATCAAAAGTTTACAATGAAACTTTTGGACCAATATTTAATTGGTTTCCAAAAGTATTTTCTGCCATTATTCTGATGGCGCTCTCAATTCTAGTTTCCTGTAGTTCTGGAAATGGGAAAAACCAAAATAAAGACCAACTGGTAAATATTCCAGTATTGGAGTTGCAGTCAAGAAGTATTGAACTTCCAAAAACTTATGTCTGTGATTTGCAGGCAGTCCAATTTGTAGAAGTCAGGTCAAAAGTTGAAGGCTTTATGGACAGGATTTATGTTGACGAAGGACAAGTGGTGAGAAAGGGACAGACTCTTTTTCAATTATCTTCTATGGAATTCAATGAAATGGTTAATTCAGCCAATGCTAAATTGCGTCAGGCTGAGGCGGAAGCCAAGGCAGCTTCTCTTGAAGTAGAAAGGCTTAAGATACTGGTTGATAAAAACATCATTTCAGCTTCTGAATTAGAATTGGCTCGATCAAAGCGTGCTGTGGCTCAATCTGCGATTGCTGAAGCTGAAGCCATGCTTAAGAATGCAAAAACCGGACTTTCATATACAACAGTCAAAGCGCCATTTGACGGAATAGTCGATAGAATACCATTTAAGACAGGGAGCTTGGTCACGGCAGGTGACCTTTTGACCAATATCACAGATATATCTGAAGTTTTCGCTTATTACAAAGTTACTGAAAATGAGTATCTGAGGTATATGAGGGAGAAAATGGAAAATGAAGTTAATGGTCTGGATGAAGAATTGACATTAATACTTTCGGATGGCCAAGTGTATCCATATAAGGGAAAGCAAGAAACCATGGAGGCTGATTTCGAAAGAGGTACTGGTTCTATTGCATTTAGGGTGAGATTTCCTAATCCTGATCAATTGATCAAGCATGGTGCAAGTGGCAAAATACAGACAACCAATACCTTGGAAAATATTTTCCTGATTCCTCAAAAATCAACTTTTGAGATACAAGAATACAATTATGTATATGTCATCACCAAGGATAATAAAGTAAGAGTCAGAAGCTTCAAGCCCATCCAAAGATATGGTGTGTTTTATATTGCTGATGGTTTTGAGGAAGGTGACCGTATAATCTTTGAAGGAATTCAACAAGTCAAAGATGGTATGGAAATCATTCCTTTGGAAGTTTCTGAGCAGGATGCTTACGACACTTTAAGTATTTCAAAATAAATATTTCACAAAGTTGATTTAGGAAAATTATGTTTGAAATATTTATTAGGAGACCCATCTTATCCACGGTTATCTCCATTTTCATAACCCTTTTGGGATTATTGGCTCTATTTTCTTTGCCAATAACCCAATTCCCCGAAATTGTTCCTCCTTCTGTTACTGTAACTGCCAAGTATACTGGGGCCAATGCAGAAGTATTGGCCAAGGCAGTGGCCACCCCCTTGGAGCGTGCTATTAATGGTGTTCCTGGGATGACTTATATGACTTCAGTAAACACCAATGATGGTGTAACCTTGATCAATATAGTTTTCAAAGTTGGAACAGATCCTGATCAGGCAGCTGTCAATGTTCAGAATAGGGTAGCAACAGTTCTTGATGAATTGCCTGAAGAAGTAATAAGGGCGGGTGTACAGACTGAAAAAGAGGTAAACAGTATGTTGTTATATCTGAATTTGATTACCTCTGATTCCACACAAGACGAAAAATTTGTTTACAATTTTGCCGATATAAACATTCTTCCGGAACTTAAACGAATTGATGGAGTTGGTTTTGCCCAGATAATGGGATTCAAGGATTACGCCATGAGGGTTTGGATGAAACCTGACCGATTGGTGGCCTATAATTTATCACCTCAAGATGTAACGGATGCCATCAGGGCTCAGAATGTGGAGGCTGCCCCAGGTAAATCCGGGATCAGTTCAGATAGGGATCCACAAGCTTTACAATACGTTCTAAAGTATACCGGAAAATTTAACCAAGTGGAAGATTATGAGAACATCACTCTTAAAGCTCTTCCCGATGGATCTTTATTAAAGCTTAAAGATGTAGCAGAGGTAGTGTTTGATGCACAGGAATACAGCATGGTTTCCATGACTGATGGAAAGCCCTCGGCTTCCATTATGATCAAACAAAGGCCGGGATCCAATGCAAGGGAGGTTATCCAAAATATCAAAAATAAAATGGATGAACTTCAAGATGATTCATTTCCCCCTGGCATGGAATACAATGTATCCTATGATGTTTCAAGGTTTTTGGATGCTTCTATTTATGAGGTAGTCAAGACCCTGATAGAAGCCTTCCTTTTGGTATCCATAGTAGTATTTATTTTCCTTCAGGATTTCAGGTCTACTTTGATTCCGGCTATTGCGGTTCCTGTTTCATTGATAGGTACATTCTTCTTTATGCAGTTATTTGGCTTCTCCATTAATCTTTTGACACTTTTTGCTTTGGTTTTGGCAATTGGTATCGTGGTGGACAATGCCATAGTAGTAGTGGAAGCCGTGCACGTGAAGATGCACCACAATAAAATGAATGCCACGGACGCTACCCTTGCAGCGATGAAGGAGATAGGAGGAGCTATTGTAGCCATTACACTCGTGATGTCGGCTGTATTTGTGCCAGTGAGTTTTCTTTCCGGCCCAGTTGGTATATTCTACAGGCAGTTTTCTTTGACCTTGGCAATAGCGATTGTTATATCAGGTATCAATGCACTTACCCTTTCTCCTGCCCTTTGCAGTCTTTTGCTAAAACCTTCAGATGTTGAGCATGATCCCAAAAAAGGTTGGCTTCAGAAGTTCTTCTTTGGCTTCAATAAGCGGTATGATGCATTATCTGAGAAATACTCAGGAGTAGTTAATAAAATTGCAGGTAGGAGAACAGTGACATTTGGCGCATTGATTCTTTTCTTTTTACTTACCTATGGAGGTATTGCTGTATTGCCTACAGGATTTATCCCTAATGAAGATCAGGGGATGATTTATGTCAACGTCACTACTCCTCCAGGAGCTACTGTGGAAAGGACTTCTGAGGTAATGGATCTGGTTCAGGCCAGTTTACTTCCTCTTGATGAAGTAGAGACCGTTTCGACACTTGCAGGCTACAGTTTGATGACAGAGACAGCAGGTGCTTCTTATGGCATGGGTATGATTAATTTAGTTGGTTGGGGAGAAAGGGATAGGAATGTCAATCAATTGATTACTGATTATCAAGAGAGGACTTCTCATATCAAGGGCGCTGATATCCAGTTTTTTTCTCCACCTCCGGTACCTGGATTTGGTAATGCATCAGGTTTTGAACTCCGTTTGCAGGATAAGACAGGAGGTACTTTGGCAGTAATGTCCCAGATTACCCAGGAGTTTTTAGAAGAACTAAATAAAAGGCCTGAGCTGAAGGAAGTTACTACCAATTTTGAGCCAAATTTCCCCCAGTATATTCTAAATGTTGACCATGATAAAGCTGCAAAACTAGGGGTCTCGGTTCACGGTGCTATGGAAACCCTGCAAGCCTATGTAGGCAGTTATTACTCTTCAAATTTCATTAGGTTTGGGATGATGTATAAAGTCATGATACAGGCATCTCCTGAATACAGGACATCCCCTGAATCTATTTTGTCCATGTATGCAAAAAATGACAGGGGTGAAATGGTTCCTTATTCCAACTTTGTGACTTTGGAGAGGGTATTTGGGCCAGAGCAATTGACGAGGTACAATATGTTCAACTCTGCCTTGATTACAGGTGATGCGGCAGAAGGGTATTCATCAGGTGATGCCATTAAAGCAGTTGAGGAAGTTGCTTTGAAAATGTTGCCAAGGGGCTTCGATATTGACTGGTCAGGTATTACAAGGGAGCAGATTGCTTCTGGTAATCAAGCACTGTATATTTTTGCAATCTGTTTGATTTTCGTGTATTTACTTCTAGCCGCCCAATATGAAAGTTACTTCCTTCCTTTACCTGTAATTCTTTCCTTACCTGCCGGGATTTTTGGGTCATTTCTGTTTTTAAAACTTACAGGTCTTGAGAATAATATTTATGCACAGGTTTCCCTGGTCATGTTGATCGGTTTGTTGGGGAAAAATGCCATCCTAATCATCGAGATTGCTATTCAAAACAGACAAAAGGGACTTTCAATTCTTCAGAGTGCCATCAATGGAGGAGTAGAGAGGTTGAGACCTATTTTGATGACTTCTTTTGCCTTTATTGCCGGTTTGATTCCATTGACCATCGCTTCTGGAGCTGGTGCTATTGGTAACAGGACAATCGGTACTGCTGCGGCAGGAGGAATGCTAATCGGGACTTTGGTGGGGGTTTTCTTAATACCTGGTCTGTATGTGGTTTTTGAAACCATGGCCACTAAATTCAAGAAAAAAGAAACCTCAGAAATCTCAGTAAAAGCATAAGCACCATGAATTTGAATAGGAGAATATTTTCAGTCGCTGGTTTTTTGATGACAGGCCTTTTGTTATTAGGATGTCAGACAGCCAAGATTCAGGAAGGAATGGGGCTGGGGCAGATCCCAAGCGCTTATTTCGAAGAGAGTAAAAAAGAGGATACAACTATAGCTATCCTACAATGGGAAGAGTTTTTCCAGGATCAGGCATTGAAGGATTTGATTGCGCTTGCCCTGGCCAATAATCAGGAAAACCTGAAGACCCTTGAAAGGATCAAACTGGCAGGTGCAGACTTCAAAATTGCCAGAGTAGGAATGCTGCCTGAAATCAATGGAATTGCAGGTGCATCAAGACGGAGGTTTGGAGAATACACGATGGATGGTGTGGGTAATGCGGATTCAAATCTTTCACCTACAGTTCCTGAAGACAAGAAAATCCCGGATCCATATAGGGACTTTATCCTAGGTGCTCAGTTTAATTGGGAACTGGATATTTGGGGAAAATACAGGAACCGAAAAAAGGCCGCAGCTTCCCGTTATTTGGCTTCCCAGGAAATGGCCAATTTGGTAAAGACTATGCTGATTTCAGAAGTAGCAGCGTCTTATTACAAATTGGTTGGCCTTGATGAAGAGCTGAGGGTTTTGGAAGAAAATATCAGATTGCAGGAGCTTGCAGTAAATCTGACCAAAGACCTCAAAACTGCCGGAAAGGAAAATCAATTAGCTGTTGATCAGTTTGAGGCTCTTATGCTGAATTCTAAAGCTTTATTGGTGGAAAAACAAAGGGAACTACGCTCTGAGGAACTTAGGATGACCGGTCTTTTGGGTATTTATCAATTTGATCACCAAAGGGTGAAGCTGGATCAGATTTTTGATAAACCTGATTTGATTCATGTAGGCTTGCCTTCGGATTTATTAATTTTCCGTCCTGATATTCGTTCTGCAGAGCAGGAACTATTGGCAAGCAAAGCTGATATTTATGTAGCTAGGGCAGCCTATTTCCCATCTTTTAATCTCTTTGGGATGGCTGGGTTCAATGCTTTTGATTTCAGTAGACTGTTCTTAAATCCTGCTTCCAGTGTTTACCAATTTGGAGCTGGGCTAGTTGCTCCGGTTTTCAACAGAAATCAGATCAGTGCGAATTTTGAGGCAGCAAATTCACGTCAAAGAATTGCCTTATACGATTATGAGCAAACTGTCCTGAAAAGCTATCTGGAAGTTTTGGACCTGGTCAATGAATTCCAAACCTATGATGAGCAGCTTCAGGTAAAAACTTATGAAGTGGAGGTACAGAAAAGGTCAGTTGAAAACTCCAATACCATGTTTATGGTAGGTTATGCCAACTACCTGGAAGTCATCAATGCCCAAAGCCGGGCTCTTCAATCACAGATCGAGCTGATTGAATTAAAAGTAAAACAACTGCAATCCAATGCAAAACTTTACCGTGCATTAGGAGGAGGTTGGAATTAAAATAAAAAAACAAAAAGCCCCCAAACATTGGGGGCTTTTTAGTGTCTAGGATAACCCTTATTTGAACTTAAACACTTAATTAGAGAAACTCTAAAAGTTAATTCAAGTTTAGCCATTCTAACCTTCTCGAAAAATACCTAACGTTAGGTATTTTTTTTGCCGTTTTATTGGAATAAGTCTATCAATTGTATGAATAAAACAATTAATCCCGATTGAGGGTTTAAAAATGTTTTAATTATTAGATTAAGTCAAACTTAGTTTTAGCCATCTAAACTTTTTATGGGTTTTCAATGGAAGTCATTTTGACTGATAATGAAATTTGTTGCTCAATTAGTTGGATGGTTTACATATCTTTCAAAGAATTCTATGATTCTTGCCAAACGGTCTATCCTTCTATGAACAGCTCCAGTTCTAGATAATTCATGGCCTTCACCAGGGTAGCGTACATATTCTACAGGTTTACCTAGTATTTTAAGGCTTTTGTAAAGTAATTCAGACTGTCTTACGCCAGTCCTCAAGTCCACATCTCCATGCTTGATCAATAAAGGGGTTTGGATATTTTGGACATAAGTCTGTGGGCTATTATAATCAAGTATCTCTTTTACACCCTCATCCCACGGGTAGCCAAAATGGTTGGGGACTAACCTCCAGGCATTGCCTTCACCTAAGAAAAAGGTTAGTTCATATACACCTCTTTGTGCAAAAGCAGCCTTGAATCTATGGTCGTGCCCAACAATCCATGCGGTAAGGTACCCAGCATAAGAGCCACCAGTAAGAAATAATTGGTCTTTATCAATCCAGTCAAATTGATCGCCTGCAGCATCCAATGATCCTAGGACATCTGCGGCCGGCCCATCTCCCCAATTTCTATAATTCCCTTTTTGAAAAGCTTTGCCGTAACCGCCACTCCCCCTGGGATTAGCATAAACCACCCCATATCCTTTTGCAGCCATTATCTGAAATTCATGCCACATACTTGCTTCTCCTGGGCCCCACATCGCAGACGGTCCACCATGCATGTTTAAGATAGTTGGATATTTAACGCCTTCTTTTTTTTCGGCAGGTTCCATCACCCAATAATCTATTGTAAAGCCATCATTTGTATTCAATTGATGGGCACTTGGTCTGGAAAGTTTTTTTCCGGAGAGCCATCCTTCATTAAAATTGGTTACCTGAACTGGATTTCTGTTGTTCAGATCTGATACAAAAATTTCAGAAGGGTTTTCAATTTTTGTTAATGCATATACTAACTGCTTCCCTCTTACATCAAATCCATTTACTCCAACAGGTCCGGTAATAACAGCATCTATCTTTCCTGTAGTGATTTGAGCTTTCCAAAGGCTAAAACCTCCTTGATTTGCTCCTGAAAAAAGAATTTGCTGGCTGTCATCTGCCCATTTTGGACTTGAAACAGACCTGTCCAAACTTTCTGTAATCCATTTGAAGCCACTTCCATCGGGTTTAATGATGCCAATCATAGCCATATTATAGGTTGGCTCTTCTATGTTTTGTCCTCCTAAAGCTATCCATTTACCATCCGGAGAGAAAACAGGATTTCCTACGCGGTGATTTTCCAAGGCGAAAAACACTTTTGCTGATTTGTTCTTTGGATTGATTTTCCAAATCTCCGTATGGTTCGTCAAGTCAGGATGATCGGTATTTTTGAGCGAAGAAGCCAAAATATAGGAACCATCAGGAGACCAGGTTGCACCGAAATAACTTTGAAATCCATCTGTTATTCTTTCGGTATTCCCGCTTTCTAAATCCAGAATATTAAGATGGGAAAAGAAGAGGTCGGGACTCAGGTCGGTTTCTCCTAGGAAATTTAGCCTGTCTATTACCCTTGGATCATTTTTACTTGCATTTTTGGCAAGGAATGCCCTTAGTTCCTCAAGATTCCCGTCAGGGTTTGGTTGAATTTCTTCCTTGGCCAATCCCTCTTGGATCGCTTTATAATTTGGTTCATCTCCATAATTTCTTCCCGGTCTTTGTATTTCCCAATCAGGGCTTCCTTTTAAAGCCCACATAGGAATTGTGGTATTAAAAAGAATTTTTTTGCCATCTGGGGACCAAATTGGATTGGAAACATTGAATTTCTCAGAAGTTGCCATTTGGCTTTCTCCTCCATCAAGAGAAAGAATCCAAATTTGAAGTTTTCCATCTTTAGGTCTTACAAATGCAACTTTTTTTCCATCTGGGGACAGTTCAAAAGAGGATACGTTATACTCAGATGAAGTCAATGGTTTTCCAGGTTGTTTTCCATCTATTGAGGTCACCCAAAGTTGGGACTTATATTGATAATCATTTTCATTCTTCACATCGATGAAATTTTTTATAAAAAGGACTTCTTTTCCATTTGGTGCAATTGTATGGGAGGAAGTGCTAATTATTTTGACAATGTCGCTGATGTTGATAAGATCTTCTCTTTGTGCCTTTAAAATTTGCGTACTTGCCAATAAAAGAATCAGCAATAATTTTAATTTCCGGTTCATGGTTAATTTTTATTTTATGGTAAATGGAAGATTAATGATTAAGATTGTTAATTGTGCAAGAAGATTTTAAATTAAATCATTAAAATTGTAATCTACATTTAATTTTACAGGACCATATGGCTTATTTTGAAAAATTGGATATTTCCATTTTCAGTTTTTTTGATGAAGTTACTGATCCAATGATGGTTTTTAGCGAAGATCAGATTGTTTTTGTGAATAAATTCTGGCGGGAGAATTTTCAATATGATTTTCAAAAATGGCAAGAATTTGTAAATAATGGTGTTAGTCAAAATGAACTTTATAGATTTTTTCTGGCGGGGGAACAGCCAAAGACAGAGTTTTTGAGGACATTAAAGGATAACAGAGGATTTCACCCCCGATTCCAATGGACATTTATAAGTCTTGCCTCCAACAATGAACAGCGGTACTGCCTAGCAAAAGGGAAGCTCCATATTACTTTTGGAGATTTGTTGCAATATGAAAGTCAAGGGATTGAAATAGCAGAACAGCAAGATCTTGGCTTTATCAAAACGATGTTAAGGAATAGCCACGATATGATGGCTATTGTGGATGGAAAGGGCGTATTTAAGTTTGTCAGTTCTTCAATTATTGATAAGCTGGGTTTCAAACCAGAGGTAATAATAGGGAGGTCAATACATGATTTTGTGGAACTGGGAGCCATTGAATTAGTAGATGGAAGCTTTGAAGAACTCAATAGAAAGGGAAGGGAGATTAGGTTGGATTTTTGGGTCCATAAACCTGACGGAACAAGGGTTTTTCTGGAATCTTTTGGGAAGAACCTATTGGATGAACCTACAGTGGAAGGAATACTTTTTAGTGTGAGGGATGTTACTGAATTTTATGAGGCAAAAAAATCTCTTCAAAAGCGCTATGATCTTGAAAATCTGATCAACAAAGTTTCTACTAAGTTTGTCAATGCTGACTTCCATCAGTTGGATCAGGTCTTTCAAGATTCCCTAAGGATGTTAGGTGAATTTGAGAGGGCAGATAGGGCCTATATTTTCCTTATCCATGAAGAGCTGAAGTCTATTGAATATGCTTATGAATGGACAGGTGTAAACGTGGAACCCCAAATACAGGATATGAAATATATTCCTTTGTATGAGGATGCAGCTACCATGAAAACTCTTAGGAAGGGCGAAATCTTTATTGTATCTGATGTTGAATCCTTACCTGATTCGTTTTCTTTTGAAAAGGAGGTTTACAAAATGCAGGGAATTAAATCAGTCCTTTTGATTCCTATTTTTTCTGAACATAAGTTAATTGGATTTTTTGGTTTAGATGCAGTCAAGGAAAAGAGGGACTGGGTTGAAAAGGACGAATATGTGCTAAGGCAATTAGGAGATATTTATGCTGGAAGCTTCATAAATAGGGCCATCAAAAAGAGCTTGGACAGGAATGAGAAGTTGTTAGAGTCAACTGAAATATTGGCAAAATCAGGTTCTTGGAGGTACAGTTCTACCAAAAACAGACTGCATATTTCAAAAGGATTCAATAAAATTTTTGAAATCCCTGAAGGAATAACATCTGTTAATTTGTCTGAATTATTTCCTAAAATCCTAAAAGTTTCGAGGAAAAATTTCATCAGAGATGTAAAGAAAGCAGTTTTAGAGCTTAAAAGTTCTTCAGGAGAGTTGTCCATCAAGTCTTTAGAGGGGAAAGAAAAAATCCTATCTTATAGTATTGTCGTGAATCAAGGTGATGGTAACAAAGCTACGGAGATTTATGGCTATTGCACTGACATAACCCATAAGAGGGATGCTGAAAAATTTTTAAAGCTTCAGTCCCAGATTTTGGCTCAAGTTGATGATCCGATTTTTGTTACAGACATCAATTGGAATGTAATTTACCTCAACAAAGCAGCCAAGGCAGAATGTAGCCTTTTTCATAATTCAGATTTTCAAGGTACGCTTTTCGATTTATTTGATTTCCTTTCTGAGGATGTCAATGAAATCAAAATGGCTATTATGGATTTAAAAAATGATAAAGTTTTTAGGCGGGACCTTAACCTTAAATCCATCAATGGTTCTGTGCAACCCTATGACCTTTCCGTCCAGGCATTTTTAAATGACGAGCAGGAGAAATTAGGCTATTCATTTGTAATCAGGAATCTCTCAATTTTACAGAAGCAGGAAGCCCTTGCCAAAAGAGCAAAAATAGTGGTAGAAAATAGTCCTGCTGTGTTATTCACTGTGGATCCGAATGAAAATTTTAGGATCCTGTACATTTCGGATAATATTAAGCAATTCGGTTATGTTGCCGAGGATTTGATTTCTAAAGGTACCAGCATCCTTGATATCATTCATCCAGATGATGTGGAGGAGCTTTTGGATTTTCATTTGCAGGAACAACATGAAAGGGGAATTCCTGCATATTCAGGGGAATATAGAATCAAAAAATCAACAGGGGAATACCGCTGGGTAGAAGATAAATCAAGAGAACTGTTAGATCAAGATGGAAGGGTGGTTTTACATGAGGGGATACTTCAGGATATCACAGAGCAGAAAAAAAACAGGGAAGAGATTATCCGAAGTCAGGAAAGGTATCGTGTGCTGGCTTCTAATATTCCTTATATAAGTGTATTCCTTATTGATAAGGATTTAAAATATATTGTAGCCCAAGGTTCTACGATGAGAAATTGGGGAATGAAGCCTTCTGATTTCGAAGGAAAGACCCTGTCCCAAGTGCACAAGAATAACTTAAGTCAAATTGAGCCTGCTGTTAAAACTGCCCTGCTAGAAAAAAGGGATGTAAATAAGATTCTTATTTTTAGGAAAAGGGTTTATGAAATGACCATTAAACCCATCATGCATGAAGGTGAGGTGGAATATGCCTTGGGTATACTTAGGGATATCAATGAAGAATACAATGCAAAAGAAAATCTTCAAAAAAGTGAAGAAAAGTACAGGAGATTAGTTGAAGAGTCCACGGAAATTATTTTTTCAATGGAACCGGACTTTACTTTGACCTATGTGTCTCCCAACATTAAGCAATTTATGGGATATGAGCCAAATGAGGTGATTAACCTGAAGTTAACTGAATTTTTGCATGAGGATAATATCTATGAGTTAAAGGAGTTAATAGGGGATCCTGTAAAATTCTTAAAGGAGAATCAATACCTCGAATTCAAACTTAGGAGCAAGGACGGGGAATATAGGATATTTAGCTCTAATGGTAAACTGATTGCAACGGAAGACGGAAGGGTTTTCTACAATGGTATTGCGCGAGATATCACACAATTAAAAGAAGCCCAAAGAGAGATGCTTTTGGCGAAGGAGAAAGCAGAACAGGCATCCAAGGTGAAATCCCAGTTTTTGTCCATAATGAGCCATGAAATCAGGACACCAATGAATGCAGTTATTGGGATGGCCCATTTACTTATAGAGGATAACCCTAGGCCTGATCAGCTAGAAAACCTTAAAACACTCCAGTTTTCTGCTGAAAATTTATTGGGGTTGATCAACGATATTCTGGATTTTACCAAGATAGATTCAGGCAAGGTGGAGCTTGAGAAACTGGAATTTGAGTTAAAGAATGTCATTAACAGGATCATCCATTCCTATACTTACCAGGCAAGGGAAAAAGCACTTGATATACAATTCGAATATGATGGGGAAATTCCTCCCAAATTGATAGGAGATCCGGTGAGGTTAGGCCAGGTAGTCAATAACTTAATTTCCAATGCGGTTAAATTTACCCAACAAGGTTTTATAAGGATTGTACTAAAAAGAGTAGACGAAGATTCTGAAGATATTAAAGTTCAGTTTGATTTCGAAGACACTGGAATTGGAATCCCAGAGGAAAAAATGGCCACAGTTTTTGAGGCATTTACCCAAGCAAGTGCAGAAACAACCCGTAAATATGGGGGAACTGGTCTAGGATTAGCAATAGTAAAACGATTGGTAAATTTGTTTGGTGGAGATATTTTAATAAAACAAAGACCTGGAGGAGGTACTGTTTTCTCATTTACTATTAAATTCCAAAAAGTAAAAGCATCATCTGAACATCATTTCAGAAGAGTAGCTTCTTACAATAGGAATTTAGCTTCAGCAAAAATACTTGTGGCAGAGGATAACTTGGTCAACCAAATCATGATCAATAAATTTTTGACCAAGTGGGGTGTTGGAGAAATTGTAATTGCTGAAAATGGGCAAATGGCCATTCAAGAATTTGATCTTCACGATTTTAATCTCATTCTTTTAGACCTTCAAATGCCTGAAATGGATGGATTTGAGGTAGCGTCATACATAAGAAGGCATCCTGATATCCAAAAAAGAAGTGTTCCCATAATAGCCCTGACAGCATCCTCATTAATTGATGTTAAGATGCAATTGGAAGAAGTTGGAATGGATGATTTTATTCCCAAACCTTTCAATCCAGATAACCTTTATTCAAAAATAATCCGGTTTTTAAAGATTTAAATTTTGTATATCCTGCTTTACTTTTGGAGATTGGTTTTATTTTTGGAAAGTAATTCCGTTGTATGAGATTATTAATAACCGGTCTTCTCCTTTTTGCCATTTTTCCATTTGTCTATGGACAGGAGACACCATCCAGCAGGTCAACCATGTATTTTGCATTGGGCAGAACAGGCACCAACTTGAGGGAGTTTAATCAAATGCTTGAAAACAAAGGTCTTAGCCCAATGAGGAAAGGTTATACCAATTTCAATTTTGGATATCAGGCTAGGTACAATGATTTCATTCTAGGTTTGGAATTATTTCAAAATCCCGGGCCTAAATCAATTTTCAACGGATATGAAATTGACTACAGAACAACTAGATTTAATGTAAACATAGGTTTTTCATTTACAGAAGAAGGTCCATTTCAATTGATCCATTATATGTCTGTAGGATCTGGCTTTCTCAATTTTCAAATGCTAAAGGATAATGAAGCAAGTGATCTTGATGATTTTTTACAAAATCCAGCACACGGATTTATCCTTAGAGATGGGAATATTCATAAAAGCTCTCTTAACCTTTCCGGATTTTTGACGGAAATCGGGTTTCAATTGAGTTATGACCTGCCTATTCCTGGAAGAGATGAAGCTTTGGCTTTGATGGCCAGATTTGGTTATTCCTTTAGTCCATTTGAAAACTCCTGGAATCTCAATGGAATCAGTTTTAACAGTACTCAGGCTGGTGCATTTCTAAGATTAGGTGCGGGAATTACCCTACCAGATTACAAATATTTTTATAAGGATGCTTCATTGGGTGCTCATATATTTTATGGTCTCAATTTTACAAGTCCTGATTTATTTAATGAACATTTGGTAGAGAATGGGCTGCAGCCATTTACAGGAAGGCCTAACAATTGGGGGGTTAAAATATTGGGCTATAGCAAGCAGATGATGTATGGAATGGACTTTTTTAACCTAGGTTTAGGAGGAAAAGCCAATGCCACTCAAAGCCATAGTCTGAATAGTGTAAGAGTTTATGCCAATGGGGGATTGAAATTTTTGGATTTAAGAAATCTGGAAATGGGAGCATTGGCAGGACTTGGTTTTGGAAATTTAAGGTACACTATTACTTCTGACCTAAGGCCTGACTTCCCAAGACTATTTGAAGAACCGGATCATGATGGATATTTGGCTGCATATGGGGCCATGGCTAAGCCAGAAGTATTTATCACATATGGAGTTCCATTATCCCAAAGAAAGTTTCTTGACCTGATATTTGGTGTCCATGCTGGTTATGAGTTGCCTCTAAGTCAATATAAATTAGCAGACTTGGCAATGTTCAAGTACATGGCCAACCCCTATTTGCAATTAAGTATTGGTGTTAGGCCATAAAGTTCAATCTTCAATTTCTACTATAAGCTCAATTTCAACTGCTATATCCATTGGCAAAGCGTTCATTCCTACTGCGGAACGGGCATGCTTACCTTTTTCGCCAAACACTTCCACCATCAAATCCGAAAATCCATTGATGACCTGTGGATGTTGGGTAAAATCCGGTCCGCAATTTACCATGCCCAAAACTTTTACAATTCTTTTAACTTTATTTAGATCACCTAATTCTGCTTTTAGTACAGCCAATTGAGCAATGCCGACCAGCCTTGCAGCTTCTTTTCCTTCCTCAATGCTCAAATCTTGCCCTACTTTGCCTGTCACGTAATTTCCATCTGGAAGATTTGGGCCTTTTCCTGCCAAGAATAGCAAGTTCCCAGTTCTAACGGCATTGACATAATTGGCTACAGGTTGACTGGCTTCAGGGAGATTTATTCCTAAATTGCCGAGTTTTTCTTCTGCATCCCAAGTAGGCTTATGGGAAGTTGAATCGGATTCCTGATTGGATGAACAGGAGGTGATTACAGGAATTAACAAGATTAGTAAAAGCTTTTTCATAGAAGAATACATTGTGTAAAGCATTAAATTAATTTTTGGGTTTAGAAATTCAAATAATTAGGTCAAATAATAGATAAATGGCAAACAATTGGCCCTTGTTTGTGTATTTTCCTCAATTTTTTTCAATAATTTTTAAATTGTTTAATGAAATTCAAGAATAGCACTTAACTTTGGAATTGCTTATCGAGAAAGACTGAGGGATGGGCCCTGAGACGTCTTAGCAACCTGAAACAGCAAGGTGCTAATTCCCCTTCCGGAAATGCCGGAAAAAGATGAGCGGAAGAATTTCTTTTTCATCCGGTTAGACTCGCATAAGCTTTTTAATTTCAGATTTATGAATAGAAGCGAGTTATTACTATCAATAGCCAAAAAGAGAATTCTGATATTGGATGGTGCCATGGGTACAATGATCCAGCGGTATAAGTTGGGAGAGGAGGATTTCAGAACTTCAGAATTAAAGCATCACCCCAAATCACTGAAAGGGAACAATGACCTGCTTTCATTATCCAGGCCGGATGTGATCAAAGCAATTCATGCGGCTTATCTTGAAGCTGGAGCCGATATCATCGAAACCAATACTTTCAGTGGTACATCTATCGCTCAGGAGGATTATGGATTGCAACATTTGGCTTATCAGATCAATTTTCAATCAGCAAAAATAGCCAGAGAAGTTGCAGATGAGTTTACCAACAAATCTCCGGAAAAGCCTCGCTTTGTGGCAGGTGCTTTGGGGCCAACCAACAGGACAGCCTCTATATCTCCTGACGTAAACGACCCAGGTTACAGGGCCATAACTTTCGATCAATTATCTGAAGCTTACCAAGAACAAGTGAGGGGGCTATTAGATGGAGGTTCGGATATATTGTTGGTAGAAACAATTTTTGATACCCTTAATGCCAAAGCGGCATTGTTTGCAATACAAGAGGTTTATGAGGAGCGATCATTGCCCTTGAATCCCGAGGAAGGCGGTGTACCGGTCATGGTATCAGGAACTATAACTGATGCATCCGGAAGGACACTTTCAGGCCAAACTACCGAAGCATTTTTGATTTCTGTTTCTCATTTGCCTCTTTTCAGTATTGGTCTCAATTGTGCTTTAGGGGCAAAAGAATTAAGGCCTTATTTAAAAGTAATGGCAGATAATGCACCATTCTATGTGTCAGCTTATCCCAATGCAGGCCTTCCAAATGAATTTGGCCAGTATGATCAAGGTGCTAAAGAAATGGCTGAACAGGTAGAGGAGTTTTTAAAGGAGGGGCATATCAATATTTTGGGAGGTTGCTGTGGGACTACCCCAGAGCACATTGCTGCATTAGCAAAATTGGTTGAAAAATATCAGCCAAGAAAAATTGAATTTGTCAACACAGAAGATGAGTAAAATTCATAACCAGCATATATTGAAACTATCGGGTTTAGAGCCATTGGTCTTTACACCTGAAATTAACTTTGTAAATATTGGTGAGCGAACCAATGTAACCGGTTCAAAAAAGTTTGCAAAGTTGATTTTGAACGGCCAATATGATGAGGCATTGGAAATTGCACTTGATCAAGTCAGGGGAGGAGCTCAGATCCTTGATGTCTGCATGGATGAGGGGATGTTGGATGGTGTAGCTGCTATGGAGAAATTTTTGAATCTAATTGCCTCTGAACCTGAAATAAGCAGAATTCCTATCATGATCGATTCTTCTAGGTGGGAGATTATTTTGGCTGGATTGAAATGTATTCAGGGAAAAGGAATCGTAAACTCCATCAGTTTGAAAAACGGGGAGGAGGAGTTTGTACAACAGGCTAAGACCATTAAGAAATTTGGAGCTGCAGTAGTTGTAATGGCTTTTGACGAGCAAGGTCAGGCTGACACTTACCAAAGAAGAATTGACATCTGTAAGCGGAGTTATGAGATCCTGGTAAATCAAGTAAGGTTTAACCCACAGGACATTATTTTCGATCCAAATATTTTTCCTGTGGCGACGGGTATGGAAGAGCACAGGAGAAATGCACTGGATTTTTTCCTTGCTACACAGTGGATTAAACAAAACCTTCCCGGTGCAAAAGTAAGTGGTGGAGTTAGCAACGTAAGTTTTTCTTTTAGAGGCAACAATCCTGTAAGAGAAGCAATGCATGCTGCATTTTTATACCATGCTATCAAGCATGGGATGGATATGGGAATCGTCAATCCAACCATGTTGGAAGTATATGATGATATTCCAAAGGACTTACTGGAAAAAGTTGAAAATGTTCTATTTGATAGAAATGATCATGCCACTGAAGATTTGCTGTCCTTTGCCGAAACAGTCAAGTCCCAAGACAAAAAGGAAGTTGTTTCCGAAGCATGGAGGCAGGATGATGTAGAAAGGAGAATAGAGCATGCCTTGGTAAAAGGAATAATAGATTACATTGTTGAAGATGCTGAAGAGGCTAGATTGAAATATCAAAATCCACTAAAAGTGATCGAAGGACCTTTAATGGATGGGATGAATGTAGTTGGAGATCTGTTTGGAGAAGGGAAGATGTTTTTGCCTCAGGTAGTCAAATCTGCCAGAGTAATGAAAAAAGCAGTTGCCTACCTAGAGCCATTTATGCCAAAGGCGGGAGATGTGGGATATAGTGAGGAACAGAGCAGTATTAAGAAGATTCTTTTGGCAACAGTCAAGGGTGACGTTCACGATATTGGAAAGAATATAGTAGGGGTGGTTTTGGCTTGCAATAATTACCAAATCATAGATCTTGGAGTAATGGTAGATGCCCAAAAAATCATTGATGAAGCAGTCAGGAATAAAGTAGATATTATTGGACTAAGTGGTCTGATTACTCCCTCATTAGATGAGATGGTAAATGTAGCCTCCGAAATGGAGAGACAGGACCTAAAGATTCCCTTGTTGATAGGAGGGGCTACCACCTCAAGAATCCATACCGCTGTAAAAATTGATCCGGTATATAGCGGGACGGTTGTTCATGTGACAGACGCATCCAAATCGGTTCCTATTGCAGGAGAAGCTATATCCGAAGAAACCAAAGAGGTTTATCAAAGAGAAATCAAGGCAACTTATAAGAAGCTAAGAGAAGAACATGAGGCCAAACAACAAATAAAACAGTTAGTTAGTTATGAGGAGGCACAAGCTAACCCGGTCTTTATTGATTGGGATCATTTTGAGCCTGTAGCACCTGCCCATAAAGGCATTACTGTAATGGAGGACCTGGACCTTAATGTTTTGAGAAAATATATTGACTGGACTCCCTTTTTTAGTACGTGGATGTTGAGCGGAAAATTTCCGAAAATCATGGAGGATCCTGTTATCGGAAAAGAGGCCAAGAGACTTTATGAAGAGGCTAACAATATGCTTGATCAGATAATCCATGAAAAATGGTTAAAAGCAAAAGCTGTTGTCGGTATTTTTCCTGTTGAAAGAGTTGGAGATGATATTAAAGTGTTAGGAGCTTCTAAGGAATACTCCTTCCATTTTCTGAGGCAGCAAGGAAAAAAAGGAAAAGGTGTTCCCAATCGATCCTTGGTAGATTATATCCATCCTAGGAAGCCGGATTATTTTGGGGGATTTGCAGTGACAGCGGGTTGGGGAATTGAGCCCAAGCTAAAAGAATTCCAGGATAATCATGATGATTACCATGATATCATGCTTAAGGCTTTGGCAGACAGATTGGCAGAAGCAGGTGCTGAATACCTTCATGAGCTGGTAAGGAAAGAAATATGGGCATATGCACCTTCAGAGTCTTTGGATAATGAGTCTTTGATCAAAGAAGAATATATGGGTATAAGGCCGGCGCCAGGCTATCCGGCATGTCCCGAGCACTCAGAAAAAAGAACTTTGTTTGATCTTCTGGAGGTTGAAAAAAATACAGGAATTACATTGACAGATAGTTTTGCAATGTATCCGACCTCTTCGGTCAGTGGATTCTACTTTGCACACCCAGAAAGCAAATATTTTGGATTAGGCAAAATTGGGGAAGACCAAGTAGCCAGTTATGCATTGAGAAAAGGTGTAAGCAAGGCTCAAGCTGAAAGATGGCTATCTCCTAATTTGGCTTATTCCCCATCACTTCATGTTCAAGAAAACTAATTATGAAAATTACAGAATACATCAATCAAGCTGAGAAACCCCTTTTTTCTTTTGAAATTTTACCACCACTTAAGGGGCAAAGTCTTAAAGATTTGTGTGAAGGCATTGAGCCATTGATGGAATTTAATCCGCCATTTGTGGATGTGACTTATCATAGGGAAGAATTTATTTATAAAAAACATCCGAGTGGACTACTAGAAAAAGTTTCTACCAAAAAAAGACCTGGAACAGTTGGAATCTGTGCAGCTATCATGAACAGGTTTAAAGTAGAGGCTGTACCTCATTTACTCTGCGGAGGATTTACAAAAGAAGAGACAGAAAATGCGCTGATCGACCTCAACTTTATAGGTGTACAGAACATCCTCGCCCTTAGGGGTGATGCCCCCAAAAGTGAAAATAAGTTTACTCCCGAGCCAAACGGGCATGCTTATACCAAGGATCTGGTAAAGCAGATTGTAAATATGAACCATGGAAGGTATCTGCATGAGGAAACAGAAACCGGATTTCATACTGATTTTTGCGTGGGAGTTGCAGGATATCCTGAAAAGCACTTTGAAGCTCCAAGCTTGAAATTTGACCTGAAGTATCTTAAGGAAAAGATTGATGCTGGAGCTGAGTATATCGTAACCCAGATGTTTTTTGACAATCAGAAGTATTTTGATTTTGTCAAGAAAGTAAGGGAAATGGGTATAACTGTCCCCATTATCCCAGGAATAAAGCCAATTACTACCTTAGGGCAGATTACGATGTTGCCAAGGACCTTTTTCCTTGATCTTCCCGA
Organism: Cecembia rubra; assembly: GCF_003014575.1. Taxonomy (GTDB): domain Bacteria; phylum Bacteroidota; class Bacteroidia; order Cytophagales; family Cyclobacteriaceae; genus Cecembia_A; species Cecembia_A rubra. The sequence goes on from NZ_PYGF01000002.1 coordinate 376,773, forward strand.
CGCATTGATGGATGAGCTTGAGAAATGCAAAACCAATGCCGATGTGAAAGAAGTGGGAGTTGATTGGGCAATTCATCAAAGTAAAGAACTAATTGCCAATGGTGTACCTGTTTTACATTATTACACAATGAGTAAGGCTGAGGCTACTTATAGGATTGCCAAGGAGGTTTTCTGATTTGAAATTGGAATTTTCTGACCAATGTTTTCAATTCAGGACTGCTGGATTTTAGCCTTAAACCTATTTTTATAGGTGATTGGAGGAGTGGTATAAAAAACTTAAGCTTATTGATCCTGTGCTAAAAGCCTTCAACAATTGTAAAGAACTGACCACCGGGAAACAAGCGCATTTAAGTTCCTGAAATCCTATCTAAAATTCCAGCCAGCTGTTGAGTTAGGTTTTTACGGGAATATTGCTGGATTTCAGGGGCGGAGAAATGCGTATCCTTTGGTTCAAACAACTTCAGAAAATTTTTGATTCCTTCGAAATCTGAGTGTTTGAAAACCTTTCCTGCATTGGCTGATTTCAGGATTTTTGCAGAATCTCCCTCTGGATCTCCTAAGGCCAAAATGGGTCTTCCAGTGGCCATATATTCGAAAAGCTTCCCTGGGATATTGCCCTTTGCATTTTTAGTATCTGTAAGAATTAGTAAAAGCAGATGGCTTTGACTATAAAAATCAAAAACTTTTTCATGAGGTACATATCCTTCCAAGTTTACATGGACACTAAGCCATGGGTCTTTTGTGATATATTCCCGGACAGATTCGGATACTTTACCGACAAACCTCATTTTAACAGGCTTTCGATTACCTTCAAATGCCTCTTTCATCGCGCTTAAAAATGGGATTGGATTACGGATAGCGTCTATGATCCCAGTATATAAAATTTCTGTTACCGCAATTTTACTTTTCTTTTCCATCCAATTATTTGGAAGGTCCTCTTCATCAAATCCATTGGTCAATAGTTCAATTTTTCTATTTCCCAAAATTTCCAGTTCACCTTGAAAACAGGGGCTGATTGTAGTAACTGCGTTTGCGTTGAATAGGACTTTTTGTTCCAATTTCTCATGTCGCTTTCTTACCAAATTTATCATCGGAAGGGTTTCTAAAAACTCCCATTTTGACCAAGGATCTCTAAAATCCGCCAACCATGGGATCTCTGTTTTTTGGTGTATTTTCAGTCCTATAAGATGCAAGCTATGCGGGGGGCCAGTCGTTATGATGGCCTGGAATTGACCTGATTTGGAAAGATCAAGTAAGAAATTGACCGATGGTTTAACCCAAAATACCCTTGGGTCAGGAATGATGATATTGGCTCGTATCCAAATACCCAGCAGATCGATCCAGGTCTTTTTCTTTTTTTCCAATACTTTGGCCGTGTCTCCAGATTTTTGCTTTTTTAGCTTTCTGAAAATTTGATAAGGTTCCCATATTGGGAATTTAAGAACCTCAAGCTTGGGTTTGACTTCTTTCAATAAACTCTCATCCTTAAGATCAAAATCAGGGTTTTCAGGTGTGAAAATGACGGGTTCCCATCCGTATTCCGGTAAGTATTTTGCAAATTTGAGCCAACGTTGAACCCCAGAGCCTGCTGAAGGTGGCCAATAGTAAGTAATGATTAAAACTCGACGTAGGCTCAAAACTTGATGATTTTTACGTTTTTGTATTAGGAATTAATTTGGGATTTGTGACCAGTTTACCTTACCAAAGCTGATGGATTTCTGGTTTAAAATATTTTTCATAGACATTTCGTACTGCGTTCATTTGATCTGTATTTACCTCAGGTAGATTCATTGCATGTAAATTTGCGCTGACCTGTTCTACTTTAGAGGCACCTGGTATAACCGTACTCACTTGGGGAAACATCAGGATCCAGCGAATGGCCCAAGCAGACAATGGTTCATTCCCTTTGAAGATTTCCTTAAGTTCTTCTACAGCTTGTAACCCCTTTTGGTAATCTACTCCTGAAAAAGTTTCCCCTTTATCAAAAGCTTCACCATTTCTGTTGAAGGATCTATGATCTTCCGGAGCAAAAGAGGAGGAGGGAGAAAGTTTTCCTGACAATAGTCCACTAGCCAAAGGCACCCTTGCAATGATTCCAAAATCATCAATATCTGAATGAGTGAAGAGTTTTTCTGACGGTTTATGCCTGAACATGTTGAAAATGATCTGGATACTTGAGACAATATCATATTTCATAGCTGCAATTGCTTCATCCACCAATTCCACACTAACGCCCATTTCTTGGATTTTTCCCTCTTCTTTTAATTTTCCAAACTCCTCAAATATTTCATCTCTATGGTAGACAGGTGTAGGAGGGCAATGAAGTTGAATCAAGTCGATAGTTTCTAAGCCCATATTTTTTAAGGAGCCTTCTACAAATTTTCTTAATACTTCAGGAGTATAACCTTCATTTACATATGGCTGAATCTTTCTCCCACATTTAGTGGCCACATAAATCTTTTCTCTGCTCTGCTTTACTACCTCTCCGACGGCTTTTTCGCTTAATCCGGTATCATAAACATCTGCTGTATCAATAAAATTAACACCTTGATCAATTGCAGAATGGAGAATTCTTTGGGCTTTTTTTTCATTGAAATCTGTTCCCCAGCCACCACCAACCTGCCAAGTGCCCAACGCAACTTCTGATATCTTCCATCCAGTTTTTCCGAAATTCCTGAAATTCATATTTGTGCTTTTTTTGGATAGTATTTCAAGAGGCAATTTAAATGTTTATATTTAATGCCCTTAATAAAATTTACATGAAATCCCGAAGAAAATTTCTCCAAGCATTAACTGTAGCCGGTGCTGCGACAACTTTACCTATTCAACTTATGGCAGAGCAAACTAAAAAACAAAACATGATTCACCAGGTCTATTTCTGGTTAAAAGATGGAGTTGATGTGTCTGACTTTATCAAAGAAGCGTCCGTCTTGGGCAAATGTAAATCCGTTGATAAATTTTATATCGGAACGCCCGCTCCCACTGAAGCAAGGGACGTTGTTGATCACAGTTATCAAGTGGCTTGTACGCTTTTCTTTAAAAGCATAGAGGACCAAAATACTTATCAGGTAGACCCGATGCATTTGAAATTTATTGAAAGAAATTCAAACAAATGGTCATCAGTTAAAGTATATGATTTTGTTATCTAGTCCTACTTCAGTAGGACTTCTTTAAGTGAGTTTAAAATTTAATTAATTTAAATGAGTACGATTAAAAGTAAGTTCTGGGGGCTCCTAATGGTATTTGCCATAGTATTTGCCGCGTGTAATCCAGAATCGGATGAAGTAGAACTGGAAAAAGTAGAAGATGTAGTCAAAAAGGCAATTTTTGACACAATGAAAGAATGGTATTTTTGGACTTCGGAATTGCCTCCCAATATGGATGTTTCAAAGTTTTCTAATAATCAGGAATTATTGGATGCTTTGATGTTCCGACCATTGGACAGGTGGTCTTATTTGACTACAAGAGCTCAGTTTGATGCTGCATTTACCGGGCAACAAACGGGAGCACATGGTTTTGGCTTTGCATTTGATGAAAACGAAAGGTTATTTGTTGCTTTCGTGTTTTCCCAAGGACCTGCAGGAAGAGATGGATGGAGGAGAGGATGGGAATTTATTGAAATCAACGGTCGCCCGATTTCTTCATATAGAAATTCAAATGGCGGTTACAGTTTTGATTTAGGTCCCAATACAGTTGGGGTCACCAATACTTTTAAATTTAGGTTGCCTGATGGAACTGAAACTACCCGGACTATTGAAAAAGGATCCTTTCAGTCCAATTCTGTATTGCATCGGGATGTCTATGAGGTAGGAGGTAAAAAGGTAGGTCATTGGGTATATCAAAGTTTCAGGGCTACAGCAGGCCTAACACCTACAAGAAGCCAAGAAGTTGATGATACATTTACCTTTTTTCAACAGCAAGGAATCAATGAATTGATTATTGATCTTAGGTACAATGGTGGAGGATCGGTAGCTGTAACTGAACAGATCTTGAATTATTTGGTTCCAGCATCAGCATCAGGAAGACCTATGTATACCAATAGCCATAATGGCAATAAGGTTGAAAGAAATGTCACTGTGAATTTTAACAAAAGAGGCAACCTAGCTCTTAATAGAGTGATTTTTATCACTTCGAGGGGTTCTGCTTCTGCGTCTGAATTAGTGATCAACTGCCTCACACCTTACATGAATGTTTATTTGATAGGAGACAATACTTATGGCAAGCCTGTGGGTTCTTTTCCATTATCAGGCTTTAACCGTACGCTTAGTTCGAATGATGTGGAAATTGTACCCATCACTTTTGCCATAGCCAATGCAAATGGACAAGCAAATTACTTTGAAGGTTTCCCGGCGAATATGAGAGTAGGAGATAATCCTGCTAGAGATTGGGGAGATCCATTAGAAAGGAGATTGGCCGCAGCATTGGATTATATCGCTAATGGATCTGCTTCTTCAAGATTGGCATCTACTTATTACAAACCTGTATGGGAAATGATTGATGCTTTCGAAGGTTTACAAAAGGAATTCCCTATGTATTAATTCAATGAAGCAAAAAAAAGCGGTACAAATGCCGCTTTTTTTTTTGGTTTCATCGTGTAAAAATCAGTCTTCTTCAGACTCCCAATCTCCCCTGTTTTTGATTATATCGTAAGCTTGCAAAATAGCAGCTCTCATAGATCCTTCATCCGCAATTTTCTTTCCGGCGATGTTGTAGGCAGTTCCATGATCCGGGGAGGTTCGTACAATAGGTAAACCTGCCGTGAAATTTACCCCCGTTTCAAATGCCAGAGATTTGAAAGGAATCAGTCCCTGATCATGGTACATGGCTAAAACGCCGTCGAATTTTTTCTGATGCATCATGCCAAAGAATCCATCGGCGGAGTATGGGCCAAAAACTAAATGACCTTTATCCTTATAATCCCTGATTACTGGTTTGATGACTTTTTCTTCTTCATCTCCCAGTAAACCATCTTCTCCAGCGTGGGGGTTAAGTCCAAGGACGGCCACTCTTGGTTTCCCTATACCAAAATCCAATTGAAGAGATTGGAGCATGATATCCAATTTCTTTTTTATATTTTCAGCAGTAATATTCGCTGCAATTTGTTTGAGTGGTAAGTGCCCAGTCACCAAACCTACCCGAATATCCTCTGCTACAAGAAACATCAAACTTTCTTTGGCCCCAAAAGCATCTGAAAGGTATTCTGTATGTCCTACAAATTTTCTTTCTGGTGAATTGATATTGTTCTTATTTAATGGAGCAGTTACCAAGCCATCTATTTTTCCTTCCTTTAAATCATTGATGGCGGCATCAAGTGCGGTGGCCGCCATTTTTCCAGCTTCCTGGGTTTCTACACCTGGAATTACTTCAGGGCTTTCATCTGTTACATTGATGACATTTATTTTTTTATGATGAACTTCGTCAATGTTTTTGATCTGCATGAAGTTGAATTCTTCCAATTCCAATTGTTTTCTATAGAAGGTTATTATTTTGCCATGTGCATATATTACTGGCGTGATCAGTTTTTGAAGGCGGCTATCCAACAAAGCCTTCAGAGTTACTTCGGGCCCCACACCATTGATATCTCCAATACTGATCCCTATTACTGGTTTGTTTTTTCTTGGGTTCATGCTTAAAGCGATTGCTTAGTTTTAAAATTATACTCAATCTCCCTACTGTAAGATTTAAATTTTCCAGTTGGAGCAAAGGTAAAGAAGAGAATGAGTTCACAATTGATAGTTAGCCTTTGTGAGAATTCTCTTATTTTTGACCTGCAATTTATATAAAATAATCTTAGTATAGCGTATGGAAAAGGTCAAACCCAAAAAACACCTTGGACAGCATTTTCTGACCGATCTGGGCATTGCGGAAAAAATAGCCAAGGCAGTTACTGGACACCAAGATGTACGGAAGGTTCTTGAAATAGGGCCTGGTATGGGTGTGTTGACTGATTTTTTACTAAAAGAAAATTGGGACCTTTACCTAGTAGATATAGACTCAGAATCAATCCAATATCTCCACCAAAAATATTCAGATTTAGGTGATAAGATCATTGAAGCTGATTATTTGAAAAAGGATTTCGGCCCAATAATGGGTGGGTCCTATGCAGTGGCAGGCAACTTTCCTTATAACATATCATCCCAGATTTTTTTCAAAATACTTGAAGAGAGAAATAGTGTAACCGAGGTAGTTTGCATGCTTCAAAAAGAAGTGGCACAGCGTATAGCCTCTCCAAAAGGGAACAAAGATTATGGGATTTTATCTGTTTTATTGCAGGCTTATTATGAAATTGAATACCTATTTACTGTCCCTCCGGGTGTATTCAATCCTCCTCCAAAAGTGAATTCAGGGGTAATCAGGTTGAAAAGAAATAAGGTAAGGCAGTTGGAATGTGATGAAAAATTGTTTTTCAGGGTTGTCAAACAAGGATTTAACACGCGCCGAAAAACTTTAAGGAATGCCCTTAAACCACTTGGATTGTCAGATAAATTGAAAGAGGATGCTATCTTGGATAAGAGAGCGGAACAGTTAGACGTTCAGGAATTTGTTATATTGACAAAAAAACTACAGGAATCTTGGAACCAATAAAATCATTTGAATTATCCAAAGAGTACCTGGAAAGCCTAAGGGAAAGTATAGGAATTCAGGATAATAACTTCATTACAGAGTCCTTAGAGGGAGCGAATGTGGCGGATATTGCAGCCATTTTGGATGAGCTCAATTTGGATGAAGCTATTTATGTTCTCAGGTTATTGACTCCAGGTACCGCTGCAGATATCCTTATTGAATTGGATGAAGATTCATTGGTCAAAGTAATCAGGGAAATGGAAGCATCAGAGCTCGCTGCCCTGATTGATCAAATGGAATCTGATGATGCGGTAGATATTCTAATTCTTATGCCATCTAAAGAGCGTGAGGATGTCATTTCATATTTGCAGGAAAAAGAAAAATCTGCGAACATCCTGGACCTTTTGAGGTATGATGAGGACTCCGCAGGGGGGTTGATGGCAAAAGAATTCATAAAAGCCAACCAAAACTGGAATGTAGTCCAGACCATTGAAGAAATCAGGAGGCAAGGAGAGAAAGTGGAGAAAATTTATTCCATTTATGTGGTTGACAATAAGCAACACCTTCTTGGGAGGGTTTCATTGAAAAAGATTATTCTAGCATCTTCTGATACAAAAATCTCAGATATTTATGAACCCGAATTGATTTCAGTACCCACTCACATGGATGGAGAAGAAGTGGCAGAGATCATGAGGAAGTATGACCTTGAATCGGTACCAGTGGTCAATGCCAAGAACAAACTTGTAGGAAGAATCACAGTTGATGATATTCTTGATCTCATCAGGGAGCAGTCTGAGGAGGATATGCAGGCAATGACAGGTATTTCTGCAGATGTGGAAGAGTCAGATTCTGTTTTTAAAATTTCCAAAGCCAGATTGCCTTGGTTACTGATTGGCGTGGTAGGGGGGCTGATGGGGGCACAGATTATTGGTTTCTTTGAAGATGGATTGAGCAAGTATATTGCATTAGCTTCATTTATTCCCTTGGTGGCCGCTACAGGAGGAAATGTGGGTATCCAATCATCCTCTTTGGTAGTTCAGACACTGGCCTCTAAATCGGTGTTTAATGATACACCTTGGCAGAGGTTTATAAAGGGGTTACTTATTGCAGTGGTCAACGGGCTGGTTCTTGGAGCATTTGTTTTTTCAGTTGTGGTATTTATTTATGGCTTCGAGAGTATATTTGGTTTAACTATTGGCCTGGCAATGTTCTGTGTGGTCTTATTAGCTTCTTTTATGGGAACAGTAACACCTTTGGTTTTGGATAAGTTTGGTATCAATCCAGCGATTGCATCTGGTCCATTTATAACTACCGCCAATGACCTTTTGGGTTTGGCGGTGTATTTTGGGGTGGCGATGTCACTTCTTAAATTATAATAGATTCATGAAAGAAAATCTCAGCCATAAAAAACATTGGTATCATGTTTCTGATCAAGGGATCCAATTTTACTTCCCAAAATCTACCTTTATAAGTTGGGGAGATATCGAGAAAGTTCAGGTTTTAAATGATGTTGCAGTAAAACGACCCAAATTGACTTTTGGTCTTGGGCTTTTGTTGATTACCTCTGTTCTTGTTTTGATTCCAATCCAAAAATTCAGTTTTCCTGTTTTCGGTCAACAAAATGATGTCAGAGGAACTTTCGTGGTACTTTTTGTTTATTTGATAATGATGGGTTTTGGGATTTTGTCTATAAGAAATTCATTGCTTAAAAAACCGGTTTTGAAGGTGTATTTCAAATCTGGAGGATATGAAATCATTTTGCTGGATCAAGGGATCGGTACAGAGTCTGCCCATGATATCATTTCCTCGCTTACGAAATACCTTGGGGCAAGCAAAGTGATTTTCTGCAAAGAAGCGGCCTGATTTGTTTTATAAAACACCTGATTATGTATCAACTTGATGAAAATCTTCGCAAGGTCCTTATTATAGATGAAATGCACCTATCGATCATTCCTTTATTGGAAGCGGAAGGCTTTGCAGTCGATTACAGACCTGATATACAAAGGCCTGAAATTTTGGCCATATTAGGAGGATATGTTGGACTTATCATCCGGTCAAAAACTCCAATTGATAGGGATTTGCTGGAAAAAGCAAGCAATCTCCGATTTATTGGTAGGGCAGGGGCAGGACTGGATAAGATCGACCTTGAATTTTTGGAACAGGAAAATATCAGGCTTTTCCATGCGGCAGAGGGGAATAAAGATGCTGTCGGTGAACATGCAATTGGTGGCCTCTTAGCTTTGTTTAACCATGTCAATCGCTCGGATAAGGAGGTTAAGAAAGGCATATGGAATAGGGAAGAAAACAGGGGAGAGGAACTTCAAGGCAAAACAGTAGGTGTATTGGGATATGGAAATATGGGCTCGGCATTTGCCAAAAAGCTCATAGGCTTTGATGTACGTATCATCGCCTATGACAAGTACAAATCAGGGTTTGGAAACGAATTTGTTGAGGAGGTGGACTTTGAGACATTGGTTGAGCAGTCAGATATTTTGAGCCTTCATGTGCCGCTCACTCCTGAAACAAAGGGATTTCTAACCTATGAATTACTCAAGAAGTTCAAAAAATCTTTTTACCTTATTAATACCGCCCGAGGAGAGATTATTACTTTCCGCACCCTGAATAGCGCTTTGGAAGAAGGGATTTTGAGGGGTGCAGTTTTGGATGTCTTAGAAAATGAAAAATTCAGCACTTTTACAGATGAACAAAAGAGAGAATTTGAACGTTTATCTCGAAGGGAAAATGTGATCTTCAGTCCGCATATCGCCGGTTGGACATTTCAGTCATACGAGAAGATAAACAGGGTGTTGGTTGAGAAAATTAAGTATAGTAATATTCCTTGGAGTTGAATATATAGGGAAATTTCTTTTTAAATCAATTATTGCTTTCTGAAATTGATTTGATTACCTTTGTTTAATTAATATAGCAACTAGATAGAAGAAACGGTCCCGCTCAGCAGGACCGTTTCTTCTATTTTTCATAGCATATAAAATTTTACAAGCATGGGAAAAATACAGTATTACACTGAAGAAGGATTAAGGAAACTGAAAGAGGAGCTTCAGGAGCTGAAGACCAAAGGCCGTACTGATATCGCAAAGCAGATTGCTGAAGCGAGGGATAAGGGAGATCTTAGCGAAAATGCAGAATATGATGCTGCTAAGGATGCGCAGGGATTGCTCGAGCTCAAAATTGCTAAACTTGAGGAGGTTGTGGGGAATGCCAGAGTAATGGACAATTCCAAACTTGACACTTCTAAAGTTGGTATTTTGAGTACTGTTAAAATCAAGAATGTGAAAAACGGTATGACCGTCACTTATACTTTGGTGTCTGAAGAAGAGGCAGACCTTAAAGCAGGCAAAATTTCTTTGGCATCTCCTTTTGGGAAAGGACTTCTAGGTAAATCCAAAGGAGACGTTGCTCAGATCATTGCTCCGGCAGGTACTTTGGAGTTTGAAGTACTGGATATCTCTTATTAAATCTTTTGTCCCGATGGTTTCTCCCTCGGGATTTTTTATTTTTACCCCATGGCAACAATTTTCACAAAAATCATCAACAGAGAAATTCCTGCCCATATCGTAGCAGAGGATGAAAACTATATTGCTTTTCTGGACATCATGCCCTTAGCCAAGGGACACGTTTTGGTTGTGCCCAAATTAGAAGTTGATTATATTTTTGACCTTAAAGATGAGGTGTTGGCAGGTTTACATGTTTTTTCCAAGAAAGTTGCTCATGCAATGGACAAAACCATCAAATGTACTCGAATCGGTGTGGCTGTCATTGGATTGGAGGTTCCACATGTTCATGTCCATTTAATTCCTTTGAGAAGTATGGATGATATCAATTTTTCGAGGCCTAAATTAAAGCTCTCTCAAGAAGAAATGACTGAAATTGCAGAAAGCATCAAAAAAGGATTTGAATAATTCCAGATTTTAACAGGTAATAAATCTTCTTTTCTGCTCAACGATTATTCGTTCAATTGCCACTTATAAATTTATTTAGCAGGTCTTGTGCAAACGTTTTCCATTATCCTGAAAAATGGATAATTTGCCTGCCTCTAATTTTATTAAACCTATTTAAAACCCAAAAATTATGTCCAAAACTTATTTTCCAGGTATTGAAAAGATCCAATTTGAAGGCAAGGGATCTAAAAATCCATTTGCATTAAAGTTCTACAATCCTGATCAGGTGGTGGCAGGAAAGTCCATGAAGGAACATTTCAAATTTGCTATTGCCTATTGGCATACCTTCTGTGGAAACGGAGGTGATCCCTTTGGGCCCGGAACCATCAGGAGAGCCTGGGATGAAAACGCAGACCCTATTCAGCGGGCCAAAGATAAGATGGATGCAGCCTTTGAATTTATTACCAAGATAGGTGCGCCATATTATTGTTTCCATGATGTGGACCTAATTGATGAGGGACCTTCATTGGCTGATTATGAGAAGCGAATGGAAATCATTACCGATTATGCTAAAGCTAAACAGGCTGAGACAGGTGTCAAACTTTTATGGGGTACAGCCAATGTGTTCAGCAATCCTAGGTATATGAATGGGGCATCTACCAATCCAGACTTCAACGTAGTAGCTTGGGCAGGAACACAAGTAAAAAATGCGCTTGACGCTACTATCAAGTTGGGTGGTGAGAATTATGTTTTCTGGGGCGGTAGAGAAGGTTATATGTCACTGCTCAATACAGATATGAAGCGTGAAACTGAGCATTTGGCAAGATTCCTGACCATGGCGAGGGATTATGCCCGTAAAAATGGATTCAAAGGCACCTTCTTTATTGAGCCAAAGCCTATGGAACCTACAAAGCATCAGTATGATTATGATTCCGCTACTGTAATAGGTTTCCTTAGACATTTTGGTTTGGATAAGGACTTCAAATTAAATATTGAAGTGAACCATGCCACTTTAGCCGGCCATACTTTCCAGCATGAATTGCAGGTTGCAGCAGATGCTGGTATGCTAGGCTCTATTGATGCCAACCGCGGAGATTATCAGAATGGTTGGGATACAGATCAATTTGCGCTGAACCTTCAGGAGCTGACAGAATCTATGTTGGTAATTCTGCAAAGCGGAGGACTTCAGGGTGGTGGTGTCAACTTTGACGCTAAAGTAAGAAGGAATTCCACAGATCTAGAAGATCTTTTCCTTGCCCATATCGGTAGTATGGATGCCTTTGCTAGGGCTTTGTTGATCGCAGATAGGATTCTTGCCGAATCAGCCTATCTGGATTTGAGAAAACAACGTTATGCTTCATTTGATGAAGGAAAAGGCAAAGAATTCGAAGAAGGAAAATTGAGCTTGGAAGATCTTAGAGTGCATGCCATCGCTGTGGGTGAGCCTAAGCAGACCAGTGGCAAACAAGAGCTTTTTGAGAATATTTTAAATGAGTTTATCTGATTTCGTGTTTCGGAAATCAGAATTCGAAAGGACCAGCAGCACACACGCTGCTGGTTTTTTTATTATCTTTTGGTGTTGATAAATTGAAAAATTCCATCTTATTATTAGTTTCTTTCAGTGCTATTTCATTAAATTTTTGAATAGTAGGATGAGGATTTGTAATTTTGACAGTAATGAATACAAACCCCAAAAATGAACTAGAACAATTAACTGATTATCAGGCATGGGAAATGCTAAAGTCAGGAGATGTAAAGGGTTTGGAAAAGTTATACAGGATTTACTCGGCAGAGCTTTTTAGATTTGGAATGTCCTTGGCCCACGAGGAGCCATTTGTATTGGATAGTATTCAAGAACTATTCTTGGATTTATGGAAGTACCAAAATAATCTTTCTGAAGTGGGCAACCTAAAGTTGTATCTTTTTAAATCTTTGTCCAATAAAATCAAAAGGGCGAAAAAAACACAGTCCAAACAGGCAAAGATTGAGTTTTCAGGTATGGAGGATTTGGTTTCAACTGGATCAGTTGAGGATGAATGGATATCGAGTCAACAAGAAGAGGAGCTAAAGAAGAGACTAGCCAAGGGTATCGAAAACCTTCCCCTTAGACAGAAAGAGGTAATTCAATATTTATTTTTTGAGAGAATGAGCTATGAAGAATGTTCTAAAATTCTCGAAATAAATCTTAGATCTGTTTATACATTAGCTTGGAAAGCAATAAACAGTCTTAAAAAGCATTTGGGCTTCTTTTGATTAGCCAACATTCAGGAAATTTTTTTAACATTTTTTTAAAATCGAAGGATAACTTTTTGGTCTTCTTGACTCATGTATTCAAGATTAGTGAATTATGAGCAGAAGTGATTATACAATTGAGGACTTTGTCTTAGATCCTGAATTTAGATTATGGGTTTTAACACCAAGTAATTCCAATAGGAGTCTATGGGAGGATTTTTTAAGCGAAAATCCCCACAAAAAGGAAGATGTCCAAAAAGCAAGACTTTTGGTCATTAATATGGCAAGGAAAGCTCATCCTTGGACAACAGAAAAAGAAGAGTCATTATGGCAACGTATTGAAGATTCGGTTAGCTCTGTTGAGGTAAAAGAAAAGGAATCTAAAGTGATTTCAATGATACCTACTTTAAATTCAGGCAAAACGGACAGAGGATTTTTGAAATCCGGTATCCGGAAAAACAGAACTCTTGTTAATCTTACATTTTTGATGATTTTTTTGTTGGGAGGGGGCATAACTTATGTGTTGATAAATCCTTTAGTTTTTCATCCTGAGAAAGAAATAGTAAAAGTAGAATGGGTTGTACACAATGTTCCAAAAGGTCAGAAATCAGTTTTTATACTTACAGATGGCACCAGAATTACCGCTAACGCCGAAACCGTCTTGAAACATTTAAAAAATTTCGAAACAGATAGAAGGGAAATTTTCCTTGAAGGCGAGGCCTATTTTGAAGTTGCAAAAGATGAGAAAAAACCATTTTCAGTTCATGCAGGTGGCTTGGTGACAACTGCTCTAGGTACAGCCTTTAATATCAAAGCTATAGAAAACAAAGATTTGAAGATTTCCTTACTGGAAGGAAAAGTGAAAGTAGCCTCTCCGGCTGAAGAAGAATTTCTTTTGCCTGGCAAAGCAGCCATCTATTCAGTCGGAAAACAAAAGATTAAAATAACTGAATTTGATGAAGAGGAGGTGATGGCATGGACCAAAAAGATTATCTATTTGAAAGAAATGGACATCAAAGAAGTTTTTGAAATCCTAGGGAGGTGGTATGGGGTTGACATTCAATTAATGAATCTTCCAAAGAAGGACATAAAGGTAACAGGTAAATATCAGGACCAAACATTGAAAAATCTGCTGTCAGGTCTCAGTTATTCAGCTGGGTTTAAATATGAAATCAACGCAAAACAAGTCAAGATAACTTTCAAATAAACAATTTGCCTATGGAATTAAGTGTCATTTGATAACTTACTGTTATAGACAGTTTTTAAACCACTTTAATCATAGTGGAAACCAACAATTAGCACAATCCAAAAAACTTAAAAATTATGAGAAATATTTTACGGCGCTATGTTTTTAACATGGTAAAATTATTTTCTATCGCTTTTGTATTCCTTTTTATGGGATTAGGTGCCAGGGCTGCTGATGACCAGACCAAGAGCATAGAGAATGTTTATCTTACAGTTTCACTCAAAGAGCAAAACCTATCCAAAGTATTTGAAATCATTGAAAAGAATTCTGGATTTAATTTTGTTTATGTTAATCGAGATGTGAAAGATGCAGGAAAAGTAACGGTGGAAGGTAGTTCCCTGTCTGTTTATGATATTCTTAGCAAAATTTCAATTCAGACAGGTTTGGACTTCAAGCAGGTGAACGAAAATATTCATGTCAAAAAATCGGATTCAAGAATGCCTGTTCAGGTGGTTTTACAATCTGAAGTAAGGGTTACAGGTAGGGTGATTGATCCTACAGGGCAACCATTGCCAGGTGTGACTGTCACAGTGGCTGGAACAAGCCGGGGTACTGTTACGGATATAGATGGTAATTATTCCATTGAAGTCAACCCTGAGGATACATTGGTTTTTTCATTTGTTGGCTTTGAAACACAACGTTTTGTTGTCGGGAATTCCAGTACTATCAACATTACTATGCGTGAAGATATTTCTTCTTTAAATGAAGTGGTTGTAGTTGGCTACGGTACTTTAAAAGAAAGGGATTTGACCTCCTCGATTGCTACACTCAAATCTGATGTCATTACCCAAACACCTACTCCAAATGCCATGCAGGCTTTACAGGGTAGGGTAGCCGGTGTTCAGATTGTGAGTAATGGGGCACCAGGTGCTTCACCCACGGTAAGAGTAAGAGGAGTTGGTTCTTTTGAAGGTAATGCAGCACCTTTATATGTTGTGGATGGGATGTTTTTTGATAACATTGACTTTTTGAACCCCAATGACATTGAAACAATCAACGTACTTAAAGATGCCTCTGCTTCTGCAATTTACGGTGTGAGGGCTTCAAATGGGGTAGTCTTGATCGAAACCAAGTCAGGGAAGTACAATCAAAAACCTGAAATTATCATCGATTCTTACTATGGTACCCAGGTTCCTCAAAATGTATTGAAAATGGCAAATGCACAGCAGTTTGTAAGATATATCAACGAAACTGGTTCAACAGCCGATATTGCCTTTGTCAACAATGCAATGCAGAGGTTTGGTAGAAGTAGAATTGATCCAAATATCCCTAATGTCAATACGGACTGGTATTCTGAGATCATGAGTCCTGCAGCCATCCAAAACCACAACTTGAGTTTTAATGGTGGAAATGAAACCACCAGATACTCCTTAGGTGGTTCTTATTTCGATCAGAAGGGTCTTCTTAATGATACCAGAAATGAGTACAAAAGATTGAACTTCAGGGCAAAAATTGATACGGATGTTAGAAATTGGCTAACCGTAGGAGGTAATTTCAATGCCAGCGTTGCTCGTCAGTTCAATGGTGATGATGGTGCTTGGTTTCAGGCATACTTTGCAGTTCCTATTCTTCCGGTTTTCGATGACCTGAATGCACAAGCTGAGCCATTTAGACTTTCCAATGCACAGCTGCTTGGGTATAGAAACAGACAAAATCCTTTTTACAGTTTATTGTACAATGACAACAGAAACCACGTTGGGAAGGTATTAGGTAATTTCTATGCTGATTTTGAGATCATGCCTAGCAAGCTTTCATTTAGGACAGCATATAATTATGCGCTTGAGATTATCAATTCCAGAAATGTTGGTTTTGATTTCAATGATGGTGTAACAGATTTTCAATCTTCCATTGGAAGGACAAATTTTGCGAGGTTTGATCAAGTCTGGGATAATTTCTTCACCTATACTGATTACGTTGACAAGCATAGTTTCACCGCTGTTTTGGGCCAGTCATTCAGAAGCGAATATGCAGAAGTTCTTTTTGCAAGGGGTACAGGGATTTCACCAATTCCTGATAGGTCAAGAGAGAATTTCTGGTATTTATCCAACGCAACCAATTTTGATATCAATAATATTGGGGATACGGGAGATGTAATCAATTCTAGACTTTTCTTCATGTCATATTTTGGAAGATTGTCTTACAACTATGATGATAGATTCTTGCTTTATGGTACTTTCAGAAGGGATGGTAACAATAAGTTTCAAAAGAAATGGGGTAATTTTGCCACTATTGGTGCAGGCTGGGTGGTATCCTCCGAACAGTTTTTTAATGTTAGCGGAGTTGACTTTTTAAAGCTTAGAGCTTCTTGGGGGCAGCTGGGAAATGATGGGATCCGTCCTTCAGTAGGTAGACCCACAATCCAGGAGAATTTCACTGCGATCAATGATGTCCTTGTGTTTGGTAGGAGGTTGAACCCAACCTTTGACTTAATTGATCAGTGGGAAACTACAGTTGAAAAGAACTTTGGTTTTAATTCAAAATTCTTAAATAACAGGTTATCCCTTGATGCAGATTATTTCATCCGTGATACTAGAAACCTAGCAGTGAATATTATTCCTCCAGTTTTCAGGGCAACAGAAAGAAGGAGTGTTGGTGAGATAAGAAATCAAGGTTTGGAGGTGACACTTAATTGGGAAGACAAAGTAAGTAAAGATTTCTCTTATTATGTGGGTGGTAATTTTGCAACATTGAAAAACCAGGTATTGAGTTTAGGGGGGCCACAATATCTAGATGGTGGCTCAGCAGAATTCCGTCAAAGATCAATTGTAGGGCAACCATTTCAGGCATTTTATGGGTATCAGGTTGCCGGTGTATTCCAAAACCAACAGCAAATTGACCAAAGCGGATACACTTCCCAATTTATCGCTGAGAATAATTTACAACCTGGTGATTTTCAATTTGTGGATCAAAACGGTGACGGAATCATCAATGATCAGGACAGGGTAGTTTTGGGCTCATTTTTACCTAATCTTACCTATGGATTCAATATGGGATTTACTTACAAAAATTTCGATGTTTCAGCATTGGTACAGGGACAGGCTGGATATAGCATTCTGAATAGAAAAAGAGGTGAGTTGATCTTTACCAATGACACCAACATTGATGCGGAATTGGCAGAGAATCTTTGGAGAGGTGAAGGCACTTCAGACAAATATCCATCTGCTGCTGGGTTGAGAAAAGGTTGGAACCAAAATATGAGCGACTACTTTGTTGAAAGCGGATCTTACTTCAGGATACAAAACGTTAGAGTATCTTACAATTTATTGGACAAATCTCTTTTTGGTGTTCCAATGCCGGCGACAAGGGTGACATTTACCGCTGAAAGGCCGCTCACCTTGTTCAATTACAACGGCTTCAATCCTGAAGTGGCCAATGGTATCGATAGGCAGGTATATCCTATCCCAGCAATCTACACATTGGGTCTGAATATCAAACTTTAAAGCGCACTACCATGACTAGAAATATTAAAACTAAAATACTTATTCCATTAGTTACTGTCTTATTTGGGACTTCCTCTTGTGTGGACCTTCTTGACCAACCTTTGGAAAACCAAATAGTAGCTGATGGAACTGACTATACGCAATCAGAAAATATGGTTTTGATGCTATATGGTTCTTATGCAGAATTAAACTCATTGCAATGGGAAACCTTCCCGATCATTTCTGTGAGAGGCGATGATGTGAATGCTGCAGGAGATCAATTTCCTTTGACGGAAACAGATCTGTTCAGGTATGACCGTAATTTTTGGATGTATAATTCCACTTGGTTGAATTTATATACCGATCTGCTTTATTGGCATGGAGCGATGGAAGAAATCCAGAAATATCAGGATGCAGGAGCTAATGCTACCTTGGCGCAACAATACATTGCGGAAATTAAAGTGATGCGTGCCTTTGAGCTATTTCAATTGGCCAGGCTTTGGGGTAATATCCTAATTCCGAATTCATCACAACCCAGCGCATTGTACAATGTAGAAGTGTCTTCTTTTGAGGACGTATTGCAACATATTGTTTCCCAGATGGATGAAGCAATTCCTTCTTTGCCAACAGTACATCCCAATCAAAGATCAGATGTCAGAGGAGGAATTACCGCTTACACTGCACTGGCAGTGAAAGCAATGGCTAACTTGGAGCTTAAAAATTATCAGGCAGTGGCTGATGCTACTGGTCAGATTATCAGTAGTAATCTATTCGCTTTGGAGCAGGATTATTATAACCTGTTCAAAATTCCAGGAAAACTTAACAGAGAGAACATTCTTGAGCTTCAATACTCTGATTTTGGAACTCCTACCGGTACCAATACCAGATACCTATGGGATTTCTTTGGACCTGCCAGTTGGACACCGGCAGTAGCAGGTGCAGGGGGTGGTTGGGGCTTCTGGGAGCCAAGTATGAAATATGTGAAATTCCTGCTTTCTAGGGGAGAGAAGACCAGGGTTCAGACTTCAATCTTGTTTACTCCGGATGCCATCACCGAATTGAGAAATGATCCTGATTTCCAAAACTTACCTAGTTGGGTTTCACATATTACTCCTGATGGGGATGTTTTCAACAATCACCCTAGGTACAAAATGTTAAGTGGTAAGTTTTATTTGCCATCTACCCAACTTACTCCAGGTAGGTTTACTTATGGCGAGAATAAAAACTTTGCAGTCATCAGGTATGCGGAGATTTTATTGATGCATGCAGAGGCATTGGTGAGCGGTGCAAACAGTACTGTTTTATCAGCCGAACAGGCAGTCAATCAAGTCAGGTCAAGGGCAGGTTTGGCTCAAGCCTCATCGGTCAATTTGGATGTAGTCTTGGATGAAAAATATGCAGAATTTGGTACTGAATGGGGTATCAGATTTTATGATTTGGTGAGACATGGAAAAACCTCAGAGTTGAATTATGAAGGCAGGTCATTCCAGCAAGCCCAGCATAGATTCCTTCCTTATCCGTTGGAACAACTGGATATTATTCCACAATTAAGAAATGCCTCTAATGGAGGTTGAGTATTCATTAACCAAAATAACTGAGTTATGAAAAAAATGCAGATAATTTTACTAGCTGTAATCTTTGCTTTTGCAGGGTGTACAGATAGCTATATAGACGATATTGTAGCTGTTGATCCAGGACCGGACAATGCTGCTCCTGAAATCCTGATCAATTTCCCGATTGAGGGTGCCTTGATCAGGGTGGTAGAGGATGTGACTTCCATTGATATCAATTTCGAAGTCAGAGACGATATTGAAGTAGATGTTGTCACTATTTCTCTGAATGGCAATCAACTGGAATCTTTTAATGATTTTCTTGACTACAGAAGAGTGGTAAAGACCTATACTTATCCATCATTGGGGAACGGAGAACATATACTTTCGATCACAGCGACAGATAAATCAGGTAAATCTACAGTGGAGACTGTTAGGTTTGAAAAAGTAGAGCCTTATCGACCTGTTTATGAAGGGGAAGTTTTCTATCTTCCATTTGATGGAGATTATACGGAGTTGGTGAATATCAGAAATGCAAATGTTTCTGGATCCCCTGGATTCGTAAATGGCATTTCAGGAAGAGCCTATTCTGGGGCTTCTAATGCATATTTGACTTTCCCAACAGCTGGCTTGTTAGGTCAGGAATTCTCTGCGGTATTCTGGTATAAAGTGAATGCATCGCCTGATAGGGCAGGTTTGTTGGTGATTGGACCACCTGATCCAAATAATCCGAATAATCCAAATAATAGATCTAAGGGTTTCAGATTTTTCAGGGAAGCAGCAGGTCCAAATCAACGTTTCAAATTGAATGTAGGGAATGGTGGATCTGACAACTGGTTTGATGGTGGGGATGCTGCAGACCTCAATCCTGCTGATGGAGAATGGGCCCATTTGGCATTTACCATTTCAGGAAGTCAGGTGACTGTTTATATCAATGGAGAAATTGTGAGTCAGGGAGGTTTCCCTGGAATCGATTGGACAGGATGTGATGTATTGTCAATTGGATCAGGAGCACCACGATTTACAGAATGGGGTCATTTGTCTGATCAGAGTTATTTTGATGAACTGAGATTATTTAATAAGGCATTGAGTCAAAATGAGATCAGGACAATTATTGATGCCGAAAAACCATAAACTTTAATTAAGCAAAGGGGTCATAGGACTCCTTTGCTTTCTCAAACCCATGTAACCATGAAGCACCTTGCGCTGTTTTTTGTTTTGTTTTTTTTACTTGTATCCTGTGGAGAACGAGGAGAAGATGTGCCAGCGTTTACATTGTTGAAAGTAGAAGTAGGTACTGAAACAATCAATTTGGATCCGCCTTATAGTGAAGGTCTTCCTTTGGATAGGCCGATAACCATGTATTTTAGCAGGCCTGTAGATGAAGGTGTGCTCAATCAGGGTATTATTTTAAGTAGATTGAACGGTAATCCGGTAAATGTCAATTTTGCCACATCTTCTGATAATACAAATGTCATTTTGAGGCCAATTGGCGCACTGGAAGCGGGAGAAACGTATTTGTTGTCCGTTTCTGATTTCTTAAGAAGTGAATCAGGTCAGACAATTTTGTCCAGACAAATTCAATTTAAGACCCAAGAAGATGGCTTAAGGATTGAAAGTATTCAATTTGAAGGAGGACGGTTGGTCAATTCCAATAGGGTAATAAATGTGAATGTTGACCTCAATATTGAAATCAATTTTTCAGCGCCTGTGGACAGGTCAACTGCTCAAAATGCCTTCCGAATAAGTGGTCATGCAATTCCGGGACTGCAAGTCGAATATTCAAATGAAGACAGAAAAGTTACTTTGAAATCATCAGGCAAGCTTCCCTACTTTTCTAAATTTGAGCTTGAAATTTCCAATACACTTAAGTCTGCATCAGGTGCTGCATTTCCGGAAGAAAAGCGTGTCTTTTACACCGGACCTGATGGAGTTTTGAAATTCCCTCTGATCTCAGATGATGCATTATTGACCAAAATCCAAGAACAGACCTTTAAGTATTTTTGGGATTTTGCCCATCCTGCAAGTGGTATGGCAAGAGAGAGGAATACCTCGGGAAATCTGGTAACGGTAGGTGGATCTGGATTTGGCGTGATGGCAATCATTGTGGGTATTGAAAGAGGCTTTATTTCTCGGTCAGAAGGTGTTCAACGCTTAGCTCTGATTGTGGATTTTTTATCCAAGGCTGATAGATTTCATGGTGTCTGGCCACATTGGTTGGATGGTAATACAGGTAAAACCATTCCATTTAGTCAAAAAGATAACGGAGGAGATTTGGTTGAAACTGCCTTTATGATACAAGGACTTCTTACTGTTAAGGAGTTTCTCCAACCATCAATTCCAACAGAAAAGGTTATAATAGATCATATACAGCAGTTATGGGAGGAAGTAGAATGGAGCTGGTACACCAGAGGTAGTAAAAATGTGCTTTACTGGCATTGGTCGCCAGATTTTGGCTGGGATATGAATTTGCCAATCCAAGGATACAACGAATCATTGATAGTTTATATTTTGGCTGCTTCTTCACCTACTTTCCCAATCTCCAAAGAGGTTTATGATCAAGGATGGGCTAGAAATGGTCAAATGAGAAATGGAAACAGTTTCTATCAATTCAATCTTCAATTGGGAGAGGATTTTGGAGGTCCCTTATTCTTTTCACATTACTCTTTTTTGGGATTGGACCCGAGAAACCTAAAAGATGCTTATGCAGATTATTGGGCGCAGGGAAAAATGCATACCAAAATCAACCGAGCGCATGCAATCAACAATCCTAAAGGATTTGCCGGTTATGGGGAGAACAGTTGGGGTTTTACAGCTAGTGATAACCACCAAGGTTACAGTGCCCATTCTCCCATTAATGATCTTGGCGTCATATCATTGACAGCAGCCCTGTCTTCTTTTCCTTATACACCAGAAGAATCAATGGAAGCATTAAGGTTTTTTTATTTCGAAATGGGAGATAGGCTATGGGGCCCATATGGTTTCTACGATGCTTTTAATGTTACGGAGTCTTGGTATGCTAACTCTTATCTGGCCATAGACCAAGGCCCTATTATCCTAATGATCGAAAATCATAGATCTGGATTGTTATGGTCATTATTCATGAAAAATCCTGAAGTCCTTTCAGGATTACGGAAATTAAATTTCACCTATTAAACTTTAAAAAATGAGATATTTATTCATTTTGATTTTATTGATCAATTTAATTCAAATCTGCTCCTGTAAGGAAAAGAATCGGGAAGTTAAGTTCGAAACCAATGTCATCAGCGATGACTCCCTGATGACATTAGTACAATATAGGACGTTTCAATATTTCTGGGAAGGAGCTGAGCCTACCTCAGGAATGGCCCGCGAAAGAATTCACATAGACGGAGATTATCCACAGAATGATCAAAATGTAGTGACTACGGGAGGTTCAGGCTTCGGTCTTATGGCGATATTGGTTGGGATTGAAAGAGGTTTTATTACCCGTGATGAAGGCTTGAAAAGATTAGATAAAATCGTGGACTATCTTGCCAAAGCAGACCGGTTTCATGGGATTTGGTCACATTGGATTGAAGGTGAAACAGGAAAGGTAAAACCTTTTGGAAGAGATGATGATGGCGGAGATTTGGTGGAATCTGCTTTTTTGGCCCAAGGGCTCCTTACGGTAAGGCAATATTTTCAAAATGACCATCCTTCGGAAAAACTGCTTGTAGAAAAAATCAATAAATTATGGGAGGAAATGGAATGGTCCTGGTACATTAAAAAGGGAGACAATGTCTTGCTATGGCACTGGTCTCCTTCTATTGGATTTCAGAAGAACCACCCGATTAAGGGATATGATGAAACCCTGATCACTTATATTTTGGCCGCATCTTCTCCAAATTATCCAATTACTGAAGAGGTATATCATGATGGTTGGGCAAGAAAAGGTGAAATTGCATTTAATGCAGAACCTTATGGTCATCTTTTGGAATTGAGACACAATGGTGCGGAAGAATTGGGAGGACCCTTGTTCTGGGCGCACTATTCCTATTTGGGTTTGGACCCTAGAGGATTGAAAGATCGATATGCGGATTACTGGAGACAAAATGTAAACCATACCCTTGCCAATAGGGCTTGGTGTCTGGAAAATCCTTTAGGATTTGCTGGATATGGAGAAAAATCCTGGGGATTGACAGCAAGTTATTCGGTAAATGGCTATGCAGCCCATGCACCAGGAGAAAATAAAGATAAGGGGGTTATATCCCCAACAGCAGCACTATCTTCATTCCCTTATACGCCGGAATACTCCATGGAAGCGATGAGATTTTGGTTTGAGAACTATGGGGATAAGCTTTTTGGACCTTATGGTTTTTATGATGCGTTTTCGGAAGAAGAGGATTGGTTTCCCCAAAGGTATTTGGCCATTGACCAAGGGCCAATAGTAGTCATGATTGAAAATCACAGGTCCGGGTTACTTTGGAACTTATTTATGTCAGCGCCTGAAATTAAAGCCGGATTAGTTAAATTGGGATTTAATAGTCCTCATTTAAATTGAACAGATCAAGAATTGATTGTTCGGAATACAATAGATAATAAAATGGTATAAGCTATGAGAAGTTCAATATTAGTTGTATTGTATTTGATTGTAATGATAGCCTGTAGTCAACCAAATGCAGACAAAGGTTCGGAGGCTTATTATTTACAAAAAGCTGATTCTATTTTGGCCTTAATGACCCTTGAAGAGAAAATAGGTCAATTAAACTTGCCTGTAGGTGGAGACATCACTACAGGTGAAGCAGGGAGTTCAGATGTGCTCAATGCCATTAGGGAGGGAAAAGTCGGAGGAATTTTTAATCTCAAATCTGCTGAGAAGATCAAAGAAGCACAAAGGGTTGCTTTTGAGGAAAGCCGTTTGAAAATCCCATTGCTAATCGGTATGGATGTCATACATGGTTATGAAACCTTATTTCCTATTCCACTGGGCCTTTCCAGTACTTGGGATATGGAGCTGATTGAGAAGTCTGCACGTATAGCAGCCCAGGAGGCAAGTGCAGATGGGATCAACTGGACATTTTCACCTATGGTGGATGTTTCGAGGGATCCCAGATGGGGAAGGGTATCAGAAGGAAATGGAGAAGATCCATTTTTGGGTGCTGAAATAGCCAAAGCAATGATACGAGGATATCAAGGGGATGATCTAAGTCTGCAAAATACAATCATGGCATGTGTGAAGCACTTTGCTCTTTATGGCGCACCAGAGGCCGGAAGAGATTATAATACTGTGGATATGAGCAGGCAGCGCATGTTCAATGAATATTTGCTTCCTTATAAAGTTGCCGTAGAATCAGGTGTTGGTTCTGTGATGACAGCTTTTAATGATGTGGATGGGATTCCTGCTACGGGTAACAAATGGCTCATGACGGATCTTTTGAGAGAAAATTGGGGTTTCAATGGATTTGTGGTGACTGATTATACGGCTATCAATGAAATGAGCCCCCATGGTTTGGGAGATCTTCAGAAGGTTTCTGCTTTGGCTTTAAATGCAGGTGTGGATATGGATATGGTAGGAGAGGGATTTCTTACTACTCTTGAAAAATCACTTAAAGAAGGAATGGTAAGCCAAAATCAAATTGATCAGGCGGTCCGCCGAATATTAATCGCTAAGTTCAAATTAGGGCTTTTCGAAAATCCATTCCGATATTCTGATCTGGAAAGGTCAAAAAATGAGATTTTCACCCAATCAAACAGACAGATAGCCAGGGAAATTGCTTCTCAGTCCTTTGTTCTTCTGAAAAACGATGGAAATATCCTTCCACTTTCCCAAAAAGGAACCATAGCACTTATAGGCCCGATGGCTGACAACAGGGAAAATATGGCTGGAACTTGGAGTGTGGCGGGAAAATTTACTGAGTCTGTTTCATTACGAGATGGATTGGAAAAGGCAGTTGACAACCAAATGAATATTCTCTATGCAAGAGGGGCTAATGTGGTAGAAGATCCGGAATTTGAAGAGAGGGTCAGTATTTTTGGTAAACCTACTTATCGGGATGAAAGACCTGAGGAAGTCATGATTCAGGAAGCGGTGGCAGCAGCCAGAAAATCAAACGTGATTATTGCTGCAATGGGTGAAGCTGCAGAAATGAGTGGGGAAGCATCCAGTAGGTCGGATATTGAACTGCCTGCCAACCAAAGAAGATTGTTACAGGCATTGAAGGCAACAGGAAAACCAATAATATTGGTCTTATTTACTGGCCGACCAATGGCTCTTAAATGGGAGGCTGAAAACATTCCCAGTATCTTAAATGTTTGGTTTGCGGGATCCGAAGCCGGAGATGCCATTGCAGATGTACTTTTTGGAAAAGTCAATCCTTCTGGAAAACTGACCGCAACATTCCCACAAAATGTGGGACAAATTCCAATTTTTTATAACCATAAAAATACCGGTAGGCCTCTTCCAGAAGGACAATGGTTTCAAAAATTCAGGTCAAATTATCTTGATGTTTCCAATGATCCGCTATATCCTTTTGGTTTTGGATTGAGTTATACTGAATTCCAATATGGAGATATTCAATTGAATAAAAAGGAATTAAGAGGAGATGAAGTCCTTAAGATTTCTGTTGAAGTTAGAAATACCGGCAAATATGACGGAGCAGAGGTGGTACAATTGTATGTGAGAGATAGGGAAGCTTCTGTAACAAGACCTGTCAAGGAACTTAAGGGATTTAAAAAAGTATTTTTAAAAACCGGCGAGTCTCAAACTGTGAATTTCGAACTGAAGCAGGATGATTTAAAATTTTACAATTATGACCTAGATTTTGTTTTTGAGCCTGGTGAATTTGATATCATGTTGGGAAGTAATTCCCGTGACCTGAATATTTCCAGAGTCAATTGGAATTGAAAAAATAGAATCTGAAAAAAAGCCATTGTCCAAGTTTTACGGATTAAGTTTTGTATTAAGAATCAGACACTGTGTGGCTTGGCGCCTTTATGGCCTTATTCGTATAATAAAGCCACAAAGACGTCAAGTCTCCAAATTCATTCTATTTGAAACCCAATCCAAATTTTGATAGATGTATTGGCTTAGGCTTTTGGTGCAACCTATTTTATTTCATTGGATTGATAGTAATTATCGTTCCATCATCATTATATCTCAACTCTGTCATTTTGATGTTTCTTAGATGGGTTTCACCGGACAATTCTGTATCATGGTAGAATAAGTACCATTTTTCTTCAAATTCCACAATGGAATGGTGGTTCGTCCAGCCTTGAACAGGCAATAATACATTGCCTTTGTGGACAAATGGGCCATAAGGACTGTCGCTTATGCCATAAGCAATATTATGGGTGTCTCCTGTAGAATAGGAAAGGTAATATTTTCCATTGTATTTGTGTACCCAAGCACCCTCGAAAAACCTCCTTTGGTTGTCGCCTGATAAAATTGGATTTCCCTGTTCATCCACTATCAGAGCATCAATTGGTTTTTCAGCTAATTCTAGCATATCTCCTGAAAGTTTGGCTACTTTAGGCATTAGGGCAGGCTGATCTGAAGCTGGAATTCCATCTGTTGGTCCTTTTCTTCCCTGTACCAGTTTTCCGTCTTCAAACCACTGTAGTTGACCACCCCAGATGCCGCCAAAATAAAGGTAGTAGCTTCCATCATCATCTTGGAAAACAGCAGGATCCATACTGTATGACCCTTTGATTGGAGCGGGCTGTGCCTTAAATGGACCTGCAGGACTATCTGCTACTGCGACCCCGATCCTGAAAATATCTTCTTTGTCTTTAGCCGGGAAATAAAGGTAGTATTTTCCGTTTTTATGCGCGGCATCAGGAGCCCAAAGCTGCCTACTTGCCCAAGGAATATCTTCTAACTTTAAAACCGGTCCATGATCGATAACTTCTCCACTAGGTCTTTCCATGGAAAAGACATGGTAATCTTTCATGTCAAAATGCCCTCCCATATCATCTGAAGCAGCACTGGTCTCAATGTCATGGGATGGGTAAATATAAATTTTACCCTCAAAGATATGGGCCGAAGGATCAGCAGTATATA
The DNA here is from genome assembly GCF_003014575.1 of Cecembia rubra. Classification (GTDB taxonomy): domain Bacteria; phylum Bacteroidota; class Bacteroidia; order Cytophagales; family Cyclobacteriaceae; genus Cecembia_A; species Cecembia_A rubra. The sequence goes on from NZ_PYGF01000002.1 coordinate 403,703, forward strand.
TATGGCTGACCAAAGGAGAATGGCTGAATTTTGAAGCTTCCTCTGCTGATGTTGCTTGATCATTTTGGGAGGCAGGCTGATCACATGCATTACCTATAAGTAATAAGGCAATGAAAATCTTGTTAATTTTTGTTTTCATGTAAGATTCAATAGGTTTAGGTGGGAACAATAGGTTTCTTAAAACAAAACTACTTATTTTTATTGGATTGCCATAGAAATCAAATAAAGCCCGAAATAATGAATAAATTACCAAAACTGATTTTATTTGCCGGTTTACTCTTTTTTCTTTTTGCTTGTCAAAAGGAACCGTATGAACAAATCTCTAAGAGGCCTAATATCATTTTTATCATGTCAGATGACCATGCGTACCAGGCCATTTCTGCTTATGATAGTAGGTTGATTCAAACTCCCAATATTGATCGAATTGCAAACATGGGCATGTTGTTTACCAATGCCTCAGTGACTAATTCTATCTGTGCTCCATCCAGGGCTACCATACTTACCGGAAAGCATTCTCATATCAATGGAAAAACGGACAACCATTTCCCTTTTGATACTACCAATGTTACTTTTCCCCAGCTACTGCAGGAGGCAGGATACCAAACCGCCATGTTTGGAAAACTACATTTTGGAAATAACCCAAAGGGTTTTGACCAATTCAAAATATTACCTGGACAGGGGGTGTATTATAATCCCATATTTATCACCAAAAATGAGGGCACCTATGAGGTGGAAGGTTATGTGACGGACATTATCACTGATATGACATTGGACTGGCTGGAAAATGAAAGGAAAGCTGATCAGCCATTTTTTCTGGCCTTTTTACACAAAGCCCCCCATAGAGAATGGCTGCCTGCTGAAAGGCATATAGAAGAATTTGCCCAGAAGCAATTTCCTGAGCCTGCTACCTTATTTGATGATTATTCAGGAAGAGGATCTGCTACCAAAGAGGCTGAAATGAATTTGCTTCATCATATGAACTGGTCTGGAGATTCTAAAATTTATCCCGAAGTGATGGATCAATTGGGCATACCTGATGCTTCAGGTTGGGACAAAGGGGCGTTTAAAAGGGAAGTAGGTAGGATGAATAATCAACAAAGGGCAAATTGGGATAAGGTGTACCAGCCAATCAATGAAGCGTTTATAAAGTCCTTTCCCAGTATGAGTGAAAAGGATAAAATGCGCTGGAGGTATCAGCGTTATATGCAGGACTATTTAGGTACCATAGCATCCATTGATGAAAATGTAGGCAGAGTTCTTGACTATTTAGAGGCAAATGGTCTTATGGAAAACACTATTATTGTTTATACTTCCGATCAAGGTTTTTACTTGGGAGAACACGGTTGGTTTGATAAGCGATTTGTATATGATGAATCGTTTAAGACTCCACTTATGATTGCTTGGCCTGGAAAAGTAAAAGCTGGTACTAAGTCAGATGAACTAGTCCAAAACCTTGATTTTGCACAGACGTTCTTGGAGGCAGCAGGAATAATTCCTCCTGCCGATATGCAGGGGGAAAGTTTGATGCCTTTATTGACAGGGCAAGCTGATAAATGGACAAGGGAGGCCGTCTATTACCATTATTATGAATATCCGTCAATCCACATGGTCAAGCGACATTATGCGATTGTAACCAAAAAGTACAAATTGATACATTTTTATTATGATGTGGATGAATGGGAATTGTATGATCGGTTAAATGATCCACATGAGCTAAAAAATGTATATCACGAACCTGCTTATAAGGAAATAAAGAATAAGCTTCATCAAGATTTGGATGCCCTGCGAAAGAAATATGGCGATTCCTCTGAAATCAGTCAAAGATTATTACAGGAATACCTTAATGGTTTGAAGGCAACAGATCAAAATTTAGCACCTTCTTTTAAAAAATAGTTTTTGGATGGAAATTCTGTCAAATGATTGTTGTTTTTTCTGTTTGTTAAGTTAATAGCCAATCATATAATTGCTTCTATTTGATCAGGTTAGCGGACCCAATAAATATCGTTCTTATTTAAAAAGATACATTAAGTGGCACAGGTTTTGGTTAATATTCTAAACGATTTGGAATGTTGAGCGTTTTATAAAAAGTGACCTACTTTAAAATGATGAAAGGATTTGTTTATAAGATATCGACTCTTTTTGTTTTAATTTTTGTAGCTGTTGCCTGTTTGCAAGATGATGTACATGAGGAAAAGGACAATGGTGAAAAAGGAACCTTGGCTGTTATTGATGCTTTTCCCAACCTTTCTTTTAACCGTCCTTTGGATTTTCAGCATGCAGGGGATGGGAGCAATCGTGTTTTTGTGGTAGAACAGGGAGGGGTAATTTCAGTATTTCCCAATGATAAAAAAGCGGAAACGAAAAATGTTTTTTTAGATATCAGGTCAAAAGTGAGTAATCAGGGAAATGAAGAAGGACTTTTAGGATTGGCATTTCATCCAGACTTTAAAAGCAATGGGTACTTCTTTGTAAGTTATTCGGCATTATCACCTAGAAGGACCATTATTTCCAGATTCCAGGTTTCATCTTCCAATCCTAATCAAGCTGATATTTCCAGTGAAATGGTAGTTTTGGTTATCGAGCAACCTTTTTCCAATCATAATGGGGGTCAACTTGTATTTGGTCCTGATGGATTCCTTTATATATCGAGTGGAGATGGGGGTTCAGGCGGAGATCCACAAAACCATGGCCAAAGAAGGGAGACTTTGCTGGGTGCCATTTTAAGAATTGACGTCAATAGAAGTTCAGACGGGAAAAATTATGGGATACCTATCAATAATCCATTTGCTGGAAATGATGCAGGCCATGCTGAAGAAATTTATGCATATGGGCTAAGGAATCCCTGGAGGATGAGTTTTGATAGCCATACAGGTGCATTATGGGCTGCAGATGTGGGCCAGGATAGGTATGAGGAAATTAATATCATCAAAAATGGAGGTAATTATGGTTGGAGGTTCATGGAAGGAATGCACTGTTTTAATCCGGCTCAGGGTTGTAATCAGGAGGGGCTGGAAATGCCGATTTGGGAATACGGCCATTCCAATGGAGATAGGTCAGTCACCGGAGGTTTTGTTTACAGAGGAGAGGAAGTTGATGAATTAAATGGCTTGTATTATAATCACCAAATCAAAACGTCTTTAACTTCAAATCAAAACGTCCCCTTTTATTTATCAAAAATGGGAAGATCTCCACTTCTCAAGACAATCGCAGAATCAGTTCCGGATATAATGGTGTGTACAATCTTCCCGTTTTTCACCTCTGTCATTTCTTGACAATTTTTGATATTGATACAAGAATGTCCGCATGTATCTTCCCGTCCTTGTCCTTCAGGGCCTCAAATGGAATGAAAGCCAATTTAACTTCTTCCTCCTTGTTCCCAATAATATCAATTTCAGCTTCATACTCATGATACCTGGAAGGATCTATCCCTGTCTGATTGTTTTTGGTGACTGAAAACTTTTGGAACCTATCCTTTTGGTACTGCTCATAACTTTTCTTGATCGGTTCAATAGCCTGAATGTTCTGAAGTAGATCCCATGCCAGTTCCGCTTCAAGCTTCTCCCTTTTGGATAATTCCCTAAGACCGTTATCAATTCCGATAAGGTCATAAACTGTTAATTTGTTTTTAGATAACTGTGCCATCTTGGTAGTTTTCTTTTTCAGTTAAATTATTCAATAAATCACCTACAAAAGATTGTAAAACTGATTCTTCAACCTGGACTGATTCATATACCGTATCAATTGGCTGACCACCATCACTTAATGATTGTTGTGATGCAAATACCGACATTTCAATCTGAATAATTCTAAATCCGTTGATTGGATTTTGTTCAGGTCTGAAATTATTAACCCTAAATACCGCGTCCGGATACGTGAATTTATGGTTGTTGCTAGAGTGTGTTTTTTTTAATAAAGACATCTTTTTTTAAAGGTTAATGGATTAGACAATTCTTTCATCCCTATCAGGTTTATCAATAGGATAGTGGTCTTTTTCGCCGCCTCCTTTAGTGGATTTTGTTTTTTTAAATAACCCTTTTAGCAAGTACACGAAACCTGTTAAAAGAGCAATTAGGATAATGATTTGCAATGTTGTCATATTATTATGGATTTTGGTTAAAGTCCTTCACAAGGTGGATAATTACATGATAATGTTTGGGTAATTACCCCATTTACCACCTCATAAATTATTCCCGATGAGGTGAAATTCGGGTCACATGGGGATCCAAAATTGTAATATCCATTTGGCGCAGGTACTGTTCCGGCACTGTTCAGCCAAACCGTTGATCCCACTGTAAGGTTTAATGCCCAGTGAGTAACAGGGGATGGCCCAAAAGTCCATCCTGAATTGTCGCAGAAAAGCCCTCCATGGCTAATCACGCTCCATGCAGTAAAGTTGTTGGGAGGGAGGGTTGCAGTTCCTGACCATCCAGTTGTTAAGGCAATTTCATTGTAAACAGTCTGGTCTGATCCGGTATAAGATATTGACCAATTTGTTCCCTGTGCCACTCCTGTACGGATAAACGAACAGAAAACAGAAGTCTGACCTGCCTGGATGGTGAAGTTATGTGCTGTTAATCCCCCGATTCCTGGGCCTACCTGGAAATTGAAACTGAAGGTAATTGGATAGCCCACAAAGAAATTGGTGTTGATCTGAAATCCTATCTGAAGATCCCCGTTGGCCGCAAAAGTTTCCTGGAAATTAACGACTGAAATTGAGACTTTCGGAAACCCCTGGAAATGGCCGTATGAAGTAGGCTGCTGACCTCTAAGTATAGGTGTTCCGTTCTGTTGTGCTGCCTGTTCGTCTAATAACTGCCAGTTTGCCAATGCTACAAGTGTATCAAAATCATTTATGCTTGACGGGGGATTTGACATGTGGCCCCTTACTGCAGCTTCAATGGAATTGAAGTCTGTCGGTGGGTTGGGTGTGCCTACATGCCCCTTGAAAGCTATTGCCGGATTTACTGTAACTCTGCCCATTATGCTGCTGCTTTAAGTTTTGATACTTCGTTTTCAAGTTGGCTTATTCTTGATTTCAGTCTTTCGATTTCTGTCATTTCTTCTTTCACGGCCTCCCATAATACCGGGATCATGCCGTTGTAGTCCAAGTTGTAATAACCGTTGTAACCTTTTCTAACAAGTTCCGGGAATACTTCCTGAACATCCTGGGCAATAAAACCCAATTCCTTTTCGCCGGACTTACAATAGCTGTAACCATTGATCCTGTTGATGGCCTCCCTCCAATTAATGATGGGAACAATATTCTCCTTTAATCTCCTGTCGGATGATTTAACAAAGTTGTTTGCTGTCAAAACCCCATTTAATCCGAGTGTCGCAAGAACATTTAAATTAGAAGTCCTTCCTGCTGATCCTGATCCTAATCCTTGGAACAAAAAACCACCTGCTGAAAATGTGATATAACTTGCAAAGTCGGCTAAAGGGTGTATGTAGGTTCCACTTGTTGAAGTATGCCTAACATTATAGCCTATACCCCCGTAAGAACCCCCACTAAAGCCCGCAACAAGCCCTCTGCCTTCTGATCCACCATTACCTAAATTGACATTAAATGCCCCTGTGTTGTCGTGTATATTAGATGTATTTGTGCTACCATTAATCTGAAGTGTTCCACCTCCGCCCAACAAGGTTGTTGTACCCAATAACAACCTTCCATCTTCCATTAATGACATTCTGATCTGTGACCCTGTTACATAAGAGTTGGTTGTGGCAAACCTCATTCTTGTTCCATAAGAACCATCAGAGTTGACATATATACCCGCCTGTGCTGTGTCACCGCCACTGTTGTCTCTTGCGCCAAAAGTAATTGCCCCGCCGGCATTTGCTGTGGCATTCGTTGATCCTATATGGATACTTCCCCTCGCCGTGCCCGGGGTTGTTATGTTTGGGGCTATCATAAAGTTGCTTCGGATCTCACCATCTGTATGCACTCTTGCTATTGGACTTGTCAATCCAATCCCAACATTTCCATTTGGAAGAATTCTCATTCTTTCAATACCACCTGAAAAAAATTTTACTCCACCTCTAAGGTTCCCCATTTGAACATCTGCAAAAGAGTGTTCAATAAAAAACTGATTAGGACCGCCTCCTGATGAAAAATTTCTACCTACTAAAATTACAGATGAATCATTCCCGTTTACAACAAAAGCATTACTTGCCCTGACAACTCCATTTACCTGTAAAACCCCACCGCCATCCAGTCCTGCTGTGCTGTTGATCATAAAACTTGACCCATTGTCAAAAGCAATGCTGTTGCCGATTGTTGAGGATCCTGTGAACCTCGGTATAAATCCGGTAGTTCCTGAACCCTGTACCGGGGAAGATAAAGAAACAGAATCCCAAATCCTTTTCCATGCACCATAAGAACTTAGGCCCGAACTACTGCCCCGGATCCAAAGATTGTTGTTGTCCGTAAATCCAAGCTGTCTTGTTCCACCGCCTGAAGCATCACTCCATTGTTGGAATGTCATTACCCCGTGAAAATCGCCCCCATCGTTCAGACCATCGGTAGAATTCAACAAAAAGTCAAAACGGACCATCCTTCCCGAACCGACTTGAGGACCTGTAACAACATTTCTTGTGTCAAATACATTTATGCTTATAGGCCAAGTTCCTGAAGCATTGCTTCCGTTGGTATTTGCTTTTCCGTCCAAAGCTGCCTGAAGCCCTGAAACTTCGCTTATAAAGGGCCACCTCGTAGCCGTGTCGGGCTTGTTGGCCACCAATGACCATGTGGAAGGGAAGTTTTCAGGCCTGTTAAGGATGTTATCCCAGGTAACGGGGCCTCCCGGTCCTCCTGATCCTCCCGATCCTCCCGAACCGTTCTTAATGAAGTTTTGGGCAAAGGAAAAACCGCTTACCACCAAATCACCTTCAATAATGATCTGTGTACCATCCTGTCTCATGATGGAATCCCCGATTGTGTTTGTTCCGGTAAATCTTGGGATCCTTCCAATGGTTCCTGAAACTACCGGGATAGTAGGCCTGTCAATTAATTGATTCCAGGAAACAGACCTGTTTACCCATGCAGAACCGTTCCAACCAAGATAATGGTTGTTGTCCGGTGATGTAATTGTAACATCCGTATGGAAATCAATGGAATGGCCCGAAGGATTGAAAACCACTGGCTTATTGGTAACTTCATCCCAGGAAGGCCATCTTGTAGCTGTATCTGGCTTATTGGCCACCAAACTCCAGGTAGTCGGAAAATTTTCAGGTTTATTCTGGATATTGTCCCAGGTAATCAATCCTCCGGTTCCTCCTGATCCACCTGATCCCCCGTTTCCGTTTTTGATGAAGTTGGCTGCATAGATAGGGCGGGGAACCCAGATTCCGTTTACTACCTCTCCTACCTCTACTGCTTTTACTCCTCCTACCGTAACCTCCCTGATAGCAGAATCCACCAGTTCTTTTCTGTTTTCCACATCCCTGAACCTTGGGATGTAACCATCAGTTCCGGACCTGATTATCCTTTCAGCCTGGACTATTGTATTTCGGTTGGCTTCACGCTCCACCCTGATGATTTCATAGATATTTTCCACCACCTGCTTCTGAAGTCTGTCCTGCACAGTGAAGGTCACTTCTTCAGATATAGTGGCCGTGATCCTGCTCGGAATGGAAATGGGATAACTGATCCCTGTCACTCTCAGGTTTACATCCAGATCAAGCGGATTGTCCAACACCCTTATTTTCTGCCCAAAGACAATATCTACATTATTGTCCCGGATGTACTTTTCGTCACAGTCAAAACTATAGGTGACTGCAGGAAAGCTCCTGACGGCCAAAAATTCCTGTGCAGCATCAAGCAGGTCAGATTCAGCATCATCAATATAACTCTGAGGCATAATGATGTCCACTAAAGTGTAGGTATCACCTATCTCTGGACGGCTGTCTTCATTGGGTAAAATAACTCCCCCATCATTAAAGGGGTTGAACCGTATCCTTTTTAGGGAGTCGTTATATTCTGTGATCTCAAACTCATACCCGGCAAGGGCCCCGCTCTTAAAAACTATTTTGGCTACAGTCCCCTCAAGCAACTGATCATTGATATCAAAGTCAAGGGAACTGTCTATGATTTCCCTGGGATTGTTTTCATTGATCCCGTTGATGATACCTGTACGGCTGGGAAAAATATTCTCAAACCTTATCACACCTTCACGTATACCGTAGAGGGCAGTGTTCTGTGTGATAAACCTGTCCTCAATGGTAAGGGCCCTCAGACCTCCCCTGTAATCAAGAGGAAGATTATTAGAACCGCCCCACACGTCGAGCTTGGTGATCACTCCCCTGTCCTCTACCCTTTGTCTTTCGAGCTGATAGAGACCATTGCCTTTTCCGTAGCTTAAGGTTACATTAGAGGGTATTTCAAAGCGTTTTAAAAGGCTTATAACCTTTCCTTCAATAACATATTCCAGACCAAAAGTATTGGCCATGTTCAGAAGAGCCTCTCTACAGGTGATGTCTTCATACTGGACAGTAGTGGGTGCAATATCCTCAACATTTCCCACTGTCCACCCGGTATCATATACATTGAGGTTTTCAACAAGTAATAGAAGATGATCTTCCGGAGTACCGAAATATGAAAAACGGCTATCCCCCTCATCCTTTATGATTTTATTGTAAAGGGAATAGTCAAGGGCTTCAAAAATCACTGAATATTCCAGCCTGTTTTTTGATACCCTGACGACATTGGGGGCAATGTTTACATAAAAATTCTGGCCTCTCCATACAATATAATCCGATATCTGTATGTCGACCGGCTGCGGCACAGTGAATTCCACTGTAATGCGGTGCTCACCCATCAGCTGCCTGGAATATACAGCGGTATCATCCACCTTGATGGTGGTTACCGTAATTCCCGCACGTAATATCTGAAGGTCTATGGTCCTCATACTATATCAAATTTTTCAGTCGGATAGTCATCGTACATTTCAAGTGAGAAAACCGCAAAACAGTCACCTGAAGGATGATACTGTAGGTCTGTGATCTCATTCATCTGTCTGTACAGAAGTTTGAATCTCCTGTTAAGGTCAATACTGTCCAGAATGATCTCATCGTCTGTAAGTATATTTTCAAGAGCAGCCATTTTGTTGTTAAAGTCAGTTCTTGAAGAGCCTATCAGCAATAGGGGAAGGGTAAGTTCCCTCGATTCAAATGCATTTACACTCAGATCCCTTTCTGTGCCGTTTTCATCAGGCCAGTTTCTTGCATAGCCCTCTTTTCTTCTTGGAAGGCGAATGAGCTCCTTGAGTGTTCCCTCAAGAAAAAGAACCCCGTATAAAGTGTAGGCATCTGCCCCGTTTATTTGAAATTTACCGTTCATTATCCTAGTCCTAAGTCTCGTGTACCCTGCTGTGGCTTTGTGTTCTTTTTGATCTCTTTTAGCTCAGTGTAGACCGCATCAAGTTTGTCGGATGTCTCTCCTGTATTGTGCGCTATTGCTGCCTGGTAGCTCAATGACTCAAGTGCGGCTTCATAATGTAGTCTATCAGTTTCAAGCATCTTGACATTAGCTTCCAGTGTCCTTTTACTCACATCAAAGAATCCCCTGAAAAGCCCCGCAAGCTCTGATGCTGTGGCCTCTGTCATTTCCCTTCTGATTGCCCCGGACAATCCTTTCTGGTTATTTTCACCGCCTTTTTTGAACAAATTGAATCCTGATCCCTCTGCGGCCTGCTGCGCCGCAGACAGTGCGTCATTGAATACCTCCGCACTTGACTGGGCCTGGGAAAAGAAATCCTCAAAGCTTCTTGTAAGTTCTCCTACATCACCGGAAGCAATTGCCCCTACTATCTGCTCTTCAAACTGGTCAAAAACATCCCCGAATATCTTGTGAAATAAAATTTGGGTTATCATGTTTTCCAGTACTTTGTCCACGGTTTCACCCATGGCAAGGGCTGCATTTTCTCCGGACTTAAATGCCTCTACCAGAGAATTCCTGATATCATTTCCCATGGTGCCCACAAGTTCTGAGACCACATCTCTGATCTGCTGTCTGGCGGACTCCATTTCTTCTTCCCATGCGATGATATTCTCCAGTATCCCCTTGGTGGATTCATCGATCATATTGTTCTGGATCAGGCTGTCTGCCAGTGCACGGTTAAGCTTTAGTACACCTGATTCCGTCATCTCCAGGAGTTCAGGATATTCCTGTAGAACCGGTACCAGGTTGTCCACTTTCTTTTTACCTCCAAAAAGTCCGGCCACGGCACCTACTACAGCCCCTATTGCTGTTCCTATAACAGGAACTATAGCTGATCCAATTACAGCTCCTGTTGCAGCACCTGTTCCGACATTTCCCCAGTCGATGGCAGATCTTGTTCCTGCTTTTGCCCTACCTTTGGACAGTTCTTCCAGTGCCTTCTGATATTCCTCATTGGCCCTGTTGATAGAGGCAAGACCGTCACGTATCCTTCCCTCAAAGTCCTTTAGAAATACATTCTCCCCAAGTATCGACTGGAGTCTGATCTGTTCGTTCAGGGAAAGGTTGTACTGCCTCTGGAACCCTAATACATTGCGGTAATATTCCTCTTCGGCCTGCTTTCTCCTCTCTGCAGCCGATGCAAGCATATCCACCATTCTGATGACACTGCTTATGCCTGCGGTGATTTTATCAGTATCAGTGGATGTCTTGTCTAACACGGTCAGCAGATCACCCACACCGCTGGCCATTCCGCTGAGAATACCGCCGATATTGGACAGGCCTTTGTTCCCTGTCACCTGGCCAAGATTGGCAAGCGACTGTCCAAGATTTCCGATAGCTGTAGCTATCTGGAATATGTTTCGGAAATTGGTCTCGCCTATTTCCTGCTCGAATTTGACGATGGCCCGGGCTATTTCAGCCCTCAGCTCTTCGCTCATATTCTCAGAAGCAAGCATCTGCTTGAGACGGGACACAAGCATACGGGCAGATTTCACGGACATTTCCGCTATACCTGACTGCAGCTCTTTATAGACAGCGATTTTTTTGACATTATTGTCGTCCAGCTCATCGAGTTCCTTCTGATGTGATTCACGTAGGATCTCCAGTTCTTCAAATTTACCGTCAGCTATCAGTTTTGATTCTGTTTCCCGGAAGTTCTGGATTATCCTCTCCCTTTCTTTCTGATAGGTCTTGAGTTCTGCGAGCTGCTCTTCATATGCCCTTCTTTGCTGCCTCAGGGCTTCATTGCTTTCCTCTGTCAGTACCCTTGTGATTTCCCTTGCCTGATCAGTGGCCGTTCCTTCCATGACTGCGGTTAATGCATCCTGGTTATCCTCCGTCTTCTGCGTTATAAAATCCAGATAGGTTTCATATTCACCAAGCTGCGAAGCGAACTGCTCTCTGGCAGATTCCACCCCAAACTGTTTCTTATAAGTCTCAAAGTCCTCAAATACCTTTTTCATCTCCGATATTTCGGACCTTAAGCGCTCCAAAGGTGACAGCTCTCCGCTTGCCTGCTGGATTTCCTGTCTGATAAGCACATTCTGTCTGGGTGCATCAGCTGATTTCTGGTTGATTTTGGACTGTTCCTGTTCGAGATATTGGAGATAGGTCCCGGAACTTTTGATCAGGTCGGCAAACTGTGCATCCGCAGTTTCCCGACCCATGAGCTCTATCGCGCGGTAGTAATCTTCATATTGCTTCCTTTTTTCATCCAGCCGCTGCTTGAGAAGTTCAAGTTCTGTTTTTTTGGATTCTTTCTCCTTTTCCTTTACCGATTTGATCTCCAGCGCTGCTATCTTCTGCTGGAGGGCTTTCTGCTCACGTTCATTTGCAGCAAGGGATTCGGTATCGGCCACATCAATATTGTCCCTTTCTTCCGAGAGAAGCTGGAGCTGTTCTTTAAGGGCTTTCAGGGTAGTGATGGCCTGCTGTGATATCTCCTCGGATTTTTCCTCTTCTTCATTGAGCAGACCAAGCTGCTTCAGATAGGCAGTCTTCGCTTCTGCCAGCTGTTCCGTTTCTGTTTTTTCACGGTTGATGGCAGCGGCATATTTCTGTGCACCTTTTATGAGATAGTCGTAATTGTAGGTAGAGATATCATTCCCGGAACCCAAGACCGATATATCGAGACCGAAATCCCTTAGGATTTTATCAAACCTTGACTGCACCTGGGCTGCAGGGACATTTGAAAACTGGCTGAATTCCTCTATTGCCTTATCAAACTCCGCCGAAAGCTGTGCACCTATTGTAGAGGAAAGCTGTGCATCCTTGATGGCATCTACAACCTGAACCCCCCAGTTCTTTGACAGTTTTTGTGTTTTGGATTTAAGATCTGCAATATCAGATTCCTGGGACCTCAGAAATACACTTTCCGCTATAGCTTTGTTAACAGCTTTTTGCGCAGCTTCTATCTCTTCAAGATTTGTTTTTTCTGTAAGCTGGGAAGGCAGATATTCCTTGTAGGTCTTATTGATCTTTTCGATCATTTTCGAGCGCTCTTCGGTGCCTTCAGCTGCAGCTTTCAGAGACTTAAAGAGCTCATTGCTTGCAGTTACTTCTTCCTTTATACTGTTTTTAAAATCCTCAGATAATTTTACTCCCTTATCTGTGTTTTTATTATAGATGACCAGCGCACTGATCAGTGCCGTAAGCGCTGTGGCCGCTGCTACATAAGGATTGGCCAGCATAGTGGCATTCAGAAGAGCCTGGGCCCTTGTGGCCAGGACAGTCCATTTTTGCTGGAGTATCTGTGTGGCCGTAAGTCCTTTGGCACTGAGTGCCGCTGCATTGTGTGCCGCTGCAGTTAGCATAACCGCAGCCCTATAGGTACCGTAGGTGACGATGAGGCCTTTTACCACATCAACCACAGTCTGATAGTTCTCTACCAGTGAGATGATTCCGGACAGACTATCGGATATAAGCCCCTCATTGCCCTCACCGATTTCATTGTACATCCTGTCAAATGCATCCCCGAGATTTGAAAGCTTGCCCGTAATAGAAGCAGACTGCTTTTCCATAAGGTTAAAAAATATTCCGCCCTCATCGGTGAGGTTATTGATGGCAATTTCCACTTCCTTAAAGCCAACCTTTCCCTGTGATACGAGTTCTTTCACTTCGGATTCTGCGACTCCGAACTGCTTGGCAAGCTCTGCGGTAAGAGGAATACCCCTTCCGACAAACTGCTGCAGATCCTGTGCAAAAAGTCTTCCCTGGACCCTCGTCGTACCGTAAAGATAGGTAAGGTCATTTAGTGGGATGGAAAGGCCTGCCGATACATCGCCAAGCCTTCTGAGTGTGTCCGTTACACTCTCGGTGCTCGTACCGTATGCCAATAGCTGTTTTGTGGCATTGCCTACATCGGTGAGTGAAAAAGGCGTCTTGGCGGCAAGCTCTACAGACCTTGCCAACACTTCATCCGCCTTCTCTTTATTACCTATAATCGTCTCAAGAGAGATGTCAAGCTGTTGAAATTCGCCACGGACCCTTGCCACTTCACTTATAAACCCACCTATAGCATTGATTGAAAAATATCCGGCTATGGCTGCACCGAGCTTTTTATAGACCATCTCGGCCCTTTCAGCTTCGGATACAGCTGTATCTGATATACCCTTGATCTCATTACGTACCTTTTGGGAAGACCGGGTGAACTCCGGGTTGTTGATCAGAAATTCTACGCTTATCGGTTCGAGCTTTTCCATGTCCTTAATTTAGACCTGCCTTCGGAAGGATTTCCCTCCCTGACATCACTTGATTCAATCATTGCCGGTGCGTCGGACATCCCCGACAGTACCACAGACCAGGGAATTCCCCAGATGACGTACTGAAGAGACCAGCCGGTCTTTTCGCACACATGGAAGAATATCCCCATCGGGCTATGAAGGCCGCTGGCCTTTAACTCCCTTTCTTTTTGTTTTGACCCAGATTGCTTGGATCTGTGATCTTGGCTGCCCTTAGCAATCTGGTAGTATTCATAAAATCCGAAGTGCCGTTATACACCAGGATAAATTCAAGAAGTGCAAAAAGCTCCCTCCAGTGCATATTCCATACCAGGAATGAGGCCATCATTTTTGAAAACATCCTGATCTTCCATTTTGAATTCAAAGCCGCAATCGCTACAGCTTCGGCGATCTTTATCCCGTGCAGCTGCATCAGCTCGAGAGCCCTTTCGGTATCCACCTCTTTGAGCTCCTCTTCTTTGATCCCTGTGGCAAGATATGCGGCACTGCATTCGAGCAATGTCCCTGCATAAAGCTTTCTTATCCTTATCGATATATGCTTTCTGCCAAGTATCCTTAAGAAAAAAGGGGCCCTGACCTTAGCCCTGATGCCCCTTTCCAAGATACTGACCGCTGCATTTAGCTCAGTCTGATGCTTCATCTTACACTCCTTCTGCAGGCGGATCAGTCCAGGAGAAATCCGGAACTTCATCGATACCTGTATCCATGACCACACCGCTTACATCGATCAGGTTGATATTCGCCTCGGTGATCTCAAAGTTTGGCCTTGAATAGTGCGAAAACGCCGGGATCTCTATTACTGAATCATCCTCTACCGTAATCCTTAAGGCTTTCACCCTTTCGCCCCTGAACTTCGGTGCGTTCCATTTTTTTACGGTATTCACCGTGGTCACTGTTCCACCAAGAGCCATTTCAAGAGCATCAGGATCAGTTTCCATCAACTGAAAACTTACATCGATAGCCGCAGGTGATACCCTTCTTACCCTTGGATTGATTTTGCCCTGCTCAAAGTGCGGAGTAACAGAAGGCTCAGGCTCTGTCATTACAAAGCTGTCCCTGTACACCGGAATGGCCACATAATTGGATGTCGCTCCGGTTGTGGGGTTGAAGTCACCAAATTCGATCTTCTTGGCGCCGTATTTTACTTTTCCCATCCTTATTCAGATTTTTGGTTTTCCTCATTGTTTACAGGTGCTGGTTCAGGTTCCGTTGCTGCTTTTTCAAGTTCGGCCACACGCTCCCTGAGCTTGTCCATGCCGATATTTGCAACTGGTTTTTTACCAGAAAGCTCCTCATGTCTTTTGACCAGCTGATCCCTCTCAGGATCTGCCGTACCCTGTGCGCCAAGCGTACTTTCACTTCTTGTACCTGTTGCCTGGAACTCATTCTTGGCTTTACCCTGATCTTCATTTACAGATTTCTGCTCTGAAGAAGCAAAGCTTATGTTTCCGCTTACTGCCATTGCCCTGGTAACCTCTGTGACTTCTTTGTCCTCAAGGCTTCTGCCATGGTTTACAGCATCGGACTTTTCCGAAAACGCCTGCCCGTCAGAAGTAAAATAAAAAACCTTGGCTGCAGTGTGTGCGGCAAATACCATCTTTGCGATATCTGCCAGTTTTTTTGAATCTTTCATAAACCGATAATTTTTCTAATTGGTCTTCTTGTTTTCCAAAGAACCCATAGGATAAGTATCAAAGAGGCCCACATCACTATCCGGAACCATAAATTATTGCTTTTCCTCACACTGGATTCTTCAATTACAGAATTTCCCGATTGGTTTTCAGTCCTTCCGTACACTTCCTGACTGCCGTACGAGAGTTTTGATCTTGCCACTGGCCTCGACACTGCATTGTATGACAGCTCTGTATCTGTTATACTCAGCTCCAGGCTTATCCCCTTACCCGATACCGGTATCACTACCGGTACTGTGCCCAGGGGAGGTAATGGAATCCTTCCGGTCAGGGAATCGCCGAACTGAAACTGTTCAAAATGGCCAGAACTGTTCAGATAGATGAGTTCCTTTTCTTCACTTTCGGTATAGCTGCCGGACATCTTTGATTTCCTGACAGAACCGCAGCTGCAGACCAGAAGGAAAACCGCCCCAGTAAGAAAAACTAATATCCTCCCCGCCATTGTGCATCAGGTTTGTCCGGATCATTGTCCACGTGGACAAAGTTCCTGTATATACCTATCCTTCTGAAGCCTGCTTTTTTACAGGCTTCAATGACCTGGCTTTGGGTTTCCGGATCAGTGGCAATATCAGCAGCATAGCCTTTCATATGGGATGAATTTTTAGATCCTCCCACAGCGTCATTGTGTTTTTTGGTGCGGAAGCCGGAATTGATCCTAAAGGGAATCCCCGCAATCTCCCTTGCACTGTCGAGCATCAGTAATGTACTGATCCTCATATTTCCCCCGGTGCCTCTTCCGCTCCCGTCACCATCATTGCTGTCAAACTCAGCTGGATTAAAATGCTTTATTTCCATACCCTGTTGATTTTATCCTTAAGCTCATTGATCCAATGGCTCTTTTCCTTGCCCCTGATCACAGCCATATTCTCAGCTATAGATACTATTATCTCCAGGACAATCTGCGTGCATAAGAACAGATGTATCCATGAAAACACCTCATAGGCCATCATCCTTCCCATATTGTAATAACTGATGGCAAAAAGATGTGGGAGCCCTATGATGATCAGGTACTGCAGGACCTTAAAACTGAACCTGCTCAGCCTTTTGCTTTCAAATGGCTCACCTTTGATCTGGCTTGCCTTAATACCTGTCCGGAGCTCTACAAAAAACGAAAGCAACAGAAAGAGAAAGGCTACCCAGTCAATGCCAAACAGCCTGGTGACAAGCGCACTCAGGGCACTTACGATCATGATGGTCTGGGTAAGATCATACTTCAGACTGGGGGCAAGTGACTTGAGCAGCTGCCCCCAGCTGTTGTAATTGAATGAATTGAGCAGATATACAAGAAATGCCCTCATATTATCCTCCGGACACTTCATCTGAAGCTATAGCCCCTATATACTTCGCCCTTTTTGGAACGGCAATGAAGTAGTGGCGGATAGCGTATCTGTTATCCTGATTTTCAGGATCAATGACACTTGACTTGAAATACTGCTTGGTCATACCTGTCTTACGTGCTATATTAGGCACATAGTAGGCCACAGATGCCTGATGGTCACCCGCTACAGGAGCAGCACCCCAGGCTTTCTTGTTGGTGCCGGTATAATACGGATTGGCCACATATCCATAGATCTGGAATCCTGCGATTACAGGAGCTACAGTACCCGCATTGTAGTTCACAAGCGAATCACCGAATCTCTGACGGTCAAGAAGGGCATCGTTAAAGTGATCCGTTGAAAGCACGATCCTTCTCCCGGACATTGGAACCTCCATTTTGTCAAACTTATCCTTAAGTGTCACGAGATCTTCATATCTCATGATCCTTCTGCCTGCAGCAGCTCCTCCGACAATCGCTCCGGTAGTGAGGACTACAGGCGTAAGCGCTGTATTGGCTGCGGGCGCAATGGCATGGATGGCTTTGGCATATTTCTTTTTCAGGATAGCCTGGATAAGCGTACGTGTGGCCGCATCGATCCTGTCATAAGACGCACCGATTACCTGATCATCACTCAAGGTTATCACTTTGGTCTGGTACTTGTCCAGCTGTATGGTAACCTTGTCATCAGTGTAGGCCTGAAGGGCCAGAGGATAGGTGGTATTATTGATCAGCACATCCGGTTCAAAATCCGTGGTCGGGATATGGATGATGTTCTGCTCAGACGCCGAACCGGATCCTACTTCCAGTACCGTGGTGTCAAGCTCATCGACACCTTCAAGCCAAGGGGCTTCGTCAGTTGCTCTAAGGTTGGTCTCTACTCGAGCTCTCCATACCTCAGGAAAATTTAATGGCATATTCTGCTGTGTTTAAATTGTGTATAAAGCCTAATTAATACCGGGGCTTTTTACTATTTGTGGCGATTTCAGCTATCAGGCAAACAAGGCCTGATAAGCTTCAGGGTTCTCATTCTTGAAAGCAAGCTGCCTGGCCAGAGGAAGTTTCTGAAACTCATCCAGGCTCTTTGGCTGATCAGCCGACCCGCCTGCCGGACTTCCTTTGATGCCTGCGGCAAGACCGGTCTTTCCTGGCATATTCTCAAGAATTGATTTGGCAAGGGAGATGTCGTTGATGGCAAGGGTTACAAACTGTTCTTTTTTGTCAGCTGTAAGCTTACCCGCCACTACGGCGGCATCTACCAGTGTCTCTGCCTCTTTTTTGACAGCAGCGAGCTGCGCATCCTTCATGGTCTGGATAGTCTGCTTTGCCGTGGTCAGATCGTCCTGTGCCTGCTTAAGATCGGTACCAAGCTTGGCTATGGCGGCATTGACCGCCCCAGCATCATCCTGATTGCTCAGGCCGGCAGCCAACAGTACCGATAAGGCCGGGCCGCTTAAGATGAATTTTTCCATATGGTTGAAATTTGATTTTGGTTTTCCTGATGTCACTTTTTTAGTATCAGGGGATTCCTTTACTGCAGAAAGGCATAACCTGATCTGGTCATCACTCATCAGCTTGCCCGGAGCGGCATAGAGCCTTACCGCATTGGCATTGCCCGGAATGGTTACCAGTGAGGCTTCATAGAGTTCTGATTGTACCAGGTCAAAAAGCCCGTCAACAGCTTTTTCAAGGTTTTCCTGAAGAAAAAGAAAGCCCATAGAACATGCCTTGATAAACCCACGCTTCACTTTACCGGCTATCTTGGCAGTATCTTCATCATCCATATCAAATTCATCGTCTGCCAGTAACAGATTCCCTTCGATACGGATGTTAGTCCAGCGACCGATAATAGACATTAGGTCCCAGTCCTTATGCATAGCGAGCATTACCGGATTCTGCCGGAAGCGCTCCAGGTCAATGCCTGAATTCTTCACACGGAAACCGTACACGTTTGCCTTCGTCTCATCATTTAATACCCATGTTGCCATCCGGTCGCTGTTCTAATTGTTTGCCCTTTGTGAACCCAAAGATTCAAGGACATTCATTAAGCAAGAAATAGTTGTGCAACCCTTGCCCGCTTTTTTTATTACAAAGGCATTTTGGGCCACTTTTGGCAGAAAAAAGGGCAAATGGCAGGCAAAAAAGACAAAATAAGATACCAGGCTAAAGACTACTTTGTCGAAAACTTCGGCGCCACTAAAAAGGAAGTGGCAGAGCTTTTCGGGGTTACGGAGAAGACCATCGGGGACTGGTCTTTCAAGGACAACTGGGAAAACGAAAGACTCAACTATCACGCCTCACCCGTCAAGATAAAACAGCTACTGCAGCAGGAACTCCTTTCAGTGGCCCAGGGAAATCAGCCAAAACTGCCGGCCGATGGCATATCCAAACTTATGTCTGCCCTGGACAAAGTGGAAAAGAAGGCTGATCCAACAGTCGTATCCAGGATACTTAAAGACCTGGATAATTTCATATCCGAAGAAGATCCGGAATTCGCACTCAAGTGCATACACTGGCATAAGCAGTTTTTGATTCACCGCATTAACCTCGAAGGCTGATGAGCATCGAAAACAGAAAGTACTTAAAACTTCTCGCAGATTATGACAAGCACTGCGCTAGGATATCAAAGTCCACCACCATTGATATCCATGAAAACCCCGAAGCTAAGGCAAAAAGGGTACGCAGACTGGAAAAGGACTACATCGCATGGTTTGAGTATTACTTCCCCAACTTTGCCAAGAAAAAATCGGCATGGTTCCACAGAAGACTTGCAGAGCTTGTCATCAACAATAAATCCCTAAGGCTGCTGGCAGAGATGTACAGGGGTGCAGGCAAGTCTGTACATATCGATATGGGGCTTCCATTGTTTATGTACCTGGCCAAGGGAGATCTTAAATACATGCTCCTGATAGGTCAGACAGAGGAAAAGGCCAAAAAACTCCTTGGCGGAATACAATCACAGCTTACACACAATAACAGGCTCAAAAACGACTATGGCGAAAAAGTACAGCACGGAGACTGGGCTTCCGGTGACTTCCTTACCACGGATGGAGTAAGGTTCATGTCACTTGGATTCGGACAGGATCCAAGGGGTTCAAGACAGGATGCGGACAGGCCTGATTATATCGTAGTGGATGATGTGGACAGCAAGAAGCACGTAAACAATGACCGTCTGATGCGTGAAGCCCTTGATTTCCTCACTGAAGACGTGTGGGGATGTTTTGATTCCGATCAGGATTCCACCAATAGGTTCATCTATGCCAACAACAACTTCCACCGAAATTCCATCACCAACAGGCTAAGGGTTTATTTCCTAGAACAGCTACAGAAGCAGGCCATCAGCGGAAGGGCTTCAAGGACACTTTTTGAGGTGTTCAGGGTATGTGCTGTCAAGGACCTGACCACATTTGAACCCGAATGGCCGGAAAGGGGAGGTGCAGACTACTGGCGTGACAAATACGAAAACATGCCCTATCGCTCATTCATGCGTGAATTTATGCACGTACACATTGAAGAGGGCAAGGTATTCAAGTCCAGAGACATGCTTTTCAAATCACCCTATTGGCTTAAGGATTATGATGCGCTATGTTTTTACGGTGACCTTTCCTACAAGGCAAACGGTGACTTTAAGGCCATGGTATTGGTCGGAAAAAAAGGCAGGGAATTCCATATAATCCTCTGCTATCTCAGACAGAAGAGCCGGGCAGATGTAGCCTCCTGGCTGTATGAAACTTACGAAATGTTCGGACTTCAGCGTCATAATATAAGATACCTCATTGAAGGACTTTTTGCCATGGACGAGTTCACCAATGATTTCCTGCTAGAAGGTGACAGGCGTGGCTACCATATTCCCGTAAGGCCGGACAAGAGGGCTAAGGGTGATAAATTTGACCGGATTGAATCCCTTGCAGGTTTCTTTGAATCACATATGGTCTTCTTCAATGAGGACTATCAGACCATAGACCAGCTGGAGCTGATCAACCAGTTCCTGGCATTTGAAAAAGGATCCCAGGCACATGATGACGGCCCTGATGCCGTACATGGAGCATTTACATACGTCAACCGAAGGACGCACCACAGATCAGCAGATTACAAGTTTGGGGAGCGAACCGATAACCATTACTGACATGCCGTTTATCAACAAAGAAGACCTGTCCACCCACATCTATCCTGAAGGTATGGATGCTATTTCACGTGAAGATGATTCCAATATAGAGGAAGCGATCACCGCAGCAATTCAGGAATCATCACAGTACCTGAGCAAATATGACACTGAAGCGATATTCTCCACTGAAGGTGAAGACAAAAAAAAATACAGCAACCTCATCACCTATATCAAGGATATAGCCAAGTGGCACTTTATAGCTGTGGCCAATGTGACCGTGGATCTTGAACTCGCAGAAAGAAGGTACAGTGCCGCCATCAAGGGCCTCATACAGATATCCAGGACTGTCATGAAGGGATGGCCGCTCATGAGCGATGATTATATCAAACCCTTCAGATCAGGCAGCAATTCAAAATTCAACCACTCCGGATTTTAACAAATGGAAAATAAAAACACCAACTCCAAGGTAGGAAAAAGAGTACTGCCATGGACTGCAAAATCTGTTTCACGGGTAAGGCAGGATATCAGATCCTGGAACAATGCACTCAACATTTCCAGGCTTGCAGATGATCCGTCCAACTGGAGACTGCAGCTGCTCTATGATGAGGTTATGCTTGATGCCCTTGTGACATCTCAGAGGGCCAATAGGGACAATCAGGTGCATTCCTCTGAATTCTCACTCAAAAAGCCAAACGGCGAGATTGATAAGGAACAGACCAAATTACTCAAAAAACATCCTCTGTACAGGTTTTTTAACCAGACCGTATTGGATACCGAATGGTTCGGGTACAATGTCGTGGAATTCTCCATAAAAGAATACATAGGGACAAAGAAGCTTAATGCCGAGGTGGTGCCAAGATACAATTTCACACCTCAGAACGGACGCTTCTTCAAAGACTACACAGACCCTACACAATACATAAAATACCGTGAGCTTCCAGAATACGGCACATGGATTCTTGAATTCTATTCCGGACACGAAGGACTTCTCAATAAGCTTGTAGCCCCTGTACTGCTGACAAGGTTTACCGAATCTTGCTGGTCAGAACTGGCAGAGATCTACGGGATACCCCCAAGGGTGATGAAAACCAATACACAGGATACCACCCAGCTCAACAGGGCCGAGAGGATGATGAGGGATATGGGATCCGCTTCCTGGTTCATCATCGACGAGACTGAGGAGTTTGAATTTGCCAAGGGTGTAAGTACCAACGGTGACGTGTACAAAAACCTCTTAAACCACCTTAGGGACAAAATCTGCCAGATGATCGTAGGCGGTCTGATCGGACAGGATACGGAAAACGGTAGCAGGTCCAAAGACCAGGTATCTTTTGATATGCTCTGGCTTCTTGTACAGTCGGACATGGCCAGAATTGAGGAAGCATGGAACAACACCATCATTCCGGCACTTGTGGCACATGGCGTGCTGAAAGGAGAGCTTACGTTTGAATTTGAACCTGCAGAGGATCTCGGTGACCTGTGGAAATTTGTACAGGGCCTTTTGCCGCATTACCAGATAGATCCCGAATGGATCAAAGAAAAATTCGGCATAGAGATCACCGCAGAGCGCACACGTACTTCTTTTGAAGAAACCCTCGGCCTCATGATGTCACACAGAGGAGAACAGGGTTTTTTTCACAAAGCCCTCCTGTCCCAGGACAGGAGGGCAGAATGTGGATGTCTCCACACAATCGGACTAAAGCTTCCAAAAGAAGCCCCAAAAACTGAAACCCTTATACAGCAGATAGCTGAAGCTGAAGGATCGCTCAGGTTTAGCCCTGAGACCATGCAGTCCACCGCCAAAACCCTCATCAAAGGATTCAACAGGGGCCTGTCAGGATCTAAGATCAAGCTGTCCGCTATAGTGGCAAAAAGACTGGACTTTGGACAGGTTGAAATCAGGTACGGGATCGACGATCCCCATCTGCTGACTTCCTTTGAGCTCAATATGTTCAGGTTCTCAGCAGGCAAGACGCTGGCTGAAGTACAGGCGCTCAACCAGGCATTCAGGGATGCGCCGAACTTCGACGTGTTCAGGACCAATGCACAGCGCATAGGTGACGTGTTCAATGAAACATGGCTCAGGACCGAATATGATACCGCTGTGCTCACCGGAGAAGGTGCCACTACCTATTACAGCCTCATGCAGGATGCCGAAGTATTCCCTTACTGGGAATACAGGACTGTGGGAGATGGGTCAGTGAGGCCTGAACATGCGGATCTCGACGGTCTTATCCTTCCTGCAAATGATCCTATGTGGCAAAAGATCTATCCTCCAAACGGATGGAACTGCAGGTGCTACGTAGTGGCCAGAAGCAGGGAGGAAGTGCAGGGGATCAATTTTAGTGAACAGCGTGACAGGGTGAATGATTACTTTGGTTCAGATGAATTTGACCGAGCGGTATCACAGGGATTCGGTGTCAACAGGGCCGTGACCGGTGAAGTATTCACGGCCAATCAGCAGTATATCACAGGTAAAAACCTCAGTCAGACCAACAGGCAGTTAAACAGCCTTACCGCAGACGACTACCGGATGAAACCATATTCAGAAGCCAAAAAAACCGCTAAAGCTGATGCGCCCACATATGAAGGATCTGCCCAGGAATGGCTGGCCAACCGTGCCACACTGAACAATGTACCTACTATTTACGATTACAACGGCCGTGCACTGGCCATCAATCCGACAGTATTCGAAATCCATACCACAGGCAAAAAAGCAAAAAGAAGCCTTTTACTGGAGGCGGTTACGGATACAATAGATTCTGCGGATGAAGTATGGCTGAGGGGAAAAACAGCCACTTCCAAAATGGACGAAATGGTTTACCTGAAGTATTACCTTGATCGGACGATTGTAGTCATCGGTAGGCAGAACAAATCCAATATCGTAGAGCTGCTCACCTGGTTTCCCCTGAATGAAAAACAGGAAGTCATAGACCGGTACCGCAGGGGACTGTTGATCAAAAAATAATCCCGTCCTGACAGCCGTCGGGGCGGGATAAAGCTTTCCTTGTCAGACGCTGTTCGTGCAGCCTTCCCGGTCCTCTGGCTTCTGTGATACCGGCCGGGAATTACCGCCTTCAAAGGCATATACAAATATACGTAAAATTATGGCAACAGATTCAAATGCTGACCTGGACAGGTTCTTCAGGAAGTTCGGACAATACTTTGACAGCAGTGTTCCTGCCTATATTTCCAATACGGCAAGGGAATACTACAGGAATTCATTCAGCAGGAAGGCATTTGACGGAAAGCCATGGCCTGCCGTATCGAAGACCTACAGGCCCAAAAGAGGCTCTCTGATGGTCCGTACCTCCAAACTCATGAACTCAATCAAGGAAGCCGAAAGAAGCCCTGATAAAGTCGTAATAGCAGCCGGTAACAGCAAAGTACCCTATGCCAGGATACACAATGAAGGGGGAGTCATCAAGAGGGGGGCAAGATCGGAGACATTCATCCGTACCCGTAACAAAAAGACCGGCAAATTCTCCAAAATCCGAAACCGCCAATCAGGACAGGGATTCAGCTTCAGAAAATCATCCGTTACGATTCCGCAGCGTCAGTACATGGGCTATGCCAAGGAACTGAACCTACAGATCATCGCACGTATCAAAGCAAACTTTAAATTCAAATAATATGGAACTGGAACAGATCTACCTTGCCGTAGCCGACAGACTTGCCGAAATAGAAGACCTCAAGTGGATAGACATGGACTTCGGTCAGCTCGATGACTTCAATGTAAGGCCCAGTGTGGCATTCCCATGTGCACTGATATCGACCGACATCACCAACGCCATTGAGCTCGGACAGAAGAAGCAGAAGTGTCAGATAGTCATCAATGTAAAGCTTGGATTCAGCTATACCGGAGAGACATCGCAGCGTACAGCCGCTTACCATAAGCAAAAAGCTCTCGCATATTACCACACTGTCAGGGAAGTGTACACCAAGCTCCAGGGACAGCGGATAGAGAGCACTACGCCGCTAAGAAGGACCCAACAGATAGAGACAGCACGTCCCGACAGGATCAAGATCACAGAGATGCCTTTTTCCACGGAGTTTCTCGATGTGTCCGCAGCGGAATGAAAAAGGCAATAATGCGGATTATTGCCTTTTGAAGTAATAAAAATCTGATCGCTAACATCCGATAAGCGGGATTAAAACCACCGCTTATCTCTCCGTTACCGATCAGCTGAACAGAGCCAGCTGATTAGGACTGATCACGGAGGACGGAGGCCTATGTATCCGCATATGCTTCATATTCATCCACTGCCGGTAGCTGATAAAAATACCGTGCTTCGGAAAAATACTCCGAACTATCCTCGTATCCGGTACATCTTCCTCCTTTACCTGAAGGTACACCTCGCGGATACGCTGCACTCTCTTCTTGTAATTGTCACGATTATAGGGCATAAAACAAAAAAAACCTGCCATACTGACAGGTCAAAAAAAGTTTTCAGGAAGTTTCAATCTTAAAGCCTAAAACCTAAAGACAAGGCAATTGGGCTTGCTTTATATTCATAGGTTTTTGACATATTACTTAAACCCCATAGACTATTAATCTCAACAAATAAACCTTTTGAAATATTATAACCTAAAGTGGCTGGTAAATAAATAAATCCTTGTAATTCAGAGAATGGTGCGGGTATGCTTGAGCCTGCTACCTCAGTTCTGAATGAAACTTCCTCTGATGCTGCCAAACCTAAATAACCAACGCCTACAGCAACATATAGGTTGCTAGGGAAAGTTCTTTTAACAAGTAAAGGTAAGCCAATATAATGTGACTTTAAAAAGGCTCCATCATTGTTACTGTGATTCAACTGCATGTAATTTGTCTCTACACCTATAGAAAATTCATCTGATATATTGTACCACATCCTTAAGGTGCCATTAAAACCAAAGTCTCCTTTATAATCAAAAGGAAGATCTGTAAATCTTGGGTAATTAGCACCAAATGCTAAATCAAAATTTAGGTTTTTTTGAGCATATACATTAGAAAATATGCTTAAGGCAAACAAAATAAAAACTAACTTTTTCATGACTTTAAGAGTTTGTGGGGGCTTGTCGCCCCCGGTTATGGATTATTTTTTTTGGTTATGTATCTGTTCAAAAGCCTTCCTGAGCTGTCTCAGGTAGTACCACTCGCTCTCTATTCCCACCGGGCCACCTGCATGCTCATCTGTCAAGATGTAGCTGAGGAGCTTTTCCTCTACAGTGTCCAGGTACCTGGCCATATCCTCTGGAGATGCCTGCTCCTCGACGATCTTGCTGATCGGGCTCAGGTCCCAGCCTGACCTCCCTGTGGTATCACATGACTTACACATGCGCACCTCCTCCGAGTCTGCTGATGGCCTGCCCCAGGAGGTCCGGAGCGTATCCGATGACGAGCTGTCTGTTCTGCTCCTTGTTATACACTGCCTGATCGATCAAGGCGGACATGATCCTGGCCGAGCGGGTACGTCCGCACTTCACAGCGGACACAGTGCGCCTGGCTACGCCCAGCTTATTGGCTATTGATTTCTGATCACCAGGGATAAGGTATTTGGCGATCAGCTCCAGTGTTAGTCTCTCATCATCCCGTAGCTTAAGCCTTCTCTTAAGCTTACTGTTCTCCTGCTCCAGTTGCATCCACCTGACGACAAGCCTTGCCCTCACTTCATCGTTAAACTTTGAAGCAATGTACAAACTTTCTGCTTGATTGAATTCATACATAGGTAATTTTCTGCCACTTGCATCGCTGTATTCACTGAGCTGAAATTTCAGCCCAGTAACTTGACTCCAACTTACTTCCTGATTTCTAACTGACTGGAGTAGATTTTTGTGAAGGGTCTGCGTAATTTCAGCCATTTCAAGTGATGTAATCCGTTGCTCATTTTTGGCCTGAGCTGGGCTCTGATGTAATGTTAACATTTTTATATGAGTTTTTTAGCTTTGGATAATCCCTATCCTCGGAGGCACCAAAAAAAAGGGCGGTACCCACTTCCCTCTGCTAAGTCCACTCACATGGGCCTCCATAGCCATTACAACCATGGAAAGGGGTTAGGTACCGCTTTATCAATTGGACATAAAAAATGCCCTGAAGCGACGCTACGGGCTCTTACACCCATATGAGAAATAGACTTAGCGTTGCTAATATACGAAAAAATTTTATTTACAAAAAAACAGGGTGTTTTTTTACTTCCAATCGATGATCCTTCCGGTCTGGTCCTTGATGGCTCTAAGTCCCCTGGACCGTAGGTGCCGGTAGTAGTCGCTCAGCTGATCAGCCTTCAGCTTGGTGCAGTAGGAGGCGTCCCATTCATCCGGATGCTTCTGCCTGCCGCCTGTGGCCATCTCCGCACGCAGCTCATTGTAGTACCTGACCAGGTTGGAGATGCTGTACTTTCCCTTCCAGAGGAAGTTATCCGACCTGAAGTAGTGGTGCAGCAGGGCTTCATCTAACTGCACATGCTTGATCTTGCCCGCATCGGCACCGATCACCTTATACTTGATACCTACGTGCTGCTCATATATACGGCAGAAGATGGCTATCTTTTCATTGGGGGCAGCGACACGCTCTACCTTCAGCCCCATAGACTCATACCTGCCGATGAATTCTTCCAGTATGGGCAGTGCGCTCAGGAATCGGTCATAGAGATAGTCTGTTATACCGTTTTTAAAAGCCATTTCAAAGCCTGTTAATCTGCCCTGCTCGAAGGATACGAGGAAGTGGCCTTTGAGTTTGGTAGATGAGAGTCTATAGACTGTTTTCATGTGATATCAGGTGTCATTGAGGTTGTCTACTCCGAAGTCTTCTATGTACATGATGACCTTATGGTACTCTTCGCTTATCTGTCTTCCAGACTCGACGTTTTTCATGATCTGTGAATAAAGCCACTTCAGGTATGGATCAGGCACGTTGGCCATTGGAGTGCCCTTATGCTTGCCGAATGGCATCGGATCAGTGTCTTGTAGTTTTTCCATCTTATGTCTATTTTCTTAAGTCTTATTGAGATCTCTGAGGTAGCTTACGTATACCTTTTCTTCAAATATGGAAAGGATTACATTGAGCTCGTTTTCTGTATGCTGCATGAGGGGCTTTTTGTACTTCTGTGCCAGGCACCATGTATTCAGTCGCTCCAGGATTTTTTTTTGTGGATTGGCAGACTCACATCCCCATCCCATCTGCCTGGCCAGACTGATCATCTTCTTGCGCTGTCTGTCTCCGGGCTTTGGTGTCCATCCGGAGTTTGTTTTGTCCCTTTGAATCATTTCCAGCAGCTCCATGTACTGCCGGTCCGAAAGGTCCCGGAGAGAGCTGGTAGCTCCCCCGGTAAAACCGTTCACTATATCTTCCTTACTCAAAGGAAGCTCCCTGATCAGGGCATAGAACTGTGCGTAGTTTCTACTCATCTTGATTCCTTTAACTGCCTCAGATTATAATTTTGCTCCGCTTGGATAAACTCCTCATCGGTCATACTCTTAATGATTTTGAAGTAGTAACCAACCGTACCAAAAAATTGTAAACTGCTTTCAATGCCCTTCTTTGCTTGTCTAGTTTTAGCTCGTTTAAGTTTATACATATTGTCATGAACAGTGTCCTCAGTGACTTCAATAACCTTTTCGACAGGCAAGAAATCAAACTTAAATTCAATTTTTTCATTAGCCATTTTTCTCCTCCTTTCCGTTCTCTTTTATCTCGCATCTCGCTTCTCGTCTCTCTCTATGGTTTCCTTAAACTCCTTCCTCACCTGATCCCTGATCTCATCGGTAAGGATCTGTATACCGACTTTGAGGGCTATCTCCCTTTCCCAGCTGGCTCCCTTGCTCTCCTGCCATCCGGGAAGCAGATAGATATAGTCACAGATCATCATCATGTGTATGGCTATCCTCATGGCCTCCTCCCAGCTGCACTGTGGATGCACATGTGCCAGTGGATCAAATATGGTAAATCCGTCATTAGCAAGTTCTAGTCCGGCCTCTGCAAAGAGTATGGCCGTATCATAGGGATTCCTGCCGCTGACAGGACCTGCGATGTATACGAGTTTTTCTTCTTTGCTGAATCCTCCCACTTCTTTGAGGCTTCTGATCGGTTCGATTTCCTGTAATTCGTTCATGGTTTTTTTAGATTAAAATGTTTGTCCAGTGATAAATGATGTGATTGTCAAAATCTCCTATTCTCAGACCGACATCATCAGGCCTGACACCTTCAAGCCAGTAGTCCCTGAAGTCTTCGACGCTTTCAAATCCATCAGCCTTTACAAATGCTTCAATTTCCGAGCTGTCCAACCTCCTACCGTCCACTTTGATCGATACAGTCCAGAATTTTTTACTGTCTTGTCTGATGACGGCACTGACCAATTGGGTAGCCGTTAGGGTAAACTGGTCGGTGATCTTCCTGACATTCTTGGTGCGGATATGCTTGTACATGTACAGGGTCTCACCTATTTTGGGCACCCTTCTCCGCTTTTTGCGGATCGTGAACTTCTTAGTCCCGTCCAGTATCGGTTTTTCAAACCTTTCTTTAAATCCTAGTAGCATAATATTTTATTTAATGTCTATTCTCAGGCTCCACCCAATCAATACCGAGCAACCTGAATAAATCGATTTCCTCCCTGATTTGGACTGCATTGCCCCGATCATTGTAGAGAATATCTTCCTTATAGAGAACACCTTCTCGGCTTTCGTAGCCCTTACGGCTCCAAGCTGTAGCGAGTACTTTGTGACTGAATTCAGCCGATCCAGTTCGGATGGCTAGGATCATTCCCCAGTTCTCAGGAGTTGCGAAGAAGATGTCTACTTTAATGACCTCATTGCCATGAGTAGCATAAATGCGCTGTGTGTACTTGCATGGTAGATCTCCTTTTATTTTTGGCCATTGCTCGATGACTGTCGCTATTCCTGATCGGAACAGGCCTACATTGTAGGGCTTTGGTATGCATACTATTTCGACATCCTTGATGCCATCAGCTTTCTTTCTCCTGATGCTACCGGCGATCTCTATCCGCTCACAGTGGGGGGCCAGCTCACTTTTGATCTGATTGGCCATCTTAAGGGCAAACTCGTAATTCATGGCAGGACGTTGTTTTGTTGATAGACATATTTAATGCATCTGATCTGATGCTGTGCGTCGGCTACTGGCAGGTGTTTGCTTCCCAGGAACTTCACCCTCTCCTGTAGGATGGGCCTCCAGCCGTGCAGATAAGTCCTCACGCAACGTTCATTGTAATGCTTCCATGGAGCAACAGACCCCACTGACTTAAATGCAGCGCTAAGGATGGCATTGTCAAAACTGGGGCCGTTGCCCCATACAAGTGTATCCTGATCGAAATGCCTCATATACCATAGGGAAAGTTCGGCCAGCACTACTTTGAGGGGACGCGGATCGACCAGGTTGCATTTAAGTACTTCCCTGTCCTGATCTATCCACCAGAGCAGTGTACTTTCGTCTATCTGCAGTCCGGCATCAAGCCCGCTCTGGATAGAGACATTGGCCCTGAAGTTGGGCACATCCAGTGTCTTGTATTCCATATGGAATGGCACCATGGCTATACTGATGATCAGGGCCCTTTCTCCGGTACCAAATGTCTCGATGTCAACCATTATGTTTTTTTGATACTTCATTAATCAGTCTTTTTATGGATTGTGGAAAATCAGATATTTTATAAAATTTAGTTTTGTTAGAGGTTTTGGAATCTATTACAAATCCCAATTCTTTAATATCTTGGATAGCTCTATAAGCATGCCTGGATTGGGCTTTCCTTTATTTCTGTTAACCTGAAGGTTACCAGCATATTGCTTAGGCTCTCATTGATCCGGTCATATGCCTCCTTTACATCATTTGCAGAGACCAGCATGAACTGTGTTACTTTCTTTTCACGCCCCGAATCACCGTCTACAATGAAGTAAGTAATTTTGCACTGCCACCAGTAATCGGAATCCTCATAGATGAATACATCGACAATGTTACTCTTAGTGACTGCTGTAACCTGAAAATCACCCCTGATATAATTGCCCAAAACTTCGTAGACTGTAGCTTCAGCTTCAGTAAAAGACACTGCATCTATCAGGTATTTTTCAGAGACAGCTTTCAATAGTCCCTGCTCATTTTCTTTGGCATACTTAAGCGTGCATATAAACCATGTTCTCATACCGATGCGAAGTTTAGGTTGATGTTTTCGTACTTTCCGCTCTGATCGTTCCGCTTGAAAAAGCGAACGTACTGGGCGCTGTCTACTTCTACATAAGAGGCCTTGAACAGTTCAATTGCTTTGATCCAGGAAGGATGGTCAAATTTGTCTTCCATCTTAAAGAGCCTGCCGACTAAGTTGATATCAAACTTGTCATTCTTCTTTTCAGTAACACCTTTGATGTATTCGTACATGGCAGTATCCTTCTTCTTGACATGTGTAAGGAGAAAATCCTCCAGGTGATGTGCTGCCATCTCTGCCCGCTCATCAAACTCTTTGATGACCTGGTTGGAAAATTCCACTTTGTAAGCCCCATCATCGCTTTTTAACTGGAAGTTTCCTTTGTTATTGGACTTCACATCGCCAAATTCCTTCATTACACCATAGTGATCCTTCAGCTTATCAAAGGCCTGATCTTTGAATTCCTTTAACAGCGTCCTTATTTCTTCGGCATTATGTACCAGTTCTCGCACCAGTTCGTTTTTACGGTTTTGATAGGCACGCTCTTTGCGTTCTTTCTCAGCTTTGGCCTTTAGAGCTCTTTCTTTAAGCAGCTGGTCAAGCTCCTCTGTAGTGAGCTCTGACACGGGTTTGTTTAAGATTGCTTCATTCATTTGAGTTTTGATTTTAGTTTTTGAAGATTTGATTCGAGATCCACTATCCGCTTGCTAAGTTTGCGGATAGTCTCTGGATCCTTGGTGGCTTCTATTTCATCGGATAGCTCAAGGATCTGCTTTTGTATTTCAGTCTGGGACTTGTTTGGCATTTTGTATTGGTTTTAACTGATTGATCACATCGAGGATAGTCATGTATCCATGGGGATTCCCCACCTGATAGTATTGTGAGAAGCTCAGATGCCATACCATGAAGGCACATCCCTGCTTCTGGTCAAGCTTTAGATTTGGTTTATCATTCCTGATGTTTTTCCTGATCTTCTCTTTGATGTCGTCCATATGGAGACTGAGGAGCTTTAAGGCTACATCATCAGTGCTTCTTGAAGTGAAGTCACTGAGAATGATGTAAAGGCTGTGTAACTGGCTTAGATTGAGTTTGATTGTCATATTTGATTCTATTAGCTGCATGATAGATTCGTAATCTTTCTTTACCTGTGGGTCGTGGTCAAGCCATACACTCATCTGTCCTATCCACTGTCTCAATGTTTCCGGTGATCTGCCAGTAATCTTTACTGCATAGTGCAGCTGCATATCCTTCAGAGCGTATGCAATGATTTTGCGAGGGTAGCTCAGACCTCTATTTCTTGCCCTGCTCTGTATCTGTTCTGCCCTTATTTCAAAGTACTCTTCTACAGCAGAAATAAGTTTTTCGGGATTGATCATAATAATTTCAAAATCTGGTAATACCTCATCATGAATTCATCGTCTTCAAGAAGTGCCTTGTGGCTGTGAAGCAGCATGTATTCAGTCATGCAATAGACTCTTTCCTGCTGATCAAGCGGATATTTAGAAAATGAATCTGTAAACTCCAGGAATTCCCTGTCCCTTGCATTCCACTCATTGTTCCAGAATCCTCTGAATACCGGACTGTAAAGTATCTGCTCTCTGACTTTGAGCCATCCCGTGGTAAGTGTCTCCACAAAATGACAGTATTCCCTGAACTGGAACCTGCAGTATGCATCATCTGACCACATGAGTAAATCCTGGATTTCCTGCTTTTGGTCTTTTGAGGCCTTTCGGACCTTTCCGATGTGTGATTTGGGGCTAAGTGTTTTCATGTCAGTTTCCGTGATATAGGGCGGCCCCTTCTTCAAATATTGTGTATGTCCCGCCGTTTGGCCCTATGTACCTTCCTTTGGAAAATGCTCTGTATCCTTCAATCCATATTTTAAGACTCGCATCGTACATGACCGATACTGCTGCCCTTCCCATTGGCCTTTTGCCGTCAGCCTGAGAGATGAAGATGAGTAGCTTATCCGGATGCTTATTTTTGAACCTGAGATAATCCTTAAAACTCATTTCAGTGTACTGGTAGGAATCTATCACGGCCACTTCCGGACTTTTTCTTTTACCAAGCCGCTTGCCCAGGTCTGACATGCTTTCTGAAGTGATGATGAGTTTCTTAGCTGCTTCATTCATACCTTCCCTTATAAATGCATTCTGTATTGTATGTCCGTCACCCTCTTCAAGGCTGTTGAATACTATCCTGAAATATTTTGACAGTTCTTTGATCATCTGTAGCACAAAGGATGTTTTACCATTGCCACTGTTGCCCCAGATAAACCAGACTCCTCTATTTTCCGGCTTGGAAAAGGCCTGGTACCATTCACCTTCAAATTCGATAAGTTCATATTGCTTGGATAAGATGTCATTGACGCTGAGGGCTCTTTTTATTCGCTCTCCGGCCATACTTATACATCATGTAGGATTAACAGTGTCTCTGCCCTTCTTAGGCCTCCAATATCTCCATTGGCATCTGTAGCAAGGCATTTGTTCACCAGGCTGTTGAGCTTGTTTTTGTCCTTGATATTGACCGCCAGTACGTCATGTATCATCTTCTTGTAGAATGACATGCGTTCATTTCTGTCAGAAGGCACTATCTTCATGTACTTATCAGAGTATCTGCTAAGGAGCTCTCTATAGCCTACTTTTTTCCAGCTTATGCCTCTTTCCATTTTGGCTTTTAGCCCATCAGCACCCATGAGGTACCATCCGCACACCCCTTCAGTAGCATTCCAGAATTCCTTAAGTTCAAGAAACGCCGTGTATTCCAGGTCGCCAGCTTCGTCGATGATCAGTACAGGATTTTCAAGCATCCTTAGGTAATATTTGATATTTGCCTTGATGTCTGCAATCCTTCCGTTCTGGTCAAGACCTATTGCTTTTGCCATTGCACGGATAAAGAGGTTTTTGGTCTTGCACTGTGAGGCGTCTATGTAGAAGCAGTTGTGCATTGTCTTGGAGAGGTACTTAGCTGTGAAGGTCTTGCCGATGGCACAGTCATCTACCAGGAGCATACCTTTGGCATTGGACTGGCAGAACTCGACATCTGACTTGATCGCATCAAATACCTCAGTGCGTGCCATGTTCCATTTGCGCTGGTTCATGACCACATTCAGTTCCCTTCCTATATTCAGCCACTGTGCGTCTTTGAGAACACCTTCGGTTTCACCGTTTTTCATTCTGGACCAGATTGATCCGTTGATACCCCATTGTTTGGCAAAAGCAGAATCACTTCCGCCGTAGCGTGTCCTTACTTCCTTGAGTATTTCTACTACTTTAAGCCGAAATTCAGGTGTTAGTTTCATAGTGTATGTGTTAAAATCTTGATGCTGTTGAAGTATTGAATTTTGTACTGTAATTGACATCAGGCATATCCTCAGCAGGTGGAAGGACTTCGGATTCATTGGTTTTCGCCTCGTATTTTTGAAGATCCGGGATGACAAACCTTCCCTTAGTGGTCTTTGGTTTTTCAATAATTGTGATCGATTCTACCTCTTGAGTATTTGACCTGATATAACCCTGTACTGTGGCGCTGTAAGCACTCATAAGTTCCCTGTTTCGCTCATCGCCTTCTGTTCTTTCAAGAACTGACCTGTTGTACCCAAGGTCTCCCAGAAGCTCACATATAAGATTCCCTGATCTGTCATACACCAGGCTTTTGAGCACATTGCCCTGGTGATCATCCAGCCATCTTACTACCACCTGTTTGCCTTCAATTCTCTTCATGATGTTGATGAGTTTTTCACCTGTGGCCACTTCCCCTTCATATCCCACCACCCGGTGCTTTCCCTGTAGTATGATCCTTCCCAGCTTCATACTGCTCTCTGTCTCATATCCGATGTATGGAAGTATGCCTGCCCAGTTGATCGGCTTAAGGTCAGGGTGCTGGTTGTCCATAAATACATCCCACCGGCTCATGCCCGGATATTTCTCCTGATTTGAGTGAAGGTCATTGTTCCATCTCTCAATGGCCCTGAACGCTTTCTCCACTATCTTGTCTTTGGAGAGCTGTACTTTCTTCCAAGGTCCCGCCTGGTTTGCTTCAGAAAGTGCGTGCGGCCTTGCAAGCCATCCTATTTCATCCTTTTCATATTTGTACCTTAGCGGCCTATAGTAAGCTTCGATCCGTTTGCCCCGGGCATTATTGGCCTCTATTCTCACATGCTGGAACATAGCTCCGTTTTGGAGCAGGTTATCCTTGTACATACTGTTGAGGGACATTTCCCCCTCCAGCTCCCAAGGGAGGTTCAGACCCCAGGCGGCATAATTTCTGACCATTTGCCTGTAGAATCCCTCAATTATCCCTTCTTTACTGTCTCCCCATACCCAGCAGGTAAATGCCTCTGACCCCAGGTCTATTGCATTATAAAACCACATTCTCTTTCCTGATGCATACTCAAATGGCGGCTGACGGTCATCTATGGAGATCATGGATCCGGCATATTGGGGCTGCATAAGCTTGTGCCATGGCTCATAAGCCGATTTGAATTTCTGTCTATCCCCTGACCTGATGGCATGACTGACAGATCTCTGTGCCCATGCGCTCTGATAGCTGTAAACTGTGCTTTCAGATGCAGGACGGTATGCTTTGTCGTCCCTGTCAAAAATCTCTCCCGTAGAATTGTTGATGATCTCAAGATCTCCGTTTAGGAATGCCTCATAGCGCATGGCCACCTCGATGTAAGTAGGTTTTCTGTTTTTCTGGCCCGCAAAAATATTCTGCCATAATACGATCATCTCTGGAGTCACAATCTGGGCATTCTTATTGTTATGTCTCCCGTCGATCAGACTTTCGTACTTGAATTTTAAAAACTCATTAATCCTTATTTTAAGCCTCTTTACAGAAGAAGGAAGTGTATGTGTGGTGTATCCGAGTTTTTTCAGATTATCCTGGAAAGCGACCACATCATTTCTAAGGCTTTCCCATATTCCCTTGGAATTGCCGCCCCTGCTTCTTCTTTGTGCCAGTCTGTCTGACTTAAGCCTTAGCACAGCTTCCAGTACTGAAGCATTTACAGTGTATTTGTCTTTTTGCTCAGAAGTAAGGTATTCGTCATTGTCAAACTGGAACCTGTCATAAAATGTCTTTGCTTCAGCTGAAAGTATAAAGTGTTTTTCCAGTGCATTGTACTCTGTCTCAGGATTGCCCAGCATATCCCTGCATGCAGATTGCCACTCATAAGGCATGGCCTTCCAGGAGATCAGCGCTTCATTTCCCGGACCTTTGCCCTCCTTCAGTCTGAATCCTGGATATCTCTTGGCTCTTTTTGCAATAGCTTCATAAGAAGCTACCTTAACTGAGCCAGGATGTGCCTTTTCTTCATCGGATACCAGGAAACTTATCCTGACACCTAGCTGACCGTTGTATTTTTCGTAAGGGAGAATCTGCATGTTGATTTGATTTTGTTCCCGCTCCGGACCCGAACCGGATGTGTATGCCTTCCGGGAATTGTGCTATCTTTATCGAATACCAAACTTTAGATAGCAATGAAAGAGATTTCTTTGAAGCAGCTCAACGATGACGTAGAGCATCTTATCATCACAATGGCCGTACAAAGTGCCGAAATAATGCTTTTAAAAAAGCTGATAACCGATGGACTTTCTGCCGTACTTTCCACACAACAGATCCATCAGCTGAACAGGGAGTACTATAGTAATCTGCTCCGGAATGTAAACGGAGCACTCGATCAGCTCCAGGGCACTGTGTCTGAATCTGAGATAGTGAAGAAGCGGTTTGAAATTCACGAAATGGTCGAGCTAGCCATGAACCGTGATTAGATGATTCCAGCTGAAGTCTTTTTTCTCTTAAATAGACTTCAGCTTTTTTATACCTTGCGTTTGACATAATTATTTGATTTTTAGTATTTCCTTGATTTTTGGTACTATGTTGTCTCCTTTGTAATGCCCGTTGACGATCATGCTGACCACTTCTCTTGAGCACCCTATTTCCTTGGCTATATCTTTTATGGTCCTCTCAGCCTTGACCACCTCTACTTTGAGGTATTTGTTCTGTGGGTATCTGACTTTTTTGTTTTGACCGCTCATGTTTTATATTTGTTAATACTCTCACAATTATCGAAAGTTGTTTCGATTTATGCAATTATTTATCGAAACTTTTTTCGCTTAAATTTTAAGAACATGGATATAATTCACAAAATCAATGAGATAGCGGAAATATTTTTTAACGGAAATAACTCTGCATTCGCGAAAAAATTCGAAACAAGTGAGGCAAATATTAGGAATTATAGGTCAAAAATAATTCCTAAAGTAGACTTTATTGTGAAAATGTGTAATGATCTC
The DNA here is from genome assembly GCF_003014575.1 of Cecembia rubra. GTDB lineage: Bacteria > Bacteroidota > Bacteroidia > Cytophagales > Cyclobacteriaceae > Cecembia_A > Cecembia_A rubra. The sequence continues at coordinate 440,911 of NZ_PYGF01000002.1, forward strand.
GAAATATCTTTCGATTGGATTTTTAATGACATAGGCCCAATGATAAGACCATCAACTCATGTAAAAGAGAAAAACCCTCAATCTCTCTTAAATGTCAATTTTGATGAAACTATTAATGCATTGAATAAAACCATCAAGGCCCAGGAGATCACAATTGAATCTCAAAGGGAAACAATAGCTACACTTAAACAAATGATAGCAATCAAAAGACCGGAACCGCAAAAAGGTACCTATGATCCTACTGGGGCCGTTTAGGGACAATTGACCATTAAAAAAACCTCCCACGCACACACTTTTAGCCATATTTTTTATAAAAAACTGATTAAAATATTGATTTACAGTGTTTTATAAATTTATTGTATTGTCAAAAAAGTGGTATTATGGGGGTACTTATATGCTGTTTTTTGCGCTTTTCGTGTTCATTTTTGGAAATATGGGTACCTGAACAGCTCATTTTTTACCCTAAAATGTCCATCTATTTGTCCATCTATTTGTCCATCTATTCCAATTGTTTTCATTTTAATGGCAGTGAAAATTCTTTTACTTATTTATTGTCGTTGGTGCTTGGAAGCGATGTTGCCGGTGATTAAAAAAGGCTTTTTAGATGCATTTGAGGCCTAAAATGGTAGATTGCACTACATTTCCCAGGAGTTTTGATGTGTGGGTTGAACCGGTGTGGTAGCTAATGGTATGTTGGGACGTTTTGATTTAAGATCCTTCCGGTATAAAAAGCATAAAAAAACGGCCTCCGTTTACTGGAAAAGCCGTTTTTAATCAAAAATCCGTTTTAGCCGTTTTAGTACGTTTTGTTTTGTGCCCCCTAGTATGTATATGGGGATTTTGTATCAGGCAGGATTTGGACCCTTGACTTTTCCAATTTACAAAATCCTATCAATAAGGAGATATTCAAAGTTCCTTTTAGGATTTCATCATTTGGGCTTGATGAAAAAAATGAATTGTATATCTGTGGGTTTGATGGTAAGATTTACAGGATTGGTTATGAGTAATTTATTTTAAGATGTAAGCTGAGCATTTAAATTTTTTTTACCTGGTCTTTTTAGTATTTTACATCTCAACAGGTGTCGGAAATCCAAGTAATGAAAGCAATTATTAATCTTGCGGTATGCATATTTATTTTGGCGGTTCCTTCTAATGAGTGCCAAGCCCAATCATTCAAAGAAAAGCCAAATATCTTATGGATTTCGGTGGAAGATATTAGCCAATTGTTGGCAGTTTATGGGGATTCTTCCATTAGGACTCCCAATATTGACCGTTTGGCCAGAGAGGGGATAACCTATAAAAATGCCTTTGCAACTGCGGGAGTGTGTGCACCAAGTCGTAGTAGTATCATTACAGGGATGTATCCTGTAAGCATTGGCACTCATAATATGCGGACAGGCCCACATTATGCTTACAGGGAGCCTGAAAAAGAAACCTATCAGGATTATTATGGACTCACAGATATTAAAGGTAGAAATGTGCCCGAATATGCGGCGGTACCTCCTTCCTTTGTAAAGGTCTTTACAGAGTACCTGCGTGCTGCTGGGTATTACAGCTCCAATAATGCCAAGACAGATTACCAATTCAACTCTCCTATCACAGCTTGGGATGAAATCGGGCGGGATGCCACTTACAAAAATAGAAATCCTGGCCAACCTTTCTTCGCGGTTTTCAACCATGAGGTCACCCATGAATCTAGGGTTTTTATGAAAAAAGACGATCCTTTTTTGTCGGATAAGGGTAGGGTAGCCTTGCCTGGTTATTTTCCAGATATTCCAGTAGTCAGACAGGATGTAGGGAGGGTATATTCCAATATCCTGGAACTTGACCAACAAGTAGGAGAAATGCTGGATAATTTGGAAAGGGAGGGTTTAATGGACAATACCATCATTTTCTTTTGGTCAGACCATGGAGGTCCTTTGTTGAGGCAAAAAAGAGCAGTTGGGAATTCTGGTTTAAGGGTACCGCTTTTGGTGAGGTTTCCCAATGGTTATGGAGCTGGAACCGTGGTGGAAGATATTGTTTCCTTGATGGACCTTGGTCCTACAGTCATGTCTTTGGCAGGGCTGAAGCCCCCAAGTTACATGCATGGAAAAGCCTTCTTGGGAGAATTTAAAGTAGACAAACCTCATCCATATGCTTTTGGTTCGGCTGACAGATTTGACGAAGCAGTGGATATGAGCAGGTCGGTGATAGATGGAAGATTTGTTTATGTCCGTAATTTTAGACCAGAATTACCTCTTATTTACAGGAATTCATATAGGGAACAGATTGAAATGACCAAAGTCCTTATAGGAATGGACCAAAATGGCGAATTAGAAGGGGATGCAGCCTATATTTTTATGAAGACCAAACCTTTGGAGGAATTGTATGATTTAGAAACCGATCCTTTTGAAGTCAGAAACCTTGCGCATTTACCGGAATTCGATGAAAAGTTAAATGAAATGCGCTCCGCACTTTCTAAATGGCAATTAGATGTTGGGGATTTAGGCTTTGTACCTGAATATGACCTTGTCAATATGATGTGGCCAGGGATGAAGCAGCCTGTGACAAAACCAGTTGAGTATAAGCAGATTGGTAACCATTGGCATTTATCATCAGCTACAGAAGGAGCAAGCATAGCCTATCAAATAGGGGAAAATATTGGGAGCAAGCATTGGGAATTATACCACAAACCGATTCCGGTAGGGGAAAAAGTAGCAGCATTGGCTGTAAGGATTGGATTTAAGACTTCAGAAGTGAGTTATAAGGAAAAATTCACATTTTGATGTGAGAGAGGGAAAATAGAAGGCGCTTAATTTTGCAGTTAGATATAGAAAAGCAAAGAAGTGTTTTCTTGCCTTTGTGGCAAAACTAAAAATAATTGAAAAATGAAGACCTTGATAAACCAAAAACACCTTTTCCAACTTCCTGAAGATATCCATTACCTCAATGGTGCCTATATGTCTCCATTGCTCCGTTCTGTTGAAGAAATAGGAATCAAGTCCCTTATTCAAAAACGGAATCCAACTACCATTCAGCCTAAAGACTTTTTTGAAACTGGAGAGAAAGTAAGAACAAATTTCGGAAAACTTGTTAATTGTCCTTCAACACAGGTAGCCATTATTCCTGCCGCCTCTTATGGTCTTACAACGGCCATTAATAATCTTCCACTGGATAATGGAAATACCGCAATAGTTGTTTCTGAGGAGTTTCCAAGTGGTTACTATGCCATAGAAAAATGGTGCCTGAATCATAGGAAGCAATTAAAGATCATTACAGCGCCTGAATATAAGCAAGGAAGAGGGGAAAGGTGGAATGAAAGCATATTGGAAGCCATTAATGAGGATACTGCTGTGGTAGTTATGTCTACCATTCACTGGGCAGATGGCACCCAGTTTGACCTAAAGGCCATCGGTCAAAGATGTAAAGAGAAAAATGCTTTTTTAATTCTCGATGGGACCCAATCAGTGGGGGCATTACCAATCGATGTTGAAGAATGTAAAGTAGATGCCCTTATATGTGCCGGGTATAAATGGCTCATGGGTCCTTATGCTATAGGGGCTGCGTATTTTTCAGAATATTTTAATAATGGTAAACCTCTTGAGGAAACTTGGGTGAACCGAAGTAATGCGAAGCAATTTTCCAATTTGACACAGTATGTGGAAGATTATGCTCCAGGAGCAGGGAGGTACAATGTCGGTGAATACGGAAATTTTATTTTACTCCCCATGTTCAACGCAGCAATGGAACAATTATTAGATTGGGGAGTGGACAATATTCAACATTATTGCAATGACCTGACTCTGCCCTTGGTCCAGTTTTTCAGAGAAAATGGATTTTGGTTGGAAGAGGATGCTTTCAGGGCCAAACACTTGTTTGGGGTAGGTTTGCCTGAAGGAATAGAAAGTGGAGAAGTTATTCGGCGATTACAGGAAAACAAAATTTTTGTTTCAATAAGGGGCAAATCTATCCGGCTATCATTTCATTTGTACAATACCGAATCAGATATTCAGACATTGATGAATGTTTTGAACTGGATTTTGTCCGAAAAAGCTTAATTTAATTCCCATTATGGGTACAAAAAGGAGAGACTTCATAAAACAGGCCTCTTGGGCAGGAATGGGCATGTTTGCTGTTGATTTGAATGGAATTTTTGTACCCTTAGGAACTAACAAAACCCTTAACCTTATGAATAATGATTTTGAGAAAAATCAACTCGGCAAATATGGCCCCTGGGCAAAAAGCCTGTTTTTGAACAAGATGCCAAGTTTGTCTTTTAGGAAGGAAGAATTTTCAGACCTATCTGCTTGGAAGGTCAAGGCAACTGCCCAAGTCAAAGAAAGGATGGGATACTTAGGGATAGAAGAAAAACCAAAAATAACTGTTCATCGGGTTCATCTATTTGACGGGTTAATTTGCGAAGAGATCAGCTATCAATTGCCTTATGGGAATCCCACCAGGGCAGTAATACTTAAGCCTGAGAATGTCACCGGTAAACTCCCCGCAGTATTGGGATTACATTGTCATGGAGGGAATAAATATTTAGGATTGGAAAAAATCTGTAAGGTAAGCTATAAGCTACCCGAATATGTTGAGGAACATCAGCAACAATATTACGAGGGATCAGCTTGGGCAAATGAACTGGCCAAGCAGGGCTATGTGGTTATGGTTCATGATGCTTTTGCTTTTGGAAGTAGAAGGGTGTTGTTGGAAGATGTTCCTGAAGAAAGGAGGAGGGGAATAAAGGATTTCGATATGGGCAAGGTGGAAAATATCAATGCTTACAATTCCTGGGCATCAGACCATGAACATATCATGGCTAAATCTTTATTCAGTGCTGGTTTATCATGGCCAGCGGTATATTTGGCTGAGGACCAAATTGCATTGGATATTTTGGCATCAAGAAATGATGTGGATCCTTTTAGATTGGGCTGTGCCGGACTTTCTGGTGGAGGATTAAGGGCGGTTATGCTTGGAGGCTTAGATGATCGGATTGCTTGCGCTATCAGTGTGGGGTTTATGACCACATGGGCCGATTTGTTGATGAACAAGTCCCATAACCATACCTGGATGATTTATATTCCCTTACTTCCAAGAGAGCTTGATTTTCCAGAAATATTTGCACTGAGAGCCCCTAAGGCAACCATGGTCCTGAATGATATAGAAGACACATTGTTTACTCTTGAGGAAATGAAAAAAGCAGACGAAATGTTAGCTGAAATATTCAGCAAGGCAGGGGCATCTGAGAAGTATCGTTGCACTTTTCATCCTGGACCACATAAGTTTGATAAAAACATGCAGGCAGAAGCTTTTGAATGGTTTGATCGTTGGTTGAAGTAATTATAGGGGTTTTATTTTTTTATGTTTTTGGGGCCAGTACAAAATTTTTTTCCGTTTATCCTTCCAAAGTCTAAGTTTTTCAAAACTGATTTTATTATTGATCCGAAATTTGTAGCTTTTTGGTTCTATTTACAATCTTCCCCATTATGAAAAAACACCTTTACTTCTTGTTGATTGCGGCCCTTATTTTTCAGATGTCCGCTAAATCCCAAACTATAGACAGGAATTACGTGAATAAAATCAAAGAATTTACCACAGATGAGAGGTTTCTTCCCAAGAGTCTCTTGGATGTAGTGGACCATCCAACTATTCCCAATCCTTTGAAGCACTTTGGCCATATTATCGGGGCAGAGGGGCATGTCCACCGTTCTGAGGAAATTTTTAATTACTATAAAAAACTGGCAGAAACTTCCCCAATGGTTAAAATACAGCAAATGGGTGTCTCTGAGGAAGGAAGACCTTTCTATATTGTGGTTATTGCTGACGAGAATACCATATCTGAATTAGACTATTTTAAAAATCAGACTGCATTATTGTCAGATCCTAGAATAACGAGCCAGGAGCAGGCAGAGAAAATTGTATTGGAAAGTAAGCCAATTTATTATGTTTCAGGTGGAATGCATGCTACAGAAATGGGTTCACCTGAAATGTTGATGGAACTTGCTTATAGGTTGATAACATCCCCAGCCCAAGAAATTAAAAAAATCAGAGAGAATGTAATCACAGTGATCAATCCTGTAATGGAGCCAGATGGTTGGGACAAGCAAGTAGACTGGTATTACAGATACACCAAAGGAAGGGAAAATTTTGAAGATGGATTTCCAAGGAGTACTCCATATTGGGGAAAATATGTGTTTCATGACAACAATAGAGACGGATTGCAGGTTTCCCAACAAATTACAAAGTCAATTTTCAAAGCCTTCTTTGAATTCCACCCGACTGTGATGTTGGACCTTCATGAGTCTGTTCCTTTATTGTATATTTCAACAGGAACAGGACCCTACAACGATTATGTAGACCCAATTACTCAAAGTGAATGGCAGGTAATGGGTAACCATGATGTTTCAGCTGTGGCAGCCCAAGGAATGCCTGGAGCTTTTACATGGGCATTTTATGATGGTTGGTGGCCTGGGTATGGTATTTGGGTAGCCAATAACCACAATTCCAATGGACGGTTTTATGAGACTTATGGTAATGCAGGTGCAGATACCTATTTGAGGGATCTTTCTACTGCACGCTTTGCTGGAGATTTGGCTACATCCAAAGAATGGTATAGACCGGATCCAGCAACTCCGCAGGTATATTGGTCCTTTAGAAATAATATTAATTACACACAGGTAGGGGTGATTGCATCCTTATCTTATGCGGCCGACAATGCCCAACTTTTATTGAGCAATTTTTACAAAAAGGCCTATAACAGCCTTGAAAAAGGCAGGAAAGAAGGCCCCAAAGCCTTTACAATAGCCAAAGAGCAACGCGATCCGGCAATGGCAGCGTATCTTGCCAATCAGTTGGTTTCGCAAGGCATTGAGGTTTATGAAAATGAGTCGCATTATGTAGCATTGACTGAGCAACCTTATCGGAACCTTTTAGTGTCTTTGATGACACCTACAGCCTATCCAAAAGATGCCAAATTTCCACCTTATGATGCCATTGCTTGGACCTTGCCTAATTTGTATGGGGTGGAGGTGAAAGCCAAAGATAGTCTTGATTTCAATGTTTCAGGTTTAAAAGCTTTGGATTACCCTGTCAAGTATTTGGGAAAGGTAATTGGTCAAGGGAACACATATTTATTAACCTACAAAGCACAGAATTCTGTGCTTCCTGCACTTTATGCCTTCAAATCCCAAAACAGAAATACGGAGTTGAGTATTCTACCAAAAACAATTGTTGTGGATGGAGATACCCTACCTGCCGGTTCTATTTTAATTAAGAAAATCAATGCTGATCAGGCAACAAAAATTGCACTTGACTTCGGTTTGGATCTTAAAGCAGGGGGATCTGAAATTTCCACTTCAGATCAGAAATCAATACAGTTGCCTAGAGTTGCCATCTACCATACTTGGTACAATACCCAGGATGAAGGTTGGTCTAGATATACTTTTGAAGAAAGAGGTATTCCATATACTTCTATTGACAAAGATGTTTTGAAATCAGGCAATCTAAGGTCAAAATTTGATGTGATCTTATTGCCGAGAGTAAGAGGGAATGCAAAAAACTTTATCCATGGTGTGGATAAAAAATTTGGCCCCATGCCTTATACCAAAACTGCTCAATTTCCGTCCCACGGATTTCCCGCTTCGACCAATGACATGACCGGTGGTCCTGGCTTTTTAGGCATTGAAAATCTCAGGAAATTTGTTGAGGAAGGAGGATTGCTGATTACTTTGGACAATACCAGTAGTATTATAGCTGAAATGGGTATTGCTTCTGAACTGAGCCCTGTCTCCGCTGGAAGTTTGTTCCATCCAGGTTCCATTGTCATGGCCAAAGCGAGAAAATCCGGATCGCCAATCTTGTACGGATTTCCTGAAAGCTTTAACCTTTTTAGAGGAAATGGTCCTTTACTTCAAACAGATAAATTCAACCGAGACTTGATGCTTGTGCAGTATGGATTTCAACCATTGAAAGATGAAGTTCCCTATGAAGGTCCTATTTTGGGTTTGAAGGAGAAGGAATTGACAGCCAAAGCAGAAAAGAAAGATGAAAAAAATCCACCATATGTTGTTTCAGGAATGGTAAGGAATGAGCAGGAGATTGTCGGACATGGAGCTGTATTCAATGTTCCTTTAGGAAAAGGTAGTATTTTGGCTTTTACTTTTGATCCGCTTCACAGGTATCTGAATCACCACGATGCTCCAATGGTGTGGAATGCCCTTATCAACTGGGATAAGTTGAGGTGATTTAGAGTATTGATTTTAGAAAGCCAGCAAGTCCAAGGGTACTTGCTGGCTTTTGTCGTTTAATATCCAGCTATTCAAAAATATCGTTATTTTATATGATATTTTTATATATCGAATTTTTTAACGATATTACGGGTATGCTGGCTGTAATCACAGGAGATATCATCAATTCAAGGAAATTGGAAAATCCCAAAGAATGGCTTTTTCCAATTAAGAATTTGTTTTCCTCAATAGGTGAAGAAAAGAAAACTTGGGAGATTTTTAGAGGAGATAGTTTTCAAATTGAAATCAAAGATCCTATGGATGCTTTGCTTGTTGCTCTCAAGGTCAAAGCGACAATAAAGTCAATCAGTGATAAGGATAAATCCATACGCCAATCACCGGTTGATGTCAGAATGGCTATAGGGATAGGAGAGGGGAGTATTGGGGGAACTAATATTGGAGAAAAAGTAGGGTCGGCATATATAAGGTCAGGTGAAGCATTTGAATCCTTAAAAAGAAATTCATCTAATCTTTTATTGAACTCAGGTTGGCCAAATTTGGATCGTGATTTCAATTTCACCTTAAAGTTTGCTCTGATTTTGATGGATAATTGGACTATAAGCTCGGCCGAGACAATTAAGATCATTTTGGAATGTCCTGAATTGAAACAGGTGGAATTGGCTAAAATTCTAGGGATAGAGCAAAATTCTGTAAGTGGTAGGATTCAAAGAGGATTTTTGGGGGAAATTCTGGAGTTGGAGCGTTTTTTCAGATTGAAACTTAAAGAGCAAATGTTATGATTATCCTATTGAAGCTGATTCTCGCCCACTTTATTGGGGATTTTTTGTTGCAAACCAAAAAATGGGTAATTGCCAAAGAATTAAAAAAAGCAAGGTCGTGGCAATTGTATGTTCACTCCATAAGCCATGGGTTGATTCCTTGGGCATTGATTTGGGATTTTGATTTTTGGCCACTTGCATTGTTTTTAGCAGTAAGTCATTTTCACATTGATTGGATGAAGTTGATATTTCAAAAATCCAACAATATGGTTTTTTGGTTTTTGTTTGACCAAGGAATGCATTTCCTGGTATTGGTGGGGGTAGCCCAATTTTGGACGGGCGGAATTTGGCTTAATTGGGGTCATTTAATGTCTCAGACATTTTTGACAGTAATGACAGCCTTTGTATTTCTATTGATAGTTGCTCCAATAGTGATAGGAGTTTTATTGAAAGGTTGGTCTTTGGCTATACAGGAAAATGAGGATGATTCTTTGGCAAATGCTGGCAAATATATTGGGATCTTAGAAAGATTACTTGTATTTGTTTTTATCTTGATTGACCAATGGGAGGCTGTAGGTTTTTTAATAGCTGCAAAATCCATATTCAGATTTGGGGATCTCAAAGAGTCAAAAGACAGAAAACTTACAGAGTATATCCTGATTGGAACCCTTTTGAGTTTTGGTATAGCCATAGTCACAGGAATCATTACTGCGTACCTTATCAAAACAGCTTAGAATGAAAAGACGTCCATTCCTCAAAAAATTAACCTTTCTCACCTCAATGACTTCGCTTATGCCATTTCTAAATTATGGGAAAATGGAATTTCCTGAGAAGACGAAATTGAAGTTTATAGTGGCCTCTGATGGACATTATGGACAGCCAAATACAGAGTTTGAAGCAAGTCATAAAACATTATTAAAAGCTATTCAACAGGAGCAGGAAGTGGATTTTGTGGTATTTAATGGAGATTTGATCCATGATGATCCGAAGTGGATGCCTGAGGTTAAAAAAGTATATGACAGTTTAAAGCTACCGTATTTTCCTGTTAAAGGTAACCATGACCGAATATCAGAGACTGCCTGGCAAAATATCTGGGGAATTCCTGCTGACCATCGATTTGTTTGGAAAGAGCACTTTGGAATGATTCTGGCCAATAGTTCCAATCAGGCTGGGGAGTACTTGTGCGCCGATACAGAATTTTTGAAATCATCTTTGGAGGAATTCAAGAACCTGGCTTTTGTATTTGTTTTTGTTCATATTTCCCAGAATGACTGGACATTGCATGGGGTTTCCTGTGATCCCTTTTTGGAATTGATGGCAAGATATTCCAATGTAAGGGCCATATTTCATGGGCATGACCATGATGTCAATGGAATAATGAGAAACAGAAAAAAACCTTATCTCTGGTCTGGACATTTTGGAGGAAGTTGGGGGTCACCACATCCAGGTTATCGAGTCTGCGAAGTTGGGGGGGACGGAAAAGTAATCACTTATTTGAAGTCAATGAATGAAGGTATGATCCTGAGTGGCCATACCATATAAATGGCCTGTTGACAAAAATATTGCACTTAAATAAATTCGCGATGATATTATAAAATCTCCAACTTTATGAAGAAAATTTTCTCTTTTATTCTGCTTCTATTGGTGCTCTTCAGCCAGATTGGCTGCAAGGATGATAATACACAAGCTGAAATCACTATGCCCAAGTTCTTTGGGGACAACATGGTTTTTCAAAGGAACCAACCGATACGTGTTTGGGGCACCGGATCTCCCGGGCAAAGAGTTAAGGCGGTTTTCAATGGGGTAGAAAAACAGGCTAAAATTAATAAAGAGGGTAATTGGTTATTAGAATTTGATCCTTTACCAGCTTCCGGTCCCTATGAGTTGGAAGTGAATGGCAAGAAGTTTTATGATGTACAGGTAGGTGATGTTTGGGTAGCTGGAGGCCAGTCCAATATGGAGTGGGTGATGAGTGCACAGGTGGAAGGTCTTCATGAAGAATTGGCGGATGCAGATTATTCTCTTATCCGTTTTTTTAAAATTCCCCATGATTATGATGCGAAGGAGAAATTTGATGTAAGAGGAGGGGAGTGGCTAAAAGCAGATTCAGACAATATTTTGAATTTTTCAGCTGTGGCATGGTTCTTTGCCAAGAAAAACCATCTTGAAAAAGGTGTGCCGGTAGGTATTATAGAAAGTAATTGGGGAGGTACACCCGCAGAGGGGTGGACACAGACTGATAGATTGCTTTCTTTGGAACTGTACAAGGAAAATGCTCAGGATATTTTGGACAGGCAGGACTATTGGATTCAAGAGGTGATTGAGAATAAATTGAGGGAGCTTAAAAGAAATGATTTGGTCATTGCTCCTCAAAATGGGGAAATTCAGGGAGTCGCCAATCCTGATTTTGATGACAGTGAATGGCAGACTGTCCAACTTCCTGATGCCAATCCTTTTAAGGATATTGCTTGGTTAAGAAAAAAATTTACTCTTACTGATACTGATGCTAATTTTATGCTCAATCTGGGAGAAATTCAACAGATGGGGTATGTTTATATAAATGGGGGAAGGCTTTTTTACAAAGATTGGGGGACTGATGTAAAAGAATTTCCGGTTCCGGCAAGTATGCTCAATAAAGGAGAAAATATCCTTACAGTAAGAGTAATAAATACATGGAATAATGAACCTGTCTTAGGCAAGAAAGACCAACTTTACCTAAAATCCGGAAATAAGAAAATTTCCCTGGAAGGTGAATGGAAATACAGTAACCGCATAGAAGAAGAACTTCCCGTAGTGGAATGGTATAATTGGTTGCCTGGAATGATGTTCAATGCCATGATTGCGCCAATTGTTAAATATCCTATCAAGGGTGTGATTTGGTATCAAGGTGAAAGCAATGCTGGCGACCATCAGCATTACAGAGAATTGTTTGGAACGATGATCCAAAACTGGAGGGAAAGATGGAGCATTGGGGATTTTCCATTTTTGTTTGTCCAATTAGCAAATTTCATGGAAAGGAAAGATTTACAGCCTGAGTCCAACTGGGCATTCCTTAGAGAGGCACAGTATCAAACTTTAGCTTTGCCCAATTCAGGGATGGCAGTGGCCATTGATATTGGAGATGCCAATGATATCCACCCAAGGAATAAAAAGGATGTGGGGCATCGCCTTTGGAAAGTTGCCCAAAAAGTAGCTTATGGGGACGATGTGCTATATTCTGGCCCTGTGTTCAAAGAATTTCAAAAAGTTGGACAAAAGGTAAATCTATCTTTTGATCATACAGGTAATGGTTTGAAATTGTCTTTTGGAAATGAGGTGAAAGGATTTATCATTTCAGATCAGGAAGGTAAATTTTATCCAGCTAAAGCAGAATTAATCAATACTGCTCAAGTTCAAGTGTTTCATCCACTTGTTCAAAATCCAACAGAAATTAGATATGCTTGGGCGGATAATCCTGAGGTAAATTTGTATAATTCTGAAGGTCTCCCGGCAATTCCTTTCAGGATCAGGATCGATTAATCCTAACTGAATTAACAGGTAATTTTCTGGAATAAAATTCATCTACCTTTTGGAGGCATTCAGCACTGAATGCCTCTAATATTTTTAATTCTGGATTTTTGCTGAACAATTCTTTTTCTTTCATGAGAAAATCCGCCTGTATCTGGTTCAGTTCCTCTACAATGGCTATTTTTCTTTTCTTATAATCTTCACAGATCCATCTGTGCCATTTTTCAGCTTTCCACCAAAGTGAATCATCTGGACTTGCATTGGGTTGAGTGAATCCGGAAAGGGTAGAAGTGCCGAGAAAAAAGGGTATAAATACAGAAATGCATGGCATTGATGTACCCGTCAGCCAAATGGTAGATGGTAAATCTTTTCGGATTTCGGCAACCATACTTCCCGTAGTTGTGCTAGGGTTTGTAAGACCAGTGGCATGCATACAAAGGGAAGCAGTATTCGCTTTTTTCGGATCAAAATCAGCTTCTGCTTTATCATGTGTTTTTAAAATCCCCATGGCTTTTAAAACGCTGAAACTACCTTCTTGCTCCTGCATTAAACCAAGGCTACAGCTTTGCCTTTTGACTGCTCTTCCTATTGTAGTATAAAGAAAGTCTGAATAATATCTGTTAAAAGAAAATGGTTTTGGTTTAGGAAAGTATTGAAATGGGAAATTGAGTTTTTCTTCTGCTAAATGTACTTTATCATAATCTGATCCAATTTGTAATCCGTTTGAAATAGATCCTATGGATGAAATTTTTTTCAACGCCCAGGATTTTCCGGCGGTTTCTAAAATATAGGCGCTTTTGGAGTCAGCTAATAAATAACTGTTGTGGTAAAAAAAATCTTTGTTTTTGTAGCCACCACAGGCGTCCTGACCATATCTTTTCAATAATTGGGTTATCCATTCAATGGCTTCCTCGGAATTTTCGGATCTTTCCAAAGCGAGTCTCAATAGGTCCATTCCATTGAGCCCGGAGTTATCCTTTCTTATTTTTACCCTTGTAAATACAGCTTCATTTCCAATGACTACTCCGTGTTCATTTACTCCCATTTCGGCACCCCAAATGTGAAAGGGTTTGGAAAGGATTATACCAAAAGTTTCTTTGACCTGAGGGATCTTTATATAAGTGCATTTCAAGTAAGCTTCTTGATGGATTGTTCTTGGAACATGTAGTAAAGCTTGGGCCTCATCAGGTTCACGGTCGGAATTTTTTGCGAAAATAAGATTTCCTGAAGCTGTAAAATTGGGGATAGAGACAAGGGTATCACACATAAAATTGAAAATCTACTGTGATCCAATTTAAAAATTTAATTCGATATTCATTTTTTTCTTATTCCTTTAGATACTTTCTCTGCTCGTATAAAGTTCTATTTTTGCAGCGTTATTCCTATTAGACCAACAAAAAAATGAAAAATATTGACCCTACCACTACTGGCACTTGGCAAAAACTTTCACGATTAGCCAAGGATCACAAGACATTGCAGATCAAAGAGCTCTTTCAGGATGAAAGCCGCTTTTCCGATTTTTCCATCCAATTTGAGGATCTTTTGGTGGATTATTCCAAAAATAGGATGAACAAGGAAATTTTTTCAACTTTGATTGGCCTAGCGGAAGAATGTGGACTAGAGAAAGCAATCCAGGCCATGTTTTCAGGAGAAAAGATCAATGGTACTGAAGGAAGGGCGGTGTTGCATACTGCATTGAGGAACCGTTCCAATTCACCAGTATATATGGATGGAAAAGATGTTATGCCTGAAGTCAATGCCGTATTGGCCCAGATGAAGGCTTTTTCTGATCAGATTTCTAATGGGAGCTGGAAAGGATATACAGGAAAGTCAATCAAATATTTGGTCAATATCGGTATTGGTGGTTCTGATTTAGGTCCTGTAATGGTTACAGAAGCCCTGAAACCTTATCAAAACCCTAATTTGGAGGTGTTTTTTGTATCTAACGTTGATGGAACACATATATCTGAGACTTTGAAGAAAGTTGATCCCGAGACAACCCTTTTCTTTATAGCCTCAAAGACATTTACCACACAGGAAACCATGACCAATGCCCATACGGCTAGAAGCTGGTTTTTGGAGAATGCAAAGGATAAATCGGCGATTGCCAAGCATTTTGTGGCACTTTCTACCAATGCCAAAGCTGTGGCTGAATTTGGGATTGATACGAGAAATATGTTCGAATTTTGGGATTGGGTAGGAGGGAGGTATTCGCTTTGGTCTGCCATAGGACTTCCTATCGCCTGTGCTATAGGTTTTGAGAATTTTGAAAAACTATTGGAAGGAGCCCATTCCATGGATCAACATTTCAAGCATGCGGCATTTGGTGAGAACATTCCAGTGATTTTGGCACTTATTGGCATTTGGAATACTAATTTCCTGGGAGCAAGTTCTGAGGCCATTTTGCCCTATGACCAGTATTTGCACCGTTTCGCTGCTTATTTCCAACAAGGAAATATGGAATCAAATGGTAAGTATGTTTCCAGAAATGGAGAAAAAGTATCATATAGCACCGGCCCCATCATTTGGGGGGAGCCTGGGACTAACGGTCAGCATGCTTTTTACCAGTTGATCCATCAGGGAACCCATCTGATCCCTTGTGATTTTATTGCCCCTGCAATTTCACACAACCCTATCGGTGATCATCATGTGAAGTTATTGTCCAACTTTTTTGCACAGACAGAAGCTTTAATGTACGGAAAGTCCTTAGAAGAAGTCAAAGCTGAAATGACCAGAGCAGGAAAATCTACAGAAGAAATTGAAAAAATTGCAGTCCATAGAGTTTTTGAAGGAAACAGGCCCACTAATTCTATTCTGGTCAAATATATTACTCCGTATACCCTAGGACAATTGATAGCCATGTATGAGCATAAGATTTTTGTTCAGGGTGTGATCTGGAATATTTACAGCTTCGATCAATGGGGAGTTGAATTAGGAAAAATTTTGGCTAATGCAATTTTGCCTGAGTTAATTGGAGAGGAGGAAGTAAAAAGTCATGATTCGTCCACGAATGGATTGATTAATGCTTATAAGAGGTTTAGGAAATAATAATTACTGTGATTTAAATTAATCCGGCAAAACTTCCATAGGGAAGATTTGCCGGATTGTTTGATTTGGAAAAATAAAGATTTTAAAATTATCCTATTTAGGCCATTGCTTTTTTTGTCGTGACATTTAATCTACCTTAAGATCTAAAACTTAATGATTCCAAGGCTTTAACTATTTCTTGTGCTTTAATGATTAAGTTGAAGTTTTGTTTGCTAGCCGCAAAAAAATATAAACACAGGAAATGCATAAGATTTCAGCAAATGGCAGACAATTTTTACATTGGAGCAAATCTCTCAGCTTTTCCTAATTGCTCATTTGCAACCCAAATTTCCGAAGGAGTTACTTCTGAAATTTGTAGTTTTAGCAGTTGTACAGAATTACCTGTTCCCACTTTATTCAAAGTAATTTTCAGCACAGTTGGTTGAAATACCTAAAAGGAAAAATTCCACATTGTGATTAATTTCTTAATTATTTTTTAGAGCAAGCTTGGGTTTCCCAATTTGCCCATAAATAGGATTGAACCGGAACTTTTCTCTTTGATCAGGAAATAAAATGGTTTATCCAAAGTGATAATTCTTGGACCTGTTGGCATAGATGTTAAACCGATTTCTACGATTGTGGCCGCAGCTGCTTCAGTTCCTTTCTCATCTACTTCGATCAGTGCCTCATGGATGACTCTCGAAATGAGCATAGGAGGCAATGAACCCTCAAAGAGTTTGGTGAAATTATTTGGGTTAGGGCTAAAGGGTGTGACTAACCCCATATTTTCAAGCTTGTCTCTTAAGTTTTCCTCCTTATACCGCATTTTGAATTTTGGCATTTTGAGGATTACGCTGGTTTCTTGGGCGTTTTCAGACCATGCAGCTAGGTTTTCTATTGTAATTTCCGGTAAAATGCTGCTTAAGCTTCCATTCTGAGCTTGTATTATCGCCATTTGGTACTGCCCTGTACTATAAGGGATTTCCAAATAGTTCACTTTTGCATTACCTGCAGTTCTGAGAGTGACCTTATCTTTGGATTCCATCATTTCTACTTGTACAGATGCGCCATTATCCGGAAAGAAAGATTCTTTTTTTGTTTTTTGTGGATCGAATTGATACTTCCAGTCTCCCTTGAAATAAATAGCATTCACCAGGTACATAACCGCTTCCCTCGGAATGCTGTTCAGCATATCTCTAATCAGGTTATTTGTCTGTGAGGCTATCCAATTGTTAATTACCTGATGGGCATTGGTTTGGTCAAAGTTGAGTGGGCTTATATTGGCATTATAATAAGTCTCCATGCTATTCTTAAAAGGCGCTTGTACCCTAAACCCTTCTCTGTACCAGATTCCATTAGCTATATTGATTTTGACTTTTGGGTCAACTTTTTTAAGGTATTCAGTTAAACTTTTGACAGCTTGATTGGCTTCTGCTTTGCTCAGTCCATGGTAAGCTAAAACGTCTAGATATTCCTGAAGAACTTCCCCTTCATTTCCGTTCATAGCCATAGAAAGGGCCTGGTGGATACTGAATGGTCCGGTAAAATGATTTTCCAAACCATCTTTTTCCAATTCCTTAAAAAAACGGACTGCAAAATTAACATTTGCCTGAACCATTTCTGATTCAGATTTGCTCATTAGTCTTGTGTTGGCTTCCACTGGGCCCATAGAATCTTGAAATGGATTACAGGATGCAGCCAAAAGAATAAAGCCTAGCAAAGGTAAAGTGATCGCTTTCATAATTGTCAAGTTTAGTCTTTGGGGCCTAGACGTGAAAATTTCTTTGGATGCTACAAGCACAAGTAAATTAATTAACAGGTTATAGTATATCAGTAATGATACCAGGAATCAATATAAATGCGGGTTTTAACCTTACTGATATTAATTCTAAATTGATTCTAATTTACTGATAAATTCAATGATATTCAGTTAAGGGTATGATTGCGGATAATCCTTCATGAGTTTTATTAACGTGATTTTTCCAAAGCCATTTCAATATCCTTAATTATATCCTCCTGGTTTTCCAGTCCTACTGAAATTCTTACAAGGCCATCAGTTATTCCGACTTTGTTTCTTTCTTCTAAACTGAGTTTGCTATGGGTGGTGGAGGCAGGATGTGTTACTATACTTCTACTATCACCCAAATTGGGGGTAATGGAAATCATTTTAAGGTTATCAATAAATCTTTGGGCTCTGGGAAGTCCACCTTTTAAGGTCAATGTGATTATTCCTCCTCCAGCTTTCATCTGTTTCTTGGCAAGTTCAAATTGGGGATGGGTTGGAAGAAAGGGGTATTTGACAAAATCCAGGTCCTTATGTTCTTTAAAGTATTCAGCGACTGTTAGGGCATTGGCACAGTGCCTATCCATCCTTATTGCCAAAGTTTCCATACTTTTTGATAAAATCCAGGCATTGAAGGGAGACATGGAAGGGCCTGTGTGCCGAGTGAAATAGCTTACTTGGTCTATAAGATGTTGTTTGCCTAAAATTAATCCACCTAAAACCCTCCCTTGACCATCGATGTATTTAGTGGCAGAATGTGTAACAATATGCGCTCCCCATTTTACGGGTTGTTGTAAATAAGGGGTAGCAAAACAATTGTCTACTACCAAAATCAAGTTATGTTCAGCAGCAAATTTTCCTGCCCATTCCAGGTCAATAATTTCCAATCCGGGGTTAGATGGAGTTTCAATAAACAGCATTTTTGTATTGTGCTGGATAAGCTTCTCCCAATTGGATATATCTGAAATGTCTCCGTAAGTGGAGGTAATTCCCCATTTTGGGAAAATTTTTGTCAAAAGCTGGTGAGTGGAACCGAATAAAGATCTAGACGCAAGTATATGATCGCCTTGCTGAAGGAGTGATGCTATGCTTCCAAACATTGCTGCCATGCCAGAAGCGGTCGCTATACCATCTTCTGAACCCTCCGCTGCACAGATTTTTTGAATGAGCTCCTCAGTATTGGGGTTGGAGTACCTGGAATAGATATTGCCCTCGATTTCATCAGCAAACATTTGTCTTGCTTCTTCTGCACTTTCAAAAGTAAAAGAAGAAGTCAGGTAAATAGGAGAGGAATGTTCTCTTTGATTGGATTTGGTACTGCTAAGTCTTATGGCTTCCGTTTCGAAATGATGCATATCGGATGTTTGTTTTTAGAGAATAGGTGGTTGAGAAAATGGCAAATCGGTATTGTAAAATGATTTGGGATTTTCATTTATCAGGTTTATTTCTTTAAAACTTAATACTAATGCAGGATTAAGGTAATGTATAGAATGATAAAGCTTGAAGAAATTGGAGTAAAGGCACTTATTTACCTGGTACTTGGTACTTGGTACTTGGTACAAAAATATTTTCCTTGTCGTCATATAATCTAATTTATAGTTCCCTTATTGGGCAGGTTTTGGCACCTTTCCTAGAGTTAAGGATGGTTGCCAGAGGGTCTAAGAGCCTGATCTCTCGCCTCTTCTTTATAAATCAGTCGCCTGAAGTGAATACAAATAAAAGTCAGTATAAGTTTAAAAGCAAATTTCTCTAAATATTCACTTTTCATTTTTGTTTTCTGGACCCATTCCCGTCATTGAATTTTGCTGTTCGGATAATTAGATCCAGGTATTGAGTTATCATTTTGCTTGGTACTATGTACAACAATTTTAATCATTAAATTGCGTCATTGTCATATTGATCCCTATGGTGCAAAAGCTTAAGCTCATTTCGATGGCCTTATCCATAAAAATGGGAAGTTCATCAATTTCCTTTTGTGTCCAACGTCCAAGCACATACTCTACTTGTCTTCCTTTTGGATAGTTGTCACCAATGCCAAACCGCAATCTGGGATAATCTGACCCACCGCAAAGCGCTTCTATATTTTTTAGGCCGTTATGGCCTGCGGCGGATCCTTTTGCCCTCATTCTTAATTTACCGAAAGGCAGGGCTACATCATCTACTATGACCATGATATTTTCTTTTGGAATATTGAGTTCTTTCATCCAATAGTTTACAGCCTTTCCACTTAGATTCATATAAGTTGTAGGCTTAATCAAATAAATGTGTCTGCCTTTATGTTTGAACTGAGCAATGAATGCCAAGCGGTCACTTTTCCACTCAGCGCCATTTTGGTCAGCCATTCTATCTACAGTTAGGAAACCGACGTTATGTCTGGTCAGTTCGTATTCTGGTCCTATATTTCCAAGTCCTACAATTAGGTATTTCATGTGGATACTTTTATGAAAAGGTTGGCAAAAATAAAAAATCCTGCTTAAGGATTAAGCAGGATTTCAAATATTGGTATTTTGAATCTGAATTATTCAGCTTTTTTACCTCTAAGCGCTCTTGGAATTCCAATGGTTACGATAGAGACGTTTGGTGATGTTAGAATTTCAAAGCCTTCGCCTTTCAATTCACCAACTTTGAAGGATTTACCCAATTCCAAACCGGAGATATCAACTTGGATTTTGTCTGGAAGATTTGCAGCAAAACCTTTAACAGCCAGTTTCCTTGTTTTAATTTCCAATTTACCACCTTTTTGAACACCTGGAGAAGTCCCTACGATTTCAACTGGGATTTCAAATTTGATAGGTCTATCTTCAGAGAAAGCTAAGAAGTCAGCATGCATCAATACTTCTGATACTGGGTGAAAATGCGCATCTTTTAATACTGCTTTCATTTTTTGACCTTCTACGTTAAGGTCAACCATGTGCACATCCGGAGTGTAGATCAAATCCCTGAAAAGGATTGCCGGAGAATAGAAGTGAATCTGTTCTTTGATAGCGGGACCATAAACCACACAAGGAACATTTCCTTCCTCACGGATTTGCTTAAGTTCTGCACCATCGAGATTTGCTCTTTTAAACCCTATAATCTCTAGTGATTTCATAATTGTTTTTTTTAAGTTGTTTGATTAAAATGGACTAATGCCATTTTTTTGGTCTGCAAAGGTAGAGTTTTTTTTCGATTATGCATAATGTTTCTGGATATTCAATTCAAGAATGTGTTGTTGAAGGAATTTTATTTTTGAACTATAATTTTGAAAAACTTTCTCCTTTGTATTCAGGAAGGGGGATATTTGGTTAACCTAAAAGTGTTTTCAGATTATTAATTACGCTTTCACCGTTATTTTTTCCATTTGAGAGTATGCTAGAATTCCACCTTTCAAGTTGAAAAGATTTTCAAATTGAAACTTATCTTCCAACTCTCGGATTGCTTTAGCACTTCTTGCTCCAGATCTACAATGAATAATTACTTTTTTGTTTCTAGAAATCAAATGTGCTTTATGGGTAATTTCTGACAGGGGAATAAGCAAACCATTTAGATTTAATTCTTCAAATTCATGAATTTCTCTTACATCAATCAATTGAAAATCCAGCTCTTGGCTTTTCATCTGAAGAAACTCTTCCAGGGTCACTTCTTTCACTTTCCGTTCAACTGCAGGAATTCCACAGAATTGTTCATAATCCATCAGTTTATGAATAGTTGGATTATCGCCGTTTAAAGGATTGTTTGATTTCCGGGTGATTATAAAAGTTCTTGAATGAAAAGTTAATGCATCGAAAGTGTAAAGCTTTCCACTTAATGGCTCCCCAACTCCAGTAATTACTTTTATTACTTCAAGTGCTTGTAAACTTCCAATGATTCCTGGTAACACGCCAAGAACACCGCCTTCTGCACAATTTGGGACCAAGCCAGGCGGAGGAGGGGTAGGGTATAGGTCTCTGTAATTAGGACCTAGAAGTCCATTTTTGTTTCTAAAGTTAAAAACAGAAACTTGTCCTTCAAATTGAAAAATAGAAGCATAAACATTGGTTTTATCAAGTAGAACACAGGCATCATTCACCAAATAACGGGTCGGGAAATTGTCCGTTCCATCAGCCACCACATCATAATCTTTAATGATTTCCAGCGCATTCTGTGAAGTAAGTTGAGTGTTATAAATATTGATTTTGATATGTGGATTAATATGTTCTAATCTTTTTTTAGCGGCGATTACTTTTGAATTTCCTATTTGATCTATTCCAAAAAGGACTTGTCTTTGAAGATTACTGTCATCCACTACATCAAAATCCACTATTCCAATATTGCCTACCCCCGCAGCAGCTAAATACAATAGCATCGGACTTCCAAGTCCTCCGGATCCTACCACCAAAACTTTTGATTTTTTTAATTTTTTTTGTGCTTCTAATCCAAATTCTGGGATAATAATATGTCTATTATATCTAGATAGCTCTTCTTTTGAAAACACAATTTCTTCCTCATAGTCGCTTCCACCGGCTATTGCAGGAACTAGGCTAACTTTGCTTTTTGAGTCGATTTTAGTTTCTTTTTCATTTAAATTCCTGATATCGTCTTCATCAACAAAAATGTTCAGGAAAGATGGAACCTCACCTTCTCCAGTAAACAAATAGTTTTTTAAGGGTGGAAATTCTTGAGTCAGTTTTTCTAAAAGATCTTTAATATTTTCTGCTTCAATCTCTATTTTAGATTGATTGCTCGTAAACTTTCTCAAAGGCGTCGGAATAAAAACTGTAGCCATAGTGAATTAATTTGCGGTTATTTCTATTTCTTCCTCTATAAATTCTCTTTTCCTATTTAATGTCCAAGATTTTAAGGAAGAAAATTTTTGGTTGTTAAGAGAAATAATTATGTAAGAGAATTCCTCAAATGCAAACTTTAAATCGGTTTTTGAAGGAAAAGGAGGGGAGTCCAAATGTGTATGGTAAACACCTAAAAGTCTCCAACCTTTTTCAAGGGCCAAATCTTCAGCTTTAAAATAGTCTTTAGGAGCAATTTCAAATCTGATTTTTTTATTTTCCCGGTTGATGTTTTCTGCTTTAATAAAATCCGAAATCCTTTTTGATTGGATTTGTATTGTTCCAAACAAAAAACCACATGATTCTTCATTTACAAATTCCACTTGGCCCAAAATTTCATCAAGAAGCGTCTTTGAGAATATAATTTTCATTTTTAAGGTCTTGAATTTCTTTTGCTTCCTTTAAAAGTTTCTGGACTTCTTCATAATGTTCTGATCCTACAAGAGAATTGACTAGTATAGGATAAATATGCCCATAGTTTTCTAAGGTGGTATCCTCTGCCACCAAAAATTTTGGTGAAATTCCCCATTTCAGGATATTGAAGGTGTCTTTTTTGTTGACGTATTTTAGAGAGTCAATAAATATTTTCTCTAAACCTGATAATAAATTCTCTTTCTGTTCATTAGGCCTAAGAGATGATTTTAAATTTTGAATTAATTCAAATAATAGACGCTTTTCGCAAGGAACAATACTTGAAATTAGAATATCCCCTGCTTTATTGATTTCTC
The DNA here is from genome assembly GCF_003014575.1 of Cecembia rubra. Lineage (GTDB taxonomy): Bacteria > Bacteroidota > Bacteroidia > Cytophagales > Cyclobacteriaceae > Cecembia_A > Cecembia_A rubra. The sequence continues at coordinate 463,744 of NZ_PYGF01000002.1, forward strand.
TTTTTTGATTTTCATAAACATTGATGAGTAGATTTAGTTCCTGTGGCTTATTCCAATCCAATTGTCCTCTAAAAAATTTTTCGGAATATCCCTTTGGGTTTCCTGTGAAAACAATTGGAATCCTCCTACCAGAATTCTTAATATAATACAAGGCAAGTTCGAGGCTTTCTACGGGCCACTCAAGGTTTTTAACTAAAAGGAAATTACAAATTTTAGATTCTGCATTTATTAAGGCATTCAGCAATAAATAAGAGGCTTCAGTCAGGTTTTGTGCAGTTACAAATTTACCAGGGGAGTGGATTTTTACATAATCTAAAGATTTTGAAGAATTTTTTAATTCATTATTCATTAAACTGTTGCAATATATATGGGTAAATCTAACCATACTGTATTTGATCTTGGATGTTCTTGAAAATGCATCAAGTATATTTTCACATATTTTCTTTGTTGATGCATATATTTCTTGCGTAAAATACCGACTTGCCTTTCCAGTTGAGGTAAATACAAAATTCTTTACTGATATGGAATTTTCGCAAGCTTTCACAAGGTTCCAAGTGCCAATGATATTGGTTTGAACTGTCTCCAAAATATTTCTTTCTGCATATCCAGGGTCTCTTACTGCTGCTGTATGGAAAACGATTTCTGGTTGAATTTTTTTTAAGCATTTTGCCAATGATATTTCATCCCGTATGTCGATATGGATAAATTCAACTTTGTCAGCATAAAAAAGCCGTTTTTGAAAGCTAAATGGTTTGATGTCCAGAACAAAAACTTTGGATACTTCAAACTTTAATAAATCATCAACCAGTGTTGTTCCTACACTACCCAATCCTCCTGTAACCAAACAAACTTTATTCTTGAGTTCTTTTTTTAATTCATCAACAGGGAGGCTTAAAGTCCTTTTTCTTGCCGATTCAAAAGGATTCTCTAACAGTCTTCCTTGTTGGTCATAAAGAATAATGAGTTCTTGTGTTAATTCAACAAGTATATCATAATTCTCCTCTTTTTCAAAAAGCCCGGAATAATGCCATATTTTCTTCAAAATAGTATGTACCATAGGTTAAAAAAAATAATGAATTAGAGTAGTCAAAGCTGATTAAACTGACTTATTATTCAATTTTACATTAATAAAGTTTTCCCTTTAATCAGCTTTGATTTATTTGAATTTAATTCTCCTATTTGAAATAGGAAATTTGTTCTGCTCTCAGTTTATCGGAAAGCCTATTGTCCGGTAGAATGACATCATCATAAGTCAATACTTTGTCTTTAGATACATCATTTTTTAAGATACAATCTTCCGCCAATCCGATTGGGAGAAGATTTTCTTTTATTGAAATATCGTAATTTTCACAAAGCCCATATGTCATATAGCCACCTAATCCATCAACTTTTTCGCCTTTTTTGAGATCAATCTTTGCAGTGGTCACTACGTCCACCATTGGTTTTCCTATTGGGGTAACAGCGGCATCATTGAATAATACTGCCCTCGCCACTGTAAGGGGGACTTCAAAATGACACAGATGATAAGGGTTATAGAACAGATACAAAGGACCCTTGCCCACTTTATACAAATGTAAATAATGTTGTTGTTTTGGATCATCATGTGTCCCTAAAACAAAAACCCCAGGACCAGGTTCAGCTCCAACCACATAGTCAACTATTCCAGATCCGTTAAGTAAAGCCTCTAAAGGATAAAGATCTTGGACAATTTCTTTTAAATGGGTGCCTCCTGGTACTGTTGGGCCATACATTCCTCTTTTTGCAACTTTCATTCCAGTCGCATTTGCCACAATGGCCTGCTCGAATGAAATTTTTGTTCCATCTGCAAAAGATGTAACCATTTGTGGATTTTGTCCCCATTGTTTGGCAAAGCCTTCCTGCGTAGTTGGATTTCTGTAGGGATCATGCAGTCCTTTTATATTACCACACAGTACTGGCTTTAGGCCTATGGACTTTACAAACCTATATAAATTCATTTCAACACCTGGCTGATCACCATCGACATTGGTCAAGATTACACCTGCTTTGTCAGCGTAAACTTTAAGAATGGGTCCAATAGTGCCATCAACTTCAGCATTCATTAATATTACATGCTTTTTATTTTCAAAAGCTTTGAGTATCAAATGGGAGGATAGTTCAATTGTTCCGGTGACTTCGATGATTGCATCGATTCCTTCTGCTTCACATAAAATATAAGGATTATCTGTTACACTGAATTTTTTGGATTTAATGTTGTCTTCTAAAATGTTTTTTGAATCCACATAATAGAAATTATCTATTCCTGCTTCAGTATACGCCCTTTTTGCTTTTTCAAGGCTTCTGTTATAAATAGCAACTAGTTCCATTCCAGGAACTGAATTACAAATTTGATTGGCGATTCCTCGTCCCATAAACCCAGCACCGATCATAGCTACCTTCACTGGATTGTTTTCTTCTGCCCTTTTTTGAAGGGCTGTGTCAATAATAATCATGTTATTTTGAATTAAAAGTAATTAGGATGGTTTCGGTCTTTTTCTGAGATAACAGTAGGATTCATTGGCCATTCAATGTTAAAAGCTGGATCATTCCACCTAATGCCTGCTTCCGCTCCAGGAGTGTAAAATTGAGAAACTAAGTAAGTCACCTCTGAATTATCTTCTAATGTCATGAAACCATGGGCAAAATCTTCTGGAACATAAAGCATTTTATAATTGCTTTCGTTCAATTCAACTCCAATCCATTCTTTATAAGTCGGAGAATCAGGCCTAAGGTCAATTATTACATCCAAAATAGCACCTTTAGTACATCTGATCAATTTACTTTCTTGATAAGGTGCTTTTTGGAAATGCATTCCTCTAATTGTTCCTTTTGTTTTTGAGAAGGATGTATTGGCTTGTTTTATGGCAGAATTAAGACCATATTCAGCCATTTCATTTGCACACCAAGATCTGCCGAAAAAACCTCTTTCATCTTCCAGTTTTTTGATTTCTATCTCAAATGCTCCTTTAAGTTTAGTTTCTTTAAAAATCATATCAATTTACTTTTTCCAATTCCAATGTAGCGTTTCACTTAATAATTTATTTTCTTGAAGATTATTTAGCACTTGAAGCCTTATGAGTTCCGAAGAGCGATAATTTGGATCGGAAAAATTCATACCCAAAAGATTCTTATAAAGATCTAAAACTGTAGTCTCTAAAGAATATTCTGGCTGATGATTCGGGGCCAATTTTTCATACAAATCAAAATTAACCTTGTAAGACCTTTTGTCGGGGGCAGCATTCTTATTTACAGAAACTTTGGTTCCAGGGATTATTTTTGCAACCATTTCAGCTAATTCAACAACTTGGTAATTCCAATATTTCGATCCTGTATTAACAGCTAAAAATTTCCCTCCGTTTGCGGATTTTCTGATAATACCAAAATCAATGGCCCTTGCCATATCCTTAACATTAATTAGAGGCCGCCAAGGGGTCCCATCACTTAATATTGATATTTCTTTAGAAGTTATTGCTCCTGCTACAAAGTCATTTAACACAAGATCAAGTCTTAAACGACTTGAAAAGCCACAGGCTGTTGCAAATCTAAAGCATGTCACCAAAAAATTATCATCTGCCAATTTTTCTAATCCCTCTTCAGCTGCAACTTTCGATCTCGCATAAGCTGTAAGTGGATTCAGGCTATCTCCTTCTTTTTTGGGTGCATCATCCGCTGCACCATATATGCTACAGCTTGATGCAAAGATGAAGGACTTTGTCCCTTCCTTTTTGGCAAGTTCAGCCATTCTTAGTGCAGAATGACAATTAACTTCCATGGTTACTTCCTCATATTTATTTCCCATTGGGTCATTAGATATTGCAGCCAAATAAATGACTACGTCAACGCCCTTGAGAAGGCTTGAAGGAAAGTTTCTCACATCCCCAAAAATTTGCTGATTTAATGGGACATCAGGAAAATAAGCTGCATTAGTTAAACATTTTGCAAAATAACCTGTATCATATCCTACAATTTCTGCTTCTGGGAAAGAGTTTCTTAACTTTATTATGACACCTGGGCCAACATAGCCCATGTTCCCTGTGATAAGTATTTTCATTTTTTAAAAATTATGTTTTATAAGTTTTACCAAATTTTCCATGGAGCTTTATTGTTATTCCAGAGCCCTTCTAATACCTGCTTGTCCCTAAGGGTATCCATGGGTTGCCAAAAATCATAATGTTTAAAAGCGGACAACTCTCCGTTTTCTGCCATTTTTTCTAACGGTTCTTTCTCCCAAATGGTATCATCTCCTTCCAAGTAGTTAAAAGCTTTTGGCTCAACAATAAAAAATCCACCATTAATCCAAGCATTTTCATTCTCACCACCTGTTGGTTTTTCCCGAAATCCTTTGACCTCGGTTTGATCTTTTCCCAGAGTGAACACACCAAACCTACCTGGTTGTTGGACAGCTGTCATAGTCACTGTGCTTCCTTGTAATTTATGGAATTCAATACTTTTTTTTATATTGATATTTCCAACTCCATCACCATATGTTAGACAAAATGTTTCATTATCTACATAATCTTTGATCCTTTTTACCCTTCCGCCAGTCATGACATTTTCTCCTGTATCTACAAGCGTAACATTCCAAGGCTCAGACTTTTGGTGATGTACATTTATTTTATTGTTTTTAAGATCTATGGTAAAATCTGTATTGTGCAAGTAATAATTTGCAAAATACTCTTTAATCATATGACCTTTATAACCGCAACAGATAATGAAATCATTTATCCCATTTGCAGAATAGATTTTCATAATATGCCATAAAATTGGTTTTCCTCCAATTTCCACCATTGGCTTGGGGCGGACCCCACTTTCTTCACTTATTCTGGTACCAAAACCACCAGCTAATATGACTGCTTTCATTATTCTTGAAACTTAAGTTTTATGTAATTAAAAATTTCTTGAACTAGTTAAGATACAGCTTCGCTTTTTCAGTCACGGTGTTTGACCTTAAAGGAAATAACTGCATTTCAAATAGGAACTATTTGTAATCTTGTTTAAAGTTGTTTCCTTAGTTCAATTACAATATTAGCAAAAATTTTTAAATACAAATAAATGTATTCAAAATACTTTTATAATTATTCAAATTTTAATTTTTAATGCTTATTTCCGTTAATCAATTTGCATCAATCTTAATTATGGTATTTCGAAATCAATAGATTAGTATTATTTATTGGGGATTAAATTTAATGCTGACCTTATCATATGGAAATTGATTAGGGATATGTGAATTAAACTTTAAATTTTCTAGTCCGATTTTAAATAACCTATTTGATTCATGATTAATTCATTTGGTGATAGCACTTTTGGTACATCCTATCCAGGTATTTATGGACGTATTAGTTTTTGTTTTATATGATTAACTACCGATAGTATTTCGATTTAAAAATTCAGTTTTTAAGAATATTTGATGAATTCTCCTACTCTCCAAAAAGCTTTTCAAGCTGTTTTTAGCCATGGATTTATGATAAAAAAATTCTGTTAAATATATATCTTATTATGATTAAAAAAATCTCCTTTGTTGTTGATTATTAATTTTGAGTTAACACCGAATATGATTATCCGCTATCTTGCCAGTAGGTATAAATAGATGCAATGGTGAACCTGTCAACTAGTTTTTGACTGAATTATCTTCTGTTGAGCTTTTAAAGGAATTCATCTAGTTAGTTCTACATCATCCTTTCTGATATCATATAGTACCTTAGCAAGTGTTTCTTTAAGTTACCAATTTCAATATAAACACTCTTCAGGTTGAAGTTACCTTCATTTCTTCCAGAGATTTCTCTTAAATAAACATCAATACACTCACCCATATCTTAAAATGTGGTACTCTTATCTGTTTGTAGTACAGTATTCTTATAAATGAATTCCTTGATTAAAACCTGTACTGTTTTAGCCTCCAAGTTCTTTATATTCTTCATCTTGAAATGCCTACAGCCCTTTTCAAGCTTACCCGAGTTAGGGTCCTAAAGTACTGTGGATTCAGCCATAAAAGCCACTTTTTGACTTCCTTGCAATGTTTAAGTTTGCTCTTGTTTCTATTATTGACCGCCTTTCCAACAAAAGCTTCATCATATTCAACCATATCTTCAAGTCTGTAAATATTATTTCGTTTTCCCATTACTACCCTGATTTTATGGTATTCATCCTAAAAACAGGTTCGTATCGCTTTAAACCAAGTTGTCTCTGTAGCTCTGCTGCACTGAAAACCTACTTAGTGGCTGAATGCACGTTATGGCAAGCATCCATATACAAATTGGGGAGACTGCTGTTCTCCATCACAGTTCTGCTCTTGATCCATGTTCCAAAACTATGGGAAAAGCATTGAAAAAAATTTCTTGCTTTCTAAGCAATAGTGCTTGGTACATGAACACCTTTTTCAGATTACTCCTTGCTGAAGTCTTTGATGCTTAATTAATTCAATATAAGACGATTCGGCTGGAAAGCGATTGATGAAGTTTGCAATAATCATGGTCAAAACAGTTTATTTTGGCCCAGTTTAGATACAAAGAACGATCACAAATAGCAATTGTCGCATCTTTTCCCGAAGGATTTCGAGAAACTGGCAATATATATTTTGGTAATTTGTTTCGACCCGGACATTATTTTTTTATATGATTATCCGCAATCATACCAATAACTGAGTTTTATAGGGTTAGCCCTAAAATTAGAATCCAAATCAATGAATAACTTGTCCTCCGAGGCGGATCCAAAATCAATTTATATCAGTATGGTTAAAAACCGCATTTAAATTGAATACTGGTATCATTGCGGATGTACATTTTTTTCTAGAAGAAATCGATTAATAAAAACAACTTCTTAAAGAAAAAGACTATAAATTAAACAATAAGCCCTTTAAATGAATAAGGAACTTATAGATGTATTACCAGTAACGGCATGAATTGCTTTTGCAAATAATTCGGCCACTGATAAAACCCTTATTTTTGAAGAAGAATGTTTAAGTGGAATTGTATCTGTTATAACCAATTCTTTAAGAATTGAGTTTTCAATGTTTTCGTATGCTTTACCTGAGAGAACGCCATGAGTGGCAATAGCCCTTACAGATTTGGCACCTTTGTCCATTATTATTTGTGCGGCTTTACATAGTGTCCCAGCAGTATCTACCAAATCATCTACTAAGATTACATCCTTTCCCTCTACCTCTCCAATTACTTGCATTGAGGCCACTTCATTGGCTCTTTTCCTATGTTTGTCACAAACCACCATTTCTACTTCAAAATGCTTTGCATATGATCTTGCCCTAGCCACACCACCAACATCAGGGGCTGCAAATATCATATTTTCATTATGGAGCCTTTCCAAATAGGGTACAAAAATTGCGGATCCATTTAAGTGATCTAATGGGATATCAAAAAAGCCTTGGATTTGTCCTGCATGTAGATCACAGGTCATGATTCTATCAGCTCCTGCAGAAGTTAACATATTAGCAATGAGCTTTGCTGCTATTGAAACTCTCGGACGGTCCTTTCTATCTTGCCTTGCATAGCCATAATAAGGGATTACCGCGCAAACTTTATAAGCACTGGCCCTTTTGGCAGCATCAATCATCAGACATAGCTCCAAGAGATTATCTGCTGTGGGCATGGTAGACTGTATAAGAAAGACAGTGCATCCTCTTACAGACTCATTAAAACTTGGAGACATTTCCCCGTCACTGAATTTGGATATAGTAAGGTCCCCAAGTTTTTTTCCGTAGTTTTTTGCTATTTTTTCTGCTAGTGCCTGGCTTTGCGTGCCCGAGAAGAGTTTAACCTCTGTCATTGTGATTTTTCTTTGGGATGAGATTTAAATTTGCCAACAAAGATATAAAATTTGAAGAAATGGGAACAATTAAGTCATGAGAACGCTTTTTAAATTTCCATTTCTGTCAAAGTATTTGGCCTTGAATTACCCCATTTTTGAATAAACCTATAAGTTCATAAATATCAAAAGTCAAACAAAAGTCAATATCAGCTTCAATATTTTGATTTTGAAGTCTTTTAGTATGAGAGGCATTAGCTAAAAATCCAGCCATATTATTTTTATTGGCCTCGTAAAGGCTTTTTAATGCTAATGTGCCGTCACATTCAGTTGTATAAGCATTTTTAAGCAAATAAGCTACTGCTCCTGCATATAATGAGTCCTCAAGATTAAATTTTCCTTTCCAGCCTGCACATAGGATCAATAAGTCTTCTTTTTGACTCTTCAAGTATTTAATTGTTGCATTTAAATTTATAAAAGCTCCGATAATAATATTATTGGCATTCTCTTTAACCATCTCAATTGCCAATGTTCCGTTGGTGGTCGTAATTGCTATTTTTTTGTTTGAAAATGCATTGTTCAAATAGCTTAAAGGCGAGTTGCCTAAGTCAAAATTTGCCACTTTTTTACCTTCTCTTTCTCCGGCGATAACGTAACCGTGAGGTTTCATGGCCTCACATTCTTCGAGGTTTTTAAAAGGTGTTATAGATATCACATTATTGGCCAATGCCGCTATCATACTGGTAGTAGCTCTGAAGATATCGACTATAAGAACATTCTTTCCTTTGATTTCATAAAGATGAAGTAGTTGAGGACTCAAGCAGGTTTCAATTTTTTTCATATTGTTTCATCTGTGTTTCAAATATAAATGATTTTAAATTATATCATTTTAATGGTCAGGACCTGTAACTTATAAATTAAATAAAATGTATTTTAAATACATTAATTTGTTTTTAAAATTTATATTGTTAATATTACGAAAAAATATTCTGTTATAGTTAAAATTCAAATTTTGGCATTCAAAATAAATAGTTTAAGAATCTGTATTATTTGTGGCCTTAAATTTTATGGTTATGAAAACTAGTTGCGTATTAATTCCTGCTTATTCTTCAAATTCTCATTTTGATTGTTTAAACCAAAATGTCACCAATCAAATCAAAAAAAATAATAATTGGGAGCAATCTTTGATTTATGCGATAAATCGTAACAAAGGGATTTTTGATAAGGTAATTTTAATTAACCACCTGACGTATTTCAATCAAGTAAATACTTTAATAAAAAAGAACGGGATTTTAAATTATGAATTAATAGTCAGGGCATGTCCTTTTAATTCTACTGCAGATTTTGCTTTTGCATCATTTGAAGTAGACCCTGATGAAATTTTATTTGTGAGTGAGACAACAAAATCTTTACTAACCAACAGGGAGTATTTATTGATGATTAAAGAAGTAAAGGAATTAGCAGCTAAAGGTAGCATAATTAGAATTGATATAGAGGCAAATTCTAATTCAAAAAATGATTTTAAAAAAGGAAAACATAAAATTTATTGTTTTAAAGCTGGAACTTTTTTGGAGGAACTATTTAAATATGATAAGACGGTTTTTCAAACTGTAAAAAGAGCACATTTCAAAAAAAGCAATTCTTTTATAAATGAGCTTTTGGATGAATTGATACCTTCCCATTCTGTAGAGGATTTAATTTTTAAGAAATCTAACTTGGGTAGAATTGTAAAATACAAAAAAAACAATTTAGTGATCCAGTAATTAGTTTGTAAAATAACATAATTCATTTTACTTTGATAGAAGTATTAGGGAATTTTGAAATTTAGGAGCTGTTTTCATTGTAGAATTGAAAGTAGAAGTTAAATAATGGGTTTACTTAAGAATAAAATTTATTTTTGAATATAAAAAAATGTAATTCAAATATAAAAAAATTTCATATATTTGATTTTTATTTTAACATCTTTTTATGAAGTTTGGCCTGAATATTAATTTATACAATAGATAGATAAATGATATGTGTAGTTTTACGTTGTTTAGAGAAAATTGGCGCTTAAGCCTTTACATTATTTTCATTTCGATAACCTCGTCCTGTTCAGTAAGGAATTTAACCTATTTTAGTGATCTTGATTATGATAAAATTTATACAAAAGAAATCACGAATGAGAATAGGGTAACAATTCAGACAGGTGATTTATTAAGAATAACTTTGAGTTCTCTTCAGCCAGAACTTAACTCAATGTTCAACGAGCCACTTGATGTAATGGATTACAACAGGACTGTAATTAAGAACATAAATGCGGAAGGTTTTATTGTTGATGAAGCCGGTATAATAAATATTCCAACAGTAGGTAATGTGAAAATTGCAGGTTTAACAAAAACTGAAGCTAAGACTATAATTGAGCAAAGGATTGGTGAGTATATTAAAGACCCAGTAGTTTCAATTCGATTTGTAAATTTTAAAATCACAGTGATTGGAGAAGTAAATAATCCCTCTACTTTTTTTGTCCCAAATGAAGAGATCAATATAATGGAGGCTTTAGGTCTCGCTGGCGATATGACAGAATTTGGACTTCGTGAAAGCGTTCTTTTGATAAGGGAAAAGGATGGTAAAAGGACAGTATCTAAAATTAACTTTAATTCAAGTGATCTTTTGGATTCACCTCTATTCTATCTTAAGCAAAATGATATTATTTACGTTCAACCACATAAGTTGAAAGCAGTCAAAGCCAGCACAAATGAAAGAAGTATGATTTTGTTAGGCATAGGTGCTTCTATAATTATTCCAATCTTATTTAATTGGCAAAATATATTTCAAATAAATTAATTAAAGAGAAAGGAATAATAATATAATTAGTTTAATATGAATCAAAATAAGGCTAGAAATAAGGGGGCTGGTGAGCCCATAGATTTGTTTAAATCCGTAAGGTTGCTTTTACCTTATTGGCCATATATAATAGCCTCAATTTTATTATTTGTAGGATTGTCATTTTTGTATCTAAAATCAGCTACACCATTTTATGAAATCACAAGTTCAGTTCTAATTAGAGAAGGTGAAAGAGCGGGTAATTTAACTGAAAGCCCAATTTTGAGTGATCTTGAGAATATCAAAACCACTGTTAAATTGGATAATGAGATCGAAAAACTAAGATCAAAATCGCTTCTTAATGAGGCAGTAATCTCCAAATCTGCATTTGTTACATTTTATGACAAAATTGGAATATTTAAAAGAGAAATAAGTCCTTACAATGTATCAATAAATATTGTTGTTCATGAATTTAATGAAGAGTTTTTATTAGAGGGAGAGGTTTTTACTATAAAAGTTTTGAATGAAAAGAAATTTGAAATAGAGTTTGCAAAGAATAAGAAAACTGAATTTAATTTTGGCGATAAGATTAAAACTGAGTTTGGGGTTTTTTCTTTAGAAAAGAAAAGTGAAGAAGATGCTATTAGTTTTCCTTTTTCAACTTTTGTCGTCAGGCTAGAGAACCCTATCGTAAAGACAGAAAGATATGCCAAAGCTTTAAACTTTGAGCAATCTTCTGTAAAGTCAAGTACGCTTTTCATAAGGTTACTTGATTCTTCTCCGACAAGGGGAAAGCAAATTCTTAATTCATTGATTGAGGGATATAATACCTCAAATCAAAATCAAAAAAATGAAGTAGCTTTAAAGACTATCAAATTCCTGGATGAAAAACTCTTTTTAGCAAAGAAGGAATTGGATTCTCTGGAAATGTATGTAGAACGGTTTAAACAACGTAATAGGGTTACTGACATAGGATTGGATTCAAGGATATATTTGGAAAGTACAGCAAGTACAAGTAAAGAAATATCTGAACTAAGCAATAAAATAGAAATTTTGGAGTCAATTGAGAGTTTGATAGCTGTTCAAGGCAGTGGCAATGAAACAATTCCCAGTTCTTTTGTGACTCTAGATCCTACACTATCTGAACTATTGTCAAAATATAATGATTTGTTGAGAGAAAGACAGAGGATTAGTAGGATCGTACAACCAAATAACCAACAGTTAATTTCTTTAAATGAACAATTATCAAGCCTTAAATCCAATATCCTTCAAAACATTAGAAGTAATAGATCGAATTTTGAAATTACAAGGAAAAACCTTGAGGAGAATTTAAATGTAAATAGATCTCAGGTGCAAAGAATTCCAGTAATTGAAAGAGAATTAATGGAAATTGATAGGCAAAAGGGGATCAAGCAAGAGCATTACCAATATTTATTAAGAAAGCGTGATGAATCTGCTTTAGCTTTGGAAGTTTCTGGGGTAAGTAGTTTGCAGGTGATAGACGCTCCGACAGCAAGTGTCAAGCCTGTTTCCCCAAAAAAATTAACGACTATAGGCATTGGATTTTTAGCTGGGTTAGCATTACCAATAATTGTTCTATTCTTAAAATATAATTTCTCTGAGAGAATTACTTCAAAGAAAATTGTAGAGGGTATTACCCAAGTGCCAATTTTAGGAGAAGTGGGTAAAAATGAGGAAAAAGGATATATAGTCGTTAAACCGGGAAGTATTTCCCCACCAGCAGAACAATTCAGACTGATTAGGAGCAATTTGGGATTCCTTTCCAAAAATGAGAACCAAGTAATTGCCATTTCATCTTCTATGTCTAAAGAGGGTAAGTCATTTACGAGTATCAATTTAGCTATTTCCTTAAGTTTGGTAGGGAAAAAGGTAGTTCTTGTTGACTTTGATTTGAGGCGTCCAAGTATTTTAAAGGCATTAAACCTTAATTCGGAAATTTCACTTAACAACTATTTTAACGAATCAATTAACGATTTTAAAAAAATAATTATACCATCTGGAATTGATGAAAATCTTTCTGTTTTGGGCTTAAATACCTATATAGAGAATCCTTCTGAATTAATAAATTCAAATAAAGTTTTGGGTTTACTTAAGAGTTTAAGATCAAGTTTTGATTATGTAATTGTTGATACTTCTCCTATGGGATTGGTCGCGGATCCTTTGTCTTTAAGTGAGGCGGTTGATGTTTTAATCTATGTTATTAGATTGAATTACACTAAGGTCAGTCAACTTGAAGAGTATGAGGAAGTTGTTCAAAATAATATTTTCAAACGAAACTTTTTAGTTTTAAATGACGCTGAAAAATTGTCCAGTAGTAAATTTGGATATGGGTATTACAGTTCTGATAAGAGTATCAGGGTTAAACATAAAGCTTAAAAACAAGTATGCATTTTTTTGAAATTCTTATAGATAGATTTAATAATCTGTATACAAGAGGGGACCGGTCTTCTTTAGTGTTTAAAAACATCGTCAACTCTTTTTTTTTTAAAGGATTGGGGATAGTTCTTTCATTGATTATAGTTCCAATGTCAATAAGTTATGTTGGTGCGGTGGAGTATGGTGTTTGGTTGACCGTAAGTTCTGTAGCCAATTGGATGAGTCAATTCGATTTTGGATTAGGGAATGGACTTAGAAATAAGTTGACTCAAGATAATTCTCAACAAGATTTTGAAAATGCAAGAATTTATGTAAGTTCGATTTATGCCATAATGACGTTGATTTCGCTTAGTTTTTTGGTAATATTTGTCATTTTGGATCAATTCTTAGATTGGGGTACTATATTCAATATTCCTGATGATTTGTCTTCTCCTGTCTCAGTAGTTGTTTACATTGTCATAATAGCATTTTGCCTGCAATTTGTTCTTCAGTTATTGCACAATATTTTAACTGCTGTTCATTTGAACTATAAGGCCAACTTTGTAAATACGTTTGCTTTGGTTATTTCTGTAATTGGAATGATCGTGCTATATTTATTCGATAATAGAAATTTGATTCATTTAGTCCTAGTTTTGGGATTCTCTCCAATTCTTTCTTTAATTATATTAAGCTTTTATTATTTTTTGAAAGAATTAAAGATGTTTGCTCCAAGTTTTTATAGAATTGATTTCCAAAAGTCTAAATCACTTATTACTACCGGAGGGCTTTTTTTTATAATTCAATTAGGTTCATTAGTTCTATATCAAACTTCAAATATAATAATTGCTAATGTTCTTGGTCATGAAGACGTTGCTGTATATAATGTTGTTTATAAATATTTTACAGCCTTGTTTATGCTTCTTTCAGTCATTTTAAATCCATATTGGACAGGTTTTGCTGAGGCATTTGGATTAGGTGATTATAATTGGTTAAGCAAAAATATGCAAAAGCTTAGGAAAATATTTTTATTGTTTATTTTATTATGCCTGATTGGTTTAATTGTGTCTCCATATGTTTTCCAAATTTGGATAGGGGAAAGATTGATAGTTCCATTTAATGTCACGCTAGCTGTTTCAGGATATTTTTTGAGTTTCTTCTGGTTGAATATACATATGATGTTGATAAATGGAGTAGGTAAGCTTAGGATTTCAGTTTTTGTAATAATTATTGCCTCTATAGTAAATGTTCCCTTTTCTATTTATTTAGGTCAATTTTGGGGATTGATCGGGATTGTGACAGCAAATTCCTCAATTTTAATAATTTTAGGGGTTATTGCATATGTACAAACTCAAAAGATAATTTATCAAAAAGCAGAAGGAATTTGGTTCAAGTAAAGTGGAATTAATTTGAGGGATATATATTATGAAAAAGATTGCAGTTTTGATTACCAGTTTTAATAGAGTTGAGAAGACGATCAATTGTCTTAAAAGTCTTTACAATCAAACAGGTTTAAACAATGTGGTTTTTCAGGTTTTTTTGACTGATGATAATTCTCCTGATCAAACTGGAAAAATAATTAAAAGTCAGTTTCCTGAAATACATGTTGGATATGGGGATGGTAATTTATTTTGGGCGGGAGGGATGAGGAATTCTTGGCAAATGGCAATAAATCAAGGAACCGACTTTGATTATTACTTGCTTCTTAACGACGATACATACTTGTTTGACGACTGTATTTCAAGAATATTGAATGTTGATAAAGAACTTTTGGATAAGTATAAAAAGGAAAGCATTATTATTGGAACAACAATTGATCCGGAATCTGGAAAATTCACCTATGGAGGCTTTAAATTAACTTCAAAATTAAGGTTTAAATTTAAATTTGTGAACAATTTGGAAGTAGAAGAACATTGTGATTTGGGCTGTGCCAATATTATGCTTGTCCCAGGAGCTATTGTAAAGCAAATTGGAATTTTAGGTGAAAAGTTTATTCATGGGATTGCAGATTTTGAATATACTTTGAGAGCAAAAAAACATGGATATTTAGTTTTTTCTGCTCCTGGTGTTTATGGGTATTGCAAATATGATCATGGAAAAAGTTGGAAATCACAGAAAACAAGTTTCAAAGAAAGGCTTGCCTATTTGTACAGTCCTAAAGGACTAGCATACAAAGAATTTATTTACTTTGTTAAAAAATATTTTCCTTTGGATACACCAATAATAGCTTCTAAACTTTGGATAAAAACCATATTCCCTTTTTTATATGACATGTTTAAAACAGATGGACAAATTATTAAAATAGACAAATGATGAATTTTAATGATTTAAGATTTGGTTGGAAATATATTGAGAAATTTAAAATATGAAAAAACTAATTCTTAGGCATAACAATTCAAAGAGTTCTTGTGGAGAAAGACTTTTCTTTGTACGGCATTTTTTTTTAAGGGTTTGTCTATTGTATTTTTTTGGTGAGAGTTTTGATAGGTTACTCCAAAGGTTTGAAAAGGTAAAGAGGATATGCAGTTATGGATTCTCTTGAAATTATACTAAGGTTAAAGATCCCTTAAAAAGATTTATTAGGTGAAGTTTTATTGGTCAGCAATTTATTAAAAAACAATTCTAATTTATGAAGGTACTTTTGCTCAATGATTATCCTATGGATAGCTATTACAAAGATTGGGAAAAGGGAATAACTCCTGGACAACAATTATGGGGAAAAACCGAAATCGACAAAATGGATGGTATTGAAATGATTATTCTATCCCATGAAGAAAACAAGTTTTTAAAAAAGCTTGGGAATTTATTTTTAATTCAACATTTAGACCTTCAATTGAGGGCATTAAAGTATTCGAAGGACATTGATGCTTATTATTCACCTTTTGGAACTGCTGCCACCAAACTACTTCTTGCATTAAAATTTTTGGGTCTATTAAAAACCCCTATTGTGGTAATGATACATTATCCCCTGTTAGGAATGAACTCTAAAAATAAATTTAAACGCTGGTTAGGTGAAAAACTTTTTAAAGGTTATGATAGAGCAATTTTTATTAGTAAGAGGCTTAAAATAGATGCATTGAATGCATTTCGAATTAGTGAGTATGATTGTAAAGAAAAGGTTCATTCAATGGATTGGGGATCTGAAACTTCTTATTATGAAAAATTTATTAATGAGGAGGAAGAAGAGGATTATGCAGTTACAAATGGTCAAACTGATAGAGATTTTGATACCCTCATAGAGGCATTTCGGGAGCTTGATTTAAAACTAAAAATATTTGCGAAAGCTGATTATAAGCCAAAAACAAAGGATATTCCTTCGAATGTTGAAATTTTTACTCATTGGATCAACAATAGTGATTTGTGCAGAATATATAATAGGGCTAAAATTGTCCTTATATGTTTCAAAATGAAAAGAAGCTCTACTTTGGGCTTAACAAGTCTTTTTGATAGCATGTCTATGGGTAAAGCCGTGATTATGACAGAGAACCCGTATATAGATATTGATATAAATAAAGAGGGAGTTGGTTTTACGGTGAAAGAAGGTGACATTGCGGCATGGAGGGAAAAGATTAACATTTTAATGGATAATCCTGTTTTGAGAAAGCAAATGGGGAAAAGAGGATTGGAATTACAAAACAAATATTATTCACTTGAAAAATTTGGATTAGCTCTTTTCGAGATAATTAAGTCATTGAAGAAATAAAATATTATTTCAATACAAAAAAATGTATTTTGAATATTTTAAAATGTTTTTTATTTTTACGTATTGTATTTTAACACAATCGCAACTGGGATATGTTAAGTAAAGAAACTAAGATTTACGTAGCTGGCCATAGAGGAATGGTAGGGTCTGCAATTTTTAGATTACTGGTAAAGAATGGATATCGGAATGTTATAGGTTTGGAAAGTTCAGAATTGGACTTAAGGAATCAGCAAGATGTGAATGTATTTTTCAATGAAAATCAACCAGAGGTAGTTATCGATGCAGCAGCTAGGGTAGGGGGGATTCTTGCAAACTCTAAATATCCCTATCAATTTTTAATGGAAAATCTACAGATTCAAAATAATCTTATTGATTTTTCGCTAAAATGTGGGGTTAAAAAATTTATATTTTTAGGCAGTTCTTGTATTTATCCAAAAATGTCTCAACAGCCAATTAAGGAGGAATACTTGCTAAATGGATTTTTAGAGCCAACCAACGAGGCATATGCTATAAGTAAAATTGCCGGAGTAAAAGCATGTGAGGCAGTAAAGAAACAATATGGATTGGATTATATCAGTCTGATGCCTACTAATCTGTATGGGCCATATGATAACTTTGATTTACAATCTTCCCATGTATTGCCTGCCATGATTAGGAAGTTTCATGAGGCAAAAGAGAAAAAAAATATAACTGTAGAATTATGGGGTTCAGGTAACCCCATGAGGGAATTTCTTCATGTTGATGACTTGGCAGAGGCAGTGATTTTTTCAATGGAAAATGAGTTGAAGGAAAGTCTTTATAATGTTGGAACAGGCACTGATATTTCCATTAAAGAATTAGCAAAACTTATCCAACAGATTACAGGCCATAAAGGGGACATTAAATGGGATACAACAAAGCCTGACGGAACACCCAGAAAGTTATTGGATATCTCTAAACTGAAAAATGAAGGTTGGGAATCAAGGATTGATTTAGAATCAGGGATTCTTTCTACATTCAATTGGTTCATTGATAATTTGAAAGACATAAAAGAAGTTAAACTTAATTTTTAAATTAATTGATCATGAAAAGGAAAGTCGCATTAATTACAGGAGTAACAGGCCAGGATGGTGCATATTTATCCGAATTTCTATTAAAAAAGGGATACGAAGTTCATGGCATTAAGAGGAGGTCCTCGTTATTTAACACAGACAGGATTGATCATCTATATCAGGATCCACATGAACCAAACAGAAACTTCTTTCTTCATTATGGTGATATGACAGATTCAATGAATCTTACCAAAATTATACAAGATACTCAGCCAGATGAGATTTATAACTTAGCAGCTATGAGTCATGTAAAAGTAAGTTTTGATATCCCAGAATATACCGCTAATGCAGACGGAATTGGTACTCTTAGAATTTTGGAGGCAGTAAGGCTACTAAACCTTCAAAATAAAACAAAAATTTATCAGGCTTCTACCTCAGAACTTTATGGATTGGTTCAAGAAACGCCACAATCTGAAAGAACACCTTTTTATCCACGTTCCCCATATGCAGTTGCCAAAATGTATGCATATTGGATTACTGTTAATTATAGGGAGGCTTATAATATGTTTGCCTGTAATGGGATATTGTTTAATCATGAATCTCCTCTAAGAGGTGAAACTTTTGTTACAAGAAAAATTACCAGAGCAGTGGCAAAAATTGCATTGGGGTTACAAAAACAATTGTTTATGGGTAATTTGGATGCGAAAAGAGATTGGGGACATGCTAAAGATTATGTAGAGGCAATGTATTTGATTTTACAGCAGGAAAATCCTTCAGATTATGTAATTGCTACTGGCAAAACAACTACAGTGCGTGATTTTATCACCATGGCCTTTAAGGAAATAGGTTTCATATTGAAGTTTGAAGGAGATGGAGTAGAAGAGGTTGGTGTTTTAGATAGTATCGACTTAAAAACAACAGAAAAGCTATTCGATAGAGTTAGATACTCAGTTAAAGTTGGAGATGTTTTGGTGAAAGTAAACCCAATGTATTTCCGACCTACAGAAGTAGATCTTTTGATTGGTGATCCAACAAAAGCCCAACAACAGCTAAACTGGAAACCAAAATATGATCTTAAGGCTTTAGTCAGTGAAATGGTGATTTCAGACTTAGCTCTTTTCAAAAAGGATATTGATCTAATTGATGCTGGACATTCAATTTCTTTACAAGAAGAGCTTTGATTCACCTACCGTTTAAATCAAACATCCCAATCTCGCAAAAAATATTTTAAAATTTAAAATGCTTTTAGTAACGCTAAGCTTTAATTAAATGCTTTAAAAATTTAATTCAAAAAAAGTTAGCCTAAGTAACAATTTCTTCATTTTCATCGTCTTCAAAACCAAAACTTAAATAAGGGATGAAGATGAAGATCAGCCCCAATGGAAGGGCAAAGATAGGTTCTCCAAAACCTAAACTTAGAAAGATTACAATTTGGTAGAAAGCGGCTTCATAACTTCCAAATTTTATGAATGCTAATCTTCCTACTTGAAAAAGTAAAAATAGCAATCCTACAAGACCAAATCTAGCCATGAAATCAAAAATACTGTTTGTTAAGTTGAATTTTGATATTGGAACTTCATAAACAGTGCTTTGGATTTCACCATAAGTGTTCCCTACACCTAAAATCAGTTTTTCCTTTAAATGCCGTAAAGTAAAAACTGCACTGGAGAATCTATTCAATTTTACTTCTCCTCCATTTTCAAAATAGTACTGAAGATCTGATTTAACTGCCTCAAAATCCTCCAGTTTTTCTAAATCCTCTTTATATGTTTGGGTTATTTTATCTCCTAAAAATGGTAAGTAGATAAATGCTAATGTTATAATTGTTAATAATGCAACAAGTCCTAAATTCCACGAACCTCCTTTTTGTCTATAAATAAAGAGACATAATACCGCATAACTTACAAAGGCAGTTGTAGAAAGCGTTGTAGCCAATGCAATAGATAAGATTAGAAATCTTTTGTCTAATTTGAAGTTGTTTTGAATGAGGTGAAAGTAGATGGCAAAAACCAAAAAACATCCAAATGCTCCCGGTTCCCATGCAAAGCCGGAATTTCTAATTGAATGTAATCGATCATAAGTAAAAACAATAATATTGGAATATGTATAAGGTATATCATCCATGGGAGGAAGGAAGCCCATCACAATTTTTCCAATTGAAAACAATTTATCTCCTCCTCCAAGGAGTTGAACTGTATAAAAAATTAGGGAGATTAGAGTTAAATGGTAGACAACGGTTGAAAATTGATAAAATAGATTTTCTTTCAGCGCAAGGCAAAATGCATAACTGAGCAAAATATATTTAAAAAGAAAAAGTATATCACTGACTAAAGAACTGAAAGGAAGGAGATTAATGGTATAGTTTCTTACAAATAATAATAATAGATAACCTGACATAAAGTATAAAAAAACCATTAAGTCTCCTTTGAAAACTCTCTTCATATAAAAACTATATGAAATTAGTATTAGCAGGAAAACTCCCCAAATTATGTTTGATTGTGTAATAAATGTGCCTTTTGAAGTTATAAGAAGAAAAAAAAACGTTAAAAAATAATCAAATTTATTTAATTTAGGATTCATACGGGTTTTTATTAATAGTAATGGAATTGTATGAAGGAAGTCAAATTTAGTCTAATAAATCGGTTTGTAAAATGAAAAATATTTGAATCGACACTATCCCGATAAGTGTGTAAACTTTAAATTATGATTTTATGGTCAGGTTTCAAGAAGCCTGACCCTATCACCAAATATAAGCAGGAAACTGTTAAGGATAGTACCCCAGTCTCGAATGGGCATAGTCCATTTTTTCGATGCTTCCCTTGCAGCGAGGAAAACAGACTTCATAACAG
>NZ_PYGF01000003.1 GCF_003014575.1 Cecembia rubra
CTTTTTTCATTTTTGCAATCTGTGTGTTAAAGGTAAGAAATTGTCTGCACACAGATCGGGTATTCGCCTACCGCGGGTTCCTCAAATTCCCCGTGCGATTTCTTCTAAATCACACAGAGAATTTCGAGGTATAACTTTAACTTCGTAAGTAGTGAAACCAACTTACACAGTTTTTGTCATAGTCCCTTAGAAATATAGTTGAGATATTATATTTGATACTGGTAGATATTAGCTTCACGATTTTGATCTCTTTTTTCTTCCTTATTTACTTTAACCTCTCTTCTCTCTCACTTCTAAACCTGAATATCTAAACCAATTGCCTCTTGGCGTACCATTGACAGATAAGAGTAACCGTCATTCTGAGCGAGGAACGAGCGAAGAATCTCCCATAGTTTAGGAGATTCTTCGGCTTCGCAGACTGCGCCTCAGAATGACGTAGTAAAAAGATGTCTTTGCCTTTCTGTAAATGCCAAATTTTAAAATCTGAGCATGAGGCGTAATTTTTTCATTAACCTTTCTGTACTTTTTCGTAAATGTTCAATACTCGGCATGACAAGGAAATGCTTCTTTCTATAGCTTACCGACTGGAATTGGATAGCTTTTGGGATACAATTTAATTCGAATGCAGATTTCCTCTCGCTTCTCGCTTCTAATTTATCTTCTCTAAATCCAGCCCCCCTGCATCAAAATCAACAAAAGCGCCTGCTGAATAGCCAAATGTCCATCCTTGTTCACCCACCATTCATCCAAACTATGGGCTCCGCCTCCTTCTCCTCCACGGCCAATGGTCACTGCGGGAATGCCCAATGAAAAGGCCATATTGCTGTTCGTAGAACCGGAACTCAGGACAGGATCATTCCCTGAAAGGTGCTTGGCTATGGCCATGGTCCGCTGAATCAAAGGGGAATCAGGGTCTGCCAATCCACTGGGTCTGTCCCCAACTTTTTCAATATCCACGGTCAAAGCTTTGCCTCGACGGATAATGGCATTTTCTTTTTCCAATCCTTCCTGTATGGACTCCAAAAACAATTGATTGATGCCCTGGAGTTTTTCCTGACTTTCTGAACGCATATCCACCAGCATCCAGGATTCATATGGAATAGAGTTTACCGAGGTACCTCCGCCCAATACAGATACACTATAGGTGGTTTTAGGTCCTTCTTTGGTAAAAGCATCTGCTTTAGGCACAAAGGCAACCACCGCCTGGGCCAAAGCATTGTGTGGATTTCCTATCCCAAATGCCCCATAAGAATGCCCTCCGGGCCCTTTGAAAGTCACCTTATATCTTAAGGAACCAATTCCCCCGTTCACGATATCTTCCAGTCCTCCACCATCAATGGCAATATGGGCCGCTAATGGATGTGCACCCTCCCTAAATAAATACTTCATACCTTTCAGGTCTCCCAGACCTTCTTCTCCAACAGTTCCTGCAAACCAGATATCGTCTTTGGTGCGGATATTTTCATGGACCATGGTTTTGAGTAAAGCCACTACAATAGCCAGGGACCTGTTGGCATCTGTAATACCGGGAGCAAATAAGGTATCCCCTCTTTGCTTGACGGTTACATCGGTGCCAAAAGGAAAAACTGTATCCAAATGCCCTTCCACCAAAAAAGTCTTTTGGCCTTTGGTCCCCTTCCTAAGCCCTATCACATTTCCAACCTCATCTGTCCAGACAGAATCTGCTCCCGCATCCCTTAGCATCTGGGCAAAAACCTTTCCTTTTTCTTCTTCATGATGCGAAGGCGATGGAATTTCGGTCAGGGTAATCATGTCCTGCACGGTTTGTTCATCGATACGAAGGATATAATCAAAAGCCTTTTTTACAGCAGGATCTTGCACCAAAGTTTCTACCTGGTCTTTATAGGATTGCTGAATCACCTGGGCCTGTACAGAAATGGAAATAAGTACACCGAAAGCACTCAATGCGAGGAAATTGATTTTCATAAGGGTTTAATTTGGGGTTTGAAATACTCAAAAAAATAGGTTTATGGCAATACCGTTTGTCAACTTATCCTTTTTCTGAGCTAATGAGATTCATCTCAAGGGAAAATTTGTGAAAAATCAGACAAAACTCTTGACTTAGTTAGTTTTTTTTTAGTTTAATCGAACTAAATCTTTAACCAAAATTTAATAATTATGAAAAATTTATTTTAAGCCTCCCTTCTGACAGTAATGATGTCAGCTGGTATTTGTTTTTCAAGTAATAGTGCATGCGATGTTGATCCAGTTTCAGGATGTCTAATATGTGCTTTCAAAGCAGTTCCTAATAACCCAGGAGCATGTAGAGGAACAGGTGGGGACTGTCCTGATATTCGGTGTGGGGGTTCCCAACAGTAAATCAATCTAAATTATAATCAACTTGTTAATTAATTTTCAAGTTGATTATAATTATTTCAAGATTCTAAAAAATATAGTATATGAGGGTCCTATTTATCTACATTTTGATTATTCCATTATTATTAATCTCATGTGATAATTCCACAATTTCCAAAAATCCGGAAAATCAATTCTTGATTAAATCTAAATCAGTTAAATTTCCACTAGATGAAGTATCCAATTATGAATTTTACATCTATCAGACTGTGGGCGATTCCTTATTGATTTTGAATCAAATCAACTATTCATTGGACATCTACAGTTTATCTGAACAAAGCCTTATTGGCAGAATCAACATTGATAGAGAGGGAATGAATGGAATAGAAAGACTCAATACGTTCTATTATTTTAATCAGGATTCAATTTTTTTATTTTCACAATTTCTTTTGAAGAATTCTCTTATTGTAAATGTAGAAGGGAATATCATAGATAGAGTTAGGCATAATGAATTTAACAGTGACGTGGATGGCTTAATCAACCACGTGGGGACGCCTTCCATGCCAAACATAATATTTGATAATGAATTACACTTTTCAGTCTTTCAATTGACAAATGAAAGTATTGAGAATGATAACTTTATCCATGAACATAGTCTTGATTTAAAATCAGGAAACTTTAAATCATATACTTATATAAAAAAACCTTCCTTCATGCATAACCAAAGGTGGATTGATGAGACCTTTACCAGAATAAAAATTGATAAGGAAGAATGGTTTTTTTCTTGGAATCTATCAGACACAGTTTATTATATCAAAGGGGAAAATGGAGTTTTAATTGAATCAAAAGCAATCCCTATGAATGGAGGCATTAGCACCAACCCAAAACCTGTCCCAAAAGAAAATTATGATGGAAAATGGTTGGAAATGTCATTAGAAGAATATGTATATGGAAAAATTCTATTGGATAAAAACAAAAATATTATGCACAGGCTGAGGTATGTTCCAACAGTCAAACCTAATTTACCAAAAAACTATTCCAATAATCCTTATTTGATAAAGAATTTTGAAATTCTTACTTACAGGCTTGATGGTGAATTTTTAGGTACCACAAGAATCAATTCCGGAACTTATGATCCAAGACTTTTATTTCTCGGCCCAGAAGGCATTTACATACCAAGAATTCATCCCAATTATAAAAATCTAAATGAAGATGAAATAGTATATGATGTATTCAGTGCAGAATAAAATTTCATTTGCTTTAATATTCTTGTTGTTATCCTGTATTGGAAAGCCCAAAAAAACAAATCCGGAACTTGAAAATGTAGTCAAATCGGCTTCCCAATTTGCTATCATTGATCTGGACCGCTGTAATTCCTGCTTTTCAGAATACACTGACAAATTGAATCTTAGCGCAAACGACTCATCTACTCTGGTTATTGTGCTTTCAAATTCCAAGAAAAAAGCCATGCTATTTGGTAATGAAAACAAGATTAAAGTTCTCTGGGACAGTACGCGTTACTTTGAAAATTATTTGGAAAAAAGCAGTTATTATTTCCAAACCAATTCTTCCAAAAAATGAAATCAGCAAAATATTACGTTTGGTGCATCTGTCTTTTTTGCCATCTGATTTTTCAATCTTCCTGCGAAAATCAAAAGGAATCATTTTATGATATTGAGCAAACATTAAAGATTGAAAAAATCAGAAACCCCAATGAACTGCTTGTGTCTTTTCATCAAGATGCTTTTTTTGTCCTCCACAACTTCCGGACACAGCTGGATATATACAGGGATAACAATTTGGATTCAGCCATTCAGCTGGTCGAGATGAAGCAAACTAATGCAGGATTTGAAATCAAAGGGCAATATGTTTCCAAATTAAATTATTTCGACTCGGAGACTCTTGCGATTTTAAAAATCTCCCCAAATGAATTTCATTTTATCGATACTGAAAATCCCTATAATGTCAAAGTATTAACCATAGACACTCCCTCGACCGAATTCATTTCAGATTTTACAAAATTTGATAAAAATCACCTCATTATTGGCACCTTTGAATTCGAAAAACTGAATCAATCCAAAATTTATCTATACAATATTAAAAATCAAACCTCAAAACTCCTGTTTGAAGAAACCTTGGCACACCCTGTTGCGGAGTATATCAAAGTGTTTGTAAAAGACAACAAAATCCATCTTTTGAATCCATTCCATCAAATGCTCCTAACTATGGATAAAAAAGGGAAGCTGCTTTCAAAAAGAAAATTCTCAGTACCTGAAGAAATCAACTATAATTTCACAGAAAACAAGCGGTATGCCACTATGGAGGAATACGCTAAAGCAGAGGTTGATCTACAAGAATACACCAGAGTAATGGATTTTACACTTTACAATGATCAGCTTTATTTAATTATAACCCAGCATTCAGACAGGAAAACATTAAGCAGACATTTGATAAAATGTGCTCTTGATGATACGCCTACAGCAGCATTAATTGATATCCGGCATATGCCCGTTCATTTTGGGCCAAACAACCATTTATTTAATTATTTTGAAAAAGACAGTTTACAATACATAGAAATCACACCACTAAGTTCAGTCTTTTAATAAATTCAAATGGAATGAATTCAAGTCCTCACAAAAGTTTTCTGGAAAAGCTATTATTTCTGTATCTTCCGATATGAAATTTCGCTTCACCTTCCTGATTTTACTTTTAGCTTTGGAAAGCTCCGCACAAAGTCTTTTTAACGGAAAAGACCTCAGCTGTTGGTACATGGATGTACCTGAACTGGACAAAGATTCCTCTTTAAGGAAGCCTTTTATCGTACGGGAGGGGATGTTGGTAAGTCTTGGGACACCATTAGGACACCTTATTACGGAAAAAGAATATGAAAACTACCGCTTGGAAGTAGAATACCGCTTTCCGGGAGCGCCTGGGAATTGTGGCATTTTGGTGCATGCTTCTTCCCACCGATTCCTCTATGACATGTTTCCCAAATCCATAGAAGTACAGATGATGCATGAAAATGCCGGAGATTTTTGGGTAATCGGTGAAGACATTCAGGTTCCGGACATGGAAGCCCGAAGAGGTCCAAGAGAGAACTGGGGAGTAACTGAAGGAAAAGGCCGGAGAATTCTTAACCTCACAGACGGCTCAGAAAAACCTTTAGGAGAATGGAACCATATGCTGATCGAATGCAAAGGAGATGAGGTCAAAGTTTGGGTAAATGGCGACCTGGTCAACCATGGTTTTGGAGCCACCGCCACCAAAGGCAAAATCGCTATTCAGGCAGAAGGAGCAGAAGTGGAGTTTAGGAAGTTGGAGTTGACAAAACTTTAACATGCCACAAAGGCACCAAGTCACAAAGATCCGAAAAGAAAAGACCTTAGTGCCTTAGTGCCTTAGTGTCTTTGTGGCAAAAAAACAAAATTCCTTTAAGGCTTTTCAAAATAATGCCGTCACCTGCATCCTTCCGATATGCACCAGTCTGCCTAATCCTTCGGAGTTTCTACCTTCATAGACCATATTCATCTGTAAACCCTCTCCTATTTTCTGCAGCCAATTCAAAGACCAGGTCACATTATTCCCAATCGTCAAAGCCTGTAACATTTCATAGCCTGTGGGGGTATTGGGCTGACCATTATAGTCGATATAAATATACCTGAAGTTGGCATTGATCGTGGTTTTAATCGCCTTGGCAAATCTAAAGTCAAGACCTGCTTGATGGATCTCCGCCCTTTCATTGAACTCTGTATTGGCCTGATTCACCTTATCCATGTATTGGTACATGATGGTTGTCCTAAACACACTGCTCGGTTGGTAGGCGAATTCCGGCCCGTAACCATACTGCTGAATGGCATAATTGCGGTTGTCCAAAAAATCTGAATTGGCTATCCTATTCCCGGTTTGCCCTATCAAGCGTAAGTTGAGATTTGGATTGATATTGTAACGCGTATTCAACCGCCAATCCTTTTGTATCATATCATCAAATCCTCCCGCCAACAGCTGCTTATTTTGACTATCAAATACCGAAACATCAAAACCATACTTGGCAGAAGAACGGTTAAAGAAGAAAGAAGAACGGATCACCTGCCTGACCGAAATCAGGTCCTCATCCGCAAAGCCCCCCACAAAAGGATTGATCCTGTCCCAAAATTCATTGGAAGTAATCTTCTTCTCAATACTCAGGCTTGTAGTATTGGAAAATTTCTGCAAAAACTGCTTTATTCCCCCTTCTTTTCTCCAGGAATCAGGAAATCTTGCATTGAGGCGATAATTAAAAATTGTTGTATAAGCCTGTACAAACTCAGTGGTAGGCACAAATACCTTTATAAAATTTTTCTCTTCCGGATTGAAAGCCAGGTAAAACTCATTCAACTGCTGAATCCCATCTCCATTGTCATCTCTCCAGGTATGGGTACCTTCTCCTGTAGGTACAGGAAGGAAGACAAACTCCCTGCGGAATTCCCTGCCATTACCCAAGGCATAACTGAGTTCGTTTCGTATAGCTCCTTTGGCCATGGTTCCCAAGTAATCCACCTTTCCCAAAACAGTGGTTTCCTTTTCTCCATCCAGTCTTAAAAACTCCAATTCCCTGTAAGTAAAACTTGCGCTAAGGTCATGCCCTTTGAACCTCCTCTTCAATCCAAACATGGTCTGAAATGCTTCTGTATCAGGAGCCAAAACACCATTCACAGGAAAAAGATCTTCCCTAACTGAAGCATTGATAAAAAAAGAATAAGGCAAAGTATCGTTACTGTTAAGATAGGCCATATGCTCCACAAAGTTCATGGCGGTACTCACCACCGAATCCGTCTCGATATTTCTGACCGCATTTCTATCCAGCATCAGTCTGTAACCGGGAGCCAAAATTTTTGATCTATACTGAACATCACCGGTGTACCTGACCCAGTCTGAATTTAGGTTACGGACATCAGAATCCAGCACAAAAAGCTCATTTTTAAGAAATATCCTTTTTGCCAATTGCTGGTTGAATTTGGCCATATGCTGGGTTCCGGACTGAATGGCTCCACGGTTCCTAAAATTAAAGCGATAGCTCAATTCATTATGCTGGTCCTTCATGAACCCGAAACCGGCATTAAAGATCCGCTCATGTCCAGCTTCAAGCATATCTTCTCTGCTCAAGCTCCAGTCCCGGTCAAACTCTATATACCGTAACCGGTCAATGAAGCTGAAATTATCCGAGTTATATTCAAACTCCGTCAGGGCATTGAAGCGGTAACCTTTTAACTTTTCCAGTGGCCTATTCTCAGAAATGAACCCTGACTTGATACCAAAGCCATTATTCGTCTCATTGTCAATTTCTGAAAATAGGTTTTGATCCACATTGGAAAAAGCCATTTCCGTGTAAACCTGCTCATATGAACTGAGCCTTACCCTCGCCCCTGTAGTAAACATCTGTTTTTTGTTGGGAGCCGGAAGGGGAGATAAAATGGAATAATTCCCCTGGGGAACACCATTGATCCTTGGTCTGAAAACAAATACCGGCCCATTGGCCAATTGCCTGTCCCTTACATAATCCCCGTTGCCTTGGCCCACTTCCGAAAATCCGATAGCAAAATGGGCCTGTTCCGGGTCTGTCGAATATTCATAGAAAACAATGGGGTTACCCTGATCATCTACATCTACCACTCTCCTGTACAATACACGGTTTGGATCAAAAGCTACCGAATCCACCCTTGGAACGGCAGCTGACTCTAAGTCATTTCCGACGGAGGCCAGCAGTCTTTTATCCGCATCGCTGAATTCAAAAAAAAGCGGCCGGTTCCTATTGTCCATCTCCCTATAAAAATTCCAGTAAAGGCTTACCTTGTCGGTTTCCTGTATATGGTTTGCGGTAAGAATAGACCTGGTAAAATTCCTTTCAGCATATTCATAATCGATCCGGATCCTACTGTACTGGGTAATGAGCACATTAGGCGTAAAGGTGATTTCACCCTGATTGTAATCAATCACATAATCATAATTGAAGCCCCTCTGTAGCTGCTTGCCATCCAGAAAAACCCTTTCGGAATTGGCCATGATGATCACAAAGCGCTCGTTCTGAGGCCCTGGTATCCGGTATGGCCCAAGAGTACCCTCTGACACTTCCAGATTAATTGAGGCAAATTTCCCTTTGGCTACCGAAGCTGACCCTTGGGTAGAGGCTCTCCATTTATCTCCTATGGTATAGTTAGTAGTCAATTGTGCACCTTGCACGTTTTTATAATAGCGGAGAAATTCCGACTTGCGTTGTTGCAGGACCACATCTCCAGCGGCAAGGTTGAAGCGGTCATTGTAAAGCTCCACCAAAACATTGTCAAAATCCTGCAACTGCTGTGTATTACCTTCAGGCTGAAAAGGCACATTTTGGTCAGTAATGCTGGCCCTAATATTTAGATTCTCGGAAAGTTCACCGTTCATTTGCAGATTCAATGAAGAATTAACGAATAAATTCTGCGTATTACCGAATGAAATCCCTCTGGTAAGGTTTCCGGACTTGTTGAGGTTGGTAGAAGGGAACAATTCTTCCCTAAAATCAAACAAGGGAGAAGCAGCCATCCTCCTATCTTTGAAATAGGCCATGGAATCATAATCTGCCATCAAAGTTCTCTTTGCGACCCTCTCGTGGAAAGCAAATGGAATGGTCCGATAACATATCACCAAAGAAGCTGGGACATGACCATCAGGTAAATGTATTTTGATTGTACCCGAACTGAGGTGATAAGAAAAATCATAATTTATATCAAGACTGTCATACACCCTGATCGATTCTTCCAAAACAGTTAATGAATCGAGCACAAAAGCCTGGACAGTAATTTCCGCGGAAATAGTCTTACAGGTTTCAGTCTGGGCGATTGCCCAATTGCTGAAATTTACAAGGCATAAAAAGAATACGAAAATGGCACTACCCCTAAGCATAATCCGGCACAAAATACGTACTAAGGTAATTTTTATGAATGAAGAAATAAAATCGGGCAGTTGGACAATAAAAAAATTGAAATAATCCCTTGAAAAAATCAGTTTACAAGATCAAAAGATAAGAAAAAAGATGTCCCTTTCCCCAACTCTGTTTCAAACCATATCCTTCCACCTGCCGTTTCCACCCCCCTTTTGGCAATTGCAAGCCCAAGCCCTGAACCTTCAGATTTAGTGCTGAAATTGGGAATAAAAATCTTTTCTTTTAGGTCTTCAGGAATTCCCTTTCCATTATCCTTTATTTCCAAAATCACCTGACCGTCCTTCTCCTTTAAGAACACCTTGATTTCGGATCTAGCCGGTTCTTCAACTGCCTGAATTCCATTAATGATCAGATTTGAAATTACCCTGCCAAACAGATGGTCATCACCCAATATCTTGAGTCTATCAGAATGGCTCAAATCTTCAAAGCTTATCTTCCCTTTTTCTCTGTTTTTGAATAACTCTAAGGTATCCTGGACAACTTTACGGAAGTCCATCAACTCATTTTTTGGAAGCGGCATCTTGGCAAATGTAGAGAAAGAGGTAGCTATATCACTCAAAGTGTCAACCTGGTGGATCAATGTTTCCACTGGTTTTTTTAGTTTTTTCGGATCTTCAAGTTTCCCTTCTGACTGCAATCTCAGGAGATGTTGTAATGTCAGCTTCATTGGAGTTAATGGGTTCTTGATCTCATGGGCTACTTGTTTGGCCATCTCTCTCCAAGCAGATTCTTTTTCTGTACTCGCCAGAATGTTCTTACTGGCCTCCAGCTTGAACAACATATTATTATATTCGTTGACCAAAAGCCCAATTTCATCATTAGCGGGCCAATACATTGGCTCGTTGTTTTCCAATCCTGTAGCTTTCAGTTTTTGGGTCAAAAGTTTGAAGGGAAATGTCAAGTTCCTAGAAACAAAATAGGAGACGAAAAGAAACATTATGAACACCAACACAAAGATGTTCAAGATATTACTGAGCACATCAGCTATCAATAAATCCAATTCACTTTCTGACTCAAAAAAGGGAATAGCAACAATGGCTTTAATTTCCTGGCCGTCTGAGGATCTAACTGCTGCATAAACAGTCTTATAATTTAACGAGCCCACCTTTTCATTCAAAAGCACCAAGTTATTTTGACCTTCTACTACCTCAACAATAGCTCTTGGATTAATGAATTTGGTAAGAATTCTCTTATCAAAGATATTGGGCTGTGAGCTGGCCTTCAGTAACCCTTCTTTTTCATATACATTGATTTCCAGATTGGTCGTACCTGCAAGACTGTTGACAGCTTCATAAAAATCATCCCTATCAGCTACGCCGGCTAATTGCTTTTCCATTATGGCTGCCAAGTTATCTTTTATTAAAGTAGCCTTTTGAAAATACTGCCTATGCAGCTCCTCCTGGTACGAATTGGTCAATAGCCCTAAAATAATGGCAGATATGATCAAAATTGGGAAAAAGAAAGCGAAATTAAGGTACATCTGCAATTTGGTCGCATAATTGAAATCAAAAGTTTTAAGCCCTCTAACCAAAGCATAAACCACCAGACTGAATAAAGTCAAGAGAATAAATGAAAGGAAAAACAAAGAGATGTCTGCCAAAATATAATATACTGGGTAGATGGGTGAAGATACAATTATGGCCTTATCTTCATTTTTAACTCCCAAATGATGGTATTTCTTTCTATATATACCTGATTTATATAAGCCCGAAAGTTCAATTAATTCATAAAAATCAGCTGCTCTATAATTAAAAACTCCTACTGCATATTGAAGAACTCCATCTTGGAAAAGGGCATAATTGTAATTTTTATCATTCAAGGTAGCCATATAATTCCTGTCCATGAGAAGTTTGGGGAAAACCGCTCCAGGAAGGATCCTTAATTGTTTCAATTCAAGATAGGCTGTTCCTATAAAAACATCATCTTTGTAAAGTGGGATAAATGCAAAGTATTGGTTACTGGCACTTTCTTCATTGCCTTTTATGAAATAAAGGTCTCTTACAGAAGTTGCAAAATCGCTTTTTACATAATTATAGCGAACAGACTCCAAGGATTCCTCATCATTTCTAATCAAAATATTATCCCCTGCAACATTAAAAACCTTAACTTTTAAAGCATATTGGTCAAAGTAAGGCGTCATATGTATCCTTCGGATCTTTCTTTCTATGGGTTCTTTAGATTGAAAAGGATCTGTTATAGCATTTTTAATAAAGAGATCCTCACGGATTCTATTCATTATATCGGATAGGAAAAACTCCGCCATAACGTCATTTTCAATCAATTGCTGGGTACCAAATCTGGTTTTGGATTGTAATTGCTTTTTGAGATAAACATCGTGCACTGCAATACCGGCAATGATAGCTGTAATCAGACATGCAAAAAAGAATGTCAAAAAGGTGTTTAATCCCAGCTTAAAAATATTCTTATGAAGATCGAAAGAAATGATGGAAACCAAAAAAATGATGTGTGCCAAAAAAGCCAATAAATGAACCCAATTGATCCATGCCAGCAGAATGATAATTGGAGAGGCAAAAACTACAAGGACTTTCAAAGCATAGGTCTTTTCTTCTAAGCCTTCATTCAAGACAAGGCTTAGACCTAATATTGAGAAAAGTACATAGGCTCCGGCACCAAAGAAAATAATCAATAAACTTATACCCTTGAGATAATCCAATGAGGGAAGACTAAGGATATTAAGTTCCCATTGTGAATTACTTAATATATCGATATACAAACCATAAAATGCAATCAGCAGGAGCAAGGCAACCGTATAGAGCAAAACATAAAAAAACCATTTGCTGAACTTTTCCTGGACCTTTTTAAACTTTACCAAAAACCCCTCTTTCCTGAACAATCCCAAAATCAAAGCCAGGATGACTGCCAAGCAGACCACATTGAGTAAGAGATCCCCTAAGCTTGGATTAAACCAGGAAGATGCATATTTGGTGGAATCAAATAGTTCATAGTCGAAATAACCTTGGGGAAAATCAAAAAACAGCATAAACCCTCTAATTGAAATCAGAGTCCCTGCAGTGTACAAAATTGCTAAACTTTCTTTCCCTTTATACCATATAGTCCTCACAAAGCCATATCCCAAAATCAGAATCAGAAAAAGCAATGAAAAGAAAAAGACTAATATGGTAAGGTTGTTGGTTTGTTCAATTGGCTGATATCCTTGTTCAAACCTTATTGAAAAAAGGAATTCTCCTTTATCACTTTCAAGATCAAGAAAACCTTCCTCTCTGGTAGGTGAGAGACTCAAAAAATCATTACCAAAAAATTTTTTATTGAATCCTGTCTGTAGGAATTCATTCTGGATCTCCCTTTTGAAGAATAACGGATGTAGCTGTACCAACCAAAACCCTTTTTCATTCCTTGTAAATCTCCTGACTTTTGAGAAGTAAATCCCTTGCCTATCCTCATAGTAATAAGGGTTAGTCATGCCTCTTACCAGATCAAAATCCGGCAATAAAGTAAAATCTGACCAGTAAATGAGCTCACCGTTTTCCCCAAAAATATAATAAGGATGACTGGAGTTAATGCTCATTTTTGAAAATGAAAAAGGATCCTCAGGCCTGTTTTGCATCAAAAGATCTATGAAATCCTTATCAAACTCCTGCAATATCAGGTTGAGCTTTTGTTTGACTGAATAATAGTATTTCTCTGAGCTTCCCTGCTCACTAATGAAAAAATTAAGGGCAAGCAATAAGCCAATACCCAATATTGCCAAGAAAAGGAAAGTTCTTTTTTTCTTTAACATAGGAAGAATAAAAGTAAAAAAGCAAAATTGGATAACCAACTTTGCCTTCTTATATCAGAATTTATCTCCTTGGAAAATAAATTTTGTTTTTCGTTTTTTAGCTGCCCTATACCATAAAAAGCCTATAATAGCAGCTATAAGATAAGGCATCGCAAACAAGTATAGGATACCGGCATTTAGCCCTGCCCCTATACTAGTCTCTCCATTACTTACATTATTTTCAACGGTCGCCCTACACATAGCACATTGGGCCAACAAATCAATGGCATTTGCAAATAATACAAGTGCCAATGTTAAGAAAATATGTTTGATATACTTCATTACTATTAGAAACGTTCCCTTTTACCATTGGGTTTAGAAGTTGTAATACGGGCTGATCATCAAATAAACAACAACCCCTGTAATGGTTACATACAACCAGATAGGATAGGCAAATTTAACAATTTTCCTGTGCTTCAACCTTTGATCTGTGTATCCATAATAGTAAGCAAGTAAAATTGGAAAAAGTGCAATTGCTGCCAAAATAATATGGGTGATCAAAATAAAATAATAGACAGGTCTGATCCATCCTTCTCCACCAAATACAGTACTTTCTGCACTTGCATGGTAAATCACATAGGAAACCAGAAATACTGCTCCCAAGGAAAAAGCGACGGTCATAGAAGTCCGATGATACGCAATATTATTATTTTTAATGAATACCAAAGCGGCTATCAAGGCAAGAGTTGCCGCTGAATTGATAACTGCATTTAGATGAGGAAGAAAATAAACCCAATTGCTGGATAACTCTATTTTTGACGGCATAAATAAAAGGACCGCAACTACAATAGGTACAGCAATAGAAATCACGGTAATCAATCTCAGGATGCCTTTGCTTTCAGACTGCTGAGCTAATCTATTATTTTCCATGCAATAAAATTTTTGTTTCTAAAATCAATCTGTCCACTTCATCTCTATTGGTTCCACTATAATACCCTCTTATCCTTCCAAGTTCATCTACCAAAATAAATTTGTCACTGTGGACAAAATCATCGGGCTGGCCAAATCCATCGATAGTTGGAAGAATAAATCCGCACCTTGCCAGATTATATATCTCATCCTTATTCCCTGTCAGAAAGAACCATTTATCCGGTGTAGCATTATGGCGTTCAGCATACTCCTTCAAAACTTCAGGCGTATCATTTTCAGGATCTATTGATATAGAATAAATCTGAACAAGAGCCTCATTTCTGAAAGCGTCATTCACCCTTTCCATTTCATTGGACATGACAGGACAAATGCTTGGGCAAGAAGTGAAAAAGAAATCAACTATTGTAATTTTTCCTTCCATTTCTTGCCTCCCTCTCTGTCCATTATCTTGACTGGTTAAAAGAAATTCAGGAATATAATGCTGACCTGATTCATTTAACTCACATTCCAGAAAAGGGTTTTCAACCCCGTCTTGAAATAAAACTGGAATATCATAATGATTGGTGCCAAAGGTTTTTAAAAACACTATAATAAGCACCGGTATCATCAAAATACAAACGAGAACTAGCCCTTGCAGAAATCTAATCGTACGCATAATTATCCTTACATCTAAACAAAAAATAAGGTTGAAGATTCACTCTCCAACCTAATTTTTTTCTCTTTTTATGGAAGAATTACCACCTTAAAAGGAAAATATCAGTTCCCTCTCTCATCAAAGCGATCACTAGCCAAACCAGAAATATCAAAGGCACTATGATGGAGTAGAAAAGCGGCTTAGCTTCTTCACCCAAGTGCATGAATTCCATCATGATATATTTTGCCTTCCAAATTGTCAGACCGATAAAGATCAAGTACAACAGGATACCTCTGTCCAAAGTGAAAGCGAACACAAATTCTATGGAGGTCAGGATCAAGAGGATGAAAGCAGTCTTCCAAATCTTCTTGATCTTCTCTTCGTTTCTTGGGATAACCTCAAGCGTAGATTTATTTTCGTGTGAAGCCATTTTATTGTCGTTTAATTTCTTTAGATCAAATAGAAGAATGTAAATACGAATACCCAAACAAGGTCTACAAAGTGCCAGTAAAGACCGATCTTCTCTACCATCTCATAATGACCTCTTCTTTCATAAACTCCTACAGCAGCTTGATAGAAGGCAAGGAACAAAAGGAAAACACCAATAGTAACGTGGAATCCATGAAAACCGGTGATAAAGAAGAACAATTGAGCAAATGCAGCTGGACCATACTCATTAATAAAAAGATTTGCTCCATAAACTGTTTCGGTAACAACCTGTCCCATCTTATTGACAAAAGTCAAAACAGAACCTCCATCAGTACCGTGTATAAAGTGGGTCCATTCCCAAGCCTGACAGCTTAAGAAAGTTATACCGCCTAGTATTGTCCATAACAACCACTTCACTACATCCTTTCTATCATTTCTATGCCCTGCTTCTACTGCAAGTACCATAGTAACGGAACTCATAATCAATATGAAGGTCATTAGACCTACGAAGGCCAGTGGAATATGTACTCCATGGAAAAAAGGGATGGCATCAAAAACCAATTCGGGCACTGGCCAATATTCATTGGAGCCAATGAAGGCATCTTCAGGGCCCAAATATCCAGGATAGCTGACCCTAATGGCAGCATAAGCAATCAAAAAGGCGGCAAAAGTAAAGATATCGGAGAGTAAGAAAAACCACATCATCAGTTTTCCATAACTGGCTTTGAGTGGCTCATTACCACCTCCCCAGATTCCTCTTTTAGGGCTTACGCCCACAGCAGTTGCAGTCGTTGACATATTGTTTGATTTAACTTTATTTTAAGTTTAATGATTCAATAATAAGAACATAAAGAGATAAAGCCAAAGCCCTCCTAAAAAATGCCAATAAGTAACACACATCTCCATGGCATTCATGTTTTTGGAATGAACTTTATATCTAAAGGACGAAATTAATACAATAATTAGAAATATCACACCACTGATTAAGTGGATTGCATGTAATCCAGTGAAAACATAAAGGAATGATCCAGCAGGATTTCCTACAAAGTAGACATCTCGATCCACCA
Organism: Cecembia rubra; assembly: GCF_003014575.1. GTDB lineage: Bacteria > Bacteroidota > Bacteroidia > Cytophagales > Cyclobacteriaceae > Cecembia_A > Cecembia_A rubra. The sequence continues at coordinate 16,074 of NZ_PYGF01000003.1, forward strand.
ATGCAACCCAGCTGTACCATTGGCAAACAAGAAATACCAACCCAAGAAGTACAGTTAAAAACATTCCTCCTTTTAGTTTTTGAAAATCATCTTTTTTGGCGGCTTGATAGGCAACATGTAATGTCACACTACTCAGTACTATAATAATTGATGTATACCAGAAAATAGAAGGAAGCTCAAATTCCAACCAATTGCCTTCAGCTTGCCTGACAATATAGGCACTTGTCAAAGAGGCGAATATCATCACCACTGACACGATGAAAAGCCAAAGGGCAAATTTCTTTGGGTGCATGGAGATGGGTTGCTCAGCTCCCTCTACATATGCGAATTTTTCTTCCATAATTAAATTTTATCCAACATATAAGCGATTTGGACAATCGGTAAATAAAGAAACGATCCAAACATAATCTTTAGAGCAGATTTTCTGGAACAATCTCTCATCAAGGAAAAGGTCTGCGCCAGAAATAACACACCACAAACTGTAGCCACAATCCCTGAATTAATGCCTGTAAGTCCAAAATAAGTAGGTAGCAAGCCCAATGGAAGTAGAAACAAGGTATAGATCATGATCTGAATGGCGGTATTGAGATCTTTCTTTCCACCACTAGGTAGTAATTTAAACCCAGCTCTTTTGTAATCCTCATCGCTTACCCAGGCTATTGCCCAGAAATGAGGGAACTGCCAGATAAACTGTATACCAAATAGTATCAGCGCCTCATGACCGATTATGCCTGTAGCAGCGGTCCAGCCCAATAACGGAGGCATAGCACCAGGAATCGCACCAATAAATACGGCAATTGGACCAACACGTTTCAATGGAGTGTACACAAAAATGTACAATACCATACTTAAAACACCCAGAGCGGTTGTCAGGGGATTGGTGAAAAACCAAAGAATAGCCACTCCTAACAGTCCTGTCAAGAAAGTAAACCAATAAGCTTCATTTAAAGAAATCTGATTCAATGGTAAAGGCCTGTTTTGCGTCCTTTTCATTAATTTATCCAGATCTTTTTCCAGAATTTCATTAGCCGCACCTGATGCCCCGGTAATTAGAAAACCACCTGCTACCAAGGCAAAGAAACTATTCCATGAAAAGAAGGTTCCCGAATCCCCAAGTATAAAGCCAAAAGCCGCTGAGAAGGTAACCAATGCAGATAGCCTGAATTTGATAAGCTCATAATAAGCCTTAGCCCTTAAAGATAGGACATCAAATAAAGATGCTTCGTAGCTATTTAAAGTTCTCATGAACTGATTTTTTCAACATTTAACTTTTTCTGATCATTGAGCAATAATAGGATCACGAACTGTATTCCTATAATCAATGAACCAAACAATAAATGAAGGGGCTGAATAAATGCAGGAATAGCAAAATATGCCATACCAACCCCAGTAATAATCTCAAATACAATTACCCCAAATAAGACCTGTGACCATTTAAAAAGGCTAACGTTCCTTAGGGTGTATTTATATATTTTGTAGAGAAAGACCAAATGAATACCAAACAGGAGAATTGAATAGGAACGGTGAATAAGAAAAGGAATACCTAACATTGAAATCCACTCTTCACGCATCAGATTCCCCATTTGAAATGCAACATGATCGATTTCTTCTCTAACCTGGGTCCCAAGCACTATTTGTATCAACATTAGTACAAAACCGACCAACATGATATTGAATAAGCTATTAGGCCTATCTGTCTTGTATTTTACCGTGTAGGCAAGCCTATATGACCGGTAATGGATATACAACAATAGGCAAACGATTACCAAAGCCAACACCATATGTAATGAAATCATCCATGGAAGGAGATTGGTAGAAACAACAATCGAACCTATCCAAGCCTGAAACAACACAAGCAATAAATTAAATATTGCCAAGAGGGGAATCCATTTATCTGCTTTCCATAGAGGAAATGATCGGATCATGGTAATCAATACCAATAAACCAATCACTGCACCGATCAATCTATTTACATATTCGATCCATGTCTTGACGGCATTGAACTCCTCTTCAATCAGAATTGAAGGATCATTTTTAACCTCCTCTGCCTTTCGAGCAAATCCAAGCTTATCCAGTTGAGCTGCAAATCTCTCATTCTTAGCTACTCTTTTGGCTAAGTATATCTCCTGATAATCATTTGGGAGCTGATCCACATGTGTAGGTGGAACCCAGCTCCCAAAACATTTAGGCCAATCAGGACATCCCATACCTGAAGCGGTACTTCGGACGATCCCCCCGACCAATATCAGAAAATAAACACCTATCACAGTGATTAAAGAAATCCTGCGAAAGCTGCTTATCGTATTAAGATTCTTTTGATTCATTGGCTACCAAATCAGTTTCTTCATCGGCTATAATTTCTTTCTCCAATTTAACTAGCTCTTGCTCATGTGGCAAATTGGATTCAGGAGTAGCAGACAAAGGAACTGTCTGAGGAATGAAGTCCTCTTTAGCACCTGGTTTGGAATAATCGTATGGCCATCTGTAAACCGCTGGAATTTCGCCTGGCCAGTTACCATGTCCAGGATGAAGCGGTGTAGTCCATTCTAGTGTATTGGATCTCCAAGGGTTTAAAGAAGCCACACGACCTCTAAACATAGAGTAGAAGAAATTGAACAAGAAGATAAACTGGGCAGCAAAAGTAATGATCGCGGCGGCAGATACAAACATGTTCAGATCAGTGTACATATTGGAGAATTCAAAACCTGTCCAAGAATAATATCTTCTAGGGAATCCGGCAATACCGATATAGTGCATTGGGAAAAACACCATATATACGCCGATGAAAGTCAACCAGAAATGAACATAACCCAATCTGGCATCCATCATTCTACCAAACATCTTAGGGAACCAGTGGTAAATACCTGCTACCATTCCAAAGAAGGAGGCAGATCCCATTACCAAGTGGAAGTGTGCTACAACAAAATAGGTGTCATGCAACTGAATATCAATAGCAGAGTTACCTAGAAATATACCTGTAAGACCTCCAGAGATAAAGAAAGAAACCAAACCTATAGAGAACAACATACCAGGAGTAAACACAAGGTTACCTCTCCATAAGGTAGTCAAATAGTTAAATACTTTAACAGCAGAAGGAATAGCAATGATCAAAGTAAGGAACATGAAGATAGAGCCCAAGAAAGGATTCATACCGGACACGAACATATGGTGAGCCCATACCACAAATGAAAGTATGGTAATACCCAACATAGAAATGATCATAGCTTTATATCCGAAGATCGGCTTTCTGGAGTTTGTGGCAATGATCTCTGAAGTTATACCTAGTGCTGGCAACAAAACAATGTAAACTTCAGGGTGACCTAAAAACCAGAATAAATGCTGATAAAGAACCGGGCTACCTCCAGTATTTGGCAAAGCTTCACCGCCTATATAGATATCTGAAAGGTAAAAGCTTGTACCGAAACTTCTGTCAAATACTAAAAGCAATGCGGCAGAGAACAATACTGGGAAAGACAACAAACCAATGATTGCGGTCAGGAAGAAAGCCCAGATAGTCAAAGGAAGTCTTGAGAAAGACATACCTTTTGTTCTGAGGTTAATAACTGTAGTAATATAGTTGATACCTCCTAACAAAGAAGATGCAATGAAGAAGGTCATTGCCACCAACCACAAAGTCATACCCAATCCTGAACCCGGCATAGCTTGCTCAAGCGCAGAAAGAGGCGGATATACTACCCAGCCACCAGAAGCAGGTCCTGTTTCAATAAACAGGGAGATGAACATGATTACGCTGGAAACAAAGAACAACCAATAAGAAAGCATGTTCATGAAACCTGAAGCCATGTCACGTGCTCCGATTTGAAGTGGTATAAGGAAATTGGAAAATGTACCACTCAGTCCTGCTGTAAGCACGAAGAATACCATGATGGTACCGTGCATTGTTACTAAAGCTAGGTAGAATTCTGGATCAAGAGCACCATCAGGAGTAATCCAACCCCCAAGAACAGGCCTTAACCATTCTAATTTCATGTCAGGGAACCCTAGCTGCAACCTGAAGATCAATGATAACAAACCACCAATAATCGCCCAGAACATACCGGTAACCAAAAATTGTTTACCGATCATTTTATGGTCTGTAGTGAAAATATACTTGGTGATAAAATTATCGTGATGCTCATGATCATGATGATCATGGCCTGTAGCACTATGTGTAGCTGTGTGAGCTGTTGCCATATTTTGATAATTTAATTACTTATATTCGCTGATAGTAATCTCAGCTAATTCTTTTAATTCCGCAGGAAGGTCAGCCACTAAAGCAGGGTTATTGACAATGTAAGGCTTTTGATCAGCTAACCATTTTCTATATTCTTCCGGTTCTACAACCCTGATTTCTTTTCTCATAGAGAAGTGCCCTCTTCCACAGATTTCGGTACATGCAATCTCATAAACAAACTCAGGATCGTTCAACTCAGCACGCATTTCCTCAGTAGTCTTGGTCGCAGTAAACCAGAATCTGGTAGGCATACCCGGAACAGCGTCCATTTTCAATCTCATATGTGGAGCAAACACAGAATGCAATACATCTCTTGCCCTGATTTTAAATAATACAGGTTCTCCTTTAGGAATTACAACTACAGGAGAAGAGAAATCATCAAGCGCATTTTTATCTGAGAAATCCACGCCTGAAATATTGCTTGAATTGATTAACCTGTAATCATGCTCCCCTAATACATTATCCATACCTGGATACCTAACCTCCCAAGCAAACTGATATCCCATGATTTCCACAACGTGAGAATTTTCCGGTGCGGGTGCAGTTATATCTGACCAAGCTCTCCAGCCACCAATTACCAATAGGGCCAAAACTACTGCAGGAACGGTAGTCCAAATCAGTTCAAGTTTATTATTCTCAGGGTAGAAAGAGGCTTTTCTATCCTCTTTATATTGATATTTATAAGGGAACCAAAACAGAAGGACATGGGTAATGATAAAAACAATACCAGTCACAGCCATGGTAATCCAGAACAACTCATCTGTAATGACACCATGTTCTGAAGCAACTGGAAGGTTATAATTATCAAATTCTTTGATAGAATACCAGAACATCAGAACAGTCGCTCCAACCAGGAACAAAACGAACATGATGGCGTTAACTTTGTTGCTTCCGGTAGCGATTTTTTTATCGCTTCCTTTGACAACAGAAACTAAAGTCTGTATCCTGTACACCATCCAAATGATGGATAATAACAACAGGATACCAACAGCTATAAGAAATCCGTACATAATGTTAACTTTTTCGGATAATTAAATGTGATGATGATAACTTTCTTCCAACATAGGATGGTTTTTAGCAATTAGGGGCTTTTTGGCTAAAGCACCTAAAGCAACGAGCGTAAATGCTGCACCATAAACCAATAACATACCAATTTCCATCAAACCAAACCCACCATTATGTCCCAACGTTCCAGGCTGAACCATTAAGAAGAAGTCAAACCAATGACCTAATATAATGATTGAGCAGACAACTTTAAGGAAGATCGCATGTCTTTTTGCATCTCTAGTCATTAAAACTAAGAATGGCAGGAAGAAGTTTAAAACTAGATTTACAAAAATAAACGGGCTATACACATCACTCTGCAATCTCTCTACAAAATAAACTGACTCTTCCGGAATATTAGCGTAATAGATCAAAAGGAACTGCGAGAACCAGATATAAGTCCAGAAAATAGAGAAAGCAAATACAAATTTACCCAAATCATGGATATGGTTCTGATTGACCATTTCAAGATATCCTTTTTCCTTAAGAAAAACCACTACCAAAGTAATAGCGGATAGTCCAGCTACAAACCAAGATGCAAACACATACCAGCCGAACATGGTAGAGAACCAATGCGTATCGATTGACATTACCCAGTCCCAAGCTGAAATTGATGAAGAAACAGCAAAGAAAATAATAAACAAAGCAGACCAAGTTCTTAATTTCCTCCAATAACTTGTTCCTCCCTGAATATCTTCTTCAAAAGCCAAGGATTTTAGCTTGTTGAAGAAAAATACCCAGAAACCAAAAAACAAAACCATCCTAAGGATATAGAATATAGGAAATGAGCCATTTTCCATTGGCCAGTAAAAGAAAGCACCTTTCCCATCAATCAGTTTGTCGTACTCAGGGCTATCCTTATCAAAAATGTAGCTATGTGTCCAATGGAAAAGGTCATGATTAGCAACAAAGAAAGTTACAATCATCAATCCTGCAGCAAAAGGCAACCAATTACCAAAAGATAACGGAATCCTCAAGATCGCAGTAGACCATCCAGCTTGAGCCGCGTACTGCAATGCAAAGAAGAACACACCAATGATAGCTATCCCTGTGAAGTAAACGTTATTTATCCACAGGTTAGCAAATAACCTCTGATACCAGTGAAATTCATGTCCTCCAGATTCATTAGCATGATCATGGCCACCGCCCAACATAGCAGTAATAATTCCGAAAGCTAGGATAACCGCTCCTATTACCAAAACGGTCATTATTGACTTTTTCAGCGATGCCGTAAAGTCAAATTTTTGATCCAAATTATAGTTTGAAGTACTATGTGCCATGATTATTGTTTCTGAATTTCTTGTTTGACATAGTGGACAATTTTCCATATCCTCTCTTGGGAAATCTGTGATCCATGAGCTCCCATCCTACCTTTACCTTTCATGATGACATGAAAGATATGGCCTTCAGGAAGATCGATGTAGGCACCGCCTTTAAGATTGGCAACACCACCTACAATTTCACCAGCTTTGCCGTCACCTTCACCATTGGCGCCATGACAGGCAGAGCAATACTGATAATAAAGAACTTTTCCTTCTGCAAGTACCTGATCAGTAAGTTCAATTGGATTTTGGATTTTAGCAGCTTCCTCCAATTCAAATGCCTTGAGTCTATAAGGAAGTGAACCATCTTTTGTCCTTGGAACTGTACCTTCCACAGGCTCCCTCATATTCATACCATGAGGATTATTGATATTGCTGTTAAAGAATTCACCTTTTCCGTCCTCTCTGTTGGAAAGCCAAGAACCTTCCTGTTCGTTTTGGATCTGAGTCAGAGGTTCGTAAGCAACAGAATTATACATCTGAGGAGCATATTCATAACCAGGATGATCTCCGGAAGCACCACAGGAAGCGAGTCCAATCGAGAATCCTGCAATTGCGATTACGTATATAGAATGAGTTATTTTCATGACTTCTATTTACCTATTCAAAACTTTTTTTATTGACTTCTGTAGCACCTGAACTTTTCAGTACCTCAGCAATTTTTCCTTCTCCCAAAGAAGCATTAGTAGCTAAGTCTATGGCCATCACATGCTTATCATCAGTAATCCTCAAATCGAAGATTCTGGGTTGACCCCAAGGCTTAAGGTTGCTGGAAATCATAAATACTCCCACCATTCCAAATGCTGCCAGTAAAACTGTCAATTCAAAGGTAACAGGAATGAAATCCGGAAAAGCAGCATGATCCTTACCTCCAATAATCATTGGCCAGTCAAATTTCATCATATAGAACTGCATGGTCAATGCCAGTATGGTACCTAAAAGCCCAAAAAGGAATGCTGCAATAGGCAATTTGCTTCTTTTATAACCCAAAGCTTCATCAAGACCATGGACCGGAAAAGGTGAGTAAACTTCATGGATTTTAACTCCACTTTCCCTCACTTTGGAAACCGCTTCTAACAATACATCCTCATCTTCATATACACCGAGGACAAAGTTTTTATCTCTTTCCATGTTCTTATTTATTTACTTTTTCAGATGAAGATTTAACAATGGATTTTACTTCTGCCATGTTGATTACAGGGAAAAACTTAGCAAACAACAAAAACAAAGTAAAGAATAAACCGAAGGTAAACAGGTAAACCCCAATATCAGACCAAGTTGGGGAGAACATTGCCCAAGAAGATGGCAAGAAGTCCCTGTGCAATGAGGTTACAATGATCACAAAACGCTCAAACCACATACCTATATTCACTACAATAGACAAAATGAAAGTAGCCACAATAGAGGTTCTGATTTTCTTGATCCAAAATAATTGTGGAGAAATCACATTGCAGGTCATCATTGACCAATACGCCCACCAATAAGGTCCAAAAGCCCTATTGACAAAAGCATACTGCTCTGCAGCCACACCTGAATACCATGCTATAAAGAATTCTGTAATGTAGGCGATACCCACAATTGAACCGGTAATGATGATTACGATATTCATCAATTCAATATGTACAATTGTAATGTAATCTTCCAACTTAAATACTTTCCTGGTAATGATCATCAAAGTCAATACCATAGCAAAACCGGAGAAAATCGCACCGGCCACAAAGTATGGAGGGAAGATTGTTGTGTGCCAACCTGGAATTACAGAGGTAGCAAAGTCAAAGGATACGATAGTATGTACAGAAAGTACAAGAGGCGTAGCCAAACCTGCAAGGATAAGTGCTACTGATTCATATCTGCTCCAAGTTTTTGCAGCCCCATCCCAACCAAATGCTAATGCACCGTAGATGGCCTTTCTAATTCCTGTAGCCCTGTCTCTGATAGTTGCAAAATCTGGAATCAAACCAATATACCAGAAAACTAAGGATACAGAGAAATAAGTTGAGATCGCAAATACGTCCCACAAAAGTGGTGAGTTAAAGTTAACCCACAATGAACCAAAGGTATTTGGCAAAGGAAGTGCCCAATAAGCACCCAACCAAGGACGGCCCATGTGAATAATTGGGAACATAGCAGCACAAATTACAGCGAAAATGGTCATCGCCTCAGCAGCTCTGTTAATAGCCATTCTCCATTTCTGTCTGAACAATAAAAGTACTGCGGAAATCAAAGTACCGGCGTGACCAATACCGACCCACCATACGAAGTTGGTGATATCCCATGCCCAACCGATAGTCTTATTGAGCCCCCACATTCCGATACCTTCCCAAAGAGTGGCCACCAAGGCAAGCCCTCCCAAGACAAGTACGCCCACTGAGACCAAAAGAGCAAGGAGCCAAGCCATACTTGGCTTGCCCTCCACTTGTCTAGAGATATCATGGGTAACATCTTTTAAGGTTTTTCCGCCTGTAATAAGCGGCTCGCGTACGGATGAAGTAACCTGCATATCTTATTATATTAATTTTTACGCTTCTGATTTATCCTTATTTCTGATTTTGGTGAAATACCATACGTTTGGACTAACGTTGATTTCTTCCAACACGTGGTAGGCTCTTTCTTCATTCACTTCTTTCACAGCAGAAATAGTGTCTTCCTGAATTTTAAGCATCTGAGTGATCTTGCTATTTGGATCATTCATATCACCGAATACAATCGCATCGGTAGGACAAGCTGTAGCACATGCAGTGTTGATGTCTCCATCCTGTACTTTTCTACCTTCTTTTTTAGCAGTCAATTTACCGGACTGAATTCTCTGAACACACATTGAGCATTTTTCGATAACACCTCTTGCTCTAACAGTAACATCAGGATTCAGTACCATTTTACCCAAATCATCGTTCTGGGCTACGTTCACTGCCGCGAAATCTTTATTATCATGGTATTTGAACCAGTTGAACCTTCTGACTTTATATGGACAGTTGTTGGCACAATACCTTGTACCTATACATCTGTTGTAAGTCATTTGGTTAAGACCCTCGGAAGAGTGGGTAGTAGCAGCCACTGGACATACAGTCTCACAAGGAGCGTTGTTACAATGCTGGCACATCATCGGTTGGAATGTAACTTCAGGATTGTCTGCTGCCTGTTCCAATTCTTTATTGGAACTGGCTCCTTCAGGAGAGGAATAATACCTATCAATCCTGATCCAGGCCATTTCTCTCCTATTGAGAACTTCCTGCTTACCTACTACAGATACGTTATTCTCAACCTGACAAGCAACAGTACATGCGCCACAGCCGATACAAGAGTTCATATCAATAGCAAGGCCCCAGTGATGTTGACTGTACTGATGGCCCTTCCAAAGAGAAATTTTGGATGGTTTTACGAATTCACCTTCCTTATAAATCTGAGGTTTATATCTACCGGCACTTGCATCTTGCTTGTAATCAGCCAGGGTAGCTTCCTGAATGACAAACTCCCTGCCCATATAGGTATGGTGAGTTTGAGTCTGTGCAATTTTATAAGTGTCCGTAAGTAGCTCAACACTCACTCCCTCAGTAACATCAAAATTCACAAAACCTTTTGAACTATCTAACAGATCGTAAGCATTTACACCAAGACCATTAGCAACTCTTCCAGCTTTACTTCTACCATAACCTAAAGCCAAACCTACTGTACCTTGGGCTTGACCAGGCTGTACCAATACTGGAACAATCAAAGACTTATCACCAACAGTAATTTTTGCCTTTCTGGTTGCACCTTCAACCATTTTTAGACCATGTTCATTAGCCCATTTTTGAGATACGGTAAGGTAATTATCCCAAGTGGCTTTGGAAATTGGGTCAGACATTTCCTGCAACCAAGGGTTGTTGGAATGAGAACCATTACCTATACCAACTTTTGTATATACTGCCAGTTCAACACCGGCATTATCTGCTTTGTAGGATTTAGCAACAGCTGAAGCTGCAACAGCCACATCTGCATTTCCGCTGATTGCGGAAGATGTCGAAGGGGTGGAATATACACCATTAAACAAAGACCTATCCCAGAACTCTTGAAAATTAGAAATCTCAGATTGAGTACCCATTAAGCTAGATCTCCAGTTTTCTTGCAAGTAATCATAGTAGTTAGTACTGATTCCTGCCCAAACCAAGAAGGATTCTTGCGCTTGTCTAGTATTGAAAAGTGGTGAAATAGTGGGCTGAGATAAACTGTATTCCCCTTTTCTTGGATTAAAGTCATTCCAGGATTCTAAGTAATGATGATCTGGAGCGACGTATTGAACCAAAGAGGCTGTTTCATCCATTGTACCATTGGTAGCAATTGAAACTTTTGCCTTAGAGATAGATTCTGCGATTTCAGCTCCCTTAACATAGTCGTAAACAGGATTACAGTTAAAGAAAACTACTGCTCCCACACGGCCACCTTTAAGGTCAGTCACAAACTGGTTCATTTTCGCATCATCACCTTTCCTGAAGTGAGATGGTCTGGAAAAATCAACAGTTACACCATTGTTTTCCAACAAATCATTAATGGCATTGATTACCACCTGAACATTTGGATCATTGGATCCAGATACTACTATTGATTTACCTCTATTTGCCCAAAGTTCTTTTGCAGCTTTTTCTAAATATTCAACTTCTACAGCTGGAGCTGAAACAGTAGTTGCTCCTGCTTGTTTGGCAACGGCATTGTACAAAGCCAATATCGCCAAACCGCTTTGGGAAGGCTTGATAGGAGTCCTGTAGTCAGCATTGGCGCCAGTTAGGGACAAATTGGACTCAAACTGGAAGTGACGGGACATTACTGGCTTCTCTTTGGTAATCTTCCTGCCTTGTACATATTGTTTGGCAAATTCGATTGGAGAAATCCAGGTTCCCAAGAAATCAGCTCCAAAACTTACTATTACAGTCGCTTTGGAGAAATCGTAAGTTGGCAATATGGCAGAACCGTATGTCATTTCAGCAGCTTTGGTAATACCATAACTGGAAACCGGGTCATAAGTAATTACCTCTGCTCCACCAAATGCAGCAGAAAATTCCGCTAATGCCTTTTCTGTAGAAGGAGAGATTATTGTATTAGTAATGACTTTAACAGATCCTGCAGAAGCTAATTTAGATTTAACTTCTGCATCTAGGGCTGCCCATTCGGACTTTTCGCCGTTGATGTATGGATCACTAAGTCTTTGCTTGTCATATAAGGAAAGTACGGAAGCCTCTACAATGGCGTTAGTTCCCCCTTTTGTAATTGGAGAAAGCTCATTTCCATCGATTTTTATTGGTCTTCCTTCTCTGGTTTTTACAACTATTGATGCATAATCACCGCCTGAAGCGAAAGTGGAAGCATAGTAGTTGGGGATAGATGGATTAATATCCACCGGCTTATTTACATAAGGTATGGCCTTTCTAACTGGAGCCTCACAAGCGGCCAATGAAGCCGCTGCCAAACTGAAACCCATCACTTTCAGAAAGTCTCTTCTTGAGGAACCATCCAAATTAGATGGACCCTCAGGAAATTCTCTTTCAGCATTTCTAACAAACGACTCATCGTTTGTCAATTCTTCTAACCCTTTCCAGTAGGTCTTTTTATTTTCTTTCATTGTATATTCAAGAAAAGTAAGTTCTGAATTGATTTAAATTAATAGTGACACTTGGCACACTCCAAACCCCCAATATCCTTCACTTTCAAAGCATTCTTGGAGCCGCTGTGCAATTGTACAAGCTTGTCATAGTACTCGTTGCCTTCTGTACGAATGCTTGTCTGTCTATGACAGTCTATACACCATCCCATAGTAAGTGTACTGTGCTGATAAACTACTTCCATCTCCTCAATAGGACCATGACAGGTCTGACATTCAACACCACCTACAGCTACGTGCTGTGCATGGTTGAAATAAGAAAGATCAGGAAGGTTGTGTACCCTAACCCATTCAATAGGTTTGTTTTCATCTACAGCTGCGTAGATTTTAGCGATTTCAGGAGAAATACCATCCTTACCACCTACATTTTGAATATGCATATGACAGTTCATACAGATGTTGGCAGAAGGAATATTTGCGGATTTACCGATTTCCACTCCAGTATGACAATACTGGCAAGGTATTTCATATTGTCCGGCATGCAATTGATGTGAGAACGCAATAGGCTGCTTAGGAGCATAGCCTTGTTGCACACCAATAGTATAAAGCTCGTCAAGTGCCGTTTTTACTACCAATGCCACAACCAATGCAGTTATTATAATAACAAATGCATCAGATCGGAAGACTTTCTTGAAATCCGATTTTTGGTTGATGAATTCCTGATCAGCTTCATCAAGTGGCTGGGTCTTTAGGTATTTGGTTAGAATTGAAATGATCAATCCCAACACTATAAGGATCAACAACAAAACAATCACGAGGACCGCCAAGATTATCGTAAGATATTCGCTTGGAATACCTGCTCCTCCTGCGGCAACAGACCCTTCACCCCCGGCAGAAGCCACAGCAGCATCCGCCTTGTCACCATATTCTACGTAAGCCAGCAAGTTCATCAAATCATCATCTGATAGGAACTCATGGTTTGGCATAACCAACTGGTTGAATTCGTTGTAAATGGCCACAGCCTGTGCATCACCAGATGCAATCAAAGCTTGCGAATTACGGATGAATTTTTTTGTCCAGTCAATGGATCTCCGGTCAGTCACACCTCTTAGGGCTGGACCTACACTTTTTTGGTCTAGTTTGTGACAGGTTTTACAATTGGCATTGAAAATTGATTTTCCGGCCGCAATTGCTTCTTCGCTATCTGACACTTCGGGATTAGCCGCAAAGACCTGTGTCCCTAGCATGAGGAAGAATAGCATCAGAAGGGTGCTAAGCTTCAACGGAACACTTGTTAATGAGCGCTTGATCGACATATTTATTACTTATTAAACAGTTTGGTGCACGTTTTTTGATAAACACTGCAAATGTACTACCCCAATTCAATTTTTCAAACTTGAACGGAGTAGCTCCAAAAAAAGTTTGCAATAAGGTTTCAATTATATAATCAACTGCTTTTCAGCTTTTTACAACTCATTTCTTGAGCCTAATAGCAATTTAGAATCGTTATAAATAAAATATTATTTGGTGTTTTCTACCAACGGACAGCTACCTACATAAACGGGGCAACATTTTGCATAAAAATTGTTGATAGAAGGAATAAGGAAGGCTTATCAATAACGGATGATTTTGAACTACCTTCCTGAAAACTAAAAGTAGAAAATCACTTTTAATTCCAAATTAATAAACAGACGGGTAGCTGAGGATTAGCAACAAGCCAACGAGGCTTGTCCAGGTGGTTCAACGCCATCTTTGGTCTTGATTTATATCCCAATTTTTTTTGCATTAATTATTTAATTTAAATTAAAATCTACATTTGGGATTTGCTTTGGTTTTTAATATGTCTACATTTGCATTCCGATTACAAAATGGTCGCGTGGCCGAGTGGCTAGGCAGAGGTCTGCAAAACCTTGTACAGCGGTTCGAATCCGCTCGCGACCTCCACAAAAGCATCTCAAAAATGAGATGCTTTTTTATTTTTTTATCCTCCATTCTGCTTTCTAAATTGCCCAAAATCCCTCCACTTGTCATCTGTTCATATCCGCTTTTGGTATATTTTATTGTCATTTTCGCAATATTTGATTAGCTTAAGTTTTCATCAAAAGGGTGGAAAATGACTAAATCAATTGTTTTAGCTGTAAATGGAACAAAAAAAACCATCAATGTAGATCCCGAAGAACCTCTTCTTTATGTACTCAGAGAGGAATTTGGTCTAAATGGCCCCAAATTCGGCTGCGGTCTTCACCAATGCGGTTCTTGCCTGGTACTTGCTAATGGACAAAGCAGTTATACCTGTCGTATACCCTGTTCGGACTTTGAAGGGAAAAAAATCGAAACTATTGAGGGGCTCTCCAAAAAAGGAAAATTGCATTCTTTACAACAATCATTTTTTGAGGTTCAGGCAGCCCAATGCGGCTATTGTGTAAATGGAATGTTGATCAGCGCCTTAGAATTACTCAGAAAAAATCCCAATCCAAATAACCATGAAATAAGAGAGGCTTTGAATAAAGTGATTTGCCGATGTGGTACCCACAGCCGATTTATTAAAGCAGTCAAAAAAGCTGCTGACTCCCAATCAAAATTTTAGGCTATGAAAATTTCAAAAGTTGATAGAAGGGCATTTTTGAAAACCACAGGACATTTACTGATCGGTTTCAATCTCTTCCCATTGGTCAACTGTAGTCCCTACGAAGAAGATTCCAATTTAACAAAGCCTTACAATGGAATCCCTGTTCGGCCTCATGCAGGAAAAGACCTTATAGACTCCTGGATTAGACTGGATGCAGAAGGGCATGTTACGGTCTTAACAGGGAAGAAAGAGTTGGGACAGGGAATCAGAACTGCTTTGATCCAAATTGCTGCAGATGAATTGGAAGTGGATATAAAAAGGTGTCATATTATCAATGGAGATACTGGACAAACTGCCAACGAGGGCTACACTTCAGGAAGCAACTCCATTGAAGGGAGTGGCATTGCTATCAGGCAGGCTGCTGCGGAAGTAAAATTCTTTCTTTTGCAATTGGCTTCAGAAAAACTGCAGGCACCATATGAAAACTTAATGGTGAAGGATGGCTGGATTACCTCACCTGATAAGAAAAAAACCAGCTATTGGGATTTGGTTAATGGAGCCTATTATGAAAAATCCATTACCGGAAAAGCACAGATACTGGATATCAATAAACACAAATATGTAGGAAAACCAATTCCAAGGGAAGATATTCTCCATTTGGTCAAAGGAGATGCACATTTCGTGCATGACCTGAGACTACCAGGAATGGTCCATGCAAGGGTATTGCACCCGCCAAGCTATGGTGCCAAACTTATTTCCATAGATTCAACAGCCGTAAGAGCTCTAACAGGAGTACTCAAGCTCCTGATAGATGGAAGTTTTATAGCAGTAATTGCAGAAAGGGAATATCAAGCTTTAAAGGCTTGGGAAAAACTCAAAGAGGTAACAGTCTGGGAAAAACCAACTATAAACCCCGTTCCTGACCGATTGTTTGCCGATATGCGCAGCAAGACCCAAAAACCGGAAATCATTCAGGAAACCCCAAATATTTCTAAGCAGCTGACCATCTCCCCTATCCGGCTTAAATCCGTCTATCAGCGTCCTTACCAAATGCATGGTTCTGCAGGTCCTTCCTGCGCCTTGGCAAAATGGGAAAATGACCAACTCACCGTCTGGTCACCTACCCAAGGTGTCTATCCATTACAGGCTACATTAGCAGATCTTTTTCAAATGGATAGCGAAAAAATCAGATGTATAGGAATACCAGGATCGGGTTGTTATGGTCATAATGGCGCAGATGATGTCTCTGCTGAAGCTGCCTTGATTGCAAAACACCTGCCGGGGAAACATGTACGTCTGCAGTGGATGCGGGAAGATGAGCACCAATGGGAACCTTATGGTTCAGCGATGATCATGGAACTGGAAGCTGGGGTCTCGAAGGAAGGGTTGATTCAGGTATGGGACAGCAAGATTTGGTCTGATTCACATAGCACGCGACCTCGGGGAGAAGCAGGACATTTTGTTTCAGCCCGGCATTTAGGAAACCCTTTCCCATTTAGAAAAGGTGGATTTTCTGGAGGAGCTTACAGGAATGCTACACCTTTATATGATATACCGGATGTTAGGCTTCAGCTTTTTAATTATGATGGACCTTTGAGGTCCTCTGCCCTCAGGGGTCTTGGAGCATATGCCAATATATTTGCATTGGAATCTTTTATTGATGAACTCGCTAAGGCTTCTGGCGTTGACCCATTTACATTCAGGATCCATAACCTAAAGGATGAAAGGGCTATTGCTGTTTTGGAAAAATTGAAAGAAAAAACCAAATGGAATGCATTGGAGCGATCAAAAAACAAAGGGTATGGAATTGCATTTGCCAAATATAAAAATTCCGCTGCCTATTTTGCGGTGATGGTCGAGGTGGAAAAAATCACTGAAAAAGAGGCTTTCAAATTGAAGAGAATGATCGGTGTGATTGAAGCCGGACAGTGCATCAATCCTGATGGTCTCATCAATCAGACCGAGGGGGGTATGATACAATCTGCCAGTTGGACCTTAATGGAATCAATCAAGTATGATGAAAAAGGAATATTAAGTAAAGATTGGAACAGTTATCCAATCCTGCGGGCCAATGATATACCAGGGGTCGAAGTACATGTCATCAACCGGCCAGAACTCCCTCCTTTGGGTGCTGGGGAAGCGGCCCAAGGGCCAGTGGCGGCAGCCATTGCCAATGCTGTATTTGATTGTACTGGAACAAGGGTTAGGGAATTGCCCATTACAGCAGAAAAGGTAGAAAGGTAGAAAGAGGTTTCAAAAACCTCAAAGGTTAAAAAAAAGTGGCTGCCTTACGACAGCCACTCATTGTATTACTCACAAGATACTCGTCTTGCTTCTTGAGTCTTGAGTCTCGCTTCTCGCTTCTAGTCCCTTACTTTTTCCCGCCTTCCATCTTCTCTTTCAACTCCGCCAAAGCATCAATATCACCGAAGGTGGATTTCTCTGCAGCAGCAGGAGCATCAGCAGGAGCAGCAGCTTGCTTTTTCCCTTTTTTGGGAGCAGCCGCAGCCTTTGCTTCTTCCTTGAAAGTAGCAGTATGGGAAAGAACAATTCTCTTATCGTCCTTGGAGAATTCGGTCACTTTGAAGTCCAAAGATTCACCTACCTCTACCTGAGAACCATCTTCTTTTTCCAAGTTTTTGGAGGTAGCAAAGCCTTCCAATCCGTAAGGAAGTTCAAGCACAGCACCTTTATCATTCTTGGAGTTTACAGTACACTTGTGAACTGAACCTACTGGGAAAACAGTCTCGAAAGTATCCCATGGGTTTTCTTCCAACTGCTTATGACCTAGAGCAAGTCTTCTGTTTTCTACATCAAGTTCCAAAACAATCACATCCAACTCATCTCCTACTTTCACAAACTCAGATGGATGCTTGATTTTCTTGGTCCAAGATAGGTCAGAAACGTGTACCAATCCATCAATACCTTCTTCAAGTTCAAGGAACAAGCCAAAGTTGGTCAGGTTTCTTACCACACCTTTATGCTTGGTACCTACGGCATATTTGGTCACCATGTCACCCTTAGTCCAAGGATCTTCTGTCAATTGTTTAATACCCAATGACATTTTTCTTTCGTCCTTGTCCAAAGTCAATACTACCGCTTCGATTTCATCACCTACTTTTACGAAGTCAGCTGGATTTCTCAAGTGCTGAGACCAGCTCATTTCAGAAACGTGGATCAAACCTTCAACTCCAGGAGCCAATTCCAAGAATGCTCCGTAGTCAGCTACGTTAACGATTTTGCCTTTAACTCTTGAACCTACTTCCAATTCTGCAGAAAGTGCATCCCATGGATGAGCAGTCAGCTGCTTCATACCCAAGGAAATTCTCTTCTTGTCATCATCAAAGTCAAGTACTACCACCTGAACTTTGTCATCCAAGCTTAATACTTCCTCTGGATGGTTGATTCTGCCCCAAGAGATATCAGTAATGTGCAATAGACCATCTACACCACCCAAGTCGATGAACACACCGAAATTGGTCATGTTTTTGATCACGCCTTCCAATACTTGACCTTTCTCAAGGTTGTTCAGGATCTCAGCTTTTTGCTTCTCAAGATCCTTCTCGATCAAGACTTTGTGAGAAACTACTACGTTATCGTTAGTGTGGTTGATTTTAACCACTTTTACTTCCATTTTCTTACCTACATAGACATCAAAATCTCTGATAGGCTTCACGTCAATCTGAGAACCTGGCAAGAAAGCTTCCACACCGTAGATGTCTACAATAAGACCACCTTTGGTTCTTCTTTTTACCAGACCTTCAATTACGCTATCATTAGCCAGGGCGTCTTCGATATCACTCCATGCACGTACCATTCTGGCTTTCTTTCTGGAAAGCACCAACTGGCCCAAAGCATTTTCCTGCTCTTCGATGAACACATCTACTTCATCTCCGATTTTAAGGTCAGGAAGATCACGGAATTCTGAGGCAGGAACTAATCCATCAGACTTGAAACCGATGTTAATGATAATATCTTTATCATTGATTCCTACAACAGTACCTTTGATCACTTCTTTCTCAGTGATTTCATTCAAGGTTCCTGCATAAAGAGCCTCCATTTCAGCTCTCTTGTCCTTGGAATAACCTTCACCAAATCCTCTGGTGTCGAAATCGTCCCAGTTAAACTCTTTTTGTTTTGACATAATATTGATTAACCCTGATTTTCAACAATCCTAGGGTCATCGGATTGAGGTTTTTTAGTGAATGATAAAGTCTCTGATTTTCAAGCCATGAGACCCCGTTCACCCGAACGGACTGCAAAGGTAAGGAATTTTCAAAAATATCAATAACCCTGCTCTTGAAATTCGCAATTTCGGGAATCGATACAATGGATTGCCATTCCGCTTTTTTCAAATCGATCTTTATGATTCTCCCTTCTTCCACAAAAACACCGGCAAGGCCAAAAACACACCAACCACACTAAAAACCAAGCCACCTATAGTTCCGATAGCCAGGGAAAACCAAAAAATCTCATTTTGCCCTTCCATGATAAAGGGAATCAATCCAAAACAGGTAGAGAGTATTGTCAACATAATTGGCACAGCTTTTCCCGCTACTGCTTTGAGGATGTTCCTGTTGTAAAGCCCTTGCCTTCGGTTATTCAGGTCATTGACTATAAAGATGGCTGCATTCACCGCCAAGCCTCCCAGCATCACAAAAGCAGCATAGCCGCCCTGATCAAAATAGAAATCAAAAAGAGAGAAAATCAAAAAGAGTCCAATAAAGGAGATTGGGATTATCAAAATGATATAAAAAGGCTGTTTGAGGTTTTCAAACAATACCGAGGTAATAAAGAAGATCCCTACAATAAGCACCAGAATGAGACTATATTGTCTTTTCGCCTTCTCCCAATTCCAGGACCAGGTCTGCTTGGAAGCGGAATAACCGATGGGCATGATAGCCTTCATTTCCTCTAAGACCTCATCCAGGTATTCATTGCCGAATTTGGCGGAACCCATGTATTCAAAAGCGACCAAACGGATATATTGCCTGTCCTCCTTGTGAAGGGAATTGGTGGTAGTCTCTTTAGTCAGGGAACCAAAATTACTGATCTTGAATATACGATCTTCACCGGTAATGAGACTATTGGATTCCAGATCATATTTCGAGTATCTGGCTGAAGCTCCTTCCCTCACCACCAAACCGTAATTTTTATCCTCCATGGTCAAAAATACCGATGGACCTGTAGGTTTGGACACATCATTAAGGGCAGCAATAACCTGGTACTGATTCGTCCCTCCAAGTGCCATATTGCCCTGATCCAGACGAAGGACATATTCTTCTGTTTTTTCCTCATTCCAACCAAGACGCTCATTGGTATTTACCTCCTGAATCCTGCGATGTTGTAAAAGTTTCTCGGCCAGGATCTCTGCCTGCCGTTCCAGTTCATCATAATTATAGCCTTTCATAGTAACTCGGAAAGTGGGAATCCCCTCCCCTCCTGCCCCTGTAAAGAAGCCCTGTCCCACCCCATAAATTGTCCACCTAGCGCCAGACCAATCGGTGGACTTGACCGACAACCTTCCTTTCAACTGATAAGGAAGGGCAGATTTTTCGTAGGCCTCCTTAAAGGTGATCACAATCTGGGCATACTGTCCTGACTGCACCCAGGTTACAAATTGATCAATCCCCTCCACCCCTTTCAGATAGCCTTCAAATTCCCGCATGATAAAATCCATCTGATCCAAGGTATTTCCAAAAGGCAAACGTGCCGAGACATACAACCTGGTCTTTTCAGCTTCTCGATAAGACGATTTTTCAAACACCCCCCTTACAAACATCCGCAATGATCCTCCCAAATATTTATCTACATGTGGCCGGATTTCTTCCTGATATAGGGTACTTCCAATGGTCTTATTGTACCATTCCTGCCCCTCCCATTTGTTGGGCAGGAAAAATACCGGAATCCCGAAAAGTAGAATCAAAAGGGCAACAAAAGTCTTTCTATAGTTGGCAACAAATCCAATACCTCTCTGAAAAATACGAAAACCCTTAACCCTCCTCCTCAACTGGGACACATTAAGCACCCTACCTTTTTTAGCTTTCTCTCCAAAGAGCAACTGGTACATGGCCGGGGTAAAAAGCAAGGCTACCAATAAAGATACCGCCAGCATCACGGCCACCACCACAGAAAACTCTGTCAGGTTTTTGCGGTCATCCTCCGGAAGGAAAAACACGATCATCAAAGCCGCAATGGTCGTCAAAGATGCAGCCAATAAGGCAAGAAAAACTTTCCTGTTCTTGTGCTTGTGCAGGTGATCGATCATGATGATGGCATTGTCTACAATCAGACCAAAGGAAATGGTCAATCCAGCCAAAGAGTATAAATGGATATCCACTTGCATCAAATAGAGGATAATCCCTGTAATGCTCAGATTGACCACAATCCCTAAGAAAAGGATACTCAGGTAGCGCAGGTTTCTGTTCATCAAAAAAATAAAAACAATCAGGATAAGAATAGAAAGACCGGACCTTTTATAAATCTTATTGAGTTCCTTCTCGAGAAATTCCGTATCATCATTCTCCAGGCGCACTTCAAAGCCTGCCGGCAGTAGGTCCTTAGCACTCTCTATAGCGGCTTTAATATTTTTAGCTAAAAGAACCTTATTTACCCCATCTCTATTGATGATGGAAAGGGTAACCGAGTTTTTTCCGTTGATGCGGTAATAAGAAGTAGCTTCTGCTTCTTCAAGTGTAAGTTGAGCGATATCTTTCAGGAAAATTTCCTTACCCTCACGCGTAGTGACCAACAGATTTTCCAATTGGCCAAGGCTATTGAGTGACCTGTCCACCTGGATAAATAGTGTTTCCTCTCTGGTATTGATAAGGGCACCTGGATAAGACATGCCAAAGGCTCCCCTGATTGCAGATTCCAAGTCTTGCCTGTTCATCTTGAGCGCCTGCAGTTTTTTGATATCATAGGTCACAAAAAGCTGCAGGTCATTGGCACCGCGGATGGTCACTTCC
This sequence comes from Cecembia rubra, assembly GCF_003014575.1. Taxonomy (GTDB): domain Bacteria; phylum Bacteroidota; class Bacteroidia; order Cytophagales; family Cyclobacteriaceae; genus Cecembia_A; species Cecembia_A rubra. The sequence continues at coordinate 37,783 of NZ_PYGF01000003.1, forward strand.
TCAATTTCCTCAAATCGGTTGAGGGTGGATTTAAGTACATCTTCAGCGATTTTTTTGATCTCAAAAGAAGCAAAAGGCCCATTGACAGAGTAAGTAAGAATGGGGGTTTTTTGGTCACTTCTTCGCTCTTCAGACTGGGTGACCAAGGGATAAGAAACTTTGGAATCCAAAGAAGGATAGACCTGCCGGATTATAGAAGCCACTTCAAATTTCTTGAAGTCCATATCCGTGTTTTTATCAAAACGTAAGGTAATAGAGCCCCTGTCGTAATTGGATACCGACTTTATCTTTTTGAGGTCTGCCAATTGGGAGAGCGCTCCTTCCAAGGGGGAGGTAGCCAGTTTTTCCACCAATTCAGGACTGGATCTAGGTACAGAATAACTCACCGTCAATACCGGTTCACGCTCCCGCGGATTCAGGTCCACGGAAAGCCTGGGCACCAAAGCAAATCCGATGATGCTGAGTACTATGAACGCTATGATAATCCTGAATGGTGACATTTTTTTTTGAGACTGTTAGATGCGAGAAGCGAGAGATAAGAATCAAGAAGCGAGAAGCGAGATCGTGAACTGTTACGTCACCCTGAGCAAAGCGAAGGGTCTCCTCTAGAAAACACGTCACCCTTAGAGTAGCAAAGTGTCTCCCCTTCTGTATCCGTCACTCTGAACAATGTGAAGACTCCCCAAAAGCAAAGGGGATTCTTCACCTCCGCAAGCTGCGGTTCAGAATGACGTAAACAACCGTCACCCTGACGAAGGAAGGGTCTCCTATAAATAGGAGATGCTTCGACTCCGCAAGCTCCGCTGCCATTGACAGATAAGAGTAACCGTCATTCTGAGCGAGGAACGAGTGAAGAATCTCCAATAGTTTAGGAGATTCTTCGACTCCGCAGGCTCCGTCTCAGAATGACGTGGAAAACAAGATGTCATTACCTTTCTGTAAATGCCAAGTTTTAAAATCTCAGAATGACGTAAACACCCGTTACTCTGACGAATGGAAAGCCTGCCCCGATCCTTCCGGGGAGCCTCCCAAAATAGAGGAGATCCTTCACTACGTTACCATTGACAGATTACAGTAACCGTCACCCTGAGAGAAGCGAAGGGTCTCCTATTTATGGGGGATTCTTCACCTCCGCAGGCTCCGGTTCAGGATGACGGATCAAGTGATGTCATTGCCTTTCTGTAAATGCAAGATTTTAAAATCTCAGAATGATATAGCATCACCAATTCATCACTTCTTCTCCAAAGTCCTTCCAACTTGGATTTATTTTATTTATCAAATCAATTTTCTTCTTTCTTGTCCATCCCTTCAATTGTTTTTCTCTTATGATTGCTTCTTCTATTGCATGAAAACCTTCATAATAAATTAGTTTTCTAAGGTTATATTTAGTCACAAATGAATTTCGATTCAAACCATTTAGATGTTCATAAAGACGCCTTTGTAAATCATTAGTTACTCCGATATACAGTGTTGTATGATGAGCATTTGTTAAAATGTAAACAGCACCGCCTTTTTGCATTTATAAGTCTAATTTTCTTTGGTTAAAATCACTACACGTCACTCTGAACAAAGTGAAGAGTCCCCAAAAGCAAAGGGGATTCTTCACCTCCGCAAGCTGCGGTTCAGAATGACGTAACCCATCGTCACCCTGACGAAGGAAGGGTCTCCTATAAATAGGAGATGCTTCGACTCCGCAAGCTCCGCTGCCATTGACAGATAAGAGTAACCGTCATTCTGAGCGAGGAACGAGTGAAGAATCTCCAATAGTTTAGGAGATTCTTCGACTCCGCAGGCTCCGTCTCAGAATGACGTGGAAAACAAGATGTCATTACCTTTCTGTAAATGCCAAATTTTAAAATCTCAGAATGACGTAAACACCCGTCACTCTGACGAATAGAAAGCCTGCCCCGATCCTTTCGGGGAGTCTCCCAAAATAGAGGAGAGCCTTCACCTCCGCAAGCTGCGGTTCAGGATGACGGAAACAGCAGTCAGTCCGAAACCAGAGGAGATTCTTCGCTTCCCGCAATTCTGAGGGACAGGCAGTTCTTCACTCATAATGATTATTTTTCACATAATTAATCACTCAATTTCTTTAACCCCTTCAAGCCTCAATTTTGTAGTTTTCACTTGTCAGGAGTTCTTAGTACTTGGTTCATTGTACTTGGTACTTGGTACAATTATATCTTATCTCTTGTTTCTCTTTTTTCAACTTACTTCTTACTACTTTCTCATTACACCGTCTCGTTTCTCGCTTCTCGTCTCTCGCATCTCCCGACAAACCAATACGCCAATGGCACAAAGTACAATGCCGTGAAGGTACCAATGGTAAGGCCGCCGATGACTGAAAAGACCAATGGCCGCTGCAAATCCGCTCCTAATCCTGAACTGAACACCACAGGCAACAAAGCCAGAATAGTTGTTACAGAAGTCATCAAAATGGGTTTCAACCTGATTTCCCCTGCTTCAAACAAGGCCCTGTCCAAAGCCTCCTTCACAGAGTGCGTCGAGGCATATTTTATTCTTAACCTGTTGATGGTATCTATTTTCAAAATTGCATCATTGACCATGATGCCCAACATCACCACCAGGCCAATGGCCGACATCACATTCAAACTTGTTCCTGTGAGCAAAAGCACCAAAAAGGCTCCTGCTATGCCCAATGGCAAAGTGAAAATAACGATCAATGGCTGTACAAAGCTTTCAAACTGGGCTGAAAGGATAAAATACAGCAACAAAACCGCCACCAATAAAATACCTACAAGCTCACTGATGGTCTCCCGATCCTTAAAATACTGACCAAAGAAAGACACACTCAGGTTCCTGTCAGCTCCCCATCGGAAAATATCAGAATTGTAAAACGTAGGATTATCTGATGTAAGCAGGACAGATTGATAAACTCCCCCCTTGTCTGCAGTGACGAACTTATACTGGTTCTCATATTCAAAGCGGATAAAATTGTGGAGCGCGTATTCTACCCCATCTTTTCCCTTAATGGAATTATTTCTCAAGATGGCCTCAAAATCCCTCTTCTCAGCACTGAGTTTGATGGGGGTGATTTCACCAAATCTTTTGATATCGGTGATGGTGAAAGCACCAAACAACCTCCTGACCTGTTCCAAGAGCTCATTGACCTGAATACCATACAACGCCATTCTGGAAGGATCCAGTCGGAAAACTACAGAAGCCTCCTTTTGCAGGCTAGGTCCACGCTCGAACTCTTGGGAAGGAAATTCAAGCAACCAGGCATCCATCCTGTCTTCCTCCACAGGCCGTTTGGTGGTCAAATCCTTCCATCGCACCTCATAATAAGGCAAATTGGAAGCAAATAACTGATCAAAAGCATTGGGAGCATCTGAAATTTCCACTTGTGCATTGGGATAACTTGATTTGAGGAGGGATTGCAACTTAGCCATCTCCTCAGCTTTGGATGCCTGGGTTTCAAAAAGAAAATACAGGTTTGCCTCTTGCAATGAACTTTCTCCATCAAATAAAATAAACTGCCTTACCCCAATATCTGCCTCAGCCTTTTCATAAGTCCCCTGCATGCTTTCCAATATGACCAGAACCCTGTTTTTATTTTGCTCCACCCCGATAGGTTCATTCCAATCGATCCTCACAACTGCGTCAAATTTCTCTATGGGCGGCAATCCCTGAACCTGCAGCAAATAGGCCAACGACAAGCCTGCAGGAATCAAAAGCAGAAAAAACCCAAAACTAAGACCTCGTTTGGAAAATATCTTTACATACAAGCGCTTATATCCTTTCAGAACCGCTTTGAAAAAACGGCTGTCTTCCTCAGGTAATCCTTCCTGGGATTTCTTGTGGAAGAAAAAATGATACAACATGGGAAGCAGAATAAAAGCCACCAATAAGGACACACTAAGGATGGCCGCCACCGACACCGCCTGATCAAAAAACAAGGCCCCGGAAATTCCACTCAGGAAAACCAATGGTACAAAGACAGCCAAGGTAGTCAATACTGAACTGACCAAGGCGGACATTACCTCATTTACCCCTTCTGCGCAGGCATCAAAAATGGCTAAGCCCTCTTTTCTTTTACGGGTAATGTTGTCCAATACAATGATGGAATTATCAATGAGCATCCCCAAACCCAAGGCCAGCCCGGAAAGGGAAATGACATTGATCGAAAGATCGAATATATAGAAAACCAAGAAACTGATCAGCAGAGAGGAAGGCAGAGAAATCCCAATGATAATGGGTGTTCTGTAATTGCCCATAAAAATGAATAGTACCCCAAAAGCAAAAATCCCCCCAAACAACAAAGAAGTCTGCAGGTTACTGATGCCTGCATTAAGGAGAACCGACTGGTCCTGTGTCAGCGCAAAATCCACCTGCGGATAATCCTCCCGAAAGATGTCTATGGCTTCATATATTTTGGGCAACAATTCATTCATCTTGGCCGCCGCCTGTTTGTGCACGGTTATCACCAAGCCCTCCTCTTCCCCGAATAAATGAAAGCCCATCACTTCATTGACCTCATATTGCACCTTTGCTATTTTGCCCAAATCGACAGTGACTCCTTCGGAAGAAGTCACCGGTAATTTCATGATGTCTGCAGGATTATCCACACGTGTTGCCAAGCGCAGGTAATAGCGGAACTGCCCATCTTCCACAGAAATTCCCGGCAGTTCTTCATTGCCAAATTGGATTGCATTGATCACATTTTCCTCAGACATCCCCAAAGCCCTGAGGGCAGCTTTATCGGGGCTGACTGTGATGATCCGTTCTTTCTTGCCATTGATATCCACCAAGGATACCCCTTCCAATTGCTCCAGTCTTTTTTTGAGCACATTTTCAGTGAGGAGACTGACTTCAGTAAAGTCAAAACCCGCTTTGGGAGTTACCTGAACTCTTACCACCGGAATATCATTGGTATTGACCCGAATGACCTGGGGACGGCTTAGATCGGAAGGCAAACTGTTTGTGAGCCTGTCAATTTTTTCGTTGACCTCTATGTAAGCCAGGTCCATGGGCGTATCATAGTCAAAAACCAGGCGGATGGACCCCACCTCGGCGCCCGCTTTGCTGTCCATATCCTCCAGCCCATTGAGCGTCATCAGGCTTTCCCGGATTGGGGAAAGCACATTTTGCTCTATGGCCTCGGGCGAAGCATTGGGATAGTTGACTTTGATGACGATTTGGGGAACATCAATAGGAGGTAAAAGTGAAATGGGCAAGGTTCGGAAAACAATCACCGAAAAGACCATCAAAGCCAAAAAGGTCATAAAAACAGCAATCGGTCTTGCTAATAAAAATCTTACCATGGCTTTACTCTTTGACGATTTGTACAGGTGCCTGATGGGCCAATTGCAGATTATTCGAAGTGATGACCGTCATGCCTGCCTCTATTCCGGAAAGCACTTCCACTTCCCTGCCATTGTCCTTACCTACCTCCACATAATTCCATTTGGATTCATTGTTTTCAATGGTAAATACCACTGGACGGTTGGAACGATACACGAGGGCTTCTTTGGGGACCACCAGGGAATTGTTCTGTGGGGCACGGATGATGGCCCGGGCATTCATGCCGGGAAGCAGGCCTTTGGCCGCACTGACCAGAATCGAAACCTGAACGAGTCCGTTCTCATCTACCTTGGGATTGATGCTTCTTACGGTCCCGGTCAAATCCGGAAAACTTCCGCCAACAGGATAGATTTCAGCCTTTTGCCCTAAAGAGATCAAATTGATATCTGACTCCAAAACCTTCACTTTTAGCTCCAACTGGCCTGTATTGATGATTTCAAACAATTCATCCCCTGCATTAATCAAAGACCCGGTCCTCACTTTTAAATCAGCAATTCTTCCTGATATGGGCGCCTTGATGGTAGATTTCTCCAAGTCCATTTCGGCTTCTTTAAGATCAAGCTCAGCAGCATATAAGCCACTTTTTACTTTTAGATAATCTTCAATTTCTTTTTTCCTTTTTCCGTCATTTCCCTGAAATACTTCCGAAAAACTGAGGGCTTCAGATTGGTAATTTACCTCTGCACTTTTAAGGGCAATTTTGGCTTTTTCAAATTTAAGCTGACTCTCCCTGAGGTCCAATCGGGCCAAAACTTTTCCTTTTTCTACAAAATCACCCTCCCTTAACTTCGAAAGTTCCAATATTCCAGTGCGCTCGGCATTGATTTTAATTTGCTCCAAGGCTTCCATTTTCCCAGTAGCATTGATAAGATAATCGAAAGATTTTCGCTCTGCTTGGGCCACCCGTACAGGTGTGGCGGATACTTCGGCTCGGAAGGATTCCAAAGGCTGGTCCTGACTTTTACCTTCCTCTTCTTTACAGGAACTTAAAAACAAAGCTGAAATCAATAAAAAAAGCTGAAATCTATGAACTCCCATTTTGCTTATGATTAAGAATCCTTAAATAACTAATTTTTTAACTAAAATTCAAAGTCTAGGCTTTGAAAAATTAAGGATTTTAGAAAAATTATAGCATTGATATTATAAGCTCCATGGAATTGAAAATCTATAATCAAGATTGTCATCTTCCCATATGAATTTTATTTCTTTGAATCAATTGAAAAGAACGGCATGCACTTTGCGCAACCTATTTCAAATAAATCTTTTAATTTTGAACTGACTTTGTAAAACTAAAACTTGAAACTATGAAAAAACTACTTGCATTACCCATTCTCTTTTTGGTCATGATGTCTTTGAACCAGGCAAAGGCACAGGAAGTTGGTTTGAGGTTCGGAGATGTTTTAGGAAACAATGTGGCCATTGATGGTATTTTTGCCTTGGGCAAATACAGCAGGGTACATGCTGATTTGGCCTTTGGCAACAGAGGTGTCGGCATGGAGGCGCTGTGGAACTTTATTTACAGGCCTTTGGGAGCTGAGGCTTTCCACTGGTATGTAGGTGTGGGTCCATCCTTGTTGATCGGAGACCCTTTTATTCTTGGTGTCAGTGGTGAAATTGGTTTAGAATACAAATTCAGAGAAGTGCCTTTGGTACTAGGTCTTGACTGGAGGCCAAGAGTCGACATTGTGGAAGTTACTGATTTTAGGCCAGGTGGATTTGGTTTAAATATCCGCTATGCTTTTGGCAGATAAATCAAAAGGCCTTTAATGCAAAAAAACCTGGTTGTAAAGACAGCCAGGTTTTTCTTTAATTCGCAATTTTCATAAAAAAACTTTGCGATTATTTTTTAATTCATTGCCAGTAGGGTAGGTTCCAAGATGAAATTCGGACTGAGGGAAAAAATACAGGGTCTTTCAAAAGGGATTGGATTTTCGTAAAGTCGAAGTCTAAGGTCTTCCGGTTTTTCGTCCTGAAAATGTTCCAACAAAGAAATGATGGTTTCTTCATCCGGTACCTCAACCCTCACTTTGACGATGCCGTCTCTGACCATATCCAGTTCCTGCGCGGCAGCTTTGGAAAGATCAATAATCCTTTTAGAAGATTGGGGAAGACGGTCATTTACTTTCACCCATACTTCTTTCCCATTTTTAAGGTTGGTCACTTTCAACATGGTCCCAAATGGAAGGTATTTATGCGCGGCAGTCAATTCTTCCATATTGTAAACTTCCCCACTTGCTGTTTTTCTTAAGTGGAACTTACGGGCATAAAAACTTGCTACCCCTTCCTGGATTTTCAAACGCTCTTCAACAGGCGGCAAAGAATCATTACTTCCCGCAAAAGCGGCAAATTGAAGAACAAAAACCAAAATAAGTGCAATTAATTTCATGACCTGCGAAAAAGCAATTCACGTACCAAAAACAATCCGTTAACCGGGATTTAATGAATTTTAACAACCCCTCAAGCTTTTTAGAAGTTTGAAGATAGTGAAAATAAATGGGATATAAAAGCATACATTAAAACCTAAAACACTTCTTTTTCAACTGATTAATCAATTCATTTATTTAAAAATTATTATTTGTTACCTAAAATCCCATCCTAAGAAATAAAGAAATAATTAAAAGATACAAAAACATATTTTCTAAGTTTCTATTTAAAATCGGCAAAAGAAATCTTCGGAATCTAATTTAAGAGATTTGACAAAAATCTATCCTTTTTTATTGATTGCCTTCATCGCATCGGTGTGGATTGCATCCTGCCCTTCATCCAGTACAATGAGTAAGTAACGTAAGTCTCCAAAACACAACCTTGCCTCAGCCATTTTTAGGAAATTACTAGCCACGACCAAATTTGAGCTCCTCGAACTAGATAATCCTAATGTGAAACTCAAAGCACAAATTGTCAAAATTAAACTGATTCTTTTCATAATTTTTTATTTAACTAACTAGAATTCAATTATCAATAATCTTTCTCTAAAATCTTTTTAGTTCTAAACTAAAAAACCCTAATCTGATTCCAATAGAATCTTTAGGTTCATTTTTAAAATAACTGGAAAATCCATGTCTTGAAATTTATTTTTTAACTGGATTATTTCAGTCTTGTAACTCTCTAATACAGGCTCATCAGATAAATCGAGCAGTTTAAATAATGGAATAATAAAATAAACAGAATTGCCTTCCACAGCCATGGGACCGGATAAAAAAGAAGTTAGAGGGCTTTCCCTTGTTAGATAAGTTCTATTATTTTGTTTATCAAAAACCCCTACCCTGAAATCAACTATTTTTTGTGAGTTTTTATTTTTTTCCTTGTTCCACCCAAAATAAAGATGGTTTTCTGATTCCTCAAAAAACCGAGTTGGAAATGAAAGTTCTCCAGTGGCTAAGGTTTCGAAAAAGCTATTTAATTGATGTTTTTTATCTTGTGGCCAAATTGGTTGAGAACTTAGGAATTGATACTTGGGAAAATGTTCATCCTGATTTATCTCGTAAATCACTGAATTTGCAGGTTCTTGATACAAAATCCCTCCCTCATAGCCCTTAGTAATGTGACCTGAAATATTTTTGAGGATTATTGGAAACACATCTTTTGGAAAAGGAAAAAGTCTCTTTATGCTTTTCCCTGCACTATCCAACAGCTCAAAATTTGAAAATTCTTCATTAAAGTAGGTTATAGACATACCAATTTTTCCTTTTCCATCAACAGAAAGCATATCAGATTGATTTTTAAGTTTAATTTTTCTTTTAAAATTTCCTTCCAAATCAAAAAATGCCAAGCTTCGTTCTTCAATACTAATAAGAAGTAATTCCCCACTTGCTTCACTTAATGAAAAATCAGCTATATCGGGCAACTCATCAGGCCCACTTCCAAATTTTCCAATTTTTGCAATTTGATAACCATCATTTGACGTTTTTATCAACGTTCCAAATTCCTTGTCCAATAAATAAAAATTTTCCTCTGAAACTTGAAGCCTGTAGATGTCAACAAGAAAATTTTTCTCTTCTATGTTTATTGGTATAATTTCCTTTAGTTCAAATAAACTTTCAATGGGATATTCTTCATGGACATTTACAGTATATTTAGGTAAAGGTTCCGAATTTTTATCTTTTCGGTCTTCATACCTCTTCCCATAACACCCTTGAAAAAAAATTACAATCAGTGTTAACAACAGATACTTCGTGAAAATATTTGATCTGTAATTTCCCTTTCCTAAACCACAAAAAGTTGCTTTCATGCGTCTGCTTTTTTGCACCTAACTATCTGACATCCCATACCAGAAGCTGAACACTCGGTTGCATACATTAAGGCCTCAGGACACCATTTAGGAGTCGGCATCTTCGAATAATTTGTTTGAGCAACTAATTTCTCGCCACTCTTTGAATAGAAAAAACTTAATGTAAAGTTCAGCCCTACTACTAATACTATCATTGCCAATTTTTTCATCATTTCAAAAATTTATTTTCCATTTCGCACCAAGCAGGGCAGGATTACATTCCCTAAAAAGTAATGCTTTCGGAATACCTTAACTTTTCAGACTAAATTTACCCCCCCCCCCGAAATTAAAAAACAAGTTTTCACTAAGTTTTTTTATCAAAATCAAAAATCATCAGACCGCAAAATCTCTAAAGGAATGAAATAGTAATCCAATTTTTCTTCATTGGATTGGTTTTTTGATTTTATAAATAAACCATCAGGATATGAGATAAAAAAAGGACTCATATCAGGGGCCAACCTGTTTAAATGGATTTCTTGGATTTTTTTGCATTTGGAATCAAAAATCTCAAGAAAAAAGTCTGCATTGGAATAGTCTTGATTGATTACTGGCCCTCTCACTAACCTACAAAACCCACCTTCACTCCCAAATTTTTGAATTGCACCAAACTCTACATCTGCTAAAACTTCATCCATAGCTTCCATAACTTTCAAAATGTCAGGATTATTTTCAAGACGAACGTCAACCGTTTTGCTGCTTGGAAACAATTCTGATCCGTTACTAATTTTCTCATATTTGCCTGTATTGCTGTTTAAAATGAAAAAGTCAGCGGAATAATTGAAAGAAATAATCAATTCTTGGTCTATTACATGAATGTACGGAAGCCTTTGATTGGCAATGTAAGTTCCTTGATCGTCAATTAAAATTTGAAATTTTTTAAGCTCCTGGACATCTACCGGATGGGAAATCAGTTCAAGTTCTCCAATCCTTAGATCGAGCTTACATAAAAGCAGTGTATTATCCGCACCGTCAAATACAAAAAAATATAACAGGTCATTTCCTTTATCAAAACTGCTTTGAATCCTTCCAAACAAATTATCAGTTAACCGACCAATGACAAAAGGCCCACTTACTAATGGTCCAATCATCTTTGGAATATTGTAATAAGCAAGATTTGACCCTTCATTTTTTGTAATCACTGCATTGTTTGAAACAAATACTTGATGAGTATCTGTATAAAAAAAGCTCTCAAAATCATTAATTGCCCCAGGTCCTTCTCTTTCCAAATCAATCCCTCTCATCAAATAAAAAAAATCTTTTTCCCTTTTCAAGGTATCAAGACCATGCCGGTAAGGGTTGTAAACAATCACATGGTGATCACCAAAATTATAATAAGTGGGGGGCCAAATCGTATGAGAAGATAAGCCCGTAGCGCCAAAATCAAAACTTCTCTTTTTTATATCCTCCTGAACATCAAAATAGTTTGGCAATTTACCTTCACAGCTTAGCAGATAAACTATTACTAAAAAACAAAGAGGCATTCTCATGACTTAATGCTTTGGTTTTTCAAATACAGCAAAGGCGCCTTCTTCAAATTGCACATAAATCATTTCTCCATCAACTTTTATTCCTTGGGGCAAATACTCCTCTGACTCAGAATGGAATGGCAAATGATATGAATGAAGGTACTTACCGTTAGTCGCGTCATATAAATCCAAGGAAAACGAATCTTTCCCCAAGTTTTTATACGGGACCCCCGAAAGCAGATAAATATATTTACTGTCTACATCAAAATCGAATACGGCTGTTTCAAAAGATACCACCCTTATCATATTTCCTGCCGTCTGTATGTTCCTTCTTGGTACCCGATGGATCATTTCTCCTATGAATTCAAGCCTGTCTTTATTAAAGCAAAGAAATTTGGAATTACCCATTAAAAAATAATAGATTTTATCCCGAAACACTTTTATGCGCCCGTCATAATGCATCCCGGCAGCATCAATTGGGAAAAAAAGTTCATTGATAAATTCAATACTTTTTGAATTCCCCTTGTAATCAATAATTCGGAAATCTAAACCCTGTTTTTTACTTGTAATGAAGAGGTATTCTTCATTACCAATTTTTAACATCTTGTAAATAGCACTCTTCACCTTAAGATTATCTTTCAACTCAAAATTCTGATTAGCAATTGAATACCTTTTCACAGCAAGGGTTCCAACATCAACTATATCGAGATTTCCCTTTTGGTAAAAGAAGTTGATTGGATTCAATAGCTCATTGGGCCCCTCCCCATTTCCAATAGGATATTTTGCAAGAATCTCGCCATTGGCTGAAAGCCGATAAAAGTCCTTTGAAAAAAGTTCCAAAACATAGATCTCTCCTCTTTCAACTGAAAAACCCAAAGGCTCCCCAAAGAAAACAAAACTGTTAATTAGTTTAAGGGTATCAAGAAAATCCCTTTCTTTTAAGACTATAAGATCTTCATTCTGAATATTTATAGGGTAATTGTTTGGATCAATCTCTTTTCTGCTACAAGCTAGAATGAAAACCACAAAACAAACCAAAAAGACATAAATTTTACCAACCATATTAGATCAAATTAAATAACGACTGTCCCTGAAACCCAGGGACAGCCATTTGTGGTTAAAATCTAAAATTATTGCGTAGGTATGCTCCTGTTTGTATAGTGAGTTACTTCCCACTCATAAGCTCCCCACAGAATTGATTTTTTTTCTGTACAGCACATATCCCTACCTCCAGGGCATACATTTACATTGCAACCACCAGAGGCAAAGGCGAAAAATGGAGCTGAAATCGCCAAAAACAGAACCATCAATAAACTCATTAATTTTTTCATAATTTATAAAATTTAATCCCCCCTTTCACACCATGTAGGGCAGGGATACCTTCCCCAAAAAGTAATGTTTCCGGAATACCTTCACTTTTCAGAATAAAATTACCCCCCCCTGAGATTAAAAAGCAAGTTCTCACTAATTTTTTTTTATTAACAAGATAAATTATTGAAAAAGAGTCATAACCAATCATAAAATGAAGGCGATAAAACAAGAAAAATTAATTTCACGGATATTTATCAAAATATTAGGTGGATGTCTAAAAAGCTCACCCTTAATGTCGATGAAACAATAATCGAAAAGGCTAAAGCCTATGCCCATCAGACGGGAAGGAGTCTTTACGGTCTTGTGGAGAATTATTTAAGAGATTTTGTAGCCCGCGAGCAACCAAATAGCCTTATTGATGAAAAAATTTCCAGGCTTTCGGGCAAAATTAAACTCCCCGAAAATTTCAATGAAGAAGAGACATTAAGATCATTCCTTGAAGAAAAAAGCATTTAAATTGAAAATCCCTTTGTGCCTTCCTGGCTTTGTGGCCAAAATTCCATAAAACTTTTCGACTCCGTGCCTTTCTGGCCAAATAATCAAAACACTTCGCGCCTTTGCGCCTTTGCGTGCAGATTGCACATTTTTGACCAACCCATAATAACTTCGTGCCTTCGTGACTTTGTGGCTAAACCATCAAAAACACTTATTTTTAAAACATGAAAATACTCCATACCGCAGACTGGCATTTAGGCAAAAGGTTACAGGAATATTCCCGATTGGAAGAACAAAAGGAAGTCCTCCAGGAAATCGTGGATATTGCTGAAAACGAAGACGTGGACCTTGTCCTGCTCGCAGGGGATATTTTTGACAGCTTCAACCCCAATCATGAAGCGGTCGAACTCCTGTACAAAACCCTCAAAAAACTGTCCAACAATGGCCAAAGACCCATCATCGCCATTTCAGGCAACCATGACTCTACCCAGTTTATCGAAGCTCCCGACCCCTTGGCCAGGGAAATGGGCATTATCTTCTACTCCAAATATGACAGCCTGATTCCTACTGGAACACTCGACAATGGCATACAAATCCTGCAGAGCGAAACTGGATTCATACAACTGAAACTTCCTAAATATGAATTCCCCCTGAGAATTTTACTGGCACCCTATGCCAATGAACTCCTGCTCAAAACGTATTTGGGAGATGGGGATAGGGAAAAGGAGTTTCGGCAACTCATGGCTTCCAAATGGGAAGCACTTGCCAACAAATATTGCGATGAGAAGGGTGTAAACCTGTTTGTAGGTCATTTCTTTTTTACCAAGGAGGGCGAAGCCATGGAGACCGAACCCGAATCGGAAAGGCCCATCCTCCACGTAGGAGGCACACAGGCACTTTACACACATAACATTCCCAACCAAATCCAATATGCAGCATTGGGCCACCTCCACCGCTACCATGCTGTGGCAAAAGAACCCTGCCCAATCGTCTATTCCTCCTCTCCCCTTGCCTACTCCTTTAGCGAAGCAGACCAGGAAAAGCAAGTAGTACTGATTGAAGCCCTACCCGGAAAAGCTGTGAACTATCGCCCCATCGCACTTAAGAAAGGAAGACCGCTTTACAGAAAAACTTTCCACAATCTGGAATCTGCTTTGGAATGGCTAGGAGAAAATCCTTACTGCTTTGTGGAACTGACCTACGTCACTGAAAGTGCCATCGATGCCTCCACCAGAAAAGCCCTGATGAAAGCCCATGACGGAATAGTCAACCTGATCCCCCAGATCAAAAATCCTCTTGGACAGGAAAACCTTAGTCTCAAAGTAGAAGACCTGGAAAAAGACATGCTAAGCCTGTTCAAGATGTATTACCAAAGCGAACGGGGACTGGAACCCAATTCCGATCTGCTCGACCTCTTCAAAGAAGTCATCAGTCAGGAATAAATCAATTGGACAACCCAAAAATCAAATTAAGAATGTCAACTGAAAGAAATTGATATTGGTTGATATTGGATATTAATAGATATTTATTCAGGAAGAGCACATGACCTTACCTGAATTTACCCTCTAGAAAAATTGTGATTAATTATGTAAAAAAATATCCTAATATCCTAATATCTCAATATCTATTAATATCTGTCCCAAAAAGCCAAAAACCATCAAAATCATCAACCACATTTTTAAAAGTTAAATCATGATCCCCCTCCGACTCGAAATAGAAGGACTATACTCTTACAAAGAAAAACAACTCATCGACTTCACTCAGCTAACCGCTGCCGGGCTTTTTGGTATTTTTGGTGCTGTAGGCAGCGGCAAATCTTCCATTTTGGAAGCCATATTGCTCGCACTTTACGGCAGTACCGAAAGGTTGTCCGATCGTGGTGAAAAAAACAGCATGCTCAACCTGCAATCGGAGGCTTTGTTGATTACTTTTGAATTCCTTTCAGGAAAAAATAATTCCCAGACCTATCTCGCCCGCTACTCTGCAAAAAGAAACCCAAAGAATTTTGAGGATGTCAAGCCTGCTGAACATACTTTTTATAAAAAATCTGGAGAGCAGCTGGAACCCATTTCCGAAGGTGCAGAGCAGATTTTGGGCATGAAAAAGGAACATTTCAAGCAGACGGTAATCATACCACAGGGCAAGTTCCGGGAATTCATTGACCTTACCCCCGGCCCAAGGGCCGAGATGATGAAGGAACTGTTTGGTTTGGAGCGCTTCGACCTAGCGTCCAAGACAAGTACCCTCTTGAAGATTACCAGAGAAGAAAAAATCCGTCTGGAAACCCAGTTGCAGGGCTTGGAAGAAATCCATGAGGAGCTATTGAAAGAAAAGGAAATCCTGTTGAAAGCCACCCAAGAGGAAATCCTCCAGCAAAAAAGCACCCTTGAATTAGCAGAACAACTTTTCAAAAAACAGGAGATCCTGAAGGAAAAACACCAGGAATGGAAAAACTTCCAAAGCGAATGGGAAAGTTTGGAGGCCAAAAAACCGGAAATCGAATCCAAGAAAAACCAGTGGAAAGACTTCCTCAAAGCCAAAACTTACTTAAAACCAGTTTGGGAGCAGCTACAGGACCAATATGTAGATGCTGAAAAAAACAGGGTAAGCATAGATAATTGCAGCCGATTCAGGGACAATTACGCCGAAGAAATTCTGGAACATGAAAAAGAGCTCCAGGATCTGAAAGAAAAAGCCGATCAGAAATCTGTCCGAGAGGCCAAAATCCGGGATTTGCAAAAAGTCATTGAGGTCAAGGAGCTGGAAATAGACCTTTTCCATTTGGAGCAGGCCATGGATAACCTCCAGCCAGCACTCGTGGCCAGAAAAACAGCTCTGCAGCAGATAAGCTCGGGCATACAAAACCAGGAAAAAGAACTGGAAAACAGCGGCACGACGGATAGCTCCATGCTTGCTGATTGGAAAAGTGCAGGCAAAGAATGGCAGCAGTTGGGCAGTACTGTCCAGAAAAAACAGGAAGAAAAGACTGCCCTGATGAAGGAAATCAGCCATTTCGAAGAAAAAATCCATGCACTTCAGCGAGGACTGCCAGGAGAACAGGAAAACTTTGATAAGGCGATCGCTACTGCCAAGAACCAACTGCAGCAGTTGGAAAATGAAAAAGACATGCTGGGCAAAAAAGCCGGCCTAGCCACCCATGTGCATCTTTTGGAAGAAGGCAAAGCTTGCCCTTTGTGCGGATCTTTGTCCCATCCCGATCCACTGGAGGCTGAAAAAGAAAGTCAGGCCCTTTCTTCACTCCAAGAACAAATCCAAAACCTTAAAAAGCACCTGGATCACCTACAAACCCAATCCCTACAGCATAGGGAATACAGCATCCACCTCAGCAACTTCAGGGTCCAAAAGGACAAACTGGCCGAAGACTTGGACCAAATGGAAAACCAACTGCAGCTGCTCAGGCAACAGCTTACCCTGCAGGGTATCCCTTCCCAAGAGGAGTTGGCCCGAAAAATCTCCGAAACCGAAAACGCTATCCGAAAAAAGGAGGAAAGTCTGGAAAAACTCAAGGACTTAAGATCCCAATGGGAAAAAGAGAGGGGACTTATGGAAGATGAGGAAAACCGTTTAAGGGCTGCCGAAAATGAAGTGGTAGGAGTCCGAAGCAAAATACTGTCCAAAAAAGAAGAAATCAAGGATCCTGAATTCAGTAAAGCATTCTATCCAAGGCCCAAAGAAAGTATACTACAGGCCATCGAAAAAGTGGAATGGGACATCAAAGAAACCGCCTTCAAACTGGAAGGTAAACTTAAGGTGATCCAGGAAACCAAGAACAAACAAGCCACCAACCTGGCCAACCTTGAAAACTTCGAGAAAAACCTGAAAGAGAACCTCAATAAAATCAAAGACTTGGAGGCTAATTTTGCAAACCTCAAAGTGAAACACGGATTTTCGGACCAAGAGGCTTTGATCGCACTTTTCAACCATTCTCTGGATGCGGACAAAGTGGATACCGAGATCCGTCAATTTGAAGACAGGAGACTTCTGGTGAAAAGCAAACTTCAAGAACTGGAAGGCTTGGAAGGGCTGACCACATTCAGTGAGGAGGCTTTTGCCAAGAGCTGGGAGGCATTGAAGGAAAGCCAGGCACATTTTTCACAAATTCAGAAATCCCAAGCCCTTTTGGAACAGGAAATCAAAACCATCCAAACTAAATTGACAGAAAAAAAGGGCCTACAGGGGCTATTTGCCAAAGTGGAAAACAGGGAATCCGACCTCAAAGAACTGGAAAGGCTATTTAAGGGCAGTGGTTTTGTAAAGTATGTGAGTGCCATTTACCTGAAAGAGCTCTGCCATACCGCCAATGTGCGTTTTATGAAGCTGACCAAAAACAGCCTCAGTCTGGACATCGACGACAACAATACCTTCTGGGTGATAGACTACCTGAACGGGGGCAAAAAGCGCCTGCTGAAAACCCTTTCCGGTGGGCAGACTTTCCAAGCTTCCCTTTGCCTTGCTTTGGCATTGGCCGAAAAAGTCAAGTCACTCAATCAGGCTGATCAATCCTTCTTTTTCTTGGACGAAGGTTTTGGAGCACTTGACAAAAATTCCCTCAGGGTCGTATTCGAAACCCTCAAATCCCTTCGCCACGAAAACCGAATTGTAGGTATCATCTCCCATGTGGAAGAATTGCAGCAGGAAATCGGCGTCTATGCCAAAGTAGAGCTGGATGCGGATAGGGGGAGTTTGGTGGGATATTCTTTTTAGAAGCGAGACGTGAGAAGCGAGAGTTTAGAGGCGAGAAGCGAGAAATAAAGAAACAAGAAACAAGAGGCAAGAATCAAGAAGGGAGAAATCGGAGGAAAGTGGGATGTCGGAAGGCATGACCTAAATCTTGACCCGGTAAATTATTGAAGGGTTGGAATATGACATGGGAAAAGGGGAAGTGCCGTAGGTACGCCCGACAAGAAGACGAATCTAGAAAGGCAGATTTCAGCAAAGGACTGATGGGCCGTCCCGTAATAGCCTAGGGCTCAGCCCTGGGAATTACCAGATAACCCAGGGGTCTGAAGGACCGATCAAAAGGGATAATTTGAAACGGAAATTTCCAAAAATTAAAAATTAATATAAATAAGTCCCGAGATCTGGCTGATCAGAAAAAGCAAGAGGTAAAGCCTTTTGTCCATCTCAAAACGATAGACAATAAAAACGGAAAGAATCAACAAAAATGTCGTCACATAAAGTAGCATGTGTTTGAATCCCGTATCAAACAACAAAACAACCTGAATAGAAAGTAATATGGCTATACCCCAGAATACTGCCGCATAGGAAAATTTAGTACTACTTCCGGAAAGCATATTTTTTACAGCCCCAATTGAAAAACAGAAAACAAAACCGGTTAGACCTATAGCCACCGGCATAGTTCCAAATATTCCAATTAGAAATAGAAATGTGCTCAGAATGGAAAAGACAAAATAAACGGAAAGAAAATTTCTCGAGGTTAAATAATTCATGCTTCAAAATCCTGAAATTAACTGAGATCTACAAACAATACTTCAAAAATTAGTTTATTTACAACGTTATCGGGTAAGTAGAACAAATAAGTAAGAAATAAAAACCTGACCAAAACATGAGGACAATAAAATTACTGTTGGTTTTAACATTACTGCAAGTATCACTAAAATCCTGTAAGCAGCCCTCTGAAGAGACTTCAGCTTCAAATTGGAGTTTGGTCTTGGTGGATTCATTGCAGGTGGAGCATTTGGGAGAAATGATGCTTTTGGACATTTCTCCTAACCATGAGCTATTTCTAACTGCTGACTATCAGAAAAACACCTACTTCCTGATCGACAAGAAAGGCGAAATATTCAGCGAAATAAACAAATCTGGAGATCGGCCTGATTCCTTTGGTTATGCTTTTTCAAAAATGTCATTCTGGGATGATCATATGGTTTTTGTTATCGGATCAAAAGGTCTTAAGTGGTACGATCTGAAAGGGAATGAAGCCAAATTTGTTCCTTTCAATCCTGATTACTCATTGAAGGGAATCTTACGAAATACAGGGAGCGGGCCAATCCTTCTAAAAGATAAGGAAAATACAAAAATCCTTTACCGGGGAGGTGCTGTTAAAGGAAAGCGAACAGCGCCTGGCTATTTGGAAAAAATCAGAGGAGGCACTTTGATTGATCCTGAGACTTTTGATTTGGAGCATATTTTCCCCTTGGAAAAAGATTCACGGTTTTTTGATGGAAAATACTATGATGATGGAGACTTATATTCCCGTATTGTACTGGGAGAAGATTTTATCTATGTCACCTATGATGCCAATCCTGTTTTGTATGCCTATGAAAAAACCTATCCCTATAAATTATCTTTTAAAAAAGAACTTAAACTGATCAACGTGAACCTAAGTGATGGTATTCCGGCCGAATATGTCGATTGGGACCTTTTTGTGGAGCCTTCCAAAGGAGGTATAAGAAGTCTTCAAGTGGACAATAAATATGTTTACCTGATGTATTTCGAAGGGTTGCCAAAAGAAAGAATTATCGAAATTGACCAACTATACGATATAGATGAAAATAAAGCCCAAGCCGAAGAAGAAGCCGAAGTCTACAAAAGGGAAAAAAGAATGAAAGTGTTCACTTTGGAAGGGAATGAATTGACAGATATAAAACTGCCCGATTTTCTGGACAGTTATTTGGGATTTATTGCAAGGGATGGCTTTCTGTATTTCAACAGAGCAGCAAACAATGAAACCGAGGAGGATTTTTATACTTTATATAAACTTCGGTTGGAGCAATAAAAAAAATACTCACTCCATTAAGAAAATTTACTCAATATATTGAGTAAATTTATAAAAACACAATTTATTAATTGATTATCAATAAGTTAAACAAATATTTTTAAGCAATATTAACCAAAAAAGACAGCCAATAGGGCTGTCTTTTTTAAAATAAATCCAATACATCCATTTGTAAAAACTCCTGCCAAGGAATCCCACCTGTGCCTATCACTAATGCTTTGTCAGGGTTGAATTTTTCTTTGAAAGCAATCAAACCTGTCAATCGCCCTGTATGCCCGGATTTTACTTCCAGCCCGATGACTTTTTTCTTGTATTCCAAAACAAAATCCACCTCGTCATTCCCCTCCTTCCAGTAATAGAGAGAAAGCTTTTTGTCTTTAAATACCTGATTGACCAAATGTGCTCCCACAGCCGACTCTACCCACCTTCCCCAAATTTTGGGGGATTCCAGTAGCGTATCCAAACTTTCATCGGATATCCCGGACATGATGGCGGTATTATGGACCTGAAATTTGGGGCTTGAAGCACGCTTCCTTACCATATTGGGACTGTATTTCTCAAGTCCACCAAGAAGTCCTGCATCATTAAGGAGTTCAAGGTAATTTGCCAAAGTGGTGGTGTTGCCCGCTTCAGTCAATTGTCCCATGATCTTGGTAAAACTCAACACCTGACCCGAATAGGAAGAGCCCAACTCAAAGAGCCGCTTCATCAGGGCAGGTTTATCCACGCGGGTCAACATCAGGATGTCTTTGGAAATGCTGGTTTCCAACAATGCGTCACGGACATAGCTTTTCCATCGGTCTTCATCATCTTTTAGCGTGATGGCTCCCGGATAGCCCCCAAACCATACAAATTCCTCAGCTGTCAAACCAAAAGCATCCTTCATTTCCCTGTAAGACCAATGTCCCAAGTAAGTAGCCTCAAATCTTCCAGCCAAGGACTCTGTCAGCCCCTGCTGCAGCATCAGACGCGAAGAACCCAATAGTACCAAGCGGATATCCTGCTCATCGGCACTGTCTTTATCCCACTCTGCCTTGACCTGCTCGCTCCAATTATCAATTTTCTGAACCTCATCGATCACCAACAAAAATGGTTGGTCAGCCTGCTTTGCCTGTTGGAACCTGGCTGCTTCCCATTGTTGGGCAATCCACAACTTATCACTTGCCGGGACAGCATCCGCGGCTACCAATTGCGCAGGGTATTTAAGCTCCCTCATCACCTGTCGGACCAAGGTTGTTTTCCCTACCTGTCTAGGACCATATACCACCTGTATAAACCTCCTAGGTTCATCTTTGAGTCTCTTGAGAAGTATTTTTTTATCTACCCTTTGATAAGACATACTATTGAAAATTAATGAATTGCCAATTTAATCATTCAATTACGTAATTTTACTCATTTTATTGAGTAATTTTTCATTTTATGAGTTAAAATATTGATATACAGATATTTACAAAATAATTTTTAGATCCAAAAAGTAGAGAAAGTTCTATTTAATAATATCCTTCAAATAGTTCAAGGCGTTAAATCTTGACCCAATCACCATAAGCTTCAAACCACTCAACATCCTTAACGTAATCGTAACTATTTGAAAACACTGGTTTTGGTCAAATCTTCTATTTTTATTGAAAAATTCAAAACCCAATGAAAAAGCTCCAAATCCTTTTAATAGCCCTGCTATTTACATCCATAGCATTTGCCCAAGAAAAAGTTAGTGGTATAGTATATGAAGACAGCAATAAAAACGGAAAAAAAGAAAGGAGAGAAAAAGGCATCCCTGGTGTAGCTGTTTCCAATGGAATCCAGGTGGTGCTTACTGATGATAAGGGGAAATACGAAATCCCGATTGCTGAACACCAATCCCTTTTTGTTATCAAACCATCTGACTATGACCTCCCCCATTATGAAAACAATATCCCACAGTTTTATTATATCTATAAGCCGAATGGTTCACCATCAGGCCTGAAGTATCCTGGCGTTGCACCTACTGGACCATTACCAAAATCGATTGCTTTTGGCTTATATCCTTCTGAAAAAGAGTCATCCTTTACTGCTCTGATTTTTGGAGATCCACAACCATATAATGAAAGAGAATTGGAATGGTTCTATGAAGGAATAGTGAAAGAGGTAGAAGGTATTCAAGACATTAGCTTTGGCGCATCCTTGGGGGATCTAGTAGGGGATAGGCCTGACTTTTTTCCAGCATATAAAGACATCATCGGCAAGGTTGGGGTGCCTTGGTTTCAGGTAATGGGGAATCATGATATGAATTTTGATGTCAGTACTGATGAGTTCAGTGATGAATCCTTTACAGCTTCCTTTGGCCCCGCCACTTATGCCTTCAACCATGGAGATGCTCATTTTATCGTCTTAGAAAATATTCTTTACCCAGATCCAAGAGATGGACAGGGCTATTG
Source organism: Cecembia rubra (assembly GCF_003014575.1). GTDB lineage: Bacteria > Bacteroidota > Bacteroidia > Cytophagales > Cyclobacteriaceae > Cecembia_A > Cecembia_A rubra. The sequence goes on from NZ_PYGF01000003.1 coordinate 59,821, forward strand.
GGGAGGTCTTAGAAAGGATCAGCTTGCTTTTGTAGAAAACAACTTGAAATTCGTCCCAAAAGACAAGTTAGTGGTCTTATTGATGCATATTCCACTTTTTGAAGAAAATGGAGATAGTTTCCGGGATACAGATCGGGAAAAGCTTTTGGAACTCATCTCCCCATATGCAAATACCCTGTCTCTTTCGGCTCATACCCATTATATGAAACAGACTTTTTTCGATAAAAAAGATGGTTTTCAAGGTGCTAAACCCCATCACCACTTCAACATTGGTACTCCATCAGGAGACTGGTACAGTGGAAAAATATTAGCAGATGGAACTCCTGCTTCCACCATGCGGGATGGTTCTCCAAAAGGATACTTGTTTTTGGAAATCAATGGCTCCGAATATTCCGCTCGCTATAAAGCTGCCGGAAATTCAGCAGATTACCAGATGCAGATCCATGCCCCAAAAGTATTAGTGGAAGGGGTTCGTACCACTGCACAAATTGTAGCCAACTTTTTTACCAGTAGCCCCTCCGATAAAGTCCGCTATAGAATAAATGAGGGAGATTGGAAATCTATGGACAACTTGGAAGGAACAGACCCCAGCTTTTGGTTAGAGGTTATGGAATGGGACACGACAGAAAATTACTTGCCCGGGAGAAGACCATCCAATCCTGCTTTAACGGACCACCTTTGGAGAGCCTCCATGCCAAGCAATCTTTCATCAGGAGAATACATTATTGAAGTTGAAGCTACGGATATGTTTGGAAACAAACACACAGCCAAGCATTCGTTCCAAGTCATCAAACAGCCATAAAAAAATATCCAGGTAGAAGTTCCTGCCTGGATATTTCAAAGTTGGATTAGTATTGGTTTTTACTTTAAGATATTTTCATTCACCCAGTCAATTTCCTCTTGGCGGATGGTATGATTAGTATCTGGAAAGATCAACTTTTTTACATTAGCCCCCATTTTCTCGAATTGTAATGCTGATTCTTCAATTCTGGATAAGGGGACATGCATGTCCTGATAGCTTGAGCCGAAGAATACCGGACAACCATCGAAATCACCTCCATATTTGGAAGGGTTAAATTGCTCTCCTATCAATCCGCCAGTAAAGGCAATTACTCCACCCCATTTCTGAGCCTTTTGGGCTGTATACTCAAGAGATAGGCAAGCTCCTTGGGAAAAACCGATAAAGAAAACCTGTTCTGAATCAAATCCTTTGGCTTTCAAATCCTCCACAATCCCATCCAAAGTTTTCAAAGAATTAGAAAAAGAAGGCTCATTACTTTTATCTGGGGCCATGAAGCTATATGGATACCAAGTATTCCCAGGCGCTTGGGGAGCTACTAAAGCAAAATCATCTAGATGTAAATAGTCTGCCAGGCCAAGAATACTAGCTGTATTCCCTCCTCTACCATGAACCATGACGGCTACTTTCTTTGCCTCTTCCAGCGGTTTACCTCTCAATATTGTTTCAGGCATACTTTTCTACATTTAGGGATACTTTAGCTAAACTTTTCTCAATCTTTTCCCTTTGTGGCTCTGCCCATGTTGGAAGTTTCAATGCCTCTCCTAATAATGCCTCATCTTCATCAATAGCAAAACCTGGTTCATCTGTTGCAATTTCAAACAAAACCCCTCCCGGTTCACGGAAATAAATGGATTTGAAGTAATTTCTGTCCTTAACTTCAGTGACGTGATAACCATTATCTAGAAGCTTATGCTGAATCTCAACTTGGGTTTTTTCATTATCCGTCCTAAAGGCGATATGGTGTACCGTCCCTGCGCTCTGAACACCTTGACGCCCATCTTTATCCACTACAATGTCCACGATATCACCTGGTTTCCCTTTGGTACCATACCTGAATCTCCCATTCTCTTCAGCAATGAACCTATAATCCATGAATTGGGTGAGCAACTTTTCTGTAAGTTCTTTTGCTTTAAGATTTAGGGTAGCTCCGTAGAAGCCCCTGATTGAAAATTCCAACGGGATTGTGCCATAAGTCCAGCCCATTCTTTCATCTTGGTCATTGGCAACAAGCTCTATACCCATTCCATCATGATCCTCAAATCTTATCACTTTTTCACCAAACCTGTTAAGCGGCGTTGAAGTAGGAATATTGAATTTGGCCAATCGATCCATCCAATAAGACATAGCTTTACTGGGAATTGAAAAAGCAGTATAGGTCAATTCACCGGTCCCTTTGGTTCCTTTTCTCGCACCATCAAATGGGAAAGTTGTAAATACAGTACCTGGTGCTCCCAGTTCATCTCCGAAATAGAAATGATATACATCAGGGGCATCAAAGTTGATGGTTTTCTTAACCATCCTTAGACCCAAAACCCCAGTATAGAAGTCAATATTTTTTTGGGGATTGCCTGCAATGGCCGTGATATGATGGATACCAGTGATAAGTGTTGCCATGATAATGAATTTAAGATGATTAATTTTGGTTTCAAGGTTGATTCTTAGCGGCTATTGGAGGACATCTTAAAGGAGATGTCCTGCCAACAACCTTGCTTAATCAAATCAACCAAATCACCTGTTTATTGCTTAACGAGCTGAACGTTCAAAATGATTCTTACTTGATCGGAAACTACCACACTTCCTGCCTCAGTGACAGCATTCCACATCAAACCAAATTCCTTTCTAGAAATTTTACCTTCGATTTCAAACCCTGCCTTAGTATTTCCATAAGGGTCATTGGTGACACCACCTAGATCCACTTCCAGCTCAACTGTTTTTGTGATATCCCTGATTGTCAAATCTCCTTTCAAGGTACTTCCTTCTAAAACACCGGAAAATGACAATTTAGGAAACTTCTCTGCATTGAAGAAATCATCTGACTTCAAGTGACCATCTCTGTCAGATTGGTTGGTATCGATACTGTTGATGTCTGCTGTAAAAGAAACCTTAGCACCATTGAAGTCATCAGAAGTAGTTTCAGCAGCTCCTTCAAACTTTCTGAAATAACCGGTCACGGTTGAAATCACTAAGTGTTTTACTTTAAATGAAATTTCGGAATGTGTTGGGTCAATAACCCATTTTGCAACTGTACTCATAGTTTTAGTTTATTTGTTTTAAGTTAAATTATAATCGCTATATACATTAATTGTCTATACACAAATTTGTTTAATTTTTTTACCCTCTAAGTTTATCCAAGAGAAAATTCAATTGCTCTACTTCTCCTTCACTCAATTGAACCAACTCCCTATTGAGATTATAAATAGCATTCTCTAAATTTTCAAGCACCTCAAGTCCCTTATCAGTAATCAAGATGTCTACCTGTCTTCTATCTGTTGGACATTCCTCCCTTAGTACTAGTTTTTTTTGTTTAAGCTTTTCTACCAACCTGGAAGCATTTGACATTTTGTTCAACATCCGATCCTGAATAGACGACACAGTAATGGGACTTCCATTCTGTCCCCTTAGGATACGGAGCACATTATATTGCTCTGGAGATAATCCAAAGGGCTTGAACAGATTACTTTGCCTGGAAACAATATGACTATGGGTAAACAACAAGTTCACCACAGCTTTGTTGTATGGATCTTTGAATTCCTTTTGCTTGATCGCCTCTTCAATCTTCATAAGATAACCTACTTATGCATTTAATGTATATACACGCAAATGTACGCTAAAGTTCCAATTATTGAAAATTTTTACAATTTTTTTTTAATAATCAGGATAATTGATCCAACCATTCCCTGATAAGCTTATTTATTTCATCAGGTTTTTCAATGCAGCTGCTATGGCCTGCCCCCGGAACCATATGGAGCACCGCATTGGGAATGGACATTTGTATGAATTTTGCTTTTTCGGGTTTTGTTGCCACGTCCTCATCCCCTACAACCACCATGGTAGGACATTGAATGCTACGGATTTCTTCTTCTACTCCTTTTCTGAAAATTACTGCTTCAACAGATTTAGTAATGGATCTTTTATTTGATTGAAGTTCATTTAGCCACTTTTTGTATGCTTCTTTATTTTTGGGGTTCTCCAACCAACTTTGGGCAAACATGATTTTCATAACTTCCTTGGCAACTTTGGGAATCACGCCAAACCATTTTACAATACCGTTCAGAAATTTATATTTGGGTAAATTTTCCACCGGTTCGGGATTAGCAGAAGTTTCTAAAAGGATAAGACTTTTGATTTTATCCGGATATCTGGCTGCCAAACGCATGCCTACAAAGCCCCCCATAGAAAGTCCAACAAAATGGACTGGCTTGCAGGCGACTTTGTCAATCAATTCTAACGCGTCTTGCGTCAATAAATCCATATCATAGGGTCCATCTGGTACTTCGGATTGTCCCTGGCCCCTATGGTCATAGGCTATAACCGTGTATTTTTTTTTCAGGAATTCGATTTGTTCCAAAAACATTTTGTGACTCCACAACAGTCCATGGGCGAATACGATTGTCTCAGGCCCATTACCTTCCTTGACATAGAAAATTTTGGCGTTATTGATCTGAATGTATGGCATAACACTTTCTAATCTAAACTTTTCGCAAAAGTTAATTTATTCTCAATGATTACCGGATTTCCAAATTTACCGCTGTCAGGTTTTCACTCCCGAACCTAGAAACCCTGGTTTCAAATTAAGCAACCCACTATTTTTCCTATTTTCTTACTACCAATCCAATCCGGGTTGCTTCAACTTCCTGGATGCTTCCCTGGCCTTGTGCTGGTTTACAATTGTACGTACATCTTCCAAGAGTTGTTTGGCATCATAAATAATTCCATCTTTCACGGTAAATTTTACGCCACCGACCCTTACCGGTTCGTTGCCATCATTTATCCTGATAGCCCCTGTTCCATACAATACCTTTAGGTTCTGAAGCGGGTTTTCTTCCAAAATCACAAAATCAGCCAGCTTCCCCACTTCTACTGAACCGATTTCCTTATCCCTACCAATGGCCTCTGCTGCCTTCAAGGTCGAAGCCCTGATCACCTCTAATGGGTGAAATCCAGCTTCTCTAAGCAATTCCATTTCCCTGATGTAAGCAAATCCAAACAATTGATAAATGAATCCGGAATCTGATCCAGTGACTACCCTTCCTCCCCTATTTTTGTATTCATTTATAAAGGTCATCCACAAACGGTAATTCTCCTTCCATTGAATTTCCTCCTCTGTCGTCCAATCAAACCAATAGGACCCATGGGATTCTCTGTTAGGGCTGTAAAATCTCCACAAAGAAGGCAAGGTATATTCATCATGCCACTCTGCTCTACGGGCCCTCATCAGATCCCTATTGGCTTCATATATATTGAAAGTTGGTACAATGGTAAAATCAAGATCCAACAACTCCTGCATCACTTTATTCCAATGGTCTGAATAGGGAGGCGCAGCCTGTCTCCACAGCTTTCCTGCTTCAGCAAAGCGATGCTGTTCATTTTGATAATTGTAATCCAAACGGTAATCTTGTATGGTTCTGTCTTCAAACAAAGCCTCTGGAAGACCATACCAGTGCTCCATGGTGGTCAGGCCTGCTCTTGCCGAATGTAGCACATTCCATCTTGCCACATCCATTTGGGCGTGATGCATAGCAGATCTAAGCCCAATCCTCTTATTCTCCTCCAGCGCTGCCTGCATCACCTCCGGTTTGGCCCCAAAAAACTTGATACCATCTCCACCTTTTCTTTTGTTGTCATTGACCCAAGCTATAGCTTCCTCTGCATTGGAAATTGGTCTGAAAGCCCCCTGTCCAAAAACAGTATAAGCCAATAACCTTGGCGCCGTGATAGCATTGGTCGAAGATTTTCTTTTCTGGTCCAAGACCCAGTCCAATCCATTACCTGCAGCAGGATCCCTGACCGTGGTTATTCCATGTGACATCCAGAGTTTGAAAACATATTCAGCTGGTGTTCCCTGTCCGGTACCACCAATATGCCCGTGCATATCAATAAACCCAGGTAACAGGTAATGCCCTTCCAGGTCCATCACTTTATCATTAGCTCCGGCTTGGGGCCTTCTATCTTCCTTGATCGGTAATCCTGGATAACCCACCACCCGTACTTCTGTAATCTTGTTTTTCTCTACCACAATATCCACAGGCCCAATGGGAGGCGCACCAGTACCATCAATTAAGGTCACCCCCCGTATGATCAGTTTATTAAAAGGTCCCTCTCCTTCTTTTCTATCTGGAGCAGGCATAATCTGGGAAAAGGCAACAAAAGGAAAGGCCATCAGGCCCAAAAACAGCAAGATCAAGGATTTCTTCATAGGAGACAGGTGGTTATTAGGCTTAAAATACTGATTTCACAGGTAATAAAAAAACCGCTAATCCCAATTCAGGAAAAAGCGGACCAAACAAAATTCAACCTTTGCTTTTAGCTTAGCGGAAGGTGTATCGTAAACCCAAATTTGCTCTCAGGTTGAAATAGGATTCCACAAATACATTGGGGGTGGCCTCCATCAAAAAGGCAAGCTGCCTGTGGTTTTCAAAGGGCTTGATGGTAAAACCTAAAGGAATACCTACCCTAAAATCATCACTTTCGAAGTAAGCTCCCACCATGAAACCCATGTGAAAATTGAACCACTCCTCACGTACCAGGTTTCTGTGGAATAAAGCCTCAATCCCAAATGGACTGTCCAGCATATCATTGGCACCAAACCTCAACTCCCCAAAGTACTTCTGCTCAATATCGGTCCCAATCGCTACTTGCCCTTTAAGACCAGAATAATAAACACCCGCATGAACCGGTACAATTTTACTTTGTGCCTGCACCTGAATACAAAACAATACTGAAAAAACAACAATTAACAAAAACCGAAATCTTATACGCATATTTTATTTCAATGATGATATACGAAGATAATAGTTTTTTCAAGAATCTAACTATATCAGAAGAATGATTAGCTTTCTTTTTATGAACATGCTTAATTCCCTCTCAATATTTCCATCGGAGCCATTTTAATGATTTTCCTCCCATTGAGCCAGCCAAGTATTACTGTCAATAACGTAATAGACAAATAAATCATCAAAGCCTCCTCATAAGCTCCTCTAAAAGGCAACTCAAAGACAAATCGGCTCAATAAAAAAGTTGCTAAGAATGAAAGCAAAATACCGCTCAATGAAGCCAGGGAACCCAAAAAGAAATACTCCAATGTATTGATTTTGCTGACTGTTCCGCTACTCGCCCCTATAGTTCTCAACAATATACTCTCTCGCATCCTTTGGTATTTACTGATAATCAAGGAAGAAATCAACACCAAAATACCAGTCACAATGCTGAAAAAGGCCATAAATTGAATCACAAAACTGATTTTTCCAAGAATCTCTTCGAGTGTTTCTACAATTGTCCCCAAATTGATCACCGAAATATTGGGATATTCCCGAACTACTTCTGCCTGTACATCTGCTGCCTGTCTGTCGTTTTTGGTTTTGGTGATCAACACATGGAATTTAGGAGCGTTATTCAGCACATTTTCCGGAAAAAGAACCAGAAAGTTGGTTGAAACCTGATTAAATTTTACATCCCTGAGACTACCCACATAGGTTTTGATGGGCCTACCCTGAACATTGAAAATAATCTCATCTCCCAATTTGATTCCTGTCCTCATGGCATAGCCCTGATCCACTGAAACAAAAACGGAATCACCTGATTGCTTAACTTGTTTCAATTCCCCTCTGACAAGGCGCTCCGAACTGATCAAAGTATCGCGATAAGTTACCCTGAACTCCCTGTTATAAAGTCCACGGGATTTTCTTTGATCCTCTGGCAAAGTATCATTGGTTTTTTTGGTGAGTCCATTGATTGATTCCAAACCCATGGTCACTATAGGGACTTGCTGCAAAATAGGAAGCCCATTGGATTTGATTTTTTCAGCAACTGCCTCGATTTGATGGCTCTGAATATCAAAAAGTAACATATTGGGCTGATCCTCTTTGTCTGCAAACTTGGCCTCATCCAATAATTGATTTTGTACAAAAAACAAAGTACTGATCATTGCTGTGCCCAAGCCAATGGTAGCAATCAAAGAAACGGTCTGATTGTTAGGCCGGTACAAGTTGGCAAGTGATTGTCTTATTGTATACCGCAAACTGACAGGAAGTGACCTTTTTATAAGCCACATGATACCCAATGCCACTGACCATAAGGCGAGAAAGGCCAAGATAACGAATCCCGTAAAGCCTAAGGCTTCTTTCCAGCCTTTGAGCAAATAAAAACTAAAAGCAAATACAAAAAGGACAATCCCTCCAATTACCCCCCATCTCCAAACATCCTTCTTAATGCTGGTATCTCCTTCCTCTGGCCTCAAAGTAGCCATGGGTGAAACTTTCCTGATTTTCAATAATGGTAATAGTGCAAAAAGCAAGGCAACCAAAATCCCTGTCAGTATACCAAAGGCAACACTCTTCCATGAAACCTGAACAGTCACATCTAAAGGAAGAAAATCGGCAAAAACCACTGGCAGGACAAACTGCAAAATTGAACCCAAAAATGCCCCAAACAAGGCGCCCATTAATCCCATGATGAGAATTTGAAACAAATAGATAGCAATAGCTGTCCCAGCAGATACGCCCAGACACCTTAAAACTGCCACAGAAGGCAATTTTTCCTTGACAAATACATTCACGGCACTGGCTACACCTACACTACCCAAAAGCAGGGCAATAAAGGCTACCAAACTCAGGAAATTGGACAGGTTTTCAAAGGACCGCCCCGTCTGTCGCTTGCGGTCCTCCATAGTATCCGCATCGATCTTTTGATCCTCCCAACTAGCCTCATTTTGCTTTACTAAGGCATCTACATCCACCCCTTCCTCGAAAAGGTAATAGCGCTGATACCGAAGTCTGCTGCCGTACTGCACCAATCCCGTCTCCTCCAAATATGCCATGGGAATATAGACCGCAGGCGCTACAGTAGCAGTGATTCCACTTTGCCCAGGGACTTTTTGGAGTTCCCCTTCGATCATGAAAGTGAGATTGCCCACTTTTATACTGTCCCCTACCTGAGCATTGAACTGTGCCATCAGGAGTTTTTCGACCAATGCCTTTCTTCCCCCTGCTCGAAAAGTAGCCTCTGCCTCCACCGGTTTGGTTTCCAGTTTCCCGTAGTAAGGAAACTCCCCTTCCAATGCCCTAACCTGGGTCAACCGGCTTTCACCTGTGGCCGGGAATACCACCATACTGGCAAAATTGACCTCATTGGCTACCTGTAAAGCTAAAGTATCCGGGCCTTGGGCACCCATTGGACTACTTTTGCTGAGCACCAGATCTGCGCCCACCAACTCCTTGGATTGCTGATCAATACCCTTTTTAAGGTTTTCTCCAAATGAACTTATCGCCACCAATGCTGCAATCCCCACCACCATGGATGAAGTAAAAAGCAGCAGCCTTGAGAAATTCTTCCTGAAATCCCTGAAGGCCATTTTGACTATCCAGGAAAAATCAAACATGGGTATCCTCCTGTATTCTTCCTCCGCGGATCTGGATGATTCTTTTGGTCCTTTTGGCCAGTTCAGGATCATGTGTGACCAACACCAAAGTAGTACCCTGCTCCTTATTCAGCTCAAAAATCAAGTCCTCAATCATTTCCCCAGTTTCTGTATCCAGATTTCCAGTTGGTTCATCGGCAAAAAGAATTTTGGGCTCATTGGCAAATGCCCTTGCTATAGAAACCCTCTGCTGCTCCCCTCCTGAAAGTTGTGTTGGATAATGGGTCAACCTGTCACCCAAACCAACTTTTTCCAAAAGAGCGGAAGCCTTTTCCCTGGCATCTTTTCGTTTCTTAAGTTCAAGTGGTACCATGACATTTTCCAAGGCGGTCAAGGTGGGCAAGAGCTGGAAATTTTGAAAAATAAAACCCACATACTTATTCCTGACAGCTGCCCTTTGGTCCTCAGAGAGTTTTTCAAAAGCATTGCCATTTAATATAACAGACCCTTCCGTAGCAGAATCCAAACCAGCACAGAGTCCCAGCAGGGTAGTTTTACCACTGCCTGAAGGCCCTACAATTGCAAGGCTTTCTCCTGCTTCAATATCAAAGTTGACACTGTCCAATACAGTGAGTTTTCTGCTTCCACTCTGATAGGTCTTGGAAACTTTTTTTACACTTAAAATGCTCATGAAATGATGTAATATTCTGATTTTTGGAAATAACAATTTGAAACGGATAAAAGGTTTATTCCGTTGGAAATAAAGATAACAGGAAAGGACGAGCTTTGTCTCTTTTGCTACGAAAATTGTAAATTTGAGAAGAAACCGTAAAAAAGGTTTCCATCAGCAATGCAAACTCCATTCACAATAGCACAAACCATGATTAGAAAAATTTCGATCCTTGTGATACTGGCCACGGCCATTTTTTCATGCTCATCACCCAAAGAAGAAAAATCCGCTGAAGTAACTGCAGTCCAAGAGACTGTTGATGAAGGTCCAAAAAAATTGATTCTTTTTTACGGCAACAGCCTGACCGCCGGCTATGGCATTGATGCAGAAGATGCTTTTCCCGGATTGGTACAGCACACCATCGACAGCCTGGATTTAAATTATAAAGTCATCAATGGGGGGCTTAGCGGAGATACTTCTGCAAGCGGACTCACCAGGTTGGATTGGTTCCTGGAAGAAGAACCTGCCATTTTTGTCCTGGAACTTGGAGCAAATGACGGCCTGAGGGGGATAAGCCTTAGCGAAACCAAAAGCAACCTCAAAGCCATTATCCAAAAGGTAAAGAATAAATATCCTGAAACCATCATTCTATTGGCAGGAATGCAGATTCCACCTAACATGGGACCTGAATACATCAATGAATTTGAGCAAATGTACCCTGACATCTCCAAAGAGGAAAATGTCCCACTGATTCCTTTTCTGCTAGAGGGTGTGGCAGGTAATCCGGACCTAAATTTACCGGATGGTATTCATCCCACTGAGGAAGGACACCGTATTGTCTTCACTACAGTCTGGGAACATTTAGTAAAATTAATCTGATGGAAAAAGCAACTCAAAAAGTTTAATATACACTATAATAACTTGACTTTTTCTGCCTTTCATGCTGCATGGATTGGCTTTAAATCATCTATTTTTTTTCTACTGTTTGAATTCAATGATTTTTTTACAAAATTGTAATACGAAAGTCGAAAATTTTGTAAAACATGAGTTTTGAAATCAAATCCTCCGGAGAGGCATATGATGTGATCATAGTGGGATCCGGCGCAGGAGGTGGAATGGCCTCCAAAATTCTTTCAGAAGCAGGACTTTCAGTCGCTGTATTGGAAGCTGGCGGTGACTTTGATCCTGCCAAAGAGGAAGATAGGACCCAATTGAGGCCACCTTGGGAATCTCCAAGAAGAGGAGCAGGAACCCGAATCAGGCCCTTTGGGGATTTTGATCAGGCCATCGGTGGATGGGATATAGAGGGTGAACCTTATACTAGATCAGAAGGAACATCCTTTGACTGGTTCAGGTCAAGGATGCTTGGAGGAAGGACCAACCACTGGGGAAGGATTTCCCTTAGATTTGGCCCCAATGACTTCAAAAGGAAATCTATTGATGGATTAGGAGATGATTGGCCGATAGGATATGACGATATCAAGCCTTACTATGACAAAGTAGACAAGCTCATAGGGGTCTTTGGATCAAAAGAAGGTATTTACAATGAACCGGACGGGTTCTTCCTGCCTCCTCCTAAGCCAAGGCTACACGAGCTTTATTTTATGAAGGGGGCAAAAAAAGTAAATATCCCAATCATACCATCCAGACTTTCCATTCTCACTAGGTCTGTTAACAATGAGCGAGGCGTATGCTTTTTCTGCAGCCAATGCAACAGAGCTTGCCAGGCATATGCCGATTTTTCATCAGGAACAGTTCTGATCAAACCAGCCATGGCTAAAGGAAAAGTCGACCTTTACACGCATGCCATGGTCAGAACAGTTACCACCAATGAAACGGGAAAAGCCACTGGTATTTCCTATATCAGCAAGGTGGATATGAAAGAATACAAGGTTAAGGGGAGGGTAGTCGTTTTGGGGGCCTCTGCCTGTGAATCAGCCCGTATCATGCTGAATTCCAAATCTAAATCCCATCCTAATGGAGTGGGCAACAGCAGCGGAATGGTGGGAAGATACTTACATGACTCTACAGGAGCAGACAGGATGGGTATTTTACCGGAATTGATAGACCGACCAAGATACAATGAAGACGGTGTAGGCGGCATGCATGTGTATACACCTTGGTGGTTGGAGAACAAAAAACTAGACTTTGCAAGAGGCTATCATATTGAATATTGGGGCGGAATGTCCATGCCTTCTTATGGTTTTGGTTCCTCTATGGATACCATGAGAAAATACATCAAAGACGAGTTTGGAAATCCTTCTCCCAATGGCGGATATGGAGAAGGTTTGAAAAAGGATATCCGAAAATTATACGGATCTACCCTGGGCATGTCAGGAAGGGGCGAAAGCATTCCCCAATACAGCAACTATTGCGAGATTGACAACAATGTGGTAGACAAATATGGCATTCCTGTCCTGAAATTTCATTACAAGTGGACAGATCAGGAAATTAAACAGGCGAAACACATGCAGGACACATTTGAAGAGATTCTCACAGAAGCTGGAGCTGTTTTGCTTGGCAAAAAACCGGGACCTGAAACTATGTACGGCTTAGCAGCTCCGGGCAGGATTATCCATGAGGTAGGCACTACCAGAATGGGCAATAATCCAGCTACCTCTGTCCTGAACAGCAACTGCCAAGCCCATGACTGCAAAAACCTTTTTGTAGTGGATGCAGGGCCTTTTGTTTCCCAAGCAGACAAAAACCCAACCTGGACCATTTTGGCCTTGGCCTGGAGGACATCAGAATACATTGTAGATGAATTAAAAAAGAAAAATATTTAATACCGGAGCCATGAACAGAAGAGAAAACCTAAAACTCCTTTTCACCGGATCGCTGGCATCCGGATTACTGTTGACACATTGCAACCCTAAGGATAAAGAAGCGGACTTTTCTCCAAAAATTGCAGGGGGAACACCTGGAGGAAGGATACCAGAAGAAATAGCTAGAGACCATAAATTGCTATCTGAGACTTTTTTTACCGAGGAGGAAAGAAAAAAGCTGGATGTTTTGGTTGATATCATCCTACCTGCAGACCATGAATCAGGAAGTGCAACAGAAGCTGGCGTTCCTGAATTTATTGAGTTTATGATGAAAGAGAATCCAAGTTTTCAAACTCCCGTACGGGGTGGACTCATGTGGCTGGACAATTATAGCATAGACAACTATGGGAAAGTTTTTCTCGAATTATCGGAGAAAGAAAGGCTGGAAGTCATAGATCTGATCGCCTGGCCCGATAAAGCCTCGCCAGAGCTAATTGGTCAGGTACGTTTTTTCAATACCCTTAGAAACTTAACCTCCACAGGCTATTTCACTACTGAAATGGGTTTCAAATATCTTGGCTATAAGGGCAATACTCCCAATGTATGGAATGGCGTGCCTGACGAGGTGTTGAAACAACATGGCTTTGAATACCCTGAAAAATACATGGCACTTTACCTCAAACCAGAAGAGAGGGGAAAAGTTGCTGAATGGGATAATGAGGGAAACCTAATCGGGTAGATCAAAATATTGATATCATGGACTTGGGCAGACAATGCCCAAGTCATTTTTGGTTTCCAAAAACATTTTTTATTATGGAAATGAGGCATTCATGACCTCAAAGTAAAAAATTTTTCAATTCCCTGATTTCTTGCAACCTTTACACAAAAAATAGCATCAAGACAAAGGTTATTTATGCTGAATATGAAACAAGTAAACTTTTCCTTTTTCATTTTATTATTGGCATCCTTGCTTTTTTCCTGTACAAGGACAGTGACCATGAACAGAATGGCGCCTGCTGATATTACAGTACCTTCATATGTACAGCGGATATTGTTGGTAGACAGGACAGCCCCTCAAAATGAAACCGTGTCCGTTATCCAAGGCATCTTAACTGGAGAGGCTCCATTTGAAGTTAAAAATGCTGCAGAGGCCACCTTGACCACTATACAGCAGGAACTTAACCAGTCACCAAGATTTGAGGTGATTAGAGCTAGAGAAAGGTTAGTGGGTGGACTTTTTGCCCAAACTTTCCCTACACCCTTGACCTGGCAGCAAGTAGAAGGTCTTTGTGATCAATACCAAGTTGACGCAATCTTGGTCCTGGAAAAGTTTTCTTCTGACTTTATTGTGACAGATAAAAGGCAGATGATCAAAAAGACTGTTGGAACTGGCAAAGAGGCCAGACAAATTGAAGTGATGGGGGTATACATGGAAGGGTTGGCGTCAGTAAGTGCTGGATTCAGATTTTATGACCCACAATCCAAAAATATTTTTGACCAGATCAATTATGACAAGACCAATCTTTGGTCCGCAGAAGCCGAAACAAGGCTCCAGGCGGCTGCCATGTTGATTGACAAGGTAAGGGCGACGCAGTTTGTTGGAAGAATGGCAGGAGCTAGCTATGCCAGAAGGATAGCCCCTATGCCTATTACCATTACCAGAAGCATGTATGAAAAACCAAGGTCAAATTTTTCCCTTGCAAAGGGCTCTAGGTTAGCTCAGGTTGGGCGATGGGAGGATGCGCTGGAAACTTGGCAGCAGGGCTTAAGCCTACCTCATAGCACCAAAGAAGGAGGAAGATTGGCTTACAATTTGGCCCTTGCCTATGAAGTGTTGGGGGAACTGGAAGAGGCCAGGTATTGGGCAGGAAAGTCATTTACAGAATATGGATTTAAAGAGGGCAGAAATTACGCTGGCAATCTCCAAAGAAGGATTAATCAGGATGCTATTGTAAGGAGCCAACTTGAGCGAAATTAAAATCCAAAGGTTTTTTGATTTCATTAAATTGGTAATCCGATCCAACTAAATTTTTTATTTTGGGTCGAACATTTTGTTTTTCAACCAAGAATATATTAGTTTCATGGAAAACTAATTTTTAATGAAAACAATTTTTAAGACCTTACCCCTTTTAATCATCCTATCGAGCCTAGGACCAATTCATGATACTTTTGGTCAGTTTATTGGTCGGATAGAGATAAAAGGCTTTACCAAAGCATCTGACATCCGTCTTTTGTATGATTATTCTGAAACAGAAGGCTTGATTGAGATAGGAGATGCCTATTCCAAAGCCCGTGGAGTGACTGTGTTTTCAGCCATGAATGACCTGAACAATAGGGCCAGGAAAAAACTTATGGAAGAAGCTTCTGTCAGAGGGGCTTCCCATGTCCTTATTACAAGCAAGATTCCTGATGATGCAGGTATGTTTGGGAGATTGTTCAGTTACCAAGCAGTTTTCTACAGACATCCGGATCTTAAAATTGATCATGAAAAATTAAAGTCCAAAATCAGTGAGCACTCATTAAGAAGCATGAAGAGTTTGGTCACCAATAGAAACCGGTTTGGAGCCCAAAATAAGTTTTCTACAGGCACAGTCAAATTGACTTTGGATTCAGATTTAGAATTTTTTGAGAAAGACAGTAGGATTTTCGGCAGGACTAGGGTATTAAAATCCATTGGAACCGTTTTTGAAGTCAAGACTTTTGAGGTGATCGGAATGAGCGAAGACAGTCTTCTCCTTTCTATTGAATTGAAGGAAAATAAGCAATATGCGGCATACTGGTTTGATTTTGTGAAAAGGTAAATGAAATGACCAAGAGTATTAATTAATCCGATAATTTCAATTTAAATCTTTGGGTTTGTAAAGCTCATTTCTTTAAAATTTTTGATTCTATGAAAAGTTCTGGAAAATTGGTTTTGGACAACCAAAAAAATTACATACTCCTTCTCATAGGAGCCCTGATAATTCTTATGACTATGGCCTGTTCTGGCAATGGAAATAAAGGTTTATCTGAAAATGAGATTGAAAGTTATCAAATTGAAATACTGGATTCTTTAGTAGTGGATTACCTTGGAATGTTATCCTGGTCCCATATCAGTCCGGATGGCCAGAAATTTTTGGCCCTGGATCTTCAGAAATCAGACATAATACTTATTGAGAAGGAAGGCAAAATCATAGAAATTCTCAATAAATCAGGGGATCAACCAGAAAGCATTGGACCGAACTTGATGGGTAGACCACAATTCAGAAATGATACTGAAATTGCGCTTTTGGGAACCAAAGGCTTATTCCTCTTCGATTTTAAGGGCAATTTAAAGCAACAATTCAAACCTGATTTCGATCCTATCATGAATTTCATCATTTTAAATGCTGATGTTTTTCAGTTTAGAGATCCAAATTTTGCCATTGCCTTAATGGCTGGCAGAAACACTGAAGGTTCTGGTTTTTATGAATCTACTGTAGGCACCAAGTTTGAGGCAATTGATCTGAACAGTAGGAAATATTCAGGAATCATTCCTTTCCCTGATAATTCAAGGTTTAAAGTCTCTGAAATTTTCCCTGTCACCAATACCGTCCCTGTACTACGAACCAACAAAGAAGGTCTGTACATTGCCTTTAAAAATGAGCCTAGGATATTTTTCTACAATTGGGAAAATCTGAATAAACCTTCAAAGGAAATCCAATTGCAGATAGACAACTTCCAATTGATCAAAGGAAAGGATCCCAAATCAGTAAATCAAAACATGATCAGTTTTGACACCAGAGAATTTGCTTATGGGGCAATCAACCAACTTATATGGGTGGATGGTCAATTATTGGTCAACTGCAGCTCAGGACTTTCAGATGAGGAATATGAAAGGATCACAAATGGCATCAGTGATTTTCAGGAAATCTTTAATTTGATCAGCGAGAAAAATCAGTCTCAATGGGCGGTTGTATCAGAAGATGGAAATCTTATTCCTGTAGAAATCCCCAATAATCTTGCCAGAATAGAATTTGTAGACAAGGAAGGTAACCTTTGGATCTCCCCAAATAGAAATGAAATGGAAAGGGATTACGAGGTATTGTTTAAGGCGAGGCTGAGATAATCACTTGGCGCTTGGAACTTGGTACTTGGTACAATGTCCCTTTTAAATGCTACTGATTTTACTACCAAGGTCACAAAAACTAACTTCATTAGCTTTTCCTGAAAACTTTAAAATAAAATAAGGGATTGGAAAGCTTTCTTCTTTCAGCTGGACGCCATACCATACGGTTGAGTAAGTTCCAAATGGTTGGGCTGGAGTTGGCCTTTTTCACCACCCAATCAAATAACCAAGGAAAACGGAGCAATCGCTGAATCCTATACGCTATAAGCATCTCCCCTCCGATCTTCTTCCACAACATTTCATCGTAATCCTGATTGTTGCGAAAATCATGATGCCCCCATTTGGAAAGGATAAATTTGGCTGCCAATCTTCCGCTTGTCATGGCAAAGCCTATACCTTCTCCAGTAAAAGGGTCAATCAAGGAGGCCGCATCACCTAACAATAAAAACCTATCCCCACTTACCTTACTTTTTCTTGATCCTAAGGGCAAACCAAAACCTTTGGGCAATTCAAGCGCTTCGGCCTGATCAAATCTTGATGAAAGCCTGGGATGCCGCTCGATAATATCCTCCATTACCTCTTTCAGGTTAATGGACCGTTTTTCAATTTCAGAAGACAGCATCCCGATGCCAACATTGGCCAGGTTGTCGGCCATTGGAAAAATCCAAAAATACCCCGGAAGGATGTCCGGCAAAAAATGAAGTTCAATCAATGGTATATCCCCCTCAAACTTAACATTCCTGTAGTATTGCCTAAGCCCAGCGGAAAAGTGTTTCCTGTTAATTTTATCTCTCCAAAGTTTTCTAGCCAAAATGGAATTGGCCCCATCAGCGCCTAACACCAATTTGGCCTCAATTTTCCTGTCAGCGCAAATGATTTCCACTTTTTCCTTTAGAAAATCCATTTGCTTTACCTCACAATTTTCAAAAACAAAGACATTTTCGGACTTTCTTAAAGGAGCAAGCAAAAAGTTGTCAAAATCTATTCTTTTACTGACATAACCCGGATATTTCAAATTTCCTTCCGTGAATTTTTGTTCATCTGAAAGAAAAAGGTTCAAACGATGGCCTTTGGGAGAAAAGAAACTCAACCCGTCAACGGGATAGGCTTTTTCAGTTGCCTCAAAAAAAGAAAGATCCAGTCCTTTTTCTTCCAGTTTCTTAAGCTCAAAAATGGTGTTCCCGCTCAAGGCATCTCCACAAATCTTGTCCCTAGGAAAACTTTTTTTATCCAAAAGGGCAATCTTGAATCCCTTACCCGCCAAATGCCAGGCTGCCGTCGAGCCGGCCGGACCAGCCCCAATGATAACAATGTCGAATACTCCCAAATCGAACTGAATGTAATAGTCTACCCTATTTAAGCGTAGTAATTTAAAAAAACAAAACAAGGCCGCCCAAAAGGCGGCCTTGTTTGTATTCAAAGTCTGATGTAAAAATCAGTCTGAACTATCTGAGAACATTAAGTCAAATATTAATCGCACGCTATTTGGAAGGTCTTTTAGCAATATAACATGCAATAGCCGCAGAAAACCTCAATCCTAATACAACCTTTGTCTCCATTGTATTTCACCTTCACCTCGATCAAATTTGTTGTCATTAAGGTTTATATCCAATAGAAAGGAATATCATTTAATCTGACCCAACAATTCCTTTACTGCTGCCTCAATCTGGGCATCCTTACCAAATAGAATTTCCTCAAATGGCGTAGCTACTTTGATATCTGGCTCAAGTTGGAGATTTTCCAATGGCCTGTCCTCAGCCACCCCATAGAAGGCAATCATCGGAATACCGAAAACGATGGTTGGATCAATCTGTGTTTCCCACCATACAGCAGTACTGGTACCGGGGACTGGCATACCGATGAGTTTACCGATTCCTTTAGCACGATAAGCATATGGGAAGGCATGGGCATCAGAGTAATTGCTCTCACTCATCAAAACCACGCTCGGCTTGGCCCATTTGTCCCTAGGCTCGCCACCTCTGGTAATAAAACCATAAGGTCTGAAGGTCGCGTAAGGTTTACCATCAAGGAAGTTGGAAAGATCCTCATGCAGCCATCCTCCGCCATTGAATCTGGTGTCCACAATCAATGCTTCCTTGTCTGCATTTTTTCCCAAAACCTCATCATAAACTGTTCTGAAACTGTTATCATTCATACCCTGTACATGGACATAACCAATCCTTCCATTGCTTAACTTGTCCACCATGGCACGCATGCTGTCAGTCCATCTCTTATACAGAAGTGAATTTTCAACAGCTTGGGAAATAGGTTTGACTGTTTCTTCCCATCTTACTTTGGAAATTGGGTCATACATGCTTAAGAGAACAATTTTATCGGCTTTCCTATTGAGAAGCATGTTCCAATCTAAATTCAGTCCGATTTCCACACCATCAATTTTTTCAATGATATGACCTGACTTTATTTTGCTGTCAGCTCTATCCAAAGGACCTCCAGTGATAACCTCTGTGATTTTAAGACCATTCTCTTTTGAGCTTTCATCAAAGAATAAGCCTAGTGAGGCGGTTTGGTCACCATTATCAGCTCTGTGAGAGTACCTGCCTCCTGTATGGGAACCATTCAATTCCCCCAATATCTCGCTCAATAACTCCTGAAAATCATAATTATTGTTGATATGGGGAAGGAAGCGGGCATAGGTAGCTCTGTACATATCCCAATCAATTCCATGAAGTGTAGGATCATAAAACTTCTTCTTCACCTGTCTCCATGCATGATGGAAGATATATTCACGTTCTGAAGTGGCATCCAAAACCATTTCTTCACTGATTCCAATGTTACTTACTTTGCCATTACCTGTCTCAACCTTGGAAAGTCTACCATTTGCCAGGACAAATAAATTTTTGCCGTCTTTGTCCAATTTAATAGTACCTGGTCCCGAATTGGTTTTTGCCAAAGACTTCAATTCTTTGGTACGGGTATCCAATGCCCACACATCATAGCGGTCTTCAAAACTTGCCATGAAATACAGCTTATCGCCATCCGGGGACATATCAAAAGAAGACAGATTGACTGAACCTGTAGTCAATCTTAATTTCCTATTCTCAATACCACTTAGGTCAAGTACAAGCGGACCATCTTCTTTCTTTTTATCCTTATCTTTTTCTTCCTGTTCTTTCAGAAGATCAAATTCCGCTTTGCTCAGCTTGAACCTGTCAAACGCTGCCTTGTCAAAAAACAAAGCGTAAATATCTAATTCCCTAGCACCTTGAAGTGCTAAAGGTTTCTTTCCATCACGGTCATTGGCCCAAATAAGCGCTTTCCCTTTCAAGGCAAACTGTCCTCTGCCGTCCGAAAAACCGGAATTGGTCAAATTAACACCTTCTTTACCTCCTGCAGCATCATATAGGACCATATGACTTGCTCCATAAAGTCCAAGCGAATTTTTAGCAACAATCCACTTGCTGTCGGGACTCCAGGTAAAATCCTGGTCTCCGTCACTGTAGGAGAAATTCTCTCCAGCTGGAATAATGGTTCTGGAAGTTTTATTGGCAATGTTAAATACCTTAAGGATATTTCGTTCTTCCAAATAAGCAATCTCCTTACCATCAGGAGAAACAAGTGGCTGAAATTCATCCTTTTCGGTAGCAATCACCGCTTCTTCCTTGATCAAGGTTGCCACATAGAAATAAGGCTCATCATTTCTGACAATACTTGCCTTAAAAATATCCCAACTTTCGCCTCGCTCACTTGAATAATAAAGTGTACGCCCATCTGCTCCCCAACTTAGCATCCTCTCCTGAGCTGGTGTATTGGTTACTCTTTTGGTCAGATTATTATCAACAGAGGTCACAAAAACTTCTCCTCTAAACACAAAAGCAATCTCTTTACCATTTGGTGAAAGTGCCATTTCAGTAGCTCCGCCGTTGACAGAAACTATTTTTTGATCATATCCCCTAAAGTCAGCAAATATTTTAACAGGAACCTTCACTGGTTGCCCCCCCGGCTCCAAAGTATAGATTTCTCCGTTCCATGTAAATGAGAGCAAATCCTGTTTACTGCTGCTCAAATGCCTTACAGGGTGATCTTTGAAGTGGGTCAATTGGATCTCGGTACCATTACGAAGATCTCTTTTGAAGATATTTTGAGATCCATTCTTTTCACTTAAATAGAAAGCAGAATTGCCATCAGCTGAAAAAAGAGGTTCTCTGTCTTCCCCTTCAAAGTCACTGATCTGGGTATATTTTTGGTTATTTAAATCAAAGACCCAAATATCTCTTGTCACTGAAGAAGTATGTCTTTTCCTCCATTCATCTTCATAACCCTTTCTATCCTGAAAAATGATCCGCTCCCCTTTCGAATCAAAACTGGCATTTTGAAAGCCGGCAGTAGACATCAAAACAGACCTTCCTCCCCCAACAGGGACTTTATAAAGTTTACCAAAGAGTCCCTTGTTTGGAAACCTTACAGAGCTTTGAAGGTCATTTCTTGGTGAACTGAAGATCACCTCACTCCCATCAGGAGTAAAGTCCCATGGAAAATCATTACCGGAGTAAAAAGTCAATCGCTTTGCTTCCCCTCCCTCAGAAGGAATTATGAATACATCAAAATTGCCAAACCGGTCACTAGCAAAAGCAATTTGCTTCCCATCAGGACTCCAAACAGGCATAAAATCATGTGCTTCATGCAAGGTAAGGGGATTAGCTGTTCCACCTTTGGCATCCACTTTAAACAGATCTCCTTTGTAACTGAATACAATTTCTTTGCCATCCGGGGAAATAGCAGGATAACGCAACCATAGTGGTTCTTCCTGGGCATGCAACCTGCCCCCTAGCATCATAAGGATCAAAAACATCCAAATATTTCTCATAATTTGTTGATTTAGTTCTGTCGTTAAAATAATTAAACTTCAAATTTTATCCCATCAAATTCCCATCAATGGTAAAACAATCCATCGAAAGAATCTTTTTTTAAATTTCCTTTGGGCACAAAATTGGTCCCAATAGCAGACCAGGTATAAAAAAACCGCTGAGAACTCAGATTCCCAGCGGTCAATTATACACTTAATAACAAGTGTTGGTATTTAAAGCCTCCTTATTTTTTATGTGGAAAAACAGCAGAATCTCCCAGCTGCTCTTCGATTCTCAACAATTGGTTGTATTTGGCCATCCTATCAGATCTGGAAGCAGAACCGGTTTTGATCTGACCACAATTGGTGGCAACTGCCAAGTCCGCGATAGTTGAATCTTCGGTTTCACCTGATCTGTGAGACATTACAGCTGTAAATCCAGCTTTATGGGCCATGGCTATAGCGTTTAATGTTTCCGTCAAGGTTCCGATCTGATTGACTTTGATCAAAATGGAATTGGCGGATTTTTCCTCAATTCCTCTTTTAAGGAATTTAACGTTGGTAACAAAAAGGTCATCGCCAACCAACTGTACTTTATCACCGATTTTAGCGGTAAGCATAGCCCATCCAGCCCAATCTTCTTCCGCGCAGCCATCTTCAATTGAATCGATAGGATATTTTTCAGTAAGTTCAGCAAGGTATGCTACCTGCTCTTCTCTACTTCTGATTTTTCCGTTAGGTCCTTCGAATTTGGTATAATCATATTTTTCATCCTTGAAGAACTCAGAAGCCGCACAGTCCAAAGCGATGGTGACATCATCACCTGCTTTGTAGCCTGCCTTTGCTATAGCATCCAAAATGCAAGCCAAAGCCTCTTCAGTTCCACCGGAGAAATTTGGAGCGAATCCACCTTCATCGCCTACAGCAGTGCTCAATCCTTTATCATGAAGAATTTTTTTCAAATGGTGAAAAATCTCACATCCCATTTGGATAGCCTCGGAAAAGTTAGCAGCACCCACCGGTCTTACCATAAATTCCTGAAATGCAATAGGAGCATCTGAGTGGGAACCACCATTGATGATATTCATCATAGGTACAGGAAGAGTATTTGCATTGACACCCCCAATGTACCTATACAATGGCTGACCTGCCTCCATTGCTGCTGCCTTGGCTACCGCCAAAGAAACACCAAGGATTGCGTTAGCTCCCAGTTTACTTTTATTCGGTGTACCATCGAGGTCAATCATGATCTGATCGATCAGATTTTGTTCAAAAATACTCAAGCCTACTAATTCAGGCGCAATCACATCATTCACGTTGGAAACAGCTTTTAATACTCCTTTTCCGAGGTATTTAGATTTGTCTCCATCACGGAGTTCTACCGCTTCATTAATGCCGGTAGAGGCACCGCTAGGCACGGCAGCTCTTCCAAATGCCCCTGTTTCAGTAAACACATCCACCTCAATGGTGGGATTACCACGGGAATCTAAAATCTGTCTTGCATGAATAGATTGAATCAAAGTCATAATGTTAAAGGTTTAAGAGTTTTAATTTTTTCGCATTAAAGATATAAAATCATCAAATAAATACCTCGAATCATGAGGACCTGGAGAGGACTCAGGGTGATATTGTACTGAAAATGCAGGTTTTTGTTTCAGGCGGATACCAGCTATTGTATTGTCATTGAGATGAACATGAGTAATTTCAACCAAGTTGCTTTTTTCTACATCCTCTCTTTTTACCACAAATCCGTGATTTTGGGAAGTAATTTCACTTTTGCCGGTAAGTAAATTCTTGATGGGGTGATTCAGTCCTCTGTGTCCATGGTGCATTTTATAAGTGGAAATACCACAGGATTCTGCTAAGATCTGATGACCTAGGCAGATTCCGAAAACAGGTTTGTTGAGATCCAAAATTTCTTTGGTTGTCTTAACAGCATAATCCATTACTGCAGGATCTCCAGGTCCATTGGAAAGGAAATAGCCATCAGGGTTCCAGGCTTCCATTTCTGACAATGTAGTTTTAGCAGGGAAGACCTTACAATAAACCCCTCTTTCAGCGAGATTTCTTAGGATATTCAATTTGATACCAAAATCTAAACAAGCGACTTTAAAAGGAGCATTTTCCTCTCCATAGAAGAATGGTTCTTTGGTACAAACCTGGGAAGACAATTCAAGCCCGTTCATGTCAGGCACAAGGTTCAACTGAGCTTTTAATCCTGCAAGGTCTTCTTCAAATTCAGAGCTGATAATAGCATTCATTGCACCTTTTGACCGGAGGTGTCTTACCAATTTACGGGTATCAATATCTGCAATTCCAGTAATACCATATTTGACCAAGTAATCCTGAAGGGAACCACTTGCGTCAAGTCTGCTATAAACTTCTGAGAAACTATTGACCACTATACCTGCAATTGTAGGATGATCAGATTCCACTTCAGAATCAATTACCCCATAATTACCAATATGTGAGGTAGTGGTCACTACAATTTGTCCGGTATAAGATGGATCTGTGTAAATTTCCTGATAGCCAGTCATACCGGTATTGAAACATATCTCACCGCCATTGGTACCCGGGCTGCCAATAAGTGTGCCCCTAAAGATTGTACCGTCAGCAAGAAGTAGGGTTGCTTTCTGTTTATTCATGATGATTAAATGGACTCGCCAAAGTTAAGGAATTTTAGAGTTTTACTTGTGGTAAAATCAAAAGGATATAAAAAAAGGGATTGAACCAAAGTCCAATCCCCTTATATTTTGAAGTATCCCGCATGAATTATTCAGCAGATTTTTCTTCAGTGTTACCTTCAGTTTTTGAAGCCTCAGCAGCAGGTGCATCAGTAGCTTTACCTGTACCTCTTCTGCTTCTTCTGGTAGTTTTCTTAGCTGGTTTAGCATCTTTCAGCATCAACTCATTGAAATCTACCAACTCGATGATACACATTTCAGCATTATCACCAAGACGGAATCCTGTTTTGATAATTCTTGTATATCCACCGGCTCTGCTACCTACTTTTTCGATCACTTCACCGAACAAAGCTTTGATACCTTCTTTGTTTTTAAGGTAAGAGAAAGCTACCCTTCTATTGTGAGTAGTATCTTCTTTAGCTCTGGTAATCAGAGGCTCTACATATTTTTTAAGCTCCTTAGCCTTGGCAAGCGTTGTAGAAATACGCTTGTGAAGAATCAGGGAGTTAGCCATATTGGAAAGCATGGCCTTCCTGTGACTGGCTGTCCTGCCAAGGTGGTTGAATTTCTTACCGTGTCTCATTTTTATTATTCTTCATCAAGTTTATACTTAGACAAATCCATTCCGAAGGTCAGACCTTTTTCTTGGATCAGCTGCTCAAGCTCAGCCAAAGATTTCTTGCCAAAATTTCTAAATTTCATCATATCAGAAATCTCAAGTTTTGCAAGATCTCCCAAAGTCTTTACATCAGCAGCTTTCAAACAGTTGAAAGCACGCACAGAAAGATCAAGATCTCCTAGAGGAGTTTTCAAAAGCTTTCTCATGTGCAGGTACTCCTCGTCAATTGGTTCTGGCTCGGAAGGTCCTCCAGTATCCAATACCATAGTCTGGTCAGAAAACAACATGAAGTGCTGGATCAGGATTTTTGCTGATTCCTGAAGTGCCTTCTCAGGGTGAATGGAACCGTCTGTGGTCACCTCAATGATGAGTTTTTCAAAGTCGGTTTTTTGCTCAACCCTTGTATTTTCCACGCTGTACTTGACATTTTTGATCGGAGTAAAGATGGCATCAATTGGAATTACACCAAACACCTGCTCTTTCGGCTTTGATTCCTCAGCAGGAAGATAACCTCTACCCTTTTCAACTGTCAATTCGATTTCAAAACTCTTTGTATCATCTAAGTGGCAAATAACCAACTCAGGATTCAAAACCTCAAAGGAAGAGGTGAACTTGGCGATATCTCCAGCAGTGAAAACGGACTGATTTTTAACTTCTACAGTGATTTTTCCGTCGATGGAATCATGCACTTTTTTGAATCTCACTTGTTTCAGATTCAAAATGATATCAGTCACATCTTCAACAACACCCTCGATGGTGGAAAATTCATGAACCACTCCTGGAAGCTTCACGGAAGTGATGGCATAACCTTCAAGAGAGGATAACAAAATTCTCCTCAAGGCATTACCTATAGTAACCCCATAGCCCTTTTCAAGTGGCTTGAAGGTGAACAAACCGTGGAAGTCATCGGCTTTTTCCATCACCACTTTCTCGGGCATTTGAAATGCTAATATGGACATATCAATAGTTCTATTTAAGTCAGAAAGTTTATTATTTAGAGTAAAGTTCGACAATCAGTTGCTCCTTGATATTCTCAGGAATATCTTCTCTTGTAGGAACTGATACAAACTTACCTGCTAAAGAGGCGTTATCCCACTCTAACCAAGGATAACGATTGGATTTGCCTGCCAAGCTGCTGGTGATAGCTTCCAAGGACTTGGAACGCTCTCTTACGCTGATCACATCACCAGGCTTCAAGCTGAAAGAAGGGATGTTGACCACTTCACCATTTACTAGGATATGCTTATGGGAAACCAGTTGTCTAGCACCTCTTCTTGTAGGAGCAATACCCAATCTGTAAACAGTATTATCCAGTCTTGACTCCAGAAGCTGAAGCAAATTTTCACCGGTAATACCTTGTTTTCTTGAAGCAATATCAAACATTTTGGCGAACTGTCTTTCCAATACACCATAGATGTACTTCGCTTTTTGCTTTTCAGCTAACTGAATAGCATATTCAGACTGCTTTTTTCTTCTACCTCTACCATGCTGACCTGGAGGGTAGTTTTTCTTTTGGAGCGCTTTGCTATATCCTTCGATAGGCTCACCGAATCTTCTGGCGATTTTTGCCTTTGGACCTGTATATCTTGCCATGCTGTATTTTCTTTAGTAATTAAACCCTTCTACGTTTTGGAGGACGACATCCATTATGCGGAAGTGGCGTCACATCGATGATCGTAGTAACATCCAAACCAACATTTTGTAAAGTCCTGATGGCTGATTCTCGACCAGCACCCGGTCCTTTTACAAAAACCTCAATTTTTCTCAACCCTAGGTCATAAGCTACCTGGCCACAGTTTTGGGCAGCCATTTGAGCAGCATACGGCGTGTTTTTCTTAGAGCCTCTGAATCCCATTTTACCGGCAGAAGCCCAAGATATCACTTGACCAGAATTATTGGTAATAGAGATGATGATGTTATTGAAAGAAGCTTTAATGTGGGCTTGGCCTACAGCTTCTACTTTCACAACTCTTTTTTTACCTTTAGCTTTATCGTTTCTTTTCTGAGCCATAATCTAATTCAAGATTTATTTAGTCGCTTTCTTCTTGTTAGCAACAGTTTTTCTCTTACCTTTTCTAGTTCTAGCGTTGTTTTTGGTTTTTTGACCTCTAACAGGAAGACCTTTTCTATGTCTCAAACCTCTGTAACAACCTATATCCATCAATCTTTTGATGTTCAACTGAATTTCAGACTTCAATGCACCTTCAGTTCTGAATTCAGCAGCGATGATGTTACGGATTGCTGTGGACTCATCGTCATTCCACTCGCCCACCTTTTTGTCAACGGAAATATTTGCCTTGTTTAGGATAGCTCTTGCAGAGCTTCTACCGATACCGAAAATATAGGTAAGGCCTATTTCACCACGTTTGTTGTCTGGTATGTCAACACCTGCAATTCTTGCCATAATGATTAACCTTGTCTTTGTTTAAACTTAGGATTTTTCTTATTGATGACGTAAAGTTTTCCTTTTCTTCTGATCACCTTACAGTCAGCACTTCTCTTCTTGATTGATGCCTTTACTTTCATGACATTTTATTTATATCTGTAAACGATTCTACCTTTAGTCAGATCGTACGGTGAGAGCTCCAATTTAACTTTGTCTCCCGGAAGGATCTTGATGTAATTCATTCTCATTTTACCGGAAATATGGGCAATCAGTTGGTGTCCATTTTCCAGTTCCACTTTAAACATTGCATTGGACAATGCTTCTATGATCGTACCATCTTGCTCAATAGATGTCTGTTTAGCCATATTTAGAATTTAAAATTTTCTTCTATGTACTGGTGCGTAGTCAAGATTTCGGTTCTGTCCTCAAAGATGGCTACGGTATGCTCATAATGTGCTGAGGGCTTACGATCCGCGGTGCGGATTGTCCAACCATCCCTTTCCTGAACTATGTTTCTGGTACCTAAATTGACCATGGGCTCTATGGCAATGACCAATCCGTCTTTTATCAGTGGGCCACTTCCTTTTTTTCCATAATTGGGTACTTCAGGGGACTCATGTAGGTTCCTACCTAATCCATGACCAACCAATTCTCTGACTACGGTGTATCCTTTAGCCTCCACAAATTTTTGAATTGCATGGCCGATATCACCGATCCTCTTACCAAAAACAGCATTCTCAATACCTAAATAAAGAGAATCTTTGGTCGCTTTGAGTAATGACAATACTTGGGGAGAAACTTCACCGACAGGGTAAGTATAAGCGCAATCGCTATGAAAACCTTGGTGAAAGACTCCACAATCTACTGAGATTATATCGCCATCTTTCAAAACATAGTCACTTGGAAACCCATGTACCACTACTTCATTTACTGAAATACAAAGTGATGCAGGAAATCCATTATAACCTTTAAAAGAAGGTACACCATGATTATCCCTGATGTACTCTTCTGCTATCTTATCCAGGAAGGAAGTCTTCACTCCCTCTTTAATGTATTTTGCTACTTCTCCGTGAGCTTTACCTAATATCTGAGCGCTTTCTTTGATTTTATGGACTTCCTCGGAAGTCTTATAATGAATCATATAGCGGCAGCATAGTTAGAAGGATTGTTTTTCATGTTTCCACTTTTCATCATTCCTTCGTAATGTCTCATCAATAAGTAACTTTCTATTTGTCTGAGGGTATCCATGATCACCCCAACCATAATCAATAAGGACGTACCTCCATAGAACTGGGCAAATTCACCACCGATACCAGCAATAATTGCAAATGCAGGAAGGACAGCTACAATAGACAGTAATATAGACCCTGGCAATGTAATCCTTGAAATGATATTATCAATGAAATCTGCAGTAGGTGCACCCGGCTTGATACCAGGAACAAACCCTCCATTTCTTTTCAGATCTTCCGCTATCTGCTCTGGATTAACCGTAATCGCAGTATAGAAGAAAGTGAAAAGAATGATCATGATTGCAAATACAAGGTTGTACTGCCAAGAGGTAAAATCACTAAAAGTACTTCCTATATAGTTGGCAATATCATTTTCAGCGGACCAAATTTGTGCAATTAGAGCAGGAAGGAACATCAATGACTGGGCAAAGATGATAGGCATAACTCCGGAAGCATTTACCTTGATAGGAATATACTGTCTTTGTCCTCCATATACTTTTCCACCTACTACTTGCTTGGCATATTGTACTGGAATTCTTCTGGTAGCTTCTGTCAATGCTACCACACCTAGCACTACAAAGAACAATACCGCAGCCTCAATCAAGAGTAATAACATTCCAGAAGTTCCTTTAGAGAGTACTTCAGCAATAATAGCACCAGGGAATCTTGAGATAATACCGATCATGATCAGCATAGAAATACCATTACCGATACCCTTTTCGGTTATTTTTTCTCCCAACCACATACAGAACATTGTACCGGCTGAAAGCAATACCAGTGAGCTAAACATAAACAAGGAAGTGCTTACCATGACGGCCCCTGTAGGTAGAATGGTGGCTGTAATATAACCAATCCCTTGAGCTACCGTGATGGCAATGGTCAGAACCCTGGTGATCTGATTAATCCTCTTCCTACCGGATTCTCCTTCCTTCTGAAGCTTTTGAAAGTATGGTACACCAACAGTTAATAACTGCAACACAATAGAAGCAGAAATATATGGCATGATTCCAAGACCAAAGATAGAAGCATTACTGAATGCACCACCTAGGAACGTATCGATCAGGCCAAAGATACCTTCTGGTGCATCACCTAGCTTAGAGGGATCTACACCTGGTAAAACGATAAAAGAACCCAATCTGAATACAATCAGAAAACCGATTGTATTCAAAATTCGGATTCTCAAATCTTCAATAGAAAAGATATTCTTAACTGTTGAGATAAACTTTTTCATTTACTTAAAGCTTGTTTACTGTTCCGCCTACTTTTTCGATAGCTTCAACAGCAGAAGCAGAGAAAGAGTGAGCACTTACGTTTAATTTGGCTGTAAGTTCGCCACTACCTAACACTTTTACAACATCATTTTTAGAAACCAGACCATGAGCAACCAAAGTTTCTACAGAAATGGTATCTAAATTGTGTTGAGCGGCCAATTCTTGAAGCACACTCAAGTTGATAGGTTTATTAACTACTTTGTTCAAGCTTTTGAAACCGAACTTAGGAACCCTTCTTTGAAGAGGCATCTGACCACCTTCAAATCCAAGCTTTGATTTATAACCAGATCTGGATTTGGCACCTTTGTGACCTCTAGTAGAGGTTCCACCTTTACCGGAACCTGGACCACGACCAACTCTTTTTCTGGATTTTACTGAACCTTCAGCAGGTTTAAGTGTATGTAATTTCATAATTAAGCTTCCTCCACTTTTACAAGGTGACTTACTTTTCTTACCATACCAGCAATTGCAGGATTGTTTTCCAATTCTACAGTTCTGTTGATTTTACCAAGTCCTAACGCAATGATCGTAGCTTTTTGATCCTTAGGTCTCTTGATTGTGCTTTTAACCTGAGTTATTTTGATTTTAGCCATCTTATTATCCGTTAAAAACCTTAGACATTTTAACACCTCTTTGTTGGCTCACAGATATCGCATCTCTCAATTGCACAAGTGCATCGATGGTAGCTTTAACCACGTTGTGAGGATTGGAAGACCCTTTGGATTTAGCCAAAACGTCCGTAATACCGGCACTTTCCAAAACAGCACGCATCGCACCACCGGCAATTACACCGGTACCTGCTGCAGCTGGTTTGATAAGAACAAAGCCTCCACCGAATTTACCAAGTTGCTCATGAGGGATTGTTCCTTTCAGAACAGGAACTCTCACAAGATTTTTCTTGGCATCTTCGATACCTTTTGTGATTGCATCGGTTACTTCATTGGCTTTACCCAAACCATAACCTACAACGCCATTACCGTCTCCTACAACCACAATTGCAGAGAAGGAAAATCTTCTACCACCTTTAACTACTTTAGCAACTCGGTTGATAGCGACTACTTTCTCCTTTAATTCTGTATCTGTTGCCCTGATGGGTTTTCTTCTTAACTGAGACATAATATCTATTAAAATTTAAGGCCACCTTCCCTTGCACCATCAGCAAGAGCTTTTACATTACCATGATAAATGTATCCACTTCTGTCGAAAACAACTTCAGTGACACCTTTTGCTACTGCTCTTTCTGCAAGTTTTTTACCTACTTCTTTGGAGACAGTTACGTTTTTGTTGTTCGTGGAACCAAGTTCCTTTGAAGAAGCGTGCGCTAGGGTGTGACCTTTCAGGTCATCGATCAACTGTGCATATATACCAGTATTGCTTTTAAATACTGACAAACGAGGTCTAGAATCAGTACCGGAGATTTTTCTGCGAATACTTTTCTTGATTCTTAGTCTTCTTAGATTCTTATTAAAAGCCATTTCTATTATTTTTTACCAGCAGTTTTACCAGCCTTACGTCTTACAATTTCTCCAACAAAACGTACACCTTTACCTTTGTAAGGTTCAACTTTACGCAACGATTTGATTTTAGCAGCAACTTGGCCAATCAATTCTTTGTCAATACCTTCCAACGTCACCAATGGGTTTTTACCCTTTGGGGTCTCGGTTTTCAAAGCAATTGAATCAGGCAATGCAAAGAAGATGTTGTGTGAATAACCTAGGGAAAGTTCTAAAACCTGTCCTTGGTTAGACGCCTTGTAACCAACACCCACCAGTTCAAGTTCTTTTTTGTATCCTTCAGATACACCAACAACCATGTTGTTGACCAAAGAACGATAAAGGCCGTGTAAAGACTTATGTCTTTTAGAATCTGTAGGTCTCTCGAGAACAATCTCATTGCCCTCTACCTTTACAGCAATGTCAGGATTCACATCCCTACTTAACGTACCCTTGGGACCTTTAACAGTGACAACGTTATGCGCTGACACGTCTACAGTAACACCCGCAGGTATATTTATTGGTTTTTTACCTATTCTTGACATGACGGTTTATTAATATACGTAGCAAAGTACTTCTCCACCAACACCTTCTACTCTAGCTTCTTTGTCGGTCATTACACCTCTAGAAGTAGAAAGGATAGCGATCCCCAAGCCATTGATTACTCTTGGAAGATCTTCAT
Organism: Cecembia rubra; assembly: GCF_003014575.1. Taxonomy (GTDB): domain Bacteria; phylum Bacteroidota; class Bacteroidia; order Cytophagales; family Cyclobacteriaceae; genus Cecembia_A; species Cecembia_A rubra. The sequence goes on from NZ_PYGF01000003.1 coordinate 91,888, forward strand.
GTTTAACATACTTTCTCAAACCTGGCTTACTTATTCTTGACAGGCTTACAATGGCATTTTGCTTGGTAGAAGGATTATATTTCAAAGCTATTTTGATCGTTCCCTGAGGACCGTTTTCTTCAAATTTATAGTTCTGAATATATCCTTTATCATGAAGCACCTTCGTAATTTCCTTCTTGATATTGGAAGCAGGTATCTCAACGATTCGATGAGAAGCCTTGATGGCATTTCTCAATCTGGTTAGATAATCAGCTATTGGATCAGTCATAATTATATAAGTCTAACTGCACTCTCCCGTTTCGGGCGTGCAAAGTTACACAATGATTTCTAGAATAAAAACTCTTGCTTAAATTTTACCAGCTAGACTTGGTGATACCTGGGATCTTACCAGCAGAAGCCATTTCTCTGAAAGTAACCCTGTTGATACCAAACTTCCTCATGTATCCTTTAGGACGGCCAGTGAGTTTGCATCTGTTGTGGAGCCTTACAGGAGAAGAGTTCTTAGGTAGTTTGTCCAAAGCTTCAAAGTCACCTGCAGCCTTAAGCTCGGCTCTTTTCTTAGCATATTTTGCTACAAGTCTTTCTCTTTTTCTCTCACGAGCTTTAATTGACTCTTTTGCCATATTCTTTCTTAGTTATTTTTGTTAACAAAAGGCATCCCGAAAGCTTTCAACAATGCATAGCTCTCTTCATCTGTCCGAGCAGTGGTTACGAAAGTGATATCCATACCGGATATTTTATTCACTTTTTCAATACTGATTTCAGGGAATATGATCTGCTCAGTCACACCAAGGGTATAATTACCTCTTCCGTCAAATCCTTTATCATTGATACCTTTGAAATCTCTCACACGAGGAAGAGCTACAGTCATCAACCTATCAAGGAACTCATACATCTTGTCTCCTCTTAAGGTTACTTTGGCACCGATTGGCATACCTTCTCTCAACTTAAAGTTGGATACAGAGTTTTTAGCAATGGTAGCTACAGCCTTCTGGCCTGCGATCAGGCTAAGTTCTTCTACACCATGATCTACCAATTTTTTGTCTGCTACCGCTGCACCGATACCTTTGTTGATCACAATCTTGGTCAACTTAGGAACTTGCATTACAGACTTATACTGGAATTTTTCCTTCAAAGCAGGAACAATTTCCGCCTTATATCTTTCCTTAACTCTAGGTTTAGCCATTGATCACCTCCCCTGTTTTCTTAGAATATCTTACTAATTTTCCATTGTCTCCAAGTTTTTTACCAGTCCTGGTAGCTTCACCTGTTTTAGGATCTACCAGCATCAGGTTACTCACGTGGATAGAGGCTTCCTTCTTTTCTATACCTCCTTGAGGGTTTGAAGCAGTAGGTTTCACATGCTTTGTAACCATGTTAAGACCTTCCACCACAGCTCTTCTTTTCTCAAGATTTACAGAAAGGATTTTGCCTGTTTTGCCTTTGTCATCACCTGATAGTACTTTTACAGTATCACCGGTTTTGATATGCAATTTTGGTTGCTTGTTGAATTTTCTTTCCATGATTACAATACTTCTGGGGCCAAAGACACGATTTTCATAAACTGCTTCTCCCTCAATTCTCTGGCAACAGGACCGAAAATACGGGTACCTCTTGGCTCGTCATTATTATTGAGAAGAACGGCAGCATTATCTTCAAAACGGATATAGGAACCGTCTTTTCTTCTTATTTCTTTCTTCGTTCTCACGATAACCGCTTTGGAAACGGTACCTTTTTTCATATTGCTGGAAGAAAGAGCTGACTTTACAGTCACAACCACTTTGTCTCCGATGGAAGCATATCTTTTCTTGGTTCCACCCAAAACACGGATCACAAGCACCTCTTTGGCACCAGAGTTATCCGCAACGCCTAATCTTGATTCTTGTTGTATCATGATTACTTAGCCCTTTCTATAATTTCTACTAATCTCCAACGCTTGTTCTTACTCAGCGGACGAGTTTCGCTAATTCGGACGATATCGCCTTCATGCGCATCATTTTTCTCGTCATGAACCATAAATTTTGTAGTCTTGGCAACAAATTTACCGTAGATGGCATGTTTTACCTTTCTTTCTACGGCAACAGTGATGGACTTATCCATCTTGTTGCTGACTACTTTTCCTATTCTTTCTTTACGAAGATTTCTCTCAGTAGTAGCCATTGTCTTTGTTATTTAGCTAATTGTTTTGCTTTCAAGATCGTTTTCAATCTCGCGATGAAACGTCTTGATTCCTTGATTTTATTAGGATTCTCAATTGGAGAGATAGCATGAGCAAATTTCAACTTGGTCAAGTTTTGTTGCTCAGCGGCTAAACGCTCAACGATTTCACTTTCGGAAAGTGATCTGATTTCTGAGTTTTTCATAGTCTTAATTATCCAACGTAATCTCTACGTACTACGAATTTTGTGCTAACTGGAAGTTTTTGCTGAGCCAATCTCAATGCTTCTGTAGCTACTTCAAGGCTTACACCTGTAGCTTCAAAAAGGATTGTACCTGGCTTGATTACTGCTACCCAATACTCAGGGGCACCTTTACCTTTACCCATACGAACCTCAGCAGGTTTTTTGGTGATAGGTTTGTCAGGGAAGATTCTGATCCAAACCTGACCTTCTCTTTTCATAGCTCTCGTCATGGCAATACGTGCTGCCTCAATCTGACGGGAAGTTATCCATCCAGCTTCAAGGGATTTGATACCAAAGTTACCAAAAGAGAGCGTATGTCCTCTTTGGGCAAGTCCTTTGACTCTCCCCTTGTGCATTTTTCTATATTTAGTTCTTTTCGGCTGTAACATGATTTCTCACTTTAAGGTGAAAATTAGTTATTTCTCTTTCTTCTTTTTGGACCACCTTCTTTTCTCTTACCTCTGGCTGGTTGAGCTTTTGGTTCGTTAAGGGCTGCACCTACATTTGGAGAAAGATCTCTCTTTCCATAAACTTCACCTTTGAAGATCCAAACTTTGATACCAATGATACCATAAACGGTATTGGCTTCAGATACAGCGTAATCGATGTCCGCTCTCAAAGTATGTAAAGGAATTCTACCTTCCTTGTACATCTCTGATCTTGCCATTTCAGCACCGCCTAATCTACCAGATAGTTTTACTTTGATACCTTCTGCTCCGACTCTGATGGCTGCAGCAATTGCTTGCTTCATGGCTCTTCTGAAAGAAATACGGGCTTGTAGTTGTTGAGCAATAGACTCACCCACCAATTTGGCATCCAATTCAGGACGCTTGATTTCAAAGATGTTGATTTGTACATCTTTGTTGGTAAGTTTCTTCAATTCTTCTTTCAACTTGTCTACTTCAGCTCCACCTTTACCAATGACTACTCCTGGACGTGCAGTATGGATAGTAAGGGTAATTCTCTTCAAAGTTCTTTCGATAATAACTTTGGAGATTCCTCCTTTAGGGATTCTGGCGTTGACATATTTTCTGATTTGCTGATCTTCATATAGTTTATCAGCGAAATCTTTGCCACCGTACCAGTTGGATTCCCATCCCTTGATCACTCCAAGCCTAAAACCAATTGGGTTAATCTTTTGTCCCATAGTCTGATTTTAATTTGATTTTTCAGTTGTTTCTACTTCATCAGCGGTAACTCCTGCACTGTAGGCATCTACAATTAGGGTTACATGATTTGATCTTTTACGAATTCTATGCGCTCTACCCTGAGGTGCAGGTCTCAATCTTTTTAGGGTACGACCAGCGTCCACAAAGATTGTTTTTACATATAGATCTGCTTCTTCAAGTTTCGCATCAGGATTTTTTGCCTGCCAATTGGCTACAGCAGAAAGCAGAAGTTTTTCCAATTTAATGGATCCGTGATTTGGGGTAAACTTCAAAATGCTCAATGCCTGGCCTACTCTTTTACCTCTCACGAGGTCAGCTACCAACCGCATTTTGCGGGGAGAAGTAGGAACATTTCTTAATCTTGCTATTGCTTCCATGATTATCTCTTTCCTTTATCTTTTTTGGCAATATGACCTCTAAAGTTTCTTGTAGGTGCAAATTCTCCAAGTTTATGGCCAACCATGTTGTCTGTTACAAACACAGGAATGAATTTATTACCGTTATGCACAGCAAAGGTATGGCCTACGAAATCCGGGGAGATCATAGATCTTCTGGACCAGGTTTTGATCACAGATTTCTTTCCGGATTCGTTCATTGCATCCACTTTTTTGGCCAAGTGATGTTCTATATAAGGACCTTTTTTTAATGAACGTGCCATGATTATTTGGTTCTTTTACTGATAATGAATTTGTTAGAATACTTTTTAGGAGATCTGGTCTTTTTACCTTTGGCAAGCAAACCTTTTCTTGATCTTGGATGACCACCTGAAGAACGGCCTTCACCACCACCCATTGGGTGATCTACAGGGTTCATAGCCACACCTCTTGTTCTTGGTCTTCTGCCCAACCAACGGTTTCTACCAGCCTTTCCTAAAACCACATTCATGTGATCAGCATTGGATACAGTACCTACAGTAGCCATGCAAGTACCTAAGATCAACCTCATCTCGCCTGAAGGAAGTTTTACTGTAACGTATTTTCCTTCTCTTGCTACTACCTGAGCGTATCCACCGGCACTCCTGGCCAATGCTCCGCCTTTTCCAGGCTTCAGTTCAATGTTATGAACGATGGTACCCAATGGGATATTTACCAACATCATTGCATTTCCTACCTCTGGAGCAACTCTCTCTCCGGAAATCACTGTCTGACCGACTTGCAGACCTTCCGGAGCGATAATGTAGGTTTTTGCACCATCTACATAGTACAATAAAGCAATACGCGCACTTCTGTTTGGATCGTATTCAATTGATTTAACTACAGCCGGAACACCAAACTTATCTCTCTTAAAATCAATGATTCTAAGTCTTTGCTTGTGACCACCACCAATATATCTGGAGGTCATTTTACCTACATTATTTCTACCACCTGTCTTTTTCTTAGGAGCCAAAAGAGCTTTTTCAGGCTTTGATGCTGTAATTTCATCAAAAGCTGGAGCTACTCTGAATCTGGTTCCTGGGGTTACAGGTTTTAATTTTTTAACTGCCATGATTCTGATTCAATTAAATTTCTCCGTAAAAATCAATAATTTCACCTTCGGCTATTTTTACAATGGCTTTTTTGTAAGCATTGGTATAACCTGACACTATTCTTGTCTTGGTGTATCTTGTCTTAGGCTTGCCAGCGTATCTCATTGTACGCACATCTTCCACCTTCACACCATACATTTTTTCTACGGCATTTTTGATTTCCGGCTTGGAAGCAGTCTTTTCAACTACAAATCCATAAACGCCTTTTTCGTTCATTGCAGAAATCTTCTCCGTGATCAAAGGTTTCTTTAGTATTTGCATCGTCTTACTTCAATAATAGGGTTTCTAACTTACTTACTGAACCTTCACACAATACCAAATTGTCAGCATGCAACACTTCATAAGTATTTACGCTGTCTACTGTGACCACCTTTGCTTTAGGAAGGTTTCTACTTGAAAGCAATACATTTTTATTTAGCTCAGGAAGAACCAAAAGGGTCTTCTTATCACTAAGGGAAAGACCATTCAACAAGGCTAAATAGTTTTTAGTCTTAGGTGTATCAAAAGATACATCTTCCAAAACCATCAAACCGTTCTCTTTAACTTTGTAAGTAAGGGCTGACTTTCTAGCTAATTGTTTCAACTTTTTGTTCAACTTGAAGGAATAGTCTCTTGGCTTAGGACCAAAAACTCTACCTCCACCTCTGAACAAAGGTGATTTCAATGAACCCGCTCTTGCTCCACCGGTACCTTTTTGCTTCTTGATTTTCTTGGTAGAACCAGCTACTTCATTTCTCTCCTTAGATTTATGAGTTCCTTGTCTCTGGTTAGCCAAATATTGCTTTACATCCAAGTAGATAGCATGATCGTTAGGCTCGATCGCAAAGATCTGATCAGAAAGAGAAATTTTTCTACCTGTTTCTTCGCCGTTATGTTTTAATACTGCTAATTCCATTTTCTTACTTCTCTAAAATAACGAAAGAATTTTTTGGACCAGGGACAGAACCGCTTACAAGTAGAAGGTTCTTCTCAGGATAAATTTTCAGGACTTTAAGGTTCACAACCTTTACTCTGTCACCACCTGTTCTACCCGCCATTCTCATACCTTTGAATACACGAGATGGCCAAGAACAAGCACCAATAGAACCAGGATGTCTCTGTCTGTTGTGCTGACCATGTGTCTGGCCACCAACACCACCGAAACCATGTCTCTTAACGACACCTTGGAACCCTTTACCTTTAGAAGTACCGATAGCATCTACGAAGTCGCCTTCAACAAATACCTCTTCAGCTTTTACGGTGTTACCAAGATTAACCTGACCTTCGAATTCGACTCTAAAGTCTCTGAATTCAACAACTTTCTGCTTTGGCGTCGTGCCGGCCTTCTTAAAATGACCGATCAATGGCTTAGGAGTGTTTTTCTCCTTACGCTCACCGAATGCCAACTGAACAGCGTTGTACCCGTCTGTTTCAACATTTTTTACTTGCGTCACTACGCAAGGACCAGCTTCTATTAGCGTGCATGCGACGTTACGTCCATCGGCACTGAAAATGCTAGTCATTCCTACTTTTTTACCTATTATTCCAGACATCTTCTGTTATATAATAAACTTGAAACCCAAGTGCTTAAACACAAGGGTGCTTTTTAAGGACTGCAAAGTTAGAAATTAAATTCCACCTTACAAACTCCAACTTTAATATTTTCAATTATTTACAAAAATAAATTTGGCACATTCCCTTATCCCAAAGGAACTGGCACTATTTATTTGCTTGCAGGCGCATGTACAAAAGAAAAACCCATCCGCTGTAGCGGACAGGTTTTCCCATCATATCTCAATGCAGTCTGTCAGACTTTGATCTCTACATCAACTCCGCTGGGAAGTTCGATTTTCATCAAAGCATCCACAGTTTTAGAGCTATTGCTGTAGATATCCACCAACCTTTTGTAAGTACAAAGTTGATATTGATCTCTCGCTTTTTTGTTAACGTGAGGAGACTTCAACACAGTGAACTTTTCCTTTTTTGTTGGCAAAGGAATAGGCCCAACTACGATGGCTCCGGTAGCTTTTACCGCTTTTACGATCTTTTCTGATGACTTATCCACCAGGGTGTGATCGTAGGATTTTAATTTTATTCTGATTTTCTGATTCATTTTCTTTCAGGATTTAGGCTTTTTCACCTTTTACTTTCGCAATTACTGCTTCAGCGATGTTGGTAGGCACTGGCTCATAGTGGGAGAATGTCAAGGAAGCTGTTGCTCTACCGGAAGTGATTGTTCTAAGGTCTGTTACATAACCGAACAATTCAGACAACGGTACAGCAGCTTTGACAACGGTAGAAGTACCTTTGGTATCCATACCTTTCATCAAACCTCTTCTTCTGTTCAAGTCCCCTGTGATAGGACCTGTATATTCATCAGGAGTTACCACATCTACTGCCATAATTGGTTCCAACAATTGTGGCCTACACTTCTTAGCGGCTTCTTTGAAACCGATTCTAGCGGCCAATTCGAAGGAAAGTGCATCGGAATCCACATCATGGTAAGAACCGTGGAACAATTTCACCTTCATAGACTCGATTGGATAACCTGCCAAAGGACCATTTTTCATGGCCTCTTGGAAGCCTTTCTGCACAGGAGCGATAAATTCTTTAGGGATCACACCACCTACGATAGCGTTCACAAATTCAAGCCCTGGTTTGATTTCACCTGTTTCAGGATCTGGATCTTTAGGTCCAAGTTCGAATACGATATCTGCGAATTTACCTTTACCACCAGTCTGCTTTTTGTAAACTTCTTTGTGTTCAACAGAACCGAATAGTGCTTCCTTATAAGCAACCTGAGGTGCACCCTGGTTGATTTCAACTTTGAATTCACGCTTCAGACGGTCGATGATGATTTCAAGGTGAAGCTCACCCATACCTCTCAAGATGGTCTGACCAGTTTCGTGGTCAGTATTCACCTGAAGGGTTGGATCCTCTTCTACCAGTTTGGAAATCGCCATACCTAATTTATCCACGTCAGCCTGGGTCTTTGGCTCAATTGCATACCCGATAACCGGATCAGGGAATACCATGGACTCCATAACCACTTTGCGCTTTTCATCACAAAGGGTATCACCTGTTTTGATGTCTTTGAAACCTACTACGGCACCGATATCACCAGCTTCCAATCTCTCGATTTGGTTTTGCTTGTTGGCATGCATCTGGAATACCCTGGAGATACGCTCTTTGTTGCCTGAACGGCTATTGAATACGTATGAACCGGACTCCAATACACCTGAATAGGCCCTGACAAAGCAAAGACGTCCAACGAATGGGTCAGTAGCAATTTTGAAAGCCAATCCAACGAATGGATCATTGAAGTTAGGCTGGATCAAAACCTCTTCTTCAGAATCAAGTTTGGTAGCATAAAGATCGTCTTTGTCCAATGGAGATGGCAACAGTTCCATCACCAAGTCCAACATGGTCTGTACACCTTTGTTTTTGAAAGAAGAACCGCAGACCATAGGAACAATTTTCATGTCGATGGTAGCAGCACGTAATGCCTTCAGGATTTCAGCTTCTGTAATGGAATCTGGATCTTCGAAGAATTTCTCCATCAAAGACTCATCATACTCCGCCACAGCTTCCAAAAGGTGCTCTCTCCACTGGGCTACTTCTTCTTCCATGTCCTCAGGAATTGGAACCACCTCGTAGGTCATTCCAAGGTCCTGCTCATTCCAAACAATAGCTCTATTGTTGATAAGGTCAACAACGCCTTTGAATTTGTCTTCAGCACCGATAGGAAGCTGTAAAGGAACAGCATAGCTTCCTAACATATCTTTCACTTGCTTACAAACATCAAGGAAGTTAGCACCTGCACGGTCCATTTTATTAACGAATCCGATACGGGCTACTCTATAGTTATCAGCCAATCTCCAGTTAGTCTCAGACTGTGGCTCTACACCGTCCACAGCACTGAAAAGGAATACCAATCCGTCCAATACTCTCAAAGAACGGTTTACCTCTACGGTAAAATCCACGTGTCCCGGAGTATCGATGATATTGATCTGGTATTTGTTGTTTCTGTAATTCCAAAAAACTGTAGTAGCAGCGGAAGTAATGGTAATACCTCTTTCCTGCTCCTGCTCCATCCAGTCCATGGTAGCGCCACCTTCGTGAACCTCACCGATCTTGTGAGATTTACCGGCATAATAAAGAATACGTTCTGTGGTAGTTGTTTTACCTGCATCAATGTGCGCAGCAATACCAATGTTCCTTGTGAATCTTAAATCTCTTGCCATTACTGATTAAAATCTAAAGTGTGAGAATGCTTTGTTTGCTTCAGCCATTCTGTGGGTATCATCTTTCTTTTTAACAGCTGCACCTTCTCCTTTAGAAGCGGAGATGATTTCACCTGCAAGTCTATCCATCATGGTCTTCTCACCCCTTTTTCTGGCATAAGTAATCATCCACTTGATACCTAGGGACATTTTTCTTTCAGGTCTAACTTCCATTGGGACCTGGAACGTTGCACCACCAACCCTACGACTCTTCACCTCTACGGATGGAGTAATATTGTTAAGCGCTTTTTTCCAAACCTCAAGACCGTTCTCACCTACTTTTTGTTCTACCTTCTCGATTGCATCGTAGAAGATTTTGTAAGCAATACTCTTCTTACCATCTACCATCAGACAGTTCACGAACTTGGTTACCAAAGTATCGTTGAACTTAGGATCAGGAAGAATATATCTCTTCTTTGGTTTCGCTTTTCTCATTTCTTTGTAATGTTTTTAATTATTTCTTTTTACCTGGTGCAGCTGCTGCTCCTGGTTTTGGTCTCTTAGCACCGTACTTAGAGCGACCTTGCTTACGGTCTTTAACTCCTGCAGTATCCAATGCACCTCTGATAATGTGGTAACGTACACCTGGAAGGTCCTTCACACGACCACCTCTGATCAATACGATAGAGTGCTCCTGTAGATTGTGACCCTCACCTGGGATGTAAGCGTTCACCTCTTTACCATTCGTCAATCTTACCCTGGCCACTTTTCTCATCGCTGAGTTAGGCTTCTTAGGGGTGGTAGTGTACACCCTGGTACAAACACCGCGTCTTTGAGGACAAGCATCCAAAGCTCTTGATTTGGATTTGGTCTCTAGAGTGGTTCTACCTTTTCTTACTAACTGTTGTATAGTAGGCATTAACTGATAGATTTATAAATACTTCCTTTAAACTTGTGAATTTTGGACTGCAAAGGTAGGGAAATCGATAAAACAAACAAAATTAAGCTGTTGTATTTTATTGAATATATTGTTATCGAAAAAAAAAGTCAGAAATATTTTGAAGTTCAAAGAAATAAATAGTTTTAACTATCATTCTAAGCATAGATGAGTTGAAAGGTAAGGGTGAAAAATCTTCCGGAAAAAGATTGTTACTAATAAAACAACATTTTATGAAAAATTTAAACTTCTTGGACTGCTAAAATTTTCGCTATGGGTCTCAATTCCATTAATTTCACTAGCAGGTTGTAATGCAACTAGATATTCCGGCAGTGTCGGTTCACTTTCTTGTAATGCTACATCTTGTACTTGATCTAGACCTGAGATAGCAAATCCTTGGGTAAAATTTAATGGGGTTACAAGTTATTGTTATGGTCAACCGACTCCATAACTATCATTAAATAAACTGTCTTGAAATTTTCAAGGCAGAATTCAAAAAATCAATTGTTTATGATCAAATTTATTTGCCATCTGACTGTATTATTATTTGTTTTAGGTTGTTCAAAAGTTCAAACTGAAAAAATCCAATTATTCCCTACAGAAAAATTTTCAGACTATGATTTTGATTACTTCCTCTCCTCCCTCAGTTCGATGGAGTTTGTCAATGGTACCTTCTATATAACTGAATATGACTATAGCAGATTGTTAATTTTAGATAGAGACTTTTCGAAAAAACTTATTATAGATGATTCGTACGAGGATTCTGGGGTAAGCTATCCTACATTTTCAATCCCCATTAACAACAAAATAGCTGTCTATAATTCAGGCAAACAAAGGATTGATTTTTACACCAATGAAGGGAAATTTGTTGACAATTTATCTTTAAAGGTGAATTCAGAGCTTTTAAATTTTTCTCAGCTAGACAATAAATTAGTCTACTCAATTTTACCAGATGACCTCCAAGGTCAATTTATTATCCATGATCAATACTCACATGAAATAAAAAGGTTTGGAGAATTAACCAACTTTTCATTCAACAAATTCCAAGAAATTCATAACAGCAAAGGTTATATTTTCCCTTTAAAAATGGGATTCATTACGGTTTTACCTACAACAGGTGAAATAACAATTTATGATTCAGATTTAAACTTATCCTATAGTACAAACATTTTAGAGAAAATAAATTTGAAATCTGTCAAGGACAATATTTACAGTTTTTACAAAACGACAACAAACAGCACCATCGATATTGTTTCAGATTGTAAATTATATGATGGCAAACTATTCATATTAATTTACAACAGAAAACCAGAGGAGAGACCTAATCCAAGACAAATTATTGTTTTCAATATTCATCAAAATGAAAAGATATGCTTAGAAAAAATTTATAATATCGGTGAGATAAACAGCTACTATTCAAAAATATGCATAATTCCACCCGACAAAATTGCAGCATTTGAATTGCAGACTAGCGACATTCATATTTTTGAACTGGAATAAAGTGAGGCATAGATTATGCCTCACCAAAGCCCCCACCAAAATTCATTGGGAAATTTGGACCTTCCATACCACCCTGAATCTTGCCAAAAGACTGCTCATATTTTGCAATATTGTCTTTTAAAGCCGCCAAAAGCCTCTTGGCATGATCAGGGGTCATGATAATTCTGGACTTTACTTTTGCCTTAGGCACTCCCGGCATCAAGCGGATAAAATCAATGACAAATTCCGAATTGGAATGGGCAATCATGGCCAAATTGGAATAAATACCTTCTGCTACCTCCTCGGATAATTCCACATTAATTTGCTGATCTTCAGGGTTATTGTTTCCGTCTTTCATCATATTTTGATTAAAAAAGGCCTGTATTTGACTACAGGCCTTTTAGTTTACAAATGATCTTTGATTATTTAACAGCCTCTTTGGACCTTCTGACAGACCTGTCTTTTTCTGAAGACATTCTATCATACTCTTCCTGAGAGCCAACAATAATGTTCTTAAAATGTCTCTGTCCGGTACCTGCAGGGATCAAGTGACCTACGATCACGTTTTCTTTCAAGCCCAAGAGTTCATCACGCTTGCCTCTGATGGCTGCCTCACTCAAGACCTTGGTAGTCTCTTGGAAGGATGCAGCAGAAATAAAGCTTTCAGTTCCCAAAGAAGCAGCAGTAATACCTTGTAGTGTAGGCTGGGAAACAGCTGTCTCGGCATCTCTTACCTGTACCAGTTTCAAATCTTTACGCTTCAGACTGGAATTTTCATCTCTCAGTCTTCTTGCAGTAATGATCATACCCGGCTTCAAAGTAGTGGAATCACCGGCATCCATAACAACCTTCTTATCAAGAATATTGTCATTTTCTTCTCTAAATGCCCACTTATCTACTGTCTGCCCCTGTAGGAAGTTAGTATCACCAGGCTCAAGGATTTCAACTTTCTGCATCATCTGGCTTACAATCACCTCAATATGCTTATCGTTGATTTTCACACCTTGAAGTCGGTAAACTTCCTGGATTTCATTTACCAAATATTCTTGGACAGCGGTAGGTCCTTTAATTGCCAAGATATCACTTGGAGTAATGGCTCCATCTGAAAGTGGCTCTCCCGCTCTGATAAAGTCATTTTCCTGAACAAGGATGTGCTTGGAAAGAGATACCATGTATCTTTTCTTCACACCATCTCTGGATTCAATGAAGATTTCTCTGTTACCACGCTTGATACCACCATAGGTTACTACGCCGTCGATTTCAGAAACAACAGCCGGATTGGATGGGTTTCTTGCCTCAAACAATTCAGTTACTCTTGGAAGACCACCGGTAATATCTCTGGTTTTACCAACCGATCTAGGAATTTTCACAAGGATTTGGCCAGCTTTCACTTTTTCACCTGCCTCTACAGCCAAGTGTGCTCCCACTGGAATGTTGTAAGCTTTGGATTCTTCTCCATAATTTACAACAACAGCCGGGTTTTTGGTCTTATCCTTGGTATCAATGATTACTTTCTCTCTGAAACCTGTCTGATCATCGGCCACTTCTTTGTAAGTTATACCTTCAATAATGGCTTCGAACTCTACAGTTCCATCATATTCAGAAAGAATCACTGCATTATATGGATCCCATGTACACAAAGAATCTCCTTTGGATACTTTTTGTCCATCTTTTACATTCAAGACAGCACCGTAAGGCACATGGTTTGCCACCAATGTCTTGCCTGATTTTGGATCATTGATTCTGATCTCACCGGATCTACCCATAACAATAGATACCGCTTGACCTTCTTTGTTGGTAGTTTCAATCCATCTCAATTCCTCCTCAAACTCAACCACACCGTCAAATTTGGCATTGATACTTGCTTCAACAGAGATGTTGGAAGCTGTACCACCCACGTGGAAGGTTCTAAGAGTAAGCTGAGTACCAGGTTCACCGATGGACTGTGCAGCAATTACACCTACAGATTCACCGGCTTGTACCATTCTACCGGTAGCCAGGTTACGTCCATAACATTTCGCACAGACACCTCTTCTGGTTTCACAGGTCAATACGGAGCGGATCTCAACTTCATCTACAGAAGATTCGTCAACACGCTTCGCGATATCTTCAGTAATCTCGATTCCGGCAGGAATTAGCAATTCTTCTGTAATAGGATCAAATACATCATGTACAGAAACCCTTCCTAAGATTCTTTCAGAAAGTGGTTCTACAATCTCATCATTATCTTTTAGAGCGGAAACTACCAGACCTCTCAAAGTACCGCAATCCTCTTCAGATATGATCATATCTTGAGCTACATCAACCAAACGACGTGTTAAGTAGCCGGCATCTGCAGTTTTCAATGCCGTATCTGCAAGACCTTTACGGGCACCGTGTGTAGAGATAAAGTACTCCAATACATCCAGACCTTCCTTGAAGTTGGAAAGGATTGGGTTTTCGATAATCTCACCCACAGAACCTTGGAGGTTTTTCTGAGGTTTGGCCATTAGACCTCTCATACCACCCAACTGACGGATCTGCTCTCTTGAACCTCTAGCTCCGGAGTGCATCATCATGTAGATGGCGTTGAAGCCTTGCTTGTCCTCCTCCATCTTCTTCATCAGAATATTGGTCAGGTTTGAGTTGGTCCTGGTCCAGATATCGATAACTTGGTTGTATCTTTCATTATCTGTGATCAGACCCATCAAGTAGTTGTTCCATACCTGATCTACTTCTTCCTTGGCCTTGCCAATCAATGGATTTTTCTCATCAGGAATGATAACGTCATTTAGACCCATTGAAAGACCGCCTTGGTAAGCCATTTGGAAACCAAGATTCTTGATGTCATCCAAGAACTGGGCAGTTCTGGCAACACCACATATTTTTACTACCTCAGAAATGATCTGCTGTAGTTTTTTCTTAGTCAATAATTCGTTTACAAATCCTACTTCCTCAGGAACGAATTGGTTGAAGATCAATCTACCTGCAACAGTATCAATAACCTTTTCTTCCAAAGAACCATCTTCATTTCTGACCTTCACTTTACATTTGATCAGGGCATGCTTGGAGATTTGTCCTTCGTTAAGGGCAATGATTACTTCTTCCTCACCGTAGAAGGTCATTCCTTCACCCAAAACAGGCTCTTCAGGAGTGGATTTTTTTCCTTTTGTCACGTAGTACAGACCCAAAACCATGTCTTGGGAAGGAACAGTAATCGGGGCACCATTAGCAGGGTTAAGGATATTGTGTGAAGAAAGCATCAATGTAGATGCCTCCAAAATAGCCTCATGTCCAAGTGGAACGTGAACAGCCATCTGGTCACCGTCAAAATCAGCGTTGAATGCTGTACAAACCAATGGATGCAATTGGATCGCCTTTCCTTCGATCAACTTTGGTTGGAATGCCTGAATACCCAATCTGTGCAATGTTGGGGCACGGTTAAGCAATACAGGGTGTCCTTTCAATACATTTTCAAGGATATCCCACACCACGGGATCTTTTCTGTCAACGATTTTCTTGGCAGATTTTACAGTCTTTACAATACCCCTTTCGATCAGTTTTCTGATGATAAATGGTTTGAAAAGCTCTGCTGCCATATTTTTAGGAAGACCGCACTCATGGAGTTTCAGTTCTGGACCTACTACGATTACCGAACGGCCGGAGTAGTCCACCCTTTTACCCAAAAGGTTTTGACGGAAACGTCCCTGCTTACCTTTCAACATATCGGAAAGTGACTTAAGGGCACGGTTACCATCAGATCTTACCGCGTTTACTTTTCTGGAGTTATCAAACAGAGAATCAACTGCCTCCTGAAGCATCCTTTTTTCGTTTCTCAAAATCACCTCAGGTGCTTTGATATCGATCAATCTCTTCAATCGGTTGTTCCTGATGATTACCCTTCTATATAGGTCATTTAAATCGGATGTTGCAAATCTTCCACCATCCAAAGGAACCAATGGTCTCAATTCAGGCGGAATTACAGGAACCATTCTGACCACCATCCACTCTGGACGGTTTTCGATTCTGGTTCTGGCATCCCTGAAGGCCTCTACTACTTTCAATCGCTTCAAAGCTTCTGCTTTTCTTTGCTGGGAAGTATCGGTAGCTGCCTGATGCCTCAAGCTATAGGAAAGATCATCTAAGTCCAATCTTGCCAAAAGCATTTCCACCGCTTCAGCTCCCATTTTAGCAATGAACTTATTGGGATCATCATCATCCAGCATTTGGTTATCTTTTGGAAGTTTGTCCATGATATCCAAATATTCGTCTTCAGTCAAAAAGTCTAGGTACTGAACCCCATCTTCTGCTTTAAGACCAGCTTGGATGACCACATATCTTTCATAATATACGATTTGATCCAGTTTCTTAGTAGGTAGGCCAAGCAAATAACCGATTTTGTTAGGAAGGGACTTGAAATACCAGATATGCGCCACAGGTACCACAAGTTCAATGTGTCCCATACGCTCTCTTCTCACTTTCTTTTCGGTCACCTCAACACCACATCGGTCACAGATGATGCCTTTATATCTTATGCGCTTGTATTTACCACAATGACACTCCCAGTCTTTGACAGGTCCGAAAATCCTTTCGCAGAACAATCCGCCCATTTCAGGTTTATATGTTCTGTAGTTAATGGTTTCCGGCTGCGTTACTTCACCATGAGAGCTGTCCAGAATAGATTCTGGAGAAGCCAAACTAATAGTGACTCTGGAAAAGTCGTTGTTTAGTTTTTTATTTTTTCTGAACGCCATAATTGTTGAAGGGTATGTTAAGGGCCTTGCGGCCCATTAAATTAAAATTAGTCAAGGGTAATTTCTAGAGCAAGACCTCTCAGCTCATGAACCAATACGTTGAAGGATTCCGGAATATTTGGTTTCGGAAGATTTTCTCCTTTCACGATGGCCTCATAGGCTTTAGCCCTACCTACCACGTCGTCAGATTTCACAGTCAAGATTTCCTGCAACACATGGGATGCACCAAATGCCTCCAATGCCCAAACCTCCATTTCTCCAAAACGCTGACCACCGAACTGGGCTTTACCACCCAAAGGCTGCTGCGTTATCAATGAGTATGGACCTATGGACCTTGCGTGCATTTTGTCATCCACCAAGTGGCCTAGTTTAAGCATATAGGCTATACCTACAGTCACCGGCTGATCAAATTTCTTACCGGTCAACCCATCGTATAGATATGTCCTACCGTAAGCTGGCAATCCTGCTTCTTCCAATTCGGCAGATACCTCTTCCATGGTTGCGCCATCGAAGATTGGAGTAGCATATTTCTTGCCAAGTTTAAATCCTGCCCAAGCCAATACAGTTTCGTATATCTGACCAATGTTCATCCTTGAAGGTACACCCAGAGGGTTCAAAACAATATCCATTGGCGTACCGTCTTCCAAGAATGGCATGTCTTCATCTCTCACGATTCTGGCAACAATACCTTTGTTACCGTGACGTCCTGCCATTTTATCCCCAACTTTCAACTTACGCTTCTTAGCGATGTATACTTTGGCCAATTGAACGATCCCCGCAGGCAATTCGTCTCCCACTTCAAGGGTAAACTTGTCCCTCTTAAATCTACCGGAGATTTCATTCCTTGAGTTAACATAGTTCTTAACCAATTGCTGGATAAGCTTGTTGGTATGTGCATCTTCTGTCCAATCATCCAAGATGATGTCTGAAATCAAGTTAGCCTCTTCAGGCACATTGTAGTTAGACTCATCTCTGTATGGGTTTTTGGATGGGAAGAGATTTTGCTCAATGTTTTTGACATTGAACT
Source organism: Cecembia rubra (assembly GCF_003014575.1). Taxonomy (GTDB): domain Bacteria; phylum Bacteroidota; class Bacteroidia; order Cytophagales; family Cyclobacteriaceae; genus Cecembia_A; species Cecembia_A rubra. Next base: position 109,362 of record NZ_PYGF01000003.1, read on the forward strand.
TCACTCCTTTGCTTATGATTTCGTCACCAAATTTGTGTTTTACTCCCTGAGAAGTCTTTCCATCAAGCAAAGTCACCAATTTGTTGATCATTTTGGCACGGATGCCCAAAAGATCCTTAGCGTATTGAGACTTCAACTTCTCAACTTCTGCTTTGGATTTCGCTCTAAGGTCCTTGTCTTTTTTAGGTCTGGAGAACAATTTGGTTTCGATAACCACACCGTTCAATGAAGGTGAAGCTTTTAGAGAAGCGTCTTTCACATCACCTGCCTTATCACCAAAGATTGCTCTCAAAAGCTTCTCTTCAGGAGTTGGGTCAGTTTCACCTTTAGGGGTGATTTTACCGATAATGATATCACCTTCTTTTACTTCAGCACCAACACGGATGATACCATTTTCATCCAAATTTTTCACAGCTTCCTCAGACACGTTAGGGATTTCAGAAGTCAATTCTTCTTCACCTCTTTTTGTATCCCTTACTTCAAGCTGGAATTCTTCAATATGGATAGAAGTAAAGATATCTTCTCTTACTACCCTTTCAGAAATTACGATCGCATCCTCGAAGTTATAACCTTGCCAAGGCATATAAGCCACTCTCAGGTTCTTACCCAAGGCTAACTCACCTTTGTTGGTTGAATAACCTTCCACCAAAACCTGGCCTTTTGTTACCCTAGTACCCTTCAACACCAATGGTGAAAGGTTGATAGTTGTATCTTGGTTGGTCCTTCTGAATTTGATCAGGTTATATGTTTTGTACTGGTCACTGAAGTTAACCAATAATTCATCATCAGTAAGATCATACTTAATGGTGATTTTATTGGCATCTACATATTCAACCACACCATCAGCTTCTGCCAAAATAAGTGCTCTGGAATCAGTAGCTGCTTTAGCTTCCAAGCCAGTACCTACAATTGGAGATTCAGGTCTCAACAATGGAACAGCCTGACGCTGCATGTTGGATCCCATCAATGCACGGTTAGCATCATCATGCTCCAAGAATGGAATTAAAGAAGCGGCCACAGATACAATCTGATTTGGCGCGACGTCCATGTAGCTAATTTCTTTTGGTTCCAGCACAGGGAAATCACCTTCAAATCTTGCTTTTACCTTTTCATTGATGAAGTTACCTTCAGTGTCCAAAGGTGCATTAGCTTGGGCGATGTTATTGTCATCCTCTTCTTCAGCAGTAAGGAAGACGATATCAGAAGCATCCATGCTTACTTTTCCATCCTTTACTTTTCTGTAAGGGGTTTCCAAGAAGCCCATGGAATTTACTTTTGCATGAACACATAGGGAAGAAATCAGACCGATGTTTGGTCCTTCCGGTGTTTCGATAGTACAAAGACGGCCATAATGGGTATAGTGAACGTCTCTAACCTCAAATCCGGCTCTTTCTCTGGAAAGACCACCTGGTCCCAATGCAGACAACCTTCTTTTATGCGTAAGTTCTGCAAGAGGGTTGGTCTGGTCCATAAACTGAGAAAGCTGGTTGGTACCAAAGAAGGAATTGATTACAGAAGAAAGCGTACGGGCATTGATAAGATCTACAGGTTTGAAGTCCTCATTGTCCCTTACGTTCATTCTTTCCCGAATGGTTCTGGCCATTCTTGCAAGACCCACACCAAACTGGCTGTAAAGTTGTTCACCTACTGTCCTTACCCTTCTATTGGAAAGGTGGTCAATATCATCCACTACTGCTTTGGAGTTGATCAATCCGATCAAGTATTTAACAATGCTGATGATATCTTCGGTGGTCAGTACAATTTTTAAAGGATCTATATTTAGACCCAATTTTTTATTGATCCTATATCTACCTACTTCACCCAAATCATATCGTTTATCAGAGAAGAAAAGTCCGTGAATTACTTCGCGGGCAGTAGCCTCGTCAGGGGCTTCTGTATTTCTCAATTGACGATAGATTACTTCAACTGCCTCTTTTTCAGAGTTGGAATTATCTTTTTGTAGGGTATTATAGATTATTGAGAAGTCAGCTACATTCACATCTTCTCTATGGAGAATAATGGACTTAGTACCTGAATCAAGGATCAAATCAATATCTTCATCTGTCAGAACGGAATCCCTTTCCAACAAAACTTCATTTCTGTCAATGGAAACTACCTCGCCGGTATCCTCATCTACAAAGTCCTCAACCCATGTTCTAAGCACACGGGCAGCAAGTCTTCTTCCAGCTACTTTCTTGAGATTATTTTTTGTGGCTTCAATTTCTTCTGAAAGCCCAAAAAGATCCAGAATTTCCTTATCAGAACCAAATCCGATAGCTCTTAATAGAGTAGTAACAGGAAACTTTTTCTTACGGTCAATGTAAGCATACATGACATTGTTAATGTCAGTTGCGAATTCTATCCAGCTACCTTTAAAAGGGATAATTCTGGCTGAATACAATTTTGTACCATTGGTATGCTTACTTTGGGCAAAGAACACACCTGGAGATCTGTGAAGTTGGGAAACGATTACCCTTTCAGCACCATTGATAACAAAGGAGCCTTTTTCCGTCATATAAGGCAGGTTTCCTAAGAATACCTCCTGCTCGATCGTTTCGAAATCTTCATTGTCCTCATCATGACAAAGCAATCTAAGCTTTGCTTTGAGTGGTACGGAATAAGTCAATCCTCTATCGATGCATTCCTCTACACTATATTTTGGAGGATCTACTGTATAGTCAATAAATTCAAGGGTGAAATTTTCCCTGGAGTCAGAGATAGGGAAATTTTCAGAAAACACCTTGAAAAGACCATCCTGTCTTCTTTTTTCAGCAGGTGTATCAAGCTGAAAAAAGTCTTTGAATGATTGTAATTGGATATCTAAGAAATCCGGATAGTCTTTGACTACCTTTATTGATGAGAAACTTTTCCTTACGGTTTGATTCTGGATAGCCAAGGCAGTATATGTTTTTAGTGAAAATAAATAACCAAAAGCGACAATTTTCGCTTAGAATAGTGCAATTTTATACCTGTGCACAAACAGGAAAAGACCTGACTATACAGTCAGGTCTAATCGTATAACCATATCCTAAAGTAAGGACAGGTTATTCAAATTACTTAATTTCTACTTCAGCACCAGCTTCTTCAAGAGACTTCTTCAATGCGTCAGCCTCATCTTTAGCGATACCTTCTTTTACTGCTTTAGGAGCGCTGTCAACTAGTTCTTTGGCTTCTTTCAAACCAAGACCTGTCAATTCTTTTACAAGCTTCACAACAGCTAGTTTCTGAGCACCAGCAGATTTCAAAATAACGTCAAAAGAAGTTTTTTCTTCTTCAGCAGCAGCTTCACCAGCACCGGCTCCACCAGCAGCAGCTACCATTACAGCACCAGCTGCAGCAGGCTCAATACCATACTGATCTTTAAGGATATCTGTCAATTCTTTAACTTCTTTTACAGTCAAGTTAACCAACTGTTCTGCAAGTTGTGTAAGATCTGCCATTTTATTTTTAATTTAATTTGTTTTTTGAATGATTTGATAAACTTATTTTTCTTCTCTGTCAGCTAGGGTCTTCAATACACCTGTGATGTTATTTTGACCGCTTTGAAGAGCAGACAGAAGGTTTTTAGCAGGGGACTGCAGCAATCCAATAAGATCACCGATCAATTCCTGCTTAGATTTAAGCGTAGACAACATTTCAAGGTTAGCTTCACCAATGAATACATCAGAATCGATGTAAGCTCCTTTGAATACAGGTCTATACTCTTTTTTACCTTGTTTTTTTCTGAAATCCAACAATACTTTTGCTGGAAGGTTACCGACTTCTTTAGAGAAAATAATACCGGAGAAACCCTTTAAGGCCTTTTCTGCAAAACCTTTGTAGTCCCCATCAAGGGTTTCCAATGCTTTTGCGATCAAAGTGTTTTTGTACACTTTGTATTCAACACCTCTTTCAAAACAAGTTCTTCTGAAAGCATTTACCTCAGCTACTGTGAATCCAGAAGCATCTGTGATATAGAAGTATGGATTTTCTTTGAACTTCTCGGTAAGACTTTCGATTATTTGTGATTTTTCTTCTCTAGTCATGATTAAATACCTTGAATACTTCCTTTATCTACTTTCACTCCAGGAGACATTGTACTGGATAGGTGAATGCTTTTGAAATACGTACCTTTAGATGAAGCAGGCTTAAGCTTTGCAATTGTATTGATAAGCTCTTTTACGTTATCCTGAATTTGTTCAGGGGTGAAAGAAACCTTACCTATACCAGCATGGATGATACCGAATTTATCAACTTTAAAGTCGATTTTACCAGCTTTCACCTCTTTTACTGCTTTACCTACCTCTAAAGTAACAGTTCCGGACTTAGGGTTTGGCATCAAACCTCTTGGACCCAAAACTCTACCTAGTCTACCAACTTTGGCCATTACGTTAGGCATGGTGATAATCACATCGATATCAGTCCAACCACCTTCGATTTTGGCAATATAATCGTCAAGACCCACATAGTCTGCACCAGCTTCCTTAGCTTCTTCTTCTTTGTCAGGCGTGCAAAGCACCAATACCCTCACGTCCTTGCCGGTACCATGAGGAAGTGCAACAACACCTCTCACCATTTGATCAGCTTTCCTTGGATCAACGCCCAAACGGACATCGACATCAACAGAAGCGTCAAATTTTACATTCGTGATTTCTTTTACAATGGAAGTAGCTTCTTCTAGGGAGTACTGCTGGCTTGGGTCGTACTTAGAAAGAGCTTCTTTTTGCTTTTTTGTTAACTTAGCCATAGTATATTAATTATTCCTCCCAAGGAGCTTTACCAGAAACAGTGATACCCATACTTCTAGCGGTACCTGCAATCATTTTCATGGCAGATTCCACTTTGAAAGCGTTTAAGTCAGGCATTTTAACCTGAGCAATTTCCCTAACCTGATCCCAGGTAACGGAACCTACTTTTTTCCTGTTAGGCTCTGCTGAACCACCTTTCAATTTCGCAGCTTCCAACAGCATGTTTGCAGCCGGAGGAGTTTTTACAACGAATTCAAAAGATTTGTCAGAGAAAACAGTAATCAAAACAGGCAATACCTGACCCATTTTGTCTTGGGTACGGGCATTAAACTGCTTACAGAACTCCATGATGTTCAGACCCTTGGAACCAAGAGCCGGACCTACTGGAGGCGATGGGTTTGCCTGGCCACCTTTCACTTGTAATTTCACATAACCAGTGATTTCCTTAGCCATTTCTTAATCTTGTTTTTCTACTTGTATAAAGTTTAATTCGACAGGTGTATTTCGACCGAAGATCTTCACCATTACGTTAAGCTTCTTCTTGTCTTCAAACACCTCTTCTATTGTCCCCGAGAAACCACTAAAGGGACCGTCCATTACTTTTACGGTCTCTCCGACTATAAATGGCGTATCGAGTTTTTCCGCAAACTCATCAATCTCCTCAACACGACCTAAAATCCTGTTGACTTCTGATTGTCGTAATGGCTCAGGGGTTTTGGAAGCTCCCCCTTGGTTTGAACCTAAAAAACCGATCACACCCGGGATACTTGTAATTACGTGATTAGCCTCACCGTGGCTCAAATCCGCATTGACCAAAACATAGCCAGGAAAGAAATTTCTTTCTCTCACTCTCTTTTTGCCATTGCGCATTTCGTAAACTTTCTCGGATGGAATCAATACTTCAGGAATGTATTCCTGAAGTTTGGCCCTGACAATTTCATTGTCCAAGTAAGACTTGGTCTTCTTCTCTTGTCCAGCCACCACCCTAAGTACGTACCACTTATGTTCAGCCATCAGTAATTATAATTCGATTAGAATAGATCGTAAAACCATTTCATCAGATTCTCGAACCCTAGGTCTATCGCACCAATAACCAGAGCGAAGATCAGAGAAGCCACAATCACCAATACGGCGCTGTTTTGTAAAAACGAATAAGAAGGCCAAGTAACCTTGTTCTTCATTTCGTCGATGGATTCGATGACAAAACTTTTAATATTCATGGTTTACTTCATTAATAGCACGGGCAGAGAGATTCGAACTCCCATCAACGGTTTTGGAGACCGCTATTCTGCCATTGAACTATGCCCGTAGAATAATTGGTTCCCAAAAGGAACGCAAAGGTACTTAGATAAGGATTAAGAAACAAATGCGATCCCAAAAAAATTCAGGATCGCATTTGCAATTATATGTATCTCAATGATTAGTCAAGAATTTCAGTTACCTGACCAGCACCTACAGTTCTACCACCTTCACGGATAGCGAAACGTAGACCTTTTTCAAGGGCAACTGCGTTCAACAAATTCACTTCGATTGTTACGTTGTCACCTGGCATAACCATTTCCACGTTCTCAGGAAGTTTGATTTCACCAGTTACGTCTGTAGTTCTCAAGTAGAACTGTGGACGATATTTGTTGAAGAATGGAGTGTGACGTCCACCTTCTTCTTTTGACAATACGTAAACTTCAGCTTTGAAGTGAGCGTGAGGAGTTACAGAACCAGGCTTACAGATAATCATACCTCTTCTGATCTGAGACTTCTCGATACCTCTCAACAACAAACCTACGTTGTCACCAGCTTCACCTCTGTCAAGGATCTTACGGAACATTTCCACACCAGTAACAGTAGATTTCAAGCCTTGAGCACCCATACCGATGATATCTACAGGATCACCAGAGTTGATGATACCTCTTTCAATTCTACCAGTAGCTACAGTACCACGGCCAGTAATAGAGAATACGTCTTCAACAGGCATCAAGAAATCTTTGTCGATTAGACGCTCAGGAAGCGGAATATAGTTATCAACAGCATCCATTAATTGCATAACTGTATCTTCCCACTTAGGCTCACCATTAAGTGCACCTAGTGCAGAACCAGCAATAACTGGAATGTTATCTCCATCAAACTCATAGAAAGAAAGCAATTCTCTTACTTCCATTTCAACAAGTTCAAGAAGTTCTGGATCGTCAACCATGTCCACTTTGTTTAAGAACACTACAAGAGCAGGAACACCTACCTGACGGGCAAGAAGGATGTGCTCTCTAGTTTGTGGCATAGGTCCGTCAGTAGCAGCTACTACAAGGATAGCGCCGTCCATCTGGGCAGCACCGGTAACCATGTTCTTCACATAGTCAGCGTGACCTGGACAGTCAACGTGTGCATAGTGTCTGCTAGCAGTCTGATACTCTACGTGAGAAGTGTTGATGGTGATACCTCTTTCTTTTTCTTCTGGAGCGTTGTCGATAGAAGAGAAATCTCTCATTTCAGAAAGACCTTTCTTAGCCAATACTGCGGTGATGGCAGCAGTCAAAGTAGTCTTTCCATGGTCTACGTGACCAATCGTACCGATATTTACGTGCGGTTTGGAACGGTCAAAGGTTGCTTTTGCCATGCGTGAAAATCCTCTGTTTTAGTTAAAGATATGTTTTATTTTAAATTTCCAATGTTGAAGAGCCAACGACGGGATTTGAACCCGTGACCCCTTCCTTACCAAGGAAGTACTCTACCCCTGAGCTACGTCGGCTGATAACATTAATATGCTATAAAAAGCATAGAGCGGGAGACGAGGCTCGAACCCGCGACCTGCAGCTTGGAAGGCTGCCGCTCTACCAACTGAGCTACTCCCGCTTTTATTGCTATATGCTATAAGCCTTGTAAGACTTCACCTAGATTTGTGGGGGAAACAGGATTCGAACCTGTGAAGACATAAGTCAACGGATTTACAGTCCGTCCCAGTTGGCCGCTTTGGTATTCCCCCAACTGTTTTTTTGCTAAGAATCTGAAGCGCTAGCAGCTTTTAGTATTCTTAACGGATGGCAAAATTATACCCTTTTCGTAAACATTCAAAATTATGGTAAAAATTTTCATTGGATTTTTTTTGACTACCATTTAATCACATAAAAATCAAGGAATTAATTTTCATCCATATAGGAAGATAGGAAAAATTCCATGTATCTTTTGGCAATTACATCCTCTTCCTTTAGCCAAATTCCCCTTGCCCTTTCCAAAACTCCCTCGGCGTCCACAAAACCAAAAAGCCCCATATATGCTGCTATGCGCACATAATTTGCCCTATGACTTTCTGCCAAACAAGCCAGGTTGTCTATTGCAATTTCTGCCCCTTCACCAGGTAGTTTGGTAAAATAATCACCGTAATATCCCAGATAATAATAAAGCGACTGACCTTTAATTTGCTCCAACTTCTCGTGGAACCAATCTCCCTTTCCAGAGACACCCTCACCTATAAAATACTCTGCTAGTGCTACTATCATTCGGATGTTTTTTTCTTCCATGAATCGTGCAGCAACTTCCTCTCTGTTCATGTTTTCTTCCGTATTTAAATAAGCCCCCAATGCTGTCCCCGCTACATAGTAAGAAGGATGGTTCATCCATCTTAAAAAGGAAGGGGAATATTTCTCTCCATCAATTAAGGCAAGTAATTCGACAGCACCCAACCTTACAGTGTTCTTGGGGTCTTTATCCGCAATTTCAAACAACTTTTCTTCCAGATTATCTATAAAAAGCAACCACTCCGGGTGTTGGGCGATTTTCATGATTGATAGTTCCCTAATGGCCCAAAATTCATCTTCCAAACCTTTACCCATCAATTCGGCAACATCCCTATCATCTGCAAACATACTCGCCAGGCTATCCAATGCCTCATAACGGGCAAGTCCCAAATCCGAAATTCTATATTGATTGATGAAATGTTGCTTTCCCCTGTAAGAAATTTTCTCAGCTAGAATTTCAGCCGCCTCATCCACAAAGAGCGTTGTCACCGGCGACCCATTTTCTATTGCAAATTGCTGCCAGGCCTTTTCCAAAATCAATTCCTTTTCGAAGCGCACGCCTTCTTGGTACCAACTCACTTTAAAAGGCAGCTTATATAATGGTGCACTGCTCAGGTCCTGACGTTGGGCAACAGTAAGCAGAAGATTGTCTGCTTGGCTGTAATCGACTTCATATTCCAATACGGGATGACCGGATTGCAAAAACCACTGATTAAAAAACCAATTCAGATCCTTCCCTGTAACCTCTTCAAATGCCAACCTCAAATCATGAACTTCCACCGAACTGAAAGCATGTTTGTTCAGGTAATGATTCAAAGAGGTGAAAAATGCCTCATCTCCAAGATGTCTCCTGAGCATATGCAATATCCTACCACCTTTGGCATAAGAGTGGCTGTCAAACATGTCTTCCCCATTGTCATGATAAAACCGGATGAGATCCACCTTCTTCTCTCTGGATTCTTCCAGGTATTCTTCCATTTCTGCCACATGATGCATATCTGCATCATCTTTACCGTTTTTGTACTCATACCAGAGGTACTCAGAATAATTGGCAAATGCTTCATTTAAAGTGAGATTGGCCCAGGATTCATTGGTGACATAATTGCCAAACCATTGATGGAAAAGCTCATGGGCGATAATACCATCCCATTCGGAATCTATGGCCTCTCTTTCATTGAGGTTTAGCTCTTCCATAAATACTGAAATTGTAGTATTTTCCATTGCACCTGATACGAAGTCTCTGATCACCACCTGATCATACCTTTGCCAGGGATATTTCACTCCCAATAACTCTGAGAAAAACCCGATCATTTCAGGAGTGTTTCCAAATACCTTTTTTGCTCCTTCTTCAAATTCTTTTTCCACATAATAATTGACCTGCATGTCTTTCCAGGTATCCTTTATTTCGGCAAAATCCCCTACAATGACAGCCGCTAGATAAGGAGCATGGGGAAGATCCATCAGCCAATGATCTGTTCTTGTGCCATCCCCGTTTGATTTACTTGATTGCAATACACCATTGCTCAAAGTGCGGTACTTTTCATCAACAGTTAGCTTTATTTCTTGCGTAGCCCTTTCATTGGGGGAGTCTATGGTAGGAAACCATTTTGAATTGTGTTCGGTCTCCCCTTGCGTCCAAATTTGGATAGGCTTATTTTTTTCTTCTCCTCTTGGATTGATAAAATAAAGACCCTTTGTATCTGTGATTGCTCTACTTCCCCCCCCGGCATTTTCATTGGGCCGGGCAGTATATTTAATTTTTACTTTTATGGTGTCTTCCCTCGTCAAAGTCTCCGGCAGATATAGTGTAATCTGCTTTCCGTTGTACCGAAAATTCAGCGCATCATCCTCTTTGGCATTAACCCTCCATGCATTATGGATTTCAAAATCCTTGGCATCTAAAACAAGTTCATTCTGCGAAAAAAAATAGGGCTTCAATGTTAGTTCTGCCAGTCCATAAACCCATTCATTTTCATAATCAAAAGAAAGGTCAAGAAAGGTATGCAATAGATCAAAATCTCTCCTTCTGGTCTCTCTGTATGCTGAAATCTTATTTTCCAGCACTCCAATCAATTCCTGTTGTTTATTTTTAAGTTCAAACTCCGCCACAGAATCGTCCGCCTCTGTGGATAATTTACTTTCTATAATTGTGGTTTTGGTGCTTTGGCAGGACCAAAAAATAAGCCATATAAGGATCAAACTAAGTTTAGACTTCCAGAATCTCATGAAAATGGTTTTTAAAGATTTATCATATATCTTAGCGCAAAATAATAGAAATGTATTCAGTAAGCATTAAAAATTCAGTCTTTGAGGTAGAAAAGTCTAAGGAGCAATTTCTGGTTAACGGAAAAATCCAAGATTGGAGCATCTCAAAAGTCAGGGAAAGGCACTATCATGTTCTTCAGAACGGCAAGTCTTTTAACCTTGAAGTGGTGCAGGTGGATCAGGAAAACAAAACCATCAAACTTAAACTGAACAATAAGCCTTGCGAACTCACACTGAAGGACAAATTTGATATCCTCCTAGAGAAGCTTGGTATGAACATGCAACAACAAAACTCCGCCAAAGACATCAAAGCACCTATGCCCGGCCTGATTTTCGACATCAAGGTTCAGGAAGGTGATGTAGTAAAAAAGGGAGATCCGGTTCTGATCTTGGAAGCAATGAAAATGGAAAATATCTTGAAGTCCCCTGGAGATGGAACTATCAGAACCATCAAAATCAAAAAGGGAGAAAGCGTAGAAAAAAATCAGGTATTGATCCAATTTTAAGGACTGCCTTTTCAGATTTCTTGATGAAGCAGTTATATTTGTCGGGTTTATCAAATCACAAGATCAATCCCAACTCCTTTTTCAAATTCTTAATTCTAAAATGAAATACAACAGAATATTACTCAAACTGAGCGGCGAGGCGCTGATGGGCGAAAAAAACTACGGTATTGATCCCAACAGACTGGAACAATATGCACTGGAAATCAAAAAAGTAAAAGACTTAGGTGTAGAAATCGCCATCGTCATTGGGGGTGGTAATATTTTCAGAGGAGTACAGGCGGAAAAAACAGGTATTGACCGCGTTCAGGGGGATTATATGGGCATGTTGGCTACTTTGATCAATGCCATGGCCCTTCAAAGTGCCCTTGAACAAAACGGTATGTTTACCCGCTTGATGTCCGGCATCAAGGTAGAAAGTGTTTGTGAGCCATTCATCCGAAGAAGGGCCATCAGACACCTTGAGAAAGGAAGAATTGTTATTTTTGGAGCAGGTATTGGCAATCCTTACTTCACCACCGATTCTACAGCTTCTTTGAGGGCCATTGAAATAGAAGCTGATGTGGTTTTGAAAGGCACAAGGGTAGATGGGGTTTATACAGCTGATCCGGAAAAAGACAAAACCGCTACCAAGTATACCCAGCTGTCTTTTCAGGAAGCATATGAAAAAAACCTGAACATCATGGACATGACAGCGTTTACATTGTGTCAGGAAAACAACCTGCCTATTGTAGTATTTGACATGAATAAGCCGGGCAACCTACAAAAGATAGTAGCCGGTGAGGATATAGGAACTTTAATAACTTCAAAATAATCCAGTAACACATGGAAGAGATTCAATTATTCCTGGACGAAGCCAAAGAGATGATGCAAAAAGCAGTAGATCATACTGCGGCAGAATTGGTGAAAATCAGAGCCGGTAAGGCTATGCCTAATATGTTGGACGGAATCATGGTGCCTTATTATGGATCCCCTACTCCCCTTCAACAAGTAGCTTCTGTCACCACTCCTGATGCCAGGACTTTAGCCATCAAACCTTGGGAAAGGAACCTTATTTCTGAAATTGAGCGTGCTATTATTAACTCTGATCTTGGCCTAGCTCCTCAGAATAATGGTGAAATGGTAATCCTTACTATCCCCCCATTAACAGAAGAACGAAGAAAAAACCTGGTAAAACAATCCAAGCAGGAATGTGAAACCGGAAAAGTATCGATCAGGACAGTAAGAAAAGACATCAATGACTCCCTTAAGAAACTCCAAAAAGACGGAGCACCTGAAGATGAGGTCAAAAGGGCTGAAGATGTGGTTCAAAAGTATACTGATCAATATTCTGCCAAAATTGATGAGCTGCTGACCAAAAAAGAGGCAGAAATCATGACAGTCTAAAATAACCCACTCTGTATAAGTTCTTTCAGGAATATCCTGGAAGAACTTTTTTTTTGATCCCTAACCAGATTTATGATGATCAGAACTGAGAAAGAAAAAATGCTTGCCGGAGAATTATACAATAGCAGGGATCCTGAACTATTAGAAAGGTATCATTTTGCCAGATCCCTTCTGTTGGAATTCAATCAGATGAGTTCCAGAAATCTCAAAAGAAAATCTGAAATACTCACTGAGTTGTTGGGCGAAGTTGGTGAAGGAGTCTGGATCGAAGCACCTTTTTATTGCGATTACGGTGAAAATATCAGGCTAGGAAATAACACCTTCCTGAATTTCAATTGCCTGTTGTTAGATGACAACATCATCAGCATTGGAAAGAATGGATTAATTGGCCCCAATGTACAGATCTATACGGCCACCCACCCTTTAGCAGCCAATGAAAGAATTATTGCTGATCCTGAAGAGCGGTATCTTACCCAGACCAAACCTGTACATATAGGTGATAATGTATGGATTGGAGGCAATACCTTGATTATGCCTGGAGTCACTATTGGAAATAATGTGACCATAGGAGCAGGTTCCCTTGTAACCAAAGACATACCCGATAATAGTCTTGCATTGGGAAGCCCCAGCCGGGTGATTAGAAAGTTGTGATTTCAATTTTATTCGCTAAACAGTCCTATGACAGAAGAAAACAAAAATATCCATGACTTCGATTTTGATTTGATCAGTGATTATTTTTCTCAATTTGAAAGACAAGGTCCGGGTAGTCCTGAAGTCACTATCAAGGCCATAAGCTTTGTCGACAACCTGAGCCCTACCTCAAAGATTGCAGATATTGGTTCTGGAACCGGAGGTCAGACCATGGTCTTGGCTCAACATGTACCGGGACAAATCACTGCTATAGATTTGTTCCCAAAATTTATTGATAAATTGAATGCCCTTGCAACTCAGCTCAACTTACAGGATAGGATAAAAGGCATACAGGGATCTATGGAAAACCTTCCCTTTCAGGAGGAAGAATTGGACCTGATCTGGTCAGAAGGAGCCATTTATAATATCGGTTTTGAGAAAGGGCTAAAAGAGTGGAAGAAATTTTTGAAAATAGGAGGCTACATTGCAGTGACTGAGGCTTCCTGGTTTACCGATAGAAGACCAAAAGAAATTCAGGATTTTTGGGATATGGCCTATCCTGAAATTGACATGATCCCCAAAAAAGTTGCCCAGCTCCAAAATGCCGGCTACATTCCTGTGGCGGTTTTTATACTACCTGAGAACTGCTGGACAGACAATTACTATGTCCCTCAAGCCAAAATAATAGAGGATTTTTTAAATAAGCACAAAGGTAACCCCACCGCCGAGGGACTTATCGCTGAGATCAAAAAAGAAATCCGGTTTTATTCCCAATACAAGGAATATTATGGCTATGTATTTTATATAGGGAGAAAGATTTAAACCTCTTGATTATGTGAGGTGGTCAGTAAAGTCACCTCCTATCTTATTATGTTTTAAACAATTCCCTTCACCAACTTCACCAATTTTTCACCTGCCTGATTGGCTACAGCCACTACTTCTTCGTGGGTAAATTCCTTGGCGACTTTTGGAATGCTCTCATTGGTGATTACCGAAAAAGCAATGACCTGTATCCCCATATGATGGGCGGCAATGATCTCCGGAACCGTACTCATTCCCACCGCATCAGCACCAATAATGCGCATGTAACGGATTTCTGATTTTGTCTCCAATTTAGGGCCTTGTACACCTACATATACACCCTTTCTTAGGGGCATATTCCATGATTGAGCCAACTCAAATGCTTTTTGGGACCAACCAAGATCAAGGGGTTCAGACATATCAGGGAATCTTGGTCCAAATTCATCCGGGTTTTTACCTCTTAAGGGATTATCAGGAAGCAAACTGATAATATCCTCAATAAGCATAATATCACCTGCCTCAAAATCAGGGTTCAAACCTCCCGCAGCATTGGTAACAATTAACCTTTCGAGCCCCAACAACCTCAGGACCCGAAGTGGAAATATTACCTTTTCCATACCATAACCTTCATAATAATGAAAGCGGCCATTCATGGCCACGACTTTTTTGCCCTCCAAATACCCAAAAACCAATTCTCCTGAATGGCCTTCAACAGTAGAAACAGGAAAGCCTGGAATTTGGGCATATGGAATTATATGAAGTATGTCTATCTCTTTGGTAAGGCCACCAAGTCCCGACCCTAAGATTATTCCAGTTTCAGGTGCAAATGAGACTTGGTCTTTCAAATATTGCGCAGCTTCTTTTAGCATAAATTTAATTGTACAAAGTACTGTGTACAAAGTACCATGTTGTTTTTATGGGCTATTGTATGTTGTCGAAACCTTAAGCTTTAAAACTTAATCTATGAAACAATTAATTCAAAACTTCAGCACTCCCCTTTTACACTAACTTGACCAATTCACGGATTATCAAACTCATGCCTGGTTCTGCTTTGGCAGCGGCGGCAAGGACTTCTTCTATCCTGACTTTTTTGATATTGCCAGGGGAGCAAAGGTCCGTAATGGCTGATATGGCAAAAACTGGAATATCCATATGTCTGGCCACTATCACTTCCGGAATGGTACTCATCCCAATGGCGTCACCTCCTATTACCCTTAAATAATTGTATTCTGCTTTGGTCTCTAAGTTGGGCCCTTGAACAGCAGCATAAACTCCCTGATGAACATGGATTTGGTTAGCTTCAGCAATCTTCAAAGCCTTTTGTATTAAAGAAAGATCATAGGGCTCAGACATGTCGGGAAATCTTACCCCAAATTCATCTAGGTTTTTACCTCTCAGGGGATTTTCAGGAAAAAGATCGATATGGTCATTGATGATCATCATATCCCCAATTCCAAAATCCGGATTAAGTCCCCCTGCTGCATTGGAAACAAAAAGGTATTGGATACCCAGCTTTTTCATCACTCTAACAGGAAAAGTCACTTCTTTCATTGAATAGCCCTCATAATAATGGAATCTGCCTTGCATGGCTACAACAGATTTACCTGAGAGCTTGCCAATAATGAGTTTCCCTTTATGACTTTCTACAGTGGAAACAGGAAAATACGGAATCTCCTGATAGGAAATCTCCAATTCAATTTCGATGTTATTGATCAACTGACCAAGACCTGTACCTAGGATAATGCCAACATCCAAAGGCGCATTGAATTTTTGTCGGATGTAATCTAAAGCAAAATTAATTTTATCAGTGTATGAAATATTGGATGCGTCATTCATTGTCCTAAAATTTTGACCAAGGTAAGCAATTAAGCTTTTTTGACCATAAATTTTGAACAAATTGGAAACTAATTGACTTTTGAGATTGTATTAAGCAACATACAATCTGACACCCGGTTTTATGATCAAAATTATTGTAGGTACCAATAGAAAAAACTCCATTTCACTAATTATAGCTCAACTTTATCAGGACATACTGACTCAAAAAGGCACTGAATCCGAAATCCTTAACTTAAAGGATTTGCCACATGACTTTGTTTTTTCAGCATTGTACGATAAGAATGGAAAGAATGAACAATACAATGCTTTTCATGAAAAAGTGAAATCAGGAGACAAGTTTGTTTTTATTGTGCCGGAATACAATGGCTCATTTCCTGGAGTCCTTAAGGCATTTATTGACGGGATGACTTACCCCAATTCCTTTAGGAACAAAAAATGTGCATTAGTGGGAATATCTTCTGGAATAGGCGGGGGTGGCATCGCTTTGAGCCACCTCACCGACATCTTCCATTACCTTGGGATGCATGTACTTGCCCTCAAAATTAAACTGGCTAAAATTGAGGAGCATATGTCAGATAACCTGCTCACCAACAGGCTGTACATGGAATTACTTCAGTCCCAGGCGGAAATGTTGATTAACTTCTAAGTTAATCAACATTATCATGTAAGAACCTATTATTCTTTAAGAACTCATTTTCATCCGTCAGGTTGAACCTGGAGATGCTTCTTTCAGAGCTGTGCTGCACATCAGATAATTTGACTTGCTTACGGACATAAGCCGGCACTTCCAGTTTATCCTTGAACTCTTCTGGATTTTGGTTGTAAGACTTCAGGTTTTTAAGGCGTTCAAAACGCTCATAAGCTTTCTGAATGGCTTTTTGTCTCAACTGCTCATAATAGTCATTGCTATAATGGGCAGGTGTTTCTTCTTTCTTTTCTTCTGCAGTTGGAAATACAGGCCTTTCTTCTCTTTCAGAAGGAAGCTCAAAAACCACTTTTTTGGTTTCGGAAGCAGCAGGTACAAATTCGAATTCACTTTCCTCTGGATCTTCCTCCTCGAAGTCAATTACTTTGCTGACCGGTTCAACTTTTTTCTCTTCGAAAGTGGGCTGGGAAAACTCTTCTGATTTTTTTTCTTCATTGGCCGGAGTGAAGATAGGCTTCTGGAATGTGAAGGTAAAAGTCTGACCTGCTCCTGCCAATGCATCCTCATCCACTTTGGAAGTTTTGCCTGATTCCAGGTCAATTACTTTTTTTATAGATTCCTGCTCTCCAATAGAACTCACCTGTTCAACTTTTACTTCAGTTTCTTTGCTTGGCATCACTTCACTAAGTTTGCCCATTTCAAAGCCAGTAGCGATAACTGTTACTCTAATGCCTTTACCAAGTTCTTGATCAATTCCTTGTCCAAAGATCACATCAGCACTATCGCCTGCTCTTTCCTGAATGTATTCTGTAATTTCGCTCAATTCGTCCATTGACAATTCATCTTCTTCCCCAGACATAATGGAAAGCAAAATTTTCTGAGCACCCTTGATATCCACATTGTTGAGCAGTGGAGAAGCGATGGCTTTTTCTGCTGCTCTTATGGCTCTTCCATCACCTTCTTCAGTTGCAGATCCCATTACTGCAGCACCGGCATCTTTCATGACGGTCTTCACATCTTCAAAATCCACATTCACATCTTGGTGTACAGTGATGATTTCAGCGATTGATTTTGCAGCAGTGGTCAATACATTATCTGCTTTGGCAAATGCTGAACGTATGGCCAA
Source organism: Cecembia rubra (assembly GCF_003014575.1). GTDB lineage: Bacteria > Bacteroidota > Bacteroidia > Cytophagales > Cyclobacteriaceae > Cecembia_A > Cecembia_A rubra. The sequence continues at coordinate 126,788 of NZ_PYGF01000003.1, forward strand.
GTTCCCATAAATTTCTCTTAATTTATCGTTCAGAATGACCAATACTGTATCGCAGGTTTCTTTTAAAGCTTCTATGCCTTGCTGTGCTGCCTGCATTTTTTTTCTTCCCTCGAATACAAATGGTGCAGTGACAATACCTACAGTAAGGATATCCATGTCCTTTGCAATTTTAGCAATCACAGGGGCAGCTCCAGTACCTGTTCCGCCCCCCATTCCAGCAGTGATAAACACCATTTTGGTGTTATCGGACAATAAGGTTCTGATATCTTCTTTGCTTTCCAGCGCAGCACTTCTTCCTTTTTCAGGATTCGCTCCAGCACCCAAGCCTTCGGTGAGGTTGGCGCCAAGTTGAAGCTTCAATGGAACTGGACTGCTCTTCAATGCCTGGGCATCGGTATTTACAACCACAAACTCGACATCCTTGATGCCCATATTGTACATGTGGTTCACAGCATTGGAACCACCTCCTCCCACTCCAATCACCTTGATGATTGATTTGTGGTTTTTGGGTAAGTCAAATTGGTAATCTTTCATGTTATCTGACGTTTAAAATATGTTGGTGAATGAATTTTCGTTTAAAATCAGTAAGAAGGGAAATGAAAGGCAAGGCCCTTCATCTCCCCGGTATGATAAGCCCTAGTAATTATTATCTTCTTGGATATCACTAGTGATGATATCTTTTAGTTTTACTCTCATTTTGGTGAAAATATTGGATGCCAAGTCATTGGTTTTCATCCTATTTTCCGGTCTGGCCACAGTTTCATTTTCGTAACGCTTTCTGTAAGTCTCTTCTCTTTCGTCAAAGGATTTGAACCCAGCAAGTACCAAGCCTACTGAAGTGGCATACATTGGACTTTTGATCTCATCAATTTTACATTTGCCCAAGTGCTCGTTTGGATAGCCGATACGCGTATCCAATCCGGTCATGTACTCAAAGAGTTGGGCCACGCCGGAAAGCAATGCCCCACCACCTGTCAACACGATTCCTCCTGCCAATTTCTTATAATGCCCACTGGCAACCAGTTCATTTTGTACATGTTCGATGATCTCTTCCATCCTTGCCTGAATGATTGCAGCCAGGTTTTTGATAGAAATTTCTTTTGGCGGCCTATTTCTCAGGCCAGGGATGGAAACAATTTCATTTGGATTGGCCTCTTCAGCTATAGCTCTGCCAAATTTGGTCTTGAGCAGTTCGGCCTGATTGTGAAGTACCATGCATCCTTCTTTGATATCTGAGGTGATGATGTTGCCCCCCAAAGGAATCACAGCAGTATGTCTTATAATGTTATCATAAAATATCGCAATATCCGTAGTTCCTCCTCCTATATCTACCAGACATACCCCAGCTTCTTTATCCTCTTCGCTGAGTACAGAAAGTGAACTTGCCAAAGGTTCAAGAATCAGGTCCTTGGAAACCAGATTGGCTCTCTTTACACATCTATTGATATTGTTGATGGCCGTGGTTTGTGCGGTGATGATATGGAAATCCGCTTCCAGTTTGGAACCGGACATCCCAACTGGATCTTTGATACCGTCTTCATAATCCACCGTATAATCCTGAGGCATAACATGGATGATGGTATTACCAGGAGGCACGACAATGTTCTCCATATCATTGGCAAGACGCCTCACATCCTCGATGGTGATTTCATCCTGGTTGGACTTTCTGATAATAGAGCCGTGCTGTACCGTACTTTTGATGTGCTGACCCGCAATTCCCACGATCACATTGGCAATGTCAACTTCCGCCATATCGGAAGCATCAGAAACTGCCTTTTGAATCGCATTGACAGTCTTATCGATATTGGTGACAATTCCACGGATCACCCCGTCGGAAACCGCCTTACCCATACCCAAAACTTCAAGCTTTCCAAATTCATTCTTGCGGCCTACCACCGCGCAGATTTTGGTTGTACCAATGTCAAGTCCTACAATAAATTTGTCGTTTTCCATAGCATCATCAATTATTCACAAACAATCTGGCCTTTATATTTTATGTTTACTCTGCTGTAAGTATTCCACCCTTTTTTAGGTAATATTTCCTCATAAAAGAGGCTTATCTTTTTGAACTTGTCTTCAATCTCGGTGGCATCTCCAAATTCAATAACCTGCTTGCCAACCTGCTGGTGCAATCTTATATCTCCTTTTCTGGGTATCTCCAATTCAGTAATCTGAGCTTTCCAAAATGGATCCTTATGGATGAACCGGATGAGTTCCATCATTTCAGGAGCCGCTTCTTCCAGGTTTTCTTTATTCAGCAAACTCTCAGCATAGTTCCCATATAAAATCAGAACCCTGGAGGTATACTTACTGGAAGTAGGGAGGATGATACCTTCTGTGGACACATAACCATCTGCTGCCCTGGGCCTACTGATCCTTGCAATTGGAACATGCTGTTCAATTACCACCTTTAAATTGCCCTTTTGGTCACTGAATACTTCCGCATTCTTAACAAAGGGATGACTCTCCACCTTTTTTTCAATGTTGTAAAGGTTGATTTCAGCCAATGTTGTACCCGGTTCAAGAAGTGGAAACTCAGACTTTATAGTCTGAAGGATATCCTTTTCATCTACGAAATACACATCGCTGACACTTTTTACATAAACCTCCACTCCAGCAAGCCTTCTACCTGCACTTTTATTCTCAATAAACCCGATAAACACCACCAGGATCAGCATGAGCACAAAGAACAAAAAGCCTTTTTTAAACCTGATTTTCATGTTGCTTCATCCAGTTTACAATGGGTGCTACCAACCTATCTATGTCTCCGGCACCTATAGTCACCAAAACCTCAATCTTGGCCTGCTTCAGGTAATCCAAAAGCCCTTCTTTGGTCTTAAGAGACTTTCGTGGAGATTGAATATCATCCATCAGCATGGATGCCGTAACTCCCTCTAAGGGGAGTTCCCTAGCTGGATAGATATCCAGCAATATGACTTCATCTGCAAGGGATAGACTTTCCGAAAACCCTTTAGCAAAATCTCTAGTCCTTGTAAAAAGATGAGGTTGAAATACCGCTGTCAACTTTTTATCCGGGTACATGGCTTTAACAGAACTCAAGAAGGCCCTAATCTCTTCAGGATGATGGGCATAATCATCAATGAATACCCTATCCTCTTCCTGAATCCAAATCTCAAATCTTCTCTTTACCCCTTTAAAGCTGGAAAGCCCTTTACGGATTTCTGACTTTGTTAAGCCATAATCCAAAGCTATGGAGATGGCTGCCAAAGCATTTTCCACATTGTGAAAACCGGGCATTTTTAACTCTAAATCTTCTATTTTGGCCTCAGAACTCACATAATCAAAGTGGAAAGCCCCAGGCATTGCCACAATATTTTCAGCCCTAACTTCTCCTTTATCTTTTCCGTAGATGATGGTCTTCCAAGGTTTGGCCTCAGAAATCCCTAACTTTTCAAAAGCTTTGTAATGGATATAAAGGTGCCCTCCATTAGGTAGCAAGGATATAAAAGCCCTAAATCCTTCCATCATATTTGTATCATCACCATAAATATCCAAGTGGTCAGGATCAGCACTTGTAACTACAGCCACATCTGGATAGAGATGAAGAAAGGATCTATCAAACTCATCTGCCTCTACCACTACGGAAGCTTGATCACCTTCCTCATCATGAAGGATCAAGTTACTGTTGTAATTTTGGGTCAGTCCGCCAAGGAAAGCCGCAATATTTTTACCTCCTGACTTAAGAAGATGTGCAATCATGGAAGAAGTAGTCGTCTTTCCGTGTGTTCCTGCCACTGCGATTGTCCGCATCCCAGAGGTAATCATTCCCAAAACCTCTGCCCTCTTTTTAAGCCTGAAGCCGTGGTCCTTGAAATAATTCAACTGCACAGAATCTTTGGGAATTGCCGGCGTCCAAACTATCAGAGAATTTTTTGAATCCTGAAGCACCTTATCAGGCACTGTTTGCATATTGTCCAAATAGGAAATAACCATTCCTTCTGCCTCTAATTCAGCAGTCAGAGGTGATGGCGTACGGTCATAGCCGCTTACTTTGACTCCGATATGGTTAAACCACCTGGCCAAAGCGCTCATACCGATACCACCGATACCTAAGAAATGGACGCTATGTAAGGATTTCAGATTCATGAGATCATGCTTTCCAATTCCTGAATAATTTCTATTGCCGCATTCGGCTTTGCTAATTTTTTTATGTTTTCCCCCATAGTCGCTGCTTTATTTTTATCAGCAAACAAGGGATCTATTGTTTCTTTCAACTTACCTATGGCTTCAGCATCTTTGAGCATAATTGCAGCATTCTCCATAACAAAGGCCATCGCATTTTTGGTCTGATGATCTTCTGCTACATTTGGGGATGGGATAAATACAACAGGTTTACCTACCAAACTCAATTCTGAAACAGATAATGCCCCGGCCCTTGACACAATTAGGTCTGCTACTGCATAAGCCAGGTCCATTTCTTTGATAAATTCTTTGACATGTATATGTTTCAAGGCTGAGATTTTGACTTTTTCATCCATATCCTCAAAGTAGAATTTACCACTTTGCCACAATAGCTGATAACCCTCATCTTCAAATGCCTTCATGTCAGCTAGAACAGCCCTATTTATGGTCCTTGCACCTAAGCTTCCTCCCAATACCAGAACAGTCTTTCTGTCACTTTCCAGTCCAAAATGCTCCAATGCCTTTTCTCTTTTCCCGGAAAGGTCAAGGATGTCCTTCCTTACTGGATTTCCAGTGTACTTAATCTTGTCTTTTGGAAAAAACTTCTCCATCCCAGGGTAAGCTACACATATCTTATTGGCCCTTTTTGCCAATAGCTTATTGGTAAGGCCTGCATAAGAATTCTGTTCCTGGATCAGTGTGGGAATTCCTTTTTTCTGAGAAGCATACAATACCGGCCCACTGGCATAGCCACCTACACCTACTACTGCTATTGGTTCAAAAGTCTTAATGATATCCCCTGCCATTCTCAGGCTTTTGAGAAGTTTAAATGGAAAGCTGAGATTGGAAAGGCTCAAACTTCTTTGTAAACCTGCTACAGGCAATCCTTTGATTTCGTACCCTGCTTCAGGCACTTTGGTCATTTCCATTTTGCCCTCTGCACCTACAAATAGAATCTCAGCCTCAGGATGAAGCTCCCTCCAGGCATTGGCAATGGCAATGGCCGGATAAATATGTCCTCCGGTACCTCCCCCGCTGATGATGATGCTATATGTCTTCTTCTGCTCTTTCACCTTTTAGACAGTTTGGAATGCTTTTCTAGGTTTGTTTTCTTCCCCTGATCCTTCCATTGAGTCACTATGATCTCCTCTGGAAACACTCAATATAATTCCTACTGAAAATCCTGTAAATACCAATGAGGTACCCCCCATACTCAGTAATGGCAATGGCAACCCAGTAATCGGTCCCAATCCTACAGCAACCGCCATATTGACCATGGCCTGTAGTACCAGAGCAAAGCTCAAGCCTGCGGATAACAAACCACCAAATGGTTTAGTAGAACTGGCCACTATCCGCATTCCTCTGTAGAGCAGTGCCAAATACAGGAACAATACTGTAGCACCTCCTATCAATCCATATTCCTCAATAATTATGGCATAAATAAAGTCTGAATATGGATGGGGCAAAGTATTACGCTGCTCTGACTTCCCGGGTCCTTTACCGGCAATACCACCCGTCGAAATGGCTATAAAAGACTGCTCAGCCTGAAAAGGAATTTCATCTGTGGCCACGAACTTCTCAATCCTGGAGAAGAAGGTTCCTCCCCTTTGCCCTAGGAAAACTGATGCCGAAAGGAAAACCAGCCCTACCAGAATTACCGCCATGATAAATTTTGCCGGTACCCTTCCTATAAACATCAGCAGCAGGCAAGTAGAGAACAGCAAAAGTGCTGTAGACATGTTAGCAAATCCGATCAACATCGTAATCAGTCCTATCACCACAATCATCGGTAGAAATGCTTTTTTGAAATCGCCGATATTCTTTTGTTTTTTGGCCAATAGACTGGCCAAAGTAGCTATCAAGGCCAACTTTGCTATATCAGATGGCTGGAATGCTTTATTGATTCCTGGGATAGTCAACCATCGGTTAGCATCATTCACTGTCGATCCAAATGCATAGGTAAAGATCAATAATGGTATAGAAATCAAAAGCAGGAATTTACCAATCAGACCATAATATTTATAGGGGATTTTGTGAGCAACCCACATGACTATCAAACCCATAAATACCATCATTGAATGATCAAGAAGGTATTTTTCGGTATTGCCTCCAGTCTTTTTATATGCCAAAGAACCTGTAGCAGAATACACCACTAGGATACTGATGATCGCCAAAAGGATCACTATTCCCCAAATAATCGGGTCGCCTTTCAGGTTTCTGTCAATCCATTGTTTGAACGATGCCATCATACTGCTGATAATTTCAATTGGTTCACTGCATTCTTGAACTGCTCTCCTCTGTCTTCATAATTCTTGAAAAGGTCAAAGCTGGCACATGCTGGTGAGAGCAGTACCACATCACCTTCTTTTCCGAATTCCAATCCCCATCTTACAGCTTCTGCGATATTTTGGGTTTCTCTGATATCTGGAATAATTCCTGAAAATGCCTTTTTGAGTTTATCATTTTCCACTCCCAAACAGATAAGCATTTTAACTTTATCTTTGGCCAATGGGTAAAGGACCGAATAGTCATTTCCTTTATCCACCCCACCTGCGATCCAAATCAATGGCTGTTTATAGCTCTCCAATGCATAATAAGTAGCATCAACATTAGTACCCTTGCTATCATTGACAAAGCTGACTCCTTGAATTTTGGTTACTGGCTCCATACGGTGGGCTGCATTTTGGAAATCTTTTAATCCTTCCTTAATGGCTTTATCATTCACTCCAGCCAACATTGCTCCCAAAACAGCCATCATGCTGTTCAGCATATTATGCTTTCCTTTTAGGATGATTTCATCAGATTGTATTTCCAATTGACTTCCTGCTACCCTTACATCCAGTTTAATCCCATCAAAATATCCACCCTGAGCTTGTATTTCTTTAACAGATACAGGAAATGCGTTTGCCCTCAACTGCTTCAATCCTCGGCCCCTTCCCGTCAATTCATCCTCAGCAAAAAATATTGCTGCTTCATTTGCCTCCATATTTTTAAAAAGAGACATTTTGGACCGGATGTAATTGTCAACCTGGTATTCGTACCTATCCAAATGGTCGGGAGTAATATTGGTCAACATAGCAATAGCTGGTCTGAACTCCACGAATCCGTCGATCTGGAAACTACTTGTCTCAATTACCCACCAATCTTTATCCCCTTCAGTAAGTTGTCCTGCCCAGCTTTGACCTACATTACCTGCGAGGCCAACATTCAACCCTCCTTTTTTAAGGAGATGATAGGTGAGCAATGTAGTAGTGGTCTTACCATTAGTCCCGGTTATCGCAATGACTTTGCCCTTTGAATAGCGGAAAGCAAATTCAAGCTCATCAATCACAGGGATACCTTTCTCAAGAGCTGCCTTGACTATTGGCACTTTATAAGAAATACCCGGGCTTTTGATAATCTCATCAGAATCAAGAATTCTCTCTTCACTGTGCTTTCCTTCCTCGTAGGGAATTCCTGATTTTTCAAGTACTGCTTTTCTGGCAGTACTTATTGCACCCATATCAGATACCCATACCGCATAGCCCATCTGTCTGGCCAGCAAAGCTGCCCCTATCCCGCTTTCTCCTGCTCCCAATATGGATAACTTTTTGCTCATTTATCTCAATTTCAAAGTAGCCAAAGTAATGATTGCCAACAGTATTCCTACAATCCAAAACCTGGTCACTATCTTAGCTTCATGGATATTTTTCTTCTGGTAATGATGGTGTAAGGGAGACATTAAGAATATCCTTCTACCCTCCCCATATTTCTTTTTGGTATATTTGAAATAACTCACCTGCATGATTACCGACAGGTTTTCAATAACAAAAATACCGCACAACACAGGCAGTAATAATTCCTTTCTCAAAGCCAATGAAAGCACAGCAATCACTCCGCCAAGCATTAGACTGCCAGTATCACCCATAAAAACCTGAGCAGGGTAGGCATTGTACCAAAGGAATCCCACACATGCCCCGACAAATGCAGCACAGAAAATCACCAACTCAGCAGAGTTTGGTATGAAAAACACATTCAAATACTGTGAGAAAATGGCATTACCTGAAATGTATGCAAAGATGGCAATGGCCAAGCCAATGATGGCTGAGGTCCCTGCTGCCAACCCATCGATACCATCTGTAATATTTGCTCCATTTGAAATGGCAGTAATGATGAATATCACAAAAAGAATATAGAGCACAGAAGTAAAGTCCTCTCCAAGAAAACCTAAAAAGTTTTCATAATTGAGCTCATTGTTTTTGAGGAATGGAATGGTTGTTTTAGCTACTTTCACATCCTTGTAAGCAGGAGTCTCCACAACTCCTTCTTCTATGGAAATGGGATTGGTAAATTCTCTTACCACCACTCCTTCGTGAAAGTATAAGGTTGCTCCAACGATTATCCCCACAGTTATCTGCCCTACAATTTTGAACCTTCCGGCAAGTCCCTCTTTATTTTTTCTAAATACTTTAATATAATCATCAATGAAGCCGATTCCACCAAGCCATACCGTAGTAATGAGTAAAAGAACGATATACACATTATTGACATTGGCAAAGAGTAGAGTAGGAATAATGATACCGGCAATAATCATCAATCCACCCATTGTAGGTGTACCCTTCTTTTCTGACTGTCCGGCCAATCCTAGGTCCCTAACTGTTTCTCCAATCTGCTTTTTCCTTATCCAGGCAATTATATTTTTCCCAAAAGTGATGGTTATTATCAGAGACAGCAATGCCGCCATACCAGCCCTAAAGGAGATATACCTGAAAACCCCCGTTCCTGGGATATCCATCACTTTGTCTAAATATTCAAAAATCGGATATAACATATCTTAATTCTAATTCAACAGATTGAGCATTTCTTTTACTACTTCTCTATCATCAAAAGGGTATTTTACTCCTTTGATTTCCTGGTAGGTCTCATGGCCTTTGCCGGCGATGAGAATGATATCTCCTTTTTTGGCCAGTATGCCGGCCGTTTTGATTGCTTCCCTTCTGTCTTCGATAATCATGGTCTTTTTGAAATCCACTGGATTAATCCCCGCTTCCATCTCCCTTAGTATGGCCATAGGCTCCTCATCCCTCGGATTGTCAGAAGTCAAGATGACCTTATCACTGTACTGGGTAGAAATTTTTGCCATTATAGGGCGCTTCGTTCTGTCTCTATTTCCTCCGCAACCTACAACTGTAATGACCTGTTCTCCCCCTGTCCTGACTCCCTGAATGGTTTTTAGCACATTTTCAAGTGCATCAGGTGTATGGGCATAATCAACAATCGCAGTGATCCCATGTATTGTAATCCTGTCAAATCTCCCTTGCGCTCCTTTTATTTTGGAAAGTTGCATCAGTACTTCGTCTTCATCCTCTCCTAAGAGAACAGCCGCTCCATATACTGCCAGAAGGTTATAAGCATTAAACTCCCCTATCATCCGAAACCATATCTGCTTGTTGTTGATATCCAACTCCAACCCTTCAATAGTATTGGAAAGCACCCTGGCTTTAAAGTCTGCAGGATATTTAAGGGCAAAGGTCTGTTTGGTGGATTTACAGTTTTGAAGCATCACCAAAGCCCTTTTATCATCTGCATTGACCAGTGCAAAGGCCTCTTTGGGCAGTTCATCGAAAAGTTTCTTTTTGGCTTTGATGTATGCATCAAAGGTCCCATGGTAATCCAAGTGGTCGTGGCTGATATTGGTAAAAACAGCCCCTGACAGATGAAGCCCTGCCATTCTTTCCTGCACAATGGCATGGGAAGAAGCTTCCATAAATGCATGGGTACAACCGGATTCGACCATCTGCTTCAATAGGGATTGAAGCGCTACTGCATCCGGAGTGGTATGGGTAGCAGGAATTACAGTGTCATTGATCTTGTTTTCTACTGTAGAAAGCAAGCCTACATTGTATCCCATCTCCCTGAATAACTGATAAAGAAGTGTGACGGTACTGGTTTTCCCATTGGTGCCAGTCACCGCCACCAGCTTCAACTTCTCAGATGGATTTTCAAAATAATTGGAAGCCATAACCCCCAAGGCTTTGGAAGAGTCTACGACCTGTACATAAGTGATATTTTCCTGAAGCTGCTTAGGTAGCACCTCACAAACAACACTTGTAGCTCCCTTTTCCAAAGCTGTTTCTATATAATCATGTCCATCCACTTGGGTGCCCCTTATGGCGACAAAGACAGCATTTGATTGGACTTTGCGGCTATCAAAGACAATATCCTTAACCCCCACTTCCATATCGCCTATGGTGGATGTCAAAGAAACTTTATACAATATGTCTTTTAATGCCTTCATTTATCCCAAAACCAAATTGATTACATAATTCTGTTGAACTGGTGTCCCTGGGCTAATAGATTGGTTCTTCACTCTACCTTTACCCTGATAGACTACTCTAAGCCCTTTGTTTTCTAATACATATAAAGCATCCCGCAACGGTAGACCACTCACATCAGGTACAGTGGGGTTCTCTGTAGGATTGGACTTCCACTGAATGGATTTTACTTGGGGAACAGATTTCACCCAGTTATCCCCCTGACCATTATAATGGTTGGAAATCCCAAATTTGTTACAGATCATCTGTAACTCGTCTACTTTTCCTGCTTGTATAAAAGGAAACTCATTTATTCCCTGGGCTAAATAAGTTGGTACCGCCGTTTTTTTATTGAGCTTAAGATCCTGAGCATAAATTTTATCAGCAATCTCTTTGAATACCGGTGCAGAAACATCCCCTCCGTAAGCGTTAAAACCTTTGGGGCTGTCAATCACTACAATAGCACTGTATTTAGGCTTATCTGCTGGGAAGTAACCTGCAAATGAGGTGTAGTAACGCTGGGTGTACCTGCCGTCAATCAACTTTTGAGCTGTTCCGGTTTTACCAGCAATTTTGTAATCACCGGAGAAAATATTTTTTGCAGTTCCGTTATTTACTACCCCTTCTAGAAGCTGCTGCAATGCTTTGATGGTTTTATCTGAAGCAATGGATTTTTTAACTACCTCAGTCTGGAATTTTTTCTCTATTGCATTCCCTTTAGCAATGGCCTGTACTATCATGGGCTTTACCATTTTCCCATTATTCGCCACAGCATTATATAGCGTCAAAGTATGTAATGGGGTCAATTTAGACTCATAGCCTATGGACATCCATGGCAAGGTGGTCCCATACCAATATTTTTCCCCTGGTTTTTTGAAATATGGTGCTCCTTCTCCTCGGAGTTGAAATCCAAGAGGTTGGTCAAGTCCCACTTTTTCAACATAGGCCATAAACCTGGAAGGGCTATGTCCAAAATGTTGATCCACCAATTTGGATATGGCTACATTGGATGACTTTTCAAATGCTTCCTGAACAGTAATCTTTCCATATCCACCCTGCTTCACATCCCTCATGGTGCGGTCATAGAATCGGAAAGTACCGTCACCTGTATCCACAATATCATTGAGCCCGATTTTTCCCTCCTCAAGCAATGCCATAATGCTAATTAATTTGAAGGTAGAACCTGGTTCGGTCAAGCCCTGATCTCCAATAGCGAAGTTGTAGTTTTCACCATAACCATAGCTGCTTTTGTTTTTTTGTAGGTTTGCAATTGCTTTGATATGGCCGGTCTCTACTTCCATGACAATCACACAACCAAATTCCGCATCTTTGTTAATTAATTGCCTTAACAAAGCTGATTCAGCCACATCCTGAATATTTACATCCAGGGTGGTAAAAATATCATAACCATCATCAGGCTTTACATCTTCCGCATCAAATACAGGTTTCCAAGATCCCCCTGCGATTCGCTGAAAAAGAGCTCTTCCATTTTTACCCTCAAGGTATTCATTGAAACTGTATTCAATCCCTACTCCATATTTGTCTTCATTAAGAAAACCTACAGTTCTGCTGGCCAGGTTATTGAAAGGGCGATAGCGCTTTTCAACTTTTTCAAAAATGATTCCTCCTCCCATTCTTCCATTTCTGAATATGGGCCATTGAGACATTTTTTGCATATCCTGATAGCCGATCTGCTTCCTATTCAGAATCAGGTATCTTTTGCCAGTAGTCCTGGCTTCTGTTATCATCCGCTTATAGGTATCCGCAGACCTGTCACGATAGTATGAGGAAAGCAAAAATGCCAAGGAATCAATACCTGCCCTGTAAACTTCCTCTTTGGCAACAATAGGATCCATAACAACCCTATAAAAGGGAAGACTTGTAGCCAATAAACTTCCATCCGCAGCATAAATATTGCCACGGGTTGCACTGACTTGCCTGTATTGGAAGTTAATGGATTCAGATTTTGCCTCCCATTTCTCTCCCTCCACAAATTGCAAATGGACAATCTTATAAAAGATTGCCCCAGCGAGCAATGCGACTGCTACAAAAGCAATCCTTACCCTCAGCACTATGGAACGTTTGATATTCACTTTTTGGCTTTAATCTTTACAGGCGGTTCACTGATTTCCACTATTCCCAATGGGGCGATTTTTTTTGCCACCTCTGATTGTTTACTGCTAAGCATATATTCTGCCTCAAGCGTCGTGACATCAGCGCGTAAGTCTTCCACTTCCCGCTGCATCACTTCAATTTTTCTGATAAGGTTTTCGGCCCTGTGGTTACTCCATATATAAATAAGTGCCAGCAAAGCCACATAAAGGAAAGGTGGCACAAACCTCACCGGTATTCCTTCACCCAAAATTCCGGTCACGTTGAGTTTTTCCTCAATCAGGGTAAAGATGTTTTTACTACTTCCTCTCTTAGAAGAAGTACCCTGCTGCATCTTTTTCCTAAATGTGTTTTCCCTCATCTTACAGTTTTTTCGCTATTCTCAATTTGGCGCTTCGCGCTCTATTGTTTTCTTTTATTTCATCAGCTTCAGCTGTGACCGCCTTTCTTGTTACCGGCTCCAATGGTCTTATTAGGTTACCATAAAAGTCTTTTTCAACTTCTCCCTGGAACTTGCCCTTGTTGATAAAATTCTTGACCAACCTATCTTCCAAGGAGTGATAACTCATGATGACCAATCTTCCGCCGGGCTTTAGGACTTCAACTGCCTGGAGGAGCATTTCTTCTAATGCCCCCAATTCATCATTGACCTCAATCCTCAAAGCCTGAAATACCTGCGCGAAATACTTGAACTCTTTACCTCTCGGTGCAAACTTTTGGAGTAGCCTTTTGAAACTTTCCGTAGTGGTAAATGGCTGAAGCGCCCTTTCTGCTACTACGGCCTGAGCAAGGGTTTTGGCATTTTTAATTTCCCCATAGATCCCAAATATTTTGTGCAGGCGACTTTCCTCGTAGGTATTGAGGACGTCCTTGGCAGAAAGCCCTCCGGATTGACTCATCCGCATATCCAGCTCACCTTCAAATCTTGTAGAAAAACCCCTTTGGGGTTCATCAATCTGATGGGAAGAAATTCCCAGATCAGCCAAAATCCCATCGACTTGTGCCACTCCGTACAGCCTTAGGTATTTTTTAAAATCCCTGAAGTTAGCCTGAACAAAAGTGAATCTGGGATCATCCGGCACATTGGCCTCTGCATCCACATCTTGATCAAATCCATAAAGGTGTCCTTCATTCAACTTCTTTAGGATTTCTTTCGAATGCCCACCCCCACCAAAAGTGAGGTCGACATAGACACCTTTAGGGTCAATAGCCAGTCCTTCAATGCAAGGGCCAAGCATCACTGGAATATGGTAGTTATGAACTGTCATGGGCTATGAAAGGTATTTATCCATCAACTTGGACAGTTCTGCCTGATCGGCCACAATATTTTGACGGTATTTTTCAGGACTCCATATTTCAACAAAGCCACCGACACCGATGATAATCGCATCTTTGTCGATTCCTGCCCATGTCATAAAAGTTTTGGGAATCAAAAAACGTCCTGCATTATCCAGCTCCACCTCAGTCATGCTCTCAAAAAAGCTTCGTTTGATAAGCCTTTGAACCGGGTCGCGGTCCGAAAGCGAATTGACCTGATGTAAAAGTTTTTTAAACTCAACCTGGGTGTACAACGCAAGACAGCCATCGTCTCCTTGACGGAGAATGAGCTCGTTGCCATTGGAGTCCGGAATTGCCGCCTTAATCTTGGCAGGCAAAGCCAGACGCCCTTTGGCATCTACCTTACATTCATACCGACTGTTGAACATTCCCATGGGCTTATCTTGAGTTTGCTTTAAATACAAAAGTAAGAAAAGGTTTCACACGATCCACCACTTTTTCCCACTTTTCTCCACTTTTTTATAAAACTATCCAAAAGTTTGAATTTTCACAACATTTTTGAAAAAAAATCACATAATTTTTACTTGAAATTCAGCAGGTTGTATCTGGTTTAGACAATCAATAAAAACACCGATTTTTTGAAAAAAATAGCATTTTTGAACAAAATTCAAATTTGAACTGAGCTCACAAATGGAGTTTGAGCAAAAATATGGAAGAAAGTGGGAGAAAATCCCAAGAAAAATGAATCCCCCTTCAAAAAACCAGTTAACTGCAACCTATAAGTTAGCTGTTTATGATTTTTTTTACCCATTTAAAAAAATTATAAAGGAGAATTCATTTTACCCTACCATATTTGTAGAGATTTACTTCAAATATAGATTCAGACAATACAAGATCAAGCTATGATACAGCAAAAAATAAGATTGTTCCTATTTATTACCTTCACCCAGATTCTATTTTCTTGCAGTGAAAAGCAGAATTCTACATTTGACTTTCATGGCCAATATAGGGCGGCAGTAGAAATCACTTCTAATCAGGTGCCCTTTTTTCTTAATCTGAAAAAAAGTGGCGAAAAATGGACAGCTGAGATTCTGAATGGAGAAGAAGTTTTAAATTACAATGAGGTATATGTGGAAGGTGATTCTATTAGGATTGTCATGGGAATATTCGATGCTGAGATCAAAGCAAAAATCACTGAGCAGGGCAAACTTCAGGGAGTATTTGTAAAGAATTTCTCCACGGGTTACAGCATTCCTTTTTTAGCTGAAAAAGGGGATTTTCCCCGCTTCCCTACCCAAAAAACAGCGGAGTTTGATTTCAGTGGAAAATGGAAAACTGATTTCGAAGATAGCAATGGAAAAACCTATGAAGCTATAGCGCTCTTTGAACAGGAAGGAAGTAAATTGACCGGAACATTTCTGACAAAACTTGGAGATTATAGGTTTTTGGAAGGAAATGTGGAAGGAAATACCTTTTACCTGAGTGCATTTGATGGCAGCCATGTTTATTATTTTCAAGGGAGCCTTTCAGAAGATGGTACCATAAATGGTAAATTTCGAAGCGGCCCCAAATACCAGGAAACTTTTAGGGCAGAAAGAAATGAATCTTTCGAGCTGCCTGATGCCTATTCTATGAATTACCTTAAGGAGGGCTTCGATAAATTCACCTTTGCTTTTCCTGATGTAGACGGAAAAATAGTCTCATTGGAAGATGACGCTTTCAAAGACAAAGTGGTATTGGTCCAACTTTTTGGAACCTGGTGTCCAAACTGCATGGACGAAACCAAGTTTTTGGCAGAATGGTACAAAAAAAACAAATCCAGAGGTGTAGAGATTATTGCCTTGGCGTTTGAGAGTAAGCCAGATTTTGATTATGCCAGCGGACGGGTAAGAAAAACCAAAGAACGCATGGGGGCAGAGTACACCTTTCTGATTGCAGGAGAAAGTAATAAGGAAAAAGCATCAGAAGCCCTGCCAGCTTTAAATCAGGTAATTGCTTTTCCTACATTAATCTATTTGGACAGATCAGGACAAGTTAGAAAAATCCATACCGGCTTCAGTGGTCCGGGAACAGGTGAATATTACCAGCGATGGGTGGATGAGCATGAAACATTCGTCAATGAACTCCTTTCACAGCGTTAAATAAAATGCTCATTTCAAAAAAAGTCCGGACCTGATGTGATCAGGTCCGGACTTTTTTACCAGGTAACCATAGAAATATAAAATTTCCGTAAGGTTCAAAAGGATTGCATTTCTATTAAGCAAGCTCCAATCTCATGCTTTATGATTTAGGATTGCCAAGCCTGTGATTTACTTCTTCCGCTGTATGGTATATCTTACCAAGTCTTCCAAAGATTGTTTGTATACCGAATCAGGATAATCTTTCAACAAAAGCAATGCCTCCTCAAAAAACCGATTCATCACTTCTGTCGCATAATCCAATCCTCCTGATTTTTTGACAAATGCTATAACCTCATTGACGGCTTTTTTGTCCTCGTTTTTATTTCTAATCAGATAAATAATTTTTCTTTTTTCCAGCCAGGATGCATTATTCAAGGCAAATATCAAAGGCAAGGTCATTTTCTTTTCCTTGATATCTATTCCAAGCGGTTTTCCGATTTCATCCTCTCCATAATCAAAAAGATCATCCTTGATCTGAAAAGCCATTCCTACCTTCTCTCCAAAGACCCTCATTTTTTCGATCAATTCTTGGCTTGCTCCGGATGTGGCAGCACCTACTGCGCAGCAGGAGGCAATCAGGCTGGCTGTTTTTTGTCGGATGATGGTATAGTAAACATCCTCAGTAATATCCAACTTCCTTGCTTTGGCAATCTGCAGCAATTCCCCCTCAGACATTTCCCTAACGGCATTGGAAACAATCTTAAGCAGATCAAAATCATTGTTGTCCACACTGAGCAACAAACCCCTTGAGAGCAAATAGTCCCCAACCAGTACTGCTATTTTATTTTTCCAAAGCGCATTAACTGAAAAAAAGCCTCTCCTGTAATTGGCATCATCCACCACATCATCATGAACAAGAGTAGCAGTATGCAATAGTTCAATTAAAGCTGCCCCCCTGTAAGTGGCCTCTGTGATTCCTCCACTTACACCAGCCGTCAGAAATACAAACATAGGCCGCATCTGCTTCCCTTTTCTCCTGACAATATAATTGGTAATATGATCGAGAAGCTTGACCTTACTTTTCATAAAGTCACGGAATTTCTTCTCGAATTCCTCCATCTCAGTCTGGATCGGAGCTTGTATCTGTTTGAGGTCAGGCTTCATAAAACAATTGTGCTGCAATAATACGATGGATTCACAGTAGGACAAAACCCCTGTTACAATAAATAACCAAAAAAAGGATGGCAGCCATTATTTTGAGCTATATAGGAGTATTTTGAGTCTTTTTCAATTAAATATGATTACCTCACAAAAATCACTCGAATTTTCTTTGAACAAACTAATAAGGTATCGTAGTGAACTGACTATTAATTTTTATTACTAAAAATTTGTGAATAATAATAATAATAATAATAATATTGTACATGCTTTCAAGTGAAAGGAAACTTTGGCCGGAGTTTTTTTTCTATTACTAAATTATCAAAGAAATGAAAAATTTAAGAATGATTCTAATTGTTTTAGGAATGATGTTCCTATTCCCTTATTCCTCTCAAACCTTTGCCTTCGGAGGTGAAGGTGATGCAGTTCAAGGATATGAAAAAGAGGAGCATGAATGCCCTGATTCAGGGTTGGAAACTCATCGATGTAGATGGAACGATGCCGCCTCATGCGATGTCTCCGGACAAATCCCCTGTTAATTTGGTAGAAAAGCTACTTCCACTTGGGAGTAGCTTTCCTCTTTTCAAAAACCAATCTTTATTAGAAAATTATTGTTTTTCATGAAACGTTTATTTATTCTACTAGTTCTTATTGCATGTTTCAGTTGTAGCCAAAAGGAAATGCAAAAGGAAGGTAAAAAGGTCATCAAAGTTTCGTTGGACAATTCTACCCGGGGGAAATTTTCCGACAAGTTTGAATCGATTGAGTATATTTTGCTCAATGCACCCGATAGCACCCCCTTGGTCGGTGCATATAATTTTCACTTCACCGATGATCTTATTTATGTCAGGGATATGGATCTTAACAATGTGATGGTGTTTGACCAAAAAGGCAACCTTAAAAAAGTGATTGGTTCAAGAGGTGAAGGTCCCGGAGAGTTTATCCAAATTGATGAATTTCAGGTGACTGATAATCAACTTTACGTCCAGGACACTTATTTATACAAAAACCTGATATATGATCTGGATGGAAATTTTATCTCCGAAGCAAGGAATGAACTCAACAATGTATCTTTTTACCACCACAAAGACTATTCTTTGTACTTCTTGGGATACTACCCTGACAACGGTAAATATGGATTTTTAAGAAAAGACAACCAAGATGGGAATGTGCAGGGCTTTTATGAAATCCCCGATGAAATTATGGGATTGGGCAGGTTTGCTTCTGCCAATGGATTTATTCAGGACACCTACAATGATAGGCTTTACATTAGTCTGCCCTATATCCCGGAAGTCCTTCAATGGGACAAGGCAACTGGAATAATCACCAATCACCTGGTTTTTGATTTTGGAAAATACAATATGACTCCCAAAGAGAAAGAATTGACTGGTTCAAAAAAACAAGAGGTTCTTTTTAGAGATAATTTGGTTGAGAAGGTTAAATTATTTGTCCCATTCCAAAATGGATATTTTGCTCATTTAAGACAAGGAGAATCAACCGACCATTTTATTTTTCTTGATAAGGAGTTTAGCATTATTTACCAGGCTTATGATCTCCAAAATGACCTTGACGGCATAAGTTTCAAATTCCCTTGGACTTTTACCCACGACAGTATTGTTTTTCTTATCAGATCCAGTAGATTTTACAATTCCTATTTGGAGGAGTATTCCGGAAAAAAAATAGAAGTTAAAAAGGATAGCGTACATGATTTTTTTCAGCAATTCAAACATGAACTAAAAGAGGATAAATGGGTTTTAGCCAAGTTAAAACTAAAATAACTTCATTCATCCCTTTACTAATATTAAGTTTAATAATGATGTTTTATGGATGCCACAATTTTCTACATTTAATAAAAAACAACCTTAAACCCAATTTTTTCTATCTTTGTTTTTTATGTAACCTGGAAAACTCTTGGCAGAAAATTATATCAAGCATAAATATGATCCGATTCTTCCAAAGAAGGATGAATGGCCTGTTGTCAAACTGAGCAAAAGCAGAAAGGACTTTATCAAAAGGGTAGCTGAAGCCAGCAAGAGATCTGTTCTGCAAATCACAGGGGACAATATAGACCTGTTGAAAGAAGAGTTGGAAACAACACTTTACAGGGAAAAACTAAGGATAAAGCAAAATCCTTGGGATGTGGATCCCGATGATGAAAAGGATTTTTGGAGAAAAGTAAAATCCAGTCTTGTTCAGATAAGTGCTGACACCAATACCACCAAAACCCAAAAAAAGAAAAAATACCTTGAGATCTTGGATGATATTACCATGCGCTATTCTGAGGAAATAGCGAGTAACTTTATCCATTCCCATTATAAAGTTACCCGGAGGATAGTCACATTTGGCTTTGCACGTCTTTTGAATGCTGCCAGGGTAAAAGGATTCAGGTCAATATTCAGCAATCAGTATACCCTACAGGATAAAATCCAGATTGTAGGAGAAACAGATCAAATCAGGGAATTGGCTTCAAAAGGTACCATAGTGATGGTTCCTACTCATTTTTCCAATCTGGACAGTATTCTGATAGGTTGGGTAATTTCAGTATTGGGTTTGCCTCCCTTTATATATGGTGCAGGCCTAAACCTATTCAATATCGGAATCTTCGCCTATTTCATGAATGCTTTGGGTGCCTATAAAGTGGACAGGAGGAAGAAGAACCTTCTTTATCTGGAGACACTAAAAACCTATTCTTCTGAAGCCATTCAAGCTGGGGTACATAGCCTTTTCTTTCCTGGTGGAACTCGCTCAAGGAGTGGAATGATCGAAAAGAAACTGAAACTGGGTTTATTAAGCACTGCAGTGGAAGCGCAAAGGGCCAACTATCAGAAAACAAAAAATGAAATGGGGGGGAAAGTATTCATTGTTCCTGTGACCATCAATTACCATTTTGTTTTGGA
Source organism: Cecembia rubra (assembly GCF_003014575.1). GTDB lineage: Bacteria > Bacteroidota > Bacteroidia > Cytophagales > Cyclobacteriaceae > Cecembia_A > Cecembia_A rubra. The sequence continues at coordinate 146,789 of NZ_PYGF01000003.1, forward strand.
AGCCCCAAGCTTGATCCAGGAATACCTTTCAATGACTGGCCAGGAGCGGTATTACAAAGAAAGGGATGAGTTTTCTACCTCTTATAAAATTTCAAAATTCCTGGTCAAATTCTTTACAAAAGGTTCTGACATATCGGTCACTATCGGTAAAGCCATGGATGTCATGGGCAATTATGTGGACAATGCAGGAAACAGTTTTGACAGGCATGGCAGAAAAATAAATACCAGAGATTATTTCATTTCCAACGGTATAGTCACAGTGGATACCCAAAGAGAGGAAGAATACACCCATCACCTGGGTAGAAGAATAGTGGAAGAATTCCATTTGAACAACAGGGTATTCAGCTCCCACCTGGTGGCCTTTACAGCTTTCCAAATGATCAAGAGAGGAAATAAAAAGCTTGATCTGTACAACTTATTGAGACTGCCTGAAGAAGATATCTTTATTGTATATGTCGAATTTAAAGAAGCATGCCAGAGGGTATTGGATAAAATTTTTGATCTCGAAGCCGAGGGTAGGCTTCAGGTCGCCCCGCATTTACGGCAGGACATAGACAGCATTATCAGCCATGGCTTGGACAATGTCGGTATGTATCATGCCAAAAGACCATTAATCAAAAACAAAAATGGCAACATTGAAACCCAGGATTTATCGGTTTTATATTTTTACCACAACAGATTGATAGGATATGACCTCGAAAAACTCTTCTAAAGAAAAATCCATTGGGGTAGTGGGCATGGGGAGTTTTGGGACTGCCATTGCCAATATTTTGGCGGAGAAGAGCAATGTGATAGCCTTCGCCAGAAGGGCTGAAGTAGTAGATGAAATCAACCAAAAACATGAGGTTGATGGACTGCCTATTCACCCAGGAATTATAGGGACTATCGATCCTGAGTTTCTGTGCAGATCTTGTGACACCATTTTTTTCATGATTCCTTCTGCAGCATTTCAGGAAGTTATCCGTTCGTTTTCACCTTACCTTTATCCATATCACCTGGTTATTCACGGAACTAAAGGACTATGCCTAGACCTTCCTGAAGGACAAAAATTAGAGGACTTGGGTAAAATCACCCGTGAAAATATACTGACCATGAGTGAGGTAATTCTCAAAGAGACTGTTGCTATACGGGTGGGATGCTTGGCAGGGCCTAATTTGGCCAGGGAATTATACGAAGGTCAGCCAGCTGCAACAGTTGTTGCTAGTAAATATAACGAGGTAATATTGGAAGGTCAGAGGTTACTGAGAACAGACAAATTCCAGGTATATGGCAACTCCGATATAGTTGGTGTTGAATTGAGCGGTGTATTGAAAAACATCATTGCAATAGCAGCCGGAGCCTTAGCTGGAATGGGATTAGGAGAAAATGCAAAAGGGCTATTGATTTCCAGAGGTATGGTTGAGTTGGTTTATTTAGGAAACGCACTAGGAGGGAGTGTCAAATCATTTATCGGATTAGCAGGCATAGGTGACCTTGTAGCCACCTGTAATTCAACCTTATCCAGAAATTACACTGTGGGATACCGTCTTGCTAAGGGAGAAAAACTGGAGGATATTCAGGCTACCATGGAAGAAGTGGCAGAAGGTATCAACACTATCCGTCTAATGAAGGCATTTGTTGAAGGCACCGGAATGAGGGCTCCCATCACAGAAAACCTGTACAAGGTATTATTTGAGGACTTGAAAATAGAAGAAGCCCTACAATATCTGATGAAATACCCCTTCAATGTTGATGTGGATTTTCTTTAATAGAGAATTATTCTTCAGGTTATGGAAGTTTTGTAAATTTTAGAGTCATCCGAAAAAATAATGAAATACTTACCAAGTGTTTAGCACCATTTAGATAATTGCAGCTTTTCTATTCGGGGATAATAAATAACTTATAGGCGATATCAAATTATTATCCTTCATACTACCCTATGCTTAAACGCGGTATCCAGAAATGGGATCTGGTATTTTTGATCATCAACTCTGTTATAGGGGCTGGTATTTTTGCCCTGCCCGCCAAAGTATTCGCCCTTTCTGGAATTTATTCAATTCTGGCCTTTTTGGCTTGTGCATTGGTCATGATGGTGCTGATCTTGGTTTTTGCAGAAGTAAGTTCCAGGTTTGAACAGACAGGAGGACCTTATCTGTATACCCTTAAAGCTTTTGGACCCATTCCCGCATTTGTAATAGGATGGCTCCTGATGCTCACCCGCCTATTTAGCTATGCCACTTTGATCAACCTGTTGGTGCTTTACCTTTCCTTCTTCTCAGATGTTTTCAATCAAACAGAAGTCCGGATAGGAATGATTCTATTCATCACTGGCCTGATTACCTATGTCAATTGGATAGGTGTCAAAAACACAGCAAGGATCAGCAATATTCTTACCGTGGCCAAACTCTTTCCCTTGGCGGTTTTTATTGTAGTTGGTTTGTTTTTTATCGATTTTGACCTGATTGAACCAGGACCATTACCCAGTTGGGAGGATTTCTCAGCCTCTACCCTCTTGTTGATTTTTGCTTTTGGAGGGTTTGAAGCAGGCTTGGTCAATAGTGGGGAAATTGTGGAGCCTAAAAAAAATCTGCCTTTTGGACTGATCACGGCAGCGGCCATCATAGCGGGATTTTATATCATGATCCAAATTGTTTCTATCGGTACTTTACCGGATCTGGCCAACTCCGATAAGCCTTTAGCCGATGCTGCCACTAGCTTTATGGGTTGGTATGGGGGAATGTTTATCACCATTGGAGCGGTGATTTCCATCATGGGAACCTTAAATGTACAGATATTGAGTGGCTCAAGGTTGCCTTTTGCTTTGAGCCTGGAAAATCAATTGCCCAAGTTTTTCGGCAAAGTCCATACGCGATTCGCCACCCCTTTTGTATCTCTTGCCTTTTTTGCATCCTTGGTGGCTTTTGTAGCTATCATGTGGGGCTTTATGAGTTCCTTGGCCGTATCCGTGATTTCGCGCTTGATTCTTTATGGGATGGTTTCCGCAGCATTGATAAAACTCCGGAAAACCCAACCAGAAGGCAATCATTTCAAAATCCCATATGGTAATTATTTGGCCATCACGGGAATTTTAGCTACAATCTGGTTATTGTCCGGAAGTAAGGCTGAAGAAATCTGGGATACTTTGATCTGGACAGGTTTGGGTTTGGGGATTTTCGCCATTCATAGGATTTTTTCTAAATACAAAAGTCGGCTTGAAGAAAATTAGATAGGTTTTTATTAGCTTTAGGTTAAACCTATTGAAAACCTATGAATTACCTCAAAATCTTATTTTTTTTTTACTGCTGGATCATTTCATTTTCTTCACCGGCTCAACTTATCAAAAAAGAGCTCAAACAAGGCGGTACATACAAAGCAAAAATATGGGAGATACATGACTTGATTTTAACAGGCAAAGTAAAAGAAAATGAAAACCCATTTGACATCAAGTTTGGAGCTATTTATACAGGCCCTAATAACCAAGTCATGGATATTCCAGGATTTTATGACGGTAATGGAAAATGGGTCACCCGCTTTTCTGCCTCCACTATTGGCAATTGGGAATTCGAAACTTATTCATCCAAGCCAGAACTGAGTGGACAAAAAGGAACAATCAGCATCACTGAAAGCTCAGGTAATTTGAACAGAGGAGCAGCACAAATAGATCCTCAAAATCCTCAGGCATTTATCTATGAAAATGGGGATTCACACTTTTTTTTGGCTTACGAACTGGACTGGTTATTTGCATTAGATTATGATAATAAAACCGGGATTCCAAGAACTGAAAAAATTTTAGATGATGTGGCGGCAAATGGTTTTAACCATATTGTAATGAATGTGTATGCCTATGATGTAGGTTGGAAGGTTGCAGACAATGTACCTGAGGAATATTTTTTTGGCAGACCTGAGTACGGGATTTTTGAAGGCTGCAATGGGAACCCTGATTTCAGCAGACTAAACCTGGCGCTGTTCCAGCACTTGGACAGGGTATTTGTTGCCATGCAGGGAAGAGGCTTAGATGCCCACCTTATGATCTATGTATGGAACAAAAAAGTCAATTGGCCTGAAATGTACAGCAAAGCAGACAACCTTTATTTTGACTATGTGATCAGTAGGTACCAAGCTTTTAACAATATTATCTGGGATATTTCAAAAGAAGCCTTGGATTATGGCCGTTGTGATATTCCTTATCTTCATGAACGCATTAGCAGGGTAAGGTCAAAGGATGCCTTTAAAAGATTGCTTACTGTACATGACTATGAATACAACTCCAGGCATGAGGACAAAGTTGATTTTGTTTCCATTCAAAGCTGGCGCCCGAATCTATATTCTCTGATGCTTCAAGGTAGGCAGTTTCATAGCAAACCAGTTGTGAATATTGAGCATGGAGGCTATGAAGAAGGACCATTTGGTTCCTTTGTGGGTAATTATACCAATGCAGAAACCTGCTTGGAAAGGACTTATGAATGCATTTTCGCGGGAGTTTATGGTTCTTATTATTGGCAGAATTCAGCCTGGAACATCGTTATTTGGGATGCATTGGATGAAAATAAGGGTTTTGATGCCCCTCGTTATGATTATTATAAACATTTGGCAGCACTCTTCGGAAAATTTAATTTCAATGAATTTAAGCCATCAGTTCCTAAGTTGACTACTAATGACAAGGGAGGCTATGATAACCTGGCGACCAACGGATTTGGATTATATGATGAAAAAGGCAATTACCTGATGCTTATTCCTAAAGAGACCGAAAGGACCAATGTCATCATTCCAAAGCCTGAAAGTGGCAAAATAAAGGTCAGTTGGATGAATCCCTTTACGGGAGAATTCTTTGATATGGGAGTCAGGGAATGGACTGGCTGGATGGAAATGATCAGTCCCTGGCAGTATGAAATGAGTGTTCTGATTATCGAAAACCAAAAACAGGAAAAATGAACACCTATCCAAATAAAATCAAACTGCCCTTTCTAAGCGCAATATTGTTATCGTTGATTTTCGTAACCTATCCTAGTTTTTCCCAAAAACAAAAAGTTTGGTTGGATTCAGATACTGGTAACGAAATGGATGACCTTTATGCCATCGTCCGTTTGTTGAAAGAACCTTCGGTCGAAGTAGTGGGATTGAGCTCGGCCCATTTCAACAATCCGGATCTATTGGTATTCGAAAAATGGAACGCTTATGATACCAAGGGTCTCAACACCCTGGAGGACTCACAAAGGCTGAATGAATTGATCCTTAATACCATGGATATGACCCATATTCCCCATCCCAGAGGAGCAGACAGACAGATTGGAAGGGCCTGGGGCGGAACTGAACCTCGGGATTCTCCCGCAGCCCGGGAAATCATCCAAATTGCCAAATCACTTCCTGAAGGAGAAAAACTGGACATCCTTACTTTAGGAGCATTGACCAATATTGCCTCTGCCATCATTATGGCACCGGAAATTGTTCCTAGAATCAGGGTTTTTGCCCTGGGTGCCAGGTACAATCAACAATCCCGGGCTTGGAGCAAAAATGAATTCAATATCCGCAATGACTTGAATGCATTTGATTATCTTTTGGATCTGAAAGATTTCGACTTTACAATCATGCCACTGGAAACTGCCCTTCCGCTTAAATTTGACCGGGAAGAAACCTATGCAAGGACAAATGACAATATCCCCATAGAAAAAATCCTGGCTGACCGTTGGCGGGAACAGAATCCTCAGGACAAGACCAGGGTAATGTGGGACCTGGCATTGGTAGGTGCCTACCTTCTTCCCCAGTACTCAGAAGTTTTACTGGTCAATAGTCCCCCTGAAAACAAATCATTTACAGTAATGATTTATTCAAAGATAGACAGTGATGCCTTAATGAAAGATTTCTGGAAAATATTAAAGCAATAAGCCCAATGAACATGTTTCGATTAATCGCCTTTGTTGGATTAGGCTGTGCATTTTTAGCCTGCTCCCAAACTGAACAATACCCGCTCCCGGATTATTCTAAATGGGAGCATTTTGGAGGTACCAATGATGCAGCCAGGTATTCTTCCCATTCCCAAATCACTAAGGAAAATGTAAAAAACCTGGAACAGGCTTGGACTTTTCATACGGGAGATGCCACGGAAAGGAGCCAGATTCAGACCCAGCCCATTGTAGTGGATGGGGTTTTATATGGGGTCAGTCCTCAGATCAATGTTTTTGCCCTCAAGGCAGATACAGGAAAGCCACTGTGGCGCTTTAACCCATTTCAATTACTTGGAGGGGAGAATTCCTGGGCCGGGGTCAATAGGGGATTGGCATATTGGGAAGAAGGACAGGATAAAAGGATATTTTTCAGTGCTTCCAATTACCTTATTGCTTTGGAGGCTGAGACAGGGAGGCCCATTGAATCTTTTGGTGAAAAGGGTATGGTAGACCTGAAAAAAGATCTGGATACCGACTTGGAAGATTTTTTACTGGTAAGCAATACTCCCGGAATCATCTACAAGGATAAAATCATCCTTGGCATGCGCCTTTCTGAAGGCTTGGACGCAGCACCTGGACATATAAGGGCTTATAATGTCAAAACGGGAAAAAGAGAATGGATTTTCCATACCATCCCTATGGAGGGACAATATGGATACGACACTTGGGATCCAAATTACATAGAATACATAGGAGGGGCCAATAACTGGGCTGGCATGAGCCTGGATGAAAACAGAGGGATTGTGTATGTCCCTACTGGTTCAGCTACCTATGATTTTTGGGGAGGTTACAGACATGGAGCCAATTTATTTGCCAACTCCCTTATAGCCCTGGATGCCAACACAGGAAAAAGAATATGGCATTTCCAGGGAGTACATCATGATATATGGGATAGAGATTTTCCTGCCAACCCAAACCTCATCCGTATCAAAAAAGATGGAAAATGGATAGATGCTGTAGCTCAGACTTCCAAACAGGGGTATGTGTATGTTTTTGATCGGGTGACAGGTGAACCTGTTTGGCCGATAGAAGAACGTCCAGTCCCACAATCTACCCTTCCGGGAGAAAAAAGTTGGCCTACACAGCCCCACCCCACTTTGCCAGAGCCCTTCATGCGCATGGTGTACACCGAAAATGAAATCTTGCGCCTGACTCCAGAGTGGGAAGCGGATATCAGAGGCAAACTCGATAATGTAAAATTCGGCAACATGTGGCTGCCACCAAGCCATGAACACGGGATAGTCCTATTTCCAGGCATGGACGGTGGTGCAGAATGGGGAGGATCATCCTTTGACCCATTTACCCAAACACTCTATGTCAATGCCAATGAAATCCCTTGGGTGATACGCATGGGGGCCAATCCAAAATCTACCAGTCTGGGGCAGAGCGTTTACGCCAACTATTGCGCCAACTGTCATGGTATGGACCGCAAAGGCAATCCACCTGCATTCCCCTCCTTAATTGGTTTGGATAAAAAATACAATGAAGGCAGTTTGGACAACCTGATCAAAAACGGAAAAGGAGCCATGCCTGCCTTCTCCCATATTGCAGAGAATGAGCGGAAAGCCATGATCGCCTATCTCTTTGGAGAAGAAAAAGAAGATCCTAATGCTAAAAAAGAACTGGAAGGAGGTAAAGAAATGATGACCCCGCAATTTTACATGCAGGGTTATTCCCGTCTGCTGACGGAAGATGGGTATCCAGGAATACAACCTCCCTGGGGTACGCTGACGGCCATTGACATGAATACCGGGAAAATCAAATGGCAATCTGTCTTAGGAGAATTTGAAGAACTTACAGCAAAAGGATTTGCTCCTACAGGTACAGAAAACTATGGAGGTCCAGTGACTACTGCAGGGGGATTGGTCTTCATTGCAGCCACCAAGGACGAGAAAATCAGGGCTTTTGATAAAGATACCGGTAAAATCTTATGGGAGGCCAAACTTCCAGCTGCCGGGCATGCTACCCCGGCGGTCTATTCGGTCAATGGAAAACAGTATGTGGTCATTGCCTGTGGTGGCGGAAAAGGCACCAAATCCGGGGATGCTTATGTTGCTTTTGCTTTACCGGATTGACTGTTAAAGTTTTGAACCACAACCTGTCCTGAAAATCGGGAAAAGGAACAAAAGGTATTCTTTAAGACCTTAACTCTGATAACTTAGTGCGACAAAAAGGCCCGATTTTGATCAATCAAAAGACAAATTTCAGAATAAAAGAAAGCCTGATCACTCAACTTTTACAGGAAGCTGGTGAAAGCAAGGAATAAAATTTGAAGGACAATTGAAAGTTTTTGCTTTACAGAATTGAACAAAAAAGTCTGTGAATCACAACCTTTCCCTAATATCGGGAAAAGATTCAAAAGGGGAACAAAAGGAAAAGCACATACCCCAATAGCGGATGGTTAGGATATTGCAAGACGTATCGGGAAAACTTTTGTGGACTCTTTTTGGTTCAAAAAAATCATTTCGGTTTTTGTCTTGATTACACAAGAAGCAAGACGTGTCTTCGTACTTCGTACTTGGTACTTTGTACCTCTTTTTACCTCCTACCTGAAAAAGGATCACTTCAACTTAACAATCCCAATAACAGGATTCATTACCTCAGAGGCGGATTCCATGAATTCCATGGATTTCGCATAATAGAAGACATTGCTATTGAGGTCTAATGGTCTTAAAACCACTTTATCCCCCTGCTCATCGAAAAATCCTTCATCTAGATTATAACCTTTGGATTTTTTCAGATCATAGAGAAAAAACTTCCTCTTGCTTTCAATGTCATATTCACATAAGAGGTAATCCTTTGACAGGATTATACTGATGATCATTATGGCTTTATTCCCTTTGTCGTCAAAATGGGGAGCCTCAAAATCCAGTTTTATATGGGGAATTAAATTTGAATTATCGATATGAAATAAAGTATCCCTTAAGGTTTTGTCAATAGGTGGTGTAGGCGTGTAAACATAATTTCTATCCCCTACCCTTGAGATAAAGTTCCTGTTATGAAAACCCAAAATCATTCTTTGTTCCAAAACAACCTGCCGTAAGGACAAAGAGTCCGTTACTTCAAGTTGGGGATTCATAGCCAATAAAAACGTTTCATTGGAAAATCTATTTTCAACGGGCCGCATCAGCTGTTCGGTAATGGCATGAAATTCGTTCCCCAGAAAAGTCAGGTAATTCAAATTGTTTGGGAAGGTTCTTTCTTCCAAGAAAACACCTTCCTCAGAGTACACCAATAGTCTTCTTCCATCACTGATATATATCTTCCCTGAGGCTTCATCTATGGTAAATCCGAAGATAGTTTTGGTTTCTCCCGGGCCATCGCCTATCGGTATCAGGTTTTTGATATAGTTTCCTTCAATATCAAAAACCAGAATCTTGTTGTTCCGATCTTTTACAAAAACCTTTTTATCTGAAATTTTAACATCATAAACATTGATGATCAAGGCATTCTCCCTTGTTTCTAAAGGAATAGTTTCAATAGAACCGGCAATAGCTGCCAAGCTAATATCACTATCGGTACTTTGAGGAACTTTAATGATTTTCATTCCTGAATGCTCAGTTTTGGAACAAGCAAAAGTCAAAATGAGCAAAATAATTAATCCGGAAAGCTTTAGGGATTTTTTCTTCATCAAAAATTAATTTTTAAGTAATTAAACCTAAAGATTAAATTTTATAATCACAAAAATTAGGCGACTTTAATTCACGTAAAGACGCAAAGACACTAATTTCTTTACATAAGCTCATTAATTTTTTCCTCAGTCTTATGTCTTTTGTCTTGAATCTTCAAACCTTCTTCCCCAAGATATGCTTCACTATCTGCTCTGCATGTATAATGGAGTTCTCAATAAAAAATTCCCTTGTATTCAATCCCCCACAGACTACGCCGGCCAGATAAACACCGGGTACATTGGACTCCTGATTCGTCTGATCGTAGCAGGGCTGACGCTTTTCATCTAGGCTTAACTCTACGCCCAATTGATCCAAAAGGGCAAAATTGGGCACATAACCTGTCATGGCCAGGACAAAGTCATTTTCAATAGTGACTCCCCCGTTGGGGGTATTAACGACCACTTCCTTTTCCCTGATTTCTTTAACAAGAGAATGGGTAAAGGCTTTGATGGATCCTTCCTTGATACGATTTTCAATATCAGGTTTGACCCAGTATTTGACATTAGGGTCGACACTCTCATCCTTGAGGACCATGGTCACTTCAGCGCCTTTACGCCAGGTTTCCAAGGCTACGTCCACTGCAGAATTTCCTCCTCCTACAACCAATACTTTTTGTCCGATATAGGGCCAGGGTTCTTTGTAATAATGGGTGACTTTTGGGAGTTCCTCCCCGGGAACATTCATCAGATTGGGAAGGTCATAAAATCCGGTAGATAAGATGACATTTTTGGTGATGTATGTATCCTTAGAAGTGATGATTTCAAACAGATTCTGCTCTTTTTTAAGCGTCTTGACTTCTTCATATAACCTGACTTTAAGCTTCCAGGTCTGCGCTACCCTACGGTAATATTCCAAGGCTTCTGTTCGGGTAGGCTTATGGGAAATAGACATAAATGGAATCCCACCCATTTCCAGTTTCTCCGAGGTGGAAAAAAAAGTCATGTTCAGGGGATAATTGAAAAGAGAATTAGTCAAAACACCCTTTTCCACTATGACATAGTTAAGTCCGGCTTTTTCACATTCGATCCCACAGGCGAGCCCGATTGGCCCCCCTCCGATTATCAAAACATCTAAAATCTCTTGATTTTCCATGTTTTTACAACAGGATTAAATATGATTCTGTTCCAAAAAATTTTCCACCTTAAAGTTGAATACAGTATCCTCATGGGTTCCTGCTACCTGATCAAACTTCCTTTCCATTATTTCTACTTCTCCATTATGTTTCCAAAGCAGGACAGTAGAATTTATCGTTCCATAATAATTCCCTACATTGATAAACTGTGCAGATAGAAGCTTCTCTTGCTCAGGTGTTGCCCCGGTATCAGGTAAAATTTCCTGTGGGTCTGTTTCCCTGGACTGCTGGCCAATCATCAGGCTTTCCAGATCAAAGTTGGAATCTTGGATGTGATTACCAAGGCTTTGTTTGGCTTTGACCAACTTGGGCCAAGGGGTTTCCAGCACTGCATTACTCAGCCCATATAGTCCGGGTTTAAGTATTTGGATGCCATCTGTTTTATTGGATAGATAGTAGAGCCCTTCATGATTTCCTACCAAAAGGTTAAAACCATCATAATCCCTCTTTTCCTTTTCGATTTCTTCCAGATAAGAGAAGGGATCCATATCCCCTTCCAGATAATTCTTGACCAAATCACCACGAGACTTGGCATATTTCTCTTTATTTCTCAGATTTCTGAAATTGGTAATGGCTGCAAATCGTCCATTGGGATGCATGCCCAACCAAGTTCCTCCTGCCCGTAGGTCCTTGCCAGCATAAAAACCAGAATCCCATAACTGCAAAGAAGCGGATGGCCTTTCAAAGAATTCGTCTCTGTTGGCCACTAAGATAAATTTATACTCAGGATGATTATCCCAATTAAATGCTAGTAGACACATGTTTGCAAAATAATAAAAAAGGCCGAACTAAGTCGGCCTTTAATTCAAATTATATCGATTTTGAAACGGATAATTTAGGATAATCTGTAAATCCCTTTTCCCCAGGAGTATAAAAAGTGGATTGATCCCAATCTGCCAAAGGCGCATTCTCCGCAAAACGCTCGACCAAATCAGGATTGGAAATAAATGGTTTACCATAGGCCACTGCATCAGCCAATCCCTCCAAAACAACCTGATTACCTTTTTCCTGATCAAAACCTGCATTGATGATCAAAGTGCCTTTGTACATTGGCCTGTACCTTTTGGCAATCTCTTTTTCTGCATAAGGAATTTCGGAAACATCATTGAAAGGTTCTGACAAATGAAGATAGGCCAAATCATATTGATTGAGTTTTTCAATGATGTAATCGAAAGTCGGAATGGTCTCCTCATCCATTGTCATCCCAAAAATGCCGTGAAGTGATGGGTTCAACCTTACCCCAATTCTATTTACAGGCATTACTTCTTTGATGGCATCAATTACTTCAAATAAGATCCTGGCTCTATTTTCAATACTTCCACCATATTCATCTGTCCTTACGTTAGAAGTCCTGTTGAAAAACTGATGCAACAAATAACCATTTGAAGAATGTATTTCCACTCCATCAAAGCCTGCTCTCATCGCATTTTCTGCTGCTTTTTTATAATCAAGGATGGTTTGTTTGATTTCTTCAATCGTCATTTCCTTGGGTGTCTCAGTGTCTTTGAAACCCTCTGGTGTAAAAGACTTGGAATGTGGATTGATGGCAGAAGGCGCATGGGGCAATTCACCACCATGAAAATCAGGATGGGACATTCTACCCACATGCCATAATTGAATAAATATTTTGCCTCCTTTTTCATGCACACCTTCAGTGACTTTTTTCCAACCTTCCACTTGGGCATCAGAATAAATCCCCGGTGTATTCACATATCCTACTGCTTTTTTCGAAATCTGAGCTCCTTCGGAGATGATCAGGCCAGCCGATGACCTTTGTTTATAATATTTTACATGGATATCGAAAGGTGCATTTTCAGGATTGGTTGCCCTGCTTCTTGTCATTGGAGCCATTATTACCCTGTTTTGCAATTCCAAATCTCCCATTTGAAGCTTTTCTAAAAGCGGTTGTCTAGTTATCATAATCTTTGGTTTTTCAAATCTATGTATATACAACTATTGTGACTTAGGCTTAGTTCCATGAAATCCGTAGCAGTTTCATAAATCAGTTAACAGTTTCTTCCTCAGCACTAAAATCATGTTACGAAAAAAATCGTATTAAAATTTTGAAATTACGAACCTATTCGTATAACTTTGTACGAAACGAATCGTATTAATCTTTATGAACACTAAACCCACGGAATCCGAACTAGAAATCTTATCCCTTCTATGGCAAATGAAAAAGGCCACAGTTCGGGAAATCCACGAGAAGTTGGCCGAATCTAAAGATACCGGTTATACGACAACCCTGAAGATCATGCAGATCATGCATAGCAAGGGAATCTTGGGTAGGGATGAGCAAAACCGTACCCACGTGTACTATCCTTTGGTAGAAGAAAAGGCTACCCAGCAAAATCTTGTAAGCAATTTTATGGCCACAGCATTTGGTGGCTCTGCCAAAAACCTGGTCATGCAGGCTTTGGGGCAGGGCAATCCCTCCAAAGAGGAATTAGATGAAATCCGCGCATTTTTGGACCAATTGGAAAAAGACAAATAATGGAATTCTTAGAAAACATGTTTCCAGAACTTTATCTCTATGCCCTTGGATGGATGATCATCCATGCACTTTGGCAAATTGCAGGCATAGGGTTATTGCTATGGCTCGGGCTAAGCATTTTCAGGCATAAAACGGCCGCCTTCAAATACAACCTGAGTTTGGTCATGCTGGCCATGATTCCCATCGCAGCTATCGTAACTTTCGCTTGGAATTTTGACTCCGGACTGCCAGGTGAACATAGTGGATTAAGTGAGGCAGAATGGGCTTACCTAAGTGCTCAACCTGATCTTATTCATCAGTTACAGTTACAAACAGATGCTAAAGCAGATTGGCAGCTATTGAGCAGAAGAATTGAAAAGCACATCCCTACTTTAGTGAATTTATGGATGATTGGGGCTTTCCTTTTTTTCTTCAAAACCGCAAGTAATCTGGCTGACCTGAGGTCTCTCCATCAGAAAAAACACGATTCCATTTCAGATGAATTATCAAGGTTTGTTGAAAAAATAAGCAATCAACTGGCCCTTACCAGACCTATAAAAATACTTTCAAGTAGACATGCAGATGTACCGATGACCTATGGTATCATCAAACCGGTCATTCTTATTCCTTCGGCTTTATTGTTTCAGATGAGCCCTAGGCAATTGGAAGCTATTATTGCTCATGAGTTGGCCCATATCAAAAGGTATGACTACCTGGCAAATCTGATCCAATCCATTTTGGAGATGTTTTTTTTCTTCCATCCGGTTTTCTGGTGGATCAACCATGAGATCAAAAAACAAAGGGAAATGGCTTGCGATGAAATGGCTGTAGCAATTGGAGCAAATCCAAAAGACCTGGCTTATGGATTGGCTAATGTGATCAATCTGGCCCAAAATAAAGCCCCTGAAATGGCCATGGCTGTCGTCAAAAAGCCCAATCCTACTTTGGATAGAATCAAGAAAATCATGGGGGTAAGCCCCTCTCCTACACAACCAACTACTTTAACCACAATTACCATGATGATTACCTTGATACTTGGCGCATCGCTCTTGGTGGGAGCGACTGACCAAAGCAGCGAATCCTCCGAAGATTTGCTTTTAACCCAATCGAAAACACAATCTCTTGATCCTCTTTTCCTATTGGAATTAAGGGAAATAGAACAAGACACAGTCCCTCCACCTAAAGCAGCATTTTTGCATAAGGATTCTATCCACACAGGAGTATTCAGCCCAGACCTTTTGGAACTGTTTGAAATAAACATGGAACCCCTTAAAGATTTGGGAATGCTCTTCAGAGACTTGGATTTTGACATGGGAGGTTTCAGCAGCATGCCACACTTGGAATTAAGGGATATGCCTATGCCCCATTTTAATTTTGACAATATGCCCAAATGGGAAATAGGCCCTGAAATTTTCAAAAAACTAATCCCTGATTCCACCATGCTAAAGGAATTGGCCTTGATCAGAGTTTCTCTTGCTGACAGCACTTTCAAAATGAAATTGGCAGATAAAAGCAAGCTGTCCAAAGAAGAATGGGAGGAATATCAAAAGCTGAAAAATGCTGAATTGGCCAAGAGGAAGGAAATACTTGCTGAACAATTAGAAGCTTTGCAACAGGAGAGAATATCAAAAACCGAGGAATGGAAAAAATCCTTCGAACCCAAAATGAAGGAATTCGAGGAAAAAATGAAAAAATGGGAAAAGGAAAACCAACCTAAAATAGAAGAGTATCAGGCCAGGGTGAAAGCTTGGGAAAAAGAAAACCAGCCCAGGATCGAAGAATTCCAGAGAAAGATGGAAGAATGGCAAAAGGCCAATGAAGAAAAAATGAAAGTTTTCCAGGAAAAAATGGAAGCTTGGCAAAAGAAGCACGAAGCAGAAATGAAAGCACTTGAACAAAAGCTCAAAGATGCAGAGACCAAGAAAAACTAAAACAACATAGAAAATAAAAGGGCCTGTGTAATTCATTGGCCCTTTTTTATAGTATGGAGTTACTTAAATAGGCTCTAAAAGCCCCATAATCATTAGGAAGTCCCTTTGCATTCTTCTCTCCCTTCATAAACTCCTTTAATCGATCAGGTAATTCCAGTTCAATCCCCAAAACTTTATCCACCACAGACTTGAACTTTCCGGGATGAGCCGTTTCCAAAAAAATGCCCACATATTCTCCAGGATTCATTTTGAGGAAATTTCGAAGCCCCAGGTACCCCACTGCCCCATGCGGGTCCAGGATATATCCGGTTTCCTCCATCACTTTTTTCATGGCCTTCGCCGTATCCTCATCATCAAAATAAAAGCCTTTGACTTTTTTCCTAAACAAAGCCTCATCATTTCCATACAAAGCCAACAATCTGTAAAAGTTGCTGGGATTACCAACATCCATGGAATTGCTGATTGTGGAGATGGAGGGCTTGGCCTTAAAATCCAATCCATGCAAAAAATCCGGCACGATCTTATTGATGTTGGTGCTGGCCACAAAAACATCGATTGGAAGCCCCATACGCTCGGCCAAAATACCAGCTCCCAGATTGCCAAAATTTCCACTGGGCACAGATATAGCCAATTTTTTATCCTTTTCCGGAAGCCTGGACCAGGCATAAAAATAATACAGACACTGGGGAATCCATCGGGCAATATTGATGGAATTGGCCGAAGTGAGGAGTATTTTTTCATTCAATTCTTTATCCAAAAAAGCCTCCTTGACCAACCATTGACAATCATCAAATACCCCCTCTACTTCCAGACAATTGATATTTTCTCCCAATGTGGTAAACTGCATCTCCTGCAACTCTGAAACTTTTCCTTTGGGATAAAGTATAATCACTTCCACTCCAGGTACTTTATAAAAACCATTAGCTACTGCCGAACCGGTATCTCCTGAAGTTGCTACCAAAACCTTTACCTTTCTTTCTTCCCCCTCCATGAGTATAGACATCAATTTGGAACAAAATCTTGCTCCAAAATCTTTAAATGCTAAAGTGGGGCCATGGAATAGCTCCAAACTATAAATTCCCTCACTGACTTTTACCAATGGGGCATCAAAGTTTAAGGTATGGTCTACCAGTTTCATGACTTGTTCCTCCCCCAACTCCTCCCCAAACAACTTCCCAATAACCTCATACCCAATTTCCTTAAAACTCATTTCAGAAATCCTTTCAAAGAAAGAAGCAGGTAAAACAGGAATTCTTTCCGGCATATAAAGCCCCTGATCAGGAGCTAAGCCTCGGATGACGGCCTCTTTTAAAGAAACTTTATGCTTGGGATTGTTTGTGCTGTAAAACTGCATGAATATTTAGGAGATGATTTTAGTTATTATTGGTTTTGAAAATTACGGAGTCTGAAGATAAGCCCCTCTGTCATTTACTTCGGAAACATAAATATCCACACCCAATCCAATTTTTTCGAACACTTTTTCACTTTCTTGACTTGCTTTTAAAGCAATATCTTTTCCCTTTGAAAGGATGAAGATGGTAGGACCTGAACCTGAAATTCCTGATCCTAATGCACCGATGGACCGAATAGCTTCCCTTAATTCATAAAACCCTGGAATCAACAGGGCCCTTGATGGCTCTGCAATGACATCTTTCAAAGATCTGCTTATCAGCTCAAAATCACTCTGGAAAAGACCTGCTATAAGTCCAGCTATATTGCCAGATTGTACTACTGATTCCTTCAATGAAATCCGCTGCCGTAGAACGGATCGGGAATCAGCCGTTTTAAGTTCCAAGTGAGGATGCACCAATGTACAGTACAAACCATCTGGAACCGGCAATTTGACTACATCGAGTGGGTCATAGCCCCGAATCAATACAAATCCCCCCAATATGGAAGGGGCGACATTATCTGCATGAGCAGCTCCACAGGCTATCCTCTCAGCCTCCATAGCAAATGGTACCAAATCCTTCTTTTCAAATGGCTTACCCAAAAGTTCATTGGCAGCAACCAATGCTGCTGCAGCACTAGCCGCTGAAGAGCCCATTCCGGAGCCTAAAGGCAATCCTTTATAAAGATGGATATCCATTCCCTGCTTTATCCCTAGGGCATCCAACATAGCTTGAATAGCTACTGAGCAGGTGTTTTTATCCACTTCGACAGGAAGTCTACCATCATCCCCTGTTATTTCTTTGACCTTCAGTTCACCATTATCCGAAAGATTTATTCTAACCCTATCTCCCAATTCATCAATGGCAAATCCAAGGATATCAAATCCACAGGAAACATTGGCCACAGTGGCCGGAGCAAATGCAGTCACCTGTTTCATACCTATCTGGAATAATTACCTAACCTAATGACATCTGCAAATACTCCGGCAGCTGTCACATCTGCTCCTGCACCGGGACCACGGATGATCATAGGGAAATCATGGTAACGTTCTGTAGTAAACAAAATCATATTATCACTTCCTTTAAGTGTATAAAACGGATGGCTACTGTCTAGGGCATTGAGTCCAACTTTGGCTTTACCATTTTCTAAAGTGGCCATAAACCGGAGTTTTTTTCCTTCTGACTTAGCTTTTTGAAGCATTTCGGAAAAAGTTCCATCATGAATTTTTAACCTTGTGAAAAACTCCTCAATATCTTTTGTTTCAATGCAATCTTCGGGCACCATACTTTGAATACTAATGTCTTCAAAATGTAGATCCTGCTCAGCTTCTCTCCCCAGAATTAAAATTTTTCTTCCAACATCCATACCGCTGAGATCATCTCTTGGGTCCGGTTCTGTATATCCTTTTTCCTTGGCCAACCTAACAACCTCACTAAATGATAGACCATTTTCAAACTCTGAGAAAATATAGTTCATGGATCCACTCAATACAGCTTCAATCCGTATGACTTTGTCTCCACTGAGCATCAGGTCCTGAAGGGTGTTGATTACAGGTAGTCCCGCTGCCACATTGGTTTCATAGAGAAATTTTACCCCTCTCTTGTAAGCAAGTTTTTTAAGTGCTTTGTATTTTTCCAAAGAACCTGAGTTAGCTTTTTTGTTTGGAGTAACAATCGGAACACTTGCCTCTAATACACGTTCATACACATCGGCAACATTTTGACTCGCAGTACAGTCCACAAAAACGGAATTTGAAAAATTCATTTCCTCCATTTGTTGGATAAATTTTTCCAGATCCATAGGTTTGGAATCTGGTGCATTTTCTGGATTTGGACAATTTCTAAGGTCAAAGCCATCTTCATGAAATGCCATAAACCTGGAATTTGCTATTCCGTGGATCTGAATATCCAGGTCATTTTCTCTTTGCAGTTTTTCTCTTTGATTGGCAATCATCTTGATCAATGCCTTTCCTATAAGGCCTACACCCACCAAAAAGAGGTGAAGCACTTTATTATCCGAAAGAAAGAATGATTCATGAAGGACGTTTAGGGCTTTTTGAAGGTCTGCCTGAGAGACAACAGCAGAAATGTTCAATTCAGAGCTGCCCTGAGCAATAGCATAGACGTTGATATTATTCCTGCCCAAAGACTGAAACATTCTTCCGCTGGCACCAGGGTTATGTTTCATATTTTCTCCAACCACTGCCACCACTGACATGTCTGGGACCACTACCACAGGATCCATTTCTCCATTTTTTATTTCATAGAGAAATTCCTTTTCTATCGCCTCTTTAGCCCTGGGCACTTCTAAGCTACGGATAGCCACACAAATGCTATGCTCCGAAGAAGCCTGGCTGATCAATAACACATGAATGTTGGCATCAGCAAGAGCTCCGAAAACCCTCCTGCTTACACCTACTAACTCAATTAATCCGGATCCCTCAATATTCAAAAGGGAGACACCTGACATGGAAGATATTCCCTTGATGAGTTTTCCACTCGGTCCCTCTCCATTGATCAAAGTACCAGGATTTGCGGGATCAAAAGTGTTTTTAATATATATCGGAATTCCCTTCTTCATTGCAGGCTGCATGGTAGCAGGGAAAATCACTTTGGCTCCAAAATGGGATAATTCCATGGCCTCACTGTAAGTTAGCTGAGGAATGGTAAAAGCTGTATACACTAACCTCGGGTCAGCAGTCAATACCCCGGAAACATCTGTCCATATTTCTAAACTTTCTGCCTGTAGGGCAGACGCAAAAATGGCCGCTGTGTAATCCGATCCACTTCTACCCAAGGTGGTAGTCTCTCCCTTTTCTGTGGAACCGATAAATCCGGTAATTACTTTAAGCCCTGGATGTTGATGAAAATAATCAAGTATCAGATCATTGGTAGCAGAAAAATCCACCTTGGCATTCCCAAACCTATCATTCGTCCTGACTACAGCCCTTGCATCGAGGTATATAGCTTGAAACCCCTCAACTTTCATTGCTTCAGTTAGAATAAAAGCAGACAATCTTTCTCCAAAACTGGCTACATAATCCAATGTCCTTGGGGAACATTCTTTGATCAAAAATATACCGTGAAACAGATCCTCCAATTCATTGAATCTCACTTTGACAAAAGTCAACACTGTAGATTGCAATTGAATGGGAATAAGCTGCTTGACTGCCTCAAAATGCCTGTCCTCCAAAGCCTTGACCTCATCCACATAAGTACGGTCACCTTGCCTTGCCTTTTCGGCTGAATTTAATAAAATCTCCGTAACCCCTCCAAAAGCAGAAAAAACAACGGCAAATTCGCCCTTATTTTGTTGAGATCTTAAAATCTTAAATACTTTGAGAATGTTTTCTTTATTAGCGACGGAAGAACCTCCAAATTTTAAAATTTTCATTTTTTTGCGACTTAATGGGATGAGTAAATAGAGTAAACCTGGCCAAAAATGGCCTTTTGAAAAGGGCTATATGTAAAAGGAATAACGGGATTACCCCGTAATGGTGGTGTAAAAAAAATACATGGAAAACACCATCCCCATACCAGAGGCAAGACCCAACCACCAAGTAGTAGGATTCGCAGAAAGTACAATATTTACAGCTCTGGACATGTTGTGAAATTTAACAGGACAATCTTAATGACAAAATTCCTAAATCAAAAATTATTTTTATGGTTTTTGCAAATTATTAAGATATTTTTTGGCAATACATCAAAAATACAAAGGCATTTTTACCAGTTCCAAAAGTTTTGAGTCAATTTACCAAGACTTAAAAAAGTAGCCAAATTTGATGAAATTTGGCTACTACAATCATTTGCAGCCATCTTTCCTCCTCGTATCGATTACATAGGTAATTTTCCATCCTTCGGGAGTATTTATGAGCTGGAATGAGTTGACCCCGCAATGGCTAAAACTGTCATTGACATAAAATTCATATATAGTCCAAGCTGATGCCATTTGACCGTCGATTTTGATCTGGTATTCCAAGATTCTTTCATCAAGGGTAGTACCCACTGGGGTAGCGGCAATCCTATTGATAAAATCAGCTACGGAATTAGAGCCTAACCTTGCACCTGACTCCCCTGCTATCACAGTCTGCATACT
Source organism: Cecembia rubra (assembly GCF_003014575.1). Lineage (GTDB taxonomy): Bacteria > Bacteroidota > Bacteroidia > Cytophagales > Cyclobacteriaceae > Cecembia_A > Cecembia_A rubra. The sequence continues at coordinate 167,404 of NZ_PYGF01000003.1, forward strand.
GGCTTCCGGGTGAAAAGACATTTTCACCATTTCCGGATCTTTGTTTTTCATACCTTCAAACATAGAGGCGATCACTTTTTCGACTTCTTTTTCCTCTTGGGCCTGAAGAGTTTGAATTACAAAGAGGAAAGATAAAACTAGAACGAGTATTTTTTTCATTAGTGTCTGGAAATGGTACCACCGGTACTTGTTTTAACATTGATTTCATTTGGATTGCCTCTGTAAAAGATTTTTCCGGCTGTAGCTGCAGAACCTTCAATTTTTCCTGAAGTCCTAAAATATACGGTTGAAGCAGTGTTTGCCAAAACTTCAACCTGATCGGCCCTTAAATTTTGCCCATCAACTTCTGCATTAGTAAAGGCCCTAATTCCTAGACCTTCAACTTTTCCGGTTACAAAGATTTTTGCATTGGTAGCTGCTTCTATATTGAGTACATCAGCCTCCACTTCTACTTCAAGGTAGGCACTTGTAGATGCGAATAAATATGCCTCCGAGGCTTCAATCGGGCTTTTGGCAATCACCCTCGCACTAGTCAAAGCTTCAATTCCTTGAATATCTTTATAGGTCACTTTTGCTTCAACATTGTGGTTTCTGAAATTCCCCCTTGCCAATCGGATTTCCAATGTTTCATCAACGATGGATGTCTCCACCTTTCCGAGTTCAATACCCGAAACAGTAAGTTCAACCTTATTCTCAGTGCCTTTTACCAATTCTACTTTGATGGCATTTGAAACCTTCACCGCATTAAATGTTTTGAGGCTTCTGGTTTCACTATTTGTCTGGGCCAGAATTACCCCAGAGGCAAAGAAAAAGGTCAATATCAATACTATGCGTTTTGTTTTCATATTTGAAAATCATTTTGGTTATATTCCTCCATAAAGCTTAAAGGTCATGTTCCTTAAAGCAGGATTATTGATTGCATAATGCATAGCCTCGGCGATTTCTGAAGGCCCGACCCACTGCGTAAAATCCGCATCAGGCATGGACTCTCTATTCTGAGGCGTATCAATAATGCTGGGAACAAATATATGCGCCCTAATCCTGGTCCCCTTTGACTCTTCTGCCACATAATTAGCCAGCCCGATTACCATATTCTTACTCAAAGCGTATGCCACAACATTTTTTCCGTCCTGCGTCTGAAGTGCAGGTCGGGCTCCCACAAAAAGAAAACTTCCAAAATCTGCTTTTTTCATAAAAGGAAGGAAGTTTTTGACCATATTGAATGCTGAATAAAAATTCAATCGGATCATCCTTTCGAGGTCCTCAATGGAAGTATTCTCTATATCTCCCATTGCAAAACCGCCCACCAATAGTGCGATAGCGTCCACTTCGCCATACTGCATCTGGTATTCTGTAGCAAATTCCCGGACTGCATCAGGATCAATCACATCAACTTCATATACATCATCTGCTTCTTCCACTTCTTGTCCGGAGTCGGGTTGGATAATGGCAATAATTCTATAACCCTCCCTCTTAAATTTACTTACCACCTCTAAACCCAAATTTCCTGCGGCACCTGTGATGATTATATTCCTTTCCATATTTACTTTTGTTTGTTTTTAGTCATATTATAAAATTCAACCCTGTCATGCTCCAATCTAAATCAGTTTTTAGACTTGCTGAAATTAAGAAATTCCGAATTTTCATCATTAAATTGATGATCTACCTCTCCCTTTTTTTACTCAACAACATATCAGATGCATTTATTGAATGGACATCGGCCAAGGTTGGGCTTGACAATATTATTACAGCACTACTTTTTCTTCTTGGAGCAAATATCCTCATTTCCCTCGCAAGAATAATCACTGCAAGGATTTATCTAAGAAAACAAAGCGAAGAACATCTTCATCCCAATTTTCTTTTGGGAATTTCCTGGATTTCCAATATACTAAATTCAGTTGTATTCATCTCTGCACTTATTATGGCATTTGGATTGAGGCCTGTTGAATTCTTGACAAGTTTAACCATTGTGGCAGCAGCGATTGCTATCATCTCCAAAGATTATATCACCAATACGATCAATGGTCTGATTATCATGTTTACAGATCAGTTTTCTTTAGGTGACACCATCAAAATCAATGATCAGAAAGGGATCATAAAAGACATCACTTTGATGAATACTGTCCTTAAAAGGGATGATGGATTGACCATGATGATCCCCAACAATCTCATGCTAGGCACTCATGTCATCAACTACAGGTTTACGGACCGCAAGGATGTTGAGTTTTTATTTGAGGTCCCAATAGAATTCCAAATGGGACTAAAAGAAATCAAAGAAAAAATTGAACCCAAGCTTTCAAAACGATTGAAATCAAAAGAAATTTCGAAATTCATTGTTGGACTGAATGGAGTGTTCAGAGAAAAAATTGCATTTAAAATCATTGTAGGGATTGCTCCTGAAAGAGAACCAGAAATCAGGGAAGAGTTCGATGAAATCTTATTAGAACTTCTGTATGAAAAACAGGGAAAATTACTTTGATCTGGTATATCAGGTCGTTAAACTCATTCCAAAAGGAAGAGTGACATCCTATGGAGCCATAGCCAATTACCTAGGATTAAAAAGCGGGGCCCGTATGGTTGGTTATGCGATGAATGCTTCACATAGCCAACCGGATATACCGGCGCACAGGGTTGTCAATAGAAATGGAGTGCTCACAGGTAAACATCACTTTAAAGATTCAAGTTATATGCAAGAGCAGTTGGAAAGGGAAGGAATTCTGGTAAAAAATGATAAAATCATAGATTTCGAGAATGTGTTTTGGGATCCAAACGAGTTAACAATTTGAAGTATTTTTCACCATTTTAAGGTGTTAACCGATAAAATAAGATTTTTTTCGACATTTTTTCCGAAAAACAGATAAATGTGTATGCTTTTTGCAACACAATCCGATGTATAAAATTGTTTGACTTATGGACAATGGATTGAAAAGCCACATAGCGGAAAATCTCCGTAAACATAGGGTGTTGAGGGGATACACACAGGAATACATCGCAGAGTACTTAGGCAAAAAAGATTATACTGCGTATTCCCGGTACGAGCAGGGTAGATCCAACCTAAAAATGGAAGACGCAATAAGGTTGGCCGAGCTATATGAAGTAGATGTTCAAGAACTTATTTCAGTTGCTCCTAGCGTACAATGCACTAACGAAAACCATAAAAAAACAAATGGTAATGGGCAGATCTCTGTATTAGTAGATCTGGATGGAAGTCAAATCAGCCTTGAAAACAGCATTTCTAAACTAAAGAAAATCAATGATCTGATAGCAAGGCAGGAAATTTAATTTTTCCGTCTGATTAAACACAAACCTAAGAACATCAAAAGACCGTTGAGTATCAGAATTTCAAAACCAAACTTATAGCCCCAAAGCAATTTTTCTGAGTTCTGACTGATTACAAAAGCCAAAACAGGCGCTGAAATAGCCAGATATGGAACTAGTTTGTCATTTATATTCCATCTGGTAAACAAACCAAATGAATACAGACCCAATAAAGGACCATAAGTATAACCTGCAATGATAAATACTGCATTGATCACACTTTGGTCATTGATCCATCTGAAAATCAGGATGACAAGAAACATCAACATGGTAAAACCCAGGTGAACTTTTTTCCTTACAGCCACTTGCTTTTCTTTCGGGTACTTTTTTTCAATCTCCAAAAAATCAAAACAAAAGGATGTGGTAAGAGCTGTTAAAGTCGAATCCGCACTGGAATATGCAGCTGCTGTTATTCCAAGAACAAAAATAATTCCTGCAAAGGCTGTGAAATGCTGAGTGGCAAGAAATGGATAAAGATCATCTGTCCTGGAAGGAATGGCCAAACCTTTGATTTCTGCATATTGATAGAGCAAAACTCCCAGTGATAAGAATAAGAGATTAACAAATACCAAGATTATGGTAAACCAAAACATGTTTTTCTGTGCATCACCAATATTCCTGCAAGTCAGGTTTTTTTGCATCATATCCTGATCTAATCCAGTCATTACGATAGTAATAAATGCCCCGGAAGCAAACTGTTTGAAAAAATTAGTACCTGACTGCCAGTTCCAATTGAAAATCTCAGAACGTGAGTCAGCGGCAACTGTTGCGACAAGCTCCTGTAAGCCAAAGATCCCAAGGTCTTTTGCCACCAAATAAATGCTGACCAATACTGCTAAAAGCATAAAAAGAGTTTGAAGCGTATCCGTCCACACCACCGTCTTGATACCTCCTCTATGCGTATATAACCAAATCAACGATACAGTAATCAATACAGAAACCCAAAACGGAACTCCCCAAGAATCAAACAAAATCAACTGTAAAACTCCTGCTACCAAAAATACCCTGATCGAAGAGCCCAAGGTTCTGGACAAAATAAAAAAGAATGCTCCTGTTTTGTAAGACCAAAATCCAAATCTTTCCTCCAGATAACTATAAATGGAAACCAAATTGAGCCGATAATAAAGCGGAAGCAATACCTTGGCAATTGTAAAATAGCCCAGTGTATATCCCAAAACTACCTGAAAATAGTGAAACTGGGAATTACCAATTTCGCCGGGGACTGAAATAAATGTCACACCTGACAATGATGCCCCTATCATTCCAAAAGCAACAAGAAACCAAGGGGATTGCCTATCTCCGGTAAAAAATGTTTCTGAAGAAACTTTTCTGGAGGTAAACCAGGAAATCAAAAACAAGAGGGCAAAATATGATGTTATGACGAATAAAACTAACTTTGAATCCATATTATCAAAAGGTGAGCATGATGCTAAATTGTCCATAATAATTAAATTTGCAAAATGAATTACCATACAGAAACTTATCCTATGTTAGAAGAAGTTGAAGTATTGTTAGATGAGTTGGTAGATACCGATGAGTGTGAGTTGGTGGTATTCAATGACGATATCAATACTTTCGACCATGTCATCAAGGTACTGATCAAAGTATGCCAACACACCCCGGAGCAAGCCGAACAATGCACGCTGATCATTCATTATAAAGGAAAATGTACCGTCAAGAAGGGTAGCAGATCCAAATTAAAACCTATGTGCGAGGCCATCTTGGATTCCGGAATCCAAGCGGCTATCATCTAAAATCCCAAAGGAGTGAATTTCCCTTCCAAACTTATTGAAAACGCTGTCAATGAGATCAGCAAACTTCCCGGTATAGGTAAAAAAACTGCACTTAGACTTGCCCTGCATCTTTTGAAACAAAAAGAAAATTTCACTGAAGATCTGACGGCTGCTTTAACTGATTTACGGAAGGAAGTCAAATATTGTCAAATATGCCACAATATTTCTGATACAGATATTTGCTCAATCTGTTCCAGCCATAGAAGAGATAAAAGCATCATATGTGTTGTGGAAGATATCCCAGATGTACTCGCCATTGAAAATACAGCCCAATACAATGGTCTTTACCATGTATTAGGTGGGGTCATTTCCCCGATACAAGGAATCGGTCCTGAGGACCTGAAAATAGAAGCATTAATCCAAAGAATTTCAGAAACTGAAGGCGAAAAGGTAACTGAAGTAATTTTGGCCTTACCTGCCACCATGGAAGGTGATACTACTTCTTTTTTTATCACAAGAAAGCTTAAGGAATTTGGTATTAAAGTAAGTACCATTGCAAGAGGGATCCCAATCGGTGGGGAACTGGAGTACACAGATGAAATCACTCTAGGCAGAAGCATTCTTACCAGAGTAAATTATTCTGCAGATTAATTTTTTTATTTTGCGCAAATCAAATCGCTTTCTATATTTGCAGACCCAATAGGGAATTAGATTCCTGAAAGGGTTCTTGACAAGTGTGTCTCGATAGGAGTAGAATATGAGATTATTTGGAACTCCTATAAAATGAAATAATGGGGAATTAGCTCAGTTGGCTAGAGCGCTACACTGGCAGTGTAGAGGTCATCGGTTCGAATCCGTTATTCTCCACAAAGGCCTGCAGTAACTGCGGGCCTTTTTTATTATTATACATGTACTTTTTTTATTTGCTTTATGCTTCGAAATTTAATTTAAGAAGAGTTTCCACAGAGATATATCCTTTTGCTTGCTCAAATATTGCTCCAAAACAGGCTTAAATTCCTCTGACATAGACAACAGGAAAAAGTTCTCAAATCCATATCGGCTCATCATTGCATGAAGCGCATCTCCGCAATTAGGATATAGGAGCATATGATCCCCCAATTCCTCATTCTGATAGTCCTCAATTGACTTAAAACCCAAATAATGCTCCCCCTCCTCCAAAAAGAAATAAACGCATTCCTCTCCGGCTTGCTTTTTAAAGAGCTGGACCTTCACGTTTTGCCACTTGAATGACGCGATCTCTTCGAGCTGAATGTTCAGATGATAATTTTCTAAGATATTCTCTAAAACCATCCACATATCAGAAACCAATTCTTCTGAGAAAAAGTAAGCCTCTCCGGCCAATTTTTTCCTTCTTTCAGCTTCTTCCAATTCCACTGCCAAACTGATCAACTCCGTACGGAAGCCCAATTGATTCGCTTTCTGCAAAAGATCTAAAAATTCGTCCTGATCCTCACCTATAATATTGTATTCCACTACCAGATCTTTTCCATCGAACAAAGCAAAAATACCCTTATCTACCATCTTATTGATGATAGAAAGCCTTTTCTCCCCATAATTTTCATCTTTCAAAGGCTCCAAATCACCAAACCTGCGCATGCTTTCAGCAGCCATATCCAAGATATAATATTTACCTCGGTCAAAATATCTTTTCCAAATGAAGGTACTTTTACCTGCACCGGGTATTCCACTCACAAAAATAATGCTGTTCATAGTTTTTTATTTTTACTGTAATCCCACATTAGTTTCCAAATTTTATGGTATACTGAGAATTTATCCCGTTGCGATTGAATTTGGGCAATCTCATTCTTAAAATTTGGATAAGTAATTTCCTTTATTTTTTCTGCAAAAATTGCAGCCATCTCCCTTTTGGGAACCAATACCCTAAAGCGGTAATCCGCATCGGGAGTCTCCAATATTCTCTCCTCTGTAAACAAACTGAGCAGGTCCATTTTGACCCTTGCACGGACCATTAAAGTGTCCATAAGGTCACGATGTTGCACGATAGAAACAAATCCATCTTTTGACGCTATCCACATATTGAATTATTTTGTTTTGAACTTTGAGGGTCAGGAAAAAATCATGAAAGAATCAAATCTAAAACCAGTATTTTTTTAACTCCTACCTGACAACAAGACTAATTTACCAAGAGAACTCATTTCAAAAAAAATTATTGACACAAATTGTCTAGATATGATTTCGATTCAGGGCGCCAACCAAGTACTGGACCAATTTTCCGCTTCTTTTGTAAACCTTATCCTCAAATGCTCCAAACCATTAAGTTGAAGGGCTTCAATGGAGAAAGGCTCCACTTTGATCACCAAAAAATTCAGACTGCTTGATAAATCCTCATTCCATGAAAATGCGTCTTCAGGATGATGAATGGGAGTTCCAGGTTGGATCAAGGCGTTGTATGCTGTTCTGGCATCTCCCAGAACCCTCTTCCAGTGCATTGAGGCTTGGGAGTCTAGATGATGGAGAAAGGCTCTACCTGCTATCCGAACTTGGACTCTTTTAAGTGGATGGTAAAAAAGTAGGGAAACATTCGGATTAACCTGAATACTCTTTACTTTTAATGACCTTTCATCAGTGTAAAAGAATAGATTGAGGTCATTATCAACTTCCCTTATAACAACATACCGTAAATCCGGCCTCATTCCCTCTACTGTTCCTAAAACCCCATAACTGTAAGGATGCATTTTATCCGTAGCACCACTATTCAGTTCATGTATGATTTTAGAAAAAATTTCTGATGGATGATCCCTTAAATCAATCAACATTTATAAAGAGGTATTTTGGCCTTTATTAATTTTTTTTATATGATTATCTACAATTATACTTCTAACTGAATTTCACAGAATTTGCCGGAAAATTAGAATCAATCTTCAAGAATAGCTTATCCACCGAGGCAAATCCAATATCAACTAACATCAGTATGGGTAAAAACCGCCTTTATAATGATTACTGTTATCATTGCGGAAATCCATAATTTTTATTTTACAAACGGGTAATCCTATATAATTGTTGAGAGATTATGCACCCCTACACCTAGAATACATCTCATCTTTGAATTTTTTGTCACTTTTCAATACATCAAAAAACTCCTTAATATACTGCTTCATAGCTGGAATCTCTTTAGGATTAAGATGCACGGCAGCTTGATCAAAAGCTTCCCAAACTAGGGTCTCCCTTTCAAGATAATAAGCCCTTACATATTGAAAAAGACTCTCATCCCGACAGAAACCCCTATAAAGTCTCTGTCTCACTGAATTAATATTCAATTTTTCACTGACTGTAGCATATTGTGCATTGACCATTCCTGTCATATCAAAATCATAACATAATGGTATATATGCGGCATTGGGGAGCTGCATAATGGTCACGTTATGCTGAACAGCTGCTGACCAATCAGTATTCCCAATAAAGTATTGAAAGAAATCATGAACTACTGATGCGGTATCTTGAAGCCTCATAGGATTCATTTCTCTGCCTTTATGCAACTTGCCTCCGAATCTATCTGCCACCAAACCATCATCCTCGATAAATATTGCCCTTATATCATAGCCTTTTTGTTGCTTGGAGCCTTCATCTGTAAGATTAAGATTAATCAATCTTGAATTAAAGTGATAAGGGCTTAATGGCTCATATAATTTGTAACAAATGTATTCTTTGACCAAAAAATCGTTGGCATCCCTAGCATTTTGACATGGCAGAACAACCTTTAAGGTTTTGTTTCCTTCAAAAAGCGTACCCTTTACCTCTTTTTTCTTCATATGAACTTTGAGTGGCGTAAAGAAACACTGTTCTCTCCTAAAATTTCCCCGGCCACGAGCGACAACTGGTATAGAATCCCAAGCTTGGCCGTTCTCCCTATAATGCAAGAAACCTGATTTTCCCTCCTCATCGGACTTTCTTGATTTCACCTCTTTAAAAGAATAGCTTAACCTAACATCCAATAGCTTATCATCTTGAAAAAGTGATGCTTTTTTTAATTCCTGCTGAGACCATGAAAGGTTACTCCACCCAAATGAAAACAAAAGAAATATGGTGAAAATTGACCCCATACCCAGGGACCTTTTAATGCAGTTTCCATTAAAATTAGATTCCAAAAAAAAGAAATGAAGTTCCATAAGCAAAGCGTTTTAAGTTCAAGGAAAATTTAAATCAAACACACTTAAATTCAGACAGTTACAACCCATCTTTAATTTAGAAAAAATCAAGGGAAAGGTAGATCAGAAATGAGAAAACACCAATTGCCAAACCTAACAGAAAGACATTGTATGCGTAACCTAATAGATTATATTTGTTCTTAAGCACCTTGCCCTGATAATACAATGTGACTGCCATATGGCTATTTAATTCATTTCGGGAAGGCAAAATCTTCTCCAATTCCTCCAAATAAGCCTCTTTGGAGTATGCTGAACTTTCACCAAAGAATAAAAGACTTCCAAGTTTAGGCCTGTCTTCCACTGCCTTATTATCAACTATTTTGGGCTTCGCTGCTTGCACACCTAAAATAGTAGAAATGAAACAGGTGATTAAAATGAGCACTAATGGAAATATTAGTTTTGAACCATAAAGATCAAGATTATTGGAAATTGTCCCATATCCCGAAATCGCTATAATTGAAGAAATGACAAGTGCATTGATACTAATGACCATATTTGCTTTGTTGTCAGCAATCTGAAGGAGGTTACAATTATTTTTAAATGCTACTCTAAAAAAAGTCTGCCTCTCTCTTTCAGCTTTTTCTTTTTTGACTGATAATTCTTCCTGCATAAATATTTGATTTCAGGTAATTAATTTACAAAAAATTTCACCTCAACAGCTAATTTGCAAAATAAAGATGAAAAAAGCATTTTGAAATAACAGAACATCCAATCTCATTCAAAAATATTGAAGCCAAATCCTCCAAAAAATAAAAAAGGCGTATATCAGATTTATACGCCTTTTGACAAATCAAAGACAGCTTTTTTATACTGTAACCACATCTACATTTTTGAAATACACTTGCTTATCTGCATCCAAATCGACCAAAACGGCTGAATCACTCTTAATATATCCTGCTAAAATCTGCTTGGACAACTCATTGAGAATCAGTCGCTGTATGGTACGCTTTAGTGGTCTTGCACCAAACTGCGGATCAAACCCAACTTCTCCAAGGAAATCCAGCACTTCCTGAGTGGCTTCGATTTCGATATTGGACTCGGCCAATCTCTTCTGGATTTCTTTCCATTGTATATCCACGATCTTTCTAGTCACTGATTTGTTGAGAGGCTCAAACATGATGACCTCATCTATCCTATTGAGGAATTCAGGTCTGACCGATTTCTTTAACAAATCGAACACCTCGGATTTGGTTTTTTCCATGACAACTTCTTTGTTCCATTCCTCCATTTCAGCAAACCTTTCTTGGATCATATGGGAACCTATATTGGTAGTAAGAATGATAATAGTGTTTTTAAAATTGGCTACCCTGCCTTTGTTGTCGGTCAATCTTCCATCATCCAAAACCTGAAGGAGGATATTGAATACATCCGGGTGTGCTTTTTCAATCTCATCCAGCAAAACTACAGAATAGGGCTTACGCCTTACAGCCTCAGTCAATTGTCCACCTTCATCATATCCTACATACCCCGGAGGCGCTCCCACCAATCTTGATACTGCATGCCTTTCCTGATATTCGGACATATCTATCCTCACCATTGCATTCTCGTCATTGAAGAGATATTCTGCCAATGCTTTAGCTAATTCTGTCTTACCTACACCGGTTGTCCCCATAAAGATAAAGGACCCAATGGGGCGTTTTGGATCTTGCAATCCCGCTCTGCTTCTTCTTACCGCATCGGAAAGTGCAATAATGGCTTCACTTTGTCCAGCTACCCGCTTACCTAATTCATCTTCAAGGTGAAGGAGTTTCTCGCGCTCACTCTGTATCATCTTGGAAAGTGGAATTCCCGTCCACTTTGACACTACTGCAGCAATATCTTCATTATCAACCTCCTCTTTGAGCAAAGGTGAACCCTGCTGCATTTTATCCAACTGCTGCTTGAAGGCTTCCAGCTTTTTCTCCGCATCAACTATTTTACCGTAACGGATTTCGGCTACCTTGCCAAAATCACCTGCACGTTCCGCCTGTTCGGCTTCCAATTTCAACTTATCAATATTTTCCTTTTCAGTTCTGATACCTGTTATCACAGACTTTTCAGACTCCCACTTGGCCTTTACAGACTGTCTTTTCTCGGAAAGATCTGCAATTTCTTTGCTTAGAACAGCTTCCTTGTCCTTATTATTCTCCCTCCTAATAGCCTCCCGCTCAATTTCCAACTGCATTATCCTTCTATTGAGCTCATCCAGCTCCTGCGGCAATGAATCGATTTCCATCCTCAATTTAGCAGCTGCCTCATCCATGAGATCAATGGCCTTATCTGGAAGAAAACGATCGGAGATATATCTCTGTGAAAGTTCGACCGCTGCAATAACCGCATCGTCCTTAATTCTCACACCATGGTGCAGTTCGTATTTATCCTTGATCCCCCTGAGAATGGAAATAGCATCTGCTGAATCAGGCTCATCGACCATAACTGCCTGAAACCTTCTCTCTAATGCCTTGTCTTTCTCGATATATTTTTGATATTCTTTGAGGGTAGTGGCACCTATTGCATGCAGCTCGCCCCTCGCAAGAGCAGGCTTCAATAAGTTTGCTGCATCCATGGCTCCTTCCCCTCCCCCTCCTGCACCGATCAGGGTATGGATCTCATCAATAAAAAGAATAATCTCCCCATCAGAATCCGTGACTTCTTTAATAACGGCCTTCAGTCTTTCCTCAAACTCCCCCTTGTACTTGGCTCCTGCTACAAGCAGGCCCATATCCAGGGAAATGATGGTTTTGGATTTAAGATTTTCCGGAACGTCACCACTGATAATCCTCTGGGCAAGACCTTCCACGATAGCAGTTTTACCCACACCAGGCTCACCTAAAAGAATGGGATTGTTTTTTGTTCGACGGGCAAGAATCTGTAAAACCCTTCGTATCTCTTCATCTCGGCCAATGACGGGGTCAATTTTGCCCTTTTTGGCGAGTTCATTTAGGTTTTTGGAATATTTCTCCAAAGCCCTGTATTTGGATTCGGCGTTTTGGTCTGTCACTTTATTTCCTTTTCTTAATTCCTTGATTGCTTCAATCAGAGCTTTTTCAGTAATACCCTGATCTTTTAATATTTGAGCTGCTCTATCACTACCAGCTAAAATTCCCAAAAGAAGATGTTCTATGGCTACAAATTCGTCACCAAAAGTTTTGAGATAATCTTTGGCTTTAGACAGAACCTGATTGGCCGCACTGGACAGATAGGGCTGCTGCCCACTTACCTTGGGAAGAGCTTTGATATTCTCATCGGTTTTCTGCATCAACAAATCCTTATTGACCCCCAGTTTCTTGAGCAGAAAATCAGTTACGTTTTCATCCTCTGAAAATATCCCCTTAAGTAAATGTGAGGGCTCTATGACCTGTTGCTGTTGTGCCATTGCCAATTCTGCGGCTTTTTGGATGGCCTCCTGTGATTTAATGGTAAATTGATTGAAATCCATGGTTATAGTTGGTTAATTTCCCCTACACAATAATTATTGTGGGAGCCAAATGCATTATATCAAATTTACCACCAAAGCAAAAAATAAATATAAAGCGGAAATTTTGTCTCATAATTGAGCTCAGAAATGCAAAAACAAGACTTTTTGACACATTTATTGCAATTGTTCTGCGTCTAATTTTAGCCAACAACCATTTAAATGATTGGTTTTGCTGACCAATTACAAAATTGGACAATGACTGCCATATCTTTTACAAATATTTTAGGTATCGAATAAATAAGAAAAAAGTCAAGTCTCAGAAATTGCAATTTTTTAATTTAAAAGAAATTGGTTTCCTCAGCCAGTTCAGAATATTTACTTAGAAATTGGGTTTACTTTAATTAAATTTTTTTGAAAAATTAATTCTGATATTTTTACAGAGTATTATCCTCTAAATTAAAAAGATAAATATTAATTTGCTTGTTGAAATTGATAAATATGGAGATTCAATTCGCTTACAACCCATTCGCATTCCCGATAATTTTAACGAGCCTTATTTTTCTTGGGTTATATTTACATTCTGTAAGAAAATCAAACCAGCTTGGAGAAAAGTATTTTTCTTATCTCATGATAAGTTGCTTTTTTTACTCATTTTTTTACGGAGTAGAATTAATGGGAGGCACTCCTGGGACCATAAAACTCTTTTACACTTTAGAATTTTTAGGAGGCGTTTTTATTTCACCCTTGCTTTTGTTATTTGTTCTAAAATATTCAGACGGAGCAGAAATTATCAACAAGAATTGGATTAAAATATTATTCGCAATCTCCGGTCTGTTCTTGATATTCGTTTTCACAAATGATTGGCACCAACTTTTTTATTACGAGATAAGCACCAAATTTAACGGGTATTTCACATCGGTATCCATTGACCCCAATTTCCTTCACTGGTTTTATGTCATTTACAACACCTTACTCATCATCACTTCAAACATCCTATTGATAAGGATGATGTTCTCTGTTCCGGCAATTTACAGGGGACAGGTATTGATAATGCTATTGGGTACATTTATTCCATGGATAGCCTATATCATCATGGTTTTTGGCTTTTACCCATTTGGTTTGGATCCAGTACCTTTCTTTCTTGCCATCAGTGCAATTCTATTATACTGGGCTTTATTTAAGCACAAACTATTCAGAATCAACCCTATTGCGTTCAAAACAATATTCGAAAATCTTTCAGATGGGATTTTGATAATTGAAGAAAACGGTGAAATAATCGCTCAAAATAAGAGATCTCAAAAAATCCTCGAAATTATTTTCCCCAATAAGAAATTCAATACTATTCACCAGATCAATCAGAATTGGCCTGAATTGGCAGAACTTTTTCTTCCGGTCCAATCCAAAAAATGGGTTGAATTTTTCTTGGAGAATGATAGTAGGTATTATATGGCTTTTTTAAAAAAGATCACCGAAGGCGATAATTTAAATCAAAAAAGCACGCAATATTTATTTTTCAGAGATATAACCACTCAAAAACAGGCTGAAGAAAGAATTCGTGCCAATGAACAAAAGCTCCAAAGTATAAATACATCCCTTCTTAGAAATGAAAAAATGCTAACATCAATAGCATTTGCTACCAAGGAGTTATTATCAAATGCAGATTTTCAAAAAGCTACCCAAAAAGCTATAACTATACTAGGGGATGGAGCAGGGGCAGACAGGGCTTACCTTTTTGAAAACAACATGGACGAGGAGGGAAATTATTACAGTTCTCAGCGCTTTGAATGGAGTGCCATGGGGGTTCCACCAGAAATTGACAATCCTGAATTACAAAACCTTCCTATAAGTTTATTCGGAGAATCAATGAAGTTTCTCCTGGAAAATGAAGTTTATTTCAATATAGTAAACAAAATAGAAGATGAAGGATTGAAAGGACTTTTGGAAAGTCAGGGTATCAAATCCATCCTCCTCATTCCAATTTTTGTTGAAAAAAGATTCTGGGGATTTGTTGGCTTCGATGATTGCCAAAAAGAAAGGGAATGGAGTGAAGCTGAAACTGCATTGTTGATCAGTTTTGCAGAAAGTATCTCCAATGCCATAGAACGCAAAAACATGGAACAAAATTTAAGGATTTCCATGCAGCAGGCAAACGAGGCAAGTGTAGCAAAATCAGAATTCCTTGCAAACATGAGCCATGAAATCCGGACTCCCCTGAACGGAGTAATTGGTTTTTCGGATCTTTTGATGAAAACTAACCTGGATGAAACCCAAAGAGAGTTCATTCAATCCATAATGCAGTCTGGAAAACTACTTTTGGACTTGATCAATGATATTCTGGATTTTTCAAAAATTGAAGCAGGAAAACTTGAATTAAGCCCCACAAAAGCCAGCTTGAACACCTTGGCTAAAGAAACTTTAAAATTGATTGAACCATCTATTGATAGTAAGAACATTGCCTTAAAGCTCAATATTCCCGCAGCTATACCAAATAGGGTATTGGTGGATGCTATTAGACTGAAACAGGTCATGATCAACTTACTGAGTAATGCTTCTAAATTTACCCATAAAGGTGAAATTGAACTGTCCATTAAAAACCTTGGACTCAGTAATGACGGGAAAATTGCCGACCTTGAATTTTCAGTCAGGGATACAGGTATAGGTATCTCTAAAGAAAAAGAAAAAGTAATTTTTGAAGCATTTGCTCAAGAAGACAACTCCACTACCAGAAAATATGGCGGAACCGGATTGGGTCTTTCCATTAGCAATAAAATTCTGCAGTTGATGGAATCCCACCTCGAACTTGAAACTGAACTTGGAAAGGGAAGCCACTTCTTTTTTAAGTTAAGCCTCCCAATAGTCGAGGAAAATGAAATTTCAGAAGAAGAAATAGTAAGAGTCAGGCCAAAAAGAACAGATATATTGGTTCAACAAAACTCACATTTTACTAATGAGGTTTTGAAAATTCTGTTGGTGGATGACAATCCGGTCAACATGTTACTGGCTAAGACTATAGTTAAAAATTTATTGCCAGGTTGCAAAATTTTGGAAGCCAAAAATGGTAAAGAGGCAGTTGAGCTATTTTCAAATGAAAATCCTTCCATGATTTTTATGGATATTCAAATGCCGGAAATGAGCGGTTATGAAGCTACTATAGCAATTCGCCAAATTGAAAATAATACCAGAAGGGTCCCAATTGTGGCTCTAACGGCAGGTACAGTCAAAGGAGAATTTGAAAGGTGTATTGAAGTTGGCATGGATAACTACCTCTCCAAGCCTGTGGTAGTGGCAGATATACAGGAAATGCTGGATAAATACATTGGAACCCAGAAAAAAGAAGAAGATAAAAAAGTACTGTCAAGATTGAATGAATTTCGGAAATCAGATCCCGATTTTTTCAGACAATTGCTTGAAGTCAGCCTTCAGAATATAGAAAAAATTAAAGAGGATCTCGAAGACACCCTTAAAGAAGGGAACCTTAAAACAGTCAAACAAGCTTGTCATGCACTTAAAGGAGTTGCATTGAATCTTGATTTCGAACATTTGGCTGTATTATGTGCCTCAGTTGAAGCTTTTGAAGATTTGGAAAAAGAAAGTAACCAAGCAACTTTCCGAAAAATCCAGGAAGAAGCCGACAAAACTATGTCAGAATTGAAAAAAGAACTTGAAGTTTTGAAATAATAAAAAAGGGAGCTTCCAAAGCTCCCTTTTTTTATAAACCTGCTACAGATTCCACGTCTTTCCAAACACGGAAGAAATTTTTGGAACAGATTTTCTCAATATCTTCTTTAGAATACCCCCTTTTAAGTAACTCAGCAATGATATTAGGATACATGGATGCATCTTTCAGGCCTTCAGGAAGTGTATCACCTACCCCATCAAAATCAGATCCAAGCCCCACATAATCAATCCCAACGAGTTGCACCACATGATCAATATGATCAACGACCTTGGAAACATGAACTACAGGCACTTTCTCAGCAGCATAAGCTTTCATATACTCACGGGCTTTATCATCTCTAAAACTAAGGTTGTTTTCTTTCAGCCATTCCTGCATATGTGCTCTAACGGCAGAATTAGCATCTGCATAAGCCTGATCCAAAAAACTTCCTCCAAAAGTGATCATCACTACCCCATTTTTCTCTGCAATCTTTTTGATGATTTCATCAGATACATTCCTTTCAAATCCCGGAGTAAAGGACCTTACAGAGCTATGCGTAGCAACAATTGGAGCTATGGAAACCTCAGCAACATCAAAAAAAGTCTTGTCTGTAATATGGGAGACATCCACAATCATACCTAAACGGTTCATCTCCTTGACCACCTCTTTACCAAATTCACTCAATCCTCCATGGGTCTCCGAATCGTCATAGGAAGAATCGCCCACCAAATTATCCTTACCATGGGTAAGAGTCATATACCTGATGCCTTTATTATAAAAATAAGAAAGGTTAGAAAGGTCATCTTCAATAGCTGCGGCATTCTCTATACCCATTGGAAGGGACAATAAACCCTTTTTGAAATTTGCTTCAATTTCTTCTGGTGATCTTGCCAATGCCAATTTATCCGGCCAGGTATTGACCATCCTTTCGACCATCATGATCAATGTATCTGCCAATACTTTAGCTCCTCCGGTTTCTTGATAAGTAGCCGGAATATAAATTGCCATAAACGGTGCATCAACACCTCCTTCTTTTGCCCTGACATAATCAATATTTCCCTGATCGCTCCTAGTCATAAAATCAAAAACCTCCCCTCTCATATCATGCCCCATATTGTACATTCTAAAGGGAAGATCCATATGTCCGTCCACTATAATTGTATTTAGCGCTATCTCTTTTGCGATTTCCAGTCTTTCCTCATCTGTCAAAGCTGTATAATCAATTTTTTCGGCTTTAGGGGAGGTGCAGGCCCATGCAAATCCCAGCCCAAGGATAATGAGTAGTTTATTTTTCATCATATTTGGAGTTTAAACCTAAAATAAGGTTTTGGAAAAGCTTATTAACTTGAAGATTTATAAGCGGTCAAATAATGGTAATGGAAAGTGGATAATGCAGCTTAAATTTTCTTAGGAACATTACACATTGACGTTTCAGGGAAGAAACCCAAAACAGAAATTGGGTTTCTTAGCATTTTAATTCATTATTTGTCCTTACCTTTATAATTATTACAGTATCAAGACCTTTGAGTTGTGGGGAAATAAATTGCCACCATCACCTGAAGGCAACCTTTATTATGAACAAATCAGATAAAATCGATTACGAATTAGAAAAAAACATGGAAGTCATCTCACAGTTGGATGGCTATGTCAATCACGCAGTAGAAAATATCCTAGTCAACCCGGATGAATGCTGGCAGCCTTCAGATTTTTTACCTGATATGGGGCAACCTGATGCATTTGAAGAAGTGAAAAAACTTCAGGAAAGGGCTGCAAATATTCCAGATACAGTCATTACTTCCTTAATAGGGAATATGATAACGGAAGAGGCGCTTCCAAGCTATCAGACTTATTTCAACCTGTTGGAAGGCATCAATGTTGAAGGAAGTCTTTTGAGCAATTCAGGCTGGGTAAAATGGTCCAAAGCTTGGACTGCTGAAGAAAACAGGCATGGTGACCTCCTTAACAAATACCTCTATCTCTCAGGTAGGGCTGATATGAAAAAAGTGGAACAAACAATTCATAGATTGATTTACAATGGTTTTGATCCAAGATCAGAGAAAGATCCATATCAGGCCATCATTTACACTTCATTTCAAGAAAGGGCAACTAAAATCTCTCATGTAAACACAGGTAAACTTGCGGATAAAGCAGGTGACGAAGTGCTTTCAAGAATATGTAAGACCATCGCAGGAGATGAGGCCAGACATGAAAAGGCTTATAAAAACTTCATGTCCCAGATTTTTGAAATCGACCCAAGCGGCGCCATACTTGCATTTGAAAAAATGATGAGAAAACAGATTGTCATGCCTGCTGTCTTGATGGGGACAGGAAGCTCCAATCCTTCCCTTTTTGACCAATTTTCTGCCATCACCCAAAAAATTGGAATATATACAGGCTGGGATTATGCAAGGATTATTGATCATTTGGTCAAACTTTGGAACATCGAAAATCTGACAGGACTATCTGATATGGCAGCTAAAGCGCAGGATTATCTATCCAATCTATCTGAAAGGTATATGAGATTGGCAGACCGAATGAAAGCCCCTGATGAGGTTTCTTTAGCCTGGTTAAAATAAAATCAACGAGCCTGAATTTTTTTCAGGCTTTTTTTTTTGCTTACTCGGAACAATTTGGAGTAAAATCGAATTACTTGTATATACATTTATCAAGAATGAGAACGATTAAGGAAATCCATAAAGCCAATTATCATCCCATTGCGGACCTGCTGACTTATAATCCATTACCATCTCCCAAATTAAGGCAGATTGATCCATTTATTTTTCTCAACCATCATGGTTTTCAAAAATATGCCCCCAACAACAATGGTCTACCTTTTGGTCCCCATCCCCACCGAGGGATGGAAACTGTCACATTTATTTTAGAAGGGGACATCATGCATATGGATTCCGGAGGACATGAATCAGTAATCGAATCAGGAGGGGTACAGTGGATGACAGCAGGAAAAGGTCTTATACATGCTGAAGTGTCTTCCAACAAGTTTAAAAAAGAAGGAGGAAATCTTGAAATTCTTCAGCTTTGGGTAAATCTCCCTGCAAGTTTAAAAATGACTGAGCCAAGATATCTGGGATTGCAAAAAGAAGATATCACTTCATTTACTATTGACAATGAAAAAGTAAAGGTTCAGCTGATTTCAGGAGAATGGGATGATAAAATGGGTTCTTTCCCTACCCTTTTTCCTATTTTCATGAGCACTATCTCCATGGTAAAATCAGGCAAGGTCATAAAAAACATCCCTTCCACGGAAAATATTTTTTTCTATATCGTCCGTGGCAAAGTAAAGATACAAGGTGAAGAAATTCCCTTTCGAAATTTAGTTGAATTTAACAATGATGGAGAAATCCTAAAATTTGAAGCAACAGAAGACGCAGTGGTTATTCTTGGCCATGCAGCACCCTTCAAGGAACCAATGGTAGCCCAAGGACCATTTGTAATGAATACTCAGGAAGAAATCATGCAGGCATATAGAGATTACCAATCAGGTAAGTTCGGTACCTGGAATCATTGAAATCTTTTTTCAGGTTTGGTTTATAATGAAAAAAGCCTTGAGGAATACCCAAGGCTTTTTCTTTTTCTATTCTTTGGATTAAAGGTCAATACCCATGAAAGACATGAAGGCAATACCCATCAATCCTGTCAATAACATAGTTATACCTAAACCTTTCAAGCCGCTTGGCACATTTGAATACTTCAACTTTTCTCTGATGGCCGCCAAAGCTACAATAGCAAGAAAGAAACCTGTACCGGAACCAAATCCATAAACAGTAGCTTCTGCCAAAGTATAATCTCTCTGTGCCATAAATAGGGAACCACCTAAAATCGCACAGTTTACAGCGATCAAAGGAAGAAAAATACCTAAAGCTCCATAAAGAGCAGGGGCAAATTTCTCAACGACCATTTCCACCAACTGAACCATTGCTGCGATAATAGCAATGAACATGATAAACCTTAAAAATGAAAGGTCAACAGTGGCAAAAGAGGCACCTAACCAAGTTAAAGCACCTTCTTTTAATACAAATTCATTCAATAACCAGTTGGTAGGTGCAGTTACTGTTAACACAAAGATAACTGCAGCTCCCAGACCCAAGGCTGTACTTACTTTTTTGGAAACGGCCAAGAAGGAACACATTCCCAAGAAGTAAGCAAATACCATGTTATCAATAAATATCGATTTAATTCCTAGACTAATTAATTCCATGACAATGCTTTATTAGTGTTCAACATAACCGGTTTTGGTACGCTGTACCCAGATGATCAATCCAAGGATGATAAAGGCTCCTACCGGAGATACCATCAGACCATTAGTAGCCAAGCTGAAACCTTCTCCAAATAATCCGGAGATAGCATCATAAACCTGAACTCCAAATACTGATCCTGACCCTAGCAACTCCCTGAAGAAAGCAACTGCCAAGATAATCCATGAATAACCCAATGCCGAACCAAAACCATCCAAGATGGAATCATATGGTTTGTTGCCCAAGGCAAACGCCTCCAAACGACCCATTACGATACAGTTGGTAATGATCAGCCCCACGAACACGGAAAGTTCTTTGTACATATCAAAAGCAAAAGCTTTCAACAATTCGTTAACCAATGTAACCAAAGACGCTACAACAGCCAACTGAACGATGATCCTTACTCTCGTAGGAATGGTGTTTCTCATCAAAGAAATAGTAAGATTGGCCATTACCATTACAAATATTACGGAGATGGCCATAACCAATGTAGGTTGCATCTGAGTTGTTACCGCCAGAGCCGAGCAGATTCCTAATACCTGAATGGTAATCGGGTTGTTGTCCACCAAAGGATCGGTAATAAATTTCTTTCTTCTCTTAGACAGTAGACCCTCAGCGGGTTTTTTTACTTCTGCCTGTGCTGTTTCTGTACTCATTATAGATAAATTATAATGTTCGAAATTAATTTAAAGCAACAACTTCTGATGACTTAGAAGCTTTCAATTTGTCAAAATATGCCTTGTAAAACCTCAAGTAATTGTTCAACATCGCATTGACACCATTGGCTGTAATGGTAGCACCGGAAAGACCGTCTACTTTGTGCAACTCACTGGAATAATCTTTTCCTTCACCTTTTTGCATGGCTACAGACTGAAAATTACCTGAATCATCAAAAATCTGCTTGCCCTGAAAACGGTTCTGAACTGCTCCTTCTGTAATTCTGGCACCCAAACCTGGAGTCTCACCTTTGTGCCCGAAAGTTACACCTGCGATTGTATTCAGGTCTGTATCCAAAGCCAGGAAGCCCCAGATTTCATCCCAAAGGCCGGCACCATAAACCTGAACGATGTATGCTTCAACAGCATCCGGATTACCTTCTTTGTGGAATACGAAGATGGGATATTGTCTCTTTTCAGGCGCCATTTTATAATTCTTAGCCACATTTACGTTCTCAGCAATAATCGGGTTACCGTCTGAGTCTTTCTCAAGAAGATTGCCTTCTATATCCACTACTTTGGAAGAAATCCTATTATCGTAGTAAGCAAGAATTTCATCAGCTTTCATATTGCGTAGCTGAGAGGCATCCAATACAGCACCAAGAATTTGTTTTTTCGTATCCAATTCCACGGCTTTTTTCTGGATTGGAGCCAAAACCTGTGAAGTACCTGAAAGCAGCAATCCAAGAACTACCGTAAGGATTACTGAAAAGGTAATGATATAAGCATTAGACTGTTGCACGTTGTAACCTCCTTTTCTTATTAGCTTTTACTACATAATAGTCAATCAATGGGGCAAATACGTTCATAAATAGTACTGCCAACATAATGCCTTCCGGATAAGCTGGGTTGGTCACCCTGATGATTACAGTGAGTACACCGATCAAGAAACCGTATATCCATTTTCCAACCTCCGTTTGTGCTGCTGAAACTGGATCTGTTGCCATAAATACCACTCCAAAAGCCAATCCACCCACGACCCAATGGTATTCAGGGGCCATAGCCATATACTCATTCACAGCGAAAAGGTTCATCACCAAACCCATTACGTAAGCACCGGCAAATCCACTTACAATTATCTTCCATGAAGCTACACCGGTAGCAATTAAAATTGCTGCACCGATTAATGCCATCAAGGTGGATGTTTCACCTATAGATCCTGGGATCCATCCAATGAATAGGTTCATGAAGCTGAACATTCCATCACCTAATACTGTATTATGTTCGGCCAAAGCTTCAGTTACGGGCTGTCCCTCTACACCAGCGTTATAGGCAACAGCCAAAGCAGTAGCACCTGAAAATCCATCAACAGGAGTTTTATCTCCCAAATATGTCCAAACCTGATCACCAGAAATCTGTGCCGGGTAGGCAAAGTACAAGAATGCCCTGGCTGTCATAGCAACGTTTAGGATGTTCATGCCTGTTCCTCCAAACACCTCTTTTGCAATTACCACTGCAAATACTGTAGCCAAAGCAACTTGCCATAACGGCAGAGTAGCAGGGACTACCAATGGAATCAACATACCGGTTACCAGGAACCCTTCATTGATAGGGTGTTTTCTTACAACAGCAAAAGCTGCTTCTACCAAACCACCTGCAGCATAAGCTACGATTACGATTGGCAATACCAACTCAAGACCTATAAGAAGTTTTGGTCCAAAATCTTCCCATAATCCAGCAGTCTGGCCAGTAGCCAGAAAATGCTGATGTCCTGTATTATAGATACCAAACAACAAACAAGGAATCATGGCAATCACTACTGTGATCATCATCCTTTTAAGGTCAATGGCATCTTTAACTTGAGTTCCTTTTATACCTGCTGTATGGTTGGGTTTGAACAGGAATGTTTCTCCCGCCTCATACAGGTAATACAGGTTCTCAAATTTTCCACCTTTATGAAAAAGCGGTTTCTGCTTATCCAACAGATCTCTTAGAAACTTCATATTGATTAGCTGTATTGAATTAAATCTATCCCTTTTCTAACTATTTCCTGAACCGGATGTTTGGATACGTCCACAAACTCACAAAGCGCCAAATCTTCTTCAACAACCTCGTAAATTCCAAGTTCCTCCATTTCATCAAAATCTTCTGCCAAGATGGCTTTCAACAGGTAAACCGGAAGAATGTCCATAGGGGTTACGCTTTCAAACACTCCTGTTTGAACAAATGCCCTCTCCTCACCATTGGTATTGGTATCCAAAACATATTCCTTATTAGGGCTGAGGAATGACAATAAGCCCAAAGCCCTATGGTAGCTGAGTCTGCTGGAAGTTGGTTTCATCCAGCCCAAAAACTCATACTGATCCCCTTCAGGAAGTAGGGTTATTTGCTGATGGTAAAACCCAAGATATCCATCCTTATTGATTCTTTCTCCTGTAAGTACGTTTCCAGAAACTACACGAATATTATCCTGCTTGGTATTACCAGATACCATTGTGTCAACACAGGCACCAAGGAATGTTTTCACATAACCGCTCTTCGCTGCTTCAGATCCAGTGACAGCAACAAGTTTGGAAGCATCATACTTGCCTTCCAAAAACAGCTTGCCAATTTGTACGACCCCGTAAGGATTAATTGTCCACACGATATCTCCTTTATTTATAGGGTCAATATGGTGGATTTGAACACCTACATTGCCTGCAGGATGTGGTCCGCTGAATTTGTTGAGTTCAACTCCTTTTGCATTTGCAAAAACCGAAGGAATTGCACTTTCTCCATTCACATTCAAGTGAATTTTTCCGGAGGTCAGTTTGGACAAGATATCAATACCTGCCTGGAAGTTACTTTCTTCCCCCTGAAGCAGGAAACCATAGTCCGGTGCCAAAGGATGGGAATCAAAACCGGAGATGAAGATGGATTTTGGAGTATCTTCCGGATTGGCAACAATACCGAAAGGTCTTTGAATAATCTGAGGCCAAACTCCACTCTTACACATTTGTTCAATGGCGTCGTTTTTGCTCAATGATTTCAAAGAATCCCCTGAGAATTTATCGAATGATTCATAGCTGATATATGCATCAGCGAGGATTTTGATTTCTAAAAGCTTTCTTCTATCCCCTCTTTTAATTTCAACAATTTCACCAGAAACAGGAGCACAATATTGCACCTTTTCCATGGCCTTGTCAAACAAAATCGGAGTCCCTGCTTTGACTGTATCACCTTCATTTACAGTTACTTTTGGCCTCTGCATACCGATGAAATCGGTAGGCTTAATGGCAAAAGTTTTAGCGGGCTTGAAGTCCGCAAGCTGCTTTTCAGCCTCACCTACGAGCTTAATATCGAATCCCTTCTTAAGCTTTACTGTTTTTGACATATGATTATATAAACTGTATGATCCTTTGAAAAACGGCTCAAATCTAATAAAATAGATCAGTTATTAGAATATTATTTTGGGAATATTTGTGCCCAATGACACAGACATCCGCATTTTTATATTAACGGTAATCTCAGGAATTTTCCAACATCAAGTCCTGCTCAAGGGACTGGATATGTTGCATAACCTGCTCCATCAGCCACATGGGTGTTGAGGTGGCTCCACAAATCCCTACTTTATCATTAGGTTTAAACCAGGAAGGGTCAATCTCGGTTTCGTTTTCTACGAAATAACTTCTTTCATTTTCAATTTTACAGACCTGGTACAGAGCTCTGCCGTTGGAACTCTTCTTACCAGAAACGAAAATGATAACGTCATTTTCTTGTGAAAAACGCTGCAACTGTGGTTCTCTGTTTGACACCTGTCTGCAAATTGAATCGTTGGCATAGAAATCCACCTCATTCAATTCCCCTTTGGCAGCGACTATTCTTTCTTCGATTTTGGATTTAAGTTCATAAAACCCCTTAGTACTTTTGGTGGTCTGGCTAAATAGGGTAACCGGTCGGGAATAATCTATTTTATCCAGGTCCTTGTCTTCCATGACCACAATAGCCTTTTCAAGTGTTTGACCGGTCAGTCCGATAACTTCTGCATGGCCTTTTTTCCCATAAATCACTATCTGGCCTTGTTCCTTTTCCATTTTATCAAAGGCCGTCTTGACCCTATGTTGAAGTTTCAACACCACCGGACAGGAGGCATCTATGAGCTCAATATTATTTTCTATGGCAAGTTTGTATGTTTCGGGAGGCTCCCCATGTGCACGGATGAGTACCTTACAATCGCTGAGCTCCTGAAGTTGTTCACGGTCTATCACGACCAGCCCCTTTTTCCTCAACCTCTTGACTTCCATGTCATTATGGACAATGTCTCCCAAACAGTAAAGTCTATCAGACACATCCATCTCATCTTCTGCCATTTTGATGGCAAATTCGACCCCAAAACAATACCCGGAATTCTTATCAATGCTTACTTCCATAAGTTCTACTGTATTGACCTATCCTCTCGTTGGCCAGTTCCATAATTTTTTTTACCTGGTCATCAAAGTCCAAGTAACTTGTATCCACATCTACTGCATCTTCTGCCCGGACCAAGGGACTTTCTGCCCTTGTGGAGTCAACCTTATCTCTTTCATCAAGATTACGGATGATTTCCTCCAAAGTTACCTCTTGACCATTATCAATCAATTCTTTTTGTCTTCTTTTTGCCCGAATTTCAAGGTCTGCCGTCATGAATACCTTTAATTCTGCATCCGGAAAAACCACCGTTCCGATATCCCTTCCGTCCATCACCACACCTTTGGATCTACCCAATTGCTGTTGTTGATATACCAACTCCCTCCTGACTTCCTTTATTTTGGATACCTCACTTACAAAATCGGAAACCTCCATACTTCGGATTTTCTGCTCAACATTTTCACCATTCAAATAGGTCTCCTGCAATCCGGTACGGGTATTAGTATGAAAAGAAATCTCAAGATGTTTTAATGCTTTATTTATGGTGTCAATATCAGATAGATCAACTCGTTGTTGAAGAAAATATAAAGTGGCAGCTCTATACATGGCACCTGAGTCTATATAGGTGTAGCCTAAATTTTTTGCCACTGCCTTGGCAGTAGAACTTTTTCCGCACCCAGAATACCCGTCTATTGCAATCACTATTTTCTGCATGAAATAAAAGTAGCCTAAGGCTTTTTTTAATTATAGGCGCAAATATAGTAGTTTTAAATCTAAAATTAGACAGTTTGAAATGGATTACTTTTGTTTGTAAGGGTATTTCATTTTTGCATTGAAATTTGAAAATCAAGAATTTAATCAAGAGGCATTTATGGGCAATTTTAAGCTTTCCGGTCATCTCGTGGACATCAAAAAAAGGGTGATTTTTCCGGCAGAAATCGAAGTGGATAGGAAAAAAATAATATCTATAAGAAAAATAAATCCGGAACCAGGCCTACCCTTTATCCTTCCGGGATTTATTGATGCCCATGTCCATGTGGAATCCTCTATGCTGGTTCCATCTGAATTTGCAAGGCTGGCAGTATGTCATGGAACAGTAGCCACGATCTCAGACCCTCATGAGATAGCTAATGTATGTGGAATGGATGGCATCAACTTTATGGTGGAAAACGGCAATCAAGTACCGTTTAAATTTTATTTCGGTGCTCCTTCCTGTGTTCCTGCCACACCTTTTGAAACTGCAGGAGCAGAAATTTTAGCCAATGACATCGATAAGCTGCTCAAAAGAGAAGAAATAGTCTATTTGGCGGAAATGATGAATTGGCCTGGAACCGTAAACAGGGATCCTGAAGTAATGGAAAAAATCAATCTCGCAAAAAAATACGGAAAACCTGTGGACGGACATGCTCCTGGTCTAAGAGGCGAAATTGCAGCAAAATATGCAAGCGCCGGTATCACCACAGACCATGAATGCTTCAGTTTGGAGGAAGCAATTGATAAAGCTGAATTAGGAATGAAAATCGCAATCAGGGAGGGAAGTGCGGCCAAAAACTTTGAGGCCCTGATAGACATTATCGATAAATATCCTGACCTTGTTATGTTCTGCTCTGATGACAAGCATCCTGATAATCTAGCAATTGGACATATCAATGAACTAGTAGTAAGGGCGATAGCCAAAGGAAAAGACCTTTTCGATGTGCTTAAAGCCGCCTGCATTACCCCAATAGAACATTACAGGATGAATGTGGGACAATTGAGAATCAGCGATCCGGCAGATTTCATCCTTGTTGAAGACTTAAAGGCATTCAAGGTATTGGCTACTTATATTGAAGGGAAAAAGGTTTCTGAAAATGGCAAAACCTTAATTAAACCCGTCAAAAGTGAAATTATCAATAATTTCAACATAGGTCCAAAACTAGAAAGTGACTTTGAAATCAATGCAAAAAGTACAAAGATAAGAGTTATCGAAGCCCTTGACGGGCAATTGATCACTCCAGAAATCCAAGGGGAAATCCTTACAGAAAATGGATTGGCAAAATCGAATCCCAAGGAGGACATACTGAAAATATCCGTGGTCAACCGCTATAAAGATTCCCATCCTTCTATTGCATTCATCAAAAATATTGGATTGAAACAGGGAGCCATAGCCTCATCTGTGGGCCATGACTCACATAATATAATAGTTGTCGGTGTGGATGACGCTTCCATGTGCAGGGCGGTCAACTTGCTTGTAGAGGCTAAAGGGGGGATTTCAGCTGTAGGTCCTGACGAAGAACAGGTACTTCCCCTGCCTGTTGCGGGGCTAATGTCCCCTGCCGATGGCTATGAAATTGCCAAAGCCTATACAGAAATAGACAGATTAGCCAAAAAACTGGGATCAAACCTGAAATCACCTTTCATGACCTTGAGTTTTATGGCCTTATTGGTGATACCTGATCTAAAATTAAGTGATAAAGGGCTTTTCAGTGGGCAAAAATTTGAGTTCACAGACCTATTCTTATCATAAGATCTGACCTCCTGCAAAATTTTTCCAAAAAATTTAACCAAAATAAAATTTTAAAATTTACAGACAAAAAAACTATATATTTTGATTAAACAAAAACCTGCTCCAGTATATAAAATACAAGTGTGATAATACAAAAGACTATACAATAAGTATTCTTTAGAAAGAAACCATTCTTATTGACAACAAGTTAATATCTTAGTAGAGAATAAACCCAAATTAACTTAGATATGATGAATTTTGAGCTCAATGAGAATCAGTTAATGATTGCTCAGATGATCAGAGACTTTGGAGCTAAAGAGATTACTCCCTTTCGAAAGGACTGGGATGACCAACAGTATTTTCCGCTTGAATTGTTTAAAAAACTGGGAGAACTTGGCTTAATGGGTGTTTTGGTACCTGCAGAATATGGAGGCTCTGGCTTCGGATACTTTGAATATGTGACCGCTATCGCCGAACTGGCCAAGCTAGACCCTGCCATTGGTCTTTCCATGGCCGCCCACAATTCTCTATGCACCGGACATATAATGATGTTTGGCAGTGAAGAACAAAAAAAGAAATATCTTCCAAAATTGGCCAGCTGTGAATTTTTAGGGGCATGGGGACTGACGGAACCAAATACTGGTTCTGATGCAGGCAATATGAGGACCGTCGCGGTTAATGACGGTGATCATTACATTATTAATGGGGCAAAAAATTTCATTACCCATGGTTATTCATGTGATGTTGCTGTAGTAATAGCGAGGACTGGTGAAATAGGCGACTCTCATGGCATGACTGCTTTTGTAATAGAAAAAGGCACACCTGGTTTTAGAGGAGGTAGAAAAGAGGACAAACTGGGTATGAGGGCTTCTGAAACTGCTGAGCTAATTTTTGAAGATTGCAAGGTGCATAAAAGCCAAGTATTGGGAGAAGTAGGAAATGGTTTTATCCAATCAATGAAAATATTGGACGGCGGACGCATCTCCATTGCTGCCCTATCTCTTGGTATTGCAGAAGGGGCATTGGAAGAAGCTATTCAATATTCCAAAGAAAGACAGCAGTTCAACCAACCTATAAGCAGGTTTCAGGGAATATCATTCAAATTGGCTGATATGGCCACACAGGTTGAAGCAGCAAGGCTTTTGACTTTTAAGGCCGCAGATCTTAAAAACAGAGGCCAAAAAGTTACGCTTGAGGGGGCTCAGGCTAAATATTACGCATCAGAAGTAGCTGTTTCAGTGGCTAATGAAGCTGTACAGATTTTTGGTGGTTATGGCTTTACCAAGGATTACCCTGTTGAAAAATATTATAGGGATGCAAAACTCTGTACGATTGGAGAAGGAACTTCCGAAATCCAGAAAATTGTGATTTCGAGGGAAGTACTTAGAAAATAATTCATTCTTGTCCCAAATGCATAAAGCTTTTATATCTTTCACGCAGCAGTAAAATGAAAAACTAAAGACTGCTGCGTGATCCTATTTCCCAACCCCCTTTTGCATTATTCTCCACCTATAACCATTCCCTGAGACAAAAATATCAGCAGGAGATTATTAATGCTAAGCCATCATTTTCCTTGGCTATTTCCCCAGGTCCCATTGGAATTCTTTGTTTTCAATCACAATTAAACCAAATAACCTACTCAACTTAAACCAATTCCAACAATTCCTTTCTATTCTTAATTTCCCTTATCCTAAAAAAAGAGGTATTTTCCTTTTAATGATTCATGCTTTGGCCTAATTTTTCCAGACCCTATGCTTTAGCGCTTCATTTAGGTTCATCCCTTGCCGCAAGAGTTCTAACTGAATCATAATTAGCAATTCAAATCCCACTCAACATTTTAAAATTTAGTGAATTATAGTACTGGATGGCTATTTCTCATCAGCATTCATCTTATAAAAAACTTAAAGAAATGATCCTGGAGTTTTCAGACTCATTTCAATTGATAGCGAAATTGGAATACCCGGTTATTTTATACACTACTTAATTCAGCAATTCTTTACGAGATCTTACTTCTGAAATCTCATTTTTCTATTAAACTTTTTACATGGTCCCCAAAAATCTACCCTTCCCCTTTTCATCCTACCGTTTTACTATTATCTTCCCCAACACCTTTCATTAAAATTTCAAAACCAAACTATGAATAGAGCAATATACCTGTTAATACCGGTTTTTATAGTTTTATCTTGCCGGACAAAGCAAGATAATGGCCAACTTATTTGGTCCGAGGAGTTTGATTATGAAGGTCTTCCCGATCACTCAAAGTGGTCCTATGATGTGGGAGACCATGGTTGGGGCAACAATGAACTTCAGTTTTACACCCAGGAAAATCAAAGAAACTCCCGGGTGGAAAAAGGCATATTGATTATTGAGGCCCATCAAGATAGTACTTATGAAAAAGGGTATAGCTCTGCCCGCTTGCATACAAAGGGAAAAGCATACTGGAAATATGCTTATATTGAAGTAAAAGCCAAACTACCTAAAGGAGTTGGAACCTGGCCTGCTATATGGATGCTCCCGGAAGAAAATAAATATGGCGGTTGGCCAAAAAGCGGAGAAATAGATATCATGGAACATGTGGGCTTTGATCAGGGAAATGTTCACGGCACCGTGCACACGGAAGCGTTTAATCATACCAAAGGCACACAAAAAGGAATGCAGATCAATGTTAACAACTGCTCTGAAGTTTTCCATGTCTATGGCATAGACTGGAGGAAAGACAGGATTGATTTTTACCTCAACGGGGAAAAATACCATACATTTGACAATTCGGGTAATGACTGGAAAGAGTGGCCTTTTGACCATCATTTTCACTTGATACTCAATATCGCCGTTGGAGGCAACTGGGGAGGAGCGAAAGGAGTAGATCCTGATATTTGGCCCCAACGAATGGAAATAGATTACGTAAGGGTGTATGCTTCCAAACCAGATAAGTACTAATTCTATAAGCTGCAGCACTAAATTTGGAATCAATGAATGCAGATTTGTCCTAATTTTACATCATGGAAGTAAAAGCAATTGCCAAGAATTTCGATTTATGGAGCTTATTGAAAATTAGTAGGCCTGTTAATTTATTTATCCTTGCTTTTGCTCAGGTCATGACTGCTGTTTTTTTAGTAGAGACAAACCAGCAAGGCTTACCGGTTCTGCAGGATTTCAAACTTTACCTCTTGATCCTTTCTACAGTAATGGTTGCCGCAGCCGGTTACATGATAAATGACTATTATGATGTCAAAATTGACTTTGTTAATAAACCAAAAGAGGTAATTATAGGCAGGTCCATGAAAAGAAGAGTGGCCTTACTTTACCATTCCTTTCTCAATTTTACAGCAATTGGTCTTGGTTGGCTGATCTCTCCAAGGATAGCATTGGTCATTTTTAGCGCTGCTTTCCTTTTATGGTTATACAGCAATCTATTGAAGCGCTTACCTTTTATTGGGAATTTTACAGTAGCATTATTGACCGGTTCCTCCATTTGGTTGGTTAGCTTCTATTACCAAAAATCAGAACTTTTGGTTTTGACTTATGCAATTTTTGCTTTTTTCATAAACCTGATCAGGGAAATTATCAAAGACATAGAGGACAGGGATGGTGACAGAAGGCATGGCTGCAAAACACTTCCCATAGTGTTGGGGTTTAGAAACACCAAGAAGGTAATATTTGCTATCGCATTGATATTCGTCTGTTCTATTTTGCTGGTAACCTTCAAGATCAATAACCCCAAACTTTATTATTACTTTGGCATTTTAAGTATTTTGTTCATGATCTTCTTGTACAGAATCTACACAGCTGACAGAAAAAAACATTTTACCCAACTGAGCCTGCTTAACAAGGCATTGATGTTTGCCGGTATTTTGAGTATGATTTTTTTATAGACTTTTAAATCCCAAGTCATAAAGTAACAATCCATTAGCGGAGGCATGTCTGACAAGGGGATTTTTATCCTTAGACTGTAGAGCAGTTCTAATATCTTCAAGGCTTAATCTTCCCATTCCCAGTTCCACCAAGGCAGAAACCATCATCCTGACCTGGTACCGCAAAAACCCATCACCTCTCACTTTATATATAAGCGCATTTTCAGGGACCAAGGTTTGACCGGTATGGGGGTGGAAAATAATTTCAGATTCAAAAATATTTCGTTGGTAGTTCTCTGAAATCTTATCAATAGAGCAAAACCTCCTGAAATCATGCTGCCCCTTAAAAAGACTTGCTGCCTCCTGCATCTTGGCCGGATCTGGTTTACCGGGGAAGTACCCAAAATTAGCAGAAGCAAATGGGTGGAATTTTTCCCCAAATGCCATTTGAAAATGGTATTCTTTCCATGAAATATCCTGGATAATATTAAAAGAATTGGCTACCTGCTGAAAAGAAAGCAGGCGGATATCAGCAGGGAGACTTTCATTGACTTTTTCTAAAAAGTCCACTTGCTCCAAAGGTCTTCTTAAGAAAAGTTGGAATGCTCCCCTTTCACAGGAAACTCCTGAATCTGTTCGACTTGCCCCAAGCAGGGTAAAATCCTCATGATCCAGAACATAGCGGATACCTCTTTCGATTGTACCTTGTACGGTCTTGATCCCCTTTTGCTTTTGCCAACCTGCATAGCGCAGACCTAGGTATTGGAGATAGAAAAGATAAGAATAGGGTCTGGATTGCATCAGGCAAAACTCGTCCAAAAAAACGTAATCTCATTCTTGAAAAGAAAAAAAGATAACAAAAACACTTTGATTTTCTGAGATTTTAAAAAATTATCAATCTTTTTATCAATTCGAGACCAATAAAAAATTCAGTCTAAAATAATGGGGTTTAGAGGAAAGATATTGTTAAATGATAAAAAATCTCAAAAAAAAACAATAAAACAAAAAAAATATTAAAAACGCACTTAAAAAACGTTTTATTGCTTTTTATTTACTTTTTTTTGCATTTCATTAACTTTTTAATAAATTAGTATTAATAAAATCTAACCCAAATGAGAACACAAAACTTTGCAAGAAACCTAAACTGGGTTTGGGTTCTTGTCCTTGCTGCATTTTTTACAGCATGTAGCCAAATGGACGGCATTGAGCCTGACAGTAATTCTTTAGAAGGTAAAAGTGATAAGCTTTTTAGATTGAACCCTTTCGGAAATGGATTGGAGAATGCCAAAACTGCTTCCTCACCAATTTCAGATGGGGATATTACACCTGATATTATTGAAGGTGCTAATCCTGGTGGAAATAGAACTTGTGACGAAGTAGCAACAGCATATAGTAATGCTGACCGTACCGTGACATTTTCAAATTCTTTTGATCAAATTAATGCAGTAGACTTTGATGAAAATACAGCTACTTTTGGAGCAATAACAGCTACGACAGATGGAACTTATGTTTCTTGGACTATTGACGTTCCTGCTGGGTATTGCGTTAAATATGTTGCAGCGGTAGTTAAAGGTTCTAATGATGCCAATGTTTATTTCTACGAAGGAGATGTCAGAAGTGACTCTGGATTGGCTTCACCAATGGCTGGCGGTAGTGGCGGTCCTGCTGAATTAAGTAACCTAAGGTTCTGTTATACACTTGAACCTTGCGAAGACGAGCCTTGCTTTGAATGGAAAGGGGAAACTGCGACAGGTGATGGTAACCGTTTTGCAAATAGCAGTAACTGGTTTATGTGGAACAATTACACAACAGATCCAATTAAATTGATAGCTGGTCAAAACATGGAAGCTGGTTCAATCCAAATGGGACCTATATCTAATGGAAACATCACTATTACCATTACTCTTGATGAAGGCTGGAGATTCAAAACAGTGGGTGAGACTATTGTGAGTGATGCTGTAAAAGTTCTTGCCTATCTAAATCCACCTACTAGTTTTAATGGATTTGGAAATGATGTAAGAAACATAAGATACTTACGTGCTAACTTCAATGGAGATGTCGCAACAATAACCGTTCCTGCTGCTGGTTCCTACTTCATCCACGTAGATGTTGAGTGGGAAAAAGAAATTGAATGCCCAGTTGATGAAGATTAATAGAAATTTTTAAACATTAAAAATCCAAACCCTGGTAGCTTAAGTTACCAGGGTTTTTGCTTTTGAGCTGATTAGGGAAATCAATAATCCCAAACCTCCTCCTTCAAAACAAGTCCCCCAACCAAATACCGCCTCTCCTTCTCACCTCGACGAAGTAGAGGTCTGTCTTAAAGGTACCAGCACCAATAGATTTCTCTCTGCGTTCGAAATGACAAGGAAAAGCCTATGGCAGTAATGATCCGTCAGAGCAAGGATAGGTTCAATCCAAAAATCCTGTCGGTTAAAACAAGGATTCCTAATTAAAACCACCTCTCCTTGTCACTCCGACGGCAGGAGGAGTCTGCATGAGTAGAAAAAAGGAATTTAGATTTCTCCTTTCAGTCGAAATGACAAGGAAAAGCCCATGTCACCAGTGATCCGTCAGAGCAAGGATAGGTTCAATCCAAAAATCCTGTCGGTTAAAACAAGGATTCCTAATTAAAACCACCTCTCCTTGTCACTCCGACGGCAGGAGGAGTCTGCATGAGTAGAAAAAAGGAATTTAGATTTCTCCTTTCAGTCGAAATGACAAGGAAAAGCCCATGTCATCAGTAATCCATCAGAGCAAGGATAGGTTCAATTCAAAAATCCTGTCGGTTAAAACAAGGATTCCTAATTAAAACCACCTCTCCTTGTCACTCCGATGGCAAGAGGAGTCTGCATGAGTAGAAAAAAGGAATTTAGATTTCTCCTTTCAGTCGAAATGACAAGGAAAAGCCCATGTCATCAGTGATCCGTCAGAGCAAGGATAGGTTCAATCCAAAAATCCTGTCCGTCAAAGGAAGGAAATCTACAAACCAAAATACCCTATCCCCTAAATCAAGGAATACTTCTTTGAATTGCCTCTCCTTGTCACCTCGACGAAGGAGAGGTCTATGACCATTAGTAAACGAATAGATTTCTCATATTTCCAGTCAAAATGACAAGGAAAAGCCCATGTCACCAGTGATCCGTCAGAGCAAGGATAGGTTCAATCCAAAAATCCTGTCGGTTAAAACAAGGGTTCCTAATTAAAACCACCTCTCCTTGTCACTCCGATGGCAGGAGGAGTCTGCATGAGTAGAAAAAAGGAATTTAGATTTCTCCTTTCAGTCGGAATGACAAGGAAAAGCCCCTGTCACCAGTGATCCGTCAGAGCAAGGATAGGTTCAATTCAAAAATCCTGTCCGTCAAAGGAAGGAAATCTACAATCCAAAATACCCTATCCCCTAAAGCAAGGAATACTTCTTTGAATTGCCTCTCCTTGTCAACTCGACGAAGGAGAGGTCTATGACCATTAGTAAACGAATAGATTTCTCCTCTTTCCATTCGAAATGACAAGGAAAAGCCTATGTCACCAGTGATCCGTCAGAGCAAGGATAGGTTCAATTCAAAAATCCTGTCCGTCAAAGGAAGGAAATCTACAATCCAAAATACCCTATCCCCTAAAGCAAGGAATACTTCTTTGAATTGCCTCTCCTTGTCACCTCGACGAAGGAGAGGTCTATGACTATTAGTAAACGAATAGATTTCTCATATTTCCATTCGAAATGACAAGGAAAAGCCTATGGCAGTAGTGATCCGTCAGAGCAAGGATAGGTTCAATCCAAAAACTCTGTCCGTCAAAGGAAGGAAATCTACAAACCAAAATACCCTATCCCCTTAAACAAGGAATACTTCTTTGAATTGCCTCTTCTTGTCACCTCGACGAAGGAGAGGTCTATGACCATTAGTAAACGAATAGATTTCTCCTTTCAGTCGAAATGACAAGGAAAAGCCCATGTCACCAGTGATCCATCAGAGCAAGGATAGGTTCAATTCAAAAATCCTGTCGGTTAAAACAAGGATTCCTATTTAAAACCACCTCTCATTGTCACTCCGACGGCAGGAGGAGTCTGTATGAGTAGAAAAAAGGAATTTAGATTTCTCCTTTCAGTCGAAATGACAAAGAAAAGCCCATGTCACCAGTGATCCGTCAGAGCAAGGATAGGTTCAATCCAAAAACCTTAATGAACCCCTAAAATCCCTTAACTTCTCAATTGTTCAATTCTTACCTAAATCCAAATTCTCTAATCTCTCGCTTCTCATCTCTCGCTTCTCAAACATTAGCTGCCAACCAATCCCCCACCTCGGAAGTCTTATACGCTTTCCCGCCTTCGGCAATGTCTTCTGTCACCACTCCTTCAGCCAGGGACTTGTTCACCACATCGGTGATGGCCTGAGCCTCTGCTTTAAGACCAAAGGCATAATCAAACATCATCGCTGCTGACAATACCGTGGCCAAAGGATTTGCAATGTCTTTCCCTGCAGCTTGTGGATAGGACCCATGGATTGGCTCAAACAATTTATTTACCGTGCCCAAAGATGCTGAAGGCATCAATCCCATGGAACCTGAAATAACCGAAGCCTCATCGGTCAAAATATCCCCAAAAAGATTCTCTGTAATCAAAACATCATAGGCCTTGGGCCATTGGATCAAGCGCATGGCCACTGCATCAACAAATTCATACTCTACCTTTACATCAGGATATTCCGGAGCCAGCTCCTGTACGGTCTCCCGCCACAACCTGGAAGTAGCCAATACATTAGCCTTATCCACACAGGTCAGTAATTTCCTCCTTTTTTGGGCCGCTTCGAAACCCATTCTAGCCAAACGGGTGATCTCTTCTTTGGAATACACATTTGTATCGAAAGCTTTGGTCCCCTGCTCATTCCTACCTCTTGGTTCACCGAAATAAACCCCACCGGTCAATTCTCTGAAAAACACAAAATCCACCCCTTCAACCCTTTCGATTTTTAATGGTGATTTATGGATCAATGAAGGAAAGGTGAAAGTCGGTCTGACATTGGCAAACAGACCCAACTTTTGACGCATCCTCAATAAGCCCTGCTCCGGCCTGACCTTAGCCTTGGGATCATTGTCATATTTGGGATCCCCAATGGCACCAAAAAGCACCGCATCCGCCCTAAGGCAGACATCATGGGTGCTATCTGGATAAGGATCACCTATCAGGTCGATAGCTGTGGCCCCAACGGGTGCCTCTTCAAAATGGATCGTATGTCCGAATTTCTTTCCTACTGCCTTGACCACTTTTACGGCCTGTGCAATTACCTCCGGTCCGATGCCGTCACCCGGCAACAGCGCGATGTTCATTTCCATATAATGTAGTATTTTCTTTTTCTGGGTTAATTTCCTGTCCTTTCAAAGAACCTGTATTTCCTTTGTCCAATTGTTCTATAATGTTTAGCATTTTTTCTGTGGCCTTCAATGCTGCCACGGTCTGATCGCTGTCCAAACCTTTGGTTTTGAAAATCCTTCCGTAGTCCCAAGTGATAACAGTTTCTACAAAGGCGTCAGTTTTCCCTCCCGGTGGAATGGTCACATGATAATTGATCAGCTTGGGAAGTTCCTTGTTGAGGGATCTGTATATTTTCCTCAGGGCTTTCATGAAAGCATCATACTGACCATCTCCCGCGGATCCTTCCTCGTAACTTTGACCATAAATATTCATTTTCAACTGAACCGTGGGCTTCAATCCCATGGAATGGCTCAGGTTATAACCTTCAATGAAAATATTATGGGTGATAGAAGTATTCTGCAATACATCTGAAATGATATACGGTAGATCTTCAGTTGTTACACGTTCTTTTTTGTCCCCCAATTCGATAATCCTTTGGGTCACCTTAGTCAGTTCGTCAGGCTCAAGTGAAATGCCGAGTTCCTGTAAATTTTTAACTATATTGGCCTTTCCAGAAGTCTTACCCAAAGCATATTTCCGTTGCCTTCCGAATCGTTCTGGCAAAAGGTCATTGAAATAAAGATTCTTCTTATTGTCTCCATCGGCATGGATCCCTGCGGTTTGGGTAAACACGTTTTCACCTACTACAGGTTTATTGGCAGGAATATGTTGTCCGGAAAACTGCTCAACCAATTTACTCACCCTATAAATCCTGTTTTCACGGATATTCAATTTAAAATCAGTAAAATCTTTAATCACAGCTATGACGGACTCCAATGGGGCATTACCAGCCCTTTCACCGAGTCCGTTGACCGTGGTATGAATACCTTTGACTCCATTATAAATCGCCTCGAGGACATTTGCGACAGAAAGGTCATAATCATTATGCGCATGAAAATCAAAATGCACATCTGGAAATTCTGAAGTGATCAGGCGTATGAAATGGGAAACCTCTCTGGGATTCAAAAGCCCTAAGGTGTCCGGCAGCATAATTCTTCGGACTTTTAACTCTGCAAGCATGCCAATCAGATCCATAGTATAATCCATGGAATTGCGCATACCATTTGACCAATCTTCCAGGTACACATTGACACTTATGCCCTTCGAACGGGCGTAATGAACACAATCCTGAATTTCCTGAAAATGCTGCTCCTTGGACTTGCGGAGTTGATGCACCAAATGGTTCAAAGAACCTTTAGTCAGAAGGTTTAGCACTTGACCCCCAGCTGCCGCGATCCAATCTACTGATACTGGAGTGTCCACAAATCCCAAAACCTCCACTTGGTCCAAAAAACCTTTTTCAGACGCCCATTGGGCAATCCTTTTCACCCCTTCCATTTCTCCCTCAGAAACCCTGGCTGAGGCTACCTCAATCCTGTCCACCTTCAATTCCTCCAATAGCCACTTGGCGATCTGAAGTTTCTCAGAAGGCAAAAAGGAAACGCCAGAGGTCTGTTCCCCATCCCTCAGGGTAGTATCCATGATCTCTATTTTCCTTTGATAACCCATATTGGTTAATGATTAGTGATGAGTGTGGAGTGTTGAGTATGAAGTGGGAAGTGATGAGTTATTAGGGAACAGGTATTGGTTAATTGGGGAAACATTTAAGGATAAGCTATTGATACTCATTCCTCATTCTCCATTCTCCATTCCTCATTCTTAATGAACCCCTTAATGGCTCAAATCTTGTCCGACTTACTAAATCCCACTTTCCAAATCCCCCTTACTTTCCCTCCGCAAACTCCTCTATCTCTACTTTGATATTCAATAGGTAATCAATATCGTCAAAGCCATTTTTCATATTTTCCTTTTTGTAGGCATTGATTTCAAAAGATTCCGATTCACCAGAAGGAACTAAGGTGATTTTTTGTTTATCAAGATCAATTTCTACTTCTGCCAGAGGATTAGCTTCCACTGCAGCAAAGATCTTGTCCAGAAACCCGGGGCTCACTGTCACAGGAAGCACACCGATATTTAGGCAATTGTTTTTGAAAATATCCGCAAAGAAAGAAGAAACAACACAGCGGAATCCATAATCATAAATAGCCCATACTGCATGTTCTCTACTTGATCCAGAACCAAAATTTTTACCTGCCACCAGGATTTTGCCCTTATAAGTTGGGTTGTTCAGCACAAAATCCTTCTTTGGATTCCCTTCTACATCATAGCGCCAATCTCTGAAAAGGTTATCCCCAAATCCCTCCCTTTCCGTGGCCTTTAGGAACCTGGCTGGAATGATCTGGTCTGTATCCACATTCTCAGTCGGAAGGGGTACCACTGTACTTCTCAATACATTAAATCTATCGTAAGGCATAGTTTTCTGGTTTAAGCGTTAGAAAATGTCACGGGGATCAGTGATTTCTCCGGTGACGGCTACGGCAGCCACGGTCAATGGGCTTGCCAAAAGGGTTCGGGCACCAGGCCCCTGTCGACCTTCGAAATTCCTATTCGAAGTGGATACTGCATATTTCCCGGCAGGGATCTTGTCATCATTCATAGCAAGACAGGCAGAACAACCAGGTTGACGCAGTTCAAATCCGGCCTCTTCCAGGATCTTTACCAAACCCTCCTCATGGGCCATTTTCTCCACTTCTCTTGAACCAGGAACAATCCAGGCTGTGATATTATCAGCTTTTCTTTTTCCTTTGACAAAATTGGCCACAGCACGGATATCCTCAATTCTGCCATTGGTACAACTGCCCACAAATACATAATCTACTTTTTTCCCTTTGATTGGCTCACCTGGGGCAAAACCCATATAATCCAAAGATTTCAGGTAAGAGGTCTTATTGCTTCCTTCCATCCCCTCAGTTGTAGGTATCCTGTCAATAACCTTGATGCCCATACCCGGATTAGTGCCATAGGTGATCATCGGCTCGATATCATTGCCATCAAAATGATACTCCTTATCAAATACCGCTCCCTCATCGGTTTTTAGCGTTTTCCAATGGGTAACGGCATTGTCCCAATCTGCTCCTTTAGGGGAATACTGTCTGCCTTTGAGGTAATTGAAGGTGGTTTCGTCAGGAGCAATCAACCCACCTCTGGCCCCCATTTCAATACTCATATTGCAGATTGTCATACGGGCCTCCATACTGAGGTTACGGATAGCCGAACCTGCATATTCCACAAAATAACCTGTAGCACCGGCAGCAGATATTTTGGCAATGATGTAAAGAATGATATCCTTGGATGTCACTCCCTTACCCAACTCCCCATCTACTGTGATCCGCATTTTTTTGGGTTTGGATTGCATGATACATTGAGTAGCCAAAACCATCTCCACCTCAGAAGTCCCGATTCCAAAGGCGATGGCGCCGAAAGCACCATGGGTAGAAGTATGGCTGTCTCCACATACAATGGTCATCCCTGGCTGGGTCACTCCGAGTTCAGGACCTATCACATGGACAATACCATGATGTGCGGAGCCCAAATCATGCAGCTCAATGTTGTATTTTTTACAATTTTCCCTCAGCTTTTCTACCTGCATGCGGGAAAGTTTATCCTTGATAGTCTTATCCTGGTCCACAGTGGGAACATTGTGGTCCGGAGTAGCAATGGTCTTTTCGGGATAGAGCACTCCTATGCCTCTTTTTTCTAAGTTGAGGAAGGCAACCGGACTGGTCACCTCATGAATAAAATGTTTGTCTATGAAGAAGACATCCGGACCACTGGGAACCGAGCGGACTACGTGTGCATCCCAAATTTTATCAAATAATGTTTTCTTTTCCATGTTAATCGATGGTCACTTTGTCTTTGACAGGGATTTTGTTTAAGGCATCCACAAAAGCCTGAGCAGAAGCCAGTACAATATCTGAATTGGAAGCAAATCCATAAAAGGGTTTGTCTCCCTGCATCAGCCTCATATGGACTTTTGCCACATCATCACTCCCAGCTGTAATTGCCTGAATGAGAAACTCTTCCAGTACATACTGGGGCTTTACAATCTTTTCAATGGCTTTTAAAACAGCATCTACAGGTCCATTTCCTGTCGAGCTTGCTTCAAATGGTTTATCCCCTATTTTAAGTTTTACATTGGCTTTAATTGAGCCATTGGATTGATAGCTGACTTCCTGAAGTTCGATAAATGTAGATTCGTCAATATATTTTCCAACAAGCTCCAGAAGATCTTTGGGACCTATATCCCTTTTGGAATCTGCCAATAAAAGGAAATCTTCATAAACTTTGTTCAAATCTTCTCCTTCAAGAACTACGCCCAAATTGTCCAAATGGTGTTTCAGCGCTGCCCTTCCACTCCTTGCGGTAAGAACAATTGATGATTCATGCACCCCTACCTCTTTTGGATCAATGATCTCATAGTTTTCTCTATGCTTCAACACACCGTCCTGATGGATACCGGAAGAGTGAGCAAATGCATTTCTTCCTACAATAGCCTTATTTGGCTGCACTGGCATGTTCATCAGTTTGGAGATCAGGCGGCTTGTACCATAAATTTTTTCAGTTTTTATATCGGTATGGACAGGAATGCTCTGATGGCATTTAATGGTCATAACCACTTCTTCCAAGGAAGTATTCCCTGCCCTTTCACCGATACCGTTGATCGTTAACTCTGCCTGTCTGGCCCCGTTTTGGATGCCGGAGATCGTATTGGCAGTAGCCATACCAAGATCATTGTGACAATGGGTAGAAATGATGGCTTTTTCTATGTTAGAAACATTTTCCTTAAGGTAGCGGATAATTGCACCATATTGTTCAGGAAGACAATAGCCGGTTGTATCCGGAATATTTACTACTGTTGCGCCGGCTTTGATGGCCTCTTCAATGATCTTTGCAAGAAAAGGAAGTTCAGCCCTTCCGGCATCTTCGGCGTAAAACTCTACATCCTCCACGAAGCGTTTGGCAAATTTTACTGCCTTTACCCCCCTTTCGATAATGTTTTCCGGTGTGGATCTTAATTTATATTGAATATGATAAGGCGACACCCCTATACCCGTATGGATTCGTCCTTTTTTGGCGTATTTGAGGGCAGCCGCAGCTACTTCTATATCCTTCTCCACAGCTCTGGAAAGGGCGCAGATGATAGGATTAGAAACCGCTTTTGAAATTTCAACCACGGAATTGAAATCACCAGGGCTGGAAATAGGAAATCCAGCTTCAATGATATCTACTCCCAGTGCTTCCAAAGCCTTAGCCACCACTATCTTTTCCTGGGTGTTCAACTGGCAACCAGGTACCTGTTCCCCGTCACGGAGTGTGGTATCGAATATCCATAGCTTTTCACTCATAGTTTTATCAGTTATTTTCTGGTCTCAATTTTCTGACGACGGCTCCAGCCTGCCACATTTCAGATTCTCTTAATTCTTTCAATTCGGCTTCCAGTTTTTCCCTGTAATCAGGTTTGGAATTGGAATCAATGGATTTTTGTGCTTCTTTTCCTGACTTTACACTGCTATAAAGCTCTTCGAAAACAGGTTTTGTTGCATCTCGGAATGGTTTCCACCAATCCAGGGCACCTCTTTGTGCGGTAGT
Organism: Cecembia rubra; assembly: GCF_003014575.1. Classification (GTDB taxonomy): domain Bacteria; phylum Bacteroidota; class Bacteroidia; order Cytophagales; family Cyclobacteriaceae; genus Cecembia_A; species Cecembia_A rubra. Next base: position 210,228 of record NZ_PYGF01000003.1, read on the forward strand.
AGAACAATTCGCATACATCCAATCCATACCATTTTCTGCCACCAAAGGCATTAAGCTTTGGGTCAATTCCTCAACCGTTTCATTGAATGCTTCGGAAGGGGTATGTCCATTGGCCCTCAGAACTTCGTATTGTGCTGCAAATATCCCTTGGATGGCGCCCATCAAGGTTCCTCTTTCACCGGTAAGGTCAGAAGTCACTTCACGATAGAAATCTGTTTCAAACAGGTAACCTGATCCCACACCAATACCCAGAGCAATGACCCTGTCTTTTGCTTTGCCTGTAGCATCCTGATAGATGGCATAGGAAGAGTTTAGACCCCTGCCTTCAACAAACATCCTTCTTAATGATGTCCCTGATCCTTTTGGTGCAACCAAGATCACATCCACATCTGCAGGAGGGATAATTCCTGTTTTCTCTTTATAAGTAATACCAAATCCATGAGAGAAGTAAAGTGCTTTTCCTGGGGACAGATATTTTTTGACAGTGGGCCAAAGACTAATCTGACCAGCATCAGAAAGCAGGAATTGAAGGATAGTGCCTTTTTGGCAGGCTTCTTCAATTTCAAACAAAGTTTCTCCAGGTATCCAGCCATCTGCTACTGCTTTGTCCCAGGTCTTGGAGTTTTTTCTTTGGCCTACGATGACATTAAAGCCATTGTCTTTGAGATTCAGTGCCTGTCCAGGCCCTTGGACACCATAGCCAATGACAGCGATCACTTCATTTTTCAATACTTCTCTGGCTTTCTCCAAAGGAAACTCTTCTCTGGTTACTACATTTTCTTCTACTGATCCGAATTTCAGTTTCATAGTGTTAATGATTATAGGTTTGATTATTTAAATACTCTTGAACAGAAAATTTAGGTTTGGCAATAGCCACCCTTCCCGAACGGGAAAACTCCAACAGATTGAAAGGCTTTAAAATCTCCAATAAAGCTTGGGTATCCTCCTTATGACCTGTAAATTCTATAACGACAAATTCTTTTTCTGCTGCAATAATATGGGCATTGAACTGCCGGATAACTTTTTCAAGTCCCGGATCCAAGTTTTCCGTAGGCACTTTGTACAAAGCAATTTCCTGGTAGACCACCTCATCATCCTTGAAATAGTAAGCTTTGATTACATCTACCACTTTTTCAATCTGCTTGGTCAGTTGAACAATTTGCTCTTCGGTAACAGTCGCCTCTATAGTAATTTTATGGATACCGTCCAGTCTGCTTTCAGAGGCAGTAAGGGCATCAATATTGATCCCTCTTCGGGTAAATATAATGGTGATCCTGTTAAGGATTCCGATGAAATTTTCTGTATAAACTAATATGGTATATCGATTCATAAATGCCGGTCCTGGATTAGCTCAATCTTACTTCTTCCACAGAGCATCCTGTGGCGATCATCGGGAAAACATTGTCCTCTTTTTCAACTACGACCTCAAGGAAATAAGGACCTTGATGCAACAACATCTCTGCCACTGCAGATTCGAGATCATCTCTCTCAGTGACTTTTCTTGCTCTAAAGCTGTAAGCCTCTGCAATTTTTATGAAGTCAGGATTCTCAAGCTCTGTAAAGGAGTAGCGTTTATCAAAAAACAATTGCTGCCATTGGCGTACCATGCCCAGATAGTTGTTATTCAACAAAACCACTTTTACGGGAGCTTTGGTCTGCATAATTGTACCCAATTCCTGAATGGTCATTTGAATACCACCATCTCCGACCACACAGATGACCTGTCTATTATAATTATGCAGCTGGGCTCCAAGTGCAGCAGGCAAAGCAAAACCCATAGTCCCTAATCCTCCTGAAGTGACCTGAGTACGGGTAGTTTTGTAGTCAAAATACCTCCAAGCTATCATCTGATGTTGTCCCACATCGGTGACCAATACCGCATCTTGTTCTTTGAACTGATTAATTAAGTGGATTACTTCACCCATATGCAATCCCCCGTGTGTCCCATGAAGATCATTCGCTATAACAGCTTTTTTTTCTTCATTTTCCAGTTCTCTGAACCTACTCATCCATTCTGGATGTTCATTTGCTTTTACAGCCTTGGTCAAGAGGGAAAGACTTGCTTTACAGTCACCTTGTAAAGCAACAGTTGTTTTCACATTCTTATCTATTTCGGAAGGATCCAGTTCCAAATGAATCACCTTTGCCTGTTTGGCATAACGCTTCAGATCACCGGTCACCCTGTCATCGAATCGCATCCCCACAGCAATCAGCACATCACACTGGTTGGTCAATAAATTGGGGGCATAATTTCCATGCATACCCAGTTTCCCTACGTAGGAGGGATGGCATTGAGACAAAGCTCCCGATCCCAACAAGGTAGAAGCAGCAGGAATTCCAGTTTTGTCCAAGAAAGCTTTCAATTCAGCTTCTGCATTGGCTAAAACCACGCCCTGCCCAAATAAAACATAGGGCCTCTGAGCTGAATTGATAAGTGATGCAGCATCGATCACGGCCTGCTCATCAATTCTCACATAGGGTTTGTAGGACCTTACAGATTCACAGTGTACATAATTGAACTCTCCAAACTCCACTTGTGCATTTTTGGTAATATCCACTAACACCGGGCCTGGTCTTCCGGTCTTGGCTATATGGAATGCCTTTGCTATAGCTGGTGCAATATCCGCCACTCTTCTGACCTGAATATTCCATTTGGTCCCGGGCATTGAGAGTCCAACTACATCAGTCTCCTGAAAAGCATCCGAACCCAATAAATGTGCCGCAACCTGACCTGTAATACAGACCAAAGGAGTACTATCTATCAGTGCATCAGCTAGACCAGTAATAAGGTTGGTTGCCCCAGGACCCGAAGTCACCAGTACCACTCCTGCATTCCCAGAAACCCGGGCATAGCCTTGAGCGGCATGTATGGCCCCCTGCTCATGCCGGGTCAGCACATGCTTTATCTGGTCACTGTAATCGTATAGGGCATCATATACCGGCATGATGGCGCCTCCAGGATAACCGAAAATATATTCTGCATTTTCGGCGATCAGGGATCTGACTACGATATCTGCTCCTCTAATCATGATGTTTTGGATTTTGATTTATTTGTCGGTTACGCATCCCTCAGAAGCGGAGGCAACAAGTTTATTGTATTTTTTCAGTGTACCTTGAAGATCGGAAAGGTCTTTGTTTTTCCAATTTTTCCTTCTCTCTGCCAGTTCCACGTCCGTCAAAGCCACATTCAAAGTAAGAGTATCTGCATCAATAGTGATGATATCTCCGTCCTGGACCATGGCTATTGGCCCTCCGGAATAAGCTTCTGGAGTCACATGACCCACCACAAAACCGTGAGTACCTCCAGAGAATCTGCCATCAGTTATAAGAGCCACATCAGATCCAAGTCCAGCTCCGATAATCATGGAAGTAGGTTTCAACATCTCAGGCATACCAGGTCCGCCTTTGGGGCCTATATAGCGGATGACGATTACCTCTCCTTTATTTACAAGTTTATTTTTGATGCCTTCATTGGCCTCCAGCTCGGAATCAAATACCCTAGCAGGTCCTGTGAATGACTTCCCTTCTTTTCCTGATATTTTGGCCACAGCACCCTCTGGAGCAAGATTACCTTTTAGAACACAGAGGTGGCCTGTTTCTTTGAGGGGCTTTTCAATTGGGTGAATCACATTGACCACAGAAGGAACTACAGGTTCAATATCCGCAAGATTTTCTTCTAAAGTCTTTCCTGTAACAGTAATACAATCCCCGTGCAGCATGCCATTAATGAGCAGGTATTTCATAAATGCAGGCAAACCGCCCTGTTCAAAAAGATCCTCCATCAGATATTTTCCTGAAGGTTTGAAATCCCCCAAAAGTGGCGTCTCATGATTTACCCGCTTAAAGTCTTCTAAAGTAAAATCAATTCCTGCTGTTTTGGCGATGGCAAGGATATGCAATACAGCATTGGTACTGCCACCTAACGCTACTGCAACACGGACGGCATTTTCCAAACTCTTTTTGGTGACTATATCCTTGGGTTTAATGTCTTTTTCCAGAAGTATCTTGATATACTCAGATACCACCTGACATTCTTTTAATTTTTCAGGAGCAGTTGCAGGAGTGGAAGAACTGTACGGAAGGGACATCCCCATGGCTTCTATAGCAGAAGACATGGTGTTTGCAGTGTACATTCCGCCACAGGCTCCGGCTCCGGGACAGGCATTTTGTATGACACCTTGGTAATCTTCATCATTCATCTCCCCTTTGATCCGCTTTCCATATGCTTCAAAGGCAGAAACAATATTTAGTTTTTCTCCTTTATAATTTCCGGAACGGATTGTACCCCCATATACCATGATGGAAGGGCGGTTGATCCTCAACATGCCCATGACAGCTCCCGGCATATTCTTATCACATCCTGCCACAGCAACACAGGCATCAAACGAATGGCCGAGAATAAAGGATTCTATAGAGTCAGCGATGATTTCTCTGGACACGAGGGAATATCTCATTCCAGATGTCCCCATTGAAATACCATCAGAAATACCCATGGTATTAAAAACCAAACCGGTCAGATCATGAGCTTTAGAAGCTTGCTTGATCAGACCGGCAAAATCATTCAGGTGCATATTGCAAGGGTTGCTTTCATAGCCACAACTTGCTATCCCCAAAAAGGGCTGGTTCATCTGTTTATCAGACATCCCTGTGGCATACAACATGGCCTTACCAGCAGGATGCTCCTCATTCTGACTGATTTCCCAACTGTGTTTTTTCAATTTCATATGGGTATTAATAGGTCTTATAGGTTTATAAAAAAAGTGCCCCATTTACTGAGGCACTTAACATTGTATGGTTGTTTGTTAAAATAGTCTAGCGCCCCTTCATTTATTACAAATGAGAATAATAAAGCTTAAAGGAGTGACTATTTCTAACATGCGGTTATGGTTCTGTTTGATTGATGTCTCAAAATTAAGCTTGAATTCTGATAGAAACAATATTTAATTTCATTTTTTATGCACTAAATTGATTTATTATGTATGTTAAAAATTTTATTGCAGAATTTTATTCCTTATTTATCGCTAATCGCCTTTATAAAATGAATTATGATTTGCGCTTTTCAAAAAAATCGAAATTTTGTTCCGATTTTTAGTAATTTCAAGAAATCAGTATTTTTTTTGTTTTTTTAATAATCACAAAAATACAGTATCGTAAATTTTTCAATAAAACTGTTTTTTGACTGAAATCTGAAAAATGAAAGTTTACAAATATTATTCACATATTTACGTCATAAAATAGCCTGCAAAACATGATTTGCTTTCCGAACGCCAAAATTAACCTAGGCCTTCATATTACTTCCAAAAGAAATGATGGGTACCATGAAATAGAAACCTGTATGGTTCCCATTCCCCTGTTTGATATCCTAGAGATGATGGAGTCCAAGAAAACAGTCTTTGAGACATCTGGACTTTCTATACCTGGAGAAGAGAAAGACAACCTTATACTTAAAGCATTAAAACTGCTACGAAAGGATTTCAATGATCTTCCAAATGTCCAAATTCATCTGCATAAAAACATCCCAATGGGTGCTGGTCTTGGCGGTGGATCAGCCGATGCGGCATTTGCCTTGACCCTTATGAACCGGCTTTTTGAATTACATTTGGAGGATTGGCTTCTAGAAGACTTTGCGGCTCAGTTGGGAAGTGACTGTCCTTTTTTTATCGAAAACACTCCCAAGATAGCTACAGGAAGAGGTGAGATCTTGGAGACAGTGGATGTGGACCTGAAGGGAAACCATTTACTGCTGATCAAGCCTAACATACATATAGGCACTAAAGAAGCTTATGCAGGAGTGAAACCTCAAGCAGCTAAATTCCCCCTTAAGGAAATTTTGAAGGACAAAAGCTCCTGGAAAGAAAAACTTGTCAATGATTTTGAGTCCAGCATATTTCCCCAATATCCAGAAATAGCTAAAATAAAGGCTGAATTATATGAAATGGGTGCCTACTATGCAGCGATGTCAGGTTCAGGATCAACCCTATTTGGACTGTTCAAAGAAATTCCTCCAAAGAGCACCTGGCCAACGGAATACTTTGTCTTTGAAGGGCTTGTATAGATGATATTTGCACTTTATATTTACAAAAGATAAATATAAAATGGCAACAATCACGACTTCTCTTCCCGATGAGCTCATCCAAAAGCTTTCTGAGCATGCCAAAACATTGGATATGCCCAAAAACAAACTGATAGAAACAGCCTTGAGACTCTATCTGGATCATCTCAAAAGGGCTACCTATGTAAAATCCTATAAAGCTGCAGGTCAGGATCAAGATATATTGTCCATAGCAGAAGAGGGAATGGAAGAATATCTGAAGCAACTGGAAGATGAAACAAGGTGAGATCTGGCATGCAGACCTAAACCCTGTTAAGGGGTCTGAGCAAGCAGGCTTTAGACCAGTAGTAATCATCAGCGGCAATCTCCTCAATAAATACCTAAAGGTTGTCATCACCGTGCCATTGACAACAAAAATCAAAAGTTACCAAGGCAATCCCATTCTCCAGCCCAGCCCCATCAACAACCTAAAAGCAGCTTCCGAAATGATGATTTTCCACATCCGATCGATTTCCAAGGAGCGGTTGGTAGAAAAGATTGGAGAAATTTCTGAGGCAGAATTGAAGCAAGCTCTGGAGACACTGCAGGATATTACGACTTTGCATTGACAAACTCCCTAAAATTACTTCTATTGACCAAGGTATTTTGACTTTGATAAGCCTTAGTAAAGGTCTTTGGGAAGTTTACACGTCGCTTGGGGTTCCATTTGAATTCATAGGCATGTAGTTGTCCGGCTAGCTCTTCTACATAATCAATCTCCTGTTGTTGTTTGGTTCTCCAAAAATAAGTCCGTGCCAAGCCTTTGGTATATGAATTTACTTTTAAGCGTTCACTTATCAGAAAATTTTCCCATAAAGCCCCAACATCCTGCCTTGCTGCCAATGGGGTAAAATCTCTAATAATCGCATTTCTTATACCATTATCATAAAAGTAAATTTTCTTTGCTGTTTTGATTTCGGTCCTGAGGTTTTTGCTATAGGAGGATAGACTAAAAATCACAAACGCCTTTTCCAGCACATCAATGTAAGAAGCGACAGTTTTCGGGTCTGCACCGACTGTCTCCCCCAATTCTTTGTATTTCACCTCATTGCCCACTTGAAAAGCCAAGGCTTCAAGGATGTTTTGTACCAGCTTGGGCTTTTTTAGATTCCCATAGATCAAAACGTCTTTGTAGAGATAGCTTTCTGCCAATTCCTTAAGCACTTCCTCCTCTTGCGAAGCCTGCTTGATGACATCTGGGTAAAATCCATACACCATCCTGTTTTCCAAACTTTGTTCCGCTTTCAAATAGCCAACCTCTTTTTCATACTCCTGCCAGGATATTGGCCACAAGTGAAACGTCCATTTCCTTCCCGTAAGGGGTTCTTGGATTTTTTCATTGAGTTCAAATGCCGAAGAACCACTCAGCACCAATTGGACATGTTTGAACTGATCCACGATTATCTTTGATTTTAACCCAATTGCACTGATACGTTGGGCCTCGTCTATATACACTATTTTATTATCCGCGATAATGGTACGCAAAGTCTCCGTATTCGCATGTTCAAGAATATGCTGTATTGTAGGATCGTCACAGTCCAGGTATAAAAACTTTTCTTCCCTACCCCTCAGGATGGTTTCAATTAAGGTAGTTTTCCCAACTTGTCTAGGCCCCAACAATACAATCGCTTTTCCGGAGAAAAACTTTTTTTGAATTGACGCTTGTATGGATCGTTCAAAATTCATAAAATCAGTCTTTTAGAAACATAAATACAGCACAAATTTAAATCATATTCCCGTAAAGTTATGACTTTAAAGTATTTCATTCCCGTAAAGTTATAACTTTAAAGGATTTTATTCCTGTAAAGTCACATTTTTAGAGCCCACTCAGGAATAAACTCAAACTGTAAGCTAGTGGTCAATCTGAAAATTCTTTATGCTTCAATTGAAAAAAAAAAACTAAACCTAGGTAAGTCAGAAACCTAATGCTCCAGGATTAATAATAATTCTTAAAAATCAATTTTCTTCTCTCATGCCCTTAACAGCTTATTCCCTTTGGACTTTCTTCTCAGGTAATAATTGTACACAGGATAAATCAGCACAGACACCAAAATAATCAAGGTGCCCAAATAAAACCCACCGGTCATTTTTTCCTTTTCCCCAAAAATCAGCACTGCCAAAATAATCCCATACACCGGCTCCAAATTGATGGTCAGGTTAACCGCAAAGGCCGTAATCCTGCGCATCAGTTCTACAGATACAGAAAAAGCAAAGACGGTACAGACGCCTCCCAATAAAATCAACCAAAGCCAATCCATTGCCTTTGGAACCATCTGAAGCCCCTCATCGGCAAAGAAATAAGCATAGAAAGGAAGCAATAAGCCCGAAAAAAGGAACGCCCCGAACATTTCATAGAAGGTCAGTACAAAGGGATTGTGCTGCTTGGCAAACCTTCCATTGATAACCGTAAAAACTGCGCTAAGGAAAGCCGAAGCAATGGCCATCAGCAAACCCAACCAATAGTCCAGCTCAAAACGGAAAATTACATAAAGCCCCACTATCACCAACAATCCCAAAAAAATTTCAAAGCCTTTTACTTTTCTCTTATTGGCAATCGGTTCCAACAAAGCAGTCCATAAGGAAGTAGTCGCCATACCTGCCAGACAAACAGATGCTGTAGAAACCCTCGCCGCCCCAAAAAACAGGACCCAGTGCAAAGAAATGATAAAGCCTGTGGCAATTATTTTGAGCAAAGCCCCTTGGGAAACCCGTATCGGTGTTTTTCTCCACAAAAACATCAATCCTAATATACCTGTGGCTATCAGCGTGCGGTAAAATACAATCTCCAAAGAAGGAATACTGATCAATAAGCCCAAAATGGCCGTAAATCCCCAAATCAGTACGATGAAATGGAGCATCAAATAATCTTTAACAGGGGAATCCGGCTGCATCTTATCTGGGCACTGTTTTGTAAAGGACCAATCCTGTGAGGGCAAAAGAAATATTGGGAATCCAGACAGCAAACAAAGGATAGGCTGTTCCCGCCTCAGCAAAAGTTCTGGACAACAAAAACATAATGATATAAATAAAGGCCAACAAAAAGCCTAAGGCAATCTGGAAACCGGAACCTCCCCTCGTCTTCCTTGAGGAAACAATCACACCGATAAAAGTCAGAATGACAGCTGCAAAAGGAGACATGAAGCGCACATACCTTTCAATCTTATAATAATTGACATTGTCTGCTCCTCTTTCTTCTAAAACCTGAATTTGTCTGGTAAGGTCCGGGAGTTTAAGTGTCTCATGATGATTGACAGGTAAGTCAAAATCATTGGGAGTGATAGAAAGCAATGTATCTAGGGATTCCCCAACGGTATAATTCTCCCCCCACTCATGAAGCTCTCTCAACCTCCAGTTTTTTACCGACCAGGAATTGATTGCTGTATCCCAGACAATCCTGTCAGCTGATAGCTTGGCGATCAATACTCCATCTCTGATTTGCTCTAGAGTAAAATTGTAACCTGTATTTCCCGAAGTATAATATCTGGAAATATAAGCATATACATCAGGAGCCACCTTGATATGGATATTACTTTCGGTGTAAAACTTGGTTTCCTCCAGCCATCTGGATTTAAACTCTGTCACCCCCGCTGTAGCACCAGGGAGAATCCATCCATTCATGAAGAAACTGACCAATCCGATCAGCATAGCTCCAAACAAGAAAGGAACCAACATCCTTACAAAGGAAACCCCGCTGCTTAGTATGGCAATAATTTCTGTCCTTCCGGCCATTTTGGAGGTTATAAAAATGACCGAAATAAACACTGTGATGGGAGTGAGTAAATTGTTCAGGTACAAACCATAGTTGCCTAGATAAATCAAAATCTCTTTAGCAGGAACCTGATTTCGGATAAACTTGTCATTCTTTTCGGTAAAGTCCAAAACCAAGACAATAAGAATCAGCATCAAGACTACGAAAATATAGGTCTTGAGAAAATCCTTGATGATTAATTTATCCAGTATCTTCATATTACAGTCTTCTGCTGACTTTTTCTACCATTTGGTTCTTCCATACGGCAAAATCACCTGCAATGATATGTTCCCTTGCTTGGCCAACCAACCATAAATAAAAGCTTAAATTATGAATACTGGCAATCTGTGCAGCCAAAATTTCTTTGGCAATGGTCAGATGGCGGAGATAGGCCTTAGAATAAAATGAACTCACATAAGAATTGATGTGGGGATCGATAGGACTGAAATCATCTTTCCACTTCTCATTACGGATATTGATGATGCCTTCCGAAGTAAACAGCATTCCATTTCTTGCATTACGGGTAGGCATCACACAGTCAAACATATCCACACCCAATGCTATCCCTTCCAAAATATTGGCAGGAGTCCCCACCCCCATAAGATACCTCGGTTTGTCCTTAGGCAGGATGTCGGTCACCATATCGGTCATGGCATACATTTCCTCTACTGGCTCCCCTACTGATAATCCGCCAATGGCATTGCCCTCCCTTTCACAGGAAGCAACAAACTCTGCGGATTGTTTTCTAAGTTCAGGGAATACAGATCCCTGGACGATAGGGAAAAGCGTTTGGCTATATCCGTATTTTCCTTCTGTATTGTCAAATCTGTCGATGCAGCGCTTCAACCAGCGATGGGTGAGTTCCATGGATTTTCTGGCATAGGCAAAATCACAGGGATAAGGAGGGCATTCATCAAATGCCATGATAATATCCGCTCCAATGATCCGCTGAATGTCCATGACCCGCTCTGGACTGAACAAATGTTTGGAACCATCAATATGGGACTTGAACACCGCCCCTTCTTCGGTCAATTTACGGTTTTCGGCCAGGGAAAAAACCTGATACCCCCCACTGTCAGTGAGGATAGGTTTGGACCAACCATTAAACTTATGCAGACCTCCCGCCTTCTCCAGTATATCCAATCCGGGCCTCAGGTACAAATGATAGGTATTTCCCAAAATAATCTGGGCCTTGACATCATATATCAACTCACGCTGATGGACAGCCTTTACCGAACCTGCAGTTCCCACAGGCATAAAAATTGGGGTTTGGATATCCCCATGATCAGTTTTGATCGTACCTGCCCTGGCTTTACTCTTACTGTCTGTGTGCTCTAATCTAAATTTCATCTTAATAAATTGATCATTAAGCGCCTTTTCTTTGCTCCTTAAAGATTGATATTTAATTGCGGACACAAAAATATAAGCTTATTCTTAATCCATGCTCAATTTGATTTTATATTTGCCCCGCTAAAAGAATGGGAATGCTTACAAATATTGTATCGGTAATATTTTTGATTGCGGTTGGCGTGCAAATTTTTTACATATTGATCATTTTTGGTCGGATGTCTTTCTTTTATAAAAGGAAAATCAAAGATCCCCTTTCCAATCCGGAAGGGGTAACTGTCATTGTTGCTGCCCACAATGAGAAGGAGAATTTAAAAAAACTAATCCCGGCAGTTTGCGAACAAGATTACCCCAACTTTGATGTCATGATCATCAACGACCGCTCCTGGGATGGTACCCGCGGCTTGTTGGAGGAAATGATGTCCCAGTACCCAAAATTAAGAACCGTTACCATAGAATATACCCCGGACCATGTCACTGCCAAAAAATATGCCCTGACCTTGGGTATCAAAGTGGCAAAAAATGACGTCCTGTTGCTGACAGACGCAGACTGCATCCCAAAAAGCAACAAATGGATAGAATTGATGACAGCACCGGTTAGAAATGAAGGAAAAACATTCTCCTTGGGTTTTTCACAGTACAATTATGGCAAAGGGCTACTTAACCAGTGGATTCAGTTCGAAACACTCTGGACAGGTCTCCAATTTCTGGCCTTTGCGATTTGGAAATCCCCATTTATGGGAATAGGAAGAAACCTAAGTTACCGCAGAAGTTTTTTCATGGATAAAAAGGCCTTCAAAGGGCTATGGCAGATCAATGGCGGGGATGATGACTTATTTGTCAACCAATATGCCAACGGTAAAAACACCGCGGTGGTGATCAGCCCTGAAAGCATCACACTTTCCACGCCAAAAACCAGCTGGAAATCCTATTTTATCCAGAAAAAAAGACATTTTCATGCAGGCAAATATTACCAAGCGGGAGATAAATTGAAGATAGGAATTTACAGTTTCACACACCTTATTTTTTGGGTTACTGGAATTTATTTGTTAATCCTTCTAGGTTTAGAACAAAACTGGGAACATTTTTCGGTCTTTTTAGGTATAATTATTGTCCGGTCCATACTGTTGACTTCAGTATTTACCTCGGCGAGAAAAAAACTGGAAGGCAAAACCAAAGTGTTTTGGACAGGATTCTTCGACCTGATGTATTTGGGTTACTTTTGGATTCTTGGCGCGTTAGGGTACCAATCAAAAAAAGTTAGATGGAAGTAAACGACAGAGGATTTTCCAACAAAGCATTAGAGGATTTCGATCTTATCGATAAGGCCGTGATCGAAAAAGATCAGCAGGCTTTTGCTACCTTGATGAAGCGCTATAAAAAGGCGGTTTATTTCATGATCCTCAAAATGATCAGGGATGCGGATGACGCCGAAGACCTGACCATGGAAGCCTTTGCCAAAGCTTTTAGAAATCTACACAAATTCAAGAAAGACTATACTTTCTCCACCTGGCTGTTCCGTATTGCCACCAACAATACCATTGACTTTATCCGAAAAAAGAAACTCAAAACCATGAGCCTCAACAGCACCATGAGTGATGACAGTGGCAATTCGGTCAATATCGATGTAGAGGATGATGAGAATAACCCTCAGGATGAGTTCATCAAATCCCAAAGGATTGAGATGGTCAGGATATTCGTGGACAAGCTGCCTGCCAAATACCGTAAACTGGTACAGTTAAGGTATTTTGACGAACTGTCCTATGAAGAGATTGCGGTAGAACTGGACAAGCCTTTGGGAACAGTCAAGGCACAGCTTCACCGGTCACGTGAATTACTGTATGAAATTGCCTCTGGTAAGGAAGGACATATTTGATTCTCAATATTTAACACCCGGATTTTTAAAATTTCAAAAAAATCAAGCTTTTAGTAAAAATGAAATTGAATTTGCAAACTTAGAAATACGTTAAAAATTCCATACTCTATTTTTAAGGTAAATTGCAAACTTGAAGACTTTCATAATTTTTTATCTTTCTCAAAGTCTATTATTATTTAATTGTATATAGAATCATGACTTGGATAAAAAGTTTCTTTTAAAATTGGTGTCAAAATATTAGAAAATGACATTAATTAAGATTTTTCAATCTTTCCTTTGCATAATAATAATATATTTACATAATTAGTTCTATCCACTAAACAAATAAAACTATGAGAAAACTAATTTATTCATGCACCATTTTAACACTACTGTTTTTCAGTAGTTTTATTTCATCTTCGGTAATGGCCCAAGATGAAAACCTTCCAGGAACAGAATATTATATTGCCTAAGAAAGGTGTGGTGCAGATGGTCCAATTGTTATCAAGTGCAGGCTTTCAGGGTCAGATCCTTGTGGTGCCGGAGACCAAGAACCTTGTCCTTAAATCACACAGGTGTGACTTCTTAATGGAAGTCACACTATTTGAATAAAGTGTTTAATTTTCGCATCTTCCTCTTAAAAAAAAGAGTTTAAAAATTTAAAAAATAGCTGAATACCTAATGTTCACTATTTTACAGTTACACAATTATAGCTTTTATCAAATTCAAATTGGTCAATGGAAAAGCATCCAAATCCGATAAAAACATGATAAAGAAAATTCTAACCTGTTTAATATTCTATTCTTTGTTTTTTTCATGCAATAATCAGCAAAATAGAATTCCAGAAATTAATGTTTCTGAAAGCTTCCAAGAAATGAACCTTTCAAAAATTGGGAAAAGTTCAAAAATTATAAGGTTAAAAACTTTACAGCCCATCCATACTCCCACAGATATTTTAGTGACCCAATCAAATATTTATCTTTTTGATCAAAACCATTCTGGTATTCTTATCCAATTTGACCACGATGGTAATCTTCTTAACAAAGTAGGATTTTATGGAGATCAAATTATCTCTCTTAATGGAATAACTAATTATTTCACGGAGAAAGATTCGCTTTTTGTCCTGATAAACGGTGAATCAATTTATACTTTTGACCACAATCTAAAACCGTTTTTCTTAAAAAAACTATCGAATAGAGCTGGGTTCATCCAAAAGATAGGTGAGAAATATATGATGTATAACAATAACCTGTCCCCTGAAATACCTTTTCAGGTTTTTACTTTGAATTCTAAGGGAATCCAAAGTAAATCCATTCCTAAAGCCCCAAAAACTTTTAATCCTTATTTCAAGGCATACTCCCCATTTGCAAGCCAAGAGGGAAAGACTTTAACTTCCTTTCCATTTAACGATACACTTTACTTAGCTAGTGAAGATTTTACTTTCAAACCTTTTTCAAAGGTGAATTTTGGGAAAAGGAAAATCCCTGATGATTTTTTTGTCAATGTAGAAAATGGATATCAATTCTATGAAAAGCTATCAAATAGTGATACCTACTCACTCCATGAAGGCTTGTACTTTGGAAAGGAAGATCAACTGATAGCCACCGTTTTTCATGCATTGCATTATTACCCCTTAGTAATAGAGCTAAATTCTTCCAAGGCGCAGATGATTTCCTGTTTTTCGGATGATATGACCACAGGTTTAAAAGTCAGAAATAAAAGTTTTGCTGATCAAAATCAGATAGTTTTTGGGGTTTCCGGAGAAACAATTCACGAACAATTCGATAGCTTAAACAAAGAATTTAGAAAATCCTTGCCTTCTGATTACCAGAATTATTTTTATTTATTAATAATCGAAATTTAAATAATTTAGCAAAATATAGGTTAAATTACCTCTACTGCATTAGGCGATAATGGTTTATTTCATGATCCTCAAAATGATCAGGGATGCGGATGACGCCGAAGACCTGACCATGGAAGCCTTTGCCAAAGCTTTTAGAAATCTACACAAATTCAAGAAAGACTATACTTTCTCCACCTGGCTGTTCCGCATTGCCACCAACAATACCATTGACTTTATCCGAAAAAAGAAACTCAAAACCATGAGCCTCAACAGCACCATGAGTGATGACAGTGGCAATTCGGTCAATATCGATGTAGAGGATGATGAGAATAACCCTCAGGATGAGTTCATCAAATCCCAAAGGATTGAGATGGTCAGGATATTCGTGGACAAGCTGCCTGCCAAATACCGTAAACTGGTACAGTTAAGGTACTTTGACGAACTGTCCTATGAAGAGATTGCGGTAGAACTGGACAAGCCTTTGGGAACAGTCAAGGCACAGTTGCACAGGTCACGTGAATTACTGTATGAAATTGCCTCAGGAAAGGCAGGGCATATTTAAATCCGGAACAAAAATCCGCAATTTCTTAGGGAGCATTTCCATTTTCAAAGGCGTGTAGCCTACAAATTCTCCATCCATATCTATAGGCATGGGGATTTTTGAATCAATTTCACATTGCTCTGCCTTCAGGTATTTAATTTGGGCATGCTCCAATTTTTCTCCTCTCCTTAATTTGGGAAGATTTCTCAAAAAGTCCGAAATCCCAACCTTACCAATTATCACCAGCTCGGCCAAACCATCCACCAATTTTGCTCTTGGGGCGATGACAATTCCACTGGCAAAATAACTGCCATTGGCCATACAGACACTCATAATATCCCCTTTGTAAGTCCATTTTGGGGTCGTAATTTCAATGGATTCAGCCGAAAATTTCCATAGTGAACGAACAATGGCCAAAAAATAGGTCAAATTGGCGCCAAGATAAACGGGACTTGTCCTGATCATCTGTGTTGCCAATCCTCCAAGTCCTATATCCGCAATATTGATAAAATACCTTGTAACTTGCTGGTGATGATCACTATCATTAAAAGCCAGAAAACCCACATCCACCAAGGCATACTTTTGATTAACAATACTTTTAAATAATGAATAGACATCTTTTTTGATCCCTAAACTTCTGACCAAATCATTTCCCCTACCCAAAGGGATAACCCCTATTGGGACCGGTTGAATGGAATCAAAGCTTAAATTCCCGTTGACCACTTCGTGCACAGTACCATCTCCTCCTACCGCAACCAAGTAATCCGTTCCCTCCTTTAGCGCCTCCCGGGTAAGTGCTATCGCATCCTTTTCCTTGGAGGTAATCCTAAAATCAAGCCGGAATTCTTTTCCAAAAACTTCGACTAGCTGATTTTGCAAAACATTTAATTTTCTTGTTTTGCCATGGATGATAAAGGAAAGTTTTTTCATTTCATTCATGATACAAGCTAAGGGTTTAACCTAAAGATAAGCAATAAAAAAATTTACCCTAATAAGATCTCCCTAAGCTTTATTCGCTGAAAAATAGTGCCTGAATCCCTGTTTTTTGATTCCAAATTCTCAAGGTATTTCCCTCAATTGAAAAGTCGACGGTATCTTTTACATGGAGAATGGCATTCAAACTATCATACTTATGAAGACTGTTCAGTGAATTGGTGATAAAATTATCCCTATCGCGATTAGACGGGCCTGGATGGCTTGTCAAGGGAATAATTCCCGAAAAGATCACCAATTGATTGGAATTGAGTCTAGAATACAACTTCACCCCATCGCCTGGTCTTTTGGATACCCAAACCGCTCCGCTCAGTTCAAAGTATCTGGCATCAGGATCACCCAATGAAATGAATAATGGATCACCATCCTGTCTGTCTTTCCTAAAACTCAAAGTGACATATTGGTCTTCACAGGAAGGAGTTGAATATATCTCATCCCTTTCATTCAAAAAACCAACAAATCTCCATATAGTATCTTCAAATCCAGGACCTGAAGCTTTCTTTTCCCAAGCAATATGACAATTTTCTAATTTTTTAAGGTCCTTGAGATCAAATGGAAGCCCTGTAAGCTCATCCAAAGGATCCGTCGTTTTGATGTCCCCCGAAACCACCACATGCAGACTAGACCTAAGCGACCTTTGCCCAAAATTTCTAAATGAAGAATAATAAGACAAACCGCAAACCTCAGGTCCACGAGTACCATATCCATATCCCACATATTTCCCGATAAATTCACAGATCAGTTCCTCGTTATTGGGGCTTAAAATCATATTATCCTCCGCATCGAACAGCCTCAACAAAAACAGGTATTTTACTTGGCCGTCAACAAGTTCTTTCCTTTCTGCATCTAAATAGGCCAACCTTTCAGATAGCACAATGAGAGTTTCCCGTTCATCGAAAGGTTTTGGCGTAATATTTTCAAGATCCTCTTTTTCAACAAGGGAACAGGAAAAAGCAAATCCCATAGCAAAAAACAGCCATCTTCTCATAAAAATAAATTTAACCTAAGATACTGATAAAAAGCACCTTAAGCAATAGTCAACCTTACAAAAACAATTTCTTATCCCTGATATACTCTTCTACCGGCTGCGGCAACAAATATTTCACGGAATGGCCATTTTTAATCGATTCTCTTATAAAAGTTGCTGAAATATCCATTAGCGGTGCCTCCACAAACTGAATATTGGCGTGGATCAATTCTTTCTTTTCACCCGGACGGGGGTAAACATACAGGCCATAATGTTCAAGGATCTGCTCATAATTTTTCCACTTGTGAAAATGGGTCAAATTATCCCCTCCAATGATCAATTTGAATTGATGCTGGGGAAATTTATCAGAAAGGTAAGTGAGGGTATCAATGGTAAAGCTTGGCTTTGGCATGTGGAATTCCACATCGGAAGCCCTAAAATAAAAATGATCGGCGATGGCGAGCTCTACCATCTTTAGCCGATCAAATTCATGAAGTAATGACTTTTGTTTCTTAAAGGGATTCTGAGGACTTACCACAAACCAAACTTCATCCAAATCAGTCCTGTCCTGCATCACATTGGCGATGACCAAATGGCCGATGTGAATAGGATTAAAAGATCCGAAAAAAAGACCGATTTTCAAAGTGATAAAGGATTATTTCGATAGGAATTCACCTACTAATTTTTCGGCTTCAGCAAATGACTTGTCCATGCTGTCATTGACAATGGTCACATCAAACTTATCTTCAAAACTCATTTCGAATTTGGCTTTGTAAAGCCTCCTCGAAAGACTTTCCTCGGATTCTGTTCCTCTGTCCTTGAGCCTATCTTTGAGGATATCCATGGAAGGCACCTTGACAAATATGGCCAATGCCCTGTCACCAAAATATTTTTTTAAATTCAGTCCCCCCTTCACATCCACATCAAAAATAACGTGTTTCCCTTCATTCCAAAGCCTCTGGATTTCTTCTTTCAATGTTCCATAGAAATTGCCTTCATACACCTCTTCCCACTCTATGAAAGCATCTTCATCAATTTTTTTCTTGAATTCTTCAGGACTCAAAAAATAATAATCTTTTCCATGTTGTTCTGTCCTACCCCTTTTGTCACGGGTAGAAGCAGAAATCGAAAAACCAAGCTCTGGGAATTTACCTAGCAAATGCCTGACAATTGTTGTTTTCCCAGATCCTGATGGAGCCGAAAAAATAATCGCTTTTCCTGTGGCCATGAATGCTTATTTTATTTCCTGCACTTTTTTCCGGATGTTTTCCAACAAATCCTGAGGTGTGATCTGATGGCAGCATTTGGTTTTCAGCAGCTCTTTAATGGCCATTTCCAAGTGAAAATGCCTGTAGCAGGGCTCACATTTTTCCAGCTTTTCCTTCAATATCCTATCTGCCTCAGGGATATTTTCCCCGTCTAGGATACTCTCCAAAAGCTGGAAGCACTTGCTCTGTTCAGCACAGTTCGTCTTCTTTTCTCCTGCCGATGATAAATTATAATCCATTGTACGCTATTATAAAACTTTCTTGATGATCAAAACCTCTAATTCTTATCCCGGACATTCTATTTATTCTTCCTCATCCGTGTTATACCCCATAGTCTGCGCATAGGAACGTAATTTCTCCTTCAATAAGTTCCTGGCCCTGTGCAATCTGGACCTTACAGTCCCAATCGGAATATCCAGAATCTTGGCCATTTCCTCATAAGTGAATCCTTCGAGGTCACATAAAATGATCACGGTTCTGAAATCTACGGCCAAACTGTTCAGCGCGTTGGAGATCTCATCTCCCAGCATATCTTTTACAGCATCTACCCTCAGGTCTGTGGTACTGGTATAATCAACATCATCTGAGTTGTAATAAGTTTCCACATCCTGATAATCCACTTTTGCAGGCTGCTTGCTCTTTTTACGGTAATCATTGATGAAAGAGTTTTTCAGGATCCTAAAAAGCCAGGCTTTTGCGTTGGTTCCCTGCTCAAAAGAGTTGATAAAGCGGTATGCCTTCAGGTAGGTATCCTGTACCAAATCCTTGGCATCATCTTCGTCAAAGGTCAACCTATAGGCAAAATTGTACATAGAATCTATGTGGGGCATAAATTCCCTGTCAAATATTTGGTTCTTTTCCTTGTCGGAATATTTTTTGCGCTGCACTTCAGACATAAGTTCCAAAAGTAATCAATGGTTAAATTTATCACTAATTTTTTTGAATAAAGTCAGGGCTTTTAGCTTATTTTGAAAGCTCTCAAAGAATCACAACAAGCCCGCGGCATGTTTCTATTCAGACTCTTATCTCATTTGCCTTTATCTGTACTCTATGCTTTTACAGATATCCTGTATCTATTTGGGTACCATGTTTTGAAATACAGACAAAAAGTCATCTTAAGCAATCTCAAACATGCCTTTCCTGAAAAAAGCACTGAAGAAAGAAAGCAGATCGCCAAAAAGTTTTTCAGAAACCTGACAGATTCCTTTGCGGAAACCATTAGGCTATTCACGATGGACAAAAATGAAATAAAACAAAGATTCAGGATTGAGCATCCCGAAATCATCAAAGAAAGGCTGGACAATGGAGAAATTGTCTTGGGACTGACTGCGCACTTTTTTCACTGGGAAGGACAGGTTTTGGCTTTTAAGGCCCAGGTAGATTCCAGACTGGAGACTGTCTACACCAAGGTTAACAACGCTTTCTTTGAAAATCTGATGAGGAATATCCGAGGCCGGTTTGGAGGGTATCTGGTAGAAAAATCAGAATTCACCCGCCACTACCTCAAAGAAAGGAATACTGTAAGACTCATTGGCCTGGCAGCGGATCAGCGACCCGGAAACAGGGATATCCGGTATTGGACGGAATTCATGCACAGGGAAACGGCTTTCTATGAAGGGCCAGAAAAAATGGCGAAGCGCTATGGACATACTGCTGTATTTGCTAAAGTCACCAAACCAAAAAGGGGGCACTATGTGTACAGCTATCAGCTGCTTGACGCCCCACCCTATGATGGAAGGACTGAACACAGCATCACAGACAAATTTATCCGCCTTACGGAAGAAAACATCAGGACAGAACCTGCTTTATACCTTTGGAGTCACAATCGCTGGAAGTGGAAGAAGGGGGAATGAAAGCCATTAAACCATGTCTGAAATTTTTAATCTGACTTGTGGAGTTAAAATCCTTTATATCATTTCAATTAAGATCAAACAGTACGATTCCTGGGTCCTTATCTGTTGAAATACCATAAATTTCCCTGTTGATTTCATCCACTGTAAATCCTATCAAAGGAAAATCCAACTGATAGTGATTCAAAACCTTGCCATCGTAATCAAACTCAAATAACCTATTTAAATTGGAATCTTCACTGATTTCCCGGAAGCTTTTTCCAGAATACAATGCAAAAAATGACTTTTCCCCGGCATAGATATCCAGATACTTGAGAGTCAATTTTGAAAGATCAAAAGCCGGCATCTGGAATCCTTGATTCATTGAAACCCTAAATTCAGGCAATTCATCAATTGGCCCATATACCGTTATAACTTCTTCATTTTCAAGATCAATGATATCAATAAAATCCACATGGGTTCCAGCCTTTACAAACCTGGTCTTTGAAGGATTGCTCTTTATTTTTCCTTGATGAACAGAAGCCAATAAATTAGGTTGTAAATCTTCTCTCTTCAAACCATGGGGCAATTCTCTATCATCAAGCATGTTCTCCCATGACCCAAAATACCGGATGGTATCGCCATCTGTATTCAGCTGAAAATACTTCACCCAACCATCAACTAAATTTACCAAAAGCGTGTTATTAGGACCCCAGTCAACAGAAGTAATATAAAGGGGGATATCCAGGCCCTTAAACTGCCTGATAGCTAAGGTTGAGGTATCTTTAATGGAAAAGGCGGAAAACTTAAATTGCTGAGTATCATACACCCAAAAAATATCAGGCTCTCCGCTATCAAGAAGTGGATATCCAATAGTAATCTCTCCAGGCCCAAGGCCATCTTTTCCTACACTTCTTCTGTATTTCTGAGCACGAAGATCCAATAAATTAATCTTTTCATTTTGAA
This sequence comes from Cecembia rubra, assembly GCF_003014575.1. GTDB lineage: Bacteria > Bacteroidota > Bacteroidia > Cytophagales > Cyclobacteriaceae > Cecembia_A > Cecembia_A rubra. The sequence continues at coordinate 231,676 of NZ_PYGF01000003.1, forward strand.
GACTTTTCCCTTCCGCTACGATCAAATTCTGATCTTTTAAAAGGATTTCTTTTGGATTAAGCGCAAATTCCAAACCAAAATCAAGTTTCTCTCCCTTAAGTTGAATTGGAGTTGGAAGTTGTTTTTCCGTGAAAACAAGTCTTGAGTCTTCATGAGGTATATTGCAACCAAATGCCACCAATAATACTATAAATCTTAATTTTTGCATAATTAGGGTAAATTAGACCGGATGAAAATCCGGTCTATGAAGTTTAAATACAAACACAGGCATCCGGAACCCATGCGGATTCAGCTATATTGCCGGCCAAAGGATGAGAACAACTGCCTATCCACATGCAACAAACACCTCCATAAGTTGAACTACAATCAGGATCAACAGCCTCCTGGGATTTGACGTCCGGACTAAAATAAAGCCCAAAAGCCAACGTAATAACCAAACTGGAAATTAACTTTTTCATAATCGTAATTATTAAGAATTGATAAAAGCTCTGGCCAAAGCTGGCTTTCAACTGAAACCTTTCCCAATATTATTATTATACGCAAGCTTTAGTTGAGAATTATTTGTAATTTCAAAATAATTTAATCTCATTTTAACCACATTGGGTCAATAAAATTATATTTTTCTTGTAAAATTTACTTTATTGTTTGAATCATATTATTTTTTTTTAACAACTCTATGGAGTAATCTAGATTTCAAAAGTCATCCTATAAAACAAGATGATGAAGTAGATATTGGCAAAAATGGTTAAATCCTTACCCAATTTCCGAAGCAACTTAAATTTCCCATCACCCAAAGTACAAGATTGAGTGAATACTTAAACAATACGGTTAGCTTTTCTACTCAAAAAAACAAGTTTGATTTAATTCCACTGTTCAAAATCATTAAATTTGAAACCTGTTGGAAAAAAGAAGCATGGATTACTTAAAAGGACTCAATCCCCCCCAAAGAGAAGCAGTTGAACATACCGAAGGACCTGTAATGATCATCGCAGGTGCAGGTTCTGGCAAAACAAGGGTTCTGACTTACAGAATCGCCCATTTGATCCATGCTAAGGGAGTAGATCCTTTCAACATCCTTTCACTGACCTTTACCAATAAGGCAGCCAGTGAAATGAAGCATAGAATTGAAAAGCTCATTGGTTTGGAAGCACGCAATACCTGGATGGGCACTTTCCACTCCATTTTTGCCAAAATTTTAAGGGTTGAAGCGGATAAAATCGGTTATCCTTCCAATTTTTCCATCTATGATACAGATGACAGCAAGTCTTTGATCAAGACCATCGTCAAGGAAATGAAGCTGGATGACAAAGTGTACAAGCCAAGCACTGTGCTATCCAGAATTTCAGGAGCGAAAAACCGCTTGATTTCCTGGGAAAACTACATCAATGACCCTTTCATCAAAGCCGATGATGAGGCCGCCATGAAGCCACGGATGGGGGAAATTTACAGAAATTACCAAAAGAGGCTTTTCAAGGCAGGCGCCATGGACTTTGACGACCTGCTTTTCAATACGAATGTACTCTTCAGGGACCATTTGGATGTGCTAAACAAGTACCAGCAACGCTTCAAATATGTCATGGTGGACGAGTTTCAGGACACCAATGTCTCCCAGTACCTGATTACCAAAAAGCTGGCTGCTGTACACCAAAACATCTGTGTCGTTGGAGATGATGCCCAGAGTATCTATGCCTTCCGGGGTGCCGACATTCAGAATATCCTGAATTTTGAAAAGGATTACCCGGATTTGTTTGTTGTCAAACTGGAACAGAATTACCGCTCCACCAAAAACATCGTACAAGCTGCCAATAGCATCATAGCTAAAAACAAGGCCCAGCTCAAAAAAGAAGTTTGGACTCAAAACCATCACGGAGAACTGATCGAACTCATCAAGGCCAGTTCGGACAATGAAGAGGGCAGATTGGTCGCCACCACCATCTTCGAAGAAAAAAACAATAAGAAACTTGACAACAGCGATTTTGCTGTCCTTTACCGTACCAACTCCCAGTCAAGGGCAATAGAAGAGGCCCTGAGGAAGATGAACATTACCTACAAAATTGTAGGAGGCCTTTCATTTTATCAAAGGAAAGAAATCAAAGACCTGATGGCCTACATGCGTTTTGTGGTCAACAAAGAGGACGAAGAGGCATTTAAAAGGATCATCAACTACCCTAAAAGAGGGATTGGGGACAGTACAGTAGAAAAAATCCTGGTGGCGGCTTACGAGCATGATATTCCTTTATGGGAGGTGATCATCAATGCCAACAGCTTCTTGGGAGGAAGGGCAGCCAATGCAGTGGATGATTTTGCCACCATGATCAAGAGTTTTGGCATCGAGATGGAAAGAAAAGATGCCTATGAGGCAGCCAACTCCATCGCCAAACAATCCGGTTTGCTCAGGGAATTGTACGAGGACAAGACCATTGAGGGCCTCAACCGCTATGAAAACGTTCAGGAATTGCTCAATGCCATCAAAGAATATGTGGACAATCCGGAGAATGAAGACAAAAGTCTTGGGGCCTTCCTGCAAGAAATAGCCCTCCTAACAGACAATGACAGGGATAAAGATACCACAGATGCCGTAACCTTAATGACTATCCACTCTTCTAAGGGATTGGAGTTCAAGCAGGTGTTTGTGGTAGGGATGGAAGAAGATCTCTTCCCATCTCAGATGATGATGCAGAGCAGAGAGGATCTGGAAGAAGAGCGAAGGCTTTTTTATGTAGCCACTACCAGGGCAATGGAAAAATTATACTTAACCTTTGCCCTTACACGCTATCGTTTTGGAAGGCTGCTCAACTGTGAGCCCAGCAGGTTCCTGGAAGAAGTGGATCCAGCCTGCATTAGGGTGAATAAACGTATGACCACCGCCTTGTCAGGAGCTTTGAGAAATGAATCCAGTGAAGGAAGGTCAGGCTTTATCGGTATCAAGAAGCCGGAGGTCCGGCCAATGACCACAGCGAAAATACACAGCCCTAGCCCTGATTTCAAACCATCCAATACCAATAACCTCCTGGAAGGCATGCTGGTAGAGCATCCAAAATTCGGTTTTGGGAAAGTTTTAAAGATAGAAATTGAGGGAATAAATAAGAAAGCTACCATACAATTTGATAACTTTGGAGAAAAGGTTTTATTACTTAGCTTTGCAAAGCTTCGGATCATAGATTAAAGGGCGGGTTAAGATTGATTTTTCTGATTGTAACATCCGCTTAAAGCATCACCTTATGGAAAATACAGAAACAAACAAGCATTCCGTCATTTTGAAAGAATACGGAAAAAATATTCAAAGACTGGCAATTCACATTGCCGGTATTGAGGACCGAGATAAGCGCACTCAAAGTGCCTTTACTTTAGTAGAACTGGTCAAACAGCTTAATCCCCAAATGAAGTCTGAAAATGACCAAAAAATATGGGATGACATTCACATCATGTCTGGGTTTACATTAGATGTAGATGGCCCTTACCCAAAGCCTGAGAAAGATTTACTTTTTAAGAAACCAAAGATTGTAGGCTATCCGAAGGGAGAGGTGAAGTTCAAACATTACGGAAGAAATATTGAAAAACTCATAGAAAAAGCTGTTGAAATTGAGGATGATGAAGAGCAGGAAGCTGCTATCATTTATATTGGACAGTTGATGAGAAGTTTCCATTCCACTTGGAACCGGGACAATTTTGATGATGCTATCATCATAGATGACATCAAAACACTATCCAAAGGGAAGCTCCATATTGACTTGGACAAAGTAAGAGAAATGGGACTTTTTGAAACCAATACCAGAAGAGATTTCAAATTACCATCAGAATCAGAAAGCAGTTCATCTGTAACCAGGAAAAAATTCAATGGTGGAGATAGAAGAAGAAATGGCGGTCATTCCAAAAAACGTAGATAAATGTCATCATTCAGAGTAAAAGGAGGCCTAAAGCTCAAAGGAGAAATCATTCCGCAAGGAGCCAAAAATGAAGCCTTACAGATTCTTTGTGCAGTATTGCTGACTTCAGAGAAAGTCACTATCCATAAAATTCCCAATATCCGTGACGTCAATAAACTAATTGAATTACTGTCAGATATGGGGGTCAAGGTAGAAAAAGTCGGACCTGAATCCTACACTTTCCAAGCGGACAATGTGGACCTCAAATACCTCGACACAGATGACTTTCTAAAAAAAGCATCTTCCTTAAGAGGTTCTGTCATGATTCTTGGCCCATTGTTGGCGAGGTTTGGTCATGGAAGACTTTCTAAACCAGGTGGGGACAAAATTGGAAGAAGAAGAATGGATACCCACTTTTACGGTTTTCAAAAGTTAGGAGCCGAATTCCATTACGACAGCAAAAAAGAAATCTACCACATAGATGGCAAAAAGCTCAGAGGTGCTTATATGTTACTTGATGAGGCATCTGTAACCGGCACTGCCAATATCGTGATGGCCGCAGTCATGGCTGATGGTAAGACCACCATTTATAATGCCGCATGTGAACCTTATTTACAGCAGCTTTGCGACATGCTGAACCGCATGGGCGCCAAAATCACTGGAATTGGCTCCAATTTACTTACTATTGAAGGAGTTAAAAAATTAAAAGGTACAGAGCACAGTATGCTTCCCGATATGATAGAAATCGGTTCTTTTATTGGAATGGCAGCAATGACCCAGTCAGAGATTACCATTAAGGATGCTCAAATAAACCGTCTGGGAATTATTCCGGACACATTTAAAAGAATGGGGATCAAAATGGAATTCAGAGGTGATGATATCTATATTCCTTCCCAAAAGCATTATGAGATTGAAACTTTCATAGACGGATCCATACTAACAGTAGCAGATGCTATTTGGCCAGGATTCACACCGGACTTATTAAGTATAGTTTTGGTAACAGCAACACAAGCCAAAGGAACTGTTTTAGTCCATCAAAAAATGTTTGAAAGCCGTCTCTTCTTTGTAGATAAATTGATTGATATGGGCGCTCAGATCATTCTTTGCGATCCACACAGGGCTACAGTAATCGGTTTGGACAGAAAATACCCCTTGAAAGGAATCAGAATGACCTCGCCTGATATCCGTGCAGGTGTTTCCCTTCTGATAGCTGCCATGTCAGCCGAAGGTACTTCCATCATAGACAATATTGAGCAAATAGACAGGGGGTATCAGTATATCGATCAAAGACTGAATGCATTAGGAGCAGATATAGTCCGGATTGATTAAAACCAAACTAAGCATCATAGTTGAAACATCATTCTAAATTCAAAAAAATGGCTGCCAAAAAAGCAGCTATTTTTTTATAAATTTTTTCTTCCCCTCACTCGGAAAAGTCTTCTGAGAAAGTAAACTAAAAAAGGCTGTCCTAAAGGACAGCCTTTTACAGTTTATTGTGCAATTAATCAAATTATTTTACTTCAAAGCTAACTCTTCTTGCCAACTGACGGGCATCTGCAGAACGCTTATCTACACTAGTATCTTCACCATAGCCTTTGAAAGACATTCTAGAAGCATCGATACCAGCGGCAATAAGGATATCATAAACTGATTTCGCTCTTCTTTCAGAAAGCTTCATGTTGTAGTTTTCAGGACCTAGCTCATCAGCAAATCCTTTCAACTCAACTTTAACACCTGGATTTCTTTTCAAGAAGTTAGCTACATAGTCGATGCCAGAAGCTGAGAATCCTAGAGGTTTAGCGCTGTCAAATGCAAAGTATACGTTAACATAACCTTCGTTGATAGCTTTCTTGAAATAATCAACTTCATCTACTTTCTCTACTGGACATCCATTATTAGAAGCAGGACCTGGAGCAAATGGACACTTGTCTAAGTGATCAGGAATACCATCACCGTCAGAATCCAAAGTTCTACCATGAGAATCAACTCTAGCACCAGCTGGAGTGTTTGGTTCTTTGTCAAGGTAATCAGGAACTCCGTCACCATCAGAATCCTTCAACATATCTTTGATCTCACCGATCTGTTGAGCCAACTCATCTTTAGTGGCATATTTATCAGCTGCAATGTACCAGTCAGCATGGGTTGCTTTGCTACCTAAATAGATGTTCAATCCCAAAGTACCAGTCCACCAAGTTCCATTGGCACCATAGAAACCAGGATCTCTAGGACCGATAGCTGAAGCACCATCAAATGCTACTGTTTGCCTACCGTTCAAAATAGTGCTGATATCTCCAGTCAAAGCAACTCTCTCAGAAAGCTTGATTTGACCTGTAATACCTGCAATAATGTTATACACATTATCATTGAAATCACTGAAAGGTCCACCTTGAGGTCTAACCTGACCTAGTCCACCTCCTAAGTGAGCCAACATCCCCAGCCTTCTGGAGAAAGACTCGAAATTCATGATCCTTCCAAGGTTAGCAACACCTTGCAAGTTGATTCTGTGATAATTCGTTGAAAACGCAGGATTATTGTCCTGTGAGGCTTCACCGAATGAACCGAAACCAAAGTCAAGTTTCGCACCGAATTTTTCATTGAACATGTACCTTACACCAAGATCAGCATGTCCTAGGTTTAGGGTTGGAGAGAAATAGCCTGGAGTCAACGGAGCCATAGGCTTATTGAAACCACCACCAAACTCAACCGACCATCTGTTGTAGTCGACCTGGGCGTTAGCTCCGAAGGCTAAGGCACCCGCCATAATTGTAGAGAGTAATAATTTTTTCATGATAAAAAATTTTTTTTAAAATTTTTTAAGTGTTTGATTGATTTAACTGCAAATTTATAAACTTCTAACAAACCACAAATGTATGTTTATTTTTTAAAACTATAAATTTTCTGGAAATTCTTTTCAATTTATCAGATATTTTTTTCGATTTGCCAAATAAACATAAACCATGCCACTATGAATTCCCTAATTGAATTACTTCATATTGAGAGCGTTTCGGGTGATGAATCCTCAATGACAGATTTTCTCATTCATTACACCCATAAACGAATGTCTACTTGGAAGGTTACACCTGAAATTTATTTTGGTGATGACTTTCATGATTGCTTATTACTCAAATTCGGGAAACCCTCCACGGCTGTTTTTGCACACATAGACACAATTGGCTTTATGGCCAGGTATGAAAACCAACTAGTCCCTGTAGGCGGTCCTGAGATTATAGAAGGCACCTATTTGGTCGGAAATGATAACCTTGGACCCATAAGATGTAAACTCCATTCTTATGAAGATGCAATTTATCACGATTTTGGAAGACCAATTGAAAGAGGTACAAGACTATCATTTGAACAAAAAGTAACTATCGATAAGGAATTCATACAGGCAGCTTATTTGGACAATAGACTTGGCATTTACAGCGCACTTCAACTTTGTGAAACACTTGAAAACGGATGGGTAGTTTTTTCTACTTATGAAGAACACGGTGGTGGAAGTATGCCATTCCTACTTAACTTTATTCAGAAAAAAGCACCGGTTAAACATGCCCTGATTTCAGATATAACTTGGGTAACTGATGGAATTCAGCATGGAGACGGTGTTGTAATTTCCATTCGTGATAAATATATACCACGGAAAAAATTTATAGAAAAAATAATTTCAATAGCTGAAAAAAGTGGTGTCCCTTACCAATTAGAGGTAGAAGGTGCTGGAGCCAGCGATGGGCGGGAAATTCAATTTTCACCTTATGCAATTGACTGGTGTTTTATTGGTGCTCCTGAAGACAATGTCCACACCCCATTTGAGAAGGTAGCAATCAGTGATTTAGATGCAATGGTAAAAATTTATAAGGTATTGCTGGAACATCTATAGTGATTAGCGAATTAAAGATATTCTTCTTTAAATTTATTCATATATTTGTATTGCCCTTGTTAAAGGGCTTTTTTATTTCCATTGGATGATTCAGCTAAAAGACAAAACATTTACCCTGTATTTGGACAAAAACACCATAGAAAAAAGGGTAAAAGAACTAGGACTACAATTATCTGAGGACTTTAAAGGTAAAGATCCTATCATTATCGGTGTCCTTAACGGAGCTTTTATGTTTCTGTCAGACCTTGCAAAACACATTGCAATCCCAGCTGAATTCTCATTTTTAAAAATTTCCTCCTACCAAGGACAAAGTTCCACGGGACAAGTAAAGCAACTGGTAGGATTGGAAACTGAAATTAAAGGAAGAAATGTCATTATCGTTGAGGATATTGTGGATACGGGTTTGAGTATGGCCCATCTTCTCCAACTCATCAAAGAAAAGGAACCCTCATCAATAAAAATTGCAACACTCCTCCATAAGCCAGAGGCGCTTCAATACCCTGTGACGATCGATTATCTCGGCTTTGAAATACCAAACAAATTCGTAATCGGTTATGGTCTGGATTATGATGGCTTTGGAAGAAATATTCCCGAAATTTATCAATTGAAGATTTAACGGAAACCAGCACATATCAAAAATCAAATTAAAAAGAAATGCTTAACATAGTTTTATTTGGACCTCCCGGAGCAGGCAAAGGCACACAAAGCGAAAAAATTATCGCCAAGTATAATCTGACCCATTTATCCACAGGTGATTTATTCAGAAAGCACCTTGGGGAGGGTACCGAATTGGGCAAATTGGCTAGAAAATACATGGATGAAGGAAAACTTGTTCCTGATGAAGTGGTAATTGATATGGTGGATGACAAAATTGCCAATACACCAGAAACAAATGGTTTTATTTTCGATGGTTTTCCAAGAACTGTTGCCCAAGCTGAAGCCTTAGATAGATTAATGCAAAGGAAAGCAACAAAAATCGCAGGAATGATTGCATTGGATGTAGCTGAAGAAGTCCTAAAAGAAAGAATTCGAGAAAGAGGGAAAACTTCGGGAAGGGTTGATGACCAGGATGAAAATAAAATTGAGACCAGAATTAAAGTTTACCTGGCAGAAACCTTACCAGTAGCCAGCTATTATGAAAAGCAAGGTAAATTTGCGAAAATCAATGGAGTGGGCTCTATTGATGGGATTTTTGAGGAAATCTCAAATGTCATAGACAGTTATTGATATTTATATTCCTTACCTTTGTAGCAAAATATTTGGCTAAGCCCAACAGCTTGGCCATTTTTATTTAATTAAATTCAAAGACTGTGGCAGAAAGCAATTTCATTGATTACGTAAAATTTTGCTCCAGATCAGGAGCTGGTGGTGCTGGTTCAGTGCATTTCAGAAGGGAAAAGCATGTCCCTAAAGGTGGACCTGATGGTGGGGACGGAGGAAGGGGCGGCCATATCATTTTACGAGGCAATGCTCAATTATGGACCCTATTACATTTAAAATATAAAAAACATGTTATTGCTGAAAATGGCAAAGGAGGAGAAGGTGGAAGGAGAAAAGGAAGGGATGGAAATGATGTCATTTTGGAAGTACCTCTGGGCACAGTAGCCAAAGATGCTGAAACAGGGGAACTCAGATTTGAGATTACAGAAGATGGACAGGAGGTGATTTTGACCTCAGGAGGTAGAGGAGGTTTAGGCAATGACCATTTCAAAACCTCTACGAATCAGGCACCACATTTTGCACAGCCAGGGGAACCGGGAATTGAAGAATGGATAATCTTAGAACTCAAATTGCTTGCGGATGTAGGTTTGGTCGGTTTTCCAAATGCCGGAAAATCCACCTTGCTTTCCAGTATTTCAGCGGCCAAACCGGAAATTGGGGATTATCCATTTACTACCTTAGTTCCCAATTTGGGAGTAATCCCTTACAGAGATGAAAAGTCTTTTGTCATGGCGGATATTCCCGGAATCATTGAAGGAGCTTCGGAAGGTAGAGGACTAGGCCTTAGGTTCTTAAGACATATTGAAAGAAACTCAATCCTTTTGTTTATGATTCCCTCAGATGCAGATAGTATTTCCGGTCAATACAAAATTTTACTAGGCGAACTTCAAAAATATAACCCCGAATTGTTGGATAAAAAGAGGTTACTGGCCATATCAAAGTCAGATATGCTGGATATGGAGTTGATGGAAGAGATGAAAAAGGACATTCCTAAAGACCTACCCTCGATTTTTATTTCATCCGTTTCAGGGTATAATTTAGATAAGTTAAAAGACATGCTTTGGCAGGCCATAAACATGTCATAAAGTGCCAGTTTGTCAGTAAATCAGCTATGGCAAATTAATTGATATTGGAATTGATGTAAAATTTCGTGAAAGATGAGTGAGAAAGAAACCATAAAAGATGAGCCAATCACTTCCAAAGAACAGGAAGTAAAAGAAAATGAATCTGTTCAAGAAATTGGAAAGGAGTCTGAAACACAAGCTTCCCAAAAAGCTGAAATTTCCAAAGAAGAAAAGCTCCAAATGGAAGTTGAAGACCTCAAAGACAAATACCTAAGACTATATTCTGAATTTGAAAATTACAGGAGAAGAACTTCCAAAGAACGTATTGACCTAATCAAAACAGCTTCAGAGGATCTGATTAAAGAGATCCTCCCAATTTTGGATGATTTTGAGCGTGCATTCAAGGCAAGTGAAAAAGAAGATGATGCAACAATAGTTCGTGAGGGCAATCTCCTTGTGTTCCACAAACTCTTAAAAACACTTGAAAACAAAGGCATAAAGGAAATGGAAAACCTGATTGGTAATCCATTTGATCCGGATACCCAAGAAGCGATTACTCAGATACCTGCTCCTACCGAGGAAATGAAGGGCATGGTTATAGATGTAGTAGAAAAAGGATATACTTTAAGCGATAAAGTAATCCGATATGCCAAGGTAGTAACAGGCGCTTAATTAGAAGTTATGGCAAAAAGAGATTATTATGAAATATTGGGGGTATCTAAGACTGCCAGTCCAGAGGAAATAAAAAAGGCATATAGAAAGCTGGCTATTCAATACCATCCTGATAAAAATCCTGGCAATCCTGAGGCCGAGGAGAAATTCAAAGAAGCTGCAGAAGCCTATGAGGTATTGAGCAATTCTGAGAAACGTCAGCGATATGACCAATTTGGACACCAAGGTCTTGGTGGAAATGGTGGATTCGGAGGAGCTGGAATGAATATGGACGACATATTCTCCCAATTTGGCGACATTTTTGGAGGAGGAGGCTTTGAATCCTTCTTTGGAGGTGGAAGAGGTGGTAGAAGGACTAAAAAAGGTACCAACTTAAGGGTCAAGCTCAAATTGAACCTAAAGGAAATTGCCAACGGAGTAGAGAAAAAGATCAAAGTTAAACGCCAGGTTCTCGCAGATGGAGTAACCTTTAAGACTTGTACAACATGCCAAGGGTCTGGCCAGATAAAAAAGGTGGTTAATACCATGCTCGGACAGATGGTCTCGGCAAGTACCTGTCATGTTTGCGGGGGTAACGGTCAGCTGGTGGACAAAAAACCTGCTGATGCTGATGCCAGAGGATTGACCCTCAAAGAAGAAGTCATTGCTATTAATATCCCTGCTGGGGTAGCAGATGGTATGCAATTGAGCATGTCTGGAAAAGGTAACGAGACTGCAGGAGGAGTACCAGGTGACTTGTTGATTGTGATTGAGGAAATTGAAGATGAAATTCTTCAAAGAGATGGAAATAATGTAGTCTATGACTTATATATAAGTTTTATAGATGCTTCATTGGGTGCTCAGATCGAAGTCCCCACAATTGAAGGGAAAGTAAAAATAAAAATTGAACCTGGTACGCAAAGCGGAAAAATCTTAAGGTTGAAAGGCAAAGGAATCCGTGACATCAATGGATATAACAGAGGAGACCAACTTATCCATGTAAATGTTTGGACCCCAAAACAGCTCAGCAAAGAAGAAAGACAAATCCTTGAAGCTTTGAAAAATTCCGAAAATTTCAAACCCTCTCCTGACTCAGGTGAAAAGAGCTTTTTTGACAAGATGAAAGAATTCTTCTAAAATACTCGGCCGGTTGATAAACCGGCTTTTTTTATAGCTACAAAACCTTTTATTTTGGCAGTCGTAACTTATCCTTATGCTGCTAAGATTATATCTGGTATTAAGTTTCCTATTTGGGTCAAATTATCTCCTGAAAGCCCAGATTACCAAAGAGTTCAAAGTAAATGAAAAGGAAGGATTCAACCTTGTCCAGGTGGATTTCAATGTATACAAAGGAATCTCAGAAATCAAAAGACACAAAGAAGATAGTCCACTGCATGTATCTTGCCAATTGTCAAAGGTAAATATCCTACCTACATTTAGCCATGAAATAAAAAACAAAGTTCTCCATTCCTCCTTGGTTCACAAAAATGTTGAATCTGAAAATCTTGGCAAAAGCTTATCTTACAAACTTTTCTCCAGTAGTAATGATGATTTTGACCACAGCTGGAAAATAGGCCTGAATTCACATTTTTTATACGCACTAAATTTTCATTTTGGCATTGGAAAAGCAATGTTTGATCTTTCCCATCTACCTATTTCGAATTGTATTATCAAGTCGGCAAGCGCAGACATAAAGCTGGACTACAGCCAGAAAATGGCCAATTCGGTAAAAATGGATACCATGATGGTAAGTATCAACATGGGCACTTTGGATGCTGATCACCTCAACTTTACAAATGCTAAAAAGATGATTTTTGAAGCCAATTACGGCACACTAAATCTTTCTTTTTCAGAAAAAATGTCTGAGGCCTGCCAAATCCAAGCTATAGTAGGTGCAGGCAAAGTGGAATTTTGGCTTCAGGATGACAATCAGCCAATTATTATTAAGATCAAATCCACTGCAATGAGCAGGACAAATATCCCTAAGCATTTTAAGGAAATTGCACCAAAAACATATGTAAATAAGGCTTACAATGAAAATGCAGGAAATTTAATGAAGTTGACTATAGATGTATCTGTTGGTTCAGTCACCATAAAATAATTACGCAACTTTTATTATTTTTAGCCAAAACCTACAGCCTTGTATATTTTAGAAATCCAACATTTAAATAAATCCTACGGCAATACCAAGGCCTTGAATGAGATTGACCTGCACATTCCAAGTGGGATGATTTTTGGGATTCTCGGGCCTAATGGGGCAGGGAAAACAACCCTTATCCGTATTATTAACCAGATTATTGATAAAGATTCGGGTAATATTCTATTTAAAGGCCAACCTTTACAAAGAAAGCACATCGGTCATATCGGTTACCTTCCAGAAGAAAGAGGTCTTTACAAAAAAATGAAAGTATGGGATCAGTTGGTATATTTTGCAAGATTGAAAGGGCTTTCAGCTTCAGATGCCAATAAAAAAGTCAATCAGTGGTTGGACAAAATGGAAATTACTCATTGGAAACAAAAAAGGATTGATGATCTTTCAAAAGGAATGGCCCAAAAGGTCCAGTTTATTTCAGCTGTTATCCATGAGCCTGAGTTGATCATTTTAGATGAACCGTTTTCGGGTTTTGATCCAGTAAATGCTGAAGTGATAAAAAACGAAATACTAGCACTTAAAGAAAGAGGAGCGACACTTTTACTTTCTACTCATAGGATGGAATCTGTTGAGCAGTTATGCGATGAAATCGCCATGTTCAATAAATCAGAAAAAATACTTTCGGGCAGACTTTCAGATATCAAAAACCAGTTCAGGAATAATGAGTTTGAAATCAGCATTCAGGCCCAATACGAAAAAGAAATTCCGCATACTTGGAAACTAATAGCTGGTGGTCCGGAAAAGACCTTCTTAGTTTCATTGGAAAATCAAACCACCAATGAATTGCTTGAAGCAGCTATGCAATTAGGCCAGATCAAGGGATTCAAGGAAATCCTCCCCAGCATGGAACAAATATTTATCCAACAAGTAAAAACACATAGCAATGGATAAAATCTGGCTAGTCATAAAAAGAGAATACCTCTCTAGGGTACAGAAAAAATCCTTTCTCCTTGCAACTATCCTTACCCCACTTATTTTCCCTGCTATAATGGGTTTTTTCCTCTGGATAGCATTAGATGACCTGGAAAGGCCCATGCTCAGCATTATTGAGGTTGTGGATGAAAATAACCTGTTTTTCATAGAAAGCTCTGAACAATATGCCTTTTCTTTCTCCAAAACGCCATTAGAGGAAGCCAAAAGAATGGTAAGAGAGGGTGAAAGATTCGGTCTGCTTCACATACCGGCACAGGATCTCTCCAAGCCAAACGGAATTACTTTTTTCAGTGAAAAAACACCAAGTATGGGACTCATTACTTTCATTGAGAATAGCCTAAAAAGGAGAATTGAAGAACAACGTATGTATAAAGCCGGACTGGATCCGGAAATTCTTTCTGCTTATAGGACCAAAGTCCACATTCAAACTGTCAATCTGGACATTTCAGGTCAGGAAAAAATATCAGATGCCACCGTAAATTATGCCTTGGGCTTCTTTTCAGGTATCTTAATCTACATCTTCATTTTTGTATACGGCAATCAGATCATGCAAGGAGTAATTGAAGAAAAATCCAGCAGAATCATAGAAATTTTGGTTTCCTCTATTAAGCCTTTTCAACTCATGGTGGGAAAAATCATTGGAATAGGTGCAGTAGGACTGACCCAATTCCTGATTTGGATCGTATTACTAAGCACGGTATCTGCTTTCATAATGGGGTATTTGGGCATGAATATGCCCCAACAAGAGTTGTTAATCGCCGCAAATTCAGAATTTACCCAGGACTTATCGCCCAACAGCGACTGGATGCAAGCTCTTCAAGTAATTCAGGACATAAATTTCGTTCAATTGATACTCACGTTTATTTTTTACTTTATAGGCGGTTATCTTTTGTACGGAGCCCTTTTCGCAGCTATCGGTGCAGCGGTTGATTCCCCTTCCGAAGCTCAACAATTTATGCTTCCGATAACTATTCCTCTGCTTATTGCCTATATGGGACTTTTCATTTTTGTTTTGGATGACCCTAATAGCAATCCTTCTTTTTGGTTGTCCATAATTCCATTTACTTCACCTATTGGAATGATGGGAAGAGCGAGTTATGGCATCCCTTTGTTTGACCTTTTACTTTCAATGGGTTTATTGGTCACTGGATTTCTCTTCAGCACCTGGGTCGCATCAAAAATTTACCGAATCGGTATTCTTATTCATGGCACAAAAGTCAATTACAAAACAATCTGGAAATGGTTGAAATCTGAATAAAAAAAAACCGCAGATTGCGGTTTTTTTGTTTTATTCTTCAGCATAATTGAAACTATCCACTTGCTCTTTGACCCAGTCTTTGTACCGTTGCATACGGTACTCAACCCATTTATCATTGTATTTCCCCGAACTATCAATGAGGAATTTGAAGGCAGTTGCAGCCTTGGGCTTACTCAAAGCATTGAAAAGTTCATCTTGGAAATTCCTTTCCTTTACAATCCTTTCCGCAAAATTCTCCATCATTTGGTGTTCCTGAGCAGGTTCCATTTTAGTGAATTCAGCAAAATTATCCGGATTATCATCTATTTCATCTAAAACATCCTCTTCCTCGGGGGTAAGGTCATAGTTGAAATAATCTTCGTCATCTGGCAAGTGATGAATTTTTTTCTTATCCAATTGATAAAAACAGATCATCCCTTTCAGCAGCTGGGCCGCTATTTTATCAACTTCTTTTTCTGATAGGGTAAGCATTTGAAATTAGACATAAAATTTTTTGAAAATTAAATAACTGGCACCTAAAATCAAACTGTTTTCAACATGATTCCATTAGGATATATGGTGAACCAATAACTGTTCCAAAAGTTCGACATCAATTTCATGACCTCCTGGGTAGTAAACTTTTTTGGCTTTGATTCCCAAATCTTTTACCAGTTGATCTTGTTTCTGTAGGGATTCAGGAGTTAAGAAATGGTCCTGCTCTCCAATCGCTAAGTAACATAAGCTGTCATTTAGCTTCTCCTGGGCCATTCCAGGTTCTAAGTCATGTGCAAATCCACCCCCCCAAAGAATGAGTCTCTCAACAGGTACGGACAATTGACTCACCCAACGTGTGGCAGTGGCGGCACCCTGTGAAAATCCCAAAACTTTGAGCTTGGGCTTCTCTTTATATTTGATCCAAAGTGATTCCAGTATTCCGTTCAGAAATTGATTATTATTGATAATTGCAGACGCTCTTTCATGCCTTGTCATCCAATTGGCCCCTACCCGACCAGAAAACCCTTCCAAGTAGGAATAATTAGTTGCTTCAGGCACAACAATCAATCTATCCTCTTTAAAAAGAGGAGACAACTTTCTCAAAAAAAACTCTGAAAGCTGACCATATCCATGAAGCGCGAAGAGGATTTCTGTTTCCCCCCTATTGACCACTTGGGATGTCCGGAAGTGGGCAATATGATCATACTTGATGGTATTTTTCATTTAACTGTTCAAATCATTAAAGCGAAACGGAAGTAGTTGCTCTATGCCTTCAGCCACCAACAAATTTCCGTCAGGAGCAAGCATCATAACTTGAATGGGGGCCTGGAACTTGATTTCATATTCATTGATAGTCTGTCTGCAAAGTCCACAGGGTGTAACAGTAGCAAACCTTTCTCCAAACCTTTTTTTTGCAGAAATCACAATTTTCACCGGCCTTGATTTGGGATAATTGGCCATTGCATAGCTTAGGACGGCCCTTTCTGCACACACACCAACGGGGAAGGATACATTCTCCTGATTGTTTGCCATCAGTTTTTCTCCATTTTCCAATAACAAAGACGCACCCACCAAAAAATCTGAATACGGCGCATGGGCCTTGAACATGATTTCCTTTGCCATTTCAACCAATTTCCGATCTTCCTCAGACCAATCCTGTGATGGATATACCATCAGGGACACTTTCATTTCAATTTTTTCCTGCATGCGATTCATTTAAAAAGAGAGTGAATTAACGAAAAATAATCGGTAATTGTTCTTTTTTTAGGATTTAGGCTGATAACCTTTCAGCCTTATGGTTTTTTTGCCAAATTGTATCCAAATAAACCCCATAATACGCTTAGAGATGCAAAATATCCTGATCATCGGTGCAGGCAAATCCTCAGCTTATCTGATTGATTTTCTCCTTGAGAATTCCATTGAAAAAAACAGGAAAATTATTGTGGCAGACCTTGAGGAGGATATCGCCCAAAAAAAAATCAAGGGACATCCCCAAGCCAAAGCTGCAACAATAATAGTTGAAGATGAAGGGAATAGAAAAAGTTTAATCCAACAAAGTGACATAGTGATTTCTATGCTTCCGGCTTTTTTACATCCCATTATAGCAAAAGACTGCCTGGAAATGGGTAAGCACTTTTTCACCGCTTCTTATGAATCTGAAGATTTAAGGAAACTTAAAGATCAAATTGGTGCAAAAAACCTTCTATTTCTCAATGAATGCGGTCTTGACCCTGGATTAGACCACATGTCCGCTATGCAAGTGATTGAACGGGAAAAAGCACTTGGACATGAAATACTTTCATTTAAATCTTATACGGGGGGAGTTTTGGCACCTGAAAGTGAGGACAATCCATGGAAATATAAATTCACTTGGAACCCAAGAAATGTGGTCCTCGCCGGACAGGGCGTGTCCAGATTTATTCGGGACGGTAAATTTAAATACATCCCTTATCACATGCTGTTCCAGAGATTGGATAAAATATCCTTTGAAGATGCCGGTGAATTTGATGGTTATCCCAACAGGGACTCATTGGTTTACAGAAGAGTTTATGGGCTCGAAAGTATCCCGACCATATTGAGAGGCACATTAAGGAGATCAGGATTCTGCCAAAGCTGGAATGTATTTGTACAATTGGGCATGACAGATGACAGCTTTGAAATGGATCTACCGAAAAATTACACCTTACTTGATTTTATAGATTCCTTTCTTCCTTTTCATAAATACAAGACCATTCAAGAAAAGCTGAAAGAAATCCTCCCTTGGGTAGATGAGGAAGTAATTGAAAAAATAAATTGGCTTGGTCTTTTTAGCGCTGAAAACCTGCCCCGCAGCAAAGGAAGTCCGGCTGCTATCCTTCAGGCTATTTTGGAAAAGAAATGGGCACTAAATGAAAATGACAGGGATATGATTGTCATGCAGCACTTATTTGAAATAAAAACGCCAAAAGGTATCAAAAAGCTTACCTCAAGCTTGGTATGCAAGGGACAAAACCAAGCCTATACTGCTATGGCTAAGACGGTAGGTTTACCATTAGCCATAGCAGTTGACATGTTTTTGGAAGGAAAAATCAAAGAAAAGGGATTACTTATACCTATTTCTAAATCCATCTATCAACCGATCTTATCGGAATTGGAAAAGTACAACATTCAGTTTCAGGAACGGCAATATGAAATTTAGAGCTTAATCGCCGGGGTTCCAATTAGCAGGAGGCGTAATGGAAGCATTGCTAACAGTCCTGCAATCATCAGGGATAATTCTAGGCAGAGCCCTAAACTCGAGATCACTTCGTTTGACATAGACTGTACTTCTTTGTACAGAAGCGGCAATGAAATATCCTAATACCTTTTCATCAGGATTGTCCAAACTGATGATATTGCCTCTGATATTTGCCGGTGGCTGGTCAAAGACACTACCTGTAATACTTAATTGTTGGTCAATCAGCCTTAGAAACCTATGTGCTCCCTGAGAGATTCCCATCTGCAAAAATTCTGCACGATATGTATCTTTGAACCTCAATCCATTATCTTCTATAAAGGCAACAGGCACTACTGTATTTAGCCCATTAAAATTTTCATCTGATGCAATGGCAAATTGCTGTATTCTTGGCTTTTCGACCAAAAAACAAATATCACAGCAATCCTTTGGTGCTGGCCCTCTGGGATTGGTTGGATGAGTGGCTGGATTCGTAAAAAGCTCAGGATTGGTCACTAACACAAACACTGAGGGGTCCATTCTCCAATAATAATAATTTACCTGATCTGAAGGATCTTTGAAATGGGCAAAAAACTCTACTCCAAATCTATCTTCCAACCTATTTTCTGTAGCCAATCGGACACTTCGAAAAGAAATTTGATCAATTGGGGCTACAGGATGCACTACTTCAGGGAAGGAGGAATATTGCTTACCGTCCAGGAGCCTGATCTGTAATGTATAAGAAAGTCCTGGAATAACCCGAAATCCATTAGGTGTCTGATATTGTCCTGCCTCAACTTCTGTAAGAAAAGTGACTAATCCTTGACTATCTCTTACGCTCACTGTTGCTTGCCTCACGGGCCTGATTAAACCCTCAAATACAGAACCATAAGTATCAGTTCTGGTCAATTTGATGGTATGAGGTCCAGGATCTGTATGAATAAATCCATCTACCGTCAACAATTGCTCACCTTCCACCAAATCTACCTTATAAGGGTCGATACAGGACAAAGGAAGCGTCATCAGGAATATGTAAAATAATTTTCTAAGCATTTTCTCTAAAATTTTAAAGCATAACTCAAGGTTGGAAGCGGTACCCCTAAAATAGCCAAGCGGTAAGCTTGTGGTGGGGAACCTGGCTGATCAGCAAAGAATATGGAAAATGGATTTTTCCTGCCATATACGTTCATGACTGAAAATGTCCAGTCTCCATCATAGAATTTACCATCTCCCTGAAACTTAAAATTGAAAGAAAGATCAAGCCTATGGAAATCAGGTATTCTTTGCAGATTCCTTTGATTGAAGAAAGCTAAAGAGTTACCTGCAAAGTCAAACTTAGCTTCAGGGAAAGTTACCGGACGTCCAGTACTATAGGAAAAAGTTCCTGATAGAGATGTTGAAGAACTCAATTTGTAATTGCCTATCAAGGTCAGATCATGAGGTTTATCAAAATTGGCAGGAAACCAATTCCCATCATTGATAATCTCTTCTTCATATGGGGTAATTACTCTCCTCAATGCCCTGGAATAGGTATAACTTGCCCATCCTGTCAATCTTCCAAGATTTTTCTTGACATAAAGTTCCACACCATAAGCCTTGCCTTGTCCAGGAATAATTTCAGTTTCTAAATGATTTTGCATAAGTAACCTTGCGCCGTCTTTATACTCTACCACATTTTGGATATCCTTATAATACACTTCGACAGATGATTCAAAGATATTCCCTTTAAAATTCTTATAGATACCTAAAGAATACTGATCCACGATCTGTGGTCTTAGAAATTGGTCACTCAGTTTCCAAACATCTGTTGGTGCTATAGTGGCTGTATTTGATATCAAATGAATAAACTGATACATTTTATTGTATCCGGCCTTGATAGAGGTCTTACTATCCAAAGAATACCTCATTGAGACCCGCGGCCCCAAACCATCATAAGATTGTATCAATTCATTATCAGAGTAGGTTCTTTCTCCTATTACATTACCTGAACTCAATGGAAGATTTTCACGGTATTCCCTTACAGTCCTGGGGCCATAATATTGGTATATGTCATACCTTAAACCATAAGAAAACCCAAATTTCTCTCCGATTTCAAGTTCATGCTGGAAATAAAACCCACTCTCTCTTGCATATTCATTCTGAACTTTCTGCGGCAATACACCAGAATCTCCATTTGGGTCAGGAATCAGCTCTCCAGGCTGAATTGTAATATTTTTAGTATCTGCACCGATATTGATTCTATTTCTATCTCCCAACCTGTAAATGAAATTGAACCGCAGCCCTGTATCCACTATACCGGATTTCAGGTCGAAGTTATTGATCCCTGACTGATTGAAAATCGAGAAGTCATATAAGGTATAAAATCCAACTACATCAACACTGGCCCTTTCTCCAAAATTTCCTAGATACCTCACAGAATGACTTTGGTTGGACCAGGAAATCGTAGTATCAGATGCAAGTGCAAAATCATCATAACTGCGGTAAAAACTATACGTTATGTTATGGTTCTCATTGATTTCTCCATAAAGAATAGCATTTACATCATTAAAATTTGCCTGACTGGTCCTCAGTTGAGGGTTTTTAAGAGAGTTAAGCAACCAGTTGATATATGATCCACGGAATCCTACCTGTGCCGACAAAACTTCTTTGACAATAGGCCCATTGAGTGAGGCTTTTCCCGACACTGTACCTACCATCATATCTCCTCCCCACCTTGTCAGGCTTCCTGATTTAGGAGAAATATCCAAAATTGAAGAGCCTCTACCCCCAAATCTGCCTGGAATTATGGCTTTATAAAGTGTAAAATCATTGACAATATCAGGGTTGAAGGCAGTAAATAAGCCAAACATATGGGAAGGGTTGTACACTGGTGCCCCTGCAAACATGATCAGGTTTTGGTCTGCTCCACCTCCACGCACATTTAATCCCGAAGAAGCCTCTCCTACTTGACTGACTCCGGGCAGTGTAGCAATGGAACGGATAATGTCAACCTCACCTAAAAATGGAGGCAATTCTTTCAGGGTATTCATATTGATACTTATAGCACCCATATCAGTGCTTCGGATATTTTTCTCTGGATCCCTTCCAAATATAACGACATCATCCAGGGTAAAATCTTCTTGGATCATCGTAAGGTTTATCCTTCCTTCACCCACTGCCACTATAGGATAGATGATTGTTTCATACCCTACATACCTGAACTCCAAGATGTATTCGGCCCTATCTAAGATTAGAGTAAAATTCCCATTGGAATTAGTAATTTCAGTTTTATTTATTTCACGGACAGTGACAGTGGCACCAACCAGAGCCTCCCCGGTGATTTGATCGGTAATCCTACCCGAAATCCTCAGGTTCTTCAATTCTCCGATATCCCGCCCTACTACTGTTCTGGTTTGGGAAACCCCCCACCCTGAAAAACAAAGAGTAAAAAAGAGTATTAAGAATAAATGTTTCTTCATAGTCATTCCTTTAAAAACCTAGGGGATCAAAAACCCAAAATTCAGATGTAACCCCCAGTATCTGTAATTCTGCACTTCTTAGCACATATATCAATCCTTCATGAATAAAAACAGCTTCATTTCTGAAGGTAGGAGATCCGGTAAAATCATTTTTCTTTACCCATTCAAAATTTGTCAGGTCCAATTCCCACATTTGAATAGACCTGTTGCCAAGACCAACATATGCTTTCTGCCCAAAAACAGCCCCTATCCCCGTTCCGTTACCCAACTCTCCAGGATAAACTCCAATTCCCTCCCAAGTATTTGAAATGGTGTTATAAGCAACCATCTCCCTGTTGTCCGGATTGATAATAAATTGCCGATGTTGATAGGTGAAGTTTATCATAGTTCTATTGACTTGAAACGGTGCCTGTCCCAATAAAGTCCAAGATTGGTTATTGGGATTAAACCTATACACCAGGGAATTTGAAGTTGGGGTATTTGGGTCAATACTTCCTATTAGGTATAATTGGTTACCTATTTCAAAAGCCAGACCATTCACGGAAATGAAAGGTAAATCAGGTAACTTGATAAAAGTACCATTTTGTAACCTATAAAAATCCCTAGAAAACTCAGGTACAGTGACCGAGGTTCTTCCTCCTCCAAAATAATTTTTACTGGTGAAACCCCTCCATAAAGATTGGCCCGGAAGTGGGATTTGTTCCCAGTTGGGACCACCAACCCTATATCTCCACATGGTCTGATTGATGGTTTGGCTTCTATCAGAACCCATACCTACATAGAAGGTATTTCCTTCTTGTAAAAATACTCCATCCTGAATCCTAATCGTTGATGGAAATAGAGCCAACTGGTTGAATTTACCAGTTGTATATTTATAGAGTCCATCAAAAACCATTTCTTTGCCCTGACTTATTACTCTTATATTGACATCCGGCTGGGTACCAATAGGAGGTACCTGAACCAAAATCCTGGATTCAAAATCAATGGAAATAACTTGGGCCTTAGACGTTCCAAAGAATACTTCTGTATCAGATGTAAAATTTTTCCCGTTGATGGTAACAATTGTTCCGGCTGTTCCTCTATCAGGAGAAAACCCGAAAATCTCCGGAACCAAGGTATCAAATGGAAGGCTGTTTCCGAATATCTTTTCTCCTCCAATAACCACAAAAGATTTGACAAAATACCTCTTTCCCAATTTAAGCCCCATTGTCTCTCCAATGAATCTCCCAGGAGCTTCTCTCTCACCTAAAGAAATAATGATGGGTTGAGGATATGCTTCATTTTCATCTATATAAAATCCATGGTCTGAGGCATTGATATTTCTGGTTGTTATTATCCTTCCAGAAACCCTGATTTTTTCACCACTGACAAAAAGGATATCTTCAGTGACCAAAGAAGCATTACCTTCAATTACTTCTTCGCAGGATGAAAAAAAAACCGTTAGACAAGTTAACAGTAAAAAAAACTCAGTAAAACTTCTATTCATCACACTTAATTTTTAAAGCGGTTCTAAAATTAACCGAAATATCCATCAAAAAAAATGGCAAAGCATATTTGTCCAAAATTTTAAACCAAGATTTAAAAAATCAGCAGAAACTCCTTTAACAGGCCTGAATAAGCTAAAGTATATTCCCCGTTTTCATTCTTCATTACCAGGGATTCTGTGGATTTTTCAACCATTTCAAAAGAAAAAACCTGAATCTCCCGTATGGCAGGCTTTGACTCACTGTCTTTGACTAAAAGTTGCCATTCGGCATGTAAGTTTTTAGATAAAGCTTTCCTTTCCAGAAGTCTCATTTCTTTGGAAGGTAAAATCACCCAAAATTTGCCTTTCTCAAGTAACAAACTTTCAACCCCATCCAAAAGATCATCAAATGACAGACTGTCATTGTGAAGGGCCAGGTTTCTTTTGGTGTCTGCAGATTTAAGATGATTCGGAAAATAAGGTGGATTGCTTACTATCAGGTCAAATTTTTCTGATACTTCTTTTGAAAATGACTGAAAATCCTGGTGATAAAATGATATCCTATTCCACCAAGGACTGTTTCTTGCATTTTCTAATGCCTGATTATAAGCATCCTGATCCAATTCAACACCGGTAATTTTCATACTTCCAAAACGCTGGGCAATCATCAAAGAAACTACCCCTGTCCCCACTCCGATTTCCAGCATATTCTTTGCTTTCTCATTGCCTGCCAAAGCACCCAAAAGAACCCCATCTGTACCTACCTTCATAGCACAATGATCCTGCTTAATTCCAAACTGCTTAAATTGAAAATATGACTTGGACATGGCTAATTAAACAGGTATGAAAAGTTAAAACAAGGGACCATCTTCGGGATTTTCATATCCAAAATCAGGGGGAAGATTGGGCTTTTCAGCTGCAGCCACTGCCAATTGGTCACATCTTTCATTTTCAGGATGTCCGGCATGACCTTTCACCCATATCAATTTGGGCTTATATTTCATATGAAGAGGAATATATTCCCGCCAAAGATCCGGGTTCTTTTTATCCTTGAAGCCTTTTTTCTGCCAGGACCAAAGCCAACCCTTTTCCACTGCATCTACTACATATTTACTGTCAGAATAAATCGT
Organism: Cecembia rubra; assembly: GCF_003014575.1. Lineage (GTDB taxonomy): Bacteria > Bacteroidota > Bacteroidia > Cytophagales > Cyclobacteriaceae > Cecembia_A > Cecembia_A rubra. The sequence goes on from NZ_PYGF01000003.1 coordinate 255,914, forward strand.
AACTGGGATTCCCTTTACTTTGATCTCCTGGAGGGCCTTGATTACCGCTAACAATTCCATTCGGTTGTTTGTGGTCATCCTAAATCCCTCAGAAAGTTCCTTCCTGTGCTGCTTATATTGAAGGACAGCCCCATAGCCCCCCGGACCTGGGTTACCCTTGGCCGCCCCATCTGTATGAATGATAATCATGTCACAAATAAATAAGATTCCTGAACAAGTTGCATAATCCTTTCCAGGAACTCATTTAAAAATTAATACATCAGAACATTTCTGAACTGGTCAATGCTGTCTTGAAAATCTTGATTGAAATCGACAATAGAATTATCCCAAAAATTCTTCTTAGAACATCCAGACCTGTTTTACCAAGTTTCCTTTCGAGCCAGTTGGTACTTTTCAACACCACATATACAATCCCCAAGTTAATAATGATACCCACAGCAATATTCCATTGACTGTATTCCGACTTGAGAGTAAGGATAGTAGTAAGTGTTCCTGCCCCGGCAATAAGTGGAAAAGCAATCGGTACTATGGAGGCAGAAGTAGTGGAAGCATCTGGATCAGGTTTGAACAGCTCAATTCCTAAGATCATCTCAGCGCCCAATGCAAAAATGATAAGCGCACCCGCAATGGCAAAATCTTCCACCCCAATTCCGAATAAGGAAAGGATAGATTTACCAACAAGCAAAAACAACAACATCAATAAGCCGGCCGCAATGGTTGCCTTTCCGGATTGGACATGGCCAACCTTCTTTCTTAGGTTGATAATTATGGGTATAGAACCCAGAATATCAATGACCGAAAACAAAATCAGGGTAACAGAGAAAATTTCTTTTAAATCAAACATGCTCAATATTTTTTAAGAAAATCCATCAATTTTCCCATCTCCTGATCCGTCAGGGCAGGAAAATTGGCAATCCTAAAGCTGGTGGGCTTCAAGGGACCATAGCCACTACCTAATTGCATTCCCTCTTTTTCAGCACTTTTCTTGATCTCGCTAATAAACTCCTCTTTGCCGGAAACAGCCAAGACTGTACTACTTCTTGCTTCAGGATTTTGGATCAATAGTCTCAAGCTACCCGTTTGGGCAATGGCATCTTCCAGTTTCCTCATACGCTCCTTTGTCCTTTTATCCAAATGCTGGATTTCAGGCAAATCCTGCAAAACCCTGGACAAAAGGTAAATCCCAAGCACATTAGGAGTATAATGTGTCTGATAATTCTGAGCATTTTCAAGCATAAAATTCAGACTGTTATACCTTCCCTTTTCCCCTTTATCCTTTGCTTTAGCAATAGCCTTTGGAGAAATCAATAAAATCCCCAATCCAGCAGGAAGTCCAAAGCATTTTTGAACGGAGGCATACCAGATGTCTGCCAAAGAAAAATCCAACTCAATTCCCGCCATGGAAGAAGTGGTATCCACTGCAATCATTTTTTCCGGATACTTCTTTGCAATGGCCGAAATGGTTTTATTGCTTACCTGAGTGGCATTTGATGTTTCATTCTGTGTAATGGCTATCAAGTCAAATTCATCACCAATATTCAGAGATTCCACATCGATAGTCTCCTCAGCATCAATTTTGTGGGCAAAGGTTTTAGGCTCTATGTATTTGGCATATTCAAACCATTTTTTTCCAAATGAGCCGGAAAAAATATGGTAACTCGCTGATTGTACAATAGACTGGGCAATGATTTCCCAATTTTCGGTCGCCGATGAAGTAAATAATAGCCTAAACCCTTCTGGCATGTGCAATTTTTCCCGCATCAAAGTCTCGGTTTCCTGATACAGATTCATAAAAACAGCAGAGCGGTGATTAGCGCTTAATATGCCCTGATTGTAGGCATCTAAAAGATATTGGGGCAGTTTGTCATAAACCTTTGACGGCCCAGGTGCAAATGTGATCATGGTTATTAAGGTTTGAGAAAATACAAAATGCCTAATTCATAGCCCTTGAGGCCCAATCCAGAAATCATACCTACACATTCCTTGGAAATGATGCTTTTGTGCCTGAATTCCTCTCTTTTGTAAATATTTGATATATGAACTTCAAGAACAGGTGTTTTGACTCCTGCAATGGCATCAGAAAGAGCTACAGAAGTATGGGTATATCCTCCGGCATTCAAAAGGATGGCATCATAACTGAATCCTACCTCATGGATTTTATTAATGAGTTCGCCCTCCACATTGCTCTGGTAATAGCTGAGCTCCACTTCAGGAAACCTGGACTTGAGCTGATGAAAATATTCTTCAAAGGAAGTGCTACCGTAAATTTCTGGTTCCCTCTTTCCCAAAAGATTGAGATTAGGGCCGTTGATTATGATGATTTTCAAGATTCTTATTGTTGGTGGTTTCGGGTCATAAATTTAAGCAAGGTTTTGGTTTGAATACCGATATTCGTTAATTATCTAAACAGGAACCTTAAATTTGATTCTTCATGATAAACTGGAGCAGATAAGAAAGACCTTTCAGTTGCCAATAATGGGCATGGCACTAATGATTGAAGAGTCTACCTCAGGTTCAAATGATTCTCTTGAAAGCTGTGGTTCGGAACAAGGGTCTTTAAAACTTAATTCTAATGCCTGTACATATTACCAACATTTAAAGAATAGAAAGTGCAATAACTATTTTATGAGCAGCTGGTCCAATCAAATCCGTCAATTCCAACATTACCTGAAACTCGAAAGGTCCTTAAGTGAAAATTCCATATTGGCCTATCAACAGGATATGGATAAGTTAAGTCGATTTATGGAAAAAAATTTCCCCGAGCTTAGTCCAGCAGAAGTGACGCTGCAGCACCTGAGGTTTTTTGTGAATGGTTTGGCGGAACTGGAAATTTCCGAATATACCCAAGCACGGATCATTTCGGGCATCAAAGCATTTTATAAATTTCTGGTCTATGAAGACCGCATTTCCGAAGATCCAGCGCAATTGCTGGAGGCCCCCAAACTCGGAAGGAAGTTACCTGACACCTTGAGTTACCATGAAATCAGCCAAATTCTGGAAAGTATCCCCCTTGGAGAACCTGAAGGCCATAGGAACAGGGCCATGTTGGAAATTCTTTACAGTTCTGGATTGAGGGTATCTGAGCTGATTGACCTTAAAATCGGCAATATATATGAGGATGTAGGCTTTTTGAGGGTATTCGGGAAAGGAAATAAGGAGCGGCTCGTTCCAATCGGAAGGGATGCATTGAAATACCTAAGAATCTACTTGGAAGAATTCAGGAGGGATATAGAGGCAGCCAAGGGACATGAACAGTTTGTTTTTTTGAACAGAAGAGGGAAAAAACTTTCCCGTGTGATGGTTTTTTTGATCATCAAAAAACAAGTGGAAGTCATTGGCCTCAAAAAGAATGTCAGTCCACATACCTTCAGGCACAGCTTTGCTACCCATTTGATTGAAGGAGGGGCAGACCTAAGGGCGGTTCAGGAAATGCTGGGGCACGAAAGCATCACCACCACGGAAATTTACACCCACCTAGACAGGGATTACCTGCGCCAGGTGCTCAATGAATTTCATCCCAGGAAATAGAAATCATGAGGATTTCAGGCAATTCTTGAAGGACATTTGATTGAATTGAAGTTTGTATTGGAAGATCCTCAAAATTATTCACTGACTTTGCCCAAAAGGATTAATTTTGCATGCGTCATAAACCTCCTTAAGCGTGTACAAGTCTATTATCAAGCCTATTCTTTTTAAGAAAGATCCAGAAGATGCCCATCATTTCACTTTTTCATTGATTAAGAAGACATTTAACCTACCTATACTCAAACCGCTAATCAAATGGTTTTTCAAATATGAAAACCCGGTTTTGGAAAGAGAGGTCTTTGGTTTGAAATTCAAAAATCCTGTTGGCTTAGCAGCAGGATTTGATAAAGACGCCAAATTGATTGACGAAATGGCGCTGTTGGGATTTGGCTTTATAGAAATAGGAACACTTACCCCAAAGCCTCAGGAAGGCAATCCCCTGCCCCGTCTTTTCCGCTTACCTGAAGACGAAGCATTGATCAATAGGATGGGCTTCAACAATGGCGGAGTGGAAGAAGCTGTTAAAAGACTGAAAGCACGGCAATCCGATATTCTTATTGGAGGAAATATCGGTAAGAATAAGGTGACCCCTAATGAAAATGCGGTATTAGATTACCTCTACTGCATGGAAATTCTACATCCTTTTGTAGATTATTTTGTCGTCAATGTCAGTTCACCAAACACCCCAAACCTTAGGGAACTTCAGGAAAAAGAGCCACTTAAAAAACTCTTGACGGAGGTCAAAACCGCCAATATCAAAAAAAAGAACCCAAAACCTGTCCTATTGAAAATCGCACCTGATCTGACCGTAGGCCAGTTGGATGATATCATTGAGATCGTTTTGGAAACTAAAATTGACGGAGTTATTGCCACTAACACTACTATAGAAAGGGATTTGCTTCAAGCTCCAAAAGAGCAAGTCCAACGCATAGGAACAGGTGGTGTCAGTGGGAAAGTATTGTCCAAAAGGAGCACGGAGGTGATCAAATACCTGGCCACCCAATCCAACCATGCATTCCCTATCATTGGTGTGGGTGGAATTTTCTCTGCACAAGATGCCATAGATAAATTGGAAGCTGGAGCTTCTCTTGTCCAGGTTTACACTGGCATGATCTATGAAGGCCCCGGAATGATAAAAAGAATCAAAAAAGGTTTAGCCCGATATTTGGGCAAGCAATAAAAGGAAATCCTTATATTTCGACAATCTTCCATAAGACTAAGAGACTGCCCAAACAAACAATGGCTTCAGATACACCTAGAGCAAATACTTTTAGAAAAAAGAACGACCCAAAACAAAAGCCCAGTTCAAGTGGGAAAAAATGGTTCTCCATGTCCTTCACCCAGGACAAAAGAATTCCATTGACAATAGGGATCATTCTGATTTCATTTTCCCTTTTCCTGTTTTTTGCTTTTATCAGTTACTTATTTGAAGGAAGGGCAGATCAGGATCTTGTCGTATCCCCAATAGACCAGGACATCAGGAGCACTGCAGAGGAAGCAAGAAATTGGCTTGGATTGTTGGGTGCCCAGCTTTCCCATGTATTTATTCACAAATGGTTTGGAATTGCATCTTTTTTATTGCCCCCTTTCCTGTTTCTACTTGGTGTAAAAATGGCTTTTAGAAAGTCGCTTTATTCTCTGTCCAGATACGCAACTTTCGCCTTGTTTTTCACTTTTTGGCTTTGTCTGCTTACCGGGTACCTGGTACAAAAATCTGATGGTTATCATACCCTAGGAGATCTGAGTGGAGGTTTTGGTGTCGAACTGGGGATATTGGCGGATAACTTTCTGGGCTGGGGAACATTTATATTGATTGTCGTTTCATTGCTAATTTTCATTGTCTTTTTCTTCAATATTGATCAGTTTAATTGGTTTACTTACGGCCAAAAAGAGGATACAGGTTTTGATGGAGCTAAATTAAAAAAGTCTCCATTTGATTCTAAAGCAGTTGAAATCGAGGATGAGTTGGACGAATTGGATGAAGAAAGCCAGCTTGAGGAAGAAGAATCAGAAGATGATGGGAGTTCATGGACTATTGCTTCAGATGAAAAAACCCCAAAAGCCCCTTTATCCTCCCCTGTATTCAATGTAGAAGAAACAAAAGTAGAGGAGCTCATTCCATCAGAAAATTTATCAAAAGCTGAAGAAAAAAGATTTTCGGTCGTCACAGGTGATAAGGAAGAAAAGACCGCTGCCGAAGTGGAAAACCTGGATCCCTATGATCCAAAATTGGATCTACCACAATACCAATATCCAACCTTGGATTTATTGAATGAATATGATTTCCAAAAAGTGACTGTTTCAAGGCAGGAATTGGAGGAAAACAAAAACAAGATTGTTGAGACACTTGTGAACTTCAAAATAGGCATTCAGGAGATCAAAGCAACTATTGGACCGACAGTAACTTTATACGAGATAGTCCCTGACCCAGGAGTAAAAATCTCCAAAATCAAAAACCTGGAAGATGACATCGCCCTGAATCTTGCCGCATTGGGCATCAGGATCATTGCCCCTATGCCAGGCAAAGGCACAATTGGTATTGAAGTACCAAATAAAAACAGGGAACTGGTACCTGCAAAATCGGTACTTGGTACTGAGAAATTCATGAAGAGCGACAAAGATCTTCCTGTAGCCTTAGGTAAAACCATTTCCAATGAGGTATTTGTGATGGATTTGGCCAAAATGCCCCACCTACTTATGGCGGGTGCCACAGGACAGGGTAAATCAGTAGGTCTGAACATGATTCTGGCCTCCTTGGTTTATAAAAAACATCCGGCACAACTCAAATTTGTACTGGTGGATCCCAAAAAAGTGGAATTGACCCTTTTCAATAAAATAGAACGTCATTTTCTGGCCAAATTACCTGGTTCTGAAGAAGCAATTATCACAGATACCAAAAAAGTAATCTATACACTCAATTCCCTTTGTATAGAAATGGACCACCGCTATGACCTGCTCAAAGATGCAGGATGCAGGAACCTGAAAGAATATAATGCCAAGTTTATCGCAAGGAAATTGAACCCCGAAAAAGGACACAAGTTCATGCCGTATATTGTGCTAGTCATTGACGAGTTGGCTGATTTGATGATGACAGCAGGCAAAGAAATTGAGGCACCTATCGCCAGACTTGCGCAATTGGCAAGGGCTATTGGTATCCACTTGGTAGTTGCAACCCAAAGACCATCTGTCAATGTAATTACCGGAATCATCAAGGCCAACTTCCCTGCAAGACTATCATTCAGGGTAACTTCCAAGATAGATAGCCGAACTATTTTGGATTCAGGTGGAGCAGAACAGTTAATCGGTATGGGAGATATGCTACTTTCTCAGGGTTCCGATGTTACACGGCTACAATGTGCCTTTCTGGACACTCCGGAAGTAGACGCCATTTGTGATTGGATAGGTGAACAGAAGGGCTATCCGGATGCTTATCTTTTACCTGAATATGAAGGAGAAGAGGGAGATAACGGTATCACTGATATAGATCTCGCAGATAGGGATCCATTATTTGATGACGCTGCCAGGCTTATTGTGCTTCACCAACAAGGTAGTACCTCCTTGATTCAAAGGAAACTCAAATTGGGCTACAACCGGGCAGGAAGAATTGTAGATCAATTGGAAGCAGCGGGCATAGTAGGTCCCTTTGAGGGCAGTAAGGCCCGAGAAGTATTGATCCAGGATGAAGAAAGTTTGGAACGGTTATTGAACAGCCTATAATACCGTAATCAGGATACAGGAAAGGTTTAATGTAAAAATCAAATGTTGTTTCGAAAGTTTATATGGATTGTTTGCATTTTCGGGCTCCTTAGTCAAACAGCTTATAGCCAGAAGGACCCAAAAGCCAAAGCAGTTTTAGATGGTGTTAGCCAAAAATACAAGTCCCTTAAGGGAATGAAAGCGAGTTTTGAATTTTCAGATGGAAGGATGCAGCCCAGAAAAGGTGAAATCGCCATCAAAGGAGAAAAATACCGCATCAAATTACCAGATCAGGAAATTTTCAATAATGGAAAGACAGTTTGGACTTATATAGAATCCTCAGGTTATAAGGAAGTGACCATCAATAATGCAATTGACATGGGTGATGAGCTTACCCCTTCTTCTGTCTATACCATTTACCAAAAAGGCTACAACTACCGGTTGATAGGTGAAAGAACTGAAAACAAAGTTGTACTCCAGGAAATTGAACTATTGGCTGAAAAATCATCCGCTCCATTTAAGAAAGTGGTACTGACAGTGGACAAGGAAAAAAAGGATCTTTTGGGTTGGGAAATTTATGATGACCAGGGCGATGTTTTCAAATATAGGTTTACAAGTATCAATACCAATGCAGATTTACCTGATGAATACTTTGTATTCAATCCCCAACAATACGGAAAAGTAGAAATTATCGATCTGAGGTGATTTTAATCCCGCACGGCATGCGGGATTATTTTTTATCCCTACTTTTGGAAAAAATCCAAAAATATGAACAGAAAACAGCTCTTTGAACAAATACAGAACAAATCCTCTTTTCTATGTGTAGGCTTGGATACGGACCTATCAAAAATCCCAGGCCACCTACTTAAGGAAAAAGACCCTGTTTTTGAATTCAACAAACAGATCATTGATGCCACTGCTGATTTTGCTGTTTCCTACAAACCCAATATTGCTTTCTATGAGGCTTTAGGACCTAAGGGTTGGGAGAGTCTACAAAAGACTTTGGAATATATTCCCAAGGAAATTTTCACGATTGCCGATGCCAAAAGGGGAGATATTGGCAATACTTCTTCCCTTTACGCTAAAGCTTTTTTTGAAACCATGAATTTTGACTCCATCACTGTTGCTCCTTACATGGGAGTGGATAGTGTAAAACCATTTTTGGAGTTTGAAGGAAAATGGGTCATCCTCTTGGCCCTGACATCAAATGAAGGCAGTAAGGATTTTCAATTATTCAGTTCAAAAGAAGGTAAGCCACTATTTCAGGAAGTCCTTGAAAAAAGCAACCTATGGGGAAGTCCAGAGAACATGATGTATGTGGTTGGTGCAACGAGAGGAGAAAAAATAGCAGAAGTAAGGAAAATAGTACCCAATCATTTCTTTTTAGTTCCAGGAGTGGGTGCTCAGGGAGGAAGCTTGGAAGAAGTTGCCAAATTTGGCATGAATAAGGATTGCGGATTGCTTGTAAATTCTTCCAGAGGAATAATTTATGCTGGCAATGACCGTAATTTTGCCCAAGCTGCCAAAGGCGAAGCCAGAAAGCTTAAGGAAGAAATGAAAGTACTTCTTGAACGTTATCTGTAAAAGTCTAAAGACACCTAATCCTGAAGATTCTTTCCAGGTTCAGCGTTAAGGCTGTAAATTTTGGATTACGTTCCCAAAAGACATACGGAACCAAAAAGGAAAATAACAAAGAGGTATTTCATTCATTTCAATTTTTCATTAAATTAAGTCCTTATTTATAAATCTACAGATTTAATTTTTAAACGGACTTTTATTTATGGATTTTCAGGAAAACTTTCTTCAAACAGTCTGGAAGTATCAATATTTTGATAAAAAAAATCTACAGACCACGACTGGGCAGAATCTTGAAGTAAAAAAAATCGGTTTTCACAATTTTCATGAAGGACCGGATTTTTTGGAGGCTCATCTTAGGATTGGGAGCCTGGATTATCATGGACATGTTGAAATCCACAAAAATGCTTCTGATTGGATGCAACATGCCCACAGTAAGGATGAAAAATACAAACCAGTGATCCTCCATGTTGTTTACAATAATGATGTGCCTATCTTCCACAGGGATGGAAGTCCCATTCCTACCTTGGAATTAAAGGGTAAAATCCTGCTTGATGTCATCCGCAACTATGAAAGGTTAATCGAAAATAAAGCTGAAATCCTTTGTAGCGACAGCATTCATAGCATAGCCCAAATCATCAGATTTTCCATGTTGGAAAAAGCTCTTGTAGAAAGGCTGGAACTCAAATCAGCGAAAATCCTGGAAATCCTCCAAAAAACAGGAAATGACTGGGAAGAGACTTCCTACCGATGGATGTTTTATTGTTTTGGATTCAAGACAAATTCCGAACCTATGTTGCAGCTTGCTGAATCCCTTCCTTACAAAATTCTACAAAAACAGGGAAGCAAAAACATGGTTTTAGAAGCACTACTTCTGGGTCAGGCAGGCTTACTTTATGAATTTGATAAAGATGAAAGAACAATTTTCTTAAAATCCGAATATGATTTTTATCAGAAAAAGTATGGATTGAAGTCTTTTCTTAGCCAACATGACTGGAAGTTTATGGGAGTTAGACCAGGCAATTTTCCCTATCAAAGAATTGCCCAACTGGCCAAGATCATTGCTAAAAATCCGGCCTTATTCTCTACAATTTTGGATGCTTCCCAGAGCCTTGGGAAGTTCAAGGAAATTTTCACCATTGAAGCAGATCTCTATTGGAAAGAGCACACAAGACCAAGAGTACCTTCTAAGAGAATGATGGCAGGCTCACTGAGCAAAAACACCATAAACCTACTGGTTATCAATTTAATAACACCATTATGGTATGCCTATGGGCGATATATTAACGATCCGGATTGGAAAGAAAAATGCTTTGAATTGCTACAAGAAGTTCCAACGGAAGACAACTTTATCATAAGAAAATTTGCAAAGGTTGGCTGGACCGGAAACGATGCCTTTTATAGTCAGGGTATGATCGGCCTTTATCATGAATATTGCAAAAATAAACGATGCCTGGAATGTAAAATCGGACAGAACCTACTGAAGCCTACAAAAAGATGACTTTTGTTTTAAACCTCGATTTGCCGTACTTTTGCCATCCAATTTACTACGAACATGGACAAACCGGTAATCATTCTTGGTGCAAAGGGCATTGCCCATCCAGCCTTGGAAATCTTCAACAGCAACCAGATCATTGTATATGGTTTCCTGGACGAGGATGAAAAGCTCCATGGCAGTGAAATCAATGTGGTGCCTGTTTTAGGTCATCCGGAAGATGATGGCTACCTGAAATTGATCGGCAAAAAATGCGAGGCCTTTGTGGCGGTAGATGACAATAAATACAGAAAATTTCTGGTAGAACTGCTCAATGAAAAAAGGAAGGTACAGCCCGTCAACGCAGTGCATGGAAGGGCTTATATTTCAACAGATGCTGCCATTGGACACGGCAATTTCATCAATGCCAACAGCCATGTGGGTGCGGGTGCAAAGATTGGAAACCACTGCCTCATCCACTCAGGGGCCATAATTGAGCATCAGGCAGAAGTGGGGGATTTCGTCCAGTTGGGTGCAGGCTCGGTGATCAATTCTAATGTGAGCATTAAAGAAGGAGCATTCATCGGTTCAGGGGTAGTAATCGTGGCAGGAATTACCATCGGCAAAGATGCGAGAGTAGGTGCTGGATCAGTGGTAATTGCTGATGTCAAAGACGGTGAAACTGTTTTTGGAAATCCTGCTGCCCCAATTAAAAAGTAAAAATTAATCCAATAAATAAAACCAAAACACCCTGCCGGAAACAGGGCATTAGTTATGGAAAACAACAATTACAGCATACTGCTTTATTATTGCTATGCCCAGATCGAAGATCCTGAGGCATATAGGGAAGAGCATCATCTTTTCTGTATTGAAAACAACATCAGAGGACGCATCATCATTTCCCCAGAAGGTCTGAACGGAACTGTATCAGGTCTAAAGGAAGATTGTGAAAAGTATATGGCCTACGTACATTCAGATCAAAGATTCGCCAAAACCGAATTTAAGATTGAATCCCATGACAAACATGCTTTTGCCAAAATCCATGTGAGGGTAAAACCTGAAATTGTACACAGTAGCCTGCGTCATATTGATCCCAATGTAAAAACAGGAAAACATTTAGAACCAGAAGAATTCAAGGCATTAAAAGACCAGGATGATGTTGTCATTTTGGATGTGCGATCCAATTATGAACATGAACTGGGAAGGTTCAAAAATGCCATTACTCTGGACATTGATAATTTCAGGGATTTTCCGGAAAAAGTAAAAGAGCTGGAACATTTGAAAGGAAAGAAAGTACTCACTTACTGTACAGGTGGCATCAAATGTGAAAAAGCCTCAGCTTTTCTTTTGGAACAAGGCTTTGAGGATGTTTACCAGCTTCACGGAGGCATCATCAAATATGGCTTAGAAGCCGGAGGGGAAGATTTTGAAGGCAAGTGCTATGTGTTTGACAACAGAATTGCCGTAGATGTCAATAAGGTGAATCCAACTGTCATTTCAACCTGCCATGTCTGTGGTACCGAATGCGACAGAATGGTCAATTGTGCCAACCCAACCTGTAATGCCCATCTCCCGATTTGCGAAAAATGCGGTTGGGAAATGGATGGTGCCTGTTCGGTAGAATGCAAGGAAAATCCAGAAAAAAGACCTTATGATGGCACAGGCTATTATCAGAAAAACACCAACGGATACAATCCCTATAAGGGACTTTTCAGAAGACAGGACAAGGAAAAAGTAAAAAAAATCATCCATGAAGAAAAGGATTCCAGAGTCAGAGCTGATCATTAATCCAGATGGAAGTATTTATCACCTCAACCTGAAGCCAGAACACCTGGCTTCAACTGTTATTGCCGTAGGCGATCCGGAAAGGGTGCAGAAAGTTTCCAAAAATTTTGACAGCATAGAATTCAAAATTTCCAAAAGAGAGTTTGTTACCCATACAGGCTATTACAAAGGAAAAAGAATTACAGCTATCAGTACCGGCATGGGTACAGATAATATTGAAATCTTCATGACAGAGCTGGACGCGCTCGTAAATGTGGATTTCGTCACCAGGCTTCCAAAGGACACCCATACTTCTTTGGACATTATCAGGATCGGAACCTCTGGTAGCATGCAAAAGGCGATAGCCGCCGGTTCACTACTTGCTTCTTCCTACGGAATTGGCCTGGATACTTTAATGGCTTTTTATTCAACGAATTATAGCTCCCTTGAAGAAAAAGTTGGCCAAGCAATTCAAAAAGACCTAAAGCTTTCCTTCACGCCATATTGTATTCAAGGTTCAGAAAAACTTCTAGAGCAGGTCGGTAAAGGATTGATTATTGGTAATACCGTAACATGCCCGGGTTTCTTTGGACCTCAGGGTAGAGAAGTAAGGATCAAACCCGCAATTCCGGATATCATTGAAAAACTGAGCAAGATAGATGTAGAAGGCTTTCAATTGACCAACTTCGAAATGGAAACAGCAGGCTATTATGCTATGGGCAGGTTATTGGGCCATGAGGTGATAAGCTTAAATGCCATCATCGCAAACAGAATTACACATGAATTTTCAAATGATGCTTATGGCATTGTGGATCGCTTGATCTTGGAAACCTTAGACAAATTGGTGGAGGCATAAGCCCCACCAATGGCTCTTTTTTGTTGAATTTTTTCACTCTTCCCAGAAATTTCCACTATAAGACATTACCGCTTACACAAGTATTTTACAGTACAGACGACTTAAAACACATTGGTGTATATACATATTTTTTTCCAAACCCTTACCAAGCCTGAGCGTTAATTAAAATAAAGCAATAATTGAACTTATTTGTGAATGAATAAAATTTAACCACTAATAAGTTCTTATTTTAAACTTCAAAAAAGGCAAAATTTATTGGTATTCTGAGTCCATTAGAATCATAAAAACAGATAAAAATAAGTTTTAATCACTATCAACAAAATAATCAACGCCAAATTGCCTTTAATAACACAAAACGAAAAAATCAAATATGAAATCGGTTTTATCTAATTTTGCAGTCTGGGCATTTATTTTTTTGAGCATTGAACTTCATGCACAGACGACCACGATCAAAGGAAAAGTATCTGATGGAGATAACAACCGTCCCATGGAGTTTGCAAACATAGCCCTTCTTACTATAGAGGATTCCTCTTTGGTGACAGGAGGCATGACTGACCTAGAAGGAAGATTTTCTTTTGATACAGATCAAAAGGGTAATTTCATGCTTAGGGTAGGCTTTATGGGGTATGAAAATTATTGGCAAGAGGTTAGTCTTGGAAATAAAAACATCCTGAATCTAGGCAATATAATTATACGGGTAGATGCCACCAACTTACAGGAAGTCGTAGTAGAAGGGGTCACATCCATGTTTGAAAGCGATGTAGACAAAAGAAAATACAATGTAGCCAACAGTATCTTGGCAGAAGGAGCCTCAGCTGCCGAACTCCTAGCAACACTTCCCTCTATACAAATGGATGACGAAGGTGAAATCAGTATGAGGGGATCAGGGGATATTCTTATTTATATCAACGGAAGGCCATCTAATATTTCAGGAGATGGTATCGATGCGGTTTTATCCCAATTTCCAGCCAATAGCATTGAGAGTATTGAATTGATAACCAATCCATCTGCCCGGTATGATGCCACAGGTGTTGGGGGTATAATCAACATCATCCTGAAAAAAGACGAAAAGCTAGGACTTAATGGTCAGACCCAGATCTCTGTTGGAACAAGGGATAAATATGGAGCCAATATCAACCTGAATTATGGTGGAAACAAAGTGAATTATTTTGCCAGTTACAATTATCAGAACAGGAGACTATTTAGAGAATCTGAAGCAAATAGGATTTCCAATATTCCTGGCATATCCCCTGTACTGGACCAGGATTCTTATGGGGAAGATGTGAATATTTCCCATCTTATTAGAACTGGACTGGACTATAATGTATCAGATCGAAGCACACTGGGATTTTATGTACAAGGGAATATCCGGGAAAGGAGGGGTGAAAATATCCTCAATCAAAGATTCTTAAGCAGCCAAAATAACCTGGATAGCCTTTTTGTCAGGGAGAATTTTGAAACCAATTCAAGTTTCAATATGGAGTCAGGCATTACTTATGGAATTAATCTTGATACATTGGGGCAAAGAATTTACACTTCCCTATCCTATGCCAAGGACAGTAGAAATGATGCGGATTTCTTTGAACAGGCCTTTTTCAACCCATTTTTGGTTGAAAATTTTGAAAAATTCATAAGCCAAGACCTACCCAGAAGCCAAACGTCAGATCTTACAGTATTTCAGTTCGACTATATCAAACCTTTCTTAAATGGGGGAGTTTTTGAAGCCGGCCTTAAAGGAACTTTCAGTTACTGGACCAGGGACCAAAACTTCTTCCAATCTGATTTCAACAGTAATAATGAAATGGTCGAAATTGACACAATTTCAAATACTTTTGATTTCAAAGAAGACATATATGCCACTTATTTAAACTACAAAAACTCAAAAGGAAAGCTCCAATATCAGGTAGGTTTACGAGCGGAATACACAGAAACACTCTCCAATACAGGAAACACTGGCGAAAGGATTGTTAACAACTATTTCAACCTTTTTCCAAGTGTATATGGTGTTTATCGCTTGGGTAAGGATGAAGAAGTCATTTTGAACTACAGTAGGAGGATTTCCCGGCCAAGGCTTTGGGGACTGACTCCTTTCTATCGGGTCAATGATCCTTTGAACCTACAAATCGGAAACCCCTTATTACAACCTGAATTTACTGACAGTTTTGAGGCAGGATACCAAAAAGGATGGACAAACTTCCTTTTTAATGCCACCCTCTATCAAAGATTTTCCACGGATGTTCAAAGCAGGATTGTCCAGCTATTTGACAACAATGTATCCATCACTACTAGGGAGAATGCAGCCAGAAGAAACAATTCGGGTCTTGAAATCATCAACCAGATCCAATTAGCAAGTTGGTGGGATGCTACAATAAGTGGAAACTTTTTCTATTCTGAAATCATTGCTGACAATTTGGAAAGGCCATTCCGCAATTCAAATTTCAGCTGGACAATGAACTTATTGACCAACTTGTCCATATCCAATTTTGCAACTTTTCAAATGCAGGCAAATTATAGGGGTCCTATAGTTCTTCCTCAGGGTGAAATCGAACCCTTATACAGTGTCAGTGCCGGAATTAAAAGAAATGTATTTAGCGGAAAAGGGACCATAAGCCTCAATGTTAGTGATATTTTCAACACCCAAGTATTCAGGATCCGCGTCAATGACGAAAGATTTGAGCAGTCAAGACTATGGAACAGGGAAACAAGGATAGGTACCCTTGCTTTTACCTACAGATTTGGCGGATTTAAAGAAAAGAACGGAAAAAGCCGGGAAAGAAATGACCTTGAAAGCGATTTAGATTTTTAGCAAAAGTTGCCCATTCACCCAAAAAACCTTTGGACTTTCGGTCCAAAGGTTTTATTTCTTTAATTTAAAAGATATTGAATGATCCTAATTTATTTTTGCACCCCTACATAGTACAGGTCAAAACCTCCCTTATCGCCTGGTCGGTTGGAGGAAAATATCATCAGATTATTTTGAAATCTTTCGGATGGGGAAATAATAGGCCTGTATTCGTCAAAATCAGAATTAATGGGATGCCCAAAATTAACAGGAGTGGACCAGCCCTCTGCTGTTTTCTTGGCATAATAAAGGTCGTATCCTCCCAATCCGCCAGGTCTGTCCGAAGCAAATACAAGCTTATCTCCCAACACAAAAGGCATATGGTCATTGGATGAAGTATTGATGGATAGCTTCCTGACTTCCTTGGGTGCGGCATCGGCCAGAAATTCCAAAGGTGTCATTCCTGCTGGGATGTCCATCTCATAAATGTCAAATCGACCATCTTTATCCGAACTAAAGAGTATTTTTTCAGGAATTCCGTCTCCATAAACACTCCCTTTCGTAAAAATTTTACCATAAAAGCAAGGATACATCTCATTTGAAGTATCATCCAAAATCCTGAAATAAGTCAACTCTCTAGATTTCATCGAATTGATGGGTTTTTCGGTTACCACATGAATGGCATAAATACCATCTACATCTCTTGAAAAAAGTAAAGCTTTGTTTTCATTGGAGTCCATAAAACTGTACGGTACTTTTTCATTTAAGTCAGAATGTGCCTTAGATACTAAATAATCTAAATCTTGAGATTGTGACTTTTCAGCACTAAAAGATAATATTCCTTCCTGTATATCCCATAAATAGTATAAAAAATAGTTGTATAAATTAAAATCATGGTTTTGAAGGGAACGGTTGGAAGAAAATGTCAGCTCGGCATGGTGCGGAGTTAGGCTCAAATCAGAATTCATGTCATCCCATTCCGAATTCACTTTGTCAAGGTTTACCGGAGCTTCGGGGAAATAGGCAGAATGATATTTTAAGTCACAACCTATCAGAATCATTAGTAGAAGTATTGATTTTAGCTGTTTCATCTAATACCTGTTATCATCCTTAAATTATTATTGTAATTGGTATTTGAACCAGTAGGTTGAAATACTCCTGAAGCATACCAACCATTTTTATTCCAACTTACATTATCGTCAGCCCACTCATAAATTTTTCCATCCCACCCCCAATTCATGTAAAACCATGAATAATGCCACTCTGCGCAGCTATCAGTATCACAATTGTAGGATTTATAATTGTGTCTCCTATATCCATCACTTGTCCAAATATGCCACTCTGTAAAAATATTATCATGACCATAAAAAATAGCTGGGTATTCTTGAGACAATTCATTTCTCAACAAATTAGGATTAAATGTCGAAATACTTCCATTAGATTGCATCCCATAGCAGTGAGGGCCTGTCTGATATTTGAGGGTAAAGTCATACCATTACAAGTTCCTAAAAAGTAAAAATCAGTATTTGCTGAAATTGCTACTGAAAGCATCAGCCCGATAACAAAGCATTTAAATAATAAATGTTTGTTTGTTTGTTTTCATAGTGCATTATTTAACTATGTCAATATAAACTATAACTTTTTAATAACCAACTAAAAAATAAAATAATTTGGTTCGCTCAGGCAATTACTTAACCTTTCAATTTTTACCCATATTTGGATTGAGAATAATTTGAACTACAAATTATGGCACCAACTGAACAAGCAAAAGAAATCATCCAATGCCTTAAATCTTTGGCAGACCCTATCAAAGCCAATTTTTTACAGGGCTATTTCAAAACCGGTAAAGGCGAATACGGTGAAGGGGACAAGTTCCTGGGCGTTAAAGTCCCGGAACAGAGAAAAATTGCAAGTCAATTTTGGAGAGATGTCACTTTGGATGACCTGAAAGAACTGATACAAAACCCTTACCATGAAGTCCGCCTGACCGCTGTTTTTATCTTGGTGAAGAAGTTTCAAAAATCGAAATCAGAGGAAGAAAAACAGGCGATTGTTAAATTTTACACTGCCAATAAACAATTTCTCAATAACTGGGATTTGGTGGACAGTTCTGCCCACAAAATTCTCGGCCCTTGGCTTTACAACAAAGATAGAATTCTGCTGTATGAACTTGCCCATTCCGGACAACTCTGGGACCAACGGATCGCGGTAATCAGCACCTTTTATTTCATTGACAATAATAACTTTTTAGACAGCCTGAAAATCGCCGAGATCCTGCTTCAGCACCCACATGACATCATCCATAAAGCAGTTGGTTGGATGATCCGTGAAATAGGCAAGCGGGATTATCACACTGCACTTCAATTTCTCAGACAGCACTATAAAAACATGCCAAGGACCATGTTAAGGTACGCCATTGAAAAATTTGAACCTGAAACAAGGCATGGATTTTTAAGGGGTACCATTTAATCCTCATTGCTGTCTTGAATAATTTAGAGTGGGAAAGCTACTCAATCCCATCCAATTCGCTAAGCTCAAGCCAGCGCATCTCCATTTCTTCCAGCTTCCCCTCTATTTCCTGAATTCTTTGGGACCAATTAATCAATGCTTCATGATCATCTGTACCTGAAGAAATCAGCTCCACCAAATTGGATTTTTCCTTATTCAGAACTTCCATCTGATTACCCAAATTTTCAAATTCCTTCTTCTCCTTAAAACTGGCCTTGACTTTCGAGGAATTGGATTTAGGTTCTGGAGAAATTGTTTTTTCCGCCCTTTCGCTTTTATTTGAGGACTTTTGTTCCTTATCCCATTCTCTAAAATCAGTGTAGTTGCCAGGGAAATCTTTGATCCTCCCCTCCCCTTCAAATACAAATAGATGATCCACTAATCTGTCCATAAAGTACCTGTCGTGAGATACTATGATCAGGCATCCCGGAAAAGTATCCAAAAACTCCTCCAGGGTATTCAAAGTCATGATATCCAGGTCATTGGTAGGCTCATCAAGAATCAAAAAATTGGGACTCTTAATCAATACCAACAAGAGTTGCAGCCGTCTTCTTTCGCCTCCACTCAACTTTGCAATAGGTGTATGCTGCTGCTTAGGCGGAAATCCGAATTTGTTCAAAAATTGGGATACCGTAATGGTACTTCCGCCTGCGATGGTTACCACTTCAGCCACTTCCTTTACAATATCAATGAGTCTTTTTTCTTCATCAAAACTGTCTTCTTCCTGTCTGTAATATCCAAACACAGTAGTCTGCCCTGAATTGATGGATCCGCTATCCGGGACAATCAAACCGGTTAGCATATTCAAAAAGGTGGTTTTCCCGGCACCGTTGGGACCCACGATGCCCACCTTGTCCCCTTTTTTAAATATATAGCTGAAATCCTTTATTATGGGTTTGCCATCATAGGATTTATCCAGCTTTTCAATTTCAAGTATTTTATTTCCTAGTCTTTGGGTAGTAACACTAAGCTCGATCTCACGTTCCTCCCTTTTTTGAAAGGCCTTTTCTTTAGTTTGTTCAAAAGCATCAATCCTATACTTAGCTTTTGTTCCTCTGGCTTTTGGCTGCCTACGGATCCACTCCAATTCTTTTTTGTAAAGACTTTTTGCTTTTTCAAGTTCAGTCTGTTCTATTTCCCTGCGCTCTGCTTTTTTTTCCAGAAAATAACCATAATTGCCCTGGTATCGGAATATTTTTCCATTGTCCAGTTCCAGAATTTCATTGGTAACTTTCTCCAAAAAATAACGGTCGTGGGTGACCATAAACAATGAAAGATTAGCTTTGGACAAATAATCTTCCAGCCACTCAATGGTTTCCAGATCGAGGTGATTAGTAGGTTCATCCAACAACAATAAATCTGGCTTTTCAAGTATAGCTTTAGCCAAGGCCACCCTTTTTCTTTGCCCTCCACTTAAATTACCAACTTGCAGCTCCATGTCATGAATCCCCAATTTTCCTAAGACTTCCTTGATTTGATGCTCATAATCCCAAGCTTGCAGAGCATCCATTTTTTCCATGAGAATCTGCAATTTATCCCCTGAATCTTTGCCTTTTTCAGTCTCCAATAAGGCTTTGTGATATTCCTCAATCAACAGAATGGTTTCATTCTGACTCCCCTCAAAAATAGTGTGATAGATACTCAGATCCCCGGTAAAAACAGGATTTTGATGAACATAGGAAACCTTCGTCTGCTGATTGATGGCCACTTTTCCAGAATCAGGTACCTCAATACCCATAATGATCTTCATCAAAGTGGACTTTCCTGCTCCATTTACTCCAACCAGGGCAATTTTTTGCCCTTGATCTATACCAAAGGAAATATTTTGAAAAAGTACGCGCTCGCCAAAAGACTTACTAAGGTTTTCTACAGACAAATAATTCATGCCGCAAAGATAACCTAAAATAGATCCAAAACCTGAGCTGATATAAGTTTGGCAATATGAATTTGCGTATTCGAGAACAAAACCTATTTTTGTAATAATGCTGTCCAAGAAAACTAAATACGCACTCCATGCCCTCACCTACCTGGGCAAAAACCGAGATCAGAAAACTGTTCTGATACAGGATATTTCAGAAGAGTATGGGATTTCACATAAATTCTTGGAAAATATTCTTTTAGAACTTAAAAAAGCCGGCATTTTGGGCAGCAAAAAAGGAAAAGGTGGTGGTTATTACCTTATAAAAGACCCCAAAGAAGTTCCTTTAAGCAAAGTCATTAGGTTATTGGAAGGTCCTATAGCGCTCTTACCCTGTGTTAGCCTTAATTATTACGAACCATGTTCAGAATGTAAAAATGAAGTCAAATGCGGTCTTAATAAAGTGATGATTGAAGTACGGGACGAAACCCTTAAAATATTGGAAAACAAGACTTTGTCTGATATTCTTGATAAAGAGTGAAAAAAATTTCCCTATTTACCCTACTTTTTTTATGGGTTTTATATACTTTTGCAATTGCACTTAATCTATTTTGGAGAAATACCTAGATCAGTCAATCAAAAAGATGAGCTTAAAGAAGAATTTGCATAGTCTGAGTAACAAAGTCAGCCTGTTGTCCCCTTGGGAAGGAATCGCATTACTTTCTGACCTATTCCCCAAAAAAGTGGTTTTCTCCACTTCATTGGGACAGGAGGACCAGGTCATTACCCACATGATTGCTGAAAAGAACCTGCCCGTAGAAATTTTCACATTGGATACCGGGCGTCTTTTCCCCGAAACACTTGACCTTCTCGCCAGGACTGAAAACAGATATAAAACCAAAATCAAGGTATATTATCCTGAAAGGGAATCAGTAGAAAACTTGGTGGACACAATCGGGATCAACGGTTTCTACGAATCTATTGAAAACAGAAAATCATGTTGTCATGTAAGAAAAGTAGAGCCATTGAAGCGGGCATTATCCTCTAAGAGTGTTTGGATTACGGGTTTACGTGCAGAACAAAGCTCCAACAGGGGCGCTATGAATAAGATTGATTGGGATGAAGACAATCAGATCATCAAATACAACCCACTACTTGATTGGACTTATGAGCAGATGATCGATTACATCAAGGAAAATAACATTCCTTACAATCCACTTCATGATAAAAACTTTATCAGTATAGGTTGTGCCCCCTGCACCCGGGCCATTCTTCCCGGGGAAGATCCTAGGGCCGGAAGATGGTGGTGGGAAGAGTCGAAGAAGGAATGTGGATTGCATGGAGGTAAAAGCGAGAGTTTAGACACAAGACTTAAGATACAAGACACAAGAGCAATCAACAATATTAGCAGTGGGTTTCAACCCAAGGACCAGGTAATTTAAAAAGTACCACAGAAACGGTTAACATTCTATTGATATCTAAAATAGAACAATAGTATTTCCACGAAAACCCGTGTCTTGCCTCTTGTTTCTTGCCTCTTGTCTCTTGTCTCTTGTCTCTTGTCTCTATTAATAAATCTGAATTCTAAAATCAAAAATAAAATGTCAACAATATATTTCAATCCTAAAGAATCCGAATCCATTCACATCCTTCGGGAAGTGGCGGCGCAGTTTGAGCGACCGGTATTGCTTTTCTCTGGAGGGAAGGATTCCATCACCTTGGTACGCTTGGCCCAAAAGGCTTTTTATCCTGCCAGGATTCCTTTTCCATTGTTGCATATAGATACAGGCCACAATTTTCCTGAGACGATACAGTTTAGGGATGAATTGGTGAAAGAATTGGGATTGGAGCTGATCGTTAGGAATGTACAGGACTCTATCGATCAAGGAAAGGTACGTGAGGAAAAAGGACGCTATGCCAGCCGTAATACCTTGCAGACTACCACCCTTTTGGATGCTATCGAAGAATTCAAGTTCGATGCCTGCATAGGAGGTGCCAGGAGGGATGAAGAAAAAGCAAGAGCAAAAGAGCGGGTATTCTCTGTCCGGGATGATTTTGGACAATGGGATGAAAAAAACCAACGCCCCGAACTCTTTGATATGCTGAATGGACGCATAGAGCAGGGACAAAATGTGAGGGTTTTCCCTATTTCCAATTGGACTGAATTGGATGTCTGGGAATACATCAAAACCGAGAACATCAAAATCCCATCCATCTACTTCGCTCACAAGCGGGAAGTGTTCTTTCGTGATGGCCTGATCTGGACTGCAAATGAACATGTATACAGGGAACCTCATGAGGAGGTAGTAGAGAAAATGGTACGCTTCCGTACTGTTGGAGACATGACATGTACAGCAGCAGTGCTCTCTGAAGCTGACACGCTGGAAACCGTTGTAGAAGAAATCCGTCAGTCTACCCTGTCAGAACGCGGCGCCAGGATAGATGATAAGAGATCAGAAGCAGCGATGGAGAAGCGAAAGAAGGTAGGGTATTTCTAGAAGCGAGAGTTTAAGGCATGGAGAGAAGATTATAAGTGATAGCTAGAGAAATATGCTTCGCGAAATACTATTGAAATATGCCTTCGGCGAAATAATATGGGTTTGATTAACAAAAAGGTTTTCCAAAAAAAACGAATCAGTTCTCTAAATACTAACGAATCCATAGAATTTCATACCCATTATTTCAACCTTGTTTCTAATTATTTCCACTTTATTTCACTTCGAGAATAATCGTATTTCTACAAAATTCAAACCCTAGCGCCTTTGCGCCTTTGCGAGAAAAAAACAACGAGCATGGAAAATAGAAAACTTATAAAAATAGCTACCGCAGGATCCGTGGATGATGGGAAAAGTACTCTGATCGGTAGATTGTTGTACGATACGGGTTCCCTGACTACTGATAAGCTGGAGGCGATTGAAAAGACCAGCCGTCAGCGTGGATTTGATTACTTGGATTTCTCCTTGGCTACGGATGGATTGGTGGCGGAGAGGGAACAAGGCATCACGATTGATGTGGCTCATATCTATTTCAATACAGATAAGACCAACTTTATCGTGGCAGATACGCCCGGACACGTGGAATACACCCGCAACATGGTTACAGGCGCCTCCACATCCCAAGTGGCCATCATCTTGATTGATGCCAGAAAAGGAGTCATAGAGCAAACCTATAGACATTTCTTCATCAGTAATTTACTCCGCTTGAGCCACGTAGTAGTTGCCATCAACAAGATGGATTTGGTGGGTTATGATGAAGATGTATTTCTGAAAATCAAAGCTGATTTCGATGCTTTGGTGGAGAAAAGCAACTTTAAAACCGAGCAGATTACCTTCATCCCCATTTCTGCCCTCAAAGGGGAAAACATTGCCAAGAAGTCCGCCGAAATGCCTTGGTATTTGGGGAACACCTTGTTGGACCATTTGGAAGTTCTGGAGCCTGAAGATCTTCAAGAGCAAGCTTTTGCAAGATTCCCAGTGCAGTATGTGATCCGTCCCAAAACTGATGCTTTCCATGACTTCAGAGGCTTCTCTGGAAAGTTGTATGGAAGCAGCCTTCAGGTTGGGGATAAGGTGACAATCCTTCCTTCCTTTACCGAGTCCAAAATCAAATCAATTCAATTCTTCGATCAGGAGTTGGACCTGGCTGTTCCTGGAGCTTCCATTACCATCACTTTGGAAGATGAGGTAGATATCAGTCGAGGGGACATGATCGTCAAATCGTCTGAATTGCCCAGCTCTGAGAAAAGCATTACCGCCACCATCTGTCAGGTAAATCACAAGCCATTGAGAATCGGTGATAAATACACTTTGCAGCACGGAGTCAATCGGGTCTTGGCCAGAGTGGAGTCTATCCAATCCAAAATCCAGACCGATTTCAGCGGAGAGGAAAGGGCTGAGGCCTTGAAATTAAATGATATTGGCAAGGTGAGTTTCAAACTCAGCAAAGCCATACACTTCGATCCCTACCAAGTCAACCGTTCCAATGGCAGCTTTATCTTGATTGATGAAGGCACGCATGATACGGTGAGTGTAGGGTTTATAGAAGCGAGAGATTAGAAGCGAGAAGCGAGACTTAGAAACAAGAGACAAGAATCAAGAAATAAGAAATAAGAAAGTTCACAAGTACTTTACGAAGTACCAAGATAGTCGAATAGTAATTATATTTTACAGCTTGAATATTGGGGTTTTTAGAAACCATTAGGTTCCTAAAACTCTTGGAAAATTTACAATAAAACCAAATCGTAAACTCACACGAAATCTATACTTGGTACTTGGTACATTGTACTTTGTACTTTCAAAAACTCTACTTAACCTATAGACAAACCTAAAAATGGAAAGCTTTAGAACTGAAATTGAAAATCCCCTTGTCGAAAAGGACATCATAGAGCTGGAGCGAAAGATCCGGCTGTTTCGGGAGGGGAAAATAGATGAGGAAAAATTCCGCAGCCTGCGCTTGGCACGTGGGGTGTATGGACAGCGGCAGCCGGGCGTGCAGATGATCCGTATCAAATTACCTTATGGCCGTGTCACAGGCAATCAACTGAAGCGAATCTGTGAGGTGTCGGATAAGTACTCTACCGGTAAACTCCATATTACTACCCGTCAGGACATTCAGATCCACTATGTGAGTTTGGACGAAACACCTCAACTCTGGGCCGAACTGGAAAAAGACGATGTGACCTTAAGGGAAGCTTGCGGCAATACTGTCCGAAACGTGACCGCTTCAGAAGTGGCGGGAATCGACCCTAACGAACCCTTTGATGTGACGCCTTATGCAGATGAAGTATTCCGATATTTTCTCAGAAATCCCATCTGTCAGGAAATGGGCAGGAAGTTTAAGATGTCATTCTCTTCCTCCGATGAAGATACTGCACTTTCCTACCTGCATGACCTGGGCTTCATTCCAAAAGTGAAAGTGGCAGATGGCAAAGAAATCAGGGGTTTTAAAGTATTACTTGGGGGTGGTCTCGGTTCCCAGCCTCGGCATGCAGACCTGATTACAGATTTCCTCGCTATTGATGAACTGATTCCATTTATTGAAGGAGTGTTGAGAATTTTTGACCGGCACGGGGAGCGTTCCAGACGTTTGAAGGCAAGGATGAAATTCTTGATCAATGAGATCGGAATAGAAGCTTTTCTGCAATTGGTAGAGGAAGAGAAAAAAGCCTTGCCTTATAAAACTTATCCCATAGATGTCGATGATTACGAGGCGAGCAAAAGTCTACCCAATCCCGAATTGATAGAGGTTTCTGAACCTCTTGATCTAGCATACGAGCAATGGAAACTGACGAACGTCATTCCACAAAAGCAGGGTGGATATGTAGCTATTGGAGTGAAAGTGTTATTAGGAGATTTTACAACTGCGCAGGCGAGGTTTATAGCAGATTTAGCACAGCAGTATGCCAATAATGAAATCCGTTTTACACTCAGACAAAATTTCCTGATTCGGGATGTAAAGGAGGAGCTAGTTCCTTACTTCTATCAGGAGCTGAAAAAAATAGGATTAGCAGATTATGGCTACAATTCTTTGGGAGATATCACCGCTTGTCCGGGAACTGATACCTGTAATCTGGGAATTGCCAGCAGTACAGGGATCGCCAGGGAATTGGAGAAAGTGATTGCACAAGAGTATCCTCAATACTTAAGATCTAAGGAATTGACTATCAAAATTTCCGGATGTATGAATGCTTGTGGGCAGCACAACATGGCGCATATCGGTTTCCAGGGCATGTCTTTAAAAGCCGGGAAAACCGTATTTCCTGCCTTGCAAGTATTGTTGGGTGGAGGAAATTTGGGAGATGGCAATGGACGCTTTGCGGATAAGGTGATCAAAATCCCAAGTAAAAGAGGACCAGAAGCTTTGAGAATTTTATTGGATGACTTTGCCCAACATCAGGAGGCTGGAGAAGATTTCCTTCACTACTACGATCGCAAAGGACAAATGTACTTCTATGATATCCTCAAGGGTTTGACCGATACGGATACCCTTACTGAAGAAGATCAGGTGGATTGGGGCAATGAAGATGCTTACAAAGTGGCTGTGGGTGTAGGAGAGTGTGCGGGAGTGGTAATCGACTTGGTTGCTACCTTGCTGTTGGAAGCCCGTGAGAAGTTGGATTTATCCAAAGAGGCTTATGTGGAAAAACGTTGGTCTGACAGCATCTACCATACTTATGCCGCCCTGGTCAATGCCGCCAAAGCCATCTTATTGTCCGAAAGCAAAAGCACCAATTCCTATGCAAATATTGTGAATTTGTTTGATGAGACCTTTGTGGAAACAGGAAAGATCGACATCAAAGGAACCCTTAAGGAGATCATTTATCAAATCAATCAACACGAACCTTCGGAAGCTTTTGCCAGGTCCTATTTTGAGGATGCAGGAAAAGTTTTTGAAGCCATCAGTTCATACAGAGAAAAAGAGGTACTCGCATGAATCAGCTTATCAAACCAAAAGTTACACTCGTAGGAGCAGGTCCAGGCGATCCCGAATTGATTACCTTGAAAGCAGTCTTGGCCTTGAACAAAGCCGATGTGGTATTGTACGATGCTTTAATTGACAAATCCCTACTCAAACATGCCCCAGATAAGGCCATCAAGATCTTTGTGGGCAAGCGGGTAGGCAAACACTCCTGTCCTCAGGATGAGACCAATAGACTTTGCGTAGAGTATGCACTGAAGCATGGGCATGTAGTCCGTCTCAAGGGAGGTGACCCTTTTGTATTCGGTCGTGGTTCGGAGGAGATTGACTACATCGAGGCTTTCGGGATTCCCACGGAAGTGGTACCGGGCATTACTTCTGCGGTGGCAGTTCCTGCTTCCATAGGAATTCCTGTAACCAAACGGGGTGTTTCCGAAAGTTTCTGGGTCATCACAGCCACCACAAGTTATGGGGAACTCTCTCGAGATATCGCCATCGCTGCTCAATCCACGGCTACTGTTGTCATCTTAATGGGCACCAAGAAACTACCTGAGATTGTGAATGCGTACACAGCAGCAGGTAAGTCCGATATTCCTGTAGCCATTATCCAAAACGGCACTACCAAAGAAGAGCAGTTTGTCGCAGGCACCATCCAAGACATCACCTCCAAAGCCCGCCAAGCAGGCATCGCCGCTCCTGCAATTATTGTGGTAGGAGAGGTGGTGAAGGAGAGTTATCGATTGAAGGAGGTTTATGAACAAACGGTCAATATCGGTCATTGAAAAACCTACTTAGCAAAAAAGATATTTTTGGATATTGGATATTATTGGATATTGGGATTCCCGTCTTACCGACAAATACCTGTATTTAAATGGAACGCACCAATATCCCAATATCGCAAAGCTAGTACCGACCAATATCAATTCTAATTTCCACCATATTTCAATAGTAAACGCTTCGTATTTCCTCAGGAAATCCAAGTCTTGCATCTTGCATCTTGATTCTTGTCTCTAATCTAAACTCTCGCTTCTCGCATCTAAATTCTCGTCTCTCGCTTCTCGCCTCTAACCATCTAAAACCATGAACCATTTATATCCCATTTTCCTCAAAGTCCACCAACTCAACGTCCTCCTGGTCGGAGGTGGTTTTGTTGGTACGGAGAAACTCTCCTTTTTACTCAAAAGTAGCCCTGAGGCTCATGTTACCGTAGTATCCAAGGAATTCAATGAAGAGTTTTTGGAGCTTGCCCGGTCTGCTTCTCATGTTACGCTCATAGAAGATGCTTACCATGAGAAGTATTTGGGAGGTAAACATATTGTCATCGCAGCCACCAATTTTCCAGAAGTCAACAAGCAGATCCATGATGAGGCCAAGGAGCGCTTTATTTTGGTCAATGTTGCCGATACGCCTGCTTTATGTGATTTTTATTTGGGTGGGATTGTAACCAAAGGGAATTTGAAAATCGCCATCAGTACCAATGGCAAATCCCCGACTACCGCCAAGCGTTTGCGGGAGCTCTTTGAAGAAATCCTTCCCGAGGAAATTGATGAGTTGTTGGAAAACCTGAATGCCTATCGTGCTACTCTCAAAGGTGATTTTGAGTACAAGGTAAAGGCTATGAATGAAATCACGGGGATGCTGGTGGAGAAAGAGAGGGTGTAGATTTCAAGGTTTCTCGCAACGCTCGCAACGAAATGACGCAACGCTCGCAAAAAATATTATTTACTCTTAGCGTACGTGGCGCTCTTCTTTGCGCTCGTTGGGTGAACATATTTCAGTAATGTTCTATAGAAGATGTAACATCTTTTATTTTGAACATGGTTATGTAAAATTTTTTAAAGTTGGAATTCATAGGTTAGTTAATAACTTATGAGATAAATAATGAGGTTCTCGCAACGCTCGCAACGAAATGACGCAACGCTCGCAAAAAAATATTATTTACTCTTAGCGTCCTTGGCGCTCTTCTTTGCGCTCGTTGCGTGAACTTATCCCCGCAGAGGATATGATGTATCGATAACAAAAGCTAAAATTTTTTTTTCACTGAACTATTTGCGTATTGGTAGTATGCGAAGCGTATCCCTCCCTAAAGTTATTCGACTATTTAACCGTTTAAGTTGTTTGTAAAAGTTGCTTAGTTTTTTAATCTGTCTGTACTTTGAAAGTAATAAAACTTTTATTGATATGACTGAAAATCAGATTGCAAAAATAGTTCTCGATAAATCTTTTGAAATCCACAGAGCACTTGGTCCTGGTTTATTGGAATCAGTATATGAAAAGGCATTAGAGTTTGAATTAAATCAGACTAAAATAATGGTTGCTTCCCAAGTACCTGTTCCGTTAGTTTACAAAGAAATAAATTTTGAATCTGGTTTTCGGTTGGATTTACTAGTAGAAAACAAAGTGATTGTTGAAATTAAAGCAAATGAAGGACTTGCCCCAGTACATTTTGCTCAAACATTGACCTATCTAAAGCTTGCTGATAAAAGATTAGGACTCCTGATTAACTTTAATGTAAAATTTTTAAAGGATGGAATTCATAGATTAGTTAATAACTTATGAGAAAAATAATGAGGTTCACGCAACGCTCGCAACTATGTGGTTTTTTTTCTTAGCGTCCGTGGCGTTTATCTTAGCGCTCGTGGCGAGAAATTTAAACCCAGTTCTTAATTTTTCGTTCAAAAAGGCAATACCTTCTTCTGAAAATTTTCGCTTATGAAGACAATACTTTCTTTCTTCTTGCTTTTGCTTAGCTTTTCTTTTTCAGCTCAAGTACAGATGTAATTTATTTCAATTGCGCCTTCAAAAAACCGTGTCTTTTCACCTCAAAGGATTCCCGCTATCATCCATCCTGTCAGATGAGTTTAGTAGGGCAATTACAAAAGCTTCTGTATGCTGTTTTCAGAAGTTTGTAGCTTCGAATAAGGGACATCTTCCGCTCATTCCAATAATCGGTGGCACTTGTTTCCATTTTAGGGAGAAGTATGTGATAAAATAAAGTTTAATTGGATGTTAGCTATCTATTGAAATTCCGATCATTTGCTCTTAATTTCTTAATTTATTTTTCAACTAATTGTTGCTTTTGTGGATAATTAGCTTTAGATTGTAGCATATTGGGTTTTGGATGCGTCATGGATTTGAAGGGGGGTGGGGGTAAAATAATTAGTTTGAGATTAAAAAGTAGGTAATATGGAAGCTCAATTTGGATTCAATAGAAAAGGTGTTTTTGCACTGATGTTTTTAAGTTTGATTTTGATTGGGGCTTGTCAGGAGGATGCATTGCCCCAAGGTGAACTTAAATGTCCTGTGGAGGCGGTGGAAGGTCAGGAAGATGATGTGGTAGGGAAATGGAAGTTGGTTGAGAGAAGGACAATAAGTTTATTTAGTGGAGAGATTGAGGTCAAGGACTACTCCTGTGACAATGTTTTATACTGCTTCAAACCAGATGGAGTGTTGCAAATTAATGATAATGTTGGGGGTTGGGGATATGAAACTGGTGTTTATAATTATGAACTTATTCCTCCTGCTGAAAATGAAGATCACATTAAATTACGTATAGGTGATTTAAAATGGCCTTTTAAGATTGGGGAAAGTGAGATGACTTTAAATATGGCGCACGTCGATGGTCCAATTTTCCGTTTTTTAAGGATTGAATAATTTCCAACTCAAATTACAGCATTATGAAAAAGTTACTTTGTAATTTACCTTTCTTAGCTTTCATCTTTTTATCTACAATCGTTATTGGTCAGGAAAACCTGTTGCTCAAGAGTGTACAAGAGGCCAAGACCCGTAAAATAGAGTTCCGGGTAGTATCAACTGTTTTTGCGCAATCTTGGGATGATGAGGTAATGCTCGGCAACTTTGAAAGTTCAGAGGAAGTTCATTTTTTACATTATGAAAACTCTGTTTTTGCTGATTTACAAGAGGCTGTTTCACTTAGTATTCCCCTAAAAACCGGGCAACTCCAACTTGAACTGCTAGAAGTTCCCGATTCTTTTTACAGCTACAAAGTGGTAACCAGTGATGGGCAAAGCCTATCGGCCAACAAGGATATCAAGCACTTCAGGGGAATCGTAAAAGGTGACCCCAACAGCTTGGTAGCCATCAGTTTTATGGAAGATGAGGTGATAGGCTTGATCGCTACAGATGAAGGCAATTTCAATCTGGCATTGGATAAAATAAGTGGAAGACACATTTTTTATAGTGACAGGAATCTAAAGGAGAAATTGGACTTTCAATGTGAGACTCATGGGCATGGTATTACAGATTATGATCCAGAAATCTTATCCCAAGCATCAAAATCTTCCATCAGTTCGGAAGATGTTTGTGTCCGATTTTACTTTGAAACCGAACATGATATTTTCCAGACAAGAGGAAGCGTGGCCTCGGTGGAAAGTTTTGTAGCTGCTGTGTTCAACCAAGTTGCTACACTTTATCAAAATGAAAATATAGAAACATCGATTTCTGAGATTTTTGTATGGACTACTGTTGATCCCTATACGTCCAATAACTTAGGTATTCTTTTGCAGCAATTCCAAACCAATAGAACCATATTTAACGGTGATTTGGGTCAATTGCTGACATTTAGAACAGACGTGGGAGGAGGTATTGCTGCTCTCGAAATGGATGGTATATGTAATCCAGACATTTCTGAGAGATTGTCTGTTGCAATGTTACATAACAACTATGAGACTGTTCCTACTTATAGTTGGACTGTCCATATAGTAGCCCATGAGTTTGGCCATTTGTTCGGCTCTCGCCATACCCATGCATGTGTTTGGAATGGAAATAACACGGCTATCGATGGATGTTGGGGTTGTATGGAGAATCCTGATCCTAATGGTGGGGGATGTCAAAATTGCCCTAATCCCGGTGTTCCTTCAGGTGGCGGCACAATTATGAGTTATTGTCATTTGCAGAGTGTAGGCGTTAATTTTAACCTTGGTTTCGGTCTTCAACCGGGCAATGTGATAAGAAACAGTGTGGCAAACGCTGATTGCCTTTGCGAATGTGTCAGCGCCACCATCTCCGGCCCCGACTTCCTCTGTTCAAGCGATACCTATACCCTACAGAATGCCCCTGTGGGAAGTACGGTCAGTTGGTCGACCAGTCCGGCAGGAATGGCGGGTATTTCAGGAAGCGGCAACAGCGTAAACCTTACTCCACAGGGAAATGGACAGGTTACGCTTACAGCCACCATCACCACCGATTGTGGGGATGTGGAGGTGCAGAAGACTTTCGTCACAGCTACAGGACCCATCCCTACCTCAGCTATCAGTCTGGAGCCTTTTGAATCTTCTCCTTATGTCTGTCCCAACCAGACATTCGGCTTCTATCCAGGGCCTAATCAACCCTGGTACCAATATGAAGTACAAGTAACCAATGGTCACTATACAGAAGTGAGCCACGGGTATTTCTGGATACATTTTAACAATTACACTCCATCACCCCCGTTCTTTGATGCGTCAGTATCTGTGAGGATACACAATGGCTGCTTTTGGAGTGATTGGAAGTCAGTCAGCATGTATACGGAGCCTTCCTGCGCCGGTGGAGGTTGTGAACTTTGCTTTTTGACTTTCCCCAATCCGGTAGATGATGAACTGCAGGTACAATGGAACCCCTTGGTAAAGCGAATGGAAGGAGATGATTCTAGCTTTGATGTTCAGCTATATGATCAGCGAGGTGAACTAGTATTCAGTAAATCCGGTATCAAAGAAAAGATAAGCATGGACACCCGCAGACTCAAAAGCGGATTCTATTACCTACATATCCGTTATAAAGAAGGATTGATCAGAAGACAGATAAGGGTGGAGAGGTGAACAGTCTCTCACAGATAAAGCTGATTCAACCGATTTAGCGCAGATGTAATTTATTTCAATTGTGCTTTCAACAAACCTTGTATTTTCACCTCACGTGTCTTTTCACCTCAAAGGATTACCGCTCTCATCGAATTCAGAAAAGAAATTTAATTCATTCATATGGGGAAAACTATTTCACTAAAAATTTGAAAGCAGGCAAATGGTTCTGCCTGAATACTTAATGTCATGAAAATATCCCTTTACTAATTTTTCTATTTCTAAACAGGTCTCTTTTATTTGGACAGTCCCAAGTCTTTCCTAAATTGAGCCATCAACTATCCCCGCTCAATCAATGAAAAAACATTTCCACTTCTTTTGGGTCTTTTTCCTGTTTGCAATCCACTCCCTTCAGGCCCAAACTACCCCCGATCTTCAAAAGCTCGATGCCTATTTTGAACAGATGGTCAAAGACTGGGATGTTCCGGGAGCCAGTATTGGCATTGTTCAAGATGGACAATTGGTTTTCACTGGTAACTACGGCACTAAGGAAGTTGATAAAAATGAAAAACCCGATGAACATACCCTCTACGCTATCGCCTCCAATTCCAAGGCCTTTACTTCGGCTGTATTGGCAATGCTGGTACAGGAAGGAAAACTAAATTGGAACGATCGGGTAATGGAACACCTGCCATATTTTTCCCTTTTTGATGATCCTTGGATCAGTGCGCATGTTACCATCCGCGACCTGCTTAGCCATAGGGTGGGCCTAGGAACCTTTAGTGGAGACGTTATCTGGTACAAAAATGAAGGTTCCGCCGAGGATTTTATCAAAAGGGCAGGGAAAGTTCCACAAGCTTTCGAATTCAGAGGAGGTTATGGCTATTCCAACTTGATGTATGTGACAGCTGGGGAAATCATCAGGAAAATTACGGGCAAAACATGGGGAGAAAATATCCAAGAGCGCATCCTCAAACCTTTAGGCATGGACAGGACCACCACCACTGCCAAAGACCTGGATAAAAGGGGGAATTATGTCACTCCCCACGGACGCGAAGAAGGAATAAACTTCCCCATTGCTTTTGAGGATTGGGACACCATTGGTGCTACTGGCGGGTTGATTTCTTCCGTGAGCGATGTGGCCAAATGGATGATCTTCAATATGAACCATGGCATCATTGGAGAGGACACGCTGATCTCCAGAGGCAACCGCAACCTGATGTGGACCATGCACAATGTGAATGTGGTGGACCATACCCAACCAAACGACCTGGGCAGGCATTTCAGTGGTTATGGACTGGGTTGGAATTTGGGAGATTTCCATGGGAAGTTGATGGTAGGCCATACAGGAGGCTACGATGGCATGATTACCGCAGTGACTATGATTCCTGAAGAAAAGTTGGGCGTAGTGGTGCTGACCAATGGCCACCAAAGCCCCATCATGGCTGCTACCTACTATGCTTTTGACCAATTTTTAGGAACAGGAAGTAAAGATTGGTCTGGAGATATGCTCAAAAGGAGTTTGGCCAACCAAGCCAATGACACCCGTATCGCAGACATCAAAAAAGCCAGAGTCCTCAATACCAAGACATCCCTCTCTCCTTCCCAATTTGCAGGTGCTTATCGCTCCGACATCTATGGCAAAATCGAAGTCAAAGAAGAAAAAGGGGCTTTGCGACTTTACTTTGAAGACGCTCCAAGACTTTCTGCCAGCTTGAAACATTGGCATTATGACACCTATGAAATCATCTGGGATGAGAAGCATGCCTGGTTTAACTTCGGCACACTCCAATTCTTACTCAACAATAAAATGCAGGTTGTCGGAATGGATTTTAATATACCCAACGACGATATTTTCTTTGAGGAATTGAAACCTGTAAAAATCAATCCATGATCAAAGTTTTAGGAATCCCCTTTGATGCTAACAGTTCCTTCCTTAGAGGACCGTATTTAGCTCCTCCCAGGATCCGTCTGATGGCAACCGAAGGCTCTGCCAATAACTACACGGAAGAGGGTGTAGAAATTATAGCTGGAAGAGATTATCTGGATCTGGGTGATCTTTCTTTTGGCAGTCAAAATTCCCAAAAGGCCTATGAACAGGTCAAAGCAGCCGTTAGCAAAGCCATAGCCGATGGCAGCAAACTGTTGAGCCTGGGAGGTGACCATTCAATCGCTTATCCGGTGATTGAAGCCCATGCACTGAAACATGGACCTTTGCATGTACTGCAGCTCGATGCCCACGGGGATTTGTATGAGAATTTCGAAGACAATCCCTATTCCCATGCTTGTCCTTTTGCCCGGTTGTTAGAAAAGGGCTTGCTGAAATCATTAACTCAGGTGGGTATCCGAACCTTGACCCAGCATCAGCGGGAGCAGGCGGCTAAGTACAGGGTCAATATCATCGAAATGAAAGATTTCACCATGGATTTTATTTCTGTATTGGAGGGTCCTTTGTATATTTCTTTGGATATAGATGTTTTGGATCCTGCCTTTGCTCCTGGAATTTCCCATTATGAACCTGGTGGAATGAATAGCAGACAATTACTTGATATCCTGATTGCTATCAAATTGCCAATAATAGGAGCTGATTTGGTAGAATACAATCCATTAAGGGACCGTCATGACATGACAGCAATGGTTGCATTTAAATTGATGAAGGAACTTATTGCTAAAATGGCCTAAAAACCATGGATATTGATTGAGATCGCTTTTATCAAAATAATGATTTCAGATAAATGCAAAATCAATAACTTATCCATTCATCAACCTTAAACCCTATTGACCATGAAGAACAAAAATTCACCCCTTTCCAGAAGAGATTTTGTCAAAGCTGCTGCCCTTAGCGGCGCAGGGATGATGATAGTACCTAGACATGTCATCGGCGGTCCCGGATATACAGCCCCCAGTGACAAGGTCAACTTAGGTATTATTGGTGCGGGAGGAAAAGGAAAGCAAAATGCAGAAGCCTTTTTAAGGGTGGAAAATGTCAATATCACCGCAGTGGCAGATCCTGCTTATTACTGGAACCTGGCAGATTTTTATTACCGCTCGGAAGCTGGAAGAGGGCCGACATCAGCCATGATTGACGCCCATAATGCTGCCAAGGGAAACACTAAACGGGTCACCCAATACGACGACTTCCGAAAAATGATGGAAAATGCTGCTGATCTGGACGGTATTGTAATTTCCACCCCGGACCATACCCATGCCTACATAGCCTTGATGGCCCTGAAAATGGGCAAGCATGTGTATTGTGAAAAACCCCTGACACACAATATCTGGGAAGCCCGTGAAGTGGCCAAAGTCACCAAAGAGACCGGCTTGATTACCCAGATGGGCAACTCCGGGCATGCTGCTGATGGCATCAGAGAAACGGTGGAATACCTCAGGGCCGGCTTAATAGGAGAAGTTAAGGAATACCATGCCTGGGTTCCGGCAGGTCGCTGGCTTCCGGGCTTGAAGGGTTTGCCCCAAGGACAGAGTACCATGCCAATTGGCTTTGACTGGGATCAGTGGATCGGTCCAAGGGAAATGGTACCTTTCCACAAGGACTATGTTCCTGTCACCTGGAGAGACTTTTGGGATTATGGCTGTGGGGCATTGGGCGATTTTGGCTGCCATGATATGGATTCCGTCACCTGGGCCTTTGACCTCAAAAGCCCGGATACGGTTCAGGTGTTACCTGCAGGTTATTCTGACAGCAAAATTGCACCTTATGGAGAAATAGGCTATTTCAACTTTTCTGCAAAAGGACAACAAAAGCCCATGAAAATCACCTGGTATTCCGGTGGCCTGAAACCGGACCTCCACCCTGCCCTGCCTCAGGGCTTTGTGTATCCTTCAAGAGCCTCCATGTTTGTAGGATCAAAAGGAGTCATCATCAATGATGGGGGCAACCGTAAACCTCAGGTTTTCCCCGAGTCCTTCAGAAACAGTGTAAAACCACCAAAACCAACTATAAAAAGATCACCAGGTCATTTTCAGGAGTGGATCGATGCCATCCGAAACAATGACCAGGCTTCCTCCAATTTTGAATATGGATCAAGATTAACCGAAATTACATTATTGGGAGTGCTTTCTCTGAGATTGGGAGGCAAATTGATTGAGTGGGATTATGACAACATGAAAGCCAAAGGTCTCCCTGAGGCAGACCAATTTATAAAGGAACCTGTAAGATCGGGTTGGGAAATGTAAGAGAAAAATGGCAGCAAGACCTATCATCAAACTGGAATGGACCGCTTGGGATAAGATTTTGGAGGGCCTGGGCTTTTTGGCCCTGGTCCTCCTATTGGTAATTCCTATCTACTATTACCCGGAACTCCCGGACCGTATCCCAAAGCATTATGATGCAACTGGACAAGTCACGGCATATGGAGGAAAAGGTATACTTTGGGTGATGCCTATAATAGGATTAATCACCTATGCGGGGCTGTTTTTTATCAATAAAGTCCCGCACATTTTCAACTATCCTACTGAAATCACGACTGAAAATGCAGAAAGGCAGTACCGAATAGCCACCCGGATGATCAGGACTTTGAATGTGATCATTGTGTATACTTTCCTGTATACTTCCTATGGCACTATACAAAATGCAATGGGGATTCAGGTTGGTTTGGGAAAGGCCTTCATTCCTATCTTCTTGATTGCCCTCTTTGGGACAATTGTTGTTTATTTGGTCAAGGCCTTTAGAAAATAAGGGCAATGGTCATCATGCTATAATATGGAAACAGTTACCAGTTGTTTCATCCTGCCTTTATTTTGGTTTTTATTGCGCATGTTACGTTTATTATATTTTTGTTTTTATTCAATAACCGATCGGTCCTTCAGACCTCGCGTGGTGGATACACGATCTTTAACCCGGGGTTGCACCCCTGGCTGATACGGAACGGCCCTTCAGGCCTTACCAGATAGATATCCGGCCTTTTAACCCGGGACGTTGCCCAGAGCTGATACAACGTGGCCCTTCAGTCCTTAACTGATGAAAACCTGATTTAACCTGGAGCGTTACCCAAGGTTGATACAGAGCAGCCCTACTGCCCATAACTGATCAAAACATGACTTTTAACCAGGGACGTTTCAATGGCTGATACCGAGCGGTCTTTCAGACCTTATCGGATTCTGAAATTATCAAGAATCTCAAAAAGCCTGAAAGGCTGACCCGTAAAAGCCCAGACTGAAGTTTAGGCAAGTCTGGGTTACAATGATCAATCGTTGAACCAAAGGCCTGTAGGGCCGTTCTGTGACAGCCCAGACCAGGGCCAAGCGTTAAGAAATGATCCATTGGAATTATTTTAGCTGGGAGCCAGATTTCAGGGATAATGGACAATAATCATTAAGCGTTTAAAAAGAGGCCTGAAGGGCCGTTCTGTGACAACCCAGACTGAAGTTTACGGAAGTCTGGGTTACAATGATCAATCGTTGAACCAGAGGCCTATAGGGCCGTCCAGTTTAATCCCAAACATACCTTTCATCAAATTCAAGCCGATATTCCTTCAAAAACATTCTGAATTCATCTTCAAAACTTACATTCTTGTGATGTTCGGGTTGATTTTGAATATATTTTATTAAAACATTAATTTTTGATTGGCTTGCAGAAAACACTCCATAACCTTTTTGCCATTCAAAATTCCCAATCCCCTGAGACTTCATCCAAATCGAGCTTGACGTTTTTATTTTTAGAACTAAATCTGAAATAGTTATTGTCCTCGGTAATTCGCAAAATATATGAACATGATCTGGATTTGCATAAATCTCATGAACATAGGATTTAAGGTTTGAAGATACCTCAACCATATAAGCCTGAAGTGAAGGTCTAATTTTCTCCGGTATAAATCTATTCCGTCTTTTTGTAGAGAAAATGATATGAAGGTAAACTTTTGATAAGGATTGTGGCATTTTTAAAAAGTTTAAAACTGAATTCAAATTTAAAAACCTAAAAATTTCTTCAACTAAATTAAACGGATATATCCGATTAATTTCCGATCGGTCCTTCAGACCTCGCGTGGTGGATACACGATCTTTAACCCGGGGTTGCACCCCTGGCTGATACGGAACGGCCCTTCAGGCCTTAACAGATGGATATCCGGCATTTTAACCCGGGACGTTGCCCAGAGTTGATACAACGTGGCCCTTCAGGCCTTAACTGATGAAAACCTGATTTAACCTCGAGCGTTACCCAAGGTTGACACAGAGCAGCCCTACTGCCCTTAACTGATCAAAACATGACTTTTAACCAGGGACGTTTCAATGGCTGATACCGAGCGGTCTTTCAGACCTTATCGGATTCTGAAATTATCAAGAATCTCAAAAAGCCTGAAAGGCTGACCCGTAAAAGCCCAGACTGAAGTTTAGGCAAGTCTGGGTTACAATGATCAATCGTTGAACCAAAGGCCTGTAGGGCCGTTCTGTGACAGCCCAGACCAGGGCCAAGCGTTAAGAAATGATCCATTGGAATTATTTTAGCTGGGAGCCAGATTTCAGGGATAATGGACAATAATCATTAAGCGTTTAAAAAGAGGCCTGAAGGGCCGTTCTGTGACAACCCAGACTGAAGTTTACGGAAGTCTGGGTTACAATGATCAATCGTTGAACCAGAGGCCTATAGGGCCGTCCAGTTTAATCCCAAACATACCTTTCATCAAATTCAAGCCGATATTCCTTCAAAAACATTCTGAATTCATCTTCAAAACTTACATTCTTGTGATGTTCGGGTTGATTTTGAATATATTTTATTAAAACATTAATTTTTGATTGGCTTGCAGAAAACACTCCATAACCTTTTTGCCATTCAAAATTCCCAATCCCCTGAGACTTCATCCAAATCGAGCTTGACGTTTTTATTTTTAGAACTAAATCTGAAATAGTTATTGTCCTCGGTAATTCGCAAAATATATGAACATGATCTGGATTTGCATAAATCTCATGAACATAGGATTTAAGGTTTGAAGATACCTCAACCATATAAGCCTGAAGTGAAGGTCTAATTTTCTCCGGTATAAATCTATTCCGTCTTTTTGTAGAGAAAATGATATGAAGGTAAACTTTTGATAAGGATTGTGGCATTTTTAAAAAGTTTAAAACTGAATTCAAATTTAAAAACCTAAAAATTTCTTCAACTAAATTAAACGGATATATCCGATTAATTTCCGATCGGTCCTTCAGACCTCGCGTGGTGGATACACGATCTTTAACCCGGGGTTGCACCCCTGGCTGATACGGAACGGCCCTTCAGGCCTTAACAGATGGATATCCGGCATTTTAACCCGGGACGTTGCCCAGAGTTGATACAACGTGGCCCTTCAGGCCTTAACTGATGAAAACCTGATTTAACCTCGAGCGTTACCCAAGGTTGACACAGAGCAGCCCTACTGCCCTTAACTGATCAAAACATGACTTTTAACCAGGGACGTTTCAATGGCTGATACCGAGCGGTCTTTCAGACCTTATCGGATTCTGAAATTATCAAAAATAAAAGCCTGAAAGGCTGATATAGAGCAGCCCTTCAGGCCTTAAAGGGAAGTCCAATTTCTCATTCTTCATTATTAATTCTTCACTCTTCATTTTCCATTCTCCACTCTTCATTATTAATTCTCCATTTCCCTAGGATCATTTTACTATTGCCTTGGATCCTTTTCCTAACTTTTCACTTACTACTTCCCACCAGCTCCTCCATCCTCACCACCGGGATATCCTTTCTGTTGAGGTCTTTGAGCGGTCGAACTTCTGCTTTGGGATAAACAAATCCCTCATCGGTAAGTGGATACAACATTGGCGCAAGGTTCTGCACTGCTGCCTTGATACCCTGCATAATTGCCCCCATTTTACCTGTTTGCTTGGATAGTTTGGCCTCATTCTCAATTTCAAAAGGCCCGGTGAATCCCTTTTGATGCAAAACTTCCACAAATTTCCTCCAATCCATGCTGTCTCCCAACCCAAAACCCGGCAATGTCGCTTCATAATGATGCCTGTCCCATTCATTGGTGCTGTAAGGAATACCCGCCTTAGCTGCCCATTCCGGCTTCACCCGCTGCATCGGGTACATATTGCCCCAAAAAGGATCCGGCAGATTGCGCGTGGACTTCACATGTATCCTTTTCAACCTGCTCATATCTGTGTGCTCGATCACCGAAACAGGATCGGTATTCTGCCAGATATCATGGGAAGGATCATAGATTTCTCCATGGTTGGGGCTCGGAATCAGTTCGTACATGATCTTCCTTGCCGCCAACACCCCCGTCAGGTTATTAAAGGTAGTGCCATAACCCGAAGAGCGCCAACCCTCCATGGGGCAATTTTCATACAGCACAGTGACACCGAGGTCTTCCGCATATTTGATGATGGGTGAGAATACCCTTTGGTATTCCTCCAAGTTTTTCTCAAATCCGTTTTCCTGATTGCCCAGTTCATGGTTATAACCCACAAATGTCCCCACTTTCACATCATTTTCATCACCACCAAGAAGGTATGCCATCCGGATGAGCCTGAGCAGATGATTTTGGTTCTTTACCCTATGTCCTTGGTCTCCACCGATCAAGTTTTCAAAAGCCCCAATCGACAGGCGCAATTGGGCTGCGTTGAATTTATCTAATATTTCTTTGGCTGTATCTGGATAAAAATGCTCATAATCCATATGGGTGGCCACAAAATCATCACGGGTACCATCTTTTCTAAACACACAGACATCCAATCCCTGTACCCCTGCTTCTTTGGCTTTTTCAATGGTCTGATCCAGGTTGAGTTGATCAAAGGCAGAGGTCATGATCCAAATTTGATTCATAGGTTCTTTGGTTTTATTCCGGTTAAATATATCAAGTGCATCCAGCATAAAAAAGGCATTTTACTTTAAAAAGCCACCGTTAGTCAAATCCATCAAACAATTATGTAGGAAATTGATTAATTTTGAAAATTAACCAATTAAAACAATATGAAAAACCTGAAAAATCTCTCTTTTATTTTGGCGGGAAGTTTAGCGATATGCTTAGCTTCCTGTTCAGGTAAGGAAGGACAGAACACCGATAACACACCTAGTCCCTTTGCTACAGTAACGGAAAAAATGACTGTAAAAGTGGACACCCTATACACCCAATTTGAAAGCCCTTGGGGTATGACCTGGCTTCCTGATGGCAGGATGTTGGTCGTGGAGAGGAAAGGAGAAATTTTAGTGTTTAAAGATGACAAGTTCACAGGAGAAAAATTGACAGGAGTGCCTGAAGTGCATGAAATCAATCAGGCCGGATTGTTAGATATCACTATTCATCCCAATTATGCAAGCAATGGTTGGATTTACCTTGCTTATGCAAGACCTGAAGGAGAAGGAGATGTATTGGTTATTTCCAGAGCTAAGTTAGATGGCACCAACCTGCACAGTCTGGAGGAGATATTCGTATGTGGTCCGGAATGGAAAGGCGGCAGGCACTTCGGTTCAAGAATCGTATTTGACAATGCAGGTTATCTGTTTTTCTCTAATGGAGACAAAGGTTCCCGACCTACCAATGCCCAGGAACTTGACAATGACCATGGCAAAATCCACAGAATCAAGGATGATGGCAGCATTCCGGAAGACAATCCATTTGTAAATACCCCTGGAGCCAATCCTTCCATCTGGACATATGGTAACAGAAACCCTCAGGGCATGATCTACGACAAAACAAACGACAGGCTATGGGCAGTGGAACATGGTCCTAAAGGAGGTGATGAACTCAACCTGATCGAAAAAGGCAAAAACTACGGTTGGCCTGTGATCTCTTACGGCATCAATTATGATAGCACCATCCTTACAGAACTCACAGAAAAAGAAGGCATGGAGCAGCCGGTAACCTACTGGGTACCTTCTATCGCTACCTGCGGAATGACCTTGGTGACTTCAGACAAGTATCCTGCTTGGAAAGGTAATATTCTGGTAGCAGGACTGGCTGGGCAGCAAATTGCCAGAGTAGAATTGGACGGTACCAAATATATGGGAGAAGAAACCCTTCTGAAGGACATCGGCAGAGTCCGTCAGGTATCCCAAAGCCCTGATGGCTACATTTATGCGATTACAGAGGCTACAGGACTGATGATCAAATTGATTCCACAGGGAAATTAAACAAAAGAAATTTAAATGATTTGAAAAGCCATGTTGGAAACAGCATGGCTTTTTTTAATAGACTAAAATCCTTACTTTTAAAATGGCTCCATGCGATCAACTCTCTAAACCTAAAATAATTATGAACCTATCTAAAACCATTATTTTCCTCCTATGCCTAGCCTATGCTATGCCAGCAATAGCGCAGGATGGGACCATCTATCCCCTTGAAAACCCAAAAGAACCAAAGGCCATTCTACTGGGTACCGGTGGCGTGAATGGTCAAACTTTACCAGAAACATGGTTCCGCCAATGGGGAGACCCCATGGCCAGAAATATCTCCACTGCTACCCTCACACCATTCTTGCCGGATCCTGACAAAGCCAATGGCGCAGCAGTCATTGTAGCACCGGGAGGCGGCTTCCGATGGCTTTCCATGGGCAATGAGGGCTGGGAAGTCGCTGAAGCACTTGCAGCACAGGGCATTGCTGCCTTTGTACTTAAATACCGGCTCCAACCAACCCCGGAATCACTTGAGGAATTTAGCGAATCGATGAACAGGAGTTTTGCAGCAGCTGCCAACCCATCTCCAAATACTGCTCCAAGTCCTCCACTAAGAGACTTAAGCAATCAGCTTGAAGATGCAGAGGCAGCCTATGCAATGATTATTAAAAATGCAAAAGAATGGGGAGTGGATACTTCAAGAATTGGCATGATTGGCTTTTCTGCTGGAGCAGGACTGACCATGCATTGTACCTTAAACTCCAAAACCATGCAACTGGCATTTATTGGACCAATTTATGGGGGAATGGGTCCGGTACAAGTACCTGAAAACGCCCCACCAATGTTCAATGTAATTGCTACGGATGATTTTCTCTTCCGCGGTCAATTTGGCGTGATTGAATCCTGGTTCAAAGCCGGCAAGCCTGTAGAATTTCACCTTTACCAGAATGGAGGGCATGGTTTTGGACTGGGAAATCCAAACCGTACAAGCAACCGCTGGTTTGAGGCCTTTACCCACTGGCTGGATGTCAATGGCTTCCTAAAGCCCAAATCAAAAGGATGACCGTTTTGGTCATCCTTTTGATTTTGCTTTTTCATTAACTTTGCCCCATTGAAATTTTATAATGATGGATTTCGATCTGAATTGGCTTTTAAGTACAGATTATACGCAGCCCGATAGTTTTATTATCATTACCACTATTCTACTGGCAGGAATTTTTCTTCGTTACCTCCTTATGGCTTGGATCTACCATGAACTTGTTTATAAAAAATTAGGGAATTATCAACCTTACCGCAGACTCCATGAGCAGGTACGACTCCCTCAGGTCAGGAAAGAAATTAGGTATTCATTTCTAGGTGCGATCATTTTTGCCTTTTCCGGCACCCTCATGCTCATTTGTTGGCAGAAAGACTTAACCCAACTGTATACCCAACTTAACCTTATAGACCTCATTTGGATTCCATTAAGTTTCTTTCTGGGATTATTCATCCATGAGACCTACTATTATTGGCTCCACCGATGGATGCACCTTCCTAAGGTTCTGAAGCATTTTCATCACACTCACCACAATAGCCTTTATACAAGTTCCTTCACATCATTTTCCTTCCACCCGATTGAAGCATTCCTCCAAGCGATTTTCCTTCCTTTACTTGTATTGTTCCTGCCAATGCATTTTTCCGTCTTATTGGCTATGTTGGTGACCATGTCGGTCACAGCAGTGATCAACCATGCCGGGGTGGAAGTCTATGCCAGC
This sequence comes from Cecembia rubra, assembly GCF_003014575.1. Classification (GTDB taxonomy): domain Bacteria; phylum Bacteroidota; class Bacteroidia; order Cytophagales; family Cyclobacteriaceae; genus Cecembia_A; species Cecembia_A rubra. The sequence continues at coordinate 299,981 of NZ_PYGF01000003.1, forward strand.
TCATCCATACGCTCTCCCTTAACCAGGTGGATCGTCGGGGCTACCCACCATGATCTTCACCATTTAAAATACCGTTGTAATTATGGACTGTATTTTACTTTTTGGGATGTATGGATGAAAACAGAAGATTCAGAGTTTGAAAAGCGATTCCTGGAGCATAGTATAAAGCCGGATACGAAAAAAAATTAAAGCGGACTCCTGATTTCCAATTAATCCATTACCCTTTAAGGTTAACATTTATTTTAGGCATTCATCAGCCCAGGAATTTCAATTGAGAAAAAGGGGAGATTAGCTTTAAGCGATAGATGACAATCGTTCCTGAAATCGCTTGAGGTTTACTGGAAGTGAAGGTAAAGAGTTATTGACTTTCGCCTTATCTCTGAAATTAAGTCTCTGAACCTGGGATCGGTCGCCTCAGGCCGGTATAGATTAATCAGACCATGAGAAAAACGGATTTCAGGAGAAAATTTAAAAAATTTAAAGTACATATCTAAACCTACCCCTAAATCCACAGTGATATCTCTACCTGTGGTCACGATAGGTTCAATATCGGCTTCCTCTTGGTCCTTTGTACGGAACATATAACTGCCTCCAGCGGTGAAAAACATTCTGCTGTTATTGAACCGTTGAGCTTTGTATTTGAACAGAATTGGCAATTCCACCATAGTGGCTTCAGACAATACCCGCTCTACTCTCATTTCTGGCGCATCACTTGGACCCGGATTACCAAAGGTGTGAATATCAGTTGTAAACTCATAAAAACCGATTTTAGGGGTAAACATGAGGTTGAGCTGATCATGAATTCTGAAAATACTGAGAAATCCTAACGAAAACCCAGGGGTATATACCGGGACAATACTCTCAATATTATCTCCTTGTCCGTTATTCAGATTGGTAAAGGCATCAGAATATTTCAATCGGAAATAATTTGTCTGTCCTGCCAGAAAGAAGCCATAAGAAAACAGCCTATCGTCCTGACCTGCCTTGCTGATCTCTCCGAAACGGGCCTGTGAATAAGAATAAACTTGAAAACCTGCTAGAAAAACCAGAAGCAGGATTATTTTTCTCCAATATATATCGAACTTATGCCGAATGTCAGGGGTCTGCATTTTGTGTTTTTAAAACCTACTTTCTCCAAAATAGCAAGAAAATCTTTTCCATCCGGAAATACCTGAACAGATTCAGGTAAATAGGTATAAGCGGAATTGTCTTTGGATACTAATTTACCGATTTGAGGTAAAATATATTTGAAATAAAAATTATATCCTTGTTTCATGGGAAATTTTTTCGGTTTGGAAAATTCCACTATAACTGTCTTCCCTCCCGGCTTCAATACCCTGAACATATCCGCTAAACCTTTTTCGAGGTTCTCGAAGTTTCTTACTCCAAATGAAACGATGACTGCATCGAACTTATTATCTTCGAACAACAACTTCTCCGAATCTCCTAATTGAAGTTCAATGACATGATCAAGACCACGGCGTTTCATTTTTTTTCTGCCCTCTTCCAACATTCCCTCTGAAATATCCACTCCGATAATTTTTTCTGGATTCAAGGCAAGTGCTTCAATCGCAAAATCTCCCGTACCCGTAGCAATATCCAAGATCAGTTTGGGCTGATCTTTCCTGAGCATTTTGACGGCTTTTTTTCTCCAAATGATATCAATACCCAAACTCAGCAAATGATTCAAAAAATCATACTTCTTGCTGATATTATTGAACATTTCGGCTACCTGCTCCTTCTTTCCGGCCTCTTTCTCTTTGTAAGGTACTACTGACATGGGTATAAAATTTTGTGCAATATTACTAAGTAAACCTGAGCAATTGAAAAATGTTGGTGATTAAAGCGCCAAATCTCATATTTTATTGGTAGATAATCTTAGGTACAAAAGGCTCATTTCTGTCAAAAGAATTAACTTTGCATCAAAAAATAGCCATGATAAAAAAAGCCAGCTTTTTAATCAGTAATACAGATTACAAAAAATGCCCTCCTCCGACCATGCCGGAGTTTGCTTTTATCGGCAGATCTAATGTGGGCAAAAGCTCATTGGTCAATATGCTGACAGGAAATAAAAATCTGGCCAAAATATCAGGCAAACCAGGAAAAACTCAACTCATCAACCACTTCCTTATTGATGACATTTGGTACTTGGTGGATCTTCCGGGATATGGCTTCGCCAAAGTAAGTAAAGGCATCAAATCCACCTGGGAGAAAATGATCAGTGATTATTTGACCAATAGGGAAAACCTGGTAGCAGTATGTGTACTGATAGACAGCAGACTGGATCCCCAAAAAATTGACCTGGAATTCATCACTTGGTGTGGGGAAAATGAAATTCCTTTTATTCTTATTTTTACCAAATCAGACAAACAAAGCAAAACCAAAACTCTTGGTAATGTCAGAAAATTTCTTGATTCAGCTAAAGAGATTTTTGGAGATGAACCTGACTACTTCATCACTTCCTCCCAGAATGGTGAGGGTAAAGTGGAACTGGTAAGCTTTATCGAAAACGAGGTACAGGAATATTATGACAGCCACAGGTAAGCCTTGGGCTTTTATGAGGATATTCTATATTTGCAGGCTCAATAAATACATCAGCAATGAAATTCAACGAAATAGCAACTGTTTCCGGCAAGCCGGGTCTATACAAAGTATTGAAACCGACCAGAGGAGGGGTAATCCTGGAATCTTTGGATGCTAAAAAAAGTAAATTGGTAGTGGGAACTAACCAAAGGGTTTCAATCCTGGGTGAAATCTCCATGTATACCATGACAGAAGAAGGTGCTTCCCCATTGGAAGAAATCATGAAAAGCATTGATCGGGAGTTTAAAGGAGACCTTGGACTTGATGCTGATGCAGAAGCCGAGGAGTTAAGGTCTTTCCTTAAGCATGTACTTCCCGATTATGATGAAAGTAAGGTGTATCCTTCAGACATCAAGAAGTTGATTTCTTGGTATAAAATCATCAAAACCGAAGCTCCTGAGGTATTTGAAATTCAGGAAGAAAGCAAAGATTCAGAAGCAGAATAAAACATTTGAGTGGAGCCTTAAGTGCTCCACTTTTCATTTCCGATTCCGGCTATGCTCCCTATACTTCAACAAACAGCCGAAGTACTCAAAAAAGACTTTAACCTACCGGAAATTCATGAGAATTTCACCGAAGAGAGGCTGATAGAAATCCTTTCCCCAATAATCAAGCAAATGCTCGACAGGGATTTTGAAAGGTTACTGCATATCTGCTATCGGATTGATCTGGGTGAACAGCTGCTCAAAAAAATCTTACATGAGTCAGCACCTGACCAGATGTCCTTTGACCTGGCAAAGGCCCTTATAAAAAGGCAGATCCAAAAAATTGAAATCCGCAATAGATATCGGAATGAATAATAAATCCGGGATGACCAATGGAATTCTCCCACTGCCCGGATTTATCAATCTGATTTAATACATTTCAATTTATTGCTATCCAACTGTCAATGCCCTTCGTTTTTTAATTAGGGCCCCAACTTCCTTTACCATCTCAATAGAACCTATATAAAGTGGAGTCCGTTGGTGCAAGGAACTGGGCTGTATATCCAAAATTCTTTCCTCTCCATCAATTGCACTGGCTCCGGCCTGTTCAGCTATAAAAGCCAATGCATTTGCCTCATATAGCAACCTCAACTTCCCTGATGGGGATTTGGTAGTAGCTGGATAAATATAAATCCCACCTTTCAGGAGGTTTCTATGAAAATCTGCCACCAGACTTCCAATATACCTGGCACTGTACTCCAACTTTTTACAATTTTCGAGATACTCCCTTAGACCAGGTTCGAAATGGTTATAGGTTCCTTCGTTGATACTATATATTTTCCCATTTTGTGGGGCTTTCATATCCGGGTGGGACAAGAAAAATTCACCTAAAGATGCCTCATAGGTAAATCCATTTACGCCATGACCAGTTGTGTAAACCAACATAGTTGAAGAACCATAAAGCACATAACCTGCTGCCACTTGATTCCTGCCAGGCTGCATGATATCCTCGGGCTGAATGGGGCTTCCTACTGGAGTAACTCTTCTGTATATGGAAAAAATGGTGCCAATAGAAATGTTTACATCTATATTGGAAGAACCATCAAGTGGGTCTATGGCCACCACGTATTTTCCGGAACTGTTTTGCAAGTCGATGACCTCATCATCCTCCTCTGATACAATGGCACAGACTTCCCCTCCTTTGGTTAGCGCACGGGTAAATCGAATATTAGCAATCACGTCAAGCTTTTGTTGTTCTTCCCCCTGAATATTGGTATTGCCAAAGGCTCCAGCAATATTTGCGAGTCCTGCCCTATTGGTCTCGCGATTTACTATCTTTGCTGCTAATCCTATATCACGCAAAAGCTGGGACAATTCTCCGGATGCAAATGGAAAATCATCCTGTTTCATTTTGATGAACCTGTCCAGTGTGACGCCGACAGAATATGCTAATTTGGAATCACTTGGGGTATAGTACTTGACTTTCATTAAATATTGGAAAAATTATATATTGGAGTTTCTTTTTCGAAAATTACAACATAATTTCAGATGTTAAAAACTTTTGTTTTCAAATTTGGGGGCGCTTCGATAAAAGACGTCAACTCGATCAAAAACTTATCAAAAATTTTATACAATCGATTGCGAAATCATACCGTAATCGTAATTTCTGCCATGGGAAAAACTACCAACGCCCTGGAAGGAATTTTAGAGAAAAAATTCAACAAGGAAGACTATTCTTCGAATATTACAATTTTAGAAAATTACCATTTGGAAATATGCATGGGTCTTTTTGGAGAAAATCACCCTATCCATGCAATTGTAAAAAACTATTTTTTGCAGCTGCAGAGGGACCTTGAGCTACCTCTTTCCAAAGACAATTACGACCTTTATTATGATAGCATCATTTCTTATGGGGAACTTGTTGCTACCAGGATAGTTCAGGAATATTTATGCCTGGAAAAAATCTATTGTATTTGGAAGGATGCCAGAGAAATTATAGTTACCAATTCAGATTACAGATTTGCCAAAGTGGACTGGAATGCCACTGCTGCAAAAATCAAAAAAAGCCTTGTACCCCTCCTTGAAAAATTTCCTGTAGTCACCCAAGGTTTCATAGGTAAAGACAAGGTCGGAAATACAACTACCCTAGGCCGGGAAGGTTCTGATTTTACAGCAGCCATCATTGCCTCCAGCTTGCATTCTGCCTCTGTAACAATATGGAAAGACGTAGAGGGAGTATTGAATGCAGATCCCAAAAGATTTCCAAATACGATTAAATTTGATGAATTAGACTATCATGAAGCTGCAGAGCTTACTTACTACGGAGCTTCAGTCATTCATCCCAAAACCATCAAGCCACTGGCCAACCTTTCCATACCTTTATATGTAAAATCCTTTATTGATCCCAGTAGCCCAGGAACCAAAATCCATCATGTCAAACATGAAAACAAAACCCCCTGCATCGTGGTCAAGGACGAACAGATCCTAGTAAGTTTTAAGGTAACTGATTTTACATTCATCCATGAAGGGCATATCCATCAGATTTATTCCGAGCTTGAAAAATTGAAACTTAGGGTCAATTTGTTGCAGACCTCTGCCATAAGTATTTCCTTAGTAATCGACAAGCAGGTTTTCAAGTTGGAAAAACTAATTGATTCCCTGAAGCAGGACTTCGAAATCCGCTACAATGAATCCCTTCAGCTCATCACAGTCAAAAACCATAATCCCGAAATCATGGAAAATCTGATGAAAAACAAGGAAATCCTAATGGAGCAGGTCACCCGTTCCACTTTTCAGATTGTGACAAAATCAAATTAATTTCTGGATTGTTTTTTGGATTCCAACGAGGTAACTCTTCCCAAATAACAATAAATGTACAAGGAGAGGATAAAGATTGTAAACATCCATCCTTTCTTCAAATCCAGGTTCAAGGGGGAAAATATCATGATAAGCTAAATAAAAAGCTTCATCAAAACCGCCAAAAAGCCTGGAAAACGCCAGATCCATTTCCCTATGTCCATAATAAACCGCAGGATCGATCAAAACAGGTTGTCCTTCCGGACCAGTCATCACATTTCCGGACCAGAGATCTCCATGTAGGAGAGCGGGTCTTTCTTTGGGGAAAAGCGATTCAAGCTTAGGATAAATTGACTGAAATTTTTTGATAAACTCAGCTTCTATTAATCCGTTATAATACGCCCTTCCAATCAAAGGCTCTAACCTTTGGTGAATGAAAAATCCTGCCCAAGATAGCTCATCTTTATTTTGCTGTGGAACAGAAGCGATATAATTGTCAACCTCCAGTCCAAACTTAGACCTGCTGGCCATATGCATTTGGGCCAATCCCACCCCTAATTTTTCCCAATAAGCAGGTTTGGATCTTCCGGTATCTATCCATTCCATTAAGAGGAAATTCCTATCCTTGACCCTTCCAAATTGGTATACTTTTGGAACTCTGAGAGGGGAAAACCGGGACATTATTTCAAGTCCCCGAGCTTCTTTTTCGAATATATCCAGACTTGGTTCAAAATTGACTTTCAAAAAATATGACTTACCTCTTACCTTTAAATAAACTCCTTGATTAATATAACCCGCAGCAATCAACCTGCTTTCAAAAGAAACTTCCTGTTCCCCGGTACTTAAAAACACTACTTGTTCAAAAAACTCTTGGTCATCAAACATATATATCCTGAGACTGTTTCAGGTGTTCCAAAAAATGTTCAATAGAATTGTCCAGGATTTGGTAAACTTCTTCAAATCCATCCTCTCCCCCATAGTAAGGATCAGGCACCTCTAATTCCTCTGCATCTGGCTGAAATTCTCGAATTAAAAACAATTGTTCATGTTGGATACGGTGAATACCAAGTAAGTTTTCCACATTCCTTTTATTGGAAAAATCCATGGCAATAAGGTAATGGGACTCCCTTAAATCTACACGGTTAATCTGTCTGGCCCTATGATTGATTGGTATTTGGTATTTTGATGCACAGTTTAGGGTACGCTCATCGGGCAACTCACCTATATGGTAATCGGAAGTTCCACAACTATCACTTGAGAACTTATGCTCGAGTCCGTACTTCTTGACTTTATGATTGAAAATGGCTTCCGCCAAGGGGGATCTACAAATATTCCCCAAACAAATAAACAAAACTTTAATCATAGTAATTACTGGGGCCGATTATTCTTCATATCCTTTTTCAAGATAGTCAATTTTTAAATTACTTGAAAAGTCTGACACAAAACTAATCGGCATTAACCGCTCAACTCATTTGCTGATTATTCTGATTACCAGAATTAATCAGAACATAATTCTTTAATTCGTTAAAATATTTAATAACAGGTTAAACCGAATAGATATTTATAACTCATTTCGGAATTAAATTTGGTATTTTTTGTTTGTTATTACAAGCGAGGTTAACTTTGCAGTGGCAATGAAACTCTTTTTTACCTAATAAAAAGAGGTTCTGGTTTTCTACAAAAATTAAAGGCAATGCTTCCAAAAAAAAGAAAACCGGCTTAAAACCAAAGAAATACCAGCACAATTATAAATCTCAAAACCTAAAAATTAAATTATGTCATTAGTAGGAAAAAAAGCTCCTTTATTTTCAGCAGGAGCTGTGATTAATGGTGAGGAGATCGTAGAAAACTTCTCCTTGGAACAATTTATCGGCAAAAAAGATGTAGTGTTCTTCTTCTACCCTAAAGACTTCACATTTGTTTGCCCAACCGAAATCTTGGCTTTCCAAGAAAAATTAGCGGAATTTGAAAAAAGAGGTGTAGCTGTAATTGGTGCATCTACAGATACGGAAGAAACCCACCTAGCTTGGTTGATGACGTCCAAAGCAAATGGCGGTATTGAAGGTGTTACTTACCCATTGGTAGCTGACGTAGCAAAAACAATTGCTCATAACTATGGTGTATTGGCAGGTGAGTGGAACTACAATGAGGAAGGACAATTGACCTTCGACGGTGCCCCTATCGCTTATAGAGGAACTTTCCTTATAGATAAGCAAGGAATTGTAAGACACGAGACTATCAATGACTTCCCACTTGGAAGGAACATTGACGAAATGATCCGATTGGTGGATGCCCTTCATCACGTAGAAAAATATGGTGAAGTATGCCCTGCCAACTGGGAAGAAGGTAAAGAAGCAATGACTGCCTCCAGAACAGGTGTTGCTGAATATCTTAGCAAAAACTAATTGGAAATCTTTTAGCTATTAAGCCCTGAACTTTCTGTTCAGGGCTTTTTTCTTGCCAAAATCCGCTGATCACTATCTTTTATCCCATATTGAAGGTACGGTTTTCGAATTCATGACTTAAAACTTAACTTTGCTTCTACTCAATCAATTCTGTTTTCATGTCCAAAAATCAAACTTCTCCAACTCTCAAAAAAATCGCAGTGATCACCATGGCGAGAAATGATGACTTCTTCCTTTCCCGTTGGATCAAATATTATGGAAAAGAGCTAGGCGAAGAAAATTGCTTCATCTACCTGGATGGAGAGGATCAACCTATTCCTGCAAATGCCGGAAAAGTCAATGTTATCCATGAAAAAAGAGTAGCAGAACACGTAATAAAGGCAGAAAAACGTCGTCTAGGATTTCTTTCAAAAGTAGCCCATTCACTGTTGGGACAATATGATATTATCATTGGGGTAGATGCAGATGAATTTTTGGTGGTCGACCCGAAAGTCGGAAAAAGCCTGGCCTCTTACCTCAGTGAAATCGAAATTAACCCTTCAGTTTCAGGACTTGGAATGGATGTTGGACAAATCTTAGGAAAAGAAGCTGACCTAGATAAAGAGAGGCCATTTTTGGATCAAAGAGAATATGCACTGCTTTCCTCTCGGTACACCAAACCATCAGTCATTTCCCAACCTGTAAACTGGGGTTCAGGATTTCACCGGGTAAAAGGGCATAACTTCAGGATAGATCCCAACTTATATTTATTTCATTTTGGGTCCGTAGATTACAAAATGATTCAAGACCGTTTTTTGGATAAAGACAGGATGGCAACTGGAAGAGCCGGGCATATCAAAAAGAGGGCTAAAACCATTGACATTGTCACCAAATCGAAAGCCAAAACAGACGAAAAGTGGCTAAGTTTAGCCAGAAAATTTCAGACTTTTGCCAGACCCTTGTGGGCCTGGAATAAGCCCACAATGCTCAAGTGGAAACTGGTGGTCAGAATACCTGACCGTTTTAAGGGTATTATTTAATCAAGTGCAAATGGATTCCGAAAAAAGAGGGCCAATAGATGTAGTCATAGCCTGGGTGGATGGAAATGAACCCAAACACAGGGAAAAAATGAACCAATACCTTCCTGAAAAGTCACGTAAACAGGTATTCAGTACAGAAGCTACCAGGTTTGCTTCTGCAGGAGAAATCAAATACTGTGTGCTATCCATACTCACTTTTGCCCCATTTATCAGGAAAGTCTTTATAGTCACCGACAATCAGGACCCAAATCTGGGACCTGAACTTGAAAAATATTTCCCCCAAAGAAAAGACGATGTTCTGATCGTGGACCACAAAGTCATTTTCAGTGGTTATGAATCTTACTTGCCCACCTTCAACAGCAGCACCATTGAAAATATGCTTTGGAGAATTCCTGGCCTCTCAGAAAATTTTGTTTACTTCAATGACGACATGTTCCTGATACGCCCTCTAAAAGAAGAGGACTGGTTTATAAACAATGAAATTGTACTTCGGGGAACCTGGCTACCATCGGCAAGTGTCCGGCATGGGTTAAGAAAACTCAAACAACTGGTAATCAAAAACTATGAGCCTAAGCCATCCTATAACATCAAACAGTGGATGTCTGCGAAAATTATGGGCTTCAGATGGTTTTATTTTGGAATGGACCATACTCCTTGTGTAATGAAAAAATCAATTTTGGAGGATTTCTACACCAACAACCCGGATTTACTGATCAGCAATATATCTCATAGGTTTAGGTTCCACACCCAATTCAATGTAGCATCCATCGTCAATCATAGCACACTCGCCCGCGGAAATAAAAATATAAAAAAGTCAGATATTGCTTATCTGCAACCTTCCAAAAGAAAATCGGGATACCTAAAAGAAAAATTGGAAAAATGTGATAGAAAGCAAAACATCAAATTCCTATGCGTTCAGAACCTGGACCAATGTCCGGAATCATTGAGGAAATACCTTTGGAACTGGCTGGAAAATAGGTTTAAATTTCAAAATTCATGAAAGGAAGGGTCATCAAATCCACAGGAAGTTGGTATTCAGTACAAACGGACACTGGCAATATTCAAGCGAGGTTAAGGGGAAAATTCAAGCAGGATGAACTCAAACTGACCAACCCCATCGCCGTAGGAGACTTTGTGCTTATCGAAAAGGAGGAAAACCAATCCACCTCAGTGATCACGGACATTCTTCCCAGAGAAAATTACATCATCCGGAAATCAACCCGGAAGACCCATTTTTCCCATATTCTGGCCTCTAATATTGATCAGGCATTCCTGATTGTCACCCTTAGAAATCCAAGGACTTCTTTGGGTTTTATTGACCGTTTTTTGGTCAGCACAGAGAGTTTCCGGATCCCGGCTACTATCTTGGTCAATAAAATGGATGAATCCTACAAGGAAAAGGACCTGGAATACCTGGAAACCATCAAAGAAATCTATGAACCCATTGGCTATCCTGTTCTGGAGATTTCTGCTTTAAAAGGCGAAAATTTGAAAGAAAAATTCCTACCACTTCTCCAAGGCAAAACCACTCTTCTATCCGGTCATTCAGGTGTCGGCAAATCAACTTTTCTCAATAAGCTGGTACCTCAGGCCCAACAGGCCACCAAGGAGATTTCCAAATTCAGCGCCAAGGGTGTACATACCACTACTTTTGCGGAAATGTTTGAGCTGGGGGAAGGCGGCTTTCTTATCGATACTCCGGGCATCAAGGAGTTTGGTATATTGGATATCGAAGAACAGGAACTCTCTCACTACTTTGTGGAAATGCGGCAATACCTGGGGCAATGCAAATACAACAACTGCAAACATATCAATGAACCCGGGTGCATCGTACTTGAAAAACTGGAAGAAGGGTATATCCATCCCTATCGATACGACAGTTATGTCAATATCTTGTTTGAAGAGGAAAGTCATAAATAAAGTCCTGATTTCAATAACTTTCCGGAGAAATTTTTGGAGCTACATTTGATTTCAAAAACCACAATACCTAAGACCCGATTGCTATGCGCGTTACTTTGGTTACTAATGCCAAAATAACCAATGACCAGGAAGACAAACCCGCTTATCCAATCGGAAAACCTTTCAAAACCTATGGTATCAACACAGCTAATCCACTTTTATTAAACCATGTATTTTTTGTAACATAGGTGCGGCAAGTGGACCATGTCATGTCCTATTTGTTCAAAAAAACTAAACCTGATATACTTTATGAAGAAAATGTATCTATCGTTGGTTGCAGGGGCAGGAATGCTTTTTTCTGTCCATTCAACTACACTGGCACAGGGGGATTATCCCACTTTAAGCCAGGTAACCCAAAGACTACAGGCTATCTCAGGAAGTGGCAGTGCTGCCAAATTGAGCTCACTGACCAAAACCGAGGGAGGAAAGGACATTTGGGTATTAAAAATCGGCAAAGGTGATATGGATAACAAGCCGGCAATCGCAGTAGTCGGCGGTGCAGAAGGTTTCCATGTACTCAGTGTAGAACTTGCCGTACAGTTTGCTGAAAGACTGGTAAAGGAACACAGCCAAATCTTGGAAAGGACCACTTTCTATGTATTCCCAAACATGTCCCCTGATGCTTACGAGCAATACCATGCTTCTCTCAAATATGAGAGGAGGGGAAATGCTTCCAATGTGGACCATGACAGGGATGGAAGAGTTTCAGAAGATGGCTATGAAGATCTCAACAAGGATGGATTGATCACATTGATGCGTGTAGAGTCTCCTATGGGAGATTACATGACTTTATCCTCGGATGAAAGAGTGATGGTAAAAGCCGACCGCTCCAAAGGAGAAAAAGGAGCCTATATGGTATTCCCTGAAAGCAGGGACAATGACAAGGACGGTAAATTCGGGGAAGATCTGAGAGAGGGTATTGCCTTCAACAGAAACATGACTTACAAATTCCCGATCTTTACCCCTTTGGCAGGTGAATATGCTGTATCTGAAAAGGAAAGCCGTGCTTTACTGGATTACCTTTTTGACCAATGGAACATCTATGCTTTTGTTACTTTCAGCCCTGCAAACAATCTTTCTGCCCCATTGAAATACAATGCAGCTGATGCCCGAAAAAGGATCATTACCTCCATGTTGGAAAAAGACGTTGCTATCAATAGCATGGTCTCCGGCATCTATAACAAGACCGTATCCCAAAAAGCCTACAACCAAACCAATCAGGGAACTGATGGGGACTTTTTCCAATGGGCCTATTTCCATTTTGGGAGACTGAGTTTCAGCACCCCGGGTTGGTGGGTACCTGAAGTGAAAGGAGAAGATGGTAAATCTTATAGCAATACCGAGGCAAATTTCCTGGCATGGGCTTCAGGACAAGGGCTAAATGATGTATTTGTTCCCTGGGCTTCGGTCAACCATCCTGATTTCCCAGGCCAAAAAGTCGAAGTGGGAGGCATCAGACCATTCGCATTACATAACCCTCCTTATGCCATGGTCAATGAGATTGCCAAAGAACATACCGATTTCATTATCCAATTGGCAGAAATAAGTCCAAAGATGGAATTCCATAACCTCAAAACAGAAAAACTAGGGAATGGACTAACCCGGATCTCAGTGGATTTATTCAATAATTCTCCTCTACCTACCCATTCGGATATGGGAGAAAAATCCCGATGGTTGAGGAAGGTAAGGGTGGACATCAACAGAGATGCCAAGGACATTATTTCCGGTGACAAAATCAAATTGATTAACAAACTTGGCGCTTACGAAAATGTCAGTTTGAGCTGGATAGTAAAAGGTTCGGGATCAGTGGACCTCAAAGCCGGAGCAGCACACACTGGTTTTGCCACCCTAAATGTGAGACTTTAAACCAACATGAAGATGAAAATCAAAAATTGGATATATACAGCAGCCCTTGGAGCAGCAATCAGCTTTGCAGGGATAACTAAGACCTCTGCCCAAGTGGGACAGGACAGGTATTTCCGGGCTATCGGAACTCCTCACAATCCAAAAGTGCAGGTTTCTTGGAACAGGTACCATACCAACCTGGCCTTAGAGGAAATCATGAAAAACATGGTGAAACAGCATCCCAATCTGGTAAAGCTGGAAAGTATTGGTAAATCTTACCAGGGAAATGATATATGGGTACTGACCATCACCGATTTCAAGACAGGAAAAGCAGAGGACAAACCGGCCATGTGGATCGATGGTAATATCCATTCCAACGAAATACAAGGAACCGAATTTGCACTTTATACTGCCTGGTATTTGACCGAAATGTATGGAGACCTGGAATTTATCACGCAGCTATTGAAAGACAAAACTTTCTATATCGCCCCTACCATCAACCCGGACGCTCATGATTCTTTTATCAAGGAAGCGAACAACCAAAACTCCCCACGGTCCGGAATGATTGTATTGGACAATGATGGTGATGGTCTTGCCGGGGAAGACCCATTCAATGACCTCAATAAAGATGGACATATCACCATGATGATCAGAAAGTCTTCAACCGGAAGATTTATCAAAGACAAAATGGATCCGAGAAAATTAATCCCTGTCGCAGCCGATCAAAAAGGAGAATATGAAATGCTTGGATATGAAGGTTATGATATGGACGGGGATGGTGAAGTCAATGAGGATGGTATAGGTTATTATGATCCCAATAGGGACTGGGCATGGAATTGGCAGCCGGATTACATCCAAAGGGGTGCTTGGAAATATCCATTCTCTGTACCTGAAAACAGAGCGGTTATGGAGTTTGTGATGAAGCATCCTAACATAGCAGCTGCCCAAAGTTACCATAACTATGGCGGAATGATCCTACGAGGCCCAGGAGCAGAAGAAGACCTAAACACCTACAATGCTTCGGATGTAAGGGTATATGATGCAATTGCCAAGAAAGGAGAAGAGTTTATGCCCGGATATAAATACTTGGTAGTGTACAAGGATCTTTATTCTGTTTTTGGAGGACAATTAGATTGGTTTTATGGAGGAAGGGGAATATTTACTTACTCCAATGAACTGATGACCTCCTATTTGTATCTCCATCAAAATGCAGGTCGTGGCAATCAGGATGAGCAATTGAAAGTGGATACCTACCTTACCTTTGGTGATGCATTTGTCAACTGGGAAGAGTATGATCACCCTCAATTCGGTAAAATAGAAATAGGAGGATTCAAGAAAAACTTCGGCAGGTTACATCCAGGATTCCTGATGGAGCAGGATGCCCATAGAAATTCTGCCTTTACCATACTACACGCTTACCATACTCCCAAATTGAGTATATCAGAAGTGAAAGAGAAAGATCTTGGAGGCGGTTTAAAAGAAATTACTGCTACTATTTTCAATGAGCGATTGATCCCTACCCATTCCTCTCAGGACATCAAGTATAAGATCGAAAGGCCTAATTACGTAAGCATTTCAGGTGCAAAGGTGGTTGCGGGCTTCATTGTAGAAAATGAGGATTTCAATAAACTGAAGGAACAAAAGATCAGCCCTGAAAAACTAGAAGTGGAAAATATCCCAGGTATGGGAGCAGTAAAGGTGCGCTGGATTGTAACAGGAGGTGGCAGCTTCAGCATTGACATTGACTCTGCTAAAGGTGGCAAAGCCAGTTGGAAAAAATAGACACTAAAGCTGCTTAAACAAAAAAGCTCCAAGGATTCTGAACCTTGGAGCTTTTTTTATATAAAACCCTTCAAGGCCTGAAGCAATTCTTTCTTGGTCATGTATCCCCCTTTTCTCCAAAGTATCTTCCCTCTTTTGAAAAGGATAAAATGGGGAATTGATCGTACTCCAAACTGCAAACTGACCTGTGGATTTTTATCAACATTAAGTTTATACAATTTCAATTTACCACCCAATTCTTCCACCACAGCATCCAAAACAGGATTCATAGTCTGACAAGGAGCACACCACTCCGCAAAAAAATCTACCAAAACAGCTTCATCTGTAGCCTGGATTACATTTTTAAATTTATTCTTTGCCATAGATACCTGCAATTTTTCCTGATATAACGCCAGCTCCTTGGGAATGTATTAATCAAGGAATTGAATGTATTAAATACAAAAACTACCCCTGGAAAGTTCTGGAACAAAAGGCACAAAAAAGCCCGTCCCCAAAAGAGACAGGCCAATCCTTCACGCGATGAATGGATTATTAATTTGGTCGGGTAGGTAACTGTATACCCAATTTGGCCAAAACCAACTCAGTAAATTTATCATCATCTCTGGTGTACAACAGGATAGGTGAATTTCCTGCAGATTCGGAGAAGATATGTGTATAATTATGTTCAGCGGCCACAGAATTGATAGCATTGAACACCTTTTGCTGTACCGGCTCAAGCAGTTCCTGAAGTTTTCTTTGATAGGCTACCTGTGCATCCTGCTCAGCTTTTTGCAATTCTTGCTGCAATCTCCTCAACTCCTGCTCTCTTTGAGCTCTCGCATCTTCTGTCATAGTAGGAGCTGCTTGCTGATAAGATTGAACTCTCCTTTCAAAGTCCTGGGCTTTGGTTTGCATATTGGTCTGCAATTGGGTCTGATAGTCTTGAATATCTGCACCGATTTGCTCCATCTCTGGCATCAAGTCCATTAAAAGCTCTACATTGGTATAACCAATTTTGATATCAGACTGGGCCTGAGCTACGAATCCTACGCAAATTATCGCGATTGCGGAAAGGATAACTTTTACTTTCATCATTGTTCTAGTTAATTAATTTTTATTTTTCTAAACCTAATTCCTGAAGCACAAACTCCGAATAGTCATGCCTCGGATCTGAATAAATCATTAATGGCCCTGAAGCCTTGTCAAACAGCACTGCAAGATTGAACCTTTTGCAGACTTTGTCAATTGCGTCAAAGATCTTTGACTGTAAAGGTTGCAATAATTCAGCTTGTTTTTGGTAATACTGACCGTTGATACCAAATACCCGGTTATTGAATGCAATGGCCTGTTTCTCCTTTTCCTGGATGGCCAAAAGCCTTTCCTGATACATTTCCTCGGTCAGCAAAACTTCTTCTGCCTTCAGGTTGGAGCGCATCTCCTTGATTTCCTGCTCCAATTTTTGTGCCTCTTTTTTCCATTGCTCACTCAGGGATGTCAATTCATTCTGAACCAACTTGTAATCAGGATGCTTGTTTAATAGAAATTCAGAATCAATATATCCAAATTTCTGGGCGTATACCGGACTCCAAGCAAGTAGGGTGCCGATAAAACCAAACAAAAATAACAATTTGAGTGATCTTTCCATCATTATCTGAATTGCTGACCAATAGTAAAGTGGAATTGAGGGCCGCTTCTTTGTACTTGCCCAGGAAGTGGGTCAAAACCATAGCCCCAATCCAGCCCAAGCAAACCAAATGCAGGCATGAAGATTCTTGCACCCACACCAGCAGATTTCTTTAAGTTATACGGATTAAATTCCGCATAGGATCCCCAGTTGTTACCCGCTTCCGCAAAGCCAAGCAGGAAGATAGTGGCTGAAGGGTTAGGAGAAACCAGGAATCTCAATTCCATCACATGCTTATTATAAACGATACCCCCATAACCTTCGGTTCTATTGGGATCGAATCGGGATTCTCTTCCCGGAGTAATAGCTTGGTTCTCATACCCTCTCAATCCAATAATTTCCTGTCCAAGGGCAAAGTTATTGAAGTTCATTCCATCCCCACCCAATACGAATCTCTCCAATGGAATGATGCCGATTCGATCACCATACGAGCCCAAGAATCCCATATGTGTCCTTGCACTGATTACCCATTTGGATGAACCAAAAACGGGTGTAAAGAAAGAGGCATCAAACATCCACTTATGATATTCAAGCCATCTGAATTTCTCCTCATCAGGGGATTCCCTGTTTATATTCGGATTGAGCGAGGCATAAGGAGGTGTAAAGGTAGTCGTCAAGGAAATATTGGAACCAAGTCTTGGATAAATAGGGTTGTCGATATTGTTCCTTGCAATTGTATTGTTGAAGGCCAAACTGTTTGCCCTTCCAGTCGGGAAACTTAGACCAAAGCTGGTTCCAAAACGGTCAAATTCATAAATCTGAAAGGTCAGGGAATTACTTACCATAAAGTAATCATCAGGCCAGGTAACTCTTTTAGAAAGACCAACTGTAGCCCCTGTAATTTTAAATGAACCTAATATCTGATCTAAATTACCACTTCTAAAGTCAATCTGACGCTGTACAGAGTGGTTAAAACTTACTGAAAGAGCATTAGGTTTTTTACCTCCAAACCAAGGTTCGGTCAAAGAGATGCTGTAATTCTGGAATGTCCGCCCATTTGCCTGCACCCTCAAGGAAAGCCTTTGTCCATCACCTACAGGAAGCGGTCTCCATTTTTCAAAATTACCGATATTCTTGATGGAAAAGTTATTGAACACCAAACCTACTGTACCCACAAATCCAAAGAATCCTCCCCATCCACCAGATAATTCTATCTGATCATTGGGCCTTTCTTCTAATTTGAAAGTAATATCAACCGTGGCATTCTCAAAATTGGGTCTCATATCCGGTTCGATCTTTTCCGGATCAAAATATCCCAATTGCGAAAGTTCCCTGATAGTCCTTACCAACAAGCTCCTGTTAAACTTCTGTCCTGGAAGGATCCTGATCTCCCTCATGACTACATGGTCAGATGTCCTTTCATTACCTTCAATATTTACAGAATTTACAGTAACCTGCGGACCTTCAAAAATCCTCAGTTCAATATCAATGGAATCACCCTGCACAGCTACCTCCACAGGATCTATCTGGAAGAAAAGGTATCCGTCATTTTGATAAAGGGAACTGACATCATCCTCTTTTTGAGGATCGTAATTCAATCTTTTCTCTAGTTTTTCCTTGTTATAAACATCTCCTTTTTCTATGCCCAGTCGGGCAAGCAATACTTCTGATGGATGTAAATAATTGCCTAAGAAAGTTATATTTCTGTAATAGTATTTAGTTCCCTCTTCCAGCGATATGTCTACATTAATGGTATTGTCGGAATGCCTGTACGTAGAATCTGCAATGACTTCTGCGTCTCTGAAACCCCTGGAATTATAAAAACCAATCAGCTTCTGTTTGTCTTCTTTGAAATCCTTTGCCACATATTTGGAAGATACAAAGAAATTCAATTTGAAATTCCTGTTAAAATAGTCCTTTACCTGCTCATCGCTGACCACATTCCTGTAAATGATTGCCTCTTTTGCAGATTTGGGTGTAGTGTTAGAAATCCTTGATGCCAATTCCCTGAAGAAATGCATCCTGGGATGCTCCTTAGTCTTTTTAAGTTTCCCTTTTAATTTTTTATCAGAAATTTCCTCATTCCCATAGATATTAACCCTATTGATCTTGACTTTAGTTTTGGTGTCAACATCAAACCGGATTTTCACACTATTTGGTAAAGTTGTATCCCTCTCCTGAATCACTTTTACTTCGGTATTCAGAAATCCCTTGTCCACAAAGTATTGGCGGATATTTCTTTGCGAAGTACTGAGTACATCGTCCCTTACTACCCTCCCGCGGATTTTAATCTTATCCTTAAGCTCACCTTCCTGGGTTTTATTGACGCCAGTGAATTCAACACGGGAGAATCTTGGTCTCTCTGTAAGTTCCAAAAGCAGATAAATATCATCTCCTTCAATTTTAGTAACCAAGATTTTTACATCCCCTATAATTCCTTGTCCCCAAAGTTTTTTGAGTGCATTAGATATAGCATCTCCGGGAACGGAAATTTCATCATCTACTCTTAGACCTGAAAGTGAAATAACAGCTACCTCATCTAAAGTAGCGAGCCCTACTGCTTTGATCTCAGCAATTCTGAATTTTTGTGGCTTGGAATAATTCAGTTCCAAAATATCAACAGGCTTTGCCGGGGTAAATCTACTTTGCCCCAATCGGATCTGTGCCTGGGCAGTTACTGCCCATATTATCATTAAAAGTATTAATGTACTCCGCTTCATTCAAGGTTTTGATTTAATCTGGGCAGTTGTTTTTCCAAACCTCCGCTCCCTTCTTTGGTAATCCAATACAGCCTCCAATAAGTGCTCCTTCCTAAAGTCAGGCCACAGAACTTCTGTAAAATACAGCTCTGTGTAGGCCAATTGCCACAATAAGAAATTGCTGATCCTCAGCTCACCACTTGTCCTGATCAATAACTCGGGGTCAGGTACCCCTTTTGTATCCAAATGATCAGCAATTACTTGCTGATTGATCTGTTCTATGCTAATCTGTCCTTCAACTACTTTTTTGACAATCTCCTTAAACGCATTTTCAATTTCCCACCTGCCACTATAGCTGAGAGCAAGCAATACAGTTAATCCTGTGTTTTGGGCAGTAAGTTCCTTAGCCTCCTTTAGTTTTGCCTGGGCAGAAGAAGGAAGGCTTTTGATGTCACCGATGGAAGAAAGCCTGATATTATTTTTCATCATGGTAGGGACCTCATCCGTGATAGAACTGATAAGGATTTCCATCAGGGCATTGACTTCATCCTGGGGTCTGGCCCAGTTTTCTGTTGAAAACGCATAAAGTGTGAGGAATTTAACTCCGATTTCGGCTGATATTTCAATGGATTCCCTTACAGCCGTAAGAGCATTTCTATGACCAAAAATCCTCATGGCGCCTTTCTTCTGGGCCCAACGCCCATTCCCGTCCATGATAATCGCTATATGTTGGGGGATGTTATTCCTGTCTAATAATTCCTTCATTCCGGGTGTAAAGAATCCACTCTTATTTTTGGAGGTACAAAAATGCTATTTCTTTTCCAATATTCTAACCTAATGCTCAATTAATTGTAAATGTAGCATTTGATGTTATTGAAGGAATAACTGATTGTCAGACCAAAAAAGTAATACCAGTCATTATCGCTGTAATTGCCACGGCTGATCCTTGAAGGTTGATTAACCCCATTGGCATCCGGAACCATTATTGGATTGACCGGTAACTTTCCATCTACTTTATCCAAAAGGTCGGTAAATGTAGCCCTAAATCCCAATTCCGCACCGAGCATCCACTTGTCGTTCAATTTATATTTGATACCAATTCCAAAAGGAATCACCGGGGTACTTACGCTATAATCTCCTGCTTCTTGATCTGCAAAATAGCTTCTGCCAGTCCCACTGAAATAGGAATAACCCAATCCGAAAAACCCATATGGGGAAAACCTGTACATGGACTGAGGATGTAGAAAATCAATAAAATGATATTCCATAACAGCTGTCAGTTCATAGACGTTTCCTTTAAAATATGCGTCTCTATTAATGGAAGGCAAGTCAATACGGGAAACAGAATCTGCCGCTGCCAATCTACCAAAAGACAGCCCTGCCCGTAAAGACCACACATTGTCAAAATTTCGTCTGCCAAACAACGTCCCTTGAAGACCAACATTTCCCTGATCAAACCTCCTTACCAGATCTCCGGTGTAGGTGGCTACTCCCAGACCTCCACCAAAATCATAACTTTGCGCAAAGACCCGGTCTGTAAGCATTCCTATAGAAAGCATTAACAGGGAAAGGATTAACCGAATGTTGACTTTATTCAAGACGATGCAATTTATGAAGTACAAAACGATATAAAAACCCCACTTAGTATTTCAGGGGTTAATTTTTGTTAAGATTAACAAGCTTTTAGAAAGCTAAACCAAATGTTCGGAAATTGAAAATATTCCAGTCTAATTTCTCATATCAAAGCCCCAATTTAACTTTTGCCTTAATGTATCAAAATAGCTGTAACCATAAAATTTGACCAACATGGCTGAAAAATCAGCTTTCTTCAGTTTGAGTTCTACAGTAGCATCAATGGCAGTGGACCTTGAATCCAAAGAAATAAGGAATTTCTCGGATCTTCCCTCTATTTGAAAACTGATGACCGACTCATCCGAAACAATGATCGGCCTTACATTGAGGTTATGGGGGCTAACAGGAGTGATTACAAAATTCTTGGCACCTGGGGTAATCAATGGCCCACCACAACTCAATGAATAGCCGGTAGAGCCAGTGGGTGTCGCCACGATTAACCCATCTGCCCAATAGCTGTTGAGATATTGGCCATTGATATAAGTATGGACAATAATCATGGAAGAGGTATCTCTTTTGTGTATTGTAAACTCATTCAGGGCAAAATTCATCCCATTAAAAACAGGTTTGGAGGATTCCAAGCTGACCAAAGTCCTAGACTCCAGACTATACTTCCCCTCAAGCAGGTCATTGATGGCCTTTTGGATATTTTCCTTGGCCACGGTCGCCAAAAAACCCATCCTTCCTGTATTGATACCCACAATAGGAGTCTCCATCCTTCCAACTTGGATGACTGTATCCAAAAGGGTTCCGTCACCACCTACCGAAAGCGCAAAATCCATATCCTTTACCTCCTCCATAGAAGTGATCACATTGGCTTCGGTCACTTTTGTATGCGGCTTTTTAAATGATTTGGAGAAACTTTCTGTAAAAAAAATCCGGATACCCCGGTTTTTTAATAAATCTATCAATTGTTCGATAAATGGAATAAATTCCTTTTGCAGGTTGATTCCATGTAGCACAATGTTCATTGCTGAGCTTTTAAATATTCAAGAATCGGAAAAGATTATCAATTCTTTCCTGCTCTTCACTGATATTATTTTCTTCCTGATATTGGTCGATTATTTTAAAGCCAAATCTCTCTAAGGTGGCTTTGATATGTCTCAATTCCATTTTGTCCAATTTCAAAGTCAGCTTGATCTTACTGTCATCCAGTGGGTCATTGGAAATAAAACTACTCAAAATCTTGGCATTTTCAGACTCGATGATCCTGGCAATTTCAAAAAGGCTATAATCCGTCATATACATTGACAGGACCAGTACTGCGCCATGGGATTGGATGGAAAGAGTATCGGCAAAGGCTCCTATTGCATCTTCCATAGTAACCACACCCAGGTATTTTTTGTCCCTATCTACCACTGCCACCATGTTGATATCAAATTCAGAAGAAACCTTTATGACATCATAGATATGCTTATCCATATAGACAAAACAGGATGGGCTTATTAAGTCTAACTTTGCAATCTTTGAATCAGGTTTGTTCTTAGTATAAATCTTCTCATCTGTCAAAAATCCAAGAAAATTCCCATTTTCTATCACAGGCAAAACGTTGGTTCTAATCTCCTCCATCCAAGACAAAGCCATCTTAGCCTTATCCGTTGGTTTCAAAGGTGGAATGAGATTATTGATGAATTCGTACGCCTGCATGGACTAAAGATATTTAAATTGTTCCGAAATATAAAACAGGTCTGTCAAGTATCTGGTTCAAATAAAATAATTCCTGACAATTTGTGCCAGTGATGCGACAGCTCCAAAGGATATCCCTTATTTTAGAAGTTCCAAAATTCAGGAGTTTGTATGTACATAGTTTTTGATACCGAAACCACAGGATTACCAAGGAATTATGACGCCCCAATGGAGGATTTGGACAACTGGCCCCGGCTGGTCCAAATTGCCTGGCAGCTTCATGATTCCAGGGGAAAATTGATATCCAATCATAATTACATTGTTAAACCGGAAGGTTTCACCATTCCCTACAATGCCGAAAAAGTCCATGGTATTTCCACGGCCAGGGCAAACAAAGAGGGGCATGATCTTGAAAAAGTACTTCAGGTTTTCCATGAAGATGTGGAAAAAGCCCAATACCTGGTAGGTCACAATATCGGTTTTGATATCAATGTAGTAGGCTCGGAGTTTCTTAGAAAGCAAATCCCCATGAAAATCAGGGAGATGCAGGAACTGGACACCAAAGACCTGGCCACTGATTTCTGTGCCATCCCCGGCGGTAAAGGGGGTAAATTCAAATGGCCAACCCTAACTGAACTGCACCAAAAACTTTTTGGAAATGGATTTGCAGATGCCCATGATGCCGCTTATGACGTTGACGCAACAGCAAAGTGCTTTTTTGGGCTAATCACCCAGCAGGTTATCAAGACCGAACCCGGTGTTAGCTATACCGAAGTCATTTATGAAGCTCCAAAATTGGATGCCGCAAATTTTGCAGCTGCGAAAGATGAAACTAAGTCAGCCGCTAAGGAAATTTTAAAAGCTGCAGGTACAGCCGATATTTCGGAAATGGTGGATATGCCATTTTCCCATCTCCACGTACATACCCAATATTCTGTACTGCAGGCTACATCAGAAATCCCTTCTTTGATAGCTCTCGCCAAAGAAATGAACATGCCAGCCATTGCCATGACCGATCATGGGAATATGATGGGGGCATTCAATTTTGTAAGGGCAGCACTTTCTGCTGACATAAAACCAATCATTGGCTGTGAATTCAACCTTTGCCGGGACAGAAAAAACAAATCCACCAAAGATGACGGTTTCCAGACTGTACTTCTGGCTAAAAATAAAGCCGGTTACCATAACCTAGCCAAACTTGCTTCTTATGCCAATATTGAGGGATACTATTATGTTCCAAGGATTGACAAGGAATTATTGGTCAAATACAAAAGTGATCTAATTGCCACCACAGGTGGCCTTTGGGGTGAAATCCCTTACCTTATTCTCAATGTAGGCGACACACAGGCAGAAGAAGCTTTTGTATGGTGGCTCGATCAGTTCGGAGAGGATTTTTACGTGGAACTTAACCGTCATGGAATTCCTGAGGAGGAAAAAGTAAATGAAGTATTGCTCCAATTTGCCAGAAAATACAAGGTCAAATATTTTGCAGCTAACAATACCTATTACAACCAAAAAGTGGATGCCAAAGCACATGACATCCTCCTATGTGTCAAGGATGGGGAATTGGTAGAAAAGCCGAAAAAATATGTAGGCAAACGGGGTAGGGAATTCCGTTATGGTTTTCCTAATGAGGAATTTTACCTTAAAAGTCCAGAGGAGATGAAAAAACTTTTTGCTGACCTTCCGGATGCCATTGCCTGTACCAGTGAGATTGTAGAAAAAATAGAAACATACAAGCTACAGAGGGATGTATTGTTGCCAAAATTTGATATACCTGAAGAATTCAAACATACGGAAGATGATCTCGATGGCGGAAAGCGTGGCGAAAATGCTTATCTGAGATACCTCACCTATGAAGGAGCCAAAAAGCGCTATCCGGTGATCAATGATGAGATCAAAGAAAGATTGGATTTTGAACTGGAAACCATTGAAAGAACGGGGTATCCCGGTTATTTCCTGATTGTGCAGGACTTTACAGGCGCAGCCCGCAAAATGGGTGTATCCGTAGGTCCAGGAAGGGGATCAGCGGCTGGTTCGGCAGTCGCATACTGCATAGGTATCACCAATGTGGATCCGATTGCATATGACTTGCTATTTGAGAGGTTCCTTAACCCGGACAGGGTTTCACTCCCCGATATAGATATTGACTTTGATGATGAGGGGAGGCAAAAAGTCATTGACTACGTGATCAACAAATATGGCTCTAATCAGGTGGCCCAGATCATTACCTATGGTACTATGGCCGCCAAATCAGCCATCAGGGATACTGCAAGGGTCCTTAATCTCCCTTTGTCAGAAGCAGACCGTTTGGCCAAACTGGTACCGGACATCAAACTCAAAGTTTTGTTTGATCTATCCAAAGACAGAGCGAAACTTTCTGAAAAACTAAAAGGCAATGGCGAGGACATGACCAAAGCCGAAGAGTTGATCCGCATTTCCAAAGGACAGGATGAACTCTCCAAAACCATCAATCAGGCAAAGGTACTAGAGGGCTCAGTTCGGAATACCGGCATTCATGCCTGTGGTGTAATTATCACTCCTGATGACATCACCAACTTTGTGCCTGTGGCCTTGGCCAAAGATTCGGATATGGTATGTACCCAATTTGACAACTCAGTTGTGGAAAGTGCCGGTCTCCTCAAGATGGATTTCCTGGGGCTGAAGACTCTCACCTTAATAAAGGATGCTGCCAAAATAGTAAAAGAGAGACATGGTATTGAACTGGATCCGGATAATTTCCCAATAAATGATGTCAAAACATACGAACTGTTCCAGAGAGGAGAAACTGTCGGCATCTTCCAGTACGAATCCCCTGGTATGCAAAAATACATGCGGGAATTAAAACCTACCGTATTTGCTGATCTGATAGCCATGAACGCCCTGTACCGCCCAGGGCCTTTGGAATACATCCCCTCCTTTATTAAGAGAAAGCATGGCCAAGAACCGATCACTTATGATTTGGACGATATGCAGGAGTACCTGGAGGAGACCTATGGAATTACGGTGTACCAGGAACAGGTAATGCTTTTATCACAGAAGTTAGCAGGCTTTACCAAAGGTGAGGCGGATGTGCTCCGAAAGGCCATGGGTAAGAAACAAAAGGACGTCTTGGACAAAATGAAGCCTAAGTTTGTGGAACAGGCTTCTGCCAAGGGACATGATGCCAAAAAGCTGGAAAAAATATGGAAGGACTGGGAGGCATTTGCTTCTTATGCCTTCAATAAATCCCACTCCACATGCTATGCCTGGGTTGCCTATCAGACTGCTTATTTGAAAGCCCATTATCCAGCAGAATATATGGCCTCTGTTTTGAGCAACAACATGAACGACATCACACAGGTCACTTTCTTTATGGAAGAATGTAAGCGAATGGGCATTTCTGTATTGGGACCTGATGTCAACGAGTCCAAGAGTGGATTTACTGTAAACAAAGAAGGACAGATACGGTTTGGAATGGCAGCTATCAAAGGCGTGGGTGAAGCAGCTGTGGAAGCCATTGTAGAGGAAAGGGAGAAAAACGGGAAATACAGCAATATTTTCGAATTCTGTAAGCGGGTCAATAACAGGGCATTAAACAAAAAATCACTGGAATCTCTTGCTATGGCAGGAAGTTTTGATTGTTTTCCACAACACCATCGCCGCCAGTATTTGGAGGCACCAGATGGTGATGTCACATTGTTGGAAAAGGCGGTAAAATATGCCCAGAAAGTGCAACAGGAATCTGAGAGTGCACAGGTGAGCTTGTTTGGCGGAGGCTCAGGAATGGAGGTACCCCTACCTTCTGTAACTCCTATGGAGCCTTTCAGTCAATTACAAGCCCTTAATATCGAAAAAGAGGTTGTAGGCCTATATATTTCTGGCCATCCATTGGATCAATTCAGGGTGGAAATGGAGTCCTTTACCAATACCCCTCTGCCTGAGTTTACCGATATGGATAACCTGAAGAAAAAGGGAGAAATAAAGGCTGCAGGAATGGTCACCGGTTTTGCGCACAGGACCACCAAAACAGGCAAGCCTTTTGGTACATTGACCATGGAGGATTATCATGGAGGGCATACTTTCTTCCTTTTCGGTGAGGATTACATCAAGTACAAAGAATACTTCATGACCGGTTGGTTTATTTATCTTACAGGTTCTGTCCATCCAAACAAATGGAAGGAAAATGAGTTTGAATTCAAGGTCAACAACATGATGCTGCTCAGCGATGTACGTGGCAAAATGATCAAAGGACTAAGGGTAAATATAGACCTGGACGATCTGAACTATGATCTGATGGAAAAGCTGGAGGAAATAACCAAAAAATTTAAGGGGGATGCCAAACTCTACATCAATATTATTGACAGTAAAGAAAATATCACTCTGGACCTCATGTCCAAGCGGTACACAGTAGATCCTTCCAATGAAATGATCAAAGATTTAGGACAGATCCCAGAGGTAGTTTACCAGATTATTTGATGATACGGGCAGTTGGGAAAATCTGAAAGGGTTTCTTTCAGCGAGGAGTTCATTTACATGAATTATTCAACCTGATTTGGAACTATTTACGGGGAATTTAAATTTGGATATTATATTTGAAATTCTAGCAAAAACAAAATTATCAATACGATGGCAAAAGCAATTGAAATTACTGACGCTAACTTTGAAGAAATATTAAAATCAGACAAGCCTGTTTTGGTGGACTTTTGGGCAGAATGGTGCGGTCCATGCAAAATGATCGGCCCAATCGTGGAAGAATTGGCAGGTGATTATGAAGGAAAAGCCGTAGTAGGCAAAGTGGATGTGGACTCCAACCCAGCTGTAGCTTCAGCCTTGGGCATCAGAAGTATTCCTACTTTGA
Organism: Cecembia rubra; assembly: GCF_003014575.1. Lineage (GTDB taxonomy): Bacteria > Bacteroidota > Bacteroidia > Cytophagales > Cyclobacteriaceae > Cecembia_A > Cecembia_A rubra. The sequence continues at coordinate 327,195 of NZ_PYGF01000003.1, forward strand.
TGTTCTTCAAGGGAGGTCAGATTGTTGACAAGCAAGTGGGTGCTGTTCCTAAGGCTATTCTTGCTCAAAAATTGGATGCAGTTCTCTAAAAGAAAAATTGCTATAAAAAAATAATCCCGAAGCGAATGCTTCGGGATTATTTTTTTATAGTACCTTGACTTTGATGCTTTTGTAATAAATAACACTTTCAGGATCATGGGCCTGAATGGCAAATGTACCTTTATCAATTCTTTTCTCCCCTGCATTGGCAGGTCTGTTTCCATCTTTGGACTCCACATATTCCATCACAGTTTTTCCATTCAGTTTGACTGTTACATGGTCACCTTTGACAATGATATGGGTAGTATACCACTCCCCATCCTGTACATATGTTTCCTTTACATCATTGAAGGAATAAAGACTGCCTGACTTCCTCCAGTCTCCATGGGTCTGATTGACCTGAACTTCATATCCTTTGTCAGGCCATCCTTTTTCTTGGTAAACAGTATGGAAGAATATCCCAGAGTTTGCTTTGGGCATGGTCTTCAGTTCCACCATAAGTTCAAAATCTTTAAATACCCCTCCATTTACCTCACCTGTATAGAAGGCGTGGGCGCGTGGCCCATCGATTTTGATGATACCCTCTTCTATTGAAAAAGAATCGGGATTCTCGGAAATTTTCCACCCATCCAGGTTTTTTCCATTGAACAAAGGTATCCATCCGTCCTGCGCATGGACTGCCAGTGACAAGGATAGCAACAAAACAAAGACCGTTAGTTTTTTCATCTTAAATTGTTTTTAGGTATATGTTAATTGGTTTGTAAGATTCATTTCTTGCCCCTTTATTACCCATTATTCATTCTTCATCCCATCCGAAATCCACCTTTAGAACCTTCCTCCTACTCCCTTACCAAATGTGAAACCCCACCGGAAACGATAAATTTCATCACATCGGCACTTCTGATGTTATTAAGAATCCTTACATTTTCTTTAGGCACCAAATAGAGGTTACCAGAGAAATTATAACTATGGGGGAAATAAATGGCCACCAGATTTTCCTCTTCAATTACTCCCAGATCCTCCTGGGTAATAAAGCCCAATCTCGAGATATTTTCCGACATTTTGACAATCACAGGAGTATTGAATTTTTTTTTGTCCCCCACAAAAGCTGACATTAAATCCTTGATACTGGTATAAAGGATATTGATCAAAGGAATTTTAAACACCCATCTTTCAAAAATCTCAAATAATGGTTTTGTGATGAAAATACTTGCCAAAAAACCAATAAAAGTAACAAAACTAAGCATGATCAAAATACCAAGACCAGGTATAGGGATAGGCAAGATTCCATCCAAAAACTGAATAATCAGCACTATTACATAAATGGTCAAAGCTATGGGAACGACAAAAAGTAGCCCACGAAAGAAGTATGTTAGAATTCTCCGGTAAGTAAAAACCATAGTTCAAATAAAGCTTAATGGAATGACAATTAAAGTTACGAAAGAAAAAAATAAAGTGTGTTAAATAGTGCATCTAACAATAAAAAGTGGCCAAATTTTCATTTGACCACCTTTAATCTCTGCAAAACGTTCAACCAAACACTAAAAAGAAAAGCCTGTCCCGCTAACCGGGCTCTTATCCCCAAAAATTGTTCTTAGATAGGGGCAAGTTAGGAAGATTAGTAATCTTAAAAAATACCCTGTACAGGGTATTTTTCAATAAGAATCTATGATGTCCTGTGAAATAAGTCTATATATCTCAGCTACTTGCTCATTATAATTGAGAAATTGGTAATGAGTTTCCAAAGTGTTGAGATCTGTACGGACAGCGGGACCGGTCTGAGCCTTTTTTGCACCCAGTTCAAGGCTTTTACTTATTGTTTCAATGATCAGAGGTTTCAGCATTTCATAATCCAATCCCTTTCTAGCCATTATTTCCTCGGCCAATCGCAACATGTGATTGGAAAAATTGCTTGCAAATACAGCCGCAACATGCAAGGCCATCCGGTCTTTAGACTTGACTATATATTGATGAGGCGAAAGGCTTTTGGCCAATTTTTTAAGTTTCTGCAAAGTAGTAGCGTCTTCCGACTCCAATAAAAAGGGAACATCTTCAAAACTGAGTTCTCTGTTTTTGGTAAAAGTTTGAAGTGGGTAAAAAATCCCAATATAAGATGCAGAGCTATACCCTAGAATATCTAAGGAAACCGATCCCGAAGTATGTACCAAAATACTTCCCTCTGGTAAAATAACTTCATCAGCCAATTCCGAAATAGCTTGGTCACTGACCGCCAAAATGAAGATTTCTGCTTCGGAATCTGAAAAATCCAGATCTGTTTTAGCTTCAGCAGTATAGAGCCTGTTTGTCACTTGTTGGACTTTGTCAAGGTCTCTGCCATATACTTCAGTCACCGTATGTCCCGCTTCTTCCAAAGCCGGTGCCAAATGCCAGGCAACATTTCCAGTACCTAATAGTGCAACTTTAAACTTCATATCTGAAAGATAAAAGATTTTTGACCGATTCTAAAAGGCATTAAAAAACCCCAGAAAGTTCCAGGGTCCTATTTTTTAAGATTTCAATATTCCAAGCCTTTATCTCTCATTTTCCTGAATTCATCATATCTTCTGTAAATCGCAACACAGAACCCAAACAACATGATGATAGTTCCTGCCCAAAGAATATTGATCTGCGGCTTGATAATGGCCTTCAATACAACATAATCCTTTTGGTACCTGTTTACCTTAAATGAAAACTGATTGGATTCAGGAAGAATGTTATCAATTTCGACTTTTACTCCCAATTCATTGTCTATTGCTGGAATTTTCCCTACCTGATTGCCTCTGATGATAAAGATAGGTTCTAAAATTTTCTCAATATCATAATCCATCACCACGAGCTTGGCTTTTACCGCCACATCCCCATCTCTAAGGTCTACCCCTTCAATTTGGTTAAGAACTTCTCCTCCTTGAAATTCTGTAACAAAGTCAGAGATAAAGAAGGTTTCACCAGGAGCCACTTCAAAAAACTCATCTTCTCTCCATTCTGGATCTTCAAAATCATTGATTGCAGAAACAAAGGTATAGAGATCCTTGTCAATAAACCTTCTGGAGTCGGGAGAAGAAATCAAGCCCATACTGGTATTGAATTGGGACATTGGATTCAGTGTAAACTGGTATTCTTCACCTTTATAGTAATCGATTTGGAAATAATCATTTTCTTCAAGGACAATCGGTACTCTCTCTCCTTTTTCATAAAAGGTCTTACCTCTGTAAACGATATCCCCTAAAGCGATGGCCTCATTCACATTGTCAGTAGATTTTAGTAAATTTACATTGACAAGTCCCGGAACTCCTTTAACTTTTTTCTGCCTACCTCTATAAATGGCAGTATATTCTTTAATTTGAGTCGGTTTATTTATCCAAAGAAGTACATGCTCCTTATTCAGTTCATCTTCCCAGGCATTACTGTAAGTAAGACCTGACATATTGAAGGAAATGACCTGAGAATATCCAGAAGAAAACATCACCCCAATTAGGACCATTCCCAAACCGATATGAGCCAAAGAACCTCCTGCCAGTTTGAAGGTGGATTTTTTGATTAAGCGATACAAAATGGTAGAATTGGCCACTATAGTAAAAGTACTCGCCAACACCACAACGATATAGGAAATATCGTATACTTTACCAAAAACAATAATGACAGCAGAAAGGATTACAGCAAGCACATAAGGCATTACCAATGCCTCTCTTAGAGCTTTGGCATCCATCTTATTCCACCAGAAGTACTGCCCTACAGCAGACAATAAGGCAACAGTCACAGCAAACCAAAGTTGGAACTTGGTATAAAAACCAACCTGATCTGCCGGAGGCGCCATATTGGAAATTCCACCAAAGCTTTCCACAATTGCATTCCACACAGGAATGGAGGTTGGAAGAATCACCTGAAAGGCCATCAAAGCCAAGGTAATCGCTCCAATAAATATCCAAAATTCACGGGAATACACAGAAGCTTCTTTCTCTGAAGAAGGGATATGTTTCCAGTGTCTCGCGGCAAGGTAAACCGCAACAGCAAGGAAGAAAAGCATGTAAATCAAAAGCTGCCCGGATAGACCCAAATCAGTAAATGAGTGAACTGAAGAGTCCCCCAAAACACCGCTTCTCACCAGAAAGGTAGCATATAGAACCAAAATGAAAGTAGCGATGATCAGGACAATTGAAGACTTTAATGCGGTACTACTTTTCTTAAAAGTAATCATGGTATGGATTCCCGCTACCAAAATTAGCCAGGGAACATACACTGCATTTTCGACAGGATCCCAATTCCAGTAGCCCCCGAAGTTCAAGGTAACATATGCCCAATAGGCACCCATAATGATACCCATGCCTAAGACCATGGCCGAAAACTGGGCCCATGGAAGTGCCGGACGTACCCACTCAGTATATTTTCTTGTAGCTAAGCCTCCAATCAAAAAAGCAAAAGGCACCAATGTGGTAGCATACCCTAAGAATAGTGTGGGAGGATGAATTACCATCCAGATATTTTGTAACAATGGATTCAGACCAGTACCATCTTCAGGTACAAAATCCGGATTGATCTGAAAGACCGGAGCGCTAACCGCATCCCTCAACAGTATAAAAGGGGAGCTCCCAATTTTAAGATCTCCGATTACCACTCCCAAAATCATGGAAACCAAGAATGCCTGTACCAAGGCAAATACCACCATTACAGGGCCTTCCCAGGCTTTATTGGTCCTTATCAAAACCAGACCCAACAACACATTCCAAACTATCCATAAGATAAATGAACCTTCCTGACCTTCCCAAAAACTGGAAATCATGTAGTGTACAGGCAGTGCTTTAGAGGAATGGGAATAAGCATAAAAATATTCAAAGCGATGGCTGTAAATGATTTCAAATAATGCCAGGGCAATCGTAATACCTGCTGCTGAATGGATATAAAAAGCAAGTCTGCTGAAACGCTGCCAGGTTTTCTTTTCAAGTTCGGGAACTACTGTAAACTGGTAATAGCCAAAAGCAGTCACCAAGGAACTTACAAAAGCCAGGATAACTGCAAAATGACCCAAATTACCTATGAAGGTATTTATCATGTTCTTTTTTGATCAATAAGGTTTTTAGGAATTACATACCAGCTGTGCTGACCTCATTTTCCTGATATTTGGAAGGGCACTTCATCAGGATTTTGTCTGCAACGAATAGGTCTTCGTTTTTGTAAGAACCAATGACCACTACTTGTTCTGCCCTGGCAAAATCCGGTGGGACTGGTTCATTATAAAACACTTTCTGCTCAGTTCCATCATTGTCTACCATCATGAAATAGAAAGATGTTTTGTCAGCATTGACTTCTATACCTTCCACAGCACCGGCAGCACTCTTTTTAAGCTCACCCACCACATGGATGGCCTTATCTTCCCCTTTCATTTTCATCGCTTTGGCGGTTGCAAAACTTTCATAAGTACTTGCATCCCCAATCATGGATACAATGATGATGATCGCCACTGCAATAACCCCAAGTCCTATCAGATGTCCTTTTTTCATAGTATTTTCAATTTGCCTAAACGAAAAACAATTAATCTCCCCAGATCATTCCTGAAGCAGTTTTTCAAGTTTGGCGACTTTTTTGTCTGTGTTGATGATATAAACCAATATTCCAGCAAACACGATCCCAATGATACCTACTAGCACATAAATTTTACCTTCAGATCGCATGACATCGGCCATTTCCACCCTGGAATTTTGGTAATCCGCTTCTGTAATTTCAATTTTCTCCTGAGCTACAGCCTGAAGGCTAAAAACCAGGAACAAGATCAATAACCACTTTTTCATTTAATAATTTCATTTATGGTAAACAGTGCTGCTACTTAAGATTTTCCTTCTCATGATACCTGGTTGATCAGCCTGTCTTCAATTTTCCTTTCCACTCTCCTTAGCCTTACACGTACGGAACTTATCCAGGTTCCCAAAAGCGTCCAACCGATAATAGCCGGATAAAACACTATTCTTAATTTGCTGTCCAAATCATAGGCATTAAAACCTGGATTCCCTCCATTTCCCGGGTGCAAACTATCTGTCAATCTTGGCAACACAAATATCAATGGGATAAAGGCTGCAAAAGCAAAGATATTGTACACTGCACCAATTCTGGCTCTTTGGTGTACATCATTTAAGGAGTTTCTCAGCACCAGATAGGCAAAATACATCAATAAGCCAATGGCGGAAGCGTTCTGCTTTGGATCTCCTGACCAATAATCTCCCCATGTAAACTTCGCCCATAGCATACCGGTCACAATCCCCAATACGCCAAAAAGTATGGCTGCATTGGTGAATTCAATTGCCATATCGTCATGATTGAGATCGTTGGTTCTCAGAAACTTGATACTGTAAACCACCGCTACCACCAACATGATGATCATACCAAACCACATGGTCACATGGAAATGTAAAGCCCGAATTGTTTCATTCAATATAGGAAGCCTAGGTACATCAAGAAGAAGTCCAGCTGTCAGGGTATAAGCAAGTAAGGCTACAGCTAAGATTTTCCACCAACTATTTCTCATGACAGGATTTTGCTAATTCAAGCGCAAAAATAAGGCATAAGTTCCTGATTCCTGTGCTTTTTATGACATAAGTTATCGAATGTTTTACCGGCACTTACAAAAAGGGCTTTTTTAAAGAATAATAGTTGGGCCATGTGTTTCATAAACCAGCCGAAACTTTCATTACACACTAAACCCAAATTATAGATTAGAGTTCTTAGGGAGAGGTCATAACACAAAAGAATCAGGCATTTAGCAAGTGAAACATAGTCATCTCTATGATGAATGAACTAAATGCATTGAAACGATTGATTATGTCCGCCACAGCGGATGACCTCGTATTAACTTGTGCGCAGTAGTGTAGAAATTCTTATGCATATTTCGGGTTAAATTACATTTGCCTACTCGCTTTTAACTAGCAGCTTGGCATTCAAAGAAATCCGGCCAAATAATCACCAATGGCTGTTTTAGATGCTGCAAATAAACTTCCACAACTCCCCCACCTGGAGACAAATGAACATTTTCCACTTGCCAGATGGGATAAGTCCTGATATTATGCCCTTCATGAAATCCTATTAACCGGCTACTGATGCGGATTATTCCTTCCATATCCTATTGATAGCTCCTACATTTTTCCTCACCTTATTGGACTTCCATGAATCCATAAACCTAAGTATCAATAAAAGATAAAAGAAATATCAAAAAGTGGGTACGGAAAGGAAAGGATTGTGGTTTGGATTAAACATGAATTCTAAGGCAATTTTTTACGTGGCACTGAGTTCCAAAATTAAAAAAGTTGTGGAAAGTATTAGAAAGATCCGGAATACATTGAACCCTAAATCAACTAAGTAGGTCAGTGATAGGAACGAACGTGAAGAAAATGTCCAGCGGACATTTTTAGTGAGGGGCCAGGATGCAGAGCAGGAATAAGATCCAAGGAAAAAGGCAAAAGTGAGGTTTAGTCCGGGCCAGCTCCGGCCTTGCGCGCTGATAGGTTTCCGCCGTCTTGATTTTTTTGGTTTCTTTTTGGATCAAAGCCTGTCCCGGAGAAATCCGGGAACAAAAGTAACTAAAGTAAGTAACCTTACAGACCTCCTCAATCAGCTTGATTCAGAATTTCGGTTTTTTTAACTAATAAGCTCAAGTTAGATGGAATTCAAGCATTTTGTCTAACTATTGAACCAAATAAGTAAATTCCCAGCCTTAGTTAATTCCTAATCATTTATTCTTCATTTTACATTCTAACTCCTCCACAGATACGGAAACAAAATGTAAGCCGTAACAGCGACAATGGCATTGATGGCCAAAAGGGTGAGGACTTTATCCATGCTGACCGACCAATCCAACCCATCAATTGCATTTTTGGATACCCTGATCGCCATCAATAATATGGGGATAATCACAGGGAAGCTCAGGATGGCCATTAAGGTGGCGTTGTTGCTTGCTTTGGAAGCGATACCGGAAACCATAGTCAGACAGGCTGAGAAACCCACCGAACCCAAAAGTAAATTGAGCACAAAAAGTCCCTGGTCCTGAACCGGATTACCAAGAACCACACTGAAAACCAAATATCCCAACATGGCCAAAACCAAAGTCAAAAGCGTATTGTACAGCATTTTGGAAATGATAATGGCTTCGGGAGATGCTATCATGTAGTAATACAGTTGCCGACCTTGATGCTCTTGCACAAAACTTTTGGCTACCGCATTAACCGCTGAGAAAAGAATAATGATCCAATACAGGGCGTTCCAGGTGGGCACAGCAATATTCCCTTGCTTGGCCCCCACACTCAGGTAAACGATAAATACTGCCGAGACCACATATAGCAAAATCCCATTCAGGGCATATTTCTGACGCCATTCAAGGGTGAATTCTTTTAGCATTAAAGTCCGGATCTGTCGAAGCATGTGGATCAATTGAAGTTCAAAGTTAAGGTTTGAAAAATAGAATTTAATAGAAATATAATGGAAATAAGGTTGAAATAGAGTGGAAATATTGTTTGAAGACGATTAGGATCCAGGGGTTAACCTGGAGTGCGCTTCGAATTTCATAACTACTGCAGGGAATGTTTTGAATCTGCTGAGTATGCCTTTGGGTACTTTTGAAAAAAGTGACCTGGAACTTCGTTTCTCTCTTAACCTTCTCCCTGAAATAGAACATATTTCAAATTCATTTCACATAGCATATTTCCACTTTATTTCACCATAGGTTTATTTCTACCTTATTTCACCCAAGGTATTTTTCTTTCATACTGCCAAAATGACATTTTTCACCCTTTGGAACGGGCATTGATATGGCTGTATTGTCAAAAATGTTTATCAGTAACTTAAATTCAATATAGCTATGCAGGAAAAAGGTACCATCTCGATACATACCGAGAATATCTTCCCTATCATCAAGAAGTTTTTATACTCTGACCATGAGATTTTTCTCCGGGAATTGGTTTCCAATGCGGTAGATGCCACCCAAAAAATCAAAAGATTGGCCCAGCTTGGACAGTACAACGGGGAGCTTGGAGATCTGACTGTTGAAGTGTCATTTGACAAAGAAAAAAAGACCATCACCATTTCTGACAAAGGTCTGGGGATGACAGCTGATGAGATCAAAAAATACATCAATCAGATCGCCTTCTCCGGAGCTACAGAATTTGTCGAAAAATTCAAAGATGCCAAAGACGCCAATGAGATCATCGGAAAATTTGGTCTGGGATTCTATTCTGCCTTTATGGTGGCCAAACAGGTAGAAATCAACACCCTGTCCTATCAAGAAGGCGCTGCCTCTGCCAGATGGACCTGTGATGGAAGCACGGAATTCGAAATTTCAGCAGGTGACCGAAAAACCAGAGGTACAGATGTCATCCTGCACATCAATGAGGATTCTGAAGAGTTCCTGGATAAGTGGAAACTTCAGGGTATCCTAGACAAATACGCCAAATTCCTTCCTGTACCGATCAAGTTTGGCACCAAAACAGAAAGTGTGGAAGATGGCGTGGATGACAAAGGAGAGAAGAAATGGAAGTCCGTGGAAGTGGACAACATCATCAACAATACCAGCCCCATCTGGACCAAGTCTCCCAACGACCTGAAAGATGAGGACTATCTGGCTTTCTACAAAGAACTTTATCCTTTCAGTGAAGATCCATTGTTCTGGATTCACCTGAATGTGGACTATCCTTTCAACCTCACAGGGGTGCTGTACTTCCCTAAGGTGAAAAATGATTTTGAATTCCAGAAAAACAAAATCAAACTCTTCAGCCGTCAGGTATTCATCACAGATGAAGTCAAGGACATTGTTCCTGAATTCCTAATGCTGCTGCATGGGGTTATTGATTCGCCGGATATTCCTCTGAACGTATCAAGAAGCTTCCTACAAGCGGATGGTAATGTGAAGAAAATCAACAACTATATCACCAAAAAAGTAGCTGATAAATTGGCTGAGCTTTACAAAAAGGACAGAAAAGTCTATGAAGAGAAATGGAATGATATCGGACTTTTTGTAAAATATGGAATGATCTCTGAGGAGAAATTTGCTGAAAAAGGTAAGGATTTCGTCTTGTTGAAAAACACCAAAGGAGAATTCTATACCTTGCCTGAATACAAGGAAAAAGTAAAAGCCTTTCAGACCGATAAAAACGAGCAGGTGGTTTACCTATATGCTACCGATGTAGCCAAACAGGACGCCTTTATCCAGTCTGCCAATAAAAAAGACTATGATGTCCTGGTGATGGATTCTCCCATTGACAACCACTTTATCCAGCACTTGGAGATGAAGGAAGAGAAAACTTCACTGAAGCGTGTGGATGCCGATGTGGTGGACAAACTCATCCAGAAAGAGGCCGGCTACGCCAATCTCCTGAATGAGGAGCAATCCAAAAAGGTGAAGGAAATCTTCGAGAAAGCCATAGACAGCAAATCATACACGGTGGAAGTAGAAGGCTTGAGCCCTGAAGAAATGCCGGTTACTGTGACCATGGAGGAGTTTATGCGCAGGATGAAAGAAATGGCGCAGATGGGAGGCGGCATGGGCTTCTATGGCGCTATGCCGGACAACTACAAAGTTGCCATCAATGGCAATCATCCTTTAATTGATAAGATTCTGAAAGCAGAAGCCGAAGAAGATCAGACCAAGCTGGCCAAGCAGGCATTTGACCTGGCACTCCTGGCCCAGGGCCTACTTACAGGAAAGGATCTGACTGCTTTTGTGAAGCGCAGTGTGGAATTGATTTAATTCAGGCATCATCCCTTGAGGTTTTACCAACCTCGAGGGATTTTGTCAGACCCAAAAACCCTTGAGTGCCCAATGGTACAATCAAGGGTTTTTTATTTGTCAGACTTCAGTTCATCAGGAGTGAAATAAATTTACATTTTTCCTTAAAAAAAATCACAAAACACAAGGACATCTTCATTATTACTTACGTCATAGCATAAACCAAAGTCTTATGCGCTACTTTTTACTCCTTTTTTTTCTTTTCTTTTCTGTCCGGTCTGCGGCACAAGTGTCCAATGAGGATAAACCATCGGTGTTGCTCTACCCGGAAGTTTATGAAGTAATCCACCTCCAAAATACATTGGAAAGCCAAAATTTGATTGCTGAAAAACTGGGTGATTCAAAGCAGGTGTTTTGGAAAACTTTGGAAAAAGAAATCATCTTAATTAAAGTCCATGCCTCGAACCTGGATGCTAAAAATCCGGATAAAAGTCTTGAGCTTCTTCTTAAACCATCTCCAGAGTTCAACATTATATCCAGCAAGCGCTACGGAAGAGAATACCTGCCTCAGGCTTATGTTTGGTGTCTGAACAACAGATAATATGCTTGTCTCCTTTTGTTCTCATTTGTCAATTTCCCGATTTCCAGGAAAGGTCGTAGTTCATAATTAAAGAGCTATGGCCGTTCAAGAATAGACAAAAATCATCATAATTACCTTCCCAACAGCAAAGTTTTTCCAGTTGGAATGGATTGGTGAAAATCAGAAAATCACAGCCCCAAATGAACCAACTATTACAACCCCTACAACAATTACAACCTCCTGGTGGACTGAGAGACAATCTTACTAAAATTGACTAAAAATCTATTTAAGTACTTGTGTAACTACTTACCCAACAACTTCCTTACCCCCTCCAAAATCTCCTTGAAGCCTTCTTTGAAATGTTCGGCCGAGGCGGAAAGATTAGGCTCCATTTCCTCTTTCTTCTCATTATAGAGTTTTTCGACCTTCTCTTTACCTTTTTGGAATTCATCCTCCAGGGTGGTCCGTTTTTCTTTCAGGTCTTTGATTTTCTTTTCGATTTCTTCCTTGGCTTCACCCCCCACTTCCTTACCTTTTTCGATTAATTCTTCTATTTTAGTACCGATGTCCTGAAGTATAGCTTCTACTTCCTCAAAACCTGTTTTTTTCTCAGACATAAAGCGAATTATTTAGTAAACAACCAGACTATGATCAACAAGATACTCAAAAAGCTGCAAACGACCAGTAAACTCAAAGACAATTTGTTTGGACAAACCGAAACCCTATTCAGGCAATTGGAAGAAATCTGCCATACCATTACAAAAGAAATCGATGAAGCCAACAAGGGACAGACACCGGTCCCCATTAAAGTTGAAAGGATCAATGATTTGGAATTTATCTTTCGGGTCGGGGGAGATGTGCTCATTTTTATTCTACAGAGCAATATTGTCCGCCTGCCGGACGACACCTACCTTAGCAGATCCAAGTACCTCAAAGAAGATGTAACCCTTCGGTATTTTGGACAGATCCTGATTTACAATTTCATCGCAGATACCCTGACCTATGGACGGCTTGACGACCCAGGCTACCTGATAGGTAGAATCCTTTTGAACAGGGAGAATAAGTTTTTCCTGGAAGGAGACCGCAAAATTGTCTTTAGCTTTCCCGAACTCAGGGACAACCCAGCAACTCCTGAAAAAATGCGCAGTTTGATCGAACAACTTATAATAGCCGCCTTGGAAAATGACCTGCTTGCACCGGCATTCCATGACATCATGGTCATTACATATCACCAAAAACTCGAACATACTTCCAGTATGGGAAATCCCAAAAAAATAGGGTTTGACTTTTTTGCCAAACCCAGGGAATGATTATTCTACAATTGTTTCAGGAGACTGAGTCTGCTTTTCATACAACTCAGCATAAACTCCTTTCTGTTCCATCAATATTTCATGGGTACCCTGTTCCACAATTTCACCATCGTCCAAAACGATGATTTTATCTGCCAGCTTTGCTGATGACACCCTATGGGAAATGATAATGGAGGTCCTTTTCGCCATGATTTCCTTAAGCGCAGTAAGTATGGCATTTTCTGTTTTGGTGTCCACGGCAGAAAGACAATCATCCAAGAGGAGTATACTCGGCTCCTTGGCTATGGCCCTGGCAATGGAAACCCTTTGCTTCTGACCACCTGAAAGGGTGATACCTCTTTCCCCAAGTTTCGTTTCAAAACCATTGGGAAAATCGATGATATTCTGATATACGTCTGCATCTTTGGCCGCCTTCTCCACTACAGCCTGGGGAATTGTATCAAGCCCAAAGGCAATATTGTTTGTGATGGAATCACTGAACAAAAAGACATCCTGGGGTACAAACCCGATCTGCTTGCGCAATGCTGCGATATCATAAACTTTTATATTTTTCCCGTCAATGAAAATCTCTCCTTCACTAGCATCATACATGCGCATCAGCAGATTGGCAATAGTAGATTTACCCGAACCTGTAGTGCCAATGATCGCTAGGGACTGCCCAGCATTGATTTTAAAACTGACATCTTTCAGGGCCTGTATACCAGAGTCCGGATAGACAAAACCTACTTGGCTAAATTCCACGTTGCCCTCAATGGGAACTTCCAAAGACTCTGTGCTTACAATGTCATTTTCCTCATCCAGAAACTCATTGATTCTGACTTGGGAAGCTGCTGCCCGCTGCACGATACTGGTTACCCAACCCAAGGATGTGACCGGCCAGGTCAGCATATTGACATACAGGATAAACTCAGCAATGACACCATATCCAATAGTTCCATTCATCACCTGCACCCCTCCAATATATACTGTCAAAATGGTACTGATACCGATCAATGCCATGATCAGAGGAAAGAAAAGTGACTGGACCAGGGTCAGGCTGATGGACTTCTCCTTATAATCTTCACTGGCTTTGGCAAATTCATTCTCAGAATCACTCTCTCTGACAAATGCTTTTAACACCCTGATCCCCGAAAAAGCTTCCTGAACAAAAGTGCTTAATCCCGATAGACTGCGCTGGATTTTTTCCGAGCGTTCATTGATCATATTATTGACAAAATAAATGCTCAAAGAAAGTATAGGCAAAGGAAGTAGGGAATAGATAGTCAACTCTACATTGACAGAAATCATGTAGCCAATGACCATGGGGAATAAAATCAGGAGATTGAGTCCATACATAATAGCAGGCCCTAGGTACATCCTGACCCGGCTGACATCTTCTGTGATTCTGGCCATAAGGTCACCAGTACTGTTTCTTCTGTAAAAGCTAAGTGGAAGATTTTGATAATGTTCAAAAATCTCGTTTTTCATGTCGTACTCTATCAGTCTGGACATAATAATAATTGTCTGACGGATAAGAAATAAGAAAAAACCCCTTAACAAGGCCATGACCAAAATCAATACCCCAAAAATCAGAATGTATTGTAAGAATTGGGACCTTGCTAAAGTGGCCAGTTCAATGCCCGAAAACACCTGATAGAAAGAAAAACTCTCCACCACATAATCTATGGCAATCCTGACCAATTGGGCAGGGATTATTACAAAAATATTGGAAATGATAGTAAATAAAATTCCCAACAAAAGATAACCCTTGTATTTGTACAGGTATTTATTGAGCCGCCAGAGAGGTTTCACGAAATAAAAACTTTAAAATCACTTGATAAGTTTTATAATACTCTATTAATTGCATTGGTAAACCCAAAACAAAATATATAATTTTGTGGCGGGTTTCGACAATAGAGTAATCCCAAATATAACACATTAAAAATTTCCAAGTTCAAATGGTAGAGATTAATACTGAGGAAAAAGTGAAGGAAGGTTCCATTTATGGACAGATTACTTCAATGGGTCACGAGCAATTGGTTATTTGCTACGATGAGCCTACCGGACTAAAAGCCATCATTGGCGTGCACAATACGGTGTTGGGACCTGCCCTTGGCGGAACCCGTATGTGGAACTATGCCTCAGAGGCGGAAGCCATCACAGATGTTTTAAGGCTTTCGAGAGGCATGACCTTCAAAGCTGCCATTTCTGGACTGAACTTGGGTGGCGGCAAAGCTGTCATCATCGGTGATCCCAAGTTGAAAAGCGAAGCCTTCATGAGAAGGTTTGGAAGATTTGTAGAAAGTTTGAACGGTAGATATATCACTGCAGAAGATGTGAATACCAAAACAAGCGATATGGAATACATTGCCATGGAGACCAAGCATGTCACAGGGCTTCCGGAATACAAAGGCGGTGGCGGCGATCCATCTCCTGTAACTGCCTATGGTACTTACCTGGGCATGAAAGCCGCTGCTAAAAAAGCATTTGGTACAGATTCCCTTGCCGGTAAGAAAATCGCAGTTCAAGGTATAGGACAAGTAGGAAAATACCTGGTCAACCACTTGGTAAAAGAAGGTGCTGATGTATTCATCACTGATATTTTCGAAGATAGACTGAAGGTAGTAGCCAATGAAACCGGTGCTACTGTAGTGGATCCAAATGCCATTTACGACATAGATATGGACATTTACGCTCCATGTGCTTTGGGGGCCACCATCAATGACCAAACCATTGACAGACTGAAATGTCAGGTAATTGCAGGAGGCGCCAACAATCAGTTGCTGGACGAAGAGAAACACGGAAGAATTCTATTGGAAAAAGGCATCATCTATGCTCCTGACTTCCTGATCAATGCCGGTGGCCTGATCAATGTGTACACCGAATTCTTAGGTGGCTACAAGAGAGAAGTGGCTTATGGACATGCTGAGAAGATCTATGACACTTGCTTGGCCATCTTGAATAAGTCAGAAAACGAAAACAAGCCTTCACAGCAGGCAGCAATAGAAATGGCTTGGAACAGAATTGAGTCAATTGGAAAAGTAAAATTGTCTTACTGATCCCATTTATAATTCCAAAACCACCTGTCAGGGAACTTTTCCATTAAGACAGGTGGTTTTTTGTACATCATCCTAGGGAAGTGGGAAACAAACTCAAATCCTAACCCCATTTTAATTATATTTACGTTCTTTTATTTCAGGTATGTTAAACAGACGAATACTCAGAGTCAAAGCATTTCAGAATCTTTACGCATATGAACAATGTAAAGCTTCCAATTTTAACCTTGCAAAAGACCAAATCAGGGAAGCTTTTCAGCCGGACCTCAACAGCATGGAGATCCAGGACAAGGCCCAGCTAAAAAGAGATGCAGCTAAAGCAATTGAGATTTTTTCAAATAACCTGAACAAAGACATACTAGAAACAGACAATGTGGGCAATCAAAAAATTGTTCAAGAAGTTAAAAATGCCCTTAACTATTTCCACAATACGAACAGAAAGGATTTTGAATTCCTTTCCAAAAACATGATCACTTCCGCCGAAAGGCTGCCTCAATTGTATCTATTTGCCATCAAAATGTTACTGGCATTCGGAGAACATGTGGCAATGGAAGGAGATAGGAAGAGGAAGTTTACCCAAGAGAAAATCAAAATGACTCTTGGTGAACTGAACCTTGCCAACAATAAAATCCTGGACAAAATCAGAAATTCTTCAGAATTCAAATCCGCATGCATCAGACACCTGGTTGATATGGAGGACTTGGAACTGGAAATCAAAGAATGGTTCAGAGATTATGTAAAACCACTTGAAAGTTACCAAGAATACATCAAAATTGATAACCCGACCCTAGAGCAGGATTTTGAGATCACTGATGATATTCTGAAAAAAATTATTTTTAAAATAGAGGCCATATTGAATTTTTTTTCAGAAAAAGACCTCAACTGGACTGAAAACAAGTCAATAGTAAGGAGCCTAGCTTCAAAAGTTCTTAAAAACGTTAAAGATAATTTTGATGCAGAAGGAGAAGTATTGCCCGAGATTGCCCTAAACTGGGAGGAGGACAAGGAATTTTTCCAAAATATATTTAACTTGACCGTTCAAAATGATGACTACAACAAGGAGCTGATTGCCAAAAGGACCCAAAACTGGGATATTGAAAGGATAGCACAGACTGATAAAATCATCTTATCCATGGCAATTACAGAAATGAAAAATTTCCCAAGCATCCCTGTAAAAGTTAGCATAAATGAATACATTGACATTTCTAAAAATTACTCTACACCGAAAAGTAAACAGTTTGTCAATGGCTTGTTGGATGTGTTGTCCAAGGAGTTAACAGAAAGCGGCCAAATCCGTAAGAGTGGAAGAGGATTATTAGACAACAAATAAAAAAGACTGATCATGAGCAAGAGTACCAACGGATGGATAGCATTTATAGCCGGAGCAGGTATAGGTGCAGCCTTAGGCATATTGTTTGCTCCCGACACGGGAAAAAATACCAGAGACAAACTTTCTTATCAGCTTTCCAAATACCGGGAGGAATTGGAAAAGTTGATCAATGACCTGATCGAGGGAAAAAACATGCCCATCAATGAGGCCAAATCAGAAGGGAATAAGGTTATCTCTGATGCCAAAAACAAAGCAGAAAACCTTTTAAGTGATGTCAATAAATTAATTGACCAAATCAATAGAGAAGCTAACTAACCCAATAAATTTATATGAAATACTTCAGATTAACAGCCTTGGCGCTAGGTGTTGCGTTGATGGCAGCCAGCTGTGATTCGAAAAAGGACGATCAGTCTGACAAAATTGCAGAACTTGAACAGAAATTGGCAAGATTGGAAGCCAGCCAGACAGCGGTTCCCGCCAATGTAACATCTGTGACTCCTGCAGACCCTTCCTCTTTAGGCAGATTCAGTTTCCAGGAAATGGAATATGATTTCGGAACCATTGATGAAGGAAAAGTGATTGAGCATATTTTCAAATTCACCAATGAAGGAGAAGCTCCTTTGGTAATTTCCAACATCACTGCATCCTGTGGCTGTACAAGTCCAGACTGGACCAAAACTCCAGTAAAACCTGGTGAAGAAGGTTTTGTGAAAGTGGTATTCAATTCCACTGCTAAGCCTGGTACTCAGGCTCCTACGGTGACCATTCAGGCCAACACAAACCCGAATGTAACACGTTTGAGAATGAAAGGAAATGTTACCCCAAGAGGAGCTGAAGCTACAAGCCAATTGGGTCCCGTTAAGAGATAATCTATGAACAATTGGATATTATTACAAGCTGACGGTGGAGCCGGCATTATGGGACAAGTGTTCTTGTTTGGTTCTATTATATTGATCATGTACTTCTTCATGATCAGACCTCAACAAAAGAAGCAGAAAGAAACTAAGCTCTTCATTGAGGCAATTAAAAAAGGTGATACTGTAGTGACCATAGGCGGCATCCATGGGAAAGTCAGTTCCGTTGAAGGTGATACGGTCATTTTGGAAATTGATAGAGGACTTAAAATCACAGTGGAAAAATCAGCGATTTCTGCTGATTATACCAAAAAAGCCACTGGATCGAAATAATTAAACCTTGTCTACGATAAAAAAAACATTTGCCAATCTGAATCCTCAAAAGATGGCAAACCTGAAAGTGGCGGCACTGTGCTTTTTGGCAGCCGCCACTTTTTGGGTTTTAAATGCCCTCAATAAGGACAATTACACTACAGTAGTGGATTATCCGATCGAAATAATTTTCGACAGGGAAGAGTATATGGCTGTAGAAAAATTGCCTAGCAGGATCAAAATTGAGATCAATGGCAATGGATGGGATTTGTTGAGAAAATACTTCAAATTCAATGAAACCCCTTTTTTGATTGAAATTAGCAATCCTTCTACCAAAAACTATATCCTGACTTCAGAAATAAGGAGAAGTTTGGCAGAATCAATATCACCTACAGGTTTGGTATCAATGGTTTCGGACACCATAAAATTTCAGGTTGATAAAATTGTCACAAGAAAGATTAAAATCCTTCCCGATACCACTGCCAATACATTCGCCAAAAACCACCGCTTGGTAGGAAATATGGAACTGGATCCGGAAACAGTAAATATAAAAGGCCCTGTCTCAGTCCTTCAACAGTTGGATGGATCTTTAAAAATCCCATTGGGTGAGGAAAAAATAAATAAGAATTTTAACAAAATTCTCCCTCTTGAAGCACCAAACGCCTTCAAAGAATACCTCACACTGGAAGAGGAGAGTGTACATATCCATTTCACAGTCACCCAAATGCTGGAAGGCAACAAGCGTCTGAAAATTAAAACAGTAAATTTCCCTAAAAATGTGAGCATCAATGAAGATATGACCACTGTCATGATGTCTTACCTCATAGACGAAAGACAGGTCAATGAATTGGGCAATTACGAATTTGAGGCCATTTTGAATTACAACAATAGAAACAGAGAAGATAGTACCATTGCAGTACAGGTATCTCCCAAACCTCCATTTTTGGAAAAAATCAAATTTGAGCCAGAAATTTTAAAACTCAAATATGAGTAAGCAAAGACCTTATCTGGTAGGAATTACAGGTGGAATTGGTTCTGGCAAAAGTACAGTTGCTAAAATATTCTCCATTTTGGGCATTCCTGTCTATTTTGCAGACGATAGAGCAAAATGGCTTATGTCCCATAATCCTGAATTGAAAAAGGCAATTGAAGAAAACTTTGGAGCAGAAAGCTACTCCTCATCAGGAGAGCTCAACCGCAGTTATTTGGCTGCCCATGTTTTTGCCGATGAAGAAAAGGTGAAAATCATCAATGGTTTGGTCCATCCAGCGGTTAAAAATGATTTTGAGTTCTGGGCAGCTGCCCAAAATAGTCCCTATGTGCTAAAAGAGGCCGCTTTACTTTTTGAGACTGGTTCTTACACAGATTTGGATAAAGTCATCAATGTCAGTTCTCCTCTAAAAATCAGGATAAACAGAATCATGCTGAGAGATCCCCAAAGAGATGAAAAGCAGGTCAATGACATCATTAATAAGCAGTTGCCCGATGAAGAAAAAAACAGCAAGGCTGATTATGTGATCAAAAATTCTGACAATAAATTGCTCATTCCTCAGGTATTGGCTATCCACCAAGAATTGCTCCAATTGGCCAAAAATTAAAGTGGCAATTGGATCTGATCCAGATAGAATTTCATCCTGGAATGTCCTGTGTTCAAAAAATCGATGTTATCTATCTTATCCAGTTTGTGATTGTAAAAAACCTCTATGTATTCCTGCCCCAATAAAAAAAGGTTTACCTTATGGGTATAGTAGCGGATACCCACAATAAAGGTGCCTTCAGTATAAAGCAAATTAATTTTTTTGTGTAAAGGTAAATTTCTAAAGTCTTCCCTACTCATCTTTCAGATTTGCCAGTTCCATTTCAGAAGCAATATAACCAAACGCCGACCAATATCCAGTGGACAAAACATTTTCGAATATAGTTTTTGCCCGGACGGTATCACCTTGGGAAAGATAAAAGTTGCCCAAACCATATCCCTGTGTCACATATTGCAATTTTTGGTCATCGGCATTGGAATCTATAGAAAGTAATGTTTCAGGATTAAGTTCCCCTTTGTACATCAGGATCCTTTTATGGTATGCATCATTTTCAATGATATTCATGGAGCGCTTTACATTTCGGATCAGGTTTTTTGCCTCGTCATGCCTCCCTAACTTCACCAGCGCCATATAATACCAATCCAAAGTGGCAACTATTGAATCATCGTTTTCAGAGACATCCAGGCATTTTTTATATGCTTTGATGGCATCATTCCATTCTCCCTTGAGGTAATGTGCCAGTCCCAAATGGTACCAAACATTAAACTGAACTGTGGAAAGGGGGATGTTCAATTTGTTGGGCATACCATCCTGTTCGATTTGAATAGGCTGACCCTCCATAAGTTCGGCAGCTTTCTCCAAATCTGCAATGGCAGAATCCAACTTCCTGATACTGATAAAACGGTGCCCCCTATGTCTTAAGGGTTCAAAGGCTGAAGGGAATTCTTTAATTGCTTTTGAAAATGTCCTTATGGCCAGATCATATCTTCCCAGATATGCTTCTCTCCGTCCAATCCAGATCAGGTTATCCAAAGAAGGATCATCGGCATACTTTTCCTCTGCCTCCTTCAATTTCAAAATCTGGTCATTTTGGGCTATGGAGTCCACTTCTGTTACCAAAGTGTCTCCCAAGAGGCCAACTCCCTGAAATACACCGGTAGGTTCCAAAATAAACCCATTTTTATTACCGACTATTTTTGAAGTAGGTGTATCACATCCTGGGGAAAAAACTATTAGAATCAAGAAAAAAACATAGATCAATCTCATAAATGAAGGCATTAAGTCGTTGGAATTGTTGGATACTTTGCTTTTGCAAGCTATTATTGAAGTTAAATATATTTTATGCATTTATGAATAAGCGTACCCGGGAAAATTACAGAACTGCCCTATTTTTCTTGTTTTTGATGTTTTCTTTGGGAATATTCTTAAATTCCTGCTCTTCCAGCAAAAAAGCCAGGAACAAAGATGTAGAAAAAGTCATAGCTACAGCCAGGTCTTATAGGGGGACCCCCTACAGGTATGGGGGCACTACGAGATCAGGAATGGACTGTTCGGCGCTTATCTACCATTCCTTTGCCAGTGTAGGTATACAGATGCCGAGGACTTCTGAATCCCAGAGCAAGGTAGGTAAAAGTGTTCCCGGTAGAAATCTCCAAAAGGGTGATCTGGTTTTCTTTGCTACAGGGAGAAATAAAAGAAAAGTTACACATTCCGGAATTGTGACCGAGGTTTCTGGAAGAGGAATAATTTTCATCCACTCCTCTACCAGTCTTGGCGTGACAGAAGACAATTTGTCAAGTGCCTATTGGAACAAAGCATTTTTACATGGAAGAAGGGTTTTTTAGTCTGAGAACATGGCTGTTATTGTATCAGCCACAAAACTTCTATTGTAACAGGTAAGCATTGGAGAAATGATTTCAAAAAAATGAAAAACAAAGGATTAAATTTCCAAACATCCTTTGGTATTCATTATTAATAATTAATTTTGCGACCGATATCTAAAAAGTGTTCATCCTTTTTACATTACTTAATACAAATGGCAAATATTGGTAAGATAACCCAGGTAATTGGTCCGGTAGTGGACGTCTCCTTTGAAGGAGGAAAATTGCCTAATATTTTGGATGCATTGACTGTCACCAAAGAGGACGGTCAGAAAGTAGTCCTAGAAGTACAGCAGCACCTTGGCGAAGATAGGGTAAGAACCATCGCTATGGATGCTACTGAAGGTATGGTAAGAGGTCAGGAAGCTGTGGACAATGGTGCACCAATCTCTGTCCCTACGGGAGAGAGCATCAAAGGAAGACTATTCAACGTGGTCGGTCAAGCTATTGACGGTTTGCCTGAGGTAGAATCAGCCAAAAGATTGCCTATTCACAGATCAGCTCCAAAATTCGAAGATCTTTCTACCTCCACAGAGGTGTTATTTACCGGTATCAAAGTAATCGACTTGATCGAGCCTTATGCAAAAGGTGGTAAAATCGGTCTTTTCGGTGGTGCAGGTGTAGGTAAAACCGTATTGATCCAGGAATTGATCAACAATATTGCAAAAGCTTATTCAGGTCTATCCGTATTTGCCGGTGTAGGTGAAAGAACCCGTGAAGGGAATGACCTTTTGAGGGAAATGATCGAATCAGGTATCGTTACTTACGGTGAAGAATTCCTTCATACCTTGGAAACTGAAGGCGGTTGGGACCTTTCCAAAGTAGATTTGAAAAAATTGGAAGAATCCAAAGCTACCTTTGTGTTCGGTCAGATGAACGAACCTCCTGGTGCCCGTGCTAGGGTTGCTTTGACAGGTTTGACTTTGGCAGAATATTACAGGGACGGAGAAGGTGAAGGTGCAGGCAAAGACATTCTGTTCTTCATTGACAACATCTTCCGTTTCACCCAAGCAGGTTCTGAAGTATCTGCACTTTTGGGAAGGATGCCATCTGCAGTAGGTTACCAGCCTACCCTAGCTACAGAGATGGGTTCTATGCAGGAAAGAATTACTTCTACCAAAAACGGTTCAATTACTTCCGTGCAAGCGGTTTACGTACCTGCGGATGACTTGACTGACCCTGCTCCTGCGACAACTTTCGCACACTTGGATGCTACTACCGTACTTTCCAGAAAAATTGCTGAATTGGGTATATATCCTGCTGTGGATCCTTTGGATTCAACTTCAAGAATCTTGACTCCGGATATCCTTGGTGCAGAGCATTACAATTGTGCACAAAGGGTAAAAGAGATCCTTCAGCGATACAAAGAACTTCAGGACATCATTGCCATCTTGGGTATGGAAGAATTGTCCGAAGAAGATAAAATGGTGGTACACAGAGCCAGAAGGGTACAGCGTTTCCTTTCACAGCCTTTCCACGTAGCTGAGCAGTTTACAGGTTTGAAAGGTGTGTTGGTAGACATCAAAGATACCATCAAAGGCTTCAACATGATCATGGACGGTGAATTGGATCACCTGCCTGAGGCTGCATTCAACTTGGTAGGTACTATCGAGGATGCCATTGCCAAAGGTGAAAAGATGTTGGCTGAAGTCAATCAATAATATTTAGGATCTCCTGAATAAAAAATTAAATTTATGATGCAGTTGACCATTATCACTCCTGACCAAAAAGTATTTGAGGGAGAAGTAACAGAGGCTACTTTCCCCGGTGCCAGCGGTTCCTTCCAAGTTTTGAAGAACCACGCGGCTATTGTTTCTGCTTTGGCAAAAGGAAATGTTTCCTACACCACCAAAGAAGGAAAACAAAGTCATGTGATCGAAGGAGGAGTAGTGGAAGTAAATGATAACAAAATCGTCCTTTTGGCCGAAAAAGTAATCGGTTAAGGATTAATCAATACTACAGAAAAGCCCTTTCAACGATCGGGCTTTTTTTTGGCCCTTCAAGCTTACAGCCAAAGACTTAGTAGATCACTTCTGACTATTCAAATACCTTAATAGTATTTATTTCAGGATCTAATTTTGCAATTGGTTTAATAATTAGTACCTTTGCCAGCCTGAAAGGAGGTGTATACAAATGATAATAGTCAACGTAAAAGAAAACGAATCTATCGAAAAAGCGCTTAAGCGTTTCAAAAAGAAGTTTGATAAGACTGGAGCTGTTAGGGAACTAAGAGCAAGACAGCACTTTGTGAAGCCTTCTGTTAGGAAAAGAGACGAAGTAATCAGAGCTGCTTATAGACAAAGATTACAGACAGAAGCAATGAAGTAATTGTTTGTTATCTTTTCGATATCATACAGATAGCGCATCTACCGAAAGTTGATGCGCTTTTTTTTTTACTCTTAACAATTATTAAGTCAGGGGAAACGTTTTTTAAAATAATAAGCTGTAGTTTAGAATATTCCAAAGTAGCTCAAATGAAACATTCTGTTTTTTTCCTTTTGGCTTTGTTGCTTATGTCATGCGGTAGTCGGCAAGATAAAGAAAACAGTAATTTAGATTATGCCGCTTTCGCAAATGCTTTGGACTCCATTATGGAAGTTGACCAAGGAATCAGGATCCTATTAAGCGAGGCAAGGCAATCCGGCAATGAAGTTCCGGATAGTCTGTTCGAAAAGATGGACATCATTGATGCTTCCAATCAGGCCTGGGTTAAATCTAGGCTGGAAGAATACGGTTGGCCAGGAAAAAGTCAAATTGGCGAAAATGCTGCTTTGGCCTTATTTCTTGTAATCCAACATGCAGAGTTTAATGATATTGAAACTTACTATCCCCAATTACAACAACTTGCTGACAATGGTGAGGCTCATCCTGCACATGCAGCTATGATGCTGGACAGGATGTTGATGTATCAAGGCAAAAAACAGGTTTACGGTACCCAAGCCAGCGGACTTCTCCGGGCGGATGGCTCATTTGTGATATGGCCGATTGAAAATCCTGAATCCGTTAACGAAAGAAGAATCAAAGCAGGTTTTCCAGATTCAGTGGAAGACTATGCAGCATCTTTGCAAGCATTCTATGACCCCATGGAACCATTACCAAAAAATGAAAAGCAAGGCCAATAATCCATTCAATACATCTAGCCCCAAGTCAATACCCCTTTTTTAATTACCAAAATTCAAAGCATGTTAGACTCCTTTATCAACTATCTGGAATTTGAAAAAAGAGCAAGTGCCCATACCGTCCTGGCCTACAGGAAGGATCTGGAACAGTTTTCTGATTTCTGTCAAACTGCATTTGAAAAAGGAGATATCAGCAAGGCCGAACATACCGAAATCCGGGCATGGATAATTGACCTTGTCGAGCAGCAGCTCAGCGCTACCTCAGTAAACCGCAAAATTGCTACTCTCAGATCATTCTATAAGTTTCTTTTACGCTCAGGGGAAATAAGCAAAGACCCAACCTACAAAATCAAAGCCCTAAAAACCCCTAAGCGGCTTCCTGAATTTGTACAGGAAGAGACAATTGAAAAAATCCTTGATGAATTGGTATATGAACCAACATTTGATGGACAAAGAGACCGGATGGTGATGGAATTCCTTTACCTCACCGGGGTACGTTTGTCGGAATTATTGGAACTGAAATGGAAGGATATCAATCTACATACTGACATTGTCAAAGTATTAGGAAAAAGGAAGAAAGAGCGAATAATACCGATCACGAAGACACTAAAAGAAAATATTCTTTCGTACAAAAAAGTATTTGGAGAAACATTTCCAAATTTAAACGAGAGTGATTATTTTATCGTAAATAAAAACAAAGAGCAGGCCTATCCTATGAAGATTTACCGCATTGTGAGACATTATTTGGACCTTTTTGCTCAGACAACCAAACGCAGCCCTCATTTGCTGAGGCATACCTTTGCCACCCATCTGCTCAACAAAGGGGCTGATCTCAATGCAGTAAAAGATTTGTTGGGCCATGCCAATCTTGCTGCTACGCAAGTGTACACGCACAATTCTATGGAAAAACTTAAGGCTGTGTTTGAACAGGCACACCCTAAAGCTTAATAAACGTTTAACTTTAAATCTTTACAGTTATGAAACTTCAAATGCATTCCATCCATTTCGATGCCGATCGAAAGCTAATCGACTTCATTCAAAAGAAGGCAGATAAACTGGATACTTTCTATGATCGTATTGTCGACGGTGAAGTTTTTTTGAGATTAGACAAAAATGAAAAGAATGAAAATAAAATTGTTGAAATAAAAATGAATGTGCCGGGAAAAACCCTTTTTGCCAAACACCAAAGTGATTCATTCGAGGCAGCTGCAGATGAGGCAGTGGAAGCTCTAAGAAGACAGATCAAAAAATTTAAAGAAAAAGCAGCTGTTGCCAACCAATAAATCAAAACCCCGTCTAAAGACGGGGTTTTTTATTTTTAAATCTGCCGGGACTTCCCTGATCTCATCCCAAAATAAATAAACAACACGGAGCAGATCAGCATCAACACTATAAACACATTCCATTCTGCAAATAGATCAAAAGTAACCCCAAACAACAAAGGACCTAAAGCTGCCAAATAATACCCGGTGGATTGGGCCATTCCGGATAAAGTAGCAGTAGTCTTCTCATGACCAGTACGTAGACCAATCAGGGTATAAGCCAAAGAAATACTGGATCCTAAGCCAATCCCCACCAAGGTAAGCCCAATATAATTAATCCAAAGCTTTTGGATAAAGAGCAAACTAAAACCTAGTAGGTACATCATACCCAAAACAATAACCACTCCTACTTGATCTTTAAACCGGGTAGCAATAATAGGAGCTAAGAAAGAACCACTCAAGCCAACTATCTGCATTAGGGAAAGCAGAATACCTGCCTCTACAGCCGACAAGCCCCTGTCCATCATCATATCTGGCAACCATGCCACAATCGTGAAGAACAGCAGGGACTGAACCCCCATAAACATACTGACATCCCAAGCCAACCTGGATTTCCAAACATTCACTTTGGGCGATTCCATATCTCTGCTTTGGTTTTCACCTTTCCACTTCAACTGCGGCATCCAGATCAAAATTCCAATGAGCAAAAGACCTACCCAGGCCAGAAGGGAACCTCTCCACCCTAAGTCCAAATCGATGGCCATTGGTGCAGATATTCCAGAGGCAATAGCAGCAAAAAGTGTCATGCCTGTGGTAAAAGAAGCAGTTACCCATCCTATTTTCCCCGGCATCCTATTTTTAATCAAGGGGATCAAAAGCACATTACAGATCACTATTCCTATTCCTGTCAATCCAGTACCAATGAAAAGTAAATCCGAACCACCCAGAACTCGAACAACCGAACCTATCAAAAGCAATAAGAGGGCATATAAAATTGCCTTCGCATTGCCAAAATATTTACCAATGGATGCAGCAAATAAGGAAAATGTAGCAAAGGTTAATAAAGGCAGAGTGGTCAGAAAACCCACCCAACCATTGGACAAGCCCAGATCTTCCCTAATCATGGGAATAAGGGGACCGATTGCAGTAATGGAAGGCCTGAGGTTAAAAGAAACCAAAAGAATGCCTGTAAACAACAACCAGGGCTGTTGATAAAACTGTTTTTCTGAGCTCATACAATCAATTATTTCCTATAATGAATCCGCTCAGGTATTCTGTTCTACAAGATCCTTTACACATTCCACCCACATGTCCCTGGAATTTAGGCTTGGCACCAGGTCCCATTTCTCCCCCCCTAGGTCTTGAAATTCCTCCTTGTACTCCTGTCCTACTTCAATGGTGGTTTCCAAACAATCTGCAACGAATGCTGGAGAAAATGCAAGAACTTTTTTCACCCCTTTGGTTGCTAGTTCCTCGATGACATCCTCGGTATAAGGTTTAATCCAGGGATCTTTACCTAATCTCGACTGGAAGCAGGTCACAACCTTATCATCGGGCAAACCTAATTTGGAGGCAATCAATCTGGTAGTATGGAAACATTGCCCCCTATAGCAAAACTGGTTTTTCTTGGTGTAATTCCCACAGCACTTATCGCTCAATTGGCAATATCCGTCTACAGAACCTTTTCTGATCTGCCTTTCGGGTAGTCCATGATATGAAAAAAGGTACATGTCATACTCCTCTTTTTCCATCATTTCCCTTCCCAACTCAGCCCATGCTTCCAGAAAAAGCGGATGATCCACAAAATTGCTGATAAAAGTAATATTTGGGATTATCTGCCACTCTTTGGCTATCTCCATTACCTTATCTACCACAGAGCCATTGGTCGCAGAAGCGTATTGGGGGAACAAAGGGATAACTATGATCTTTTTGACATTAGACTTATTTAGCTTTTTCAACCCCTCCTCAATGCTGGGTGACTGGTACCGCATGGCGATTTCTACCTGATATTTCTCTGCATCCAGTTTCTGGATCAGTTTTTCACGAAGATCCTCAGTATGAAATAGCAAAGGAGAACCTCTATCCGTCCATAGTTTCCTATACTCTTTGGCTGATTTGGGAGCCCTGAAAGGAGCAATGATCAGATTTACCAACATCCACCTCGGAATGAAGGGAAAATCTATTACCCGGCCATCCATTAGGAATTCCCTGAGATATTTTCTTACATCACCTGTTTGGGTACTGTCAGGAGTTCCCAAATTGACCAATAGGACCCCGGTCTTCGCTTTATTTTTACTTATCATTGAATTGATTCTTTGAATTCTCCAATAGAAAACCAAAAGTACTGTCTTTGGTTAGAAAATACCAATTGATTCTATGAATGACCTATACCAAAACAGAAAAAACCATGGGATAAAGCTCAAATAATGAGTTGGCAATAAAAACACTTTGAATCCAAAGCCAATTGACTTAATTTTCCTTTTTAAAATCAAAAAATAACCGGCATGAGTGAAAACCTGACCCTGGTATTGAACCAAAAGCAGATCCAACAAAAGATCATCAGGATGGCTTATGAAATCTACGAGCGCAATGCCTCTGAAAACAAGCTCCTATTTGCAGGTATCAGCGGAATGGGAAGTCTCCTTGCAGCTTCTTTGGCAAAAACCCTTGAAGAAATTTCACCATTGAAAGCCCAGGTCATTGAAATCTTACTGGACAAACAAGATGTCAACCGTGGTGAAGTCAAACTTTCAGAAGATTTAGATCTCAATAATAGCTGTGTCGTAATTGTAGATGACGTGCTGAATACAGGGAAAACTTTGATGTATGCCATTAAGCCATTTTTAGACGCCCCTATCAAAAAGATGGAGGTAGCTGTCCTAGTTAACAGGAGTCATAAATTATTTCCAGTAACTCCGGATTATACGGGACTGGAACTGGCGACCACCCTAAGCGAACACATTACTGTGGATCTCTCCAAGGAAAACCAATCTGTACACCTTCACTAAAAAAAAATGTCTGTACACCAATCCTCCAACATAAAGAGAATTACAACCCACATTCTCCAAGAAATGAAGTTGCGTGGGGAAAAAATTTCCATGCTTACCGCTTATGACTTTTCCATGGCTGGAATTATTGATGCGGCAGGAATAGATATCATTTTAGTGGGTGATTCCGCATCCAATGTAATGGCTGGTTATGAAACCACACTTCCCATCACTTTGGACCAAATGATCTATCACGCCACCTCTGTAGTACGTGCTGTAAAAAGGGCATTTGTAGTGGTTGATATACCATTCGGCTCATATCAGGGAAATAGCTCAGAAGCCTTAAGATCGGCAATTAGAATTATGAAAGAATCAGGAGCCCATGCCATTAAAGTGGAAGGTGGCGCTGAAATCAAAGAATCCGTAACCCGGATACTCAGTGCCGGAGTACCGGTGATGGGTCACTTGGGGCTAACTCCCCAGTCCATCTATAAATTTGGCACTTATACCGTAAGGGCAAGAGAAGAGGCTGAAGCCAAAAAACTCCTTGAAGACGCCAAATTATTGGAAGAATGCGGATGCTTCGCTATAGTATTGGAAAAGATTCCTGCCTCATTGGCCAAACTCGTCGCTGAAAGTGTCCAGATTCCGGTAATCGGAATTGGCGCCGGCCCTGATGTAGACGGACAAGTACTCGTGGTACATGACATGTTAGGAATCACCCAGGAATTCAAGCCAAGGTTTCTCCGACAGTATGCGGATTTAAGGAGCATCATGACCAAAGCCGTTCAAGATTATATTGATGATGTCAAGGCCAAAGATTTCCCCAAAGACAGCGAAAGTTACTGATTCATCCTTATTGGATGATCAGTTTTTTACTTAACTGCTTTTTATTTTCAGTAGAAATAAACTGCAGCACGTAAACGCCAGGGGCTAAATTTAACTGTCCCAAATCAATTTCTCTATTAGCCTGTAATGTCGCTTCTTCTAAAATTACCTGTCCCATCATATTGACAATTCTGAGTAATGCATTTTGCGAAACCAATACTTTTGCCGGGCCAATAGAAGGATTTGGAAATACTTTGACTTGAAAGCCTTCCTCTCCAGAGGGTAATGACCCCGACCTAAATCTCAAAAACTCCAATCCACCGGCCCTACTTCCCAGAATCAAATCCCTTTCCTGAGAAAATGCTTGAGGGATAGAAGTAATCCAGGTATTCCTTCCCATTCTTGTAGGTCCCGTCTCGTTGTTTTTAAAGCTAATCGCTACAGTTTGCCTTTGGTTTTGATTCATAAAGTCTTCGATAAAGACCAAAATCCCCCTTTGGTCGATAGCATAAAGAGCTGGTTTATTTCCTTCAAGCACATGTACATTTAGATTCCTGTTTGCAGGATTGTCTGAAAAACCGAGAAAATCCCTACTGACCAATGTCAGCGGATTCAACGCATTAATATCCAATGAAAATAAGACCAGTTCCCCGGTTTGACGGGCCAAGAGAAGGTAGTCCTTGTTTTCATGGGAAAACAATGTGAAATGATCTTGGGCACGTAATCCTGTATTAGGAACAATTATTTCCTTCTTATCTCCCAAATCGGATGAAAAACCAAAGAATAGCTTTCTCCTTGGTAGAAAATTAAGGGTATCCACCCCTGAGAACCAGTAGGTATTCCTACCCGATACTGTCCTAAATTCGGAATACTGAATGTCGGAAAGATTGAACTGAGAAAGATTTAAAAAATCCTCATCGATCAATTCAAACCCTTCTTCATCCATTAGGAATCTGAAAGCTTTGCCAATGGTCCTCCCTTGTGAATGTACATTGGCAGTTAGGACCAACTCACCTGAATTTCTGAAACCTTTAAAGAATGGACGGGAGTTTTCTCCCAAATCCAGGATATCTGTCTGAAGAAAAGGTTTGATTTCAGATTGCTCTTTTGTCAATGCA
Source organism: Cecembia rubra (assembly GCF_003014575.1). Lineage (GTDB taxonomy): Bacteria > Bacteroidota > Bacteroidia > Cytophagales > Cyclobacteriaceae > Cecembia_A > Cecembia_A rubra. The sequence goes on from NZ_PYGF01000003.1 coordinate 358,086, forward strand.
AAGATATTTCTGGAAAAATCAGCATTAAATACCCCTGCAGCATCAGAAGAATTACTGCTGATCAAAAGATGTTCATTTTTCAAATAGGAGGCATGGAAAATCGGGAATTGGGGAAGTGGACCATATCCTGGTAGTGTATTGGAAAACTCACGGAATATGGGGTTAATATTCGTCCCTTCATTGGGCATGAAGTAAAGCACATCACATTCATCCTGCCCCATGAGCAAATCAAAAATACCATCCCCATTAAAATCTGCATACAACAAAGAGTGCCCGCCGGCATGCTGTATCCTTGCCCCTGAAAGCTCATTGGCCGGAGCTTCATTGATAGGAATGCCACCACAAGTAATCCCAAAACTGAACTGCCCGCAGGCACAGAATTCAAAACCGCCCCATCTTGCAAGGGGAAAAGCAAATCCATCTATGTCAGGAACCCCTTTCCGCTCCACAGATGTGTTCCTGTACAATTCCAGATAATCTCCCAAGACAAAATTGAAAGTCACAATATCCAGGTCCCCGTCTCCATCAATATCCTTGATCACAGGAATATCCAGCAGGTTGGCCTGTACATTGGAGCCATTATCCAATCGCAGGAAATTTTGTGCAAGCTCCCATCTCGGGACAGTGCCTCCTGCAGCTGTGACATTTCGGTACGCTTTGATTCCAAAAGGGCTGCTGGTAAAAAGATCTTTTTTGCCGTCCCCGTCAAAATCCGCCAAGACCAAAAAGCCATTGACATCATTTGGAAAGTAATAGGCCATCTCTGGTAAGTAGCGGAACCCATCATCTTTATTTTCGAACACCAAAATCCTTCTTGAATTGATATCCCAGATGACCATTTCTTCACTTCCGTCTCCATTGGTGTCCATTTCCTGAATCTGGGCCGCATTGATACCCACAGCAAACGGCAGGGGTATATTTTGCCCATCGATTTTGATTTTCAGGCTTTGATCAAAAGTAAAAGTCTGTTGGGCAGTTAAAAACAAACTGGATAGAAAGAAAAAAAAGAAGAAAGCGTACTTCATCCGGAGGGGAATTTGAATCCCTAAAATTAAACGAAAGAATTTGATTAAAGATTTTTGCAAAGACTTAATTTTAGGCTTCCAATTAGGACATAATGAAAACTGAAGCACTCTACAAGCAATACCTCCAATCCACAGGAGTCAGTACAGACACCAGAAAAATAGAAAAAGGAAACATTTTCTTTGCGCTCAAGGGCCCAAACTTCAATGCCAATGATTTTGCTGCACAGGCTTTGGAAACTGGGGCCTCTCTGGTGGTGGTGGATGAGGATCGGGTAATACCCTCAGGTGATTCAAGGTATTTCCTGGTAGATGACGTGCTTCTGGCACTCCAAAAATTGGCCAACCACCACAGAAGGCAATTGACAATCCCAATAATAGGTCTGACGGGAAGTAATGGCAAAACCACTTCTAAGGAATTGCTCCATGCTGTATTAAAGAAAAAATTCAAAACTTCAGCAACCGTTGGCAACTTGAATAACCATATCGGTGTACCATTGACTTTATTGTCCATACCAAAGGATACAGAAATTGCCATTGTGGAGATGGGAGCCAATAAACAAGGGGATATACAGGAACTCTGTGAAATCGCCGAGCCTACCCATGGCTTCATTACCAATATAGGTAAAGCACATCTTGAAGGCATGGGCGGACCAGAAGGTGTGTTAAAAACCAAAACTGAGCTATTTCAGCACCTTAGGGCCAACAAGGGAACCGTCTTTATCAATTCCCAGGATCCCATCCTTTCCAATATGGCCAAGCGCTTTGAGAATCCTATCCTTTATCCCGCCAAGGGAGATTTTTGTGAGGTCAAATTTGAAGGAGCAGATCCTTTTGTAAAGTTCAAAGTGGAAGGGGATGATACAGTTCACCTGAGTTCACTTATAGGTGCTTACAATTTTGGGAACATAGCCACGGCACTGACCGTGGGCAAGTTTTTTGGAGTCCCTGTGGAGCAAGCTGTAGAAGCTGTGGTCAACTACAAACCTTCCAACATGCGTTCGCAATTGCTGGAAAAGAGGTCAAACCTGATCATCCTGGATGCCTACAATGCCAACCCTTCCAGCATGGAAGTGGCTATACAGACATTTGGTCAAATGAACGGTAAAAAGTACAAAATGGTCATTTTGGGGGACATGTATGAATTGGGGGACAGCACGGAAGAAGAACATAGAAAATTAGGGGAATTGGTGGGCCGATACAACTTCGACAAAATCTGCTTTACTGGTAAACATATACAGGCCGCTTTGGAAAAAGCACCAATCCGTGCCCTGTATTTTCCCGATCCATTTTCTTTCCGCAACTGGCTTCAGGACTCCAAACTGGAAGATCATTTGATATTGATCAAAGGAAGTAGGGGAATGAAACTGGAAGGATTGGTGGACTTCATTTAATACTGCACCACAAAACTGGATTAAAATTTTAAAGAAAATTCCAACCAAAACCTCTCCCTTTTGTTTTCTAAAAAAGAAATCAGTCATGAGCAAAAACTACCTCAGCTTCTTATCAGAGCTATCCCAAAATAACCACAAAGACTGGATGGACGCCAACAGAGATTGGTATCAGGAAGTGAGGGCTGCGTTTTTGGGGGATGTGGAGTTTTTGCTGAAAGAGATCAGCCAATGGGAACCTGAAATGTCCAATTTCAAAGCCAAGGACTGTGTCTTCAGGCAAAATAGGGATATCCGCTTTTCTGCCAACAAAGAACCTTATAAGATCAATTTTGCCGCCTACTTTGCAGTTGGTGGGAAAAAATCCAATGGACCAGGCTACTACCTCCATATTCAGCCTGAACAAAGCTTCCTTGCAGGAGGAATATGGATGCCACCGGCAGATATCTTGAAGAAAATCCGCCAAGAGATTGATTATTCAGGAAATGAACTATCAGCAATCCTTCAGGAACCTGGTTTCAAAAAGGTTTTTGGTGGCTTGAAAGGGGAACAATTGAAAACCACGCCTAAGGGATATGAAGCTGATCACCCCCATGTAGAACTATTGCGGCACAAAAGCTTTATCGTTTCTGCGCCTTTGTCAGACCAGGAAATCAATTCCGGTAAATTCAGGCAAAAAGCCATCGAACATTTCAAAAAAATGAAGCCCTTCCATGATTTTTTGGCAAGGGCTATAGAAGAAACCGAGAGCGGAGAAGGATTGCTTTGATTTTTCTTATAAATCAGCAAAATCCCAATTGTCAAAAACCCCGGTTACCGCACCTATTCCTATTAGAATTACGAAAACAATTCCTATCCCTATAGCAACTGCATACCAAAGCAGTTTTGCCCTGGCCCAGTTGGCCTTATTGGGATTGCCAGTCTTGTCAATGGCCCATACCACCAGCATAATCAAGCCCAAAACGGGAATATTGGCAATGAAAATGCTAAGGAACCAGTCTCCAGTATTGACTGGAGGGTGTTTGAATTCGTTATTGAAATCCATAATCATAATTATTTACTGAATTAATCAGGTCCTCCACTCTAAAAATGTATTCACTCATGGCCATGTTATTCGGATTGAAAGGATCTGTCTGAATAAATACAATCTTCACTTCATCATACTCCATGATTTTGGAGTAACCTTCAGCGTAAAGCTCAGCACATTTTCTGGCGAGATTTTCTTCACTTTGATGCATAGAATGGCCTTTTCCATTGATGAGCCGGAGTTCAACCTGAGAAGTAGTCTGCCCATCTAGGTGGCTTTTACTCATGTTGATTTCCACCTGCTCAAATTCTCCCAAGGCCAATATTTCCGCTGAAGGAAAATAGCCATCGCCGGCGAGTTTGTTCATTCCCCAGAACATGGCCTTCATCAAATTTTCCCCATCACAGGCACAGGAACTAAATAAACCCATCAAAAAAAGAAAAAGTATCTTCTTCATATGTAATCCCAAGGAAAACCCCAAGCTATTTGGCTGCCACTGCTTCAATCTCAATCAATAGGTCAGGATTTGCCAAGGCATAGACCGCCAAGGTTGACCGGGCCACCTTATTGGGATTTCCCTCATAGTTAAAATATTCCCCGTAAGCTTTGAACCAGGCATCCCAATCGATTTTACCCTCTTTATCCGGGGCAAGATAAACCCTTAAAAAAATTACATCCGACATGGAAAAGCCTGCTTCTCCAATGGTTTCCTTAATCCTTTCAAGGGTACCTATACTTTGCTCATAAGTATCCCCATAACGCAAATAAGTCCCAGCAGCTGCATCAGGATCTTTGACTGGGGCTACAAGCCCCGAAGTATAGAAATATTCCTTTCCTGCAGGAATATAAACTCCTCTCAATATACTTGCATCTGGCCTGTCATATCTGACAATAAAGTCTTCCTCGGTCGGTCTGACTGGAGATTGCTGATTTCCAACTTCAGCTGTACAGCCTATCAGCAATAATATTAAAGGTAAAATCAGTTTTCTCATTTTTCTCAAATTTAAAATAAGTGCATAATAGCCTGATATTTACACAAACCACTACTTTTTATTGTACCCCAACCAACTCTTTTTCCTTATTTTTTACTCTCAGAATAAAATCACTCAATACATTCATATAATTGATAAATGCATCATAAGGGGTATCATAATGGCTAAAGTAAGAATGTACCGCTCCATCAGAAAAAAACTTGGTACACATGTAATAGAAATGATCGGAAGTCTGTAGGTAATTCCAATCCCTTTGGATATCTGCATCCTCTATTTTTTTGACCTGGGCTTCCAGCTCATACAATTTCGTAAATGCCTCTTTTTGGAGATCATTACCCAACCATGCTGTCAAGTCCCTTTCTTCATCTGCCCATGAAATGGGCACGGGGACGTTGATTTTCGCAATGGGATTGGCGTTTTTTGCTACTTCAGTAGTGGTACTGAAATCGAAATCCGTATAATTGAAGACCGCTTCCGGAAGCACCCTCATGAATTCAAAAATGCCTGTTTCTGCCCATTGATGTTCCCCGAAAGTTTCATAATCCATGAATAAATTCAATACTTCCTGCTCCTTAGGGATGGCATTGATCCAGTTTACAAATTTTTCTGTGGTCAATGGATAATCGGACCATGTTTTATTGCTGAACCTAAAGGCAATATCATCACTCAATTGAAAATTCTTCAAAAGGATTTTCAGGTTAGGGTCTATGGAGTTTTGGTAAACAAAGTTTGGGCTTTTCCATCCCAAGATATGCTTGGCTCCTTCTGTCAGCATTCCTTGATAGCCCAATTTAGAAACCATGGCACCGATTTTATCAGAATAAATCAATTCCGTATTCCTAAAGACTTTGGGTTCGTACCCATTGAATAAGCGCTTGATTTTTGCCTTATGTCTTTCAACACTTCTGGCAAACTCTTCTTCACTTGTCAAAGAGGCTAAGGCATGGGCATCTGTTTCACTCAATAATTCCACATGACCTGTAGCAACCAACTCCTGAAAACTTGCCAAAACGTCAGGTGCATAGGCTTCAAATTGATCCAGGCAGACCCCTGAAATGGAAAATGTCACTTTGAATTTTCCATTATACCGTTTGATCAGATCCAGCAGCAGGGCATTCATCGGCAGGTAGCATTTAGTGGCCACCTTTCTGATGATACTTTTGTTGCTATAATCATCCCAATAGTAATGGTCTTCGCCTATATCAAAAAAACGATAAGGCTTTATCCTGAAAGGTTGGTGTACCTGAAAATAAAAGCAAATAGTTCTCATGGTTGTTGTTTATGTAGTTTTTCGTAAACAGTGACAAGTTTGGCAGCAACATGCTCCCATTTCAAATTCTTCAGTTCTTCACTTCCCAATTCCTTGAACATCCTGGCAATACTTTCATAATGAAGCAGACCAAAAATCGCATCAGCCATGGCATCCACATCCCAGAAATCAATTTTTATCGCATTGCGCAGTACTTCTGCCACACCAGATTGCTTGGAAATGATGACTGGGGTATTATGTCTTACTGCCTCTAATGGGGCAATACCAAACGGCTCAGATACAGAGGGCATGACATACACATCGGAAATGGCATACATATCATCTACATCCTGCCCCTTCAAAAACCCTGTAAAATGAAACCGGGTACCCATACCCAGTTCTGCTACCCTTTCCACCATGCGGTTGAGCAAGTCCCCGCTTCCCGCCATCACAAAACGGACATTGGGATCCCTATCAATAACTTTTTTGGCGGCTTCCACAAAATATTCAGGGCCTTTTTGGAAAGTTATTCTTCCAAGAAATGTGACTATTTTCTCAGGAACATTTTTCCTGATGGTGGAATGAATGATGCTGGCATCCAGTACAGCATTGTGGAGTACACTCACTTTATCCGGATCCACTCCGTATTTTTCAATGACTATATTTCTGGTCAGATGACTTACTGCCACAACATGGTCTGCTGCCAAAAGTCCAGCCTTTTCCATTTCGAAAACAGGGCCTTGGGCGCCTCCCTGTCCAGCCCTGTCAAATTGTGTGGCATGAATATGTGCAACCAGGGGTTTGCCACTGATCTGCTTAGCAGCAATTCCTGCAGGATAAGCCAGCCAATCATGGGCATGAATGATATCATGATCCTTCATTTTGGCAATCTGGGTAGCTACCAGCGCATATCTGGAAACTTCCTCCATAAGGTTTTTCCCGTATTTCCCAGAAAATTCATATTTATTTGAAAATACAGTCTCATCCACATCAGATCTGTGGTGAAGGGTATAATCAGTGTACTTCTCAAATTCCTGTGGACCAAGGTAGGGCACAAGGAAACTATTGATTTCAAGATAGGTCAGGTTTTTCCAGGTATCTATGAATTTTTTCTCTCGGTAGTCTATTTCTATATCGCTGGCATTGACAAAGTCTGCCAAGGGTTCCTCATCCCCCCAAAGCTTAGGCACCACAAAAATGATATCCTGATTGTGGTGGACAAGACCCTTAACCAAGCCATAACAGGCTGTTCCCAAACCTCCTGATATGTGTGGCGGAAATTCCCACCCAAACATTAAAACCTTCATAACAAAACAATTATATTTTTTTGACCAAGTACATCATTCTTAACAATTCACCAATACTCCAAGCCTGAGATATGGAACCTTTTGGTCTATGAGGTGGATCACCATCATAAATCTCTGCTACAGTACCTATACCATACTGGCTCATGACCTCATCAAATCCCTGGATGATCTTCTCCACGAAATGTTTGCCTGATTTACCATGCAGCTTAAGGTATCCCTCCACAAAATGCCCAAGCAACCATGCCCAGACCGTACCATTGTGATAGGCTAAATCCCTGGTATATTGATTACCATGATAATACCCCTTATATCCTGGATCCTCAGGGGACAAAGACCGCAGCCCCCTTTTGGTCAACAGTTTTGATTTGACGATTTCCAGAATAGAATCCATCTGACTTTCTTCCAATGGGGAATAAGGGAGAGAAGTAGCAAAAATCATATTGGGTCTGATTGACCAATCCTTGTAATTCCCTTCTACATAATCGGCGAGGTATCCTCTTTTTTCATCCCAATAGACCTCATTAAAGGACTTTTTCACCAGGTCAGCAATTGAATTTACTTCATCATCACCTGATAGCTCATGGTAAAAGCAAAGTGCGTTGTACCAAAGTGCATTGATTTCAACTGGACATCCGATCCTTGGGGTAACCGGACCATCTGAATTAACTGCATCCATCCATGTCAGGGCAATTCCTTCCTCACCACCATACATCAATCCATTGTCCAACATATGGATATTGAACTCAGTGCCTGCCCTATATCCATCAATGATACCTTTCATCTTTCCCAGGTATTTTTCTTTGATGGTTTTTTTATCTCCCGTGAAAATGATGTACTGCTGCAGTGACCAGAAAAACCACAAAGGCGCATCCATAGAAGTCATGTTCCGCATCACTCCACTTCCAACATTAGGAAAAAGTGGACCATTCAGGTCAGCAACCATGGTATCTATTATTTCAAGAAATGTCTCTTTATCCCCTTGTGTTAAGATTAAGCCAGGCGATGCCACAAAAGTATCTCTGCCCCACCACCCAAACCAAGGGTATCCAGCCACCACATGTGTTTTGCCATCTCGTTTTTGGATAAACTGACTGGCAGAATTGATCAGACAGTTTTCAAAGTTATTTCTGGGCACCCTACGGGCCAGTTCTTTTTCAAAAGCACGCTGACGGGTACTTGGATCAGCTTCAGTAAGCCCTGCAGAAAAAATAACTGATTCCCCTTTTTCAATTTCAAATTCAAACGATCCCGGATAAAAAAGGTCCTCCTGATACTCATATCCCCTTTCCCTTTCCATGATATATTCGAAATTATAGTACCAGTCCGGCTCTGATTGGAATTTGTTCTTTTTGGAAAGTTGAAGATATAAGGGGCTATACTCTGGATACAATTGAAACCTCGCGCCATTGGGGACTTTATCAAAATTCCTGTTGATCCTGTCATTTGCCTTGGAAAGGTCATGATAGCCTCTAAAAGCCAAGAAAGGTTTTATCTGTATTTTGGTAGGCGAATGGGCATCCAGTAGGGTATACCTGATCATTACCCGGTCCCGGTTGGTGTCCAATATCAATTCTTTTTGCAATAGCACACCTCCCACCCTATAAGTCAACTTAGGAATAGGTTCCGAACTGAAATCCTCCAGGTACTTGTGGCCCCTTGGAAAATAGTTTCCCGGAAATTTGCTGATGCCCAAATTAAAGCTTGCTCCTCTTTGGATGACGGTCTCATGCACTGTAGAAAGCATCACATGGAGCTGTTCATTGATTTGGGGCTGAGGGACCACCAATAGGCCATGGTACTTCCTCGTGTTACATCCGATAATGGTCGTACTGGTATAGCATCCTCCTCTGTTTGTTCGGATGATCTCCCTATCCAGTGAATAATTTAGGTTGATAAGTTGGGTTTTGTCAAAATGGATATAACTCATGCGTTAAAAGTTTGAGATTTCCATAAAAATACCTTTTTGGTCGATAAAGAAAAACTAATTAGCACAAAAATAAAGGTTATGTTGCCATAACCTTAGCTAAAATATTTGATAATCGAATAGCAGTAAACTAAATCAGAGAGATATTGCTGTTTACTTTGGTTTCTCCCAAATCAGGAGCAAATACTTTCTTTTTGAAGTTCCTCGAAGTTTTTTAAAGATTCTTCAAACTTCGACATATAAAGTTTGATCACCTTTATATCAACAGGTTGAATTTTCGGGAATTTTGGCGAAGCTTTAAATAATGTAAACATGCCTTTTGTAACTTTTTTTAACCAATTAAACAAAATTTATGCCACTTTGGGTTACTTTATTGTTTAAAACTAAAAAAGCCCCTTATTGAAAGGGGCCTTCTGGGTGGGAGACCGGGTTCGAACCGGCGACCTCTGGTGCCACAAACCAGCGCTCTAACCAGCTGAGCTACAACCACCATTTATCTTAGGATTCAGGACATTTCCCGAATGGTTTGCAAAGGTAACGCTTCCTTGTTTTCCAAGCAATACTCAGCCTTGAATTTTTCTTGAAAATTTTAGACGCATCCCTTTCTTTTCCTCATGGAACTCTCCGTTTTCGTACACTAAATGTCCGGAAACAATGGTATGGGTAACTTGAGAGCGGAAAGTATGTCCTTCAAAAGGAGACCAACCACACTTTGCCAATATATTGTCTTTTTCCACCTTCCATGGCTTTTCCAAATCCACAATCACCAAATCGGCATAGTAGCCAGGTCTGATATACCCTCTCTTCTCTATTTCAAAAAGGACAGCAACATTATGGCACATTTTTTCAGCAATTTGATCCAGTCGGATCTTACCCTGATGGTAAAGATCCAGCATGGCCACCAAGCTGTGCTGCACCAAAGGGCCTCCGGATGGAGCAGAAGTGTATGGCTGTGCCTTTTCCTCCAAAGTATGAGGCGCGTGATCAGTAGCGATTACATCAATATTCCCCTCCAAAACTCCTTGAAGTATCCTATCTCTGTCTGCTTTGGTTTTGACCGCGGGATTCCATTTGATTAGATTTCCCTTTTCTTCATAATCTTCGTCAGAAAACCACAGATGATGAATACATGCCTCCGCTGTGATCCGCTTTTCTGCAAGTGGAAGCGTATTGTCAAACAGCTCTACCTCTTTACCTGTGCTGATATGCAACACATGCAGTTTGGTTCCATATTTTCTGGCCAGGTCCACCACTTTCTTGGAAGCATCATAACAGGCCTCCTCTGAACGGATTATCGGATGAAATTTCACAGGAATATTTTCCCCATATTCCTTTTTATATTTTTCAAGATTAGCCTTGATGATATTGTCATTCTCGCTATGCGTGGCAATTAACAGTTTGCATTCTGAAAAAATCCTTTCAAGACTTGCCGGATTATCCACTAGCATATTGCCGGTAGAGGATCCCTGAAACACTTTTATACCGCAGACATGCTCAGGATCCACTTTCAGGATTTCTTCAATATTATCATTGGTTGCTCCAAAAAAGAAGGAATAGTTGGCAAGGGATTTTTCTGAAGCAATTTTATATTTCTCTTCAAGCAGGTCTATGGTCACACTTTGAGGAACTGTATTGGGCATTTCCATATAGGAGGTCACGCCACCTGCAACAGCTGCCTTGCTTTCTGTATAGATGTCGGCCTTATGGGTAAGACCTGGCTCCCTAAAGTGAACCTGATCATCAATAACCCCAGGGAAAATATACTTTCCAGAAGCATCTATTTGTAGATCAGCTTCAAAAGCAGAAAGGTCAGAACCTATATTATAGATAAACCCATCCTTTACCAAGATATCAGAACGGGTAATCTGCCCTTCATTTACTATATTTGCACCGGTTATCAGTATACTTTTCATTCGGTTTATTCAGTTTGATACAATTTGTTTGGTTTGGGACTTGACATGCTTAGACATGTCATGATAAATTCAACAGGCCTGGACTCAAAAGTGTTCCTTTGATAACCATCGAACTTCAGTTCCAAAAATACAAAAACATGTCTGATAGCACGCCTAATTTCGAAAATTTCAAAATAAATAAACAACTTTTAGATGCAGTAAATGAGGCCGGCTTTTCCAAACCTACTCCCATTCAGGAAAAAGCAATTCCTCTGGCCCTGGCAGGACATGACGTATTGGGTATCGCGCAGACAGGCACAGGCAAAACTGCAGCTTATGTGCTTCCTTTACTGATGAAAGTGAAATTTGCCCAAGGTCAGCATCCTAGGGCATTGGTACTTGCTCCGACAAGGGAATTGGTCATGCAGATAGAAGAAGCAGTGGTAACTTTTGGCAAATTCACCGATCTCCGGTATGTGTGCCTGTATGGCGGTCTCGGACCAAAAACCCAAATAGAAAAACTCCAACAGGGAGTAGACATCATTATATCCACCCCGGGAAGATTTATGGACCTTTACAAAAAAGGTGAAATCTATACCAAAGAAATCAAAACCATGATCCTGGATGAGGCTGACAAAATGCTGGACATGGGATTCATGCCCCAAATACGTGCTATCCTTGAGGTCATCCCTGTAAAAAGACAAAACCTGTTGTTTTCCGCAACTTTTGGTGCCAAAGTAGAAAGACTTTCTCATGAATTTCTGGAATTTCCCGAGCGTGTGGAAGTGGCTCCACAGGCCTCCACAGCGGAAACCATCCAACAGGTGAAATATGAAATTCCCAATATCAAAACAAAAATAAACTTATTGGTCCACCTCTTAGAGAATTCTGACTTGAACAGGGTGATCATATTTACCAAATCCAGAAAGAACGCTGAGTCTGTTTATAGTTATCTGGAGAGAAAAAAAATAGGAGAAATCCGTGTGATTCACGCCAACAAAGGCCAAAATACCAGAATAAATTCCATGGAAGACTTCAAGGCCGGAGAGGTGCGAATCCTGGTTGCTACAGACGTGGCAGCAAGAGGGCTGGATATCAGCATGGTCAGCCATGTAATCAATTTTGATGTACCCTTGATCTATGAAGATTATGTTCATAGAATTGGACGGACCGGAAGAGCGGAGAATGAAGGCTTTGCCATCACCTTTGTCAATCCAGCCGAAGAATACCACTTTGAAAAAATCCAGGATATCATCCGGATGGAAGTTCCTCTGGTACAAATTCCTTCAACTGTTGAAATTGCCCCCACTCCTTTTGAAGAAAAACAGGGTTATGAAAGGGAAATTGACAATCAAAAGAAGAAAGAAAATCCGGACTATAAAGGTGCCTTCCATGAAAAGAAGGTTAAACACAGGCCAACCAACCAAAAGAAGGAAAAAAGAGGCAATAAAAATTCCAAGGCCAAAAGGAACCGTAACCAGCTTAAAACGCAAGGAAAGTATAGGAATAAATAAGGTGAAACGTAAGTCGGAAATTCGAAGTCGGATTTCAGGACGTGACATTTTTTTCCGAAATCAGCCTTCCGAAATCCAAAATCCCATCTATTCATATGACTCTTAGTACTTCGTACTTGGTACAAAGCCCCCTCCCTAATTATCCCTTGGTGGATTGATCATGATATGTGCCCTATGGGTTCCTGGATCCATGATCCAAGGCATAGCCGGACCGGAAGGTCTCAGTGGCAAACCTGTACTTTCAGCAGTAGCCCAAGGAATATAGACAACATACCTGAGGTAGGAATCTTTTACTTGTCCTGTAACAGGTTCATAATCTTTAGCTTCTGAGGTCAATACAAATAAGGTAGCGCCAGCTTTTGGCATTTTTAATTTTCCGCTTTTGGCTTCAGCCTCCCTGATATCAAAAATTTCCTGTGTGTTTTTACCCTCTCTTTTCAATACCCGGCCCCTTTCCATAAATGGTTCGAGATCCTTATGATAACAGGACACATTAAAACCTGGAGAATATGGATCATCTGTAAGGCATATTAAATCATTACTGCCTTTTCTCAAGGAAATAAATTTTCCATTTTCATCATAACCATACACCGAAGCTCCATCTTTAAATTCATCCGGAGCAGCCAGCAAAGCGGTCTTGATCTGTATTTCCTTGGTTGGGATTTGCTGTGCAATACCCCAAGTCGAAATGAGAAATAAGCTGATGAGAGTGAACGAAGTCTTCATATAAGGGGAATTTTTATTGATGGAAATTAGCATAAATAAATTCCTTAAAAAAGAAAAACCTTCAGGAACTACTCCCCAAAGGTTTATCTATCTTTCAAATTTTCAAGCTTTTATCTCTCTCCTCTTGTATTTGTACCATCTACCGGTGTCCTGTTCAGCCTATTGGCAAGATCCCAGGAGAGGTGGAATATAAGTTTTGCTCTTGTTGTCATAAGCGGAAACGCTATTTTATCCACTGTATCCTTTGAGGTATGATAGTCATCATGAAGACCAGAAAAAAAGAAAATAGACGGAATATTATATTTTGCAAAATTATAGTGATCTGACCTGTAATAAAACCTATTTGGATCATCAGGAGCATCATATCGGTAATCTAAAGTCAGTCCGGTATAAGTAATATTATTGTAGTCCAGAATCATTTTCAAATGACTTGACAACATATCCGAACCAATTGCATATAAGTAGTTAGGGTTTTCAGTGTCCTGATATTCGTAGTCAATTCTTCCCAACATATCAATATTCAGGTTGTTCACCGTATTTTCCAATGGAAAAATCGGATTCTCAACATAATACCTTGACCCCAATAGTCCTTTTTCCTCAGCAGTAAGAGCTATAAAAAGTACACTTCTTCTTGGTTTGATACCATCTTTGGCCGCCATAGCAAAAGCTTCTGCAATTTCCATAATGGCCACTGTTCCCGAACCATTGTCATCAGCACCATAATTGATACTTCCATCTGCATTGGGAGCTACGTGGTCATAGTGGGCAGAAACTACCAATACCTCTTCCTTTTTATCCGTGCCTTCCAGATATCCAAGGACGTTTTCAGTACCAACCATCCTTTTATTTTTCTTTACCAAGAAACTGGCTTTTTGGGAATTTACTGACTCAGGGTTATTCCTTGCTGCTTCTTTGAGTATTTCAATTGGGGTACTAAATAAGCTGGCCATCTGACCTGCACTGACCAGGAAAATGGGTTCCTGCTTAGTAGGCTGATCAAAACCCAAACGTCCGGATGTACTCAAAGATCTGTACCTTCTTGCCAACCTGTCGAAACTGGCCTGATCTTCAGAAGTGGTCATTATGATTCCCATAGCACCTGCATCCATCACATCCTTTACCCCATTTTGAGCCCCTGCGCCAACAGCCCATAGACCCACCAACTTTCCTTTTACATTGACTTTTGCCAGATTGTCTTTGGTCGCTTCACCCAAAAAGACCAAATCTGCTTTTTGGATTTTTTTCATATCTCCATCACCTATAAAGACAAAGTCATTATTGGCTTCCAACTTCTTCTTGCCCACCTGAAGGCTCACTTCTGGATATGAAACTGCCGACAATTGGAAAACCTGAAAATAACTTCCATTAACTGGACCGGTAAGTCCCAAATTTTTGAAATGTTCAGCAATATAATTGGCTGCCTTCTTCTGTCCTTCTGAACCTGTATCTCTTCCCTGAAGTTCTTCAGAAGCAATAAATCGAAGGTGTTTTTCCAGATCCTCTGCTGTGATCGTAGCCCCGTACTTTAAGGCGGTAGCATCTTGGGCGCTTACTTGGGCTGAAAGCATTAAAGCCAAAGCCCCGACTAACCAAAATCTCTTTTTCATACTTGAGTTTTTCAATTCTACATTTTAGGGTTTAAACATAAATATTATTGTGAAAACAATAAAACCGTTTATCAATTTGATAGTTATTTGGATAGATTTCTTTTACAGGAAAAATCCATTATCGTTCAATAATTTATACATTTGCACTACCAAAAATTAAACGGAATATAACCCAAAAGTTTCCCTTCGAATTTCGCGTATGAAAATTAATCTCCATCCCTCTACCAAGTTTGAGAACAGACACAATGGTCCTTCCCAAGAGGAAGTATCCAAAATGCTACAGGCAATCGGAGCGGCTTCTTTGGATGAACTGATAGATCAGACCATCCCAAAATCTATTCAGTTAGAAAAAGCCCTTGACTTGCCAAATGCAAAATCTGAAGCGGGTTTTCTACATGACTTCAAAGCACTTGCTTCAAAAAATAAGATCTTTAAATCCTTCATTGGCTTGGGTTATTACGACACCCTGGTACCTGGAGTCATTTTAAGGAATATACTTGAAAATCCGGGATGGTATACCGCCTACACGCCGTATCAAGCGGAAATTGCCCAGGGCCGCCTGGAGGCTTTGATCAATTACCAGACCATGGTAATGGATCTGACCGGAATGGAAATGGCCAATGCTTCCTTGTTGGATGAAGCAACGGCAGCAGCCGAAGCGATGACCATGTTGTATGCTTCCAAACCAAGAGAAAAGAAAAATGCCCATAAGTTTTTTGTAGACGAGAAAATATTCCCTCAGACCAAGGACCTTTTGATCACCAGATCTACACCTATTGGGATAGAATTGGTAATCGCTCCCCTATCCAAACTTGACTTGACTGATCCTGAACTATTCGGCATCATGTTACAGTATCCAAATTTGGATGGAGAAGTCATTGATCACAGTGCATTGGTGGCATCTGCTAAGGAAAACCATGTTCTGACTGCCTTTTCGACTGACCTATTGAGCTTGACATTACTGACACCTCCTGGGGAAATGGGGGCTGATGTGGTGGTGGGAACCAGTCAGAGATTTGGCGTACCTATGGGATATGGTGGCCCTCATGCCGCATTCTTTGCTACCAAAGAGGCTTATAAAAGACAGGTCCCGGGTAGAATCATTGGTGTTTCCGTTGACAAAGACGGCAACAAAGCATATAGAATGGCGCTTCAGACAAGAGAGCAACATATCAAAAGAGAAAAAGCAACTTCCAATATCTGTACTGCCCAGGTTTTATTGGCAGTTATGGCCGGAATGTATGCAGTATATCATGGACCTAAAGGCTTGAAGGAAATTGCCATAAGAACTCATGGCTTGACACAACTTGCTGCAAAAGCACTACAAGTCCTGGGATTCGAGCAAGAAAATGCGGTTTATTTTGATACAATAAAAATCAAGGTCGACGACGTTCAGCAATCCAAAATCAAAGCTTTTGCATTGTCTGCAGAAATGAATTTCAGGTATGAGGATGGTGCTATCTTACTGGCATTTGATGAGGCCAAGACGATAGAAGATGTTAAAGCAGTAGTTGAAGTTTTTGCCAAATCCACCAACCAAAAGGTGGGAATTGATTGGGATGCATTGACTGACAACTTAGAGGTAAGCTTCCCGAATATTTTGGAAAGAAATTCAGAATACCTCACACACCCTGTATTCAATCAATATCATTCTGAGCATGAAATGCTCAGGTATATCAAGAGACTGGAAAATAAAGACCTTTCATTGGTTCATTCTATGATTTCATTGGGTTCTTGTACCATGAAATTGAATGCAACCACAGAAATGATCCCAGTTACCTGGCCGGAATTCGGTCAGTTGCATCCATTTGCTCCACAGGACCAAGCTGCCGGTTATTATGAAATGTTCCAAAATCTAAGAAACTGGCTGACAGAAATCACCGGTTTTGCGGATACATCCCTTCAGCCAAATTCCGGTGCTCAAGGTGAATACGCTGGTCTAATGGTAATCAGAGCTTATCACATGAGCAGAGGGGACCATCATAGGAATATCGCATTGATTCCAACATCTGCACACGGAACCAACCCTGCTTCCGCAGTAATGGCCGGTATGAAAGTAGTATTGGTAAAATGTGATGAGCGTGGAAATATTGATGTTGAAGACCTCAGAGCAAAAGCCGAAGAACATAAAAATGAACTTTCTGCATTGATGGTCACCTATCCATCTACCCATGGTGTATTCGAGGAGGCAATTCAGGAAATTTGCCAGATTATCCATGACAATGGTGGACAAGTATATATGGATGGTGCCAATATGAATGCACAGGTTGGATTGACAAGTCCGGGAAGAATCGGGGCAGATGTTTGCCACCTGAACCTGCACAAGACATTCTGTATTCCACACGGTGGTGGTGGACCTGGCATGGGCCCAATCTGTGTAGCGAAGCACTTGGTTCCATTCTTACCTGGAAATCCATTGGTTAAAACAGGTGGCACCCAGGCAATTCATGCCATCTCCGCAGCTCCGTTTGGAAGTGCATCCATCCTTCCGATTTCTTATGCATACATTTCTATGATGGGCGGTGAAGGACTAACCAATGCAACCAAAATCGCAATCCTTAATGCCAATTATATCAAATCAAGATTAGAACAGCACTACCCTATCCTATACACTGGATCAAATGGAAGAGCTGCACACGAAATGATCCTGGACTGTAGGGCATTTAAGGAAGTCGGTATAGAAGTAGAAGATATTGCCAAACGTCTAATGGACTATGGTTTCCATGCACCTACTGTTTCCTTCCCAGTAGCAGGTACTTTGATGGTAGAGCCAACAGAATCTGAAACCATGGCTGAACTGGACAGATTCTGCGATGCCATGATTGCGATCAGAGCAGAAATCCAAGAAGTGCAGGATGGAAAAGCTGACAACGAAAACAATGTACTTAAAAATGCACCACATACAGCAACATTGGCTTTGGCTGACAACTGGAACTTCCCCTACAGCAGAGAGAAAGCAGTCTATCCACTTCCTTATGTGAAAGGCAACAAATTCTGGCCAACTGTAAGGAGAATTGATTCTGCTTACGGAGACAGAAATCTGGTGTGCAGCTGTATACCGGTTGAAGAATATGCAGAAACAACAGCAGAATAAGCTGATCTGAATACCAAACAAAAAGCCGATTGGATTCTCCAATCGGCTTTTTGTTTGGTATAGGTACAAGATTTAGAACTGAAGAAAAGTTGAATTTCGAAAGGTGGAAGTCGGAACTGGGACTATGACAAAAACTGTGTAAGTTGGTTTCACTACTTACGAAGTTAAAGTTATACCTCGAAATTCTCTGTGTGATTTAGAAGAAATCGCACGGGGAATTTGAGGAACCCGCGGTAGGCGAATACCCGATCTGTGTGCAGACAATTTCTTACCTTTAACACACAGATTGCAAAAATGAAAAAAG
>NZ_PYGF01000004.1:0-162260 GCF_003014575.1 Cecembia rubra
CTGTTATGAAGTCTGTTTTCCTCGCTGCAAGGGAAGCATCGAAAAAATGGACTATGCCCATTCGAGACTGGGGTACTATCCTTAACAGTTTCCTGCTTATATTTGGTGATAGGGTCAGGCTTCTTGAAACCTGACCATAAAATCATAATTTAAAGTTTACACACTTATCGGGATAGTGTCTTTTTTTATGATTTTCAAAAAGTTTATCATAAAGATATTTGCTGCTGTTTATGTTTTTTTTTCTTGCCTCATTTAAGGCTTTTTCATTGGTTACAAACACCCATAATAGATACCTAATTTCTGCATCTGATAAGAAATCTTTTGCAGAATCGAGAAGTTTATAAAAAATATGAAAACCATTATTGATTGGCTTTTTTTTCTTATAAAGTTCATGAAGCAAAATAAGAATTTTTTCTTTTTGTTTAAAATTATTCATTTGCAGGTAATGATTTTGTCTTTTTTATATAATAATCAAGAAGTAGCTTATCCTTGAAATTTGATTTAAATGGGGGGCATGCAGGAGTCCCCTCATGCCATGATTTTGGACATCCGCCACCACAGACCGGCAAATGGACACATGTTTTACACCATGTTTTTCCAGATTCAAGCACTTCATTCCAATTTCTTAGTGTCGCATTCCTATTATATGTCTCTGATGGAGAAAATAGATTCCCAATTAAACTCTCCCCTTTTGCATAAACGGGAGAATAAGGGAATTCCCAACATGCGTAAATATTGCCAAAAGCATCGAGAACTTCTGAATCTTCCTTTTCTACCATACAAACAGAATAAGTCCGTTTTGGAAGGACAGAAATAGGAATATTATATTCATAACATTTTAGCAGCCATTCAATTTCTTTGTTCGCAAAATCATTCATTTTTAGGCTTTCTTTTCCTGCATCATTTCCACCAAAATCAACAACAGGAGTGAAATAAATACTTATTTTATTTTGTAACTCCTTTTCTTTTATTATATCAATTAAACTATTAACTGAATTATAATTTGTCTTATCAATGTTTACTCTGATAGTAATATTGCAGTTCTTATCATTATAAGTTTTTGTATTTGTTACATCTACTATATTTTGCATAATAATGTCGAAAGTAGGACCACCAGATTTGGTATGCCTGCGTTTGTCGTGATATGCTGCATCTCCGTCTATGGTTATTTGATAATTTGTAACCAAACAATTCTCAACAAGGTCTTCAAATAATGAAGGTTTAAGACTAAGTCCATTCGTTATCATATCTGATAAATACCCCATCCCTTTGGATTTACACAGGCTGATAAATTTTTGAGAAGCCTTCTTTATTGCATTATATCCTGTCAATGGTTCCCCACCATACCAAGTTATTGAAAGTCCATCATATTTTTTACCCTTATTTAAAAGATGGTCAACTCGCTCTTCATATTTTTCAATTACCGCATCATTTGCATAATTTTTAGTATGAACTTGACCACAGTAATGGCAACCGAGTTGACAATTCGCAGATGGTTGAATTGTTAGAGATAAAAAATTTTCATCTAATTTAAAATTAGTATTAACATCAACAATATATTTGAACTCATCTTCTTCTTCCGGGATTAGTATTTCTTTTTCAATCAACGTTTTTAATGTTTTAACGTCTATTTGGTTTAATTTTGATTCCTGAAGATTTTGATAAGTAAATTCATCTATCATTATGGATGTAGCTGATCTTGTTGAAAAAATTATTCTTTTACCAATAAAACCAAATTCATCCAATAGGTCCGTTGTGAGGTGGTATTTAGATAAAATAAGATTCATAGTTTTTACTTTTGTTTGATTATAACTTTTGAAATGCTGGTGCATTTGCATGCACCAGCTCAATCAATTGAAGATTAATGTTTTAAAAACTATTATGTTTGTTCATTAAACCTTTTACACGAATCTAAATTCGGACAACTTCCAGTAAATGTTTTGCAACTTTGGAGATTATTACACCCACCTAATAACTTCTCTGCACTTTCATCAGAGATAATTTCAATCTGCGAATTAACATTACTTGATAATTCAGCGAGTTTTTGAAGCTTTTCTTTTAACATTGATAAATTATTTAAGTTAAACGATATTGTAGCATAGTTTTAGGTTATTTGCTACTTAACGAACCAAGTTTTTTAGTCTGAAATGCGTTATCTTTTAATCATCTTATTCTCATTTGTTCATTACTTATTGTGTTTTTCTTCCCTGCTATTCGAAATTCATTTCCAAACCTATACCTGACCCCAATTAATATTGATTGAAAATCATAGTATGAAAAAGAATTACTGATAAAAGTATCTGTTATAAGATTGTATATAGGCTGACTGCTCCTGAAAATATCCTCAATATTAAGGTTTAACTCTATTCTGTTATTGTAAAATAATTTTTTAAGTGAAATATCCAGCTTAAAGCTCCCATTTTGGGTAAGAACTTCAAATGCACCACCTGGTAAAGTCCCCATAAAATTAAGGCTTCCAAAGAAGCTGTTGGAAAACTCGAAATCATGAATGGTTGAAAAATCAAAAACCAATGGTCTTCTTTTGGTCAGGAAATTAAAGTTATTGGTTTGAAAAGTATATCCACTTAAGCCAATACTAAAATTACTTTCGAGCCAATCTACAAAGCTCCAATCCCAGTCGAGGTTGACGCCATAATTTTTGTTAAGACCATTATTAACTTTTCTGTTCTCTATAACCTGATTGTCCATTTGAAATGGAAGTGTGATTATTGGATTTTTCTCATTGTTGTAAAAAAGGTTGATAAATACAGTATTTTTTACAGTAGTATTAAATTCTATATTATCTTGAATACTTGGAATTAAAAATGGATTTCCAACGGAATACATTAATATATTTTGATACCACCTATATGGATTTATATCCCAAATTCTAGGACGATTAACTCGTCTTGCATAAGAAAAATCAATACTTGATTCGGAACCTAGGTTGTATTTAAAAAAAACACTTGGAAAAATATTGTTAAAACGATTTTGAGAGAATTCACCTGTATCCTCAGACTCACTAATCATAATAGTACCTTCATATCGAAGACCTATTTTGGACGCTAATTTTCCTTTCGAGTGATTGATTGAAAAGTAAGCAGCAGGTATTAACTCATCATAATTAAAAATATTTCGGGTTATAATTTCATTACCGAATATAGATTTTCCATTTTCTGTCTGGTCATAACCTATTTTGCTTGTATTGGTAATAGAAGAAAACTTCATACCTAATTCCAAATCCAGGTTTAAATTTGGCTTGGATAAATACCAATCCGCTGAATTACTAAAAATTTGTCTTGCTGATATTCCACTAGTTGAAAATCCTTGCCAGTTCCCAGTGGGAGTTTTCTTATCGGAAAAATAAGAAATTGTAGTTGCCATTGCAGCCTGATCATTATTTCTTCTGACAAAATCAATAGAATAAATGAATTTAGAATTGGCTGATTTTAGGTTTTTTTCATAAGAAAGACCCACTAGATGGGTTTGACTAATATTTCTTTCACTTCCTGTAGTAATTCCAATAGAGTCAATTAAGCTAAGTTGGGAATAATTCAAAATTTGGTTTATATCTGTTTTAAAATTACTTCTCTGAAAGGAATAATTACCAACTATTTTGCTATTTGAACTAATATTATACTCCCATCCAATATTAGGTAACCAATTCCTCAACCTAATAGTATTATTAGCATCATCCAACCAAGAGATAGGTCGGTCAAGAAAAAAAATTTCTTCTCTCTCAGTTGCTAAATAGGCTCCGGTTGAAAAGTTCACCCCTATTGTCACACCCCAATTCTTATTTCTAATTCGAATGACACCATTATTTTGAGTTTGCGAATAAGTGTTTTTAAGAATTGCTGATTGAATATGACCAGAATATCCTCTAGCATTACTTTTCTTTAGCACAATATTAATCAATCCTCCCCCTCCTTCTGCGTCATATTTGGCAGGAGGGTTTGGGATAATCTCTATACTTGAAATATCACTTTGAAATATTCTTAGGTAATCAATCAAATCCCTTCCGCGAAGATTCACCGGTCGATCATTTATTAATATTTGAGCACTGCCCTTTCCCCTGATAATAATTTCATTCTGAATGACTGTAACGCGAGGAATATTATTTAATATTTCAATTATTGATTTAAATTGAAAAGAAGGTCTATTCCCTATGTGAAAAACTGTTCTATCTACTTTCTTTTCGATAAAGGGACTAGAAGTATTTACAGTTACTTCTTCAAGTTGTTTATGATTAATAATTAATCTATAAAAATATGTAGCGGAATCAATATTGACTTTTGCCGAGGTATCTCCTGCGTATGAAGCCTGCAAATAGGAGTTATTGACAAATTTAATTGGCATTTCAAATAAACCAAGGGAATCAGCTGAAGTTGATGATAAAATTTTATTTCCGGACTTAAAAAAAATCAATGCGTAAGGTAGAGGTGTATCAGTTTCTTCCAGGACTTGACCTTTAATTATTTTTTGCCCAAATATATATGAAGGGAGAAATAGGCAAATAAATTGTACTGATATGAAAGACGCATGTTTTATTATTTTTGTGTTCATTTTGATTAAAAACTTTATTCCATTATTAAAACTTATCATAATAAAAGAAATAGAAAAGGTAAGTTTTATCAATTGTTCTTTTCTATTAAAATTTCCCAACTCATTTGATTTTTCTTGTTTAAATAAGAAATCCCAATCAATCCAAATAGATTTTTGTCTGGTAAATAAATTAGATCTTTCAACTTATTTTTAGTTTCCATTAATTTGACAGAAAGAATAATTTGACAGAAGAATTTTAAAATTAAACGATAAAAAATAAATTTCAAACCAGTTGTTCCAATCCAACCACCTGAATTATAGAGATTTACATATTTAAGATCCCCAAAAACAAAACATTATTCTAAAACCTTAGGTTACCCCCCCCGAAAACAAACTAATTGATAAGCATTAGTTGATTTTCTGGAATTAAAAACTTTTTTCATAGTTTTTGAAAAAAATTTGGAGTGCATTTTTAACCGGATAGAAAATAAAGCTTGCTTTTCTTGCTGTTCGTTACCGGATTTAGATGAATAGGATTTTCAGTCCTAATATTCTACGGCAAAAGAATGAATTACAATTCATGTGTCTGTACTCGGTATGTTAAATTTTGAGAGGCAGACTAAAATATAAAAGGCCCTTTCAAGTTTCTATAATCGGCAAGTACTTTGCTAAAAAAATCTTGAGGTTGCAAACACGAATTTGGCCATCAGCAAGGTAATCGGAAGATGCAGGGGTAATGATGAAGTTTTTTAAAGAACCTAAATCTTCTACTGCGATGCGGTAGCCTTTACTTACTTTGGGGGCAGAAGTAAATTTTATTTCAATACAAGCCAAAGTTCTCGCTCCCCTTCTAAGCACCAAATCGCACTCCGTTCCCTCGTGAGTCCTATAAAAAAACATTTCAATGTCAGGACTGATTACCTGACTGATTTGTTCGATAGCATAACCTTCCCAAGATGCCCCCAGAAGTGGGTGTCCAAGTAGCTGCTCCATATCCAAGATACCGGCAAGGTGATGTAGAATCCCACTATCGCGAATATATACTTTAGGAGCTTTTACCAGTCGCTTTTTGGCATTATTGTGATAGGCAGGCAACTTTCTGACAAGGTATGCCTGCTCCATAAAATCAAGGTATCGTTTTACGGTAGGAGCGGTTACGCCCAAGGAGTTTGCGAGGGTACTGGCGTTCCACAATGCGCCTTGAAGATGTGCCAGCATAGACCAAAACCGCCGGATCAGTACAGGAGATACTTGTAGTCCAAGCATGGGAAGTTCCCGTTCCACATAACTTTGTATAAAACTCCTGATCCAGTTTTTACTTAAAGTATCAGTAGGTGCAAGTAAAGCATCGGGAAAACCACCTCTGAACCAGTGTTGGTCCATTTGAGGCAAGTCCAAAACCTCAGTAAGGTTGAAAGGACTTAACTCCTTATAAGAAATTCTGCCGGCTAAAGATTCAGAACTGTCACGGATAAGTTCCGGCGAAGCAGACCCGAGCAACATGAACCTTCCCGGCACGCGATGTTGGTCTATCAATGCCCTTAGCACAGGGTACAAATCGGGTTTGCGCTGCACCTCATCAATAACTATACAATGATCTTTGAATTGTTGAAGAAATAACTCCGGTTCTTCCAGCTTTGCTAAATCAGACGGAAGCTCTAAATCCAGATACAGTATTTCTTTATTGATTTTATCTGCCAACAGTTTTGACAAAGTGGTTTTGCCTACTTGTCGGGGACCAAGGAGTCCTACTGCCGGGAAAAATGAAATAAGTCCGAGCAACTCCTCGGTTATCATTCGTTTAATCATGAAGTAAATTTAATTCTTTACCCTGAAATTTAAAAATAATATTTTTAAATTTCAGGGTAATTGATACTGTACCTGTAAGGTTTTCTTCCATATTTTCAATTTAGCAAGTATCCTGATGGATCAGACACCTAAACTTCGGAGATCTCTATCTTCCTTCTAAAAAAGTAAGCCCCCAAGTGAAAAAACTCTATTTCGACGAGGGCTTCAACGCCAATCCCATTTTTGTAGGGATGCTAAGGGAAAAATTGCAGAGAGTAACGATCGAGACCACGGAATTTGCATTGGGGACGGCGCTGGGGGCGGGGATGTTGGTGAATGGTTAATCTTTAAATTTATTTGAATAGATATTAGTCCTACTTTGTCATGTTGTGGAAGGAGTCAAACCTGCCAGGTTTTTTAACCTTTAAATTGTTACCCTTTGCGATTAAAGCCCATAAACCTGGCAGGTTTCTTCCTTCAATGAATAATTTGAGAAAGTAGGATTAGGGGATATTGATGGAAATATAATTGAAATCAAAGCGAATATCCCGAGAGCGGAATGTGATTCGTTATAGGGTTGAAAAAAATAGAAATAGAAACGAGGACACCGGGAGTGAAACGGTTCAGAATTGTATTTTTATGGATAAAGGTAGATTAAAACACAATATTTTAGTGAAAATAAAAAGGGGGAAGCTTGAGAAGCTCTCCCCTATTCTTTTCATAAAGGTTCATTACTCAATCAGAATCTGTTCTCTTATGATTTCCCCGTCCACTGTTACATGGATAAAGTAAATACCCTTTTTCAGGCTTCTGACATCGAAAACAATTTTTGAACCTTCCCTGTAACCTTTGGCCATTTCCCTACCTTCTGAATTCAGTAGGAGGGCGGACTCAATAGCTGGTGCATCTTCCTTAGAAACATCTGCTGTGACAGGCATCATTTCTATATTTAAGATATCACTGGTAGGATTAGGGTAAGCTACCATAGCAAAAGAGCTTGGGCACCCCCATGTCTGTCTCGTTAGGAAGAAATTGTAGTTGGCACCTTGTCCACAAAAATTGGAAGCCCTTGCGGAGATTGTAATGGATGACATATGAGACGGAAAAGTAAAGTCCATCGTATTGTTTCCGATCCAATGAGTAACACCCGAAGGAACTGTCCAGGTGGCAGTTCCTACATTTCCACCGACAGGAGTGACATTAAGAAAGTGGTTTCCCGGACATAATGGTACATTTTGGCTTGGCCAAACAGGCTGGTTGTTGACCCTCATATTGGTAATATGGGGGGTACCGACCCAGATAGTTCTTGAAGCAGAGGCTGTACCACAACCATTGGTGATATTGGCAGTGATTGTTATTGGTCCATTATAATTGTTGAGACGTGTGGCTGATCCGGTAGAACTATTGATGGAAAGACCAGATGGATTGGAAGATTGCCATGCATTTAATATAGAACCAGTAGGCAAGGAACTACCCATAAAAAATTGTCCAGTTGAACAAATCAGTGATGGTCCGTTGATTACCGCTGCAGCTGTTACAGCCCTACAGACATTCAACCTTCCAAATCCCAATTGGGTGCTTCGCCCATTGTGGTTATAGGTATATCCACCTACTTTATCAGCGGTCTGGGTAAGAATGTTAAAGACGTCCATTTGGGTCAATCCAGGGTTTACAGACAAAACAAGGGCCGCAGCACCTGCTACTTGTGGTGCTGCAGCCGAAGTACCACCAAACCTACCCGTGAAATCAAGATGATTTGGACCTGTAGAAGGTAATAAGGAACCGGTAGGTGCAAGAGGACCTAAGCTTTGATTAGATTTTACAGGATTATAGCCTGGATTACCAGGCATGTCAATAGTAAAAACTTCATTTGTCTCACCTGGGATTTGTGTATGTATGGCCCTACTTGAAGGTGCAACAATATCTATAAACTGATTCTCAGAGGTAGTAAAATTAGATGATGGACTGTAGTTCGCCTGCATGTCGTACCTGTCAGAAGCACCTACAGCAAATACACCTGGCACGGTCACATTTGCAGGAAATGTAATTGTACCTGGTAAATTATTTACATGATTTGCATTATTACCTGCACCAAAGACCACGACACTTCCAAGTCCATTTCTACCAGAAATAGTTGCCCTTTCTATTGCACGAACAATTGCTGGGACATGATTAGGATTAGTAAATCCTGGAAAAGTCCAGCTACAATTAATTACATCTGCATTATTTATCCGGGCAAAATCTATTGCATCAGCCAAATTTGCATTTGAAGTAATAAAACCATCACCATTAATAATCCGGATTGGCATTATTTTTACTCCAGGTGCAACTCCTGTAATTCCAATACCATTATTCCGCGTTGCAGCAATAATTCCAGAGACAGCATCACCATGTGCCGCACCTCTATAGGTTCCACCTGGCGAAGGGTTATTTTTTGTGCCATGATTTGTAAAATTACTACCATTCAAACGGACCTGCCTGGAATTTGGTAAATCAACATGGTTGGGAGAAACTCCAGTATCAATAACGGCAACTGTTATATTTGAACTGCCGGTGGTAACGGTCCAAGCCTCTGGAGCATCTATATCTGCATCCGGTGTACCAAAGCGACCGTCAGCAATTACTTGCCCGGTATTGTGTAGATAAAATTGGTTCGTAAAATAGGGGTCATTAGAAACTTGATTTAATTCAATATTCATATAAAAGTCCGGGTGACTAAAAATAAACTTCCCAGTTTCAAAATAAGAGTTTGCAATTTCTAATACATCCACATCTTTGGAGACTCTTAAAACAAAAAAATCTTCGGTTTCCTTAAATACCTTGACATTATTTTTTATATTCAATTTTTCTAATTCTCTTTTAGAAAATCCTGGCTTTAATTCAACTATAAACTTATCTGTAAATCCTAATTCCGCTCCTTCTGCTGTTTCATATACTGGATTGACTATTATATCTTGATTGGTTTTTATAGATTCTATCAAATTTTTTTTTGTTTCAGCTTTAAGATTGTGAACAATAACAGTATTGTTATCCCTTATCACGAAAGCATAACTATTCAGAATAGGATACTCAGTCATCAATCTCTCTTTATTCAAAATAGAATCTTTCATGAATAAAACTATCAATTTATCCTTTGAATGTATAAGTTCAATTTTTTCATCAAAGGCATAATAAAATGACTGAACTGACTTTTGCTGAAAGCTCAAAGCTAATAGTCCGATTAAAGCTATGATTAGAAATCCAGTTAAAACTTGTTTCATAAAATTTATTTAAGATTGAACTAATTTATTGAAGCACTTTGTACAACTACCAATTTATCCAACCAAATGCCCGGTGCAAAACTTGCGGTTGTATCTGCTGTAAGACAACCCCTAATACTCCCATCCTTTTCCTTTTGGGTAGCTCTCCGGTACTTCACTTTTATAGGAAATGTCTGGGACAACATTTCAGCTGAGCGAACTACACCTTCATGGTAGAAAGCTTCCTCCGGAATTGTGAAAATCGGTCTATTGGAATTTGTACCCACAGGGGCAGGCAGACGAAGCCGTGAGGGAGACAAGCTATAAGTGGCTATGGTATCTGCCAGATCATTTGAAATAATAACGTATCCAACTCTTCCGTTTTGATGAAAAGAACAATAGTTAAACCCTACAATAGAACCTTCAAGTTCAAAAGTTTCAAATTCTTCCTTTTCCAAACATCCACTCTGGCCTATCAATATCAAAGCTAGGGAGAAATATCTCCTCACATTCCGGGAAATTTTAATTGCGAATAAAATTATATTTCTCATAAATTATTGAATAAAACATACATGATTCTTCAATAATATTAAAACTTATTTTTGAATATTGCTAACACATAAACCACTCTTAATCAGTTTTTTGCACTTAGCTCTGCCTTTCTAGGACCCAAAAACCAAACATTGTTCTAAAAACTTAGGTTACCCCCCCCTAAAAACAACTAATTGATAAGTATTAGTTGGTTTTCTGGAATAAAAAACTTTTTTTATAGTTTTTGAAAAAAATTGAAGTGTAATTTTAACCGGTTAGAAAATAAAGCCTGCTTTTCCTGCGGTTCGTAACCGGATTTAGATGAATAGGATTTTCAGTCCTAATATTCTACGGCAAAAGAATGAATTAAAAATTCCTGTGATCTGTACTCGAAATGGTAAATTTTGAGAGGCAGACTAAAATATAAAAGGCCCTTTCAAGTTTCTATAATCGGCAAGTACTTAGCTAAAAAAATCTTGAGGTTGCAAACACGAATTTGGCCATCAGCAAGGTAATCGGAAGATGCAGGGGTAATGATAAAGTTTTTTAAAGAACCTAAATCTTCTACTGCGATGCGGTAGCCTTTACTTACTTTGGGGGCAGAGGTATATTTTATTTCAATACATGTCAAAGTTCTCGCTCCCCTTCTAAGCACCAGATCACACTCCGTTCCTTCATGAGTCCTGTAAAAAAACATTTCAATGTCCGGACTGATTACCTGACTGATCTGTTCTATGACATAACCTTCCCAAGATGCTCCCAGCAATGGGTGTCCCAGCAGTTGTTCCATATCCAAAATACCGGCAAGGTGATGCAAAATCCCACTGTCGCGAATATATACTTTAGGGGCTTTGACCAGTCGCTTTTTGGCATTATTGTGAAAGGCAGGCAACTTTCTCACAAGGTATGCCTGCTCCATAAAATCAAGGTATCGTTTTACGGTAGGAGCGGTTACGCCCAAGGAGTTTGCGAGGGTACTTGCATTCCACAATGCGCCTTGAAGATGTGCCAGCATAGACCAAAACCGCCGGATCTGTACAGGTGATACTTGTAGGCCAAGCATGGGTAGTTCCCGTTCCACATAACTTTGTATAAAACTCCTGACCCAGTTTTTACTTAAAGTATCAGTAGGTGCAAGCAAAGCATCTGGAAAACCACCTCTGAACCAGTGTTGGTCCATTTGGAACAAGTCCAAAACCTCAGTAAGATTGAAAGGACTTAACTCCTTATAAGAAATTCTACCGGCTAAAGATTCAGAACTGTCACGGATAAGTTCAGGCGAAGCCGACCCGAGTAACATAAACCTTCCCGGCAAGCGATGCTGGTCTATCAATGCCCTTAGGACCGGAAACAAATCGGGTTTGCGCTGCACCTCATCAATAACAATACAATGATTCTTGAATTGTTGAAGAAATAACTCCGGTTCCTCTAGCTTTGCTAAATCAGACGGAAGCTCTAAATCCAGATACAGTATTTCTTTCTTGATTTTATCTGCCAGCAATTTTGACAAAGTGGTTTTTCCAACCTGCCGAGGGCCTAGGAGTCCCACTGCCGGGAAAAATGAAATAAGCCCGAGCAACTCCTCAGTTATCATTCGTTTAATCATGAAGTAAAATTAATTATTTACCCTGAAAATTAAAATTTCTATTTTTATATTTCAGGGTAAAGGATGCCGTATCCAAAAGGATTTCTTCCCTATTTTCAAATTAGCAGTTATCCTGATGGATCAGAAAACTAAGCTTAGGAGGTATTTCTCCTTGCCTCCTTCCTTGAAACCTAAATTTCACTACCCAAAGGAAAACTATATCTACGGAGGTTTCACTGCTAATCCCATTTTTGTGGAGATACTCAAGGATAAACTGCCCGGAATCAGTATTGAAACCACGGATTTTGCTCTGGGGACGGCGCTGGGGGCGGGGATGTTGGTGAGTTAAACTTTAAAAATGTCGGGCAAAGGCATATAATCGCAGAAATCATATGAATTCTGCGATTATGATCGCTGATTTTATATAAAAATTGCGATTAGGAGTAGCTATCCCCCTAAAAAATATCTTAATCCAGTAAATCCCAACCTGCTAGGCTATTTTCCCCACAAATTGATGCCATGAAGAATTTTTACCTCAACCCGGTTCGTCAAAAAATCCTGATATACTTCCGGACCATCAAAATTCAGTTTAGTTCCATCACAGTAATACTGCGATTGATTGGTAGAACTCATCAAGGAAGACTGTATCTCGATTACTTCCCTGGAATTGTATTGGTACAAAATGATCCCGCTAGGTGCGCTTTTGATCAGCTCAAATTGTTCTTTTAACCAGGGAAGCTCCCTTAAGGCATCGGAAGTTCCACAAGCAGAAAACTGTTCATCAACGGGCTCCTCTATCGCACAACTCCCTAAGCAGAAACATCCAATCAGCATGAAAATCAATATTCTTGGTTTTTCAAATATGCTCCCCATTATGCGTTGTATTTATGTTAACTAAAAGCTAAAGCAATTTTATTTTACCCGCTCTCTGGTAAAGCTATTGCCAAATACAATCAAAACTACCACCCCTATCAAGGTTACCATTAAGCCTAGGCCGTCACCTATTCCAGGTTGATCCAACCATATCCCCAGAAAATACCCTGATATAGAGACCAATCCCATCACTACAAAAACTGCACATCCGAAAGTGGGCAAACCATTGGCAATGGCGTTTGCCTTTTCTTTTTGGGACAGTTGATTGTATCCGGCCATTAGATTGGGGAATTTCTTCACCAAAATACCTATCGCAATAAAAAATACTCCTATATAAACGCTGACCATAATAAATTTGATTTAGACTGCCACAAAGACTCAAAGGCACAAAGTTTAATCAAGTTGATTCTTTTGCCTCTGTATCATTCAACCAATTGAGATTTTTTAACCTAAGAGAAGTTTAATTAAATCCCAAAAAACGAAATGTAGAAACATTAGTTTGAAATATAGGCAATTAATCCGATTTTCTTAAAAAAAGGAAGCGCAGAAATTAACCAGCATTGATTTGGGCATGGATCAAAAATCCGACTAATTGATTTGAGTCCAAATAAAAACTATAGTGTAAATCGAAATTTTAGGCCTATTTTTTCGATTGTATTCTAAATTTTAGGCCTAATTTTTCGATTTGGAGAACGCATGACAAAGCTGAAATAGATTACCTGGAAGAAACTGATGGCATGCTATATGCCTATGAATTCAAATGGAAAGATCAGAAAGTCAGATTTCCTGCATCTTTTTTCCAAAGCTATCCTGAGCACCAAACAGCTTGGTCAGCAGACAAAACTTTGAAGGGTTTTTGGGAGCTTGATCACACTCACTTCAACTTCACCAAACCAATCACCAGGATTGGCTTCTTCCTGTGCACCTGATACATAGGCTGCGGGTTTGACAAAATAGAATAAATCCCCCATGCTTTAATTGTTTATTCCTTTTTGAACATCCACCTGCTTTTTGAAGTCAGGATATTTTCATATGATTCGCTTCTATACATTTTCCATTTCCCTTCCAAGGGATGCTCAGTTTGCAGAAACCAAAAAAGGGGCATCAGATATAAGAGTGAATGTATCATAGTTTTACCTTCTGACGAATGTTTAGACAATATACCAAGTTTATAGTTTTGATTCAAGAAATTTTTAGTGAACTCCACAACAAGATGGAATAAAGAGTTATCTTAAGGTAATTAACACCTTTAATCAGATTGATTTAGGGTCATTTTCCTTTGGAAAAATGTAGCCTACACATTTTTTCCCTTGAAAAAGTGTTTAAATGATCAATTTTTCCTTTGAAAAAATGTATTTGTGTTTACGAATGAAAAATGGTTGGAGAAAATCCATCTAGAAGTAATGGTAAACATTCTTTATCGAACCTCTTTTAGTGAAATTTTAACTTCAACCATTAAAAACCCTACACCACAGGATATTTCAATCATCACTTTTTTGGATATTTAATAGATATTGAATTGGGCAAATCAATATCAACCCATATCTTAATATCTACAAATATCCGTCTTGCAGTAGCATCAACTTATGATTCAAAATAAAAATATAGCTCTCTTTATTCCCTGTTACGTGGATCAGTTCTACCCCAACGTAGCCATTGCCACTTTGGAATTATTGGAGAAACTGGGTTGTCAGGTCAGCTATCCCATTGGACAGACCTGCTGTGGACAGCCCATGGCCAATACAGGATATGAGAGGGATACTGTTGGGACTACCAAGCACTTTGTAGAAATATTCGGGGATTATGACTACATCGTTGCCCCTTCCGGGAGTTGTGTATTGCACATCAAAGATCATGCACCGGCGATCGCCGGAATGGAAAAAGAGCAAGAAAGCCTCCATAATAAGATCTTCGAATTGACTGAATTTCTTACCGATGTGTTAAAAGTGGAAAATCTCAAAGGGTCCTTCCCCCATAAAGTGGGCTACCATGCTTCCTGCCATGGGCAAAGGGGTTTGAGGCTGGGCTCTAGCTCAGAGCGAAACGAACCCTTTTTCAGCAAAGCCAAGCAGTTGCTAGATCAAATAGAAGGTCTTGAATGGGTGGAATTGACAAGGACAGATGAATGCTGCGGATTTGGGGGAACTTTTGCTGTTACAGAAGAAGCCTTGTCGGTTCAGATGGGCAAAGACCGCTTGCAGGATCATTTGACACACGGTGTGGAAATCCTCACCGGCGGAGATATGTCCTGTATCATGCACCTAGAGGGCATTGCCAAGAGGAATCAACAGACCTTGAAATTTATGCATATAGCTGAAATCCTAAACCAAGCCATCTCATGAGCCATCCAGCCAAAGCATCGGAATTTTTACAGGACGCTGCCAAAGCCAAATGGCATGACGAAACACTTTGGTTTGTCAGGGACAAGCGGGACACCATTAGCAAGACCATTCCGGAATGGGAAGAATTGAGGGAATTGGCTTCCCAGATCAAAGACAATGTGCTGGCCAATCTATACGAATACCTTGTGCAATTTGAAGAAAAAGCGACTGCCAATGGTATACAAGTACACTGGGCCAAGGATGCAGAAGAACACAACCAAATTGTACTCAGTATCCTCCAAAAGCATCAGTGCAAAGCCATTGTCAAAAGCAAATCCATCCTCACCGAGGAATGTCATCTTAACCCCTTCTTGGAAAATAGCGGAGTGGAAGTGGTGGATACGGATTTGGGAGAGCGGATTGTACAGTTCCTCAATCAACCGCCCAGCCATATCGTGCTGCCTGCGATTCACTTGAAGAAAAGGGATATCTCTGAGCTTTTCCATGAAAAACTGCATACCGAAAAAGGCAATGAAGATCCAGCTTACCTCACCCATGCAGCCCGTTTACATTTGAGGGAAAAGTTTTTGGGCGCCAAAGTAGCCATTACCGGAGTGAATTTTGGTGTTGCGGAAACAGGGGAATTTGTGGTCTGCACGAATGAGGGCAATGCCGATATGGGCGTGCATTTGGCCGATGTACACATCGCCTGTATGGGCATCGAAAAAATCATTCCCAGAAGAAAGGATTTGGGGGTATTCCTCAGGCTGTTAGCACGGTCTGCTACAGGTCAACCCATTACCAATTACAATTCACACTTCCGCTCCCCAGCTCAGGGTAAGGAGATCCATATTGTTTTGGTAGATAATGGCCGTACGGATCAATTAGCAAGGGAGAAATTCAAAAACTCTTTGAAATGTATCCGTTGTGGTGCCTGTATGAACACCTGTCCCATTTATAGGAGAAGTGGTGGCTACAGTTATGGCTCGGTAGTTCCCGGCCCCATAGGTTCCATTCTATCTCCAGGCCTTGATTTAAAGAAACACAGTTCGTTACCCTTTGCCTCTACCCTTTGTGGTTCCTGCACGGATGTCTGTCCGGTAAAGATCAATATCCATGAGCAACTCTACGAATGGAGGCAGGAAATCACCAAAGCCCAAGGGACCAATGCGAAAAGCATTTCCATGAAAATTGCCAATGGGATTTTTGCAGTCCCTTTTGCTTATAAAATAACCGGAGCCATGATGCGGGGCGCCTTGAAAATCCTGCCTGACAGCATTACTTATTCAGGTCTGAACACCTGGGGTAAGCAAAGAGACCTGCCCGAAACACCGAAAGAAACTTTCAAAGATTGGTACAAAAAGAACAGGTCATGAGCGGCAGAGAAAACATTTTGGCCAAAATCAAAGCCATACCGAGAGAAAGCAGATTGCTTCCTGAAATACCTGCATTTGAATTTCCTATGGATCATAAAGTAGCCTTTATGCTATCCATTCAGGCCAATAAGGGGGAAGTCATCACTGAGTCCGAATTAAAGGATTTTATAGCCATCAACCGTTTTGAAAAGATTCTCAACCTGGCCAAGGGAATGGAGAGCCTTTCGACTCAGCCTTTACCTTCTGACGCCCATGAATTAAATGAGTTGGAAGTAGCTATCATTCAAGGTCAATTTGGGGTCGCGGAAAACGGTGCCATTTGGTTGACCGATGAAAACTTGGGCTTACGGGCTTTGCCCTTTATCACCGAGCATTTGGTGATTGTATTGGAGGAAAAATCACTGGTTTCCAATATGCACGAAGCTTATCAAAGAATTGGAGATCAGCCTTCAGGTTTCGGCCTCTTTATTGCCGGGCCTTCCAAAACTGCTGACATTGAGCAGTCTTTGGTGATCGGAGCTCATGGGGCGAAGAGTTTGAGAGTGGTTTTAAGGTAGAGACGAGAAATTAGAAGCGAGAGGCTAGATCAAGTGAGAAGTCGGAAGGCAGATTTCAGGACTGAGCGTAAAAAAATGCTTGAAATATGACCAATAAATTCTTTGCTGTACT
Organism: Cecembia rubra; assembly: GCF_003014575.1. Lineage (GTDB taxonomy): Bacteria > Bacteroidota > Bacteroidia > Cytophagales > Cyclobacteriaceae > Cecembia_A > Cecembia_A rubra. The sequence goes on from NZ_PYGF01000004.1 coordinate 16,928, forward strand.
ACATTCCCAAACGCTACAAATGTGAATTTTCAACTAGATTTTTTTAAATGTTTCATTGGAAAATGCAGGCAAAGTCCAAAGCTCATGTCGAAAACATTAAGAAAACTGGAACAAAAAAAATCCATAATGCCCATAAAAACTTTTGCTTTTAAAATGAACCTCCTTCCAGGAATGGAGGAAGAATACCAGAGAAGACATGATGCCATTTGGCCAGAACTCAAACAACTGCTTTTTGATTCAGGAATCTTAGAGTACCATATATTTCTGGACAGAGAAACACAGACTTTGTTTGCCTTTCAAAAGCTGGATGGTGAAAAAAATTCTCAAGAATTGGGCAAAAATCCTCTCGTGCAAAAATGGTGGGCCTATATGGCTGATATTATGGAAACCCATCCCGATAATGCCCCTGTTAGTCAAGAGTTAAAGGAAGTTTTTAAGCTTTAAAGTACCACAGACAACCATTGTTCTTCATTATCAGGTTGTAGCATGAGTTATTCCAGCTCTATATGATATACATCAGAGCGGTTTCTTCTGATGCCAAAATACTCAAAGCCCCCTTCTTGGGGAATTCTCTCTATCAGATCAAAAACCTCACAATCTTCTGGAAGACCTTCAAAAATGAGGGTAAATCTGTGTGTATTTCCGAAAACGTGCAACCATTGGGGATAAAATGGAATATTCTCAGCATTTAAGAGTTTGGACTCGGGACCAATCCCACGGGGAACTAGGAAAGTACTTGGCCAAATCCGGAGCTGCCACCAAGTGAAGGAAGTCCTCATGGTCACATGTACAATGACCTGTCTTTCTACCTCTATGGCCTCTTTGGCTTTAGAGATAACCTCTTCATCAATTTTTACTTCGGGAATGGTAATAATCTCAGGTTGGTAACCCGCCATAATCAAAGTTTCTGTTTCAGATTTAACCCAAATTTAACAATAAAATGGAAAACCTCGTTGGTGATCCTAGATTGCCTCCCTTTTAAAAATTCATTCTTGCCAATCCTCCAATTATTCCCTACTTTCATGCAATTAACCCAATAGCCTATGAAAACCTTCTCAAAGTACTTCTTCATCTTCTGGTTTTTTGCCTTTCTTCTCTTTGCCTATTGGCAATTGAATGATCCCGACCCTGAAATTTGGGTCCCTGTGTACCTTACAGCAGCGCTATTCTCTGCCCTTGCTGTAAAAGGCAAGCATCCCCTTATTCCATTGTCTATCGTCATTATTGCCTGTATTGTGGGTGCTATCTATTTCTACCCAGAATCTGTCAGTGAGTGGATAAACTTTGAACTCGAACAAAAAGACTTAAGCATGAAAACCCAGGAATCAGAAGAAGCCAGAGAAACATTCGGACTTTTGATTATTGCAATTATTATGACTGTTTCGGCTTTTGTCGGATGGAAAAAAACTCAAACATTGAAAAACTCTTGAAAACAATGAAAAAGATAATTCTTTTCTTACCTTTTCTTTTACTTGTCTGTGAGTTTTCATTAGGACAAGATACCCGGTATTTTGAAATGCGTACATATACCACCCATGAAGGGAAAAGAAATGACCTCATTAAGCGGTTTCAGGATCATACCTTGAAACTGTTTGAAAAGAATGGGATCGAAAATATCGCTTATTTTATTCCTACAGACGAAAACAACAATACCCTTACTTTCATTCTGGCTTATCCGGATCAGACCTCTAGGGACGTCTTATGGAATAAATTTGCCAATGATCCGGAATGGCAGGCTGCATATAAAGCATCTGAAGCCAATGGCCCATTAGTAGCCAAAGTCGATCAGGTATTTATGGAGATTGCCCCTGAACTGAACCCGGAAATCATCCGCTGGCAAAATGAAGGAAAAAGAATATTTGAACTTCGGACTTACTACATGCATCCTGGAAAACTGGACAATATCAATGCCCGGTTTAGGGATTACACCAGAGAACTTTTCCAAAAACACGGCATGACAAATGTCATGTATTGGCATACTGTAGAAAAAGATGGATCACAGGCTAAATTGGTTTATTTATTGGCACATAAAAGCGAAAAAGCCGCCAAAAAATCCTTTGATAGTTTCCGTGAAGACCCAGTGTGGATCATGGTAAGGGACAGATCTGAAGAAATGGGGCCTATTGTACAAAAAATCACTTCTGTTTACCTACAAACACTTCCCTTTTCCCCTTTAAAATAAAAATTCCCTGAGTTTGCACCTCTTTGCATCCTCAGGGAATTTTTTAATTTTCTTCAAAAGTACCGGTTTCAAAATCACTTTAACTTACGAAATCCAACTTTTGAAATTCTTATCTCTTGCCTCTCGTCTCTAAACTCTCGCTTCTCGTCTCTCGCTTCTACAATATATACTGCGACAAATCCCTATTCTTCACCAATGAGCTCAATCTATCCTGAACCATTTCTTTGGTAATCATTATTTTAGAGTTGGCTTCAATGGTATCTGGAACTTCAAAAAGGAAATCATTCAACAAATGACTCATGACCGTATGTAGCCTTCTTGCCCCGATATTTTCCACTTCCTCGTTGATCTTAAAGGCCAATTTGGCAATCTCCCTAATGGCTTCCTCATTGAAATCTAAATACACTTCTTCCGCCTCAAACAAGGCTTGATACTGTTTGGTTAAAGCGTTTTTGGGTTCTTTTAAAATCCTGAAGAAATCTTCTTCTGTCAGTGAATTCAGCTCTACCCTGATAGGAAACCTACCTTGAAGTTCGGGTATCAGGTCAGATGGTTTGCTGACATGGAAAGCTCCCGCAGCTATGAACAGAACATGATCTGTATTGATAATACCATATTTTGTATTTACACTACTCCCCTCTACAATTGGGAGAAGATCACGCTGAACCCCTTCCCTGCTTACATCGGGACCTCCACTGCCCTTCCCTGATTTTGAGGCAATTTTGTCAATTTCATCGATAAAAATAATTCCGTTATTTTCTGCCAAGCGGATCGCTTCCTCTTTTACTTCATCAAAATCAATAAGCTTTCCAGTCTCCTCTTCCATGAGGATCTTCCTGGCCTCAGCAATGCTAACCTTTCGCTTCTTTGTTCTTTTGGGCATCATTCCACTGATCATATCCTGAAGCCCTGCCATACTCGCATCATCTATCATGCCCCCACCTATCATTCCTACACCTACAGGCGGAGATTGCTTGACATTGATTTCAATTTTCCTGTCCTCAAGCTCACCATTTTTTAGTTTTTCGCGGAAGCGATCCCTTGTCCTTTCATTCAATTCATCTTCTGATGCCTGATCTGGGTTGAATTCAGTTGAAACTGAAGTTCCGGGACGTGTAAAACCTGCTGATTTTACAGGAGGAATTAAGATATCCAGGATAATTTCTTCCACTGCTTCAGCTGCCTTTTCTTTAACGGATTCATTTTTCTGTTCCCTTACCAAATGGACAGATTGCTCCACCAAGTCACGGACCATGCTCTCTACATCCCTGCCGACATACCCCACTTCAGTAAACTTTGAGGCTTCAACTTTGGTAAATGGGGCATTGGCTATTTTAGCCAATCTACGGGCAATTTCCGTCTTACCCACACCTGTGGACCCTATCATCAAAATGTTATTGGGTACAATATCCTTTTGGATATCAGACTTCACATTCATCCTGCGTATCCTATTCCTGAGTGCAATAGCCACATTTCTTTTGGCGTCATGCTGTCCAATGATATATTTATCCAATTCAGCTACAATCTGCTTTGGGGTCAAATGATTGATATCGTTTCTCATTTCTTGAAGATTTACTTGCTTGATACCCTTGGGATTGCTTTCCAAAGGTCTAACTTAGCTTTAGAACTTTTTTATTCAAAAAAGCTGATCCATTAAGAAATTTTGGACCGGATTTCCCCGGCCCAAAACCCTATTTTAATCTTTGTATTCCTCTCTGGATTCCTTAGGAAAAGTAAACAACATAGGATCCTCCACTTTGGATCTGAGAAGTGCAATATCAAGCACCTCCTCAACTTTATCTACAAAATGGAACGTGACACCCTTGATATACTCCTCGTCGATTTCTTCAATATCCCTCTTATTTTTTTCACAAAGGATAATCTCTTTAATCCCTGCCCTTTTGGCAGCTAGGATCTTTTCTTTGATTCCACCTACAGGCATCACCTTACCCCTAAGGGTTATCTCTCCAGTCATGGCTATTTTGGCCTTCACTTTTCTTTGGGTAAAAATGGAAGCCATAGCTGTAAGCATGGTAATTCCTGCTGAAGGACCATCCTTAGGAACAGCTCCTGCAGGCACGTGCACATGTAAATCATAATTGTCAAAGATGCGGTAATCTATGCCCAGCTTGTCAGCTTTTGATTTAAGATAAGAAAGGGCAGTCACAGCTGACTCTTTCATTACATCTCCTAATTGTCCGGAAAGTGTCAATTTCCCTTTTCCTTTACTGAGGGAGGCTTCCACGAATAAGATCTCACCACCTACAGAAGTCCAAGCAAGCCCTGTCACTACACCGGCTATGCTGTTTTCTTGGTAGATTTCCTTATCGAAAATTTCACCACCAAGTACTTTCCGCACCACTTTTGGGGTAATTTTTTTCTCATATTCCTCCTCCATTGCGATGGATTTGGCCACATTCCGTATGACTTTCCCAATAGCCCTTTCCAAACTCCTTACTCCGGATTCGCGGGTATAATCCTCAATGATTTTTACAATAGCTGATTTTTCAAATGAAACTTGATTGGCTTTGACTCCATGTTCCTTCCTTTGTTTTGGAATGAGATGCTTTTTAGCAATTTCCATTTTTTCTTCAAGGGTATAGCCGGTAACTTCAATGATCTCCATTCTGTCCCTTAAGGCAGGTTGAATGGTATCAAGGGAATTGGCAGTAGCAATGAACAATACTTTGGAAAGATCATATTCCACCTCCAGATAGTTATCCACGAAGGTACTGTTTTGCTCAGGATCAAGAACTTCCAGAAAAGCCGAAGATGGATCCCCCCTGAAATCTGAGCTCAGCTTGTCTATTTCATCCAAAACATAAACAGGATTTGAAGTTTTCACTTTCTTCATGTTCTGGATGATTTTTCCGGGCATCGCACCTACATAAGTTTTTCTGTGACCACGGATTTCTGCCTCATCATGGACACCTCCCAGGGACATTCTGATATATTTCCTTCCCAAGGCAGTGGCAATAGATTTTCCCAGAGAAGTTTTACCGACTCCAGGAGGTCCATATAGACAAAGGATAGGACCTTTCAAATCATTTTTAAGCTTAAGTACAGCCAAATATTCTATGATCCTTTCTTTTACCTTTTCTAGTCCATGGTGGTCCTTATCCAGAATGTCTTTAGCCCGCTTCAGATCAAAGTTATCTAAAGTAAACTCATTCCATGGCAATTCCACCAAAGTCTCAGCATAATTCAGCGCTATGGGATATTCTGCCGCAGAAGGATTGATTCGGAGGATTTTATCCAGCTCTTTTTCAAAATGTTTAGATACAGCTTCAGGCCATTTTTTCTTGGCACCTTTAGCCCTGAGTTCCTCTACCTCCTTTTCAGGACCTTCTTCACCGAGTTCGGTCTGTAAGACCTTCATTTGCTGACGAAGGAAATAATCCCTTTGCTGCTGGTCGATATCTGTATGGACTTTCTTTTGGATTTCACTTTTGATTTCCAACATCTGAATATCCTTCATCATGAATTCCAACAGTAAAGTTGCTCGCTCTACCCCATCATTGATTTCCAATAACCTTTGCTTGGCTTCTACAGGTGCATTGATATTGGAAGAAAGGAAATGGGTCAGAAAGGGCGTATTGTCAATGTTGTCCAACGCCACCTGTGCTTCCCTGGGGATTTCAGGATTGAGATGCAGAATTTTCAAAGCGGCTTCTTTGAGAGACTCCTCCAAAGCCTGGATTTTCTTGGAATTCTTGGGGAAATTTTCTTCCAAGTACCTGACTTTTGCCATAAAGTAAGGGTCCTCTGAAAGGGTTTCTGTAATCTCGAAGCGTTTTTTACCTTGGATAATGATCGTGGTATTGCCATCAGGCAATACAATCATTTTAATAATTTTTGCCAAAGTACCCACATGATAGATGTCTTCCCAAGAGGGATCATCATTCTGATGATTGACCTGTGCACATACCCCTATCAATTTATCCCCTTTCTGGGCCTTTTTTACTAACTTAATGGAACGCTGTCTTCCTACTGTAATGGGAATTACAACGCCAGGGAAAAGTACTGTATTGCGCACTGAAAGTATGGGAATTTCTTCAGAATAGTTTTCTTGTTGGGAGAGACTTTCATCTTCATCATCTGTAATCAGTTGGATCAGATCCCCTTCAGCAGCGTAATCTCCCGTCATGAGTGATTGAAATAATTGGTTTGCGAAATGATTCATAAAGGACAATATGACAGTCGAAATGTCATGTTAATATCAAAATAAAGAAGAACCCTCAATTTAAGAAGGTTCTTCTAATAAAATCAATGTATATGCCAATGTTTAATATGGTACAAATTGGCAGGATTTGGTTCTTCCACAACCCGAAAGTGCAACTTCTTACTGCCTCCAATTTGGTAATCAGAATTTACCCATGAAATATTCAGGAAGTGAAAATTTTTAAGATATCATTACCGATTGCAAATACCATCAGGGCCAAGAGCAATACCATTCCGACTTTTTGGGCATTTTCCAAAAACCTATCAGAAGGGGCTTGGCCAGAAACCATTTCATAAAGCAGAAACATCACATGCCCCCCATCCAATGCCGGAATAGGTAACAGATTCATAAAGGCAAGGATCATAGATATCAGCCCGGTAATGCTCCAGAATTTAACCCAATCCCATTTAGAACCATAAATTTTTGCCATTCCTATAGGTCCAGAGACATTCTTGGCCGAAACTTCCCCGGTAAACATTTTACCCAAAGCCTTGGCATTGACAATAACTACGCCGAATGCCCTTTGTGTCCCCTTTACCAAGGATTCTCCAATACCATATTTCTGAACTACAGGTTCTACCAATGGACTTACTATAATTCCAATTGTACCTTCAGAACTTATTTCAGCACTTTTTTCCAATTGTTGTCCAGCTCTATTTATGAGTAAGGATGTTTCTTTTCCCTTTACCTCTGCCAATGCTTCCTGTAGTTCATTGAAGTAATTGACAGGATTTCCGTTCACCTCAATAATTTTATCATTCGGCTGGATTCCAATTTTGGCAGCTATGGAATTAGGCATTACGTCCCCTACTTCAAAAGGAGTGCGGATATTGATAAAACGCAACATACTTTCTTCTGAAGAAAAAGAATTGATAAAGCCTCTTGGAATATCAATCTGAATGATTTCACCATTGCGCTCTACAGTGTAAAAACCATCACTACTGAGTAACGCTTCACCAGAACTCAGGTCATTGATGCTTCTATATGGCTGACCATTGATATCTAAAATCTTATCCCCATCCTGGAAACCAATCATTTTGCCAATATCATAGGCCACTATACCATGTTCGATGATCTGATCTCTGGAATAATAAGTTTCACCTTTTTGGTAAACCAGGACTACAAAGATCACAATACCGGTAATGACATTGACTATAATACCTCCCAGCATCACGATTAAACGCTGCCATGCAGGCTTAGACCTGAATTCCCAAGGCTGGGGCTCTGAAGCAAGCTGCTCAGTATCCATAGATTCATCCACCATGCCGGAGATTTTTACAAATCCCCCTAATGGAACTGCCCCTATGGAATACTCTGTTTCACCCCATTTAAACCCTGCTATTTTTGGGGGAAACCCTATAGAAAACTTTTCTACACGCATACCAAACATTTTGGCAGTCAGTAGGTGTCCCAACTCATGCAAGCCGACCAAAATCGACAAACCCAGAATCAACTGGGCCACCATAATCAGTGTATCCATTATACTTTACTCTTAATTAATTGCTCTGTAATGATTCTGGACATTTTGTCCGTTTCTATATATTCCTCCAAATTTGGATGCTCAATAAAGCAGGACTTTTGAAGGGTTTCTTCTATCAAATCTGACATTTCCAGAAATCCTATTTCATCCCGCAAAAATGCGGCCACAGCAACCTCATTTGCTGCATTTAATATACAAGGTGCATTTCCTCCCTGTTTTATTGCCTGAAAAGCCAAATTTAAGTTACGGAAAGTATCTACGTCAGGTTGTTCAAATGTCAGACTGGGATATTTCGCAAAATCAAATCTTGGGAAATCAGCCTTCAATCTTTCTGGATAAGTCAAGGCAAACTGAATAGGAATCCTCATATCTGGAAGCCCAAGTTGGGCCTTAATCGATCCATCCTCAAATTGAATAAGAGAATGGATAATTGACTGGGGATGGACTATTACTTCTATCTTTTCCTGACTTACTCCAAACAACCACTTTGCCTCGATGACTTCCAGTCCTTTGTTCATTAGAGATGCAGAATCAATCGTGATCTTCGCTCCCATATCCCAATTGGGATGTTTCAAAGCCTGCTCTTTGGTTACATACTTTAAAAACTCCCTTGTCTTTCCCCTGAATGGCCCTCCCGAAGCGGTTAAGATAAGTTTCTCAATAGGATTATGGAACTCTCCCACCAAACACTGGAAAATGGCAGAGTGCTCAGAGTCCACCGGATAGATATTTACCCCATTTTCCCTTGCCAATTGGGTAATCAATTCCCCTGCTACCACTAAGGTTTCTTTATTGGCAAGTGCAATCTGCTTCCCTGCCTGCACTGCTTTGATGGTAGGCAATAGTCCTGAATATCCCACCAATGCAGTCAAAACAACATCAATGGTGTCCATTTCAACAACTTGGGCAAGGGCTTTCTCTCCTGCATATACTTTTATTTCCGTATGGAGCAAAGCATCTTTAACTTTCTGATAATGAAGTTCATTGACTATCACTACGCAATTGGGCCTAAATTCCAATGCCTGTTGGATCAATAAGTCCGCATTATTTTGGGCAGTCAGCACTTCCACCTCAAATTTATCAGGATGTGACTTAATCACTTCCAAAGTCTGGGTTCCTATGCTTCCTGTAGAGCCAAGAATGGCTACATGTTTCTTTTCTGACATGAAATAAAATACTGTTTTGGGGAATAAACGTTTTTCCTCACCCATACAATCTGACAAAATTACAAGGAAATTCTTTCTTCCTTGTAATTTTTATGTCTTTTTGATGACATGGCGAATTTGGCACAATTATCGGTAATTTGATCGCTTAAATAATTTATCTTAAGGTTTAACCCAAAAAACCGATATTTCGTTATGCAGGATATGATGAAAAACGCAAAAATTATCTTGTTGGCTTTTTGTGCGGGTTTAGCGGGCTCATGGGCCTTCCAGCAATTTCAGGAAAAACCAGTACAAGGAACATTGATGTTAGAAAACAGCAATGAAAAACCCAGATACCAGGTAAAATATGAGTCAGACAACAACAATATAAGGGATTTCAACACCCCTATTTCCTTTGTTGAAGCTTCTGAGAAAAGTACCCCGTCCGTTGTTTTTATCAAAAACTTTTCCGGAACTGACCAAAGGAGGTACAGTATTTTCGATTATTTTTTTGGGACAGGACCGACACAGCGGGTAAGTACAGGTTCGGGGGTAATCATCAGCAAAGATGGCTACATTGTTACCAACAACCATGTCATTGACAGAGCAGAAACCATTGAAGTAGTGCACCAAAGACGTACTTACCAGGCAAGATTGATCGGAACTGACAAAAATACAGACTTGGCAGTCTTGAAAATAGACATGGACAACCTACCCGCCATAAAAATCGGAAGCAGCAGAGATCTGAGAATAGGGGAATGGGTGATAGCAGTGGGCAACCCCTTCAACCTTACATCTACTGTTACAGCTGGAATCGTTTCAGCCAAAGAAAGACAGATCAATATTCTTGGCGGGGAATTCCCTCTGGAATCCTTTATTCAGACAGATGCCCCCATCAATCCGGGCAATTCCGGAGGAGCTTTGGTAAATATCAGGGGGGAATTGGTAGGTATCAACACTGCTATATTATCCAGAACAGGTTCTTACACAGGTTATGGTTTTGCTGTTCCCGTTGATATCGCTATGAAGATTTCCAATGATCTGATCAAATTCGGAGAAGTACAAAAAGCCATTCCGGGAATTGATGTGGTAGAAATTACGCCTGAATTAGCAGAGGAAATGAAAACCAACTCCCTAGATGGAGTAATAGTGACCCATGTCATCAGAAATGGAGCCGGAGAAAAAGCTGGATTACAGAAAAATGACGTAATTACCAGGATTGAAGGATTTGGACTCACAGGTAAGGGAAGTTTTGAGGAAATTCTTTCTTATTACTACCCTGGTGACAGAATAAGGATAGAATACAAAAGAAACGGAGAAAACCGAACGGCCCAACTAACCCTTCAAAACCTGGAAGGTGGTACAGGAGTACTGAGAAGGGAGTTTTACAGTTCCAACCTATTAGGTGCCAGGCTAGAGGCAGTTAATGCTATAGAAAGGGACCGTTTGGGTATAAGCCATGGTATAAAAATAACAGGCATGACCCGCGGATATCTTAGAGAACTTGGCCTGAACAATGGATTTGTAATCACACAAATCAATGGTGAGCCTGCACGTAATCCCGAGTCAGTTGGGAAATTTCTGGAAAAATTTAGTGGGAGGTTAATGCTGGAAGGTGTAACACCGAACGGACAACCCTTTATGCAATCCTACAGTGTAAGATAAAACCTTATGTCCCCAAAAATAACAAACCAAAACTACAGCCAAATCAATCTGAAAGTGGCCGGTAGATAAAAAACATACCGGCCTCTTTTGCTAAATCAATGAGAAAATGTAGAAAAATTTCCTATATTGAAATAAAATAAATCCTATGAAAACCCTTCCTATCACCTGCGAAAAATGCTTCCTTGATTTCCAGGAATCTCTAGATGAATTACAGGAGCTGATCAGGATTGGAAAGCAACAAGATCTGAATGAAAAGTCACAAAAACGAATCATCAGGTCTTTTGAGATCACCCATGAACTCGCCCTAAAGACTATTGAAGAATACTTTAAAAAAATGGGACGGCCTGCATTTTCGGGCCCAAGGGATGCCACAATAGAAGCATTTAACGAAGACCTTATTGATGATGGAAAAGGATGGCTGGACATGATCATAGAAAGAATCAAATATGATCCTATCTATGCAGAGATCGAAGAGAAAGAACTAACCCAGCATATAATCCATAAATACCTACTGCTGTTCAATAACTTCGAACGGCATATGAAAGAAAATCTGGAAGGAATTTAAAAAATATTCCAAGACTTTGTAGCATTTCATACTTCCCCTGCGTCTTGTGGCAAATACTTTCATCAACCAAACCAAAATTGCCATGAAGAAGCGTTTAGAGTTGATTTTCAGCTGGCCTGTATTCTTTCTAATTGCAGCAACAATGTTTGTGACGCTGCCATCCTGCCAAGATGAGGTCAAAAGCACCTACACCTATAGGGCCATGATTCCTGTATTTTTGGAAATGAACAGCATAAGGGAGAAGGACATCATCATAGAACCATCAAAACCATTGGACAATCCCGGAAAGATTTACCTTTATGGGGATTACCTTTTTATCAATGAACCCCAAAAAGGAATTCACATAGTGGACAACAGCAATCCTACTTCTCCACTTCAGATCAACTTTATCAATATTCCGGGAAATGTGGACCTGGCCATCAATTCGGACATTCTTTACGCTGACAGCTATGTGGATCTATTGGCCTTTGACATTAAAGACATAAGAAATATCAATTTGGTAAAAAGGGTAGAAAATGTCTTTGAACACATGCTGGTGGATATTGAAAAAAGTACCATTCGGACATTTAAAGACACTTTATTGACAGCAGAATCAGATTTTATGTGGGGCTGGGGGAGACCTTGGATGTTGGCCAATGCAGATGTGGCATTTTCAGGTTCAAGAGGTGGAGAATCCCAAAGCTATGGACAAGGAGGGTCTATGGCAAGATTTACTTTAATGAGCGGACACCTTTATGCGGTGGATGAGCAAAGCCTCCGCGTTTTTGAAGTTTTGGACCCAACTCAACCCAAGCACCTTAAAAATATTCACTTGGGATGGGGTATTGAGACTATTTTTCCCTTTCAGCAAAAACTTTTCATAGGATCTAATACAGGCATGCATATCTATGATGCCAGTAACCCAGGCTTACCAAAAGAGATGGCAGTGTATCAACATATTACAGCCTGTGACCCAGTAGTAGTCAATGAAGAATATGCCTTTGTGACCTTAAGGAGGGGAATGTTCTGCAGGATGGGAGTAGATGAACTTCAGGTGGTGGATATCAGAAACCCCTATCTTCCCAAACTGGTCAAAGCCTATCCCATGCTCAATCCTCATGGTCTTGCACTTACAGGGGATTACCTTTACCTGGCTGAGGGCAGGCATGGTCTGAAAAGTTTTAATGTGGCTGATGTTTTGAGAGTGGACCAAAACCAATTGGAATTCCTGAAAAGCATGCCTTCTGTGGACATCATTCCTGGCCCCAAATCCCTCATCATCATTGGGCCGGAAGGAGTATGTCAGTTTGATTATTCCACCCCTCATTCACTTAAGCCATTGAGCTGTATACAGGTTAAAAATCCCATTGTGGTTTAGGCAATTGAATGGACTTTCTAATCTTGGAAAAATGGGCATGAAAATAAATTTACCGGTTCTTGTCTTGGCTTTTTTCTTTCTGGGCAAAGCAAATGCCCAAGAACGGGCATTTATTCATCATCTGGAAGTCGGACCGATGCTGGGCAGGGTCCAAAACTGGGACAATAGCCTGGACAATAGAACCAATCTCTCCATCCAAAATTATTTGGGAGTGAAAGTTGACAAACACCATGCAGTCGGAATTTCAGTTGGGCTTGACACTTATCCCGGAATAAACCTTGTTCCTATTGCTTTTGGATGGAGGGGCTTTCTGGACCATGACAAAAAAGTGGTACCCTATGCAGGATTGGACATTGGGCATGCCGCTGCTTTTTTGAATAGAAGGGAAAAAAACGAATTCTCGGAATTGTGGTATGAAGGAGGATTATTATTGAGCCCTCTGGCCGGAATCCGATTGAAAACCAAGTCCGGGAAACGGGACTATTCCATTTCCCTGGCTTACAGAAGGCAGCAGGCCTATTATTTTGAAGGAAGCAAAAGCGATGGAATATCTATCCCTGGCCTACCTCCCGGTTTCTCTTCCCTCAGAGAAGAGGCCTATATTTTCAATAGCCTGACGGGAAAACTGGGAGTATTTTTTTAATTCTTGAATTAATTATATTTCAACTATTTAATCCCCGTTTTAACAAAAAAATATTATTTTGGATATCATTTGGAAATAATAATAATAATAATTTTGAACCGAAAGCTTAGTTTAGCTTTTGGTTTTGGCCAAAACCATTTATTCAATTTAACCCTAATTAAGATGAAAAAAATAGGTTTTGCACTGGCCTTTGTAGGGTCAATGATTTCCTTTCAATTAGAATCAAAAGCTCAGTCATCGGTTGATCCAGGTGATGGCACGAGATGGATATGTTGTCAGGTAAATTTTGAGCATTATTGTATGGATATGCTCGGCAATGCATGGAATCAAGATGTAAAAAGAATCGGTGTAGATACTTGCTCTTAAGTTTAACAAAAAGCAATGCCATCGTTTGATGGCATTGCTTTTTGTAAATGAAGTGTTTATGAAAAATCAATTAAAAATTCTTGCTTTTATCTTATTTCTTGGGTGCACCGAAAAAAGTGAAAACCCTTTTGAAAAAAATTTCACCTTAGATTCGTTTCCTATCCAACAAAAACTGCAGAGCAAAAAATACAATTTTGAGGAAATACTGACTGCGACATTGATTACCATCAAAAATGACAAACTGATCCTCAGCGAAAATTACCGGGGAGGAACAGGGCATGACAGAAAGCTGATCCATATCATCCAAAAAGACAGTATGAAGTACCTTTATCCAAAAGGTAAGCAGGGATATGGACCGGGTGAAATCATCAGTATCAGAAGTTTTGATCAGGGATGGCGGGATGATACCTTCTGGGTATATGACCTTAACGAAAAAAAAATCCATGAATATAGCCTTAACGATACCCTTACGACTTCCATCCGTTCTTTCAAAAAGGGCGAGCAGTCTTTTTTCTCGGTTTCTTGGAACTGGTTGACTCCTGATACCTTTGTAAGTCGACTGATGAATGACAGTCACGCTTTTGCAATTTTTGACACTGCCAACGTTTTACAGAGAAAATTGGATCCATGGTCCAAGGACCAAGAAGCAGATGAAGCTACAGGGTTTATATTAGGAGATATTCGCCAAGGCCAAACAGCATACAACAGAGAAAAGAAGCTACTGGTACACGCTCAGGTCAACAGTGACATTGTGGAAATCCTCCCTATAGATTCTCCCTCGGAAAAAATTAGCGTAAGCGGCCCGATTTCAGAACCCTTGAAATACGAGATAATTGGATCTGGACGAAATATCGGTGCAGATATTGATGGGAATAACACATTGGCATACAATAACATCTTCCTGGGAGAAAATTCTATATTCTTAGTTTACTTAGGCTTTAGCAGAAACACCCCAAACAGCATGGTCAAAATGTCGAATCAAATTTTTGAATTGGACTATCAAGGAAATCCCATAGCTTACTATCAGCTGGACAGACGGATCTACAGTATTGCCGTGGATGAAAAAGAGAGAAAGATTTATGCAGTGACTTATGATGAAGATCCGGGAATTGCAGTTTTTGAATATTAGATAAATTCTGTTTGTATAAGAAGATTTAAATTTATCTATACTTTTTTTCGCTTTTTGCAACTTAAACCCCAACAAGAAAGTTTATTATTGGTGTTTAAATTTTTACATCATCCATGTTAGAAGTAGAAGGTTTGGTCAAAAGATACGGCAAACAGAATGCTGTCAATGACATCAGTTTTTCATTGCAGGGAGGGGAAGTCGTAGGACTTCTTGGGCCTAATGGAGCAGGAAAAAGCACTACAATGAAGTGTATCGTTGGTCTGTTGAGAAAAACAGCCGGAAGCATCCGCATAGGCGGACATGACCACCTTTCTGTCCCTGCCAAAAAATTGTTCTCCTACATCCCGGAAACACCACATGTGTATGACCTTCTCACCGTGAAGGAACACATGCAGTTCATCGCTCAGGCTTATGCCGTCGAAGACTGGAAAAGGAAAGCTGAAGAATGGATGGAAATTTATGAATTGACAGACAAGCAGGACAAGCTTGGCAGGGACCTTTCCAAAGGTATGCGCCAAAAAGTCTCCATTTGCTGTGCATTATTGCCTGATCCTGAGCTTTTATTTTTTGACGAACCCATGATCGGGCTGGATCCAAAAGCCATTAAGAACACCAAAAGAATCTTCAAAGAGTTGAAGGAAAATGGAAAAACAATCCTGGTCAGCACCCACCTTATTGATAGCGTAGAGACCATTGCGGACCGTATTATGATCATGAAGGACGGGAATATTATAGGCAATGACACGCTGGCAAATTTAAAAGCCACATTAAGCGAAAGTGATGATTCCAGTTTAGAAGATCTATTTTTAGAATTGACCAAAGATGAATGAGTTCAGACTTTTGCTCCGAAAGGATATTTTTATCCTGGTGAACAATATCAAGCTAATCTTCAGAAATCCGGCAAGGCTGCTGCCCTACCTTTTTGTAATTGGCTATATAGGGTTTTTCTATACCAAAGGTTTTGAAAGCAGCCAAAACAACAGTTCAGATGATATAGAAGAAGTATCCAATATCCTGACAGAAATTGCTGCTGAGGTTTTCAGCATCAGAGGAGGGATTACAGTGGCAGCTTTAATTATCCTGATGTTCCAATTGTTCAAGGCCACGAAGAAAAACATCAGTTTTTTCAGCATGGCCGATGTCAACCTTTTGTTTACCTCTCCTGTAGCCCCGGCCAATATCCTACTTTATTACATGTTGAGAAGCCTGATCCCCGCATTAGGAGGTTCAGCTATATTTTTTATATACATCACCGCATCAGTTAATCAGTTCCTTGACCTGAACATTTTGAAAATTTTGGCCATGGCACTGAGTATAGGTTTATTCATCTTCATTCTTTCCCCCATCAAATTCCTGCTTTACACACTCAACACCAAGTACCATATTTATCCCCTTGTCAAAAAAATCTTAGTCATATTTTCCATACTCCTTGGGGTCATGATCTTGATCCCGGGTTTACGCGCCGAAAAATTCTGGGAAGGAATGTTTGCTTGGGTAGGTTCCCCTTGGTTTGACTTTTTCCCTTTGGTGGGCTGGAGCAGGGCAATGGTGCTTTTTTTGGATAACGGGGACATCCTGAAATTGGCGGGTTTCACTTTGGCATATGTCATGCTAAGCATCCTACTTATCAAATTGGTCATCATTCATTCAGGTCAATACTATGAGGATGTGCTCGAAAGTACCAAGTCTAAGGAAGAAAACAAGGAAAAAGTGAAAAGTCAGGAGGTATCTGAAGCCACCTATGGGCTCAATACCAAAAAGAAATTGGAAATCTCTAATTTTGGTCAGGGTGCCGTGGCCTTGTATTGGAGAAATTATGTAAATGGGTCGCGACTGGATTACCATCCCTTAGCAGGACTTTACACTTTAATCTTTGCGGGGATTGCTTTGGTTTTGGCCCTGCTATCAAGATTTGATCTGCTTACGCATAAATTCCTTTACGGATATCTGGTATTTTTGGTAAGTATCTATTTTATAGCAGGTCTGGGAAAAACCAATCTGGGCGATATGAAAAAACCTTTTTTCATATTAATCCCCGCCTCTTGGAGTAGTAAATTCTGGAACCTGATCAAACTTGATATTTACCAAACCCTTGTTTTGGGCTTACTGACCATAGTTCCTGCAGTATTGATAGCTGAACTCCATTGGGGTTTATCCCTGATTTTTCCCTTATTGCTTTTGTTGTATTATCTCACCGGTTTTGCCATAGCCTTGGTTACCAATGTGGGTTTTGAAGAATCATGGGACAGGAAATTGATCAAGCCTTTGATCATCTCGGGGGTGTTCTTTTTCGGGATAATTCCATCATTTCTGTCAGGAATTTTCGCCTTTATTATCAGCAAGCAATTTGTTTATGGTCTTATGGGAATGTGTATAGGCATGAGCTTGGTAACGGCCATCATGTTGCATTTGATCATGGACATCATCAGCCGGGTGGAGTTCAAAGAAGCTTAAAAAATTCAGGGGATGGATTATAACATCCCCCTACCTGTTTTTTCCAACTTAATAGCTGTTAGATCAGCTACTTTAATCGGCTTGCCGCTTTCAATACTTTTCCTTGCCGCTATTCCCACCAAGATGGACATGGCACCATCTCTTGTTCCTGCAGATTGTCTATACGGATCAGCCATAGAGGGATCTTTGAACAGCTTATCTTTTAACCGTGTGTCTCCTCCCCCGTGCCCCCCTCCACCATGCGGAATGATAATGATTTCTGTATTCCCAAAGTTTCTTGTCAGTCGGAGTTCATCCTGATCAGG
This sequence comes from Cecembia rubra, assembly GCF_003014575.1. Classification (GTDB taxonomy): domain Bacteria; phylum Bacteroidota; class Bacteroidia; order Cytophagales; family Cyclobacteriaceae; genus Cecembia_A; species Cecembia_A rubra. Next base: position 34,441 of record NZ_PYGF01000004.1, read on the forward strand.
TTCCTCCCAGGGCTGACTTTCTTTTATCCAGGCATCCAGACGCCCCTTGGTGCCATTGAAAGCAATCCGGTATCCTTCATAAGGGGAATAGCTTGTCAAGGAATAACTCACCTGCACTCCGTTCATGTACCGTATCTGAACGGCCATTTTATCATAAATGTCTATGTCCTCTCTGAAAACACAGCCATCCCTTAAGTATCCATCATATTGCTCATTTTTGACATAAAGATCCATCAAATGGGAATTTTTGGTGATGTCCCAGTGAAAGTCGCAATTGCTTTTGTGAGGGCATGGCCGGCAGTGGGAATGTCTAAAAGGCCCATTCTTTCCATAAAATTCCAAATCCCCGTAAGCAAAAACCTCTTCAGGATCAGAATCCAGCCACCAGTTGAGCAGGTCAAAATGATGTGTGGATTTATGCACCAACAAAGTCCCTCCCTTTTCTCTGTAAGCATGCCATCTCCTGAAGTAATCCGCCCCATGGGAGGTGTCCAGGTACCAATGGAAATCCACAGAGGTCACCTCTCCGATTTCCCCATTACGGATGATTTCATATAACCGTTGGCGGTGAGGAGAATACCGGTAATTAAAGGTGACGATTACTTTTTTACCGGATTTCCGCTCGGCATCCAAAATGGCCTGGCATTTGACCTCATCTGTGGTCATGGGCTTTTCTGTGATCACATGGGTTCCAAACTCAAGGGCTCTGATGATAAAAGTATGGTGCGTATTATCTACGGTAGTGACGATCACCACATCCGGTTTTTGCTCCCGCAGCATTTTGTCAAAATCCGTATAAAGCGCACAATTTACTCCGATATATTGCTGTCCGAACCTTAATCTACCTTCATTATGATCACATAAACCAACAAATTCTATCTGTTCCTGATAAACCCTTTGCACATCCCTGCCAAACATATTGACTCCACGGATGCCCAAACCCACCATCGCTATTTTCATTTTTTGATTGGGACGTTCATGGAGCTGCAAAGCTTCTGCAATTCCCGTTAAAAATATCGAGCCTGCTGTTAAGGCCACAGATTTCGAAATAAAATCCCTTCTGGATCTGTCAATGGATAGCTTTTTCATAGGTCATTCAGGTTTAAACTTTTTAAAAATATCGAATTTTTGGAATATATCTAAGCCCAATATCAGTGTCAATTGAATTTGGTCCACAAAAAAGACTAAAAAACATGACGATTATCAGTTTCGGAAACAGATGGTAGTCATTAAAAAGGCCATTAGCTTGAACGAAATTTGCATCAAACATGAGTAAGCATGGAAGCCAAAAAACTTGATTTGATCAAAAAATACAATGTGCCTGCGCCAAGGTATACTTCTTATCCAACAGTACCGCTTTGGTCAGATGACCTTAACGAGAGAGGCTGGATGAGTATGGTCAAAAAAGCCTATGAGGATTTTGGGGAGGAGGAAGGAATTACCCTTTATATCCACCTTCCTTATTGTGAAAGCTTGTGTACCTATTGTGGCTGCAACAAACGCATCACCAAAAACCATGCTGTAGAGACGCCCTACATTACCAGCATAATGAACGAGTGGTCTGCTTACCTCAGTGTGTTGGACACTAAACCTAAATTAGCTGGTATCCATTTAGGGGGAGGCACTCCGACTTTCTTCTCACCCCAATCTCTGAAGGAAATGTTGGATTTCATTCTTGAGACTTCATCTGTGATGCCTGGGGCAGAGTTCAGTTTTGAAGGCCATCCCAACAATACCACCAGAGAGCATCTTCAGACCCTTTTTGATTTGGGCTTCAGAAGAGTGAGCTATGGTATACAGGATTTCAATTTGGATGTTCAAAAAGCCATTCACAGGATTCAGCCATTTGAAAGGGTGCAGGAAGCCACCGAAGTAGCCAGAGAAATCGGCTATGACTCTGTCAATTTTGACCTGATTTATGGCCTGCCCCATCAAAATCTCGAAACCATCCAGGATACTTTTGAAAAAGTGGCCCTCCTGAAACCGGACCGCATCGCCTTTTACAGCTATGCCCATCTCCCATCAGCCTTCCCTGCACAGAAAAGTTTCGAGCAATATTTGCCCAATGAAGCTGAAAAAAGAAGGCTTTATGAGAGCGGAAAGGAAATCCTTCAATCCATGGGATATCTGGAAATTGGAATGGACCATTTTGCCCTTCCTAAGGACCCCCTCAACCTGGCCAAGGAGAATAAAACCCTGCACAGGAACTTCATGGGCTATACCACCTCTCCATCTAAGATTCTGATTGGTTTAGGCAACAGTTCCATTTCCGATGTCTATTTTGCCTACGCCCAAAACACCAAAGAAATCGACCTATACAAAGAACAGATCAGTTTGGGACATTTTGCCATCAGCAAAGGACATATCATGAGTCCTGATGACATCAAAAACAGGAATCTTATCCTTCAATTGATCTGCAACCAGGAAGCCCAATGGGATTTCTGCTATTATTCCAAACTCGGGAAAAAGAACTGGGATAAATTGAAGACCTTTAAGGAAGAAGGATTGATTGATTTTGACCATACCGGAATAAAAATAAAAAATGAAGGAATGCCATTCATCCGGAATATCTGCATGACCTTCGACCAAAGAATGCAGGAAAAAGAGAATCAAAAGTTTGGGTTTAGCAAAGCAATTTAAACCTGATCTGCAAAAGAATTACCCGGATAGCCCAATTTTTCAAATGCTGCCCTTTAGGAAGAGCAGCATTTTTTAATTATTCTAGATTATTCTTCTGAAAAATCAGTCGCAAACAGTCATTTCGGTGTTTACCTTGCCATTTTCAATGGTAGGCAATTTTGGGCTTAGATAATGTATTCCTAGACCTAGCCCTCTGACAATAAAAAGAATACCAATAAACATAGCCAAATAAGGCATGGCATTGGTCAATTTGTTTCGGATGGGAATAGATAGGATTTTGCCGGTGATCATTACCCCCACTAACATCGGAATGGTACCCAGGCCGAAAAAGAACATGTACAATGCCCCTTCAATCGGACTCTGTAAGGCAAGAGAGGCTATCAAGGCAATGTATACCATACCGCAAGGTAAAAGTCCATTCAACAAACCAGAGACGAAAAAAGCCTGGGTTCCACCTTTTTTCAAATATTGTCCGAGGGAATTTTTCAATTTGTAAACTCCTCCGAAAAATCCCTTTTGGGCAATCCATCTTTCCGATTGCTTGTAAAAGAAAGCCATAAAAAAAATCAAGCCCCCCATTAATATGGAAATCCACTGTTGTATTCCAGCTAGAGAGAAAGTAAATCCGATCAACCCAATCACCGCTCCCAAAGAGGCATAAGTGAGTGTCCTTCCTAAGTTATAGACGATTTTATTGGCTAAAAATGGGGTATTGTCTTTGGCAGAAACTGCCAAAGCAATGGGGCCACACATGCCTAAGCAATGGAAAGAACCCAAAAAACCCAAAAGGAAGGCTGTCCAGATCATTTAAATCGTAATTTTCTTTTCCTGGTAATAAGCAGTGCCATTTTCAACCCATGTCAATTTCACCCTCCAATAACCCGGTTTAAGACTTTTAACATCCACAGAATTTACAGCTGCATCAGAAATATCGAATTCTATCTTTTGATCCAACCTGGCATCAGAAGGTCTGAAAAAATGCACAGTGCCTTTAGCCCCTACCGGAAGGTGAAGATCTACAATCTTTTGTTGATTGTCATAAATCAGCACTTCATGATCCAATTGACTTGCATTGATCATTTTTTGGATTTGATCTTGGTACTTGATTTCCTCTTCATAATAATTCTGTGTAACCAAGTGTATATCATCTTGTCTGACACAGATTGTAACCATTGAGATAATCAAGATCCCAAAGACTACAAGTGTCAATATTATTCCTTTTCCCCAATCCATAGAATTTTCTTTTTTTTTGTTGATTTAATTATTTGGCAATTGGACCCACAAAGCTGGTTTTGATTTTATCAATTACTTCCCCGTTTTGGGTCAATAGTAAGGTAATATTTTCCTGGTTGGTTTTAATATTGCCCGCTTCAGTAACTATAAAGAACCTGCCTTCGAATTTGGTCTGTCCTTGCAATGTCCAATTTTGATCTCCTACTACCTCCACTTTGTATTTTTCATCCTGAGGAGTCAGCGTCACAGTTTGTGGATCAAAAGTTTTATTGATAAAGGTTACTTCATACAAATTGCTGATCTCACCTGTGTCCCTGGCCTGATAAGTCATGCCTCTGAACCTAGTCACTGTAGCACCCAGATCATCTCGGGTAGCGATAAGAGTCACAAAAGCTCCCACCAAAATCAGCAATAGGAAGGAATACAGTTTCACTCTTCCAGTTATCAGTTTTTGTGTCCGCTGCAATACACTGTTGTCAGAAGCGTAGCGGATTAGTCCACGGGGACGTTCCACTTTATCCATCACCTCATCACAGACATCGATACAGGCTGTGCAGTTGACACATTCCATCTGTACCCCATTTCTGATATCAATACCAGTCGGGCAGACCTGTACACACAGTCCACAATCAATGCAATCACCTTTAGGACTTTCTTCCACTTGGTTTTTTCTGATAGGGGCTCTTGGCTCTCCCCTTACATGGTCATAAGTCACATTGATGGAATTGGCATCCAGCAATACACCCTGAAGCCTACCATAAGGACATACGACTATACATGCCTGTTCCCTGAACCATGAGAAAATGAAAAGAAAAATTCCTGTAAATGCCATCAGTCCTATAAATCCGGCCAAGTGCTCTGAGGGAGGCTGAGTGACAATCACCTTAACCTGATCAATCCCTATCAGATAGGCCATGACAGTATGGGAAATAAGCAAAGAAATAAGGACAAAAATGAACATTTTCAATCCCTTCTTCCAGATCTTCTCTCCATTCCAGGGCATGGCATCCAATTTTCTCTGTTGATTGGCATCCCCTTCGATCCAGTACTCTATTTTCCTGAAAACCATCTCCATAAACAAAGTCTGTGGGCAGGCCCAGCCACAAAACACCCTACCGAAGACTGCCGTGAACAGGATCACAAAAACAAAGAAAATCAGAAGTAGAAAAATCAAAAGATGCGTATCCTGAGGCCAGAATGCTGCTCCAAATATGATGAACTTGCGCTCAAAAATATTGAACAACATATAAGGTCTTCCTCCCACTTTTATAAAAGGACCAATAAAGAGAATAGCCAATAATACCCATGACAGATAGGTCCTCCAACGGTAAAACTTTCCACTTACCTTTTTGGGATAGATCCAATTCCGCTTACCATCCTCTCTTACAGTAGCGAGAGAATCGCGGAATTTTTCAGGATCCAGATGAGGATTTTTAACACTCATTTTTGTTGAGTTTATAACAGGGGAAAAGTAATCAAACTTCCCCCTGTTAAAAAACATTTAAATCAGTCTGCACTCTCGGCTTCATTTTCCCCTTCCGCAATTGCCTCTAAGGGCTCCTCAGCTGCCGGTTCAAATTTTTCACCCTCCGGTGCTTTAGGATTGGCTGGAGTAGTACCAACCAAAGTCAGGATATAACTGGAAACATTCTGCATCTCCTCCGGACTTAACTGGTCTTGCCAAGGGATCATTCCTTTGGCTACCACGCCATATTTCACTACTTTGAACACATCATTGATAGACCCTCCGTGAATCCAATACTCATCTGTCAGGTTAGGCCCTACACCTCCCCCACCATCTGCAGCATGACAGGCAGCACAGTTGGCCTCGAAAATACTTTTCCCTGAATTGAGCGCGGCAGTAGAATTATCAAAAACCACCGTATTTTCATCGATTGAACTCAGTGCCAAAGCAGATCTTTTTTCGGCCTCAATAGCAGCTATACGAAGTTCTTCTTCATATTCCTCAAGCTGGGTTTTACCCAAACCAAGAACAGTGAAATAAGTGAAGTAAACTACCGCAAAAGCTATAGTGATATAAAATACATTGGCCAACCATGGGGGCATATGGTTATCCAGTTCCACGATCCCGTCATAGTTATGATCCAGCATCATGTCTTTTTCCTCTTTGCCTCCTACTGGTTTCATTTTACCCGTGATGTATTTCAACTTAAATTCATCCCACCAGGTAGGTTGGGCTGCCAATTCTGGATTCTGCATTTTAAATACCGAAACCATAAAGGACATCAGGTAAATCATCAGAATAAGAAGCAATAAAATGACTCCCAAGATAACTGCAAGAATTACCAGCAAAGTCACCTGATTACCATCCATTTCCTGCAATTTGGCTACCCAACTGATATCACTTGTTTGGGCAAAAGTGGGCAGGGATGAAGCCATCCCTACCATAAGCAATATTAAAGATTTAAACTTTTTCATAGCCGCCGGAATTTTGTGTTTTATCATTGAAAGGCATATCCTTCATATGATTGATGTAAGATTTATCTACACGGATAACCCATATGAACATCCCGATAAAAAAGATCACAAAGATCAAAAGGGATATGATAGGGTAAATTTCAACGTTCTCAATGGAACTCAATATCTCTTTTTTCATGGTTCCGAATGTTTAAGGGTTAGATGCAGTAGTTTTTTTGATATCGGTTCCCAATCGCTGCAGATAAGCAATGAGCGCCACTATTTCAGACTCAGGCATGACTTCCACACCTGAAGACTTGAGGTTGGCTACAATCTGTTCGGCTTGTACCATCAGATCTCCATTGGCCTGCTCATCATAACCTTCCGGATAAGGCACTCCCAATTTTTGCAGGGTTCTGATTTTTGCTGGAAGGTCACTGTGATCCATGATATTGGTGGCCATCCAAGGATAAGGAGGCATCAACGAACCTGGAGACATGGACCTAGGATCTACCATGTGGTGATAATGCCAGCTATCTGGGTATTTACCTCCCACCCGGTGCAAATCCGGTCCTGTACGCTTAGACCCCCACAAGAATGGTCTGTCATAGACGAATTCACCTGCTTTGGAATATTCTCCATACCGCTCTGTTTCTGAACGGAAAGGCCTGATCATCTGAGAGTGGCATCCTACACAGCCATGGGAAATGTAAAGATCCCTTCCCTGAAGTTCCAATGGAGTATAAGGCTGTACGCTGGAAATGGTAGGAACATTGGATTTGACCAATATTGTAGGAATGATTTCAATGGCACCACCAATCAAAATTGCTACTGTGGCCATAATGGTAAAGAAAACAGGTTTTCTCTCCCATGCCCTATGCCAGAATTCGCCTTTTTCCTCTTTGTGAGGCACCAAAGCGGCTGCTTCATCAGCCTCTTCTGCCTGGAAGGATCCTTGCTTAGCAGTTTTTACCAGGTTATACACCATCAAAATGGCCCCTGATAGATACAACAAACCGCCAAATGCCCTTAGCATGTACATAGGTACAATCTGAATCACTGTCTCCAGGAAGTTCGGATAAGCCAATCTACCGGCTTCACTGAATTCTTTCCACATTAAGGACTGTGTCAATGCGGCAACATACATGGGAAGTGCATAAAATATAATCCCTAAAGTGCCCATCCAGAAGTGTGTGGTAGCCAATTTGGTGGAGTAAAGGTTGGTTTTCCACATTCTTGGCCACAACCAATACAACATGGCAAAGGTGAAGAAACCGTTCCAACCCAAACCACCGATGTGTACATGCGCTACGATCCAGTCCGTATAGTGGGCAATGGCATTGACATTTTTCAATGAAAGCATTGGCCCTTCAAATGTGGCCATACCATAAGCAGTGACAGCCACCACCATGAATTTCAAAACCGGATCAACCCTTACCTTATCCCAAGCACCTCTCAGGGTCAACAAACCATTGACCATACCACCCCAAGAAGGAGCGATCAGCATCACTGAAAAGACAACACCTAATACCTGAGCCCACTCTGGAAGTGCAGTATACAACAAATGGTGAGGTCCGGCCCAGATATACAAGAAAATCAGGGACCAGAAGTGAATGATAGAAAGCTTATAAGAATAAACCGGTCTATTGGCTGCCTTTGGCAAATAATAATACATTAGCCCCAAAAATGGCGTCGTCAGGAAGAATGCCACCGCATTGTGACCATACCACCATTGTACCAAGGCATCCTGTACACCCGCATAAGCCGAATAACTTTTCAGGAAAGAAACCGGCAATGCCAAAGAGTTGAAAATATGCAAAACAGCTACCGTCACGAAGGATGCCAGATAGAACCAAATGGCTACATACATGTGCTTTTCCCTTCTTTTGATCAGTGTACCGATCATATTGGCACCAAATGCCACCCAAACCAAGGCGATCAGTATATCAATTGGCCATTCCAATTCTGCATACTCTTTAGATGTTGTGATTCCTAAAGGCAGTGTTATCGCTGCCAAAAGAATAATCAATTGCCATCCCCAGAAATTGATCCAGCTTAAGGCCTTGCTCCACATAGGAGCCTTCAACAGCCTCGGCATGGAATAATAAATCCCTGCAAAGATGGCATTCCCTACAAAGGCAAAAATAACCGCATTGGTGTGCAGCGGCCTGATTCTGCCGAAAGTGGTGTAGGGATTTCCCAAGTTGGCCTCAGGTAGAAAGAGCTGGGTGGCTGCTATCACACCTACCAACATGCCGACGAGGCCCCAGGCTAAGGTGGCGACCCCGAAGTACTTTACGATCTTATTGTCGTAATTGAACTGTTCCAGTGTTGTTCCTGACATACTTACTTCGATTTAGTTGATGGTACTTTTTTTTCTTTGGTTTTTTGTTCGTTATCAAATAGGATTCTAATTGCAGGCGTGTGACTGTCCTCAAACTGCCCTCCTTTCATGGCCCTGAAGAAGAGAAAGAGGAAAGTTCCCGCTAGGATCAGACTGATGGCTATCAATATGAATATCACTTCCATGTTTACCAGATTTTTGGTTTTAAGCCTCTTTTGTAGGCCAGATAATTTATGGTCAAAGTGGTGAAAACCACCACTGAAATACTGCTGATAGGCATCAGAATGGCACAGAATAGAGGGCTCACCAATCCCTGAACAGCGAAGTAAACCCCGACTATATTGTAAGTGAAGCTGAGCCCGAAACTCGCCTTGATGATATTTCTGCTTGTTTTGGTGAAATCCAGAAAATCGGAAAGCTTATTGATCATGCCCGCATCCATGATAGCATCCGAAGCAGGTGAGAAATTCGTCACTCTGTCCGTGATGGCAATCCCGACCTTACTTTCTCTCAAGGCCCCCGCATCATTGAGCCCGTCTCCCACCATGAGGGTTTGCCTTCCTTCATGATTCAGCCTTTTCACAAAGGACAGTTTATCTTTCGGACTTTGGTTGAAAACCATCTGTACACCACGGCCAAAAACTTTTTGCAGGTTATGCCTTTCATGGTCCTGATCCCCGGAAAGCAAGTAGACTTCTTTTTCTTGATGGATAGAAGAAATAACCTGGTCCACACCTTGACGAAGACCGCTCTGTATAAAGAAGTATCCCAATACCGTTTCATCCACTGCAAAAAACACGATGTTGCCTCCATCTGGTAAGTTTCTTTGATCTGCACCGACAAATTCCGCAGACCCCAACTTAATCTCCTGGGATTTGTATCTTGTCTTTAGTCCTTTACCGGTAATTTCCTCCACATCTTCCTGCAAACTGACAGCTCTTACTCCTTCCAACCAGGCATTGATCCGGTTACTCAGCGCATGATTGGATTGGTTGACCATGGCCTTGACCAATGACTTAGATTCATTTGAAAGTGATTCTCCTACATAATCTACAGTGGCCTGTGAAGGTGCGGTAAGTGTTCCTGTCTTGTCAAAAATAACCGTATCTATTTTGGCCAATTTCTCTATGACATGGGCATTTTTTAGATAGAGTTTGCCTTGTCCAAAAACCCTTAGGGTATTGCCCAAGGTAAATGGAGTGGACATGGCCAAGGCACAAGGGCAGGTGATAATCAATACCGAGGTAAATGCCAATACCCCCATGGAAGCCTGACCTGTCCAAACCCAGAAAATAAGGGATGCCAAAGCGATAAATAATACGATAAAGGTGAATTTCCCTGAAATCCTATTGGCCAAAGATTCAAGCCCCTGTGCTTTCTCCTTGTCAAAAGACTCATTGTTCCAAAGGTCAGTCAGGTAACCTTGAGAAGGGGACTTCTGAACCGCCAAGGTAAGTGCCTTGCCTTTTTGCCTTCCTCCTGCATAGATGAGTTCTCCCTTTTTCCTGGAAACAGGAACTTCTTCTCCTGTCACAAAAGAATAATCGATATAAGCTTCCCCTTCCAATAGGATGCAATCTGCAGGAATGAGTTCCGAATCCCTCACCCGGATTATATCGCCCACATGCAGCTTCATCAAAGGAATCACTTCTTCTTCATCTTTGACTACCCTTGTAACAGCAATCGGAAAATAGGATTTGTAATCCCTGTCAAATGAAAGGGTGTCATAGGTTTTCTGCTGGTAATACTTGCCTATCAATAAAAAGAAAAGCAAGCCCCCTAAAGTATCCATATATCCCTCATTGCCTAAAATGAAAATATCATATAAGCTGTAGGTAAAAAGGGTGACGATACCAATAGCAATCGGCACATCCATGTTCACGGCCTTATTTTGGATGGATAGCCAGGCCGAGCGGTAGTAATCTGTGGCTGAATAAAAAAACACAGGCAATGCCAGAAATACATTGAGATAGTTAAAGGTCTTTTTGAAACCTTCACCCAATAATTCCGCCTCTGAAAAATACTCAGGAAGGCTGAAAAGCATCATGTTACCAAAGCAAAATCCGGCAACCGCCAGCTTGCTTATCAATTTCTTGTCGGTACCTTTGACCTGCTTTTTCTCTGTATCTGCGAGGTTGATCAAAGGTTCATATCCAATCCTTGAAAGCAGTTGGACCAATTCCTTTAAGGATATTTTATGCTGCAAAAATTTTACCTGCACTTTCTTTTTGATGAAATCAACCCTCCCTGAAATCACTCCTGGGTTGAGTTTATGGAGGTTTTCAAGCAGCCAGATACAAGATGCGCAATGGATGAAAGGAATAGTAAAAGTGATATGCGTCTCTCCACCATTTTGGAAATCAATCAATTTATTGATGACATCTTCGTCATCCAAATAATCGAACCGGTTTTCTCTGCCTGATACTGCCTTTTGGCTTATGCCTGGGTTGTCAGCTATATCATAGTAATTACAAAGGTTATTTTCACTTAATACCTCATAGACCAGCTGGCAGCCGGTACAACAAAAATCCTTATCATCATAATGAAGGATTTCATCCTTACAATCCTCCCCACAATGGTAACAGATTGAGGTTTGCTTATCGGGCAATATATTTGGTAGGTTTGGCATTTGGTACAAGTTACTGAGCTTCAAAGGGAAAAAACATGACAGAAATCATATTCTCGGGTGACTTAATACGATAGATAAAAAGATAAACGGTCATACCACATCCCTCCACGGTAGAAGTGAAAAAGTACTTTTGCCAAATCGGCCTGGTAATATTTGGTAGTTACAAGAAGGGTACACTTATGCTTGACAGCATAGGACCAAAAATCACCGATTCTGGTAAAATTGAATTTTATGAAAGAAGTCTCTGCGGTGGATTGGGCAAGCAATTGGACAATTTCCTGTTCTTCTCTTAGCTTTGATTTGGGAATGAAGGAGGGGGAGATGATGGTTGCTTTGCTTTCTTTGATATTGTCCTGAAACAATTCGACAAAATTCCTTATCAATCTGGCTGATCGAGGCGTCCCATCATAATGAAAGAGTAAGCTTTCGGTTGACATTTCCTTGTCAAAAAGCAAAACTGGAATTTCACATGGTTCCTCTTCTAGACCAATTGGCTTTTCCAGTCCATGCAGCCAATCCAAAACTTCAGGCAGGTGGGCCGTGTACAAACTTGGTTCATCCGTCGGATGGCACATGATTCCTTTTCCTCCGATGCTCAGATGAGCCGGAAATCCGGGAGGTAATTGCCTGCAATAATGCGGATGAATGATTTCTTCCGGCAAGGCAAACTTGACCAAGTTTTCGACTTTTCCCTGCATAGCTTCAAATATTTACTACAAAACTAATTCAGGGCTATTTTTTATGAGGTGACGTAGGGTGGGAGCAAACATGATATTTATCATGTTTTTTAAATGGTAACAATAAATAAAATTAATAACTGAAATGCATAACGTTGAGGAATGGGGACTAAAACCATGAGATAAATCGGGACTTTGCCCAAACCTTTATGGATAGACTGAAAAAATTGGAACCTCAATTTGACAAGACTAATGGATCCTGCTGCAGGAGATAAACCATGCTTTTGTAAAGTTCCTCATCATAATCTTTTAGCCTTTGCGGAATCTCAAAAAATGACTCCAAGGACACTGCAAAAAACTCATGAATGTTTTTTGAAGCTGATTGACGGAAAATTGAGGTTTGGCTTTCCTTTAACTTAATCATTTCATTTTTGGCCAATTTCTCATAGTTCCGCCATGCACTTACATTGAAAAAATTGCTTTCCTCATTTTGTATCTGGTTTTCCAGTTTGAGTGCATGCGCCATTTCATGGACCCCCAGATTAATCCCATTGTTGGGCTCCATAAATCCTTCCACAAAACTTCTCCATGAAATTACAATTATTCCGAGCCTTGGATTGACCTCTCCTTGATGGTAGGTTTTGTTGATCGTGGAATAGTAGTTGTCAGGATAAAGGAGAATTTTCGAGAAATTTTTAAGCTTAAGATTCCGGAATCCAAAAGTCACCATTACTGCGGTGGCTCCAATTAACAGTTCCATTTCTCTGCTGATTGCTTTCAATTCACCTCTTGGAATAAATTTCTTGGAGGCAATAAAATAGGCTAATCTTTCTTTGAACTCATCCTTATGCTTTGGCTTCAATTTTTCGTAATAAGGAAAAAAACGGTTCAGGAGATCAATGTCTTCTTTTTCCAGTGGCTTTGTGCCAAACAGCAATTTGATCTCCTGAATGAGACCCGGAAAGTTTTTAAACAGTTGAAACATGAAAAACATATCAAGACAAGAAAAAAGGTGCCACAATACTGCAGCACCTTAAGGTAAATCTATGAATGTAAAATTACTTGGCGTAATTCACCGCTCTCATTTCCCTGATCACAGTGATTTTGATCTGTCCAGGGTATTGCATCTCTTTTTCTATTTTTTGGGAAATATCAAAAGACAATTTGCTTGCAGTCTGATCATCCACATTGTCTGCATCTACCAGCACCCTCAATTCGCGGCCTGCCTGCATCGCAAAACATTTGTTCACCCCATCAAAACTCAGCGCAAGGTCTTCCAATTCCTTCAGACGCTTGATATAGCTGTCCATGATTTCCCTCCTTGCTCCAGGTCTGGAGCCGGAAATGGCATCGCAGGCCTGAATGATTGGTGAAATCATAGAGGTCATTTCGATTTCATCATGGTGGGCACCAATGGCATTCACTACTTCTGGATGCTCCTTGTACTTTTTGGCAAGCTCCATACCCAAAATCGCATGTGGCAATTCAGCCTCTTCAGGCCAAACTTTACCGATGTCATGAAGCAGACCGGCTCTTTTGGCTAATTTTGCATTCAGTCCCAACTCTGCTGCCATGGTAGCACAAAGCTTGGCTACCTCTCTGGAGTGCTGCAACAAATTCTGACCATATGAAGATCTGAACCTCATTCTTCCTACCATTCTGATCAATTCGGGGTGAAGCCCATGAATTCCAAGATCAATACAGGTCCTTTCACCGATCTCAACGATTTCCTCTTCAATATTCTTCTCGGTCTTTGCTACTACCTCTTCAATCCTGGCCGGGTGAATCCTTCCATCCTGTACCAGTCGGTGAAGAGACAATCTCGCAATCTCTCTTCTAACAGGATCAAAGCCTGAAATGATGATCGCTTCCGGGGTATCATCCACGATGATTTCCACTCCTGTAGCTGCTTCCAATGCACGGATATTTCTTCCTTCCCTACCGATGATTTTTCCTTTGATATCATCAGACTCGATATTGAATACCGACACACAGTTCTCTATGGCATGTTCAGTAGCCGTTCTCTGTATGGTGTCAAGCACAATCTTTTTGGCCTGTTTGGTTGCCGTAAGCTTAGCCTGATCCAATATGTCCTTTATCTGAGAAGAGGCCTTGGTCGTAGCTTCATCTTTCAGCATTTCCACCAGTTGCTCTTTGGCTTCATCCTTAGTGAGACCGGCAATCTTTTCAAGATCCGAAATACGCTGATTGGTTACTTTATCCAGTTCTTCTTTTTTCACCTGAACGGCATGAAGCTGCGCACTTAGGTTTTCTTTTTTACTGTCAAGTTCAGCCTCTTTTCTTTTTATAACTTCGATCTCCTTAGAAAGTGACTGTTCCCTTTGTTTGATTTTGTTCTCGTTGGTAATGATGATATTCTTCTTCTTGTTTACCTCCTCCTCAAACTCAGATTTCAATTTTAGGTACTTTTCTTTGGCTTCCAGTATCCTGTCTTTCTTCAATGCCTCTGCATTGATCTCTGCTTCCCGGATGATGCTTTTAGCTTTCTCTTTGGCATCAGCCTCAATTTTTTTACTGTTATTTTTGATAAACAGGCCGGCTAAAAGGGCCCCTATTCCAAGTCCTATTACACCTGAAATAATAATGTACAATGAATCTCCCATAGGTATATGATATATATTTCTACCTACCGGAAAAGAAAAAAGCCCTCGAAATGAGTGATGGGTTAATTATAAAAGTGAACGGAGCTGTTCATTGATCTGCATGACTTTAGAATGGGCCAATTCGCTGTCTTCTGCGTTGATTTTGTCCTGTTCCATGGACTCGATCATACAATCGAAGGCTACCATAGCCAATAAGTCCTGCTTATCATCCAAACCAAACTCCTCTCTATATCTTTTGATTTTTTCATTAATCAATTTGCCTGCATGTCTGATTTTGGCTTCATCCTCAGTCTTCACCTTCATGGGATATTCCCTGTCGCCGATTTTTAACCTAATAGAAAGTGTTTCCATTTTATTCAGACAAGTAGGCGATGATATTATCGATTTCCTTTATATAATTATTGATCTTTTCCCTCAATTCGGCAGATTCTGCATCTTCCACCGGTAAGCTATTTACAAGTTTAGCTATTTTAATTTGATTTTTAAAATCCTCCAACATTCTCTCTTTTTCTTCCAGCTTGTTGCGAAGCACAAATACCTCTTCTTTCAGGGCATGATTGTCCTGTTCAAGTTGATTTAACTTTTTCTCCACTTGGGAGACAAGCTTTTCCAAATGCTGGAGTTCTTCGTGAATCATTTTTATTTTCTGATAAAGGCACCTACTTCATTTTCAAAGCTTTGGATCAATCTGCTCATGGCTTTGTCTATCACTTTGTCAGTCAGGGTCTGTTCGGTATCCTGCAAGTAAAAACTTAAAGCATAGGCTTTTTTACCCGCTTCTATTTTATCCCCTTGATACACATCAAATACCCCGATACGCTGCAATAATTTCCCGCCTGCTTTGATGGCTACTTTTTTGATCTGATCGAATGCCACAGACTTGTCTATGACCAATGACAGATCTCTTCTTACCTCCGGGAATTTGGAAATTTCTCCGTACTTTTTCAAGCCTTTTGCCTTTTTCGTCAGCAAATCCCAATCCAATTCAGCATAAAGTACTTCTTGCTTCACTTCAGCCAACCTGGCAATTTCTTCTTGAAGCAAACCTATCTGACCAAGTTCTTTGGTTCCAATGCTTAACTTCAAGGCATAATCAAAGGGAGCTGAATGTACAATTTCCACCTCTGGATTGTCAATTCCCAATTTTTCCAAAATCAGTTCCACCACAGCAAACAAATCCGGAAATGACACTGGCTTGGAAGCTTGCCTCCAGCTTTCTGAACCGGCATCTCCAGTCAGGAACAAAGCCAATCGCTTTCCTTCCTGGTATCCTTCCTGATCTTTGGAATAAACGGTTCCGAATTCGAATATTTTAAGGTCTTTTTGTCTTCGGTTAATATTATAAGCCAATACCTCCAATCCAGAGAACAACAAAGTCTGACGCATCACACCTAGATCTTCAGAAAGTTTGTTGTAAATTTCTACGTTTTTTCCGGCATCCAAGAAACCTGATTTTTCAGCATAAACAGGTTTGGTGAGGGAATTGGTGATGATTTCATAATAACCCAAAGAGGAAAGCAATTCGCTCAACCTGTATTGGATCTTGTTGAAATCCTTAATCGGATGCTCTGCCAGGTAATCCGCCTTAAGGTTTTCGGAAAGCTCTACATTGTCAAATCCGTAGATTCTCAAAATCTCCTCAATCACATCCGCCTCTCTTTCCACATCCACCCTGTATGGTTTCACAGATACTTTCAGATGTGTTGCTGTTTCCTCCAGACATTTGATCTCAAGGTTTTCCAGAATCTCCTTGATCAGCTCTTTGGGCAACTCTTTCCCGATCAATCTCTTGATATTGGCAAAACTCACCTCTATATCCCGATCAGCCACGGGATTGGGATACACATCAATGATATCGGAAGATATCTCCCCTCCGGCAATTTCCTTGATCAGCATGGCCGCCCTTTTCAGAGCATAAACCGGCATATTCGGGTCTGTTCCCCTTTCAAAACGGAAGGAGGCATCGGTTTTTAGTCCATGAAATTGAGACCCTTTACGGATGACATCAGGAGAAAAATAAGCAGACTCCAAGAAAATGGAAGTAGTGGCATCAGAAACCCCTGAACCTTTCCCACCAAAAATACCAGCTATACAAAGCCCTCCTTTTTCATCACAGATCATCAGTTCATCTCCGGAAAGCTTTCTTTCTTTTTCGTCCAAAGTAACAAACTTGCTGTCTTTCGGGAGTTTCTTGACAATGATTTTTCCTCCAATGATTTTATCGGCATCAAATGCATGCAAAGGCTGCCCTAAGTCATGAAGGATAAAGTTGGTGATATCAACAACATTATTGATAGGCTCTAAATCCAGCGCTTTGATGTAATTCTGTAGCCATTCTGGAGAGGGGGCAATTTTTACATTGGAAATGGTCAATCCCGCATACCTTGGACAGTCGGCAGCATTCTCCACTGTTACAGGAATTACCCGGGAATTATTGTCGGGCTTGAACCCATCTACTGATGGGATACAGATTTCTCTTTTCAATAGGGCTTTCAGGTCACGGGCCACACCCAAATGGGAAGCGGCATCTGCCCTGTTTGGCGTCAGACCGATTTCCAGCACATGATCTCTGACAACGTCGAAGTATTCAGAAGCAGGAGTACCATTAGGAAGGCCCGTATCCAATACCATGATACCTGCATGGCTTTCACCAATGCCTATTTCATCCTCAGCACAGATCATTCCCTGGGAAACTTCTCCCCGGATTTTTGCTTTCTTTATTTCAAAGGGTTCGCCTGAAATGGGATATAAGGTACAGCCTTCTTTGGCTACCACCACTTTCTGGCCTTTGGCCACATTGGGAGCCCCACACACGATTGGGACTATCTGGTCTCCGATATCCACTGTAGTGACACTGAGTTTGTCCGCATTGGGATGTCTCTCACAGGTCAGCACTTCTCCAATCACCACTCCTTCCAATCCCCCTTTGATGGATTCAAAAATTTCAATGCCTTCAACCTCCAATCCACTTCCTGTAAGCATGGCCGCTATTTGTTCAGGAGACTGGTCGAGGTGAATAAAATGCTTTAATCTATTGATTGATATTTTCATCTGATTATAATTGTTTTTTAAAGGCCAGATTGCCTGTCCCGAACTCAATTCGGGAGAATCTCGCCACATTAATCCTCCATCTGTTTGAGCTTCACCTTAAGCTCGATTTCACGGAATAACTTCAGTTCAGAATAAGGCACAAATTTAAGAGAATTGCCTTAGGTAAGAAGTGGATGCCCGAAAAATGTAAAAAGCCGTGGTAAAAACTAAAAACTCTTGTTTTTTTTAATTTTTAGTTATATCTTTTGCGAATTGACTGCACTGGTATTGTTAATTAATTCCAACATAACCTAATCCACTATGTCAAGATCAAAAAAAATCTCGCTGCTTTTTATTTTGCTTGTAATATCCGGTTTTTTAAACCAGGTAGCTGCCCAAAAGGAGGCTGAGATGATTACAGCCAAGAATGTAGTTTATGCGGAATTTTTGGGAAATGCAGGTTTATATGCAGTGAATTATGGCAGAATTTTATACCAGAAAGACAGATTGAAACTTTCGGGAAGCGTAGGTTTTTCAATTATTCCTATTGAAGGCTTTGAGCCATTTTATCCTAATTCATGGTCACCTTTGATCCCTGTCGAATTCTCGGCTTTCTGGGGAAAATCACGGCATCATTTGGAATTAGGGACAGGTTGTTTTGTGTTTCAAGACCGCAAATATTTGTTTGATCCTGAATTTCCTCCGACAAATGTACGAGAAGTAGAATATTGGTACACATCTGTAATCATGAGGATTGGCTATAGATATCAAAAACCTGAAGGAGGATTTTTTTTCAGGGCAGGATATACCCCCAGGGTTGATATTACGAGTTTCGAATTTGCAGAAGAACAGGTTCGATTTATTCCATTCAGTATAGGCGTCAGCTTGGGAAAAAGTTTTTGAGGGATAAGATCTTTGTGAATTAATTCTACTTACCCGCGTTCCTAAATTCCTTGGTGTGTACCAGTTGGCTCTCATGACCTGAAAAATTTAAAAAGCAAAAATTAAAATAAAAACAAACAAGATAACCTAATGTTTTAAACTATAAATTAAATGTGCCATTCTTAATGTCTTAAAATCTTTTATCTCGATAAAATTCCAAACGGTAATTCATTTTTTAAAATGTATTCACCACTAAATATTATTTTTTCTTTAAGAAAAGCGTATCGATGAAAATTAACTCCAAAATCAACTAAAAGTACTTGCATTTTAAATTTTTATTCTTTATACTTGTTTAAAATTCAAATATTCATATTATGAAAGGGTTCAACCTTATAAAGTTATATCTTAACCTTTTAAAGGTATTTTTTATGATTAACTTTTGTATGGTTTTTATTTTTACTTCATTTGCTCAAAACGGTGTTATTATTAGTGGTCCGACTGAAGTTTGCCCCAACAATACCTCACCTATTCCCGGTGGTCCAAGTGGACACCATTACAGTGCTGAATTTCGACAGTTTGGGTCTGTGGTTAATTGTTTTATGTGGCAATGGTGGGTTATAGATGATGGATTTGCTATTGCTGGTGGTAATGGTAATAGTTTTAATTATAATTTCTTAGATGTTGGCCAATACACAGTACAATTCACTGGTTCAGGCTGTAGTATATTTGGAACTGTTACTGGAACAATTAATGTTAATTCTTCAGTTAAAATGCCAAATCCAATAACAGGCCCAAATTTAATTTGCAGCCCTGGCCAAACTTTGTCATTTGAAAGCTATCCTGGACTTGACATGAGTGACCCAGCTTGTGTTTACCATTATGAGTACTATTGGACTGCGCCAGCCGGTTGGAGCATTAACGGAGGTGGAGATACATTTTTTGGACATGGTAATACGGCAGAAATTACTCCTCCGGCAAATACTCCAAACGGCACCTATAACATTTCAATCCAAGCAACTATACCCAAACCCCAAAGTACAGCACCTCCTCCTAATAATTCATTTCTTAGTGACCCAAGAAACTATAGTATCACAATTGGCCCGTTTAATTCCTCGGTAGTTCAGGTACAAGGTGCAGTTCAGATATGTAATGGTAATGCTTATACTTACACAGCTAACGTTCCACAGGGACACCAAAGTAATTATTCATACAGTTGGACTTATCCTTCGGGGTGGATAGTTCAAAACACCTCCCAGAATACGATTCGACTTTTTGTTCCATCAAATAACAATTCTTACGGTCCTGTACGGGTATCAGTAAATAACGGGTGTGGTCCTTCCCAATTGACAGGAATCACAACTTTCCCTGGTATGAACTGCAACTTTATGATGGCGGAGAATTTCAAAATATATCCCAATCCTTCGGATGGAGAATTAAATGTGGAATATGACTGGTCTGATGTAATTAAATCAGACATTGAATTCAAGGATTTAAAAGCTGAAAATTTACCTGAGTTTTTAATAGAAATTTTTGACATAGACCAAAAAATAGTAAAAGAAGAAATTTCCAAATCAGGAAAAATCCGAATGGAAACATATAATTTTAAACCAGGCACCTATTTTCTTCATATTCACTTTGGCAATGAAATTTTAAGAAAACAGATTAAAATAAACTAACCTATAGATTTCTATTAGTCATAAAACCATTTCTATCATGAGAATCTCAAATAAAATCTCGCTACTGTTAATTCTACTTTTTACATGTGGTGTCATAAACCAAGTATCAGCACAGGAAAAGGCTGATGTAATTACAGCCAAGAATTCAATTTATGCGGAACTTGGTGGAAACGGATTTTTATACAGCATCAATTATAGCCGCATTTTTAATCAAAAAGGTGCATATAAATTTTCGGGAAGTGCAGGTTTCTCGTATGTCAAACAAGTTACTACTACACACTGGACGCCTCTCATTCCAATCGAAGCTAGCGTTCTTTGGGGAAAAACAAGCCACCATCTTGAACTAGGAACAGGCACTTCCTTGTTCACTGCACAAAGCATAAGCCTTGATAATGAAACCAATACCCTTCAGGAAAATGTTTCTTTTAATTCATTAATCTTCTTCAGGCTTGGATATCGGTACCAAAAACCGGAAGGAGGATTCTTTTTCCGCATTGGTTATACACCAGGTTTCAATCTTAATTTGGATGTAAGCCCTCCACCTGTTTTCTTTCCTCTTTGGGGTGGGATCAGCTTGGGAAAAAGTTTTTGAAGGGAAATTGACTGGACTTTGGACTACCTTGAGCATCACGTCCTGATTTTACTTGACACTTTTTGTTCTTTTCCCCAAATAATTCAACCCCTTTAGGGTTGGGATGATCAAAAATTAACATCACCTTCACCCACCGGGTTTCACCCGGGCTATTACCCTAAAGGGATTAAACCCCTTTCAGGGTTTTAAAATCAGCATATTAGAAAATTAGCTTAATGACACAGGATATCAATTGTTCCCAAATCCCAATTCGAAATCCAATATTACTCTGTACATGGTACTTTGTACTTGGTACCTGGTACCTGGTACAATAACCCCACTTCTCGCTTCTCGCCTCTCACCTCTAACCTACTTCTTATAATCCTTCTCCCCTGCCCTGATCGCTATTTCCAGAATGTTTTCTTTTGGGGGTAGCGGACAGGCAAAATCCGGATTGTACGCACAATAGGGATTATAAGCCAGGTTAAAATCTATACTGATGCTATTTTTCCCGTCCTGGCGCAAGTTGATATACCTTCCCCCGCCATAAGTCTCCTCCCCACTCGTTCCATCCGCAAATGCAAGGAAGAACACCCTTTTGTCTGATTCTTTGGCGGCCTGAAGCAATAAAAGCCTTTGTTTTTGCCCATTGAGTTCAAATTCTGCAAAAGAGTGCTTTAAGTATTTCTCCACTGAACCGTCCGTCATAGGCAGCTCTATCATTTTTCGGTCTTCCACCGGAACCATTTTTGCCCTGACCCGATAGTTGATATCAATGGGATAGTAATCAAGTTCTTTGAGTTCTTTCCTTTGCGCTTCTTCCAAAGGCGACTCTATATTGAAACGCAAAAACTTGTATTGTCTGTCCCTTTCTTTTTGGATGTTTTCTACATAGACATCCTCATTATCGGTAGCGGTTAGGGTATACATGATGGCCAAACCAATAACCAACAGGATCCCAATGATCAAAATGTTTCTTTTTTGCATGATTCTATATCAAACCTTCATCTGAAAAGCTAAAATAGGCAACATCTGTGAAAATGATATGATCAATCACAGCAATATCCAAACTATCCCCAGCAGATTTGAGCTTATTCGTCAAACGCTTGTCCTGTTCAGAAGGTTTTAAATTTCCTGAAGGATGGTTGTGGACCAAAATGATGGAATTGGCCAGGGCATCAATGGCATATTTAAAAATAACCTTGGGATCTGCCACTGTGCCTGCAGTTCCGCCATGGCTTATCAACTGCTTTTTAATCACCTGATTGTTTCTGTTCAAAAGCAGGATATAAAAATGCTCAATTGGTTCATCCATCAGGTCAGGTTTCATGAATTGATACACATCTGCAGATGACCCAATCTTGAATCTTTTAGGCAGCTCATTGATCAATTTTCTTCTTCTTCCCATTTCAAGCGCTGATACAATTGTAATCGCTTTTGCCTCCCCTATCCCTTTGAATTTCTTAAGATCCATGACACTCATTTTGGCGAGCTGGGAAAGATCATGATTCACAGAGTTAAGAATATGCCTTGCCAAGTCAAGCGCACTTAGGGATCTGGTTCCCGATCCCAACAAAATAGCCAAGAGTTCTGCATCGGAAAGTGCAGATTTCCCTTTCAAAAGCAACTTTTCCCTTGGCCTATCTTCTTCGGCAAGCTGAGAAATTTTGATAGAAAGATAATCTTCCATAAAAACCAGCGTTATAAAAATTGAAAATCCATTGAAAAGCCTGATTATATGGGCACATCAGGTCAGACCTAAAAATACCAGATGTCCAATAACAAAAAAAGTCCTGACCTAACGGTCAGGACTACTTAATCGGATAATATTCAAATTAAGCCAATGAATTAACCAATTTGGTCAATTTTGACTTCTTGTTGGCTGCATTGTTTTTATGAATGATATTCTTCTTAGCAAGCTTATCAATCATAGATGTAACAGTCTTCAACAACTCCTGAGCTTCTGCTTTGTCAGTAGTACTCTTCAATCTTTTGATGAAGGTTCTTGTTGTCTTGTGCTGATATCTGTTTCTCAAACGCTTGGCTTCGTTTGCACGGATTCTTTTAAGTGCCGATTTGTGATTTGCCATATCTTATATACTTAAATTCTTTATTTACGCGCCCAATTCTAAATGGAGTGCAAATGTAATACATTAATTTTGAAACACAAAAGGAATTCCTGACAAAACCTCGTTTAGTCCGGAAATCTTCATAATTTTTTGATTACCGCCGTAAGCGCACAAAGGTAAGATAATTTTGTTTTAAAATTAGATGCAAGCTTATTATTTTTAATGCATGAGAAACTTTTTATCCATCATTTTGCTGATCTTTTTTATTCCGGTAGAAATCAAGGCCTGGGGATTTTTTGCCCATAGGAAAATCAATAGGCAGGCAGTGTATTCACTCCCCCCGGAAATGATCGGCTTTTTCAAGCACCATATTGAATACATCACCGAAAATGCTGTCAATCCCGACCGCCGGCGTTATGCGGTATTGGGTGAAGCAGAAAAACACTACATAGACGTGGATTCCTACGGCGACAGTGCTCTTTATTATCTGCCCAGGTACTGGCATCAGGCCTTGGAGTTTTATACTGAAGAAGAATTGAGAAAAAAGGGTATTGGACCCTGGAATGTTTACCTCACCCAACTTGCTTTGACAGAAGCCTTCAAAAGAAAAGATATCAATGCCATTCTTCGGCTGTCAGCAGACCTTGGCCACTACATTGGTGACATGAATGTTCCCCTGCACACCACCAAAAATTACAACGGACAATTGACTAACCAATATGGCATCCATGGTTTTTGGGAAAGCAGGATCCCGGAACTGCTCGCTGAAGAATATGACTTTTTTGTGGGAAAAGCTGATTACCTTGAAAGACCGCAGTATACCATTTGGGATGCAGTGACATGGGCACATATGGCATTGGATTCTGTATTACATTTTGAAAGGATAGTTAGCAGCCGGTTTTCAGAGGATAAAAAATACAGTTTTGAAGAAAGGGGAGGAATCAACACCCAGGTTTATTCAAAGGAATTCACCAAAGCCTATCATGACATGCTGGATGGTCAGGTGGAAAGACAAATGAAAAGGGCCATTAAAATGGTAGCCGACTTCTGGTATACAGCTTGGATCAACGCAGGCCAACCAGACCTCAATGCTCTGGTCAATATTCAGACTGAGCTACCTGAGGAAAAATTCGAATATTCCAAACCATTGGATGTCCGGGAACATGATGACATGGCAAAAAAGGAAAGCCCCTCTACTTTGCGAAGGGCTTTTCTATCAAGCATTTGGAGACCGGGATTGTAGATTAGGCCAAAACTTTTTCAGAAGACTTGAGGTAAGTCCTAATGGATTCTGCTAATTTTTCAAAAGTTTTTCTGAAAACATCTTCATCCTCTTCCAGCAGGGTAACCCTAAAACCTCTCAGATCGGAACAGAAAGATGAGATTGGCACTACACAAATTTGGGCCGATGCCAGTAAATAATATACAAACCTCTTATCCAAGGGCATATCCGGATCCTGCTCCAGCCATCCTTCCATCAAGGACTTTACCTTAAAATCAGGCAAGGGAAGATTTTGGTCAGGCTTAAGATAATCAGGATCAAACACAATGGTATTATAAAATGCCCCCTTGGTCGGGTTAAATTTTATACCAGGCACATCCCCTAAAATCTCCTTTAAAATCCTGCTCCTACGGCCAATCTTTTCATTTTCGCCCTTCCTGTATTCAAAATAATCCGGATGACTCATGATTTTTGGGATTGAGAGCTGGGGAAGAATGGTAGAACACACCTCTATCATCTTGGCATTTTCCAAAGTCTGTACCAGTTTACTGAATTCTTTTGAGGCATTCCTATTGTAAAACTCCATCCAGCCACATCTTGAACCAGGCCATGGAAACTCCTTGGATATTCCTTTCAGTGATATAGCTGGAAGATCTCCGATTACTTCGGACAAGGCCACGGCCTTTACTCCATTGTAGGTGATATTCTGATAAATCTCATCTGCTATCAACAAAAGATTGAATTCTTTAGCGATTTTGACAAATCCCTCCAAAACATCTTTTGGATAGACCATACCTGTAGGATTATCCGGATTGATGATCAATATCCCTACCACCAAAGGGTTATACTTCACTTTATTGTACAGGTCTTCCATATCCGGCAACCATTGGTTGTCAGGATCCAGATTGTAGGTTATCGGTGCAGTATTGGCATGTGCTGCCTCTGCAGAACTGTGGGTACTATAGGCTGGGGAAGGACCTATGATTCTGGCTGTAGGAATCAAAAACTGATATAACTTAGCAATTGCATCTCCCAATCCGTTAAAAAACAACACATCCTCTTCAGTAATTTGGGCCCCTCCTTTGCGGTTGTTCAGTTCAGCCAAAAATCTACGGGTTTCCAACACTCCTTTGGAATCAGCATATCCGTAACTTTTATCCTGAGTCACAAGCTCAGACACAATGGCCTTCATCCATTTTGGCACCTTATTGTTTTTCTGTATAGGGTCGCCGATGTTCTCCCAGGTAATGGGGTATCCCAGCGCCTCTATTTGCCGGGCTTTTTTAACAATGCCCCGGATTTCGTAATTCAACTCTTCCGCTCCCGGTCTCAACAATAGATTTCTCATAGTGCTTTGGTGGATTTGATTGACAAATAAACAAAAAAGCCTCCTTATGATTGATTTTTTTAAAAGGATTTCTAAAAAAACCTGAAAGTTTAACCACCAAAAATGCTATTCTTCCACCTGTATGAATTGAGGCTATTTTTTATTAATCCCTCCTTCCTGATGTGGGTTTAATCTTTAAATTTACGCTTAGATTGCAAACACATATTTCCCAAATAACCCTAAGGTCATGTCAGCGCATATAGTTTCCCAGAAGGCAATTGATTTTTTGATGGAACTGCTCAGCCAGCAGGCTGCTTCGGAATCCATTGATTGGTTGAAAAATCAAAGCCAAGAAATCAGCCAAAGCACCAAAACGATGAAACTTTTTTTAGCCTTTGGCAAAGCATCGAAATATTTTGACAAATCGAGTTTACAAATTTCTGAGGTGCTTTCCAGGGATGCAGAAAAACTTAGAAAGGGCTTTACTCCTTCATCATGGGATAAATTACAGGCCGCAAGATCAATTCTGATTCTTTCTTTTCCCCAGCAGGATGAAGCACTCTGGTTTAAAACCATTAACCAGCTTTTTGAAACAGGTGACATGCAAGAACTCAAAAGTCTTTATGCTGCACTGCCTATTTATCCTTTCCAAGACAGACTTATTGATAGGGCTATCGAAGGTCTAAGAACGAATATGACCTTAGTATTTGACGCAGTTGCTTTAGACAATCCCTATCCTTCTGAATTTTTTGACGAAAGGGCATGGAACCAGATGTTGATTAAGTCAGTCTTCTTACAAAGGCCGCTATTTCTGATCCAACATGCAGACAAGCGCAGCAATGAAAACCTGGCCAGCATCCTTATAGACTATGCCCATGAAAGATGGGCAGCAGGAAGGAATGTCATACCTGAGTTATGGAGATACGTGGCCCCATTCCTTAATGAATATAGAATTGAAGATATCAAAAAAGCAATTAAGGGGGAGAATTTGCTTGAAAAACAAGCCGGTCTATTGGCCTGCCATCACTCCACTTACCCGAATGCGAAAAAACTCCTTGCTGAGTTTCCTGACATACAGAAGGAAATCGAAGCAGGAAAAATCACCTGGGAATCCATAGGGAAATCCTTTGCTGAATCATTGATAAAAAATTAAAGAAATCAAACCCCAAGGCAGCGAATAATTGCCCGCTTATTAAACAATGAACCTGAAAAATTATGGAAATGTACATAGATCCTCACCTACATGCCGTATCCCGTACCACCGATGATTATGAGGCCATGAGAAAAGCCGGAGTAGTGGCTATTATTGAACCTGCATTTTGGCTCGGACAGCCGAGGACTGAAGTCGGAAGTTTCAAAGATTATTTCAGCACTTTGGTGGGTTGGGAGCGCTTCAGGGCCAAGCAATTTGGTATTATGCATTATTGTACCATTGGTTTGAATTCCAAGGAAGCAAACAATGAAGCCCTCGCGGAAGAAGTAATGGAACTTTTGCCCTTATTTGCCACCAAAGAGGGCGTGGTAGCCATTGGGGAAATCGGGTATGACGACCAGACAGCCGCTGAAGACAAGTATTACAGACTCCAACTCGAATTGGCTAAAGAAGTAGAGTTGCCTGTGCTCATTCATACGCCACATAGGGACAAAAAGAAAGGAACAACCAGAAGCATGGATGTTAGTGAAGAGCATGGATTAGCCCCTCACATGGTGATTGTGGACCACAACAATGAAGAAACGGTTAAGGAAGTTTTGGACCGGGGCTATTGGGCTGCATTTACCATATACCCCCACACCAAAATGGGCAGTGACCGGATGGTGGAGATTGTAAAAAAATATGGACCTGAGCGTATTATCGTAGACTCAGCAGCCGACTGGGGCATCAGTGATCCCCTTGCTGTTCCAAAAACTGCCGCTTTGATGCGGAAACATGGCATTCCGGAAGAACATATCAGATTGACCTGCTATCAAAATGCACTTACCGCATATTCCCAAAGTGGGCAGATGGAAGAATCGGATTGGCTAAACCCCGAACCAATAGACCAAAGGCTTAAACATGCCGGTAATTCGGTGTTGCGCGGAGGTCAGACACCTCGGGTCGAAAGCTCTTCTGATTCTGTTGAAAATTAACCTATGGGCAAAATATATTTCAAAGCATATTTACAGCTTACAAGACCTGCCAATATCATCACTGCCATTTCTGATATTTGGGCTGGTTTTGCTGTTTCCGGGGCTGCAGCTATGTTGCTGATACCAAATACCGGGAACGGAGATTCTTTTGTCTTTCCCTTGATTTACTTATCCCTTGCTACCATAGGCTTATATGGAGGAGGTGTAGCCTTCAATGATGTTTTTGATGCCAAACTGGATGCAATTGAAAGACCGGAAAGGCCTATCCCTAGTGGAAAGGTAAAAATAAGCCATGCTGCATGGATGGCTTCTTCGCTCATCCTACTAGGGATTTTAGCTGCCTTCCAAGTTAATATTTGGAGCGGTTTCCTGGCTCTTGCTGTAGGTTTTTTGGCGGTGCTTTACGATGCATGGGGAAAACATCAGGCTATTTTCGGACCGATCAATATGGGCCTTTGCCGTACAGGTAATTTGCTCTTGGGCATTTCAGTGATCCCTGAGCTAATTCTGAATTTCTGGGCATTAGGTTTAATTCCTTTAGCCTATGTATCCGCCATCACCATGATCAGCAGGGGTGAAGTACATGGAAAAAACAAAAATGCACTGATCTGTGGCCTGGGTATTTATATCCTTATCATTGCCTTGCTTCTCTTCATCGCGTTTATGGAAGGAAATGCTGGATGGATTATCATACCTTTTGTAGGTTTGTTTGCCTATATGATTCTTCCCCCATTGATCAAAGCCTTACGCTTACAGCAACCACAATTGATAGGGAAATCGGTAAAAGCTGCTGTAATTTCCATGGTCATACTTAATGCATCCCTTGCCGCTAGCTTCTCTGGATGGTGGGTTGGGCTCTGCATTTTGATCCTACTTCCTATTTCATTAAGATTGGCAAAAATATTTGCCGTAACTTGATGCTTCAACGCACTGATTAAAATGACACATACAGTACTTCAACAGGCCTTTTCAGTCAATTTCCAATATAAGGTATGCTTTACCCATGGCCTGTTTGATTCAAATAATAGCCTTTTGGCAAATCAGCTTATGGCTGAAAATCCTGTAAAGGTCTTCGTGGTACTGGACCAGGGCCTTACTGAAGCCCGGCCTGACCTGATTTCCAAGCTGCAGCAATATTTTGAAACTTACAAAAAGGAAATTTTCCTGTGTGCAGCACCAATGATAGTACCGGGAGGGGAAGCTTCCAAAAACGATGAAAACCTGGTAAGACAAATCGTAGAAGCCACCCACCTGCACGCCATAGACCGGCATTCTTACATTATGGCCATAGGCGGTGGAGCGGTATTGGATATGGTGGGGTTTGCCGCGGCCATATCCCATCGTGGAGTGAGGCATATCAGAATCCCTACCACTGTCCTATCACAAAATGACTCTGGCGTGGGGGTAAAGAACAGCATCAATTATTTCGGAAAGAAAAATTACATAGGCACCTTTGCCACTCCTTATCTGGTAGTCAATGATTTTGATTTTCTAAAGACTTTAGATGACAGAGATTGGAGATCCGGTTTGTCAGAAGCCATCAAAGTGGCCCTGATCAAGGATACGGATTTTTTCCAATGGATGGAAAAGCATGCCCGAAATCTGGCCAAAAGAGAGATGGAACCCATGAAAGAATCCATCATCCGCTGCGCACAGATGCACCTGGACCATATTGCAGGAAAAGATCCCTTTGAAATGGGTTCATCCAGACCCTTGGACTTTGGGCACTGGGCAGCCCATAAGCTGGAATACCTGACCAACTTTGACTTAAGGCATGGGGAAGCGGTCGCCATTGGCATCGCTTTGGACAGTACTTACTCCTTTTTGAAGGGTTGGATAGAACAAGATGATTTAGATAGGATATTGAAACTGATCTCTGACTTGGGCTTCGAGCTGTATGTTCCCGAACTGACAGGAGAAAACCTGATCAGAGGCCTTGAAGAGTTCAGGGAACATCTAGGTGGAAGACTGACCATCATGTTGCTCAAATCCATAGGAAAAGGAGAAGAAGTACATGAAATGGATCCTAGCTTGATTCGTGAAGCCATCACTTATCTGGAATCAAAGCATAAAACAGAAAAAGTGAATTAAGGAAAATGCAAATAAAGGGACATCATTTGAGTTATTGCACCAATATCCATCCTGGAGAAACCTGGGAAGATACTTTCCAAAGCATCAAGGATTACGTTCCAAAAGTCAAAACCAACTTGGGTATTCAAGGTCCTTTCGGTATTGGTCTCAGGCTTTCCAATCAGGCCAGCGAAACATTGATTTCTGATGGAAACCTATCGGAATTTCAGAAATGGTTAGATACCCATAATTGCTATGTTTTTACCATGAACGGTTTCCCTTATGGGGAATTCCATCATACAGTGGTCAAAGACAAAGTTCACCAACCGGATTGGTCTACTGCTGCCAGAAAGGAATATACACTCAGACTTTTCCAGATTCTGGAAGCATTAACCCCAAAAGGTCAGGAAGGCAGTATTTCCACCTCTCCTATTTCTTACAGGCATTGGTTTGAGACCAGTTTGGAAAGGGAAAAAGTGCTTCAAATCGCTTGCGAACAATTAGCTGAAATTACAGCCGAATTGCATCAAATCGAGCAAAAAGCCCAGAAAACGCTTCATTTGGATATAGAACCCGAACCCGATGGGATTTTGGAAAATACGGAGGAAGTACTTTGGTTTTTCAAGGACTGGTTGATTCCAAAAGGAGGTGCATGGCTGGTTGATAAATTGGGGATTTCCCCAGTTGCTTCAGCGCAACTATTGAAACACCATGTCAGAATCTGTTATGATGTTTGTCATTTTGCCATTGTATACGAAAAAGCAGAAGATACTTTCCGGAAATTACAAGAAGAAGGCATCAAAATTGGCAAAATTCAGATCTCAGCGGCCTTGAAAGTGGACGTTCCATCAGATCTAAATGAAAGACAAAACCTTCAATCAAAACTCAAACCCCTGGCCGAATCGACTTACCTGCATCAGGTCATTGGAAGAGATGCATCCGGTAACCTCCAATCTTACCCAGACCTACCGGAAGCGATTGCTATTCTGGATCAAATAGAAATTGAGGAAATGAGAATACACTTTCATGTACCTGTGTTCTTGGCCCATTATGGTAACCTTTCCTCCACCCAGTCGGACATCATTCATGTGCTGGAGGAGATTAAAAAAAATCCAGTCTGCAGCCATTTTGAAGTGGAAACTTACACTTGGGATGTATTGGACAAGGCCCTTAGACAAGAACTATCTTCCTCCATTACCCGTGAAATGGAATGGGTCATCAACACTTTTGAAAAATGAAAAAAACTGCTGTTATCAATATTGTGGCTTTATCCTCCAGGTTGATTGGAGAGCATACACCTTTTCTTAAAAAATGGATAGAAAAGCGGCAAAAGAACTTTATCCAACCTGTATTACCTGCAGTGACCTGCTCTTCCCAGTCGGTTTACCTTACGGGAAAATGGCCTGAAGAAAACGGAATAGTCGGCAACGGATGGTATTTCAGGGACGAATGCGAAATCAAATTCTGGAGACAGTCCAACCATCTGGTGCAGGTACCAAAAATCTGGGATAAGCTAAAGAATCAGGACCCCAATTTCACTTGTGCCAACATGTTCTGGTGGTATAATATGTACTCCTCAGTGGATTATGCAGTAACACCAAGACCCTTGTATCCAGCAGATGGGAGAAAACTACCGGACATTCACAGCCAACCCATGGACCTCAGAGACAGATTGCAGCAGGAATTAGGGCAGTTTCCGCTTTTCTCTTTTTGGGGACCCAATGCCAATATCGAATCCACCCAATGGATTGCCGAGGCATCCAAAAAAGTAGACCAATGGTTCAACCCAACCCTTAACCTTATTTACCTTCCCCATTTGGATTATGGTTTGCAACGCTACGGCCTGGACTTTAAAAAAATAAAAAAGGACCTCAGGGAAATTGACAAAGTAGCAGAGGATCTCATTAGCTATTTTGAAAAACAGGGAACTGAAGTCATTCTTTTATCTGAATATGGTATCACTGCTGTCAATAACCCTATCCATATCAACAGGATTTTAAGGAAGGAAGGTTGCATTGTGGTAAAAGATGAACTTGGAAGAGAAACCTTGGATGCCGGCACCTGCAAGGCATTTGCCGTGTCGGACCATCAATTGGCCCATGTATATGTCAAAGACGAAGCAGACATTCCAGCTATCAAAAGCATGCTGGAAAGGGTGCCCGGAATTGAAAAAGTATTGGACAAGGAAGGAAAGCAAAAATTCCACTTGGATCATCCAAGGGCTGGAGAACTGATTGCCGTAGCTGACAAGGATTCCTGGTTTACCTATTATTTCTGGCTGGATGATAATAAGGCACCGGATTATGCCAGGACGGTAGACATTCACCGCAAGCCGGGCTATGATCCAGTTGAAACTTTGGCCGATCCGGAAATAAAATTCCTGAAGGGTAAAATCGGGATGAAGCTTTTAAAAAAGAAACTTGGTTTCAGGTATTTGATGGATGTGATTTCTTTAGATGCCAGCTTGGTCAAGGGTTCCCATGGCAGGATTCCGGAAGACCCAATGGATTGGCCAATTTTTGTAGGTTCCGATACCAGCGATCAAAATTCCGGAGAAATAGAACCAACCGAAATATTTGACAGGATATTTAAAACGGTAATGGGATAGGAATTAAGCTTACATTTTAGTCTTTTTACGCATCTTCAAGGATTGGGCAAAAAACAATACTGCCCCTAGTACCAGCGCCAATGCCGTCACCCAAGAAGGTATATAGACCATCTGATATATAAATTGGTTTACCAAAATCAATGGCATCAAAAGGTAGAAGTAAAAATTGTACAGTTTCTCCACAATAACATATTTTAATTATTGGAACAAAAATGCTAATTCTCCCGAGCTCTGGATTTATAAATGTTTAAATACTCCTGAAAAATCTGGATAACATTTGATATAAACACAAATCCCATAGCCAAGGCAGTCAAATGGGATCCACGTATCAGTGCCAATGTCCCTAAGGTCAATGCAACAATCCCTAAAAAAATATTAAAAATCAATATCCCTTTCATCTGAACCTTTCCCCCAAAATAGTGATATTCTTTAATTTTAAAATAATAGGTAATGTGATTTAAAAAAAACAGCCCACGTCAAAAACCCGGGCCGTTTTCCCAATTCCAATTTTAGATATCCGAATTCAATTCTTATTTCTTGATTCTTGTCTCTTTGTCACGTCCTGGATTTACTTGACAATTGTTTCTTGCCTCTTGTCTCTTGATTCTTGCCTCTCGCTTCTAATCTCTCGCTTCTCGTCTCTACCTAAGCTTCTTATACTTAATCCGCTTCGGAGTCACATCACCCAAGCGCTTTTTCTTATTTTCCTCGTAATCAGAGAAGTTGCCCTCAAACCAATATACTTGGGAATCTCCTTCAAAAGCCAGGATATGCGTACAGATCCTATCCAGAAACCAACGGTCGTGGGAAATAATCACTGCACAACCACCGAAGTTCTCCAATGCCTCTTCCAAAGCCCTCAGGGTGTTCACATCCAAATCGTTGGTAGGTTCGTCCAAAAGCAATAAGTTGCCGCCTTCCTTCAAAGTGATCGCCAAGTGAACCCTGTTGCGCTCACCGCCAGAGAGCACGCCCAACTTCTTCTCCTGATCTGAACCTGCAAAATTGAATTTGCTGACATAGGCCCTTGCATTGACTTCTTTATTCCCCAGTTTGATCAGTTCATTTCCCTCCGAAATGGCCTGATATACCGTCTTATTGGGATCCAAGTGGTCATGCTCCTGATCTACATAAGCCAGTTTTACTGTCTCTCCAATTTCAAAATGTCCGGCATCGGGCTTTTCCTGCCCTGTAATCAATTTGAAGAGGGTGGATTTACCAGCACCGTTTGGTCCGATAATCCCGACGATGCCACCTTGTGGCAGGCTGAAGGAAAGGTTTTCAAAAAGTAATTTGTCTCCATAAGCCTTGGACACGCCATTCACCTCGATCACTTTTGCTCCCAATCTTGGTCCTGGGGGAATGTAAAGCTCCAATTTAGCTTCTTTTTCTTTGGACTCTTCGGAGACCAGTTTGTCATAAGCAGAAAGGCGGGCCTTCCCTTTGGCCTGTCTGGCTTTTGGCGCCATTCGAATCCACTCCAATTCCCTCTCCAAGGTCTTCTGACGTTTGGATTCGGTTTTTTCTTCCTGCTTTAATCTGTCCTGTTTTTGTTCCAACCAGGAAGAATAGTTGCCTTTCCAGGGAATGCCTTCTCCCCTATCCAATTCCAGAATCCAGCCAGCCACATTATCCAGGAAATAACGGTCGTGGGTCACGGCAATTACCGTTCCCTTGTATTGCTGTAAATGCTGCTCTAACCAAAGCACAGACTCCGCGTCCAGGTGGTTGGTCGGTTCATCCAGCAACAACACATCCGGTTCTTGTAACAAAAGTCTGCAAAGTGCTACCCTTCTTTTCTCCCCTCCGGAAAGATTGCCAACAATTGCCTCGCTGGGTGGAAGTCTCAGGGCATCCATGGCCCTTTCCAGCATGGTATCCAATTCCCAGGCATTGGCAGCATCCAATTTCTCCTGAACTTCCCCCTGCTTTTGGATCAATTTGTCCATGGCGTCAGGATCTTCCATGATGGCAGGATCCATGAATTTTTCATTGATTTCCTCAAATTCTTTGAGCAGAGCAACTGTCCCTGCAACTGCTTCCTCCACTATTTCCTTTACGGTTTTGGAAGGGTCCAATTGGGGTTCCTGCTCCAACATGCCCACAGTATAGCCCGGGGACCAAACCACTTCTCCAATAAAGTCTTTGTCTACACCTGCTATGATCCGTAAGAGGGAAGATTTACCTGAACCATTAAGACCCAAAACACCAATTTTGGCTCCATAGAAAAAAGAGAGGTAAATATCTTTCAAAACTTTTTTCTGTGGCGGGTAAATTTTTGACACCCCTGCCATAGAAAATATGATTTTTTCGTTGCTCATAACTGAATTTGATAGGATTTTTTTAACTACGAAGACAAAGATGGCAAAAAAAGGGCTTTCTTAGGATAAATGCTTTTGAATTAATTAATTTGCAAAAAATATAAAAAGGATTACCACGCAACCTATTAAATCGAAATGGAGCATCCATACGGGTACATTAAAGATAACAAGGTTTATCTCAGGGGATTTTTGAATCAGCCGGACAGGGTGATTGGCGAAGTTAAAGAAGATGAAGCTTCTACAATTAAGTATTTTGAAGACAGATTTGAGTCTTTGAAGGAAAAAATTGAAGCCCTTAAAAAGGATATTGAGGAAAATCAGAACAAGGGTTCTTTTTTGATGAAACTCATCCACCTCAAGGACTCTCTTTTAGAATATGATGCTTTGGGGGATTTTGTACCCCTCATTGAGGACCTGGAAAAGCAACAGGTCTTCCTGGAAGATATTATTCAGAAGAACAGGGCCAGAAATCTGGAGATCAAGAAAGGCCTTATTTTGGAAGCCGAAGCATTCAAAAACAGCACTGACTGGAAGAATACAGCGGAGGAACTGAAAAACATCAAAATGCGCTGGATCAAAACCGGACCGGTGGAGAAAGAATTTGAGGATGAAATTGAATCCCAATTCAATTCCGCTGTAGACACCTTTTTTGATAACAGGAAACATTATTTTGAAGGCTTGGCCTTACAGGCTGAGGTAAACATTAAAGTTTACGAGGATCTGGTCATACAGGCAAGAGAGGCTTTTGATAATCCTGATGCAAAAAAAGCCTTTGAAATTTCCAAAAGAATCCAAAAAGAATGGAAGGCAGCCGGGAAAGTTCCAGCAGAACGAAGGCAGCCACTCTGGGATGAATTCTCAAAACTCAACAACAGAATCTTCAGTCGATTCAAAAGGTCAGTGCAAACTGAGCCCCAGATGAAGCCTTGGGAACTTATGAAAAAGATGGAGAGTATGACTGAGGAAATGAAAAAATTGGCCAAGGCTGAAACAAATCCTGAGGTGATTTCGTCTGCCAAGAGATTGCAGGCTGATTGGAAGAAACTTCCACAGAGGAAGCCACGTGAAGCCAACTTGGTCATGCGTTCTTTTACATTCTTCTCAGAGGTGGTGTTTGAAAAACTCTTCCTTGACAAATTGGCAAACAGCAAGTTTCAGGAATTTGATAAAAAAGATCCTGTTGAGCAGAAAAAAATCAAGGCTTCCATCCTCAAAGATCTTATTTATAGGGATGAAAATGAACTTGCAACAGTTAAAGACAATGCGGATAATTTCAAAACCAATGAAGAGGAATTTGAAATCATGCTAAGAAGAAAAATTAGTGCCTTCAAAAGGAAGATTGACGTGAAAAATTTCATCCTGAAGGAACTCACAAATAAATATTAATGCAATAATTGAAAATTTAAAACAATTTCTATTTTTACATGCCGTTAAGGCAAAACATAAACTCTGAAAATTATGTATTGGACACTAGAACTTGCATCTTACTTGGAAGATGCGCCTTGGCCTGCAACCAAAGACGAGTTGATTGATTACGCAATTCGTTCAGGTGCTCCTCTGGAAGTGGTAGAAAACCTCCAGGAACTAGAAGATGACGGCGAGCCTTACGAGAACATCGAAGAGATTTGGCCAGATTATCCAACCAAAGATGACTTCTTCTTCAACGAAGATGAATATTAAAAAAAGCCCTGATACTTCAGGGCTTTTCATTTATTAAATTCCCAACACTTTTTTCAATTTAGGCATTCCTGATTTACTGATAGGGATATATTCACCCGATCTCAAGCGGATTCGGTAGGATTCTTTTTCGTAGGGCTCAAGTTTGGAAATTTCACCTACACGGACGATATAAGACCGGTGCACCCTAATAAATTGGCTTCCATCCAAAGCTTTCTCAAAATGGCTGAGTGTTTTATTCTTTAGAAATTTTCCCTCTTTGGTGTAAATATTCACATAATCATCATTGGCCTCCAAAAAATGAATATCCTCCACAGGTATGATCTTTATACCATTTTTTACCCTCAATACGACTCTGCTTACAGGACCATCCTGTAATTCTTCCTGCTCGGATGATATACTCTTATTGCCATTCAAAAATCTTTGCATAGCCTGCGAAAACCTGTTTTTGGAAAAAGGCTTTAGCAGGTAATCAATAGCCTGAGCATCAAATGCCCTGACAGCATACTGATCATAAGCAGTCGTAAATATAATCCCAGGTGGATTATCAAGTAGCTCTAACATCTCAAAACCATTGATCTTTGGCATCTCTACATCCAAAAACACCAAGTCCGGCTGAAAATTCTGTATGGCCTTGATACCATCAAAACCATCATAGGCTATGTGGACAACTTCAATTTCAGGATAGTCTTTCAGGTATTCTTTGATCAATTCTACTGCCAATGGCTCATCGTCAATTATTACTGCTTTCGTCATCATGGCTGGGGTATTCTCAAAATTACAATAAAGTTATTGTCATGTTTCAAAATCTGAATTAAATCATTTCTGCCAAAAATCAGGTATAATCTTCTTTTCACTGCCTCCAGCCCAAACCCGCTACCTTTGGGCTGTCCTGCCTTTGGATCAAAGGGATTTGATAGGCGGATTATCAGGTATTTATTTTCTTTTTTTATTCCCAATTGGATCAGAACCTCGCCCCTCAACCCATACAGACTGTGTTTGATAGCATTCTCCAAAAGCGGTTGAACCATTAATTGGGGAATTGTTAGCGACTCAGCATCCTTTTCTGCCTGGATACTGACCTTTAGTCTGTCCCCAAACCGGACTTTCTCTATGCTTAAAAAAAGCTTGAGCTGCTCAAGTTCTTCTGACAAACTAATCCATTTGTTACTGTCTTTCTTGATGGTGCCACGTAAAAATTCAGCCAGATTTACCACCATTTCTCTCGCTTCTTCTGGCTTCGTGACAATTAGTGCGTTGATTGAGTTTAGGCTATTGAATAAAAAATGCGGCTGAAGCTGCTGTCTCAAATAATACATTTCCGCCTCCTTAGCCAATTTTTGGGAGTTATCTTCCATCTCTCGGATTTTCCTTTGATCCTCCAGTTTAGCTGCAAAAACTAGCAGAATTGCCCAAAACTGGAACATCAAATAAAAGTATACTCCTTTGATGACACCTGTACTGCTAAGAAAAATCTGGAACTCTTGATTTACTTTGATCAACTGGACCAACAGAAAAAAGGAAAACCATGAAAAGAATGCTGCCAATACAAATGGTACAGCAATTACAATCCAAAAATGACCCCTTCTGGGGGAATAATATGAAAAAATATTTCCAAGCATTAAAAACCCCAGGAAGATCCAAAAGGTTTGAATCACGGATTCCAATAAGGACAATTGGAATTCAAGTCCATACCAATGTATAATAAAAGTCTTGGCCAATATCCAAGTGAAGATAATGGCCAAGACTTTCAGAAAATGCCTTTCAAAGAATAATTTGATCAGGTTCACCCTTAGAATGATTTAATTTCAAGCCCACCAAAGACCATAGATCCATGGATTTTCAATACCTTATTGGAATCGGTCGCTGATGGGTTAAAAATTCTTTTATCCTCAACACCTGCAGCGAAAACAGTTCCCATATTGACCTGTACATCCCAATGTGGCGGTACTACAAGTTTAACTCCTCCAAAGGCAATTTCTACTTGTAGAACTGCCTGGCCATCAATATCGGCTTGACTCAAATCCAATTCAATCCCACCGAAAATCGCGGAAGTCTTGCCCCCTTTAAAGCTTTTTGAAAAAATCCTCCTTTGAATACCTGTGAATAAAGCCTGGGCACTGATCACTTCTGACTTGTCTCCTCCGACTTGGTAAGAAGACAGCACTGTATCAGCACTGGAAGTAAAAGGCTGTTGGGAGGGATTTTCATACTTTTTGTAGGACTTAAAAAATTCCTCATTAAAGCGTTTGTTGTCCTTACTCCTTTTCAGAATAAGATAAAGGCCAAATATGATCAAACCAGTAGGAACCAAATAAGGTCTCAGTTCAAATGGAAAACCAAAATAATTCCGAACTAAAAAGAAGGAACCTAAAAGCAGCATAAAAAATCCAAATCCGTTTTGGAAGTTATGTCTTGCCAAAATTATCAGACCTATCGCAATAAGGATCATAGGCCATGAAATAAACCATACAGGAAACCAGAAGCCTACGGCCTTTAACAGCAATATTACGCCAACAATCAAAATCACCAGGCCTGCTGTAATGTCGTTGTTACTTGAAGAAAATTTTTGCTTTGCCATGTTTATATTTATTAAAGATCAGAGCAAAAATAAATTCCAGAAAAACCTTTCCAGAGAATGATTAGGTTACTTTCCCTCAAAACTCGGTAAATGACCGGATTGAATCGGTGAAATTTCAGTTTGATTTTTTACCGATCAAAAAATCTGCATATTCTAAATCTTCCGGTGTGGTTATTTTGATATTTTCAAGATTACCTGATATCAGGTGGACTTGCCACCCCTGATGTTCATACACGGTGGCATCATCGGTAAATTGGGCCAACTCCTGGACTTCGAAGGCTTTTTTGATCTTGGACAGATCAAATGTCTGGGGGGTCTGCACAAGCCGGTAGTATTGCCTTTCCTTAAAAACTGATTTACCATCATCCGTGAGTTTTCGGATGGAATCCTTCAAAGGAATTACAGTTATGGCACTACCCTTTTTTTCAGCCTCCAAAAAGCTCTCTAAAATTACTTCCCTACTTACAAAAGGCCGTACCCCATCATGGATAGCTACAATCCCTTGAGAATCTGAAATTGAATTCAGCCCATTTTTTACTGACTGAAACCTACTCCTTCCTCCAGAAACCAAATGATGGGGAACTGAAAAGGCATGTTCTTCACACAATTTTCCCCAAAAAACAAAATCACCTTCAGGAATAACTAAAGTCAGATCAATCATGGGATCTGTATTATGAAATTTTTCAAGCGTATGCATCAGGACTGGCCTTCTTCCAATTGGAAGGTACTGCTTGGAAATGGGAGCCCCCATTCTTGTACCATTTCCTCCTGCAACTATCAGAGCAAATTTTTTCATAATCCCATAGAATTCCCACAAAAATATCAAAAGTGTTCTACATGCATACTTCATCAATAGGAATAAAAAAACATAAAATAAAAAAGGGGCTGATCACCCCTTTCTTTTTTACAATATCAACATAGCATCTCCATAAGAGAAGAACCTGTATTTTTCTTTGACTGCTTCCTTGTAAGCTTTCATGATCAGGTCATATCCACCAAATGCTGCTGCTGTCATCAATAAAGTCGACTCTGGAAGGTGGAAATTCGTGATCAGCGCATTGGCAATTTTGAAGTCATAAGGAGGAATGATAAATTTATCCGTCCAACCATTGCTTACCTTAAGCCGTCCATTGGCTGTTACAGAAGATTCAATGGTTTTCAAAGTGGTCGTTCCTACAGCAACTACTCTTCTCTTATTGTCCAAAGCTTCATTGACCAATTCAACAGTTTTTTCAGGAATATCATAATTCTCTGAGTCCATCTTATGCTTGGTAAGGTCCTCCACATCTACTTGACGGAAAGTACCTAATCCAACATGAAGAGTCACCGGGGAAATGGAAACACCTTTCAACTCCAACCTTTTCAAAAGATGGGGAGTGAAATGAAGTCCTGCAGTAGGTGCAGCAACAGCACCAACGTTTTTGGCAAAGATGGTCTGATACCTTTCTCTGTCCTCAGGTTCAACTTTCCTTTCGATATATTCTTTTAATATAGGAGTCTCACCCAAAGAATCAATGGTCTTGTAAAATTCCTCATCGGTACCATCAAACAAAAACCTGATGGTACGTCCTCTTGAAGTAGTGTTGTCAATTACTTCTGCTACTAAGTCACTGTCTCCAAAATAAAGCTTATTGCCTACTCTGATTTTTCTTGCGGGGTCTACCAATACATCCCATAACCTTAAATCTGCATTAAGCTCTCTTAAAAGAAAGACTTCAATTTTTGCTCCAGTCTTTTCCTTGTTGCCATATAGCCTTGCAGGAAAAACCTTGGTATCGTTCATCACAAAAACATCACCATCTCCAAAATATTCTATGATATCTTTGAAGGTGCGGTGCTCGATTTCACCCGTTTTTCTATGGACAACCATCAGGCGAGATTCGTCTCTGTTATCTGTAGGATATAAGGAAATAAGTTTTTTGGGAAAGTCGAATTTAAAGTCTGATAACTTCATATGGTATGGATAGGTAATTGCTCGCTTTTCTTATAATTATTATTTTAAAAACCGCAAAGTTAACAATAAAAATCCCGAAATCTACCTATCTTGTCAATTAGTTTTTAACACTTTACAAAAAACTGTGATTTACTTAAAATTAATTTGGGAGAGCATACGGTTTGCTATGCAGGCCCTTAAATCCAATCTTACCAGGACAATACTTTCCCTTTTGGGAGTAACAGTGGGTATTTTTGCCATCATTGCTGTATTTACATTGGTTGACTCGTTAGAAAAAAACATCAAATCCAGCTTTAGTTTTTTAGGAAGTAATGTAGTATCGGTCAACAGATTCCAGTTTGTAGGAGGGCCTGATTATCCATGGTGGAAGTTTTTCAGACGTCCTTATAACACTTATGGGGAATATGTATTCCTGAAAGACAAAATGAGAAATGCAGAAGCAGTTACTTTTTCTGCTTCGGCCAACACAACCGTACAAGCGGGAAGTAATTCCTATAAGGGTACGAATCTTACCGGAGCAGTTTTTAGCTACAAGGATGTCTATGACCTCCCCTTGGAATCCGGAAGGTTTTTTACCGAAATGGAAGTAAATGCCAGTAGAAATGTGGCCTTGGTTGGGGTGAAAATAGCCAATACTCTTTTTCCGGGAAAGGATCCTTTGGGAAAAGAGCTGAAAATAAAAGGGAATAAATTTGTGGTCATCGGTGTATTTGAAGAAGAAGGAGAGGGACTTTTTGAAATTGCCTCCAAAGATGAAGCTGTAATGATCCCATATGGCAGTTTCACCAAACTCTATTATGTGGGCCAAAATGGGATAGAACCCAGCATAGCAGTCAAAGGGAAGGATGAAGATATTGGCATGGTAGCTTTGGAAAATGAACTTATAGGTTTGATGAGAGCAAAGAGAGGCTTGAAACCAACTCAGGAAGACAATTTTTCACTCAACAAATCAGAGTTTATCATGAATACTATAGGTTCCATTTTCGATGTGATCAGCGCTGCAGGCTGGGTGATTGGTGGATTTTCAATTTTGGTAGGTGGATTTGGTATCGCCAACATAATGTTTGTCTCTGTAAAAGAACGTACCAATATTATTGGTATCCAAAAATCATTAGGGGCCAAAAATTACTTTATTCTCTTCCAATTTCTTTTTGAAGCAGTATTCCTCAGTTTAATAGGTGGATTGGCCGGTATCATCATCGTTTATTGTATAACATTTATACAATTAGGTTCGCTTGAACTTGTTCTTTCCTTCAAAAACATCATTTTAGGCTTGGGCATATCTTCTGCCATCGGTATAGTTTCGGGGATTGTACCTGCTACTTTAGCCGCTAGACTGGATCCTGTAGAAGCGATCAGGGCGACTTGATAAATTTGGCCTGCCTATCAGAAATTTTTCCATCAAATCAATTATATATCATTTAACATAAATTGATATGTGGGTATTTGCTTGGCTTGACTATTTTTAAAAATATAAGTTGTATACTTTGCTCTGGAAGTATCCCAGATGAACGAAAGAATACTTGAAAGAAACAAAATGAACAAAAATTAAAGGCGGCTTACAGGGCCGCCTTTGTTTTTGTGTTGATCAATTCTGATTTTAATCCACTTCTTCTCCAGGCTCCACTTTCACGCTTGCACCCAATCCAGCTTTTTCTTTGATCTTTTTTTCCAGCTCTTCCATAAGCTCTGGATTATCAAGCAGAAGACTTTTCACAGCATCCCTACCCTGCCCGAGTTTATTACCTTCATAAGAGAACCAGGAGCCTGCTTTTTTGATGATATCAAACTCCACTCCTAAATCAATTACCTCTCCTACTTTGGAGATTCCCTGCCCGTACATAATATCAAACTCCACCACTTTAAAAGGAGGGGCTACTTTATTTTTTACCACCTTGACTTTAGTACGGTTACCGATTACATTATCAGCACCTTCTTTTATCTGACCAATCCTTCTGATATCCAACCGTACGGAGGCGTAAAATTTCAAAGCATTTCCACCGGTAGTGGTTTCTGGATTACCGAACATCACGCCGATTTTATCCCTTAGCTGGTTAATAAATATACAGGCACAACCTGTTTTATTGATAGCACCAGTCAGCTTTCTAAGGGCCTGTGACATTAACCTTGCCTGAAGACCCATTTTACTATCACCCATATCTCCTTCCAGTTCTCCTTTAGGTACCAGGGCTGCTACAGAGTCAATGACTATGATGTCTATTGCTCCAGAACGGATAAGGTGCTCAGCAATTTCAAGTGCCTGTTCTCCATTGTCCGGTTGGGAAATCAGCAAGTTCTCTGTATCAATACCCAATTTTTCAGCATAGGTCTTATCAAAGGCATGCTCCGCATCTATAAAAGCCGCCAAGCCTCCGGCCTTTTGGGCTTCCGCAATACAGTGCATGGTCAAAGTAGTCTTACCTGAAGATTCCGGCCCATAAATTTCAATCACCCTGCCCCTGGGAATTCCGCCTACACCCAAGGCCATGTCCAGCCCAAGAGAACCAGTGGAAATGGCAGGCACATCCTGAACCTTGTTGTCACTAAGTTTCATCACTGTACCCTTGCCATATGTTTTTTCCAACTTGTCAATGGTCAACTGTAGGGCTTTCAATTTTTCGGAATTTGCGCTCATATGATCTTTCTATCTTTTTTTGAATCCTTGTTTCTCGCATTATAATCTTCTAGACCCAACTCAGGCAAAAAGGTTTTCGTATTTTCTTTTTGGCAACAAAAATCAGGCTTCTGCAATATTTTGCTAATATTGGAATAATGTTTGAAAAGCTTGAAGTACAAAGCTCAAATTAATGAAAAAAGTAACCTTTAAGTCAGTAATTGTCACATTTTTTTTCTGCCTTGCAAGCCTACAAGTACTTGCCCAAAAAAACATGGCTTTCAAAACCGGAGAAGAACTTACTTTTAAAGTAAGCTTTGGCTTCTTGGATGCCGCTGAGGCCAAAATGCTGGTAAATCCCAAAATCTATCATACCGACAATAGGCCTACCTTTAAAATAGATGTCTATGGACAGACTTTGGGTGTTTTCAAATTATTCAAAGTGAATGACAATTGGGGCAGCTTTCTGGATACTGCCAAAATTATCCCTTACCAATCCTACAGGCACATCGAGGAAGGTAAGTATAGAAAGCATGAAAGAGTACTATTTGACCATCAGAAGAAAAATGCCCATGTAAGGCTGTATGACAGGGAAAATAAGGAATTGGTATCTACAATGGATTATCCTGTACCCGCCAATGTACAGGATATTGTCAGTGGCTTCTATTTTCTGCGAACGATGGATCTCAAAAAACTTAAAAAGGGAGACATGGTCACCTTAAGCGGATTTTTTGATAAGGAAGTCCATCATATCAAACTTATATATTCCGGAAAAGAGCATCTCAAAACCAAAATCGGAGATTTTGACACTTTTGTCTTTTCACCGATTATTCCCAAAAACAAACTTTTCAGGGGAGAACAACCTGTTACTGTTTGGGTGACGGATGATGCAAATAAAATCCCTGTAAGGATCAAAGCAAAACTTTGGGTAGGTTCTTTGGACATGGAAATTACCGAAGCCAAAGAGCTACGTAATAATTAATTCACCCCTTTTTAATATTGACTTAACATAAGGATAGCAAATAAAAATTTTATGTTGTATTTTGATGATGAATCAAACAAAAATCTTTTTATGTCCTCCCTTTTTCTAAATTAGCATC
Source organism: Cecembia rubra (assembly GCF_003014575.1). Taxonomy (GTDB): domain Bacteria; phylum Bacteroidota; class Bacteroidia; order Cytophagales; family Cyclobacteriaceae; genus Cecembia_A; species Cecembia_A rubra. Next base: position 78,835 of record NZ_PYGF01000004.1, read on the forward strand.
ACATTAGGGAAACATAAACCCGAAATCAGCAAATGAGTGACAAACCAAAGATCAAGGTTTTGGTCGTTGACGACGAACCGGACATAGTTGACCTCCTTACTTACAACCTCAAAAAAGAAGGTTATGAAGTGGAAACTGCAGAGGATGGAATCAAGGCCGTCAAAGTGGCATCCAAATTTTTACCGGATGTCATCCTATTGGATATTATGATGCCCAATCAGGATGGAGTTGAAACCTGTCGCCAAATGCGTGAAATCCCTGAACTGAAGAGCACCTTTATAATATTCCTAACTGCCAGATCTGAAGAATACTCCGAAGTAGCAGCTTTTGATGTAGGGGCAGATGACTATATCACCAAACCCATAAAGCCCCGGGCACTAATGAGCAGGATAGCCGCATTATTCCGTCGGGAATCTAAAAAAGAGCAGGAATTTTCCCAGATTAAAATCAAGGATTTGATCATTGACAGGACCAGCTATACCATTGATAAAGGCGGTAAAATCATTACTTTACCAAAAAAAGAATTCGAACTTTTGTATTTCCTTGCCAAAAACCCTAATATGGTCTTTAGTAGAGATGATCTTTTGCAGAATATCTGGGGAGCAGATGTTTTTGTCCTTGCCAGAACTGTGGACGTACACATCAGAAAAGTAAGGGAAAAGATTGGCGAAGATTATATCACTACTGTTAAAGGTGTAGGTTATAAGTTCGACTTGAATTAATAATATGCTGACCACTTCCCGTGGAATTTCCTTAGTATTAGCAATAGCCATTTCTGCCCTCACGGTAGCCTTCTTACTCCTGATGGAGAATGCTACACCTACCCTATTGCTGGTTGCAGGTGGTATTTCGTTCTCTGTATCTTATATACTGATGCAGGTTACTTTGGAATTCCTCATTTTTAAAGAGATCAGTAATATTTATGGGGTATTGGAAAAAATCCAGAAAAAAGACTACCCCTCAATCCCTAACAAATCTGATAGACTTTCAATTTCACCCCTGCGTAAAATCAATAATACCATTAACACCTATGCGCAGGCAAAAAACAGGGAGATCGAAACCCTTCAAAAAAATGCTGAATTCAGAAGGGAATTTATTGCAGACATATCCCATGAGTTAAAGACCCCGATATTTGCGGCCCAGGGCTATATCCATACCCTATTGGATGGTGCAGTAGAGGACAAATCCGTAAGGTTGAAATTCCTGAAGAGGGCAGCCAAAAGCCTCAATGCGCTTGACAAACTTGTGCAGGACCTACTCACACTCAATCAGATGGAAAGTGGGGTTATCAAATTCAACTTTGAAGCTTTTGATCTGAAAGAGCTCATTCATGAAGTCATTGAAGAACTGGAACAGAAAGCAGCCAAAAGGGATGTATTGATCCGTTTTTTTTACGATAAAGGGAAATCCTACAAAACCATAGCGGATAAAGACAAAATTTTCAGGGTCTGCCAGAATCTTATCTCGAATGCCATCAAGTACAACCATGATGGCGGAGAGGTAGAAGTTCACCTCAAAACACATAAAAACTATATTCTTGTAGAGGTGAAAGACAATGGCAAAGGCATTCCTCCAGAGGACCTAAAAAGGATTTTTGAGCGCTTTTACAGGGTGGAAAAAAGCAGATCAAGAGAAGGAGGAGGTACTGGACTGGGGCTTGCTATTGTCAAGCATATCCTCGAAGGTCACAAAAGTAAGATCTCCGTTAGCAGTACCTTGGGAAAGGGCTCAATTTTTAGTTTTGAATTGCCTTGTGAGAAACCGGCAAAAGAAGCTTCCCTAAAGATCTGAACGCTTATTTAATTCCTTTTTATTTGACATAAGTATTGAAAAGATCCTCAAGGGTACTTTCCAGATCAGCACTCAGTCCACCATGCGGCCTTGATGTTTGCAGCATAGAACTCCGCGGCGCTGTCAGCCAGCGAAACCTCGAAGCACTATCTTGTAGGGAAATCGGGCTAAGTTCATTCTTCCCTTCGCAGATAAGTTCCAATGACTTAATGTAGTCTGATAGAATACTGAAATCAGCCTCAGGATCTAAAGCATGCAGTTTGCTTTTATCAAGTTGGACTTTGCAGCAAAGAAAATTTTCCTTTTTGCAGCAAAGCAAAACTCCCACATTGATAAATTCCTCACGCTCTACCTTAGGGACTACCCTAAGAATGGCATATTCATACAAGTGTTTTTCTTGCATCTTCTGCGCCTTTTATAAACACCTCGGAATGATTTAATCGATCGAGCAAAAATTGCTTGTAGATGGCCTTGCCCTCTTCGGCAGTTTCCACATCTCTGGATTCCAGGATCCACTCATCAGGAATAAGGTTGATCAAGTGGTTGATTTTCTCTTGGCTAAGAATTGTTTTTAATGCTTCATCCGCCTCTCTCAGCATACTGGCAGCTGGGAGACAGACATGGTCCTTGATCATAGGGAAGGCACTTTTGGCTTGCTTTTCCCAGTTTTCCCAAGAGTGATGGAATAAAAAAGAAGCTCCATGGTCAATCAGCCACAACTCCCTGTTCCAAATCAGCATATTGGTATTTCGGAAAGTACGGTCTACATTGGTGATGAACGCATCAAGCCAGACTATTTTGGATGCTAGGAAAGGATCAAGCGAAGAAGCACCTGGATCAAAAGTCAGTGCTTTGGAAAGAAAATGCAGTGCAAGATTCATACCTTGGCTGCCTTTGAGCAGGTCCTGGATTTCCTCATCTCCTTCAGATCTTCCAAAAGCTTCATCCAGATTGGCGAAGACCAGTTCGGGGACCTTAAGACCCAACATTCTTGCAATTTCTCCACCGAGCAGTTCAGCGATAAGTGCTTTCTCCCGCTGTCCCGCACCTCTAAATTTGAGTACGTAGCTGAACCCATCGTCTGCATTTGCCAGGGCAGGCAGAGAACCACCTTCCCTTAAAGGCATGACATAGCGGGTCACATTCACTGTCCTAAGCTGAAGGATCTTGTTGTTTTCGTCCATTCCTGTTGTCAATTCCTTTTCAAATGTACTGGCAAAAACATCAAACTCCAATCCTAATTCACATGTTATCTTTGCGGCAAATTGGTATTTACCCCTGTTGGTAATAGACTTATTACTTAACAGGATTGAAACAGAGATCAAAATTTTCTTAAAATTTTTTTCAGATTTCAGAATTTTCTACCTTTGCAGGCTCATTGGGGAAGCACTGCATGAAGAAGATTGATTTTAAGGACTTGATTCTGTTTGAAAACGAGGATTACCTTGTCATCAATAAGCCTCCCTATTTATCGACATTGGACGACAGGCATGAAGCACAGAACATCCTGGAATTGGCCAGAGAGTACACCCCAGATGCCCAGGTGTGTCACCGACTGGACAAAGAAACATCAGGCTGCCTTGTAATCGCCAAACACCAAGAGGCTTATCGGAACATCGCTATCCAGTTTGAAGACCGAAAAGTCAGCAAAATCTATCATGCAGTAGTGGAAGGCATCCATGAGTACAAAGATGTACTGGTGGACCGTAATATCCACGCGACCAATAAAGGCATCGCCAAGATAACCAAAGAAGGCAAGCCTGCACAGACGATTTTCAATACCCTGAGAACTTATTACTCCTATACTTTGGTGGAGTGTAAGCCGATTACAGGTAGATTGCACCAAATCAGGGTGCATTTGGCCTACCTGAATTCTCCTATCTGCGGGGATGAAATGTATGGAGGCAAGCCCCTTTACTTATCTGCCTTAAAAAGGCGCTTTAATCTCAAAAAAGGCACAGATGAACTGCCCATCATGCAGCGTGTTTCGCTCCATGCTTATGCCATAGGCTTCGAAGGCATTAAGGGAGAGCGCATTGAAGTGATTGCTCCATACCCTAAAGACTTTGATGTTTTGGTCAAGCAACTGGAAAAAAACCGCTAACTCGTAGAAAATGTGGGCAATAATATTGTTTCTTTTGCAATAAAAAGAAATTACTTCTATCTTTGTGTCCCTTTTTAAGGGTACAGTATATTTAACAAGCTAATAATTAAACATTTACACAGTGGATACATTAAGCTACAAAACCAAATCAGCAAATGCCGCGACTGTAGAGAAAAACTGGGTGGTAGTGGATGCCCAGGCTGCAGTGTTGGGTAGATTTGCCAGTGAGGTTGCCAAAATCCTAAGGGGTAAGCATAAGCCTTATTATACCCCTCACGTGGACTGCGGAGACAACGTGATTGTCATCAATGCAGACAAGGTTAGGTTGACCGGAAGAAAAATGGACGAAAAAGTATATGTTCGTCATACCGGCTACCCAGGTGGACAGCGTATTTCTACCCCAAAATTGTTGAAGCAAAAATCTGCTTCCATTTTGGTAGAAAAAGCAGTTAGAGGTATGCTTCCTAAAAACAGATTGGGAAGACAATTGTACAGAAACCTTTACGTTTACAACAGTTCTGAGCATCCTCATGCTGCGCAGCAACCTAAAGAAATCAAATTCTAATCTCAGCAGTTCATGGAAATTATCAATACAATCGGTAGAAGAAAGACATCTGTTGCAAGAATCTACATGAAGCCGGGAAAAGGTGAGATCACTGTTAACAACAGACCGATCGAAGTTTACTTCCCATTTGATCTGCATCAGATTGTAGTAAGACAGCCTCTGGCACTTGTTGGTGTAGACGGTACTTACGACATCAAAATCAACGTAGACGGTGGTGGTATCAAGGGACAGGCCGAGGCAGCCAGAATGGCTATCTCAAGAGCTTTGTGCGAATTTGATATCGAGCACAGACCTGCATTGAAAAAAGAAGGATTCCTTACCAGAGACCCAAGAATGGTGGAGCGTAAGAAAGCCGGACGTAGAAAAGCAAGAAGAAGATTCCAGTTCTCTAAACGTTAATCTGGATTTACTTCGAATTTTATATCGAAACTATCTTATTTATTAATGGCACAAATAGAATATAAAGACTTACTGGATGCTGGTGTTCACTTCGGACACTTGACGAGAAAGTGGGATCCAAGAATGGCTCCGTATATCTTCATGGAGAAGAACGGTATCCATATCATTGACCTAAACAAAACGCTTGTTTGCCTCGAAGAAGCATCCAACGCAATCAAGCAGATCGTACGCTCAGGCAAAAAAGTTATGTTCGTCGCTACTAAAAAGCAGGCGAAAGACTTGGTAGCTGAGGAAGCAAAAAGGCTGAGCATGCCTTTCGTAACCGAAAGATGGTTGGGCGGAATGTTGACCAACTTCGCTACTATCCGTAAGTCCTTGAAGAAAATGTCTTCCATCGATAAAATGATGAAAGAAGATTCTTACAAGAACCTAGCTAAAAAAGAGCGTTTGATGATCACCAGACAAAGAGAAAAACTGGAAACTGTATTGGGCGGTATTGCTGACCTTACCAGACTTCCAGCGGCTTTGTTTATAGTAGACATTAAGAGAGAGCACATCGCTATCTCTGAAGCACAAAAGCTTGGTATCCCAGTATTCGCGTTGGTTGATACGAACTCTAACCCTAATGAGGTAGATTTCCCAATCCCAGCTAACGACGATGCATACAAATCAATCTCTTTGTTGGTAAAAGCATTCGGTGCAGCTATTGAAGAAGGTCTTTCTGAAAGGAAAAAAGACAAAGAAGAAGCTAAACTTTCTGAAGAGGAAGAAGCTAAAAAAGCTGTAGATGCTGAAACACAAGAGTAATCCACTTTGATATACTGATTACAAAAAATTGAACATGTGGTACATCCTGTGTTCAATTTTTTGTTTTTACTAAACCTGTCAGGCCTTGTAATCCAAACAGGTTCCACACTTAAAGAAAAAAGTTTAATCGCATAAATTGACTAAAACAATGGCTATTACTGCACAAGAAGTTAACAAACTGAGACAAATGACCGGTGCCGGTATGATGGACTGTAAAAAAGCCCTTACTGAAGCTGAAGGAGATTTTGAAAAAGCTATCGATATTCTAAGGAAAAAAGGTCAGAAAGTTTCTGCTTCCAGAGCGGACAGAGAAACCAAAGAAGGTACTATCGTCACCAAGGTAACTGCTGATGGCAAAACCGGCTTGTTGCTTTCTTTAACCTGTGAAACTGACTTCGTAGCTAAAAATGAAGAGTTCGTTTCTTTTGCAAACACAGCATTGGAACTGGCTTCCAACAATAACGCTACTTCTGTAGCTGATATCTTGGCCCTACCATTCGAAGGAATTACTGTAGGTGAAAAAATCGTTGAATTGACCGGTAAAATCGGTGAAAAAATCGAAATCTCCCACTTTGAAGTGGTAAACGGTGAAGCTGTGGTTCCTTACATCCACTCCAATGGTAAATTGGGAGTATTGGTAGCCCTTATCAACACCAATGGTGCAGCAGTTGAAGAAGCTGGAAAAGACGTAGCAATGCAGATTGCTGCAATGAACCCAGTAGCTGTTGATAAAGATGGCGTAGATGCTACTACTGTACAAAGAGAAATCGAAGTTGGTAAAGAGCAGGCAAGACAAGAAGGTAAGCCTGAAGAGATGTTGGAAAAAATTGCATTGGGCAAATTGCAGAAATTCTACAAAGAAAACACTTTGTTGAGCCAAGCATTCGTAAAAGACAACTCTTTGTCTATTGCTCAGTACCTGGATAAAGTAAGCAAAGGAATGACTGTTGCAGCTTTCAAAAGGGTATCTATAGGATAATATTAGAAGCAAGAAACAAGACTCAAGAAGCAAGACTCAAAGCTCGTCCCGAAGGATTTCTGGAAAGCAAGACTTGAGAAATTGGATATAAAGCTGACTTCGAAAGGGGTCAGCTTTTTTTATCTAATTTGGCAACAAATGCAAAATGTCACAAAGTGTTTGTTTAAGAAATTTAATTCATTGTTACTACACACGCCAATTGATGGCAATCCCTTTCAGGATCAAAACACTGAAAATGTAATTCAAAGATGGCAACTCATTGAATTTTCAAATAGACGGAGCTGTGGAAAACAAAAAGTTTGAAATAAAACTAAATAACCAATATTCTATATCAGATATATTCCCGGGTTAAAGTATCAGCAATAATCTCCTTGTGGTCAAAGGCCAAAACTGGAAGTTGGCCAAGAGGAAACCAGCTGACGGCAACGCTGTCCGTGCTCAGGGACTGGACATGCGATTTTCACCCAGGATTGTATCCTGCATATTGAATAGCCCTTAAGGCCTCACTATGTGACTTCAGGATAGCCCTCTGTGAAACAATTGAAAAACGACCCCTGTATTAAAACCCTCAATAACTCCAAAGCTCTCCCATTCTTCATACTAAATTTCCCCTATCAATAGTAGTTCACTTACTGCTTCAGATTTCAAAATCCAACAAAAAACCACCCCGGTATCCCAAGGTGGCTTCGATGGTGAATTAAACAACTCTCTGTTCTATTCCAGCCATTTTGGCTTTGTGGTCTTGATATTGGCCCCCAATTGGTTCAGGATGTTATACAATCCAAAATAAGTCCTATTGATATAAAGCCCATGCCTGGAACCTCTCGCCTGGCGGGACTTCTTGAACATTTTGTCATTGGAAATTCTGTCCCCCAATTGGAAGATTTGCTCAAAATAACTGTCATCTGCAAAATCAAATGTTGCTGCATGGAAAGGTTTACCCAAAAGAGAAATCATTTCTTTGAAAACTCCTTTGAAATAAGCCTTTTCTTCTTCAGTATCTTTGTCAGAAATAAACTCTAGCGCATAGAACACTTCATTCAATTCCTGTTCATTAAGCAGCATATCCTTTTTGATCAGGGCGAAATAACCCTCATAAAAATCCTTTGGAAGAATTTTTACACAACCAAAATCAATAATTCCCAATTTATCATCATTGGTAATAATAAAATTCCCCGGATGGGGATCAGCATGTACCTGTTGAAGGTTGTGCACCTGATGGTGGTAGAAATTCCAAAGAGATTGACCTACCTTGTTTTTGGCTTCCTGTGTAGGATTGAAATCCAACCATTCTTTGATATGTTTGCCTTCAATCCAGTCCATCGTGATGATACGCTCAGAACTCATCTCCTGATAATAACCAGGGAAGGTCAAGCCTTCGATATGGCTGCAAGCTGCTGATATTTCCAAAGAGCGCTGTACCTCCAACACATAATCCGTCTCTTCAATCAACTTACTTTCTACTTCCTCCATATAATGGTCCAGCTCCCTTTCATTCATATTGAGCAATCTCAAAGCAAATGGTTTCACCAATTTAAGATCAGAGCTTACAGAATCTGCCACCCCTGGATACTGGATTTTTACTGCAAAGGTCTTACCCTCCTTAGTAGCTTTATGTACCTGTCCAATAGAGGCGGCATTTACCGCTGATTTGGTAAAGGTATCATACATTTGATCAGGGGTTTTTCCAAAATACTTTTGGAAAGTCTTTACTACCAAAGGATAGGACAAGGGTGGCGCACTGTATTGGGCCATGGTAAATTTGTCCTGATAAGCTCTAGGCAATAAATTCTTATCCATTGACATCATCTGGGCTACTTTAAGGGCTGAACCCTTCAGCTGGCTAAGAGAGTTGTAAATATCCTCTGCATTATTATTGTGCAGTTCTTCTTTGGATAGAGATGGGTTGACTACCTTCTTGGCATAATGCTTTACATAATTGCCCCCAACTTTTGCTCCAGTGCTTATAAATTTTGCAGCACGCTGCACTTTGGAAACAGGAATACTCTGCTGTTCCTTCACACTTCTTTCCATTAATTCCTGATCTTATTTGTTTTGGTATAAAAACTTGGCAAAATCAATAAAGGTATCCAGGGCACTTTTTCCCATCAAGTCAAAAGCAAGATTAACCGACTTTTCAATTGCTGCATCTGTTTTTTCAAATGATGGTGAAGTATCTTTCAGCCAGAACTGAAACACAAACCATACTTGCAACCACAATGCCTCATCATAACGTTCGGTAATCAATGGCCTATTGGCAATTTCTTCGGTTTCCTTTCCTTCCAATATAATCTCATTGGCAAATTCCTTGAATTTATCTTTGAAAATCTTCACTTCTTGAGGAAGCAATTTTTTCATGTCTTTTTGCCCTCCATAGAGAGACAAGAGATAGGACCGGTTTTTTTTAAGTTCTTCCACCAGGGTAAAAAGAAAACCAAGCAATTTTTCTCTGGCACTGTATTCCTTGAAAACTTCCTGTGATTCCAAGTTTTGAATTGTATCATCATACAATTTACCCCAGACTGCTGATTTTATTGCTTCAAAAGAAGTGAAATAGGTATAGAAATCTGCCTCATTCATCTTGAGTTCTTTGGCAAACTTATATATGGACAAGGGTTCAGACCCCTTTTCCAGAACATGGTTGACATAACCCGTGATAATTTTTATTCTGGGATCAACTTTACTTGCCTTCTTTGCAGTTGTATTTTCCATTATGGTATTGTTTACTTTAAGTATAACCAATAAAGGGGAGCTGAAGTTTTGAAAAGCTTCATTATTTAAATACTATAAAAAAATGGGCCTTGCCTGTAAATAAGATTATCCTTGATAGGGCTCAAAGAAATAGGTGGATTTTATTAGACCAAATAAATCAAAATTTATTAAATTTAGAATAACAGTAAAAGTACTGCGGGATTTAAGAAGTTTTTCGTCCAGTTTGAGTAAAAAATACAGTCTCAATAATAACCAACCGGTTAAGCTATGATCTATCAATATATAGCACCAAGTCAGGCCTTAAAGGAGTTTGTTAGGGATTATTTGATAGCTCATTTTAATTTTGATAGAAATAAAAATATCCCGTTCAAGCCTTATTCTCCTAAACCTGAGCAAACTATCACTTTTCTACCAAAAGGAAAATTAACTATTTGGAATCCTCTAACTGATGAAACGCAACTTGCTCCAGTTATATCCATCTGTGGGCAGCAAGTTTCCAGATACAATTTTTACCTTACTTCGGAGTATCTTATGCTGAGGATCCATTTCCAGCCAGGGGCACTTTTTCGTTTGCTGGGAATTCCTCTTTTAGAGTTTACCGATTCTTGGTTTGATGCAGAGTCAGTCATAGGACGCGAAATATTGGAAGTGAATGAGCGCCTAGCCAATTGTCGAAACTATGGTGAAATGATCGCAGTTGTTGAAGATTACTTGACAATTAAGATTAAGAAAGTAAGAGCAGGAACACACCCACTTGATAAGGTGGCCTCCTACCTCTTTTCCAATCCATACCAATGCTCTTTAGATTGGCTTTCCAAGCAGGCCTTCCTTTGCCCAAGACAATTTAATCGCAAGTTTAATGAACGAATGGGGGTTGGCCCTAAACTGTACAGCCGTGTTGTACGTTTTTACAACGCATATCAATACAAAGAAACACATCCCAAGGAGGATTGGTTGACCATTGCTTTACGGTTTGGTTATACTGATTACCAGCATATGGTGAAAGATTTCAACCAATTTGCACAGGTAAACCCTAATTTATGGATCGATCAGGATAATCAATCACCGGAAAGGATATTGAATCTCGAATGAAAAATCTCATTTGTATGGAATCCATAGGAATGGACAATCCATAGAATACGCTGATTAAGTCTATCAATAACAGTTCATTTAAATATTCATGTGTATGGTATTTTGGTTCTAATGTTCTGCAAGCGGAGGGCCTACTACTTTCATACCATGTGCTGCAAATAAATCCTCAGCTTCTTCCGGTGTTGGGGGATGGTTCATCCCACAGCTTTTCATGAAGAATGCTTCAAGTGATCCCGCCGGCTGAACAGCCAATAGCAATGTTCCTGGATTGTCCCCAAAATAAGCCCAAACATGTGGGATCATGCGAGGGGCAAATAGTGAATCGCCGGGTTTCAGCACAAATTTTTCATCTCCAACTTCAAAAGCAAACTCCCCCTCCAGTGCATAAAACCATTCATCTTGGTCATAGTGGAAATGCCGGGGAGGTCCACCTTTGCCCATTTTGGCATGTTCGAAAACGAAAATCGATCCATCTGTATCTTTACCGGAAACTTTGATCTGAAGGGGTATAATTCCCCAAATCATGAGTTGCTCTTGGAATCGGTTAGCTCCATTAGGAACATACACCGCCTTTTCAGCCCTTCTCCTTATGTCACTTGCTGAATTTGCAGGTACTCTACTTGAGCAACCAGCCATTCCTCCTGTTACCACTGCGGCGGCACCAATGCTGGCAAATTGTATAAATTGTTTCCTGTCCATAGCATTTGTTTCTTATGAAGAACAAACCTACTCCCATTTATACATTGCTTGGTGGTAAAAAAAAGACTTCATATTGCCATGCATCCTTCTTTCTGACTAAAGAAGAATCTTGACAGGGTAATTACCAGATGGGTTGATTTTCAGGTATTCCTTTGGGATTATTATTGGGTCAATAAAGACACAAATTCAATTCACTCAAATTACTGTCAAAAAACACCTTACATGATTGTTCACTTTCTTGGCAGTAGAATCATCACAATAGAATTAAGCTACGATTTCAAACCAATATCAATGAATAACTTGTCCGCAGAGGCGGATCCAATATCTATTATTATCAGGTGGATTCAAGACCCAATTAAAATTGGTTAATGGTCTAATTACGGATATACATAACACCTTATCATCAAAAGGAATTAACAATTCCTGCCAAACCTTATTTCACCACTTTCTCCACTACCAAATTATGATTGGTGTAGATGCAGACATCGGCAGCTATCCCCAAACTCTCTCTGACCATTTCTTCGGCAGATAGCTGAGGTGCAAATTTCTTTAATGCCCTTGCCGCAGACTGGGCATACATACTTCCTGAACCAATGGTTGCGATTTCCATATCGGGTTCAATTACATCGCCCGTTCCGGAAATGATCAGAATATCCTGACTGTCCGCCACAATCATCATGGCTTCCAATCTGCTTAGCATCCTGTCCATTCTCCACTCCTTGGCCAACTCTACTGCAGCACGCTTCATATTATTGCCATATGCTCCCAACTTTTCCTCAAACTTTTCCAAAAGTGTAAAAGCATCAGCAGTTGATCCAGCAAAACCGGTAATTATTTTTCCACCCTGAAGTTTCCTGATTTTATTTACAGAACTTTTGGCTACCGTATTTCCCAAAGTCGCCTGACCATCTGCTCCGATAACTACTTCTCCATTATGCTTGATGGCCACAACGGTGGTTGATTTTATTTTTTCCATTTTTTTAAGACTTAAGATTCAAGACGAAAGATTTTAGATGAAATAAACATGAAGAAATAAGGTTGAAATAGAAATTTGCTACGCGATATTGAATATTCGCTTTGCGCTATTTTTAAATTAGAAATGGTACATGAATTTGTTCAAATTGAAACCCAAGAAAATATTCCAATATCAATTAATATCCATAAATATCACCCTTATTTCCACTGTATTTCTACCCTATTTCAATTTGTTTCAATCAATATCGCTGCAAACTAATATCCCAATATCTTATAATATCTATAAATATCCCTCCTCTACCTATTTCAATAACCATACTAAAAACAAAAAGTCCTGACAGATCAGGACTTTTTGACATATTTGAATTGACAATTAAATCAAAATTCTCACTGGGTCCTCCAATAGACCTTTTAAAGTTTTTAGGAATGCAGAACCTACAGCACCATCCACTACCCTGTGATCGCATGACAAAGTTACTTTCATTACATTACCCACTTGCATCTGTCCATTTTTGACAACAACAGTTTCTTTGATTCCACCCACTGCCAAGATACAGGCATCTGGTGGGTTGATGATGGCAGTAAACTCTTCGATGCCAAACATTCCCAAGTTGGAAATGGTAAAGGTATTACCTTCCCAGTCTTTGGGCTGAAGTTCTTTGTTCTTGGCTTTCGCACCAAGGGTCTTCGCTTCATTGGAAATCTGAGAAAGTGACTTGCTGTCTGCAAAACGGATTACCGGTACCAACAGACCTTCCTCTACAGCTACGGCCATCCCGATATGGATGTGGTCATTGTATCTGATTTTTTCACCTAACCATGAAGAATTTACCTTAGGATGCTGACGTAGGGCAGCTGCCGTAGCTTTGATAACCATGTCGTTGAAGGAAATCTTTACAGGGGCCACTTCATTCATGCTGTTTCTCGCTTCAATGGCCTTATCCATATTGATTTCCATGGTCAGATAGAAGTGAGGTGCACTGAATTTGCTTTCTGCCAATCGCTTGGCAATGACTTTCCTCATTTGGGAAACCTTTTCTTCTCTGAAGGATTCCTGACCTACAACTGGGGCTGAAGTGGCCATTGCTGTCGGGGCCGCAGCAGTCTGGGCTACTGATGGAGTGTAGTTTTCTACATCCCTTTTCACAATTCTTCCACCTTCTCCGGAACCTTTCACCAAAGTGATATCTATACCTTTTTCCGAAGCCATTTTCTTGGCCAATGGAGAGGCTTTAACCCTTCCGCCTTCAGCGTTAGAAACTGTAGTTGTTGGAATTTCAGGGGCTTTTGACACATCCTCTTTTTTAGTTTCCTCTGCGGGGGCATCCTTCTTTTCCTCAACAGGAGAGGATGACTCAGTACCTGACTTGGACTGATGGGCTTTGAGTAGTTTCTCAAAATCTGATCCTTTTTCTCCAATAATGGCAATTACGCCATCTACAGCGACTGAATCACCAGCTTCAACACCTATATATAATAAAGTTCCATCCTCATATGATTCCAGTTCCATGGTAGCTTTGTCCGTTTCTACCTCAGCAATGATGTCGCCCGACTTCACAGAATCACCAACCTTCTTCAACCAAGAAGCTATTGTTCCTTCAGTCATGGTATCACTCATCTTGGGCATGGTAATTACCGTAGCATTGATACCTGAAACATCGATGTTATCAGTACTAGGAGTCTTATCAGCCGGCTTTTTTTCTGATTTTGGCTTTTCTACTTCTTCTTTAACTTCGGTAGTAGAAGCACCACTTCCGCCAACTTCAATGTCCTTTAATATTTTATCTATATTCTCACCTTTCTCACCTATAATGGCTATAACTCCATTGACAGCTACAGCGTCCTTTTCCTGCACACCAATGTACAGCAAAACTCCTTCTTCATAAGACTCCAGTTCCATGGTAGCCTTATCAGTTTCTACCTCTGCCAATATATCTCCTGGCTTTACGGTATCTCCTACTTTCTTTAACCACGCTGCGATAACACCTTCTTCCATGGTGTCGCTCATTTTAGGCATTCTAATTATCTCGGCCATAAGCTTATTTTATCCTAGTCAAATTTTAAGGAGCCCAAAAATAGTTCTTAAAATGTCTTAATTCAAATTTAATAATAGTATTTTCAGGATTAAAAAGTCCAAAACAGCTGATTTTGTTTGATAATGCCTATAATCCACAAAACCAATTATGAATACCCACCATGGCTTTTCAATGGTCATTTACAAACAATTTTTCCGGCGCTCATGCGTCCTTCTGCACCATTACCCTTTGAAAGAGAAAGGATTATTACTCCAGATGGGGATTTCCTAGACCTTGACTGGCTCAGAAATGGCTCAAAAAACCTTGTCATAATCAGCCATGGTCTGGAAGGAAATAGCAAGCGACCCTATATGACCGGTATGGCCCGCCAATTTTACACACAAAGTTTTGATTTGCTCAATTGGAATTATAGGGGATGTAGTGAAGAAATGAACAACAAGCCCATTTTTTACCATTCAGGAGCAACTTATGACCTCCATCATGTGGTCAATTATGCTTCAGCCTCCTACGAAAACGTATTTTTGATTGGATTCAGTTTGGGTGGAAATCTCACATTGAAATACCTGGGTGAAAAAAGGGAAAGATCCCCTAAAATAAAAAAAGGCATCGCCATTTCTGTTCCCCTTCATCTAGAAAGCTCCTGTATAAAAATCTCCACAGGGGAAAATATAATTTATGCCAAAAGGTTTCTGAAAACCCTTAAGGAAAAAGTAGTGAAAAAAGCGAAAAAGTTTCCGGATGAAATTCCGCTTGGAATTCTTCGGAAAATCAAAACCCTACAGGATTTTGATGACCATTATACTGGCCCTCTTCATGGTTTTGATGATGCACATGATTATTATGAGCAAAATTCGTCTTTATATTTCCTTGAAAACATTGAAGTACCAGCACTGATTTTAAGTGCCCAGAATGACCCTTTTTTGAGTGACAAATGCTTCCCTATAAGTCTGGGAAGAAAACTGGACCAAGTATGGATGGAATTCCCTAAATATGGAGGACATGTTGGATTCAGCCCCAGAAAAAAAGAAGATATCTACTGGTCTGAAAAAAGGTCATTTGAATTTATCACAGGCAATCTGTAATTTTCCAGAAAACAAAACCTTATGTGCGGTAGATATTCTTTGAGCAAAAGCAAAATCCAGCTAGAGGAAAGATTTCAGGCAGAAATGTTGGGGGAATTCAACCCAAGGTATAACATAGCCCCAACACAGCTTGTGCCGGTCATCACTTCTGACAGTCCCAAAGGGTTCTCTTTTTTTTATTGGGGTATCACACCGGATTTCGGAAAGAACAAACCTGTATCCCAAAAGTTTATCAATGCAAAAGCCGAAACTGTGCATGAAAAAATCTCTTTCAAAAATTCCTTTCTGAAAAGAAGGTGTTTGGTGCCCGCAGATGGCTTTTTTGAGTGGAAAAGACTAGGGAAAAAGACTAAAATCCCATATCGTTTTACCCTGGCCAATGAGGAAGCTTTTGCTTTTGCTGGTATTTGGGAGGAATATGAAAACGAGTTTGGGGAAAGTAACCACACCTTTCTTATCCTAACAACTGAATCCAATTCACTTGTCTCAGAAGTTCATGACAGAATGCCGGTCATACTAAAAAAAGAAGATGAAAAAAAATGGCTGGATACTTACAGAAGTCAGGAAGATCTCATCAAATTGCTCACTCCCTACCAGGTGGATGAAATGCTCAGTTACACAGTATCTCCACTCGTAAACAGTGTAAGCAATGACAGCCCTTCCATTATCCGAAAGACTTCCGCTCCTATAGATCAATTCGGAAATTACACCCTATTTGGCTAATGGAAAGTATCCAGATCATAGACCTCAAATTTTTAGAAACAAAAGATGCCATTGCTTCTTTTTTAATACAGACGGAAATTGGTCCCATATTGATAGAATCCGGTCCGGAAAGCACATTCAGCGCATTGAAAAAATCAATAGAGGAATTGGGATTTGACCTCAAGGACATTCAGCATGTACTTTTAACCCATATCCATTTTGATCATGCAGGAGCAGCCTGGAAATTGGCGGAGCTTGGGGCAAAAATTTATGTACACCCTCTTGGAAAACCCCATTTGGAATCCCCTGAAAAGCTATGGAATTCTGCCAAACAGATTTATGTGGAAGAAATGGACAGGTTATGGGGCCAAATGCAGCCCATACCGGAAAATCAGTTGATAGCCGTAAAAGATGGTGAAGTCCTTGAATTTGGAACCACAAGGATCAAATCCCTTCACACGCCAGGGCATGCCATACACCACATTGCATGGAATTTTGATGGTAATATTTTTACTGGAGATGTAGCGGGTGTAAAAATTGACGGTGGTCCTGTGGTTCCCCCCTGCCCACCCCCAGACATCAACATTGAAGCATGGAAAAACTCTTTGACTATATTGAAAGCAGAAAAACCAAAAGCTTTGTACCTGACACATTTTGGAAGAATCACTGAGATAGACTCTCATTTAAACAGCCTTTCGGATATATTGGAGGATTGGGCAAACTGGTTTAAACCGCATTACGAAAAAGGAGAAGAACAAGAACTTGTCATACCAAAATTCATGGAGTACACCCAATCCCAATTAAAAAAAGGAGGATGCTCCGAAACACAGATCCAGGTCTATGAATACGCAAATCCAAGCTGGATGTCCGTAGCAGGTCTATACCGATACTGGAAATTGAAATTCCAGGGAAGAATCTGATTTTTTATTCCGTTTCAATTAACTTAAAGCCATTCCTATGAGCTATTGTTTGGAAAACGATCAGGAAGTAGGATATTTGTATGCAGTGCATAATACATCATACAAGGCAGTTTTAAATAATCCCAAGAAGCTTTATAGATGAAAAAATCCAGAATAATCGGTGTAGGCCACTATGTCCCTGAGAGGGTCATTACCAACGAATTTCTTTCTACTATCATGGATACCAATAATGATTGGATCGTGGAAAGAACAGGCATCCAAGAAAGACGATGGTTTACTCCTGGAAAAGATACTGTAACAAGCATGTCAGCGGCAGCTTCAAGGATGGCTTTGGAAAGAGCCAATAAATCAGCTAAGGATATTGATTTCATAATATTTGCAACAATCACACCGGATTATTTTCTACCGGGAAATGGCGTGTTATTGCAAAGAGAATTAGGCATGGGGACAATAGGTGCATTGGACATCAGAAATGCTTGCTCGGGTTTTATTTATGCCTTATCTATTGCCGATCAGTTTATCAAAACCGGTATGTACAAAAACATACTTGTGGTAGGTGCCGAAATCCAGTCTTCTGCACTGGACAAAAGCGATGAAGGAAGATCAAGTGCAGTGATTTTCGCAGATGGAGCCGGTGCTGCAGTATTGACTGCCGTGGAACCTGATCAGCCCGGAATTTTATCTACCCATTTACATGCTGAAGGCCAGCATGCAGAAGAACTTTTCTGCTTAGCTCCCAGCAGCAGTACAGAAGTTAGAATTTCCCAGGAAATGATTGAAAGAGGAGATTTTTTCCTGAAAATGAACGGAAATGCAGTCTTCAAACATGCCGTAGTAAGATTTTCAGAGGTCATACAGGAAGCTTTGGATGCTAATGGGAAAGACAAATCAGAAATCGATTTATTAGTACCCCACCAAGCTAATCTTAGGATCAGCAACTACATCCAGCAAAAAATGGGATTGCCAGATGAAAAGGTCTTCAATAATATAATGAGACTGGGAAATACCACCGCAGGCACTATCCCTATTGCGCTGAGTGAAGCCTGGGAACAAGGAAAGATCAAAGAAGGCGATTTGGTTTGTCTCGCTGCTTTTGGCAGTGGGTTTGCCTGGGCTTCTGCATTGTTGAACTGGTAATTACAGCATTTACTTGACAAATAAACTGGATATTGCTTTTTGGAATGAGTCCAAGGATCTGTTCTATCATTTTCACCATCAGGTGAAAATCATCCAGGATATTTTGACAGAAATTTCCAATCATTTTCCGCAAGAATACCTCATGAAGTATTTTGCACAGGCTAAAGGCTGCAAAGTAAGTAAAGGTAATCAATTGGACCGTCTCCCTTATCAGGTATTGGATATCGTGCGCGATTTTGATCCCCTGACAGGTTTCAATATCCGCTTACTCAATTGGTGGGGCAACGGATTTTATGTTTTCATAACTTACGGTAGCCAAGTCAAACATAAGTATAAAAATAACTGGAAACACCAATTTGAGGGATATCAGATTTCTTTTCTAGAAACACCATATAATTATCTTCAAGTTGAAAAAAACAGCCTGATTTTGAATGAAAAAAATATTACTTTAGCTATCAATTCTTCAAATCAGCTTCAAATCTGGAAAAAAATCGAATTATCAGAAGATCCTCACACAACCCACCAAATGCTCTGTAAATTGTTGACAGACATTTTAGAAGTTCATTGTTGAGGTGATTCAATCGACTTAATGAAGTTAAATTAGAACCGATCAAAGGTTATTTCGTATTCTATTTGAAAATGAAACCATTCCCTATGAAATATATTTTTGGCATTTTGATTTTCATGGTACTACAAACAACGTCCTGGGCACAAAGAAGACCTAACGTTGTTTCCATATTCAATTCCGATTCCACTCTTGTAGGCACTGGAATATTAAATGATGGATTTATGGAAGGACTTTGGAGGTTTGAAAACCCCATGACAAAAAGGTTGGTTCAGACCATAAATTTTGAAAGAGGTAAAAGAGAAGGGCTTGCTGTAAGCTTTTTCCCATCAGGTTCGAAAAATGTAGAGGCAGAATACCGAAACAACAAATTGAATGGAGTCTATAGGCAATACGATTCCAATGGAATATTGAAACTGGACATGGTGTTCAGGGACAGTGTCCGGATTGGCCCTTATAGGGAATATTATGGAAGTGATGGACAGCCAAATTTTTTCAACCCCCGGCAGATAAAGGTGGAAGGGCAATATGTGGAGGGTAAAAGGAACGGAAAGTGGGTAACTTACTACAATAATGGTGAAATTGCCATTATCCAAAATTATGAAAACGGAGTTCAGGAAGGCACCTATTCAGAATACGATGTATATGGTACGCTAATCTTAGAAACCACTTATAAAAATGATCAACCCCATGGCTCATTTATAAGGTATTCAGTAGGAAAATTGGTTGAGGAGAAGGGTGACTTCAGAAATGGTAGAAGAATAGGGAATTGGACAACTTACTTTCCAGGGACAAGGACATTAGAATCGGAAAAATTTTATGACCAGAATGGAAACAGGACAGGAGAGTGGAAGTTTTATTACCAAAACCGTAGGCTTGCCAGGATTGAAAAATATGAGAATGATATTCCTGTAGGTACTTGGGAAGAATATTTCCCTAACAGAACATTAGCCAAAAAAATGAACTATGAATTAGGTTTGCCGGTAGGAGAATACATTGAGAATCATTCCAATGGAAAAGTTTCTGTAACCGGACAATATAAAAATGGAGTAAAAGACGGGTTGTGGAAAAGTTATTTTCCTGAAGGAAATTTATATTCTATTGGAGAATATAAAAACGACCTCAAAACTGGGCTATGGAAATATTTTAACAAAATCGGTATCCTTATCGCTGAAGGTGAATATGTTTTGGGCTCAGAAAGTGGGCAATGGGTATATTATTACGACGGTGGTCAATTGAAATCTATTGGAAGTTATTTTCTTGGATTTGAAGATGGCACATGGGGTTTATTCTATGACAACAAACAACTTACCCAAGAAGAATATTGGAACAATGGAAGGCTCATGAATGTCGGAGAATACAATTCATTTGATGGGGAAAATACCTACGACAAAGGAACATTGACTGATGGAAACGGCACCAGGATCACCTATTATACTTCTGGAAAAAAAGAATCTGAAGGCAATTATAAAACAGGAAAACCAGATGGACTTTGGACTTATTTCCATGAAAATGGCAATAAAGCCTCAGAAGGTCAAATGGTTGACGGTAAAAAAGAAGGTGCTTGGAGATACTATAATTTGAGCGGAAGACTAGAACAAATCATCAATTTCAAAAACGATGAAATTGTGACGGAGGAAGAGGAAATGATCAACGAAATCAGATTCAACAGATTCAATTAAACACTATATCCCAAACAGCGTTTATCAAATAAAAAGTATGTTTGGTTTATTTAAGAAAAAATCAGAACTGGAAAAACTGCAGGAGACATACAAAAGTCTTTTGGACAAGTCCTATAAAATGTCACACAGCAATAGAGCTGAGGCAGATCGATTAATGGCAGAAGCTGAAGTAATTGCAAAAAAAATCGAATCCTTGAAAAAAAATTAAAAAGAGGTCCAAAAATGGACCTCTTTTTGCTTTAAATCCCTTGAGATTTTTATACATCCCAAAAACTCCCAAATTCCAGTAAGAAAAATTCCAGTATTTTCTAAATATGCTTACATAATTTATATTGGCTAAAACGTTTTTTCTAATTTTTTATTCCAAAATTATTATTTTTTACAAAACTTTGGTATGTAGATTGCCGTAAATACAATCAAAAGCACTAAATGACACTGTTATGAAAAAGGCAACTATATATCTGATAAGTCTTGCACTCGTGCTGGGCATGGGTATGGCTTCTATTGGCAAAGCTAGCGCCTCTCCTCCAAATTTTGGGGTTTCTTTCCAGATCTTCTATAATGAGCTGAGCCCTTATGGGGATTGGGTAATGGATCCGACTCATGGTTATGTTTGGGTTCCTTATGTAGATAGGGGATTTCAACCCTATGTAACCAATGGGTATTGGACCATGACCAATTTTGGAAATACTTGGGTGTCGCATTATGATTGGGGCTGGGCACCATTTCATTACGGCAGATGGTTCTGGAATGATTTCTATGGATGGGCATGGATTCCTGGATATGAATGGGGACCAGCTTGGGTAAGTTGGAGAACAGGAGGCGGATTCTATGGATGGGCACCACTTGGACCAGGTATGCATGTGGGAGTCAATATTATGATCCCTGCAAGACACTGGGTATTCGTTCCTCAAAGAAGGTTCCGAGGCAAACACTTCCACAGGTATTTCGTTCCTCATCACCAAGTAGTCAATGTATACAACAGGACCACTATCATCAACAATACCTATGTAGTGAATAACACTACTTATTACACCGGACCTTCCAGAAGGGAAATTCAAAGAGTAACCGGATCCAATGTTCCAGTGTATCAGGTAAACAATGCTTCAAGACCGGGAAGGGCAATTGTTCAAAACAACAATGTAAATATCTACCGTCCTGAAATAAATAGAGGAAGGGGAGGCAATGAACAAGCCAGGCCATCAAGGGCATATACTGCGGATGAATTTAGACAAAGATCTGCTGTACAGCAGCGATCTACTGAACAAGGAAGGGTCAATTCAGCTGCTCCTAATAGAAATACTCAGGCTACCCCTTCAAGAAATGCGCAACAGCCATCTCAGAACCAGGCGGTTCGTGGAAATGCCAACAATGGACAAAATGGAACTGCCACCAGGACTGTGCAGTCAAGACCTAGCAACAATGGTCAGGTAGGCACTCCTAATGTAAGGGAAAGTAATGCCAACAGACCAAACAATTATGGAGCAAATGGAGCGTCTTCTCCAAGCCGCCAGCAAAATCCAGTAGTGGGAAACAACGCTTCCAGGCAATCTGGCACTACTGTTCAGCAGCGCACCAATGGACGTCAAAACAATGCTGCAGTGGGAAGTCCTTCTTCAGGCAGGCAAAGTTCCGGTACTGTTGGGAATGCAGGCCCTAGTAGACAAACAAATGTCAATGTTAGAAGTAATTCTAGTACAAGGCAATCCGGGCCTGCAGTTAATTCATCAGGGGGAAACACCAGGTCAAATTCAGGCACCATGAACAGGTCAAGCAATAATCCTGGTAACCGAAGTGCAAACTCAAATAGAGGCGGAAGAGGAAATGAATAAATAAAGGGGACTAGCGTCCCCTTTATTCTGATTTTAAAAAAACTTTTTCAACTTAGCACCCCAACTTCAAACCTTAATACTAAAATTGATTAAGAATTCGATATTATTTGATTTTTTCAATTAAGCCCTTTTGTAATTCCTTAAAAATTCACGTAATTGATTTTTTAAATTTTGCCGTAATGAATTTAATCGACCCTAAAAAGGCCCTTGAAAAAATTGAAGGGGTGGTAGAAACAAAAAGCTACCTAAATAAACTCAAATTGATCAAAAACCTATACACAAAAGGAAGCAATACCGCAGGAGAAATGTGTAATGAGGTTGGGATAAGTTTACCTACTGTCAATTCCCTTTTGAGCGACCTTATGGCATCAGGTGAAATCATCAAACATGGTAGGGCAGAATCACAAGGAGGAAGGAAACCTGATTTGTATAAGCTGGCAGAGGATTCATTTTACATCATTTCGGTCGACATCAACAAATTCAGGATGCGTACCTGTATTTACAACAGCGCAAACCAAGCCGTTACAGAAGTTTCCATGCTGAAAATTCAGTTAAATAATGAGAAAGAAACTTTTGATAAGATCTGTGATTTTATTCTTGCTCATAAAAACAACTCCGGATTACCTGATGAAAAAATTATTGCTGTTGGAATTTCCATGCCAGGCCTAATAGATTCCGTCAATGGGGTGAATTATACTTACCTTAAATTCGGCAAGAAAAACTTACTTGATAACTTTGAGTCGAAATTGGGCAGGAGAGTATTCCTTGAAAATGACGCAAGAGCAATGACATTGGCTGAATTTAAGTTTGGGCATAATGATCAATACAAAAACGTCTTGGGGATTTTTATCGGATGGGGCATTGGCTTAGGTATATTAATAGATGGAAAGATTTATCATGGCGCCTCAGGCTTTGCAGGGGAGTTCAGTCATTCCCCCATATTTGAATCAAGGGACATTACCTGTAGTTGTGGTAAGAAAGGATGCCTTGAATCCGTTGCTTCAGGAACAGCCATAGTTAGAATGGCAAAAGCAGCTATAGAAAACGATCCGGACTCAATTCTTGCAAGAATGGCCAGGGAAAACGAAGGAGAGGTAGAACCTTTTCTTGTAGTAGATGCTGCATTGGCTGGTGACCAAAGGGCCATCACAATTCTTTCAGATGCAGGATTGGATTTAGGAAGGGGCATTTCAATTCTAATCCAATTATTGAATCCTGAATTGATCATCATTGGGGGATCTGTTGCAGAAGCCAAGCAATATTTGATTACTCCTATCCAACAGGCTTTGAATATCTATGCCATGGCCAAGGCAAGGGAAAACACAGAACTTGCTCTTTACAAACTCGGTAAAGAGGTAGGATTACTTGGTGGAGTGGCTGTAGTCAATGAAAAAATTTTTGGAGAAATTCTTAATTAACATTTACCTGTCAAATTAGACAACCGCCAATTATTTTCAATTAAGGATAAGCCTGGTTCCCTTATTACTATCAAAAAATAGTGCAGCAGCACCATAAAGGGCAGCATTTTCACCCAGTTGACTAATTTCAATGGGTAAATCAAGACCTGCTTGATATAGGTATTCCTTGACCTTCCTTTGGAAAAAAAGAGAAGACTTGGAAATATTACCACTTAAAATGATACATTCAAAATGATGAATATGATATTGTTGGATAATAAATTCGCCAAGATTTAAAGCAAATTCCGAAAAAATATCCCTTAACACCTTTGTATCTCCTACTGTTTCGATTAATTCCTTTACCCCGATTATCTCTATTCCCAATTTATCCCTGGCCTGCATCTGAAACCATTTTGTACCAAGGTAATCCTCCACAATCCCATCTTTAAACGGAAAATTCCAAAGAGATGCATCCCTTATTTCTTTTCCTTTTTTTAAGGCAGAACCAAGGCCAGAGCCTAAGGTTATTCCCAATAGCGCATCAATATTTTTACCTTTCCCAAACAAGACTTCTCCACTCAAAAATGCTTCAGCGTCATTGATAAACTTTATATGATGCTCAGGGATTCCAAGCTCATTACTGAATTCCTTTTTTAGGTTGACTCCATAAAGACTTAAAAATTTTCCCTGCTCTTGAATGAGGCAAACCCCCTCCAAATAATCAAAAGGAGCAGGCATAGCCATTGAAATATAGACACCTTCGAAAGAATTGACCAAACTTTTTAAACCCGCAAACCAGTTTTGTAAAATTTCTGATTTACCAAGTCGGGAATCTATAGAAACCCTTTCCATTTTTTGAAGATGAAAGCCTTTGTCATATTCTTCAAATAATGCAACAGTCAAATGGGAGCCTCCAATATCCCCCGAAATAATTCTTTTGTAGGTCATTTGGGTTTGTGGTTTTTAAATAATACCCTTATCCACCGGCTCATTGCCTCCTAAAGGGTATGATTTGAAAATTATTCTGCTAAAAGGTTTTACCTAAATTAATTAATTTTCCGTTAACACAAGCAAATATGTCGTTTTTATTTTGTTTATCACTTATATACAGAAGATTCTCTCAGATTAAGCTTATTTGGTAAGATTATTTTATTGTTTTGAACTTCACCATGTTCCAGCTGCTTCAACATTAAATCCATAAGATTTTCCGCTATTTCTTCGATAGGTTGTTCAATAGCTGTAATCGGTGGCTGAAACAAATTGAAAAAATAATGGTCGTCAAAAGAAACCAATCTGATCTGTTCGGGAATTTTTTTCCCGAGTTTTATCAATGCATGAAGTCCCTCAAATGCGAGGTAATTGGTTGAAAAAAACACTCCATCCAATTCAGGATGGGAAGAAAAAAATTCTAAGATTTTACGGGAAGCTTCCTGCTCAGAAATGGTATGAAACTTCACTTTTAAAATTGCGGATTTGGCTTCGGTCCCTATTAAAGCTTCCAGAAATCCATCCATCCTATCATTCATTTGAGTCTGGCTGGAATCAACAGTGACAAAACCCAAGTTTTTGCAGCCTTGATGAATTAAATGCTGGGTCGCTTCCTTGGCACTCAACTTGTTTTCAACCACAACATAACTGCAATCTACATCAGGAATCCATCGGTCAAATAGTACTACTGCAAAATCTTCCTCCAATAATTTCCTTACAACATGCTCCAGGCCGGGAGTAGGTGTGATAATAAAACCATCTACATTTCGCATTTTAAATGTAGAAATCAATTCCTTGGTTTTGATTGTGTCATTCTCTGTACTGCAGTAAATAATTTTGTATCCGTTTTTGTAGGCTTTCTCTTCAATCAGTCTGGCAATAGAAGCAAAAAACTGGTTAGAAATGTCTTCTACCATGAAAACAATGATCTTCGACTTACCAAGTCGCAAACTTTGAGCAATATGGCTGGGTTTATAACCGATTTTTTTGATATAATCCTGCACTTTACCCGTCATTTCATCACTTATCCTTTTTTCTCTGGCTTTCCCATTTAAAATAAATGAAACCGTAGTGATTGAAACCCCTAAAGCTTCTGCAATGTCTTTAATGGATGTCTTTTTTTTAGCCATATTATCCGATTGATCTTAAAAATACTTAGCAATATGGGGAAAATTAAGTTTAATTCCTGATATCGCCTTTTTTTTGCCAAGTATGCAAACAAACCATTTAATCAGAATCAAAAATAAGACCAACAAAAAAAGCCCGGAATAAGATAACTCCCGGGCTTTTTAATTACCATTTCTGAATTACTTGATAAAGAGCATTTCTCTGTATTTTACTAATGGCCAGAATTCATCATCCACCAAAAGCTCCAGTTTATCTACAGCATATCTGATTTTATCAAAATAAGCCTCTTTGACATCAGTACAATAACCTTTTGCACGTTTTGCAACATCCTCTTCCTTGTTCAACCTCCTACGCGCATCAATCATGGCATTCACACTTGATTTAAGCGATTCTAAATGCTTGCTCACCTCTTTAATGGTTTCCACGGCTGGTTTATTATCCAAACCAAGACCCTTCAGCCCATTGGCATTTTCTATGAGCTTATTCTGGTATTGGATAGCTGTTGGGATTACATGGTTAAGTGCAAGATCTCCCATAACCCTGGATTCAATTTGCACTTTCTTAATATAATTTTCCAACATGATTTCATGCCTTGCATGCAGTTCTATTGGAGTCAAGACATTGTGTTTCCCGAACAGTTCAATTACTTTCTTATCATGATACGCTTCCAAAGCAAATGGGGTACTCTTCAGGTTAGAAAGTCCTCTTTTAGCGGCTTCATTTGCCCATTCCTCTGAATAACCATCTCCCTCAAATCTGATTTTTTTGCTATCCTTGATATATTTTCTCAAAACATTGACAATAGCAATTTTTTTCTCTTTACCTGCAGCTATTTCTTTATCAATGTCCTTAGCCATTGTTCTAAGCACTTCAGCGACTATCACATTCAAGACTGTCATTGGACCTGCAGAGTTGGCACTGGAACCAACCGCTCTGAACTCAAACTTGTTACCTGTAAATGCGAATGGAGAGGTCCTGTTTCTATCAGTGTTGTCCAAAATGATTTCAGGGATTTTAGAAATCCCTAATTTCATGTACATGTTGTCCCCCTTCTCAATTTTCACGTTTCCGTTTTTCTCCAGTTCATCCAATACCCCGGTCAATGTAGACCCTAGGAAAACCGACATGATGGCAGGAGGTGCTTCATTGGCTCCAAGTCTGAAATCATTACTTGCAGAAGCAATACTTGCTCTAAGTAGGTCAGCATTGTCATAGACCGCTTTCACTGTGGCCACAACAAAAGCTAGGAATTGAAGGTTTTCTCTCGCAGAATTACTTGGCTGGAAAAGATTCACCCCTGTATCTGTAATCAAAGACCAGTTGTTGTGTTTGCCACTTCCGTTCACTCCTGCAAAGGGTTTCTCATGCAATAATACCTTCAAACCATGCTTTTCAGCTACCTTATCCATAAGGTCCATCAAAAGCTGGTTGTGATCAATCGCTTTGTTGATCTCTTCAAAAATCGGAGCCACTTCAAATTGACTTGGCGCCACTTCATTGTGGCGTGTAGAGACAGGAATCCCCAGTTTATGGGCCTCAATTTCGAAATCCACCATAAAATCCTTCACTCGGGTTGGAATCGAACCAAAGTAATGATCCTCCAACTGCTGCCCTCTGGCCGGATTATGCCCAAATACAGTTCTACCAGACATCACAAGGTCTGGTCTTGTAGCATATAATGCTTTATCAATTACAAAGTATTCCTGCTCAATACCTAAAGATGGAGTTACTTTCCTGACATTCCTATCAAACAACTGACAGACTGCCACCGCAGCCTCATTAATTGCCTCCATGGATTTTAAGAGAGGTGTCTTATAATCCAATGCTTCACCTGTATAAGAAACGAAGATCGTAGGAATACAAAGTGTTTTGTCAAAAATAAATATAGGCGAGGAAGGGTCCCATGCCGTATAGCCTCTTGCCTCAAAAGTAGATCTTATTCCACCATGGGGAAAAGAAGAGGCATCAGGCTCCTGTTGAACAAGTGCAGAACCTTTGAATTTTTCTATCCCAGCATGGGCATCAAAAAATGCATCGTGCTTTTCGGCAGTAGATCCTGTCAATGGCTGGAACCAGTGGGTATAATGTGTCACTCCTTTGGACATTGCCCAGACCTTTACAGCTGAAGCAATTTCTTCAGCAGTTGATGGATCTATCTTTGAACCCTTTTCGATAGCTTCACCTACCTTCTTAAAAACAGAAGGTGCTAAAGATTCTTTCATTTGCTGTAGCCCAAAAACCAAGTTTCCAAAGTAATCCGAAACCTTATTAGAGGGCGGTGTCACCGTCACTTTTGGCCTTGATTGTGCCATTAAAAGCGCTTTTTGTCTTAAAGTTGCCATTTTCTACAATATGTGGTTTAATATTATACCCACAAAAATATAAAATATTATTGATTATAAAGAGAAAGGGTGATTTTTAACCCTGTTTTTGGAAAATTTTACATTATTTTTAAAAAAACAACCCTGTTTTAGAGTTTATATCCCAAAAAAAACAGGAAAATGGCTTGAAAAATAGAAAATTGAAAACTGAAGGATAATATTTAACTTTGCATCCTGAAACAAAGGAGATTGGCGTGAAAAAAGTAGCATTTTACACTTTAGGATGTAAATTAAATTATTCTGAAACCTCAACAATAAGCAGAATGTTTGAGGCTAAAGGCTATCAAAAAGTGGAATTTGAACAGAATCCTGATATTTTTATCATCAACACTTGCTCTGTAACCGAAAATGCCGACAAAAAGTGTAAAAAGATAGTAAAAGAGGCCAAAAAAATATCACCCAACTCATATGTGACCATAATTGGCTGTTATGCCCAGCTCAAACCTCAAGAGATATCCGAGATCGAAGGTGTTGATGCAGTTCTGGGAGCAGCAGAAAAATTCAGATTAATTGAATTATTGGATGGATTTGCAAAGGAACAGGAAACTAAGATCCTAGCATCAGAAATTCAGGAAGCCAATATTTTCAACAATGCTTATTCAATACACGACCGTACAAGAACTTTCCTGAAGGTTCAGGATGGCTGCAATTATGGTTGTGCTTTTTGTACCATTCCGTTGGCAAGAGGAAAAAGCAGAAGTGACAGTATTAACAATATCCTCGATTCGGCGAGGGAAATCGCCAAAACTGATGTTAAAGAAATCGTACTGACAGGAGTTAATATTGGAGATTTTGGTGTCCATGAAGGCAAGAGAAAAGAAAAATTTTCGGATCTAGTCCAAGCTCTTGATGAAATTGAAGGTATAGACAGAATAAGGATTTCTTCCATAGAGCCCAACCTACTTACCAACGAAGTCATCGAATTTGTATCTCAATCCAAAAGGTTTGTACCTCATTTTCATATCCCACTACAATCAGGAAGCAATACTATCCTGAGAAAAATGGGAAGAAGATATCTCCGGGAACTTTATGAGGACCGAGTCAATAAAATAAAAACGCTTATGCCGCATTGCTGCATCGGTGTGGATGTGATCGTGGGTTTTCCAGGAGAAACAGATGAGCTTTTTCTTGAAACTTACAACTTTCTCAATGAATTGGATATTTCCTACCTCCATGTATTTACTTATTCAGAAAGGGCCAACACCAGGGCTGTAGAGATGGAAGGCGTTGTCCCTATGAGGAAGAGGAATGAAAGATCCAAAATGCTTAGGATCCTATCTGAAAAGAAAAGGAGAAAATTCTATGAAGAAAACCTTGGAAAGACTTTTACGGTCTTATTTGAGGAAGATATAGAAGATGGCAAAATGCATGGTTTTACAGAAAATTATATTCGGGTTGCAGCGAAATATGATCCCGTTTTGATCAATGAACTAAAAACATTAAAACTCAGCGGAATCAATGAAAAGGGCAATGTCGAGGTCATTGAACCGGATATGGTCTATGAAACACATTAATCTTAAGAAATTAAATGGATTCCCTGGAATGTCCGGATTGGCTTGGTCTGAAACCCATTCAGAAAAAGGTTTAGGTTTATTTTTAAGGAATGCAGGGCTTTTGTTTTATGTGCTGGGAAAAGGTATATTTACCTATATTGGCTAAGAGTAATTGGTGTCTTGAAAATAAAGGGGGTAAGACATGAAAGTTTAGGCTCCAGATGCATAACTATTGAAAATTTATCTAGATACCATACAGGCTTTTACCAAAACCTATCAGAAATTCAAATAATGCCCTTATTTATTCAGATTCATATTTTGAAAAATTTTATGAGGACTATTTTGTTCCTCATTCAATTACCTTTTTTGTTAATTTTTTGTATCAATGATACTATTGCACAGGAAAACAAAATAGAGATCTCCCATTACATAGATAATTTGTTCAATATCACAGAGGTAATGGTAACAGATGTAGCCTCTCCTCCGGCTGCAGCAAGATTTTATGCTTATTCTACTTTGGCAGCCCATATAGCTTGGTCCGAACTCCAAAATGTCCCTGTTAATCAACAACTTGTTCCTGCCAGTCTGATTGGAGAGTTGAAATTAAAAACCCCTCCAAATGGCCTTAAGCCGGAATTTATTGCAATTTACTGCATGTTGGAAGTGGGAAAAAAAATTATGCCATCTGGAAAACTTTTAACGGAAAAGCAGGACGAACTGGTAAAGAAAGCACTAAAAAACAAGTGGATATCAAGAAAAGCTCTAGCCCAACACCAGGAATATGCGCAATATATTGCTGCCGAAGTAATGAAATTAGCATATTCTGATGGCTATAATCAGCTAAGTACATTGACAAGGTACAGTCCCAAAAAAGGAGATGGATTTTGGTATCCTACTCCTCCGGCTTACATGGCTGCAGTAGAACCCGAGTGGAGAACGATTAGGCCCTTTTTCCTTGACAACATTAAGGAATTTAAACCATCACCTCCAGCTCCGTTTGACTTAGATGCGGGAAGCCCTTTCCATAATCAGCTAATGGAAGTATATGAAGCAACTTCCCATCTGACCGATGAGCAAATTTTGGTTGCTAACTTCTGGGATTGCAATCCTTTTATGGTTCAATATTCAGGTCATATGGCCATAGGAATTAAAAAGATTTCCCCTGGAGGTCATTGGATTGGCATTACAGGTATCGCAGCCCAAAAAGCCGGCTTAGACTGGAGAAAAACCTTATACATACACGCCCTGGTTGCCATGGGATTACATGATTCATTTATCAGCTGTTGGGAAGAAAAATATGACTCCGAACGTATACGACCTGAATCCGCTATTCAAAAGTATGTAGATGGAACTTGGAGACCTTTACTTCAAACACCTCCATTTCCAGAGTATACTAGTGGCCATAGTGTCATTTCAAGCACTTCAGCAGCAATACTAACTGCCTACTT
Organism: Cecembia rubra; assembly: GCF_003014575.1. Taxonomy (GTDB): domain Bacteria; phylum Bacteroidota; class Bacteroidia; order Cytophagales; family Cyclobacteriaceae; genus Cecembia_A; species Cecembia_A rubra. Next base: position 109,748 of record NZ_PYGF01000004.1, read on the forward strand.
TGGTGACAATTTTGATTTTATAGACAGTTCTGAGGTTTATTTTGGTTTACCAGAAAGAGCTTTTTCCTCCTTCTTCCAAGCATCCGAAGAAGCGGCTATTTCCAGATTATATGGGGGTATCCACTTTAGAGATGCTATTGAGGAAGGAGTTAAGCAAGGAAAAAAAATAGGGTCATTAATATTGGAAAAAGTCAATCCTCAAGTAAGCCTTGCAGATTAACCGGAATAGCAAAAGGATTTAAAATATTATCTACCAAAACCGCCACTTGCAACCTGGTAAGTCGTTGATCTAAATTGAACAAATCTTTTTCAAACCCTGCCTCTAACCATACTTTTTCCAAATCCCTAATTTCAATTTTGTCATCAATTTCCCTTAGCAATCCATGCAGGAAGCTAATTGTCAACATTTCTCCAGATGCGGACCAGTAATTGGACAAACTGGTATAATAGGGTCTCAGACCCTCTGCTAATTCAAATTCAGAAACTTCTTTTTCAGGGTAAAACCAAGTTTGATTGGCCCATTTGTAGGGCACACCAAATCCTTTTAAAATCCCCGTAGCTCCAATCTTTTGTATAGATTGGAAATGCTTATGCTTAGGATTGACATCAATATACGGCATGATATAGGCATTTGAATTCAAAATATTTTGCTGCACAGATCTCACCGAAACCTCCTGGAGGTTTTTACCCTCCAATAATGCTGTGGCGGCTATGGCTCCTGCAGCTTGACCAATACCTAGAACTACTGGCTGCAACCTACTTGCACCATTTACAATATTGGATACTCCTATATTCTTTTCAGCCACTATTAAATGCGTGGATCCTTTAGGAATCAAACTTCCCATAGGAACATTATAAGAAGGCACCCTTATCTTTATAAAATCAATCTCTGGAGCCTCGGGGTTCATTTTATGATGATGATCTATGGTGTAATCTCCTACGGCGACCCCAGTCTTATACAGGGATTCTGATTGCTTAAATGGATCTAATACATGAGGAAGGGTCAAAATACTTTCGGTCAATGTCCTTCGTGACTCACGGTGATAGGGAATAAAAGGTAACTGATCTTCTGTTGGGTATTCATCATCTGCCAATCCCAAATGTTTGTATCCCAACTCATGTTGTATATAATACACAAATCGCAATGAATGCAGCTTAGCCTCTTTTAAGGCCTCTTTTCTTTCAAAAGGGTTAAGCTCTATAATATTCATATATATGTCATTGCCACAATTTGGCCAGTTGATCATGTATTTTCCATTAGGCAACTTGCCATAATTGAGCATTTTTTGGCAATCATTGGTAGGATCATCAAATGAAGTAGGGTCAGCATGGTCACAGGCGCATGCAAAAACTGTCGGGTCATACCCTTTAGGTTTGGGTATAGTCATATCCTTTCCTTGTCCAAAATCCTTCAGGGTTACCACATAAGTAATATCCTGCACAATATCATTGGCTTGCTCAGGGGCATATTGCTCGCCAAACCTATCCCTACTGTCCATACCTACATAATAATCTAATTTCAAAGAAGCGATTACATCCCCAAGCTCTGAAGCATCGATAAGCATTTGTGCAAAGACTATATTCTCCTCTTGGTCTTTCAAATAAACAACTTTCCATTTCCCTTCTTCATGCTTAATCTCTTTCCAGATTGCCTCTTGAATTACTGTCAAGGAAGTTTGCTCTTTCACCCATTCCTGAAAAAATCTATTGCCTATGGAAGGCTCAAATAAAGTATTGGAAACCCAGCCAGTCTCAACAGCTTTCGGACCACCATAATGCGCATATAGTTTCTCCCTGAATTCCCCCCAAATTCCTGAAGGCATTTTATGATTCCCATCAATAGCAGATACACCTGCTGCTGTCAACATACCTCCAAGCCATGGAGTTTCTTCCAAAATCAAAGTTTCTATACCCATTCTGGAAGCTTGGATTCCTGCAGAAACCCCACTCGCTCCACCACCGATTACCAATAGCTGCACTTCTTTTTGGCCCAGTACGGGTAAGGAAAAACAAGTCAATAGGAAAACAATTATTAAACTTCTTATTTTCATGATTTACAAACTATATAGATAATGGGATTAACGTCTAAAATAGGTTTAAAATTTTTACCTAAATGAATTTAAATTATACGCTTGAAAACACCAAAACAGTTTTATTAAGAACTCCAGTCAAAACTAACACATGATTTTTTCCTGACGATTCACCAGTTCTAATTACTGAAAGTAGATAAAAAAAGGTACCACTATTTATGGCACCTTTTTCTATTTAAGAAGAACCTAGAGATCAATTTCCTCCATCCCACCAAGTTCTTGTAATCCAATTATCTCCTCCCATACGGGTAACAGCAGCTCTTAATGACTCACCATTGGTTGATGATTCACCAGCCGGATAAGGCTGTCTTCTTGGAATTTGGCCTGAACTGAAATTTCCGGGGAAGTTAACGGGAGTCAATTCTGGGAATCCGGTACGTTTCCAATTGTTCCAAGCTTCCAAAAAGTTTGCAAATAAACTGGTTGTAGCCCAAATCTGCTCATTAATCATTTTCAAAGAGGCATTTGCAGAACTTACATTTAAAGGGTTGGCATTAATATAAGCTGTAGCTGCCGAAGCAGAAACTGTTTCACCGCCGAATTTTGCCATGGAGGTAAAAGCGCCCAAGACACCTTGTCTGTAAAAGTCAGCTGCTGATCCCGGAACAAAACCCCTCACAGCTGCATCAGCCAATAACAATTGTACTTCTGCATAGGTCAAAAGAAACACAGGAGCGTTTCTTCTTCTGTAAATTGCTGTTGGCCTAGAGTATGCTCCAATAATTGCTACATCGCCCCCTGAGCCTGTTGCACCAGGAAAATTCGGGTGATTTGAAATATCAAATGAACCACCCCTTAAATCAAAACCGTTAGGCAGGCCAATCTGAACGGCGGGATCATTATTCCCAACTACCAGTCCATTCCTGTTGGCGGCTAGGCCTGCAGGTGGCACTTCTGCGACAATTCTTAACCTGGGATCATTGGTGTTTTTTAAGTAATCAATCATTAATTTAGACCAACGTACCTCATAGATATCATCAGGAACATTCAAGGCATTGGCACTTGAATTAGAATAGCCATTGGCTTCATCAGAGGGTACTAAAGCATCATCATCAGCTGATGTAAATACTCCACCTGCAACTGCTTTTTGAACCCATGACTGAGCTCCGGAAGCATTGACCTTGGTCAGGCGCAATCCAAGCTTAAGCATGAGGGAATATCCAAATTTTCTCCATTTAGTAATATCTCCTCTGTACATGACATCATTTCTGAGCTGGTCCCCGGAAGCACTCAATGAATTAAGGGCCGCTTCAAGGTCACTGAGCATCTTATTATATACATCCGCCTGACTGTCATATTTCGGTTGTGAAATACCTTGCTGGGCCTGAAGCGCCTCTGAATAAGGAATATCTCCGTAGGTATCCGCAACAACTGAAAGAGCACTTACCTTCATGATCTGGCCAACTGCATTAAGATTATTCAACCCTCTTTGCTGTGCCAATATCTGCATCTGATTCAACCTGGAAGAAAGCGAAAATCCTACGTTCCAGTTACCTTCGATATAGTTTGGCGTACTTGGAGAGGCTACGTATTTATCTGCATTGGAATAATAATTGGCGCCACCAGTTGAAGTAGAAGCCAAAGCCTGAATCCACATGCTTTGAAACAAAATCGGCCCTGAATAACCAGTGATTAAATCCCCATGCTGAAAAGTAGCAGTAGGAAGGAGTAAGTTAGGATCAAAAACTGATCCTCCAGGTCTATTTGGATCCGTGTTTAGCTCTTCAAATCTTTCATCACAAGATGTGATTACTAAAATGCTACTTAGCAGAAATAAACTTATATACTTTTTCATAATTAGTTCAATTTGAAGTTTAAGTTAAATCCTATAGAGCGTGTTGGGGGCAAAGCAGTACCTTCTATACCAAAAAAGCCAATGTTTGATCCGAATTGGGCTTCTGGATCAATATTTTCAGCTTTCCTCCATAAGATTGCCAGATTTCTCGCAACAATAGAGGCCGTCAAGCCTTTAAAGACTGGAACAGAATTAAACACGGATGCAGGGAAGGTATATCCCAAGGTTAACTGACGAAGCTTGATAAAATCACCGTCAACAACACTTGTACTTGTTATGTTTTGAACAAGTGCCTGATAGTACCTTTCGGCTGGAGCAGTAAACTCTCCAGTAGTTACTCCCCCTTCTCTTCCAACTAAAGTGTTTTGGTGCAATCCACGGAAATAGGCATTAAATTCTGTGGCAGACAAGACTTTATTTCCAAAGTTGTAATCCACCAAAAATGAAAACCCTATTCCTTTATAATTAAATTCGTTATTCCAACCTCCATAATGAGTAGGAAGTACTGAACCCCAGTTTTTAAGTTCTCCGCGGACCGGCAGACCGTCTGCATTTACCACTATGTTGCCATTGGCATCGCGCTGATAATCAAAAGCTCTAATTTGAGGTCCTGGAAGTCCCGGAACGAAGGCTGTCACAGCATTTCCCAGCATCTGTCTGGTTTGACCGAGATTGATAGGAGTGTTTTCCAAGTTTGTGTTCAAAACTTCATTTCTGACATTAGTGAAATTTAAGGTTGATCTCCAAGTAAAGTTCCCTGTTTGAATAGGTGTACCTGAAACCATCAATTCCAAACCTCTATTGTTAACAGATCCAGTTGCTACTACTGCACTTGAGAAACCTGAAGAAATACTGGTTGTGGCAGGCATGATCTCATTATTTGTGGTTTTTGTAAAATAGGCAACATCTAATGACAAGCGGTTTTTGAAGAAGACCAGATCAAAACCAACTTCTATTTCATCAGTAGTAAATGGTTTTAAGAAGAGGTTTGGCAAAGTAAGGGGGGAAGAACCAGCCGCAATACCATTAAATGTGTTCGCTGAACTGAAATAAAACTGGGTTTGATAAGCATCAAATGGCTCGCCACTTGTTACAGCGTAACTCGCCCTAAACTTTCCGAAATCCAATGCAGGAACCTTCAAGAATTTATCAAAAAGGAAAGCACCTGTAACTGATGGTGAGAAGATGCTGTTGTTGCCAATAGGCAAGGTACTGTAAACATCATACCGTCCAGTGGTAGTCAAGGTCAGGAAATCTTTATATCCCAATCCAATAGAGTAAAAACCTGAAAGAACTTCCCTTTCATTGAAACCATATCCCCTGTTGAATACATCCACATTGAATGGAGAATATAATCCGGGGATTACAAATCGAGAACCTCCCACACTAACTTGTTCAAACCTGTTGTTTCGGAAAGTACCTCCCAACAAGCCATCAAAGGTAAGGTCATTGGTGATTTGAAACTCAGATCCAAATATCGCATCGATATTTGTTTCTGATCTAGTGGACAATCCTCTTCCTCCAAGATTACCTCTTTGTTCCTGTGTATATGCTAAGCCTGTCGGTTCAACGTTGAAAAAATCATCATTTTGAACGTCATTACCAACCCGGAATAAAGCATAAGTTTTGGGTGTGAAATTATAACGAGCTGCCAAAGCCGAAATAGTTCTATTTCTTCCTCTGTCATTTATTCCATTGGCAGTAATGAAGTATGGGTTAGTCACGAAAATATCATCACTGAATACAATTTCTCTTCCATTTTCGTTGAATCCGGGAGAAAAAATACTAGGACGGATATTTGGAGCTAGGAATAAAAAGTTATTAGGATTTCTTGGTCCATCACTCAAAAATGGAATATTGGTATTCTTTTGATCCAAATAATTGACCATTGCTGAAATATTCAATTTATCGGTGATGTTCTGATCCACATTTAGGTTGACACTTAACCTGTCCATACCACTATTTGGAACAATAGAATTTGATCTTAAATCAGAAACTGACAACCTAAATGAACCATCATTACCAATCCCTTTTGAAACTGCCAAAGTATTGGTAACCAGTGTCCCGGTACGGTAAAAATCCAACCAGTTATCGCTGGCAGGCTCATACGGATATTGATTGCCATCAAAACCTATCACATTGCCACCCATTCTTTCTCCCCATGCAAATCTGCCTGTGGTTTGTGCGTCTGTGGCAGTCTGAGGACGTCGTCCACCGGTACCCTGACCATACTGCTTCTGGAAATTGGTGAAGTCCATAGCCTGCTCTGTCATTAAGTTGAAATTATATGTCAGTGTCCAGTCACTGCCTCTTTTAGCCCCTTTTGTGGTGATCATAATCACACCATTGGATGCTCTTGCACCATACAATGCAGAGGCAGCCTGCCCTTTCAGGACAGTCATGGATTCAATATCATCAGGGCTTAAATTACCTATCCCGTCACCGTTATCACTTCCACCCCATTGACCAGCAGACCCAAGCTGGGTATTGTCCATAGGTACACCATTAATGACAAACAAAGGAGATCCTGTACCAGAAATACTGGGAAGCCCCCTTAGAACTATGTTTGCCGTACCTTGTGGACCACTATTCGTTCCTCTGACTACAAGACCGGCTACCTGACCAGTAAGGGAGTTGGCCACATTGGGTTCACGGGCAAGATTCATTTGATCACCACCTACAGTAGTGACAGCATAACCAATCCTTTCCTTGTCCTTTGTCAATCCAAGTGCAGTTACAACAACTTCACCCAGAGCCGTTGCATCTTCCTGTAAAGTCAGATTCAGTTCTGTTCTGTTGCCAACTACTAATTCCTGGGTCTGAAAACCTATAAATGAAAAGACCAAAGTAGTGGAATTGGTTACTTGAATTGAATACCTACCATCCAAATCAGTGGTAGTACCTGTATTAGTCTGCTTATCCAGGATATTCACCCCTGGAATCGGCTCACCGGAAGGGTCAGAAACCTTTCCGGACAAAACCCTGGTCTGTGCATTTGCTTGAAATTGAAAAACAATTGACAGAATCAGTGCTAGCATTAGTTGTAGAACTCTGTTCATAGAATTTATTGGGATTTAATTTAACTGGTTTCTCTTAAATAAGTCACGGCAGGCTTTCAAATCTAATTCATACTGCAAATAATTATATTTAATTCAATCTAAAATCTTCAAATTAAACAATCAAAGAATTTTATTATCCAAATAGATAAGTCCTCCAATTTAAATAAAAAAAATATCAAGATAAAACAATGTTCATTTTTTTTACTAACTACACCAATTTTTACAATTTATTTTCTACTTGTAATATTCTTAAGCTATTTTTTTAAAAAACAGAATGAGGATTTGTAATTTTAATAAAAACACACTTATTTATCTGAGGTTCTAATTAATGGAAACTCATTAAAAACGCACTTTTTGGAGCATGCGCGAATTGTAATAATGCCTTTATCCCAACAGGAAAGGATTTGAGAGATAAATTGAAAATAATTCTTTTGATTGTTACAAAAATTAGCCTGAAGGGCTTAAATATCTCCTTTTTTCAATGCCTTTACAGCAAAATCAACCGCTCTTGCGGTCAAAGCCATATAGGTAATGGAAGGGTTTTGGGTACCTGTCGAGGTCATACAGGATCCATCCGTTACAAAAACATTTTTACAATGGTGCATTTGGTTCCATCCATTCAGCAAGGAAGTTTCTGGATCTCGTCCCATTCTCACTCCGCCCATTTCATGAATATCCAGCCCAGGTGCCTGTTTGCTGTCTGATTTACGGATATTTGAACAGCCAGCCTTTTCAAGCATCGCAGTTCCTTGCTCAAAAAAATCATTTATTATCTTTTCATCATTTTCATCATAGTCCACCTTTATCTTAAGAAGAGGCATACCCCACTCATCCTTCTCAGACTCACTCAGGCTAACATAATTGTCAATTTTTGGAATAGTCTCTCCCTGCATCATCATAAAAACATGCCAAGGTCCAGGAAGGGAATTCCTCTCTTTAAACCCTGGCCCAAAGGATTCCTGGGGCTTTGCCCCCCAACCACTTCTTCCAGCAGAGTAAAAAGTCATATATCCCCTTAAAAAATCCATTTCTTGTTTTTTGACATTCCTAAAATTGGGCATCATCACAGCTGTGGGTCTCCTGCCGAAATAATAATTGTCCTCATAGCCTTCAAAATCGGCATATATATTTCCTCTATAATTATGAAAAGCAATGTATTTGCCCAAAAGACCATTATCATTACCTAGGCCATAGGGAAATCTTTGGGATTGACTGTTCAAAAGAATTAAATTGGAATTGAGTGCCGCAGCATTTAGAAAAATGACTTTTGCATAATATTCTTTGGCCTCTTTGGTGACCCTATCAATGACCCTTACTCCTGTAACTTTTTCTTTTTTATCGTCATAAATAATAGAATGGACTACAGAATCAGGCCTGACAATTAGGTTACCAGTTGCGGCAGCAGCAGGAAGGGTAGATGAATTTGAACTAAAATACGCACCAAATGGACAACCCCTATAACACTGATTTCTAGCCATACACTGGCCTCTGCCCTGTTGTAGATGATGGTCTTGGGGCTGGGTAAGATGCGCACATCTGCCAATCATCACATGCCTGTCTTTGAATTCTGAAATAATTCTGTCACGGATCACTTTCTCCACACAGTTCATTTCCCATGCAGGCAAAAATTCCCCATCCGGAAGGGTCTCCACACCATCCTTGTTTCCACTTATCCCTACAAATCTTTCAACATAACTATACCAAGGAGCTAAATCTTCATACCTGATGGGCCAATCTACTGCAAAACCATCTCTTCCTGGGCCTTCAAAATCATATTTGCTCCAACGCTGCGTCTGCCGGGCCCAAATCAATGACTTACCCCCAACCTGATATCCTCTTACCCAATCAAAGGGTTTTTCCTGAATATAGGGATGTTCCTTATCCCGAACGAAAAAATGAGCAGTATCTTCTTTGTAAGCATAACACCTGTTTACTACAGGATTCTCAAGCTTATCGGTCAATGGTATCCTATTCCGATGCGGCATTTCCCAAGGGTCAGAAAGCATAGTAGGGTAATCTGCTTTATGCTCAACATTTCTGCCGCGCTCCAAAACAAGGGTCTTCAAACCCTTCTCACACAATTCCTTTGCAGCCCAGCCCCCGCTAATCCCTGAACCTATTACTATGGCATCAAAATTACGGGTATCCATTTTATTCGTATCTAAGTGATTCTATTGGATCTAATTTGCTTGCCTTTCTCGCTGGAAAATACCCTGATGCAAGCCCAACAAAAATACAAATGACAAATGCTACCATAATCCAAATCCAGGGAATTAAAAACCCACCCGGGCCTATGGCATTCGCTACGATATTTCCAATTCCGATCCCCAATAATACACCTAAAATTCCTCCTATGATGCAGATAACAATCGCTTCTATCAAGAATTGTTGCCTGATCCTTAAAGGAGTGGCCCCCAAAGCTTTTCTAATTCCGATCTCCCTGGTTCTCTCTGTTACTGATACCATCATGATATTCATCAATCCAATAGCCGCACCCAATAAAGTGATAAATCCAATAGTGAAACCGCCTATCCTAAGGTATCCTGCCACCTCCTCAAGACTCTCTCCTACCGATCGGCTTTTTACTATCTCAAAAGAATCTTCTTCACCCACCCTATCTTGTCTGATTTTGCGCATAATACCTGTAGCCTGACCCATTTCATAATCTAATTTAAGAGGATCAGAACCACTCACTGTGACGGTATATCGAAATGTACCTCTGCTATCCAATCGGCTTGCATTTTCAATAGGGATAAAAATCGCCCGGTCCGGTCCAGGACCTCCACCCACACTTCCCTGTTTTTCTAGAATTCCCACAATAGTATACCTTCTTCCAAATACAGTTATATAGTCATTGAGAGGATCTTCATCCTTTCCAAACAAGGATTCAATGACATCCGTACCTATTACACATACACCGTTTCCATATTGGACCTCAGTTGCACTAAAATTCCTTCCTTTTTCTATTTTGATACCTTTGATATTAAAATATAGGTCATCAGCACCTGTAATCCTCACATTGGGATTGGTCTTTTTGGAACCTCTCTTTACTTCTGCAGCTCCGGTGACAGTGGAAAAAATAGTGGATGGTGCTATAGAATTAAATTCTTCCTGAAATTTTACTGCCTCTCTATATTTTAAATTGGGATAAATCTTTTCTGATTTCCCTTCCTGTACTGCCGCTCCACCAGATGTCCCACGGGATCTTACATCAAAATTACTTGCACCCAAACCCGAAAAACTCTCTTCTATCTGAGCCTTGATGCCATCAATAGCTGTAAGCATACCAACAAGTGAAGTAATGCCAATTGCAATAATGGTTCCCGTAAGGATGGTTCTCAACAAATTCACCTTTACTGACTTGAGCGCCTCCTTAATATTTTCGACCAAATTCATAAACTGTACGAAATAGAACGGTTTAATTTAAAAATCAACCTAAACGACATTAATATTACTCAAGTATTCTGAAAAAATAAGGGAATACTTAAATTTTTCTACTCCCGGCTTTTTCAGTGCATTCTATCACCCCTCAACTCCAGGCCTTCCAAAACTTCTGCCTCATATGCCAACCACTCCTTCCAACGCGCATTTACTTTCTCCTTATCATATAAATTTCTCGCCAACTCAATGAAATTAACATAATGTCCTGCTTCTGAAACCATCAATTCATAATAGAATTTTTTAAGTTCCTCATCCTGAATATGCAGGGAAAGTAATTTAAACCTTTCACAGCTCCTTGCCTCAATCAAAGCATTCATCAAAAGATATTCAGTAAGTTGTTGTTCCCTACTGCCTCCCTTTTTCACAAACTGGGAAAGTTTAACTACATATTCATCTTTGCGTGGCTTCCCCAATGGATAACCCCTTTTCTTTAGATGCTCCATTACCCTCTCAAAATGACCCCATTCTTCAGCTACAACTGGCGTCAGGGTATTTACAACCTCTTCAAAATCAAAGAAGTTAACAATAAGTGAAATACATGAAGAGGCCGCCTTCTGCTCACAATAGGCATGATCTACCAATATATCCTCAATATTCATTCCCGCTATATTCACCCACCTAGGATCAGTGGGTAACTGCAGATGTAACATTTTCTGCCTCGTACTTTCTTCCCAACTCATAAGTCAATCAAACAAAGGCCAACTTATTCCAATATCCAAACTTCTCCTCAATCCGGTAAAGTAAGGCGTAACGAAATAACCCGGCTGGTTCATCATATTTATATTCAAATGATTCATCCTTAGCAAAATCCTTGTTCTTTGTATTCTGGCATTTAAAAAAAAGTCTAAAACCGGGTAGGCAAAGACATTGAAATCATTCTGCAAAAAAAACTGCTGCATAGAAGGATTATAATTGAAAGCAAAATAATCACTTCTATACCTTCCCTCTAAGCCAATTTGCACAAATAGATTTTCATTGAACATTGGACTGTCAAAATAAATCCTTGTATTAAGAACAAGTTCTGGGATCCTAAAATTATCAGCCCCATCACCAGACAGGAGCGTATAGTATGCCTCGGATTCCCAAAATAGCTTCTTACGGAAATTGAACATGGATTTAACACCCGGAATCAACATAAAAGCCTCTCCACTTGCCTGACTTGCCTGTTGCTCCTCATTAAAATAAACAAAATTGTTGACCCTGTTGATGGCCAGATTTGGTCTAAATGCCCAGCTTGAAAAGTCCAACTTCATTACTCCTTTTATCTGATCTACACCAATATTACTGAAATCATTCTCCCATTGATGGTGATTGCCTGCATACATCATCTGCATCGAAGTGGGTTTGTATAAGGCCTTGGTATAAGATGCTTCCAACCATGGTGAAACAAAAAGTCCTTTGATTCGGAATGCGCCAGGTATCAAGTATTCCCCTTCTGCCTCAAAGCTCCATTGGTCATTGATTTGCCCCCTTAAAGCACCACCTAGAAAAAGTTCATTGAACCGGTTGGGCGAATCAAAAGCAGGACTTGCCATATTTCCGCTCCTGAACCTTAAGTATGCATTATAATAAAGTGGGCCAATATCACCCTTAAATCCTGCTTCATTTCTCCATTCCCTAAACGCATTGAGGTTCAATGTTGTATCATTGTCATTAAACCGCTCCGGGTTGAATAAATTGAAGAACACAGAATCTGCTGTATTAAGATTTGAAAAAAAGAACACTTCTTGCTTCTTTCTATCAAGAATATGATAAACCTGCCACCCTTTGACCAGTTCAAATTCATGGTATAAGTGTAATTCTTGCCTCAGATCATTCACCCTGGAATTCCTCAGCCAGACCTTCGCATCTTCATAGGCAAAGAGAATAGAATTTTCGTCTATTTCAGGTGGAACAATCCCTCCCTGTTCCCTTACCTTATGCTTCATCCTGGAAAAATTTGCCAAAAGGAAATATTTCTCGTTTTCGGAACGGTAATTGGTGTGAAATGAGTAGCTGTTTTGTTCCGCAAAATTATCATCCCTAGCATTGGGATTGAGGGTTTTCCTTGCCCTTATGGTGCTGAGGTTAAAGCCGACATTCCAACGGGGATTCACATTTCTAGCAAATACCAAATCCAGAAGATTCCTGTTTCCTCCTCCCCAAAAAGCGTTCATCTGACTGAAAGGAGACTTAGTGTCATAGTACTTAATACTATCAGATGAATTATAATATAGGTCATAGACATGAAAACCTGAAGTGACACCTATCATTCGGGGAACCTCATAAAATATTGGGATAGCCGCACTACCAACATTTCCAAGATCCTGATACAGCCAGCCTGATTTTGCTACTGGTTCATAGTAATGGAAATTATTTAGAACTGTATCAATCTCATATTTTTTGACCCGATTCCTTTTGACATCTTTTTCAAAAAAATACAGGGAAGTCTTTGGACCAAAAACCATTTTGGTAGAATCATCAATCAGCTTCTTCCTGCCTCCTTGCTCGCCTTGCCCCTCCTGTCCCGGATCGACCAGCTGCCTTTCTCGTGGCGCACCCGGAGGAACCTGCTGTCCTTGATTGGGTAGAGGCCTATTGGGAAATTGGGCCAGGACATCAATAAGCCCCACCCAAATCAAAAAAAGAAATAAAATAGAAACTTTTAATCTCACTGAGCTATGCTTTATTGGCTACAATTTGATTCAATTTATCTTTCAGCCAATCCAAAATCTCACTATCAAGCTGAACCTGAATGGGCAGGACAAAAATCGGAATTTCTGACAAATATTTTTGGAATGCTTCATTTTTAAGTTTTGCCGCATCCTTTTCGGTAGTCAAGACCATACAATTCTCCCTTGATTTGGCTAGTTGTTGGATTCTTAAAACGTCTGAAACTTTATAGTAGTAATGATCGCCAAAACTTAATCTTTCAACTACCTTATAACTTTTAGATACTTCTTGGTAAAGTAATCTGTCATTTGCTATTCCCGAAACCAAAATTACATTTTTATTTTCTTCAAAGGATTCACCAAATAGTGGAAACGGCTTTCCATATCTTATTCCAGCGAATGCAATTTTCCCTTTAGTGTATTTACAAATGGTTTCACGATACCGGTTTTTTACTTCCTCCGAAACCCCGGCAGGGGTTTTGGTTACGATTACCAAGTCTGCCCTGTCAGCACCTTTGGGATCTTCCCTTAAGGTACCTAATGGCAATATACTGTCTTCAAAAAAAGGTTTTTGATAGGTAGTGAGCAAAATATTGATATCTCCTTTGACATATCGGTGTTGAAAGGCATCATCCAAAAGGATCAAATTGGTTTCAGGCCGCAAGGAAATTATTTTAGAAATCGCCTTCACCCTGTCCTCACCTACAGCCACAGTTAGGCATTTCCCATATTTTGAAAAAATCTGGAAAGGCTCATCTCCAAGCTCATCGGGTCCCATATGGACCTCTCCGATTAAGAAACCTCTTGATTTCCTTCCATAACCTCTGCTTAATGTAGCAAGTTGAAAATCATCTTTCAAGTACTCAATCAGGAGTTCTACCATAGGCGTCTTACCAGAACCTCCTACATTGAGATTGCCAACCACTATGGTAGGGACGGAAAAAGAAATACTCTTTTTTAGACCCTTGTCAAATAATCTGTTGCGCAGAGCAGTCACTCCTCCGTAAAGTAAAGCAAAGGGATATAAAAGTGGATCGTACCAGCGCATTCGCTAATTTTCTTAATTTTGGACAAAGTAAAATAAAAAATATGGTTTACACGATTCAGGACATAGTTTCTTACTTAGAGAAAATTGCACCACCGGCCTATCAGGAATCCTATGACAATGCCCAACTGATAACAGGGGATTCTAAAAACCAGGTCAAAGGAATCCTTTGCAGCCTAGATGCCACTGAGGCAGTGATTGAGGAAGCAATTTCATTAGGCTGTAATCTTGTCATTGCTCACCATCCGATTATTTTTAAAGGCTTAAAGAGCCTGACAGGAAAAAACTATGTGGAAAGAACCATTATCAAAGCCATCAAAAATGATATTGCTATCTACGCCATCCATACCAATCTCGACCATGTAGCACATGGGGTGAATAAAAAAATCGCTGATAAAATCGGCCTGACAAATACATCCATCCTTCAGCCCAAAAAAGAGCTTCTGTCCAAGCTCACCACTTTTGTTCCACTAGAAGCCAAAGAAAAGGTACTGTCGGCTTTGTTTGAAGCAGGGGCAGGCCAAATAGGAGAATATTCCGGTTGTAGCTTCATAGCAGAAGGCAATGGAACTTTTATACCATCTGAAAATGCCAATCCCACCAAAGGAGTCCGGGGAAAAGTGCACGAAGAAGCTGAAGTAAGAATTGAAGTTCTTTTGCCTAGCTATCTGGAAAAAAGAGTACTTGCATCAATGAAAAATGCCCATCCCTATGAGGAAGTAGCTTACTTTCTTCACAAATTAGAAAATGAAAACCAATTGGTAGGAGCAGGAATGATCGGTGAACTTTCGTTTCCAATGGATGAAATGGAATTTCTCCTTCACCTCAAAAAAAACATGAACCTTAAGGTTATCAAACATACAAGCCTATTAAACAGGCCCATTCAAAAAGTAGCAATATGTGGAGGTGCTGGGATATTCTTGCTAAAAGAATCCAAAAAATCCGGAGCAGACATTTTCATTACTGCGGATGTGAAATACCATGAATTCTTTGATGCTGAAAATCAGATAGTTGTATGCGATATTGGGCATTACGAAAGTGAAATTTACACAAAAGAATTATTGGGAGAGTTATTGTCGCAAAATTTTACTAATATTGCACTCTATTTGACAAAAGTAGTTACGAATCCCATAACTTACCTATAGTACATGGAAAGTACAGTTGCACAAAAACTCGAAGCTTTACTGAACCTTCAAAAAATAGATTCCAGACTCGACGCAATTTTTAAAGTTAGAGGAGCCCTTCCAGAAGAAGTCCAAGACCTTGAAGACGAGATAGCAGGATATGAAACCAGATTGGACAAATTCAATCAGGACATACAAAGCTTAGAGGAGGACATCAAGAGATTCAAAGAGAACATCAAAGAATCTGAGAAGCTGATAAAAAAATATCAGGAACAGCAAATGAATGTCCGAAACAACAGGGAGTACGACGCTATCACAAAGGAGCTGGAATTGCAAGATCTTGAAATACAGGTTTCAAAAAAGAAAATCGGCGAAGCCCAAGCTAAAATCGAGAACAAAAACAAAGATGTTGAGGAGTTAAGGGATCACCTTAAAGAAAGACAGAAAGACCTCTCCAACAAGCAGGATGAATTGAAGACCATCGTATCTGAAAGCGAAAACGAAGAAGGCAAGCTGGAAGCTGACAGAGAGAAGGCCGTAAAGAAAATTGAGGACAGACTTTACAAGTCCTACTCCAAAATCAGAAGCAATGCTAAAAATGGCCTAGCTGTGGTAATGGTAAAAAGAGGTGCTTGTGGTGGCTGTTTCAATGTGGTACCACCGCAAAGGCAGGCAGATATCCGAGAAAAGAAAAAACTGATTGTATGTGAGCATTGCGGAAGAATCTTTGCCGGAGTAGAAGATGAAATCGAGGAAGAAAGCAGCAAGAAAAAAAGAAGCAGAGCTTAAAAAATACCAAAACCCGGAAATTCCGGGTTTTTTTGTTTTAATACCTTCAGGGACAGATTTAAAACAAATGATTGTATCTCACGTTTTAATTTCATAGATTTCAATCATGAAAAGGTTTTTCCTGTCCATATCGTGCTTTTTTATTTACCTGGGTGTCTTCGCAGAAAACCCGGGAGAAAAGACTTATTTGATTCTTTTTGACAAGTCTGAACTGAAAGAACTCAAATCAAGTCCTCAATACATTGAAATGAGCCTTATGAATATCTTTAAAACCAAGGCATATTCTGGCAATTCTGATGCGGCAATTCTTGTGAAAGTTCCATATGAAAACTTAGACGAATGTCAGATAGGTTATTTATTTGTAAGAATTAATAACAAAACGGTATTGCCCCTCCAAGACGTGGCTCTTAAAATTATCGATTTAGATCAGACAAAAAACACCTACCAATACCTCTTGGCTTCTTTGGAGGACAAAAACAACAAAACCAAAAAGAACGCAAAAATGCTCAAAACAGCACCAAGTCCTTGAGGTGCTCTCCGCAATTGTATTTTTCTATTCTAAAAATCCCCAAATCATTTTGATTTAAAACATAAAGCCCAAGGTTTTGGTGCTTAAAAACATCCATATATCTAAGGTCATATCCCATTAACAAACTCAGCAAAATCCTCATGGCACGGCCATGCATGCAGATCAAAATACATTTTCCTGGCTGTGACAAAATATAATCAATACCTCTTTTAAGTCTTTTGGCCACTATAATTGGGCTCTCTCCTCCTTCGATAGCATATTCCAGATCCCCTGAAGCCCATCTTTCCAACATGTGTTCATAATACTTGTTTTCTTCCCTCGTCATAGGCACTCCTTCATACCTCCCCCAGGAGATTTCATTCAAATCAGGTACTGCTTCATGGGGAATGCCTAAATCTATAAAACCTTGAATCGACTGTTTTGTCCTTTGCAGTCCGGTATAAAAAACTTTTTCAAAGGCAATATCTTTGTAATAGTCAAAAAAAGCTTCTGCCTGGCGCTGTCCATTTCTATTCAAAGGGGCATCAATCCCACTCCCTTGAACAACTCCCCTAAGGTTATAATCCGTCTGACCATGCCGGACAAGGTAGATTTTTTTACTTAACAAGATTCTTTATTTTTGTTTCCGATTTCAAAGAAAAGGCTTTTATTCCAAATTACATGATATTTCCTCCAAACCTTGATCTCAACACCCTCAATAACTGGGGCAAAAACACCATGACGGATTTTTTGGACATCAAGTTTACCCAGATCGGGGAAGATTTCCTGGAAGCCACTATGCCTGTATCTGATAAAACCAAACAGCCATTGGGGCTGTTACATGGGGGTGCAAATGTAGTTTTGGCCGAAACATTGGGGAGTGTAGCCGCTGCCTTGACTGTGGATCAGCAAAAACAATTCTGTGTAGGTTTGGAAATAAACGCTAACCATCTAAAATCCGTAAAGGATGGTTTAGTAAGGGGAATTACCAAACCCATTCACTTGGGTAAAAAAACACAGGTTTGGGAAATAAAAATTTACACCGAAAATGGCGAGCTGAGCTGTATTAGCCGCATCACCATGGCCATTATCGATAAGAAGTGACATGCAACACGCTACTGATATTATCAAATTAGAAAGTCTGGACCAATACCTGGGATGTATTATTGCAAATGCCATGCAAGAGGGAAATCAGGTGGCTATTTGGCGAAAGCCGAAATCCAACTTCCTTCAGGTATTATTGGACAAAAGCGGAATAACCAAGAGGGCAGATCTCAACTTAGAAGAATTACCTACGGGTTTTATAGTCCACCCTTTTGAGGACCAAGAAGATCAAAAAGCTTTTTTCTTAGAGGCTGACTCCTATTTCAAAATTGATCTTAACCTTTCCTTGGTGGAACAGCAAGAACAGCTTGAACTGAATGCGCCCATAAGGTCTTCTTCAGAAAACGCGCAACTGATAAGGCAATATTTTGCTAAGTCCTTGGAAAATCAACATTCAGGCAATTTAAATGCTTGTTCCAAAAAAGATTTTATTGCCCTTGTTGAAAATGGAAAACAAGCCATCAGGGAGGGAAAACTTAACAAAATCGTACCGGCAAGGCTGAAAAAGAAGCAATTGTCTGATAAATTTGACCTTGTCCAATCCATTATCAGCCTTACCAAGTCTTATCCAAATGCCTTTATCAACTTCTTCCATATTCCTGATCTGGGTTCTTGGCTGGGAGCTTCTCCAGAAATTTTGATCCAGACCAAGGGCAATACCTTTTATACCATGTCTTTGGCGGGTACCCAAAAAGCAAAAGGTGATAACCCGATGAAGAATGCAGCCTGGACCCAAAAAGAAATTGAGGAGCAGGCATTGGTAAGTAGGTATATCGTAGATTGTTTCAAAAAAATCAGGCTGAGAGAATATGATGAGCAGGGACCAAAAACAGTGATTGCGGGTAATTTATTGCACCTTAGGTCAGATTTCTTTGTGGACATGCAGGCCACTAATTTCCCTCAATTGGGTTCGGTAATGCTCAAATTGCTCCACCCAACTTCAGCGGTTTGTGGCATGCCGAGGGAAAAAGCATTTGAATTTTTAAGAGAATACGAAAAACTGGACCGCTCATTATTTGCCGGATTCATTGGGCCAGTGAATGTGGAAGAGGAAACTTCCATTTTTGTCAATTTAAGGACTGCAAGATTGACGGAAAAAGAAGCACTCTTATATGCAGGTGCAGGAGTAACCGAAGATTCCATCCCGGAAAAAGAATGGGAGGAGACAGAAATGAAGTGCGAAATCATCGGTAAACATTTAAATTAAGCCAAAATTGATCTTACAACCCATTGCCGATATGGTGGCCTTATGTGCCAAAAAAGGCATCAAACATGCCATTTTATCACCCGGCTCACGTTGTGCTCCGATTACTCTTGCATTTGCAAGACACCCTGAAATTCATAGCCGGAGCATTTCAGATGAAAGGTCCGCAGCCTTCATTGGTTTGGGGATGGCCCAACAACTCGATAAACCTGTAGTATTGGTCTGCACTTCAGGATCCGCTGCTTATAATTATGCCCCTGCCATAGCGGAGGCCTATTTTCAACAAATCCCATTGATCGTAATCACCGCAGATCGCCCGCCTGAATGGATTGACCAATGGGATGGTCAGACTATTCGTCAAACAGAAATTTATGGCAAACATGTCAAAGGATTTTTTCAGTTTCCCGATAATTTTGGACATCCTGATATGGTTTGGCACGCCAACAGGATTACAAATGAAGCCATCAACCTGGCCAACCAATATCCATATGGACCTGTACATATCAATATCCCACTGAGGGAACCCTTTTATCCAGAAGCTTGGGAAAAGTTTGAATTTTCCAGAGAAATCAGATGTATAGACCCCATAATGGGAAATCCTCAGCTTTCCGAAGAATCCAAACAAAAACTGATCGCCTCTCTTACAAAGTTCAAAAAGATTTTGATTGTTCCAGGACAGCAGAGGCCAAACCCCAAAATCCAACAAATCTTAGATGAGCTGTCTATTGGTAACAAAGCTGTGGTCGTAACTGATACCCTTTCGAATTTACAGTCTTCCTACACAGTAAACTTACACGATCATTTTATTGGCAATCAGGAATTGGCAGATGAGCTTGACCCAGAATTGATTATTTCGTTTGGAAAATCCATCATTTCAAAAAGCCTTAAACTTTTTCTCAGAAAAAGTAAAGCTGTCCATTGGCACATACAAACAGAAGGTTACATCCCTGACACCTATCAATCCCTGTCCAAGCTTATACATTGCGCTCCGATTTCCTTGCTCCAGTTTCTCCTTAAAGAGGGACAATCCGATCTGAGTTTTGTAGAAAAATGGAAAGGATTAGATTATGCAGTAAGAAAAAAATTAGATGCTATTTTAGATCAAGCTGAATTTGGGGAATACAAATCCCTCGCGACCCTGATGCGCAATATTCCTGCCCAGTCCAAACTCCATCTTGCCAACAGCATGGCCGTAAGGTATGTAAATTTCTTAGGCGAAAGGCCTCAGGAGATCATCTGTAACAGGGGCACAAGCGGGATAGACGGGAGCAACAGCACAGCCGTAGGATGTACTTTCACCACCAAAGAACCTGTGGTACTTATAACCGGTGACCTGGCATTCTTTTATGACAGAAATGCCTTCTGGCACAATTATCCCATGACCAATCTGAGAATCGTCTTGCTCAATAATCATGCAGGGGGAATTTTCAGATTAATAGATGGTCCGGCTAAGCAACCTGAACTGGAGGAGTTTTTTGAAACACGTCAGCGCTTGAGTGCGGAAAATCTGGCCAAAGACTTTGGTTTTGAATACCATTTGGCCAATGATGAAAGAAGCTTGGAAATGGGGCTGAAGGATTTTTGGTGCAAATCCATCCATCCAAAAATCCTTGAAATAGAAACCAGCAGCCTACAAAATGCAGAAATACTGAAGTGGGTAAAAGGAAAGGTAGCAGAGTGTCTATGAGTTGCCTAGTTTCCAAATAAGCAAATCAATTCATTTTCTGTCCAAATACCGCTTTCAAAGAATAAGCTGCTCTTTAGTAATTGGGGGGGAAATTATGGACTCAGCACCTTTTTTGTACTCCTTAAAAAGTAAAACTGCCAACGAGATCTCAAATAAAGTAAGTAAAATCAAACCAGGCAAAGCAAATACCACTGTAAGAAAACTTACTCCTGTCAAAATACCCAAAGTTCCTGCAATGATATAAGTCGCACCTTGGTTCTTGGAAAGATGCAAAAGGCTCGAAGCAAACAGGACATAAACCATTCCAGAAATCAAGGATCTGAATATAAGCCCTGTGATTAAATCCTTTCCTGACCAATAGCTTACTACATCTTCAAGTATAAATGTGCTGATCATGATGATCAGCATGACAGTCATTATTTTTAAAAAAAGATTGGAAAACGTTTCACCTAATTTATAAAATGCACCCGTAAATAGGATAAAAAGAACCAGAACTGACATTTTCAAAAAGGTATACACATAACCGAATCCTGCAGAGAATGAGGTCTTTTCTATAAAAAGCTGCACATCAATTACAGATTCGATAACTGCCAAAACCAAATAAAGAATCCCCGCAATAAAAGAAAATCTAAGCCAGGGATAAAGCTTGCCTGATCCTGTATCTTCTTGCTTCTCAAATTGAAATGATCTCATCTCTTCTGGTTTGACTTCCAATACTTCCAATATGGCTTTTACAGTATAAAACCTGGGCGTTACTTCCCCTGCCTCAATCCTTTGTATAGTTCGGACATTGATGTTGCAGCGCTCCACCAATTCTTCCTGGGTCAATCCTTTGGCCTTTCTCCATTCCAGGATTTTCTGGCCTAATAACGGTTGTTTCATGTTGTATAAATTTTGTTTGACCATGGCAAGTTGGTTGGATTCTTTCAAATATAGCCCGAAAAATGGGAGGATTTCACCCGACATTTGGACGGCATTTGTTTGAAAGACGCAAGATGTAAGACTTTAGACACAAAACTGCGCATAATGAGGATTGGGATTGATATATGCTTTGCGATATATAGTAGATATATTCCTTCGGCGATATTTTGATGGCGTTTTGAGATGAATATCATCCTTATAAAAGGATTAAGTAGATTCAGTAAGAGCAAAGTAGGAGGAAGATTTTTCAACTGGTCACTTTTCACACAATTAACCAATAACAATCACTCCCTCATCATGTTTGTTGTTTAACATCGTAGTGCTAGTTGCGTGAACCGCGGCTCTTAATGACTTTAGCAGGTAAAACTTATAATGATGCAAGAAATTTAAGAGGATATATGAAAATAATGACTTTCCAAAATCATGAAAGCTCTGGCTTGAACAACCGATCATATCCGATGACTTCCCTAAGTTTTTTGTCCAAAGTCCAAAGCTTCAACTCATTTTTGGCAACTGCATGAAAAATCACGGTTTCAATCAGTCCTACACCCTGATTCACCAAATTTTCTTTTTGTGACAGTAAACCTGATTCAATAATAAGATAAGGTTCATCCAAACTTGGAATAAGATTGGCCAATTGTATAATTGTCTCCACTTCTCGTTTGCCCTTAGCCCCTTGAAGTAATTCAGCAAAAATCAACTCTAGCCCAAACACCCGATTATCCTCCAGCAGTTCTTGACATGTCAAAAAAACATCTGGATTACCTCTCAGGTATTCAATCCAGATAGAGGTATCAAAAACGACACCTCTCATCGACGGTTCAAATCTCTTAATTCCTGAGCAGAATACTTAAACTCTAAGGGCTCACTTACAATAGAAGCCCCTATTTGCTTGACTTTTTGAGAGCGGATGTAAGAAATCAAGGCCACCTTCAAAGCCTCTGTGATCGTATCAGCCTTAGAAAGCGCCATAGCTTCTTCAATCAATTCTCGGGAAATTATCGCTGTAACTTTCATAGTATTAAGTTTTTACAAAAATACGATAGTGTATCGTATAGAGGCAAGTTTTTGATGATATATATTTTGCTTTTTCATCTATTTTAGCTTCACAAGCAAAACTCTAAATCAACCCCAACACTTTCGCCAAACAAACCTTGACTTCAGCTAATTCAAGTTCTGTAAGTACTCCAATTTTCTTCACAAACCTTCTCTCAGACAAGCGCTTTACTTGAAAACAATCAGCAAAAGAGGCTTTTGATAATCTATTGAGATGATTAGGGTTTATGAGAACCATCCAACTTTTTGGTTCCTTAGTCCCATCCGTCAACGGAACAACAATCTTTAAAGGCAATATGCCAAGGGAATCAGCATTTACGATGATTGCTGGCCTAGTTTTTTTTATTTCTTGACCGACTTGCGGTTCAAAATTCACCAGCCACACTTCTCCATTTTTCATCATTCAATGATTTCAGTATCAATATCACCCCATTCCTCAACTTCTTGCTCATAATATGTTTTAGTCTCAAGATCAGAGGCCTCTTTTTCCATTGTTATGTAGATTGCCTTTTTGTTTTTTCGGGCTTCCTCCATTTTCAATTGAAATATGGATTTAGTAGCAGGTCTGATCATGATACCATCCCCATGATCTTCAATTACTACCTCGGCAAGCTCATATTTGTCAATCAATGCTTTAGGCAAAATAACCCCACTACTATTGCCTATTTTTCGAATTTTGGTTTCCATACCCAAATATACGAAAAAAGTAATAACATGTTATAACAATAGTTCCTAATATTCTAAAGTTTAACTTTCCGCTTTTAGTAACATTAGTTCAACCCCCTCTCCATTTTTTAGTGATAACTTTATCTTAAATATCCCTGCAAAAGCTCATACTTCTATCCCTTTTCTATCTTATAAGTCAGCTTCAAGACGTTTCGATTTGAACTGTTACCCCATACAAATTCAATTCTATTTCATTAAAAATTTCCGCTCTATTTCCACCTTATTTCAACTCTATTTCTATCTTATTTCTATCTTATTTCTATGACACTTATATTATACGGAAAAGCTAAATTTATCAAGAGTTTTGAATCAAACGAAGAACCTTTGATAATGCAGCATTCCTATTTCCCTTTTTCCAAACGGCATACAGCTCCGTTTTTTGTTTGATTTTGTCCAGTTCAATAAACTTCACTTTCAAATCATACCCCTGCTTCAAAGATGTAGGCACAATAGCCACTCCCAAGCCAGCCTCTACCAATTTGAAAATGGTCAGGGCATGAACAGACTTATGGGTGATCTTTGGAGTAAATCCCCTATCCTCACAGATAGACATGATCTTATCGTAGTAAATGGAAGAATAATCCTGAGAAAAGAGGATAAAATTTTCCTCCTTCAATTGCCCAATATGCTTAAAGTCATCCGCCGACAAAGGATGGTCCTTAGGCAATACCAACGAGAAAGTATCCAGATGGACCAATCTCATCTCTAGAGCTTCTGGAACACGTGCCAGTCGGACAAAACCCAAGTCCAATTTGTCTTTTTCCAACATTTCAATCTGTATGGCATTGCTGAGTTCTTCCAAAGTTGTTTGAATGCCGGGAAAGGTTTGGGAAATTTTGACGAGAAGTTCAGGAATCACCGTATGTGCTGCCGAACCCAGGAAGCCTATCCGCAACTCCCCTATATTTCCTGCGGCGATTTCCTTGAGTTGGGTTTTGGTGAGCTCGAGGTGGTTGAAGATATAATCCACCTCTGCTTTGAGAAAATGCCCGGCAGGAGTGAGCTGGACTTTTCTTTTGGTCCTCTCAAACAACTGAACTTCAAGGATCTCCTCCATCTGCTTGATCTGTCGGCTAAGACCTGGCTGGGAGATAAATAATCTGTCGGCTGCCCGTCCAAAGTTCAGTTCTTCGGCAACGGCACGGAAGTATTCGAGGTGGCGGAGTTCTATTGTCATGGGCTTCTCGCAAAGACGCGAAGGACTGGAAGTTTTTCTCGCAAAGGCGCTAAGGCGCAAGTTAAAATACTCTGAAAAATAAATAATTATAGAGATTGATATTTCATTTAGGCATTATTCATAGAATATTGGGATCAAGAATCAAAATTTAGAATTGCTATAATCCATTAACGATTCTTCTGATTCCTCCTTTAAGTAAGGGATCATTAAAATTGATTAGCAAACCTAATTTCATTTCAGTGATTTTTAAATAGGTTAATACTTGTTTATAGAAAACTGGTGTTAAGGCTTCAACTGATTTAATTTCTATAAGCACTTTATTTTCGACTATCAAATCTGCCCTAAATCCCTGATCCATTTTTCTTCCCTTCCAAAACACAGGTAATGATTGTTGTCTAGAGACCACTAATCCTTGTTGCCTTAATTCATAACTCAAAATATCCTCATAAATGGACTCCAATAAACCAGGACCTAATGTTTTATGAATCTCGAAAGAAGTGTTTACAATAATTTTTGAAAGCTCATTTTCAGACATCATTTTCAATGTTTACCTATTCATACCTAATTTGATTTTAACTGAAGATTTCAATCTCTCTGTATCTTAAATTTAGTACTTTCAAAACTGAAACACTCATGGTTAATTTAAATTAATCGGATAAATTAAATAACCAAAAGTTATAAGAAACATCATAAATTGGTATTTATAATTATCATCAAAAACCTATACTTTTGAAAAAGCCTAATGTGTTTAAATCATTGGGCTCAATAAATATCTCTTTGCTTCTTTGTCTATCTTTAACCTGCGTCTTAGCGCCAATGTCCGCCGACAACCAGCTTAATGAGATCAAAAATTTACCTTCGGGTCTTTGCGAGAACTCATAAAAACCTTAATTCGCCCTAAAAAACAATGGCGTCAACGTGCCTCCCTCTACTGAAAAGCAGGCTCTTTAAATAAAATACTTAGCGCCTTTGCGTCTTTGCGAGAAAACAAGAAACCCCATGAAAACCTTCCAATACGCCCAACAACACCTCACCGCCTCCATCGCCCTCGGCATCGCCAATGGGAACATAAAAGGAATCCTCAGCTCTGAAACACGAGAAAAAGTAAAAGCCAGTGCTACTGCGGTCGAAAAAATCGTAGCCAAGGGCCAACCTGTCTATGGCATCAATACTGGTTTTGGACCTTTGTGCACCACGCTGATCTCTCCCGATCAAACCCGTAAACTCCAAGAAAACCTGCTCAAAAGCCATGCAGTGGGTGTAGGCGAACCTATTCCTGTGGAGATTTCCAAACTGATGCTAATCCTGAAGTTACATGCGCTAGCAAAGGGCTTCTCGGGCATACAAGAACAAACATTGGATAGGATACTTTGGCATATTGAAAATGATATCATTCCAGTAGTACCCAAACAAGGTTCAGTGGGTGCATCGGGTGACCTCGCTCCCCTCTCCCATTTGTTTTTGCCGTTGATAGGTTTGGGAAAGGTGCATGTGAATGGAAAAATATTACCCACCGCAGAAGTCCTCCAAGAGCATCACCTATCCCCCATCCACCTTGGCCCCAAAGAAGGTCTTGGACTGATCAATGGTACGCAGTTTATTGCAGCCTTTGGAGTGAAAGTTCTAGAGCGCTTTTACAATATCCTCGCCCATGCGGACATCACGGGAGCCATGATGCTAGAAGGTTTGCTAGGTTCTATCAAGCCTTTTTCATCTGAACTTCACCAACTTCGCCCTTATGCAGGAAATCAGCACGTAGCCCAGAGCATCCTCAACCTCTTGTACGAATCTGAGATCGTACATTCCCATGCTACTTGTGCACGGGTACAGGATCCTTATTCCTTACGATGTATGCCTCAGGTGCACGGAGCTTCCCGCAATGCTTGGTTGCATTTGAAGCACATGCTGGAAACCGAAATCAATTCCGTGACGGACAATCCAGTGGTTTTTGATGAAACCCATACCATCAGCGGGGGCAACTTCCATGGTCAACCCATTGCTATGCCATTGGATTATGCTTGTTTGGCAGCATCCGAAATCGGCAATATCTCCGATCGTAGGATTTACCTCTCCTTGGAAGGAGATACTCCCGGAGTGCCCAAACTCCTTTTGAAAGAAACAGGCTTGAATTCCGGCTTCATGATTCCCCAATACACCACTGCAGCTTTGGCCAGTGAGAACAAAGGACTTTGTTTTCCCTCTTCCGCCGACAGCATCCCAACTTCTCTGGGGCAGGAAGACCATGTGAGTATGGGTTCTATCGGGGCAAGAAAAGCCCTACAGGTAATAGAGAATGTAGAAAAAATACTAGGCGTAGAACTCTTCTGTGCCGCCCAGGCGGTGGATTTCCATGCACCATTGAAATCAGGAAAGATCATGACCGCCCTCTACGAACATTTCCGTACCAAAATCAAGCATGTCACCGAAGATCAGATCATGTACGAGGATATGGAAATTGCCATTGAGATGATCCGAAGCGGGAAATTGCTTATCTTAGCCAGAGAAGTGGCTGAGAAAGAAGGATTGGAATTGGAGACACAATGGTCGGGGGATTTTGATAGATTTTAGTTTTAGTTAGTTCAAGTCTTTAGACTTGGACTAAATTAACAGCAGTCTTCAGACTGCATCTATACAGTCTGAAGACTGGTAGGATTGTGGTCCAAGATAAAGTCTTGAACCAGTAGGATCGGGGGAGTTTGATAGATGGAAAAAGTTCAAATCTGCAATTGTAGGCAGACAAACTTGCCTTTATCAGGAAGGAGTAAGTATTGAACCAATAGAGATTTTTCTTATTTCAATTCGAACTCCACCAAGACATGATAATCACCTTTTAATTTTTCTTTATTTTCCTGGAAAAAACCATGAATATTCCCAGGCAAGGGTGTTACACTTTTTCCTTGAAAAATTTTTATGTAGCTATTATACAAGTGGCTAGATGAAAACAAACAAACAAAGCCAACTTCAGAATAAGTCCAAGGATAATAATCCAGTTGTAAGCCATCTAAATCATTAATGAAATTTTTTGCTTGATAAATTATTGATGATGAGTCATTTAAAATAAAAAAATGATTATCTTTTCCCCCTTGTTTGAAAGTAACCAAATAAGAATCCATAAAAGGAGCAATTAATCCTATATTCTCAACTATTTCATTTTCTGAAACATAAGAAAGCCTTTTCTGATGATTATTGAAAAACTCAACCCTTTTCGCATCGTCTAACCTGTCTTTCGCTAGGTCAAATTCTATTATCTTATTAAAAATTCCAAGACTGTCAAAAATAGCTATATTATATGAAAATGGAATATTATAAAAAATTTGATTATTAGTTATATTCTTGACAAAACCAGTTCTGTCCCCAGATCTAAGATCTTCGAACCCTTTCTTAATATCAACAAAACCTTGAATATCAGAGTTTTCTGTACGTATAAAGTTATAGTTTCCCCAACTCGTTTTATTGTTCATATACTCAAGTATAAAGGTTTCTCCTCTAAAAAATTTAGGACCATCAACATATTGCCTTATTTCCTCAATGAAATTACCTTTCAAATCATACGTTAAAATTTTACCAAGTATCCTATCCTTGATATATAATTTGTCATTATTGAAAGAGAAATCCTCAAGCAGGTAAAACTCAAATGGGCCTTTCCCTGTGGAAAAAATCGATTTGATTAATTTCCCTGATCTATCAAAGATCATTAGATTACTAAGGGACCGATCTTCAACGTAAATTTCATCATTATGGAAAACTATTTTATAAGGCCTAACTAAAGGAGTTTCATCAGGAGGGTCCAAAAGGATGTAGTTGATATTATGAACAATGTCGGAAATGGGCCTAACTTCTGATTTCGAAAGATCTATTTTTATTTTTTGGGTTTCATTATTCGGTAGTTTCCCTTTACATCCTTGAAAAGAAAAGATTGAAAAAAAGAGCAAAAAAAGAACTCTATCCATATTTGGGGATTATCAATGATTTAAAAAGAAAGGGATGCCCCTTCCCTCATTAAAATATAACTTCTAGCATACAGTTTGATCTGACACAGAGCACGTTTCATTAGGGTCAGGTCTACAAACCTTCCATTCACTCCCGTCAGAACAAGTTTCGGATTCCATTTTGAAGCCATCAACTGCGTCACCATTTTCTCCATGACCAAAGGAAGATCCGATTGAAAAGGAAAAACAAAAAGCAGTCATTAATAGAAATGTTTTTAAATGTTTCATAATAATGTGTTTTTAAGTGAATTAATAATTAAAATGTATAATCTAAACTAAGAAAATAATTGTTTTGATCCAAAATCACTACCCCCTAATAACTATTTACTTGCCCTAAATTGTACTAATCAAATAGTCAATTTCAAAACAATCTTTTAAAAATTAGTTTACCCCCTCCCTGAATTCAAACTAAAATATAAGTAAAAACCATTTTTTCGATAGATTGAACTTTTTTATAGTTTTTTAAAAAAAGTTGGAGTGCAATTCGGTTAAACCAGAATTTTATTGAAAAATAAGTTCATCCAAAGCAGGCTGGACTAAAACTTGATCAAATAAATAAAAAAAGTCCAATCCCGACATCCATCCCAATTATCCGATAGCGTAAAATTCCAAATCAAAATAACCATTTGCATTCCATCACTGATTTTTAAAAATTACTCCAGGTTATCAATTATTGAATAAATTGGTATGGAAGATTATGAAGGGATTTGGGTAACTTTGTAATAGAGCCACAAACCTGCCTGTCGTCAGACAGGGGCGCTAAGACACAAAGGAAATATTACATTGAAGTAAGATGCGAAAGACGAGAAACAAGAACCAAGAGGCAAGAGACAAGACTGTTTTCGTTACCCAATAAAAACCTTTGCAACTTTGCTGCTTTGCGAGGCAAAAACCAAAGCTTTGTGTCTTTGTGCCTTCGTGGCAAATGAGAAAAGAGAGACAAGAAGCGAGTTGAGCAAATCACATACCCTGCCTTGCGCCAGCCTTTGCGGCTTTGCGAGCCAAAAACCAAACCTTTGTGGCAAATTAAAATATAAATATGCAAACCATCAAACATACCCTTATCGGCCCTATCCGCCAAGTGGTCACCATGTCAAACCTCCCCTTAAAAGGTGCATTGAAAGATGAACAGCTGGAGGTTATTTCTGAAGCAGGTATCCTGATCAAAAATGATAAAATCCATCAGATCGGCAACTACTGGGACCTATATCCCGAAGCACAGTCTATAGGGGCAGAAATGGTCAGTTTAAAAGGAGACTTTGTGGCATTACCCGGCCTGATTGATTGCCATACGCATATCTGTTTCGGCGGTAGCCGTGCCCAAGACTATGCCATGCGGAATGCCGGAAAGTCTTATCTGGAAATCGCCAAAGCAGGCGGAGGCATCTGGGATACCGTCACCCAAACCCGAAAAGCCAATCAGGAGAAACTGGTTCAATTGACTGTTCAGCGAGCCAACAGGAACCTCAAAGATGGTATCACCACCATTGAAGTCAAAAGCGGTTATGGGCTCTCCGTAGCCGAAGAACTCAAAATGCTCCGAGCCATCCATGAAGCCAATGAGAGCACCTATGCAGACCTTATCCCAACATGTCTGGCAGCGCATATCCCCCCCAAAAACTTTCAGGGAACACAAAGGGACTATTTGAAAAGCATAAGTGATGAAGTTTTTCCTGTTTTAAAGGCGGAAGGTTTAGCCAATCGCATCGATGCTTTTATTGAGGATACGGCTTTCACACCAGAAGATATACAATCCTACTTCCAAAAAGCAAAAGAAATGGGCTTCGACATCACAGTCCATGCAGACCAGTTTCATACTGGTGGTTCGCAGGTAGCTGTAGACTTCGGAGCCATCTCAGCAGACCACCTAGAAGCCAGTACGGAAAAGGAAATTGAATTGTTAGCAGAGTCCGACACTATAGCTGTGGCCTTGCCCGGTGCATCCATGGGTTTGGGCGTAGCCTACACTCCCGCTCGAAAACTACTCGATGCAGGTGCTTCCCTGGCCATCGCCTCTGACTGGAATCCCGGCTCGGCACCAATGGGTGATCTATTGATGCAGGCATCCATATTGGGAGCATTCGAGAAACTCAGCAATGCAGAAGTCTTGGCAGGCATCACCACAAGAGCCGCAGCCGCCCTGAATCTCCATGACCGGGGACAATTGAATCCTGGCATGTTGGCCGATATCATTCTTTTCACCACAGCCGATTATCGGGAAATTACGTATATGCAGGGGAGGTTGAAGCCGTTTAAAATTTATAAGAAGGGGGTTGAGGTTTAATTGAAATATGGTGGAAATATGCTCCGCGAAATATATTAGAAATACATTTGAAATCGAAGTAAAGCGAAGATCCCGAAAGTGAAACTATTCGGGAATAAGTAGAAATTCGCCAAGACCAAGCCATTCCTTCGACGAAATAAAGTGGTAATAGCTTCTCCTTGCCACCTCGACGTAGGAGAGGTCTTTTAAACCCCAAAACGGAAAAGATTTCTCTCTACGTTCGAAATGACAAAGGAGAGGCCAGTACCAATAGTTATCCATCAAATCAAGGTTAGCTATAGCCAGCAGTTAGCCTTGTCACTTCGACGGCAGGAGATGTCTAAAAGTCCAAATCGGAAAAGATTTCTCTCTACGTTCGAAATGACAAGGTGAAGCCCAATTCAGTAGCATTCATTAATTCTTAATTCAGCATTTTAGAATCCAAAACAAAAAAAATCAAACATGACCTTCCAAGACCAAATAACCCAAGGCATCCCCTCCACCCTACCTTCAAAAAAACAGCCTAACCCTGATTTTTCACATGCGCCCAAGCGCAAAGATATTTTGAATGTGGAGGAAAAAAAGTTGGCAGTTAGGAATGCGCTACGGTATTTTCCGAAGGCTTGGCATGTGGAATTGGCGAAGGAGTTTTTTGAAGAATTACAGGAATACGGCAGAATCTACATGTACCGGTTTATGCCTGATTATCCCATGTATGCCAGACCGATTTCCGAATACCCCTCCAAAAGCCAACAGGCAGCTGCTATTATGTTGATGATCCAAAACAACCTGGACCCAGCAGTGGCACAACATCCGCAGGAACTGATTACCTACGGTGGAAACGGAGCTGTGTTCCAAAACTGGGCCCAGTACCTGCTTACCATGCAATACTTATCCGAAATGACGGACGAACAAACCCTCCACATGTATTCCGGTCATCCCATGGGTCTTTTCCCTTCCTCCAAGGATGCGCCCCGAGTTGTGGTCACCAATGGCATGATGATCCCCAACTACTCCAAACCGGATGATTGGGAGAAATACAATGCACTCGGTGTCACCCAATATGGGCAGATGACCGCAGGTTCGTATATGTACATTGGACCTCAGGGGATCGTACATGGCACGACCATCACCGTAATGAATGCTTTTAGAAAAAAATTGGGAGCAGCCATCAACCCTAAAGGAAAGGTTTTCCTGACCGCAGGTTTGGGAGGCATGTCAGGCGCTCAACCAAAAGCCGGAAATATCGCAGGCTGCATCACCGTCTGTGCCGAAGTCAACCCAAAGGCCGCTTACAAAAGACACGAGCAAGGCTGGGTTGATGAATTGGTGGAAGATTTGGATGAGTTGACCGTTCGGGTCAGAAAAGCTCAGGAAAAACAGGAGGTAATCTCCATCGCCTATCTGGGCAATATAGTGGATGTATGGGAGAAGTTTGATGAGGAAAATATCACAGTTGAACTAGGTTCTGATCAGACTTCCCTGCACAATCCCTGGGCAGGCGGGTATTATCCTGTAGATTTGAGTTTCGAGGAAGCCAATACCATGATGGCCAATGACCCAGATATTTTTAAATCAAAAGTTCAAGATTCACTCCGACGACACGCTGCAGCTGTAAATAAACATGTGGCCAAAGGTACCTACTTTTTTGATTATGGTAATGCTTTCCTCTTGGAAGCCTCCCGTGCTGGGGCTGAAGTGATGGCTGAAAATGGTATTGATTTCCGATATCCATCCTACGTACAGGATATTTTAGGCCCTATGTGTTTTGACTATGGCTTCGGACCTTTCAGATGGGTCTGTACTTCTGGTAAACCAGAAGACTTAGAGAAAACAGACCGCATCGCTATGGAAGTCATGAAGGAAATCAAAGCATCTGCTCCAAAAGAAATCCAACAACAGATGCAGGACAATATCAAATGGATAGAGGAAGCTGGTAAAAATAGGCTGGTGGTGGGTTCGCAGGCCCGAATCCTCTACGCCGATGCGGAAGGTAGGATCAAAATCGCAGAAACCTTCAACAAGGCTGTTGCGTCAGGAGAGCTCTCCGCACCGGTTGTTTTGGGCAGGGACCATCACGATGTCAGCGGAACCGACTCCCCTTTCCGGGAAACCAGCAATATCTACGATGGAAGCAAGTTTACTGCTGATATGGCCATTCACAATGTGATCGGAGACAGTTTCCGTGGGGCCACTTGGGTTTCCATCCACAATGGAGGTGGCGTAGGCTGGGGAG
Organism: Cecembia rubra; assembly: GCF_003014575.1. Lineage (GTDB taxonomy): Bacteria > Bacteroidota > Bacteroidia > Cytophagales > Cyclobacteriaceae > Cecembia_A > Cecembia_A rubra. The sequence continues at coordinate 142,613 of NZ_PYGF01000004.1, forward strand.
AAGTAATTAATGGGGGATTTGGCATGCTGCTCGATGGTACCGAAGAAGCCAATAGAAGATTACAATCCATGTTGTTCTATGATGTCAATAACGGTATTTCCCGCAGGGCCTGGGCCAGAAATGAGGAGGCTTTGTTTGCGATCAAAAGGGAAATGGAAAGAACTCCCGGATTGAAGGTGACCTTACCTGAGATGGTGGATGAGGATTTGTTGAGGTTTTGAAAATCAGTTAAATTGTGTAAAAACTAGGTTCATGTTGACAAAATCACAGGTAAAGAGGATACTTGAAAAACTTCCTGAAGAGTTTTCATTAGATGAACTCCTGGAAAAATTAATACTTATTCAGAAAGTTGAAAGAGGTCTGAAAGATTCTAATGAAAATAAGATTATTTCGGAGGAGGATTTGAAAGAAATCATAGTTAACCCCTTAGTTGAAAGCATAACTGGAGTAATTCCAAGTAAAACTGATGCTGAAGTAAAAAGTGAGTATGAAGCATACCTCCGCAAAAAATATGATTGATAGATAAGTTTATTTTTTGGACACCAACAAGGTCCTTGATCAGCTCAAAAAGAGAAAGTTTAATGACTATGAAGATGCCATACAATACCACACTGCCCTACAAAATCACATTGGAATTATTATTACAAGGAACAAAAGAGATTTCCAAAAAGCTGAAATACCTATTTTGACAGCTAAAGAATATATAAAAAGTCTGGATGCAACTTGACTACAAAACCCATCAGACTTTTTCATTCTATTAAAAAGCAAGTAATTCCTACGAATCAATTAAATCAGCACTATTTCCTAAATCCTTTTTTTCGATCAGTGGCTCACCTTTAACCCTCTTTTAAAATTTCCCCAATCCTTGAATATCGCTATTGAAATAATTAAGGAAACAATAAGTATTAAAAACAAAATGGTTTTCTTTTTCATCATACAACAAGTTTGTTCACCAAGTTTTTTATTACGGAATATATTCTTTAAACTTTAAAAACCCATGATTTTCAGAACCCTTCGGAATTAAATAGATCATCAAAATAATCACCAAGCGTAGTAAAATCCCCAAAACACTTCCTTCCGGACCTTGATCACCTCCATTAAAAAACATATCGGGAACAATCTCAAGCTTAAGTAGCCCCTCCTGTTCCATTCCGGAAACGGGGAATCCCAATACAGGTCCTTGGATGAAGTTCCAGAAAAAATGGATGGCTATGGGTACCCATACCGTCTGGAATTTCAAAAAAGCATAGCCATACATGATCCCTCCAAGAAAGTAGCTGATTACTTCTAATGTATTTTTAGGAAAATGGGCAATGGAGAACAACAATGCAGTCAGTACTAAAGCAGCTGTTTGTTTATTAGTAAAATACAATAGACTGGAAAAAATAAAAACCCTGAAAACAAATTCCTCAAATATTACCGCTGACAATTTAGATGAAACAGTTTTCAGCAAAGCGCTGAGATCAAAAGCCCTTTCAATTGAAATCAGATTCGATTTGACATTCAACAAGGTCAATCCTGTAAAAAGAACAAAAACAAGGATCAAAAAGGCCGCAATGACCTTCAGGTGATTTTTGTCGATAAGCAAGCCAACAGACCCCATAAGGTTGTTCCTATTGGCAACAAGCACCGAAATCCCATGGATACTAAAAACTAAGCCCACCAAAATACTGAGGCCAAAAATCAATTCGATCATATTTCTTAAGGTCTCAAATTTTAGAAATAGTATTCACTTTGCCAGACCTTTAAAATACAAAAAGACTAAAAAACCATATCCATCCATACCTTAAAAAATGGCACTAAATTCCATAAGGCATGGAAAAAAATAGCTGCCAAGATCCCTCAACTTCGGAAATACAGATAGGCGTAAATTAATCCAGCAAAAACATGGGGAAAGGACCTTAAAAAAAACATAGAGAGGGTTTCCATGTTTGACCAATCTATGATTTGATAGTAATGACCAAAACCAAACAGAATGCTGGAAAGATAGATCAAGATAAGTTTGAATTTTGGACCCTTATTGTTTTTCACTAACCAAACAAGTGCAAAATACCCCAACATGACAAAGGTAAAACCATCTCCCCAATACACAAACAACATAATTAAAACAGACAGGATCAGATTAACCGGTTTCAGTTTTAAATGATTTCTGAAAATCAATTCCTCTAAAACAGGAGCCATTATCACAAAATTTAAAAATGTCAGAAAAATACTATCGCTGGCCTTGCTTTCCATAGCCTGAAAAATCTCAAAGCCATAAAGGAATGCCACTGTCAAAAAATATAAAATAAATACCCCAAATTTCAAAAAATAAAGCCTGGCAAAAAAGGCTGGCCCTAATTCCTTATCTTCTTCTTTAAATGCTCCTGATTGTGCGAAAAATAAAAGACTTTTTATAATTTTTAAAATTTGAATAATATCAAGACAGTTGAATTTACTTCATTAATTCTCAGCCTTTTTCATTCTATTTAAAAGCAAGTAATTCCTACGAATCAATTAAATCAGCACTAATTACTGAGTCCTTTTTTTCGATCAATGGCTCACCTTTAACCCTCTTTTAAAATTTCCCCAATCCTTGAATATCGCTATTGAAATAATCAACGAAACAACTAGGATGAAAAACAAAATGGCTTTCTTTTTCATCATCCATCCGGCCAAATCCATCTTGTATGCGATGGATTTTTATTTAGATCGGTATTCTTCCCATTTGGATGGCATAAGTTGATAAAGACCTTTTTGTAGCTTGCCATGGAGGAGTACAGATTCGCAGAAATTTTGGTTGCCAAATGGGACCCTGTAAAAAGACATGATTATCTTTTTAAATTCAACGCTGGCACTACTTCCCTAGATATCCATAGCCTGCAAATCAGATCGAAGCACTGAAACATTGGTAATCATTTTCATAAGGCAATTTTATTAAGTAATACCCTATCTAGTAAGACAGAGGGTATCGGATGGACACGTTTATTGAAGAAATTTGAAGGCCCAAAATTTATCGTAAGCTTTCTGCAAAGGACTCTGGCTTTCATTCGAAATCCCAAACAGCGAAATTTTGTTTAATTTTTGAATATCAGAAACTCCTTATACTCACACACGATTTTTAGACCATATCTTTGAAACTATCGCAACAATTCCAATCAAAAAGAATGTACCTAATATCAAAAAAAGAACATCATTTAAAAAAGGGGTTTCATTTTTTATGTAATTATAAGTGATAAATAACAGCCCTAAAAAAAAATAAATCAAAACATCTTTAAATGGTCCAAATACAGTTTTTTTTAAGAAAAAAAGCATCAAAAAATAAAAAATTGGAACCCAAAAAAAGTAATAAAACAATTGATATATTCCGACAGTATATGTATCATCCTGGATAAAAGTCACATAAAAATATGAAGACAAGTACCCCACAAAAATCAAAAATAATACAATTAAAAACGAATATTTTCTTTTCATGATCTTTTCTGTTTGTATTATCCCTTTAATTTTCGAATAATTATTAAAAATTAGAAATATTATTAAAATAAATTTTAGTAGTAAGGAATAAAACTAAAAAGGATCAAATAAAAGTTTTTCAATTTGATCCTTTTTAGTTTAAGTTAAGGCCATAGCATATAATTTGTACCATACCTTTCTTCCATAGCTTTCCAAGGTTCGGAACCCAATCCTTGTTTAGAGAAAGAGCCTAAATAAGATCCCACCGTATTTACCAACCAAATGGAAAATTCACTTCCTCCATTTATTTGAACCAGCTCTTTATTTGAAAGTATTCTTAAATTTTTCATAATAAATATAGTTATAGTGGTCTTTCGGCAGTTGAATTATATCCTTCTTTAAAAGCCTCCAAATGTTCTTTTGGGTTAAATACAATTTCTGTTATTACATGAGTAACAACAGCGCAGACAAGCCAGAAAACAAGGCCTCCTCCATTCATTTCTTTCAATTCCTCAAAACTCAATTCTTCAAACTTTTCCATAATTTAAACAATTTTCATTTTTTCCCCAACCTTTACCGGGCGTTGGGTTTTCCCAATCTCAGCCTGCCGGATTCTTAGCTAGCATACTTCCCGTCAACTGATCATAGTCCTAAATTACCCTCGCTCCGTGCATAAAAACAGCACGCTGAAAAAAATTACAGATATTTTTCGGGCTCATAGAAATAGATGGCAGGAATAATCAATACCGCATTGTAAACCGCATGAAAAATAATCGCCCATTTCATACCATGATTCAACCGGATGTAGCTTAAAACCAAACCTATGACAAACTGTGCGGCCACCAACAAAGGCACCCAGTAAAAATACTTCCCATAATCAAAATCAGTGAAATTGGCCATATGGACCAAGGCAAACATTGCCGATGAAAAGTACACCACAAACTTAAGATTAGGCGTCTGTCCTTGATTGACTTTCACATAAAGGTAAATCAAGTAAATCCAAAATAGGGCCAATGGGTACCATACACTGTTTATCAACAAAAGCGATAAACCCAAACTCCAGAGAATAGAAGATTTTTTCAGATCCAAATGTAACCTGTACACCGGCTCTTCCAGAATTGGAGCAAAAAATATGGCAAGCACCGCAACCAACCATTTATTCTTTTCCAAAATCTCCATCAATTTATGATCAAACTGATCCATTCCCGCCCATTCTAAAATAAAAGCATAGGGTATCACCACAATCAGTGTGATCACTAATAGGTAAAGCAAATCCCCCACCTTAAGGTTGCTGTAAGATTCAGCACGATAAGGTGCTTTTAAGAAGGTTAAAAGATTTTCAAGTGTCCTCATGTTTTAAAATTTAAGTATTAGCAAAATAGTTAAAATTCGAAATAATTAAAACATATCCCAAAGGCTCTGTATTTATGCTACTTTCTGACTATAAAGGTGTTCATGAAATTCTATAAACAGTCTGGTTAGGTTCGACACGTCTCCCAAAATTTCTTCATCTTCCAACCCTTCTACAGGCTTAGGACATCGCCTTTGTGGTAGGTGAATTTATCGAAACTCATATAAATTCTAAAATAGAGTCCATAATATTCTGTACCGATGTTTTCTCCAATTTAGAAAACGCGAACCACCTTTTACCTAAGTCCTTTAACGAAGCTCCCAAGTGGTACACATCTTTTTCATCAATGATCAAAAAACGGTCATGGCTTTGGTTAAATCCCTTTGCCGTAAAATTGCCATATTGCTGGTTGGCTTTTCGTAAATCCAGTTCCAATTGTTTACTAATTGTTTTCGTAAGTAAAAGGGCTTTTACCTTACTGCCTTTTTTGGCTACATGAGTCAGGGTGGTTTCGTCTATATAATTATCTATAAGCACAATGCTTTCCTTTGCTGATCGGATAATTCGGGATGCTAATTCGTAGGCATCAAAAATTTGTCCGTCAAAGAAGACCCCTTGGGCGGGGATAAGGTGGGTATTTATTTGAAGTTCAATTTGATCAACCTTGCTTTTCAAGTTTTCAAAATTATCCTCTAATCGATTCATCCGGTTATTGATGGCATAACCTTTTAGGAGATAATCATTTAAAACACGGGTCGCCCAAATTCGGAACTGGGTACCCTGCTTGGAATTGACACGATAGCCAACAGATAAAATAGCGTCAAGATTATAAAACTTCACCTTTTTTGTCTGCGTTTTCCCCTTTATAGCGCCATGTTGAGTGGTTTGTGCAAAAAATGCACTGACCACTTTTTCATCCAATTCCTCTTCTTTAAAAATATTTTTTAGGTGTTTGGTGATAACGCTTCTATCCCTTCCAAACAGTTGAGCAATCTGATCTTGGGTTAGCCAAAGTGTTTCCTTATCTTCATCAATTCTTACTTCTATATGCTCGGCAACTTCATTGGGATGGTATAAAATAATTTCGTTTTTCATTTTTATAGAAGGCCCTTTATGCCTAAAAGATAAAACAAATCAATGGCCTTCAGATTAGTATATGATTTCGCACGGTAAGGTGCTTTTAAGAAGGATAAAAGTTTTTCAAGTGTCTTCATGTTTTAAAATTTAAGTATTAGCAAAATAGTTAATATGATTGCCCGCTTTCATGCCAGTAGAATAATCACAATAGAATAAACCTAAAAATTCAAACCAATATCAATAAATAACTAGTCCGCCGAGGCGGATCCAATATCTATTAATATCAGGTTGATTTAAGACCCAATTTAAATTGGTTACTGGTCTAATTGCGGATATACATAATAGTTAAAATTCGATACATTGTAAAAACCCATCTAACATCAGCATTTTGAAAAAAACAAAACAGGAATAGCCGTCAAAAGCCTAGCCCCTCCCATTGCCTTCCTCATTTCAGCAGGTTCAAAATTTTCAAATCTCCAATCAATGTATACCTGCTTTTCACAAGCAAATACAAAGCTGTTTAATCGTCTGGAAAATTGAATTTCTACCCCCATATCCTTAAGGTACTCCAAATACACATACAATTGTCTTCTGCTCACCCCTAGCCTTTCTGCAAGATCTTCAGGACTTCCTGTCCTTTGTTCCCTTATAAGTTTGTTCATTAACTGTAGCCTTTCAATTTGTCTGATAAATTCCATAGTAGTATTAGTTATAAGTTAATGGTTAATTAAGTTTACTAGTGATTGTTTATTAGTTCATTAGTAATTGGTTGATTGAGTTAGCTGTTGTATGTATCATTCTTTGTACTGAAATACATGGTACATCGTACTTGGTACATTGTACTTTATAATTGGTACTTGGTACAATTTCAAAGCACCACCAACTGCTTCCTGATCATCTCAAAATATTTTCCTTCCTGCATCAATAACTCCGCATGGGTACCTTCCTCGATCAGCTTACCTTTATCCAAAACATAGAGTCTGTCAAAATCCTGTACAGCCGCTAACCTGTGTGTAATAAAAATGATCGTTTTTCCTTCGCTCGCCAATATCCTGATGGTCTGCTGCACAAAATGCTCCGAGTCAGGATCCAAAGAAGCCGTGGCCTCATCCAAAATCAGGATTTCCGGATCACGGTAAAGTGCCCTAGCTATGGCTATCCGCTGTTTTTGGCCACCGGAGAGAGAGGCCCCATTTTCTCCCAAGTAGGTCCCAAAACCATTGGGAAGGCTTTCAATAAAACCCATCATGCCCAATTTGTTGCAGATACTTACAATCTTCTGCATATCCGGTTGGTAATCCCCCAAAGCAATATTCTCCAATACATTCCCCGCAAAAAGATCTATGCGCTGGGGAACTACCGATACGATTTGCCTCAAACTGGCATTGTTGATAAACTTGATATCATGCTCTCCAATGTAAATGTTCCCAGACTGCAAGGGATATAAGTTTTGAAGCAAAGAGACCAAGGTGCTTTTTCCCGAACCGCTTTCTCCCACTACGCCAGATATCTTCCCTTTTGGGAAAACCAAACTCAGGTTATCAAAGACATTTGCCCTGGAACCATATCGAAAGCTTACATTTTTGAATTGTACATCACCCACAGCCTCCTTCTTCAGAGGAAATGTTTCGTCCGCACTTTCCACTTCCAAATCCATAATCTCAAATAACCTGTCTGCAGCAATCAAGGCATTCTGAATGGTTTTGTTCATCCCTATCAAGCTGGAAACCGGCCCCGTGAGGTAACCTGTTAAAGCATAAAATGACATCAGTTCTCCTGGTGTGATTTCATTTTTTAATACGTAGCCCGCACCTACCCACAAAAGGATGATAGTGAACAACCTGGAGACTGTTTCGGAGGAAGTTCCTGAAAATATATTATTCATGCCAGACTGATAAACTGTCCTCAACAAGGACACGAACCTGATTTCGGTTTTGATATTGGCGTGATCCTCTGCACCAAAGCGCTTGATGGTACCTGCTGCGGTAATGGATTCCACCAATTGGGATTCCAATTCGGCAGATTCTTCCATCAACTTCCTTTCAATCTTTTTATTCAGGCGATTGGTGATCCAATAGATCAATGCATATAAAGGGACTACCAATAGCATTACCAGAGCCAGTTTCCAATAAAAAGTAAACATCAAAGCAAATGAGAAAAGCACTATGAAAATATTCACCAAGAACCCTATGGACACATCATTGATAAATGCCCTGATTTTTACGGCATCATTGATCCTTGAAATAATTTCACCCACCCTCATGGTATCAAAGAAGCGCTGGGGTAAAGTAAGTAGGTGCTTGTAATAGCCCAAAATCAAACGTGCATCGATCCGCTGGCCAACCTTAATAATAAACAAGGTTTTAAAAACCCCAATGATAATCTGTAAAATCAGCAAAACGATCATGGCCACCGAAAGCAGGTTAAGGAGGTTCACATTCCTGCCTATAAATACATGGTCGATGATTTTTTGCACATAAATAGAAGTGGATAAACCCAAAATGGTGTAGATAACTGCACCAATCAAAGACTGAAACATGACGCCTCGGTGAGGGCGGACCAAGTACCAAAACCTACTCCAGGTACTCACTTTTTGGTTAATGGCCTTAAACTCATCATTCGGCATCAACAGCACCAATACACCCGTCCACATTTCTTTGAATGCATCAGGACTGACTTTATGGATTTGCCCATCTCCCGGATCCATGTATGCTACCACTTTGTCTGTGACTTTATACAGTACCACAAAGTGGTGCAGTACCTTCTTCACAATGACATGGGCGATTACCGGCATGGGCACCTCTTTTAATGCGTCAAACTCCCCCCTGACCCCTTTTGCAGAAAAACCCATTTTTGTAGCCGCTTCGATAAGCCCCAGAATATTCGTTCCTTTTTGATCTGTAGAGGCCATTTGCCTGATTTTGGCCACAGGCATTTCTAATTTGTAATGTGCAGCCACCGAGGCCAGGCATGCTGCCCCACAATCGGTAATGTCCCTTTGTTTGATTTTAATACCCATGATGATAAAAATTAAGATGGTTGTTGAACCTGAGGATTGAGCCAGTTGTCCACTTTATCATAAAGCAACTGGAATAGGGACCTTCTTGCGACTACAAAGCGTGCATTGAAAGTCATCCCCTTTTTTATATGCCCTTCCTGTCCGCTGGACAAAGTCAAAAAAGGAGTATCTAAAGCGCAAGTGACCAAAAAACCTGCCTCCCTTTCGTTTATCAAAGTGAGGTCATCCGCAATGTCTATGACTTTACCCATGGCCACTCCCCATTGATTGTAGTTATAGGCATCCACTTGAAAAACCACTTCCTGCCCAATTTCCAAAAAAGCAATATCCACTGGCGAAATGTAGGTGACAGCTATCACGGTAGTATCCGGTGAGAGTTCAGCCAACTTCTGCTGTGGATGGATAAAATCCCCCACATTTAAGTTGAGAACATTGATCAAAGTACCATTGGTCCCGGCGATGATTTTATATTGGTCCATCTGTTCGGAGTAAACATCCATCTGATTTTTCAGGCGTATTTTCTCGTTTTGGTGGTTGATCAGCTCCTGTTCCCATTGGTTGACCTGCTGCTTTTTGAGCAATTCCATCTGAGTGATTGCTTGCTTGTACTGGACCTCGGTGTTATCATAGTCAGCAAACGCAATGGATTTGCTGTCTAAAAGCAATTGAGCCCGATCAAAATCCCGTTCCAACTTTTCCAGCAAAGCGGCCTGATTGTGGATTTTGGTCTGAAACTCTAAAAGTGATGACTGATAATATTTGGATTTGAGGGGTAATAAAGAAATCAATTGACCTTCTAAATTCAAATTGAGTAAGCTCCCTAAATCGGAAATAAAATCATCCAAAAGCGTCAATCTTTCGGCTACTCCATTTATCTCCAATTGAACCACTTCAGCCCTTACAATGGCTAAAACATCCCCTTTTTTGACCTTTTGGTTTTCAGCAAGGCTCCATTTTTCTAAGCGCCCTCCAACAGAACTCATCAGGGAGTTGCGCTGAAGCGCTGATTGAAAAGTGCCCCTAGACTGAACTGCAACATCCACGTAGATCAATGGCAAAGCAGCGACAGCAGCAATTAGCATCCCCAACAAAATCAGATATATCACCTTGGACCTGACACTTATCCGGGAATCATATACCTCGACAGTTTGCTGGGTAATGGCAGAAGGAAATATCTTAACACTCATCTTATAAAAAATTATAGATCAAACTTAAACTTTAGCTAAATATAAAAATGGGCAAAATAATTCCTGAGTTTTCCTCTTAACTTATCCGTTTAATTAATCGGATAAATAACAAATGATTTTGCACAGGCTTTTGAAAAAACAGTCTTATCTTAATGTTCACCTCTGCCATAAAGACTATGAGAATCTATCTGTTGATACTAGCTGCCTTCCTTTTTAATTCCTGTTCCAAAAAAGCTGAAAATGAACCTGAAAAAACCTTTATCAAAGGTGTATATGGCCATCCAGCCGCCTTACTGGATAAGGGTTACCGGTTTGATTCTCTTGGGGTCAATGCGGTTTTTGTCAGAAGCATTTCACTCAACCCCAGTTTTTATACTACTGCCAAAGAACAGGGCGTAGCGGTGTACGTGGAATTCCCCACACTCAATGGCAAGGGCTATGTCGAAGCACATCCCGATGCCTGGCCCATTGATGAAAAAGGCCAACCTTCTCCTCCGGCAGACTGGTTTATGGGGGTATGCCCCACCCATCCCGGTTTCAGGGAATTCCGTTCCCTACAGCTTCGGGAGATTTTGAAAGAGTATGCCGTTGACGGTATTTTCCTGGATTATGTGCATTGGCACGCACAGTTTGAAACCAAGGACCCGATCTTACCCGAAACCTGTTTCTGCGATCGCTGTACTGCTATTTTTGGAGAGGAAATCAACAAGGAAATTCCAGGTGAAAATATTACTGAAAAAGCAGATTGGATCCTTAGCCATGAAGACAATGCCTGGAGAAAATGGCGGGTGGATATTTTAAATGGTTGGGTGGAAGATATGGGCAAGATTGTCAAAGCAGAACAGCCTCAGGCCAAGTTGGGTGTTTTTTATTGTTCTTGGTACCCCGCTGATTATGATTCGGCTTTGTACAAAACCTTAGGCATTGACCCTATGGCTTTTGCGCAAAGGGCGGATGTGCTATCTCCTATGCTTTTTCACAGCATGAAGAAAAGGCCATCATCCTGGGTGGGGGAATATGTGAGTTGGTTGGGGGATTTTGTTGTCGGTGGTTCAAGTCTTCAGACTTGGACCCTTTCCTTGAAAGAAACATCAGACCTGCCCGTCCAAACAGACTTGAACCAATTCCCTTCCGCCCTTATCTGGCCCATAGTACAGGCCCATAACAGTCCCGGAACGGTCAGCCCGGAGGAATTCCATCAGGTGTTAATGGAGGGTTCCAAAAGCCCCGCTTTAGGAATCATGATGTTTTCTGCGGAGTCCATTGCCCAGGAACCAGCTAAAATCGAGGTGCTTAAGAAATTTTACCGTAATAAAAATTGAAAGGATTAAATCCGGATTATTCATAAAAAAGTTCGTTTTTAGCCTATCCAGGTGAATATAGGGAGAGTACAAAACACAAAAAAATCAAACATTTAGCGAATGAAGCTTACCGGATTTACGGGATGGTGAGTGAGTTAAAGGCAGTGAAACGATTGATTATGTCCGCTGCGACAGATAGACTCGTTATAACTTGTGCGACTTTAGACAAGAATTATAATGGATATTTCCATCTAACTTACCCGTAATTGAGTTCAAACCATAAATTATGATTTAACCTGACTGAGTAGATTTTTAACATTTTCTTCTTGTCACTTTTTTTCTTGATAAAAAAAGTAACCAAAAAAATCAAGAATTTCGAATCCTTCTCCCCGCAAGGCCAACGCCGGCCCGGACGAAATTCATTCCTCCCCTCCCTACTTAGACGATTCTGTTGTCAATGTATTACGATTTTTATCTTTAACTTTTTTTGCTCACCTTAAGTTAGCCACTTAACCTTACTTTTATAAAGTCTAGGATTAGTTTTAAACCTAGGGAAATACAGACTGATCCTAAATTTAAAATAAGCCAAAAATTAACCACAAAAGGACACAATAGTCACAAAAGAATGGTAGTCTGCCGTTTAAAGGTATATTGACTTTTGTTTCCTTTTGTTTCTTTTGCGGTTTAAAAAAATCATTTTTCAGATACCCTCACATAAATCCTTAAATGATCGTTATTGGTTTTGGAGACAACAAAAAATATCTGAATTTTTGGCCCAACTTATCCGTTTAATTAATCGGCTAAATGGTTTTTTGTATATTGTGTTGAAGTTTTCAATACGTTGATCATTTGATGAATAACCCAAAATGAAAGACCTCAAATACCTACTTGCCTACACCATACCGCTCTCTGCAGTACTGGCCCTGCTATGGCAGGGATGGTGGTCCTGGGCCACGGTGATTTTGGCTTTCGGGATATTCCCTTTACTCGATGCTATCTTTCCAGCATCCACGGCCAACTACTCCGAAAGTGAAGAAAAAAGCAGGTTATCTAACCGCTTTTTCGATATGCTCCTGTACATATGTGCACCTACCTGCTTTGTATTGGTTTATTTCTATTTTAAAACCATACAAACCGGTGGTTTGGCCACTTACGAATGGTTGGGACTGACTTTCAGTATAGGTGTAGTCTTAGGCGCACTGGGTATCAACGTGGCCCACGAATTGGGACATCGGGCCAATAAATGGGAGCAGTTTTTGGCAAAGGCCGGTTTACTGACCGTGCTTTACCAACACTTTTTCATCGAACACAACAGGGGTCACCACAAACATGTCTCTACAGATAAGGACCCAGCCACCGCCAGAAAAAATGAATGGGTTTATGCCTTTTTCTTCCGTTCTATTATTGGACAATACATCAGCGCCTGGCAATTGGAAAATGATCGCCTGCGCAAAAAAGGGCTTTCTCTTTTTTCCTGGGAAAATGAAATGATCCGCTTCTCTGTGTACCAGACCATGTACTTATCGGCAGTGGTGATACTTTTTGGTTGGACTATGCTTCCTTATGCCTTGGCCATTGCCTTGATCGGGGTGCTGCTATTGGAAACCATCAATTACATCGAGCACTATGGTTTAAGAAGGAAAATGCTGCCCAGCGGAAGGCCTGAACGGGTGCTCCCCAAGCATTCCTGGAATTCTGACCATGAAATGGGCAGGATTGTGCTTTTTGAACTGACCAGACACTCAGATCACCACTATTTGGCCTCCAGAAAATACCAAATTCTCCGGCACATGGAGGAAAGTCCGCAATTGCCTACCGGATATCCCGGCAGCATGCTGATGGCCTTGGCACCTCCGCTTTGGTTTTTTGTGATGAATAAAAGGCTGGAAGATCAGGCCCGTCAATTGGAGCTCGCTTAATTTTCAAATTAATTTAAACCACATAGAAACATAGAACACATAGCAAGAACCCAACATCAAATACGGTCATCAAAACCAGGCCGGTACAAAACCTAAAACCACATCAGCGATAGACAAACTATGTTAGCTATGTTACTATGTGGTCCAAAAATTTACCCAAAATTCCACCGAAACGCCATTAATTTTGCCACATTGAAACATAGAACACATAGCAAGGACCCAGCATAAAATACGGTCATCAAAACCAGGCCGGTCCAAAACCTAAAACCACATCAGCGATAGACAAACTATGTTAGCTATGTTACTATGTGGTCCAAAAATTTACCCAAAATTCCACCGGAACGCCATTAATTTTGCCACATAGAAACATAGAACACATAGCAAGAACCCAGCATCAAATACGGTCATCAAAACCAGGCCGGTCCAAAACCAAAAACGATATCAGAGATGGAAAAACTATGTTAGCTATATTACTATATGGTCCAAAAATTTACCCAAAATTCCACCGGAAAGCCATTAATTTTGCCACATAGAAACATAGAACACATAGCAAGAACCCAGCATCAAATACGGTCAATAAAACCAGGCCGGCCCAAAACCAAAAACGATATCCGAGATGGAAAAACTATGTTAGCTATGTTACTATGTGGTCCAAAAATTTACCCAAAATTCCACCGGAAAGCCATTAATTTTGCCACATTGAAACATAGAACACATTGCAAGAACCCAGCATCAAATCCGGTCATCAAAACCAGGCCGGCCCAAAACCAAAAACGATATCCGAGATGGAAAAACTATGTTAGCTATGTTACTATGTGGTCCTAAAATTTACCCAAATTCCACCGAAACGCCATTAATTTTGCCACATAGAAACATAGAACACTTAGCAAGAACCCAGCATCAAATACGGTCATCAAAACCAGGCCGGTCCATAATTTAAGTCGAGGTAAGCGAAGGTGAAAACTATGTTAGCTATGTTACTATATGGTCCAAAAATTTACCCAAAATTCCACCGGAACGCCATTAATTTTGCCACATAGAAACATAGAACTCATTGCAAGAACCCAGCATCAAATACGGTCAATAAAACCAGGCCGGTACAAAACCTAAAACCACATCAGCGATAGACAAACTATGTTAGCTATGTTACTATGTGGTCCAAAAATTTACCCAAAATTCCACCGGAAAGCCATTAATTTTGCCACATTGAAACATAGAACACATTGCAAGAACCCAGCATCAAATCCGGTCATCAAAACCAGGCCGGCCCAAAACCAAAAACGATATCCGAGATGGAAAAACTATGTTAGCTATGTTACTATGTGGTCCTAAAATTTACCCAAATTCCACCGAAACGCCATTAATTTTGCCACATAGAAACATAGAACACATAGCAAGAACCCAACATCAAATACGGTCATCAAAACCAGACCGATACAAAACCAAAAACGATATCCGAGATGGAAAAACTATGTTAGCTATGTTACTATGTGGTCCTAAAATTTACCCAAAATTCCACTGGAAAGCCATTAATTTTGCCACATAGAAACATAGAACACATAACAAGAACCCAACATCAAATACGGTCATCAAAACCAGGCCGATCCAAAACCTAAAACCACATCAGCGATAGACAAGCTATGTTACTATATGGTCCAAAAATTTACCCAAAATTCCACCGGAAAGCCATTAATTTTGCCACATAGAAACATAGAACTCAATGCAAGAACCCAGCATAAAATACGGTCATCAAAACCAGGCCGGTACAAAACCTAAAACCACATCAGCGATAGACAAACTATGTTAGCTATGTTACTATGTGGTCCAAAAATTTACCCAAAATTCCACCGAAACGCCATTAATTTTGCCACATTGAAACATAGAACACATAGCAAGGACCCAGCATAAAATACGGTCATCAAAACCAGGCCGGCCCAAAACCAAAAACGATATCCGAGATGGAAAAACTATGTTAGCTATGTTACTATGTGGTTAAAAAACTAACTCCAACATCTACTGAAAACAATTTCAATTTTCCACATAGAATCATAGGACAAATAGCACAAGCGAATGCTCTTGACTAAACTCAACTGCTTTAAAGCGCGTCAAACCATGTTTTCTTTGTCGCTAGGTGGTAAAAAATATAAATACCTATATAAAGATCCATAACTAAACTAAGCTTATGCTAATGCTTTCAAAAATTTTAGAATTCGGTTTAAATTTACCAGAAATGACAAAGAGATTATTCAGTTTTTTCATATTAACCTTCCTAATCCAGTTCAGCTATAGTCAGGAAAAAAGTTTCGGTTATGGCACCAGCAATGTGGGAGCTTTGAGGTATTATGAAAAAGGCTGGGAATACATTCTGGACAATGGGGAATGGCAAAAAGCGGAAGATGCATTCAGATCGGCGGTAGCCAAAGATCCGGAATTCCTTTTGGGCTGGAGCCAAGTGGGCAGGATCAGTCATGATCCGGAAGAAAGGGCTGCCATTTTCACCAAGCTCCAACAACAAAAAGAAAAATTGAAGGGCTGGGAAAAAGCTTTGTTGGAGGTGTATCTCACCAGTTTGGAAATTATCGATGCCAAGGACAGAGGCATTCCGATTACACCCGAAAAAGTCCAAAGTTTTTACGGGATCTCAGAGCAGCATTTTTCGGAATTCCTCAAGCATTATCCTCATGAACGGTACGTACATGCAGAATACATTGAAGTGATCCATGGAATTTACGGCGCTCAAGGAGGCTTGGACAGTTTGGAAAAACACCAAAAAGAAGGACTGGAATTGATACCTTTTCTTATGAGTTACCAAGCCCAATTATTGTCAGAAACCAAGGAATTTGAACAAGCCCTCAAAACTACCCTTCAACTGGAAAAACGCCTCGACAATCCCGATTTACCCATCATTCCTTTTATTTATGGGTATATTGCATTTGAAAAGTCTGAATATGAGGTAGCTGCCATGCTCATCGACAAAACCCTAAGCCTAGACCCCAAGCATGTGATCGCCCAACGCCTCCAAAAAAAGATTCATGATCAATTAGGAATCCGGGACAATTAATATCAATCCATATCTCAATATCTATAAATATCCGAGTTAGCACATTTTGTATGATTTTTTTTGACAAGTGACTCTAACTAGCCCTCTCCTTCCAAACCCCTTTCCTTTTAAACACAAACCTGAACACATACTTCAAAAATACCCAAAAAGCAGATAAATTGGGCTTAGGGCCCTTACCTTCCCCGATCCGCTCCAATTGTTCCCTGTACCAAACTGTCTCCATCACACTCATCCGGTCAATAGGAGCAAAACCGGTCTTGACTTTTTCTATCTTATGCAGGGGGTCTTTACCCTCCAATAGTTGATGTGCCGAATCCGGCTCAATGGCCAATAAGCGGGCCAGACCCACCATATCCACATCCCTAGATTCAATAGCCGCTTTCATCCCCTGATAGCTTTTAAAACCTCCGGTCAGGACCAAAGGAACATCGACTGCTTTGCGTACCTTGACCGCAAAATCCATGAAGTAGGCCTCTCTTTCCAAGGTGCTCTTATTGGCCTTACTGCCCACCATGGCCGGGGCTTCATAGGTTCCTCCCGAAATTTCAATCAGGTCAATCCCCAATTCCGTCAACAACTGTATGGTCTCTAGGGATTCTTCTTCTGTAAAGCCACCCCTTTGGAAGTCAGCAGAGTTCAGTTTGATTCCCACTGGAAAATCCTTTCCTACAGCTTTCCTAATGGCTTTGTAAACCTCGGCGACAAATTTCCTACGTTTTTCGGGATTCCCACCCCAATCATCTGATCTTTGGTTGTGCTTGGGAGATAAAAACTGACTGACCAAATAGCCATGTGCCCCATGAATCTGTACACCTGAAAAGCCCGCTTTTTTAACAATTCCAGCTGCCCTTCCAAACCGTTGTACAATATCCCAAATTTCGGCTTCTTCCAGTTCCCTTGGTGTATCAAAGAAAGCCTGCATGTCCTTGCGAAAGGGAATGGCAGATGGTGACACATTTTCTTTGTTCAGCCCTTTGGGTGCCTGCTTTCCGGGATGATTCAATTGCACCCAACAATGAGCACCATTGATCTTGGCGGCTGCTGCCCAAGTTCGCAAGGCTTCAAGGTTGCGCTCATCCTCAATGACCACGTTACCAGGTTCCCCAAGGGCCCTGCCATCGACCATGACATTGCCGGTGACTGATAAACCTATCCCTCCTTCCGCCCAGATCCGGTAAAGTCTGGAGAGGGCAGGTTTGGGGGAACCTCCTTTCTCCCCCAAGCCCTCACTCATGGCTGATTTGAAAATTCTGTTTTTGATGACCGCGCCGCAGGGAAGTGTGAGGGATTGACCCAGAGGATTCATAGATTTTGTGTGGTTTGGAGGTAAAGATATTTGATTAAAACTTTAAAATAAACTTTGTCTGGAAGGAGCTAGCGTACCATTTTACATGGCTCCAATATCTAACAATATCCAATATCCATAAATATCAGACCCAGTTAGAAAATGAATATTGCAAAGAACTGTTTCTTGTATTTCATTTATTCCCCATACATCCTATCCACTCTTGAATTTTATCCCTCATACCAACCAATTCACCCAAATCAACAGCCATATCTCCCATATTTTCCAGCAGTTTTAATGGGACTGTTGCCGCCACAGCTTGTAATGCTTTCCCTTCCAGGGTCAGGTGGATCATCACTTTTCTTTCATCATCCTTCGCCTTTTCTCTTTTGATCAGGCCCATGGTTTCCATTCTTTTCAACAATGGCGTAAGCGTATTGGTATTCAGGATGAGCTTTTCGGAAATATCCTGAACAGCCAATCCATCTTTTTCCCAAAGCACCAGCAGGACAAGATACTGGGGATAGGTAATCCCCAATTTTTCCAGATAAGGTTGATACGCCCGGGTGATCAACCTGGAGATGGCATAAAAGGGAAAACAAATCTGGTTTTCAAGCTTGAGCTGATCCATGGTTTTGAAAGATGGGATGTATAAAAAGCATTCCCTTAGCCTAATTTTTTACTTAAATAAGCATCAATGGCTTCAGGCTTGGTAATCGGGGAGAAACGCTTGATTGGCCTTCCTTTGTCATCGATCAAAAACTTGGTAAAGTTCCATTTGATCCTTGAACCCAAAATACCTCCCAACTTACCTTTCAGGTATTTGAAAATGGGATGGGCAGTCCCTCCATTTACATCCACCTTGGCAAACATGGGAAAGGTCACGCCATAGTTGAGGACACAACCTTCCGAAATGGATTTTTCATCTCCGGGTTCCTGATTACCAAACTGATTGCAAGGAAAACCCAAAATCACCAGCCCTTTGTCTTTGTATTTTTCGTAAAGCTTTTCCAGGCCCTCATATTGGGGAGTCAATCCACATTGGCTGGCCGTATTGACCACAAGGATGGTTTTTCCTTTGAACTCCTCCATGGATATCTCTTTGCCCTGAAGGTTCTTGGCTTTGAAATCATAAAAGGTCGTTCCCATAATCAGATCAAGTTGATTTTAACATCCACATTTCCTTTAATGGCCCTTGAGTAAGGACAACTTTCATGGGCTAGATCAAGCAATTTCTTGGCTTCAGCTTCTTCCAAGCCGTTGATCTCCACATCTAAAGTCACATCCAGGTCCCAAGCTGTAGGCGTTCCCTGTATCAAGGCCACATGGGCAGTTACTTTGGAGGAAATGGCCAATCTTTGGCTCTTGGCGAGGTAATTCAGGGCATTGTCAAAGCAGGCTGCATATCCTGCAGCAAACAGTTGTTCGGGATTGGTGTAAGCACCGCCCACTCCTCCAAATACTTTGGGCAACCGTATTTCTAGATCCAGTACGCCATCTATGGATTTTACCTTTCCGTTTCTTCCGCCAACCGCATAGGCGGCTGTTTCAAATAATTTTTGCATAGGAGTTGAATTTATATCGCACGCGATATAAAAACAGGGTTTGGGGTGAGAATGTTTTGAGTGGGTACCTCAATTTCCAAAAATTATTCAATAAGCCATCCACCAGCAAAAGGACAGCTACTCAAATAAGCCTGTCCTTGTCATTTCGACGACGAGGAACGAGGAGGAGAAATCTAACCACTTTGACTTAGAGATTTCTCTCTGCGTTCGAAATGACAAGGTGAAGTCTTTGCCTTTAGTTACCCATCTGAGTGAGGACAACTTTTCTCAAAGAAATTTGAATATGAAGCCATCCACCAGCAAAAGGACAGCTACTTAAATAAGCCTGTCTTTGTCATTTCGACGACGAGGAACTAGGAGGAGAAATCTAACCACTTTGACTTAGAGATTTCTCTCTGCGTTCGAAATGACAAGGTGAAGTCTTTGCCTTTAGTTACCCATCTGAGTGAGG
>NZ_PYGF01000004.1:162555-340132 GCF_003014575.1 Cecembia rubra
AACTGAGAAATCTAAAGGCTTAGGGTTTTGAGATTTCTCTCTGCGTTCGAAATGACAAGGAAAAGTCTTTGCTTATAGTTACCCTGCTTAGGAAGGGGGACTTTTTCTTTTTTGAATCAATACGGAAACAAAGCCATCCATCAGCAAAAGGACCGCTACTCAAATAAGCCTGTCCTTGTCATTTCGACGACGAGGAACGAGGAGGAGAAATCTAAGGGCTTAGGGTTTTGGGATTTCTTCCCGCAATGCTGCGGGACAGGCTCCTGCGTTCGAAATGACAAGGTGAAGTCTTTGACAATAACAACCCCTCTGAGCAAGGACAGCCTTTTCCCTTCAACCAAAAAATCAATGCCTCCAATTATAATCAGCCATATCTTCCAAACATGCCTTTAACAAAAGAATACTATGGGCAATGTCCTCTTTATGCGCCATTTCAATCACCTGATGCAGGTGCCTGGTGGGAATGGAAATAGCCCCAGCGATGGCCCCCTGCTTCCCCATGCGCTGCACACCGGCAGTATCTGTACCACCAGCGGTCAGGATTTCTGGCTGCCATTTGATGCGGTGATTATCTGCAGTCTGCTTCATAAATGCCACCATTCTGTAATCACATATCGTAGAAGCATCCATGATTTTAATCGCTGTTCCTTTGCCCAATTCCGTGATTTTTTCATGAGGCTGAGCCCCTGGAACATCAAAAGCAATCGTTGTATCCAAAGCAATTCCAAAATCCGGATTAATCCCATGAGCGGCTACATTGGCTCCCCTCAGCCCGACTTCTTCCTGCACTGTAAATGTGGCATACACATCATAGGCAGGATTTTGAAGGATTTTTAAAGTCTCTATCAAAATATACACTGCCACCCTATTATCGATAGATTTACAGTTGACGCAGTCTCCCATCTCGACCAATTGCCTATCCCTGGTAATGGTATCTCCAATGCTAACGTATTTTTCAACTTCCTCCTTACTCATACCCAGATCAATAAAAAAATCAGTGGTTTGAGGCAATTTGTTTTTTTCTTCAGCAGTCATGACATGGATTGGTTTGCTCCCCATAACACCCACCAGGTCTTTTTTACCATGTATGATAACCCTTTGGGCAGTAAGAGTTTTGGGATCAAATCCCCCTAAAGTATGGAACCTGACAAAACCCTTATCATCAATATGCGTGACAATAAATCCGATCTCATCCATATGGGCTGCCACCATGATTCTTTTACCCTCTGGATTTTTTTTAGATTTTTTAACAGCAATGATATTCCCCAAATTGTCCGTTTTTAACTCATCTACCCAAGAATGGACCAAGTCCAACACTAAATCTCTGATTCTTTTCTCATATCCTGGTGCTCCGGGCATTTCACAGATTTGTTTCAACAGGCTAACATTAATTTCCATAATTGATTTTCATTTTTTAGGTACTAATTCCACATTTTGGGGTAAAATTACTCAGTTTAAATCTAAACTTAGGCGAAAAACCATACACCACCAAGATTAATCTGGTACAGTTTTTTCTTATAAAAATAACCTAAAATGGTTGAAAATTAAAGGTAAGCTTAGATCAAGTTATTTATGCAGTTATTATTAGTGCTCCTTGGAGCATTTGTTGTTTTTATTTTAAGTACCCTGACCGGTGGTGGTGCAAGTTTGTTGTTAATGCCATTGGTAGCTTGGATAGTTGGTGTCAAAGCAGTAGCCCCGGTCATGGCAATCAGTATTGGAATGAGCAGTACTTCAAAGGTTCTCTTTTTTTGGAGATATATAGACTGGAAACTCTTTGCCTGGCTTTTCCCTTCCACCATAGTTGGATCAATCCTTGGGGCTAGAATGTTTGCCATTCTTTCTGCTGATTACCTACAGCTTCTCATCGGTCTGGTACTGATCTCTACTGTATTCCAATGGAACAAAACGGAAAAAAGGACTGGCTGGAAAGTCAAAGCTTGGCACTTTGCACCGATGGGGCTGGTAGTTTCATTCCTTTCCGGGCTGATCGGAGGGGTCGGTCCCTTGATGAACTCTGCCTACCTGAATTATGGAATGAGTAAGGAATCCTTATTGGGGACACGTAGTGCAAATGCTATCCTTCTCCATATAACAAAAATAATCAGCTATGCCTATTTCGGATATATAACAGGTGAAGTGATCAAATATGGGCTTTTAATTGGATTTTCTTCGATGATCGCGGTGTATTTCGGCAAACTCATTTTGGCCAAAATATCTGAATTGATTTTCAGAAAAATAGTAGTGGCCAGCATGGTACTCAGCGGTATACTGATGATCTGGAAAAACAGGGAGTTTATCTTTAACTGGCTGGCCATGGCATAAGTCCAGAACTCCTGAATCAATAATCTGAATCAAAAAATCAATTGGTAAAAAAAATATCCTGAAGCATGAAATTATCAATTTCAAAAAATGTGCATCTGGTGGAACCAGGAGACTTCGAGCCCACGGACCATTGGTATCCAAGGGTTTTGAATTCCAATATCCATCCCTTGGTGGCATATTTTCTCAATCTTTCCCATGATCAAATGGTGGAAAGATACCATAGGTTACACCCCTCATCAGATGCAGATGCCATCATGGGCATATTAAAATATCAGCCGAAGTACTTCAGATGGGCAGGCACTGACCTTATGCATGTCACCAACCATGAAGGCAATAGGAGGCTTACGGTCATTGAAACCAACTCTTGTCCTTCCGGTCAAAAATCCATGCCGCTTTTGGATCTAAACGTAGAACAGGGTGGATATAGAAGGTTGATTGAAGAAACTTTCAAACCCTTGGTTAATTCCGTTCAGGAGGAGGGTTCACTTGCAGTCATTTATGACAAAAATCCCATGGAAAATATTGGCTATGCAGCTACTATAGCGGATATTTTCGGGGAAAATGTCCTTCTGGCAAAGTTTGAAAAAAATGACCAGGATCCTCCTGCCAAATTTGTCGAAAACAAACTTTTCATCCGGAATGAAAAGGAAGAATGGACCCCAATAAGGGCTGCATTTAGGTATGTAACCCAAGAACCATGGACCAGGATTCCAAAAAACTCAAAAACCTTGCTCCTTAACCCAATAGAAGCCTGTCTGGCTGGAGGAAGAAACAAAGAAGTAGCCAGCAGATCTTATGACGTTTTTAACCAGCAGTTCAGGGATAAGGGCATCCGTATCTTCACACCGGACACATATAGAAATGTAAGCTTCCAGGAATTACCTGAATATTTTGAAAAGCTTGGAGGAAGCATGGTCATAAAAGTCCCGGATTCCAATGCTGGACAGGGCGTTTATACTGTGATCAGCGAAAATGAACTTGCTGAAGCGATGAATAAGGTCAATGAAAATGATGTTTATCTGGTACAGCAATTGATCCATAGCAATTACAGTAAAGGACTTGACCCTGAAAAAGCCTGGTACCATGTGGGTACCATTCCCGACAATAAAGGAAGATCCTTTGCATTTGACCTCAGACTAATGATGCATGCTACAGCATCGGGCATTAGGCCATTAGCCGTCTATTCAAGGAGGTCAAGATTTCCCCTTAATCAGCCACTCCCCGAAAATATGAATTCCTGGGAAGTATACGGAACCAATCTCTCCATCAAGGGGGAGGATGGATGGACTTACGCTGATGAAAGGCTAATGCTTTTTGATATCCGAAATTTTGGACAATTGGGGCTTGGAATAGATGAACTCATCAAGGGATTTGTCCAAAGTGCAATGGCTGTTTATGCCATTGATCAAAATGCTATAAAAACCTTTGGCGACATACAATCTAATCTTTAATTTAACCCTGTAAGTCTGAATAAGATGGATAAGAAAATATTGATAGTCGAAGATGATGTGGTATTCTGTAAACTTCTCACCAGGTTCTTAAGGAAAAATGGATTTGAAGTTATGGATGCCCAATCCGGAAAGGATGCTTTGGAGCTTGTAAACCTCAACAAATTTGAGCTGGCTGTACTGGACTACAGGCTACCTGACATGACAGGAATTGAAATCCTCAAGGAGGTTAAAAGGAAAAACCCAAAGTCCAAAATCATCCTTATCACCAGATATGGTGACCAAGATGTGGCTTCCAAAGCCATTGATTCAGGAGCAGATGCCTTTATCTCAAAACCTATTAATCCAGACGAATTGCTTCAGGTCATTTTGGGCTTTGAATAAAAAAACCGCTTGTAATTCAAGCGGTCATCATTTCCTAATATGCTCTTACGGCTTTCCCTTCCATAAAGTTGGCAAAAGCCCTATTCACAACCCTCATTCCTCCTGAAGTGGGGAAATCTCCCGTAAAGTACCAGTCACCAAGATGATCTGGGATACATTTATGTAGATTTTCCACTGTTTGGTAAAGCACTTTGACTTCAGCTTTGATCTCTGAAGTAGTAATAATCTCAGCAATTTTATCTGAAATTTCCTGATCTGTAAATGGCTCATAAAGCGCCTTTACATAATTTTCAGTCAAGATTTGCTGGGTGGTGCATTTCTCATAAACTTCATCCATCAGATAAGACATACCTTTTTCTTTTAGCAATTCTACCGTAGCTCTAAATGCTATGAATTCCTTCATTTTGGACATATCAATGCCATAGCAATCCGGGAACCTGATCTGTGGTGCGGATGAAACAATTACAATTCTTTTTGGATTTAATTTATCCAAGGTAGTCAGGATACTTTTTTCCAAAGTAGTACCTCTTACAATGCTGTCATCAATGACCACTAAGGTATCTACTCCGGCCCTAACTACTTCATAAGTGGTGTCATAGACATTGGCCACCATCGCATCCCTATCTGAGTCATTGGTAATGAATGTCCTCAACTTGACATCTTTACTTACCAGTTTTTCCACTCTTGGCCTAAAACTCAACAAAGACTCCAAATCCTCAAGATGTGGTTTCCCATCAAGTAATACTTCCTTCCTTTTGGCACAAAGATAATCTTCCAAACCCTCTATCATGCCTAAAAAGGCTGTCTCTGCAGTATTGGGTATATAAGAAAAAACTGTGTTTCTCAGATCGAAATCAATGGCCTGCAGGATTTGTGGCACAAGAGCCTTACCCAACATTTTCCTTTCCCTGTAAATATCTGGATCTGTTCCCCGTGAGAAATAAATCCTTTCAAAACTACAGGATTTCTTCTCTCTGGCAGGTATAATTTCATGCTCTGCAAAAGACCCATCTTTGTTGATGACAAGTGCAAAGCCCGGCTGGATTTCCTTTATCTGCTTGTAATCAATATTGAACGCAGATTTAATGGCTGGCTTTTCAGATGCTACCACCACAATATCCTCATCTGCATAAAAATAAGCAGGACGGATTCCTGATGGATCCCTTACTACGAAACTGGAACCATTACCAATCAAGCCAGCCATGGCATATCCTCCGTCAAAATCCCTACAGGACCTTCTTAAAATCCGTGCTACATCAAGCTCATTTTCTATGACTGCTGTAATCTGCTCGTTGGAATACTGATGTTTGTATTTATCAAAAATGCGCTGGTTCTCCTCATCCAAAAAATGTCCGATTTTTTCCATTACGGTGACGGTATCGGTTTTTTCTTTCGGATGCTGACCTAATTGGACCAATTTGCCGAAAAGCTCATCCACATTGGTCATATTAAAATTGCCCGCCATCACCAGGTTCCTGCTTCTCCAGTTGTTCTGCTTTAAAAATGGATGGCAGGTTTCAATGCTGTTTTCCCCATGGGTACCGTATCTCAAGTGACCTAACCACAACTCCCCTGTAAATGCAATATTTTCTTTGAGCCAGTCTGCATCCAACATAGCCCCGTCACCACCTTGTTTTCTAGCTTTTTTATACTTCTTTTGGATTTTTTCAAAGATATCGTTAACAGCCTGGGGTTCGATCGAACGATATCGGCTGATATATCTTGTGCCTGGCTTTGTATCTATCTTGATATTGGCAACCCCGGCGCCATCCTGGCCCCGGTTGATCTGCTTTTGCATCAGGACGTAAAGCTTATTTGGAATATATTGCGGGGAACCATATTTATCAATGTAGTATTGCGGATCTTTTCTCAACCGTATCATGGCAATACCACATTCATGTTTGATTTGGTCACTCATTGGGCTTGGGATGAAATATTCTGATACTGCAAAGTTAGCTCTTTTTTAGAAGTTTACAGAGATAATAAAATATTGGTTCATTTTTTATTTTGTATTCGGCTTGTAAACCACTTACACCCAAAAAAACTTTCAGCGCCAAACTGTGACTTTAATTGTTGGGTTTTGCTGAATAATACCCCATAATCAAACTCCAAAATGGGGATTTTTTTCACATTCCCCTAACTCCTGATTCGAAATAGCCTCTTTAAATACACATTTTATTTTTGGCACAACTGATGCATTAAATCAGTTGTGAAAAGGGATATTATCATATTGCTTTTGAGTTTGTTTTGGTTATCAATTGGAATTAAATCCTATCAGAAATTTGAGACCAAAATCAATCAACATACCGAGCAAAAGGCCATTCAACATTACACTTTTGAAGTGGAACAAAATTTGTACATACCATGAATTACTAACCAATTATTAACCATAAACTAAACTACCATGAAAAAACAAATCTTATTGCCTGCCATTATCGCCTTGGGGCTAACAGTATCCCCATTATTGGCCAGTCAGAACATTTTGCAATCTGTCGAAAATCCGGAAATGTTCGAAGACCAGGAAAAGTTAAAACTTGATCCAAACCATCTCCCCGATGGAGTAAAGACAGCAATTCAAAATAACAATGCCACAAAAGATCTTAAGATTTTGGAAGCTTGGCAGATCATTGAAGAAAATGGTAAATCCCATTACAAAATAAAGTTTGACAATGGGGGAAACGAATTAGTAAAAAAGTATGACCAAGATGGCCGTGAAATAAAAGATTAAATCCAACCTAAATATTAAATAAAGGCATCGGGAATATCCCTTTGCCTTTATTTTTTTAGCTTAGTGAAAATTTTGGTAGAGAAGATGGCAAAAATACTTTTGATTGAAGACGACCTCAGTTATTCAAGGATTATCAAAAATTTTATTGAAAAGAATGGATTTGAGGTCCGATCTGCCCAAAAAACTTCTGATGGGATCAGTATCATCCGTTCGGGATGGCCCGACTTAGTGATAACTGACTATAGATTACCCGATGGAAACGGCATGGATGTACTGGACTTCGCACTAAAGGTACATACTTCTTCCAAGGTGATATTGATTACTAGTTATTCAGATATCAGAATTGCCGTCAAAGCAATCAAAATGGGTGCTATTGATTACATCACCAAACCAATTAATCCCGAAGAGCTCCTTGATGCTGTCAACGAAGCATTGGCCATAGAGGAAGAACATGAATTAAAACCAGGATTAAATCCTGATCGAATTCAGGATTATATAAAAGGTTCGAGCGAACTATCCAAAAAAATGGAAGAGCATATCGAATTGATTGCACCTACTGATTTGAATGTGCTGATCTTGGGTGAAACGGGTACAGGTAAGGAATTTGTCGCTAAAAAAATCCATAAGTTATCTACCCGAAAGGAAGGGCCTTTCATCGCAGTCGATTGTGGTGCAATCCCATCAGAATTAGCCTCCAGTGAACTTTTTGGCCACGTAAAAGGCTCATTTACCGGAGCCATAGACAATAAAACAGGACATTTTGAAATGGCAAATGGAGGAACACTTTTTTTGGATGAAGTAGGGAATTTGGGATCTGAAACCCAAATGATGCTCTTAAGGGCTATTCAGGAAAAAACCATAAGAAAAATTGGCTCCAATTCAGAAATCCAAATCAATGCAAGAATAATTGCGGCAACCAATGAACCATTAAAACCAGGTGGAACTGAGGGGAAATTTAGAGAAGATCTTTTCCACAGACTAAATGAATTTTCAATTAACATCCCTTCATTGAAAGAACGTCCGGAGGATTTAAAAATTTTTATCCAAAGTTTCATACAACAGAGCAATGCAAGATTAAAAAAATCAGTAAACAATATTACTGAGGAAGCATCAAAAATTCTCCAACATTATTCATGGCCAGGAAATTTAAGAGAACTAAAAAATGTCATCCGTAGAGCCGTGTTGCTGGCTACTACCAATAGCCTTACTGCTGATCTTTTACCCATCGAAATTATAGAATCATCTAGCCAAACTGAATCAATAACCAATGACGTTACGGCAAAAAGTTTGGAACAACAGGAAAAAGAACTGATAGAAAAAACCTTAATAGAAACAAAATACAACAAAAGTCAAACAGCTAAGCTCCTGGGAATCGATAGAAAAACTCTTTATAATAAAATGCAAAAATTCGGATTGAGCTGAATCAGGATATGGTCACTTTAAAATCTTCTTTTAATCTTTCCATTAATCCTTTGGTTTTGGAGAGCAATTGCAATACACTTTCCTGTACTGATCCTACCTTATTCTCTTTGATGGCAGTCTCAATCGATCTTGACAAATCTCCTTCTTCTGCCTTTATCTGGGATAGGCGGCTGCCCAGTTGATGGGTAATTTCCGATATTTTAGGCAGATCATTCTTTGTTAAAGCCTCTTCTAAGTCATTTAAATTTTGTGAGGTTACAAAAATAATATCTGACACCACCTCGGTCAGCATTTCCTCATCCCCCATACAGAATCTTTCAAGATCTGAAACATCATATTCTCCTTTAGTCTGATAATCCAAAACGGATGTTTTAACTGATTTAAGTTCTGACCTAATTAATGATCCGATTTTTGAAATGACAACTTCTTCTTTGAAGGGCTTTAAAATCAAAGCCTCAAACCCTTTACTTTGTAGGCTTTCCTCCTCTCCTGCAAATACATTGGCAGTCATGGCAATCAAGGGCAATTCGGCATATTTAGACCTGCTTTTTATCAATTTAAGAACATCATATCCACTTACCTCTGGCATTTGGATGTCCAATATCCCCAGATCAAAGTCTTCTTCTTTGAAATTCTCCATAAAATCCACACCGCCACAATAGGAAGTTACGCAGGCTCCTTTTGTCTCCAGCAGCATCCTTAGCAATTTCAGTCCCACAGGATCATCATCAACCAAAAGGACCTGCACACCCTTCAAAGAAGGGAGTATTTCTTCTTGCTGATTGTTACTAATTGAAACAGCATCTGTCACTGCCAAAGGAATTTTAACCTCAAACACGGTTCCTTTCCCTTCTGTGCTATCAAAAGCAATTGTTCCATTTTGAAGTTCAACCAATCTTTTGATGATGGACAAACCCAATCCGGTCCCGCCGTACTTTCTTGTCACAGAGGTATCTCCCTGATCAAACTCTTTAAAAATCCTGGACATGACCTCTTCTGACATTCCCATCCCGGTATCTTCAATCTTAATTTCCAATTGACCCTGGGCATTATAAGATATCGATACATTAACCCCTCCAGTATGGGTGAATTTGATGGCATTACTCAGCAAATTATTCAAAATCTGGTTGATCCTTAGCTGGTCACCAACCAATGCCTTACCTTCAGGTAAATCAAATTTCCATTCAAATCCCAAACCTTTTTCACCTGCTTTAAGGGAATAAAACTTTTTGACCGAAAGGAAAAGCGACATGGGATCAAAGGATTCTTTTACAATCTCTATCTTTCCTGCTTCCATTTTGGAGAAATCCAAAATATCATTGACAATCCCGATAAGAGTATTAGACGCAAAACCAATCATGTTTACAAATTCCTTTTGCTGGGAATTCAATTCGGTGTTATCCAACGCCTGCTGATAGCCTTGAATGGCATGAAGAGGGTTTCTGATTTCATGGCTCATGTTTGCCAAAAAGTCCTGTTTGGCCTTGGCTAGCCTATCCGAGGCCTTTTTTGCTTCCTCCAATCGCTCCCTATATGAATTTGCCTTCTTGACTTCATTTAATATACTGTAGATGAAACCAACAGAACCCACAACTCCAAGGAATACCATTACGGCCAAAATAGTAGAAACTGTATAGGCAAGATCATATGCGGATTGGTTCTTGGTTCTATATTCTGCCAGGATATCCCGCTGAAGGCTTGAAATTAGTCCCTGAATCTGGGAAAAAACTTCTTTATTTTTATTGATGAGTCTTTCCTCCAGACTTACAAAATTTCTTTGAAGGCGCTGCTCATCCTTAAACATTTCCGTCATGTATGATTTAAGGGCCTCAAGGGCATTCTCAGTCGATTCTGCATTTGCTGCACCTTGTACTGAAATGGACTGTAGCTCTTCCAGGTTCTTGACCATATCCAATAATTCCTCCTGAAATCCATCCATTTCATTGGGAACCATTTCGGATGTAGTCTCCCCTGTGTTTTTCTGTGGAATTGAAATTTCACCTAAAATATCCCTGTTACGGATCCTTCCCAAAAACTGCATTTCACTTCTCTCCTGCTGCCTTTTTATTCTCCTCTCGATATTCCTTAAGGCTTCTTCACTGAAAGTTCTGCTTGTCAGGTTATACCTAACCTCCTCAAGGCCAGCGTAAACCACCATCAACTCACTAATATTGAGACTTATTTTCTCATAATTCTCCAGTTCAAGAGAGTCCTGCGCATGAGTTTTCAACCAGTCCAAGCGTCCTTTGACCCTATTGAGCGTTTCTTCAAGTACAGAATCCTTATCTGAGGTCCTTTCAGTTTTGGACATATCCAAAAGGTAAACATCAGCAAAGAGCCCATTGAGGTGCCTCAGCTTTTCATTGGGCTCGGATAGATTTTCTACTGTATCCAGAAGATTCCTGATACTGTAATAGGTAATAACACTGACAGAAATCACCAAAAAAGCTGCCAGGATAAAGCCGACAACTACCTTATTACCAACTTGATATTTCTTTTTTCTGTTTAGCAAAACATTCAGGTTTAAGGCAATCCTACTCGCAATATCTATTCCAAACTGATCCTTTCAGGCAGTTCTAACCTCCAAAAAAGGCATCCATTCTTCTGCATGTCTTTCAGCGTATTCCGCGATAAAAAAACTCAAAGTGGGCCGGAATGGTTGGACCCTAAGCCTTAAGCCCGCCTGCTCTGGAGTTTTATCTCCCTTATTGACATTACAGCGATGACAAGCTGTAATCAGGTTGGTCCAGTTGGTTTTGCCTCCCTTTGATTTTGGGAGAACATGGTCGATCGTAAGGTGTTTTCGTGAACCGCAGTACTGACACTCATGACCATCCCTTCTAAATAAATTGGCCCTGTTGAGAATTACGCCTTTATAAGGAATGTTTTTATATTCATTAAGCCGGATGACTGCCGGATATTTAAACTCCTGGTTGATTGTACGGATAATTAGGGATTCATAGTAACTCAGGCAGCTAACTTTTTCCAAAATGGACAAAACGAGTGCCTTCTGTACCGGAACAATGGCCACAGGAGAATGATCGAGGTTTAGAACTAAAACACGTTTTTCCATGATCCACTAATATAAAATCTTTGAACGGAAAAACCTGTTGTTCAATACGATTGTTTTTAAAACCGCATTCTGTCCAACTCTCTTTTTACATCTTTGGATTTGATATCCTCCCTTTTGTCATGAAGTTTCTTGCCTCTGGCCAAGGCAATTTCCATTTTGGCCAGACCTTTGTCATTGATAAAAATCCTTATCGGTACGATGGACAATCCTTTTTCCTCAAACTTAGATTCTAATTTGTCCAGCTCCTTTTTATTCAACAATAATTTTCTCTCCCTTACCGGATCATGGTTATAGCTTGCCGCCATGGAATATGGAGCAATATGCATCTGTTTTACAAACAGCTCACCCCTCTTAAAGTAACAATAGGCTTCTGTAAGTGAAACTTTCCCTTCCCTTACAGACTTGATTTCTGTGCCTCTCAATACAATGCCGGCAATAAAAGTATCCAGGAACTCAAATTCAAAACTTGCCTTTTTGTTCCTGATATTGATGATCTTATCAAATTTCTTTTTCTCCTGTGCCATTCCTCTTTGCTCTATTCAATCTTTAAAATTCAGGCCATATCTACTAACCTTTGTGTAGCCCTTAATTTCATTTACTTAATGGTTCAATATCTCCAAGTTCCGAAATCCAACTTGCCTCAGCTTAAAACCTCATCCTTGCCTCAGGCACCACATCCAGTCCACTGAATTCTCCTTTGAGGAATTTATAATGCGCTGCCATAGCAATCATGGCTGCATTGTCTGTACAGTATTCGAATTTGGGCACATAAAGTTCCCATCCCGATTTTTCACTTTCTAGCTGAAGAGCTTCTCTAAGTCCTGAATTGGCCGAAACTCCTCCTGCTATAGCAATTTCCTTTATTCTGTGAAACTTGGCAGCTTTTTTCAACTTTTGAAGCAACATCTTGACCAGGGTATATTGCACTGAAGCACAAATATCAGGAAGATTGTCCTGAATAAAATCAGGATGCTCCTTTATCTTATCCCTCAGAAAATAAAGGACCGCAGTCTTGATCCCTGAAAAAGAAAAATCAAGCCCTGGCATATCTGAAACAGGAAAGGCAAAAGCATGTGGATTACCTTCTTTTGCATATTTGTCAATCAATGGTCCTCCTGGATAAGGAAGGCCCAGCAACTTGGCTGTTTTGTCAAATGCCTCTCCCACTGCATCATCTGTAGTCTCACCAATAATCTCCATATCCAAAAAGTCCTTTACCAAAACCAATTGGGTATGGCCCCCACTAACTGTCAAACAAATAAATGGAAATTGGGGCTTTGGTTCTTCAATAAAATGTGCCAATATATGTGCCTGCATATGATTGACCTCAATCAAAGGAATCCCTAAGGCATATGCAAAGGATTTGGCAAATGAAACACCCACCATCAAAGACCCCATCAATCCTGGACCTTTGGTAAAGGCTACAGCCGATAGGTCCTTTTTTGAAAGTCCAGAGCTATTCATGGCCTCAGTTACTACCGGAATGAGGTGCTGCTGATGGGCTCTTGATGCCAACTCCGGAACAACCCCTCCATATTTTTCGTGAACTGATTGCGTGGCGATTATATTATTAAGTACTTTGCCATCAGAAATTACAGATGCTGACGTTTCATCACATGATGATTCTATTGCCAGTATATTGATCTTCATTGCGCTTACTCCTTGGAAAAGAACCCGAAAGTTACGGAATTTTTAATGAAAGCCTTAAGGCTAAGCTTTAGGTTGCTGCTTTTCCTTGTTTTCGGCATTTTACTAATTGCCATTTTACTGCAGATCCCAGCTGTTCAGACCCGAATTACTGCTTGGCTGACCACTTATATTACAGATAATACTGGGTTCAAAACAAGCGTTTCCAAAGTAAGAATACGATGGTGGGATGCCGTATCCTTGAATGATGTCATAATTTATGACCATCAGGATAGCTTAATGGTAGATCTAGAGGAAGTTTATATTGATTTTTCCTTACAAGGCTTATTAGATAGGTCCAACCCTGCCCTGGATCAGATCAAAATGGAAAAAGGCTATGTCCGTTTGATTTCCCATGATGACGATTTCCAGATGAACATTGCTGAATTTTTTGCCAGGCTAAATGAAATTCTCCCTGGAAAAAAAGACCCTAATCAGCCTTCTGGAAAATTCAACATCAACAATATTTTCTTCAAAGAAACTTCATTGGACATCTTGAATTTTGTGACTGCGGCCGTTACTTCAGGATTTGATTATACCAATCTGAGATTTAGGGACCTAATTGCCGATGTAGATGCTTTTTATACCAAAGGACCAGAATTGGGAATGAAAGTCAATTACCTGAGAGGAATAGAATCCACTTCAGGTATGGTATTTCAACAACTCAAAACTGATTTTACCTATACCCCAAACTCAATGGAGTTCAGTGATCTTTTTCTCCGCTCCAACAAAACCGAAATCAAAGACTACCTGAGGTTTGATTTCGATTCCACTCGTTCCCTCAACAAATTTGTTGAGGAAGTTCGGATCACGGCGAGATTGGATGAAACAGCCCTTGATATTCAGGATTTAAGGTATTTCTCCGAAGAACTTCCCAATATTGAAGACAGGATCTATCTAAGCGGTGAAGTGAAAGGAACTGTATCAGATTTTTCCTCCGAACAGCTGCTTATTCGGTTTGGGCTAAGGAGTGCCTTGTTTGGAAAATTCAGAATTGAAGGTTTGCCCAACCTGGATGAGACCTTCTTCCAAATGTCACTCGTAAACTCCGTCCTCAACAGCAATGACCTGGCTCCGTATATTTCAGATGAGGCCAGGAGAGAAATCAATAAGTTCAGGGACATCCGATTCGATACGGATTTTTCAGGCTATCTCCACATTTTTACAGCAAACGGCAACTTCCGTACCGGTATAGGTAATATGATTGGAAGGCTTCACTATAAATCAGAAGATGGGGAACCTACTTATACAGGAAGGGTAGAACTACGCAACCTGGATATAGGCGTCCTGCTTGAAGACCGGCAAAGATTCCAAAAAGTCAACCTTACAGGTAACATCAGAGGAAGAGGTCTTTCCATTCAAAATGCCCTTTTGGAAATAGACGCTGACATAAAAAGCGCCGGGGTGAATGGCTACAATTATGTAAATATAAAAACAGATGCAACTTACGGAAAGGATTTATTCCGTGGAAGTTTGGTCGTGAATGATCCCAACCTCAAAGGTGAAATCAGTGGAGTACTTGATGTTAGAGATGGAAAGGATTCTATCCGTTTAAATGCTGAACTGGATACCGCATTTCTCAAAAACCTAGGCATCATGGAAAGAGAAACCTTTATCAGCGGTAAAGTGGACATGGATACCAAAGGGATTACTCTGGATGATATTGAAGGTATTGCTAGGTTTAGTGACATCAACCTGAGTTACGAAGGCAGAAACCTCTATGTAGACAACTTTTTCTTTCAATCACTTTTTACAGATGACTCCAGATTAATTTCCCTTAATTCTGACCTCTTGGTAGCCGGAATATCAGGAAAATTCAAAGTTGATGACCTAATTAAGGACGTGGAAACACTGGGCAAGGAATATTTCGCAATCCTCACCAATGCCGAAAAGCCCGTCTCAAGAAAAAAGACAAGCAAACCTGAACCCTACAACATAGATATCAATCTGAATTTCATTGACATCAACCCAATCATCAATTTGTTTGAACCGAAAGCCTCGATTTCCAAAAACACCCTCATCGAAGGCGCCTTTTATCAGACTCCGGACAACACCATTCTCAACTTTTTCTCGAGTGTTGACACTATTTATTACAATGGCAACTTCCTATTTAACACTAATCTAGACTTCAACACCTCCAAACTGAATATGAACGATGAGGTACTGGCTTCATTCTATGTATTCTCAAAAAAGCAGGTACTGGGTTCTGGACTTACCTTCAACAACCTTGCGATGGAAGCCATCTGGGATGAGTCAAATATTGACCTGACCTACAGGCAGGACCAGCTAGAAACAGGAAGTTATGTACGGGTAAAAAGTGAGATTACCATTTATCCTGACCATACCACGATTGCTTTTGATCCCTCCGAATTAAAAGTTCTTGATAAAACCTGGAGATTTGACAATAATAACCAAATCTATATCTCAGGAAAAAGCCTACTGTTTGACAACATCAAACTATTTAACGAAAATCAGTTTATCTCATTCAATGGTACCATTTCACCCAATTCTGAGGATGTACTTTCCCTTCAGATCCATGAGCTGAATCTGGATTTCTTTAATACCCTGAGCAATAAAGAATTTGAAGGGCGTGCAAATGGACAGTTTGGATTGAGCAATTTTTATGAAAGCATAGGAGTCAACGGGCAGCTCAAAATTGAGGAAATGTATATCAACAAATTCCTTATTGGCGACATCGATGCTGCCACCTATTTTGCAGGAAGATTAATCAACCTGAACCTGACCAATATTAGAGAAGGTAAAAAAGTGATTACTGTCAATGGCTATCTGGGAAGTGATGATGATGAACTTGCCCTCAGAGCCAATTTAAATGAAACCGATCTTTCTATTCTTGAGCCTTTTCTCTCAGACTACCTGAGCAGAATGGGGGGAACAGTTTCTGGCGAACTTGCAATTGAAGGCACTATAAATTTCCCGGTTATAACCGGAACAGGAAGGCTAAATGGGGGAACAGTTTTGATCAAATACCTCAACACTTTCTATACAGTCAATGGAAATGTCCTCTTCAATCCTAATGAGATAAGTTTCAGGGAACTCCAACTGAGAGATATCAACGGAAATACTGCCAGAATGCGTGGCGGAATTTCCCATGATTATTTCTCTGATTTCATCCTTGATGTCAGTTCCAACCTGGAAAATTTCCAAGTCTTAAATACCACCCTGAGGGATAATGACCTTTTCTATGGCACAGCAAATGTGTCCGGATCGCTCAATATTTTTGGAGCAGCAAATAACCTGGACATAACTGCAAGGGCTACTTCCCAACCCAATACCAGAATTTATATTCCTTTTGGCAGCAGCAACGAACAGGCACAGGAAGAATTTATCAATATCATCAATGTGAGAGACACCAGTAGAGTGCAATCGGAGTTAATAGAGGGGGTTGAGAAGCTAGCCATCAACAATGTGAGGATGAATTTTAATTTTGATGTGACTCCTGATGCCTATCTGGAAATACAGATCGACCCAAGAACAGGAGAGAATATACAAGGGAGAGGAAGGGGTGTTATCAATATGAATATTGACACCCAGGGCAACTTCTCTATGCTGGGGAATTATGAAATCACAGAGGCTAAGTACAATTTTTCACTGTATAATGTCATCAGGAGAGAATTCATTGTTCAGCCTGGAAGCAGAATATCCTGGTTTGGAGACCCTTATGAAGGAGTAATGGATATAAGGGCCTATTACCAGGAGAGTGTTTCGCTTCAAAGTCTTCAAAGGGTTCAATTAGGAGGGATTGAAGATCCCCAAATGAGAAGAAGATTTCCTTTGAAGGTCCTTATGAACCTTAAAGGCAATTTATTGTCACCGGACATATCTTTCAACTTTGATTTTTCAGAATTCCCGACTGAAGGGAACGTACAAACCTATATCTCCGCTTTCCAAAACAGGATAGCTAATGATGAACAGGAAAAAAACAGGCAGGTATTTTCAGTCATTATGATGCGCTCATTCTCACCGGAAGGTCAATTCAGCGGAGTAGGAAATATTGCTACTTCCAACCTGAGTCAGCTGCTTTCTTCCCAATTGAACAGCTTCATAGCACAGGTGGATCAAAACCTGGAAGTGGATATAGACCTGGCCAATTTAGACCAAAACACCCTGGAAACATTTCAGTTGCGCGTAGCATACACATTTTTAGATGGACGGCTACGAGTAAGTAGGGATGGGGGATTCACAGATCTTCAAGGAAATGCAGACCTGAACAGTATAGCAGGAGATTGGCAGGCTGAATACCTCATCACTGAAGACGGAAGGTACAGGATGCGAATTTATAACAGGAATAATTTCAATACCTTTACTTCCCTTTCTTTGGCAAGAAATGTGGCGACTTATGGGATTTCCGTATCCCAATATGTATCCTTCAACTCCTTTTCTGAACTTATCTCCAGAATCAAAAAAAAGGAAACAGAAAGACTGAGAATCAATGATACAGATGATTTTTTAAGGTATCAATTTGAAGAAGAAAGGGGCTGGAGGCCTATCCCCTTGGAAAACCTCGAAAAAAGAGTTAGTCCCTTGGATTACCAGTTTGAGCAGCCTGATAGAATATACAGAAAAGAGGAGGAAGAATAACACAAATTTATCTTTTGGGTTATTCATACATTGAAAAAATTTACCCATGGAAAAAATCAATATATTTTGGTTCAGAAGGGATTTGAGATTGGATGACAATACAGGTCTCTATTATGCATTAACCCAAGAAAAAAATATCCTTCCTCTGTTTATATTTGACCGTAACATCCTGGATAAATTGGAGGAAAAGGCAGATGCAAGGCTTACATTTATCCATCAACAAATCCAAAGGCTACATGAAGAGCTTAAGGGATTGGGGACATCAATTGTGGTGAAATATGGAAATCCACTGGAAATTTGGAGCTCCCTCATTGAGGAATACAACATTGAAAACGTCTATACCAATAGGGATTATGAACCCTATGCCCGGGAAAGAGACGAAGCAGTCAAAGCCATTCTTCAGAAAAAAAACATCCAGTTCCTGGACTTCAAAGATCAAGTGATTTTTGAAAAAGAGGAAATAGTAAATGGTAACGGAGATTTTTATAAAGTATTCACCCCATACAGCAAAGTATGGTTGGAAAAATTCCGGAAAAATCCACCTGAAATTCTCAGTTTCGAAAAATCCAAAATGAATTTTTTCCCTATCAGCCCACAGCCTATTCCTTGCCTGAATGATTTGGGTTTTGAACCTAGCAATATAAAAATCCCACCTTTGGAGGTCAATAAAAGCTTGATTAAGCAATACGATAAAACCAGGAATTTCCCTGCTGTAAACGGGACAAGCAGGATCGGAATTCATCTTAGGTTTGGGACAGTAAGTGTAAGAAAACTGGTCTTAGATGCAGCTCAACTGAATGAAACCTATCTAAATGAACTAATCTGGAGGGAATTTTACATGATGATCCTTTATCATAATCCCCAAGTTGTAGATAGAGCCTTCAAACCTCAGTATGACCGTATACCATGGAGAAGAAGCGAGGAAGATTTCAGAAAATGGTGCGATGGCATGACAGGTTATCCAATAGTCGATGCAGGGATGCGGGAACTCAATGCCACCGGTTATATGCACAACAGGGTAAGGATGATCGTTGCCAGCTTCCTTACCAAACACCTTTTGATTGACTGGCGATGGGGAGAAGCTTATTTTGCAAAGAAATTATTGGATTTTGAATTATCTTCCAACAACGGAGGCTGGCAATGGGCTGCAGGCACAGGTACGGATGCCCAACCCTATTTCAGGGTATTCAATCCGGATTCCCAGACAGAAAAATTTGATAAAGAATTCAAATACATCAAAAAATGGATACCGGAATATGGCAGTCCTTCATATCCCAAACCAATGGTAGATCATAAATTTGCCAGAGAAAGGGCAATAGAAACATACAAAAACGCATTGAATTCATGAATGTAGGTGATAGGGTAAGATTACTCCATGGAAATGAAGAAGGAGTAATCACAAAAATTTCAGCAGGAGGAAGAG
The DNA here is from genome assembly GCF_003014575.1 of Cecembia rubra. GTDB lineage: Bacteria > Bacteroidota > Bacteroidia > Cytophagales > Cyclobacteriaceae > Cecembia_A > Cecembia_A rubra. The sequence goes on from NZ_PYGF01000004.1 coordinate 181,644, forward strand.
TTGAAATCGAAATTGAAGATGGCTTTCGAATTCCAGCGCTAAAAAGTGAAGTGGTAGTTATTTCGGCTGCTGAAGCACAACATTTTGGAGGGGAGAAAGGAGTAAGCTCAACTTTGACGGGCATAAAACCCCAAAAAACTGACAGCAATGAAAAAAGTGTTTTTCTAGCTTATATCCCCTTAAATGACAAGGAACTTGCTATTTACATTTGCAATAACTCTGATAGAGACTATTTGGTCATAGCTTCAGAATTATATGGTGAAAACAGGCAGACAATCCTGGCGGAAATGCTTCCTTCAAAAAACACCAAAAAAATTGGTGAAAAAACCATCCAACTATTTGAAGAATGGCCCCCTCTATTGATGCAGTTCTTCCCTATCCATAAAAAAGTCGAAAAAACCCAGCCTTCGTTTGAAAGAAAGCTGAAATTCAAAGCTTCAGCTTTTTTTAAAAGCAAAGGCACTGCCCCGATTTTAAACAAATCAGGTTATATCTTCATGGTCTCAGAATCTTCCAAAGAAATTGATATCCGACAGTTGAACGAAGAATTAAAAGAACAAACCGCCCCATCAAAGCTGCAGTTTCAGAAACCTCCAAAGGAAGTAGACCTTCACATAGAAAAACTTACAAATGACCATCCTTTTATGAGCAATTCAGAAATACTCAGGTTACAAATGGATACTTTTGAAAAGAATCTGAATTATGCCATTGCAAGTGGGATGGATGAAATTACTTTTATCCATGGTATAGGAAACGGGGTACTTAGAAAAGAAATCCATAAGTACCTTAGTCAATTGGAAAATATTAAGTATTTTCAGGATACACAGAAAAGCCGGTTCGGTTATGGGGCAACATTGGTACGAATTTCTTAAATCATGAAAGGAAAGGTTTCTCCCATCTTTGCGCTCTTCCTACAACAATTCGAAGCTGCTAAATCAGCTTTTAATGGCCTGAGCAAACAATACCGTGGAAAAAAAGCCCTGGAGCTTGAAAACAAACTGATATTCCTGGAAATCTATATTGATTTACTCTCCAAAATCCATTTTGAAGAAGAAAAATTAAAATTCCGACTTTTCTCACCTTTCAAGAAAATTTTCAAAGGCCTGAAAAAGACCAAACATATCAAAATGATCATGGCGCAGACTGAGGATTTAAAATTGAAGGAAATTCCAGCTTTCAGCGCCTATTTGAAATCCCTGGAAACAGAAAAAAACGAACTGTATAATGAGGTATATGACCTGATTATTTCAAGCCCTCTACAGATTTGGGAGACACTCTACCATGAAGCTCATGAATACAGTAAAGGAATAAAACCATTGATGATCAACACAGCAACCACACAGATCATCAATGAAGAATTGGGCTTTTTCCAAGTAGACAACAATGGTATCCTGGACAGTAAAGTACTCAAGGAAATTTATGAAGGTATCAGGGTCATTACCGCTCTTGAAAATTTGAGGATAGAATCAGGTTTTAACCCAATTTTTATCCAGGAGGTACATGAACGAATGAGTGAACTTCAAAAAACCATGCTAAAATGGTACGAAAACCACCTTTTCCTCCAACATTTAGTAAATTTTCTTACGGATAAGGAAGATGTTTCCAAAAAATACCTTGACCTACTTTCTTCCCTTCAAACCAGCAGAAAATCACATATCAAACAGATTGAATACCAATGTGCAGCCCTTTTTGAAAGAATACTTGAATAATTAATACCTCTTAAAGGCGTAACTTTTAAATGATGCTATGCTTACCATCCCATAGCCAAAGGTCAACAGCAAATGGAACAACAGCATCATATAATTCCCGGTCAGGATTGAAATCAGGGATATAGAAAGAAATATCAAAGAGAGAAAAGCTTCCGCATATGTAGTCATAGGAACTTTAAAGGGGTTATAGATATTTTCCGCCCAAGAAGCATTGGCTTCCAAATTGTACTTCGGAGTCCTTATAAAAGGTGATTTTTTACCAGTAATCCCTTCCCATACCGCTTGAGCATTATGCAAGGACAAGCCCATGGAAACAGCCAGGAAAACCGGAAGTTCTAAAAGGAACCTCAGAATCCCCTTGATAGAATACCCCACCAAACTGATGTTGGCAAAGAAATAAACCAGGGCAATAATGATAAAGCCTATGAAAAAGATTGCTGATGCCTGGTAAAGAGCTTGGGGCAATATGCCTATGTAAAATCCCCACCAAACCGGAATACTGCTAAGACTAACCAATAAGACAGCAATAAAAATGAGGGAATTAAGCAAATGAGCAGCGGCATGAATTTTCTTTCTCCAAGAAAAATCCCCAAAAAATACCGTCCCCAAGTGTTTAACGGCACATTCGGCACCTCCTTTGGTCCAACGGAATTGCTGGGATTTGATAGCTGACATCACAGGTGGAAGTTCGGCAGGAGATTCAATATCAGGCCGGTAAACAAACTTCCAGCCTTTTTTCTGGGCCCTGTAACTCAGATCCAGGTCTTCTGTTAAAGTATCATCTTCCCAGTTACCTGCATCCAGAATACAGGATTTCCTCCAAATGCCTCCAGTTCCATTGAAATTGATAAATGCTCCCTGACTGTTTCTCCCAATCTGCTCTACCATAAAATGGGCATCCAAGGCAAAAGCCTGAAGTCGGGTCAATAAGGAGTAATTTTTATTCAGATGTGTCCATCGACTTTGTACCATCCCCACCTTGTCTTCCTCAAAATGCGGTATGGTTTTTAGCAAAAATTCCGGATCCGGCATGAAATCAGCGTCAAATATGGCAATAAATTCTCCAGTAGCTTCTGCCAGTCCTTCCCTTAATGCACCAGCTTTAAACCCCTTTCTGTCCGACCTATGAAGGTACTTGAAATTCACTTGTGGGTAAGTTTTGATTTTTTGGATGATGATATCTGAGGTGCTGTCCGTACTGTCATCCAAGATCTGTATTTCCAGTTTATCCTTTGGATATCTCAAAACTGCTACCGATTCAATCAAGCGCTCCACCACGTACATTTCATTGTATATCGGCAACTGAACTGTGACCTTTGGCAGTGATTGCCTTTCCAATTCAGGCTTATATTTTAGCTGCTTCTTGTTCCTGAAAAAATAAATGAGCAAATGGGCCTGGGCAATGCTGTAAAGTAAGACAAAGCACATCGCTAGAAAATATATGCCAAGAAAAATATAAATCAACACCATCAGGATTTTACACTTATAGATTTATTTCCTATGATAATTGGCATCTCATTGATTCTTCCTTCTTCACCGGCATTCTCTAATTTTAATACCCCTCTAGGACAGACTGCAGAACAAACTCCACAGCCCACACAGGAAGAACGTACTATATTTTGACCCCTTTGGGCATACCACCTGACATCTATCCCCATCTCACAATAGGTGGAACAATTCCCGCAACTGATACACTGACCGCCATTGGTGGTGATGCGGAACCTGGACTTGAAGCGTTGAACAATTCCCAAATAAGCAGCCAAAGGACATCCAAACCGACACCATACACGGTTGCCCATAAAGGGATAAAAACCGGTTCCAATTACACCGGCAAAGGCAGAGCCTATAGCAAAGCCATAGATAGAATGCAATTGATTGGTGGCCTGACCCAGTAGATCAAATTTCATGAAATAATTCACAATGGTAAGGGCAGTCATCACAACTGCAAATACCAGCACTCCATGAATTAAATACCTTTCCACCTTCCAGGCTTTGAGGGATTTGTCGGAAAGCTGACGGTAAGGGTCGCCTAAAGTCTCTGCAAGTCCACCACAGCCGCAGACCCATGAACAATACCAACGCTTGCCATAAAAATAGGTCAGAAGGGGTACCCCAATGACTATAAGTAAAATCCCCCATATCAGCATAAACATTCCCAAAGCACCCGAGCTCACCATTCCTTCAATTCGATATTCGTAAAAAAAGGAATAATCCAAAGGCCAGATATTTTTGAAGTCATGCCAGGGCATATTGAACAAGACCAAAATTTCAGGCAACAAAAAGGCAAAAGCCAACTGGAAAAACATTACTGAGCCGGTTCTTATAGTTTGGTAAGCATTCCCTTTATACTTTTTGAACATCCTGATGCCCATGACCAAAATAGCCAAAGTGTACACTAAGCCATATAAAAACCATTGAGAGGCCTCGTTCCCGGAAAGTGCTTCACTTAAAGGGTCCACCATTATGACCAAATTGGTCATGTATTCAGGCAACCAGTACAAAATCACATAAAACAGAATCAAGTAGGTACCGGTAAAGATTCCCAATACTCCTCTTGCCTTCATTGAAGAAAAATAAATTCCATTGTTCTTTATTCCTTCGGGTTCATTCCTATACAATGGCATGATATACATCAAGCCACCTATTACTCCAAGAATTATAGAAACTCCAAAATACTTATAGGGATGTTCTTGAACGGGATTTATAGCAGCTGCCTTTGTTACAGAAAAAGCGTAATTGTCCCAAATCACTTTATCCCAAGCCTGTTGGTCTTTCAAATCTTGGTTGTATGCATTGAACAATTCTTTAAAATCGCGGATGAAGCTGAAATTTGAAGTATAAATTTTGTCATACATCGGCTCCAAGATTCCAGTCATTACCTCTCTATGTTCTTCTTTTACAAGCTTTTCTACCAATTGTACATTGAGCTGATAATCTCCAATAAAAGGAATATAACTGAATATCAACAGTCCAATGATAAAAAGAGCCAGACCAAACTTCTGAATATTTCTCATGCTCTTGAACCAATTAATTTTCGAAAAAGCGACACCTTTTTGAATTGGATATTATTCCCTTTCAAGCTGTTATAATCCTTCAAAACAGCTTGGTAATAGGGTTTGTAAAACTCAGGATTGAAGCTTGCTTTATCCAAATTCCCCATGACCTGATCTATGGTCCATTTTTCTGTCAAGGCTCTATCAAAAAAATCATGCCTCAATCTCCAACCCAAGGCATTCACTCCCATAAAAACATTAGAGTCTTTATTATAATTCAATCTGATACTTACTTTCCCTTTTGCATCATTCCAAAAAAATGAATCAGTATATGAGTCCTGTTTTGGGGGCACTTGTCCATATGTCTGGTATTCAATGTCCAAAAATTTTGCAGAATTGAACCAAGGGCCGGGCATATAGGGCACTTGGTTTTGGGAGGTAAGGTTATGGGCTAAGATTTCCCCATGCATTCTTCCTGTATACCAAACTTGTTCTATATTCTTCCTGTCCTCGGCCACCAATTCCCTGAATTCTGCACAATCCCCTATGGCATATACATTTGGCATATTGGTCCTGAAAAAATGATCTATCAATATTCCCTTGGAGGTTTCGAGTCCGGAACCTATCAAAAATCCAATATTAGGAACAACCCCTACAGTAAGACCAACAAATTCACAATTTATCTTTTTCCCTTTATTCGTAACCACTGCAGTTACTCTTCCCTCATCATCTCCTATGATTTCATCCAGCTGGGTATCTAATTGCAGATCAATTTCATGCTCAAGGATATGCTTATTAATCATTTTTGCCTCTTCTTCAGGCAAGACATTGTCCCAGAAATTCCTTTCCCGTACCAAAAAAGTAACCGGAACATTTCTGCTTCTGAGCATTTCCGCCATTTCGATCCCAATCAAGCCCCCTCCAACAATGACTGCTTTTTTTATCCCTTTGGTGTTTTCCTCCATGAGTTCCAGATCCTGAAAGGAATATAAGCCCTGAACACCCTTTAAATCCTGGCCTGGCCAACCGATTTTGTTTGGACGGGAGCCTGTAGCTAAGATCAAAATATCATAGGAAATGGCTTTTCCGTCTTGGCAGATAAGTTGCTTTTTGGGAAAGTCCACAAACTCAATCCATGCTTTTAGAAGCTTGATTCGGTTTTTCTCCCAAAACCAATCCTCATACGGTTTGGTATGCTCGTATTTCATATGCCCCATATAAATGTACATCAGGGCAGTCCGTGAAAAGAAATGCTCAGTCTCTCCGGAAATCACTAAAATCTCTGCTTCATTATCCTTTTTCCTGATATTTCGGGCACATGTAATTCCTGAAATCCCGTTTCCTATAATGACTATTTTTCTATTATTCATTGAGCGACCAATCGTAATCCAGATAATTGATTTTTGCTTTGGGTGATATCCTGACCGTGGAATACCGGTTAAGATACTCAATTAAATTCCCTTTTCGGGTAAAATCCTCCCCAAACCAGGAAAAAATCTTGGATATATTCACCTTATCTGCACTGATTTTGTTCCTTTTTGAATCATTGATAAATCTTCTTGCGGCCTTATCTAATTGCTCTTCAAGCTTTTCGGGAAAATAGGCATCCTTAGACAAAATTGGACAGGAGAATGAGGCACAATTGATGGCAAAATGTATCCTTGGCTCCTCAAATTCCTTTCTCAAAATTTTATGCTCTATCTCATCTAAAGAGGCGGGCTTACCACCAATCTTAAAAAATTCCATGTGCCATACCGTGTTGACCAAGGGAATAGGATTTTTAGGTTTGATATCCTGTATGCTTTTAATGGGATAATGGTCCAGGATCAATTTAAGGGTAAAAGCATTGTAAGCATTGATCCAATAGGCCAATTGTTCGGCCTTGGACCAGGTTTTCCTATCCGGGGGGTTTTGACTTAAGGCATTAAGATATATTTCCAAATCAGCCCTTTGTTGAACCATCCCTTTGTAGTTCACTATGCCTTCGTCAGATACAAATTTTTTTAAAAATGCATCAAAAACCTGATGATTGGGAGGAAGGCTTCCTTCTTGGCCTAAATCAGAATGCCCACATGATAAATTGACCAGTAAAATAGTAAGGCTTATCCACAAGAATTTCATTTCTCAAAATCTTTATCCATTGCAATTATACAAATCCTTTATCAATAGACTTTCTGTCCTTTAGTCAGCCAGATCCCCCAAGTACGGTTATAGGCATGGATTTTTTCAGTCTTTTTCCCTCTTGAATAAACAGGCTTTCCTTCATTGACCCAATGAAAAATTCCTCCGTAAAGGTTGTAAACATGGTTGAATCCCGCCTGCTGTAGTTTTTTTCCAATATTCTCACTTCGAGCCCCAATCGAACAATAAAGCACAATAACTTGGTTTTTATCCAGATCTCTTACCTTATCCAGATCAAACGTTTCGTATCCCACCCATTTTGCATACCTGATATGGCTAACTTCATATTCATCGAATTCCCTTGTATCCAAAAAAACTGGATTATCCAGTTTTTCCACCTCTTCAATGGATATTAAAGGAAAATCCTTATCATATACTCCCTTCAAAAGGGTTTTATAAGCCAGGCTTTGTGCCCAAACCTGGCCACCCATCAAAAGACCGGTAAACAGAAGAAGGATTTTTTTAAATTTCATATTAAAATAACCAACAAAAGCCAAAATTAATTGCACATGAAAAAGCCTTTTAAGCCGGTAAACCGACCTAAAAGGCTAAAATAAATTGATGAATGAGGTATTAACCGTAGAAATCTGACAAACGTGCAAGACCTTTTTTGTCCAGTACAATTATTTTCTTACCCTGAAAATCTATAAGGTCGTCCTTTTTAAATTCTGAAAGCAACCTGATTACAGTCTCTGTGGCAGTACCCACAATACCTGCGATTTCTTCTCTTGTCAAAACAATATCGATCTTTTCTCCTTCTTTCCCGTCAATACCATAAGTTTCTGAAAGCTTCAACAAAGTAAAGGCCAATCGCTCTCGGATAGATTTCTGCGTTGCATCGGTCAGTTTACTTTCCATTATTCCCAGGTCATGGCACAAAGCTTTGGTCACCCTTCTGTGAAAAGCAGTATCTTCTGCCAAGACTTTAAGAAATGGTTCTCTTGGCACAAAACAAATATTTGCATCTTCTACAATCGTAGCTGAATTTGAATACGCTTCTTCACCTAATAAAGACGCATAACCAAGAAAATCTCCTTTTTTTGCCAGCCTGATGATCTGCTCTTTACCGTTGGATGCAGTTTTATATACCTTTACCACTCCGTCACTGATACAGAATACACCAAGGGGCTTAGTACCTTCATAAAATAATATCTGACCTTTTTTATGAGTGATCAGGTTTTTACTGTCTGAAAGCTGGCAAAGATGGGGTTCTGTAACGTCTGCAAACAAAGAAAATTTCCTACTCATGCACAATTCGCAGGGAGTATTTTTTGGTTGGACTTTCATAGGACTGGAATATTAAACTATGTAAACTTAATTCTTGAATTTAAGCAAAAACATGATTAAAATCATAATCACTTCTACATAAATTTTGGTACATCTGGAATTTGTAAATAATTTGAGGACTGCTCATCAAATGAAAAAAACAAATGGTTGAGCCCATTGGTAATTCCCAAATGAGGGGCTTGAATCGACTTGTTGTAAACACAAACCTGCTCCAAGGTTTTACTTGAAAGGACTATGTCAGGCGCCTTACATTCAATTAAAAGGAAAGGATTTCCATTTCTGTTGAGCACCAAAATATCAGACCTTTTTAGAAGTTTATTGTACTGCAACCCCTTTTCCAGAGAAAAAAGGGTTTTTGGATAATTCTTGAATTGTACAAGAAATGCGATCATATGCTGCCTTACCCATTCTTCCGGAGTAAGGACAAGATATTTCTTTCTCAGGGAATCAAAAATAATCAACTGCCCGTTTGCTTCTTTAATTTTGAATTCCATACCGGGGAAATTCATTTCTTTAGACAAAAAAGCAAACCTATCCGCTATCATGGTACAAATATGCTTGGTTTTCCTGATTTAACATCAAGCAAATCAATCAAAATATTCATTTTCCAAATTCCAGATATGGCAACAACCTATCCACCCAATCCTGGTTGAAAATTTTTATCTGCAATAGGTCCTCTGCCCGCTTATATGGTCCATGTTGCTCCCTATAGGCCACAATTACCTTTGCTGCGCCATAAGAAATGTAAGGATGTTTTGCCAATTCCTGAATATCCAGATCGTTGATATCCAGTTTCCTGGTGATGGCCGGACTAAATAAAAAATGGTCGAATAGTTTTTCAACAATTTCAGGTGTCATTCCATAAACATCCAATAGTTGCTCTTTTTGATGCAATCCCCCTATATTTTCCCTAAACTTCACAATTCTTGAAGCCATAGTCTGGCCTATACCAGGTACGATCTGTAAAACCACAGAATCAGCCTCATTAAAATCAATCCGGTTGAAACCTGGATTTCTCCCATAGTTTGTCCTTCCGGTCCTTTTTATGCTATCCTGATCCATATCAGAATGCTCCGCTTTAATCTCTTTTGGAAGCTTTTCAGCCTGGATAATGCTGTCGAGAATGAGTTCATATTGCTCAAGAAGTCCTTGGTTTTTATATCTAATCCCCCATTCATATACACTTGGCAGCATATAGAGAAGGATCAATGATGGTATAACCAAAACAAACCCCCTTGATTCCCTGGTTGAAAAACCAAAATATGAACGTAAATAGTAGTACAGAATCCTTTTCATAAAAAAACGCGTTATCAGAAAAATTAGAAATCTGAAATAGACTGTATCTATGACTGATAAATTAATACAATTGGATTTAGTTTGCAAATTTTGCCATGTTTGCATACCACTTGCACCCAAACAGAACGATATTATTTAGACAGATTTTAAATTAAGCTCAAACAGAGGAAAATTTTCTTTTGAGACCTAATCTAGATTAAATTTGTGTGTTGAAAGTACCTGTAATGCAAAACAAGTTTAGAGCCATAAGCTTATCCTATAAAAATGCACCTGTTGAAATCAGGGAAGTTATTGCTTTGGATGAAGGCTCTATCCATTCACTTTTGGTCAAGCTGAAGGAATTTTTCAGCATAACTGACACTTTAATCCTATCTACCTGCAATAGAACAGAGGTCTATTATTCCCATGATCTGGACATGAGTGCAGAAATCATCAAGTTGATCGGCCTGGAAAAAGGCCTGACCAATGTGGTGGATTATCTTGAATACTTTACCCTGCTAAATGAAGATCAGGAAGCTATAAAGCACTTATTCAAAGTGTCTGTTGGCCTTGAAGCCCAAGTAGTGGGAGATATGCAGATAGCCAATCAGGTAAAAAGAGCTTACCAGGCTTCAGCAGACCTGGACATGGCAGGACCTTTTCTCCACAGGTTAATGCACACCATTTTTTATACCAATAAAAGAGTGGTGCAGGAAACTGCATTCAGAGACGGTGCAGCATCAGTATCATATGCGGCAGTGGAACTGATTGAAGAAATCACTTCCAATACTTATCAGCCAAGGGTACTGTTGATCGGTGTTGGAGAAATCGGGGAGGATGTGGCCAAAAACATGGTACATATCCCTGAAGCTAAGGTAACAATCACCAACAGGACTTTTGAAAAAGCAAAGGTTTTAGCCGATGAACTTGGTTTTGAAGTAATCCCTTTCGAGCAGTGTTTCGAAGCAATGAAATCTGCTGATGTGGTAGTTTCTTCCATTATGAAGTCAGAACCTTTTATCACTAAGGAGCTGGTTAAATCCATGGAAATTCCAAGTTACAAGCTGTTTGTGGACCTTTCTGTTCCCAGAAGTATTGAAACTACCATTGAGGATGTTCCAGGAGTATTGCTGTACAATGTAGACAATATCAGAAGTAAGGCTACTGAAACCTTGGAAAGAAGGTTGGCTTCCATACCTGATGTGGAGAAGATCATTGAGGAAAACATTGAAGAATTTTTCAACTGGAAAAAAGAGATGATGGTATCCCCTACCATCAACAAGCTCAAAAATGCATTAGAACAGATTCGTCAGGAAGAAATGGCGAGGTTCTTGAAAAATGCCAATGACAAGGAAATTGCCATCATTGACAAGGTCACAAAAAGTATGATGCAAAAAATACTTAAGGTGCCTGTTGTCCAGTTGAGAGCAGCCTGTCAAAGAGATGATGCTGATAACATGATCAGTATTTTGTCAGATTTATTTGACCTAGAAAAAGTCAGCGATAAGAAAAACGAAGCTTAAAATCTCAGTTTAAGCTCATCTCTCAGGAATTCATCCTCCAATTTATTTCTTTTCCAATAATCAATGATTTTGACTGCTTTACGCTTGGCATGCGTAATTTCTTTATCTCCGTTTGACTTGGTCTGAGTTTCTTTCCATTCCAGAATGGGAAAAGGGAATTCATGCTCAAAAGTTATTTCCAAACTGCGAAAGCCTGAGCTGTAATTCAATTCCATTATACTTCTGCTTTCACTTAGCTTTGAGAGCTTGATGAATGCATCCTCCGCTTCAAATTCCTTATGGCTCAAACGCTGGTACAAAAGCGAAGGCAATATTTTTACACTTCCCAAGGGAATTTCAGAAGGATTGATCCGTATCAAGTTCCATAGATCGTCTTCCATGATTCCATTCACTGTAAATGACGCGTCTCCTTCTGCCTCAAAATAAGAATACAATTTTCCCTGATAAGATGATTCATTTTTTTTGTTCACTTGTGTATAAGTCTGTCCACACCATTCCTGGGAACTAGCCGTAAATTTAAGCCCATAACTTTTCTCTTTAGTTGGTGTAAAAGCCGAAAGCATCATGTGGTATGGGTAAATTCCGGTTACAAAATCCCTTGTCTGATTCATTTTCAAGACACTGATTTTGTCCCTCCCTGCCTTTTCAGGATCATCTAATTTCACATGTTTCTTTCTGGAGAAATCTTCAGTCACAAAAATCAATACCCCTTCCCCTTCTCTAGCTTCCCCATACCGATATTGAACCAAATCAAAACTGCTGATTTCTGCTTTTCCCTGAAACCAATAATTGCCCCATTCTGTGAAATCAATTTCGCTTCTTTTTTCAGTTCCACAGGCCATTAGAAGTAAAACAACATAAGTGATCGGAAGTAAATTTTTCATAAATGCATGGTTATAATCAAGAGCCCAAAAAGGAAGAACCTTTGATATGAGAATTTGATAAATTTTGATTTGATGTCTTATTTTTTGACACTAAACTTAAGATTTTGAACCCCATTCTCAGCAGTCAGTCTAACAAAAAAAATCCCATTGGAAAATCCGCTTACATCCACAGGTATTACATTGCCAATTACATCGAATTTTCCCAAGTTAAGTAAAACCGTCCCTTTAGAATCCAATATTTCAATTTGTCTTAAAGTTGGATCAACAATTTTCGGGTATGCTATTTGAATAAATCCTTGGCTAGGGTTAGGGTAAATAACAACCTTTTCTTTTTGTTCTTTTGGGGCAAACAAAACAAACTCAACTCTTACAGTTGAGGTTGCTGTGCTTTCATTTCCACTTTCATCCTTGACTATAAGCCTGACCTGGATATCACCACTGTCTTCCCTTCCAAATGTGGACTTTGATACACTTAAGCTCACAATTCCACAATTATCGAAGGAGCCATCGTCTAAATCTTCAGGAAGAATTGTCCCATTACCTTCTTCATCTAAGATAAGGGTAAAATCCTTCGATTTAGCGACAGGAGCAATTCTATCTCTTACAATAACATTGACAAGAGCAGAGGATTCATTGCCATTTACATCGATTGCTTTAAAAGTTACCTGATTCTCACCAACATTGCTACAATCAAATTCAGTTTGTGATAAAATCAACTCCCGAATACCTACATTATCTGTTGTTCCATCATCTATCTGATTAACAGTTATCTGTGCCTTTCCAAATTCATCAAGATCAATTGTCTGATTTTTTACCCTGAGCAAAGGTGGTTCTGTATCTTTTTTCACGATTATATACTGATCCCTGCTGATGTTTGAAGTACCAAGTGAATTACTGCTACTTAGGCTAACTCTCCAAAAACCCTCATGGTTATAAGTAACACTGGGATTTTGAGTTTCGCTATTTTCAGGCACTCCCCCCTCAAAAGTCCATAACCAAGCATTTGGGGATTGGCTGCTAAGATCTAAAAATTGAACCTCATGTCCTTCAAAAATTTCCAATTGCTCGGCCCCAAAAAAAGCTATTGGCCGCTGCATTGGGGCAGGAATAGTCAAGGTCTCGATCTTGGTGTTAATTTCATTCATACAAACAGCGCAGAAATCACTTAAAAGAAATCTCATTTTACAATTTTGATGTGGCCTAAACCAAGTTGGTGACTCTGCATGGGGGAAAATACTTACTTGACTTTGACCTAGGAAGTTTTTCCATCTAATTGATTCGGGATCTCTATTTTGAGTCATATTGGCCAATTCTCGTGCAAACTGAATTCCTGCCCAATATTCATCTGCCAGACTCGTAAATGTATGTCCAAGTTCATGGATCATTATATCCATAGCATCGGGATGTGTTGAAAAAGTGGCAAATAACCCCCCACCACCACCATATCGGTTATCATTTACCATGATTACTCCTATATCAAAAAATGGTGTATTGCTATTTAGAACACCAATTACCTTATTTATTCTAGTGGGATATAACAATCTGTCAATGTCAGCGGTATTGAATGAGCTCCCAAAATAGTTGTCAATGGGCTCTGTTGGCCGGTTTGCAGCTCCCGCAACATTTGAAACTACTTTGATGGCATAAACATTAATCCTATCTGCATAGGTTTTCCAGGGTTCTTGAAGCATCATACCCTGTATATTCGTGTTAACATCATTAATGAATTTATCCTGCTGATCTTTTGTATAACCATCCCCCATCAAAACAAGGTTGACCATTTTATCAGGTGAATCATTGTAACGAATGATTTCGACCGGGAAATTTTGGGCAATTGCTTTTGAACAAAAAGTTATGAAAATTATGCATAGGAAGGCTTTTATAACAATAAAATTCATGGGTTTAATGGCTTGGTGAAGTTCAACATTTTTAACGGTTTCCATTCTTCATCATCAAATCTTTCAACTTTGATTTGATGGAAACAGTCCTTCCACTGTAACCGGATTAAAAAAGTAGCTTCTTCTAAAACTACAGCCTCAGCAATTATTCGTCCCGAGCCATCATCGCTCGCATACTCTACCTTTTTTAATAATGGATTAAACACAACTTTCTCCTGGCAAATCCCCTTATCAATATCCAAAAAAGATATTTTAAGATCACCTTCTAAAGCTTTTTGGGCAATTTCCCCACTTCCTTTATAGATTCCGTAATTTGAAAAGGTTTCTACAATCCCAACCGAGTCTCTGTCATTGATAAAAAACAGGATCATTATTATTTCCGGGTTTCCTTCTTCCAAAGCACTAGCCTCTTCCTTAGAACCATTTTCCAAGCCAGTTTGGACATTTTTGCAGGAGGAGCAAAAAACTAAGCATGAAATAATAAAGAAGCTAAACAATCCTTTCATTTGCATAAAAAATTACGAATATCCGAAAATACAAAAAAAATCATCAATTTTGAAAGACTCTCAAACTCGTATTTACCTATACTTCCATATCGTCCAAAGGATTTTATACCCCGCTCCAAAGACTCCTTTGACCGTTCCACTCACCTTGGATACCCCTATCCGTTTTCTATAATCCACCGGTACTTCTGTACTTTTCAATCCTGACTTCGCTGCTTTGATCTGCATCTCTATGGTCCAGCCATAATTTTGATCTACCATACCCAAAGCCATCAACTTCTCCCACTTAATCGCTCTAAATGGACCCAGATCGGAATAATCCGTCCTATAGATCCACTTCATCAAGCTTGTGGCCAGCCAATTGCCAAACACTTGTGGCAGGGTCATGGAACCACGCTGTCGGCTGCCTTTGGCCCGGGAACCTATGACCATATCATAATCATTCGCGATGACAGGCTGGATTAAGTCCGTTAATTGCTCCGGGTAATCACTATAATCCCCATCCAAAAACACAAGAATATCTGGGGGCCTTTCCAGAGAGGACAAATAAGCCAAACCTGTAAGGCATGCTTTTCCATAGCCCATCTGGGATTCGTTCAACACAATCGCTCCTTCTTTCGCTGCCACCGAGGCAGTATGGTCTGTGGAATTGTTATTGACCACCACCACATTTCTGACAAATGCAGGAATATCTCTGATTACTTTGCCGATGGATCTTTCTTCGTTAAAGGCCGGTATAAGGACATCGACAACGTATCCAGTACTTTTCACTGAAATATTTTCGGACATTTCAATTAAACCTTAGCTAAAGCTGCCTCAAGATCTGACTTCAGATCCTCCACATCTTCAATGCCAACACTTAGACGTATAAGTGAATCTAAAAGACCTACTTTTTCTCTTTCTTCTTTGGGTATGCTGGCATGGGTCATGGTGGCAGGATGACCGCAAAGGGACTCTACCCCTCCCAAAGATTCCGCCAAAGAAAAATAATGCAAGTTCTCCAATACGGTTTTGGCATCTTCGATTTTATTGCCTTTGATGGAAAAGGAAATCATCCCTCCAAAATCCCTCATCTGCTTTTTAGCCACTTCATGGTTAGGATGGTTTTCAAATCCTGGCCAATAAACTTTATCAACTTTCTGGTGGGATTTTAGGAAATGAGCGATTTCCCTGCCGTTTTGACAGTGCCTTTCCATTCTGATATGTAGTGTCTTGATTCCACGCAACACCAAAAAACAATCTTGTGGTCCAGGTGTAGCACCGCAGGCATTTTGTATAAAGGCCAATTTTGAAGCCAATTCATCATCATTGACTACAATTGCACCCATAACCACATCAGAGTGCCCTCCAAGGTATTTGGTCACAGAATGCATAACAATATCGGCCCCGAGATCGAGTGGGTTTTGTAAAAATGGAGTAGCAAAGGTATTGTCCACAGCAAATATAATCCCATGCTTCTTTGCCACATTTCCGATCTCCTCAATATCAATGATATTCATCATAGGGTTGGTTGGTGTTTCTGCCCAGATCAATTTTGTATTTTCATTGATATATTTTTCGATTTCTGAAGGCTGCTCCATGGAAATGAAATGGAATTTAATGCCATACCGCTCAAAAACTTTGGTGAAAATTCTGTAAGAACCGCCGTATAGGTCATTGGTGCTGATTACTTCGTCACCGGGATTCAGAAGTTTGATGATGGCATCAATTGCTCCTAATCCGGAAGAAAAACAAAGCCCATGTTTCCCATTCTCCAAAGCTGCCAAATTGTTTTGTAGGGCAGTTCTTGTAGGATTGTGTGTCCTAGAATATTCATACCCTTTATGGTCACCTGGAGATCTCTGCACATAGGTAGATGTCTGAAAAATTGGTGTCATAATGGCACCAGTAGAAGGATCTGGCTCTACACCTGCATGGATGGCTTTGGTTCCGAATTTCATATTGTAAATTTTATGGGTTCAATTCTGTTTATTTGTTTCCTTTGCACTTAAGGAGCTCAAAGATGGAAAAAAAGCGAGGTTTTATCAAGGAATTCAAAGAAGCAAGTAGGATAAATCCCTTTATGGCCTTCGCTATCCTTTGGGTAAGTTTTATGCCCTCAATCGGTACCCTCCTCTTGGTTCCAATGGCTTTGGCCAACAGCAAATTCCTAATGGAATTGAATTTTTCGGATCCATTTACTGGAATAACTACTATACTTATCGGGGCTGCACTGATGGGATTTGCTTTGATGCCAACTACCATGCTGGCGGCAATGGCTGGATTTCTATTAGGTTGGAAAGCATTTATTGGATTGGTATTGGCTTATACCATTGCTACCTTGATTGCTTATGCCTGGGGTAAAAACCTAAGTAAAAATTCCGGAGAACTGCTGTTGGAAAGATATCCAAAAGCAAAAATGTTATTAGACCAAAAAAAAGGAAGAATTGGGGAACTGATTTTTTTTGTAAGGTTAAGCCCGGTTATTCCATTCGCACTTTCCAACCTCCTTTTTTCTATCCTTAAGTCAGGATGGAAAAAACTGATCCTTTTTGGCACTATTGGAATGTTGCCGAGAACTACCCTGGTTTTTTATTCCGGCACATTGGTTTCAGACATATATCAGGCCATACAATCAGAGGGGATTCATGGAAAAGGCTGGATTTTCATTGCTTTCTTTTCTGTTAGTCTTTGGGGAATCTGGAAATTTTTCAACAAAGAAAATCAAAATCCGTCAACTTAAGATTTTCAAATCATCAACGTTTTATTGATCTGGGTAATTTTTTTCTAATATTTTAGACACTTTGTTGCAAATACTTAAAATTGGCATGGATTTTATGGATATTTATCCTGTCCGAGTGACATTAAACAATCTAACAAAATGAAAAAAAGCATTTTCGCGCTAGCAATCGCTGCAGCTGCCATCATGGCTTCCTGTGGCACCAAATCCACTGAAGAAGTGACTACTGAAGAAGTAGAAACAGCTGTTGAGGAAACTCCAGCTGAAGAAGTTCCAGTATTGGAAGAGGAAATCCAAGAAGATTCCTCCGAAGTATCTGAAAACTAATTTAAAATCGGATCCTACAATAACCCGCCAAATGGCGGGTTATTTTTTTACCTGAGCAAGTACATTTTTCCATAACCTTGCTTAAAGGCCTTATCTCCTGCTGTTGCACGAGGTTCCACAAAAGTCCCATTTTTTCTTACCAAGACCCTGTAGATATACACCCCGTTGGCTAATTGATCTCCAAATTCATCCCTGCCATCCCATGCATACTCGGTAATATTGTTACCTATCCGCAGCGGACCCAACTCATCCTGTAAGATTTCTCTGACCACCCTTCCTGTGACTGTCATGATCTGGATCTTGATCTGATCAGGTACCTCTGTTCCAGTGACAGTAAATACAAACCTAACTGAGGAGCTGAATGGATTAGGATATGGGTAGAAATTAGTGATACTGGCCTCATTGATCACTTCAAAGTTGATCTCATAGGGCTTATCTATACCTAAATCCTCTGTTACTACCCTGAAAGTATACATACCATCCTCTAAGGGCCCTGGTCTCAACTCGACTTTAAAACTACTGTTTTCAGTAGCTTCAGACCAATTAACTTTTGGACTTGAAAAATTCACCTTTTCAAATTGACAACCATCACACTGTTTGCGCAGAAACAATTCCATTCCCAAAGTGTCTTTTTTAAATATCAGGGACTTTTCATTTCTAAGAAGGGAAGTTATCATCACTGTGGGGGACACAATATCTCCATCCATGATATAAACCCCATCAAAGTGCACATCCAAAATAGAAGTGGTATTGTCCGGATTGACCAAATAGTAATCATCGAGGCCAATCAGGTTGTTGCGGAAAGTTTGCTCCATGATGATCCTAGGATTGGCAAAAACCTCCACAATATTGGTTCCTCCCCAACCAATGGAATTAAACAATATCGGAAACTCCTGACTTTCCCCAGCTTTCACGGCGGGAATTTTCTTACTGAATTTGCGGCTTTTTCTTTGAGCATTGTTGGTAATTGTCCATTCCACTACCAGTGAATCAAGGAAGTCAAATTTTGAAATATTGACAAACTCAAAGTTAAGGACATGCTCTTCCCCTTCTTGCAGTCGGACGTTTTCTTCCTTGCCCTTAAATATCAAAACACCTTCAGGAACTCCAGTGTAGTTTACCTGCCATTTCGCCAATTGTGCTGCAGCAGAAGCCTCTTCATCCTCCATAGCATACCTTAATCTCAAAAAGGGATAAGCATTGGGATTGATATTACTAAGGTCTAGCTGTGCTTCCTGAACAGAAGAAAAAATCTCCTGTTCATCCCCTGATGGTGTAACACCATATACATCAAAGTGGGTCAATTCCTCATTGATCCAGTCCCTCTTTCTGACTTCATTGAAAAATACTTTCCACTCAGAAGCCGGTCCTATTCTAGGAGTGAGGATGCTTGCTGAAGTAAAATATCCATTGAGGGTAGTTTCAAATGTAATTATCTGCTCATTGGCCTCAGGATCAAGGTTCTCATCTGCCACGATCTCGATCGATTCCCCTGGTCTCATTCCTTTCCTTCCGAACAGGATATAGGGGTCACCATTTTTTAGATTTCGCAAGACTGCCTCATTGGCGCCAAGCTCCTTTAATTTTTGAATAGTCACATCTGACCACTGCTGAAAGTTGACCGCACCAATAGAAAAGATCACAACATAATCCCCATCCTTAACCCCATTGACATAATCCTCAACACCAAATCCAGGTCTCTCAATCCATGCATTTCTGATGTTTTGGATAATCTGGGGGACTTTGCCACAACTCCTGCCGTCCAATATATCAAATCCAGGAACAGGAATGGCCAAATATGGAGTAAGGGACCTTTGATCAAATGCCACCAAGCCCAAAGATCCATCAGGACAAACCCTAGCACTCCCATCTACAAAGCTGTCAATAATCTGTGGCACACCTTCTAGGATAAACTGGACATTTCTGGATGATAAACTATCTATCCGGTTGCCAAATGTAAATACTTCAAAATCGACCTGTGTGTCTTTGAACTTCCACTCTCTACGGTTGAAGTCTATTTCAAGATTATTGAGTAAGTTAGTGGACATTTGGGGCAAAACCCTCTGGGTCCATCCTTCTGGTCCATTCTGGATATAACTGAAACTACTCACTGTCCAATCTTCGCTTTCTCCTTCCTTGGGCTCCAAAAACCTGGTTCTCCAATAAAATGTGACTGAATCAGCTTGGGTAACGTTTTGAAAAATATCTACCTCCCAACTGGCAATATTGGCAGTAGTCAACCTCACCTCTCTTCTCCTGGCAGATGAAAAATTGGGATCTGTATCCAATTGAAAAACCAGGTTCCTAGGCTCCAACAGTTTACCTTGAACCTGAGTTGTCAATTTAACATTCCCTTCATTCACGATGGCAAAATTGTAAGGAAGAACATTCAAAGTACCACTCCGAGGTATAAATTTATTGACCGTCACCGAATTATTTATAAAGGTCATTTCAGGAATACTGCGGCTAGGGTTTATAGTAATGGTAAAATTATTATCTCCGAAAGCATTTACGCCTGTGTTTGGCACAATAAACTCAATGGTATCCCTTCGGAATACCGGGGCTATGCGGTCATTGGGATAGTCCACTGTAGTTCCGTCAGGTAATCTCCTGCTGACTTTTATCTCCACAGAATCCAAATCCACCCTTCCTAGATTTTGAAGGTAGAATACCAGTTTCAACCTTTCTGCATTAGCATTAAGGTCATCTCCATCCACCCCGGTCAATTCCACATCTTCTGCTCTGATGGCATAATCAGCTTTGTCTGCCGGAAAAATCCTCATGGCGGGGTCTCCCAAAAGCACCAATTGCTCTGCATGGGAGCGGTTGACTACTGAAGTACCATACCTGAGATAAAACAGTTTCTCAGCCTCCCTTCTTACCTGACCTACTGATCGGTATATCATGCTGGAATCAGCAAATGCCATGGTGTAGATTGACTCAGAGTACCTTCTCAAATAAATATCTACGCCAATATTGGCATGTGCTAAAAAATTAGCTGCACCTTTTGAAGGTGTGACAATCCAATCCTCCCCAAAAGTTGTCACATTACCATAGGAATTGCCCGCATCACAGCCGTTCATAAGGATCATTGGATATTTACCTCTATTGTTGTAGCCCATGGTCGGATCGGAAGCCAACCCAATTTCAATATCGATAACAGTCGGCCCAGCATGACCAAAAAAGGTAATCATACTTACACCTTTATTAACATCAGAAGAAATATCAATCAGCTCAACTGTAGAATTGGACCTTTTCCTGTAGGTTTTAACATTCCCCCCAAGGAATGGCCCTTCGGCTATAGATTTAAACCCATTCAGGAAATTAAAAAAGCGGGTGAGTTCGAAGGCTGAAATCCCACCGCTCAAATGCACAAGTTCCTTTTGCCAATCTTCAGTAGCCCCCAAGGCATCTTTTTCCTTGGCTTTTTCCAAATAGTTGGTTACATCCTGAGGCGTCCTGGCAGGAATTCTACCAATCGCCAAAGCCGGTACCAATGGATTGGCAGGATCTAAACCAATGGCATAATTATTATCAGCATAAGGATAACCAGCTGGAGGAATCAAGTCCTGAAATGTGAATAAATCAGGTCTGTTTCTGTAAAAATGTGTTATCCCTCCCTGCCGGACAGTACTCAGCATCCCCATTGATCTGCCGATTAGCAAAAGGTATTCAGGCCTATGCCTGGGATAATACGCCTTCAAAAATTCAAAAACAGCCAAGGGAGTCTTTTCGCCAAATGAAAACTGGTCATACAATTCCCCAATATTCACTGTCAAGGTATCATAAGATCCTCCGTCACGGGATGCCCTGTATTGAGCGTAAGCCCTGACCGGGTCAGGATGGACTGAAGATTGTCTTCTCAAATTTCTGTGGGAAACAATGATGTAATCTGCAGGCTGACTGAGTAGGTTCCTAAAGCGAAGTCTTTCCATGCTTCCCACCTCTTTTATGGAAAGTCTGTTTTCCAGCCATACTTTGGAAGGGGCATTGGGATTTCCTGCACTGAATCGGATTCTGTTTCCCGTTTTCTCCACTTGGACCCTTATTGGGTTATTGGAATCAGAAATATCATATGCCACATAATTAGATAGCATATTGTCCACTTGGTAAACTGCCTCTCCTGGTCCAAGGATGATTGTCTCCCTATTTACATCCCCATTTTGTGGTCTCCGGGGATAAGTAATCCTAACATAAGCAATGGAAATATTATCCACCGATTCAGGTCCAATTGAACTCACCCGAACAGTAACATTTCCATCAGGACTGATATCTGTTGCATTTAACTCAATAGTTTGATTGAGGACATTGAAGTCAGTGTAAGAATATCTGGCCACCTCCCGTACAGAGCCTAAAGTTGGCCCTGCCGATACTGTGGTTAAATGTGGATTTTCAGAACGGCCCACCAAACCAATCTCCAATTTAGCTGTCCCGGACTGTGGGATTTGGCCCAATCCTGTAAATGAAATATTTCTGGGACTACTTTTGGTGACCGGGGCACTCATCCATCCTTGTCCTTCTTCGTATTCTGCCAATCTCACACCTGGAAAATACACCCTTCCCAAATTATATTGGTCCGAATAAACTGTCATTCTTTCCGTTTGGTAAACTTCCAATACAGGTGGGGTCCCTTGTGGCAGCGACCTGCTAACCATTCTTTTCCCAGGTATCCCAGGAGTAATTGTCAAAAAGAATGCAGTAGTATCAATGTGATGATTGTGCATGATATTACCAATCAGATCCGGATTTCTGAACAATTTCTGATCTAGGGTAGCGTCATTCCGCTTTCCATAAAAATCAATAAAATCATTCACATCAAACCTGCCGTCCTCTTCACCTTGTATAAAAATAGAGACTTCTTCACCCCTATGGTACATCCTCAAATTGCGGGGGTCAAGGCTATTGGGATTGATTCCCGCAGCAGCCAGTGTGGCAAAAGAAATCCTATGTATCCCATTTTCAACCGTTGGGATTTTGTAATAGGTCAGATTGTAATCTATCCAGGTGTTTTGGGCCTGAACTGATCCAAACAAAACCAAACTCATTAATATGATTATGTACCTACAATTCATCTCAATCTTCCCATCCTTTGTTGATCCTGAATTTGCTATCATATGGCTTTATACTGACTTTTACACTGATGACATGGGAATAAGGAGTTTGGGAAATACCTCCAATATCTGTCAATGCATAGTCAATATGCAACTTTTCATTCAAAAATACCCCAAGCCCAAAACTTGGTTTCCAGGCAGTGAAATAGCTACCATCAAAATCTTTAACCCTCTGTACATGACTTCCTCCCGCTCTCAAAAAAACCAAATTTCTATACCCAGCTTCCAGACCTAGGCGGGGATCAAAACTTACAATATTCGTCCTGATCACTGTATTCCGCTTACCATCAAAGGTGAAATCCAGGTCCAATACTCCTTGAAGGTTTATATTCTCACCAAATTGAAAATCCCTTGTCACTGAAAAAATGGCTCTTGGCAAAGTCAGCTCAATTGAATTTACAGGAATGACATTATTGGTCTGGGCATAGATATCACGGACCATTTCTGCATTGTGAAACCAGGCATTAAAAGTACTGGTCACATCCCGAAGCATTAATCCAAACCTCCACTGGTCTTTCAGATAAATACCTCCCAAATCAAGACCAAATCCCCAGGCTTGGGCAAACCTGCCCACATTACGGTGAATGATTTTTGCATTTCCTCCGATTTTGAATTCATCACTGATATCCCTTGCATAGGATAGTATTAAGGCATAATCTGCAGCGTTGAAAAATTGTATATTATTGTAATTGAGCGCTCCATTAGCATCATAAAGAAATCGGGTATCCGGAATATCATCCACCCCAAAGCGAATCAGGGAAACAGCTACCTGATTATCTACATCTATAGAGGTAGTATATCCCAAATAATCAAACTTAGCTATCCCCGCAAAATACTCTGCATGCATCAGAGAAAATTCATGTTGGTGCTTCACCCCTATCAATCCAGCTGGATTCCAATATGCCGCTGTCACATCCCTAACGGAAGAAACTTGGGCCCCGCCCATAGCCAAAGCCCTCGCTCCAATGCCTATATTCAAAAATTCATTGGAATACTTAGGTGCAATTGTCTGCGCACTAAGCAGGCTACTTAGAGAAAAAAATAACAGAAGCAAAAAAAGCCTGAAAATAAACATGTACTATGCGGATTTCACCAATGCAAAGTAAAAATAAATTATCAAATAGTGACGAAATTCAAAAAAAATCAGGGCTCCAAGAGGACGTACAACTGTACAGCTGCGGACACTTATCTGTCCACTACAGCCACATGGATATTTTTCCATTTCCCTTTTAAAAGGTTATTGCAAAAAAAATCCCTTGGAACAAAAAATATTTAAATGGGCCAAATTTTAAGAATTTAAAGGTTTTTCTTACCCATTGTTTCTTATTTGGTACCTTTTTATACCAAGTTAACTTGTTATACAAGGTAGCACTAATATGTTTGGTACGGTTTTTCTTTATTTCTGGAACAGGGGGACGGTATGTAGCTAAAAGTCCTGATTGAATAGAAAAAAAACACAAAGATATGAATGCTTCAAACACCCAAATACAAATGCGGAAGGGCCTATTGGAATTCTGCATTTTGCATATCATAGCCAGAGGAGAGGTTTATGCCTCTGACATGATAGAAGAATTGACCGAAGCAAAGATGATTGTGGTAGAAGGAACACTCTACCCTTTGCTTCAAAGACTTAAAAACGCCTCTCTGGTATCCTATCGCTGGGTAGAATCTGAATCTGGGCCTCCAAGAAAGTACTACTCCATCACAGAAGAAGGAAAAAAATTTCTTGAAACCCTAAATGAAACCTGGGAATCTCTGGTTCAGGCAACCCAACAAATCACCTCAAAGCAATAAAGAAATGAAAAAGACAATAAGCATCAATATCAGCGGCATCCTTTTTCACATAGAGGAGGATGGCTATGCGACACTCAAGAAATACCTTGAGGCTATCAACAGGCATTTTTCCCATTATCCGGACAATCAGGAGATCATTTCTGATATAGAAAACCGGATTGCTGAAATCTTCCTGAGTAATTTAAAGAACAACAAGCAGGTTATCACCGCAGAAAATGTTTCCAGATTAATTGAAAAAATGGGAACTATCGCTGACTTCAAAGCGGAAGAAGTCGTGATTGAGGAAAAAGCCGAAGAAAAGAAAGAGCAGGATAATGATTTTTACAAATACATTACTCCTCCAGGACAGGAAATCAAAGGGTATAAAAAGCTGACCCGGCTTGAAAACAGAAAAATCCTGGGCGGTGTATGTGCCGGCTTGGCTCATTACCTTTCCATAGATCCTCTCTGGACCAGATTGGTAGCTTTGCTTTTGCTTTTCAGCGGCAAACTGAATTTTGGGAAACCTGCTTGGGACTTTCTTCCCTGGAATTTTAATTTCTCTCTTTCTTTGGGGATTTGGGCATTGATTGCCTATGTGGTACTCTGGGTTATATTACCTGTTTCCTTCGAAGAACCTGAAGACAAGCATATCAAAAAACTCTACCGTAATCCTGATGACAGGACTTTGGGGGGAGTCGCCAGTGGATTGGCAGCCTACTTTAATATTGAAGTTCTATGGATCAGGTTGCTTTTTATTGCTTTGATCTTTGCAGGAGGAGCAGGTTTTGTAATCTATCTGATCCTTTGGATCATAACTCCGCAGGCAAAATCCATTACAGAAAGGATTGAAATGAAGGGAGGAGCCATTACTTTGGACAACATTGAAAATACCATCAAGGAAAACCTGAATCCAATTCCTCCGGTACAGGAGAGCCAGACCAAAAAATTATTGATGGCCCCATTTAGGTTCCTTGGAAAAGTGATCAATAAACTTGGTGAAGCATTGGGCCCTTTGGGAAAATTTTTACTGGCAGTGGTCAGGGTATTCTTCGGACTGATCATATCCTTTATTGGAATTGCCATTATAATCACGCCTATAGTTTTACTTGGGGTATATTTCCAATTAGTTCCGGTTGAAGACAGCATGATTGTCCTGGACAATATACCTGCAGAATGGATCAGTGATATTTTACCGGTATGGTTGGCCATCGCCGTAGGCTTCTCAATATTGATTCCAGGCCTGATTATACTTCTACTTGGCATCAGTGTAATTGTAAAGAAAAGCATTATTGATGGTAGATTTGGTTTGATCGCACTGGGAGTATGGCTCTTAAGCATAGGGGTAGCTGGATTTCAGATTCCAAAAGTAGTATCCCAATTTAAAACCGAAGCAGTCCATACAGAGGAAGTCAATATCCAGTTAAATGAAGGTGTAATGGTGTTGAAATCACAAGCCACTCAAAAGGATGAAGGAATATTTGACTTGGTCAACCTGGAAATCAATGGAATTGACGGAAAAGAAGTAGTCCTTGTAAAGGACTTCAAATCGAAAGGTAAAGGATATGAAGATGCACTAAAAAATGCCAGTAATATCCAATATGGATATGTAGTCTCAGACTCAATCATCACCTTTGAAAGAAGTCTGGATCTTAGCAAATTGGAAAAATTCAGGGGACAAAGCCTAAAACTGACTTTAGAAGTTCCTTTTGACAAACCATTTGTAATGGATAAATCCATACTTCCCATTATCCGAAATACCATCAACAAAGCCGGTTATAAAACCCGTGATGTGAGCACAAGAAATTACTGGGTCTTCAATGAAGATGGATTGCTATGTCTGAATTGCAGTAATGGTAAAAAACTCAGTAAGGCTGACAGTGTTTCCAAAACAAAATTTGAAGGAACCTTTATGTTGAAATAAACATCAAATAAACTAAACCAACACCAAGAAGCCACCCAGTACTTTGGGTGGCTTTTTTTCATTTCGGTTGGTGAATTGATTTTAACCCGAATTCAAAGACGTTTTATAAATTATGTGATGGGACCTGCTTGATATGAATAATGAAATTTATAAAAGAACCGAATAAAACTGATAACGTGTATCTATAAACAAGACAGGGACCGGACGGGGTTTAAAAAAAAGTCCTTGAAAATCTTTTGAATGAGGGGCCAAGAAACAGGCTGGGTATATGAATAAGAGCCAAGGCAAAACTAGGAATTTGTCCGGGCCGGCATTGGCCTTATGAAGGAAGGAACCATAAGAAATGAACCAGCTGGATCATTTGGGTGACTGGTCCGTTGAAAGGGCTGGGCTCATAAATTCTAACTTTTTTGGGTTAATTATTATCAAGTCCTCATGGTTTTAAACCAAACCTCAAAAAGGACAAAAAAAGCAACAAAGAGTAAATGTCAACAATTTATTCAGTCAGGTTGAATTTAAAATAAATAATCTGATCCCATTTAGGGTTAAAGGGATGGAATTAAGAATTAGGATTTAAGAAGGAAATTGGATTGCTTCGAAGATTTAATAACCTTTAACGGAAATGAAAAACTAAAAACCGCAAAAACTTGTACATTTAAATCAAGAATCAACCCAATTTATCCATGCAGGTAAAAGTGAAATTTTTAGGCGGGGCCAAAACTGTAACAGGATCCAGATACTTATTGGAACTGGACCATCAAAAAATCCTCGTGGACTGCGGCCTCTTTCAAGGATTGAAAGAATTCCGGCTTCGCAACTGGGAATCATTTCCCATTGATCCAAAATCAATAGACCTGGTCATCTTAACCCATGCACATATTGATCATAGTGGTTACTTGCCCAAATTGGTCAAAGAAGGATTTTCAGGGCCTATATATTGCACTTATGCAACGGATGAATTGGTCCGTATTCTGCTTTTAGATGCTGGCAAACTCCAAGAAGAAGAAGCAGCTTATGCCCAAAGGAAAGGTTATTCCAGCCATGAGAAACCCATGCCACTTTATACTATTGAAGATGTGGAGAAGGTTTTCCCATTTTTGAAACCAGTGGATATGAATGAAGAAATTCAGCTCAATGAAAAAGTGAACATCACTTTTTTCAATGCTGGACATATCCTTGGAGCAGCAATTGTGAAAATAAAAGTCAAAGGAGATTATCAAGAAAAAAAATTGGTGTTCTCAGGAGATTTGGGAAGATATCATGATCCCATCTTTCATGCACCTGCAAGAATACCTTTTGCAGATGTCCTGTTTATGGAATCTACCTATGGAAACCGAAGCCAGAAAGAACAAAAGCCTGTGGATGAATTGGCAAGAGCCATCAGAGAAACTTACCGAAATGGAGGAGTGGCCATTATTCCTGCTTTTGCTGTTGGCAGGACACAAATGATCCTTTATTACCTGCATTACCTCCAACAAAAGGGCAACATACCTGATATCCCCATATTCGTGGATAGTCCCATGGCCATTGATGTGACCAAATTATACAAGAAATACACTGAATACCATAGACTTGGTCCCCTTTTGGAAGAGGAGGGGGCCAACCCTTTCCTTCATAAAAACCTCCATTATTATCAAACCCAAGAAGCCTCCATGTCACTCAATGCGATCAGAGGAGACGCAATTATCATATCGGCAAGCGGGATGGCCACTGGTGGTAGAATCTTGCATCATTTATACAACAGACTGCCCCGAGAGCAAGATAGCATCATTTTTGTAGGATATCAGGCGGAAGGCACCAGAGGCAGAAGGCTCCTTGAAGGCGAATCCACATCAAGGATGTATGGGGTAGAGGTTCCTGTGAAATCCAAAATATACTATATTGAAGGCCTTTCCGCTCATGCGGACCAAGAGGAATTGATGGAATGGGCAGAAGGGTTTGCTAGTAAACCGAAAATGACATTCCTTATTCATGGGGAAAAAGAAGCTTCTGAAACCCTTTCACAAAAATTGACCGAAATATTGCAGTGGAATACCATAGTTCCTGAATACATGGAAAGCTTTTCCTTGTTTGAAGGCATTTAATTATAATCATCCAACATGTTTACCCAAAAGAAATCCCTTGTGGGAGCTATGCTCCCTATTTTATTGATATCCCTATCATGCAGTTCAATTAGCCCTACTTCAAAAACACTAAAGGCTCCAAATGAACTGTTGGTGAAAAAAGGAGAAATCACTGATTACGAAAGATTTAACTGGCAGCACCTTGACCTTCTAAAAGATACCATTCCAGGCATGAGCGTGGAGAGGGCCTATAATGAACTGATCAGAAAAAAGAAAGGCAAACCAGTCACCGTTGCAGTTTTGGATGCAGGGATTGACTTAGAGCATGAGGACCTGGCTCCTGTACTTTGGGTCAACCCAAAAGAAATTGCTGCTAATGGAAAAGACGATGACGGCAATGGCTTTGTGGATGATGTTCATGGATATAATTTCCTGGGTGATTCTTACCATGAAAGACTTGAATATACCAGAATTTTGAGTTTGGGGCTGGGAGATGAATATTTACAGGTGATGGCAAGAATTAAATTCGAGGAGGATGCACAAGAAAGCTTAACCTACCTCGCACAAATTCAGGAACTCAAATCCACTATATCTATGGCAGACCTTACCGCCAAGCACTTATTGGGAAAACAAGCATATGAAGCAGAGGATATTTATAAACTTAAATCCGATGATGAAGACATTCAGGAGATTTTGGGATTTTTGAGAAGCGTTTTATCCATGTCTGGAAGTTTGGAGGCCATAATGGAAGATTTGGAAGAAGCCGAAAAACATTATGGAACCAAAGCAAAATACCATTTGAACCTTGAGTTTGATGGAAGAAAACCAGTAGGAGACAATCCCTATGACCTCAAAGACTTTCCTTATGGCAATGGAAATCCGAATATCATGGACGTGGAAGAAAGCCACGGTACCCATGTAGCTGGTATTATTGCTGCAGATAGAAACAATGAAATAGGGATAAGGGGTGTAGCCAATAATGTATCCATCATGAGCATCAGGGCCGTACCGGATGGTGATGAATACGACAAGGATATAGCTTTAGGGATCAGGTATGCAGTAGACAACGGCGCAAAAATCATAAATGCGAGTTTTGGCAAATCTTTTTCCCCAAATGCAGAATGGGTTTATGAGGCCCTGGAATATGCCGCATCGAAAAATGTGCTGATCGTTCATGCTGCAGGAAATGACGGAATGGACCTGGATAATCCGGAAAACCACAACTTCCCCAATGACCATAAATTCCAAAACGGAAGAGAATTTGTAGACAATGTAATCACCGTGGGAGCGATAAGTATGGAATATGGCCCCGATATGGTGGCCTCATTCTCCAATTTTGGGGCAAAAAATGTTGATGTATTTGCTCCAGGGGTGGGAATTTTTTCCACCATGCCGGAATCTGACTATGATTTTCAAAGCGGAACCTCGATGGCCGCACCAGCAGTGGCAGGAGTAGCGGCATTGATTTGGTCTTACAATCCCAACTTGACTGCAGCTCAGGTCAAAAAAATAATTATGGAATCTGGTTTGGATATCCCTGTAAGGCTCAGGTTGATGAATAATCCTTCCCGCACTTTTGCATTGGGAGAAATATCAAAATCAGGCAAGATCGTAAATGCTTACAACGCCCTTATACTGGCCCGACAAGTAGCCAAAGGGAAAATCAAATTGTGATTTTTTTAAAAAGTTTAAAATGAATAGTTCATGGTTTGGGTAACATAAACCTTTTTTGTTTTATTTGGCGTTAGAATACATGTGAAGACTTTAGGGGTGCCTTTAAGGCTGAGATCAAACCCTTTGAACCTGATACGGGTCATACCGGCGAAGGAAAAAGTTAAACCAAATGCGCGGACTGCGCACCTGTATACTTTTTCTACATCCCTAAAGCTCCAAAAAGAAATACTTTAAAGCTAAATTTATGGAGCAGATCAGTGAATTATTAAAAAAACTAAGAAACCAATCCCCCCTTGTCCAAAGCATTACCAATTATGTAGTAATGAACAATACCGCCAATGCACTATTGGCGGCAGGAGCTTCACCCATCATGGCCCATGCACATAGTGAAGTCAAAGACATGGTCAATTTAGTAGGCGCTTTAGTGATTAATATTGGCACATTGGATGAATATTGGTCAGAAAGTATGCTTATAGCTGCAGAACATGCCCATTCAATTCAGAAACCTTGGGTGCTGGACCCAGTGGGTGCAGGTGCTACCCCTTATAGAAACGAACTTCTGAGCAAACTCTTACCCTTCAAACCTACTGTAATCCGTGGGAATGCCTCTGAGATTATGTCTTTGACCAGTGTGAATATCAAAAGCAAGGGTGTGGACAGCACCAACACATCCGATGAGGCCATTGAAGCTGGTATATTGCTTTCCAGCCAGACTGATGCAGTTGTGGTAATTTCAGGTGAAGTCGATTACATCATTGAGAGAAACCGAATCTCACAAGTGAAAAATGGCAATCCTATTATGGCCAAAATCACAGGAATGGGCTGTACTGCCTCGGCATTGACAGGTGCTTTTGTTGCAATCGAAAAGGACTATATGCTCGCCTGTACAGCAGCTATGGCCCTGATGGGAGTCGCAGGTGATTTGGCAGCAGAAAAATCTGAAGGACCTGGAACCCTTCAGCTCCATTTTTATGATGCCCTTTACAATTTACAGCCTGAGGAATTTGGGGAAAGAATGATTGTCAAGTATCCATGAACCAATCAACTTTCCCATATAGACTCTATTTGGTGACAGATCAGGCAAGTTGTCTGGGAAGGAACTTTTTCTGGGTAGTGGAAGAAGCATTAAAGGGAGGGGTGGACATTGTCCAAATCCGGGAAAAATCACTCCCCTTGGAAGATTTCATAAGGAAAGCGGAGCAACTAAAGGCAATTTGCAAAAAGTACCAAGTCCCCTTAATCATCAACGATTCGGTGAAAGTAGCAAAAATTGTGGATGCGGAAGGGCTTCATGTGGGACAGGAAGACGCCAACATCAAGGAAGCGAAAGCAATTCTGGGATCCAGTAAAACATTGGGGCTGTCATTGGAAAATATGGAAGATTTACGGAAACCTTATTGTGAAGATGCCTGGTATTATGGTGTGAGTCCTATTTATGCCACCCCTACCAAAAAAGACACCAAAAGCGAATGGGGATTGGAAGGATTGGCAAATTTAAGAAATGCAACCGATAAACCTCTGGTCGCGATCGGCAGGGTGAACCTAGATAATGCGGCCAATATCATTAGCCATGGGGCAGATTGCCTGGCCGTAGTCTCAGGGATTTGCAGTGCTCCTAGCCCTGCCCATGCTGCTGAGGCATTAAGAAAGAAAATCGAAGAAGGATTAAATCATCAATCATGGTAAAAAACTACATCCCTGTCCTAAGCATTGCAGGTTCAGACAGTGGAGGAGGTGCAGGCATACAAGCAGATCTCAAGACTTTTGCTGCTCTGGGCTGCTATGGCATGACGGTCATTACCGCCACTACCGCACAGAACACCCAAGGAGTCAGGGAAATATTTCCCATCCCTCCCAATCATATTGAAGCACAAATGATGGCAGTCTTGGAAGACATCCCGCCCAAAGCCATAAAAATAGGCATGGTCAATCAACCTGATGTAGTGGAAGTCCTGGCCAAAACTTTAAAAAAGTTTCCCCATATCCCAATAGTTTTTGACCCGGTCATGGTAGCTACTTCCGGTGATCGGTTGATAGCCGATGGCACCGTAGCCCTTTTGAAAGAACAGCTCTTCCCATTGGCAACTTTGATCACCCCCAACCTGGATGAAGCCACCGTGCTGACCGGGTATGCGGTGGATTCAGTGGAAAAAATGCACCAAGCAGGAAAAGACATCCTTAATATGAAATGCCAAGCTGTCCTCATCAAAGGAGGTCACTTGAACACACCTGTTATTCAAGACATTCTATTCCAAAAAGAAAGGCCCGAGCAATCCTATAAAAGCACCTATATTAAAACCAACAATTTGCACGGTACCGGATGTACCCTTTCTTCTGCCATTGCTGCAGAATTAGCTAAAGGGCACGAATTACATATGGCTGTTGAAAATGCAAGACAATACGTTTACGGAGCATTGGAGGCTGGAAAAGACATCAAAACAGGCCATGGAAATGGCCCATTAAATCATTTCTATCAACCTCAATCACAAATTATTCATGAGCTGGACTAAAAACACCTGGAAGAGAATTACCCCTCTTTATGAAAAAATTCTGGCAATGCCATTTAACCAAGAGCTTATGCAAGGTACCCTGCCCCTAGAAAAATTCAAATTTTATATGGCACAGGATGCCTACTATCTGGGCGAATTTGGTAAAGCCCTAAGCACCCTCTCCGGAAGAATGGAAAAGATGGCACATGTCCTTGAATTCGCCCATTTTGCAGCGGGAGCCATAGAAGTGGAAAGGGCTTTACATGAAAGTTACTTTAAAACACTGGGAATTCCCGATACCATTGAACCCAGTCCAAGCTGCCTACTCTATACAAATTTTCTTCTCAAAGAAGCCAAATATGCGGATTTGGCTACTGCAGTAGCTGCTGTTCTCCCCTGCTTTTGGATTTACAAAAAAGTAGGAGATCATATTTTTGAGCAACAGTCCAGTGTGGAAAACAATCCCTATAAAAACTGGATCGACACCTATTCAGGAGAAGCATTTGCCGAATCAGTCCAAAAGGCCATATCAATTACGGATGAACTGGCAGAGCAATCCAGTCCATCTGCAAATGAAGCTATGTTCAAGGCTTTTGAAATGGCCAGTAAACTGGAATGGATGTTTTGGGATAGTGCTTATCGTCTTGAGAAATGGCCAGTATAACAAGAATCCAGTTGATTTGCTATTTTAGCGCCTGGTAAAGGATCTCCACTGGATGTAGGGCCTTCTTTCCTGTCCCGTCAGCTATCTGATGGCGACAGGAAGTTCCTGGTGCTGCTATCAAAGTATTTTCTGAAGCTTCTCTCACCGCCGGAAACAATACCATCTCCCCAATTTTCATACTGAGTTCATAATGCTCAGCTTCATAACCAAAAGAACCTGCCATACCACAGCAACCTGAAGGGATCACTTCCACCTCATAATTCAGGGGTAAGGACAGGAGTTTCTGGGTCCAACTCAGTGAAGATAGTGCCTTTTGATGGCAATGCCCATGCAATTTGATCCTTTTGGAGTCTTTGGTAAAAGATTCCGGTGTGATATTCCCCGCTGCGATTTCCCTTCCTATAAATTCATCTATTAAGAGGGTATGAAATTTCAATTTCTTTGCAGCTTCAATCAGGTCTTTATCCACCAAGCGGGGATATTCATCTCTAAAACTCAATATTGCCGAAGGCTCTATCCCAATCAATGGATTTTCTCCATTGATAAGGCCTTTAAAAATTTTCACATTGGCATTGGCATGTCCCTTAGCCTTTTTCAAGAGCCCCTTGGAAAGTGCAGACCTGCCGCTTTCCTCATGGTCCACCATGATAACTTCGTATCCCAATTTCCTCAACAATTTGATAGTCTTGATACCGATTTCGGTGTCATTGTGATTGATAAATTCGTCTACGAACAGGTAAACAGTCTTGATTATGGGCCTGGTTACAGGGTAATTGGCTTCATTTTTTCGGAACCATTGCCTAAGACTTTCCCTGCTGATGGCAGGAAGATTTCTTTTTGGAGCCACCCCAAGTACTTTTTTGAGAATGCTTCCTGAAATCCCATTACTCAGAGAGAAGTTGGCCAAACCTGGCACAAAGGCGCCCAATTTATTCAGGTCATTGATATAGGCAAA
Organism: Cecembia rubra; assembly: GCF_003014575.1. Lineage (GTDB taxonomy): Bacteria > Bacteroidota > Bacteroidia > Cytophagales > Cyclobacteriaceae > Cecembia_A > Cecembia_A rubra. The sequence goes on from NZ_PYGF01000004.1 coordinate 215,596, forward strand.
GGCTTTTGAACGGAGCGGAATTCCATGGGTCTTCTGATATTGGTAGAGGAATTCGGCCTTCATGGATGCCATGTCCACATTGGAAGGACATTCGGCGGTACAGCCTTTACAGGAAAGGCAAAGGTCCAGGGCTTCCTTGATTTCAGGATGGTCAAAGGGGTTGGATGGCTTGTCCTTGGTGAGAAATTCCCTCAAAGTATTGGCTCTTCCTCTGGTGGTATCCTTTTCATTTCGGGTAGCCTGGTAGCTTGGGCACATGGTGCCGCCAGAGATCGGCAGCTTCCTGCAATCCCCACTCCCATTGCATTTTTCCGCCAATCGCAGGATACCGCCAACACCTGAAAAATCAAGTACAGTATCAGGTTCCGGAGTTTTCATCCCCGGTTCATAGCGCAGGGAACTGTTCATGGGGGCCGTATCCACTATTTTGCCGGGATTGAAAATATTATCAGGATCCCAGGTGTACTTAATTCTTCTGAACAGCTGGTAATTTTTCTCTCCAACCATCAACGGAATAAAGGGAGCCCGAACCCTGCCGTCGCCATGCTCTCCGGAGAGTGATCCCTTGTACTTTTTCACCAGTTTGGCTGAAGCTTCCGAAATTTTGAAAAACTCCTCCACATCTTCCGCCTTTTTCAGGTCCAAAATGGGACGCATATGAATTTCTCCCGCTCCAGCATGTGCATAGTGCACCGGCTCTTGGTTGAACCCTTTCAAAATCTCATCGAGTTCATCGATATAATCGGCCAAATCTTCAATATCTACCGCTGTATCTTCGATACAGGCCACCGCTTTAGGATCACCGGGTATATTGGCAAGCAAGCCCAAACCGGCACTTCTCAGGGCCCAGGCGGATTTGGTCTTATCCGGACCGATGACAGGATAGGCATATCCCAGCCCATTGGCCTTAAGATCTTCAATCAACTTAACGCCTTTGGCACGGGCTTCCTCCTCAGTTTTTCCGGTGAACTCAATCATCAACAAGGCTTTGGGGTCACCTTCGACAAAATATCTGTTTTTACTGTATTCTATACTCTCTTTGGTACAATCCAGGATGATTTTATCCATAAGCTCTACTGCTGTGGCAGGGTGCTTCATCGCCACTTGGGCAGCCCTCATACTTTGGTTGATGCTTTCAAAATGTGCCGCCACCACAATTTCCACAGGGTCAGGCAAAGGATCAAGGCTGATTTTGATTTCAGTTGTAAAGGCCAAGGTACCTTCAGATCCTGTCAGAAGTTTACAAAAATTAAAAGGCTCATTGCCTTCAAAAACCTCGGACTTCAGCAATTCATCGACTGCGTAACCGGTATTTCTTCTATGGATGCTTTTCTTTGGAAACTGCTCGTGAATTTCTTTCCTCGCTTCTTCTGGATTCAATTCCTGCCAAACCTGCCTGTAAATCTCCCCCTCTAATGTCTGCAACTGTTGCTTGGATTCAAAATCTGCTTTTGTCACAGGACCAAAAACCACAGGATTTCCATCACTCATCAACACCCTGAGCTCCATCACCTTATCTCTTGTTACCCCATATACAATGGAAGTAGTACCGGATGAATTGTTCCCCACCATTCCCCCAATCATGGCTCTGTTAGCCGTGGAAGTAATAGGACTAAAAAATAATCCATGGGGCCTCAAATAATTATTCAACTCATCTCTTACCACACCCGGCTGCACTTTGACCCATTTTTCCTCTTTATTGAATTCCAGGATTTTGGTAAAATGCCTGGAAACATCGACCACGATCCCATTTCCGACACACTGACCGGCAAGGGATGTCCCTGCTGTCCTTGGGATCAAGGAAGTCTGGTTTTGACGGGCAAATTGAATCAGTTTTTGAATATCCCCTTCTGTCTTGGGGAAGGCAACTGCCAATGGGATTTCCCGATAAACAGAGGCATCAGTGGCATAGAGCGTTTTGGTCAAATTGTCGAATTTCAGCTCTCCTTCCAATTGGGTCGCCAATTTCTCCAATAGAGGCAATAGGTTAGGTTTGTCAGCAGTCATGTAGCAAAAATAAACAATCGGCTTATGATAGGTGCAGTTAATGCGAAATAAATGGAAAATAATGTAAAAGGTGAATTATTTTGAAAAAACTGATTTTATCCCTATTTTAGAAACATGGCAGGAGGTACCTCAGCTTTAAATATGGCCCAATCGTCGAAAGACAACAGGAGCATCCGTTCTCCTAGGAGTAGCATGGCTGACAATCCCTATCTTGCTTTTCCTGTCAGAAAAATGCTTAACGAACCCAAAATGTACGATGAAATGATTACAGAAAGATTCGAAAGAAAAAAAGAGCATGAGTTTTCGAGGAAAATCGTGCTGTTCATTTTCGGCATAATTGTAGCACTATCCATTTCCTTATTTTTTATTTAACAAATCCGAAAATCCCCTTTTATTCCATTTCCCGGCCATTGATTATATTGCTGAAAAATCCGCATTATGTTTTTCTTCCTTTCTCAATTTCTGAGTTTTTTGGCAATGCCTCTGACCATTGCCCTGGTTTTGATAATAACAGGGTACTTTTGGAAGAATAGAGCTTTGGGAAAGAAAATATTGCTCGCGGGAATACTTACACTCCTCTTTTTTTCCAATCAGTTTATCGCCAATCTCAGCATGAATACCTGGGAGGAAGAGATGAAACCCATTGCCGATCTGCCAAATTACGAGATGGGCATAGTGCTCACCGGGGTGACCAATCTGAGTAAAACGGTCTATGACAGGACCTTATTCAATAAGGGCGCTGACAGGGCCACCCATGCGCTTCAGCTTTATAAAATGGGCAAAATCAAAAAGCTTTTGATTACAGGCGGGCAAGGCCTTAATCCAACCAATCCCAATACAGAAGCAGAATTGATCCGGGATTTTTGGGTCATGGCGGGGGTACCAGAAGAGGACATTCTTGTGGAAAACCTGGCAAAAAACACCTATCAAAATGCCATATTCAGTAAAAACCTCCTCAGTGAAATAGGCCATGATTGGAATTCCAATGAAAAATTCCTTTTGATCACCTCTTCATTCCACATGCAAAGGGCCAAAGCTTGTTTTGATAAAGCCGCAATCCCCACCGATACCTTTCCCGTGGATTATTATGGAGAAGATATTCAATGGAGCATTCCTGAATTACTCTATCCCAATCCCAACGCACTATTACTTTGGCACAAACTTTTCAAAGAATGGATTGGCTTGTTTACTTATAAGATGGCGGGGTATATCTAAAAAGCATCTCTCAAATTATTGAAAGAAATTTAATCCTAGAAAAAAATCAAGTTTAGCTCTAATTTCATACCCACACCAATAGTCAATACTGACTATTTTGGGCTTTTTCTATTATCTTTAAACCAAAGCATTCTTTTTCACCATGACAGTTCAACAGTACCTGGATAACATACATAGACGTTTCATGCTCGGCCATGCTACAGAACATTCTTTCCGAGGGGATCTTCAGCAGTTGATAGAAAGCTTAGCTCCCGATATCCAAGCAACCAATGAACCCAAAAGGCAATCATGCGGGGCCCCTGATTACATATTGACCAAAAAAGATATCCCGGTAGGCTTTATTGAAGCCAAAGACCTAGGGGACAGAGATCTTTCAGGCAGCAAAAAAACAGGCAATAAGGAGCAATTTGACCGGTACAAAAGCTCTTTGGATAACATCATCTTTACGGATTACCTGGATTTTCATTTATACCGTGATGGTGAATTTGTTACTAAGATTGCCATAGCTGAGATTACCGAAAAAGGAATAGAGTTCAAGCCTGAAAATTATCAGGCCTTCTCTAACCTCATCAAAGATTTCTGTACCCATGTAGGTCAGACTATCAAAAGTCCTAAGAAGCTGGCGGAAATGATGGCGGGTAAAGCGCGATTGCTCTCCGATGTAATAGAAAAAGCCCTCAACTCGGATGAAGCTTCACAGGAGGACAGTACTTTGAAAGATCAGATGAACGCTTTCAAACAGATCCTGATCCATGACATTACTCCAAAGGGCTTTGCAGATGTGTATGCACAGACCATTGCATATGGCATGTTCGCCGCCCGATTACATGACAGTTCCTTAGATTCTTTTTCCCGACAGGAAGCAGCTGAACTGATTCCTAAATCCAATCCCTTTCTGCGAAAACTCTTTGGATATATTGCTGGCCCCGACATTGATGACAGGATCAAGTGGATCGTTGATAGCTTAGCAGAAATTTTTCTCGCTACAGATGTAGAAAAAATTCTCAAAAATTATGGCAAGCAAACTAAAATGGAGGATCCCATCATCCATTTCTATGAAACCTTCCTCAGTGAGTATGATCCCAAACTTCGAAAAGCCCGGGGTGTATGGTACACACCTCAGCCCGTGGTCAACTTTATCGTCCGAGCGGTAGATGAAATCCTACAAACCGAATTTGGACTTCCCCAGGGATTGGCTGATACCTCCAAAACAAAAATAACCCTCAATACACAAACCCCAGATAAGCGATCCGCTACCGGATACAAGCAAGTAGAAAAAGAGGTCCATAAAGTACAGATCCTCGATCCTGCCACTGGAACAGGAACATTCTTGGCCGAGGTGATCAAGGAGATTCATAAGAAGTTTCAAGGACAACAAGGGATTTGGTCCCAATATGTAGAAAACCATTTGATTCCCCGACTGAATGGCTTCGAACTGCTGATGGCCTCTTATGCCATGGCCCATCTCAAGCTTGATCTCCTACTTGCTGAGACCGGATTCAAGCCTACCTCTAATCAAAGGCTGCGGGTATTCCTGACAAATAGTCTGGAAGAATTCAACAAAGACACAGGCACCCTGTTTGCCAATTGGCTAAGCGCTGAGGCCAATGAGGCCAATCATATTAAAAGAGATACTCCTGTGATGGTGGTTATTGGTAATCCTCCCTATAGTGTAAGCTCTACGAATAAAGGGGAGTGGATAGAAGAGTTATTGAAAGAATATAAAACTGGGGTGGCTGGAAGTAATAAAAATTCATTATCCGATGATTATGTTAAATTCATTAGGTACGGCCAGTTTTTGGTGGAAAAAAACGGAGAGGGGATTTTAGCTTACATTTCAAATAATAGTTTTGTTGATGGGATTACATTTAATATGATGAGAAAAAAACTTCATCAATCTTTTAACAAAATATATATTTTAGATTTACATGGAAGTTTAAAGAAACTTGAAAAGACCGATGATGGAGCCAAAGATGAAAACGTTTTTGATATTCAACAAGGGGTTTCAATTAATATATTTATTAGAAAAAAAGATGACTCCAAAAAAGAAATTCAACAGTTTGACTTGTTTGGAACAAGAAAATTTAAGTATGATTTCTTAGACTCGAATTCATTACCAGGTATCAAATGGAAACCAATTACCCCAAGAAATCCTGGATATTTTTTTAAAGAATTTGATTTTGAGAAAAACGAAATATATATCCAAAATATTTCTCTTAAAGACTTATTTAAAGTATCTGGGACAGGTATTAAGTTCAGGAAAGATAACTTATTGGTAAAAAATCATTTCAATGAAAAATCAGTCTTAGACATGCTTGAGGATATGTATTTCTTAAGTAATTCTGAAATTCATTCCAAATATGAATTTTCAGACACAAATGACTGGAAGCTCGCAGAAAAAAAATCATTGTTTCAAAGAAAAAGAAGTGATATTAGGAAAGTACAATACAGGATTTTTGATACCAGATTTACCTATTACCCATTCGAAAGAATTAATGAGATAATTGTTAGGGGTGATTCAAGAAGAGATTTAATGAGCAATTTAAAATTTGATAATATTGCAATTATAACAACAAAACAGCAAAGTTCTTTTGATTTTCAACATGCATTCGTCTCCAAGGATTTTGTTGATATGTGCACAATTTCAGCACAATCAAAAGAATCAACAAACGTTTTTCCTCTCTACTTGTACCCCGAATCATCCGCCCAGTTACAAATAGGAGATTCTCCAAGACGCCAACCCAACCTCAATATGGAAATCGTCAAGCAGATTGCAGAAGGTTTAGGGATGGACTTTTTGCCGGAGAAAGAAGAAGACGCGAATGTCTGTATGGCCGAAAGCGGCGAAGTAAGTCCGTCATATAGGAATAGTTTTGCTCCCATTGACCTATTAGATTATATCTATGCCGTTTTGCACAGCCCTACCTACAGGGAGAAATACAAGGAATTTTTGAAGATAGATTTCCCCAGGGTTCCCTACCCAAAGGACAAAGAGGTTTTTTGGAATTTGGTAAGTCTGGGTGGAGCATTGAGGCAAATCCACCTTCTGGAAAGTCCAATAGTCAGCCAATATATAACCCAATATCCAGTGGATGGAAATAATGTGGTGGATAAGCTGAGGTTTGAAGTATGCGACAACAAAGACCTGACAGTCCGCCGCGGCGGACTGTCAGGTCTAAACAGAAAAGTTAATCAAGGCCGAGTCTATATCAACCCCACCCAATACTTCGACCATGTTCCAGAAACTGCCTGGAACTTCTATATCGGAGGTTACCAACCTGCCCAAAAATGGCTCAAAGACCGAAAAGGAAGAACTTTGAATTTTGAAGATATTCTCCATTACCAAAAGATTATAGTGGCATTAATGGAAACAGATAGGCTGATGAAGGAAGTGGATGGGGTTTTGGAAGTCAGCTGAACAGATGTGAATTTTAAAAATATTAAAGTCAAACTCATGATAAAATAAAGCATATATGATTCGTCAGGTAAAGACCATATCTTTTAAAGAGGAGCTAAAAGATCAAAACAGCGCCCCAATGTTGTTTTTATGTGATGATTTTGAGCTTTATTTTTGTAAGTCCCGATTAGATTATGCAGACTACGACTTCTTGGTTTATGAATTATTAGGAAGCCACATAGCTAATTACTTTGGGATTGCAACGCCTGATATAGCTTTTGTGCAATTTGATGAAGAATCCATGGGATCTGGCTATTTCCAACGTAATTTAATCTGGAACATGGAACAGTCATTTTTGGGTCTAAAAATATTGGCCGAAATGATCATTTGGACAAAACAGGTAAATTCAAGATAAAAAACGCCAAGCAGTTCTCAAAAATTAATAATCCCGAGGATATTTTAAAAATCACCTTAATGGATTGTCATTTGAATAATGTTGATCGGAATTCAGAAAATTACAACCTATTATTCCAAACTGAACAACAGAGATTTTACGCAATTGACCATGCTGCCTTGTTTGGAGGGCCTGCATTAAAAAGTCGTTTTGTTCCTAAAGGAGAACCTTCTTTAGGACAAAAATTACTGGGATCCTATTTATTGCGGAATACGCTAAAATATATAACTTTAGAAAATATCCAGAAGACATTAGAAAGTTATTTTGCGCAATGTAATTCCATATTAGGAACAGAAATTGATAAAGTCTTCTCAATGCTCCCAGAATCCTGGGAAATAAGTGAAAATTTGAAGGAAAGAGTTTTAGCATATTCGTTAGATGAAACGAGATTAAATTTGTTGGAACTATTGTTGTCAAATAATCTTTACGAAATTAAAAAGAAGATATGAAAAATGTCCTTGTTCCTATTTCTGTAAGGTTGGATAATTTCACCGAGGATTCCATAACTGTGGCCTTGTTAGCCTTTAATGATCAGGTAAGGTTCTATGATTTCTCATTGGAAAAGTTAAAAATTGCCAGATCAATATTGGACGATAATTCAATGGTTTATCTCGAAGGGGCATTGAAATCATTAAAAAATTCTTTTGTAGAAGAAAGCAAGAAGAAAGAATTAACTTTTACAGACAATTTATTCAGTGAAAAATATATTGATTATCTGTCAAAGTATTCCAGGGGACTTATTAGAATTGGAGAACCGAAAGGGTTTGCCATGGAGTTAAATGAAACCTCTTTTCACAAAGCATTCAGATCATTTGTTGGAGCCGATCTTGGAAAAATGTCACCAAAAGCAGATGCTTCATTGAGGAGTAATATGAAAGAAGTTCTCAAAAATGAAGCCTTTAAAAAAGTAGACGTATTGTACAGTGTGAAACCTTCCCTTATTTCTGGGATTTATGCTGCTCATAAAGTTGATTTTATAGGGGTAAATGGTAGCCCCTATGCAGGACTTGCTGTGGATTTTACCAAAGATGAAGCTGAGGTAGATAAAATCATCCTTACTTTTCGATCCATTGCCAATGGAATTAAAGAAAAAGCCAAGGCTATTGGAATGAATGAAGGGAAGTATGAAGTTTACTTTAATGACCCAGAGTCTTCGGAGAATAAAAAGCTATTGGACATGGTAAGAAAAGACAGGTTAAAGGGCTTTGAAATGGTTGAATTCGGAAAAGTCAATACGGTTATCAGAAATCTTGAGAAAGGTAATTATATTAAATTTTCAGAGTCAAAATTGGCAGTATCCAAATAAAGATAAAAATTACATTTCTCATTATTTGAAAACAGTAACCGTCATGCTACACGCAGATCAGCGCACCAGGACGGGTCGTTTTGATTAATAAAAATTAGGTTTTCAATAGTTGATAATGTCGAGAAACATCTCGTCTATCTTCCTCTTCAACTACAGTAGCGGAAATACTGAATCCTGTTTTTGAAAATTTAGAATTAAGAATCGGCCCAGAAATAACAATATTATCTTCAAGCTGTTCATCTTCCATTAGGGATTTCAAACCAGTCCATAATTTGCTTTCCTACATGATGAAAAGCAAATTTATTCGGCATACTCTACTTTCTTTGGTCAAATAAAACGTGAAAGAACTCACCGGAAATTTTAGTAGCGAGAAGTTATTGATAGAAAATTCTCAGACCTTTATTTTATTGGTCATTTAAACTCCATAGGATAAACTACATTTTAACCCATTCCCTTATCTAAAGCGAAATATTTAGAAGGATTGTGTGATGAAAGAAGGAGCACTGGAAATAGGAAAACATCAGTTATTTATACATAAATCGTGAACAACAGTAATTTTCCACCATTGATAATTTCGGTTTGCTCTGCGGTTCCTCAAAAAACCATAGAATCGTTTAACAATTTTTAAGTTCTTCGTTATCATTTTTTAACGGTGAAAATAATGATCAAAGAATTAGTTTGCTGATTTTTAACACCATCTATTAAAACTTTTATCCTAACATCATGAAAACTAAGATGCCAAAAAGAAAAAAAAGAAGTACTGTCTTTTATTTGAACCAATTCATTATGGCCAATACCTATTTCATAGGTTTTGAAAAAAGTGTTGCGGTTAATGATCAATTATCTAAAGGAGAACCGAAATGAGTTTGAGGTAAATTGTACAAGATATTTTTTTTATATCAGGACAAAAAAAGGACCCTTTGAGATCCATAAGATCAAAATTACGGTAGTGAAATAGGCTTTTGTTAAACTCCATAGTTTAAGAAAAAGCAATTAAATGTATAATAGGTACCAAAATACCCTATTCTTATCCGTAGACCTCCCGACCCTGTCCCGTGTATACTCCGACCATTCGCCGACTTTTTGCGATGGATCAAGAAAACATGTGATTTTTCCGATAAAGCACTTTCCCCAATAAAGATCGAATGAACGAAATGTAAATCTCAAATTTTTTGGCTCAAATTTTGCTAAAATATCCAATAAAATCATCTGGATAAATCAACCAAGGGGTTTATTCATCTAAACCATACAAACTACTATGAAAATTTCAAAAAACATTTTAACAGCAATGGCATTGGCCGCCACATTTGCTTTTGTTTCCTGCAGCAATGAAGATGAAATCCCAGGCAGCGGTGAAGGAAAATTAGGTTTTGCCTTTGTTCTGAATAACGGTACCGCAAGTGCTGCAAATGCAAGAACTGAAAACAGTAACCTGACAATTGAAAACGGTTTCATTCAGATCAAAAAACTCGAACTTGAAGTCGAAGGCAAAAATGATTTGGGCACCTTCGAGAAAGAAATTGAGATAAAATTCAGAGACATCAAAAAAGTCACCTTTAACGACTTTGATGAATCTGTGGATTTCTTCATCAATATCGAAGCAGGTGAGTATAAAGAAATTGAACTGGAACTGGACCTGATTGATCATAGAAACGAACCTTCCATTTACATCGAAGGAACCTATGCTTCCCAAAGCGGGGCAGCTATACCAGTGGTTTTCGAGTTTTTTGGAGATGATATTGATTTTGAAGTAGAAATTGAAGCAAAAGATGGCAGCTACTTTACTATCGATGCAAGAAATAACCCACTGGCACTCTTTGAAATCAACGCGATGAACTGGTTCAGGGGAGTTTCAGATTCCGAATTTGAAAACGCAACCTTAACAGGAGGAAAACTGCTAATCAATAGAGATAGCAACAGAAATATTTATACCAAAGTGACCAATAATATCAAACAATCTGCTGAGATAGAAATCGAATTAAAAAGATAATTGAAGTAACATTCAACAAATTTCAAGAGGCTTTAAAATGATTCAAATTAAAGCCCTGAGATTGGGCTGAATGCAAGTTGATTCGGATACTTACCCAAACAAAATGGAGGCTGACTTTATATATGAGACAGCCTCTATTTTATTATTGGACTGAATATTACCAGGTCGTAGATTTTAGTTTGGGAAACGCCCTTATGATATCAGACAAAGAAATCTGACCGATCAATTTTCCGTCTTTTAAAACAGGAAATCTCCTTATTTTCAGTTCCAGAAATCTCTGCGCGGCATCAAAGAGACTCAAATCAGGAGAAAGGGTAATGACATCTGCAGTCATATGGTCAGCAACCGTCCCGGGGAATTTAGGTGTATTGGAATATTTTCCTTTGATAATTTCCTTTAAACAGTCCACTTCTGAAATAATGCCCACCAAATGGCCATGACTATTGACAACCGGGGCACCGGAAATTTTTCTCTTGGTCAACATTTCCAAGACATAATCAATACTGTCTTCTGGTTGGAACGTAACCAAATTGGTACTCATATGATCCTTTACCAAAATAGGAAGGGCTGCTTTTTTGGGCTCTACCACCCTCACGCCTTGGAAACTTTTCACCATAATTTTTTGGGTTTTGATTGTCCGAATAATTTAAGTAAAAAATCTTTGAATTCAAAAGCTTATATCTTTTATTCGGAGCAAATCAAGACAAAAACCTGAAAATTATAATAAAACCAATCATAAAAATTGATTTTTACAAATAAGCGAAATTTAATCTGGTCAGAAAATCTGATTGCTTAAGATAATAAATGGCATCCAATTCACTGCAGGATAAGCATGCAGGGTCTTAAAATCAAAACTACCCAATATGATGTCCTCTTTTCCATTCCCCGAAATATCTCCTTTACTGATGGTAAGCAATGACCATTGTCCCAATTCAGGCTTGGTTTTTACCTCAAACTCGAAAGCATTCTTTTGTTCAAAAAACAGGAAATTATCTAGCCCTTCTTGATGTTTGGATGGAAAATGCGAAATAACAGCAATGTCAGTTTTCCCATCCGCTGTAAACTCCCCTATCACCAAACCACTGGCGCCATGCATGGGATAAAAAAAGGCCTCCTCAAACTGGTTTGAGCCATTATTCTTAAAAATCCTAAGACCATGGTAAGGTTTAAGTACCGGGGAAAAATCAGCATTATCCCCATTGACCAAAACAATTTCCTTATAACCATCCCCATCAATATCCACCCATTCAAAATCTGAAGAACCGAAAACCGGGTCAAAAAGCAACCAATTTTCTTCTTTGAATTCTCTGTTGCCCTGATTAAGATATACAAAAACACCCTCTTTGGCCTGTGTCATCAAAGCAATCACATCAGGCAATCCATCACCGTTCACATCGTCAATGATTGTCCTCCTTGCTCCGGGCCTATTGTTTAAAAGATGGGGCTCAAATCCTGATGAGCTTTGTTCAAACCACATCAAACTCCCTATATGATGCCCAAAATTTGAAATGACAATATCTTCCACTCCATCTCCACTCAGATCCGCAAAGGAAAAATGTACAGGACGTCTCAAGCTATCCAATAGAACCGAAGATGATCTCTGATCCGCCTTCAACAACTGTAATTTACCAATAGACCAATTGGATGGATCCATATATCCCATTTGGAGCAAGTCCATTCCTCCTCCTTCCCTGAACCTGATATCTGAGACCGGAGAAGCAATAGCAAAAGAATCTATGATTATCAGGTCCAAAGGATCAATCCTGAACATCTGATTCAACCTATCTCCCAAATAAATCAGGGATTCTTCTTCATGATAAACCGCTATGGTGGTTAAGCTTGGCCTTTTGTTAGTAAAATTGGGAGTAATCAACCCAAAGCTATCCAAGTCTTTGATTTCACCGGGAGACCGCACAATTTCAGGAAGTCTTTCAGGGGCATTTGCAAGGTAATATGCCTGTATCAAATCCCATTCTGATTTTCGGATCAAGGTCTCTGTAGAATATATTCCTATAGGAGCACCGTTATCTTCCCCTATAGCCACCCCAAAATCATCAGCAGTAATCAGGCCCAAACGCCTTCTCATGTCAGGCAGAACAGATCTCTCCCAAGTTGTTTTATCTAAAAGGGAAGGATCCGGTTTAAGATGGCAGGCGGAACAATAAGCATCCGAAAGGGATTTGCCCGATAACTCCATAGAATGGTTGTCGATACTCCTGATTTTATCAAAATCATCCAAATCATTCTTTGAAGATGACTGACAGGCAATAACCAGTAATATTACGCCTACCCACAACAGGTGGAAAAAAGAAAATCGCATGTTGAAAGCTAAATTTCAACTAAGATTGTTAATTTTTCCGAAAACCCAGTGTGTATTTTTTACAATTTGATAAATGGAAAAATGAGTGTTTAAACTAGTCTTGCATCTCATTTAAAAACTCCCTGACCATCGCCTCATCAATCGTCAAAACCTGATGAAATGCATCCGGGTCATTGGAGAGGCTGACTTGGGGATGTCTATAGATGGAAGTTGATGGCCTGTAAGTTTTACAGCTTGCATGTATTTCTGTTAAATGCCCTGAGGCTTTTAAAGGCCCAATATGCTCTACTTTCGATCCTCCGCCTGGCAATATGATAATTCTCCCTTCGGCTTGTTTCATGTATTGAAGAATATTGGACAAACCAGCAGTGGCTGTATTTTCCCCACCGGAAGTAAGAATCCTTTTAAAGCCCAATGAAATGAGGGTTTCGATAGCCTCTTCCTTATCCCTACAAATATCAAATGCCCTATGAAACGTACAGGGGTGTCCACCAGTCTCATTGAGCAATGATCTACAAGCTTCCTGGTCTACACGCCCATCCTGATCCAAAACCCCGAAAACAAACCCATCGGCTCCATATGATTTCAGGATCCTGATATCCCTTCTCATCACTTCCAATTCTTCAGGAGTATAAACAAAATCCCCTCCTCTGGGACGGATCATCACAAAAATGGGAATATTGATTTTTTCTTTAAGATAGGATAAGGCTCCTACTGAAGGTGTTTCGCCTCCTTCTCCAAAATCAGCGCAAAGTTCAAGACGGTGTACGCCATAGGATGCTGCCTTTAAGGCAGCTTCCACTGTAAAAACAGGTGCTTCCAAAATCATAACCAATTACATTTTATATCCAGCTTGCAATAAGTCCTTTCCCTGACTTTGATGTCTGGCAAAAGTAAATCCTTTTTGAACGGCAAATGCCCCATACTCCCCGTCCTTATTGATGGCCAGAAATCCAGCCTGAATATCCTTGATGTCTTTGGCATTTTTGGCAATCAACCTCCTTACTGCTTCCTCGCAGGCTTCCTGGGGAGACCTTCCCTGACGCATCAATTCTACAATTAAGAAACTTCCACAAATTCGGATGATGGATTCCCCCAAACCAGTAGCTGTAGCGGCTCCTACTTCATCATCTACATACAATCCTGCCCCAATAATAGGACTATCTCCTACCCTTCCATGCATTTTAAAAGCTAAGCCAGAGGTAGTACAAGATCCCGCCAATTTCCCATCTGCACCCAAAGCAATCATCCCAATGGTATCGTGGTTTTCAATATTGATAATGGGCTTGTATTGAGACTCCACTTTCCATTCCTGATAAGCAGCCTCTGCTTTGGGACTCAGAACCTCTTCTTCCATGGGAAATCCCCGAGCAATAGCAAACTGCCGGGCTCCTTCCCCAACCAACATCACATGAGGGGTTTCTTCCATCACCCTTCTGGCTAAAGAAATGGGGTGCCTGACCTGTCTCACAAAGGCTACAGAGCCACAAGAACCATCCCCTTTCATAATGGATGCATCCAGGGTAGGAATGCCCTCTCTATCAGGTAGGCCCTGAAGTCCGACCGATAGGTTTTCCATATCCAGTTCAGTCACTTTTACCCCCTCCTCAACTGCTGACACCAAATCCCCAGTCTCCATCAAAACCTTCCATGCCCTGTCATTGGCTGGCATACCATGATCCCAGGTGGAAAGTATCAAGGGTTTGAATTTTTCTCCTTGGGCAGTATCCTGGGACTGACTGCAGGCAGGAATCAAACCTGCGGGCAACAAGAGAGAAGTGGAAGCCAATGTCTTTTTAAGGAAAGTTCTTCTATTGCTCATAGGAAGATCGGTGAATGGTGAAACAAAGAACAATATTCAAAAAAAATCGCATTTTACAGGATTCTTTGATGATATTTTTAAAAAAGTCAGCAATCCAGCGTAAATTCAAGCTGAATAAACCGATACATGACATGAGACCCTATATTCTGGCAGAAAACAACTGGAAAAACTTAAAAACAGAAAGATTCGAGCTGGCAGTGCTTCCCTGGGGTGCCACCGAGGCCCACAATTACCATATGCCCTACGGAACAGATGTTTATGAAGCAGATTCCATTGCCGCAGGAGCCGGAAAATATGCATGGGAGAATGGCGGTAAAGTTATCATTCTTCCAACTATCCCATTTGGCGTCAATACTGGCCAACATGATATTTACTTAGACATCAACATGAATCCAAGTACGCAATTTGCGATTCTGAAAGATATTTTGACAGTTCTGGACAGACAGGGAATCCACAAATTCCTGATTCTTAATAGCCATGGAGGCAATGATTTTAAATCCATGCTCAGAGAGCTGGGGCTAATATTCCCCAAAATGTTACTCTTTACCTGCAATTGGTTTCAGGCCTTGGACAAAAGTAAATATTTTGAGGAGGAAGGGGACCATGCCGATGAAATGGAAACAAGTCTGATCATGTACCTTCACCCTGAATTGGTATTGCCTTTGGAAGAAGCGGGTGATGGAAAAGAAAAAAAATCAGTAATTCCAGGTTTACGGGAAAAATGGGCCTGGTCTGAAAGAAAATGGTCCCAGGTGAGCGAAGATACTGGGATTGGTAATCCTTACAAATCCAATGCAGATAAAGGAAAGAGATTTTTTGAGGATGTATGCCTTAAAGTTGGTCAACTGATGCTGGATATTTGTCATGCAGATTCCAAAGCACTTTACCGGTAAAATTTAAACCCCAAAATAAAAAATGCCCTTGTGCCTTCCTTTACCTAAAGCACAAGGGCATTTTCCGGACATTTTCAAAATTGAACTTGATTTCCCCGGTAATCAATCCCACTGACGGATTTTACTCCAGCCGGAAGCCTGAGATCAGAGCTGGAATTAGAAAGAAATCCTGAACGGTTTTTAACTTCTATTTTTAGTGATTTCCCATTTTCAAATTCAAGGACAACAGTATGAATATTCTGCGGTACTTTAAGGTAATTCCCATTTAGGGACAGGCTTTGATGTATCTTCAGTTTTCCTCGATTCTGGGAAGAAAGATATAGCGGAAATCCATTTAAATCATGAACAATGGCCATGGATTTCGCATCTCCCGGAACCAAAAAACCACTATCATATGATCTGACTGGATCAAAGCCTCCATTTCCGTCCCCTAACAGAATCAGGCCGTTAAAGGCATCATATCTTCCGGAAAAAACCTCATTTCCATAATCATTGCCTATCATCAGCACATCCAAATTACCGTCATTGTTAACATCATCTACAAGCATTCCATTTACAGGGGCCACCTGTGCCAACAAAGGCAATTCATGCATTCTGAATTTTCCATTGCCTAAATTTTCAATCCAAGTACTCCTGTCATAATTCCCCTTTAAAACCATGGCTCCCTCTAGCTCTTCCTTGGTAAAGAATGTTGCTTCTGTTATGCGGGCATAGTTCTTGTAACCATTGAATTTTCTCCTAAAAAGTGGACTTTGGCCATAGAGATCATCCCAATAGTGAACTGGAACTGATGTATAAGTGCCGGAATTATCTTTGAAATAAGTGAATATTACCGGATCAATACTACGGTTATTGTCAAAATCTTTACCATAGACAGTTACTGGTCTTTCGATTGATGGATGATAATAATTATTAGCACCCAAATTTCCAACCACATAATCCATCCTTCCATCACCATTGAAATCCCCAGCTACAATGCTGTTCCACCATCCAAGTCCCTCTTCCAAACCAGTGTCCGAAAGTTTATTCAATTTTGATCCTGAATTATTGAAAACCGTGACGGGCATTAATTCTCCGACTAAAATCAGATCCAACAGACCATCACCATCTGTATCAGACCATAAGGCATCAGTTAGCATTCCTATATTTCTCAATCCAGGAGCCCAGAGATCTGTGACATCTTCCAGTTTTCCTTTATTATTCTTTAACAGCAATGATTGGTCAGGAAAAGGATATTGGCCTATATGGGCCCTTCCACCGACAAATAAATCCATCCAGCCATCTCCATCAAAATCCGCAGCTCTTACTACAGAACCACTGGCTTTGATTGAGTCCATGGCTCCCTTTACCCTTGAAAAATTACCCTTCCCGTCATTCAGGTAAATCCTATCCTGGTATTCATCTGCATCAGGAATAAATTCAGAACTTCCGGAAACTGTGTAAAGGTCCAAATCACCGTCATTATCCAAATCAAAAAGGACCATCCCCATCTCTTCATACTTATATTCATTGGAATCTGAAAAAAGGTTTTTTTGATCAAATGATCCGGATACTTTTTGGACAAACAACTGGGGGGAAAATCCTGCGGAACTACCTACTATAAAATCCTCCAAACCATCACCGTTGACATCTCCAACTACCAAGCTTGGGCCAAATTGGGTCAATTTATGAGGTAAGGTTCTTTGCACATTATAGTCAATTTTGTCGGCTTCCTCATGCCTGTAATCCACCCCCAGTTGGGAGGCAATTTCTTTTACCAAAGGATGAACCTTTTTGGGTGTGAAAGGAAAGTCTAATGCTTTTAATGAGGTTTTGGAGGCCTCTTTCAACTCAAGTGTCAAAACCTGGTTGACTGAAACTTGTTCTAATTTTTGGTAACTGCCCTCCTGCCAGTAAACTTCGATTGAGGCAATTTGATCTGACTTACCCAATCCAAAATGAACCACATCTTCTACCGCTGACATGTAACCTCTAGAAAGGTGTTGCTCATGATACAAAAGCTCGCCGTCTTTGGTTTTCAAGGCAATCTTTGCTCCAATTCCATATGGATTGTGAACCGAGCCCTTCAATTTGATTCTGAGGTAATTGTTCACCTCTTTTTTCTTTTGGTTGAGGGTATTCTCAAATACAAAAGCCGGATCATTGATGTTATTGACTACATAATCCAAATCACCGTCACCGTCCAGGTCAACAAATACTGCCCCATTGGAAAAGGAAGGTATATTTAAACCCCAGGAATCTCCTACATTTTCAAAAGTCCAGTCACCGTTATTTTTAAAGGAATAATTTGGGATTTTTACAATTGGAATGGAGTCCAGTAATTGCCTTACAGTAGCTACATTGCCTACATCAGCCCTATAATTTGCAAAGTCCTTATCCGTAATGTCCCTGGGAAAACCATTTGTTATCAAAAGATCTCTCTTGCCATCATTGTCCATATCCACAAATAATGGTGACCAGGACCAGTCAGTCTGGTACACACCTGCCAAGAATCCGATTTCACTGAATGGAACACCCGGTCCATTTCCAACATGTAGCATATTACGGACATGTTGGTACTCATATCCCCATTCTTCATTGTTGATATAAGTTTGATAGGAATTTTTGGCAATAGTGGTTTTTTTCCTGTAGTTGGTTTCACCAAGCATATCCAAAGTAATGATATCCAGGTAACCATCATTATTATAATCTGCAATATCAGAACCCATGGAAAACATACTCTGATGGCGGATATAATCCCTAGTGCTATTGGAAAAAGTGCCATCCCTATTGTTGATATACAAAATATCGTTTGGCATATAATCATTGGATATATATAAATCCGGCCATCCGTCCTGATTGATATCCGCAACTGCCAGACCTAATCCAAAACCTTCAATAGTAATCCCTGCTTCAATGGTCACATCAGTGAATGTGCCATCACCATTATTCTTGTATAATCTGTCATTATTGATGGCTGAACCATCCGTGATTTTCTCCCTGAAATTCGAAGGCACTCCTTTTACCTGCTCGTTATTGAGTACATATAAATCCAACAATCCATCATTGTTATAATCAAAAAAAGTAGCCCACATGCTATTGCCGTTTTCTGCTATACCAAATTCCTTGGCCATTTCTTTGAAATGGGGTTTCCCGTCTTGATCAAGCCCCTGATTCACAAAAAGCATATTGGCACGCTTTTCTTTTTCGGGAAACATCGCTGCACAAACATAAATATCCAACCAGCCATCACCATTGATATCCACTACAGTGACACCTGTGCTCCATCGATCTTCTGCAGCGGTTCGGGAGGAATTGGTGATATCTTCAAACTTAAAATCACCCTTGTTCAAATAAAGTCGGTTGGAAACCTGATTACCTGTAAAATAAAGATCCGGGAGTCCATCATTATTAAAGTCCCCAACTGCTACGCCACCACCATTGAAAATATATTCATCGGTAAGGATATTGAAAGTGTCTGACTCTACGATTTGATTATTAAAGTCAATACCGGTTTCCTTGACTGATTTCAATGCAAATAAATGATCGGTTTTTTGGGAACAGGAAGCGAAAAGGAGAAGTCCTATTGCCATCCAGAGGTAAATAACTTTCATGATCAACTTTTCTTCGATTTGGGTAATAATGGCTTCAAGTTAATGGAATATATGTTTATGAAAAACGGAATTCAACATTAATTTTTCAAAGATTTCCATAAAAAAACAAAGGGATGACAAATGTCATCCCTTTGCAATAATTATAGATTTAACAGGTATTAGAACCCAGGGTTTTGTCTTAATTTATCAGAACCCATTAAGTCAATTTGATTTTGCGGGATTGGTAACCATTCATCTCTGTTTACAGTAAATGAAGATCCACCTAAAGCTGCCTGCAATAATGTAGCATCCAGTGCCAAATAGAAATCAATTTCAGCCTTAAGGGTACCCCATCTGGCCAAATCATAGAATCTGTGGCCTTCCATACCTAACTCCAGTTTTCTTTCAAACCTTACTGCAGCCCTTGCCGCATTGGCATCAGTCCATGCAGTGTTGTATGTTTCTACAACATAATTTGCAGCTGGTTGTCCATTGGCTCTCAACAAGGCAGAGTTCTTCGCTCTTGTACGTACCCTGTTTACATGCGCTCTAGCAGCTTCCAAATTGCCTAATTCAACTTCTGCTTCAGCAGCCATCAAAAGCACATCAGCAAAACGGATGATCATGAAGTTGATACCAGTATATCCAGGTGTCCAAGAAGAGTTATCCTGGAATGTTCCACGCTCAGCCCTGCTGTATACATACTTTTTGGGTGAATAAGGACCACCATTTGGCTGGTTACGGATCCATGCTTCACCTGGATGGTTTTGCCAATCCAAATAAGGGATACCTCTTCTACCTACTGTATGATCCAATCTTGGGTCAAGTGGACCGGCATCAGGAGTAAATGCTTGGGCTGAAGTAATACCCATGTCATTTACTACCCTATTGGCAGGTTGATTGTAAGAACCGTCCAACAAAGGAAGTCCTTGGGCATTTGTTCTAAAGGAGTTAACAAAAGTAAAGCTTGGCTGGAAGAACCCACAACAGTTACCAGGTCCGTTAGGTCCTGTATTGTATGGGAAGTTAAGGTCAAACTCAGGGTTAGCATTGTTTACAGAACCGGTATTTGCAGCAGATTGATAAGCCCAAACAGATTCTTGGTGGTTATCATTAGCTCCACGGAACATGTCATCGTAGTAAGGAACCAAGCCATAACGTAGGTTATTGCTGGTTCTACCGTTGGCAATTACATCATCAAATACCTGCTTTGCTTCAGCATACTTCTTAGCATAAAGTAATACTTTACCCAAGTATGCTTTTGCAGCCCAAGAGTTTACTCGGCCTACCTGAGCCTGAGTAGCAGGAAGATTATCCGCAGCAAATCTGAATTCTGCTTCAATGTATGGAAGCAATTCTTGATCATTGGAAAGGTTTCTGAATTCTTCAGAACCATAATCTACAGTATGAGGTACAATTGGAACTTTATTGAAGTTCCTATAGAGTTGGAAATAATGGTGCGCTCTCAAGAATCTTGCTTGTGCTTCAATTGCTCTAGCTTGGGCATCTGTTACACTTGCATTCTTCTTATCAAGAAGTCTTAACACATTATTATTTCTGGCGATACCTTCATAGTTACCATTCCAGTTTTCTTCCAAAATGTCAATGGTCGAGAAAGCTTCATACCTTTGAATTGGGTTGATGGATACGAAATCACCAGGGTCAGTACCTTTATTGGCATCACCACCCCTGATACTACCCCAAACCCAGTTAGAAGGAGATGCCATTCTTTGAAATCTACCGTTAACTTGGGAATAAGCAGCTATCAAAGCAGCATTTAAACCTTCTAAGGTTGTCAATTGTGCTTCGGAAAGCTGGCCTACTGCTGGAACTTCCAAGAAGTCCTCGCAACTTGTAGCAAACAGCATAGAACCTGCTGCCAACATCGCCGCAATTTGAATTTTAAATCTTTTCATATTTCAATTAAACTTTATGAAATTTTGCTTATAACAAACTGTTTGATAGATTGTTTGGCTTAGAAACTCAAATTCAAACCAAATGTGTAACCTCTTGTAACAGGATAGTTACCCACATCTATACCGAACGCCAAGTCAACGTTACCACCCACCATTGGGTCCAGACCATCATATCCTGTAATTGTAAACAGGTTGTTTACAGAACCAAACACCCTAAGTCTTTCCAACTTCCATCTTTGTAACAAAGTGTTTGGCATGGTGTAACCCAAAGTTAAGTTCTGCAATCTCAAATAAGAACCATCTACTACATAGTAGCTGTTAGCTACACCTGAAGTACTGAAGTTAGCAGATTTATCAACCACTGGTACTGTAGCATTTGGATTCTCAGGAGTCCATGCATCCAACAAACGTCTTGAAATGGCAGCACCCTCGAAGGTTGGGAAGAAGTCAGTAAACCATCTCCACTGAGCCCAAATCTTGTTACCGTAAGTACCATAGAAGTAGGCAGCCAAATCAAAGTTTTTATAGGCAACTGTAAAGTTCAAACCTCCGGAGAATTTTGGAACCGGAGAACCTAAGAATGCTCTATCATCAGCATTGATCACTCCGTCACCATTGACATCTCTGTATTTAAATCTTCCTGGAGCTGCACCATCCTGAGTGGCATGTCTGGACACATCTTCTGCTGATTGGAACAATCCATCAACAATAAATCCATAGAATGAAGATATGGGTTGACCAACTTGGTTTCTGATTGGGAATATACCTCTGAAACCTGGGTTAGCATTACCTGATGTAATGAAATCTAGGTTTGGAGCCAAATAAACAATTTCATTTTTCAAGAAACCGCCATTAACCTGCAATTCATAAGTCCAATCTGATGAGAAATTACCACGGGTACCAATCATAATATCAATACCTCTGTTCATCATTTCACCAATGTTAACTGATGGAGCTGCTGCATTGAAACCTGCTACTGAAGGAATTGGTACCTGGAACAACAAGTCTCTGGTATCTTTCTGCCATAAATCAAGGATAAAGTCTAATTTACCCCCAAAAGCAGTACCATCAAATCCTATGTTTTTAGTAACAGCTGTTTCCCACTGTGCATTCGGGTTACCAATACGTGTTCTTCTAAACCCGATAATTGCTGTACTGTTAGTTCCACCAATATCATAAGAAGAAGCTCCTAGGTCACCACCAAATAATGAGAACTGGTTGTTTGGATCAACGTTGTTAGAGTTACCCATTTGTCCCCAGCCACCACGGATTTTCAAGTCATCCAACCAAGTGGCAGAAGACATGAATTCTTCGGAAGAAATCCTCCAAGCTGCAGAAAACGCAGGGAAGGTACCCCATCTGGTGTTTGGTCCAAATCTGGATGAACCGTCTCGACGGATTACCGCACTGAACAAATATCTGTCATTGTAGGAGTAATTTACCCTTCCAAAGAAAGAAAGGAAGTTTACACCAAGGAATTGGCTTGAGTTAGCAATCCTTGTAGAAAAAGGCAGGTTAGAAATCGTAACGAAGTTTGGATCCTCAGAGAAAGGATTTTGTCCGGTAGTATTCATGTTTCTACCTCTACCGGTATTCAAAGCTTCTTGACCGGCCAATAAATCAAATGAATGTCTTCCTATAGATTTTTTGTACTGTGCGGTGTTTGTAAATGTCCACCTGTACACATACCCAGAGAATTCATTGTAACCGAAAGCAGAGTTATTTTCGGAGTTTTCATATTGCAATCTGGAGAATCCAACTCCATAGAAGTTATCGTATTGACCACCGATTGAAGTTCTTAAAGTAAGATTTTCAATTGGATCTACTTCCGCATAAACGTTACCAAACACATTGGCATTGAAGTTCCTGTTATTTTTTAGACCGTCACGGTTTGCAACAGGGTTTCTTGGGTTGTTAAAGCCTCTGGCAGCAGTACCGGCCCATCCACCAAACTCGTCATATACTGGAATGATAGAAGGCATTCTGAAGGCTTGCAAGATGTCGTTTTCATCACCTGAAACACCTTGTCCGCCGTTACCACCTGTCTGACCTAACACCTGACGGTAAGTAGCCTGGAAGTTTTGACCTACACGCACTTTGCTGCCTAAATCATGCTCAGAATTAGCCCTTAAGGAAATCCTTCTGAAGTCATTGTTCAACAAAATACCAGCCTGATCCTGAATACCCAATCCTAAGAAGAACCTACTGGTACCACTACCTCCATAAAATCCTAAGGAATGTCTTTGAATTGGTGCTCTTCTTGTGATGGCATCATACCAATCTGTACCTTCTCCGGTAGCAGCTCTCACCAATTGGTGAACGGCACCTCTTCTAGGATCAATATTATATAGAGCTCTTTGCTCCTCCAATTGAGCAGGAGTAAGTGGGCCTGCCACGCCTGCTGCACCACCTACGTTGATGTAGTAAGGAAGTACTGGTCTTGGACCATTTCCTAGCTGTGGGTGACCGTAGTTTGGAGCACGACCTGAGATTCTTGCCTGATTAGTCTCAGCCAACCAAGTCAAATCGGCATATTCCTGAGGGTTGGTCATATCCAAACCTCTTCCTGGATCGGTGAAACCCATCATGCCATTGTAATCGAATCTCAATTTTTGGGCTTTTTTGTTGCCTCTTTTGGTAGTGTATACAATCACACCGTTAGCAGCCCTTGCACCGTAGATGGAAGCCGCAGCGGCATCTTTCAATACAGTAGTAGATTCGATGTCATCAGGGTTAAGGAAGTCTGTATTTTCAACCGGAACACCGTCCACGATGTAAAGAGGCTGATTACCACCAAAAGCACCAAAACCACGAACCCTGATCTGGGAAGTAGTACCTGGCTGACCGTTGGTTACAACAGTTACACCAGCAATCCTACCTTGTAGGGTTTGCTCCACGTTACCTGTTGGGATAATTGTCAAATCCCTTGGGTTAACAGTAGAAATAGAACCTGTAGTCTCACGACGGCTATCAATGGTATAACCAGTGATAACCAATTCCGACAACTGTCTTTCGTCAGGCTGCATGGACAGGTTGATTACTGAACGGCTACCTACGACTTGTTCGACGGTCCTGTAACCAATAAAAGAGAATACCAACACGGCATTATCTCCTGGAACATTGAGGGAGAATTTTCCGTCAATGTCAGTAGCTGTCCCTGTGGTGGTTCCTTTCACCAAAACGGTAACACCAGGCAATCCATCCCCGAACTCATCCAGGATGGTACCCGTCACCGTTCTTTGCGCCATCGCTGTGGCGCTAGAAAGCACTAAGAGTAGCACAAGCACACTTAGACTTTTGTAAAGTTTTTCCATAAACATAGATTGATTGGGTAATAATTATTAATTGATAAGGTTTGAAAGCAACTAACTTAAAGATAATCACGCAATCGTTTGCAAACACATGCAAAATAATTGCAATAGTTTGCTCAGTTTGTTACCGATTTCCTATTGCTGACTATACCTAACAGCATAAGCTGTTGACTACGGTTCCAACATTTGAAGTTGAAAAGACTGTGTTTTATTAATGCTAAAACGATTTTGTAACTAGGTGCAAAAAAGGTGAAATTTGGTCATAGGCATCGAGATTTTGGTTTATTGTCAAGTTTCTAATCAATTGAAGTGTTGTATTACAAAACAAGGTTATTCTGTCAATTCTCATTTAAATAGTGAAAAATTGGGTTTTTCCACTACTCAGCATCTAATTTAAGAGAATAAACATTAATACAAAAATTTTTTCAAAAATGATTAATTGATTTTTTTAAACAAGCCCAATACACTTAAAAAATTCTTTAGTAAAACCACTTAATCGAACAACATTCTAAACCCTTCTTCTTGATGATAAGGAAAAAACAAAACATCCAACAGGGCTCTATCCTTTAAAAATTCAGACCTTTCGATCGCTTTTCCCAAATTTTCAAAAAGCATAGCCTTATCCCCTGTAACCGCAGCAATCATCGCCAAACCATAAAAACCATATCCATACTCTCTGTTTGCCTGAACACTTTCTTCAAATGAAATCAAAGCGCTCTGTAGATCCCCGGCCAGAAAATAGGCCAAGCCTTTATTAAAAAAGTTAACTTCATTTTCTTTTGATTTCACCAAGCGGATCGTTGCAAGTTTATAATCCCCATTTATGATGTCCAAGGCTCCTCTCAAGCCTTCATTTATCATCAAAGTCTCGCTACCTTCCCCAGCTTCCATTCCGGATGCTTCAGATATGGCCAAATAAGCATTAAAATATTCTCCCTTTAAAATCAATGCCCTTCCAAGGTTGTGCCACGCTATGGAACTCTTGTTGATTTCGAGTGATTTTCTGAACATCCAATCTGATTTTTCAATAAGCTCTCTTCGCAAACCTAAATCCAATTCTCTCTGAGCAGCATTCAAATAAACTACTCCAAGGTTATTATAACTGGATTCTGTAGGAAATATATCGACCAACCTAGAATAAATCGCCTCCTTATGGTCAAGCTGATTACTTGATTGTGCCATATATATAAGGTGTTCGACAGTATAGCCCTCTAATGAATTTCCTTCCTTCACAACACTCAGATCTTTGGATGCCATCCGAGAACCAGACAAATTTTTATCTTCGAGCTCCACCTCTATTTTGGCTCCTCTTAATTTAGGAAAAACTTCCCTGTTCACTATATTATATGTCTTAAGCTGCCTCATCTTCCTAAGTTGGGACTCAAAATCTGTCTTTTCCAGAATGACAGTATAATACTCCTCGATTTGGGTAGGGTTTAAGCCTGGAAAATCCCCAATAAGCATCCTGAAATCAAACCAATCTTTATTCCTGTAATCAACTTCTATTTGGTCTGCCTTTACCAACTTTTGTTCTGTCAAAACACCTTTTAAATGAACAGCCCTTTTGCGGGACAAGTTTGGATCCGCCAACTCTTGGTTTTCAGGCGATACCAACCCGATTACACGTATTCTCCTGATAACTTTTCCCTGTTCTCCTCTTTTTAATAAATTAACCAAAGCTGAAGGCAGGTTTTGGGACTCCAATTGGTCAGTACCTAATTTGAAAGGAATTGTAAATACCCTAAGATCGACTGGATTGATGCCTGATAAATCACTCGTCATATATAAGCCGATAGGAGAAATCGGCTCATCCGGGGTAATTTGGCCCATTCTTGCCAATAAAGGTGAAGTATTCAAACCTTGCGCAATATTTTTTTCAGGAAGAGCATATCTGGAACCTTCCCTCTCCAACTCTGCCTGTAAGACTAAACTCCCACTTTCCATTCCTTCCAAATATGGAAATATTATGGCCTGGTCAATCCTGGATTCCGATTGCCCACTTGAGGAAGCCTCCTCCTTCTCCAAAACGAATCTTCCTAACCTGAGGAAACTGTTTCCATACTGATACTCTGGATAAAGTATAAGGCTTGTTCCTGTAGGCAAGCTTTGCAATGGAATCATGCCTAAAATCCGTACGCGGACAGAGTCTCTGTGAAGTACGAGGTATTCTGGCTGGGCCTTAATTCCATCCAATAAATTTTCATATTTGTTTAACTTGGGACTACAACCAATTAAATTGGCAAAAAGCAATAATGACAGAAAAAAAGTTGGCAGATTTTTAAACATTTGATTATGAAATGAATTTTGAACTTTATTAGATTTATTTACTAAATTTATCCTTTCAAAGGACCAGCTATTATGAATAAGATCAAACTGTTTTTAGAAGAGCGTGCATTTGGAGTCTGCTCCAGGTTAGGAGAGAAATTAAACTTCCCCGTGGATAGCATCCGCCTATTTTTCATTTACAGTTCATTCGTAACCCTTGGCTCTCCCATTATTTTGTATGTATGCATGGCCATGATGATGAAAGTTAGAAAATATTTGAGAAAGATGAACAACCCTGTCCTTTTCGACTAGGCTTCAGAATATTTTTTCTTCCCCTTGATGTAAAATGTCCATAACAGGAATTTTACTTTTCCATTACTTCTTATGCCCTCATTGGATGAATTTTTTTGATCAAAAGACATTTTGAAGAGGTCGCTGTGCGCTTTATATACCATAAATGCATGCCTGAACGTACCTTTTATCAAAAAATTAAATCCCGCAAGAATATCCAAAACTATCCTGATGGAATATACTATTCTCCATTGGCCTTTTGAAAGATTTTTTTTCAGAGTGGCAAGGTTATTCCTAAAATTCAGATAAGTCTTTTTGGGGTTGGAATGGGAAAGTGTTGCACCCCCCACATGAAAAACTTTTACTGTACTGATATATCTGAAGGAATAGCCCCTTTTCCTTATTCTCCAACACCAGTCTATCTCCTCCATATGAGCAAAATAGGATGCATCAAACCCTCCAGATGCATGAAAAATTTCCGCCCGAATTGCCATACAGGCCCCGGATATCCAATCAACCATGATCTCATCATCATATTGGCCGTGATCCTCCTCCACAATATCAAAAAAACGCCCCCTACAATAAGGATAACCAAAACGGTCAATAAATCCACCAGCCGCACCTGCATGCTCAAAAAAACCCGGACTGTTAAATGACAATATTTTACCCTGTACCCCCGCTACATTTGGCTTATCCTCCAGAAAAGAAACAAGATTGACATCCCAGTTGGCAGTCACTTCCACATCAGAATTCAGCAAAACGTAATATTCAAAACGCCCCTTAACCTTATCTAAGGCTTGATTATACCCTCCTGCATAACCATAATTGGTATCTAGGGAAATCAAATGCAGTTCAGGGAAATAGGACTTCAATAGAGCTACTGATCCATCTGTACTTGCATTATCTGCAACAAAAATTGGAAAAGTAGAAAATTGAATGACAGAGGGAAGAAATTTTCTCAAAGTCTCCTCCCCATTATAATTCAATATGACAATTGCAGCCTTTTGCATCAAAACATATTACCTAAATCCATTCCTGGGATATTAGGCATCATCCCGTCTGTCGCCGACTTCATCTCCTCTTTTATTTTTACTTCAATTTCCTCCAAGGCTTTGTTTGTAGCTGCGACTATCAGGTCTCCAAGCATTTCTTTATCTGATAGATTGACCAAAGAATCATCCATTTGAATCCCGACCACTTTACGGCTACCATTTACCATTACTCTGACCATTCCCGCTCCAGCCTCTCCTTCTGCCTTAAGGTGAACCAATTTGGCCTGAACTTCTTTGATTTTGGCCTGTGCCTCTTTCACCTTATTCATTATACTCATCAAATCAAACATATGCTTTTCATTTTATTCCCGGCAAATATAAATCTTTTTTGATGCACAAAACTGAAATACATAAACACACAATTTATTCCGGAATTCCC
This sequence comes from Cecembia rubra, assembly GCF_003014575.1. Taxonomy (GTDB): domain Bacteria; phylum Bacteroidota; class Bacteroidia; order Cytophagales; family Cyclobacteriaceae; genus Cecembia_A; species Cecembia_A rubra. The sequence goes on from NZ_PYGF01000004.1 coordinate 243,786, forward strand.
CGTTTATAAAAACAAAATTCCTTTAATAAAAACTATAAGGAAATTTAATGGCCACAATGAAACCTTTTTCAGAATTTTTAAGTAATTAAAGTTCAAACCGACAATCAATTAACAAGGCCTAATTATGAAAACCGTAGAAAAAATCGAAAAGGAGCAGATCAAGCAATTAAAATTTTGCAGAAAAGAGGTGCTTGCTGACAAGGATGCTAGAAAGAAGAGGGACTTTGATTTGATGCGGGCTCAAGCATTAGGAAATCTTCTGAAAAACAAAGTAAGCATAACTTTTGAAACAGCAGATGAAAAGGTATATCAGGTCCAAACCACTATCTGGGCAGTAGGATCTGAGTTTGTCTGTCTGAAATCTGATATCAGCATCCCCATCAATTCCATCATCGAAATTGAATGATCGCATTGTTCCAAAATAAAAATCAATGCGTTTAGTTAAATTAAATGAAACTGCCTTTTCCAAAGTTCAGATGCGCCTTAAGGTTTTGTATTCAGGCTAGTCTAAACTTTGGAAAAGATTTAATTTTTTGAATTGCTCAACCCGAATTAAAGAGTAAAAACTAACAGACTCTTGAAATCATTTCTTCTACACTGAGAACTTCCTGTTCTCCTGAAATAAGATTTTTGAGACTGACATTTTTCTCTTTGATCTCATTGTCTCCCAATATCAGCACATAGGGTATCTGCTTCTTATCCGCGTAAGTGAATTGTTTTTTGATTTTTGCCTCATCTGGATATAATTCAGAAGCAATCCCTGCCTGCCTTAATCGGTTCAAAATTCGAAGCCCATAATCAAAACCGCTTTTGTCAAAATAGGTGATTAAAACCTTGGTCTGATCAGCATGTTGCTCAGGAAACAAACCCAACTCCTCCATCACATCGTAAATCCTATCCACACCAAATGAAAAACCTACTCCGGAAACACCTTCCAATCCAAATACTCCTGTAAGGTTGTCATAACGCCCTCCCCCACTCACTGAGCCAATAGAGACATTGTGGACCTTTACTTCAAAAATTGCTCCAGTATAATAGGTAAGCCCCCTCGCCAAAACCACATCAAAATCGACATGATCCTGGGTTTCTCCAAAAGTTTCCAACAGCTGGATAACTTCTTGTATTTCCTGCAAACCTTTTAAGCCTGTTTCTGAGCTGGATAAAAAGCCCTTTAGAAAATCCAATTTTTTGTGGTTGTCCGCTTTTAAGGTGATGATGGGACTCAGTAATTCAATCGACCTTTCTCCAAACCCCCTTTGATTCAGTTCTTCCTGAACTTTTTCCCAACCTATCTTATCCAATTTATCTATAGCCACACACAATTCACCTTCCCGACCTTTTTCCCCGATCACCTCAGACAATCCTGTCAATATCTTCCTGTTGTTGATTTTGATGCTGTAATCAGTAATCCCCAACTTGGAGAAAACACGTTTGATCATCAAGAGGATTTCCAACTCACATACAAGGCTATCGGTACCCACCACATCCGCATCACATTGATAGAACTCCCTGTATCTTCCCCTTTGTGGCCTATCGGCACGCCAAACAGGTTGGATTTGATAACGCTTAAAAGGGAAGGTAATGTCATTTCGGTTCATCACCACATACCTGGCAAAAGGCACAGTCAAGTCATACCTAAGGCCTTTTTCAGAAACTTTAGGAAGCATTGCCGATGTCCCCTTTTCCAGGTCAGAAGGCTCCACATTCTTCAAAAAATCGCCACTGTTCAGAATTTTAAAAAGCAATTGATCCCCCTCGTCCCCATATTTTCCGGTTAGGGTACTGAGATTTTCCATCGCAGGTGTTTCGATCTGCTGAAAGCCAAAAAGGCTGAAAGTTTCTTTGATGGTGTTTAGGATATAATTTCTTCTTGCCATCTGGACGGGTCCGAAATCCCGGGTTCCTTTTGGCAAACTTGGTTTCTGAACGGACATGATTATTTTATTTTGGCCAAAGTTAAGTAAAATCAAAATTTTATTGTAATTTTGCGCTTCATTTGAGATCACATAAACAGATAATACGATGGCTGTTACTACTTTAAAAAGAAAATTGAGAAGAAAGAGGCAAGGTCAAAATACAAGGGTAATCAAAATCAAACAATTGAGCGCCAAGCCGGTAATTAAGAACGTGGATATTGAAGAGCTAAAGAAAAGCTTCGAAAAGTAATCCTCCTTTTCTCATAAAAGAAATTTAGGGCAGCATAAAAATGCTGCCTTTCTTTTTGTCAATTTTTAAATAATATGATTGTCCGCTTTCATGCCAGTAGAATAATCACAATAGAATAAACCTAAGATTTCAAACCAATATCAATGAATAACTTGTCCGCCGAGGCGGATCCAATATCTATTAATATCAGGTTGAATTAAGACCCAATTTAAATTGGTTACTTGTCTAATTGCGGATATACATATTAAAAATTACCTGTGCTGAAATTATACAGTCTAGCTAAAACCTGTTCCAATAAAAATTCAATCAAACTTAAAAACCTCAAATACTGCCACATCATCAGTTTCTTCATTTTCCCTTTGCAGGGCTAAACCATTTTGAGTGACAAAGTAAGCCCCATATTGAATTAAATACTTTCCCTTAGGCATTGCATATTCTTTTTTGAATTTGAGGTCTCTGTCAAAAACCATAATGGAATAATCCCTTTCCAAATTTTCAAAATCAAGTTGAAAGATATCAAGGAAATTATTTGCAATAGGATGGCCAACAATTCTATAAAATTCATTTGTATAAGGATTGTACAGGAAATTCAGGAAAACAAAGTTCGAGGTATAATTGGATGAAATGTCTCTCATCTCGGAAAGTGAAGGTTTTTGTCTCAACTCTTCAGGCAAAAGTCCTCTCTTAAAGATTAAGCGATTGTTTTTATCCCCATTTCCGCTTAGGTTAATTTTTTCAACCAATCTCCAGTTAAGGTCATATTTATATACTTCATTTAAATTTGGCCAGTTTACATAAAAAAAATCACCAACTTGTTGATAAGTCCAATATAGGTACTCAAAAATACCATAATAACCATCTACAAAGTCATCCTCTACCTGAATCCCCACTTTTAGAGATTCTTCAGCCCAATCATTAAATTGAACCCTTGAGGGAATGCCTTTTTGAGCAACAAAATAATTTGGAATTTCAATATGGCTTTTTGAGATTACCGGTTCAAGATACCCTGGAATAATATGGGGTTTCCCAAAGACTGAACTGATTTTAACATTTATTTTACTTTTTATCTCCCCATCATAATTGGTAAGAAAAAGATCATTGACCTCATTGATCAAAAAAATAGAATCTTTATTGACGTAAGAATATCCGGAAATTTTCCGAAAATCAAGGTTGGGGTCATAGGTAATCGATTTTTCCAAACTCCCCTCATCCAACTCATAAAAATCCAACCTGTTTAAATTGTAATTTAAGGTGATTAATTTCTGTTTGGAATTTTCAATAACATACTGCGGGTAAAGGATTTTATAGGAAGACAAAGAATCAATTCTCAATTCAAACCTTTTTAAAGGTAAAGGCAATCCCAAGAGGTTTTCAAATTGAGCTTTTTTCTCTGAACAACTGCTACTCAAAAATAAGATGAGTAAAGAAAAGAAGAATAATTTTCGTTTCATTGAATATCACAATTAAGTAATTTAAATGGAATTAAATGGCCATCCTTAAGCAGGGTGGCCATTCGATTAAAAGTTTTTCCTGCATTTACACCCGCACAAGTGGATGCTAAATCATACCTGCTATTCCACCAACTTCTTGCATCCACACAGGCTATTATTTGATTCCCCAAACAATATCCATCATTCTTTCCTCCGTTTCTTGATTAACATTGAGCATTTAGAGGTTGTAGAAAAAACTGAAAAGAACAACCCAAAAGCGACGAATAAATAATTTGCTTTTTCATGATTTTTTAAAATTGCAATTAAAGATAATTACAAAATGAAAAATTTCTCCTGACTTAATTCAATTGCCCTTCTCCTGATATCAAAAAAAATAAAAAAAATAACATATGACCAAAAAATTTTTAAAAATACTCCCTTTAGAATTAGATTTTAATTAGGAGCAGAATTAAAAACTTAAACTATTTCCTCCCCTCTTACCCAATTCTACTACCCTGAGGTTTTGGATTTTTCCATCTTGGACTTCAAACAGCAATAGCGTTCGCATCACATGAAAGCCTTGCTGTCCGATTGCCCCGGGATTCATATAGAGACAATTTAAAGAAGGATCAAATTCCACCTTACAGATATGCGAATGACCGCAGACAAACAATCCCGCTCCATATTTCCTGATCTTCTCCTTTACGCCTTTGGCATAACGTGGCGGCTTCCCGCCAATATGGACCATAAATACCTTTAAGCCTTCCAATTCAAACAGCAATTCATCCGGATACTCCCCCCTCATCTCCAAACCATCTATATTTCCGGTAATGATGCGCAGCTTTTTATCTTTGGGTAAGACCTGACCAAGTTGAATGTCCCCGATATCACCAGCATGCCATATTTCATCTACATCCTGCAGGTAGGAAAGCACCTTTTCATCTATATAGCCATGGGAATCAGAAATGAGCGCAATTTTCGCCATAAAGTGTTTGGGAATGATTTATTACATAGATTTGTTAGGATACAAGGCTAAACATTAAAAACCAAAACATAAAATGAAAACACCATCAAAGCATGTGAAAAACACCTTGATGCTCTTGTTCCTTATCATCGGTATTTCGATGTCCCAAAATGCAATAGCCCAGGAAGGAGCTCCAAAATTGAGCCCAGATGAATTTCAGGTTCAGGCTAAAAAACACAAGAAAAAAAATGTAATCCTTGATATCAGAACACCGGAAGAAGTTGCAGAAGGTTATATTGAAGGTGCTGAGTTTGTGGATTTTTTAGGAGGAAACTTCGAAACGGAAATTCAAAAACTCAATAAAAAGAAAACCTACTATGTATACTGCCGGTCAGCAAGAAGAACCATTCCGGCAACAGAAAAAATGAAAGAACTGGGTTTTAAAAAAGTATATATGCTCGAGGGAGGGCTGAACAATTGGGTTGAAACGGGAAAACCATTAACCAAATCCCCTAAATAAGCCATTGGGATAAATAAATCCTGCCTTCGTGATTTTGATGAAAATATCCCCCCAAAGACCAAAGCTTGTTTTGGATTTGAGGGATTAGTTTCTATTTTTACGGCCGAAAATATTGTCTATAATGAGAGTTATCCAATTCAGAGAAGCTTTAAGAGAGGCTATGTCCGAAGAAATGAGACGCGACAAAAATGTGTTTCTCATGGGCGAGGAAGTAGCAGAATATAATGGAGCCTATAAGGTATCCCAAGGCATGTTGGACGAATTCGGTCCTGACAGGGTTTATGACACACCAATTGCAGAACTTGGTTTTGCTGGTCTTGGTGTAGGTGCAGCCATGAATGGTCTGAGACCCATCATTGAGTTCATGACATTCAATTTCTCCCTGGTAGCCATTGATCAGGTAATCAACTCCGCTGCCAAAATGTACGCCATGTCTGGTGGTGCATACAGTGTACCTATTGTATTCAGGGGCCCAACTGGTAATGCGGGACAATTAGGAGCTACCCACTCTTCTAATTTCGAAAATTGGTTTGCCAATACTCCAGGACTGAAAGTAGTAGTTCCTTCCAACCCTTATGATGCCAAAGGTTTATTGAAAGCCTCAATCAGGGATAACGATCCGGTTATTTTCATGGAATCTGAATTGATGTATTCTGATAAAGGAGAAGTTCCGGAAAGCGAATACTTGCTTCCAATTGGTGTGGCAGACATCAAAAGAAAAGGGAAAGACGTTACAATCGTTTCCTTTGGAAAAATGATGAAAGTTGCCCTGGAATCAGCTGAGGAACTTGCTAAGGACGGTATTGAAGCAGAAGTGATTGACTTAAGGACAGTTAGGCCAATTGATTATGCTGCAGTGGTAGAATCTGTAAAGAAAACCAACAGGTGCGTGGTGGTAGAAGAAGCTAACCCATTGGCGGCTATTTCTTCTGAGATCGCTTACCATCTTCAGAGAAATGCTTTCGACTACCTGGATGCTCCGGTGATAAGAGTCAATTCTATGGATGTTCCATTGAGTTATGCACCAACATACATAGATATTACCATTCCTAATGTGAAAAGAACTTTGGAAGCGGTAAAGCAAGTAATGTACAAATAAATAAAAGTCCTTACTTTAAAATATCAAAAGCCTGGCGGTTATAACCTCCAGGCTTTTTTGATTTATGAAAGAATCAGGGGCAATAAAAAAACCGCCACGCAAATTCGTAGCGGCTTTTAAAAACAATCAATCTATCAACTTTCTTTAATTATTATTCATATTGGCAGCCCCGTTGCTTTCTCCACCTTCTTTTATGTCATCATTGGTAACACCCCTTCTTTTTCTTCTGGAAGGCTCCATACTCAATTTTCCGATACGGTAATTGAAATTGATTTTAAAGTTCATATTTCTCATGCCCATGACACTTTGCTGCATGATAGTCGGAGTGCTCAATTCACTTCTGATCCTGAATTCTGTGGTGAAGAAATTCTCAGCACCAAATCCAATGCTACCCCTTTTTTCATTGAATTGCTTATTGAGGTTCAGACTGTACATCCCAAATCCACCAGCAAAACCCTGCAATTGAACCTGTCTACCTCTTGCAAAACTGAATGCCTGTAACTGCCAGTTGTTTGGAAGCGAATAATTGGCAAACAACCTACCGCTCAACACAAAACCCTGGTTACTTGCCGCATATAAAGGATCCGACAATCCATTATTCAAATCAGCAAAATAACCATCAATACTTCCGTTCAGGGAGAATTTTCCTGAAAGATTGATATTGGAGAATATTGAGAATCCATAAGCTCTTTCCTGTCCTATGTTCTCAAATGTAGTGAAAATCACATCATCATCCATTACTGTTCTTACCGGTTGAATAGAACCGGTAGTATTCCTGAAATAGGTGGTAAAATTGATGGTCATTCCCTTGGTAAAGGTGCTATAGGACAACTCATAATTGTCTGTCAATTCAGGGTCCAACAATGGATTTCCTTGAGAAATCTGTTGTGGGTTCGCCGCGTTGATATTTGGGTTAAGGAAGTTGAGGAACGGCCTTTGCACCCTTCTGTTGAAAGCAGCTTTGATCATGTTGCCATTACTTAATTTCCGGCTCAAGTTTAAACTTGGCACAAATAGACCATAGGAAGGTATCTCGGTATCAAGTTCAGAATTTCTGAAATCTGCTGTAATAGCTGTGTATTCATACCTTAACCCTCCTTTGAAAGAGTAGTTCTTCAAGAAACTGCTCGTATAAGAAGCATAAGCAGCTGTTACATTTTGGTCATAGCTGAACTCATTGGAGAAGGCAGTGTCATCAATCTGCACAAATTCTCCATCTGTACCCTGACCAATAAAGTATGCGAAATCACTTTCAGCTCTTCTAAGAATATTCTTCGCACCATACTCAAGGATTTTACCTTTAGCTATTGGGTTGACATAATCCAATTGAACTGTAAACTCCCTATTCCTGCCCAGGTTATTATTTTTTATCCTGCTGGCTACATCCTCAAATGTTCCATTGTAGATGCTGTTCACAAAATCATTGGTCAGGTTATTCTGGCTGAAAAGGGAAGAAATACTGAATTCTTTCATTGGCTTTTCATACGTCTTGGTATAGTTGAAGTTGACATCCACATTGTTGTTGAGATTTCGGATATCCACATCTCTTAATATCGATGTCAATAATTGGTCCTCTAAATAGGTATCAGTCAAAAGGCCATCCTGCTTGTTGTTCATATTCCTGAGACCAAAGCTCACAGAAGCAGTCAGAAAGTTATACTTATCGATATCATAATCCCATCCGAGGTTATACCTTCCAAACATCATGTTGCTTCTGGTGTCAGCAGACTGCAAAATATTGAGGGTAGTTCCATCGGCATTCGTTACCATTTGGTTGTTATCGAATGATCCAATGATATTATATCCTGCCCTTCCAAAGCCTCCTAAAGTCCAGCCCATTTTGCCCTGCTTCAAGTTGGCATTAAGGCCCAGGTTTGAGCCCCTGAGACCTGCACTACTGTTGATGTTCAAAGTGGCACCCTGAAGGTTGTTTTTCTTGGTTACGATATTAATGACTCCACCTGTTCCTTCCGCGTCATATTTTGCAGATGGGGAAGTAATTACTTCTATTGATTTGATTTCTTCTGCGGGGATCTGTTTTAAAGCATCAGCCACATTGGATGCTACAATGGCAGATTGTTTGCCATTGATAAGTACAAGGATGTTGGAACTTCCTCGCATGGACACATTCCCGTCCATATCCACTGAAAGCATTGGTACCCTTCTCATTACATCAGTAGCATCCCCTCCAATTAAGGTTTTGTCGTTTTCAGCATTATAAATGGTTCTATCCACCTTTTCCTCAATCAGGTCACGCTGTCCCATTACAGTCACTTCTTGCAGGGCCACTGCCTCTGTGGAAAGACTGATGCTTCCAAGTTCAATGGTGGGTTTATCCGGTCCGATGCTAATGGCAGGAGAATTAAAAGATTCAAATCCCATAAAACTGATCTGTACCTGATAAGTCCCTTCTCCAAAATTGGCTATCACAAATTCACCCCCAAAATCCGCAACTGCTCCTGCTACATTCTTACCAGTTTCGGCATCTATCAAAGCAACTGCTGCATAAGGAATAGGCTCTTCCTTTCCTTTTTCAATAACTTTTCCTGAAATCCTATATTTTGGCTTGTCATTGACCTGACTTTGTGCCTGAATTGGCTGTATAGCCAACAAAAAAATTATCATCAGAAAAGGTAATAATTGGTTTAAAATTTTCATTGTATTTGATGTGGATAGTTTACAGCAACAAAGGAATAAGGAAGTAAAATCAAAAAAAAACAGAATAGACCGTATGGGATATTTCATCGACAAATGGTGAAAAACTACTGATGAAAGCAATTTCCCTTTCTTGATCTCCTGCTTCATCCTACATTTCTGATGATTCGTCGGCTGAAACCTGAATTTGGCAGATTGCATAAATAATGCAGGAATATTTGTTTTAGTTTTACTGAAAATCACCTACTTTAAATCAATGGAAACCAGCGGACTCAAAAAAAACATTACCATTCTGATCCATATTTTGGCATGGATGGTCATTGGCCTGGTATTATTTGTATTATCCCCCCTGTCAGCTGGTGTAGGGAGGCCGATTGAATTTTGGATCAAGCAGGGAATCATGTTTTCATTTTTAATTGGTATTTTTTATTTCAATTACCTGTACCTGATCCAAAACACCCTATTCAAAAATAAAACTCCACTTTTTCTAGTCATTAATCTGATTACCGGAATAGTTTATGTTGGTGTTTTGGTACTTTATGATGACTTGGTGGGAATGGCTGAAATCATGCACAGGACTTTTAGACCTAATGTCCCATTTGTGCCCCGGCCAAGAAATTACTACTGGGATGTATCCAATCTGTTGATTTTCTATATGTCCACTGGAATCAGCACTAGCATAGCAGCCGTTCAAAAGTGGCAGGAAGATGACAAAGTTCGTCTTAAATTGGAAAAAGAGAGAACCAATTCCGAGCTATCCTACCTGAAGGCCCAAATCAACCCTCATTTTTTCTTCAATACATTAAACAACATCTATTCCTTGACCAACATAGATGTAGATAAAGCAAAAACTGCATTGCTCAAACTCTCAAGAATGATGCGGTATGTACTTTATGAAACAGAAAAAAACCAAACCCTACTTTCCAAGGAATTGGATTTTATCCATGATTTTATTGAGCTGATGCAAATGAGGCTGACCAAAAAGGTGAAATTAGATATTCAGCTACCAGAAAAAGTGGAAGAAGCAGAAATCGCTCCCATGTTATTACTCCCCTTTATTGAAAACTGCTTTAAGCATGGCATCAGTTCCCAGCAAGAAAGTAATATTATGATCCACTTGGAAAAAACAGGTAATGAATTACACTTGGAAACCAAAAATCACATTTTTAAGTCAAGCGAAAATACTCCTGAAGGTGAGGCTAGCGGAATAGGCCTGATCAACACACAAAGGAGATTAGATCTATTGTACCCTGGCAAATATGCTCTGACCATTGATAAAATCAATCCTGAAAATGAATACAGAGTTCACTTAATTCTGAAAATAAAATGAAAATCAGGTGTATTGCTGTAGATGACGAACCATTGGCCCTGGACCTTATCAGCAATTTTATTGAAAGGACCTCATTTCTTTCCCTGGAAGCCAAATTTGATAATGCCATAGAAGCATTGGGCCATCTTAATCAGCATGAAATCGATTTGGTATTTTTGGATATTCAAATGCCGGATTTGTCCGGAATGGAACTTGCAAGAATCATTGACGGGAAAAGAAACCCTGCCACACCAAGAATTATTTTCACCACCGCCTACAATCAGTTTGCAGTTGAAGGATATAAAGTAGATGCACTTGATTATTTGCTCAAGCCTTTCAGTTATGAAGAGTTTTTAAAAGCCTCTACAAAAGCTTATCGGTTTTTTGATCAGCAAAAAAGACAAAACACAGAGAAGATTGGTCAGGAAGTCAACTCTGATTATATATTTCTAAAGGTAGAGTACCAGTTGGTAAAGGTGATGCTTCAGGAAATCACGCATATTGAAGCCTATAAAGATTATGTAAAAGTCTATCTGATAAATAAAAAAAATCCCCTCCTTTCCCTCACCAGTATGAAAAACATGGAGGAATTGCTTCCCAAGGAAAAATTTATGAGGGTACACCGGTCATTTATTATCAATCTCGACCATATTGACTCCGTAGCAAGAAATATCATCCATATAGGTGAGCATCAAATTGCTGTAAGTGACAATTATAAAGATGCTTTTGCAAACTTCCTCGGCAAATGGCTTGGCTAATTTTTTTGAAATTTATCATTGGTATTTCCTACTTTCTCTTCTACAAAATTCCATTTCCAATAAGGTTCTGCCTGCAAAAGGAAATGAAATTCCGAACATTTTTTTTATTTTAGACGTAGCTTAAAGTATACAAATTCAATATTGAAAGATTTTCTGCATATATGACAGAAGAACAAAAAGGCTATATGAAAATGGCCATTGAAATTTCCAGAATTGGAATGCGTGCTGGCAAAGGTGGTCCATTTGGATGCGTGATTGTTAAAGATGGAAATATAATCGGATCGGGGTCCAACTCTGTTTTATCGACTAATGACCCCACCGCCCATGCTGAAATTGTGGCTATCCGAGAAGCATGCAAAACCCTTGGGGACTTCCAGCTTGAAGGATGTGAACTCTACACTTCATGCGAACCATGCCCTATGTGTCTCGGCGCTATTTATTGGGCAAGGCCGGCCCGAGTCTTCTATGCCAACACAAAAAAAGATGCAGCAGAAGCTGGTTTTGATGACCAATTCATCTATGAAGAACTCCAACTTCCTTACAACTTAAGAAAAATCCCCTTTGAACAGGGAATGCAAGAATCTGCCAAAGAAGTGTTCCAGGAATGGATTTTGAAGGAAGACAAAACCTTGTATTAACCAAAAATAAAAATACCATGAAAAAGGCAATCATTTTTATTGGAACGATTATCATTTTGACTTCCTGCTCCAAGGAAAAAAGTGTGGAAGAACGCTATCTCTATGAAGTGGATAAAGTAGTGGATATAGAGACCGGTGATGAATATATCATGGAGGAAGAAAATGAAATCATTGTGGTCCATACAGATGGAAGTAAAGAAATCATTCCCATTGAAGAAGCTCCGTTTTACGGAAGTACTTTGTCAGAGGATTATCTCCGCTATTTAGAAGAAAAAATGAGAGAGCGTAAAGATAAACTCTTGGAAGAAAAGAAAAATGAAATCAAGGCCATGAGAAGATCCCGTTATGCATCTATTTCTGATGAAGAATTGCTGAAACAATTCCAGAAAGGACATCAGGAAGGAATTGAAATGAGCCGACAGATGGATATGATAGCTGAATTAATAGAAAGAGGAGTAGTTTCATCAGAGGAAGCCCCTGACTTATTGGAAATATCCCCTGAACTTATAGACTTTGAAATAGAAATTGAAAAACCTATTGATAACTAAATCCCGGGCATCAGCTAAATACAGAAAAAAGGTTTTGGAATAGATCCAAAACCTTTTTTTAATGTGATGAAAATCACCTTTTGTGAAACATTTAACTGGTATTTTTAAATCAACAAAAAACAAAACCCATTTTACCATGAGCCACTTCCAAATACTTATTATTGGGGGAGGAACAGCAGGTATTACTGTTGCCGCCCAATTAAAAAGAAAAGATAAATCCCTTTCCGTCGGTTTGATTGAGCCATCCGAAACCCACTATTATCAGCCTGCCTGGACCTTGGTAGGGGCAGGAACTTTTGATTTTGAAAAAACGAAGAGAAAGGAAGCTGATTATATTCCTAAAGGAGTAGAATGGATTAAAGATCATGCAACGGGGTTTGAGCCTGAAAAAAACACAGTCCTTACAAAAAAATCAGGCAATTTCACTTACGATTACCTTATCGTAGCCCCTGGCCTAGTGATGAATTACGATCTTTTACCAGGCTTAAAAGAAGCAATGGAAACGGATTTTGTTGGATCGGTGTACACAGATCCGCAGAAATTCTGGAAAATCCTACAAAATTTCAAAGGGGGAAATGCTGTATATACCCAACCGACTACACCAATCAAATGTGGTGGGGCCCCGCAGAAAATTATGTACCTTTCAGAACACTTTTTCAGAAAAAAAGGAATCAGAAAGGAGGCCAATGTCATATTCGCAACCCCGGGTACTGTCATTTTCGGGGTAAAGGAAATAGCAGAAACCCTGACCAAAATTATAAAGAGCAGAGGGATTTATTTTAAACCCTTCTATGCACCAGTAAGAATTGATGGTCAGAAAAAAGAAATCACTTTCAAATATATTGCCCCTGATGTGGACAATTTGTCATCTGTAACAGATCCAAAACTTGGAGAATCTGTCACAGGAGATAAGGAAATCACCATCCAATATGATCTCCTCCACCTTGCTCCTCCACAGGAAGCGCCTGAATTTGTCAAAAAATCATCTTTGGTCTATCAGGAAGGTCCAAATAAAGGTTGGCTGGAAGTGGATATCAACACCCTCCAACATTTAAGATTCCCAAATATATTTGGATTGGGTGATGTCGTAGGCTTACCTACAGCCAAAACCGGCGCCGCAGTTAGAAAACAAGCTCCGGTCGTCGTAGGAAACATCCTCCATTTGATAAAAGAAAACAAATTGGCAAGTCCAATTTATGAAGGCTATTCTTCTTGCCCTCTGGTGACAGGATATGGCAAAATGGTCCTTGCGGAATTCAAATACAATAATGTCCGGGACAGTGATCCCTTGATCTCAAAATTTGTGGATACCACTAAGGAACAATTCTCGATGTGGCTCCTAAAAAAATATGGCCTCCCTTTTATGTATTGGAACTTAATGCTAAGAGGTAAGGCATAAGTCCTAAATCCAGCACAATGATCAGACATCCCATCGTTCTCATGAACATGGGATGTTTTTTTATTCCAATAGTGTAAATTCATATCGAAAATCGCCAGCTTTTTAACTATTTGCTGTATATAACCCTATCATGAGAATTTCTATTTTTCTTTGTTTTTATCTGACAACCTTCCATTCCTTCTCCCAAACTTTGGTAATCAAGGACTGGGAAAGCAAAAAGCCATTGGAATTTGTCACCGTTACAGATTTGGAAAGGAAAATTCTAGTAGTATCCAATGAAAAAGGTGAAGTGGATCTTAGTAGTTTCACTCCAATTGATAAATTAGAAATAAGGCTTTTTGGTTACCGAACCCTTACCAAGACCTATTCTCAGCTCCAAGTAGAAAATTTCACCCTGTATCTCAATCCAAGTGTGGTGAATCTCCAACAAGCAGTAGTATCTGCTACCAAATGGGAACAAAACAGGCAGGAAATCCCATCAAAAATCACAAGCACCTCTAAGGCAAACCGCGAACTGCTCAATCCCCAGACAGCTGCTGATCTACTTGGGATTTCGGGAGATGTTTTTATCCAAAAAAGCCAACAAGGAGGAGGAAGTCCTATGATCAGAGGATTTTCTACTAACCGTTTACTCTATTCTGTAGATGGGGTCAGAATGAACACAGCTATTTTCAGAAGTGGCAATCTCCATAATGTTATCTCTCTGGATCCTTTTGCAATAGAGAATTTGGAAGTTTTTTTTGGCCCTGGATCTATTATTTATGGCAGTGATGCAATAGGAGCCGTGATGAGTTTCCAAACCCTCAATCCTGAATTAGTAGAAAATGAGAATAAGAAGGTAAAGGGCAGCATAACATTAAGGGGCAATACAGCAAACAATGAAAAAACAGGTCATGTGCATTTAAAATATGGAGGAAGGAATTGGGCCGGAGTAAGCAGTATTACCAGGAATGACTTTGGGGACCTGAGGATGGGCAGTAGAGGACCTGAGGAATTCAAAAGACCAGTTATTATAGAAAGGGAAGATGGAATTGACCGGATTTCACCAAATCCCAACCCACTTATTCAGGTTCCAACAGGCTATCAACAGACAAGTCTGATGCAAAAAATAAGGTATGTGCCCAAAGACCGATGGGATTTCCAATATGCTTTTCATTATTCTGAAACTTCCGATTTTCCCAGATATGACCGGCTGATCCGGTTTCGCCCAAATGGAATACCGCGTTCTGCAGAATGGTTTTACGGACCTCAAATCTGGATGATGAACCACTTTAAAGTGAGTCATCGAAGCAATAGCAGATTTTTTGATCAAATGAACTTAAGCCTCTCGCATCAGAAGTTTGAGGAGAGCAGAGTTGACCGGAATTTCAATGACCCAATCCGACGAACCAGAAATGAAAAAGTAGATGCATATGCGGTTAATCTGGACTTCTTGAAAGAATGGCCTGAAAAAGAAACTAAATTATTCTATGGAGCAGAACTTGTTTCCAACAAAGTAAACTCAAACGGAACAGAATTAGATATACTTACGGGAATCTCAAGCCGGTCAGCTTCAAGGTATCCCAACGCCAATTGGGGTTCCCAGGCATTGTACGCCAATTTCCAGCAACGACTTTCAACAAAATCTCTGATCCAATCCGGAATTAGATACAACAGATTCACTTTGGATGCAGATTTTTCCCAAAACCTGGAATTTTACCCCTTGCCTTTTTCCAAAAGTAAAAATGAAAAAGGTGCACTGAATGGAAGTCTGGGATGGGTCTATACGCCTCAGGAGACTTGGATCTTTCATGTCAATGCCTCGACAGGATTCCGCGCACCCAATGTTGATGACATTGGAAAAGTTTTTGATTCTGAACCTGGAACTGTGCTGATCCCCAATCCCAATTTAAAAGCTGAATATGCATACAACTTGGAAGTGAATGCAGGCAAGATTATTTCAGAATCAATAATGTTGGACTTTACTACTTACTATACGAAACTTAACAATGCATTGGTCAGAAGGGAAGCTACTTTAAATGATAAGGACAGTATAATTTATGACGGAGAGTTAAGCCGGGTGCTCTCTCTTCAAAATGCAGCTTTTGTTGAAATAATTGGCATTCAGGCAGCATTGGAAGTTAAATTTGATAAAAATTGGACCTTTTCTTCAAAATTGAACATCCAGAAAGGCACCGAAGAACCTGAATATGGAACCAGGAGTCCCTCAAGGCATGCCCCTCCAACATTTGGTGTAAGCAGACTGGAATACAAAAATTCTAAACTCAGGGTGCAATTGTTCAGCGAATATGCCGGGGGATTCCGCTTTGACCAACTTCCTTTGGAAGAAAGAGGTAAGCCGGAATTATATGCTATTGACGAGAATGGCCGTCCATATAGTCCTTCCTGGGTTACCCTTAACTTGGTTTCTAAGTACCAGATCAACAACCTGTTTTTTCTGAGTGCCGGATTTGAAAATATTACAGATGTCAGATACCGTACATATAGTTCAGGTGTGGCTGCTCCGGGCAGGAATTTTACGCTTTCTTTGACAGCTAATTTTTAGTACCTTAAGTGATTAATTCCGCTGCGATTCTCCAAAGTCTTAATAAACTTTCCAACAATAATATGCACAAACTAATTATCCTACTACTCTTTATATGCTTGGTAATCCAGGCAAAGGCTCAAGTTGTCTCTAATTCAACTCATCAAATAATCTTTCAATTAACAGATGGAGACAGTCTAAGCCATTCCAAATTTATCCGACAGCTCCACAACATACTTGAAGCAGCACCGAATTCAAAAATTGAAGTAGTGACACAGGGCATGGGTGTTGACCTTTTGAGAAAAACTTCGAACCCCTTTGAGGAACAATTGATAGGCTTAAAAGAACATGGAATTGAGTTTGTTATCTGTGAAAATACCTTAAAGAATAGAAGCCTGAAAAAAGAACAGTTTTTGCCATTGGCAGGATTTGTGCCATCTGCCATTCTGGAGTTGGTAATCAAACAGGAAAAAGGTTGGATTTATATTAAGGCAGGGGGATAATATTTCAAAAATCCAAGAACATTTTATTGATACTTACATTCGTAATCTTCAAATTCTGTCCCCTAAACCAGCAAAAAAATGGAATATTTTGAGAGTTTGGCAATAGAAATCGGCCCAGTAAAATCTGCTTTATTGGCCACAATTTTCACTTGGTTGCTGACTGCATTGGGAGCCTCTTTGGTTTTCTTTTTTAAAACCATCAAACGATCAGTTTTTGATACTATGCTCGGTTTTACGGGTGGAGTGATGATCGCAGCAAGTTTTTGGTCATTGTTGGCACCCAGTATAAAAAATTCCGAAGCCCTATACCCCGATTATCCATGGATTCCAGCTGCAATTGGTTTTTTGATGGGGGGCCTTTTTATATTTGGTTTGGACAAACTCATGCCCCACCTCCATATCAATTTTAAAAAAGAAGAATCAGAAGGGGTCCGTACAGAATGGCATAAGTCCACATTACTACTTCTGGCAATAACTCTCCATAATATACCTGAGGGTCTTGCTGTCGGTATCTTATTTGGAGCGGCAGCACATGGTATTGAAGGTGCCAGTTTTTCAGCAGCTATTGCACTGGCTATAGGTATTGGAGTCCAAAATTTCCCTGAAGGCCTGGCTGTTGCCATGCCATTAAGGAGACAAGGTGTAAGCCGAAGGAATAGTTTTTGGTATGGACAGCTTTCTGCCATTGTTGAGCCGATTGCAGGTGTAGTAGGAGCTATTGCTGTTATCCATATGCAGGAAATTTTGCCTTATGCATTATCATTTGCAGCCGGTGCTATGATCTTTGTGGTGGTGGAAGAAGTGATTCCGGAAACACAAAGGGATAAATATACAGACCTGGCAGTATTGGGCTTTATGGGAGGATTTACGCTTATGATGATTTTGGATGTAGCGTTGGGTTAAAAAAGTATAATGGAAAAACAATTAGTTTTTGGAATATTGTTGATTGCGATTGCCCTTTTTGCTTGGGGAAAAATAAGGTATGATTTGGTGGCTATAATTTGCCTTGTCCTACTCGTGATTACCGGTGCACTCCCAGCTGAATCCGCATTTTCGGGATTTTCACACCCAGCAGTAATCACCGTTGGGATGATTTTGATAGTAAGTCATGGTTTATCCAAATCCGGGCTAATTGAATGGATGGCAAAATGGATGATGGAAAAAGAATTAAGTTTTGTACTTCAATTAGCCATATTGTGCACCATGGTAAGTATTGCTTCTGCTTTTATGAACAATGTAGGGGCATTAGCGATGACCATTCCCTTGGTCATCCATATTTCCAAGAAAAGTGGTCATTCCCCTTCTTACTATTTAATGCCCATTGCATTTGCTTCCTTATTGGGAGGTATGACAACATTGATAGGCACTCCTCCTAATATCATCATTTCGACAATTCGTTCCTCACATTCTGGATCTCCTTTTGGAATGTTCGATTTCAGCCCTGTTGGTATTGGGCTGACAATATTAGGGTTGATTTTTATTATTTCATTTGGTTGGAAATTAGTCCCCAAGCGCTTATCCTCAGGTGATGAAAATGGCAAGTTCAATATAGATGATTATATCACCGAAGTGATCATCACAAGTGATTCTAAACTAAAAGATGAACCAAGGAGTGCCATCCATACTTATACAAAGGGGAATATACAGATCCTGAACATCATCCGAAACAACCAAATGACCTATGCTCCGGGTAGAAAATTTGTATTCAAAGAAATGGATGTACTAACAATACAAGGAGATCCCGATGATATCAAAACATTTATTGATGAGTCAAAAACACAACTGGCAGCAAAAGAAAAGAACAAAAAAACAACTAAAGAAACTGAAGACATTAGTTTAACAGAGGCAGTTGTAAGAAATAATTCTATCATTGTGGACAGGACTGCCTCTGAAATGAATTTAAGCTATCGGTTTGGGGTTAACCTTTTGGCTATTTCGAGGAGGGATCAAAAAATTAGAAAAAGAATTGATCAGGTGGCTTTTCAGGAAGGAGATGTCCTGTTGGTTCAGGGTGAAACGGATAAAATTGACGAAGCACTTGACAGTATGGGATGTCTACCTTTAGCAGATAGAGGCATTAACCTTGGTCAGCCCAAAAAAATCCTGCTTACATTGAGCATATTTGGTTTTGCCCTGTTATTGATTTTAACAAATTTGCTGCCCATTGAACTTGCTTTTACCATCTCTGCCATTTTGATTGTCCTTTTTAAGATAATTCCTTTGAGGGAAGTATATACCGCAATTGACTGGCCGGTAATCATTTTACTCGGGGCATTCTTGCCTTTGGGAACTGCTTTAGAGACCTCAGGAGGAGCCAAATGGATAGCAGATCAGATACTACTACTAAAAGATACTCTACCCCCTTGGTTTCTGTTGGGATTAGTCCTCGTGGTTACTATGTTTTTATCCGATATTATCAACAATGCCGCTACTGTGGTATTAATGGCTCCTATTGGAATTGGTGTTGCCGAAGGCTTAGGGGTGAGTGCAGATCCTTTTTTGATGGCGGTAGCTGTGGGTGGCTCCTGTGCATTTCTGACCCCAATAGGACACCAAAGCAATGCTTTGGTCATGGGCCCAGGGGGCTATGCCTTTACAGATTACCTGAGATTAGGAATCCCTTTGGAGATCCTGATTGTACTGATAGGCACACCCTTGATTATGTTTTTTTGGCCTTTGTAAAGACTAAATCATCAGATGTTATTCTCCCCCAATATTGGCTCAGGGGCCATATCTGTCCTCCTCTTTAGTCCATATCCCTCTATCGCAAATTTTCGGATATGCGTCTCCATTTCATCCACAGAATCTGTCAACAAAAACAAGTCGAGATCCTTTTTATCTATGGTTCCATAATCTGCTAAGTGCTGGATATATTCATAAAGATGTTTGTGGAAATCAGAACACATCAAAACAATTGGAAATCTTTTCATTACTTTGGTCTGAATCAAAGTCAAAGCCTCAAAAAACTCATCCAAAGTACCAAATCCACCTGGCATCACCACAAAGGCAAAGCTGTATTTGGACAACAAAACTTTTCTGACGAAAAAATATTTGAAATTCATCCACCGGTCGAGATAGGGATTGGGGTGCTGTTCAAACGGCAGGATGATATTACATCCTATTGATTTTCCTCCAACATTTTTCGCCCCCCTATTGGCAGCTTCCATTATCCCTGGACCTCCTCCTGTCATTACTGCAAAGCCCATTTCACTTACCCTCTCCCCCACTTTCACAGCCAACTGATAGAATCGGTCGCTTTCTTCAAATCTAGCAGAACCAAATACAGTTACGCATGGGCCAATAAAATGAAGCATTCTGAAGCCCCTGATAAACTCCAACATGACTTTGACCACCATTTTAAACTCTTTCCATCTGGTCTGTGGTCCTGCAAAAAACTCTTCCTCTTCTGGGTTAACTAAAGGCGAAAATGATCTGGGTTTCTCTTTAAGCATAGCTAATATTATCAATTCAGGTTTTAAAAATAAGAGATTTGGCAATATAACGACAAGGAATGATGCTCAAACATAGAAATGAGGAATTTTTTGATTAATTTATTTCCAAATCTTTTCCAATGAACCGAAGAAAATTCATTCAAACCAGTTCAGCTATATTGGCTTCTTCTATAACTATGGGGCATGTTCCCGTCTTAAAAAATGTAAGCAAATTACGACTGGGAGGCCCCCTATATAAAAAATTCCTATCTCCGGAAGAATGGGCCCAAATAGTCAAGGGATATGGCTACCGGGCAGCATATTGCCCAGTAGGATTGAATGCTAGCAGGGAAGATATCAGGTCATATGAGCTAGCTGCTAAAAAACATGATATCCTGATAGCGGAAGTGGGAGCCTGGTCAAATCCTATCAGCCCTGACAGTAAAACAGCAGCAGAGGCTTTTGAAAAATGTACCAGATCCCTTCAACTTGCTGATGAAATCGGAGCAAATTGCTGTGTCAATATTGCCGGTTCAAAAAACATGGAAAACTGGGCAGGACCTCACAAGGATAATTTCTCTGATGAAACATTTGAACAAATAATAGAAACTACCCGGAGAATTATCGATGAAGTCCAACCCACAAGGACATATTTTACCCTCGAAGCCATGCCATGGGTATTTCCCGAATCCCCAGACAGCTACCTCAAACTGATCAAAGCCATAGACAGGAAAGGCTTTGGTGTACATTTAGATCCAGTGAATATGGTAGTCAGTCCAGCCATCTTTTTTAAAAATGGAGAAATGATCAAAGAATGTTTCAAAAAATTGGGGCCCTATATCAAAAGTTGCCACGCAAAAGACCTTGTGCTGAAAGAAAATACCTATATGCCGCAGTTTGAAGAGGTAATCCCAGGGCGGGGACTGATGGATTATACAGATTTCTTAACTGAGTTGAGAAATTATCCAGAAATTCCATTAATGATGGAGCACTTAAACAACGAAGAAGAATACAAAGAGGGGACTACCTATATCCAGATGGTGCATCAAAAAATCAAAGACACCTAAGGCAATCAAAAGGTATGTCTAAACTTCAAACCAAACTCAAAATTAAATAGGGAATTTTATACACACTATCAGAATATTATTCCAAATAGACTTTCATTGGACCCTTTATCAAAAAAAAATTTGCCTTTGAAGTTTTTTAAGTGATCAAAACAAGGCATTTCATCAGTTTTTTGTACTTTTTCCAAAAAGTGGTTAAAAAACAAACCATTATTTGAGATTTTTTTGAAATAATAACATTATCAGGTTGAAATATTAACCAAAAAAAAAGGAGTCTTTGCAAAAGACTCCAAGTGTGGGTTTATTTGTAACTGACTACAGCCGTATAAACTTTGGCGTTTTCGACACTTATAGTGTTTTTTAACTACCAAAATTTTCTAAACTTAAAAAATATAAACGAAAAGGCCATAAAACCTATAAAAAATTTTTAAATATTTTTGATGAAAGCGTGTTACCCACTCTGATCAAACAATAATCAGAGTGAATACTGTTTACTTCGGAAATCTAATTTTTGGGAGTAGAATATTTCACAAATTTTAATCATGAATTATTCTGAAAAACTTTTGGAGTCACGCCATATTCATTTTTAAAGGCCCTGATAAAGTAAGTAATATTGTTAAATCCCGACATGAAACAAACTTCCTGTACTTGGTAATGCCCCAACATCATATATTGTTTGGCCAGTTTTAGCCTTTCTTTGAGGATGTACTCCATTGGCGAAAGGCCTAATTCCTGTTTGAACATCCTAGAAAAATGGGCTTTACTCATGCAGGCTTTTTCACTTAACAAATCAAGTGTAAAATTTTCCCTTATGTTATTTTTGATAAAATCTGCTACATAAGCCAATCTGCTGGAGGAAGCGAGCAATTTGTAGCTTTTTTCCAGCATCTCCCTGGCTTGGGTCTGGGTCAAACGGATCAAAAGTTCTTTCAAAGCAAATGATGCTATCAAATCTTTTTCCTTTGACCGCTCTTTAACCCCGATCCTGATAAAACGGTTAATTATTTCTGATAAGTCTTTTGAATTGATCAAGTGGAAATGGGATAAATCCAGGCCCCATTCCTTCGTCAGTTCTTTATTTGGCAACCTTTCGTTGAGAAGGTTAAAAGTATTTTCTATCATCTCTTGGGAGATTGACAGGGCTATGCATTGGGTAGGATTATCCAATTTGGCCTCTGGAAAATCTATCTTCATTACCTCATTTGGGGGAACAATTACAGATTCTCCCGGAAGGTAATCAAAGCCTGGTTTTCCAAACAAATGCATTACCTTTTTGCCCTTCAACATTGTGGTCAAGACCAGATCACCAAAGCATAAATTGACTGCCTCAGCTTTTTGATGGGTTTCAAATATATTTAGTTCACAATCATGAAGCGTATAGGTAGTCCTGTTCTCCACCAAGGTCTTCAAATCCCTTTCATTCCTCCAAGGAACACCTGCTATGAATTGTTGTGGCATATGGGTCAATTTGGGTTATCCTTAAAACTACTAATAATGAAGCACTTATTAAAGACTTGAGAGCATAAAGTAATACAATCTCTATATAACAGGTATATTTTGCCAAATCCTGAACAATAAACTTAAATTGATCAATTGAAGTGGATGACTTGATGCTTCAGGTTGATTTTTTAAAAATAGAAATAGTGAAATTTGATCAAACTCAAAATTGACCATATCATGACAACACTCACATTATCCCAATCCAAGCCAGTGGAAAGGCCTAAAATCAAAGAAAAATATGATCACTTTATCGGTGGAAAATGGATGCCACCCTCCTCTGGTGAGTATTTTGACAACATCTCTCCTATTGACGGCAAGGTCTTTGCCAAAGCAGCGCGTGGCAACAAAGCGGACATCGAAAAAGCACTGGATGCTGCACATGAAGCTTTTCCAAAGTGGTCCAAAACTTCTGTGGCTGAAAGAAGTAAAATCCTGAACAAAATCGCTGATATCATTGAGGACAACCTGGAAATGTTGGCGAGGATAGAAACAATAGACAACGGTAAAGCATTGAGAGAAACAAGGGCTGCTGATTTACCACTCTGCATTGACCACTTCAGATACTTTGCCGGGGTCATCCGCGCAGACGAAAGCACTATCTCTGAGCATGACGAACACACCATAAGTATAGCCTTGCATGAACCACTTGGGGTTGTAGGACAGATTATCCCGTGGAATTTCCCTCTTTTAATGGCAACCTGGAAAATCGCTCCTGCATTAGCTGCAGGATGCTGCACAGTAGTCAAACCTGCTGAGCAAACTCCAACCAGCATCATGGTACTAATGGAGCTGATAGCTGAAGTAGTTCCTCCTGGAGTCCTCAACGTAGTTACCGGCTTTGGGCCTGAAGCAGGTAAACCTTTGGCCACTTCGCCAAGAATAGCAAAAGTAGCATTTACTGGAGAGACCACAACAGGACGCCTTATCATGCAGTATGCTTCTGAAAACCTCATTCCAGTAACCATGGAGCTGGGCGGTAAATCCCCCAACATCTTTATGAAATCCGTGGCTGATGCGGACGATGAATTCTTTGACAAAGCGGTAGAAGGCGCAGTTTTATTTTCACTCAACCAAGGTGAAGTGTGTACATGTCCTTCCAGAATTCTGGTTCATGAAGATATCTATGATGTATTTATGGAAAGAGTAATAGAAAGAACCAAAGCCATCAAAATGGGACATCCATTAGCAGAAGATACCATGATGGGTGCTCAGGCCTCTAATGACCAATTTGAAAAAATTCTTTCTTACATGGATATTGGAAAGCAGGAAGGAGCAGAAGTTTTATGCGGTGGAGACAAAGCATCCCTAAACTCCGGGCTGGAAAACGGTTACTATATCCAACCCACCATCTTCAAAGGACACAATAAAATGAGGATCTTCCAAGAAGAAATTTTCGGCCCTGTTACCTCTGTGACTACTTTCAAAACTACCGAAGAAGCCATTGCAATTGCCAATGACACCATGTATGGTCTAGGGGCAGGACTTTGGTCTAGGGATGCCCATGAGCTCTATCAAGTACCTAGGTCCATACAAGCAGGAAGAGTTTGGGTCAACTGCTACCATGCCTATCCTGCACATGCACCATTCGGAGGATATAAAAAATCAGGATTTGGCAGAGAAAACCATCTGATGATGCTCAATCATTACCGTCAGACCAAAAACATGCTGATTTCTTACAATAAGAATAAACTAGGCTTTTTCTAAGTAGAAGCGAGAAGCTAGATGCGAGAGATCAGACTGTCCTGTCTCTTGTTTCTAGCTTCTCGTCTCTTGTTTTTAGCTTATCCCATATATTCCCATAAACCCATGATTACCGAAGAAAACAACAATGTAAGAAGAGTACTGATTACTGAGGAAGCCATGAAGGTAATTGATACCCTCAGAAAACGCTTTGGAAAAGAGTTAATGTTCCACCAAAGTGGAGGTTGCTGCGATGGCTCATCCCCTATGTGCTTCGAAAAAGGCGATTTCAAGGTGGGTGGCAATGACATTTGGATGGGGAAGGTATATGATTGCGACTTTTTTATGAGTGCCGATCAATTTGAATATTGGAAGCATACCCAATTGACCTTGGATGTCACTCCTGGAAGAGGGAGTAGTTTTTCGCTGGAAATACCAATGGGCATAAGATTCATTATCAGGTCAAGGATTTTTACGATGGAGGAAATTGACAATCTTATTCCAACAAAGTCAGGCGAAGAATATCTACAAGAGGAAATGGAAAATTAGTGGACTTTCGGTTTGTCCTTTAATTTTAATTTTTGACTATATTGATAGCAAATACCCTTTGCTATGAAGAAATTTATAATCCTTATTGTTTCTCTTTTTTTCTTGTATTGGCTAGGCACCATGACAGTTCCGGGCATTATTGAAAAAAACAAGAATCCGGTCAAAGACTCCGCCCCTTACCTTGTTTCCCAAAAAGCTTTGGAGCTTTATCAATCTCTGGATTTTGTAGCTGACCTTCATTGTGATGCACTTTTGTGGGGCAGAAACCTCACTGAAAGAGCCTATTATGGCCATGTGGATTTTCCTCGGATGCAGGAAGCCAATGTAGCCATGCAGGTATTTACCATTGTTTCA
This sequence comes from Cecembia rubra, assembly GCF_003014575.1. GTDB lineage: Bacteria > Bacteroidota > Bacteroidia > Cytophagales > Cyclobacteriaceae > Cecembia_A > Cecembia_A rubra. Next base: position 268,877 of record NZ_PYGF01000004.1, read on the forward strand.
AAATCCCCAAAAGGTCAAAACATGGACTTGAATAAGTCTGATGCTCAAGACAATATCACGCTGTTGAACATTGTACAGGGAAGACCTGTTTCAAATTGGTTCAGCTTGATCAACCGCACACTTTATCAATCTTCCAAACTTCAGGAATTTGCAGACAGTTATGGAAAGGATTTTATTTTAATCAAATCCAAAGCAGATCTGGAAAAGCTAATGGAGGCCAGAAAAACAGACAGGAATGTCATTGGCGGCTTATTAGGCATTGAAGGGGCACATGCTTTGGAAGGCAATATGAAAAACCTCGACAGGGTATACGAAGCTGGAGTTAGGTTAATTGGGCCTGTTCACTTTTTTGACAATGAATTGGGAGGCTCAGCACATGGTGAAAGTGGCGATGGTTTGACTGAATTTGGAAAAACAGTTATCAGAAGAATGAACGAACTCAATATGATTATTGATCTGGCACATGTTTCCCCAAAAATGTTTGATGACATCCTGGAGGTTTCAGAAAAACCCGTGATGGTCTCCCATACCGGCATCAGGGCTGTTCTTAACTCGCCAAGAAACCTCAGTGATGAGCAGATCAGGAAAGTTGCTGAAAAAGGTGGTATTATAGGTATTGCCTTTTTTGATATGGCCGTAGGTACTGATGAAATCAAAGGGATAGTGGCCAGTATGAAAAGAGTGAGAAACCTGGTGGGTGTACAGCATGTGGCACTGGGCTCCGATTACGATGGCAGTGTAGCTGTTCCTTTCGACATTACCGGATTACCGATAATTGTAGAGGCATTGCTCCAGGAGGGATTTACAGAGGATGAAATCAGGGCCATTATGGGAGATAATGTCAAAAGATTTTTACTGGAAAATTTAGGATAATGGAAGAAAAACTAATCCATCAGGAAAATTCACTTTTGGGCAATACCCAAAATTACCTCAGAGAATTTGTTTATGGGGGAATAGATGGTGCCGTTACCACATTTGCTGTAGTGGCAGGTGCTGTAGGCGCCAATCTTGAACCTGCCATTATCATTATTCTAGGATTTGCCAACCTCTTTGCAGATGGCTTTTCTATGTCTGTAGGTGCCTACCTATCAGCTAAATCAGAAAAAGAACATTATAAAAAGCACCGTAAAATCGAATATTGGGAAATAGAAACAATTCCAGATGTGGAAAGGAAGGAAGTTGAAGAAATCTATAGAGCAAAGGGTTTTGAAGGTCAGCTACTTCAGGACGTGGTTGATGTAATCGTATCAGACAAGGACAGATGGGTAGATGAAATGATGAAAAACGAACTGGAAATGATTCCTGACTCAAAAAGTCCCTTGAAAATCGGATTGGCTACTTTGATTTCATTTATCTTAGTAGGGTTCATACCACTGATCCTTTATGTTTATGACTATTTTAAGGAGGTAAATTTTGATAAATTTTTCTGGACCAGCTTCTTTACCGGGCTTGCATTTGCATTTGTCGGATGGCTAAAAAGCTTTGTGAACCAAACCAATACCTTTAAAAGCATTCTGGAAACCCTCATCTTGGGATTTGTGGCTGCATTGGTAGCATATTACGTGGGAGATTTTCTTGAAGCACTGATATTGAACAAAAACTCTTGATTAACAACAAATTGGCCATTTATAAACAAGCAGCAAAAATCCTGCATCTATTTCCAAATTATTAGTAAGACTGAATGTTTACTCAATCTTATATCCAACCAATGCACAACTTTGCCAATAGGGAGTATTCAAAATGTTGAAGTGAGTGCTTCTTCTTTTCATAATCTTTCCGGAAAAACCTCAGCCTCAAATCGCTGAATGTTTCTTTCACTTTTCTTTTTGGTTTTGAATGATTGCTCCTTCACATAAACTTGTACATTATCTTCCCTTAATTCAAGCATTTCATCGTAGGGTCCTTTGAGTGAAATTACTTTCACAAAAATTGGCGCGGTCTCCAGCGCAATAAACAATAACAAGATGAAAATATTGGCCCAATAAATGGCCTCGCTCTCTTTGGTCAAAACCTGCAATGCATCCAACCTCGCAGCAAAACCATCAAAATTCTCAATTTGAGGAGTTCTTTTGGTGAATTCATCTTCTCTCAAAGCCATCAACCTTTTGATTTCTGCATCCAAAGTATCCAACTTGGCCTGATTGAAAGTCCTGATTTCATCCAATTCCCTTTGCGCGGCATCTAGCTGTTGTTCCTTTTTCCGGGCATTGGTACCCAAACCAACAATTCCACTCGTCCCATCTGTTTTTGTGCCAAACCTTTCAAAATCATATTCCTGTTGCAATTTATCCCTGAACGCAGTGGCTTTGTCCGTTTCAGATTTGATACTATCCTTCTTGTTCTCTAAGGATTGAATCTCTGGAAATACATCTTGAATGGCCAATTTACTCTGGGCTATCATCTCGATTTTTCTCTCATCCAATATCCGGTTGATTTCTTTCTCAAAAATCTTCAATTCCAAAGGCCTTGAAATCACAATTGCCAAAAGCACAGCAAACAATAACCTCGGAATGGCCATTTTCCACTCGGTCCAGGCATTGTTTCTCTTCTTCATACTAGATACAATAAATCGGTCAAGATTAAAAATCATAAGTCCCCATAAAAGTCCAAATAATGTAGCTGAAACTACAGAGTCAAAAACCGTATAAAGCGCATAACCTGCCGCCAATGCAGCAAAAAATGCTGTAAAAAATACCGTACCTCCAATTCCCACATACTTGTGGGTTTCAGTTGGCACCCTTTTCAACAAGGGCAAATAAGACCCGGAACAGAACCAGAAGAATTGGGTGATTTTTTTGAACTGCATAGTACCTGAATTTCGATTGAACAAAGCCGCAAAAAGCGAACTAGAAATATTAAATCTTCAGAATAATTCAAAAAAATACATTCCAATTGTTTAAGAAATACAAAAAATAGATTCAAAAGGTAAGGCGGGACACAGCATTTTGGAGGCCATTAATTTAAAAGCACTGAATATCCTTAGATTGAACCCCAAAAGGCTGACTAAAAAACGGACAGAAAGTGTACGGTTTTGAAACAGTGGATTTTTGCCCTATTTTTAAAGAAAAAAGATTATGCGAAGCATTGTTCTCCTTTTTCTTATCGTATTAAAGATTGGATTATTCTCCCCACTTTTCGCTCAGTCGAGACCATTTGAAAATGAAGTAAAGGAGCTGAATGAAAAATACCAGTATCTTCCTTGGCAAAAAGGAGGAGTTCTTTTTACAGGTAGTTCCAGCATCAGAATGTGGAAATCCTTAAAAAAGGACTTTCCCAAAACACCTATTATCAACACTGGATTTGGGGGCTCCCAAACCAACGATCTTTTGGTTTTCATTGATGAATTGGTAGTCCAATATGCCCCTTCAAAGGTCTTTATTTATGAAGGTGATAATGATATCAATGCAGGTAAGTCCAGCAGGCAAATTATTGAGGAACATTATGAAATTATCTCCAAAGTAAAGGATCGGCTCCCGGACACAAAATTCTACATCATAAGTGCCAAACCCAGTCCTTCCAGATGGGCATTAAAAGGGGCTTATCTGCAATTGAAGGAGGAAATGAAACAATTCTGTTCTTCCCAAGACCAAGTCACCTTTATTGATATCTGGACACCAATGCTGGACAAGGCAGGAAATCCCAATCCCAAACTTTTTGTCGAAGACATGCTACACATGAATGACAAAGGCTATAAAATCTGGAAGAAGGCTATTAAACCTCATTTATAAAAAATACAAGCAACCCTTAATTTTATCTTATGTCACAAGCAAACATCATTAATCTCGGCATTCAGATCGTTCCTAAAAGCAAAACCTTGGATACCTATGCCCTAGTGGATAAAGCCATAGAAGTCATCCAACAATCAGGAGTCAAGCATGTGGTAACCCCATTTGAAACGGTCATGGAGGGAACACAGGAAGAATTGATGGTTATTGCACAGAAGGCTCAAGAGGCTGTTCTTCAAGCTGGCGCTGATGAAATTCTGGTGTATTATAGAATGCAGATAAGGAAAGATGGAGATGTAACTATGGGTGAAAAAACGGATAAATTCCAATAATTCTCCTTATTTCCAACATCCAACTTTATAACCTCCTATGAATATAATTAAATACTGATGAAGCATATTTAAGATTTTCGCAGATTTTTTTTCCGACCTCCACCTTTCGAAATTCGGCTTTTCCTTTATGAATCAATTGATTCCCTTAACTACCATTTGGTTTCCTTCCAAAATCCGCTTTTCGACATCCAACCTATACAAGCTCTATATTTTTTCTTATGTCCCGTAAAATCTGCTTAGGCATAAGATTCAAGACAAGTTTGGTGTAAGCTACCGCCTCCAGACTACCCTCTCAAACAAATAAACCAATCGAATCTTGCTTCTTGTTTCTACGACAGAAATCGCCTTGCAACGGGGATCGAGTCTAATCTCTCGCATCTAATCTCTAGTCTCTAAAAAAATACCCAAGCTTCTTATGTATATAATTTTTTTATATATTTAGCCATCCAATGTACTTAAACACCATGTCGAATAACAATCTGATCAAAGGAAGCTTGCAGACCATCATCCTCAAACTGCTGGAGGAGAATGAAAAAATGTACGGCTACGAGATAACCCAAAGGGTAAAAGAACTGACCGAAGGTGAAATCAAAATCACCGAAGGTGCCCTCTATCCTGCCCTCCACAAGTTGGAGGCCGAGGGACTACTGACCACCGAAATACAGCAAGTGGACAACCGGGTAAGGAAATATTACAGCCTGACCAAAAACGGGCAAAAGGAAGTCAGTGCAAAGATGTCCGAGTTGCAGAGCTTCGTCGGTAACTTACAAAGGATCTTAGATCCTGAGTGGAGGCCGGGTTTGGCTTGATAGGTTCACGCAGCGTTCGCTACGAATGCCGCAGTGAACGCAGCGAAATATTGATTAAAAGTTAATTACAGCTTAAAAAAGTGCCCGTAGCGAGTGTGGCGAAAACTTTGCGCCCGCTGCGAGAAACCAATATGTATGCGCCAACTAACCAACATAGAACTCCAAGAAATCCGCAAAGCGATCATGAGGAAAGAGATAACCTCAGCTGAGATTTTGATGGAGGTATATGACCATTATATCAGTCACTTAGAGGAGTTTCCAGAAGATAAATTCAATGAACAACTTTTTGAGTTGGAACAAAAATTCACCTATGCTTACTGCCATGCACTTCAGTTCCGATTCAACAAGGAGGCCAAAGAAGACATCCACAAAACCCAATGGTTAGTAATTCGGAAATATTTTTGCACATCTAGATGGCTCTATTTGGTGGGGATTCTTGCGATAGTCTATTACATCTCCAGCCAAGCTAGAAATGAGCAGGAATACACGCTGCTTTTGTTGTCTCCAATGATCCTGCTTTTTGTATCCAACATTGTTTTCGGTATCCAAAACAGAAGGAAGTTGCGTCCATTAAAAAAAGCATTTAAAGGGATAGGAATTCCTATCAATTCCTCACTGGCCTCACCTATTTCCGAGCGATTGTCTTTGCCAGTCCTGATGGCCCAAGTGTTTATCTATTTGCCCAAACTGATCTTCACCAACATTGATCTAACGCCTTACCTTTCCGCTGGTGCTGGGATGGTGACTATTGTACTTATCCTCTACACCTTATCTCTTTTGGAAGTCTGGAAACTCAAATCAAAAACGGCAATGGTATGAGTTGAAAAATAAAACCAACCGAAAATTTTTATTCCTATGAAACTAAACCCCGAACAACTGGAAACGATCAGACTGGAATTGTCAAAAGTCAAGATTTATTACACCGACATTCAGGATGAATTACTTGATCATGTCGCTTCTGAAACCGAGCAACTCATGCAGGAAGGCATGGATTTCAACACCGCATTTTCTCAAGCTGCCCAAAAGGTAAACCCGGAAAAATTTCAGATGGATGTGCTGATTGCTAGCCATTTGTCAAAGATCAAGTCAATTTTCAAATCATTGGTGGAACCGATGATTTTTATCAAATCCTTATTGTTGGCAGGTTTGATACTGGCTTTTGTGCATGGATCTGGCTTAGAAATCCCTTTTGTCATCAAATGGATGAAAATCTCCTTCATGATTCTTGTCACCTTATTGATTTTGATGACATTCAAGAAGAAGTTAATGAAAAATTCAAATGTGGTAGCTTCCTGGAATTCTTCTTGGTTGGTTTTCTGCCTTATGTTACCTGCTACTAATTTTGATTTGCTGATCAGCCTTGGATGTGCCCCCAAAACGATTTTAGGAATAACCACTCTTTGCATTTCCTTTTTATTTGTCAGCGGATCAACCATTACAACCCGAGAAGTTCAAAAGTTGAAGACAGTATGAAACTGAACAAAGACCAGATCGACCAACTCAAAAAACTGATTTCCTACAAGGGCTATCCAGAGATTGATGTTCAGTATGAAATCCTGGATCATGTGGCCTGTAAAGTGGAAGACTTAATGTCAGAAAATCCAAAGCTGAGTGTACCCGATGCTTTCCAAAAGGTGCATGCTTCCTTTGGTATTTTTGGATTTTCGACGCTGGAAGAATCTTATAAAAAGATGATTGAAAAAAGGCTTTGGGCTTACTATTGGAAAGAACTCAAGCAACTCTTGACCAGCTACAGAATTATCTTTCCATTGGGATTGCTCTTCATCTTTTTCCAATCCTCCGCATTATTAGAGGATTCCAAAGCGTGGATCCTGATGATGATTTGATTCTTATTCTTTTCATTTATTTGGATAGTTATCCGCTATTGGAATACCCACAAAAAATATAAAAAGTATGCTTCCTATATGGCTTCCAACTCTGTATTCCAACTGACCAATTTTGGGGTGCTCACATGTCTCTATGGACATAATTTTTTTTACCGACAGGGAGGGGTCCAAGAGGGCTTATTTGTAAAGATTTTTATTGGGGCAATTTTGACAGCGATAGCCTTTCTTTTTATCAGCATATTTATTTTGCCAAGGGTTTTGGATAGAAGCATTGCGGATACGGAGGAGTTGATTCAGGTTTATGGGGAAGGGTGAATCCCTTTATGATTCATGTCAATAAATGGCACTAAAAAATCAAATTACAATCAAAATAAATCACTAAAACTAAATATTATTTTATATTTTGCATCTGAATAAGAATATTAATTTCCAAACACTGAATCCTTGGTATTTAATGCATCAGTATAAAATTCCCAACAAATAATTTTTTTTGCTCAAAATTAAACCCCAGTCAAATGATAAAGGCACTTTTAATTTCCGCTGTTTTCTATACAGTTTTCTTTAATGCGCTCGCTCAATCTCCCTGTGACCCACATCCACTATTTAATATCCTACCCCAACACAGCATTTCCGGTTGTGAACAAAAAGAGTATGATAAAATCAAGGTTGAGTTCACCGATAAAGATGGGACTTGGATTCAATATGAAAAAGCAGGGTATTTACTGAAAACCTTCTACACATTTGAAGGTGAGTGGGGTAAGAATCCCTCCAATGCTATGATCTTCCAGAATTACATTCAGGCGGTAAGTTCCAAAGGAGGTACAGTAATCAACCAATCCAAGGCCAACCTGTTTCTCCATTTCAAGTCCGGAGGAGAGTCATGGTACATTCATATCCAAAGTGATCAGAGCGGCACCTTCTCGGTGAGTTGTGTACGGGAAGAAAATATGAATCAATATATCGTGCTTTCTGCTGAGGATATCGCCAAAGAAATGAAAGCCAATGGCAAGGCTACTTTTTATGGAATTTATTTCGATACTGATAAATCAGATATTAAGCCTGAGTCCAATGAGACTTTAGAGCAATTGGCCAAGTACCTAAAATCGAACTCACAAGTAAATGTCTTCATAGTGGGTCATACAGACAATACCGGTTCCTTTGAGCATAATCAAAAATTATCAGAAAAAAGAGCAGAAGCGGTGGTCAACCATTTAATTGGAACGTATCAAATTGCTGCTGCCAGATTAAAAGCTTACGGTGTATCTTCACTATCGCCAGTTTCAACGAATACATCAGAAGAAGGGAAAAGCAAAAACAGGAGAGTGGAGATGGTATTGAGGTAAAATCTCATCAATCCACCAAGTTTTTGTTTTTAGCTACTCCAAAAACCCTTAAGTTGACCAATGCAGCATGCTAAAGGTCCCCGCTTTTTTCATCAAGTAATTGAATAGTTTGAGCCTTTACACTTGATACAATTGTGGCAATCATAACCAATATGAAGTAAGTGATTTTCATTTTTGGAGTAGAACACTAGATAGTTAAAAAAATCGGTTATCTATTTTAACTCATAGGAAACGATGGTTTTTGTACAAGATTGAAACGACAGCCCATAGGGCTCTAAACTCTCCCGAAGGGTGTCCAATGTCTGTGCTTTCAGCCTGAAGGAATAAGAACCTTTATTTTTATCCTCATCAAGATAAAACCTTCCCAACTGACCATACTGGTTAAATTTATTCGCCAAACTGACTAAATCATACCCATCCAAATGAATATGTGAGCGATTGGACTCGTCCTTTTTGATTACCCCATTTTTAGGGATATAAACATGTCGTTCTAACTTTTGACTGGAAATAACCTTAAGACAATTACCTGATAGTGAGACAGAAGAAATTGTCGCTGAAAAATCTTTATGTTGACCCAATAGGTTCCAGATTTGATCTAAAATAGATTTATCCAGTGCAGTTGTATAGTTGATCCGTAATGTGTAAGAATTTTTATCGAATTTTCTGGAAACTTTAAACTCATAGTCAGGCCAAAGTTTTGTAAAAATTTCCTTTAAAGACCCACCAGCAACCGCAAAACCAAGACCGCTGGATGAACTTAGGTTCTCCACTCCATCCCCCTCATACCTGTGCAATTCAAAACTACCTCCTTGAATCTTAGCCTCAGTTACCAAAACTTTTTGTGCAGTCAACTCTTGAGCATGACCAATCTTAATCTGCAAGTTCATCAAGAGGAAAACGAATGAATAAAAAAGGAATTTCATAGGATTGTAGTTTTTGGAAAGGTTCTGGATAAGATTCTTTTTTATTAAATTCAAGAAATGCCTCATCAGTCAACAAGAGGTAAACGTAATCCCGATGGACTTGGCCCAAGAAGGGAAACTCTATTCCATTGGAAAGCCTGACTTTATCTATCATCAATTTTTTACCGGTAGGAAGATGATGGATAAGCGTTTTAAGATTGAAATCTTTGATCAAGGAATAAAAACGCCATTTTTCTGATTGGGTTAGGTATAACGGAAAATAAAGCTTTTCTTCATCTAACTCAACACCAACCTTGGCATCAATTTTCTCTGACAAAACATGTAATCTTTCAATTCCAATTAAGTTGCCGCCATTGTCAAATTTGACCAAGCTATCATTTAGCATTCGGCTAAACATAATCTCATTGCCTATAATGGCAAAAGTTTGATTAACCAATACATTAAATTGGTAAGAATTGGTCATGGAAGCAGGGTAAGGAAAATACTTTTTTCGTTCCTCTTGATTGGAAAGTGGAAATGTGAAAATTTGGTGATTCAGGGAAGAGTCCTGATTCAGGGTATTAGGAGTCTGGTAAAGAAAAATCCTGTCATGCAAAACTAATATCCTAGAGGCATCTACTTTCAAATCCATAGAAGCCACATAAGACTTTTCTTCTAAGCTGAATTCATGTACTGTTCCTTTACCATCGCAAAGAATAAATAGTTTATTGCCAGAGATTGAAAAATTTCTCGGATTACAACCCATCAATTCCATATAAATATCAGAATCTATGATAAATGGCTCGGCGTCTGATTGAGGATAGTGGTAAACCGAAGAACCAACCAGAAAAGTAAAACCTTCTTCTCCAATTTTCCACTGGTCTGTGGTTCCGATAAATGGAATATCGCTAAATTCCAAGACCTCATAATTATTCAATTCAAAGATCTGTGATGGTAGGCTAGTGACAAATTCCGGACTATGTGAACCCTGTTTACAAGACACCATAGATAAAAGTAATATGGAAATGTATGCTTTTTTCATGGAATTAAAATTTAAAAAAAGGCGGCAAAATAGGGCCTTTTCTTAACTATATGGCTTTCAACATAAACGAGGGGTATTTTCTGAGAATCTTTTAAACACAAAATCAAAACCTTTCATAACAAAACCAATAAAGCTCAAACTAATATACAGGCTTTAGTTTTACGAAAAAAAGTACATTCCGAATTTTATATCAACACCTGCAACCATTTTGGTATAACTTTTTCAATTAGCTTGTATAAAATATTCCAAAGTATAAACCTTTAGGAAAAAACTAAAACTACACTTTAAGCCAATTTCAAGTTTGTTTTAAAAACAGAACTTGAAATTCAATCCGTAAAATGCTTCCCTGAACCCAAATAATCATTTCGAATGGCTGAACCAAATCCCACCAGCGGCACGGACACATCTTACCCGTGGGTTTCAACCCTTGGTCCTAAAAACAACACCTCTCCCCAATAAGTCCCTTAGGGACAAACGACAATCTACAACACATATGTCTGTTATGTCTACTGAACCATTCACAAGCAATATTCTTCCTAAGTTTACACACTTATCGGGATAGTGTCCTCAATGAATTCTGTTATAAACTAAACCGAAGATACTTTGGTAAAAAACTCTTTGATAGACTGGTTATTGCAATCATTTGCCCCTACTTGTATACAAGCGGATAATCATATTGTTTTATAAGGCCTCCGGAAGTATCAAAATTTAAAGTACCTTAGCTTTCATAATTACAAGTATTCTAGGTTTCGCTTCTGAATTGGTTTCTATGATAATTTTTCGCTGGAAAATCCCGGGATAATGGGAGGTAAATGAAAATCCAAGTATTTTAGATTCTTTGGGCCCAATTGATCCAATTTCATGATCCAATACAGTACATTCACAATCTGAAAAAGTGCTTAGGATTTTCACATCCATATTCCCAGTGTTTTTTAGGATTATTGAACCGAAAACCTCTTCGCTGGTAGGCACTTCTCCTAAATCAATAAACTTATTTTCAACCTCAAGAACTGATTTGCTTGACTTTCCTTTACACCCAGCAAAAATAATTACCAAGATAATAACAATAAATTGGTATATTTTCATTTCAAAATGGTTTGATTTTCATTTTCAATAAGTATAATGAATTTACAGAATCTAAGTCCTTAAACATTTTTCCAAAAAATGACTCTTCAATTCCCCCTTGTTTCCTAAAATATTCTATTGTTTCGGAATTTGAAATAAAAATCAATTCATTCTCTGTATTTAGGATCATAGGGTCACCCACTAATTTGAAAGAAATATCATTTTCAAACCCCTTGGAAAAAGTCTTAAATCCATTACTTACCAAACTATATATGCCATAATAAAGACGGCCATTGAGATAATAAGAAAAGACTAAGTAATTATCATTTTTTAAAAAAACGTTTCCTAAAACACTCACTCCGTTTGCAGGATCCTGAAATAATCCTCCAAAAAGAAATTTTTGAAAATCCCCCCTATTGGCAAAGACGAAATCGTTAACATTGTCAGTTTTGTACTTCAAGAAAAAATCAAGTTTCTCCTGATCAAAAACATAAACTTTGTCATCAAAGGGCAAGGAAAAATAAACCTCATTTCCCTGCTTACTGATAAAACCCGAAAATGGAATTATGGCATTGGATTTACTATGATCATAAGGAAAGAAGGTTTTTGTCTCTCCTGTGTTTTTATTATAGTAAAGGACATTCTTGTCCTTGACAAAATCACTAGGATTATGGTTGATATAAAACATGAATTCATTATTAGAAAGCTGTATCATAGAGTTACCAAAAAATTCAATTTTGTAGGAACCTAAAAACTCCAAATCAGTAAGGCTGTACTGAAATAATCTGAGATCTGCTGTTGAAAAAATGGTAAGAGTATCTTCCCAAACGGAAAAATCTTTAATACCTTGATATTGTCCAGGGCCTAGGCCCAATTCCCCTATTTTTCCAATAAAGTATCCGTTTGGGTCAAATACCAACAGTAACGATAGATTCTTATCAAACAAAATAAACTTTTGTTTATGTAAAATAATTTTGTCTATCTGACTTACCAATATGGAATCAGGCAACACAAATTCAGTCACCATTAAATCATAAAATAATTCTTGAAGACCTCCCTCCTCTTGTCCCAACTTATCTCTTATGGATACTTGATGAAGTAGTTGGTCATCCTTTAGATAATATTGTTCATTTGGGCTTTTGCATGAAGCCAAATAATAAAATAGAAAGATAATAAAATACCCACGAAGCATAATCAATATCTGAATAATTAAAAATCAAGAAATGAAAGAGCCTTCATTTAATAAACCAAATAAATCTTCATTTACCAATGAAAGCTCTCTAAACATCAATACTAAGTTTGAGGACCTCCCCCGCACCTGTTAGGAACACAGTTGGTTCTTCCAGTAGTACAGGTATTACCTATTTGAATAATATTTCCATTTGAATCGTGCATTGTACAGACTTCCAGTTCAAATTTACCTCCTGAACTGCCATTAGATGAATATGACGTAAAATAAAAAATAGATAAAGTCATTATTCCTGAAATTAATAGAAAGGTTAATTTTTTTTTCATTTTTCTTTTGGTTAAAATATGGAACATGATTTTAGTTTATTTGCCAAGAACAATACAAATTTACCCCCCCCCACATTAAAATTTAGTTAAACTAGATTAAAAAAGAACTTCAACTAGTTGAATAAATCATAGTTTTCTTTCAGCTTTTAACTTGGAAAGGTATTGGGGACTGACGTTGAAGTAGGTAGCAAGATGTTTTTGGGGAATTCTTATCCATAATCCCGGATAAGCTTGTTTAAAGCTTTCCCATTTTTCAAGAAACAACTTCTTCCCATTTATCAATTTCCATTGGAGGTTGTATTGGTATTTTAGCATGGAGATTTCCTTGAAAACATCCAGCACAAGCTGGTGGTCCAAGTCCCGCTCTTGGAAAAAACCCATTGAAAAGCTTATTATTTTACAATCTTCCAATGCTTCAACTGTAAATGAAGACCTGAGATGACTTCCAAAATAAAATCCCGTCAAATAATAATTGCCTTCAAAAATAAACGAATTGGTAAATTCACCCTCCCCATCTTGATGATATTCCCTCAAAATTCCAGATTCTATCCAAAACAAATTTGCTAATACCTGTCCCTGTGCAAGCAACAACTGGCCTTTTTTCAACCCAATTACATCCATCCAAGGAGCTGATTGATAATTGGGAAACCTTTTGGACACAAAATCAAAACCTTTCATAACAAAACAATCAAACAATCACCTAATATAATAACATTAGTTGTAACTTAAAACTTAAACCTCGTGTTTAATCCAATAGATTCACATTAAGCCCAATATTGAAATCTGCCTTTGTCTATAAAATTAGTTAGTGAATGTTCCCAAATGGAATTACACATTCCATAGAATGAACAAATCATTAAATCTTAGGGACTTTGATAGGCTTGTAAGCTGAAACCAAATTTTCTTCTTACCTTTGCAGCCTAATTCAATTTTACAATGCAGAATATTCGGAATATCGCGATTATCGCTCACGTTGACCACGGTAAGACCACCCTGGTGGACAAAATTATCCATGCCTCCAAAATCTTCCGTGAAAACCAACAGTTTGACGATTTAATCCTGGATAACAACGACTTGGAAAGGGAAAGAGGAATTACCATCCTTTCCAAAAACGTATCCGTAAGATATAAAGACCATAAGATCAATATCATCGATACCCCTGGACACGCCGACTTCGGTGGGGAAGTGGAAAGGGTATTGAAAATGGCCGATGGGGTAATCCTTTTGGTGGATGCTTTCGAAGGCCCAATGCCACAGACCAGATTTGTCTTGGGCAAAGCGCTTGCTTTGGGATTGACTCCGATTGTAGTCGTAAACAAAGTGGACAAACCAAACTGCCGTCCTGATGAGGTACATGAGGCTGTATTCGACCTGATGTTTAACCTGGATGCTACAGAAGAGCAATTGGAATTCCAGACCCTTTATGGTTCCGCCAAACAAAACTGGATGGGTCCGGATTGGCAAAACCCAACCGATTCCATACTTCCTCTATTGGATGCCATCATCGAATATATTCCGGCTCCAAAAATCGAGGAAGGTTCTTTGCAAATGCAAATTACTTCGTTGGACTACTCCTCATTCGTGGGTCGTATCGCCATCGGTAGGGTAAAAAGAGGCACTATCACAGAAAATGCCCAATTGACCTTGTGCAAGGCTGATGGTGTGTTCAAAAAAGTAAGAGTGAAAGAATTGCATGTATTTGAAGGCTTGGGCAAAAACAAGGTAGAAGAAGTACATGCAGGTGATATCTGTGCAGTAACAGGCATCGAAGACTTCGAAATCGGCGATACCATCGCTGCTCTGGAAAATCCTGAACCACTGCCAAGGATTGCGATTGATGAGCCTACCATGAACATGCTATTCACCATCAACAATTCACCATTCTTCGGAAAAGAAGGAAAATTCGTGACTTCACGTCACCTGAGAGACCGTTTGATGAAGGAAATGGAGAAAAATCTGGCCTTAAGGGTAGAATCTACCGATTCAGAGGACAAGTTTATTGTTTACGGCAGGGGAATTCTTCACTTGTCTGTGTTGATTGAAACGATGAGAAGAGAAGGCTACGAATTGCAGGTAGGTCAGCCTCAGGTAATCTTTAAGGAAATTGACGGTGTACAGTGCGAGCCTATCGAAACTCTAGTTGTTGATGTACCTGAAGAAACTGCCGGAAAAGTAATCGAATTGGCTACTCAAAGAAAGGGTGAGCTACTCATCATGGAGCCAAAAGGCGATTTGCAGCACTTGGAGTTTAAAATTCCATCCAGAGGTTTGATCGGTTTGAGAAACAATGTACTGACCGCTACCCAAGGGGAAGCCATCATGAACCATAGGTTCTCTGCCTACGAGCCTTATAAAGGAACTATACCCGGCAGAATTAACGGATCCCTCATTTCAATGGAAGGCGGACAGTGTACTGCTTATGCCATAGACAAATTACAGGATAGAGGTATTTTCTTTATTGAGCCGGGAGATGAATTATACACTGGACAGGTAATCGGTGAACACTCCAGAGACAATGACCTGGTGGTAAATGTTCAAAAAGGCAAGAAACTGACCAATATGAGGGCCTCCGGTTCTGATGACAACGTAAGAATTGCTCCTCCAAAAAGATTCTCCTTGGAAGAAGCTATGGAATACATCCAAAAGGATGAATACCTCGAAATCACGCCAAAATCAATCCGAATGAGGAAAATCTATTTGGATGAAAATGAGAGGGCGAGAATGTCGAAGAAAGACTCTTGATAGAGGCGAGAGTTTAGAAGCGAGAGTTTAGACTAATTAGTCGATAAATTATTCTCTTTTGGCGATTGAAATATGCTTTGCGGAATAATAGAAATAAGCCTTCGGAGAAATAGTTAGATGCGTTTAAAACTATTGATTTTCCTTAAAAGAAAATTTCAATTAAATAAAAGACAGACCTCAGAAGTTGAAAGACTTTTGGGGTCTTTTTTTTGACCAGTAAAAATGAACCAGAAGAGGAAGAAATGGCAGAGTTAGCGGAAAAGGTCCTAAAAATCCACCATAATAACTGAAAAAAATCTAGCTCCAACTCAATTTTTAACCCTCTAAATATCAGTGAGCTACACCTGTATCCACTGAACTTATTAACATTGAATAAATAAATTTTCGTTAAAAAACAAACCTGTACTAATTATACCTCGTAATAGAAAAAGGATAAAACTCAGCAAAAATGAAAAAACTTTTAATTCTTTCCCTATGCATATTGCTCCAGGTCTTTTTATCGGTACAAGCTCAAACGGATAAATTATACCTGAAAGATGAAATCAAAGAGGTGCAGGTAGAAGAAGTGGGGGCGAACTTTATTAAGTTCAAATACCCTAATGAAAAGGCCTCTTACACAATAAGCAGACATCAGGTGGATAAAATAGTTTTTGCTTCAGGAAGAGAGGAAATCTTTGAATCTCCCTTTAAGCCTGTTAACTCCGTCGAAGATTTTGAAAATGTGTATCTTTCCTATCTGCCACAAGACGTAGACGGACTAAAGTCATTAGGCCAGGTTTTTTCAAAAGCTACAGGAGTCACCACTCTGTCAAGCATCAATAATGTGAATAACAGGGCTGTAAGAAAAGTTAAAATGGAAGCTGCAATGTTGGGAGCGAATGTCGTTCTGATCGGCAACACATTCCAAAGGGGCAACCAATATGGCAATGAAAATATTCCCGGAAATGCCACCATGACTAGTATTTCGGGAACAGCATACACTACTTCTCCGCACAATTACAATAAAGAAACAGTCAAAAACTATTTGGAGAATAATCAATATGTGCTTTTCAAAAAAGACCAGTTGAACCGCAATGCTTTCGATAAGAAGACTTCAGTAGTAGAAATGTATGACGCAAACCGGAATGTCAAACTATTTAGTTTTGATGAAGTCTATGAGAGGGACGGGGATTTATATGTAAAATCTAGGAATTTAAGATCAAAATCTGGTGAACTAAGAATTCTTTATGCAAATGAAGAAAACATAACCTTAGTCGAACAAAATAAAAACAGCATTTACAACTATTTCTTACTCAGCGAGAAAGAGCAAAGAATCGTTCAAATGAAAGCTGTTAATGATAGAAAAGCACAGGAAAAAAGGTAAGTGCAAAGGAAAAACTTAATTCATACATCCAAAAGCCCTTCATCAAGGGCTTTTTTATTGCCAAGGAAAAAGGGCTAAACCCCAAACTTCTTTTCATTTGGGCAAAAATGGATTAAATTCGGGTCCTGATAAATTATGGGAATGAAATTTGCCCTTTTATTCAAAAAAAACATATGAGATATTTTCTCCTTGTATTGATATTCCTTGTAAACGCATTGAATCCTCTTTTTTCTCAGGATCAATTTACAGGTTATAATAGAGCAAAAACTTTGATGGGATATGGGAATTATACAGATGCCATGAATTTGTTGCGCCCTTACATGGACGCTCAACAATTTGGTAAACTTTCTCAATATGCTAGCTACCATTTCGCAAGAGCTGCCTACCAAAATGGACAATATATGCTGGTAGAGTCAGTCTTAAAGGAGTTATCCACACAAGAAAACTGGGAAAATAAAGATAAAGCAAGATACCTCCTCGCCCTGGCTTATTTTCAGGAAGGAAGGAACATTGATGCCTTAGAAGCAATAACAAAAATAACAGAACCTGTTGTCAAAGAGCAGGCTGAAAACGCCACATACAACTTTTTAAAAAATGCCTCGGTGAGTTTCCTGATGGGGAATATCAGAAAATTCAATGAAAATAAAGGATTCATGTTGGCCCTAAAAGAGCAGATTGAAAAACAGACTGTCATGTCCACAGATGAGAGGGCCATTTACAACCAGATCAGAACCATAGATTTTGGCAACAAAGGAACTGAAACAATCAAAAAAAATTCCCAGACCCTTGATATTGCACTAATTTTGCCCTTCAATTATTCCGGAGGAAAAGGAGTTCAGAATCTGGCTCCCAATAATTTTATCTTTGAACTCTTTCAGGGCATCCAATTTGCAGCTGAAGAGCTTACCCGGCAGGGTATTACTTTAAACCTCAAATCATTTGATTCAGAGCGTAACCTTTCCAAAGTATCTTCCATTTTGGAGGATCCATTTTTAAAGCAAGCAGATCTTATCATAGGCCCTATTTATCCTGAGGAAGTGGAAATGGTCATGGGATTTTCAGAAAGAAACAGGATCCCATTCATCAACCCCTTATCAAATATTGATGAAAAATATGAAGGTTTAAACTTTGCCTACCTTTTCAGACCATCCATCAGTAACCTGTCAGACGGCATCATTGAATTTGCAAGAAAAAACATAGTGGGGAGAAGGCTGGCCATAGGCTATTCAAATACAAGCAGGGATGAACTTTTGGCAAAAAGCATTGCAGAAAAAGCCCAGCGATTTGGTTACTCTATAATCAGGAATGACCCGGTTAACGGAAGATCCATTTTAGATTTTTTGGAAAGAATACAGCTTAAAAATGGAGATTTGGCTAATGCTGACCTGGTCATCATTCTTTCTGATGACCCAAATGTGGCCGCACCAACTTTTGGTTTCATGGAATCCCAGAATGTAAAAAAACCAATTTTGGTAATGGATAGCTGGCTCTTCTTTAATTTTGCCAACTATGAAATGTTGGAGGAACAGAATTTCCATTTTGTGAGCAATAACACAGTCCAATTTGACAAACCAAATCTTGAAAAGTTCAGGGAAGGTTTCTATTCAAAGCATATCAATTATCCTTCTTTTAATGCACATTTAGGTTACGAATTGATGTATTGGGCTTCCCAAAATCTAGGGCCTCAAATAGGATTCAATCTCAGGGAAAACCTTAATAGTAATGGCTTCCAAATTGGGAGAATTACAAATGGCTTTGATTTCAGAAACAGCAATTCCAATAGATTTGTACCGGTGCTTAAACTGGAAAACGGAATGCTTTTGTATAAATAATCTAAAAATTCATGCAGATATCAAAAAGTAAAGCCTTATTTGAAAAGGCCAAAAATTATATTCCAGGTGGGGTAAACTCTCCTGTCAGGGCCTTCAGGGCCGTTGGAGGTGATCCACTTTTTATCAAAAGGGCGGATGGGGCCTTTATTTATGATGAAGATGACAACGCATATATAGAATTGATCAACAGCTGGGGCCCTATGATCTTGGGCCACAACAACCCAATGATCCGAGAAGCCGTCATCAAAGCTATGGAAAATGGCACCTCTTTTGGCGCCCCTACTGCAAGAGAAATTGAAATTGCTGAGCTTATCACAACCATGGTCCCTTCGGTGGAAAAGGTAAGGATGGTCAACTCTGGAACTGAAGCTACAATGTCTGCCATAAGGGTGGCAAGAGGGTTTACAGGCAGGGATAAGTTCATCAAAATGGAGGGGCATTATCATGGGCATGGAGATTCCTTCTTGATTTCGGCTGGTTCAGGAGCCATTACCATGGGCAATCCTGATTCACCTGGAGTTACCAAAGGGACCGCCAAAGATACTTTGCTGGCTCCTTATAATGATCTTGAGGCCATTGAGAAGCTTGTTGCTGCCAATAAAAACGAAATAGCTGCCCTTATCCTTGAGCCAGTTCCAGGAAATATGGGGTTGGTACTTCCAAAAGAAGGATACTTGGAAGGACTTAGGAAAATATGTGACCGGGAAGGAATAGTCTTGATTTTTGATGAGGTAATGACTGGCTTCCGTTTGGCCAAAGGCGGAGCCCAAGAATTGTTTGGCATTATACCTGACATGACCACATTAGGTAAAATCATCGGAGGAGGACTTCCTGTTGGCGCCTATGGAGGAAGAAAAGAAATCATGGAATTTGTATCTCCTGCAGGACCGGTGTATCAGGCAGGGACCTTGTCCGGTAATCCGATAGCCATGGCTGCAGGATTGTCAATGCTCAATTACCTAAATGAGCATCCTGAGGTCTACACAGAGCTGAACGGCATAGGTGATAAGATCGTTAATGGGTTCAAAACATCCCTAGACAAGCTTGGATTAAATTATACCATCAACCATCTGGGAAGTATGTATAGCCTTTTCTTTACAGACCAAGAGGTATTTGATTTTGCAAGTGCCAAATATTCAGATACTGCACTGTTTGGAAAGTATTTTCAATCCATGTTGCATAAAGGCGTTTACCTGGCACCATCCCAATTTGAAAGTTTATTTCTTTCCACTGCCCTATCGGATGACCTAATTAACAAAATATTGGCCGCCAATGAGGCCGCACTTTTGGAAATACACAATTAAAAAAATCGAAGATGAAATTACGGGTATACGGAATAAAAAACTGCGACACCATGAAAAAAACCTTTAGCTTTTTAGAGTCTGAAGGTATTGATTATGAATTTATAGATTACAAAAAGCAATCCCCAAACACTTCACTTCTCTCTGGTTTTGCTGATAAAGTTGGTTTCGAGGCCTTGATCAATAAAAAGGGAACAACCTATAGAAAGTTGGAAGATCATGAGAAAACAGCTTTGGATACCAAATCCAAAGCAATCACCTTGCTTTCAGAAAAAAGCAGCATGATCAAAAGGCCGATAATAGAATTCCCCGACGGAGTTCTTGTTCTTGGATTTGAGCCGGAGCAGATAAGAGAGCGTCTAGGTTAAATTTCCGGAAAACGTAAAATAAAAAAATCCAAAAGCCCATGACTCGAATCATGGGCTTTTGGATTTTATGGATCAAAATGAATAAGAAGGCAAATGCTTAAGAATGTCTTCTGTCATTTTTTCAAGGCTATACTCATGTTCCCAACCCCAATCTTCCCTGGCCCTGCTGTCGTCTATACTATCAGGCCAACTATCCGCTATAGCTTGCCTAAAGTCAGGCGCATAGCTTATTGAAAAGTCTGGATAATGTATTTTGATACTTTCAAAGATCTCTTTCGGGGAGAAACTGATGGCAGCAAGATTATAGCTGGATCTTATTTTCACATTTTCCCTTGGCGCATGCATCAAATTCAAGGTGGCTTTGATGGCATCTGGCATATACATCATAGGCAGGTAAGTGTCTTCTTTCAAAAATGACACAAAATGCTCACCGGCAATGGCTTTATGATATATGTCCACTGCATAATCAGTGGTACCTCCACCTGGAAGGGACTTATATCCAATCAAACCGGGATACCTCAAGCTTCGGACATCCACTCCATATTTCTGGAAATAGTATTCGCACCATCTTTCCCCTGCCTGTTTAGATATTCCATATACTGTATTGGGTTCTTTTACACAATACTGAGGTGTATTGACTTTAGGCGTATTCGGACCAAAAACCGCAATGGAGGAAGGCCAATAAATTTTGTCCAATTTCTCTTCTCTAGCCAATTCAAGAACAGACAGTAAACTATCCATATTGAGTTGCCAGGCAAAAAGAGGATTTTTCTCACCTGTTGCGGAAAGTACTGCCGCCAAATGATAAATCTGCTTCACATTTTCTGTTTTTACCAAACCCTTTACAGCTTCTTTATCCATGACATCTAGGACCTTGGTCCTACAATAATCAAATTTCTCTAAAGCTTGAGGTTGGATATCAGTAGCAATGACATTATCACCGCCATAAATTGTCACAAGTGCCTGGGTCAGCTCAGAACCTAATTGTCCTGCAGCTCCTATGATTAAAACTCTTTCCATTGTAAAAGACAACACCGGCAGGGCTTCTTAACCCTTGACGTTTTTTGATTATATTTGGGATTGAATGGGGCAAAAATAGTGAATTTCATTTATCTAATTCATTATTATTCCATCGTGTTTTCAAACTATCCTTAAGCAAAGCATATGTACGACACTTTAAAACCCAAATTACAAAAAGAGTTAAAAGAAATTGAAGAAGCGGGACTGTTTAAAAAGGAAAGGATCATTACTTCTCCACAGGCAGCTGAAATCACCATCAGTGGTGGTAAGAAGGTTCTGAATTTCTGCGCCAATAATTACCTGGGCCTATCCTCCCACCCCAAAGTAATCGATGCGGCAAAAAAAGCAATCGATACACATGGATTCGGCATGTCTTCCGTAAGATTTATCTGCGGTACACAGGACATACATAAAGTACTTGAAGAAAAAATATCCAAATTTTTAGGTACTGAGGATACCATTCTATATGCTGCTGCTTTTGATGCCAATGGAGGTGTTTTCGAACCATTATTTGGCCCAGAAGATGCCATCATCTCTGATGCACTTAACCATGCCTCTATCATTGATGGGGTTAGGCTGTGCAAAGCTATGCGCTTCCGCTATAAGCACAATGACATGGAAGACCTTGAAAGCCAACTAAAAGAAGCTGATGCAAAGGGCGCTCAACAAAAAATCATTGTCACAGATGGAGTATTCTCAATGGATGGAACTATCGCACAATTGGATAAAATTGTTGCATTGGCAGAAAAATATAATGCCTTGGTAATGTCCGACGAATGCCATTCTACAGGCTTTATGGGCAAAACTGGAAGAGGAGTCCATGAATTCCGAAATGTAATGGGCAAAATAGATATCATCACAGGAACCCTGGGAAAAGCATTGGGCGGTGCATCAGGAGGATTTACTTCCGGAAAAAAGGAAATCATAGAATTGTTGCGACAAAGGTCCCGTCCTTACCTTTTCTCCAATACCCTCGCTCCCTCAATAGTAGGTGCCTCGATTGCAGTATTTGACCTTCTTAGCGAAACTACCGAATTGAGAGACAAGCTTGAAGAAAACACAAAGTACTTCAGATCGAGAATGACTGAGGCAGGATTTGATATCAAACCTGGGGAACATGCCATTGTTCCAATCATGCTTTATGATGCTGTATTATCCCAGAAGATGGCAGAAAAATTACTAGAAAAAGGGATTTACGTAATCGGATTCTACTATCCGGTAGTACCAAAAGGTGAAGCAAGGATCAGGGTACAGATATCTGCAGGACATGATAAGCATCACCTGGATCAGGCCATCAAGGGTTTCATTGAAGTCGGAAAAGAACTTGGCGTGATCAAATGATTAAGCATTCCCCATAGGAGAATATAAAAGCCGATGCAAAATTTTGTATCGGCTTTTTTCATACATCAAGAAAAAAGGGGCTAAAAGCCCCTTTAAATATTTTATCCAAGTTTGAATCGGATTGGAAGTCTCATCCTCACCCTTACTGGACGTCCTCTTTGCTTACCAGGAGTCCACTTAGGAGCGTTGGATACAACCCTCAAAGCTTCTTCATCGCATCCGCCTCCGATACCCCTTAGGATTTCTACATCCTGAATAGATCCATCGGTGTTAACTACGAATACCACATAAACTGTACCTTCGATACCCATCCTTCTTGCCTGAGTTGGATATTTGAGGTTTTTCCTCAAATATTCATTCCATGCTTCCATTCCTCCAGGGAATTCAGGTGAGTTTTCTACAACGTCAAAGATCTCATCTGCCTTTTCCACTACGGGTGCATCAGCAATGATAACTTCTCGGATTACAGTTTCCTCTTTCACATCAAGGTCAAAATCCACTTCGATTTTTTCCTCAATTTCCACTTCATCAGGTACTTCCTGAATGATTGGCTGCTCGATTGGTGGTGGAGGTGGTGGTGGCTGTTCTGTAATTGGAATATCCAATAGTTCCTCAAAATCATCGGCAACCTGTCCCAAATCTTTCAAAGGTCCTACATCGTAAGACTTATATTCGAAAGCGAAGAGAACCAGGCCGACGCTCACGAGGAGACCAAGGTTCAGGAACATTCCTGATTTTTTGGTCAAATCCGCTTTTGGCGTCTTTTTAGCTTCCATGGTTGTACTTTTATAAAGGTTAATAAATTTTGCATTATACGGAATAACAATCTTAGCCAATTATTTTTATTTATACAAGTGAACTCTTTGCCTTGTGTAAAATAATAAAACCGCTAAAACCAATTAAACCTCCAAAGAGATTTGCCAGGATATCCTCCAACTCAAATGACCTGTTCGGAACATACATTTGCAAATACTCTATAAAGATAGGAAAAAAAACTGAAAACACTAATAAGTTAGTCAATAAATTTTTCCATTTGATTTTTCTCCCACTTTCCAATGTCCCCACTCTGGCCCATAAAAAGGACAATACAGCAAATACACCCACATGAATAAGTTTATCTGCAAAAGGAAACAAAGGAACTTTAGGCAGATTATTGCCTGGAGTCAATATTGCTATGGTCACAAACAATAACCACAGCAATGCGGGAAACAACCTGTATTTATCGAAATTGATCAAGCTCCCACTAACTCAGAATACTCAGCTGCTGTTAGTAAATCCTCCGGAAGGTCTCCTGATAATTTCACTTTAATCATCCATCCATCCTTATATGGAGAATCATTCACCAACTCCGGAGAAGATTCCAATTCTTCATTGAATTCGATGATTTCACCCTCCACAGGCATAAATAGGTCTGATACCGTTTTCACAGCCTCTACTGTTCCAAAGACTTCACCAGCACTGATGGTCTCTCCGACAGTCTCAACTTCAACGTATACGATATCGCCTAACTCTCTTTGGGCAAATTCAGTAATTCCAATAGTAGCAATACCATTTTCGATCCTCACCCATTCGTGATCTTTGGTATACTTAAGTTCTTCAGGAAAGTTCATATTTGAGTTTGTTAAAGGTCGTCAAAAATACAAGGATTCATCAAATCTAAAAACCTATTGTGACAAATTAAATCGTAATTGTCCACCGAAGGCAGTAGAGCTTCTCCTAAAGGCAGTAGTTACCCTTGGATCATTGATAGTCCTGTCAAAATAAATCTGAATATTGAGATTCTGATTAATCACATATCCCACTGTAGGTCTAATCTGCAGATTTAAATTTCCATTGGTGACTGTATTCACATCATCAATTTTTCTCTGCACCTGTCTGGTATCCACCACTCGAGTATTCAATCTCAATTGAAGGTCATTTTTCAAGACTTCCTGCCTACCCTGGATTTTAAATGGCACTTTTACTCCAGCTTTGGTATAACCAAGATCAAATCCAAAATCCCTACTGTTTTGCTCAGTTACCTGGGCATTCGAAAAATTCAAACCAAGATTCCTCTCTGTATTATACTCCATTGAAATATTTAACCTGTCCTTAGTCAGCAAATTGATCCCAACCAAGGGGGAGAAACGCTCCGTGAGGATAACCTGATTTAAAATGAAGATCGGTATAAATTGCCCAAATTCATCAGTCAAGTTTGCTCCCGGTATAATATTGGAAACCCTATTGAAAAGCTCCAGTCCTTGCTGATACAAAAGGGAATTTGAAAAATTGCTCACTTCATACGTGGATGCATAGCCATGTGTAAGATTAATGGAGGAGAAATACTCCCTCAAAGCTGGAATTTGCGAAAGCCCCCTATAATCCACCCTCCAATTGGGTAAAGGAATTTTTGGCAAGGGATTTAAACTGATAGAGTTTGGATCCTTTCCAGAATAAGCCGACAGAAATGCCAATGTCAATACATCCTGTCCGTTTAATGCAAACTCCCCTCCTGAATTTTGGGCATTGAGCCTGGACTGAATGATTGCCCTGTTGTTTTCAAAATCCCTGAAAACAGGGGAAATATTGTTGCTCTCATCCCGGGTAAATGCAGTTCTGATAATAGAATAGGTAATACTATAGCCTCCAAGTCTGTTGGGACTCAAACTGCTGAATTGGGAATTTGGATTCCCTGAATTTCTAAAAATCTCACTGTATTCACCGGTCTCCCTTTTTCTAGCCTCAAAATTTATCCTAAAATCCTTAAATGGCTCTGCCAAAGCTGTAAGCTGAAGATTCATTGTCTTATTCTGACGGAAAGCTTGTGTAAGCTCAACACTTGGCGCCATTATTCCCTCATCAGCCAGTCTTAATCTCAAATTAGGATCCTGACTTCCAAAAATGAACCCAAACCCCGGGTTCAGGAAGCTTCTGTCCAAGCCCAATAAGCCCGTATTTTCCATATATCCTGGCAAAAATGTGCCCTCTACCAATGAATACCTGAAATTGATATCTTTGACCATTGTCAAAAACTTAATAAGCTTATTTGTAAATGGAGTTCCGATAGTGTCTTCCGCGTTCACCACTTGCCTGCCAGGTATACTTGGACGTCTAGGTGCATATAAGGCCCTAAGTTTTGCATTTTTGTTATATAATTTGACAAGATCCAACTTGCCGGTTATGGCTTGATCCCGGGTATTTTGTATCACATTTCCTAAGGTATCCCGCTGGCCAATGGCTCCTGTAAGCCAAGTATAATTGGCAGAATACCTGTAATCCATTCCTATCCAATCTAAGGCTTTAACTTTGTCCAATGGAAGTTTGTAATTGGCCATCAATTGATGGTTATAATTGGTAGTCCTTCCAAAATTCCTAAGATTGACCCTAACAGAATCTCTAGCTTCCTGTGTATCTCGGGGGCCTTCCGGTTCATCTATAACAGAAAAATTCCTGCTCATCAGATCAACCCTTAGATTTTTGGTCAAATCCCAATTGACATTGAAAGTACGGTTCAGGAAAAAACTCTTTTGGTAAAATGGATCAACACCATCTGTAGTTAACTGATCATTCCTATATTGTGTCCGCATAAAACGCCGGTCCATATCTGCCCTGGCCGAGACACTTGTAGGCACAAAATTAAAATTGATATCCCTGATCAGCCTAAATCCTGCCCCACCCGACCAAGCTGCATTCTTGAATGGTTCAAAAATCAAAGGTTTGGGTTGATATACGTAGGCAATATTCCCTACCCTTGTTTCAAACTCATACCGCTCTGTATTGATATTGCTCTGACGGACATTACCAAATGCATAGGAAATGGAAAAATTGCTCAGATCATAAATCTTCACATTTTCCTTTGCTGGGTTCCGGTTTTTTCTCACATTGGAAAAACCAATGTTTCTTCTCTTCATTTGATCAAGTACCTGATTCCGGTAGATTTCCCGTTCAGTATCTGATTGGAATTTATCCAAAGCCAGCCTTAGAGGCACATCCGGATTCAATGGGTCATATTCTGGCCTTACCGTAATATTCTCCAAACTGGCATACATCGGGATGGTCATATTCAAAGCTTCTGGCAATAGTTTTTCCACACTGACATTAGCTGAAATGTCATACTGCGTCGCAGATTCCAAAGAACGCTGAGAAAGTCTCGTTTCCAACCCTCCAAAACCAACCGTATTGTGTCTAATGGAGGTAGAAATCGTGGCTACATCAGCTATTTGGGTATTCAAGATTGCATTTGCCGCCCAACCTGAAGATTCGATAAAACCTGTCACCCGCAATTCATTGGCCCAGATACAAACTGACCTGGAGGCCCCTCCAGTTGCACCTGGATTACGGATACCGATCATCATACCCTGGATAAGTGTGAGTTCGGGTCTTCCGACCACGGTGACTTTGTATTGCCTGATTTCTTGAGTAAAAGCTAAATTTAACGGGACCCTCTGATTGTCCCTGTCTATTTTGACCCCAACAATCTCTTTGATGGCTATATCAATTTCATTTTCCAAAGGCCAGATCTGTCTTGGATCACGGGTCCCCTTCGGAGTAATCAAAAGCGGAACCTCTATTTCATAATAATTGTCAGTGTAATCCGTACCCATTCGGATAAAGGCAGTCAATTCCCCATTTTCGGCATCCTCAGAGTCAGCATGAAAAAACATCTTGATACGCTCATACTGAACCAAATTGAGAGAACCTGTATTCTTAAATACCGCACGGGCATCTCTAGCCTGGAGATCTTCCACGCAAAGGCGGAGAGATTGCTCGTTCAGTCTCCTTTCAACAGCTGCAAGATTGTCCCGGTCCCTGGTTATTCCCGGAGGCAAAACGTAAGGGGATTGTGTAGCACTTCCCTGACCGTTTTCTTCTATATTGACGACTCCTACAGAAAAATTAGAATTGTCCGGCTCAGGAATTTCAAAAAAGCCTCTTTCAAAAAGCGACTCTTGAAACACCCTCCATTGACTGGCAACCAACCTGAAATTGGCCATCCTAAGAACAACAGGCTGTTCAAAATCAGTCATATAAGTCCTCATAAAACGAATAGACTTAAATCCTGAAATCTGGCCCTGCACTCTGTCCGGATTTCTCACAGGTATTCTAAAAAGGTACCAACTTACCTCCTCACCGCTTTGAACAGAGGTGACCCTATCTACTATGTAACCTCTTCCAACTTCCAATTGTCCGGGCCGTAGGTCTATTTCATATTCATAATAGGCCTCAAGCTCATTAATTGTGTTGTCATTATTCAAATCCTCATTGTCCGGAAGGTTAGATCCTGAGGGAGTGTAAGGTAAATTCACATTGGAAGTAATCGGTGTATTACCTTCCATACCATTGAATTTTTTATAGCGCTCCAGGATTTTAACATCACGGTTATCATAATCCTGATCCAGATAATATCTGAAATTATCACCAGAAGGATCAGCTTCAATTTCCTGACGTACCTGGGGGCTTACATTCAATCTATTAAGATACCTATCCCTGAAAAAATCTGCCTCATCCGTTGAATTTAGTCCATCCAATCCAACATCCTGGTTGGCCCTAGCTTCAGGGGAATTGTCAAAAGCCGGAATCAAAAACTGTTGCCTTGTAATCCGTCCCCATTCTGTAGTTGCCGTCTGACTGATGTCACCATCAGCAGGCAAACCATTTTCAAACCCATGCCTGCTGTCCTTAACAATATCTTCCGAAACTTCACCAAGATTAAACCTCAACTTACCGCCGGTTGTATTATTTTGATTAAAAACACCATCCAATACCCTTCCATTTTGTCCTTGGATAAACGGATCAAGCAACCAAAACTCAATGTATTCTACGTTGGTCCTATCAAAATCCACTTCAGTAGTAATGGCCCTTGTGACACCTCCATAATTCAGTCTTGGGTTTGGAAGAAATCCATCTGAGGTCAATGCCGGATTGTAATTGTACATCCCTCTTTCACTTGGAAAATAGGCCAATTCAAATAGTGGTTCGGGAACAATAATTACATCCCGGTCCCTGCTTTGGAAAATCTCCTGGGGAATGACCCTTCTCACATAATGATTCTGCCTGTCCTCTCTGGTAATATTACCCGGGACACCCGGACCACTCTCACGATAGAATACATTATCAATATTATACCAAGCCACCCTGGCCCTTCTGTATGTATTGCCTAAGCGGTCTTCGGTTGTGCTACTGAGGTCAAACTGGTCATTTTCCGTCTTTGGTGTTGCGGCCAATTTCCAGGTCTGTGCCGCAGCATTTCCCAATCCATAAGGGGTAATGGCAGTTTCAAAATCATCAATATAAACGGTAGGTTCACCTGCTACCCTATTGGAAGTTCCGGGAAGCAGTTGAGCAAATTCCCCACTGAATGTTACTAGTGATTTTTCTTTGGTATTTGTAAAGGGAAGAAAATCAGCCAATTTTGTCAAAAATCGGGATTCATCAGAGAAATTAGCATCCAGACCCCACATGCTATTCCTTAAGGTTTCTGAACCCGTAGCAATCCTGGTAATATTTGGCCTTTCGTTGAGATAAAGGAAAGTACCACCCAAACTCAGCTTTTCATTAACAGCATAATCCAATCTCGTCCCCAACAGACTTCGGGTCTGGAATGATACCAAATCTGCCTTTTCAAAACTTATGGTGATCCTTTTCCCAGACTGAAGAATGGATTCATTGATGATATTGACTCTTCCAATATTATAATCCACTGTAAAATCCACGCCTTCTGTCAAAGGAATATTTCCCGCCATTACTATTACTGAACCTGGAGAAATATTCAAGCCCGGAAGCAAAATCTCTGATGCTGAACCAGCAGTCAATCTACCTTTGATAAAAAATTTGTCGTAGCGTGTCACCAATTCAGCATCCGCCCTTGTGGTTCTGTAAAGGGTATCAAATACATAACGGTCGGCCAGATTACGCTCATTGGGCAGGAATAAATTTCTCAAAGTTCTTCCCAAAGGTTCGAGCACCGGAAAAGCCAGCAATCCCCTTTCAGGGAAAATGGTAATTCCTGGGACAAAGTCAAAGTTACCATCTGGAGCAGGGTCATTTTGAGGATTCAGATTATCCAATCCCATTAATCGTATCAATGGCCTATTTCTGACATTCTCACCTTCCAGTAAAGTTGGATTATCCAAACCCGTCCTGTCGTCTCTATAAATTACCTGTAATTGAAAACCATCCCTCATTACTTGATTGGCATTCAGGTTATAGATATTTTTCATCATCAGGTCCCAGGTAGGAATATTGATATTCACTCTAGCAGGACGAAGCATCTTCATGAATATAAATTCATTTTGAGGCCTGTTTTGATAATCCTCCGACATCTCTCCCACCTTGTATACCTGGCCATTAAATGTATATTCGAAAGATACTGCCAGAACCTCATCATTCTGCAACCTTCTTGAAAGCGAGATATAACCAAGCTCTCTATGGAAGAAGAATTCGTTTGGCGCAAGTTTTCTTGCTCCACTCACTTGTTCAAAATCAATACCTCTGGTGATTTGTAAGGAAGATTCAATGGCGCTTGACCCTGTATCAGCAGGCCTAAATGATGGATTTGCCAACAGGTTTTGGAATAGCTGGTTGGCATTATTCGAAGCAGGACTTCCAGGATTCCCCGTACCAATATTTGGGTTTGTAGGTCTAAAAATCCGCGAACCCTCACCCAAATCCATAAAAGCAACAAAGTTCCTTAAGGTTTCGGTATTGTTGGCTCTGTTCATGATATAGACTTCCACCCTGGTGATATTTACTCCAGATAGGATTTGGGGAATACCTCGGAGCCAGCGTTCATAATTATCCCTGAAAAAGTGAGACAAGAAAAAGTGCCTGTTTTCATCATAATTGGATCCCTGGATTTCAAACATCCTACCCTGTCCTCCAGCTTCTATCACCAATTCATCTCTCCTACCCCTTTGGGTTGAGGCCACAGAAGTTACGAATAGATTGCCAAACTGCATCTGGGTTTTTACACCAAATAAATTCTGCGCTCCCTGAATTAGACTATTTTGGACAGGCATGCTGACATTCCCAATCTCAATAGATTTGATAATGTCCTCTCTGAATCCCTGATATTCTACTTTTAGTTGGTTTTGAAAGTCAAAGGAGTTATTGGAATCAAAGTTGGCAGCCATTCTCATTTTTTGGCCCAGGCTGCCATTTACTGCCATTTGAATCTGCTGATTGAAATTAAAATTCCCATTTTGCTGCTGCCTAATGGGAATAGCAGGATTATCTATCCTTCTAAAAATGGCTCCCAGATCCAGGTTAACAAATCCAGTAGGGACAAGTGTAATTTCATCTCCTCCAAAAATTCTATCAAACTGTGGCGAATTGGTAAAAGGAATGGAAATATCCCTTCCGGTAACTGGACTTTCCCCATCCATTCCTCTGGATCTGCTTCTCCAATATTCCTGCCTTACCTTGAATTCCTGAATTTTGGAAAATTCATCAAAATCATAGATTACTCCAGGTGTCAGGGAGGCAGAGTCCAATTCATCTTGGATCCTATACTTAAGGGTTGAATCCATCTCCACTTTGATTTGCTGTTGGTAAGATGGTGATGGATAAAATGGCGAATATTGTGACCTATAGGGGTTTTGGCTTGGAAAAAGGGGGTTAGTCCTTAAATTTGGCCAAAGCAAGAAAGACGGTGACATCCTCCTTTTATTTAAAGAGTCCAGTCTGCTAATTTGAATAGAATCCTGCCTGGCTTCCTGGGCCATAGAATCCAATGGAGAAAAAATAAAACACAGCAACAGTAAAAAAACTGATGCAACCTTCAAATTGGAATCATTGAAAAAAAATTGACGCCCAAGCAAAAGACCAAAGATTTAAATTGTTGATTAAGGAGTCTTTAAAGATGCTTTAATTAATTCTTCTAAAGAAATTTCTGAACCTGTTTTTTTCAATACAGCTGCAATGTTTTTTTCAGCAATTGCCTTAGGAAAGCCTAAAGTAATCAAAGCCTGCAAAGCTTCTTCCCTGATTTTGGAGCCAGATTGGTTAAAACCTCCTGTTGTATGAGTCTGTTCCAGTAGTGAATCTTTTCTCACCTTATCTTTTAACTCCAAAACAATCCTTTGTGCTGTTTTGGCACCTACCCCCTTCACATTTTGAATGGTACGGAAATCTTCCTGAACAATCGCACTTTCCAGTTCATCGGAACTTAGGGAGGAAAGAATCATCAACCCAGTATTAGGGCCTACACCTGAAATAGAAATCAAATGTAAAAAAAACCTTTTTTCATTTTCTTCCTTAAATCCATACAGGGTATGGGCATCTTCTTTGATATGCAAATAAGTGAGGAGCATAATATGCTCCTCATCTTTTATTCTCGAATACGTCTGCAAGGATATTTTTACATGATACCCAATCCCTCCTACTTCAATAAGTACAAATGTTGGATCCTTGTATACAAGTTTTCCTTTTAGATATGCGATCATAATCTGTTTTTAAATTGTGCGTCTACCACAGCTATAGCTACCATATTGACTATCTCTCTGATGGAGCTTCCAAGCTGTAATATATGCACTGGCTTATTCATTCCCAATAGCACTGGGCCGATTGCCTCTGCATGACCAAGTTCGGAAAGCAATTTATAAGCAATATTTCCGGAACTCAAGTCTGGAAATATCAGGGTATTTGTCTTGTTACCAATCAATGCACTGAAAGGGTAATTTTCTTCCTGAATCTCCTCATTTAAAGCCACATTGGCCTGCATCTCACCCTCAATAGTTAAATTTGGATATTTAGCTTTTGCCATTGCCGTTGCTTTGGCGGTCTTAGCAGCCACTTCCCCTTTTGCCGAACCAAAATTAGAATAAGATAATACGGCGATTTTTGGATCGATATCAAAGAACTTTACGCCCTCGGCTGTAAGTCCAATTATTTCAACCAACTCTTCTGCAGTTGGATCTACATTCACAGTTGTATCGGAGAAGAAGAAAGGTCCACGGTCGGTATTCATAATATACATACCTGCTACTCGGTCAATTCCCTTTTTCACACCAATCACATGAAGTGCAGGTAAGATGGTCTTTGGATAGTCCTTGGTAAGTCCTGAAATCAATGCGTCAGCTTCTCCCAATTCGACCATCATAGAACCAAAATAATTCCTGTCCTTCATCAAGCGGTAGCAATCCTGTGGAGTAAGGCCTTTACGCTTTCTTTTCTCAAATAGAATATTTCCATATTGCTGGAGCTTTTCCTCTTCCTCATAGGGGTTGACTATGGTAACTCCGGACAAGTCAAGCTTATTGGCCTCAATGATTTCATTGATTTTTTCTGTTCTGCCCAAGAGAATCGGAATTGCTATCCTTTCATCCCTTAATATCTGGGCTGCCTTCAGTATTTTTACATTGTCTGCCTCTGCAAATACCACACGTTTAGGATCTTTCTTGGCCCTTGAAATTACCCTAAGCATCAACCTTTGGTCAATGCCTATTCTTTCCTGAAGCTCAAGTCCATAAGCATCCCAATCGGTAATTGCATATTTTGCAACACCTGATTCCATCGCTGCTCTGGCTACTGCAGGTGCAATTGTCGTGATAAGTCTTGGATCCAATGGTTTTGGAATCAGATAGAACCTCCCAAATGCCATTTGGGCATCCCCATAAGCCTTATTCACAATTTCAGGAACAGGCTCTTTTGCAAGGGCAGCAATTGCCTTGGCTGCTGCCAACTTCATTTCCTCATTGATCGTTGTAGCCCTCACATCCAAAGCCCCCCGGAAAATATAAGGGAAACCCAATACGTTATTGACTTGGTTTGGATAATCGGATCTACCTGTTGCCATAATCAAATCATCTCTTGTGGACATTGCCAGCTCATAAGCAATCTCCGGATCAGGATTGGCCAAAGCAAAGACAATAGGATTTGGTGCCATTTTAAGGATCTGATCAGGAGTAACAATGTTACCTGCTGACAAACCTAAAAATACATCTGCTCCTTCAAGTGCCTCAGTAAGCGTATATACATTTTTGTGTGTAGCAAATTCTTTCTTGACCTCATCCAAAATTGGGCGGTCTATTCTGATCGCTCCTTCTTTGTCGCACATCACAATATTCTCTCGCTTTACCCCAAGGTTCATGTAGAACCTCGTACAGGAAACAGCAGAGGCGCCAGCCCCATTGACGACCAACTGGATCTCATCAATCTTTTTCCCAACAATCTCTAGCGCATTTAACAAAGCAGCTCCTGAAATAATTGCTGTACCATGCTGATCATCATGCATCAAAGGGATTTTCATTTCCCTTTTTAAGGTATCCTCTATCAAAAAGCATTCAGGTGCTTTGATATCCTCTAAATTGACCCCTCCAAAAGTGGGCTCCAATGACTTGATGATCTGAATCAGCTTATGTGGATCCTTTTCATCAATTTCAATATCAAATACATCTATTCCAGCAAATTTCTTGAATAATACACCCTTTCCTTCCATGACTGGTTTTGATGCCTCAGGGCCAATGTCTCCAAGCCCCAACACCGCCGTACCATTAGAAATTACCGCCACAAGGTTTCCTTTGGCTGTATATTTATAGGCGTTTTCTTTATCATTGGCGATCTCTTTGCATGGTTCTGCTACCCCCGGGGAATAGGCAAGTGCGAGATCTAACTGACTGGAAAGTGGTTTAGTGGGAATTACTTCAATTTTACCAGGTTTCCCTTGCACATGATAATTCAGTGCATCCTCTTTACGGATTTTAATGGCCATACAGGTTTATATGTTAAATGACATCAGCTGGAAGCCTCCGGTTTAGGAAGCACTTCCGTAGCCAACAAAATAGTTTCGATCTCCCGGATGGATTCTCTATGCGCTTCATTGGGATAATAAACAAAACCTTCCAGATAATAAAGTTTCCCTTTTTTGTTATCCACAATTACATATGCAAGGAAAGAACCACCCATACTGAGGTTATTAGTTTTCCAACCTCCGCGGATTTCGACTGCAAAATTATTGTTAATCTTGAAATTACTAAATACCGGTGAAGGATCTACCCGCTCTGTTACGATGTAAGAATTTCTGTTTGAGGGGTTTCCGTAGATATGCATTTTTGTAATTTTTTCCCTAAGCTCCAGAATGGCTTGCGGAAACACCTGTTCTTCAGATACATAATCTGTTTCGTAAAAAAACATGCTTATATCGGGTCTATCCGAACGGGGCGTAGGTTGTCTTAACCACAAAAAATCATTTTCAGCTTTTGCAATCTGATATGAGGCCGGAACATTGACACTAAGTCCAAGATTTTCCCCTGCTACTTTTGCTGCTGAATTTTTCCTATTCAATAATACCTTATTCAATCTGCCCCTTTCTCTCACCTGGAATAGATTCTGTAGTTTATTTTTATTGGACCTTAGATTTTTAACCAGCTCTTCTTCGTTGTTGCCAAATAGATACAACACTTCCTGTCCGACAGCAAATTCATCTTCACTTCTCAACAAATACAAAGAAGGGTCACTCGCGGCCTTTTCTTTAGCCTCCTTACTGAATAAAGAATTGATGTTTTGACTGGCAGCCCTCTTGTCATCAAAAGTGGTAACATAAACAATATTGGTTGCCATCTTTAAAATTCTGGTCATCGCCCTAGGATCAACTTTCCTAATATCAAACATACTTTCGTCTCTAATCAAACCAGATACATCTTCCAAGAAAATCTCTTTTAAAGTTTGACCAACGGGGCCCTCCCATTTGGCTGAGTCAATCGCTAAAATGATTTCGCCGATTGCACCCCTTGCCTTGGGCTTGGTTGAATTCTGGGATTCCTCATCTCCCTGACAACTCCAAAAACCAAACATTGCAATGATGAAGGTCACTGCCAAACCTATATTTCTGATATTCATATGCTTATTTTTTATGCCCAGTACAATTTAAAAATTAATAAAAGGAATAAAAAGTTTTCCTAATAAAATAGTTATCCGATTATTAATTTTTGCCCTGGCTTAATCTGATTGGTGTTGAGGTTATTGAGTTTTTTTATCTGATCTACTGTCACCCCATTCAACTTTTTGGAAATTAACCAAAGCGAGTCCCCAGGTTGAACAGTGTAATAGCGGGGATTGGAAGCATCTACATTCGTTGCATTATCTGCCAATGCATTTTGTAAGGAGGCTTTATTGGAATAAATATAAAGGGTTTGCCCTACTTTAATTGTATTTGAACTTAAATTATTCCAGTTCTTGATTTGAGTGACAGAAGTGCCATACTGTTGGGCTATTTTACCTAGCACATCCCCTTGTTTTACTTTATAGGCAATTCTATCTCCGTTAGGAGCTGTATTATTGCTCACTGTCCTTACTGTAGCAGTTGTCACCGGAGTAGATGCACTACGCAAGGCAACTGTCCTCTCAGAAGTTAATTTAACAGCACTTGCATAATTTTCCTGATTCTGGGCAATCCACTCAGCTTTGGATCTGGGAAGACGTAAAGCAATGTGTTGGTGGGATGAAGGTATTAATCTGTTTTGAATAGATGGATTTAGAAACTCTATATCCTCTAAACAAGTACCGCTGATAGCCGCCAACTGTTCAAGATCAATTTCCTGGTTAAACCTGACTTTTTCAAAAACAATCGGATAGGAAGGTTCTTCCAGAAAGAGATTGTGTTCTTCTGTATATCGGAGCACATACATCATTGCCTGAAATTGAGGTACATAACTACGGGTTTCTTTTGGAAGGTGGTTATAAATGCCCCAAAAAGTCCTTTTTCCACCAGAACGGTTGATGGCTTTTCTTACATTTCCTGGTCCACAGTTATATGCTGCCAAAGCCAATTCCCAATCTCCAAACATCCTGTACAAAGATTTAAGGTACCTGGCAGCAGCTTCAGTAGACATTTCGGGGTCCATCCTGTCATCTATATCCCTATTGACATGAAGGTTGTACATTCTTCCTGTAGCAGGCATAAATTGCCACAAACCCATGGCTCCGACCCTTGACTTTGCTTTTGGATTAAGGCCGGATTCGATGATGGACAGATATTTGATATCGTCCGGCATATCATGTTCGGCAAGGGTCTCCTCAAACAAAGGGAAGTAATATGCTTTCCTTTTGAGCACCATTTTGGTGTATTCCCTATTTCTAACTACAAAATAATTGATGAATGAAAAAATCCTGTCATTCAGTTCAAAAGGCATGTCTGTTTGCATGGCCTTTATCCTTTTATCCACCTGGTCATAGGTAAAGTCAGGGATATAATCAAATTGATATACAGGACTTATTGTTTCTTCATCAATGGAGCTGTTACTGAAATGATAAAGTTCCTGACCATGAACTGATATGCCCAGCAAAAACATCAATGCAAATGAGAATGTGATGGTACAAATTTTCTTTTTCATGATCAGGATATTAATTAGTTGTTGCTCAATTCCATAAGGTAACTGCCAAATGCATAGAGCTCTGCCTCTTTGAACGAATTGGCCATTACCTGTATACCTATTGGAAGTCCCTGTTGGTCTTTTCCGTTTGGTAATGATAACGCAGGAACTCCAGATACTGATGCCTGTACGGTAAATAAATCCTCTAAATACATGGCAACAGGATCATTACTGTGTTCCCCAAACTTAAAGGCCGTTGAAGGAGTTGTAGGTAGCAGGATATAATCGTATTTATTCAGAAGATTCTCTGTAAATTCTTTTATCAGCCGCCTTACCTTTTGGGCTTTGGTAAAATAAGCATCATAATAGCTGGCACTTAACACAAAAGTACCAAGCATGATCCTTCTCTTTACTTCCTCACCAAATCCTTCAGACCTGGTCATTTTATACATACTTTCCAGGTTATGGGCATTCGGACTTCTAAAACCGTATTTTACACCGTCATACCTGGAAAGATTGGAGCTCGCCTCTGCAGTAGTCAGGATATAATAGGTAGGTAGCACATATTTCAACAAAGGGAACTCAACCTCTTCAACCTCATGTCCCTCCTCTTTCAGACGTTCCAAAATGGATAAGGTATTTTCTTTTATTTCCTTTTGAAGGGCAGGAGATTCTATAGTTTCTTTAAGATACGCGATTTTTACCCTTTTGTCAAAATGGAGAAGTTCGGAATATTTTGGCACAGGCTTTCTTGAAGCTGTACTGTCAAAATTATCAGGTCCCGCCATGATTTCCATTACCAAGGCATTGTCTCTAATATTTCTGGAGAATATCCCAATCGTATCAAAGGAAGATGCGTAAGCAATAAGACCCCATCTGGAAACTCTGGAATAAGTTGGCTTGATCCCCACCAATCCGGTAAACGCCGCTGGCTGCCTCACTGATCCTCCAGTATCTGTCCCCAGGGATACGGTACAAAGATTTGCCTGTACTGCTACTGCAGATCCTCCGGATGAACCCCCTGGAACCCTGCTTTCATCAGCTGCATTCAACACCTTGCCGTGTACAGAATTCTCATTGGAACTACCCATCCCAAACTCGTCACAGTTCAACCTGCCTATAATGATCGCATCTTCATCGATTAGTCTTTGAACAGCTGTAGCGGTAAATTGGGAAATGAAACCTTTTAGGATTTTGCTTGATGCATTGAATTCATGGTCTTTGTAAACTAGCACATCCTTTATACCAATGACCATACCGGCAAGTCTACCGGCTTTGCCAGAAGCAATCTTTTCATCCACTTTGGCCGCCTGTTCCAATGCGGATTCCTTATAAACTTCAACGAAGGCGTTAAGATGCGCCTTCGTTTGAATGTTTTGGAGATAATAATTTACTATCGCTTTACAATCGGTTTCCCTAATTTCAAGCGACTTTTGGATATCGTCAAATGATAGGAATTTTTCCAAGGTTCTGATCTTTGGTTCCGTTTAGTCTTTTTTCTTCTTTTCTTTCAGACCTTCTTCCAGGTCATCCTGAATTTCTTTAGTAGCATCTTTAAACTCTCTGATTCCTCTTCCAAGTCCTCTTGCCAGTTCAGGGATTCTCTTTGCACCAAATAGCAGGAGAATCACTAAGATGATAAGGATAATAGATCCTCCACCCATATTTTGAAAGAAACCCAATGTTGTCATGATTGTATGATTTAGATGATAAATTGTTTACAAAGATATACTTGTGTCGCGCTAACACAAAGGAATGATTGCGCTATAATTGCGGATTTTTTATAAATATACAAAATATTTACATTATCGACCAGCAAGCCAAATGGACGGATTCATAGGTTCAAGTCCTTTCCACGTTTCGAAGTGCACTTCAGCTACTCCTTCCCTATTCGTATAGACCTGTCCCAATACCTGTTTAGCTTTCACTTTTTCGCCTGATTTCACCGAAATCACCTTGAGTTTGCTGTACATGGTATAGTATTCTCCATGCTTCACTACTATGGTTCCCCCGTATCCTGGTATGGTCCCTATTTTGATCACTTCCCCATCAAAGACGGCTCTGACATTGGCGTTTGGCGCAGTCTGAATATCTATCCCGTCATTGTCTTCTGTGATTCCTTTCAAAGTAGGATGCGGATGTGTACCAAATGGTCTGGAAACAAAACCGCTTTCAACTGGCCATGGCAATTTACCCCTGTTACCAGCAAAAGAGCTTGACAGCGCTGCTGCTTCAGGAGTCATTGGAATGCTGCTTCCTGAAGGCCTTGTAGTCGTAGTACCGGCGGATTTGGCAGCTGCCTCGGCCTTTCGCCTGTCTTCAGCAATGATTTCCCTGAGCATACGGTTGAGGTTTTCCTGCTGCTTTTTGGCTGCCGCTATCTGCTTCTTGAGTTCCTGCTCCTGTTGATTAAGGCTATTGACAATACTTTGCTGATCCTTTTTGGCTTTATCGAGCTGTTGCCTCTGTTGGTTCTCTTGCTGAAGGACGGTCTGCATGTTCTGCTTTTTGCCTTCCAGGTTTTTCCGCTGGCTAAGTAGTTCATCAGCAACTTGTTCGATCTGCTCTACCTGCTTTTTTCTGGCATCAGAGTATTGTTTGAGGTATTTCAAGCGCATATAGAACTGCTTGAATGTCTCTGAACTAAAGACAAAGGCAGTCATGGTGATTCCTTGGTTGAGTTTTGAGGAAGTATAGACCATACCTGAATACTCTTCCTTTAGATTTTTCAGCTCCTTCTCAAGTGATCTGATCCTGGACTCCGTATCCTTGATTTCTGATTCCAGAAGTCTCATTTCCCCGTTGAGGGTATTGATATATTTGATCCTGTTCTCAAGCTGCTGGTTCAGTGCATTAAGCTGACCTACTGAAACCTTTTTAGATTCAGCAGTTTTCTTGAGAATTTGGTCAAACTCTAAAAGTTTTTTTTGGATCTCTGCTTTCTCACTTTCAATCTGGGCCCGCGTTTTTCTGGTCTGCGCATGAAGTGGAGACCATGCTGTCGCACTCCATATTAGTACAAAAATCCATATCAACCTGAGCTTTACCATTTTCTAGAATTGGAAAGGGAAAGTTAACGAAGTTCTGGAAAATTCGATTTTTGTCAACTCCAAATTAATCAGTGCAGTCTGAACACCATCAGGGGTATTATATGATAACCTGAGTAACATTTTATTGGGAAATGGCTGTCCATCGACATCCTCAAAGGTAGGATAATTGGCCAAAAGCGACCCTTTATCTGACATTGAAGCACTGCTCAATTCCTGAACTTTTCCTAAAAGGGTACTTACCCTAGAATGGTACCTCACTCCATCTCTTACCTGGGTAAGTTCAAAATATTGACCTACCCTGATTAGCCTGTCCCTATAGCTGAATTCATGTGGTGGATTTGCATAAATAAGGTTTTGAAGTAGATCCAGTGATAATTTAAGGTCAAATCTATCCTCTACTTCAACAAAACTCATATTGATATCGTCACCGTTCAACCGGTCCTTGATCCTCAGTTTGTCCTTGGTTATAGCTCCTCTAAATGCTTCCAAACCCAATCCAGGTGTCACGCTGAACCATATAATACTGTCCTTCTTTGCCCTGAAATTAACTGTGCCCCGTGTAGTCTTTCCGCTGGCTTCTTCTATCACGATCCTCCCTCTGGCTGATAAATAATCAAAATCCATGTAAACAGGCTCAAATTCCTGCATGATTTCGTCAGAGGTATAAAGGTTGGGCTTTTTGACACATCCCGCAAGCAATAGAAAAAGGACTAATCCAAGTCCAAAAAACCTATTCATCATAATACTTTTGATCCTTAATCTTTTTAAGCAAATATTCAGAGGTCTCCTCTCCTCCTTCGGCTTTTTTCCAATAGCTTAATGCCTCGTTTTTATTTCCTAAATGATACAAAATATCTCCATAATGCTCCCACATTACCCCGCTCGGACTATCATCATTTTCCAATGCTCTTTCCATATACTTCCTGGCCCCTTCATAATCCTTTAACTGAAAAAGCACCCAGGCGTGGGTATCCAAGTAAGTTGAATTGTTGGGGAATTTTTTAACCAAACGCTCCGACATAGATTTGGCTTTCTCCAAATCCTTCTTTGATAATGAAAGAAAATAGGCATAATTATTCAACACATGTTCATCTTCTGGTCTACTTGCCAAAACCTCATCATACGCATCAAATGCCTCTTGTTTTTTACCCAACATGTGGTAGGTATCTCCTAAAGATGCCTTTACTAAGAGTTCCAGCTGAATGTTCCTCCCCTTATTGGTTTCAAGGGATTTGAGGAAGGAGTTTTCAGCTTCTTCTCCTTTTTTCTGGGTAAGTTTTGCTGTACCATCAAAAAACCAAAACTCTGGTCTTTCCGGAAATTCATCCACTGCCATGATGGTATACTTTTCGATTTCCGAGTAATCTTTCTGCAATTCAAACATTGCTGTGATTACCGTCTGCAATACCTGGGCATTGGCAGGGTTTTTATCCAGAGAAGATCTATAAAAAACCAATGCCTCTTCCTTCCTATTATTGATCAGATTCCTATCCCCTATTACAGAAAGAACGTCAGGATCATTGGCATTGTATTCACGCATACTCTTTTCCAATTTATCCATCAAAGAATCTCTCCTCACAGTTCTCATTTCCCTGAGTAAATCTGAAAAAGCATCTGCTTTTACCTTTCCATCAAGGTCTGGATTGGCAAATGCCTCAATAATTAAGGATTCTGATTTCTCAACTTCTCCCTGCTCCTTGTAAAGTGCATAGGCAGCAAGTTGTAGATCGGCCTGGTCAGGATAGGCTTCCAATGATTTATTCACCAAATCTATCGCCTGATTTGTCCTACCATTGTTGAACAAGATCTCTACTAAATTCAAAACATACTGGGAATTACCGGGATGTGCTTCAATGAGCTTCTCCCCTTCCTTTACTGCAGCATTCAGATTATTTTTCCTTAAATGAATCCTTTGTTTTTGATGGGTGAGTTGCTCCACTATGCCGTAGTATTCTTCAGCACGATCCAAAGCCTTGAGCGCATTATCCAAATCCCCGGCAGAAAGGTAAAGAGAGGCTAAGTCCAAAATATAGTTTTGATTTTCTTCTGAATTGGACATTAGACCTTCCAAAATCTTTGCTGCTTCGAGCAATTGTCCCTGCTTGGTATAAACCTCTGCCATAACAAGGTTATAATACTTGTTATCTGGATCTTCTGCAACTGCCCTCATTCCATATTGAAGCGCCTCTTCTATGCGGTTAGCACGCAAAAGGATTTCTGCTATTTTAAAATTGATAGCTGCTGCATCAGGACTTATCTCTCTGGCTTTTTGGAAATAAAAATAAGCCCGGTCATAATCCTCGAGAATGAGAAACCTCTGTCCTTCTATAAATAACCTGGATGCCCTTGCCTCCTGCAATTGCTTCTTCTTTTCCTTATTGGAAAGTCTTTCCTGAGAAAATCCTGAAAAGGACAATACGGAAGCAAGAATGAAAAGAATTATTGTTTTAAAGTTGATGTTCACGCGGTGTATATTTGCACAAATACGCTTTTAATTCAGCCAATACGATAGAAATTGTATGTTGGTTTAAGATAGCAAGGTTCCTTGATTGGATTTACTTAATTTTCATCACAAACTTAATGCCTTTTTACTCTTATTGACAATTTGTCAATAAATACTGTCTATTATTTAAAAAATTGCGGTAATCAAGACTTTCCTGTACTTCCATATCCCCCTGCTCCACGTTCTGTATCCGATAGCACCTCCACTTCATCCCAATGGATCTGCTCATGCCTCGCGATTACCATCTGCGCAATTCTCTCACCATCCTTTACTTCGAAAGACTCATTGGATAAATTGACCAACAATACTTTCACCTCTCCTCTGTAATCTGCATCTACTGTTCCCGGGGTGTTTAAAACAGTTAAACCATGTTTGAAGGCAAGGCCACTCCTAGGTCTGATCTGCGCTTCATATCCTTCTGGTAATTCAATAAACAAACCTGTTCCAATGAGTTTCCTTTCCAAAGGACTAAGGGTAACAGATTCCTCTAAATTGGCCCTAAGGTCCAGTCCTGCAGATAGTGGGGTTTGATAAGCTGGAAGTGGATGTTTTGATTGATTGATTACCTTAACTTTCATGGTTTTTTCTTTTTGATTGATATGCCGAGCTTTTGAAGATTTTCTTTTTCAAAAAACAAAACTACAATAACAAAGGCAATCACAAGGCCATTCCTAAGGATAAATTGAAGAACGGGAATTTCAAATTCTAAATAAAAACCAAAATAACTCAAAGCAAAAGCGAGAAACAAGTAAAAAACCGCTTTACCCGTCTGATAAGGTATTGGAAAAAACCGCTGCCCATAGGTATAACAGATTACAGACATGGAAAGGTAACAGGCCAATGTACTTAATGCTGCCCCCATATACCCCCAAACAGGAACCAGCAAAAATATAACAAGGATGGTAATAGCTGCACCTGCCAAGGTAATGTAGAAGGAAAATTTTGTCTGGTCAGTCAATTTAAACCAGATACTCAGGTTAAAATAAATACCCAAAAACAGATATCCAAACAAAAGGACAGGCACTATAAATAGCCCGGAATCATACCCTTCTCCCCTCAAAAATAAGGCTCCAAGTATATCTAGATTAACCGATATCATCACCATGAGTATGGAGCAGAATATCACAAAGGCATGCATTACCCTTGCAAATAACTCTGGGCTATTTTTATCGGTAGACTGATTAAAGAAAAAGGGCTCAGCCGCATATTTAAAGGCCTGAATGACCAGATTCATGAAGATGGCGAGCTTGAAATTTGCTCCGAAAACACCTCCTGCCTGCCTGGAGGTAAGTCCTTCATAGAAGTTTTCCGGCAACAGATATTCGAACAATCCTCTTGAAAAAACCTCATTGGTCACTCCCGCCAATCCCATAAATAATAATGGGATAGCATAATGCCACATGGGTTGGATAAAGTTTTTGTCAATACCAAAACTGAACTTGCCTGCTAACTTAAATAATAAGGGAAGCATCAGAGCATTGGCAAGTAAATTGGAAAGCAGAATATAATCTACTCCCCAATCAGACCGGTAGAAAGATTTAACTATCGGCTGTAAGGAAGAAAAAATATCTCCCTTCCATACATGAAAGCAAAGAACAATAAAAAAGACATTAAAAATTACATTCAGCAGGATATTGCCCAGCTTGGTTACAGCAAAGGTAAGGGCTTTGTTTTCTTTTCTCAGCTTGGCATAAGGAATTGCCATTACCGCATCTATCGCCAATATCCAAGCCACCCATCTGAATAAATGAGCTTCCCCCTCA
The DNA here is from genome assembly GCF_003014575.1 of Cecembia rubra. Taxonomy (GTDB): domain Bacteria; phylum Bacteroidota; class Bacteroidia; order Cytophagales; family Cyclobacteriaceae; genus Cecembia_A; species Cecembia_A rubra. The sequence continues at coordinate 313,028 of NZ_PYGF01000004.1, forward strand.
TAACCCAGCCAGAAAGCAATGGGGTCAGCACTGAGATAGATGATTGCTCCTAAAGAAATAGAACTGGTAATTAAAAGAGATTGTATCTGTGCAAATACTTTTTGCGGATCCAGACCTTTGCCGGTAGCATACCGGAAATAGGTGGTTTCCATACCATAAGTGAATACAATATTCAAAAATGCAATAAAGGCATAAATTGCTGTAAAAGATCCCAGTGCTTCCTTGTCCAGGTAAGCTGTATAGATGGGTAAGAGCAAAAAATTAATGGTCTTGCCCAAGATGCTGCTAATTCCATATACCGCAGTCTGACCAGCTAATCTTTTGAGTTGGCTCATCATCAAAAAAAGAAAGGGGATTTATTCCCCTTTGAATACTGGTTTCCTTTTTTCCAAGAAGGCAGATGTTCCTTCTTTATAATCTCCTGATTTCACACATCTTGCAAAGCTATTTGCCTCGGTCTGATAACCATTTTCTTCTGTATTGAAGACCGCATTGACACAGTCAACAATCATACCTATGGCAAGAGGAGCTTTACTCATTATCTTTCTTAAGATTTCTTCAGCTTTTTCCAATGCTTCAGCTTTTGTGGCCAAAACGTGGTTGACAAGGCCAAGATTCTTTGCTTCTTCCGCTCCTATCATGTCTCCGGTCATCATCAGCTCCAAAGCTTTGCCTCTCCCGACCAAATAGGTAAGCCTCTGGGTTCCCCCATAGCCTGGAATAATCCCCAAATTGACTTCGGGCTGCCCGAATTTAGCGGATTCCGTTGCTATTCTCATATGACAGGCCATTGCCAATTCACATCCTCCGCCCAGGGCAAATCCATTGATAACTGCAATGACAGGCTTTGGACAATTTTCGATCAGGCTGAATATTTCCTGACCGTTTTCTGCAAACTTCCTTGCATTGAGTTCATTCAGTTCCGCAATCTCACTGATATCTGCACCGGCAATAAAAGCTTTTTCCCCCGAACCTGTAATGATTACCGCTCGGATATCTTTATTGTCAGAAACTTCATTGAAAATATCTCTGAACTCTTCCAAAGTGGCAAAATTGAGTGCGTTCAGCTTGGTTTCTCTGTTTACGGTCAAATAGAGAATACCCTCTTTTACCTCTGAAAGAATATTTTTGCTATCAGCCATAAGAAGTAGGTGAATGTTGGAAACCAAATATACAAGCAGTGCGTACATTACCAAAGGATTTCTTAGAAAAATACAATAAATGAAAAATTTTGCTTTGATTTTCAACTGGTTCAATGTCGGATACCAAAGTTTTAATTGTGCTAAATTGGAATAGGTCAACCCGTCAAATCTGCTATTTTTTTATATTTTTGTGCCACATCAAAAATTCAACAAACCCAAATAAATATATATGTCATCAAAAAGAAAAATCACCGTTGCCTATGGCGATGGAATCGGACCAGAGATCATGAAAGCCACTTTGAATATTCTTGAAGCGGCAGGAGCACAACTCGAATACGATGTCATCGAAATCGGTGAGCAGGTGTATTTGAAGGGTATCACTTCAGGGATGGAACCCAAGTCCTTTGCCTCCCTGAGAGAAACAAAAGTTTTCTTGAAATCCCCCATCACAACTCCCCAAGGTGGTGGCTTCAAAAGTTTGAATGTAACTACTAGAAAATCTTTCGGGCTTTTTGCCAATGTAAGACCTTGCAAAGCCTATTCTCCATTTATCAAAACCCATTTCCCAAAAACTGACTTGGTAATCATCAGGGAAAATGAAGAAGATCTTTATGCTGGCATCGAGCATAGGCAAACCCAAGAAGTCTATCAGACGCTGAAATTGATATCTCAGCCTGGCTCGGAAAAAATTATCAGATATGCTTTTGAATATGCCAAAAAGTATGGCAGGAAGAAAGTAACCTGTATGACCAAAGACAATATCATGAAATTGGCCGATGGTCTATTCCATAAGACATTTGATGAGATTGCTAAAGAATACCCAGACATCGAAACTGACCACAAAATCATCGATATTGGCTCAGCTTTGATTGCTGAGAGGCCCGAAATCTTTGATGTTATTGTAACGCTAAACCTCTACGGAGACATAATATCCGATATTGCTGCCCAGGTTACCGGTTCTGTTGGTTTGGGAGGCTCGGCCAATGTCGGGGAAGAGGTAGCTATGTTTGAAGCTATCCATGGATCTGCACCTGATATTGCCGGAATGAATATAGCCAATCCTTCCGGATTGCTTAATGGTGCCATCATGATGTTGGTACATATCGGACAACCTGAAATCGCAGAAAAAATCTCCAATGCTTGGATGAAAACTTTGGAGGATGGAATCCATACTGCTGATATTTACCAAGAAGGCATCTCATCCAAAAAAGTAGGTACTCAGGAATTTGCCCAAGCTGTAATCGAGAGATTGGGGCAAGCTCCTGCCAACATGGTTGCTGCATCTTTCGACAAATCTTCCACAGCACCACTTAGTATTAAGTTGAAGCCAGTCAAAAAAGAGAAGAAAGAACTGATCGGAGTAGATGTATTCATAGACTGGGATGAGGACAAAAGAAATCCTGACATCATCGGTGAAAGATTGAGAAAAGCTGATGCCAACGGATTGAAACTTCATCTGATCACCAATAGGGGGGTAAAGGTATTCCCTGAAGGAATGCCTGAAACCTTCTGCACAGATCACTGGAGATGCAGGTTCAAAACTGCTGATCAATCTGTCATATCACATGGGGATGTACTTGAGCTATTGAGACAAATCAAGGAACTAGGATTTGACTTCATCAAAACAGAACATCTCTATGCTTTTGACGGTGTAAGGGGCTATTCTTTGGCCCAAGGAGAATAAGATTAGATATCCGATAATAAACAACCCCGGCTTCATCTGGATCCGGGGTTTTATTTTGGAAAATAAAAAAGCCCTTTTACCATTCAGGAAAAGGGCTTTATTCAAATATTTATTAATTTAAATTACTCCCACTCAATTGTTGCAGGTGGTTTAGATGATATATCATACACTACTCTATTGACTCCCTTGACCCTATTGATGATTTCATTGGACATCTTGCCAAGAAACTCATAAGGAAGGTGAATCCAGTCAGCAGTCATCCCGTCCACAGAACCTACGGCCCTTAGAGCAACTACCCTTTCATAAGTCCTTTCATCCCCCATCACACCCACAGATTGGATAGGCAGAAGGATCGCACCGGCCTGCCAAACTTGGTCATATAGTCCGAAATCCTTAAGCCCTTTGATAAAGATATGATCTACTTCCTGTAATGTTTTTACTTTATCAGCAGTGATATCCCCTAATATTCTAATAGCCAATCCAGGGCCAGGAAAAGGATGCCTTCCGATAATATTTTCCGGAATTTCAAGCGCTCTTCCCACTTCCCTTACCTCGTCCTTAAACAAAGTGTTCAAGGGTTCTACTACAGAGAGCTTCATGAAATCTGGAAGACCGCCTACATTATGATGGGACTTTATGGTAGCAGAAGGCCCTTTTACGGAAACAGATTCAATCACATCCGGGTAAATTGTTCCTTGCCCTAGCCATTTCACTCCTTCGATCTTATGGGCTTCATCATCAAAAACCTCAATAAACACCCTGCCTATGGCCTTCCTCTTTGCTTCAGGATCAGTCAGGCCGGAAAGTGCATCATAAAACCGCTGCTTGGCATCTATACCAATCACATTCAAGCCCATATTCTTATAAGACTCAAGAACTTCCTCAAACTCATTTTTTCTTAAAAGTCCATTGTCTACAAAAACACAGGTAAGGTGGTCTCCAATAGCCCTATGGATCAAAGTCGCAGCTACTGAGGAATCTACACCCCCGGAAAGACCCATAACTACTTTATCATTACCCAATTTTTGCTTGAGTTCGGCAATGGTAGCATCAATAAAAGTATCAGATGTCCAGTCTTGGGCACACCCACAAATCTGTACAACAAAATTTCTCAATAAGTTTTTGCCTTCAAGGGAATGCGTAACCTCTGGGTGAAACTGAATCCCGTAAGTTTCCTCTCCCTGAACTTTAAATGCCGCCACCTCTACAGATGCAGTACTGGCAATTACATCAAAGCCTTTAGGCAGAACTTTGATCGTATCTCCATGGGACATCCAAACCTGGGAACCATGGGTCATTTCTTTTAATAAATCATAATGAAGATCTATATGATCTAGATTGGCCCTTCCATATTCCCTGATTTGTGAAGGAAGTACCTCTCCACCGTATTTATGGGCAAGCAATTGAGAACCATAACAAACACCCAGTATAGGAAGCTTTCCACGGATGCTTTCCAGATCGATATCCGGTGCCCCTTCATCCCTTACAGAGCAGGGACTACCTGACAATATCACCCCTTTTATATGAGATGTAATTTCCGGAATTTTATTATATGGATGGATTTCGCAATAAACATTGAGTTCCCTAACCCTTCTGGCGATGAGTTGTGTGTATTGGGAACCAAAATCGAGGATGAGTATTTGTTCTGCCATGCGCAAAGGTACACAGGCTCAAGAAAATGAGAAAAGATTTTTCAATAATTTCAGAAGATTATTTTGCACCTTCTAAAAATCATATTTATTGCCTCCCAATTGAAAAAGCTCTCTTGGGATTTTCAATTAAAAGCAGGTCCAAATCCTTCTTTGTAAACCCATTTTCATACAAAAGGGGAATCAATTCATCAAAAATACTGGTAAATCCTTTAAAATTTTTCTGTTCCTCAAGGCCTGGTTCATACCAACCCGCGTCATGGGAAATTAAAACCCTATCCAGACCAACCTGCTCTTTCATAAACACCAACCTGTCCAAATGCCCTTTTAAATCCCAAACTACCCCATCCAAACTGATCCATACACCTTCTTTATTGGCCCTTAGATAATTCTCAAAATCTTTTTCATTCTGTGCATGGACCCATACAAAATTTTCCAGAGGAACATTCAAGGATTGAAGGATATCCATCTGGGCTCTTGCAGTCTGCCAGGTACCTGTATGGGCCACAATCAATAAGCCTGTTTCCAAATGGGTCAATCCTGCAGCTTTTACAAGTTTGGCATCCAAACCCGAAAGGACGGATCCCTCATTGACTGATATTTTGATAAATCCAGGCTTGATACCTGAATCAGCAATTCCGTATTGAGCTTCCCTGATCCATCGCTTGGAAAGTTGTTCAGCAGACTCTTGGTAGGCGTGTTCCGGTAGGTATTTGCCGGATATTGCTCCATAATATCCAACATTGGTCAAGATTTGCATGCCTGTTTTTTCTGATAGCAATCGCAACAACTCAGGATCCTTTCCTAAATAGGAAGGGGTACACTCCATTATTGTTTTCACCCCTCTGTCCTGAATTTCTTTAATGTAGGGTATCAAAAATGAAACTACTTCCTCTTTATCCCATCTGTGAAAACCGGTAGAATCCGCACCGATAAAATCCACCAAAACATGCTCATGGATCAAAGCCACTCCCAAAGCATCTGGTTCAATTTCTCCATTCACAGTTTGAATGGTTAAACTTCCATTTTTCTCAGGTGACTTACAGCATTGAAGTAACAATAAGATGGTGATCAGGAAGAGGTTTTTTTTCATAACATGGTCAAATTAAAAAAAAAACATCAATCATCCTCTATATTGGTGCTTTCACCCTGAAATAGTGTTTCAAGTTCTGTAGCTTTTATTTTCTCTTCCTCCTCCAAATACCTGCCAAAAACTGCCGTATTTCCATGGGTCAAAAAGACCTGTTCTGCACCTGTAGCTTTGATGGCAGTAATCAGTCCTTCCCAATCTGCATGGTCTGATAATACAAATCCTGCATCTGCTGCCCTTCTCCTCCTGGCTCCTCTGATATTCATCCAACCCGAACAGATGGCTGTCCTGTAGGGACTGAATTTTTTCAACCACGGTGATCCCATAGCAGAGGGGGGTGCAATAATCAAGGCTCCATTGAAAGTGGATTTGGACATTTCAGCACTTACTTTTTCCACATCCAGTACCTTTACCCCATTTGCTAACAGCGCTTGATTGGTATTCCATATGGCCTCATGAGCAAAAATTTTCCCAATACTTCTTTCCAAGTGGTTGAGTACCCTTTGTGCTTTACCTAATGAATAGGCAAAAATCACTGAATTACGGTTATTTTCCGCATTGGTTCTCCACCAATGATTGATCTTTTCAAAAACTTCTTTCTGTGGCTGCCATTTGTATATAGGCAAGCCAAAAGTACATTCTGAAACAAATTCATGGCATTTTACAGGCTCAAATGCCTCTGATAGTCCATCATCCTCAAGCTTATAATCACCGCTTACAACTACAACCTTGCCCTGGAATTCCAGCCTAACTTGTGATGAACCTGGAATATGGCCTGCTGGGTGCAAAGAAATAATTACCCCATTGATTTTTAAAGTTTCATTATATTCAATGGTTTGAAGGGAAATTTCATCGCCCAACCTAAGTTTCATAACTTCTTGGGATTGGGAATGGACAAGGTAAGATTTCATTCCCCATCGGGCATGATCCGAGTGGGCATGGGTGATAACAGCCTTATCTACCGGCCTCCAAGGATCTATAAAAATATCTGCTTTGGGGCAGTATAGCCCAAAAGGTGTGAGTTCGATCAACTTAGAATCACTCATGAAAATTGCAGGTATCTAAATTTCCCTAAGCGCTTTATCAGGTTTTGGATAGCTCAACCTTGCCAATTTTTTTCCTAAATGGTACTCATCCAAACCGGAAACTGTCACCGTACCAAGCCTATTAAGATCCAATGAACCATCATCCCTCAAGCCTCTTTCTTCAATAAAGACATGTTCTATTGCTCCTATGACCAATACAGTACCGTTAACTTGAAGAGTTTGTTTTTCCTTTAAGCTACAAGCCACTTTTACAGGACTTAATTTGACAAAAGGTGCAAAAAAATCAGATAAATATTCCTCATCTAGGCCAACCGCCTCAAATTCTGAGTTCTCATATCGTGCAGCGGTCTGGTGTGCCTGTTGATAGAAAGCTTCAGTCACATGGTTCATTGTAAAATAACCCGTTTCCATAATATTTTCCAATGTATGCCTTTCAACAGAATGTGGCCTAAACAAAATGCCTACTAAGGGAGGAGTGGCACCTATATGGAATACTTGGGAAAAAGGTGAAAGGTTGGTAATCCCATCTTTGCTTTTGGTACCAATTAGGTTAAGGCTTTTATAGCCTGAAAGTGAATTGATCAGATCTCTTCGAAAGGATGAATCTGCTTCCAGAATCCCCGATTTATCAAAATGCCTCATCATATCATTATTGCTTCCTCAATTGAATTACAATATTTGATATCAAGTAAATGAATGATATTCTCAGGGTTATTCTTGATAATCTGGTCCTTAGCAATCATTACCATTCTTTCAAACCACTTTTCTTCCGGTAAAATTTTTCTATGTTTGGTGATTCCAAGTTCAAGCATTTTATTCTTCCAGTTCAAGAAATACCATTCCATACTAGGCTGGTGGAATGCCCTTAATGCACGCTTGTCGAAAATAAATTTTTCATATTTACCTTCAGCAGCAATGCCCGATATATAGGTAAAAATCTCTTTAAAATCTTCAATTGGCACATAATCAGCCAATAACTCACATATAAGCATGCCTTTATCTGAATTGGAATATACCCTGGCATACCTCATTTCGAACATCAGTTCGAAGTTGTTTTCTTCAATAATATGGGTAGTGGTATTCATAGCGGAAAATTTCATTGCATCAGTGGAATGATCTGTTTTTAAGGGTTTTCCCATTGCTCACTTCATTTTTGAAGTTGCCCAGGTTTTCTTCAAGGCGTATGGCATAGTCCATAGTAGTTTTTATCAGTTCCTGTTGGGACTGAATCTGTTCTTTCAACCTTGCCAATTCTTTGTTCATTTCAGCCAGTTTGACCTCATACTCTTTTTTTAGCCTTTCTTTCTCGAGTCTGGCTTTTTCTAGTTCTTCCTTGAAAATCAAAAATGATTCCGGTGGAGTCCTCATAATCTCGTACTTTAATCATAGGGAGAATTCCCCAAATACACTACAATTTTTCTGCCCCAATTGTTTTCCCTATTTAACTTACACCCCTCTCAGGGATGACATTCCTCCATCAAGATGCAATACCTGTCCGGTCATCCAACTGGATTCATCCGAAAGCAAATATCTGGTAGCAGAAGCAATATCTTCAGGCTTTCCATACCTTCCTAAAGGATGCCTTTTATTGGAAGCTTCTTTTTTATCCTCATTGGCTAACAGCTGTGCAGCCAAGGGCGTATCTGTCAATGAAGGTGCTACTACATTCACACGGATTTTATTAGGTGCCCATTCAGCTGCAAGAGACTTAGCCAGGCCCTCTACTGCTCCCTTGGCACTTGAAATGGAAGCATGAAATCCAAGCCCAACACCCACTGCTACAGTACTATAAAGTACCACTGAGGCTGAAGTTGATTTTTTCAATCCTTTCAGACAGGCCTGAAGCACTTTCACAGCACCTAATACATTTATTTCATAATCATTTCTGAAATCCTCCACCGTAAACCTGTGAAAAGGCTTCAGGTTGATGGTTCCAGGACAATATACCAATCCATCTATAACATCTGGCAATCCCTCTAAATGGTTAAAATCAGTTGTGACATCCAATTCCCTTCCCGCCTCTCCACTTCTGGAATAGGCAAACACATGGGCACCTGTTTCTTCAAGTTTTGATTTGACAGCAAGGCCTATCCCTGAATTTCCACCTATTAAAACAATGTTCTTATACTCCATAATTGACTCTTTCCTTCTTAATCAAAAAACAGTGAAAATGTTTTGCCTTTTTTTAAAAAAGAAAAAGCCGGAAGTTGTTTCCGGCTTTATTTGGTTTAGTTTTCAGAATAATATTACAAACTTATATATTTCATAAACTCTGTCCTGGTCTGTTCATCCTTTTCGAACTTACCACTATAATATGATGTAACTGTGGAACTATTTACATCCTGAATTCCTCTAGAGGATACACACATATGGTGTGCATCAAGCACAACAGCTACATCCTCAGTGCCTAGGGCTTCTTTTAGTTCATTGCCAATCTGCATAGTAAGTCTTTCCTGAACCTGAGGTCTTTTGGCAAAATACTGTACGATTCGATTGATCTTTGACAAGCCGATCACATGACCATTAGAAATATAGGCAACATGAGCCCTACCAAAAATCGGAACAAAATGATGTTCGCAATGAGAATAAAATGTGATATCTTTCTCCACAAGCATTTCATTGTATTTGAACTTATTTTCAAAAAGTTTGGCCGCAGGCTTGTTTTTTGGATCTAGTCCACTGAACACTTCTTTGATAAACATTTTTGCTACCCGTTTCGGAGTACCTCTCAAGCTGTCATCTGTCAAGTCCAATCCCATAATATGCATGATTTCTCTAAAATGCTTTTCAATAAGCTCTATTTTGAGGTCATCATCCATTTCGAAAGCATCTTCTCTTAAAGGGGTAGCATGCGAGGTAGCGACATGCTCATCCCCGATGTCATCAATATTTTGAGTATAATCAATCCCCACTGTATTCAACAAAGTTTCTTTCTGTTTCATATAATCGAATCGTTAAGTCGAATTTTAAATCAATTTTTTTCCTTAAAATATTCCATATAACCACAGCAATGTTTTCAGCTGTGGGATTGAGTTCTTTAAATTCATCTGTGTCAAGGTTTAAGTTTTTATGGTCAAATTTATTCAAAACATGCTCTTTGATCAGGTCACTGAGGATCTTCATGTCATATACATAACCGGTTTCAGGATCCACAGGTCCTGCTAATTTCACAATAAGTTCATAGTTGTGCCCATGATAATTGGGATTGTTACACTTACCAAAAACCTCTTGGTTTTTCTCATAAGACCACTTTGGATTGTGCAACCTGTGCGCAGCATTGAAATGCTCTTTTCTAAATACAGATACTCTCATTGATTATCAAACAGCTATTCCTGATTTTTTGTTTAATTTTAATAATTTTTGTTTAAACAAAATTCATACACAACTGACTATCACCCTCTTCATTTATAGATTCAGCCCAATTTCCAGATGACAACAGCAAACTAATCACAAACAGTTCCATATAAAGATACTCTGATACAAAGAGTTTAAGCATTCTAAATAATTTTTTTTTTACTGATCTGAGCTGTTTGTTTGCAAAATAATACTATTGGAACTTTTTTTGTCATAAAGGCATTTATAATTTCATAATGCGAAAAATCACCTTATTAAGCATCCTATTAGTCGCAGGCACATTCTCGAGTAATTTCTTAGTAAACAGTTCTCCATCCTCAGTATTGAAGGAGATTTCACTTGAGAACCATTTCGTGGAAATGGTCAGTACCTCTAGTTTAAATGCAGAAAAACCTCTACCGAAAAGAGAGGTTTTGAGTTATGGTATCAAAGGTTATCTAAAACTACAGGAAGATGGAAAAATCCTTCAGGGAAAACCTTTAACCGTTATTGACTTTACCTTGCCCTCTTCCCAAAAGCGCATGTGGATTATTGACATGACAGATGGATCCATTATCCACCATGGTCATGTTTCACATGGCAGAAATTCCGGAGACCTTATGGCCTACAAGTTTTCAAATGTAAGTTCCTCCTATATGAGCAGCTTAGGATTTTACCTAACCGGAGAAACTTATCAGGGAAAACACGGGTATTCCTTAAGACTTGACGGCTTGGAAAAAGGATTTAATGACAAAGCGAGAGAGAGAGCAATTGTAATCCACGGGGCAGATTATGCTAAAGAAGAGTTTATCTCACAAACTGGCCGTTTGGGAAGGAGTCTTGGCTGTCCCGCACTTCCAAACGAAATCGTGACTGAAGTAATTGACACTATCAAAGACAAATCCTGTCTATTCATTTATGGCAATGATCAGGATTACCTTCAAAAATCAAACTACTTAAATTCCTGATCTCCACGGTCTACCTTCTTTTAGGGATTTATAAATTTCGGCATCTCTGGAATAAATATCTCTCCTGAAAAAATACTCCCCCTTGTTGTTTGCCCAGTAGGTTAAATACAGTACAACTACTGGGATTTTCCTATCCAGCATTACAACCTTTTCTTTTGGTAAGCGCATATCTCCCCGGATTTTTTCATCCGTCCAAACAGGATCAAAAGACAATAATAATTTGGCAAACTCAAAAGGTTTCTGAATCCTAATGCAGCCATGACTTAGTGCACGGTCTTCCCTTTCAAAAAGGGATCTTGCTGGTGTATCATGGATATAAACACTATGTTTATTAGGGAACATAAACTTAACTAACCCAAGTGCATTATTCTCCCCCGGCTCCTGTCTGATGGTATAGGGAAAGGTCCTGGGGTTTACTTTTGCCCAATCAATCGAAGAAGAAGGCACTTCCGTCCCTGAGGAAGTCAACAATTTCATATTGTTCTGATTCAAGTAATTGGGATTTCTCCTTATAGCAGGGATTATTTCATTCCTTGTAATGGAATTGGGAACTGTCCAAGTCGGGCTGAATACAATATAGGACATCGTTGCACTAAATTGTGGTGTTGAATGGACACTTTTACCCACAATTACTCTGGAACTGAAAACCGTATCCCTGCGCTGAATGAAATCCAATTGAAAATTGGCTGTATTTACCAAAATCAATTCATTTTCTTTTAAGCTATCTGGAAACCACCGAAACCGCTCCAAGTTGACCGAGGCTGTGGCAATGAGATTTTCAGGCGTCTGATTGATTGCCTGGATAGTCCCCTGTCCTATAACTCCGTCCTGGTCCATTCCATGCCTGTATTGTAGTTTTTTAATCCCAAAGACCATTATGGAATCATAAAATTTCTCATTCTCTATTTGATAATTATCCAAAAATCCCCAAAAAACAAGCCTATTTCTTAATTCGGGAATTAGATTATGAATATCCCCAGGTTTGATCGATTTGTCCAGCCTCAAAGTTTTCCAAGGCCTGCTTGGGTCTTGCCCATACTTTTCCTGATAATCAAATAATTCCCTTAAACCGTCTCTCATCCTTTTGTAAACCGAAAAAGAAGGGAAATATCCTTCCAAACTCTTTCTTATACTTTCCTCTTTCAAAGCTTTGGCCAACCTTTGATCTATTTTCAATTCGGGAGAGGATCTCTGTATATTCCAAGCAGTCTTCAAATTATCCGGATCTACTTTTCCAAAATATAGATGGGAGGAAAGCATAATATAAGCATCAGTCAAAAGCAAGTCAATTGCCGCGAATTCAGAATTGGTGATGTCATATCCTCCAATTTTGCTTTTCTCAATCCTATCAAAAAAATCATTGATCTTATCCAGATGATAATCACTTGGGTTCAAACCATCAAATTTAGCCTGCTGGATTTCATACCGCATCTCATATGCCCTCTCAGTAAGCTTTTTGTTATCTAGCCAGGCCGGAAAAAATTCCCTATCCTGATAGAACTTTTGAATAACTTCTGAGCTATACAATATCGTTCCGCCAACTCTTTTCCTAATGGCAACGTCATCTGATTCGAGTTGATTTCGGATTAAAAAATCAATTCCATTTACCTCCATGCCTCCCTGTGCCTGTAATAAAACCGGGAAGAACAGTGCTAATACAAACAATAATGACTTCATGGCAATTGGAATTAATTTAATACTAAAATTTAAAAACTAATTCTAGGAACTCAATATTTCGGAGAATTTAATTCAGAGAATTTCAATTCACCTATATCCCCTAAGTATTGAATCCCAAATTATTGATTGGCGTAACGGAAAATAATTCCTTCCAGCAGACCCTTTGCTTCAAGAATAATATCTCCCACTTCTCTGAATACCCCTTTACCTCCTTCCAAGGAGGAAATATAGTCTACATGTTCGGCAACATAAGGCATGGCATCCTTTGGGCATACAGAAAATCCAACTTTCTTCAAAAGGGGTAAATCCAATAAATCATCCCCTATATAGGCCACTTCATCCAGTTCTACTTCAAGAACCTCCAGGATTTCTGCTAATTTTTTCACCTTATCTCTTACACCATGATAATGGAAATCAAAACTCAGCTCTTCACATCGGTTCTCGACAACTTTGGAATCTCTACCTGTAATAGCTCCTACAAGCACCCCATTCTTCCTGAGATGCTGGACTATAAATCCATCTTTTACATGAAAACGCTTGAATTCTATTTTCCGATCATCATAAATAATTCCGCCATCGGTCAATACACCATCCACATCAGTAATCAGTATTTTGATTTTTGCAGCCTTATCCCATATTTCCTGGGAGATTCCTTTCAAATAATTAGACATTTTATTTCTTTTTCTTCCATTGAATCGAATAGAGGTCCAGCCTCCTCTGTTCTAAATTTCGGACGCTCCCAGCCTTTCGCTGCTTGGTCAAAAGGTCCAAATCCACATCTGCTACTATTGTGGTCTCTGCATTTTCAGAAGCCTGGGCCACAGTAGCATCATGAGGAAATGAAAAATCAGATGGGGAATATATGGCTGCCTGGGAAAACTGAATATCCATATTTTCAACCCTTGGCAAGTTACCGACAGAACCTGTTATTGCAACATAACATTCATTTTCTATAGCCCTGGCTTTAGCGCAAGTATTAACCCTCAAGAAGGCATTTTTTGTGTCTGTCCAAAATGGCACAAAAAGGATGTCCATTTCTTGTTCTGCCAGAATTCTTCCCAGTTCAGGAAATTCCACATCATAACAGATAAGAATCCCGATTTTCCCAGCATCTGTATCAAAAACTTTTATACCGTTTCCTCCTTGAAGCCCCCAATACGCGGCTTCATCAGGTGTGATGTGTAATTTGTATTGCTTGTCGGTAGTCCCATCTCTACGGCAGAGGTAACTCACATTGCGCAATTTTTTACCATCATATTCCGGCATACTCCCAGCAATGATATTGACATTGTATGAAAGAGCAAGATCACTCATTCTGCCTATGATTTCATCAGTATAATCCGCCAAGTTCCTGATCGCCTCTGAAGCATCCATATCATTAAACTCCGCCAAAAGAGGGGCATTGAAGAACTCGGGAAGCAAACAAAAATCTGATTTATATCCTGAAACCGTATCTACGAAAAATTCAACCTGCTGCATGAGATCATCTACACTGTTAAATCGTCTCATTTTCCACTGTACCAACCCCAATCTTACAATTGACTTTTTATTACCAATAAGTTTTTCATCTTTTTCGTAATAAATATTGATCCACTCCAGAAGTGTAGCATAAGCCCTGGAATCGGTATCCTCAGGCAAATATTTGGTAATTACTTTCCTTACGTGAAATTCATTGGCCAGCTGAAAAGAAAGTACCGGATCAAAAATCTCCTTACTCTTGACCAAATCAATGTATTTTCTTGGAGTCATTTGATCCGCATACTTGGAGTATCCGGGAATTCTACCCCCAGCAATGATGGACCTCAGGTTTAGATTTTCACAAAGCTCTTTTCTGGCATCATACAACCTCCGGCCAAGCCTCATCCCTCTATAATCTTTATGGACAAATACATCTGTCCCATAAAGCGTGTCCCCATCATCATCATGCGTGTCAAATTTTCCATAACCCGTAATCTGATCATAGGTATGGTTATCTCCAAATTGTCCGTAATCTACAATCAAACTTAATGCGGCCGCTACCACTTTCCCATTATCCTCAATACAAATCTGCCCTTCTGGAAAGGCCTTTAACTGATTTTTAAGCTCCTGTTTAGTCCAAGCACCACCTTGATCTCTATATATACTGACCATGATCTCTCTGATATCATCATAATCAGACAATTTTATATTCCTTAATTTTAACCGGTGCTCTAATTCTTCTTTCTGCTTACTCATAATACAAAACTAACCAATTTTCCATCAATTATTTTAAAAGGGGATTTCTGCTCTTCCAAAACAAAACTATATGTGGTAAAAGAAACAATTTTCCTGCCAAAAGCCTGAATTTAAAACCTTGTTTTGGGATATTACCAGCTTAGATACAACTTTCAAACTAATGTCGCACTTGTATAATTAAGCCCAATAATTAAATGAGCCATAGAAGTTAAAGTTTATTATATCAAACATTAAAATTACGGAAGTTGACCATTAATTTACTTTTTCTTTACATGAATGCCACACTAAAAGTCGTCTTGAAAAATTGAATAATTGATAATTTTTACAGTTATTTACTCCTTGGGAGTAACCAAAAAAAGATGTACTCAATAATCTGATTTTCACATAATAGGAAATGAAGCGGCTTATTTTTACCTTATTTTTTACTATAACCATAACCTTAGTATCAGCCCAAAGCTTTTACCGCTATAGATTTGAAGCACCATGGTCAGTATCAGCTTCATTGGGCCCTACCCAGTATTTTGGTGAGTTATATTCTCTATGGAAATACGATGAGGGTATTCAGCCTGACTGGAATGCCAATATTGCAATCAGAAGGGTATTAGGAACCTACCTAAAGGCTAGGATTGAAGGAACATATTATCAGATTTCAGGACAAGATCCACCCGCTGATCCTAGGAGTTTTAGGGAACCAAGAAATCTTCACTTCAGGGCAAGAAACTGGGAGGCAACAGCTATTGGAGAATTTTATCTTAAACCTGTCAGACAGTTTAATATTACCAGGCATTTCATTAATTTTTATGGTTTTGCAGGAGTAGGTGTTTCCACCAATGACCCAAAAGCTCAATTGAGAGGGGAATGGATTGCCCTTCGTCCGTTACAATTGGAAAACAACCCATATGATAAGTACATAATTGTTTTTCCCACTGGTGTTGGGATGAAATATAAAGCCAATGTATGGATGGACTTGATATTGGAGCTCAATTACCGTTGGACATTAACAGACTACCTCGATGATATCAGTGCGTTCAATGTTAGTGAATTTTACCTTGACCTGGTCAGCGATTATGGAACAAATGGGGAAGGACCAAATCCAGATCGCTTGAGATTGGCTATAAGAAACCCTGCCTTTTACAGGGAAAATGGCGAGCCTGATGTTCAAAAAATTTTAAATAACAGAGGTCGGATCAGAAGGGGATCTGGTCTGGATAATCGCTTTGATGGCTACCTTACATTTAATATAGGTGTAGAACTCTATCTTTCACAGGATATTTGGGACAACTGGATATTCAGAAATAGGCTGAAAGAAAAGCGTTACAGGTTCTGGTAATGTTAATCCACCATCTATTTTAGAATTTTTCCTGAAAAAGAATACTTTCAGCTTATCAGCCTTTTATCAGCTGTTTACGGTTAATTTTTCTATTTTTGCAAGCAATTCTTCAAAAACCAAGCATTTATTCAATAATGGCTGATTATAATTTTCAGGAAATAGAAAAAAAGTGGCAGACTTACTGGGAAAAAAACCAAATATTCAATGCCAAACCTGATCCCACAAAACCGAAATTTTATTCATTGGATATGTTCCCTTATCCATCTGGTGCAGGCCTACATGTAGGCCACCCACTTGGATATATTGCTTCTGATATCATTACAAGGTTCAAAAGACTTCAGGGATACAACGTCCTTCACCCAATGGGTTATGATTCCTTTGGGCTTCCTGCAGAACAATACGCCATTCAGACCGGACAACATCCAGCCATTACCACTGAGCAGAATATTCAGAGATATACTGAACAGCTCAAAAACATTGGTTTTGCATTTGACTGGGAAAAAGAAGTGAGGACCTCTGACCCGGAATATTATAAATGGACCCAATGGATTTTCATGCAGCTGTTCAGCAGCTACTACGACAAAAAAGAAGACAAAGCCAAAAGCATAGCTTCTTTGTGTCAAGTTTTCGAAACTTCAGGAAATCAAGATATAGACGCAGTCTGCGATGAGGACACCCCTGTTTTTAGCGCTGAGGAGTGGAACAACTATTCCGAAAAGCAACAACAAGAAATCCTACTGAAATACAGATTGACGTTCCTTGCCGAAACGACGGTAAACTGGTGCCCTGCACTAGCAACTGTACTTTCCAATGATGAGGTTAAAGACGGCTTTTCTGAACGGGGCGGTCATCCAGTAGAAAGGAAAAAAATGATGCAATGGAGTATGCGGATCACTGCCTATGCAGAAAGGCTGCTTCAAGGATTGGACAAACTGGAATGGTCTGAACCCATCAAGGAAATGCAGCGCAATTGGATTGGAAAATCCATTGGTGCTGAATTGGTATTCCAGGTCAAAGGCCAGGAAAAACTCATCAAAGTCTTCACGACCAGGATTGACACCATTTATGGAGTCACATATTTGGCTTTAGCTCCCGAGCATGATTATGTACAGGACCTGATCACAGATGATCAAAGGACTATTGCAGAAGCTTATGTGGAAGTGGCCAAAAACCGATCTGAAAGAGACAGAATGTCCGATGTGAAAACTATTTCCGGAGCATTTACAGGTTCCTACGCCATCAATCCTTTCAATGGGGAAGAGATCCAGATATGGATTGCAGATTATGTACTGGCTGGCTATGGTACTGGAGCAGTCATGGCCGTACCAGCCCATGACGAGAGGGATTATAATTTTGCCAAACATTTTGGTTTAGAGATCCGCCAAGTCATTGAAGGCAGTATGGAAAACGGTTCCTTTCCTGGCAAAGGAGGAACGATCATCAACTCAGACTTTATTTCAGGCCTTGAAATGAAAAAGGCTATGGAAAAAGCCATTGCTTTCCTGGAAGAGAAAAAAATAGGTAAAGGTAAAATCCAATACCGAATGAGGGATGCGATTTTCACCCGACAAAGGTATTGGGGAGAACCACTTCCTGTATATTTCAAAGAAGGTCTTCCCTATCTTATGGATGAAAAAGACCTACCTTTGGTCTTACCGGAAATCGACAAATACCTGCCCACAGAAGATGGTGAACCTCCATTAGGAAGAGCCAAAGACTGGACTTACAAAACACAAGAGGGAGAATTTCCAATAGAAAAAAGTACTATGCCCGGCTGGGCAGGCTCAAGCTGGTATTTCTTCAGATATATGGATTCCAAAAATCAGGACAAAATGGTTGATCCTGAAATTGAAAAATATTGGGGGGCAGTAGACCTATATATTGGAGGTGCAGAACATGCTACAGGACACTTGCTGTACTCAAGGTTCTGGACAAAATTCCTTTATGATATAGGAGCAGTGAGCATCGAAGAACCTTTCCAAAAGATGATCAATCAAGGAATGATCCAAGGCAGGTCCAATTTTGTATATAGGGTAAAAGGAAGCAATACCTTTGTGAGCCAGGGCTTGAAAGATCAATATGACACTTCTGCCATGCATGTGGATGTGAATATTGTACACAATGACCAGTTGAATTTGGAAAAATTCAAGGCCTGGAGACCAGATCTTGCTGATGCGGACTTTATCCTTGAAGATGACAAATACATCTGTGGAGCTGAGGTGGAGAAGATGTCTAAGTCCAAATACAATGTGGTCAATCCAGACGATATCATCCAAAGATATGGGGCCGACACCCTCAGACTTTACGAAATGTTTCTGGGACCACTTGAGCAGTTCAAACCTTGGAATACCAACGGTATTGATGGAGTATCGAAGTTCTTGAAAAAGCTATGGAAGCTTTACCATGACAGTCAGGGAAACTTCCATGTTTCTGAAGAGAAAGCCACTAAGGAGGAACTGAAGACATTACATAAAACGATCAAAAAGACACAGGAAGACTTAGAAAACTACTCCTTTAATACTTCTGTAGCTTCTTTCATGATCTGTGTAAATGAACTGACTGCTTTGAAGTGTAATAAGAGATCAATTCTAGAGCCTTTGGCCATCATTGTATCTCCTTATGCACCTCATATTGCCGAGGAACTTTGGTCGCTTTTGGGTCATGAAGAATCAATCATCTATGCAAAATTCCCTGATTTCAATGAAGAATTCTTGATAGAAAACAGCCATGAATACCCTGTATCTATCAATGGAAAAGTAAGGGCAAAACTTCCGCTATCCCTCTCCCTCAGCAGGGAAGAAGTAGAAAAGGCCGCATTGGCGGACAATACTGTCCAAAAATGGCTGGAAAGTAACACCCCTAAAAAGGTGATTGTTGTCCCTGGAAAAATCATCAATATTGTGATTTAACAATGATCCTCCCGTGGCAGTCCTACGGGAGGATTTTAATATCAACTTCATGCACCGTCTGTATTTTTCTCTAGCGGCCTTGTTATCATCAGGTATATTTGCCTATTCTTATTGGAAAGAATGGATTGCCATCCAATGGAGAGGGGAAAAACCTGTTTTGGTTCCCGATTCAGATTACGCTCCATATTTTCATGCTTCTGAGGAACTTTATCTCCGGGTCATATTGATATTTGCTTTACTCTTTTCAGTAATTTTTGTCTTAAGTATTCTATTCTTCCTTCAAAAAAACCAGAAAGGATTATTTTTCTGTTTCATATTCAGCATGTTGACCATATTTGCAGTGATGATCAATGGGGCGATTAAGTAAAAGTTTAACTACCTTTGTCCCATGGAAATATCAAACAATGCAGTAGTAGGTTTAACCTATGAATTAAAAGTCAGTAAAGAACAAGACGAAATCGAGTCAGCCCCATTTAGCGTTGAAGTCAGGGATGAAGAAGACCCTTTTTATTTTATTTTTGGACAAAGCGGGCTACCGGAAAAATTCGAATCTTACCTTGCCGGGAAAAAAGAAGGTGAAAGCTTCAGTTTCATTATCCCTACTGCTGATGCTTATGGTGAAGCAGACGAAGAACTTATCATGGCATTACCAAAAGATCAATTCAGTAAAGAACGGGGATTCGAACCTTTCATGCTGGAGGAGGGTAATTTTCTGCCTTTGATGGATGAAAATGGTTTTCCGCTTCAGGCAAAAGTACTCAAAGACCTAGGAGAGGAAGTGTTATTGGATTTCAACCATCCTTTGGTTGGATTTGACCTTCATTTTGAAGGGGAGGTTTTAGAGGTACGAGAAGCTACTCCGGAAGAATTGGATCATGGCCATGTGCATGGAGAACATGGTTTCGACCATAAATAATTTTTCACCAAATTTCCAAGGTTACAGACTTTGGGAATTTGGTTTAAAAAGGGCCTACTACTTTTCCCTCATCCCATTTCAAGTATATTTTTTGTCCAAGTCCAAACTCCCTTTTCTTATCTTCAACCTTCCAAATCTCCCCAGTTCCTAGTTGGACTGTCAGTTGGTTATAGTGTACCAAGTATTGACTTTCTTTTACCTTTGCAGGGACACCTGTGCTTTTAAATAGTTGAATATCAGATGGCCTGATGAAGTATTGCTGTTGGTAAGGGATAGGGTTCAAATGACTGAAAAGTTTGGCTGCATATAGATTCCTTGGTTTGGAAAATATTTCCTCGGGATGACCTTTTTGGATGAGCTTTCCATGTTGTACTAAAACTAAGTCATTGGACATCTGAAGGGCATCGTCAAGGTCATGGGTTACAAACAATACTGTAACCTCAAGTGTGGCAAACATGCCTCTCAGTTCTGCAATCAATTCCCTTCTTTGTATGGTATCCAAACTGGAAAAAGGTTCATCCAATAAAAGTACTTGTGGCTCCAAACTCAGCGCCTTTCCAATAGCCACCTTTTGTTGCTGTCCACCGGAAAGCTGTCTTGGAAGTTTGTCTTTAAACTTCTCCAGTCCCAATAACTTCAAAATAGATTTGACCCTTTTCTCCTTGTAATTTTTATCGTAAAGCAGAAGCGGCCTAGTAATGTTTTCTTCTACGGTCGAATTAGGATAAAGATGATAATCTTGATATACCAACTGAATTTCGTCATATCCAGGAACAAGTTTTTCCTTTGGATTGACTATTCTCAATCCCTCCAAATAAACCTCACCGGCATTCCGGTTTTCTAAACCGGCTACAATTCTTAGGAGAGTGCTTTTGCCTGAACCGCTTTCTCCAATCAAAGAAACTACCTGTCCTCTTTCCAAATTCAGGGAAAACTCTTTTAATACAGGCTGACCGTTTTCATAAATTTTCTGGATTTTATCTAATTTTAAATAGGTCATCCGGCAATAAGACTTTGTTGGATTTTTCTTGGAAGGCTTGAAAAAACAAGGTCGTAGGAATGGTCCACCAATTGAAGGATTAAACCATCCGGAACAGAACCATCACAGACCACTGTATTCCAATGCTTTTTGTTCATATGATATCCCGGCAGTATTCCCTCATACCTTTCCCTCAACTCGATTGCCTGCTCAGGATCACTTTTTAAATTCACACTTTCAAAATCAAAAATATCTGTAATTGCAAAAATCTTTCCCCCAACCTTGAAACACAGGGTCTTCTCATCAAAAGGAGTGTCCTCTGTTACTCCAGGCTTGGACAAACAATAATCTCTAAAATAGGTAATAGTCATCATTTCATGATGAAGATAACCAGTAAAGGAGCAAATCAAAAATTTATAGCATTCTTTTGGCAACCCAAATAATGATGGCTGCGAGGAACATCAAAATAGAAATTTTATTGATGCCATGCATCATCCTTAAATTGAAATTTGTAGGCCTGTTGGGATCTGGTTTTTGAAACACTCGAATGAAGTAATTACCTACCTCTCCAAGTTGGAAAAACTCCTTTAATCTGCTGTTTGCCATGACTTTAATCTTTATTTTGAATTAGGGACATATATAAATGTTGAGACCTTTGTGTATAAGAATAAAACTTGATAATCAAGCCTCTGGTTCAATCCACATACCATCTTTTCTGATTATTTCAATCAGCTCGTCTACAGCCTTTTCTGATGCAACTGATTTTTTAACAACCTCTTTACCCTTGTAAAGTGTAATTTTACCCTTCCCAGAACCTACATACCCATAATCTGCATCTGCCATTTCACCGGGTCCATTTACAATACAGCCCATGATGCCGATTTTTACCCCTTTCAAATGATCGGTTCTTTTTCTGATCATGGCCGTTGTCTCCTGAAGGTCAAAAAGTGTCCTACCACAAGATGGACAAGAAATGTACTCTGTCTTTGACATTCTGGTCCTTGCAGCTTGAAGCACTCCGAAACTGACTGAGTTATGCAGTTTAATCTGATCTAGGATTTCAGTTCTTGGGGATTCTCTATAGGCCCCTATGCCGATCATAATCCCTTCCCCTAAGCCCTCTATTAACAAACCTCCAACATCAGTGGCAGCATACAACATGGTCTTGTCCTGATCCTGCTTTGCATAATTTACCCTTGCCACTACAGGAACGATACTGTGATTTTCCATCAACTCAAAGAAGGCTCTCCTCAATGCAGGCATATTATGCAGGTTGTCACTATGCAAAATAACC
Source organism: Cecembia rubra (assembly GCF_003014575.1). Taxonomy (GTDB): domain Bacteria; phylum Bacteroidota; class Bacteroidia; order Cytophagales; family Cyclobacteriaceae; genus Cecembia_A; species Cecembia_A rubra. Next base: position 335,259 of record NZ_PYGF01000004.1, read on the forward strand.
ACAACATCTTTTCTTCCCTCCAAAAGTGGTAAAGCTTCTTTGATTTCCTGGTCCGATACCATCAGGAAATTTAAACCATAATGCAGATTTTCAGCCTTACGGAATTCTTCTAAAGATAGAGCAGGGAATTTATTGACCTTATCTTCTGTATATAGCCAAACAGCATAGTGCTGGATTTCCTTCATGCCGTTTGGCAGCATAAAGGGTATAGGGTTAGATCCTGAAAATACGTAATCAGCACCAAGATCATTCATTTTCCATTTATCCAATTCAGGAAGGTAAAAATGCCCCACCTGTTTCATTTCCTTTTCTGTGATGTTTTCCACAGCAGAAATATCAGCTATTACCCTTGGGACATTGGTACCGCCAAAATTGAATACTTCAATAGTATCTCTTCGGTTATACTCGAATGGATTGACAGGATAGTGGACCACATCCGGAATTAGGGCATGCCCTGTCCGATTTTCATACCTATCCACCAATGCCTTAGCCACAGGAGCTTCAAATTCAGGATCTTCTGTCAATGAAACCCTAACAGTATCGCCAAGTCCATCTTCCAGAAGGGTTCCTATTCCAACAGCGGATTTAATCCTTCCGTCCTCACCATCCCCGGCCTCAGTAACCCCTAAATGTAGTGGATAGGGTTTAAATCCTCCTTCTTCCAGCTTTTGGACCAATAGACGGTAAGCCTGAACCATCACTTGGGTATTAGAAGACTTCATGGAAATGACCACATCATGATAATTTTCTTCTTCACAGATCCTTAAAAACTCCAAAGCAGATTCAACCATTCCAAGAGGAGTATCCCCATAACGGCTCATTATTCGATCAGAAAGCGATCCATGATTAGTACCAATCCTCATGGCTGTCCCGTGCTTCTTACATATCCTGACCAATGGCAGAAATCTTTCCCTGATCCTTTCCAGTTCTTCCTGGTAACTTTGATCTGTATATTCTATAAACTCGAATTTCTTTTTATCTGCGTAATTTCCAGGATTGATCCTTACCTTTTCAACAATCTTAGCAGCAATTTCAGCAGCATTTGGAGTAAAATGGATATCTGCAACCAAAGGTGTATTATACCCTCTTTTTCTCAATTCATCCTTTATGTTTTTCAGGTTTTCTGCTTCCTTGATACTTGGAGCTGTAATACGGATCAATTGACAACCGCTTTCAATCATACGAATACACTGCTCAACAGAACCCAAGGTATCCATGGTGTCAACCGTCGTCATGGATTGGACCACAATAGGATTGTCCCCTCCGATAATCACATCACCAACCTTCACTGGAATGGTCTTTCTTCTGGAGTAAGCCGTCAGGCTATTACAATACTTAATTTTTTCCAACAAATCTTTGGTCTCCATAATTTTATAAGTCTCCTAATTGTGGTCTTATGACTATTTCCTCAACAACTGAATAGGGAGAAAGGTTATATGCAGACCAAATGGCCGTGGCAATGTCTTCGACTTTCATAAACCTTTCTATGGGTAGTTCCACTCCTTCCCAACTTGCTGTATAAGTCGCTCCAGGAAGAATAGAGGTCACTTTAATATTATAATCCTTCAATTCTTGTCTTAAGCATTTGGTAAATCCTAACATGGCCCATTTAGAAATTGCGTAACTTCCTCCATTTGAGTAAGCTGTGAGTCCAGCAATGGAACCTATTGAAAATAAATGCCCAGCCTTCCTTTCTATCATCTCTGAAGTAAAAGCCCTTGTCAGATAATAAGCAGAAAATAGGTTGGTATGCATCATCATCTCAAAATTGCCATCAGGCTCGGAATGAATGGAGCCTGGTAAAAATATTCCTGTATTATTGACCAAAACATCTGGTATAGCAAACCTTTTTACTTCTTCAGCGAATCGTTGAACCTCTTCTTTTTTAGAGAGATCTGCTTCTGAAGCCATAATTTTTTGCCCAGGAAACTTTGTGGTAAATTCATTTTCCAGCTTTTCTAAATCTTTTCCATGTCTGGAACAAGTAAATACATCGAAACCTTCTTCCCCAAACCTATCAATGATGGCCCGGCCAATGCCTTTTGTACCTCCTGTCACCAAAATACTTTTGGTCATTTGATTAGTGTTTTAATAGTTAGTATAACAACTATTTACTGCCAGCAAAGTTACATTTTTTTGAAAACTTTCTGAACTTAAACGGATAATCCGAGGAGCACCTGAATTTTTTATTATAATTTTATTTCCATGGAAACACAGATTACCGATAGACTTGAGTTGGCGGCCCATTTTGTAAACAGCACCAATAATCCTATTTTCCTTACCGGAAAAGCTGGCACCGGTAAAACTACCTTTTTGAGGAATCTGGCATCATTGACACACAAACAGTTTGTCATTGTGGCACCAACAGGAATCGCAGCGCTACATGCAAAAGGGGTAACCATTCATTCTCAATTTTTATTGCCATTAGGAAGCTTTTTACCGACAAGAGAACCTGAAGGGAATTTTGGCAATCAAGGCAATATTTTTACCCAGTTTTCCCTTACCAGGAGACATCCATTGAATGGTAGCAGGAAACAGGTATTGGCATCTATTGAACTTCTCATTATTGATGAAGTGAGCATGTTAAGAGCAGATATTTTGGACGCTATAGATTTTAGACTAAAAAGTGTCAAAGGAAACTTTAAAGAACCGTTTGGCGGAGTTCAGGTATTAATGATTGGCGATTTGTTTCAGCTTCCTCCAATTGTCAGGGAAAATGAGTGGGAAATTCTGAGCAAATTTTACAACAGCATGCATTTCTTTGAAGCCCATGCCCTCAGGGAGTCCGGAATGGTTTATCTGGAATTGGATAAAATTTTCAGGCAAAAGGACGAAAAATTCATCAACATCTTGAACCATTTGAGGGATAACTGTGCGAGTGAGGAAGATATTAGGCTTCTTAACAAACATTTTAAAACCGAAGAGGAGATTAAAAACCTGGAAGACACCATCATCATTACAACCCATAATTATAAGGCAGACGCTCAAAATCAAAAAGAACTACAGGCTCTTAAAGGCCCTTCTCATTTCTTTCAGGCCATAATTGAGAAAGATTTTCCAGAACATCTATACCCTCTTCCAAAAATCTTGGAACTCAAAGAAGGGGCTCAGGTCATGTTTATCAAAAATGACAGCAGCGGTAATGGGGAATATTACAATGGAAAAATGGCTAAAATCAAGGCTATTACTGAGGAAGGAATTCAAGTGATTATGGCCGAAAACAAAGTATGCTATACTTTGAAAAGGGAAATCTGGGAAAACAAACGCTATGTTGTCAATGAGTCTACGAAAGAATTAGAGGAAGAAATTATAGGTAGTTTTGAGCAATATCCGATTAGATTGGCCTGGGCAGTAACCGTACACAAAAGTCAGGGTTTAACTTTTGACAAGGCTATCATAGATGTAGGACAGGCTTTTGCACCTGGGCAAGTCTATGTAGCCCTGAGCAGGCTAAGGGGATTAGAAGGTTTGATTCTACGCACCCGGATTCAGCATAATGTCATCTACAATGACCATGAGGTGGTCAATTTCACTCAAAAAACAGCATACCAAGAGCCTTTAGAAACACTCTTGGAGAAACACCAAAGACATTATTTAGAAAAACTTCTTGTAAGCACCTTTAGTCTTGAGGAAATATTAAAAACCGTAAAAATTTTTTTAAACGATAATAAAAGCAGTTTGGAATTTGAGGACCTTGAAATGCAACAAGCCCTTCCCATACTTTTAGAAAACTTAGGGTCTGAGACTGAAAATACCATAAAGTTCCAGAGGCAATTGGTCCAATTACTATTTGCAATGGATGAAACCAAATTATTGGATAGATTAGAAAAAGGTGCATCCTACTATGTAGCATATCTTGAAAGGCAGTTAAGTCACTTATTGGATCATCTTGCAGAAGTAGAAAGGTTTTCTAAAACCAAAAAGTATCTTGAAGGCTTAGCCCAAGTAGAGCTTGAATTTCTTCGAAAACTTACTCAAATTAAAAAAGTCAAGATTTTAGTTTCCTGTATTCTCGTGGGAAGAGAAATTGGAAAGCTGGATCAAATCCAGACTGAAACCACTGAGCTAAGGCTAAAACTAGCCAAGGAAGCAAAAGAAAAAGCATTGAATAATCCAAAATTTTCAAAAAACAGAACTGGTAAGAAAAAGAGATCAGAAGATAGTCCGAGTTTAAAAAGGGTGAAGGGAGAAACATATGAAATCACTTTCGAAATGAGTGGTTTTGGAGCAAGTATTGAGGAAATAGCCATACAAAGGGGCTTATCTGAATCCACTATCAAAGGGCATTTGGCCAAGGGTATTCAGGAGGGAAGAATTTCCTTATTCACGCATATGGATGAAGCCACTTATCAAAAAGTGGCTGAGCTCATTAAAAAATATGATGCAGATTTGGGATTGATACGTCAGGAAAAACCAAACACTTACGACTTTGGAACATTAAAGATGGTAGCCGCCCATATGGGTTTACTCAAATCTTAAACAGAATAAATGGTTATAAGATCCAGATATTAGCGGGCTCCCATTCCCGTAATCCGACTTTCAATTTCCGAAATTTCCCAGCTTCCGTTGTCTGATTTTCCGGACTTGGAAGTTGGATTTGCAACGGAAAATAATTGGAAGAATTTTTTGACCCACAACAATGACAAAAGGAAACAAAAGTAAGTCCATCTGACCTATCCTTCCGAAATCCCCCTTTCGACATCCCCCTTTTACCTTTTTATCCCACGTTACATCCTGCCCCCACTCTCCCCTTCATACCGGCTCCCAGGACTTGTTTCTCGCTTCCCGCTACTCCCCTAAACGCCAAAAGCCAGCATTGCTGCTGGCTTTGTAATAATGTGGCGGCGGCCTACTCTCCCGGGTGTAACCCCAGT